>CAWFYB010000010.1:0-633095 GCA_963819955.1 uncultured Pseudomonadota bacterium | reverse complement strand
GCGCGTCGTTCGATGACGACGCAACTCGATGCCGTCGTCGAAATCGTGAATGGCTCCCACGGCACGGCGGTATCCATCACGCGTGCGACCTTCAAATCCAAATTGTAATCGGATAAACGGCGAGATATATCGATGGCTTCGTCTAGCGAAGCGCGATGACCCGAACGGTCCGCGCCGCGCTGGATGTTTCTCTCATATCGAATTGACACTTCGGCTCGAAATTCGGCCAGCCGCGCAGCGAGCACGCGGTCCCTTTCACCGGGACGACGAGACGATCAGCCTTCGCGAACGGTCCCACCTGCGCGGTGTCCTGGCTTTTCTTGGCCTCGGCGCCGTTTGCAGCCGGTGCGAAGGTTATGGAGAAGGCGATCCCTGCCCGCAACAACCACGGCAATCGCCATTCTGATGAGTGGTTTCGAACATTTCTTTACCCATCCCGCACCAAGGTCGTATGCGCTGTGTAACGCGCGGAGGAGTTGAATGTTCCAGTGATAGTAAAGTAAAACAAGATAATAGAAACGATAGTATTTGGACTGAAAAGTATTTTTCACCGCTATTATTGCGTTTTCTCATGGAACTTTAAGTGGAACCACCTGTTGATTAGTAATATTCCAAAGGAATTCAGCATGATATTCGGTTCAAGTCTGCTCAAGACCACATTTTTTCTCGCCACTGCCGCCCTGTCGGTCGGCTCAGTCATTGCCTCGCCATTGTCGCGGGGGGCCGTCATAGTGGCGCCGTCCGCCGCCGCGGACATGGATCGCTCGGTGGTCGATGAAGCCAGCCTGACCGAGCTCGCGCCCAATCTTCGCCGCCAATTGGTCAACTATTCGGCCAATGTCACGCCCGGCACCGTCATCGTCGATACCGCGCAGACCTTCCTCTATTTTGTGATCGGCGATGGAACGGCTTCCGCTACGGCATCGGCGTCGGCCGCGAGGCTTCACCTGGTCCGGTCGCAGAGCGTCTCGCGCAAGGCCGAATGGCCCGACTGGCACCCACCCGCGGAGATGATCGCGCGGCAGCCCTATCTCGCCCGCTTCACTGCCGGCGGCGAAGGCAACCCGCTCGGCGCGCGCGCCATCTACCTCGGCAACACGATGTACAGAATTCACGGCACCAATATGCCGGAGACGATCGGCACGAACGTGTCGAGCGGCTGTATCCGCCTGCTCGACGCGGACGTGATCGATCTTTATAGCGCGTGAATGTCGGTACGAAAATCATCGTGCTGCCCAATCGCAACACCGTCGCGGCGATCGCCGTGCCGCCCCTAGCCGGCGCGGCCCGAACTTTTGATCCGCGCTCGTCTAATATCTACTGAGGCCGAATTAGCTCGGTGTTTTGGATGGGTCGGAGCTATTGCAATCGAATTGGCTTATAAGGAGGCTGGGGCAATGATTGTTGAATCGGTGACACAGTTGGGAGCCGCCTATCTGCGGCGCCAGGCCGGCCGCTGCCAGCATCTCTCGCTAAAATGCATGGACCTCGGCACGGCTCGAGACCTCAGGCTGATGTCCGAGGAATACCTTGCAGATGCTTCCAATTTAGACGTCACCCAATTGAGTTTGAAGCGCGGCGACGCTCGTTCGCTCTAACAACGGAGACAGGCCATGTCGGTCGAACTAATTCTCGTTATCCTGCTTATCATCTTTTTGCTCGGCGGTTTCAGCGGCCGCTTCGGCGGCTATGGCTACGGGTTTGGGCACGGTGGCGTTGGTGTCCTTGGCATGATTTTGATCATTGTCGTCGTTCTTATGGACTTGGTCGGCGTATTTATTTGATCAGGGCGGCATAGTGTTTAATCGGGCACACATGCATGCTTCCCGGGCGGTATCGCGAAGCGGGAGCACAATCTTATTGGGATGGAGTTCCCCGCACGTGATTTCGAGAATTGTTTGAGTTCATTCGGCGGCTGAACGACGGGGCGCTCCTTCAAGACTGTCATTCGATCCGGCTCACCGCCGAGAGCGGGCGGCTCATCGCTTTATCGTGATGACAAGACGCTCGACTACCAACTAATAAAGGCGCACTGTTGTCATCGGCGCCCGCGCCAACTTAAGGAAAATTAGGGTTGCTTTGCCCCTGCTCGAAGGCAGGCGAAAGGTTGATATGCTTACTTCGACACCGTCGAAGGAAACTTCATACGTCGGCATCGAAGACGGAATTACGCTCGCGAATGCCATTGTCGATACCGTTCGCGATCCGCTCGTGGTGCTCGACCATGATCTCCGTGTCATCGCCGCGAGCCGGTCCTTCTACAAGACCTTTCGGCTCGTCCAGGCAGACGTTCGCGGCCACCTGCTTTACGAGATCGACGGCGGGCAATGGGACATCCCGGAGCTGCGCGATCTTTTAGAAACGATCTCAAGCGGCCAGGCCACCGTCGAGATTTGAGGTCGAGCGCAAGTTTCCCGCAATCGGCATCGCGTCATGCTGCTGAACGCCCGCAAGGTCTTCCAGAGGAGGGCGATCACACCACCGTCCTGCTGGTGTTCGAAGCAACCACCGGCGCGCGATTGAGCGCCAGGTGCAGGAGTTGTTGCGGGAAAAAGACATGCTCCTGGAGGAGATAAGCACCGCGTCGCCAACAGTTTGCAGATCATCGCCAGCATCCTTCTACTCAAGGCGCGAAACGTCCAGTCGGAAGAGACGCGGCTGCAATTGGAGGATGCGCATCAGCGGGTTTTGTCTGTCGCCGCCGTTCAGCAGCATTTGCATGTCGTCGGCGGAGGCAACCCGATCGAGCTCGGAAACTATCTTGCCAAGCTATGCGAAACACTGGCGCAATCGATGATCGGCGACAGCCGGTCGATTTCGCTCAAGGTCGACGCCGACGCGGGCACCGCGCTCTCGCGCGACGCCGTCAGCATCGGGCTGATCGTTACCGAATTGGTGATGAATGCTTTGAAGCATGCGTTCCCTGACGAGAGGCCGGACGCCGCGATCGTCGTTGCCTACCGGGTCGCGGGAACGGACTGGAAGCTGACGGTTTCTGATAATGGGATCGGCAAGCCGGATGTGGGCGCCAGCGACACAAAACCAGGGCTCGGCACCAGCCTTGTCAAGGCATTGACGAGGCAACTCGACGCGGTCGTCGATATCGTCAGCGATGCCCGCGGCACCGCCGTCTCCATCACGCGTGCAACATTCAAATCGAAACCGTCCTAGGCTGACGAAATGATGCCGCCTTGATCGCGGCACTCTGGAGAACCGATGCTAACGCGCACGCGCCGCGAAACCGTAACCTTCCAGAGTCCCTTCTCACTCGAAGGCATCGGCCGGGTATTGGCCGCCGGCAGCTATGAAGTTGTGACCGACGAAGAGCTGATCGAGGGGCTGTCGTTTCCCGTCTATCGCCGTGTCGCGACGACGATGCTGGTGCCGGCGCAGGCTTACCAGGGCTCGGTCGAGATGCTGACCGTCGATCCGCACAATCTCGCGCCGGCGATAGACCGTGATTCGGCGGCGAACTTCAATAAAGCCGATTGCGTTTTGGCAAAGGCGCCGTGATGTGGCTCCCATGGCATTCGAAGGAAAAGCAGGCCCGAATATGGCGATCGATTTTCCCAACCGCAGTCGCAGCTACGATACGACGCGGCGCGCGGTCCGCTTCTGGGGGTATAGCCGCTGCATCGAAAGCTCCTTTTATGTGACGGCGGATGCCCTGGGACAGATTTAGCCCAACCTGGAGTCCGATGCGGACGGCCTGCTGCGGGCGTTCGATAACAACCGCGAGCGGATCTATGCGATTGCCGCCAAGGTTTACGCCCGCGGGCCTAGAGGTTCCTACGATCTCAACGCCGCCGACATTTGACGTTCATTTTGGCCGGGCTTGACCCGGCCGTCCGTGAACGCGCCCGGCTCGCTTGTCACATCCCTGCAATAAAGCTATGTGACGATATGTCGAGAATTATCGACATATAGCGGTAGTCGCCGGGGAGGCGCCAAAGCCGATGCGAAAAGGAAACTTGGCCGTGGTCGGGCACATCGGCCCGGCTCCGCGTGGCGACCGCATGTCGGCGCCGCACGCACTCGCCGCATTGGCGGCGCTCGGGCAACCGACGCGGCTGGCGATTTTTCAACTGCTCATGAGCGCGGAGCCCAATGGTCTTGCCGCCGGCGCCATCGCCGACAAGGTTGGCTGCCCGCACAATACGCTGTCGTCGCACTTGAGCATCCTGGCGCGTTCGGCGCTGGTGCGCGGCGCGCGCGAGGGGCGCTCGATCGTCTACCGCGCCAATGTCGACGCCATGCGCACGCTGATCGGTTTCCTGGTCGACGATTGCTGCGACGGCCACCCCGAACTTTGCGATCTGCAGGACGCGATCGAAGCGGCGCGGTGCTGCGCGCCCGCCGGCAAAAACAAGAAGCGGAGGACAACATGAGTAAAGATCCCGCCAACCCGATCTACAACGTCTTGTTCCTCTGCACCGGCAACTCGGCGCGTTCGATCATGGCGGAGGCGATCCTCAACCGCGCCGGCCAGGGAAAATTCCGCGCGTTTTCCGCCGGCAGCCAGCCGAAAGGCAAAGTGCATCCCTATACGCTCGATCTCCTGCGCAAGCTGCATTACGACGTGAGCGGCGCGCGCTCGAAAAGCTGGCTGGAGTTTTCGCAAACCAATTCGCCCAAGCTCGATTTCGTCTTCACCGTCTGCGACAACGCCGCCGGCGAGACCTGTCCGTTCTGGCCCGGCCAGCCGATGACCGCGCATTGGGGTGTGCCCGATCCGGCGGAAGCGACCGGTACCGAAGCGGAAATCCGTTTCGCCTTCGCCGACACGCTGCGCATGCTGAACAACCGCATCGACATCTTTGTCAGCCTGCCGCTCGCCAAACTCGACAAGTTGGGCCTGCAAGCGCGTCTCGACGCCATCGGCAAGACCAAGGACGTCGCCTCGCCGGCGACCGCTGCCGAATGAGCGAACCGCCTGCGCCATTGTCGCGCCGGTTGCTGGCGGAAGCGCTCGGCACCGCCATTCTGGTCGCCACCGTCGTCGGCTCCGGCATCATGGCCGAACGGTTGGCCGGCGGGAACGACGCCATCGCGCTGCTCGGCAATACGATTCCGACCGGCGCGATCCTGGTCGTGATTATCACTGTTCTCGGCCCGGTCTCCGGTGCACATTTCAATCCGGCGGTGACGCTGGTGTTCGCAACCCGTGGCGAGACGCCGTGGAACGAGGTGTTCCCTATGTGGTGGTGCAATGTCGTCGCCGGCATTGCCGGCACCGTGCTGGCGCATCTGATGTTCGATCTCGCTCCGCTCGCCATCGGCATCAAGCCGCGCGCCGGTCCGTCGCAATGGCTGGCCGAAGCGGTCGCCACCTTCACGCTGGTGCTGGCGATCCTTGGCGGCTTCGCCATGCGCCGCAAGCCGTGCCGTGGCTGGTCGGCCTGACCATCACCGCCGCCTATTGGTTCACGGCGTCGACCTCCTTTGCCAACCCGGCGGTGACCACTCGCGCGCGGCTTCACCACGACATTTTCAGGCATCGCGATCAATCATGTTCCCGGCTTTATCGTCGCCCAGCTCATCGGTGCCGGCCTGGGCGCCACTGATCGCTGGTCCTCTTTCCGGCGCGGCGCCGGTCGCCTGTGGACGTGATGGCGCCGGGCGAAGAGAAAATCCCTGAACAGGCCGCCCTCCCGTCGATCTTCGCCGTTTGCTATCGTGCGGCTGCCCGTCTTGAAAGCAGCCGAAATCCACATGTACAAAAATCGCAAAGTCGTGGTGGTGCTGCCTGCCTATAATGCCGAGCGGACGCTTGATAAAACCTACTCCGAGATTCCTTTCGATGTCGTCGACGACGTTATCCTGGTGGATGATTTCAGCAGCGACGACACGGTCAAGGTGGCCAAACGCCTCGGCATCACGCAGATCATTGTGCACGAGAAGAATACCGGCTACGGCGGCAACCAGAAGACCTGCTATCGGCGGGCACTGGATCTAAATGCCGACATCGTCGTCATGCTGCATCCCGATTATCAGTATACCCCACATCTCATTCATGCGATGGCCAGCATCATCGGCAACGGGCTCTATCCGGTGGTTTTCGGCTCGCGCATTTTGGGCAAGGGCGCGTTGAGCGGCGGCATGCCGCGCTACAAGTACATCGCCAACCGGCTGCTGACGCTGATGCAAAACATGTTGATGAATCAAAAACTGTCAGAATATCACACCGGCTTCCGCGCTTATGGGCGCGAAGTGCTGGATGCGATCCCGTTCGAACAGAACTCCGACGATTTTGTGTTCGACAATGAACTGGTCGCGCAGATCTTCTATTACGGATTCAATATTGCCGAGGTCACCTGCCCAACCAAATATTTCAAGGAAGCCTCGACCATCAATTTCCGGCGCAGCGTCGCCTACGGCTTCGGCGTACTGCGCGTTTCGCTGCTTTACTTCCTCACCCGGACCGGTCTTTACCATTGGCGCCTGCTGGGGCGGAGATCTTGAGGCCGTGCGCGCTCACGGTGCGGTCATGACCGGCGGCGCCCTATGATCACGCCGGTTCGCACATTTATCGTGATCGCGACGCTGTTCGGGCTTTGCTTCATTGTAGCGACGCCGCCGATCCGCTTTCCGGACGAGCAGGGTCATTACTTGCGGGTTGCGCGCGTTGCCGCCGACTTATTCGGCCGCGCGCCGGCGGACGCGAACGTCGTTTCGCTGCCGAAGCCGATCGCTGAGGACTTCAACTATTTCGACGCGCGCGCACACGATGTGATGCGCGGGCGGCCGTTCGATTTGGCCGATCTGACCAGCCGCGTCCGCTCGTCGGCACCGCAATCCGACGTTGTGCGCCGGAGTGTCCCGGCCGCACAGATGGTCCCCGGCACGGTGGGCTATGTTCCGCAGGCGCTCGCCTACGCCGTCGCTGCCGGCGCTGGCGGCACATTTCTGGCGACAGTATGGGCCGCGCGGTTGGCCATGTTGTTCGTGTCGGTTTTCGTTACCGCGGTGGCGCTCATGCTGATGCCGGCTTGGGCGCGTTGGACCGGCGTCGCGGTCAGTTTGCTGCCGATGGCGGTCTATATGCGGGCGACGCTTTCGCCCGATGCGATGGTAACCGCGGTGACGCTGCTCGGAATAGCGGCCTTGCTTGACGGCGTACGGCGTGACGATGTCGCGTGGCGGTCGGCGCTTGTCGCGCTCGCGGCCTGCGCCTACTTGGCGCTCGTCAAGCCGCCTTATATTTGCATCCTTTTGCTCAGCCTGCTCTGGCTTCGGCTCGAAAAGCGCCGGCTGCAGCCGCGCGTCACGATCGCAATCGTTGCCATATTGTGGCTTGCGACATTTGCCGTCGCGGTCTGGCATTCCGAGAGCGCCGCCTATTATGCCGCCAGGATCAGGCCCGATGTGATGCCGGCCGAAACTGCGACGGCCGCCAAGCTGCATCTGCTGCTTACATCGCCGCTTTGCGGTGGCCGCGGTATTCGCCAGGACCATGCTGGCGCTGCCGGGCATGATCTATTCAACCATCGCCCGTTTCGGTTGGGGCGACATCAATCCGCACCCCCTGTTGCATGCGCTGGTGATCGTTTGGTGCGCCGGCGTCGTTTATCTTGACCGGCGCTTGATCGCTGCAAGCACGTCGCTAGCCGACGGAGTGCTTATGCTGCTGACCTTCGCAGCGCAGTTTGTCCTCGTGGTGGTGACGACCTGGCTGGTGTGGACCGAAACGGCGTCGCCGATGGTCACGGGATTGCAGGGGCGCTATTTTCTTCCCGCCCTGATCTGCGGCGTGCTGGGCATTGCCATATTTGCAACGCGCCCGTTTGTCGCGACCAAAGATCGCGTGCAAACAAGCGCGTCGATGATGCCGAGCTTTGTCGCGGTTGGCGCACTGTTACTGCTCGGCGCGGCTTTCGTTTCCGCCCTGCTGGGAGAGTTTTACGGCCTGCAGGGGTTTAAAGTCATCTGCTTGCACGAATTGTGCAAATCGGACTAGGCCGGAGTGCTTAGCCGCTCAGCCGCTCCACCTCCACCGGCGCCAGGCCGGAGAAGCCGAGCGCCGCGGCGCCGGCGGGCGTGAGATCGATCACACGGCCTTTCACGAACGGGCCGCGATCGTTGATGCGCACGATGACGCTGCGGCCGTTGCGCTTGTTGGTGACGCGCACGCGTGTGCCGAACGGCAGCGTGCGATGCGCGGCGGTTAGCTTGTTCGGCGAAGCGTGTTCGCCGTTGGCGGTTTTTTCCCCATCATAGGCGTAGACAGAAGCGATTCCGGTTTGTGCTTTTGCGACGAAGGGACTGACTGCAGACAGCAAGACGATACCGCACAAGAGTGCGGCCACACGGACGGTCATTCAGGAACTCCCGGATTGGCCCCCCAGCCAACTCGGGCGCGTCGTAGCGTGCGGGCGTGCCCTTGTGAGGCAGGAATGCGGTCATAGGGCGATATGTTTGAGACGCCGGGAACAACTTGAAATTCGTCTATGAAAACGCGCACTTCGCGTGTCGGCAACGCGTCTGACTTTTTGTTACCGACCTTTACAGAAAACGATTCATTCCTGCGTCTGAAATGTGTCTCGGCGCCGCGAAGCGTCGAGCTGCAAGCGTATGATCGGTGGCGAAATTATTCTGCGCGCGACGAAGGCGTCGACGCGGCCTTCCACGCTTTCGCGCCTGACGCCGTCGTCGTATTGGGGTGACGGACGGAAAGCCGCGATTCCGGCAGGCGTCAGCGGGAAAATTTCTTGCGGCTTTTTGCCGGATTGGGCGCCCCCAGACCGTCATTTGGACAACCGGCTATCGCAGTAGATAGCGCCTTTAACAGGGGGTTTTGCCATGCGTTCGATTAAACCGGCTCTTGCCGCCGCTTTCATGTTGTCCTCGGCTCTGGCGGGCTTTCCCTCCGCCGCCCACGCGGTTACCACCGACGGCGATTGGCGCGTCGTGATCATCACCGAAAAAGGCAGCTGCGATCGCGCCTACAGCTACAATGTGAACATTTCGCACGGGCGCGTGATTTACAGCGGTTCCTCGCTCATCCACATGGGCGGCACCGTGAGCCCCGACGGCGCGGTCAAGGTCAACATCTCGGCCGGCAATAAGGGCGCCAGCGGCTCCGGCCGTCTCTCGGCCAACGAGGGTGCCGGTGTCTGGCGCGGCCGCGGTTCGGGCGCAGAATGCGCCGGCCGTTGGGAAGCGCAGCGCCTGTAAGGGCCGGTCTGCCAGCGCTTTTCGAGATTTCCACTGCCGCGACAAGCGGGCATATCGCCGAATCTTTCACGGTTTGTTAGTGTCGAACAGCGATTTCAGCCCGCGCGTCAAGGAGCCGTAACCGGGCTGATATCGTAGCCTTGGTACAGGGGAGCAAAGCTGGCGTTGACACCCCAACGCAATACCGTTCGAGGCGCGAGCAATGCCGTTTTTGATTTATATCGCGATCGCGCTGGTCACCGTGTTCGGCGTGATCGTCGAAATGGATGCTCTGGTCGAACCGACGCGCCACATCGAGCGCGCGGCGATTCAAGCGCAGCAGTCGCTGCCACCGACGCTGCCGTCGGGAGCCTTGCGCGCGCAAGTCAAGACCCCGGTGCCGCCCGCCGTCAAAAAGGCCGCCGGCAATCCGCCGGCCGTGCTCGCCAAACCTGCGACGGCAAAAGTCGTCGACGCGCCGACCGCATCGGTCGTGCAAGACGCCGCCGCCGCCAACGCTTCGGTGCCATCGATCGCGGAAAAAGAGCCGCAGCCAAAATGCGACGTTGCCGCCTGCGAAAGCGCCTACTTCACCTTCACCGCGTCCGACTGCACTTATCAGCCCAGTAACGGATCGCGCCGTCTTTGCACCAAGGGAACGCCGCCCGGCGCTTCCGCGAGTGCCGCGCCGAATGCAAGCGCCGCGACGGCGCAGGCGAGCGCGCAATGCAACCAGAGCTCCTGCTCGCGCGCTTACATCTCATTCAATCCGGCGGATTGCACCTATCAGCCCAGCAACGGGCCGCGCCGGCTCTGCACGAAGTAGAATTTAGGCGCGCGCCAACTTCTCCATGTCGTCCCCGCGAAGGCGGGACGAAAGCGGAGATCAATAAATCACCACGCTCCTGATCGACTTGCCCTCGTGCATCAGCTCGAAGGCGTCGTTGATCTTGTCGAGCGGCATGGTGTGGGTGATTAGATCGTCGATGTTGATCTTGCCCTCCATGTACCAGTCGACGATCTTCGGCACGTCGGTGCGGCCGCGCGCGCCGCCGAAGGCGGTGCCTTTCCAGACGCGGCCGGTGACGAGCTGGAACGGCCGCGTGGCGATTTCCTGCCCCGAGCCGGCGACGCCGATGATGATGCTCTCGCCCCAGCCGCGATGGCAGCATTCCAGCGCCTGGCGCATCACGTTGACGTTGCCGATGCATTCGAAGGAGAAGTCGGCGCCGCCGCCGGTGAGATCGACGACGGCCTGCACCACCTTGTCGCGGCCGACCTCGTCCGGATTGATGAAATGCGTCATGCCGAACTTCTCGGCGATGGCGCGCTTTCCCGGATTGGTGTCGATGCCGATGATCTTGTCGGCGCCGACCATCTTGGCGCCTTGGATGACGTTGAGCCCGATGCCGCCGAGGCCGAACACCGCGACATTGGCGCCGGGCCAGACTTTCGCGGTGTTGATAACGGCGCCGATGCCGGTGGTGACGCCGCAGCCGATGTAGCAGATCTTGTCGAAGGGCGCGTCCTCGCGCACTTTGGCGAGCGCGATCTCCGGCAGCACGGTGAAGTTGGCGAAGGTCGAGCAGCCCATGTAGTGAAACACGTTGTCGCCGTCGCAGCGGAAACGCGACGTGCCGTCCGGCATCAGGCCCTTGCCCTGGGTGGCGCGGATCGCGGTGCACAGGTTCGACCTACGAGAAAGACAGGTTTTGCATTGCCGGCATTCCGGCGTGTAGAGCGGGATGACGTGATCGCCGACCTTCAACGACGTGACGCCGTCGCCGATTTCGCGCACCACGCCGGCGCCTTCATGGCCGAGGATGGCGGGGAAAATTCCCTCCGGGTCGGCGCCCGACAGCGTGTAGGCGTCGGTATGGCAGATGCCGGTCGCCATCACTTCGACCAGCACCTCGCCGGCTTTGGGCCCCTCGAGGTCGATGGTCTCGATGCTGAGCGGCTCGCCGGCTTTCCAGGCGACCGCGGCGCGCGACTTCATGATGTCCTCCCCAAACTCGGCGGCGAATAGAACCGTCTCATTTGACGCCGCTTCTGACATGGGTTGTGCCAAGCCTCAAACGATCTTTGGTAGAATATTTTGCTAACAAAATGCATGACTTAGCTATTATATAGAAAATCATTCTAATCGACGTGGGATTTCCTTCGATGCGTTTCCTGCCGCTCTTTGCCGACCTGTCCTCCGGCACCGTCGCCCTGGTCGGCGCTGGCGCGCCCGCGCGCGCCAAGCTGCGTCTGCTGCAATCGGCCGGCGCCATGTGCGCTGGTTTGTCTATGGCATCGATGTCTCGGAAGCACTGTCCGCGGAGGACGCCGGGCGCGTCACGATTGACCGCACCGATCCGCTCCTGGCCGATTTCGGAAAATTCTCCGTGGTGATCGCAGCGACCGGCGATGCGCGCGACGAGTTGATCGCCAAATGCGCGCGTGCCGCCCACACACTGGTCAACGTCGTCGACCGTCCCGAATTGTCGAATTTCATCATGCCGGCGATCGTCGATCGCGGCGAGGTCGTGGTGGCGATCGGCACCGGCGGCGCTTCGCCGGTTTTGGCGCGGCGTTTGCGCGAGCGTATCGAAGCGGTGCTGCCGGCACGCATCGGCGAGCTTGCCGCGCTGATGGGCCGCTATCGCGAAAAATTTGCCGCGACCCGTCACGCCTCGTGGTCATTGCGCCGCTTCTGGGAGCGCGTGATCGACGGCCCGATCGGCGCCGCCGCTTTGGCTGGCCGTCAGCACGAAGCCGAAGCCGACCTGGTCGCGGCGATCGAGGACACGCGCAGACCGGGGCAAAAGTCCGGCATCGTGCGTCTTGTCGGCGCCGGTCCGGGCGATCCCGATCTCTTGACCTTGCGCGCGCTGCAGGCCTTGCAGAATGCCGACGTCGTTTTCTACGACGAACTGATCACGCCGGAAATTCTCGATCGCGCGCGGCGCGATGCCGAGCGCGTCTTTGTCGGCAAGCGGCGCGGCCAGCCCGGCATCGGCCAGCAGGCGATCAACGAGCGGCTGGTGGCTGCGGCGCGTCAGGGCCTCAACGTGGTGCGCCTCAAAGGCGGCGATCCCTTCATCTTCGGCCGCGGCGGCGAGGAGCTCGACGCGTTGCGCGCGGCGGGCGTCGAAGCGGCCGCCGTTCCAGGCGTGACCGCGGCACTGGGTTGCGCGGCCGAGGCCGGGCTGCCGCTCACTTACCGCGAGGAAGCATCGCGCCTGACTTTCATCACCGCCTATCGTGCCGCCGAGGCGGCTGCCACCGATTGGTCGGGGCTTGCCGATCCGCAAACGACCCTCGTCGTCTACATGGGGCTGTCCGCCGCCGCCACGGTGCGCGACGGATTGATCGCGGCCGGCCGCGATCCGAAAACACCGGTGGCGGTGCTGGCACGCGGCACGCGCCCCGATTTAAAAAGCGCTGTCGGGCCGCTTGAGACTATCGCCGCCTTGGCGGCGCAGGTTGGCGAGGGTCCGGCGCTGCTGGTCATCGGCCAGGTGGTCGCGCGCTCGGATATCTGGCGCGCCGTTGAGCGAGCACAGGAGTTTGCAGCGTGACCTCGCCACTCCAGCAAAAACTGAAAATCACCGGGCCGGTGGTCGTCACCGCAAATCGCCTCGCCGACGGCGCCGTGGTTTATCGCACCGGCGATGGGCGCTGGACCACGAAACTCGATCAGGCCGCCATCGCCACTGCGCAGCCGGCCGCGGCCGAACTATTGGCTGCAGCCAATCGCGACGGTCTCATTGCCGTCGGCTCCTATGTCGCGCCGGTCGAGACGCAAGACGGCCATGTACGCCCGGCCAACTTGCGCGAATACATCCGGCTCAACGGACCGACCATCGAATTGCCGGCCACCTTCGGAATCTGAGCCATGTATCAATACGACGAGCTGGACCGCCAATTGGTCGACGAACGCGTCGGCGAATTCCGCGACCAGGTGGCGCGCCGGCTGTCCGGCGAATTGACCGAAGACGAGTTCAAGCCGCTGCGGCTGATGAACGGCGTCTATCTGCAGCTGCATGCCTATATGCTGCGCGTCGCCGTTCCCTACGGCTCGCTGTCATCGCAGCAGATGCGCACGCTGGCGCATGTCGCGCGCCGTTTCGACCGCGGCTACGGCCATTTCACCACGCGGCAAAATCTTCAGTTCAACTGGATCAAGCTCGCCGAATTGCCCGACGCCATGGCCGAACTGGCAAGCGCCGGCCTGCACGGCATGCAGACCAGCGGCAATTGCGTGCGCAACATCACCACTGATCACTGGGCCGGCGTCGCGCCCGACGAGGTCGAGGACCCGCGCATCTGGGCGGAAATCCTGCGCCAGCATTCGACAATGCATCCGGAATTCTCATTCCTGCCGCGCAAGTTCAAGATCGCCATTACCGCCTCCGCGCTCGATCGCGCGGCCATCAAGGTGCATGACATTGGGCTGCGGTTGCACCGCAACGGAGCAGGGGAGGCGGGCTTTGAGGTGTCGGTCGGCGGCGGGCTCGGCCGCACCCCGTTCCTCGGCAAGACCATCAAGCCGTTTCTGCACAAGCGCGATCTGTTGAGCTATGTGGAAGCGATCCTGCGCGTCTACAATCAGTTCGGCCGGCGCGATAATATCTACAAGGCGCGCATCAAGATTCTGGTGCACGATCTCGGCGCGGAGAAATTCGGCCAGGAAGTCGACGCCGAATGGCAGAAGATCAAGGACGGTGCGCTGGCGCTCGATCCGTCGGTCATCGAAAACGTCGCCGCGCGCTTCACCTATCCGCGTTACGAGGCCCTAACCGACGGCCCGCCGTCGCTCGCCGCCGCGCGCAAAGAAAATCCGCAATTCGCGATCTGGATGACGAACGCCGTCGCCAATCACAAACAACCGGGTTACGCCATCGTCACGCTCTCGCTCAAGCCGCAAGGCGGCCCGCCGGGCGACGCCACCGCCGAGCAGATGGACACCATCGCCGGTCTCGCCGAGCGCTATTCGTTCGGCGAAATCCGCGTCAACCATGAGCAGAACTTGACGCTGCCGCATGTGGCGCAGCGCGATCTGCCGGCGCTCTGGCGCGCGCTTGATGCCATCGGCGTGGCGACGCCGAATGTCGGACTGGTGTCCGACATCATCGCCTGCCCGGGGCTTGATTATTGCAGCCTTGCCAACGCGCGCTCGATTCCCGTGGCGCAGGAAATTTCGAAACGCTTCGCAAGCCTCGACACACAGCGTGAGATCGGAAAACTGCACATCAACATTTCCGGCTGCATCAATGCCTGCGGCCACCACCACGTCGGCCATATCGGCCTGCTCGGCGTCGAGAAGAACGGCGAGGAGTATTTCCAGGTCACGCTCGGCGGCCGCGCCTACCAGAACGCCGAACTGGGCGCGCTGCTCGGCCCGGCGGTGCCTTACGCGGAAGTGGTCGATGTGATCGAGGACGTGGTCGCGGCCTATATCGAGCTGCGCGAGCGACCGGACGAATTGTTTCTCGATACCGTGACGCGGATTGGCGTCGAACCGTTCAAGGAGCGCGTCTATGCAACTCGTTAAGAACAACCGCGTCAGCGCGGATCGCTTCGTTCGTGTTCTCGACGGCACGCCGTTGCTGGACGGTCCGATTCTGCTGCCGGCCGAACGCTTCCTGGCCGACGCCGCGGAACTGGCGTCGCGCCCCGGTCCGGTCGGTGTGGTCTGGCCCAATGACCGCAAGGTGTCGGAACTGGCGCCGCATCTCGACCGGCTGGCGCTGGTCGCTCTGGTATTCCCGAAATTCCAGGACGGCCGCGCCTATACCCAGGCGCGCCAGTTGCGCGAGGAATACGGCTTCGGCGGCGAATTGCGTGCCACCGGCGATGTGTTGCGGGACCAGCGGCTGTTTCTGCTGCGCGCCGGTTTCGATGCCTTCGAGGTCAAGAAAGACGCCGATGTGAAGTCATTCGTCGAACAGAATGTGCGCTACAGCGTGTTCTATCAGCCGGCCGGCGATGCGCGCGTTCCGGCGCTGCGCCGGCGCGCGGCCGAACTACGGACGGTCGCGAAACCGGCGCCGGATTATCAGCCGATCATGGCGCACTTCTAGCGTTCAGGGCTGCCAGGCCGCTTCCGGTTGCGGCTGATCTGCATCCTCGCGCGCCGCGTCAATCACTTTGCGCAACGCGCGCAGCGCCTCTCGCACGCCTTGCCCGGATTGTGCCGACAGCACCAGCGGCGTCGTCCTGCAGGCTTTCTTCAGTCTGGCGATTTGCGTCTTGATCGCTTCGGGCGTGAGCGCGTCGGCTTTTGACAACGCCACGATCTCCGGCTTGTCGGTCAATCCCTGTCCGTAGGCCTGGAGCTCTGCGCGTACGGTCTTGTAGGCTTCGCCGGCGTCCTCGACGGTGCCGTCGATGAGATGCAGCAGCACGCGGCAGCGCTCGGTGTGGCCGAGGAAGCGGTCGCCCAAGCCCGTGCCCTCATGCGCGCCCTCGATCAGGCCGGGCAGGTCGGCGAGCACGAATTCGCGCTCGTCGACGCGCACCACACCAAGCTGGGGATGCAGCGTTGTGAAGGGATAGTCGGCGATCTTCGGCTTGGCCGCGCTCACCGCGGCGAGGAAGGTCGACTTGCCGGCATTGGGCAGTCCGACAAGGCCGGCGTCGGCGATCAGCTTGAGCCGCAGCCGGATGGTGCGCTCCTCGCCGGGCTGGCCGGGATTGGCGCGGCGCGGCGAGCGGTTGGTCGACGATTTGAAATAGGCATTGCCGAAGCCGCCGTTGCCGCCGATCATCAGCGTGACGCGCTCGCCGACTTTCGTGAGATCGGCGAGCAGCGTCTCGCCGTCTTCCTCGTAGACCTGCGTGCCGATCGGCACTTTGAGCACCACGTCCTTGCCGTTGGCGCCGTGGCGGTCCTTGCCCATGCCGTTGCCGCCGCTCTTGGCCTTGAAGTGTTGCTGGTAGCGGTAGTCGATCAGCGTGTTCAGCCCGTTGACCGCCTCGACGACGACGTCACCGCCTTTGCCGCCGTCGCCGCCCGACGGGCCGCCGAATTCGATGAACTTCTCACGCCGGAACGCGATGCAGCCGTTGCCTCCCGCGCCGGATTGCACATAGACCTTGGCTTCGTCGAGGAATTTCATGGCCGCGATATAGACTATCGCGGCGCGTTCTGCACCTATCGCGCCGGCAGGAAATGCGTGGTGCCGTCGCGCTTGATGCGGTCGAGCAGGTCGACTTCCCAGGACAGATAGGCGTTCATCGCCACCTCGGCGTCGCCCGATTGTTCGTAGGGCTTGAGCCAGACGTCGAGCGGCTCGTCGGCCATTTTGCTGTCGGTCGAGAGGGGAATGCCGGCGGCGGCCCAGGCGGCGTTGCCGCCTTTGAGCCAATGCACCGGGGTCTTGGTTAGCGTGCGCGCTTCCTCGACCGCGAGGCTAGCCAGAACGCCGTCCTCGGAGGTCAGCGCGATCATCGGGCGCAGGGGAATTTTCGGTATCGCACGATCGAGCCGCCCGCGGATGGCGAACCAGGCGCCGGGGATATGGCCGCGGCGGTAGTGCGGGCTGCTGGAGAGATCGATCACCGTAACATCGTCGACCTCGATGATCTTCGACACGTCGATTGCCCCATCCGTTGCCGGCGTGCCGAGGAGAAGCGGGGTGGGGTCGGCCGTTTCGCCGCCGGCTTCCGGCAGCACAAAGACGTCCTGCCAGCCCATCTGCTTGAGCCAGGACGCGGTCATCAGCGCGCGGACTTGTGCCTCGTCGCACACGACGATGCGGGCGCCAAGCGTGCCGGCATAAATGTCGGTAGCCTGCACCAATTGGCCGCCGGGCGCGGAGATGGCGCCGGGCAGGTGGCCGGCTTTGTATTCCGCCGGATCGCGCACATCGAAGAGATAGGTCGTGCGCGACGGATCCTTGCGCCAAGTGTCCAAAGTCGCACGGTCGATGCGCTCAACCCCGAATTTCTGCGCGACCTTTTCGGCCGCCGCTTTCGCCCAGGCCAGACCCTTGCTTGAAAAATCTGGCGTCCGCCCGGTCTCGCCGCTGGCGCAGGTCAAGCCCGCCAAGTGCCAGCCCATGGTGCCGTTGCGCAGCGCCACCACTTTGTTGGGTAGGCCGGCATTGATCAGCGACTGCGCGCCGATGATGCTGCGGGTGCGGCCGGCGCAATTGACGACGATCAGCGTGTCAGGCGAGGGCGCGATGTCGCGCGCGCGCAACACGAGTTCGGCGCCCGGCACGTTGATGCCTGAGGGAATCGAGACACGGGTATATTCGTCGAACGGCCGGCTATCGAGCACCACCATCTTGGTGCCGCTATGCATCAGCGCATCGAGTTCCTGCGCACTGACGCTGGGCGTGCCGCTGTCATGCTCGACGAATTCGCCGAAGGCCTTGCTCGGCACATGCACGCCGGAAAATGTCACGAAGCCGGCCTGCTCCCAGGCGATAATGCCACCGTCGAGAACGGAAATGTCGCCATAGCCGGCGCGCGAGAGCACCGCCGCCGCCCGTTCGGCGAGGCCATCGTCATCGTCACACAGCACGATACGCGTCGTCTTGCGCGGCACCAGCCGCGCGAAGCGCAATTCGAGCCGGCTCAGCGGCACATTGCGCGCCCACAGCAAATGGTTCTGCGAGAAGGTGAGCTCCTCGCGCACGTCGATGAGTGCCAACTCCTGGCCGTCGCCGAGCATGGCTTTGACGGCTGTGGCGGGCAGGGGGCGGAGCTTCGATTTATCGAGCATGGCTTCTCCGATGTCATGCGCGGGCTTGGCCCGCGCATCCACGCTTCAGAAACGCAGTGCCTCCTAAGCGAGATGGCCGGGCCAAGCCCGGCGCATGACGACGTTGTATGCGAAGGCCGTTACGTCGCCTGCTGCGCGTACATCTTCTCCACCACGCCGGTCGCCGGATCGATCTTGATGCGGTCGATCTTGTCGAGGTTGGTGCCGGTGACGCGGACGAAACGGGCGTAGTCGGGATAGTCGATCGAGTGGATCGTGCCGTCCTGATAGATGCCGGCCTTGCCCGGGGTGAGGCGATATTTCTTCACCGGCTTGAGCTTGGCGTGCTTGGGGTCGGACCCGTCATCCTCGCGCTCCCATTCGATCATGTCGGTGTATTTGGTGGCCTGGCCGTAGATCGCCCAGGAGTCGCCGTGGTCGTGCGGCGGCGACACGCGCGCCTTGTCATTGATATGGGCGAGCATCTGGAAGCCGAGCTTCTTATCCTCGTACAACAGCTTCAGCCCGCGCGGCACCTCGTCGCTGCAATATTCCTGGATGAAGGCGGGGTTGCCGAGCAGCTTCTCGAGATCGGCGCGCACCTGTTCGCGGCCGGCGGGACCGGGATCGCGCGTCAGCGTTGAGCGGCAATCGGCGATGAATTGGTCGAGGTCGTAGGCCATGACAATCCTCCCTGGCGAAGGTTGACGCCATTTTCGCTCAACTCGGCGCCGGGCGCCAGCCGTCCGGTCATCGGTCTGCCGGCCGGTTTCATGTATATCGGCGGTCGCCTATGATGCCGCGAACTGCCACGACAGCCGCCTTGCCGGCATCGCCATGATGCTGATCGGTATTTTCTTTTTCGCGCTCAACGACGCGCTGGGGAAATGGCTGGTCGCGACCTATTCGGTCGGCCAGCTCTTGCTGGTGCGCAGTGTGGCCGGACTGGTCTTCCTGGCGCCGTTCGTCAAGCGCGAGGGCTGGAGTTCCTTTGCCGATGCGCCGAGACCGTGGGTGCAATTCTTGCGGCCGCTGTTCTCGACGCTCGAAGTCGCCTGTTTCTACTGGGCGCTGGCCTATATGCCGCTCGCCGACGTGATGACGTTCTATCTCGCCGGTCCGATCTATGTGACGGCGGTGTCGCCCGCTGCTGGGCGAGCCGGTCGGATGGCGGCGCTGGCTCGCCGTCATCGCCGGTTTTGTCGGCGTCATGATCGCGCTTCGCCCGTCAGCCGGTTCGCTGACGCCGGCGGCGATGGTGGCGATAGCCGGCAGCGTCTCGTTTTCCATCCTGATGATCCTGACCCGCCTGGTGCGCGGCACGTCCGATATCGTGCTGGTGACGACGCAAACCGCCGGCGCGCTGCTGTTCGGCGCGGTCGCGGCGCCGTTCACCTGGGTGGCGTTGAACTGGCGCGATACGGCGCTGCTGGTACTTGCTCGGTATCGTCGCCATGATCGCGCATGCTTGCGTCAACCGCTCGCTCAAGCTGGCGCCGGCATCGGTGGTCGTGCCGTATCAGTATTCGACGATCTTCTGGGCCATCCTGCTTGGCTTTATCTTCTTCGGCGACGTGCCGGGGCCCGCCATGCTGCTGGGCGCCGGCATCATCATCGCCGTCGGCATCTACATCTTCATCCGTGAGCGGACGCTGGAAAACCGGTGGCTGTGGTCGATCCGCCCTAGACGATGACGCGGCCGCGGGCGGGGGTGCTTTATGGCCGAAGGCGGCCGGCAGGCCGTCTTATGGTGGGCGAACAGTAAGAGATTTTTCCGGGAATAAATCGCCGGTCCGCCCGATCTAGTCCCCTGCAAGAGGCAATTCGCAGGGAGATTGGCCATGACCATCCACGACCATGACGACCGCGGCCCCAGCCGGCGCAAGGTGCTTGAGTGCATGACCTGGGCCGGAACCGGCGTGCTTTGGGCCGTAGCCGGCGGCGTGCCAGCTTCGCTGGGAATCCTCGATTCGGCGCAAGCCGCCGAGAGCAGTGGCTTCACCTTCCTGCAAATCAGCGACAGCCACATGGGTTTCGACAAGCCGGCGAACCCCAACACCAAAGGCACGCTCGAGGAAGCAATCGGCCGGGTCAGGGCGCTGCCGGCAAAGCCCGCCTTCATGATCCACACCGGCGACATCACGCATCTGTCGAAGCCCTCCGAATTTGACGATGCTGAGCAGATCATTTCGCAGGCGCGGCTCGATGTGCATTACGTGCCCGGCGAGCACGACATCATCGATCCGGAGATAAAGCTCTACAAAGAACGCTACGGCCGCGGCACGAGGGGGCCGGGCTATTACAGCTTCGACGCCAACGGCGTGCACTTCATCGGCTTGGTCAATGTCGCCAATCTCAAGGGCGGCGGGATGGGCAGTCTCGGTAACGAACAGCTCGAATGGATCGAGTCCGATCTCAAGGGCAAATCCGCCTCGACACCAATCGTGGTGTTCGCCCATATCCCGCTCTGGACCGTCTATCCGTCTTGGGGCTGGGGCACGGAAGACAGCGCCCGCGCGCTCGAGTATCTCAAGCGCTTCGGCTCGGTCACCGTGCTCAACGGCCACATCCATCAGGTGATGCAGAAGGTCGAGGGCAACGTCACCTTCCACACCGCGCGCTCTACAGCGTTTCCGCAGCCCGCGCCCGGCGGCGCGCCGTCACCGGGGCCGATGAAAGTGCCGGCGGAAAAGCTGCGCGCCATGCTCGGCATTGCCAGCGTCACCTTTAAACAAAACGAACAGCGGCTCGCCATTATCGACACGCCGCTGCAAGGCTGATTGGGGATCACGCGCCTATGACAAGAGTTCTCATGAGCGGCGCGCTGGCCGCGATGCTGCTGGTATTTTCCCCAGGCGCCCGAGCAGCCGAGGTCCAGGTCAAGATCGCCAATTTCACTTTCAGCCCGCAAGAGCTCAGAGTGAAGGCCGGAACCACGGTGACCTGGACCAACGAAGACGATATCCCGCACACGGTCACGTCAACGACTCTGGCGTTCAAATCAAGGGCGCTCGACACCGACCAGAAGTTCTCGTTCACTTTCGCGGCACCGGGCAACTTCAAGTATTTTTGCGCCTTGCATCCGCACATGACCGGGTCAATCGTTGTCGAGGCGGCAACCGGCGCCAACGCGCCGCGATGACGGCCCACGGCTTAATAGTCGCGGATGGTGGAATGGCGTTCGGGGCGGACGACGGCGGCAAGGCGCAGCGCTTTCGCGCCGCAGCGCTGCCCTGTCTCGACGACGTCTATACGCTGGCGCGTTACCTTCTGAGCAATCCGGCGGACGCCGAAGACGCCGCGCAGGAATGTTATCTGCGCGCGTTTCGGCATTTCGACACTTTTCGCGGAGGCTCGATCAAGCCCTGGCTGCTCGCTATCCTGCGCAATGTCTGTCGCGCCGAATATGCCCGGCGCGGCGCGCTGGCTGCCGTGCAAGCGGACGGGCTGGATGCGGCGGAAGAATGCGCAAAAGGGCTTTGGAATGCCGGCGAGGATTCGCCGGAATCGACAGCGTTGCGCCGCTTCGACGCCGCGACCGTACAGCGGCTGATTTCGCAACTGCCCGAACCGTTTCGTGAGGCGATTGTTCTGCGTGAGATCAATGACTTGAGCTATCGCGCGATCGCCGAGGTCATCGGCGCTCCGGTCGGCACCGTCATGTCGCGTCTGGCGCGGGCACGAGCGCTACTGCGCGATGCCTGGTTGGCGGAGGAGAAAGGGCCATGAACTGCGACGAGGCGAGCATTCTCTTGCATGCGCTGATCGACGGCGAACTCGACGCCGGACACGCGCGTGAGGTGGAAGCGCATATGGCGGGCTGCGAAAACTGCGCCGCGCAACTCGCGGCTTATCGCCAACTACGGGCGGCGATGCCTGGCCGCGCGCTTGCCTATGCCGCGCCGGCTTCGCTGCGCGCCCGCATTGACCGCGCGGTTCCCTCGCCGGTTTCCGCCGCCAGCCGGCGCTCGCTGCTCAAGGGCTTTGCTTTGGGTGGTCTCGTTTCCGCTGCGGCCGCGGCCGGCATCACCTTCGTTATTGTCCGTGACGACCGGGACAGCCGTATTCTGAGCGAGGCGATTTCCGCGCACCTGCGCTCGCTGCAAGCCGACCATCTGACCGACGTGCTGTCGGGCGACCAGCATACGGTGAAGCCGTGGTTCAACGGCAAGCTCGATGTGGCGCCGCCGGTGATCGATCTCACCGCGCGAGGCTTCACGCTGATCGGCGGCCGGCTCGACTTTATCGACGGCAAGCCGGTGGCGGCGATCGTCTACCGCCGCCGCGTGCACGTCATCAATTTATTTGTGGCGCAAGGCTTGGGCGCCGCGCTGCCATCGCGCCGATTTGAAACGATGCAAGGCTTCAATATTCTGCGCTGGAGCGATCAAGGTCTGAACCTGCTCGCCGTCAGCGACCTTAATCGGGAGGAACTGGAGGAGTTCGGCAATAAATTCGAAGCCGCCTCACGCGCGGAGCGTGCCGGCTAATGCCTCGCCGGGGCGAGGCATCGCCGTTTGCGCAATCTACGACACGCGCTTCATCCGCCCCCAGCCCTTGAGCGCGGTCCAGATGCCGCGCTCCAGCCGGAAGCGGTCGATCGGCGCCGAGGAATTGATGGCGCGGATGCGGTAAAGGCCGACGCCGGTCCACTGGAAGCCGCACTTCTCCAGCACCCGGCGCGAGGCCGGGTTGGTGACGCGGGCGCCGGCCTGCAACGAGTCGTGGCCCAGAGTCGGTGAAGGCAAAGTCGATCACCGCGTGCAGCGCCTCGGTGGCGTAGCCTTGGCCCCAAAAGGGCACACCCAGCCAGTAGCCGAGCTCGGCCGCCTGCTCCTGCTTCACGATCCCGCAGGCGCCGATGACCGTCTCGTCGCGCAGCGTGATCAGAAACACCGCTTCGCCGGTTTCGTTGATGCGGCCGATGAATGTCTCGGCATCCGACATTTTATACGGATGTGGAATGCGCGCGACGTTCTCGGCAACACGACGGTCGTTGGCGAGCATCGCTACCGTTTTAGCGTCCTCAAGCCGCGGCGCGCGCAGGGAGAGCCGCTTGGTCTCGAGGACGGGGATACTGGCTTCGCGGAATTGCTCGCTTTGTATCTCTTCCAGCAGGGTCATGACACGGGCTCCATTGTTTCAACGCAGCAGGTTGAAATGCGAAGAGGGGGAGCCGGTCACCCGTCTCCCCCTCTCGAAGCCCAGAAAGGCCCCGCCGGTTTGACTGAATGACCGGCGGACCTCGATTTTGGTCTACCGTCTTACTCGGCCGCAGCCTCCGTCATCGGAACTACCGACACGTATTTGCGGCCTTTGGCTTTCGTAGCGAACTGAACCTTTCCATCGACGAGCGCGAATAGGGTGTGGTCGGTGCCGACACCGACATTGCGGCCGGCATGCCATTTGGTGCCGCGCTGGCGCGCAAGAATATTGCCGGCGAGCACGCTCTCGCCGCCGGCCGACTTCAAGCCGAGCCGCCGGCCCGCGGAGTCGCGACCGTTGCGTGAAGATCCGCCTGCTTTCTTGTGCGCCATGAAGTCTCTCTCGAATTCCGTTACTTGATACACCGATTCCGTGACGGAATCATCTCACTTCTTCTTACCTTTTGTCGTCTTCGGCTTACTGGCCGCTTTTGCCGGCTTTTTTGCGGCCGGTTTCTTGGCCTTCTTGGCCGGCTTTTCCTCGCCTTCGGCCGCTTCGGGCGCAGCCTCCGGCTTTTTGGCCTCGCGCTGCGGCCGTGCCGGCGGCGTCTGCGAGGGTCTGGCGCCGTCGGTGAGAATCTCGGTGATGCGGATCACCGAGAAATCGTGACGGTAGCCGCGCTTGCGGCGTGAATTCTTGCGCCGGCGCTTCTTGAAAGCGATCACCTTGTCGCCGCGGGTATGCTGAAGCACCTCGCCGGCGACCGTGGCGCCGGCAATGGTCGGGGCGCCCAGTTGCGGCTTGTCGCCGCCGAGCACCAGCACCTCGCCGAACTCGACAACTTCGCCGGGCTCGCCCTTCACCCGATCGATCCGGATCACGTCTTCGGCGGCCACCCGGTATTGTTTGCCGCCGGCTTTAATGACTGCGAACATCGTTCTTCCCTCGTGTTCGACCCCGGTGCTCGGAATGCTCCGGACCGGCTTCTTTCAGTCGGTTTTTCTGTGTGTTTTTAGGGGCTTAATCGCCCCGCAAAAAGCACCGCGGA
Source organism: uncultured Pseudomonadota bacterium (assembly GCA_963819955.1). Lineage (GTDB taxonomy): Bacteria > Pseudomonadota > Alphaproteobacteria > Rhizobiales > Xanthobacteraceae > Pseudolabrys. Next base: position 609,048 of record CAWFYB010000010.1, on the reverse strand, counting down.
CCCGAGGGCCCGCGTTCGGCAAGGTTATGGCGATGCGGGGCGAAACTGTCAAGAAATGCGCCGCTTCCGCGATACGGGGGGCCAGGGCGCGACATTCGCCAATTGCGAATATATTGCGGCCGGCCGCATCGCCTGTGCAGCCCCAAACCTGACGGGGTCCGTACTGGGCCTCACGGTTCCGAACGCTCACCCGGACATGCCACCATGACCGTTATCGACGTGCACACCCACATGCTCACGCGCGGCTTTCTCGACATGCTGCGCGAGCGCAGCGAGGGCAAATATCAGATCAGGAAAACCAAGGCCGGGCAGGACACGATCTGGCACGACGGCGTGCCGTTCATGACGTTGTTTTCCGGCATGTGGGACTACGCCGAGCGTATCGCCGCGATGGATGCGGCCAAGGTCGATGTCGCCATCGTCTCGCTCACCTCGCCCAATGTCTATTGGGGCGATCGCGCCACCAGTCTGCAAGCTGCGCAGGTCGTCAACGATTCGATGGCCGAGCAGCAGCGACGCGCGGCCGCAGCGCATCCGCTGGTTCTGTTCGCTGCCGTGGCAGTTCGCCGACGACGCCAAGGCGGAACTGGCGCGCTGCACGCAAAAGGGCGCGGTCGGCGTCATGGTGCTCGCCAATATCGACGGCCGCGACCTGACCGACCCCGGCTTTGCCGCCGTATGGGCGGAGATCGACAGGCTCGGCCTGCCGGTGCTGGTGCATCCGACCGCGCCGCAGGGCGCGCGCGAATTGCACATGCACGAGTTCGGGCTGGTGCCGCCGGTCGGCTTCATGGTCGACACCACGCTTGCCTTCGCGCGCATGATCTACGCCGGCTTCATCGACAAATATCCGAACGTGAAATTGATTGCCGCGCATGGCGGCGCGACGCTGCCCTATATCGCCGGGCGTCTCGACCGCTGCCACGAAATGATCCCGGCCTGCGCCGAGGTGATCAAGGAGAAGCCGAGCAGCTATCTGCAGCGCATCTGGTACGACACCGTGGTTTACGATCAGCGCGCGCTCGAGCTGTGCATCGCGGTGGCGGGATCGGACGAGCGGGTGCTTTACGGCTCCGACTATCCGCACAATATCGGCGACATGGCGGGCTGCCTCGCCCGCGTCAACGCGCTTGCGCCTGCCACCGCCGCGCGCATCGCCGGCAAGAATGCCGAGAAGCTGTTCGGACTTTAAACCGGCCCTTCGACTGCGACGGCAGGCGTTACCGTGGGCGCGACAGCGGCTTCGGCTTCATTGCCCGATTGCGCCAGCCGGTAGCCGACGCCGAGTTCGGTCACCAGGATCTTGGGCGAATCCGGTTGCGGCTCGATCTTCTGCCGCAGCTTGCGCACGAAGATGCGCAGGTAATGGGTGTCGTGCACGTGGATCGACCCCCACACTTCCTTGAGCAGATGCTGGTGGGTGACGACGTTGCCGGCGTGCTGGCCGAGCACCTGCAGCAGGCGGTATTCCTTCGGCGTCAGGGAAAGGCGGGAGCCGTTGAGCAGCACCGCGCGGGCGGCGAGATCGATGGTGAGCGGCCCCACTTTGATGATCGGCTCGCCGGTCGCCGCACGCATCTGCCGGCGCAGCGCCACGCGCACGCGCGCCAGCAACTCGGCGATGCCGAACGGCTTGACCACGTAGTCGTCGGCGCCGAGCTCGAGCAGGCGCACCTTCTGCGCCTCGTTCGAACGCACCGACAGCACGATGATCGGCACGGTCGACCAGGAGCGGATGCGCTCCACCACCTCGGAACCGTCCATGTCGGGCAGACCGAGATCGACGATCACCAGGTCGATGGGCCGCAGCGTCGCCGAGCGGATCGCTTCGGCGCCGGTGCCGGCTTCGTGCACGACAAAGCCGTTGAGTTCGAAACCGGTGCGCAGGAAGCGCCGGATTTGTATCTCGTCGTCGACGACAAGCACGATGGGAGGCGATTCAGTCATCTGCGTCGCTTTCAAGTTGCGGGACGGCGGTTTGCGTCACCGGGAGGTCGATTGCCACCGTGCTGCCGGAACCGGGACCGGAGCTGACGGCGCTCATTTTGCCGTCGTTGGCGGCGATAAAGGCATTGGCGATCCACAGACCGAGGCCGGACCCGCTGGTGGTCGCGGCAAGGCGTTCGCCGCGCGACGAAGCGGTCCCACATGCGCGACTGCTCGGCGGCGGTGAGGCCGGCGCCTTGGTCGCCGATGCTCATGACCAGACGGCCGTGCGTGCGCGCGCACGGTGACCGAGATCTGGGTGCCCGGTGGGGAATATTTCACGGCGTTATCAATGATCTGCACGAGCGCCTGCTTGACCAGCACTGGATCAACGCGGATCAAAGGCAAATCCTGCGGCAAATCGAGGGCCAGAGTGTGGCCGGCCAGCCGGTTGCGGCATCGATCGAGCGCCGAATTGACGATATCGGCCGGATCGGCCCATTCGATATGCGGCCTGACGCCGTCGCTGCTAATGCGGCTGGCGTCGAGCAGGTTCTGGATGTCGTTGTTGAGGCGCTCGGCTTCGTCGCGCACGCCGTCCACCAGCGCCTTGAGCTTCTTGTCGTCGGCGATCGCCGGCACCGCGCCGAGCACCGTGGCGGCGCCGAGGATGGAGGCGAGCGGCGTGCGCAGTTCGTGGCTGACCGAGCCGATCAGCGCCTCGCGCAACTGTTCGGTCTCCGAGCGCATGCGCGCCTCGTTGATGGCGTGCGCGACGCCCAGCCGCTCGAGCGTCGCGGTGGCGTCGGCCAGAACCGCGTCGACGCGGATGCGCAATTCGTTCGAGGCTTCCTGCGTCGCGCGGCCGAGATTGATGGCGATGACGCCGAACTCCGAGCTCTTGGGCGAGACCGCGCGCACCAGCCAGATTTCACCGCTTTCGGCCGGCACCGTCATGCCGCTTTTGCCGCCGCGCCGGCCGGAGGCGACCTCGACAACCTCGGCGAGAACCTGCGGCGGCACCGCGACGCCGGCATGGCGGCCGCTGCTGGTGGAGGCTTCGCGCGCGCTGGCGAACAGCACGACCTTGCGCTGCATGACGGCGGCGAGATGATCTTCGATCGCCGCATGGATGTCGCGAACGTCGAACGCCACCGCCAGCCGGCGCGAAAAAGCATAAAGATCGCGCATGTCGATCTCGCGCTGGCGCGACAATTCCAACTGCCCCTTCAAACGCGTGGCAAGCTGGCTCACCACGATGGCGGTGAAAATATACAGGACGAGATTGATGACCTCCTGCGGATCGCGGATTTGAAAGCTGTAAAGCGGCGGAAAGAAAAAAAAGGCCGAAGCGATGACGCCGAGCACGGCCGCAAAAATTGCCGATACGATGCCCCAGCGGATCGCCGCGATCAGCACCGGGATCAGGTAGATCACGGTGCCGCGCGTCAGCCCGATCTCCAGGATGATGGCGTAGATCAGCGCGGTGGTCGCCACCACCAGCAAAAAAGTCAGAGCAATGCCGCGCAGTTCCTGGCGCAAATGGTCAAATCGAGGGGCGCTTGGCATGCTGGCGCGGTGTGGCGGCCGGTTCCTTTGCGAAGCAGCAATATACGCCGCTCCGCCCTTGTCTGTCTCGGCCTGCTTGGTTACATAGCGGCCGTCCAATGAGGGCGTTTTCAAGCCCTTTTCGGCCTTACGGAGAGGTGGCAGAGCGGTTGAATGCACCGCACTCGAAATGCGGCATACGGGTAACCGTATCGGGGGTTCGAATCCCTCCCTCTCCGCCAGTTACGGCATTCCAGGCGTCACGGCATACTTGGCTGACAGCACCGGCGTTCGATGTGACGCCGCGCAAGACGCCGGCGCCGCTCGTTATCGACCGCATCGACGACCGGAGGTCGGGTGGGTAGCCGCAAATTCAGTGGCTAACTCGCAGCCTGTTTCATTCCGGCGTTGTCCTGCGCACTGACGAGATGCTGCATCAGCGCGCGTTGCGCCAGGCTGATGTGTCGGTCGCGATGGCGCAGCAGCGCGAAGTCGCGTGGTGGCAGGTCGATCGGGTAGGCGCGGAGCCGCCCGGCGGAAATCGCCGACGCCACCACATGCTCGGAAATGATGGTGGTGCCGAGGCCGGCCTCGACGGCTTCGCGGATCGCTTCGTTGCCGGACAGCACCAGGAAGATGTCGAGGTCGTCGAGGGTCAGCCCTTCGCGCGAGGCGAGGTCTTCCAGGCCGCGGCGCGTACCCGAACCCGCCTCGCGGAGGATCCAAGTCACCGCGCGCAGGTCGAGCTTGCCGTTCTTGTCGAATGGCGGCGGTGATTGATTGGCCGCGACCACCAGCACCAGGTGGTCCTGGTCGACCGGCAGCCGGACGATTGCGGGATGCTGCGTCGGACCTTCCACCAGGCCGAAGTTCACCTCGCCGTCGACGCAGGCCGCTTCCACTTCGGTGGTGTTGCGGATCACCACGTTGAAGCGGACTTCCGGGTTGGCGGCATGAAACGTCGCGAGCCGCTTCGGCAGCCAGTAGCTCGCGGTGGTATGGCTTGCGGCGATCGACACCGTGCCGCTGACGAAGCCGCCGAGGTCCTCCAGGACCGACCGGGCCTGCGAGGCCTGGTCGAGAACGGCGCGTGCTTCGCGCAGAAACAGGCGACCGGTTTCGGTGAGCTCAATGCCGCGGCCGACCCGGTCAAACAGCTTGGTGCGATAGCGCGACTCCAAGGCGGCAATCGCGGCGGACGCCGCCGATTGGCTGATGCGGAGCTCTTCGGCGGCGCGCGTCACGTGCCCGCGTTCGGCAACCGCGATGAACACACGGAGCTGGTCAAGCGTCATGGACAATTAATCGACTAAAACGATTGAAATGACAAGAATAAATCGTTGGTATGATGATTAGTCTGGAGGATATTATTTCAAAAAGCCAAGGCGTTGCGATGCGAGCCCACTGGCCCTCTCCCGATTGGAGACGTTTTTTCCCATTTGCCCCAGGCGGTCTCCCGCCTGTGGCTGCGCCTGCGCGCTTCGCTGCCTTCCGGTCGATACCGGCCGGAGCGACACTACATGCGCGGGCCCGGCCCGAAGAGCCTCGATCGGCGATCATGACGTTTGAACTGAAGTCATCTTGGGGGATGCCACCTGATGTTCACCAGCAATCCGTTCGCCGAACTTTCGGCATCCGTGTCGCCCGCCGTCATGCAGACCTACGTCGTCGTCATGGCGATCCTGGTCGTCGCCGGCACGCTGTTCGACATCATTCATAAGAAGAGCGCGAAGTACTTCTTCGAGAACTGGCGCGCCTCCAAGGCGAAGGCGAAGAAGCCGGTCGGCGGCGGCGAAAAGATCGCGATCGCGGTGCAGACCGCGGTGGTCGATGTCGCGACCTCGGGCGAGTTCTGCAACCAGCAGCGCCGCGTCGCCCATCTCCTGGGCATGTACGGCTTCGTCATCTACGTCGTCACCACGGCGATCATGGTGTTCGCCTATCCGACGCCGGCCACGCCGACGCCCGCCATCTGCTCGCGACCCTGTGGTACATCGGCGCGCTGATGGTCTGCCTCGGCGGCTACTGGTTCTGGTTCTTCATCCGCGTCGACGTCGCCGCGGAAGGCTCTTCGCCGTTCCGCCTCATGCGCGCCGACCTGTTCATCATCTCGCTGGTGCTGAGCGCGACCTTCGGTCTGATCTGGGCCTGGCTGCAGCACGCCGGGCAACACGGGCTGGGCCTGGTGTTCCTGGGCCTTTACCTCATCGCGACCACGGTGCTGTTCGGCGGCATTCCATGGTCGAAGTTCTCGCACATGTTCTTCAAGCCGGCCGCGGCGTTCGAGAAAAGAGTGTCCAAGGCCAATGGTTCAGCCCAGAATTTGCCGACGCTGACCCGTGACGATCCCGAACAACAGAAAAGACACTCCATGGAACTGTTGCGAGACGCTCCGATGCACATGGGACTTGGCATCAAGCGCGAAGCGCCACGCCACTATTAAGAGACAGCCCGCACGTCCTATCGGAACAGATTGAGGAGCCGACTAATGCCTACCTTCGTCTATATGACAAGGTGCGACGGATGCGGACATTGCGTCGACATCTGTCCCTCGGACATCATGCACATCGATACGACCTATCGCCGCGCCTACAACATCGAGCCGAACATGTGCTGGGAGTGCTACTCCTGCGTCAAGGCTTGTCCGCAGGATGCGATCGATGTGCGCGGATATGCCGACTTCGCCCCGCTCGGTCACAGCGTTCGCGTCAACCGCGACGAAGAGAAAGGCACGATCGCCTGGAAGATCAAATTCCGGAACGGCACGGAAAAGAATTTCCTGTCGCCGATCACCACCAAGCCCTGGGGGACGGCGATCCCCAAGCTCGCGGATGTTCCCGGGCCCAGCAAGGAAATGCGCGACAGCCAGCTGCTTTACAACGAGCCAAAGTGGATCCGCATGGATGACGGCGGTTTGCATACGCTTGAGGCAGCCGGTCTCAAGATGAAGAAAGGCGTGTATTACTGATGGCTTACAAAACGATCGTCGAAGACGGCATCGATATCCTGGTCGTCGGTGCAGGCCTCGGCGGCAGCGGTGCCGCCTGGGAGGCCAGGTTCTGGGGTCAGAACAAGAAGATCGTCATTGCCGAGAAGGCCAATATCGATCGCTCCGGCGCGGTCGCCCAGGGCCTGTACGCCATCAACTGCTACATGGGCACCCGGTGGGGCGAAAATAAACCGGAGGACCATGTCCGCTACGCGCGTATCGACCTGATGGGGCTGGTGCGCGAAGACCTGCTGTTCGATATGGCGCGTCACGTCGACTCCACGGTGCACCAGTTCGAAGAGTGGGGCCTGCCCATCATGAAGGACCCGAAAACCGGGCGCTATCTGCGTGAAGGGCGATGGCAGATCATGATTCACGGCGAGTCCTACAAGCCCATCGTGGCCGAGGCCGCCAAGAAATCCGCGGACAAGGTGTTCAACCGCATCTGCGTCACCCACCTGCTGATGGATGACAGCAAGGAGAACCGGGTTGCCGGTGCCGTCGGCTTCAATGTCCGCACAGGCAACTACCACGTCTTCAAGTCCAAGACCGTGATCTGCGGCGCGGGCGGCGCCTCCAACATCTTCAAGCCGCGTTCGGTGGGCGAAGGTTCCGGCCGTACCTGGTATGCGCCCTGGTCGTCCGCGTCTGCCTATGGGCTCATGATCGACGCCGGCGCCAAGATGACGCAGATGGAAAACCGCATCGTGCTGGCGCGGTTCAAGGACGGTTACGGCCCGGTCGGCGCCTACTTCCTGCACCTGAAGACCTATACGCAAAATTGCCTGGGCGAGGAGTACGAATCCAAGTGGTTCCCCGAACTGCAGAAGATGGTCGGCAAGGAATATCTGGATCCGGAAGTTTCGCACTTGACCCATCAGGCCGATCCCGACCTGTCTGCGCAACCATTGCATCATCAGTGAAGTGAATGCCGGCCGCGGCCCCATTCACATGGTGACCATGCAGGCCTTCCAGGATCCGCATCTGGAAGAGGTCGGCTGGGAGAACTTCCTCGGCATGACCATCGGCCAGGCGGTCCTGTGGGCTTCCACCGACGTGGATCCCAAGAACGAGAACCCCGAACTGACCACGTCCGAGCCCTACGTCATGGGCTCGCATGCGACCTGCTCGGGCGCCTGGTGCTCGGGTCCCGAGGACGTTTCTCCGCCCGAGTATTTCTGGGGCTACAACCGCATGACGACGATCGAAGGTCTGTTCGGCGCCGGTGACGCGGTCGGCGGCACGCCGCACGCCTTCTCATCCGGCTCGTTCACCGAGGGCCGTCTCGCCGCGAAGGCCGCCTGCAAATATATCGACGACGGAAAGGGCGAAGGCATCGTCGTATCCGATGAGCAGATCGACCGCCGCAGGAAAGAGATCTACAAGCCGCTGGAGCACTACAAGATCTACCGCAATGAGATCGTGGCGGGCGACGTCAACCCGCACTACATCAATCCCAAGCAGGGCCTGGACCGTCTGCAGAAGCTGATGGACGAGTATTGCGGCGGGGTGACCGTCAGCTACATGACCAACGAGAAGCTCCTGAATATCGGCCTCAAGAAGCTCAAGGTCATGGAGGAAGATCTCGAGAGCTTGGCCGCCAAGGATATTCACGAGTTGCTGCGTGCGTGGGAGCTGAAGCACCGTCATCGCGCCGCAGAGTGCGTGACGCAGCACACGCTGTTCCGCAAGGAGACCCGCTGGCCGGGCTACTACTACCGCGGCGACGCCATGAAGGTGGACGACGCAAACTGGCACGTGCTGACGGTTTCGCGCCGCGATCCGAAGACCGGTGAATACACCATGGAGAAGGCGCCTTGCTATCACCTGGTCGGTGCGGACGAGTAGCAAGTCCGGCAGACGTAGAACGTCGTCGCGCGAGACCGCTTGAGTGGCGCCCTGAAGCCGGTCTCTTCAAGTCGCAGCGAGCCGCGCGTGAACATTATTGAAAAAACCGATGAGGAGATACAGGCCATAGCCGATCCCTTGTGGCGCGACCTTGTGAAAAATTCCAACGAAGGCAAGTACGGAGAATTCGTCAAGAATTTTTCCAGCGCCCTGGCGCGTGCCATGAATCAAGTCGAGGCCGGCCACCAGTTCGCAAACAGCGAGCTGGCCAGAAACCTGTCCGAGGACGCCGACTATCTCGGCATTATCCGCCGGGGCGAACACGTGACGGTTCTTTACCGGCAACGGAGCACCAAGAAGGCGGGCGAATGGCTTGGCAGACTTGTCCTCGGCTATGAAGACGGAAAGGTCAGGATTTTCGGTGCGTCCATCTTCTGAGCAGCTGGTTCGGATTCGACATGAGTGAAACCATCCAGGACGGCAAGTTTGTCGAGCTGACCTACAAGGTGACCGACAAGAAATCGGGGCATGTCCTCACCACGGTCGAATTCCCGTTGGGCTATGTTCACGGGCACAATGAAATTCTGGCCCCTTCCGTCCATATGCGAGCTGGAGGGCAAGTCCGCCGGCGACGTCATCGAGGTGCCGATCGATGGCAATCAGATCTTCGGCGCCAGAGACGAGTCGCTGGTTTTTACCGATCACATCGAGAACGTTCCCGAGGAGTATCGGCAGGTCGGCACCTCCATCCTCATGGAAAACGACAAGGGCCAGACCCGCAGCTTTCTCGTGACGCGGATCGACGACGAGACGCTGACCGTCGACGGCAACAATCCGCTTTGCGGCAGAGAGGTCGTCTTTACGCTCGAGATACTGACTGTGCGCGACGCGACCGATGAAGAGACAAGAGCGGGCGGGGCGATCGCCGCGGAGGCGGATGTCGACCCGTCACTCATGAGACCTGTTTGAATGGCATCGGACGATTTCGGCTTCTGTGACCGCACTTGCAATCCCGGCTTCACGGCAAAAGGTGACTTATGAGCGAGACAAAACCCACCCCACCAAAGTTCCTGACGGCACATGCGCGCTTTTTGACGACGCGTCAGAAGGAGCCAAACGAAAAGGGCTTTGTCGGTTACGAAACCGTCTGGGAACCGTTCCAGAAGGAAGCCGAATACAAGACCCCAAAACGGCCGTAGGCGTCATACCGCAGCATGGATCGAGCCGGATCGCGCAGCGGTCTCCGGAACGTGCGTGCTCGGGTTTGATTTCAGCGAAGGACGCGCAATGCCCCAGCTCGTACCGCCGCACGGTTCGGAGCAGGTCAAGCCGCTGCTGCTGCCGGAGACGGAGCGGGCCGAGGAACGCAAGCGGGCGGAGACGCTCAAGAAAATTCCGCTCGACTCGCGCGCGGTCTCCGACGTCTTCATGCTGGCCATGGGCGCCTATACGCCGCTCGACGGATTCATGGGGCATGACGACTGGCGCGGCTCGTGCCTCGATATGAAGCTGACCGGCGGCGTCTTCTGGCCGATCCCGATCACGCTTCCGGTCGACAAAGACCTTGCCGACGGCATCCATGCCGAAGAGGAGGTCACGCTCGTCGACGCGGAGAGCGGCGAGATCCTCGCCGTGATGGAGGTTCGCGAGAAATATTCGATCGACAAGAAGCTCGAGGCCGAGCACGTCTATCGCACCGCCGATCCGAAGCATCCGGGCGTGGCCAAGGTGCTGGCGCAGGGCGATGTCAACCTGGCCGGGCCGCGTCATGGTGCTGAGCGAAGGCGAATATCCCGTCAAATATCCGGACCTCTATATCCGCCCGGCCGAATCGCGGGCCATGTTTCTGGAGCGGGGCTGGTCGAATGTCGCCGCCTTCCAGACCCGCAATCCCATGCACCGCAGCCACGAGTATCTGGTGAAGATCGCGGTCGAGGTGATGGACGGCGTCTTCATCCATCAGGTGCTCGGCAAGCTGAAGGCCGGCGACATTCCGGCCGACGTTCGCACCCGCGCCATCCAGGCGATGATCGACAATTATTTCCGCCCGGGAACGGTCATCCAGGCGGGCTATCCGATCGAGATGCGCTATGCCGGCCCGCGCGAGGCGCTGCTGCATGCCCTCATCCGCCAGAACTTCGGCTGCTCGCACCTGATCGTCGGGCGCGACCATGCCGGCGTCGGCAACTATTACGGCCCCTTCGATGCGCATCACATCTTCGATCAATTGTGGCCCGGCGCGCTTCTCACCAAGCCGCTGAAGATCGACGTCACCTTCTACTGCCGCAAGTGCTACGGCATGGCGACGGCGAAGACCTGTCCGCACGATCCGAAAGCACCACATCTCGATTTCCGGCACGGAGCAGCGCGCAAATGCTCTCGACCGATGCGGAAATCCCGCCCGAGTTCAGCCGGCCGGAGGTGGTGGCGATCCTCAAGGAGTATTACGCCGGCCTGAAATCGGCAGGCTAGAGTCCGGCATCATGATCATCGCGCAGATCTCCGATACCCATATCGCCCTGGATACGCCGGACGCCGAGCGGAGACTGCGCGATTTCGAACGCACGATTGCGGACATCAACGCGCTCGATCCGGCCCCCGACGTGATCGTTCACACCGGCGATATCGTTCACAACGGACGGCCGGACGAATACGCCGAAGCCGCGGCGCATCCTCGCCAAGGCGCGCGCGCCGGTCTATGTCACTCCCGGCAACAAGGATGACCGGGCGAATTTGCGCGCAGGCCTTTTCGGCCGGCGGATATCTGGCGCCCGATTCCGACTTCATCGACTATGCGGTCGAGGACTATCCGGTCAGGCTGATCGCGGTCGATACGCTGAATACGGGCAGCAACAAAGGCGACTTTTGCCCCGAGCGGGCCAGGCGTCTGATCGAACTGATCGATGCCGAAACCACCAAGCCGATCGCGGTTTTCGCGCACCATCCGCCGTTCGAGGTTCCGGTGGGGCCGGACCCGCTCAACTTCGAAACGCCGGAGATGATGGCGCGGCTGCGCCAGGCCTTGCAGCACTCCGGGCGGGTCGTCGCCGTCTTCAGCGGCCATGTTCACCGCGGAACTGCGGGTCATGTCGGGAGCATCCCGGCGACCGTGATGCCGAGCATCGCGACGACGCTGCGCAAGGGCGAGTATCCGGCTCACATGAAGACGCGCCCGGTCTATCACATCCACCGGTTCGATCCGGCTTGGGGCTTTGCCACCGAAACGCGGATCGTCGCAACAACGAATAGTTCGCGCGCTCATCGCGCCGCCCAGGCGACGGCCTAAGCCTGCGCATTCGGCGCGGACGGTCGCTAAAGAACGATGCCGCTTGCCGGATCGATCAGATGCATATGATCCATGTTGGCGTGCAGGCGCATCGTCGTGCCTGCCGGCACGGCGCTGTTGGGCTCGACCCGGCCGCAAACTTCGGTGCCGTTCACGGTGAAGAAGACCATCGTCTCCATGCCCATCGGCTCGACCACGTCGAGCGTCGACCGGAAATCGCTGGGGCCGGCGCCGCCGTTGTGGCGCGGCTCGGTGATGTGCTCCGGCCGCAGGCCGAAGATCAGGTCCTTGCCGGCCACGGATTGATAGCGCGCGGTGTGCGTCGCCGGCACCGGCAACGCGATCTCGTCGGACACCTTGACGCGCATGTCGGCGCCGCTCTGCTCGAGCCGGCAGGGATGAAGTTCATCGCCGGCGAGCCGATGAAGCCCGCGACGAAGCGCGTGCGCGGATGGTGATAAAGCTCCTGCGGCGTGCCGATCTGCTCGATGCTGCCGTCGTTCATCACCACCACGCGGTCGGCGAGCGTCATCGCTTCGACCTGGTCGTGGGTGACGTAGACCGTCGTGGTCTTGACCTTCTGATGCACGCGCTTGATCTCGGTGCGCATCTGCACGCGCAGCTTGGCGTCGAGGTTCGACAGCGGCTCGTCGAACAGGAACACCTTCGGGTTGCGCACGATGGCGCGGCCCATGGCGACGCGCTGGCGCTGGCCGCCGGACAGCGCCTTGGGCCGGCGGTCGAGCAATTCGGTGATGTCGAGGATGCGCGCGGCGTGTTCGACGCGGCGGCGAATCTCGGCCTTGGGGAACTTGCGCAGCTTCAGCCCGAACGACATGTTTTCGAACGCCGTCATGTGCGGGTAGAGCGCGTAGTTCTGGAACACCATGGCGATGTCGCGATCCTTCGGCGGCAGGTCGTTGACCACGGCGCCGCCGATGCTGATGTCGCCGGCGGTGATCTCCTCGAGCCCGGCGATCATGCGCAGCGTCGTGCTCTTGCCGCAGCCGGAGGGGCCGACCAGCACGACGAATTCGTGGTTGGCGATATCGAGGTCGATCGGCGCGACCGCCTCGACGTCGCCGTACCGCTTGACGACCTGACGCAATGCGACTTCGGCCATCGGGTTCAGCCCTTGGTGGCGCCGGCGGTCAGCCCGGCGATGTAGTAGTCCATCAGGAAGGCGTAGATGACGAGCGGCGGCGCCGCGGCGAGCAGCGCGCCGGCCATCAGCATGCCCCACTTGTAGACGTCGCCGCGGATCAGGCTGGTGACCGTGCCGACGGTGAGCACCTGCTGGTCCGACGAATAGAGGAACGCCATCGGATAGACGAAGGCCGCCCAGGAGACGGTGAAGGCGAAGATCATCGCCGCGATGATGCCGGGCAGCGCGACCGGAATGAAAATCTTGATCAGCATCTGCATGTGGCCGGCGCCGTCGATCAGCGCCGCCTCGTCGAGCTCCTTCGGGATCGACTGGAAGTAGCCGATCATGATCCAGGTGCAGAACGGCACGGTCAGCGTCGGATAGACCAGCACCATGCCCCAGTAGGAATTCAGCAGCCCGATCGATTTGACGATCTGGAACATCGGGATGAACAGCAGCGTGTCCGGCACCAGATAGGTGAGAAAGATGCCGGTGGCGAGCATGCTCGAGCCCCAGAACTGCATGCGGCCGAGCGCGAAGGCGGCGAGCACGCTCACCACCATGGTGATCGCGACGACGCAGACCGTCACGATCGCGGTGTTCTTGAAAAAGATCAGGAAGTCGGTGTTCTTCAAGCAGAATCCGGAACTGATCGAGCGTGACGCCGTCGGAGATGAACCACGGATTGGTGGCCAGCCGCGCCATCTCGGCGTCGGTCTTGAGCGCGGTCACCACCATGTAATAAGGCGGCGCCAGGAAGAAGATCGCGAACAGGATCAGGAAAAAATAGGACGCGATACAGCGCCCAGCGGCGGTTGCGCCGCAGGCTGGCGCCGATGCTGCACGCGCGTTGTCGGCCGGCGCGGTTGCGGCGAGCGTGCTCATCCGATTTCCCTCCCGCGCTTGCGCACGCCGCGCAGGATGAAGACCGCGGCGATCGCCAGGATCGGGAACATGAACAGCGAGGTCGCCGCGCCGAGCGGCAGGTCGCCGGAGCGGATGCCGAGCAGGAAGGCGTAGGTCGCGAACATGTGCGTCATGTTGCGCGGGCCGCCCGCGGTCATGATCTGCACGATGTCGAAATTGGCGAAGGTGACGATCAGCGAGAACAGCACCGTGATGGCGATGATGTTGCGCATCATCGGCAGCGTGATGTGGATGAATTTCTGCCAGGCCGTGGCGCCGTCGATCGAGGCGGCCTCGTAGAGCTGTTCCGGCACCGACTTGAGCGCCGCCAGATACATGATCAGGAAGAACGGCGCGCCGTACCAGACGTTGACCAGGATCACCGAGAAGCGCGCCCAATAGGGGTCGCTCAGCCAGGGGATGCCCTCAAAGCCGAAGCTTTTCAGCGTGTAATTGAACGCCGAATTGGTCGGGTCGAACATCCACCACCAGCCGAGCGTCGACAGCGCCAGCGGGATCACCCACGGCACCAGCAGCATGCCGCGCCATTTGCGCTGGCCCTTGACCGGCAGGTTGTTGACCAGATGCGCGGTGATCAGGCCGATCAGCGCCTTGAAGAACACCGCGGACAGCGCAAAAAGCGTCGATTGCCAGACCACCATCCAGAACGTGTCGCGCGACATCAGGAAGGTGAAATTCGACAGGCCGATGAAGCGCGTCTGCGCCTTGTTCAGCATCGACAGATAGATCGAATAGAACGCCGGATAGATGATGAGGCCGGCGACGATGAGGATCAGCGGCAGTGCACATCAGCAACGCGATGGTCGAGCGCCGCCGCATGAAAAGCTGCAGGCCGTTCTTCTGGGCCGGCGCCGACGCCGCGCCGCGGCAGCGCTGCGGATTCCACGATTGGACCGTGTCGGCCATGCGTCTGATCCGGTGCCGGATTCGAGAGATTGAGCATGCCGGCCAATCGCGGCCGGCATGCCCTCGTTTCTCGAGCCGTAATGAACGCTCAGGCGCGCAAGGTGCCTTGCAGTTCGTTCTCGGCCCACTTGATCACGTCGTCGAGCTTCTCTTTGCCCTGCGTGAACTTGGCGATCATCACGGTGTTGATCGCCTGGTTGTAGATCTGGGCGCCGACTTCCGAACGCGCCGGCGCGCCGAGGATCGAGGTCTGCTCGTCGCCGCGCGGCGGATAGCCGTAGACGGTGCCGACCGGCGGGCCGACCGTGTTCCAGGTCGGCAGATCGTACATGGTCTTGAACGACGGCAGGTCGTAGCCGACCGACGCCGCGACCAGTTGCGCGACCGATTCCTTCTGCGAGATGTAGGCTGAGCAATTCTTTCGCCGCCGCCTTGTTCTTGGAGAACTGCCACACGCCGTAGAACTGCGGCAGCTGACCGACGAAGCGGCCCTTCGGGCCCTTCGGCACCGGATGCGTCCAGCACTGCTCCGCCACCTTCGGGTTGTCGCGCTTGGCGACCGCCCAGGCGCTCGGCGGATTCATGATGCCCGAGCCCTTGCCGGAAATCAGCCAGCGGTTGTTGCCGGCGTCGTCCCAGGCGAACACGTCGGGCGACATCGACTTCGACGATCTTGCGCGCGATTTCCATCGCCTGCCGGGTCTCGTCGGAGTTGATCTTGATGTTGTCCTTGGCGTCGACGAAGACCACGCCATAGGCGTTGAACAGGCCGCCGACCCAGTCGACCGCGTCGGAGGTCTGGCCCATCGGCAGACCGACCGGGAAGCCGGCCTTGTGCAGCTTCTGCGCCGCGGTGACGTAGGCGTCCCAGGTCCAGGCATCGACCTTGGCCTTGTCCCATTTCTTTTCGTCGGCCGGGAACATCTCGCGCACGTCGACGCCGGCGTGCTCCTTGTAGAGATCGAAGCGCGAGCAGCACGGCTTCACCTGGCTGCCGATCGCGGTCGGAATGCCGCGCCAGGTGCCTTTGATCTTGGCGAGATATTCGGCGACCGGGCTGATCGGGCCGTATTTCTTGATCAGGCCGTCGACCACGTCGTCGAGCGGCTCGAGCTTGTCCTGGTGAATACGGATGTTCCAGTCGCGATGCGACATGATGTCGTGGCCGGTGCCGGCTTGCGCTTCGGCGGCCGCGGTCAGCTTGTCCTTCTCGCCTTGCGAGGTGATGTAGTCGATGTGAACGTCGACTTTGTTTTTGTCGCCCCATTCCTTGCCGAGCTTGTCGAGCGCTTTGTTGGCGCCGGGCACCCAGTGGTCCCACACGCCGAGGGACAGACGTGCCGGCGGCATAGGCGCCGCTGAACGTAAGGTGCGGTGATCGCCGCAGCAGAACCGAGAGCAGCGGTCTTGAGAACAGCACGACGCGTAAGGCGTGAACTTCCCATTATCTCCTCCCGATAGCGCCATTGTTTTCTGGCCTTTAAAAAAGGATACCCTTGTCTCCTGCGGTCGGCTAGCGATCCGTTGGTCCAAATCAAGGTTCCGAGCCCAAAATTCCACGCCGCACGGTTAGGCATTGTTTCATGCGGCAGGCCCGATCGGCGCGGGCATGCGCCGACGCAAGGCCTTGTTCGATCGACGGCGATCCGCTTACTTGTCGGACCGAAAGGGCCGCCCAGTGACCACTCCGCGCTTCATTCGCCTTGCCCACGACGACAACGTCATCGTCGCCGTCGATCAGATCCCGCCGGGAACGCGGTCGCCGGCGCGACCGCGCGCGAGCGCATTCCGCGCGGCCATAAGATGGCGGTCGCGGCCATCGAGCCGAACGAGCCGGTGCGCAAATACGGGCAGATCATCGGCTTTGCCTCGAAACGATCGAGCCCGGCGATTGGGTGCATGAGCACAATGTCGCTCTGCACGATTTTGCCCGCGACTATCGCTTTGCCGAAGGCGCCCGGAACGATGAAGTGCTGCCGCCCGAGCTGCGCGCGACCTTCCAGGGCTATCTGCGCCCGAACGGCCGCACCGGCACGCGCAATTATATCGGCGTGCTGACCTCGGTGAATTGCTCGGCGACGGTCGCCAAATTCATCGCCGAGGCGGTCAACCGCTCCGGCATGCTCGAGGACTATCCCGGGATCGATGGCGTGGTGGCCTTCGTGCACGGCACCGGCTGCGGCATGGCGGCGAAAGGCGAGGCTGGGACGTGTTGCGCCGCACGCAATGGGGTTACGCCACCCATCCCAATCTCGGCGCCACGCTGATGGTCGGGCTCGGCTGCGAGGTGTTCCAGATCGACCGCATGAAGGATGAATACGGCCTGGTCGAGGGCGACCACTTCCAGACCATGACCATCCAGGCGACCGGCGGCACCAAGAAGACCATGGCCGAGGGCGTCGAGCGCATCAAGGCGATGCTGCCGGTCGCGGCGCGCGCCAGCCGCGAAACGCGGCCGGCGAGCGAAGATCGTGCTGGCGCTGCAATGCGGCGGCTCCGACGGCTATTCCGGCATCACCGCCAATCCGGCGCTGGGCTCGGCGGTCGATCTGCTGGTCAAGCATGGCGGCACCGGCGTGCTGGCGGAGACGCCGGAAATCTACGGCGCCGAGCATCTGCTGACGCGCCGCGCGGTGAACGCCACGGTCGGCGAGAAGCTGGTCGAGCGCATTCGCTGGTGGGAGGACTACACCGAGCGCAATCGCGGCGAGATGAACAACAATCCGTCGCCGGGCAACAAGGCCGGCGGGCTCACCACCATTCTGGAAAAGTCGCTGGGCGCCGCCGCCAAAGGCGGCTCGACCACCATGCGCGCGGTCTATGAATATGCCGAGCCGGTCAAGGAGAAGGGCTTCGTCTTCATGGACACGCCCGGTTACGATCCGGTCGGCGCGACGGGCCAGGTCGCCGGCGGCTGCAACGTGATGTGCTTCACCACCGGGCGCGGCTCGGCCTTCGGCTGCAAGCCGACGCCGTCGATCAAGCTCGCCACCAACAATTATGTCTACGAGAGCATGACCGACGACATGGACATCAATTGCGGCGATATCCTCGACGGCGTGACCGTCGCGCAGAAGGGCGAGGAAATCTTCAAGAAAGTCTGGCGGTCGCGTCCGGCGAGCACACCAAGTCGGAAGACCTGGGCTATGGCGATCTGGAATTCGTGCCCTGGCAGATCGGCGCGACGATGTAGCAAGAGCCATTAGCGGTCAGTAATTCATTGAAAGGCAAAACCGTGCTGGTGACGGCGGCGGGGCAAGGCATCGGGCGCGCGATCGCGGAAGCCTTCATCGCTGAAGGCGCCAAGGCGATCTCAATGATCTCTACGCTCGAGCTGAACCGCCTCAACGCCGCAAAGACCTCTACGTTCGACGTCCGCTCGACGACTAAGTCCAGCGCTGTCGCACACCGTGATCCGCAATCCGCGCGCCCGACTTCCTCGCCAACTGCGCTGGCTACGTGCACCAGGGCAGCGTGCCCATTGCTCGGAGAAGGATTGGGATTTTTCCTTCGATTTCCCCGTCAAGTCGATGCACCGCATGGCGCGCGCGTTTTCGCCGGCCATGCTCGCGCACGGCGGCTCTCGATCGTCAACATTGCCTCGGCGTTGTCCTCGATCCGCGGCGTGCCGAACCGCTACGCCACGTCGCCACGAAAGCGGCGATCATCGGGCTCACCTAGGCCGTGGCTGCCGACTTCAGCCGCAAATGCGTCCACGTCCACGCCATCCGCCCGGCATCACCCAGTTGCCTCGCTCACGAACGCATCGAGGCGACGTTAAAATGTATTCAAGTCGCTTCAAAGCTGTACGCCGTGATTTCATCGAGCGTCAGCCTATTCGCTGCCTCCACCACGTAGTAAGGCGGCTACCGCGTTTTCCTCGCCTCCGACGAGTTCGAGTTACATCACCGGGCAACCTACCAGGTCGATGGCGGATTGCGCTTTAGCGGCCGTCATTCCGGGACGGCCCGATGGGTCGGACCCGTATCCAGCCGTCGTAAGGAAGTGGTTCTGGATTCCGAGTCTCGCGCTTGCGCGCCACCTCAGATAACGATAATTCCTACGCCGAAACCGCGACGGCGCGCTTGCGCTCGCATCCTCCAAAATCATGTCGGCGCCTTTTTCGGCGATCATCACCGCCGCCGCATTGGTGTTGCCGGACACGACGGTCGGCATCACCGAAGCATCGATGACGCGCAAGCGCGTCGATGCCGCGCACGCGCAGCCGCTCATCGACCACCGCGGCCGGGTCGGCGCCCATGCGGCAGGTGCTGGTCGGGTGAAAGACCGTGGCGCCGTTCGCGCGCACAAAATCGAGCATGTCGTCGTCGCTCGCGCATGCGCGCCGGGCATCAGCTCCTCGGCGATGTAACGGCGCATCGCCGGCTGGTCCATGATCCGGCGCATGAGCTGCAAGCCGGCGACGATGGTGTCGCAATCGAAGCGGCTCGACAGGTAATGCGGCTGGATCGCCGGCGGCGCCGCCGGATCGGTCGACTTGATGCGCACGAAGCCGCGGCTTTCCGGGCGCAACTGGCAGACCGAGGTCGTGAAGCCGGAAAAGTCATGCAGCGCGCGCCGGCCGCGTCGGCGCTGTAGATGAGGAAATGGATCTGCACGTCGGGCGTCGCGAGCTCCGGCCGCGTGCGCAGGAAGGCGCCGGCATAGCCGGCGCCGATGGTCAGCAGACCCTTGCGCGAAAGCATGTAGCGCAAGCCCGCGCCAAAGCGGTGCCGCCAGCCGTTGATCACGTCGTTCATGGTGATCGGCTCGTTGCAGCGATAGACCATGCGGACCTGAAGATGGTCCTGCAGATCGGCGCCGACGCCGGGCATGTCGGCGACCACGTCGATGCCGAGCGAGCGCAGCAATGCCGCCGGGCCGACGCCGGACAATTGCAGCAGTTGCGGCGAGTTGAACGCGCCGCCGGCGAGGATCACCTCGGCATTGGCATGCGCCGTGTGCGTTCGCCGCCCTGCCGGTATTCGACGCCGGTGGCGCGCCGGCCGGAGAACAGAATGCGCGTCGCCAGCGCGCCGGTCACGATTTTGAGGTTTGCGCGCCGCCGCGCCGGCCGCAGATAGCCGGCCGCGGTCGACCAGCGCCGGCCGTTGCGGGCGGTGAGCTGGAAATAGCCGGCACCTTCCTGGGTCGGGCCGTTGAAGTCGTCGTTGCGCGGATGGCCGGCCTGTTCGCTGCGTCGATGAAGGCTTCGCACAACGGGTGCGGCTCGCTGACATCGGACACCGCCAGCGGCCCGCCGGCGCCGTGCAGGTCGTCGGCGCCGCGCTCCTGGTCCTCGGACTTGCGGAAATAGGGCAGCACGTCGTCGAAGCCCCAGCCGGTATTGCCGAGCTGGCGCCAATGGTCGAAGTCCTCGGCTGGCCGCGGATATAGAGCAGGCCGTTGATCGAGCTTGAGCCGCCCAGCACCTTGCCGCGCGGCTGGATGATCTGGCGGCCGTTCAATGCCGGCTCCGGCTCGGTCTTGTAGAGCCAGTTGACCTTGGGTTGGTGAACAGCTTGCCGTAGCCGAGCGGGATGTGGATCCAGATATTGCGGTCCTTGCCGCCGGCTTCCAGCAGCAGCACGCGGTGTCGGCCCGATGCGGTCAGCCGGTTGGCCAGCACGCAGCCGGCCGAGCCGGCGCCGACAACGATGTAATCGTAGGTTTCCGACGGTGGGCCCGGCTTCATCGTTGTTATTTCTTCCTGATCCGAAAACTCACCACGCCCTCGGCCTCGCTCTTGCCCTCCAGCGTATCGCCGGTCTGGCGCAGCAGGTTGGGGATATCCAGCGAGGCCAGCGGATCGGTGCATTCGGCCACGATCGATGTCGCCGCTTTTGAGCTTGACGACAGTTTCTTCTTCACCCGCAAGGCCGGCAGCGGGCATTTCAGCCCGCGCAGGTTCATGATGGTCTCAGCCATGTCGTTCGTTCTCACGTGAGCGGCACCATCGACAGTTTCGGATCGGTTGCCGGAATGTCGGCTTCCGCGCAGTTCCCAGTTCCTTGCGCACGATATTGGTGCCGCGCATCAGCGCCACCATTTTGTAGAACGCATGCATGCGGCTCATCGCCTGCCGGCCGAAGCCGCAATCGCTGGTCAGGATCAGCCGCTCCGGCTCGATATGTTTGAGCGCGCGGCGGATCAGATCGGCGACTTCCTCCGGCCGCTCGACCTGCAGGGTGCGATGGCTGATGACGCCGAGCGCGATCTTCTTGTCCTTGGAGATCATCGTGCCGAAATGCTCGAGGTCCATGCCGCTGTTTGAAGGCGCCCTCGACCGTGAGCACATCGCAGTCGAGCTGATCGAGACAAGGCAGCGCCGCCTTGTACGACTGGTCCTTGCTGGCGACGCGTTGCGCGGCCGGCGAGCCCCAGCAGGTGTGGCACCACACTTCGCATTTGTCGCGCAGACCCTTGACCTCGCGTTGAACGCCTCGACCCATTGCGCCGGCTTGATCGGCGCGTTCGGGTCGGTGATCACCTGATGGATCGCCGGCTCCTCGATCTGCACGATCGGCGCGCCGGCATCCGCAAGCGCATGATATTCGTTGTTGAGCGCGGCCGAGAGATCCATCAGCAGCTCGAGCCGGTCGCGGTAATGTTCGTCGGTCAGCATCAGCGCCAGAATTTGCGCCGAGATCGAGCCGATCTTGACCGGCTTGTCGGTCATCGGCGCGATGGCCTTGTAGGCGCGGTCGAGCTGCAGCGACGTCTCGCCGATTGGCCGAGACCGGCGGCGTCATGCGGGTCTCGATCACCTCCCACATCAGATCGCCCGGGCCTTTGTCGGCCATGAAGCCGGCCGGCGGCACCTCGACGCGTGGCGCGCCGATGCCCTCATGCGCTCGGTTGCGTAACTGACCCAGCTGCGCCCGGCGACATCGTCATCGAGCCGCGTGTCGCCGTCGACCATGATGTCGATGCCGGCGCGATGCTGGGCAGCGACGTGGCAGGCCAGGCAGTCGAAATGCTGCTCGCGATAGGCGAGGCGGGAAAAGCCGTGCGACAGCGGAACGCCCCGCAGATTTTCCGTGTACCAACTCGGCCGCGGCAGCGCCCCGGTAGTGGTGGTGAGCAGCGCCTTGCCCTTGGTGGCCGTGAACACGCCGTTTCTCCCGATTTCATATTGTGGAAATGCTGTGCTTTGCCAGTCATCTAGTTGGGATAGACTGAAGGTTGTTAGGCCCTCAGGTCAAGCGCGGGAAGATTTTGGCGGCAAGACATCCGAGACAATACAGACGATTACACGGCTGACGCCGCTCGCCGACGTATTGGCGGCGGTCGATCTGCGCGTCAAGCCGGTGACGCCGCGCACGCTCGACGTGACTGCGGCTACGGGCCGCACGCTGGCCGTCGACGCCATGGCGGCGGCGCGGCCGACCGCGACGCTGGCGCTGCTCGACGGCTGGGCGCTGGCCGCCGATGCCACTTTGGGCGCCGGCGGTTATGCGCCGGTGCGGCTGCTGCATCCGCCGCAGCGGATCGAGGCCGGGCAGCCTTTGCCGCCCGACACCGACTGCGTCGCGCCGTTCGATGCTGTCAAATTCGCCGACGGCAATGCCGAGGCATTGGTCACGGTCAATCCGGGCGACGGCATGCTGGCGGCCGGCGGCGACAGCGATCCGGCGATTCCCCTGCGGCGCGCCGGCGAACGGCTGCGCATGACCGATATGGCGGCTTTTGCCGCCGCCGGCCTTTCCCGCATCACGGTGCGCGAGCCGCGCATTCGTGTCCTGCCGATACGCGGCACCGGCATTGTCGCCGCCGCCGCCCGGCTGGTGGCCGGCGATATCGAGCGGCGCGGCGGCGCGGTGCGGCTGGACGATGCCGCCCGCGATCTCGGCACCGTGCTGGCGGCGGAATTCGACCGACGCCATTCGTCATCTTCGGCGGCACCGGCTCGGGCCGCAACGACACCAGCGTGATGACGATGGCGCGCGACTGCCGATCTGGCGTTCCACGGCATCGCGATGACGCCGGGCGAGACCGCCGCGCTCGGCTTTGCCGGACCGCGGCCGGTGCTGATGTTGCCGGGGCGGCTCGATGCCGCGCTGGCGTCTGGCTGACGCTCGGGCGGCGCATTCTGGAACGGCTGGCCGGCGGCCAAGGCCATGACCGCGAGCCGGCGGAGACCTTGCCGCTGGCGCGCAAGGTCACCTCGACGGTCGGGCTGGCCGAAGTGGTGCCGGTGCGGCGCGACGACGGCAAGGCCGAGCCGCTGGCCAGCAAGTATCTGCCGCTGTCGTCGCTGACGCGCTCCGACGGCTGGATTCTGGTTCCGGCCGAAAGCGAGGGCTATTCCGCCGGCGCGCAGGTTCAGGTAAGGCCGTGGCCATGAGCTTTGACGATAATTACGACACATGACCGAATCCCGCAAACCGGCCGAACGCCGACACCGCGCTGATCGCGCGCGTGCGCGCCGCCGCGCGCCAGGAGCAGTTCCTCGACGTGGTGTCGGCGGAGGAAGCGCGCGCGCGTTTCGAGCAGCATCTCGATCTGACGCCGCTGACGGCCGAGACGGTGACGCTCGGCGCAGGCGCTCACGCGCGTACTGGCGCATGACATCGTCGCGGCGGTCGACGCGCCGCCGTTCGACCGCTCCAATGTCGACGGCTTCGCGGTGCGCGCCGCCGACACCGTCGGCGCCAGCGACGCGACGCCGAAACTGCTGCGCTCAATGCCGAAGTGATCGCCTGCGGCGCATGCGCCGAAGCTGGAGGTCGCGCCTGGCACCGCCACCACCATCGCCACCGGCGGCGTCATGCCGCGCGGCGCCGACGCCGTCGTCATGGTCGAGCAGACCGAACTGATCGAAGACGGCGCGCCGCGCATCGAACTGCGCCGCGCCGCCGCGCCGGGGCAGTTCATTTCCTATGCCGGCTCCGACATCGCGCGCGGCGAAACGTTGCTGCGGCGCGGCGCGCGCATCGGCTCGCGCGAGATCGGCATGCTGGCGGCGTGCGGGCTTGCCGATGTCGACGTCGTGCGGCGGCCGAAAGTGGCGGTGCTGTCGACCGGCGACGAACTGGTGGCGCCGGGCCAGCCGCTGAGGCCCGCCGGCGTCTACGACAGCAACGGCGCGATCATCGCCGCCGCGATGACCGAAGCCGGCGGCGAGCCGATGCCTTCGGCGCGTTTCCCGACGACGCGGCCGCGCTCGACAAAGCGGTGCGCGACGCGCTCGAGCGACAGCGACATGGTCGTGCTGTCCGGCGGCACCTCGAAAGGCGCGGGCGATCTGTCGCATGCCATCGTCTCGAAGCTCGGCGCGCCCGGCATCCTGGTGCACGGCGTCGCGCTCAAGCCCGGCAAGCCGCTTTGCCTCGGCGTCGTCGGCAAGAAGCCGATCGTGGTGCTGCCCGGCTTTCCGACCTCGGCGATCTTCACGTTTCACGCCTTCGTCGCGCCGGTGATCCGCGCCCTCGCCGGGCTGCCGCCGGAAGCCGCGCAAACGGTCGAAGCGCGCGTGCCGGTGCGCGTCGCCTCCGAACTCGGCCGCAAGGAATTCGTGCTGGTGTCGCTGGTCGAGAGCGACGACGGCCCGATCGCTTTTCCGACCGGCAAGGGCTCGGGCTCGGTCACCAGCTTCTCGCAGGCCGACGGCTTTCTCGAAATCGATGCGCTCGCCACCGCGCTCGATGCCGGCACGAAGCGCATGTGACGCTGATCGGCAGCGCCGCGCATGCGCCCGATCTGGTCATCATGGGCAGCCACGACGTCGCGCTCGACGTCGTGGTCGGCGCGCTGGCCGACCGCGGCTTTTCGGCGCGCGCTGCTGGCGGTCGGCAGTCTCGGCGGCGTCGCGGCGGCAAGCCGCGGCGAATGCGATATCGCGCCGGTGCATCTGCTCGATCCGGAGAGCGGACAATATAACGAGCATCTGGTCGGCCCGGCCTGTCGCTGGTGCGGGGCTGGCAGCGCATGCAGGGCGTTCTGTTCCGCCCGGGCGACGCGCGCTTCGAAGGCCGCGAGCGCGCAGGACGCGCTCAAGGCCGCGCTCGCCGATCCCGGCCTGATGGTCAACCGCAATGCCGGCGCCGGCACGCGCATGCTGATCGATCAACTGCTCGCGGGCGCGCGGCCGCCCGGCTACGCCAATCAGCCGAAGTCGCATAACGCGGTCGCCGCCGCGATTGCGCAAGGACCGCGCCGACTGGGGCGTCGCCATCGAGCCGGTGGCGAAGCTGTACGGGCTCGGCTTCCTGCCTGTCGCGCCGGAACATTACGATTTTCTGCTGGTCGAGAACGCAGACCGCCCGGCGGTGCAGGCGTTTCTGGCCGCGCTGCGCGACGAAGCGACGCGCGCGAAAATCCGCGCCTTCGGCATGCACCCTGCCGATTAACCGCAATGGACCTCATCATTCGCAATGCGCGTCTCTCCGACCCGCCCGGAGAGCCACTCGATATCGGCATTGAGAACGGGCGTATCGCCGCGATCGAGCGCGGGCTCACCGCCGATGCGGAAATCTACGATGCCAAGGGCCGGCTTGCCTGTCCCGGCCTGATCGAGTCCCACATCCATCTCGACAAGTCGCGCATCATCGACCGCTGCGCGCCGCAGGAGCGTGCGAGCTACAATCCGGTGAGGGGTGTTGCTCATCTGAAGGGGGACATGTCGGTTGAGGATGTGCGCGCCCGCGCCGCGCGTACGCTCGAGGAATGCATCAAGCATGGCACCACGCGCATGCGCACCCAGGTGGAGGTCGATCCCGGTATCGGCATGCGGGGTTTCGACGGCGTGAAGCGCTCATTGACGACTACAAATGGGCGATCGACATCGAGATTTGTGCGTTTCCGCAGGAAGGTCTGATCAGTTATCCCGGAACCGAGGAGTTGTTGATCGAAACCATCAAACGCGGGACCAAGGTGATCGGCGGCGCGCCGCGCTACGATGACGACGAGGCGGGGCAAATCCGGCGCATCTTCGAACTGGCGCGGGAGTTCGACGTCGATATCGATATGCATCTCGACGTCGGCCCGACCGCCGACGACATGAACGTCCATCTGGTGCGCGAGCTCACCGAGCAGTACAAGCGCGGCGGCCGTGTCGTGGTCGGCCACATGGCCAAGCTGTCGCTGATGCCGCCCGGCGAGGTGGAGCAGATCGCGCGCAGGCTTGCCGATGCCGGCGTCGCGGTCACGGTGCTGCCGACGACCGATATGTTTCTGATGGGGCGCAATCGCGATCATGGCGTGCCGCGCGGCGTCGCTGACGCCAACCTGCTATGCGGGCATGGCGTGAATTGCTCGCTCTCCTCCAACAACATCCTCAATCCCGCCACGCCTTATGGCGACTGCTCGCTGATCCGCATGGCGAACCTCTATGCCAATGTGTTGCAGCTCGACCGCCCGGCGGAACTGCATGAATGCTTCCGCATGCTGACCGACCGCTCGGCGCAGGTGCTCAATCTCAAGGATTATGGATTCGCGGTCGGCCATCCCGCCGATGTCGTGATTGTCAAGCGCATCGCCCACGCAGGCGATCGCCGAGATCGCCCAGCCGCTCGCGGTATTCAAGAACGGCCGCCAGACCATGGCCTGGAGCCTGCCCGAATTGATGCGGCCGGTCTGAGTTTCACGTGGAACAGAAGGGCTTTTGCCGGCCTAACAATGATCTAAATTGCCGCTATGAATAGTCCCACCGCGTAATCTGGATCGCCCGCAATGTCATTTTGGATCAAACGCTGTTGTGTCGCGCTGCTGTTGCTGCTGCCGCTCGTTCTCGGCGCAGGCGCAACTGCGCGGCCACGGCGGGCCGGTGCGGGCGCTGGCGATTTCGCCGGACGGCAGCGAAGCCATTTCCGGCAGCTTCGACACCTCGGCGATCCGCTGGTCGCTCAAGCGCAACGTCGCCGAGCAGGTGATGCGCTTCCATGACAACGCGGTGAACGCGGTCGCCTGGTTGAAAGACGGCCGCATCGTCACCGCCGGCGCCGACGCCCATGTCGCGATCTGGACGCCGGGCAAGCCCGATCCCGACCGCGTGCTCGACGGCCACACCGGGCCGATCGCCGGGCTTGCGGTGTCGCCCGATGGCAAGACGCTGGCCTCGGCATCCTGGGATCACAGCATCCGGCTCTGGCCGCTCGATGGCGACGGCAAGCCGCGCGTGCTGGAAGGCAATGCGCAGAACGTCAACGGCGTCGCTTTTACACCGGACGGCAGCGCGCTGGTGAGCGCCGGTTACGACGCCACGCTGCGCATCTGGCCGATGCGCGGCAATGGTCAGTGATCGTGCGCAACCTGCCGACGCCGCTCAACACGGCAGTGGTGGCGCCCGACGGCGAGATCATTGCCGCCGGCGCCGACGGCAAAGTCTATTTCCTCTCGCCGCAAGGCATCGTGCAGGGCGAGATCGCGGCGTCGCCCACGCCGATCATCAAGGTCGCGCTTTCGCCCGACGGCAAGCTCATCGCCGCCGCCGGCATCCGCGGCTCGGTGGCGGTGATCGACCGCAAGGCGCGCAAGCTCGAGCGCACCCTGGTCGGTCCCGGCCTGCCGGTGTGGTCGGTGGCGTTTTTTCCCGACAGCCGCACGCTATTGACCGGCGGCACCGACCGCATGATCCGGCGCTGGGACGCGATCAAAGGCGAACCGATCGGTTCGGTGGTGGTCGGCACGCCGGAGGATCCGCTGGCCGCCTACGCCGGCGACCACGGGGCACAGGTGTTCCGCGCCTGCGTGGCCTGCCACACACTGTCGCCCGACGAAGGCAACAAGGCCGGCCCCAGCCTGCACGGAATTTTCGGGCGCAAGATCGCCACGCTCCCCGGCTATCATTATTCCGAGGCGCTCAAGCACATGAATATCGTGTGGACGCCGGAGAAGGTCGCCAAGATGTTCGAGGTCGGCCCCATGACCTACACGCCCGGCACCAAGATGCCGGAGCAGAAGATCGGCTCGCCCGAGGACCGCCAGGCGCTGGTGGAGTTTCTCGCCAAGGCGGCGATGAAGAAGTAGAGCGCGGCTTCACCAACCAGCGGCCAAAAACGCTCGCCTAAAGGCGTCCCGTGTCTGCTCTTCGGGGTAAATCGGACGCAACGCAAACATGGGCAGATCGGCCGCAATGACCCTGGCTGTGTGAAAACACTGCGCTTGATGTGATTGGCGCGATAGATTTTGAATTTCCTGCGCGATTTGCGGGAGGATTAGATGAAGCGCTTCGTTGAAGGCATAGATCGCGGGCAGACGACGTTGTTTCCTGAATGCCTGGAAGATTGGATCGACGAGAACAACCCGGTTCGGGCGGTCGATGTTTTTGTTGATGGGCTTGATCTTTCCGAGCTGGGATTCGATGGGGTCGTTCCTGAGGCAACCGGGCGACCCTCATATCATCCCGCGGGGCTGCTGAAGCTCTACATCTACGGCTATCTCAACCGGGTCCAGTCGAGCCGCCGGCTGGAGCGCGAGGCCGGGCGCAACGTCGAGGTGATGTGGCTGACGGGCCGGCTCGCTCCCGACCACAAGACGATTGCCGACTTCCGCAAGGACAACGGCCGCGCTATCCGGCAGGTCTGTGCTCGGTTTGTTGCGCTTTGCCGCACCCTAGGCCTGTTAACGCAAGCCAGCGTGGCGATCGACGGCAGCAAGTTCAAGGCGGTGAACAACCGCGACAAGAACTTCACGCGCGCCAAGATGGAACGGCGCATGGCGCAAATCGAGGAGAGCGTCGCCCGCTATCTACAACAGCTCGATACGGCCGACCGGCAGGAGCCATCCGAGGCGCTCAAAACCAAGACGAGCCGTCTGAAAGAGAAAATCGAGAAGCTCAAGGAGCAAATGCGGTGTCTGGAGAAGCTCCGGGTGCAAATGCTCGCGGCGTCGGACCAGCAGATATCATTGACCGATCCCGATGCCCGCTCGATGGCGACCAGCGGTCGCGGTTCTGGTGTGGTTGGCTACAATGTCCAGGTTGCCGTCGACACCGAGCATCATCTGATTGTCACACATGAGGTGACCAACGTCGGGACCGACCGGTCGCAGCTTGCGAATGTGGCGAAGGAGACAAAGGTTACGCTGGAAGTGGAAAGTCTCGATGTCGTTGCGGACCGCGGCTACTTCAGCAGCGAAGAGATCCTGGCATGCGAGGAAGCTGGCATCACGGTCACGCTGCCCAAGCCGATGACCTCGAACTCAAAGGCAGAGGGGCGCTTTGGCAAGCAGGACTTCCGCTATGTGACTGAGGAGGACATCTACATTTGTCCGGCTGGTGAAAAGCTCGCTTACTCCTTCACCACCTCGGAAAATGGATTGGTCCTGCGCCGCTATGCGACCAAAGCCTGCCAGAGGTGTGGCATCAAGCACAGCTGCACCACCGGCAAGGAGCGACGGATCAGCCGATGGGTGCATGAGCACGTTCTTGAGGCGGTGCAGCGCCGGCTCGACGAGCATCCGGAGAAGATGCGCCAGCGGCGCGAGACGGTCGAGCATCCCTTCGGCACGATCAAGGCCCGGATGGGAGCAACCCACTTTCTGATGAAAACGCTGCCACGGGTCGCCTCAGAGATGGCGCTACACGTCTTGGCCTACAACATGACGAGGGTGATGAGCATCATGGGTGTCCGGCCGCTGATGGCGGCGATGAGGGCATAACCAGCCCCAAAACGCCGGCATCCTCGAAGGCCCGCCAAGATCCCGATCTCCCGCACGTTTTGACACGACCAAGACCCAAAGCGGACATTCCCGCCGCGAAAGACCAGGCAAGGCGGACGCCAGGTCGGCCGTCCTCCCGACTAACCTAATTCTCGATTACCAAAAGTCCGCGGATTGCATTCTCCAACTCGTCCGCACGATTAAATTTCCCGGCCTTGCAGTCTTCCTCAAGCACCTTGATGAGGTCAGCTACAATTTTTTCCACCTTTGGACCAAGATTATGTTTTGCGTACATTTCGTTGATATTTTTGAGTTCGCTGTCACATTTTTCTTTGGAAGTAATGTACTGCGCATGTGCAGGTTGTCCTGCAATTCCGAGAATAAACGCCACAAGAGCACCGGACACTGTGCTTACCGTTGAGATTCGATTTAGCATGCAACTTCCTCCGGCTAGCGGTCGCCCGTTTGGTCGCCGAGCGCTTTGAACCAAGATCGTCGCTCCACTCTATAAGCAGGATAGCATTCTACCGGGATACTCAGTAGGCGCCGATCGTATGGCTTCCGTGACGACTTGACGCGCGGTAAAAGAATGGGCCCATCACGCCAAATTGCGTGGCTCATACGTCGTCGCGAAGGCCGCGATTTCCGAACGGGTGATTTGCCGCTCGCCGATTTCGATTTATGAGGACGCGCCCTAACTCTCGCCTTTTCGCTCCGCCGCTTCGCGCTCGCGGATATAATCTTCGGTCGTGCGCGTGGCCGGGCGCGGCGGCCCGGCGAAGGGATCGAATTTCTCCGCCGCCATGGCGCCGACGCGGCAGTCGCTGCACATCTTGATGACGTCGAGCCGTTTCTTTGAGTCCTTGAACATCCAGTGCTGGCCTTCGAGCTTGGCCACCACGCGCTCGACCGAACTCTTCACGCCGAACGGCTTGCCGCAGACGATGCAGGAATAGGGCTCTTCCTGCTTGATGACGCGGCTCGATGCGGTGGCAGCGCGGAAATCGATTTGCGGCTTCAGGCTGATCACTTTCTCCGGGCAGGTCGCGACGCATAAGCCGCATTGCACGCAGGCATCTTCCGCAAAGCGCAGCGTCGGCCGTTCCGGATCGTCACTAAGCGCGCCGGTCGGGCAGGCGGGCACGCAGGACAGACACAGCGTGCAGCCTTCGACATTGACGTGGAGCGAGCCGAACGGCGCGCCCGCCGGCAGCGCGATGACGTCGGCCGGCGTGGGCGCTGCGCCGTGCAACTCGCGCAATGCCAAGCGCACCACTTCGCGTTTTTTACCGACGGCGGCGAAGGTGGCCGGCTTTGCCGCGCCATCCATGGCGGGAATCGCGCGCAACGTTGCGCCGAGTGCATCCGGATCGTCGGTCTCGATGGTTGCAACGCGGCTGCCGGCAAAGCCGAGACCGGCGAGGATCGGCTCGGCCAGCGCGATGGTCTGGGCGAGCCCGGCCACGTCGTGGCGCGGCTTGGCGCGAATGAGGAAACGCACCGCCGAGGCACCGTAAGCAAAAGCGCCGGCGATGGCTTCCAGTCCGACTTGCGTCACTTCATTGACTTGTAGCGGCAGCACATTCGCCGGCAGCCCGTCGCCGTAACGCGCCAGCGCCTCGATCATTTCGCCGCCGTGCTCGGTGTCGTGGAACAACACCACCGCCTGCTTGCCGCCGGCTTGCGCGTAGGTTGACAGCAGCACGCGCAATTTACGCAGCAATGCATCGGACGTCGGCAGCGCATAAGCCGCCGCGCCGGTCGGACAAGCGGATGCGCATTGGCCACATCCAGCACAGATGAAGCTGTTGATGGCGACATGATTGCCGTTCGGCGTAATCGCGCCGGTCGGGCAAAGATCGAGACAGCGGCGGCAGCCGACGATCTTGGAGCGCGAATGCGCGCACAGGTCCTCGGTGTAGGTGACGTAGCGCGGCTTGTCGAAACTGCCGGTCAAATCGCGCGCCTTCAGCACGGTGCGCAACACCGCTGCCGGATCGCCGGGATCGGCACGCAGATAGCCGTCGCGCAGATCGGCGGCCGCGAACAGCGGCGCGCCGCCGGAGAGATCGATCAAGATGTCGCAGCGCGTTTGCGTCTCGTTGCGCGGGGCGCCGAAGCCGAGCGCATCGCGTGACGACGGCTTGGGCGTGGCGTAGCCGTCGATCACGACGTCGAAGGCGCCGAGATAGCCGGTGGCCGAGCGGATGCTGCCTTTGACGATGGGGAAGTCGGTCACGCGCAACGGCAGCACGTCGGCGCCGGTCTTGATCAGCACCGTGACGTCGAGATGGTCTTTCAGCAGCTTGGCGGCTTCGAGCGCCTGCTCGTCCTTGCCGTAGATCAGCGTCACGCCTTCGCTGTTGAAGGGGACCAGCGGGATCTCCGGCGCCGGCTCCGCCGCGGCGGCAAGCAGCGCCGCTATTTTGGGCGCGGCCGCTTTGGCGTCTTTCGACCAGCCGGCGGTCTCGCGAATATTGACGTAAGTGATGGCGTCGCCGCCCGCGAGCTCGGCCGTGATTTCGGTGAACAGCGGCGCTTCCTGCGTGCAGGCGATGGTGACCGGCACGCCTTCGCTTGCCGCCTTGCGCACACGCTCAAGCTCGGCGCGGCAGAACTGGCGGCCTTCGAGTACTTCGGCGCCGCGGCAGGCGCGCTCGATCGCCTTGCCGTCGAGCGGCATGGTGTCTTCGCAGGAACAGATCAGGACTTTGCGCGGCCGTTCGGCCATCGGGCTCGTTACCTTTTGTGCTGGTCCGCCGCTGAGCAATGCCGCCTGGCGCATCGCTAGTCGTTAAGCATCCGCAAAGCCGCGGGACTGGCCTCCGGACCTCTATGCCTATAATTATAGTAATTCCAAGAAGAAAGGTACAGGTGAGGCCGGATGCCGCTGCAGACGCGGGCAAGCGCCCTGACAAGTAAACTGCTGTTGCCGCCGCCGTTCACGCTGGTGAGCTTGCGCGAAATGGGCGACGCCTTCGCGCATGCGATATCGGTTGCCGCTGCGCAGGGCGCCGGCACGCTGGTGCATGTCGGCCGCTTCGACCTGGCCGAATTCGCCGTGGTGCTGGAACCGGAGGAGCCGCTGAAGACGGCGCGACGCGCCATCTATGCCGGCATGGCGGCGCTTACCGATGCGCTGGCCGCGCACGCACAACCGGAAACCGGGATCCGCATCGATTGGCCGGATTCGGTTTTGGTCAATGGCGGGCTGGTGGGCGGCGGGCGGCTGGCTTGGCCGCAAGGCGCCAGCGAGGACGAAACCCCGGCCTGGCTGGTGTTCGGCGCCATGGTGCGCACCGCTTCGCTCACCGGGCATGAGCCGGGCGTAAATCCGCTCACCACCGCGCTGGAGGAGGAAGGCTTCGCCGACGTTCTCGCCAGTCAATTGGTCGAGAGCTTCGCCAAGCATTTGATGGTCGGCATCGACGGCTGGCAGGCGGACGGCTTCGGCGCCGTATCCCGGCATTATTTCGAGCACATGCCGCCCGAGAAAGGCGTGCGCCGCGATATCGACGACAACGGCGACCTTTTGATCCGCCGCATGGGCAAGCCCGACGTCGAGCGCAAGGCGCTGCTGCCGTTGCTGACGAAGCCGGCCTGGTTCGACCCGGCGAGCAACGGGCCGCAGCAATGAAGTTGTTGCGCACCATCCAGCTCGATGCCTCGGACACGTTCATCTTCGAGCCGGCGGCCGCGCCCGGCGAATGGGCGGTGCCCGGCGCTTTCGTGTTCTGGGATCGCGATCCAACGACGCTCGAAGGCAAAGCGCGTTCGGCGTTCCGCGGCGGCTTCCTCGGCGTCGACAGTCTCGGCTGGTCGACGCTGGTGCAGATCGTCGAGGCGAGCGAAGCCGACCGCACGCGGCTTGTGGAATTGCTGGCGCAACGGCTATGCGAACGCTTCGGCGCCCCCGACATGATTGCCGCACGCGCCGCGGCGGAAGAGGAAGTGACCTTCGCCGCTTCGCTGTGCAGCGAGCCGCAGGACACGCTGATCGCCGTGCATCGCACCTATGAGGACGGCGAGGTGCGTGAGTCGTTCCGCACCTTGAAGCCGCGCGAGGGAGCCAAAGCCGGCGCGCGCCTTTACTTTCCTGGAGGTGGAAGGCGAGGACGAAGGGCCGGCCGAGCAGGTGGATTTGATCGGCATGGCCGGGCGAGAGCGCAAATGAACGACTTCTGGATTTCCTGCGGCCATCATCTGCTCGACCGCGACGAGGGCGGCGGTCTGCTTGGTGACCGACGAATTCCTTAAAGTCTATCTGGCGCGGCCGGAACTGGTGCCGCCGCCGGAAGCCTGCGCCGTCGAAAAGACGCTTGCACGCCGCGCTGCTCGCCGATCCGCGCATGCCGGTGGCGGCCTCCGACATCGCGGCGATCGCCGATCCCGATGCGCGCGAGAACTGGCAGATGATGGTCAGCTTCCGCGACCATCTGCTGCGGCACAAGACGCTGGAAGGCGCCTATGCCGATCTGATGCGGCACGATCTCGGCTCGACGCCGCCGCTGTTCGTCAACCAGCTCGTCCATGTCGTGCTGCGCAACGCGCTCGACGGCGTCGAGGACGCCAGCATTGTGCGCGCCGCCGAGCTGTTCTACCGCACCCAGCGCGTGACGCTGCACGAGGGTTCGCTGATCGCGGCCGACGAGGAGACCGTCGGCGGCAGCAATCCGGCCTCGGTGTCGCCGCTGGTGTCCATGCTCGGACTGCCGGCCGAAGCCGAGATCGATGTGCTTAACGAAAATAACGCCGCAAGCTACTGGGAGCGCAGCGACCAATTCGACATGGCCATCGATCTGACCGCGGGCCAGCCGGGATTGGAGGCGCTGGCGCAGGCGATGCAGCGCTGGATCGCGCATATTCTCGGCGTCGAGACGACGATCGAGCCGCTCAAGGAACTGCAAGAGGTCAATCTCGCCTGGTATGTCGGGCTCGATGCCGACAGTACCAAGATCGGCGACATGATGTGGAACGGCGAGGAGATCGACGAGGCCACCATGAATCGGGTCGTCGGTCTATTCCGCCTGACCTTCCGCGATCCCTCGATCGTGCTCGACAAGGTCAAAGGTGAGCCGGTCTATCTGATCTTGAGTATGTCGTCCGATAAGCTGATCCGCATGAAACCGCAGAACCTGGTCACCGGGCTGCCGATCCGGCATCTGGTGGCGGTCGGCTGAGCGCTCGCGCTAAGTTGCATCGCGCCGGGTGAGCGAATAAGAACCCTCAAGAACCGGCCGAGGAACCATGGCCAAGAACGAAACGATGGATGAGGGGCTTCAAGAAGCCATCCGCGCGGTCGGTGGCGTCACCGAGTTGGCGCGCCGCATCGGCATTTCGCAGCCGTCGGTGTCCAACTGGTCGCGCGTGCCGGCCGAGCGTGTCTTGACCGTCGAAGCGGTGACCGGCGTCGCACGCGCGGTGCTGCGCCCCGATCTCTACGGCGAAGCCAAGGTTGGCTCCGTCGATGAAATCGATCTCGCCCGCGCGCAGGAATATGCCTTGCTGGCCGCGCTATTGTCGCATGCACCGGAAGCCGACATGTTGAAGCGCCTGTCGGAATTGCGCGGCGATCCGAGCCCGCTCGGCATGGCGCATATCGCTTTGGCCGACGCGGCGGGGCGGACCGACGCCGGCAAAGTGGAACGTGAATATTTCGATCTGTTCATCGGCATCGGCCGCGGCGAGTTGTTGCCTTACGCGTCTTATTATCTCTCCGGCTTCCTGCACGAGCGCCCGCTGGCGCGGTTGCGCGACGACCTCGCCAAGATCGGCGTCGAGCGCGCCGAAGGCGTGGTGGAGCCGGAAGACCACGCCGGAATCCTGTGCGAGATCATGGCGGGCCTGGCGAGCGGAACATTGCCGGCGCCGGCCGATTCCGACCGATTGATCTTCGATAAATACCTTTTGCCCTGGATCGGCCGCTTCTTCGCCGATCTTGAGCATGCGGAAGGTGCGGATTTCTATCGCCATCTGGGCACGCTCGGGCGTATCTTCATCGATATCGAAACGGAAGCCTTCCGGCTGCCGGGTTGAAGCGGCGCAGGGCGCGACCAATATCAAGGAGGAAATGGCAATGAAAAAAGACGATGCAAAACTAGGACGGCGCGACTTCCTGCGCACGATGGGCCTCGGTGCGGGTCTGGCGGTGACCGCTGCGGCTGTCACCGTGCCGCTCGCCAGCACCGCCGCGGTGGCCGCCGAATCGGAACAGGAAAAGAAGAAGGCGCGCTATAATCCGAATGCCGAGGACGTGAAGAACTACTACCGCGTTAACAGCTTCTAGGCGGAACCGTTCGCGGACCGCCTGAGAAGAAGAGAGAGCAGCAGCAAGCATGGCGGCCGATGCCGTAATGCCCCTCAGCGTCGTCATCGAGCGGCGCGATAGCAAAAGTGCATGGCAGGACTTCGAGTGGCGGCCGCTCGGCGTCTTGCCGAAGACCGATATTGCGTGCGGTCAAGTGCTGGCCTCCGGCGAAGGCTGGAGCCACATCCACGGCGGCTCACACGATCTCGAATTGTTTCGCGGCGAGACCGAAGGCTATCTCACCAATCTGTCGCAGGAAGTGCCGGTCGTCTTCGTCATCCTGCGCCGCAACGACGACGCCGAAGGTTTAAACGGAGGCCTGGCCTATGAGCCGTTCCTGGTGACCGTGTGCCCCTATGAGGCCATGGGTTACAGCACCGGCGGCGACGACATCGTCGAGGGCGTGGCGATGCCGCCCGAAGTTGCGCTTTGGTTGCGCGAATTCGTGACCGCCCATCACGTCGATGTTCCGTTCCAGAAGCGCAAGAACAAGCGCCACCAGGATGACTACGGCGGCAACAAGCCGCGCCGCGTGCGCGAAGAGGAGCTCTGGTGAGCGACGAGCCGAACGGAACGCTGTCGCGCTGGTCGCAGCGCAAGCTGGCCGCGCGCCAGGGCGCTGTCGTCGACGAGCCGCCGCGCGAAAAGCAAGCGGTAGCGCCGGCGGATGAGACGCCGCCTGCAGCGGCGGGTGAGCAAAATTCCGCGGCGAAAGCCACAGACCCGGAAACTGAAATTCCCGAGTTGCCGCGGATAGACGAGCTTACCTTTGAATCCGATTACACGGGCTTTCTGCACAAGAACGTGCCGGAGGCGCTGCGCCGCGCGGCCTTGCGCAAGCTGTGGACCAGCGATCCAGTGTTCGGCTTTATCGACATGCTCGACGACTATTGCGAGGATTTCAACGCCATCGACACGCCCATCACCTTGGCGCAGACCAGCTACCAGGTCGGAAAGGGCTACCTCGACGAGGTCAAGGAAGCGGTCGCCGAACTCGAGGGCGATAATGCCGGTAAGGCGGTAGCCAAAAGCGGCGGCGAAATATCGTCCGACCCCGTGGTGCAAGAAAACGAATCGCCCGGTGATGCGCCGGCCGACGAAGAGAGTGTTGCGGACGGCCCGACTGATGAGTCGCGGCAGTTAGCCGCAGCCACGCCCGAAGCCGGCGAAGTTCCCGAAGACCGCGACAAAACCTGACCGTGTTGCGTCAACTGGTTTAGGAAAGTGGGCGGCGCAGGGAACCAATAAAATTCGTGTTCCGCGCCGGATTAAACTGTTTTCTACACACCATTTGCAACGAAATTGCCTTGGCGTCGGTAACGCGCTCCGGTCCGGCATCGCATGGACTGCCTGGCTAAGACGGGAGTGGGCAGTTTTCGCGCAGCAAAGATTGGTGTGCGCTGCAACAATAATAATGCCGCCTTTTCAATCATTTCCCCGGAATGGAGGCCTTGCGCGCATTGTTAATCGCCATAGGACAAGGCTATAATTGGAATAATGAAGCTATAGGGCGACGCTATAAGACGTCGGTTTGGGAGCGGAAACGAAATGGCGGCAGCAGGCTCGGCTGTTATCGGCTGCGCAAAACCAAGATCAACATCCGGCGACCTGCTCGATCGCGTGGCCGCACGCCAGATTTGCGAATTCCAATCATCGATGCACGCCCTATCGCCGCGCGCGGCTTTCTCGCCGCGGCTGTTCACCCATTCGCTTGCGGAGGACTGACAATGCGCAAAGAGACAAAAGGATCGGTTGAACTCGATCGCCGTCGGCTGCTGAAGGGCGCGGGTTTCGCCATCGGCGCGGCGGCCGCAACCACCGCGGTCGCATCCGGTGAAGCGGTTGCCTGCGAAGCAGAGCACGCCGCAGCAGCAGGCCGGCTATCGCGAAAGCGAAGACGTCAAGAAATACTACAAGCTCGCCCGCTTCTAGACGCCACCAGTTATTCGCCGCCCGCGTAACGCCGCGGGCCGGGACGATCCCACTTCAGGAGGCAGACATGCTCAGGAAAAAATCCAACGGCAGCGCGAAGACCACCCGTTTGATGCAGGGGCTGGCGCCGGTTGCCGGCACCGCGTTTGACCGGCGCACGTTCTTGGCGCGGTCCGGTCTGCTCACCGGCGGCGTGGCCTTGGCGAGCATGATGCCGGGCGCGGTGAGGAAAGCCGACGCGGCCGTGGCCGGTCCGCTCACCGCGGGCGCCACGCGCATCAAATCGGTCTGCACGCATTGTTCGGTCGGCTGCACCGTCATCGCCGAAGTGCACAACGGCGTCTGGGTCGGCCAGGAGCCCGGCTGGGACAGCCCCTTCAACATGGGGTCGCATTGCGCCAAGGGCGCTTCGGTGCGCGAGCACGCGCACAATGAGCGCCGCCTGAAATATCCGATGAAGCTCGAAGGCGGCCAGTGGAAGAAGGTGTCCTGGGAGCAGGCGATCAACGAGATCGGCGACAAGATGCTGGAGGTCCGCAAGGCCTCGGGTCCCGACTCGGTCTATTGGCTCGGTTCCGCCAAGTTCAGCAACGAGCAGTCCTATCTGTTCCGCAAGTTCTACGGGTTCTGGGGCTCCAACAACGGCGACCACCAGGCGCGCATCTGCCACTCCACCACGGTCGCGGGCGTCGCGAACACGTGGGGCTACGGCGCGATGACCAATTCCTACAACGACATGCACAATTCGAAGTCGATGATCCTGTTCGGCTCCAATCCGGCCGAGGCGCATCCGGTCGCCGTGCAGCACATCCTGCACGCCAAGGAAGCCAACAAGTCGAAGCTGATCGTCTGCGATCCGCGCTTTACGCGCACGGCGGCGCACGCCGACGAATTCGTGCGCTTCCGTCCCGGCACCGACGTCGCGCTGGTGTGGGGCATCCTCTACCACATCTTCAAGAACGGCTGGGTCGACAAGGAATACGTCAAGCAGCGCGTCTACGGCCTCGACCAGGTCGAGAAGGAAGTGATGAAGTGGACGCCGGAAGAGACCGAGAAGGTCACCGGCGTGCCCGGCGCGCAGCTCGAGCGCGTCGCCAAGATGCTGCATGAGAACAGGCCCGGCACGCTCGTGTGGTGCATGGGCGGCACGCAGCACAGCAACGGCAACAACAACACCCGCGCCTATTGCGCGCTGCAACTGGCGCTCGGCAATATCGGCGTCGCCGGCGGCGGCGCCAACATCTTCCGCGGCCACGACAACGTGCAGGGCGCCACCGACGTGTGCCTGCTCGCCGACAGCCTGCCCGGCTATTACGGCCTGGCAGCCGGCTCGTGGAAGCACTGGGCGCGCGTTTGGGACGTCGACTACGACTACCTGAAGGGCCGCTTCGCTTCGCAGAAATTGATGGAGAGCAAAGGCATCCCGGTCTCGCGCTGGATCGACGGCGTGCTCGAGAAAAAGGAGAACATGGACCAGCCCAACAACATCCGCGTGATGGTGTACTGGGGCCATGCCGTGAACTCGCAGACCCGTCTGCCCGAAATGAAGAAGGCGATGGAAAAGCTCGACATGATGGTCATCGTCGACCCCGTGCCGACTTTCGCCGCCGTCATTCCCGACCGCAAGGACGGCATCTATCTGTTGCCGTCGACCACGCAGTTCGAGACCTCCGGTTCGGTCACCGCGTCGAACCGCTCGCTGCAATGGCGCGACCGCGTGTTCAAGCCCTGGTTCGAAGCCAAGGTCGACCACGAGATCCTTTATCTGTTCGCCAAGAAGTTCGGCTTCGACAAGGAGATGTTCAAACACATCGAGGTCAAGGGCAACGAGCCGGTGGTGGAAGACATCACCCGCGAGTGGAACCGCGGCTCGTGGACCATCGGCTATACCGGCCAGTCGCCGGAGCGCCTGAAGCTGCACATGGCCAACCAGTCGAGCTTCGACCCGACCACGCTGCAGGCCAAAGAGGGGCCGTGCAAAGGCGAGTACTACGGTCTGCCGTGGCCATGCTGGGGCACGCCCGAGATGAAGCATCCGGGCACGCCGATCCTTTACGACACCTCCAAGCCGGTGGCGGAAGGCGGTCTCACCTTCCGAGCCCGCTTCGGTGTCGTGCACAACGGCACCAACATCCTGGCCGAGGGTTCCTATTCGAAGGACTCGGAGCTCAAGGACGGCTACCCCGAGTTCACCATGGCCATGCTGAAGAAGCTTGGCTGGGACAAGGACCTCACGGCGCCCGAACTCGCGGCGATCGAGAAAGTGGCGGGCGCGAAACCCGTTACGGCTCCCGCCGCCGGCGCTGCGCCCGATGCCACCGCGCAAGCCGACTACGACAAGAAAATCGGCGGCGTGAACTGGAAGATCGACCTTTCGGGCGGCATCCAGCGCGTCGCGATCAAGCATGGCTGCGCGCCGTTCGGTAACGCCAAGGCGCGCACCATCGTGTGGCAGTTCCCGGATCCGATCCCGCTGCACCGCGAACCGCTCTACACGCCGCGGCGCGATCTGCTGCCGAAGTATCAGACCTACACCGACCGCAAGGCCTGGCGCCTGCCGACCTTGTACGCCTCGATCCAGAAGGTCGATCACTCCAAGGACTTCCCCACCATCCTCACCTCCGGCCGTCTGGTCGAATACGAGGGCGGCGGCGAGGAATCGCGCTCCAACAAGTGGCTCGCCGAACTGCAGCAGGAGATGTTCGCCGAGATCAACCCGGCCGATGCCGGCAAGCTAGGCATCAAGGATGGCAGCAAGGTTTGGATCCACTCGCCGGAAGGCGGCAAGGTCCTGGTGGCCGCGATGGTCACCGAGCGGGTCGGCGCCGGCGTCGCCTTCATGCCGTTCCACTTCGGCGGCTACTGGCAGGGCAAGGACCTGCGCGGGAAATATCCGAAGGGCAGCGATCCATACGTGCTCGGCGAAGCGTCGAACATGGATGGCACCTACGGATACGATTCGGTCACGCAGATGCAGGAAACCAAAGTCACCCTGTGCCGCATCGAGGCGGCGTGAGGCAACGGGTAAGGGAGAATTGACATGGCACGCATGAAATTCCTTTGCGACGCCGACCGTTGCATCGAATGCAACGCTTGCGTCACCGCCTGCAAGAACGAGCACGAGGTGCCGTGGGGCATCAATCGCCGGCGCGTCGTCACGCTCAACGACGGCAAGCCGGGCGAGCGCTCGGTCTCCATGGCCTGCATGCACTGCACCGACGCGCCTTGCGCGGCGGTGTGCCCGGTGGACGCCTTCTACACCACCGCCGATGCGGTCGTTCTGCACTCCAAGGACATCTGCATCGGTTGCGGCTATTGCTTCTACGCCTGCCCGTTCGGCGCACCGCAATATCCCAAGGTCGGCAACTTCGGTTCGCGCGGCAAGATGGACAAGTGCACGTTCTGCGCCGGCGGCCCGGAAGCCGACGGCAGCAAGGCCGAATACGAAAAATACGGCGCCAACCGTCTGGCCGAAGGCAAGCTGCCGCTGTGCGCCGAGATGTGCTCGACCAAGTCGCTGCTGGCGGGCGACGGCGACGTCATCGCCAAGATCTACAAAGAGCGCGTGGCCAAGCGCGGCTACGGCTCCGGCGCCTGGGGCTGGCAGACGGCCTACCGCGAGTCGATCGCGACCTGAAACGGCTCGGCGGTGCGGGAGGGAGCCCGCGCCGCCGATTTCGCCAAACAAGAACACTCGGAAAAGCATGGGAGAAGATGGCATGGCGAAGATTTTTGCGCAGATGCGC
The DNA here is from genome assembly GCA_963819955.1 of uncultured Pseudomonadota bacterium. Classification (GTDB taxonomy): domain Bacteria; phylum Pseudomonadota; class Alphaproteobacteria; order Rhizobiales; family Xanthobacteraceae; genus Pseudolabrys. The sequence continues at coordinate 567,885 of CAWFYB010000010.1, read as the reverse complement.
TTGATCGCCGGGGCCTTGGCGCTTGCGTTCGTTGTCGCGATGGCGATGCCAACGCCGGTTTCGGCGCAGGGCGGTCCGACCGCGGCGACCAGCGAGCAGCAGCTTATGAACCAGTTGAAGGGCGGCGTGATCTCGGGCCAGGTCAGCATTCCCGACAAGAAGGCGGCAAACCTCATTCACCCGGCCGGCCGCGAATGGCGCGAATTCCGCACCGTCACGCTGGTGTGGATCGGCGGTGTTGCCATCATCGGCATGCTGGCGCTGCTCATCCTCTTCTATCTGTGGCGCGGCTCGATCAAGATCGAAGGTGGCCGCACCGGCCGCACCATCGTGCGCTTCAACGGCTTCGAACGCTTTGTGCATTGGCTGACCGCCACGAGTTTTGTGATTCTCGGCATCACCGGCCTTAACGTCACCTTCGGCCGCAGTCTGCTGCTGCCGCTGATGTCGCCGCAGGCTTTCAGCGACTGGTCGGAATGGGCGAAGTACCTCCATAATTATCTCAGCTTCGCCTTCACCATCGGCGTCGTCCTGATGTTCCTGATGTGGATCGGGCAGAACTTCCCGACCGCGGCGGACGTGCAGTGGCTCAAGGCGGGCGGCGGCATGGGCAAGGGCCACACGCACGCCCCGGCGCACAAGTTCAACGCCGGCCAGAAGCTGCTTGTACTGGTTCATCGTGCTCGGCGGCGCGGCCATGATCATCTCCGGCTTCATGCTGATGTTCCCGTTCTATTACGGCATGACCGTCGCCAACATGGAGCTGGCGCAGGTGTTCCACGCCGTCGTCGGCGTGCTGTTCGTCGCGCTGATCGTCGCGCACATCTATCTCGGCACGCTCGGCATGGAGGGCGCCTTCGAGTTGATGAGCAACGGCACGGTCGACGTGAACTGGGCCAAGGAGCACCATAACCTCTGGTACGAAGAGGAAGTGCAGGGCGGCGGCGCCAAGGGCGCGCAGCAGCCGGCCGAATAGCCGACACTCCAGTCATCGCAAAATGCAAACGCCCGGCCTTGCGGCCGGGCGTTTTGCTTTTAGCGATCCGAGTCGGCACACGCGATGTCATGTCCGGGCTTGACCCGGGCATCCATGATGAGAATCGCGTCAGGATAACCTGTAAGGTCATCTTTGTTGCATTTCATCATGGATTGCCGGGTCAAGCCCGGCAATGACGATGGCGGTGCAGGCCGACGCGCGGCTTACGGCCGCGTCGCCTTGGCGATATCGACCTTCACCTTGGTGCCGAGATCGGCGAGCGAGTCCAGCAGCAATTCGCTGGCATAGGCCGAATTGTGCGCGAAGGCGCCCGGGTCCTTGGTGACGAACTGATAGTTATAGGCGGCCTTCATCAGCCGCGGTGTCCAGGACTTGTAGCGGTTGGGGAATTTGGCCTCGTCCTTGTCGGCCGTGCCGTTGCCGTTGTTGTCGTTGAAGAAATACGGATAGACGTGCGGGTCGTAGACCACCGGCTTTTTAACGACCGTCTTGGCGTAGTCCGTGATGGCGGCAAGCAGTTTGCCGCGCAGATGGTCGAGCTCCTGCGCTACGCCTTCGGCGATGTTGCCGTTGCCGTCGCGGTCGATCTTGTCGGTGCGGATCGTGTGCAGCGAGGCCTTGTCGGTCACTTCTTTATGGCAGGCGGCGCAGTCGTCGACTTTGACCGCCAGGCTGTGGGTGGCATGGCATGCGGTGCAGCGCGTATAGGGCTCCTTATGCTCGAAGCGGCCGGCATAGGTCTTGCCGGGATATTCGTAGCCGACTTTGGCCATGTTGCCGAACAACATCGAGCCGGCGGCCGTGTAATGCACGTTGATGAAATCGAGCTTGGGTTCGATCGCGTCGTCGGCGATGCCGGCGAGCTTGGCGTTGACGCTGTTGGTCGATTCGACGCCCTGGTGACAGGTCATGCAGCGGGTGTTGGTGCCCTGATTGGCCACCTTCACCCCCGACGGGAAGGTGACGGTGGTGAGCGCCAGCGCCTTGTCGTTGTGGCAGGCGATGCAGGTGATGACGGTGCCGATCGGCGCCGGATGATCGACCTTGCCGGGGGCGGTGCCGTCGGCGCCGAGATAGTCGCGGAAGCCGGGGGTCGAATGGCAACGCGCGCAGACCACCGGAATATTGCCTTCCTTGTTCCAGTGGTTGAACGGCTCCGCCTTGTGGTCGGCGTGCGGCGAGGAGGCCCAGTCGGCATAGAACGGCACGTCGGTGGTCGGGATCATGCCGGGCGTTGCCACCGGCGCGGCGGCGGGTGCGGGCGTAGCGGCGGGCGCCGGCGGCGTCTGCGCGTAGAGTTGCGGCGCCAGCACCAGCGCGGCGGCGCTCAGCCCGCCGGTCAGGAGCGCGGCGGCGAGGACTTTCGGTATCCGGCCTTGGATGCGCATCGCAGTCTCCTTAACTTTTTGCGTTGCGCATGATCTTGTCCGAAAACCGGTACCCACTTTTCGGGATCATGCGCGTGCTACTTCGATTTTCCGCCGATGCCGGAGCCGCGGATGAACTCCAGCGTCGGCGGCACCGGGGCGTGGACGAGGTTGAAATGGCAGTCGATGCAGGTCATGCGGCCTTCGCGCAACAGCGCGTGCGCCGCCTGTCCGCGTGGGCTTTTCGGAAGGACGCTGGCCGCGTCGTGGCAGCCGCGGCAGGTCACGCTGTCCTGCGCGCGCATCTTGGCGCGGACTTCATGGGCGAGCTCGATACGGCGCTTCTCCCAGGTCTTGGGATCGCTGAAATCGTGTGTCTTTTCGGCGATGACGTCGTGAACGCCCGACGAGACATGGGTCCAGGTCTCGACGAACCAGTTGGTCTTCGGAATGTGACAGTCGCCGCAGCTCGGGCGCACGCCTTCGCTGTTGGTGCGATGCGACGAATTGATGGAAATGGGGATCGTTCCCCACGAAAGTCATGCTGTGGCAGGAGGTGCAGAAGGCGTCGGTCGAGGTGGCGCGGTTGACCTCGAGGCTAACCAGCATGCCGCCGGCGCCAAGGACGGCGCCCACGACCAGCAGCGCAAGGAGGAGCAGCCACCGATTTCTCGGCATCGAATCTCCCAAGTATACCGATCAACGCCTATCGCCGCGCGGCACGACGCTATCCAAACAAAATTACGGTGGAGTGACTGTGCAAAATTGATCTATATCAAAAAAATTCCGGTATCCGCTTACGGCGACGACGCCAGTCCGACCGCCAGGCAGACCGAATAGACGACCGTCAGCATGGCCATGCGCGGCGTCATCGGCACCAGTTCGGCGAAATTGTCGCGGGTCCACACCGCGCGGGCGACCATAACGGCCAGCGGCAGCGTGATAAGCGGCAGCAGCACCCAGGCGCTGAAGCCAAAGCCGCGCCAGAACCAGAATGGCGCGAGATAGGCGAAGACCAGCAGGCCGACGAATTCATACCGGCTCCAGATTTTGCCGAAGCGCACCGCCACCGTGTTCTTGCCCTTCACCATGTCGAACTCGCAGTCGCGGATATCGTCGATGATCAGGATATTGGTGATCAGCGCGCCGATCGGCAGGCTGACCGCCACCGCGGTGAGCGGCAGCGCCTCGCGCCAATGCTCCGGTCCCGAGCACCACGGCGGCCTGCACGTAATAGGCGCCGATCACCGAGACGGTGCCGAAGAACAAAAAGAACAGCGGATCGGCAAAGCCGTGGCGGCCGAACGGCCAGGGGCCGGCGGAATAGGCCCAGCTCGCCAGGATGCTCGCCAGCCCGATCACGATCACCGGCCATCCCGCCAGCGCCAGCAGCGCAAAGCCGAACAGCACTGCCAGGCCGTAACTGACGAGGATTGTGTTGCGCAGATCGGCGAGCGAGAGCAGGCCGCTGTTGACCGCCTGCACCAGCTCGGGATGCTCGCGGTCGTCCGGCTCGCGCTTGAGGTTGCTGTAATTGTCGGTGACCACGCCGGCGAACTGGATCAGCCAGCCGGCGAGGAAGGCGAGCGCCACCGGCAGCGCGGCGAACACGCGGTCATGATGGGCAAGCCCGATGGCGACGATCACCGGCGCGGCGGCGGTCGGAAAGGTATGTCCCGGATAGAGCAGCTTGCGCGTCCATACCTCGCGCCGGGTCCACACCGAAGCCTGGCTCATCGTCGCTCTCCGCGGCCGTCCCATCGGCAGGAAATCTGCGCCGATCGATAAAATCCGGGCAATTCCGTAGTTTGCCGGAGAGCAGCCACCTTCCGGCATCGCGCTCAGAGCGTGCTATATGTCGCGGTTCATTTCGAGGGCGCCGGCTGCCATATATGGACTTCCATGCGCATCATCGGTCTCGCCGGCTGGAGCGGGTCGGGCAAAACCACGCTGATCAAGAAGCTCATCCCGTGCCTGATCGCGCGCGGGCTAACGCGTGTCCACGCTCAAGCACGCCCATCACGGCTTCGATCTCGACCAGCCCGGCAAGGATTCGTTCTTCCACCGCGCCGCCGGCGCCACCGAGGTGATCATCTCCTCGGCCAAGCGCTGGGCGATCCTGCACGAGTTGCGCGAGGAGCCGGAATGGGACCTGCCGGCGCTGGTCGGCAAGATGTCGCCGGTCGATCTGGTGCTGGTCGAAGGCTACAAGCGCGACACGTTTCCCAAGCTCGAAATCCACCGCGCCGCCAACGGCAAGCCGCTGATCCATCCGGAAGACCCGCACATCGTCGCGATCGCCTCCGACATCGCGCTGCCGGCGGCCAAGGTGCCGGTGATCGACCTCAACGACATCGAGGCGATCGCCGATCTGCTGCTCAAGCACGCGGTGGCGATCGAGGCCGTCGGCAAAGGGCTAGTGCTATGGCGCAACTGACCGACGACTGTTTTGCCTTTTCCGGTCCGCTGCTGCCGCTCGCCGACATGGAGCGGCTGATCGGCGAGCGCGTCACGCCGGTCGCCGAGACCGAACGGTTGCCGCTGCGCGGCGCGCGCGGCCGCGTCACCGCCAAGCGACATCAAGGCGCCGGTCGATCTGCCGCCGTTCGACAATTCCGCGGTCGACGGCTACGCCGTGCGCCACGCCGATCTCAAGCACGACGGCGACACCACGCTCGCCATCGCCGGCCGCCTGACCGCCGGCGCGCGCGCGGAGCAGGCGCTGCAAGCCGGCGAAGCCATCCGCATTTTCACCGGCGCGCCGATGCCCACGGGCGCCGACACGGTGTTCATGCAGGAAGACGTGACGGCGGACGGCGAACGCGTGATCGTGCCGACGGGCCTGAAGCTCGGCGCCAACCGGCGGCTTGCCGGCGAGGACGTGCCCGCCGGGCATGTCGTGCTGCCGGCCGGCACCGTGCTGGAGGCGCAGCATGTCGCGCTCGCCGCCGCGCTCGGCATCACCGAGATCGAGGTGCGGCGGCGGCTGAAGGTCGCGATCTTCTCCACCGGCGACGAGGTGGTCGAGCCGGGAGCCGCGCGCGGCGGCGCCGCGATCTACGACGCCAACCGCTATCTGCTGAGCGGCCTGCTGGAGCGGCTCGGCGCCGACGTGACCGATCTCGGCATTCTGCGCGACGATCCCGACGCGCTGGCGCGCGCGCTCGCCGCGGCCGCCGCCGATCACGATCTCGTCCTCACCTCGGGCGGCGTCTCGACCGGCGAAGCCGATCACGTGCGCAGCGCGGTCGAGCGCATCGGCAGCCTGGTGTTCTGGCGCGTCGCCATCAAGCCGGGGCGGCCGGTGGCCATGGGCGTGATCCGCAGCGCAAACGGCCACGGCGCGGCCTTCGTCGGCCTGCCGGGCAATCCGGTGGCGGTGTTCGTGACTTTCGTGCGCGTGGTGAAGCCGCTGCTGCTGCGGCTTGCCGGCGCGCGGCCGCAAAAGCTCACGCCGCTGCCGGTGCGCGCGGCCTTCGCCTACAAGAAGAAAAAAGACCGCCGCGAATATGTGCGCGTGGCGCTGCGGCGCGGCAACGACGGCGAGATCGAAGCGGTCAAGCATCCGCAGGACGGCGCCGGCATTCTCACCTCGCTGACCGAGACCGACGGCTTGCTGGAATTCCCCGAAGACGTCACCGCGATCGAGCCGGGCGCCCGCGTCGGCTTTCTGTCCTACGCGGCGCTGATCAGTTAGCTAGGCGCCGAGCCGCACGTAGGGCGTGCTGAAGGCCGTGTCCGCCGGTATCCGGCATGCTGCTGAGCACGACCCCGCCGATGACCGCGATGACGATGGCCGCCACGCAGGCAATGAGGAATGTTTTCATTTTTTTAGCTCCTCTCCCAGACCCATAGCTTATGCACTATAGCAGATATGGAAAATGCGCGACGGCGCGTCAAGCCGCGCTACTCAGCGCCCTCAACTATGTTGCAGCGCAATGCGCGTGGCGCGGGCGGCGTCTTCCGGCGTGTTGACGTTGAAGAACGGATCGACCGGCTCGGCCGGCCATTCGGCGATGGCGACGCCATGGCGCGCCGTCCACACCTCGATCTTGCGCAAGTCCTCCTCGACCAGCGCCTTGCGCAAGTCCTCGCGCAGCGCCAGCGGCCACAGGCCGACCACCGGATGGCGCCATTCGCCGGAGCGCGCGCAGGCGAGCGGCACGCCGGCGCCCAGCTTGCGGCGGGCGAGGTGCAGCCTCTCGACCAGATCGTCGGGCAGGAACGGGCAATCGCCCGGCACGCTGACGATCCATTCGACGCCGTTGTTCTGTGCGGCCAGCCAGTCGAGCCCGGCGAGGATGCCGGCGAGCGGGCCGGGATAGCCGGCACGTTGTCGGGCACCACGTGCAGCCGGTGTCGGCGAAGCGCGCCGGATCGCCATTGGCGTTGATGATGATGTCGGTGCATTGGCCCGACAGCGTCGCCAGCACGCGGTCGAGGATGGTCGACGCCGCCGATCTCGATGCGCGCCTTGTCGCCGCCGCCCATGCGGCGCGCGAGGCCGCCGGCGAGGACGAGGCCGAGGGTGGGGGGAGTGGGAATCGTCATGCCGCTACGCCTTCTCGGACCTCCCCTGCCCCGCTTGCGGGGCGAGGGCTGGCGGGAGGCGGGTGAACATTGAAGCGAAGGAGTCCCCCTCCCCGGCTGCACTTCGCTGCGCCGACCCTCCCCCGCAAGCGGGAGAGGTGAAGTACGAGGCTCGTCACTCATCATGCACCGCGGCCTTGCGCCGGTGCTTGGAGCTTTCTTCCTCGACATAGGCGAGGTCCTGGTCGAACACGATGCGGTCCTCGCCGGCGAGCGCGACGAAACGCTTGCCGCGGGCGCGGCCGATCAGCGTGAGGTTGGCCTTGCGCGCCAGCTCGACGCCCCAGGCGGTGAAGCCCGAGCGCGAAATCAGGATCGGAATGCCCATGCGCACGGTCTTGATCACCATTTCCGAGGTGAGCCGGCCGGTGGTGTAGAAAATCTTGTCGGCGGGCCTGACCTTCTCCTTGAACATCCAGCCGGCGATCTTGTCGACCGCGTTGTGGCGGCCGACGTCCTCCATGTAGACCAGCGGCTGGTCCTCGCGCGCCAGCACGCAGCCGTGGATGGCGCCGGCTTCGAGATAAAGCGACGGCGTGGTGTTGATCTTGTTGGTCAGCGCATAGAGCCAGGAGGTGCGCAAGGTCGCCTTCGGCAGCGTGACGTCTTCCAGCGCCTCCATCAGGTCGCCGAACACGGTGCCCTGCGCGCAGCCCGAGGTCTGCACCTTCTTCTTCAGCTTCTTCTCGTAATTGGTCTTGCGCTTGGTGCGCACGACGACGACCGCCAGCTCCTCGTCGTAGTCGACGCCGGTGACGACATCGTCGGGCAGCAGCATGTTCTGGTTGAGCAGATAGCCGATCGCGAGATATTCCGGATAGTCGCCGATGGTCATGGCGGTGACGATCTCCTGCGAATTGAGGAAAATCGTCAGCGCGCGCTCGACCGTCACCGAGGTCTCGATTTTGGCGCCGGTCTGGTCGATGCCGGTGACGCGCTCGGTCAGCCGCGGATCGTGCGGGTTGGGCCGGATGATGTAGCTGTCGGTTTTCTTGTCCATGGCGCAACTTATAGCAGACATTTTCGCCCTGCTGAATATTGCCCACGCGGGTGGGCAGTTGGCGACGCCGCAGCCGGCAACGGCTATGCATCAGTTTCCTTGCGCGCCGCCGCAGTTCTAATATGGTGTCAATGATGACAGGCCGCAAAGGCTCGCCGGCATGCCTCCGGGAGGAACTGTCGATGCTTCGCGCCACCAAAGACATCATGCTGCCGACCACCATCACCGGCTCGCTGCCGCGGCCGAGCTGGTACACGGAAAATCTCGGCACCCGGCAGTTTCCTCGAAGCGATGGTGAACCGCCACTTCCGCGAGCAATATGACGACGCGCTCGACCTGCTATCTGCGCGACCAGGAGCTGGCCGGGCTCGACATCGTCACCGACGGCGACTGCGCGTTTCGACGACGACGTCGGCGGCCAGAGCTGGACCGCCTATCCGCCGCGCCACATGGGCGGCTTCGACACGCGATCCGCATGCCGACGCCGGCCGGCCGAGGCGGCATCTGGTTCCCGCGCGGCCACATCCTGCACGACTATCTGGAATCGCGGGTGATGCCCGGTCATCACCGGGCCGGTCGGCGCGCGGCAATCTGCAATACGCCGCGATGTGGAAGGTGGCGCAGCGCATGACCGAGAAGCCGGTCAAGTTCGGCACGTATCGGCGGAGCTGGTCGCCTTCGCGGTGCAGGACAGGTACTACAAGAGCGATAACGGAACGCATGCTGGCCATCGCCGACGCGCTCAACGAGGAATATCACGAACTCGCCGATGCCGGCTGCCCGGTGATCCAGTTCGAGGAGCCGCAGATCCACATGCTCGGCGGTGCGCAAGATCAGCGACAAGGTCATCAACCCGGAATTCATGCGTCGAGGTGTTCAATCGCACGGTGAAAGGCCTGCGCGCCAAGACCGAAGTGTGGGCCACATTCCTGCTGGGGCAATCCGTCGCAGCAACGCATGTTCGCGGAGGTGCATGAGCTACAAGGCGGCGCTCGAGACGCTACAACAAGGTCGACGCCGACGTGATCACGTTCGAGATGTCGGTCAGCGCCGGCGGCATCGATCTCGAAGCCATCGGCAAGATCATCACCGACAAGAAGATCTGCCATCGGCGTCATCGACCACCACACGCTGCAGGTCGAGCAGCCCGGAGGAGATCGCCGACGCACATCCGCGCGCGCGCTCAAATATATTCCGGCCGAGCGGCTGGTGATCTCGTCCGACTGCGGCATGGGCCGCGAGGGCATGAGCCGCCGCCAGCCTTCTACAAGACCGTGGCGCTGGTGCTCGGCACCAACATCGTGCGCAAGGAACTGGGCCTGCCGGAGGCCGAGGTGCTCGCCGCCGATCCGCGCTATTCGCTGGTGGTGCCGGCGAAGTGAACGTTCGCTACCCCGCCCGGGCAGAAGTACGCACCGCAATGCGGGCGACCGGTTCCGCGGATCGGTCTGACCCCGCCGCTCGCGACGCGGGATGCGACTTACCCCGGCAAAAACGCCTCCGCCCGCCGATCGACCACCGTCTCGACCGGCGCGCGATAAAGCGCTTCCAGTTGCGCCCGATTGAGCACGCTGCCACCGGCCCTTCGGCCAGTTGCGTGCCGTCGCGCAACAGAAAAGCGCGGTCGGCGGCGCGCAGCGCGTGATTGGGATCGTGCGTGGTGAACAGCACGCCGTGGCCGGATGCGGCAAGCGCGCGGATTTCGCGCATCACCTTGCCCTGGTTGCCGAAGTCGAGGCACGCGGTCGGCTCGTCGAGCACGATGAATTGCGGCTCCTGCGCCAGCGCGCGCGCCAGCAGCACGAGCTGCCGCTCGCCGCCGGAAATCTGCGTGTAGGGCCGCTGCGACAGATGCGCGATGCCGAAGCGCTCGAGCGCGCTGCGCCGCCACCGTCGCGGTCATGCGCGCTCGGCCGGCTGAACAGATTGCCGTGCGCGGTGCGGCCCATCAGCACCACGGTCTCGACCGTGAAGGCGAAGGTGCCGACATGCACCTGCGGCACATAGGCGACCACGCGCGCGCGTTCGCGGATCGAATAGTCGCCGAGCGGCTTGCCGTCGAGCCGCACCTCGCCGGCCTTCGGCGCTGAGCAAGCCGAGCAGCGTCTTGAGCAGCGTCGTCTTGCCGCCGCCATTCGGCCCGAGCAGCGCCAGCACCTCGCCGGTCGCGAGCGCGACGTCGAGCCCGCTGCCGACGGTGTGGTCGGGTAGCCGATGGTGAGGGCGTGGCCGTCGAGCGCATCACGACCAGTTCCTCTGCATGCCGGCGAGCAGCCAGATGAAAAACGGCGTGCCGACCACGGCGGTCAGAATGCCGAGCGGAATTTCGACTTCGCGCCACGGTGCGCGCCAGCGTGTCGATCAGCAGCAGATAGCCGCCGCCGAGGATCGCCGCCGCCGGCAGCAGCCGCGCGAAATCCGGGCCCGACCAGCGAGCGCGCCAGATGCGGCACCACCAGGCCGACCCAGCCGATGATGCCGGCGGTGGCGACGCTCGCCGACGTCACCAGCGTCGCCGCGGCGACGATGACGATGCGCAACGGCCCGGTCGCAACGCCGAGCGCGCGCGCTTCCTCCTCCGGCAGCGACATCACGTTCATGCGCCAGCGCAGCGCGACCAGCACCGCGGTGCCGAGCGCCACCGGCCCGAACAGCGGCAACAGATCGGCGACGCTGGCCGCGGACAGGCTGCCGAGCAGCCAGAAGGTCATGGCCGGAAGCTGGTTGTAGGGATCGGCGAGATATTTCACGAGGCCGACGCCGGCGCCGAGCAGCGAGCCGACCACGACGCCGGTCAGCACCAGCACCAGGATCGGATCGCGCGAGCGCACCGTCGAGCCGATGACATAGACCGCGGCGACCGCGACCAGCCCGCCGACGAAGGCGAGGCCCTGGATGGCGAAAATGCCGAGCGAGAAGAAGATGCCGATGACGGCGCCGAGCGCCGCGCCCGACGAGGCGCCGAGAATATCCGGCGACACCAGCGGATTGCGGAACAGGCCCTGAAACGCGGTGCCGGCGACCGCCAGCGCGGCGCCGACCATGCACGGCGGCGAGCACGCGCGGCCCGCGCACCTGCAGGATCACGCTCTCGACCGCCGGCGGCACATGCGGCGCTGCCGCCGGTGAGCTTTGGCGAACAGCACGTGCGACCAGATCGCCGAGCGACACCGGATAGCGCCCGACCGTGAAGGCGAGCAGCAGCCCGGCGATCAGCACGCCGTCGCGATCGCCAGGCCGGGCAGGGCGGAGCGGGTCATTGGATTCGCCTCCTCGCATGCCGACATTATCCGCGAATGACAATGCGAGGCCTGTCATGCGATGCTTCGCTTTCCCGTCTCCCCGCGGCGGAGAGGGAAGACACATCGTGCGCGCCGCGCGCAGCAGGAATCGCGTATCAACCCCGCCCCGCCAGCACATGCGTCGATCTGCGCGTCGCTCGGCGTGCAGTGATAGAACATCGTGTAGAAATCGCGCGTCAGCCTGCGTCAGGTCCTCCGGGAACATGTCCGGATAGAGAATCTTCGCCAGCCACCACAGCCCGATCAGCCGGTTGACCGAGGGCGGAAAATCGACCCAGCCGAACGGCATTTTCGGCGACAGATGCACGCGGCCGTTCTCGCACCGCCGCGACCGAAGCCCAGGCCGGATCGCTGCGCACATTGGCGGCGAAATCCCGGTCGATGGTGACGATCACGTCCGGATTCCACAGCAGCACCTGTTCGATCGACACATTGGCGAGGCCGCCGCGCGTGCCGCCGGCGACATTCTGCGCCAGCATCTCGATGGTCTCGACATTGATCGAGCCGCCGAGGCCCGTCACCAGCCCGCGCGGGCCGCGCGCGTAATAGACGCGCGGGCGCTTGTCGCGGCGCGATGGCGGCGATGCGGCCGGTGATGGTCTTCAAGCGTATCGTCGGCATAGCGCGCGAGCTTTTCGGCGTCGGCCTGCCGCCCGATCAGTTCGCCGAGCTTGCGATAGGTCGCGGCAATCGCGTCGAAGCGGCCGTCGAGCAGCGCATAGGGAATGCCGGTCTGCTCCTGCACGCGGTCGGCCAGCGACACGAAGGTCGTCGCGGGTCGAGCCGACATCGAGGATGAGATCGGGCTTGAGCGCGATCACCGTTTCCAGATTGGCGGTGTTGCCGCGCCCGGTGATGCGGCCGATCTCCGGCCTGGCGCAGATGTCGGGCAGCATATAGGCGCATTCTTCCGGCCGGTTGGCGCGCGGCCAGCCGAGCAGCAGATCGGGCGCCAGCGTGTAGAGCAGGATCGCGGCCGGCGGGCCGGCGGGAAACACGCGCGTCGACTTGGCCGGCACCGGCACGGCGCGCCCGGTGGCGTCGGTGACGGTTGCCGCGCGCGCCACGCGCGGCGCGATCAGCGCGGCGGCGGCGGCGAGCAGTGTGCGGCGGGTGAGGGACATAGCACGATTCACTGATCGAGGGGCGAGTGCAGTATACTCGCAGCTCGCTCTATCGTCCGCGAAAGCGGGGATCCAGTACCCCCGGTCTGCCGCTGCTACTGGATCACCCGCCTTCGCGGGTGATGACGGCAGAATAGATGGCGATGCCGTCTCATTTCCGCCTGCCGCAAATCCGTAACCGGCCAGTATCTTCTGCCCTGCCGCCGACATGATGAACGCGGCAAACGCCTTCGCTCGCCGCCGGCGCGCCGTTCATGACCGTCAGGCCGTAATCGGCGCCGACCGCAAGCGCGTCCGGCAGCATGCCACGATCTGCTGGCCGGGATATCTGCTTCTGCGCGGCCATCGCATTGGTGCAGTAGGTGAGGAAGATGTCGGCGCGGCCTTCCGCCACGTGCCAGCCATAGGCGATGCGGCCCGCCGGCGGCGCGGCGCTGTCCTTGGCGCCGGTCAGCTTGCAGCGCCTTCGCTTCGAGCGCGGCCTGCGCGCCCGGCTTGAAGCGCTTCGGCCTTGCGAAAACTTCGAACGCATAGTCGCCGGACGGGTCGGCCTTCGGCGTCGAGGTGCCGAGCTTCACCTGCCGGGTCGAGCATGCGCGTCGAGCAGATTGGCGCTGTCGACCGCGAGGCCCGGCTTGACCAGCGCGCACAATTTGTTGCGCGCGAACAGCACGCACCGGGCCGCTCTTGCCGGCATCATGCAGCGCCTTCGGATGCGCCATATTGGCGGACGCGAAAATGTCGGCTTTGGCGCCGCCGGCGATTTCATTCTTCAGCAGGCCGGACGGACCGAATTTCGTCTCGACCTTGTTGCCGCTCGCGCCTCATAGGCCTTCGCCACGTCGGTCAGCGCGGCTTTCAGGCTGCCGGCGGCGTAGAGACGAATGGTGTCGGCGTGCGCGGCATGTCGTCATGGTGAATAAGCGAACGTAATGCAGGCACAACGCCGATCCGCTCTCATGCCCCGCGCGAAGGCGGGGCATGCGGTAGACTCCGAAGTGTCGCTTGACTGCACTGCCGTCTCATCCGCACCTCTCGCGTGCTACTGGATCGTCCGACCTTCGCCGCGAGCGAGGACAGGTCAATTAGACATCACGCGTTGTGATCGTTGGCGTTCGGGAAGAACAACTCCTGCCCGTCGACCTTGTAGCCGGCGATGTCCTTCTGGCCTTCCGGCGAGATCAGATAGTCGATGAAGGCCTGGCCGAGATCCTTCTTGACGCTCGGGCACTTGGCCGGGTTCACCAGCATGACGCCGTACTGGTTGAACAGGCGCTTGTCGCCTTCCACCACGATGACGAGGTTCTGCTTGTTCTTGAAGTGAATCCAGGTGGCGCGGTCGGTCAGCGTGTAGCCGTTGCCGGCCGCCGCGGTGTTGAGCGTCGCGCCCATGCCCTGGCCGATCGCCTTGTACCAGGGGCCCTTGTCCTTCTCGATGTCGATGCCGACCGCCTTCCACAGCCGCAGCTCGGCGCTGTGCGTGCCGGAGCGGTCGCCGCGCGAGAAGAAGGTCGCGCCCTTGTCCTTGATCTGGTTGAGCGCCTTGGCGACGTCCTTCATGCCCTTGATGCCGGCCGGATCGCTCTTCGGCCCGACGATGACGAAGTCGTTGTACATCACCGGAAAGCGCTTCACGCCGTAGCCTTCGGCGAGGAATTTCTCTTCCTGCGCCTTGGCGTGCACGAACACGACGTCGGCGTCGCAGCGCGCGGCCGGTGTCGAGCGCCTTGCCGGTGCCCTGCGCCACCACCTTCACGGTGATGCCGGTCTTGGCCTTGAACTAGCGGCAGCAGATATTCGAACAGGCCGGAATCCTGCGTCGAGGTGGTCGAGGCGACCACGATCGATTTGTCCTGGGCGATGCCCGGCGGGGCGGCGAACAGAACGGCGCCGAGCGCGGCGGCGGCAATCAATGAGCGACGATTGAACATGAGTGATCCTCCTCGTTTTGTTTTCTCTGTCTGGATGTCGTCCCCAAACTCGTCCGCTGTCGTCACCGGACATGGCGCTCCGCTCGCTTGCCGGGATGACAGCCGTGCGATTCCTCACACCAGCAATTCGCCGGCGATGAACTTTCTCGCTTCCTCGCGTCCGCGGCTGCGGCGAAGAACTCCGCCGCCGGCGCCTGTTCGATCAGCCGGCCGCGATGCAGCAGCACGACCTCGCCGGCCAGCCGCCTGGCCTGGCCGAGATCGTGCGTCGACATCACCACCTTGACGCCGCGCGCGGTGACGGCGCGCACGATGTCCTCGATCGCCTTGGTGGCGGCGGGATCGAGGCTGGCGGTCGGCTCGTCGAGAAACAGCACGGCGGGATCGCGCGCCAAGCGCGCGCGCCAGCGCCAGCCGCTGCTGCTCGCCGCCCGACAGCCGCCGCGCCGGCCGGCGCCCATGCCGTCGAGCCCGACCATGCGTCAGCAGTTCGGCGATGCGGTCTGCGCGCTCCGCGCGCGGCACGTCCGGCGGCGGCCAGCGCGTAGCGGATATTGCCGGCGGCGCTGCGCCGCAGCATGGCCGGGCGCTGGAACACGATGGCGCGCCGCGTCGGCGGCGAGCGCTTCGCGCCCGCCCCAGGTGATGCGGCCGCGCGTCAGCGGCATCAGCCCCATGGCCGCGCGCAGCAGCGTGGTCTTGCCGGAGCCGTTCGGCCCGATCAGCACGGTCGGCGCGCCGGCGCCGAGCGTCAGCGAAACGCGGTCGAGGATCGTCACGCCGCCGGCGACGATCGCGACGTCGATGAACATGATCGGCAGATCGGTGGCGGGTGCGCGCATGGTCATCCCGCGTAGCGTTCGCCGGCGCGGCGCGCGCCCCAGGCCAGCGCGTTGATGACGATGACGATGGAGATCAGCACCATGCCGAGCCCGATCGCCAGCGGCAGGTCGCCCTTGGAGGTTTCCAGCGCGATCGCCGTGGTCATGGTGCGGGTGAAGCCGTCGATATTGCCGCCGACGATGATGATGGCGCCGACTTCCGCCGCCGCCCGGCCGAAGCCGGCGAGCAGCGCGGTCACCAGCGAAAAGCGCGCGTCCCAGACCAGCGTCGCGACCCGGCCGAGCGGGCCGACATCCATGGCGGCCAGTTCGTCGCGGTATTCGACCCACAGATCCTCGATGGTCTGCCGGGTCAGCGCCGCGATGATCGGCGTCGACCAGCACGGTCTGCGCGATCACCATGGCCTGCGGCGTGAACAGCAGGCCGAACGCGCCGAGCGGGCCGGAGCGCGACAGCAGCAGATAGACCGCCAGCCCGACCACGACCGGCGGCAGGCCCATCAGGGCGTTGAGCACGACGATGGCGCCCTCGCGGCCGGGAAAGCGGGTCAGCGCGATCAAGGCGCCGACCGGCACGCCGATCAGGGCCGCCAGCAGCACCGCGCTCAGGCTGACGACCAGCGACAGCCAGACGATGGCGTAGAGCGCCGGGTCGCCGGTGAGCACCAGATGGAAGCGCGGATACGTCAGCCGTCATTGCGTGGCGTCCTGCGGCTTAAGGCATGGAAAACAAGGTAAAAAATGCCGCTAATCAGCATATTGCGCAATTATTTCGATCTTGGTCAATGTGCTAAATTAGCACATATATATGCATATTAGAACAGGAGAAAGCTCATTGCCCCCTCTCCATACCGCGGGTTGCCCAAGCCGGAAGGTCGCGACTATAGTGCGACCGCTCCTTCGACCGCGCCTAATCATGGAAGCGGGCGATTTGCCGATAACTGGAGGGGTGGCCGAGTGGCTGAAGGCGCACGCTTGGAAAGCGTGTTTACGGGAAACCGTAACGTGGGTTCGAATCCCACTCCCTCCGCCAGCCTCTGTTTAGCGCACTGAATTCGCTGAATTAATTTTCAGGCGATTTCCCCGACCCCGCGCTGACCCCGCGCACCGAGAGAACAACGGAGAACAGTTTTCCGCGCGGGATGGGGTCGGTGTGGCCGAGGTCGGAAGGTGTGCTCTCTCCGTCGCCGGAGCGTGGCGGCGCAGGCTTCTCGGGGGCTGGACGCCGGGGCTCACTGAACCGCAAACTGCGTAATCAGATAACGAGCGCCGCAGCGAGCCTCAGAACCAGGGGTGGATTGCGATGTACATACTGAAATCAAAAGACTAGCTGAAGCAGTGGCAAGAGCTCGCGGACAATGGCGACCCTGATGCCCAAATCGTCGTGGCGTGGGAAAATGTGAAAGGAAAACTGGTCGATCAGGATTTCGATCTCGGCGGTCACTTTATTTCGCGCTGCAGAAGAAAGAAAGCCTGCTTTGGCGCGTTTCAACTTGGCCAAGGCTAAGATTTTGAACCGAGATGAATTTTTCGAGATCGAAATCCGCGAAGATTGTAAGGCTGGGTTCGCTCCTGCGCTTTACTTGATGGGGGCAGTAGAAAAGCGTGGAGTTTTCCACGAGAAAAATCTCCGCCGCGCAATTGAGTATTTTTCGCTGGCAGAACAAAACGGACATTTAGTGTCGGAATTATTCTTATGGAGGCTTAAAAGCAAAAGCCCTCTTCAATGGCTTGCCTCCCTACCTTACGCCGCACGTCTTTTTTCCAAAATATTGGCCGCTCAAATGCGAGACCCCCGCGATTCTAGAATATTGACATAGGCACCGTATATGCGCCGCCGCAAAAGGTGAAATGACCTCCGGCCCGCGACCGGGACTAAGGTGAAGTAAAATGACTAGGCTCAAGGGCGGTGCTAACACGGTACGCGAGGTTGAAAAACTAACGCTCTCGTGCATGAATAAACTGATCGCCCATGCGGATTGTGCGCTTTAACGGCGCAGGCCGAAATTCTGCGATGCGTAAAGATGCATTTGAGCGACTCGTGTGGCTTGAGACGCAACGCGAGCGGCTTCACGGGATTGCCGCTCCAGACCGCCGTCGCCCTCGCCGAAAATGAATACCCCTATGTCCTACCGCAAAGGCGAACTCTCCCCCGCAGAGTTAGACCGCGAATTCCCGTTTTAGGTCGCGCTGCCGAGAATAGAACGATGACGAGAAAACAAACCGACTGGGAACGATTTTGTGGAAAGGCGGCCGCAGTAATGCGCGGTGTCCTCGACAAAACAATTGATTTGCGGGAGGCGAGCGAATTTTTCACTAACGATAAAACGATATCGAACCCAGATTTACGTCGCTATGTAGAGAGCATGGTGTGGGAACTTGGCGGAAGTCCAGATTCGTTCATGGAGCTCATGCAACTTTTCGAAAAGCGAGCTACTGAAGAAGAATTGATAAGGTACCTGAACTCTTGAGCGTTGCCACCGACACTGAGGCGCGCGGGTTCAGGGCATTGTTCGACGGCGAGACATTCGATCCGAAAGATCGAGGGCGCGGGAAAAGGTGGTTTGAGTGGAGAGCATCGAAATGAAGCCCTTTCAGCTAAACCTCACAAAGCAGCTCATTGATCTCTTGGCCCCGCGTCAACTCGGAGATGTTAGCGTTGAAATGAGGAAAGGCCCCCTCGAAGTTACGGTTGAGGTACGGCTAGTCGACAAGGCGGTTTCTTTTTGGGTCTACGAAGATGGAGCTAACATTTTGAGCGAAAAAATAGACGACCGATTTGAAAATCTTATGACTGCAAAGACCTTGATGATTTGGCGGATGCCTTTTTGAAAAGAGTCAGCTAGCTATCTCGCGTCGGGTTTCGAAACGAAATAAATACCCTTGTCATCGGACCAATCAATCAATTGGTTTTCAAACCTTGGCGCCTTTTCATGGGGCACCCAAAAAACGAGTTCTACTCCATCCACATTTTGAATTACCCCTTCAGGTAGAGCCGAACGCTCCTCTGCCCCAAACAGGTCCATCGATTTCCTTTACGGCTCCGTCAGGAGCCAGGCTATCCAAAAGCCAGCAAATAGTGGCGACAACATCTTTGCCCTATCTCTTCAGAAGTCTGCCGGACAAGTTCTTGAATATATCTTTTCCGCTCGATCAGTCAGCGAGAAATTGACGGGAATAAAAAAATCCGGGTGCTTTGCCATGGTCGCGGGTTACCCGAGCCTGCGCCCCGAAGCAGCAGCAAAAAGGAAGGCTGCGAAAATTCCAAACAAGAAGCTGCCGTAAAAGCAGACTAGCAGCAGTTTATCCTCCGCGTTGGTGAGGTAAACAATGACAGTGCTTAATTCCATCGGAAAAACTCTGCCTTGATCCGGCACCGGTGCATGCGGACGAGTTGCCGCGTATTCGTGCGGAAGATAGAAATTGAGTAAGGCTGCCCCAGCCCACGCAATAGTAAAGGCATATGCGAGTACTTTAAAAAATCTTTTGACGTCTGGTCATCGCTCAGCACTTTTGCGTTCATGCGCCTAGTGACGTCACTATAACGAGACTTTAATGATGGAGCCTCTACAATTACCGAATGACGAAAAGAGGCCTGATCATACTTACGATATTGACCGTCACTTTTGGCGCTCTGATGGCGTGGTCATGGTCTCAACCGCCGCAAACTAAGCTTCAAGGAGTTAAAGGTGACTGGGATTGCGCTCCCCCGTCGGACGGTGCAGTGGTGGTTTGTGTGAAGCGAGTTCGGCCCGCTCATTGATTTCCGCTTCACGGAGATGCCGGACCGTGCCATCGACGGCCCGGCACCCATCAGCAAACTCTCGGTGCGCTCTTGCCTGCCGCGCCGAGGGGATTCACCTGGCCGCAGGCTGTCGCCGTGGCTAAAGCGGACATGCATCACGCCATATCTGCTGACAACCCGAAGAGGACGTGCTGCTTGGGCTGGGCAATATCTCTATCGCCACCACCGGTTATGCCTTGCAGGTCCACCATTTTATCAATTGCTTTCCGCGTAGCGATCGGCAAGACTTTACACCGCCGCTTAGCCTTCGTCGCTGGGTACAAAGGGGCAAAAATGCCCGGCGTTGCTTGACCGGAAATAGCAAACGAAAATTCCTCGGAGGAACGAAATAATGAACAAGCCAACATCGAATAGCCGTCTATCGCGCCGCGCAATCCT
Source organism: uncultured Pseudomonadota bacterium (assembly GCA_963819955.1). Lineage (GTDB taxonomy): Bacteria > Pseudomonadota > Alphaproteobacteria > Rhizobiales > Xanthobacteraceae > Pseudolabrys. The sequence continues at coordinate 548,549 of CAWFYB010000010.1, read as the reverse complement.
AAAGGCCACTGCCGCGGCGGGCGCTCTGCAGATCGCCTCGCCATTCATCATCAGCGCCCGTGGCGAAACGCCGATCAAGCTCGGCATGGTCGATCCGCTGACCGGCGTATACGCGGCGATCGCGGAAAGCGAAGTCGCCGGCGCCAAATTTGCCGTCGAACACGTCAACAAGGCCGGCGGCATATTGGGGCGGCAAATCGAGTTGCTGGTCGAAGATTCTGCGAACAACGTCGGCACTGGCGTGCAAAAGACGCGCAAGCTGATCGATCGCGACGCGGTGGACTGCATCATCGGCGACGTCAATTCCGGCATCGCACTGGCGATGGCCGGCGTCACGTCGGAGAAGAAAAAGCTTCATATCGTTTCGGGCGGTCACGCCGACGCGGTCACTGGCGAGCACTGCCACTGGAACGTGTTCCGCGTCTGCAATACGACAACGATGGGCGTGAATGCGATCGCCGACACGCTGATGAACAAGTTTGGCAAGAAGTGGTACTTCCTCACCCCTGACTACGCCTACGGTCATTCGGTTCAGGCGGCATTCGTCAAGAAGCTCAAGGCGGCCGGCGGCGAGTTTGCCGGCGACCTAGTGCCGCTCGGGTCGGCCGACTATTCAGCCTATCTCATCAAGGCCAAGGCTTACGGACCGAAAGTGCTCATCGACGTGATGGGTGGCGGTGACCAGGTGAACAGTCTGAAACAGTTCGCCGCATTTGGTCTGAACAAGGAAATGGCGGTCGGTGGCACGCTATTCGAGCTCGAGAGCTTGCGTGCCGTTCCGGCCGAAGCACGCGTCGGCTGGTGGACGATGGAATGGTGGTGGAATCAGCCGGACAACGAGCACGTCAAGAAATGGGTCAGCGAAATCCGACCGAAGATTGGCGGCAAGGCGCCGTCAGCGCGCAACTGGTTCGGTTACGTTGCCGTGCAGACATTTGCCGGACTGGCCAATCAGGAAAAGACCGTGGACGGCTTCAAGCTCGCGCACGCGATGCAGGGCTACAAGTTGCCGCCGGAGGTCGCGCTACAACCGGGCACCCCCTTCTATCGCGAAGGCGATCACGAACTCATGGCCTCAGTGTTTGCCGGCGAGGCGCACAACGCCAAAGGCGATCCTGACAATATGTTCAGTGTCGGCGCGGTGGTTCCGGGCGAGAAGGCCGCTGGGCCGGTGTCCGAAACCGGATGCAAGATCACTTTTCCGAGTTGAGCCGCCGCGCGCGGGCAGCTTAGCAAAGGCCGCATCATTATTGGGCGGGGTCGTGATCCTCACGACCCCGTCTCGATAGCGAGCCTTGGCCGATCGGTCCGCTGCAGTTAACCGCCGACACACCCAGGTTCTTGCGCCTGCTGGGAGGGCCGTGATGACCAGTCTGCTCCTGCTCAATGTGACCAACGGTCTCATCGTCGGTGCATTTTATGTATTGATGGCGCTGGGCCTTTCGCTCATCTTGAATTTGAGCGGCGTCATCAATTTTGCGCATGGCGGCTTTCTCGCGCTCGGCGCCTACGTCGCCTACACGATCGAGCCCGTCTTCGGCTTTTGGGCCGCCTTGCTGATCGCGCCGCTTCTGGTCGCCTTGCTCGGCGTCCTGGTCGAGCGTGTGCTGATCAGCCGGCTTTATCGCCTCGATCCGCTTTACAGCCTGTTGCTCACCTTCGGGCTCGCGTTCGTATTTGAAGACGTCACACGCGCGGTTTGGGGCGCGACCGGGCTTCCCTACAAGGTTCCGGACGCGCTCACGCAGCCGATCAGCCTCCAGTTTTTTTTCATCACCTGGTACCGGCTGTTCATGGTTTCGGTCGCCGCTGCCGTCGTCGTCGGGCTGTTCTTATTCCTGCGCATGAGCCGGCAGGGCATCCGCATTCGTGCCGGCACCTTCGATCTGGACACTTTGTCCTCGCTCGGCGTCAACGTGCGCGGCTTACGCACATTGAATTTCGCCGTCGGCATCTTTCTGGCGGGGCTCGCCGGCGTGCTGGCTGGCGGCCAGCTCAGCCTCGAGCCGACCATGGGCGCAAACCTGCTGATGCCGAGCTTTGTTGCGATCATCGTCGGTGGCGTCGGCAGCCTGCCGGGCACCTTGGTCGGCGGGTTGCTGATCGGGGTTGCCTCCGGCCTCACCGCGGTGTTCTGGCCGTCGGCGAGTGAAGCGGTGATCTACGTGATGATGGCGGTGGTGCTGCTGATACGGCCGCGTGGCCTGTTTGGCGAGGAAGGGCTGCTGTCATGATGACGGGTACTGCGCAACGCAAGTTGATTGTGCTGGCGGCGATCTGGGTGATCTTGCTTGCCGTTCCCTACTGGCTGCCGTTTACGGGCGGCTATATCGCGCTCGGCACCCGCGTTCTGGTTCTTGGCCTTGCCGCCATGTCGCTCAATTTTCTGCTTGGCTTTACCGGCGTGCTGTCGTTCGGCCATGCCGCCTATTTTGGCCTCGGCGCCTACGGCACCGGGCTCGCCCTCAAGTTTGCGACCAACAGCACGCCGCTGGCTTTGGTGCTCGGCACCTTGCTCGGCGGCGTCGCCGCGGCGCTCTTAGGTGCGCTCATTGCCCGCCGCCGCGGCGTTTATTTCGCGATGGTGACGATCGCCTTCGGCCAAGTGTTTTATTTCATCGCGTTCCGCTGGCACAGTCTGACCGGTGGCGACGATGGCTTGTCCGGCTTCAAGCGCCAGCCGCTGCATTTCGGCGTGTGGACCGCCAACATCCTCGACAATGCCGTGCTGTTCTATTTCTTCGTGTTGGCGGTATTCGCCATCGCCACGGCCATTATGGGATTCCTGCTTCGCTCGCCGCTCGGCCACACTTTGCTGGCTATTCGTGAAAATGAACGCCGAGCCCGCTTCCTCGGCATTCCGGTCGAACAGCACATCTGGCTTTCTTTTACGATCTCGGGTTTTTTCGTGAGCCTTGCCGGTGGCCTCAACGCGCTGCTCAATAATTTCGCCGATCCGACCATGCTGAACTACAATCAATCCGGTGAAATCGTGATTATGGTCGTGCTTGGCGGCATGCGCTCGTTCTGGGGCCCGCTGGTCGGCGCCGCCGTGTTCGTGGTGCTTCAGGATTATCTGTCGAGCATGACGACCAACTGGATGTCGTTTCTCGGCGCGACCTTCGTGCTTGTGGTTCTGTTCTTTCCGCGCGGCGTGCTTGGCATGAGATTCGACAATCTGCGCAGCGCCGCCGGTTCGTGGCTCAAATTGCGGGGCGCGACCTCTTGAGTCCGCAGGGTGAAAATCTGCTCGACGTTCGCAACGTCACCAAGACCTTCGGCAGCCTGGTCGCGGTCAGCAACGTGTCGCTGTCGGTGTCGCCGGGCGAATTGCATGCGGTGATCGGGCCGAACGGCGCCGGCAAGACTACCTTCTTCAACCTGATCAGCGGCATGTTTTTGCCGAACAACGGCGAGATCGTGTTCGCCGGAGAGAATGTGACGCAATTGCCGGCCTACCGCCGCGTCCAGAACGGGATGGTGCGAACGTTCCAGATCACCGAAATATTTCCGGAAATCTCGGTGCGCGAAAACGTGCGCATCGCCGCTGAAGTTGCCAGCGGCTATCGGCTTCGGCCATGGATCAGCGGTACTGAGAGCGCAACGATCGACAAGCATGTCGATGAGGTGTTGGTATTAACCGGGCTTGCCGGCAAAGACGGCCGGCTCGTCAGCGAACTCGCGCATGGCGACCAGCGCGCGACCGAGATCGCGACCGCGCTCGCGCTCAAGCCGCGGCTGTTGCTGCTCGACGAGCCCACCGCCGGGATGGGCGATCAGGAGACCTATGAGATTACCGGACTTATCCGGCGGCTTCACCGCGACAGCCGATACACCATCGTTCTCATCGAGCACGACATGCGGGTGGTTTTTCATCTTGCCGATCGGATGACCGTGCTCGACCAGGGCCGCGTGCTGGCGCAGGGCTCGCCGCAAGAGATTGCCGCGAATGAAGCGGTGCAGGCCGCCTATCTGGGGAAGGCGACATGAGCGCGCTGACGGTCGAACACATTCATACCTTCTACGGCAAGAGCCACATTCTCCACGACGTCAGTCTCGACGTTTCGGAAGGCAAGATCACGACGCTTCTCGGTCGCAACGGCGCCGGCAAGACCACCACGCTGCGCAGCATCATGGGCTTGACGCCGGCGCGCGAAGGCAAGGTTACGATCTTCGGCAACGACACGACCCGCTGGCCGCCGTTCAACATCGCCGCGCTTGGCGTCGGCTATGTGCCGGAAGGCCGGCGTGTTTTCCCCAATCTGACGGTGGACGAGAACCTCCAGGTGCCGGTTCAGCGCGCTGGCGCCTGGACGCCGGAGCGGATCTATCAGCTGTTTCCGCGTCTAGCTGAACGCAAACAGAATATGGGCCGCCAGCTTTCCGGCGGCGAGCAAGAGATCCTGGCGATTGCGCGCGCGCTGATCATCAATCCTAAACTCCTCATTCTCGATGAGCCGTCGCAAGGCCTGGCGCCGCTCATCGTACGGGAAGTCTTTCGTATCGTCGTGCAAATGCGCGCCGAGGGTATTTCGATCCTGCTGGTCGAGCAGAATGCGCGCATGAGCCTGGAAATCGCCGACAACGCCTATGTGATCGACAACGGCGCGATCGTTTACTCAGGCACCGCCGCCGAGCTCGCCAGCAACGAGGAGCGCGTGCAGGCACTGGCCGGCGTCAGCGCCGAGGATTGGTCAATCGACGAGTTGTTGCGCGCGCCCTAGTGCGGCGCGGCTTATGGCACATATGTATGGACCGGCCGTGCGTTGCAAGCCGAATATGACGATCTGGAGATAATTGGTCTGGCTCATCTGTATTCGGCCCTTTGAAGGGAGCCGTTTTGCTCCCGGCCATCATGGATATCCGCGCACATCCGATCTCATTCGCTGCAAGGCCCTGGAAGGCCGTATGTGCCACCAGATCACGGATGTGACGGTCAGACCGTTTCTCCATCTCCTCAATCCAACTCGCAGACCTCGGCGGGAATTTAATATTTCAGGTTGTTGCCGTTAGCGATCCACTTTCGCCTCCTTCGGTAGACCCATTCTGTTCAATTACGTCGCTGCGGGTTCAATGCGCGTTTCGTAATTGCGTCCTTGAACCAAGACGGTCAAAGCGATCCGTGCCAGCTTGTTGGCGAGCGCGATTACCAGGACATTACGATGTAGGCGCCGCGCCGCAGCCGTGAGCCAGAGTCCAAAGCTATGCTTCGCCCAACTCGTCGGGTGGAGCAGGATGGCGCGGGCGCCTTGTACGAAGAGCGTGCGCAGATAGCGATTTCCGCGCTTGGTGATGCGGCCAAGGATCGTGCGATCACCGGTCGACATCTGCTTCGGCACCAGGCCAAGCCATGCGGCGAAGTCTCGCCCTTTTGCAAAGGCAGTCCCGTTGCCGATCGCAGCAATCGTCGCGCTGGCAATGATCGGGCCGATGCCCGGAACAGTCATCAACTGTCCACAGCTCATGTCGGCGCGTGCCAGACCCTCGATCTCATCGGTTACCCTCTCGATGCGCTCATCGAGATATTCCCAGTCGTCGACGATGTCCCCGATGATCCTGTTCATACGAGGCGATAGCACATCGGTACGCGTGGCCATTATCTGTGGCAGCTGTTGTCGCAGGAAGCGAGGTCCCTGCCGCACGGGAATGCCGTGCTCCAGCAGAAAGCCGCGAATTTGATTGATCACAGCTGTCCGATCACCGATCAGGCGAGAACGCACGCGGTGCAGCGCCTGCAGGTCCAGTTGATCGTCGGTCTTTATCGGCACGCAGCGCGTCGAAGGGCGTTGCACAGCTTCCGCGACCGCCTGGGCGTCTCGGAAGTCGTTCTTGTGGCCTTGCCTAAACGGCTTGGCATAAGCCGGCGGCACCTGTTTGACCTGGTGACCGAGCGCAAGCAACTCACGGGACATGTAGTGCGTGGCCATGCCGGCTTCGATCCCGATCAGGCATGGCGGCACGTTCACAAGCCGTGCGGCAATTCTGTTCCGCGAGACCTTTTCGCGCAGAACGATCGCGCCTTTCTCATCTAGGCCAACCATATGCAGCGTGTTCTTGCCAGTATCGATCCCGATTGCGCGGATAACTGCGACGTCTTTCTTGCTGGGCATGGTGTGTGCTCCTCGTGCTCTTCAAAGCCCCTAAACCACCTCTATGGGTCGTTCGGGGCAGGAGCACGGCCGGTCCATCCCATTCGCTGACATCCCACTTGCACGAATTAATGCCCGCTTTCCCGGGGTAAAGCAGACATTTGTTAGGTCCGATAACGACGTTTATCGGAGGTGGCGGGTTTTATGCTTGTTAGAAATTCACTGAGCCGCTAGATCGAGGCTTGCGCAGCGAGTCCGATGATACGCGGCCTGCCGTGCCCGTTGCATCGCGGACACCGCACATCATTCAGCACTACGTAGACTGATGCCTCAGGATCACGCGATTTCATCCGCAAATCTAAATCGAAAACTGTCCCGCAGGCCTCGCAGAGGATCACGAGCCATGGATGCTTTGCGGTAATTGCCGCCGTGATTTTGGGCCACCACCATGCGTGGCCATTTCCTGATATCGTCGCATTGAAGCGCCGTACCGTAAGCAGTGCGGCACGCTCCGTCTCCCAGGCACGCCGCATCCGCTCGGCTGTTTGCACCCGCTCGTGGTGATGAGGCCGACGATATTTTTCGGGCATGGTGCGAGTCAGAGTGCCTCAGGTCGGCAGCACAGAACAAGTCGCGAACTTTTGCTACCGATTTGCTACCGAATTCGACAATGCGGGGCAGGATCGACGGATTTTAGCCTCGCAAAAATGCGGGGGCTTGTGTGGGGGCAAGGTCGCGCTTGAAAGATAACTTATTTGATTACAATAGCTTCGCAGCAAAATTGGCGGAAGGGGTGGGATTCGAACCCACGAGAGAGTTGCCCCTCTGCCGGTTTTCAAGACCGGTGCCTTAAACCGCTCGGCCACCCTTCCGTTTGCTTGCTTAAGTGAATGGTCCATCAAACCGGCCCTTGCAAGGGTCGGAACTTAGTCGCCCGCCACAAGCTTGCCCCGGAAACGCCAAAGTCGAGAGGAACGATGCGTTTACCAAACCGGAGTAGCGCCGGTTCCCGGCAGGGGCAAAACGCGGTATCCTTAACCGCAGTCATCGGGGAAATGCATCGGAATGGGCGGATCGGGGGGAAGCTGCGCGTTGCGCCGTTCGGCGGGCCTTTTGGGCCTGGTCGCCGGCGGCCTCGTCCTTGCCAACTGCTCGGGCAATGTCGCCAGCCGGGTCGACCCGCGCTACGGGGTCGCCTCCAGCGCCCGCGTGGTGCCGCTCGGCGAGCGCGCGCCCAAGGGCGGCGGCGTCTACCGCGTCGGCAAGCCCTATACGGTGGCCGGCCGCACCTACGCCCCGCAGGCGGACAACCACTACGACAAGACCGGCATGGCCTCCTGGTATGGCGACGAATTCCACGGCCGCTACACCGCCAATGGCGAGATTTTCGACGAGAACTCGATCTCGGCCGCGTCGCCGACCCTGCCGCTGCCGTCCTATGCGCGGGTGACCAATCTCGCCAACCACCGCTCCATCGTGGTGCGCGTCAACGACCGCGGGCCCTATGTGGCCGACCGGGTCATGGATGTGTCGGTGCAAGACCGCCAAGATGCTCGGCTTCTACGACAAGGGCGTGACGCGGGTGAGGGTGCAATATGTCGGCCGCGCGCCGCTGAAAGGCTCGAGCGACCGCAAGCTGGCCGGCACGCTGCGCAATAACGGGGCGCTGTCCGGCGTAAGGGTTGCCTCGGCCGAGCCGTTCGAGGGCGCGTTTTTCGATTCGCGGCCGATGACGCGGCTGCCTCGGCACGGGGCGCCGACGCCGCCCGAGCGGCCCTATGCGGCTGGCGGCACGCCTGAGCCAGCCGAAGTGCCGGTAGCGCGTGCCGCGCCGCGCCATGCGCCGACCGTCGAGCTTGCCGCTGCCACCCGGCCGGAGCCGGAAGTTTCGCCGGTTTCCGCCTATGCCCCCGTGCGCTATGATGGCCATGCCGGGCTTTTTGAGCGGCCGCGGCCTTTACTGAGCCGCAATTCTCGGCCAAACCGCCGTTATTCGGACCGCCATGGGGCGCGCGGCCGTGCGCCGCCGCCGCGAGGAAGCGTTGTAATGGGCTGATCGGCGTCTCCGGTTCGTGACTGTGCTGGCCGCTGCCGCGTTTGCCTTGACGGCGCTGGCCGCGCCGGCGCCGGCCCAGCGCAAGGAGGCGCCCAAGAACGACGACGGCCCCAAGCTCAGCGCCCCGCACGCCATCCTGATCGAGGCGAAAAGCGGCAGCGTGCTCTTCGAGCGCGACGCCGACACGCTGATCTATCCGGCCAGCCTCGCCAAGCTGATGACCGCCGAATACGTCTTCCACCTGCTCAAGTCCGGCAAGATCAAGCTCACCGACGAATATCTCGTAAGCGAACACGCCTGGCGCACACGGCGGCGCGCCCTCGCACAGCTCGACCATGTTCGCGGCAACTCAACAGCAAGGTGCAGCGTCGACGACGCTCCTGCACGGCATGATCATCCAGTCGGCGAACGACGCCTGCATCGTGCTGGCCGAGGCGATCGCCGGCAGCGAGGCCAAGTTCGGCCGAGCAAGCTCACCCAACGCGCGCGCGAGATCGGGCTGGAAAAATCGACCTTCGCCAATTCCAATGGGCTGCCCGATCCGGATGAGCAGGTCACCTCGCGCGAGCTCGCCATGCTCGCGCGCCACATCATCCTGACCTATCCCGAATTCTATAAGCTGTTCGGCCAGCCGGACTTCACCTGGAACAAGATCCACCAGATGCAACCGCAATCCGCTGCTCGGCTCGATGGATCGGTGCCGACGGCTTGAAGACCGGCTACACCAAGGAGGCCGGCTACGGCCTGGTCGGCTCGGCGGTGCAGAACGGCTTGCGGCTGATCGTGGTGGTCAATGGCGAGAAGACCGCCAAGGAGCGCGCCGATCGACGGCAAGAAGCTGCTGGAATGGGGCTTCCAGCAATTTCGAGGAGCGCACGCTTGTTCGCCGCCAAGGCCAGAGCTCGGCTTCGCCAAGGTCTATGGCGGCGCCGACGGCTATGTGCCGCTCAAGGCGGACGGGGCCGGTCAAGCGTCATGGTGCCGAAGGACGGCGGCGAGCGGCTGATCGCGCGCATCGTCTATACCGGTCCGGTGCCGGCGCCGGTGAAGGCAGGGCCAGCCGATCGGCGCGCTGAAGGTCTGGCGCGGCGACAATGTGGTGCTGGAACGCCGCTGCATGCGCGCGGCGCGACGTCGGCGTCGGCAGACCTGCCGCAGCGCGCCTTCGACGCGGTCACCGAACATGGTGATCTCGCGCTGTTCCGCGCGGGCCGGCGCGGTTATGATGCGTGCCAGCCGGCTCCCGCTGACAGGCGAGAGGCCGAATATCTTGCGCGGACGCTTCATCACCTTCGAAGGCGGCGAAGGCAGCGGCAAGTCCACGCACGCCAAGCTGCTCGCGCCACATCTGCAATCGCTCGGCATCGAGGTGGTGCTGACGCGCGAGCCCGGCGGCTCGCCGGGCGCCGAGATCATCCGCCACATCATCTTGTCCGGCGCCGCCAAGCCGCTGGGGGCGGAGACCGAGACCATCCTGTTCGCCGCCGCGCGCGACGATCACGTGCGCAACGTCATCCGGCCGGCGCTGGTCGAGGGCAAATGGGTGATCTGCGACCGCTTCATCAATTCCACCCGCGTCTATCAGGGCGCGCTCGGCAAGGTCGATCATGAAGCTGATCCGCGGGCTCGAGCGCGTCACCGTCGGCGCCGCCATGCCCGATCTCACCTTCGTGCTCGACGTGCCGGCGAACGTCGGTCTTGCACGCGCCAACCGCCGGCGCGGCGGCGGCACCGCCGACCGCTTCGAAGCCGAGTCGGTCGAATTCCACGAGGACCTGCGCCGCGCCTATCGTGCGCTGGCGCATGAGGAGCCGCGCCGCATCGTCATGATCGACGGCCGCCCGCCGCGCGACGTGGTGGCCGAGCGCATCTGGAACCTGGTCTCACGAGCGCCTGCATCCCGAGAAGGCGCAGCTGTCGCGGAGCGTGCGGCGCCGTGAGCGGGGACGAGGACGGACATCCCGCTGCCGCGCGAGACCGCGGCGCTGTTCGGCCATGCCGAGGCCGAGCAGGCGCTGCTGGCGAGCTACCAGAGCGGGCGCGTGCCGCATGCCTGGCTGATCGGCGGCGCCGCCCGGCATCGGCAAGGCGACGTTGGCCTATCGTTTCGCGCGTTTCGTGCTGGCGCATCCCGACCCGGCAGCGCCGGAGGTGCAGCAGGCGACGTTCGCTTGCCGTCGATCCCGAACATCCGGTCGCCCGCCGCGTCGCGGCGCAGGCGCAAGGCGACCTGCTGGTGCTCGAGCGCGTCATCAACGAGCAGACCGGCAAGCTCTATACCGTGATCCGCGTCGACGACGTGCGGCGCACGGTGTCGTTCTTCGGCTCGACCGCGGGCGAGGGCGGTTGGCGCATCGCCATCGTCGATGCCGTCGACGAGCTGCAGCGCGAGGGCGCCAATGCGCTGCTGAAGGTGCTGGAGGAGCCGCCGCCGCGCACGCTCCTGCTGCTGGTGAGCCACGCGCCGGGGCGCGAATTGCCGACCATCCGCTCGCGCTGCCGGCGCCTGCTGCTGCGCCCGCTCGCCGAGAGCGACGTCGCGCGCGCGGTAGCGGCCGCGACCGGCCGCGCGCCCGGGGAACCGCGACGTGCAGGAAGCCGCCGCGCGCCGCCGACGGCAGCGTCGGCCGCGCGCTGGCGCTGATCGACGAGCGCGCGCTGGCTTGCGCCAGCGCGTGCTCGAGCTGTTCGCGCAATTGCCCGATCCCGATCCGCGCGCGCTGCATGCGCTCGGCGACGCGCTCGGCGGCACCGATCCGCGCGACGCTGGAGGCCTTCATGGACCTGGTGAACGGCTGGCTGTCGGCGCGGCTTGCCGGCGGCGCCGGCCGGCTGCCGCAGCATGGCGCGGGTCGCCGAGACCTGGGAAAAGGTCAACCGCGCGGCGCGTGACGTCGAGACCTACAATCTCGAACGCAAGCCGCTGGTGTTCGCGGTGTTCGGCGCGCTGGCGCAAGCAACGCGCGCGTAAAACGTCGGGAGTTCCGTCATGTCCGCGCACCTGGCTATGTTCAACCCCGACAGCATGGCCGCGCCCGGCGGCCATTACAGCCACGCCGTTTCCGGCGGCGGTTTCGTCTTCGTCTCCGGGCAATTGCCGATCGCGCCCGACGGCAGCAAGCTCAACGACGCGCCGTTCGAGGAGCAGGCGCGGCAGGTGCTCGAAAACGTGGCGTACGCGCTCACCGCGGCCGGCACCGCGGTGAGCCGGCTGGTGCAGGTGCGCGTCTATGTCACCGACATCAAGGATTGGCCTTCCTTCAACGCGCTCTATGCCGCGTGGGCGGGATCGGCGCGGCCGGCGCGCTGCGTGGTGCCGGTGCCCGAATTGCATTACGGCTTCAAGATTGAGGTCGAGGCGGTAGCGCTGCAATGGTCGTGAGCGCCTCGAAAGAAGCATCGGCCGTCGTCGCGCATTATGCCCTTGACGATATCGTCGCGCGCATCTTGCGCGCGCTGGCGGCGGCCGGCCACGATACCGGCCAGCCGACGGTCGAGATGCTCAATTTGGCCGATCAGCTGCACGGCGGCGGTCTCAACGCGACCAAAGTGCAGGCCGAGATCGCCGGCATCGCCGCAGCCATGCGCGTGCTCGATGCCGGTTGCGGCGTCGGCGGCGCCAGCCGTTATCTCGCCCACACTTATGGCTGCCGGGTCGATGCCATCGATCTCACGCCGCAATTCGTTGCGGCGGCAACGCGGCTCAACGCGCTGTGCAGCATCGGCGACAGGATCGCCATGCGCGAAGGCAGCGTCACCGATTTGCCTTACGCCGAGCGGACCTTCGACCAGGTCTGGAGCCAGAACGTCACCATGAACGTCGCCGACAAGCCGCGCATGTTCGCGGAAGCTTTTCGCGTGCTCAAGCCGGGCGGGCTTTTCAGTTTCACGCACCTCGCGCAAGGGCCTGCCGGGGAGCCCTATTATCCGCTGCCCTGGGCGACGAAAGCCAGCTACAGCTTTCTCGGTACAGCAGAGGAGATTTTGCAGAGCTTGCGCGATTCAGGCTTTGCCAAAATCGAGAGCCATGCGGAAGTCGGCGGGCCGGGGACGCGCCCGCCGGGCGATGTCGGAGCGGCCGTGGTCATGGGCACCGACATGCCGCAGCGCCAGGCCAACGCCGCCCGTTCGACCAAAGAGGGTAGGCTGGTGCCGATGCTGGTGGTGGCGGAGCGCGGCGCTTAGGAGCTGCGCGCCGGGCGGCCGCGGCCATGGGTGCGGTGGAAATCCACGATCTGCTGGGCGGTCGTAGGCCGCAGGCGCTGGAAGGCGGACATGACTTTGTCGATGTCGCCGGCAAAGCGCCGGTAGTGCTTGGCCGCCAGCGCGATGATGGAGCGGGTGGTCTCCCAAGGCAGATCGACCGCGCGCGCCAGCACCAGGATCGTTTCCGCGTTGCCGTCCTGCACCATGCGCTCGACCACGTCGGCCGGCGTGTCGGCCATCAGCGCCAGCGCCGCCACGATTTCCTCGAAGCGGCCGGCCCGGGCGAACTCATCCAGCGTAGCGACCGTCAAGTGTTTGGCCTCGGCGAGCGATTCCACTAGCACCTGCGCCGCCGCGTAGGCCGGCGACTGGGTGAGCGCGGCGCGCGCCTCGATCTTCTCCGTCACGTCGCCGACCACGCGGGCGACGTCTTCCTTGGCATGCTTATTCTCGGCTTGCAGCTTGGCGCGAACCGTCTCTGACGCCTCCGCCAGTAGCTGCGCGAACAGCCGCGGCGGCAGATCGCGCCGCGTGCCGACGCAGACCGCCAGTTGGTGGTCGCTGTGTGCGCGTTCGACCAGCCAGCCGAAGCCGCGCTCGGAAAAACGGGCGCCCGGATTGCGCACCGTATTCAGCACGATCTGCTGATCGCCGCGAACGACCAGCACGTCGGTGACCTCTTCCGGCAACGCTTTGCGGCGGGAGATCGCCAGCAGGTGCTCCTGGCTCTTGCTGCTGGCGCATTCGACCAGCGTCGGCGTGTCGAGCCGCTCCGACTGGGTGAGCACCGGGGAAGCGACTTCGATGGCATCGTCGCAGGCCAGCATGCGCAGCACCTTAGGCGGCGCCTTGGCGGCGCCGGCGAGGCGGATCGACAGCAGCGCGCGCGAGGATTGCTCGATGGTCGCCACCAGCCGCATGAACACGTCGTCGACCACGGCGATCTCGTCGTCGCTGAATTCCTCGGCACCGACCAGATAGAGGTCGGTTAGGTGCCGCAGCATGGCCGCGCGCTTTAGGTCGGAAGCCTGCGCGATGCTGCCATCGAGTTCGTGGATTAAGGCGAGGGGTGCGCCCATGGGCCCTGCAAAACCGTTCTGGTTGGCCTGGGAGACGCGGCGGCCGGGATTAGCGTCGATGCTGAAAATACCGCCGGTTTCTTTAGCAATTGGTAAAGGATCAATAAGCGTGCCTGTCCGCCAATAAAGCGCGGTGACGGGCGGCAGACGGGCGGGCAAAGCCCGCACGCCTTGCCAAATCGCCTCTTTAGTACATGTGCATCGGCAGCGCGCCGCCGGGCCCGACCAACAGGCCCCAGGTCTCGTCGGCGGCCAGTTCCACCGACGCGGTTTTGGTGCCGGCGCCGGGGATTTTGATCGCGACTTTATATTGGCCCGGCGGCAGGTCGAGCCGCGGACCATCGGCGCCTTTGGCGCCGGCGCCGGCCTTGACCCTGATCTGCTTGCCCTTGATGGTCACCACGGCATCGGCCGCCAGCATGTTGCCCAGCAGCAGCTTGGCTTGGCCCGGCTTCGGCAATATGCCGGCTTTGGCGGCCGCCGCCGCATTCTTCACCGCCAGTTCGACCGTGGTCCGGCCGCCGTTGCGGCCGAGCTTGAGCACGGCGGGCCCATCGGGCGCCGTGAAGGCGACCACGGCATGGTCGGCCGCAATGACGGCGCCCTTGGCGATTTCCTGCCAGTGGCGCTTGGCGAGCTCGCGGCGATAGAACTCCAAGGTCACGGGAAGCGACAGCGGCAAAGTCGCCTTGACTGCGTGCCGCATGGGCGTCTGCTCGCCCTCCGACAGCTCGTGCGCCTTCGGCACCGGCAGGCCGCCGGAGTCTTCGACGGCGAGATCCTCGGGCGAGGGCGGCTTGGCCTTGGCGGAAGCCGATTTCAGCGCGCTGCCGTTGGCGCTCACATTGGTCTTGCGGTTGTCGAGCGTATTGATGGTGATCGCGACGCCCTCGTCGTTGCGGGCATAGCTGAGCATCACGATCTTCGGCCGCACGATCGCCGGGGAGGCTTCGCGCCAGCCCTGCCGCTTCATCTCGGCGCGATAGAAGCTCGCCACCTGCTTGACGCTCTGCCCGCTCACGAAGTCGAGCGAGCCGTTGTTTGAATCGTATTCGACCTCCATGGCGCCGCCCGGCACCGGAATTTGCGGACCGTGGCCGGCGGCCGGCTTGGGCGGTTCCTGTTGCGCGACGGCTTGCGCCTTCGGCTTGGCCGCGGCCAGCGCCGAGCCGTTGGCGCTGACATTGACGTGGTCGCCGAGCAGCAGGACGGTCATCGACAGCGACAGCCTGCCCTTCGAGAACTCGAGCACGACCATGGTGGGCTTGTTGATCACCGAGCGGTGCTCGCGCCAGCCGCGCCGCTTCATCTCGTCGCGGTAGAAGCGCACGAGCGCAGCGACGCCGGTGTGGCTGTTGAATTCGAGCTTTTGGAATTCGGCGTCGTAGGCGATTTCGGCCGCGGTCTGCGGCAGCGGGATCGGCAGATTACCTTCGGCGCGCACGGGCGGCACCTCCTGCGACAGCGTGGCCATGGTCGCTTTCACGCGCGCCTGGCGCTCTGCTTGCGCTTTGCGCAGCCACTCCTGCATGTCCGGCGGGAGCTCGGGATGCGTGACCGCCGGATCGTCCGGCGCGGTCGGCTTGGCGGCGGGCTTGGCGGCGGGCTTCGGCTGCGCCTGCGCGCGTTCGTGCGCTTGGGCGAGCATCTGCCGCAGTTGGTCCGCGGCTTCGGCATGCGTGATGGGAGCCGGTTTGGCCGGCGCCGGCGGGGCCGCGGCAGCCGGCGCGCTATTGCCGGGCTCTTGCGCCTTGACCGCGGCGCGGTGCTCGGCCTCCAGCACGCTCATCGGATAGGGCTTGATCTCTATCTTGAGCTTGTCATTGGCGGCGAATTGCAGGGTCAGCACCAGCGGCTTCTTGCCCGGCTTGGTGTAGGAGGCATAGCCGCCGTTCTGGGTGAGCGTGCCGGCGCGGCCGCCGGCCGGCGCCTTGTCGCCGAGCTTGGCCGACCAGAGCGACCAGCCGAGCGCGCCGAGCTCCTTGCGGTAGAAGGCAAGTGTCGGCTCGACCGCGCCGCCGGTCAGGCAGATCAGCTCCGGCCGGAAATAGTCGAATTCGATCGCCGTGGCGTCCTTGGGAAACGGCAGATCGTTGGGCAGGGCGATCGCGGTATAGCTCACGGCGGTGGCGTTGTTCTGCGCCGGCGCGAGGCTGACCGAAACCAACAGCGCCTGCGGGCCTTTCTTGAAGCTTATGTCCGCGAAGTTCTCGAAGGTGGGGTTGGAACTGTGCGGGCGCAAATAGGGCTGCCAGCCGAGGCCGATGAACGTCTTGCGCAAAGCCGCGGCGGTGTCATTGACCGAGCCGGGCGCGGTGAAGATCGTGCTGTAGGGGCTCTCGAAAATCTTCTTGGCGCTGTCGACGCGCGGCAGCCGGCTGACGTCGATGCCGTGGGTGATCTCGGCCGCGCTGGGGGCTTGGGTTTTGGCTTGATTGTTGGCTTGGCTGTTGGCCTGCGATTCGTTGCAGGCGCCGACGAGGCCAGCCACGCACAGCAGCGCCAAGACGGGCAGGGAATGTCGCAGAAAACCGCTCATGATCGCCTCCATTGCTCTTGCGCCCGCGCGAATGGGGCGGCGCCCCCGGCCATCGGTCGATGACAAGGCAGCGTCTTTTGTCGGCCAGAGGCGGGAAAAGGTTCGAATGCGGGATTTCGGCCGGCCGGCGTCAGCGCAGGACGTAGATCGCGGCGGCGGCAACCCCCAGCAGCGCCAGCAGCAACAGCAGCAGCGCCGGGCGGCGCGCGGCATTGACGCCGCCGAAGCCGATGGCGTAGGCCGCCTTGGCCAGATTGTTGGAGGAGACGGCGATCAGCACGGCCGCGCTCAAGACCGAAACCGGCAGGCCGGCGACGCCGCCCTGCGCGATGTTGAGCACGAAGGGATCGATATCGGTCACGCCTACCAGCGCGGAGAAGGTCAAAATGCCGCTTTCGCCGAAGGCGTCGCGCGCCCAGGCCGATATGATCGAAATGGCCACCAGCAGCAGGGCAAAGACGATGGCGGTCGGGATCTGCAGCGGATTGCTCGGTGGCACGGTGAGCCCGCCATGATTGGGGCGGGTTGCAGCGCGCCGCCATTCCCAGGCCGCCAAACCAGCGGCGATCAGACAGAGCGCGATCAGCGCGGGCGCCAGCGCAAGCGCGATGCGCCAGTCGAAAATGGCGATGACGATGCCAAGCCGCACATACATCACCGCGGTCGCCGCCACGATGCCGGCGGAAATATCGGCGCGTGCCCGCGCATGCCCGCGCAGGCGCTTGGCCAGCACCACGGTGGTGGCGGTCGAGGAATAGGCGCCGCCCAGCACCGCCGGCAACAGAGCGACGTCACGCTGGGGCAGATAGCGCTGCAACAGATAGCTGATGTAGGACAGGGTGCAGATCGCCACCACCGCGAGCCACACGCCATAAGGCGTGAGCGGCGTCAGCGCCGTCACCGGCTCGTTCGGCACCAGCGGCAGGATGATGCCGACCAGCACGAGGAATTCGCCGGCGGTGAGCAATTCGTCGCGCGGCACCACGTGGATCAGGCTGTGCAGTCGCTCGCGCGCGCTCAACAGCAGCACGGCGGCGACGGTGACCGCGACCGGCACCCAGGGCGGCTGCAACAGCGCGATCGGCCCGATGGCATAGGCCAAGAGGCTCGAGCCCGGGATCATCATGCTGCTGGTGTCGGGCGCGACCGGCGTCCCGCGCATGAAGGCGTAGAGCCAGACCGCCAGCACCGGCAGACCGGCGACGAAGGCGAGCGCGTGCACGGGCTCGATCAGATAGAGCATGGCGCCCGCCATGGCGAGCATGGGGAAGCTGCGGATGCCGCCGGGGATCGAGCGTTGCTCGCTCTTGTAGATCTCCTCGAAGGCAAGCCCGAGGAACACGGCGAGCCCGAGCACCAGCGCGAGGCGGCCGGCCATTTGCAGGGGCGAAAGGGCGAGAGCGGGCATCGTGATCCAGGGCGCTGATTGGAACACTCGGGTTGCGCCGCCATCTTAGCGGCAGCGGGCCGGCGCTGTCTCCGCCTTGGCGGCGCCGCATTTTGCGCATCCATGATCGCAGCCGGCCCGCCGCGTCCGCGGCGGACTTAACGTCAAGGGGGCCAATATGACGCTGAAATCCATCGCTGCCGTTCTCGCAATCGTCGTCCTGCCGCTCGCCGCACCGGCGCAGGCCGCGCCCACCAAGGCGCAGGCCCAGCAGGTCGTCAAAATGATCAGCGGCGACAAGGCCAAGGTGAAGATCTATTGCGAAATGTCCAAGCTCGGCGACCAGATTGATGCAGCCGACAAGAAGAAGGACACCAAAACGGTCGAGGCGCTGTCCAAGAAGATGGACGCCATGACCGCGCAACTGGGTCCCGACTACGCCAAGCTGATGGAGGGGCTGCAGGGTATGAAGCCCGACTCCAAGCAAGCGCAGGAGATCGGCGACGTGATGGACGGCCTCGACAAGCAGTGCGGGAAGTAGGCGGACGCCGCCGCGCCGGCGCCTAATCCGGCGGCCGCTCGGCCGAATTCGAACCCTTCCTGTCCAAGGCCGTCAGGGCCTTTTGCAGCACGGCGCGGATGCGGTCGGCCGAGCCGGCCGAGACCATGCTCGGGTCGAGGTAGAAATCGACCCCGGTCATGTGCTCGCTGAAGATTTCCACCGTGTTGCCGGCGGCGTCGAGCATGCCTTCGACCGCGTAGGGCACGATTTCGCGGCTGATGCCCTTCATCGAGATCGCCGGCAAGGCGCGCGCCACCACGGTGTCGCGCACCAGCGCGTAGGTCTCGTAGCTCAGCACGATATGGCCGGGCTCGGCGATCGATTGCAGGCGCGCGGCCAAGTTCGCTTCCGCGCCGATGATCGTATAGTCCATGCGGTCGGCGCTGCCGAAATTTCCGACATTGCAGTAGCCGGTATTGATGCCCATGCGCACGCGGAAGGGATTCTCGATCCCTTCATGGCGCCATTTGGTGTTCAACAGGGCAAGCCGATGCTGCATGTCGGCCGCCATGCGCAGGCAAGCCTTGGCGTCCTCGGCTTCGCCTTCGGTTTCCGGATCGCCGAAGAAGATCAGCATGGCATCGCCGACGAACTTGTCGATGGTGCCGCCGTGGAAGAGGGCGATCTTCGACATTTCGGTGAAGTATTCGTTGAGCAAAGCGGTGATCTGCTCCGGCTGCAGGCGCTCCGTCAGAGCGGTGAAATCCTTGATGTCGGAGAAGAAGATGGTGAGCTTCTTGCGCTCGGTGTGGATGATGACGTCCTTTTGTCCGCTGAAGATGCTCTTGTAGATCTGCGGCGAAAGATAGCGCGAGATCTTCATCGACAGGCCGGCGAGAAACTCGTTCGCGGTCTCGAGCTCCTTGTTCATGCCGCGGATGGTCGTGGCCTGCCGCCGCTGCACGCCGATGAAGGTTGCGCCGCAGCCGGCCATGAAGAAGAAATAGCCGAGCAGATATTTGAACGAGAAGATGTTCTTGGCGACCGGCTCGCTGATGCTCACTTCCTGGATGCCGCGCACGTCGCCGACCTTCCAGTCGCGCTTCGGGCTTTCGGGATGGGCGTTATGGCAGTTGACGCAGGCCTGCCCCATGACCACCGGGACGATAAGGCGTACATGGTCGTCGAGCATCGAGGCCGACACTTTGGTCAGCATTTTCTCGTCGCGGTGCGCGCGCAGCAGCTTGAGCGCGTCGGTCTCGAACGCGTCCAGCCGGTGCGGCGCGCGGTCCTTGAAGGGGAAGTCCGAGATGAAACGGTAGCCGATATTGTGCTGCTGCTTGTTGATCACCTGGCCGAGCTCGATTGACAGCGTGGCCGGGATCGGGATGGCGCCGGGAATGTCGTGATAGTTGTGCACGACCTTGGTCGCCCCTTGCGACCCCAGCACCCGCGCCACCACGTTGCTCGCGTAATAGCCGCGCACGCTGGTGATGACCGAATTCAGATCGGCCGCCTGGCGCCGCAGGGCGCCCTCGGTCAGATTGCTGAGGTCGAGCCAGACCGCGACCGGCAGGCCGGCCAAGAGGACGATAACGAGCAAGACCACGAGCACGCGCGAGCGCGATCCGGCGGCGTGGCTCTTCGGCATGGCAGGTGCTCCTTGGGACTGGCAGTGCATTTCGGGCAGCGCGGCCGTCGATTATGGCCGAGTCTTGCGGCGGGGAGGCGGCCGAAAGCCGGGTATGGTTCCCTTTTGCTTGCCGCGGGAAGGCGACGTTGATACTTAGGCGCGGCCCAACAGCCCCCGACAACCGGCCTTGCATAAGCCGTGAAGGCCCGGCACAAGGCCGGGCTGACCCTTAGAAAAACGCGTATTTCGTGGCCACATCATAGCAATGCCCGCCAAAGCCCCTTTCTACATCACCACGGCGATCTCCTACCCGAACGGCCCGCCGCATATCGGCCATGCCTATGAGGCGATCGCCACTGACGCCATCGCCCGCTTCATGCGGCTCGACGGCTACGACGTCTATTTCCTGACCGGCACCGACGAGCACGGCATGAAGATGCAGCAGACCGCGGCCAAGGAGGGGCTGACGGCGCGGCAATTGCGCGACCGCAACGTGCCGCTGTTCGAGGCCATGGTTAAGCGGCTGGAATGCTCGAACGACGACTTCATCCATACCACCGAAGAGCGCCACCACCGCTCATCGGAGGAGATCTGGCGCCGCATGGAGAAGAACGGCGACATCTATCTCGACAAATATGCCGGCTGGTATTCGGTGCGCGACGAGGCCTATTACGCCGAGAGCGAGACGCAGCTCAACGAGCAGAAGGTGCGCGTGTCGTCGAAGACCGGCACGCCGGTCGAATGGGTGGAGGAGGAGAGCTATTTCTTCCGGCTCTCGGCCTATGCCGACAAGCTGCTCGCGCTCTACGCGCGGCCGAACTACGTGCTGCCGAAGGAGCGGCTGAACGAGGTGGCAAGCTTCGTGCGCGGCGGCCTGCAGGACCTTTCGATCTCGCGCACCACCTTCGACTGGGGCATCCGCGTGCCCGGCGACGACAAGCACATCATGTATGTGTGGGTCGACGCGCTGACCAATTACATCACCGGCGTCGGCTTTCCGGACGATCAAAGCGTGATGTTCAAGCGCTACTGGCCGGCGGCGTTGCACGTCATCGGCAAGGACATCGTGCGCTTCCATGCGGTCTATTGGCCGGCTTTTCTGATGTCGGCCGGCATCGAGGTGCCGCAACACATCTTCTCGCACGGATTTTTGTTCAACCGCGGGGAGAAAATGTCGAAGTCGGTCGGCAATGTGATCGATCCCTTCACGCTGACCGACGCCTATGGCGTCGATCCCTTGCGCTATTTCTTCCTGCGCGAGGTGCCGTTCGGGCAGGACGGCAACTACAGCCATGAGGCGATCGTCAACCGCATCAATGCCGATCTGGCCAACGACTTGGGCAATCTGGCGCAGCGCTCGCTGTCGATGATCGGCAAGGCGTTCGGCGGCACGCTGCCGGCGCCGGGCGATTTCACGCCGGCCGATAAGACGATCCTGGCGGCGGCCGACGGCATGATCGGCAAGGCGCGCGAGCACATGAAGACGCAACAGCTGCATCAGGTGCTCAACGCGGTGTGGGCCGTGGTGGCCGATGCCAACCGCTATTTCGCCTCGGAAGAGCCCTGGGCCAAGGCCAAGACCGATCCCAAGCGGCAGGGCACCATCCTCTATGTGACCGCCGAGGTGGTCCGCCAGATCGCCATCCTGGCGCAGCCTTTCGTGCCGGAGGCGGCGGGAAAGATGCTCGATCAATTGGCGGTTCCCGCCGACGAGCGCAGCTTCGACAATCTGGCGACCCGCATCAAAGCGGGCGCCACTTTGCCGCCGCCCAAGCCGGTGTTCCCGCGCTATGTCGAGCCCGACGAAAAAGCCTGACAATGCTGGTCGACAGCCACTGCCATCTCGATTTCCCGGACTTCGCCAGTGAGCTGGATGCCGTGGTGGCGCGGGCGCGGGCGGCCGACGTCGGGCGCATGGTCACGATCTCGACCCGGGTGAAGAAGCACGCGCAGATCCTTGCGATCGCTGAGAAATTCGAAGACGTATTCTGCTCGGTCGGCACCCACCCGCACAACGCGGAAGATGAGATGGATGTCACCGCGGCCGATCTGATCGAGCGCGCCAAGCACCCGAAGGTCGTGGCGATTGGCGAGGCCGGGCTCGACTATCACTACGATAACAGCCCGCGCGACTTGCAGGAAGAGAGCTTCCGCCGCCACATCGCCGCGGCACGCGAAACGCAATTGCCGCTGGTGATCCATTCGCGCGACTGTGACGCCGATATGGCGCGCATCCTGGAAGAAGAGACGGGGAAGGGCGCCTTCCCCGCCGTGCTGCATTGCTATACCGGCGGGCGTGACCTGGCCTTCAAGGCGATGGAGCTGGGTCTGCATATTTCCTTCACCGGCATCCTCACCTTCAAGCGTTCCGATGAGCTGCGCGCGCTTGCCAAGGAGCTGCCGGGCGAGCGCATCCTGGTGGAAACCGACGCGCCCTATCTGGCGCCGCTGCCGCATCGCGGAAAGCGCAACGAGCCGGCCTACGTCGCCGAGACCGCCAAGGTGCTGGCCGAGGTGCGCGGGGTTTCGCCGGAGGCCATCGCCGCGCAGACCACGGAGACCTTCTTCCGCCTGTTCTCTAAAGTGCCGCGCCCGGAGCGCGATCCCGAAAAGCGGGAACCGGTTTTCGGAAAAGATCATGCTCAAACTTAAAACTCTATCGAACGCCGCATGAGGCTGACCTACACCATTCTCGGCTGCGGCTCGTCCATGGGCGTGCCGCGCGTGGCGCTCGGCTGGGGCGACTGCGACCCCAACAATCCGAAGAACCGCCGGCGGCGCTGTTCTTTGTTGGTGGACCGCGCCAACCCGCAAGGACACCGGACGCGCGTTCTGATCGACTGCTCACCCGACCTGCGCTTTCAGCTGCTGGACGCCGACGTCGACTGGCTGGACGGCGTGCTGATCACCCATGAGCACGCCGACCACACCCACGGCATCGACGATCTGCGCCCGCTGTTCATCCGGAAACGGCATCGCGTGAACGTCTACATGGACGAGCCGACCTCGCGCGCCCTGCACGCCCGCTTCGGCTATTGCTTCATGACGCCGCCGGGCAGCCAATATCCGCCGATCTTGCAGGAGCACCGGCTGGTGCCGGGCAAGGCGGTGACCATCGAAGGGCAGGGCGGCTCGATCGAAGCGCTGCCGGTGCTGCAGGAGCACGGCGACATCCCTTCGCTCGGCTTCCGCATCGGCGATGTGGCCTATTCCGCCGACATCAAGGGCCTGCCGCCCGAGAGCATCGCCGCGCTGGCAGGGCTCGAGGTCTGGATCGTGGACGCGCTGCGCAAGGCGCCGCATCCCAGCCATTTGAACCTGGAGGAGGCTTTGGCGTGGATCGAGCGCATCAAGCCCAAGCGCGCGATCCTGACCAATCTGCACAGCGACATGGACTACGACGCGCTGCGCAAGATCCTGCCGCCGCATGTCGAGCCGGCCTATGACGGGATGAGTTTCAGTTAAAGCGATTGTTGAAGTTTCTTATCCGATCTCTAAGGATTAGCGCAGAAACAATTGAAATTACAGAGGTTTATTCCATCGCGCCAGTCGTTACGCAGATACCATCAATTCTATAAATATATAAGTGAAATGAAGGGGTTTCGAAGGATTCCTCATGTAAGCGGACCGACGAAACACGCCGTTGGCGGCCCGCCGGGCCGGGTTGCGGCGGCCGTCAATGCCGGAGGATGACCATGGCCATTTCCGCCTGCGCGCACTGCCAGAACCAATCCTTTGAGCTGCAGGAGCCCAAAATCAACGGGGCCAGACATCGGCTCATCTTCGTTCAATGCGCCGTCTGCGGCGCGCCCGCCGGCGTCATGGAAGACCAGGCCGCTGCGGCGCTGCAGGACCAAGCGGTGCGCCTCAAGGATATCGAGCATCGGATGACGGCGATGGCGGACAGCGTTACCCACATCCGGCACATCGTCGCCGCCATGGCGAAGCAAAGGGCTTACTGAGCGGCACTCGATTTGGCCGCGCCGTTATTGGGCTTTTGCGCCTTGCCGGTTTCCTGCCTATAATAATATTCCATAATATGTCTTATGCGAATCCCGCATCCGCAATCGCGATCCCGGGCGGGCTTTGCTACGGTCGCGCCGCCGCCCCTTGCCAGCCCCCTGAGCCGCCGCCGTTGAAACCTTCCCGCGATATCGCCCGCCTGATCGAGATCATGGCCGCCCTGCGGACGCCCGGCACGGGTTGCCCCTGGGACCTGGAGCAGAATTTCCAGACGATCGCGCCCTATACGGTCGAGGAAGCCTATGAGGTGGCCGACGCCATCGCGCGCGGCGATCTCGCCGACCTCAAGGACGAGTTGGGCGACTTGCTGCTGCAGGTGGTCTACCACGCGCGCATGGCGCAGGAACAAGGCGCCTTCGATTTCGGCGACGTGGTTGAGAGCATCACCGCCAAGATGATCCGCCGCCACCCGCATGTCTTTGCCGATGAGCACGGGCACACGGTGGAATCCGTCAAGGGCCTGTGGGAGCGCATCAAGGCCGACGAAAAGGCCGAAGCGACCGGCGGGCAGGAAGCGCAAGGCGCGCTCGCCGGCGTGCCGCTCGCCCTGCCCGCGCTGACGCGCGCGCTCAAGCTGCAGGCCAAGGCCAGCCGCGTCGGCTTCGACTGGAACGACCCGCGCGCCGTGCTCGCCAAGATCCGCGAGGAAGCCGACGAGATCGAAGCCGAGCTTGAGGCCGCCGACCGGCAGCCAGCGGCCGAGGAGGTCGGCGATCTGCTGTTCGCGGCGGTCAACCTCGCCCGCCATATCGACGCCGATCCGGAAGCCGTGCTGCGCGCGACCAATAGTCAAATTCGAGCGCCGCTTTGCGGCCATCGAGCGCGCGCTGGCTGCGCGCGGCAAGCGGCCGGCGGAGTCGACGCTGGCCGAAATGGATGCGCTGTGGGACGCGGCGAAGGAGGCGGAGAAGGAAGGGTGATTGCTCGCTGGTGCGCACGACGCTGATCGACTCTCAGCGTCATTCCGGGGCCGGCCCGATGGTAAACTCCGGCCGGAGCCCGGAATCCAGGGCGGCAATTATCGGCCCTACCGTGTCGCCCTGGATTCCGGGTTCGCTCGCTTCGCTCGCGCCCCGGAATGACGAGTGCGGAAGCCAACGCTCCGCCGCCCCTGTTGATTTGGTCGGCCCGGGGTAAGCCGCATTCCAAACCGTCCGCCTTCGCCCTACAGGCTTCGGCGCGACGAGCCGCCCGCTCCCGGAAAAAGCACCGAGGGCGCGCGGGACGCCAAGGGTCCGGGGCGCACTCAAGTTTACGCAAGTAGTGCGCAAACAAAAATGCTCGGACCCACGGGCCTCGACACCTCACGGCATCGAGGCGTAACGCCCTCCTTCGCGCCTCGCGGCGCTTCGAAGGGTAAGCCCCGCGGCGCTTTTCGCGCTTCGCAAGGGCTCCGCAAGTCCGCCAGTCCCAAGGCGTCCCGCGCGCGGTGTTTGAAGGCTTGCTCCGCATCGCCCCCGGTGGACTGACCTTTCAGGCGACCCGCCTCTCCTGATCGAATTGGAAGGCCGCCTATCCACCGCTCTCGGGCCCAGGTCGGGCCGGCAAACCTGTGACCGGTTGCCGGTGCCCGCCATCACGGGGCCCCGTGGCGCGCGGCAGGCGCGCCGGGACACATGCGGCTTGGACCGCCGGGCCCTCGCACCGCATCTCCGATGCCAAGGTCATTCCCCGGCCACCGCTCCCCGCCCCGCGTCTGAAGATGCTGTACAGACACCCCTCGGTACGAGGCGGGATGCGCGAGAAGATAGTCGCGGTTTTGGGAGCGGGGATAAGTTTTTTTTCGGCGTTTGTTTTCAATAAGTTGCGCGCGCGAAGCGGGGATAGATTGGCGCGCAGCCTTTCTCCGCCTCATGGTGAGGAGCGCCGCGCAAGCGACGCGTCTCGAACCATGGGGCGGCCCATGCTTCGAGACGCGCACTACGTGCGCTCCTCAGCATGAGGCCGAGAGAGGCTGGCGTTTACTGGCTCCCCGCCTTCGCGGGAACGAAAGCAGTGATCCCTCACACCGCGAACTTCGCCCGCACGCGCGCGGCCTTGTCGGCGTCGGCGCGCACGGTGACGGCCAATTGGCCGTCGTCGCGCAGGTGCTTCTCGAGCACTTCGGAATGGCGGTAGAGCCAGCTAAGCCCGGCGCCGTCGGCCGGATCGAGCGCGAGCTCAAGCGTCTGCCGGCGCTCGGCCAGCCGCGTCTCGATCGCCGCGCTCAGGCGTTCGATGCCCTCCCCCGTCACCGCCGAGACCGGCACCGCGCGGCGCTCCGCCGGCTGGCGCTCGGCCAGGTTTTCGAGCCGCGCGCGCGCCTCGCCGTCGAGCCGGTCGATCTTGTTCCACACCTCGATCAGGCGCGGATCGCTCGCTTCGATGCCGAGTTCGCCCAACACCTTCTCGACGTCGTGCGATTGCGCGCCCGTGTCCTCGTGCGAGACGTCGCGCACATGCAATATGACGTCGGCCTCGATCACCTCTTCCAGCGTGGCGCGGAAGGCCGCCACCAGCATGGTCGGCAGGTCGGAGATGAAGCCGACCGTGTCGGAGAGGATGATGCGGCTGCCGTGCGGCAGGTCGACGGCGCGCAGCGTGGGATCGAGCGTGGCGAACAGCATGTCGGCCGACAGCACGGTGGCCTGCGTCATGCGGTTGAACAGCGTCGACTTGCCGGCATTGGTGTAGCCGACCAGCGCGACGATCGGGTACGGCACGCGCTTGCGCGAATCGCGGTGCAGCTTGCGGGTGCGCTTGACCTTGTCGAGCTCGCCCTCGATGCGCGCGATGCGCTCGTCGATGGCGCGGCGGTCGGCTTCGATCTGGGTTTCGCCGGGACCGCCGAGAAAGCCGTGGCCGCCGCGCTGGCGCTCGAGATGGGTCCAGGAGCGCACCAGCCGGCCCTTCTGGTACGACAGATGCGCGTGCTCGACCTGCAGCGCGCCTTCGCGCGTGCGCGCGCGCCGGCCGAAGATTTCCAGGATCAGGCCGGTGCGGTCGATGACCTTACAGTTCCACGCCTTCTCCAGATTGCGCTGCTGCACCGGCGAGACCGGGCAGTCCATCACGACGACGGAGGCTTCCAGGCTTTTCACCAGGCCGGCGATCTCGTCGACCTTGCCTTTGCCGATGTAGGTGGCGGGGCGCACGGCTTGCAGCGTCACCAGCCCGGCCTCGACCACGGTAAGATCGATGGCGCGCGCGAGGCCTGCGGCTTCCGCCAGCCGCGCTTCCGGCGTGCGCAGGTCGCTTGCCGCGCGTTGCGCCCCGGCGCGGCCGGCCGAGGTCTTCAGCCAGGGCTCGATCACGATGGCGCGGCCGGTCGCGCCGCCCGTCGCCGGGCTCAAGCGATCGGCTGCATGGTCGCGTTTGCGTTCTTCCAACTAGGCCTTTTCCGCCGCCGCCGGCGGCTCTTCGCCGCCTTCGAACAGCTGGATCGGGTGGCCCGGCATGATGGTCGAGATGGCGTGCTTGTAGACGAGCTGCGAATGCCCGTCCCTTCGCAGCAGCACGCAGAAATTATCGAACCAGGTCACCACGCCCTGCAATTTCACCCCGTTGACCAGGAATATGGTGAGCGGGACTTTGCTTTTGCGAACATGATTGAGAAATGTGTCTTGAAGATTTTGCGCCCGTTCGGCTGCCATGGCCGTGTTTCCATTTTTTGCCCGCGTCTGGCGCGCGAGACCTTCGTTGCCTCAAGCTCCCCGCATGCGCAGTCGAGCGCATGCCCGCTTTGCCCCACAAGCAAAGCGGTCAAGGCATGAGGAAGCGCTATTAGATGGCAGGCGCACCCCGGGCGCAAGCCGCAGCCGGGGCATTAGGCATAACTATTTGAAATGGTGAAATAATCAGGTGCTTTCCGCGTGCCGGTGGTAGTCGCGGCGCAAGCCCATGGCGATCAGGCCGGGCGCGCCATTGCCGATCGGGCGGCCGTCGATCGAAGTCACCGGCAGCACGATCTGGCTGGCCGAGGTGATGAAGGCCTCGCGCGCGCCATAGGCCTCCGCGACCGTGAAGGCGCGTTCCTCGAATGGCAGCCCTTGCGCCTTGATGACGTCGATCACCACCGCGCGCGTGACCCCGGGCAGGATATCGGGCCCGAGCGGATGGGTGAGAAGCGTGCCGTCTTTGTCGACGATCCAGGCGCTGGAGGAAGCGCCTTCGGTGACGCGGCCCTCACCGTCCACCAGCCAGGCCTCGCGCGCGCCCTGCTCGCGCGCCGCCTGCTTGGCCAGCACGTTGGGCAACAGGCCGACCGACTTGATATCGACGCGGCCCCAGCGGATGTCGGGCATGGTGACGACGGCGACGCCTTCGGCGGCGAGCCGCTCGAGTTTGGCGATGTCGTTGCTGCGCGCGGTGACGATGACGGTCGGCTTGATGGCGGCGGGCGGAAAGGGAAAATCGCGTTTGGCGGCGCCGCGCGTGATCTGCACATAGACGATGCCGTCGCGACGCGGTTGCGGGCAACCGTCTCGCGCATGACGATGGCGAGCGCGGCGGGCGTCATCGGGGCTGCGATGCGTAGTTCTTGCAGGGAACGGGCAAGCCGCGCCATGTGGCGGCGCTCGTCGACGATGCGCCCTGCCCTCACCTCGCAGACTTCGTAGACGCCGTCGGCGAACTGCAAGCCGCGGTCCTCGATCGAGACCTTGGCTTGCGCGCGCGGCAGATAGCGGCCGTTGACGTAGGCGATGCGGGACATGGGATTAGTTCCGCCTCATCCTGAGGAGCGCGCGAAGCGACCGTGCCCGAAATGCGACAACCCCAGCGCTGCGGAGTACGCGTTGCGGTTCGCACGCTCCTCAGCATGAGGCCGGATTGACCGGTCAAGTCATTTGGCATCGAACACTACCCGATGCCCAGCGCCTTGAGCTTGCGGTGCAGCGCCGAGCGCTCCATGCCGACGAACTCGGCGGTGCGCGAGATGTTGCCGCCGAAGCGGCTGATCTGCGCCACCAGATATTCACGCTCGAACATTTCGCGCGCGTCGCGCAACGGAAGCCCCATGAGATGCTCGCCGCCATTGCCATTGGGCATGCTCGGCACCATGGAGCCGACGTCGGGCGGCAGCATGGAGGCGTCGAGCACGGCGTCCGGGTCGCCGCCGGCCAGGATCATCAGCCGCTCGATATTGTTGCGCAGCTGGCGCACATTGCCCGGCCAGTCGTGGCTTTGCAGCACCGCCATGGCGTCGTCGCCGATGCGGCGCTTGGGCAGGCCGGTGGCCGTCGAAATCTGATCCATGAAGTAATCGACCAGGCCGGGAATGTCCTCGCGCCGCTCGGCCAGCGGCGGCACGCGGATCGGCACCACCGAGAGCCGGTGATAGAGGTCCTCGCGGAATCTGCCTTCCGCGATCAGCGCTTCCAGATTGCGCGCGGTGGAGGAGACGATGCGCACGTCGACCGAGACCTTGCTGGTGCCGCCGACGCGCTGGAAGGTCTGCTCGACCAGCACGCGCAGGATCTTGTTTTGCGTCTCGCGCGGCAGATCGGCGATGTCGTCGATGAACAGCGTGCCGCCATGCGCCTCTTCCAGCGCGCCGGGCTTGCGGCTGTCCTGGCCGTTCGACGCATCGACGCCGAACAATTCGGTTTCCATGCGCTCGGGCGTGATGGCGGCGGCGTTGATCACGATGAAGGGCCCGTTCTGCCGCGCCGAGAGCTGATGAATGGTGCGGGCGGCGAGCTCCTTGCCGGAGCCGGAGGGGCCGACGATCAGGATGCGGCTGTTGGTCGGCGCCACGCGCTCGACCATCTGGCGCAATTGCGCGACGGCGACCGACTTGCCGACCAGCGACGCCGGCAGCGGCGCCATTTGCTTCAATTGCTTGACTTCGCGCTTGAGCCGCGAGGTCTCGAGCGCGCGCTCGGCCACCAGCACGAGGCGATCGGCCTTGAACGGCTTCTCGATGAAGTCGTAGGCGCCGCGCTTGATGGCGGCGACCGCGGTCTCGATATTGCCGTGGCCGGAGATCATCACCACCGGCAGCTCGGGATGCTCCTGCTTGACGGCGTCGAGCAATTGCAGGCCGTCGAGCTTTGAGCCCTGCAGCCAGATGTCGAGGAAGACGAGGTTCGGCCGGCGCGACACGACGGCGGCCAGCGCCTCGTCGCTGTTGCGCGCGGTGCGGGTGGTGTAGCCCTCATCCTCCAGGATGCCGGCCACCAGGTCGCGGATATCGGTTTCGTCGTCTACGATCAGAATATCGGCGGACATTGCGTTCACTCGTTGACGGTCTTCTTGGTTTCGGTTGCGGCGGCCGCCGCCTCGCCGGAGGCGGCGAAACGCAGGCGGATCCAGGCGCCGCGCTGGCCGGGGATCTTGTCGGCGGCGTCGCGCAGTTCGATGTGGCCGCCGTGCTCCTCGACGATGCGGCCGACGATGGCTAGCCCTAAGCCGGTGCCCTTCTCGCGCGTGGTGACGTAAGGCTCGAGCAGCCGGCTGCGGTTTTCTTTTGGCAATCCGACGCCGTTGTCGACGATGTCGATGACCACGTCGTCGCCCTCGCGCGCGGCGTAGACGTGGATCGAGCCCTTGCCGAGCTCCTCCGGCGGCACGGCGGCGATCGCCTCGGTGGCGTTCTTGATCAGGTTGGTGAGCGCCTGCGAGACCAGGCGGCGGTCGAAGCGCGCCGGCATCGGGTCTTCCGCGATTTCCGCCTCGATGTCGATGTCGGCATGGCCGACGCGCATCAGGAACACGGCCTGGCGCACGGTGTCGGCGACGTCCTCGCCGGCGATCACCGGCTTGGGCATGCGCGCGAATTTCGAGAACTCGTCGACCATGCGGCGGATGTCGTCGACCTGGCGCACGATGGTGTCGGTGCATTGCACGAACACGTCGCGGTCTTCAGTGATGACCTTGCCGTATTTGCGGCGCAGCCGCTCGGCCGAGAGCTGGATCGGCGTGAGCGGGTTCTTGATCTCGTGCGCGATGCGGCGGGCGACGTCGGCCCAGGCCGAGGTGCGCTGCGCGGCGACCAGTTCGGTGATGTCGTCGAGCGTCACGACGTAGCCGTGCTCGCCCTCGCCCGACTGCTCGCTGGTGATGCGCACCGAGAGATTGCGCTCGCGGCCCTTGCGCATGATGGTGACCTGGTCCTGCGTGCGGGCGCCGGCCTGCGCCGCCGCCATGATGTCGGCAAGCTCGGGAAACACCTCGGCCAGCGGGCGGCCGAGCGCCTCGGCCTCGGTAAAGCCGATCAGCCGCTCGGCCGAGCGGTTGAGGATCGACACGCAGCCCTTGCCGTCGACGCCGATGACGCCGGCGCTGGCGCCGGCCAGCACCGCCTCGGTGAAGCGGCGGCGGCTGTCGATCAGGTCGCGCGCGCGCATGATGTCGTCGCGCTGGGTGCGCAGTTCGGCCGTCATGCGGTTGAAGGTCTCGCCGAGCTGGGCGAGATCGCCCTCCGACTGGTGCACCGGCACGCGCACATAGAGATTGCCGGTCGACACGACATTGGCGGCGCCGATCAGGCGGCGGATGGGCGCCACCAGCACGTTGGCGAAGTTGAGCCCGATCCAGACCGCGGCCAACAGCACGGTGAGCGCGATGATGGTGTACATCAGCGCGAAGGCGACCTGCACGCCGACGCGGCGCGCCTGCAGCGCGGCGTATTCGCGTACGCTCGCGCGCGTCGCCTGCAATTGCGGCACCACGCGCGGATCGAGCAGCCGCGTCACGTAGAGCCAGTAGTCGGGATATTTCTCCAAGCGGACGACGGCGGCGACGTAATTGGTGTCGGGCAACAGCACGATCTGCGGGTTCTTTTCGCCGATGCGCGGCAGCGCGTCGCGCGGCGGCATGGCGAAGGTCTGGTTGGCTTTCAGATCGGCGCGCGCGATAACCTTGAGGTCCTTGTCAATGACGATCGCGGCGGCGAGCCTGCGCACCGAGGCCTGGAAGGTGAGATATTGGCCAAGCTTGGCCTGGTCCTGCTGGAAGACGGGCTCATCGCGCGCGATGTTTAAGGCCATGGTGAGAATGTCGGAGCGCACGATCTCGGCGTTGTCGCGCAGATAGGCTTCCGCCACGATCAGCGAATTCTGGATGGCCGACTGGGTGCGCGTGGAAAACAGCCGGTCGAGGCCGCGGTCGAGCGTGACGCTCGCCACGATCGCCACCAGGATGGCGGGCACGGCGGCGATGATGGAGAACAGCCCGACGATGCGCACGTGCAGCCGGGCGGCGGCCCGGCCGGTGCGGCGCGCCTGCATGATCAGCCAGACTTCGCGCACGATGATGCCGAGCAGCAGCAGCACCGTGGCGGCGTTCACCAAGAGCAGCGTGACGACCACGTAATGGGTCGGCGAGATGGGCGTTAAGTCGGCAAGGACGATGAAGGTGAGGAAGGCCGACAGCAGCGCGAGGCCGACCGCGATCGGGCCGAGCACGCGCGTTTCCCCGCGCTTGGATGGCGGGCCGGCGAGCGTTTCGGCGGTAGCGGCCTGATCGACGCTCATGAACCCCCGGCGGCGGATGGCGAGGCGGAAAGCCCCTTAAGGCGCGCGGAGTGAGCCACTGCCCTCCCCGGCACTGATGCTTTTATACAACAATGTTGCCGAATTGCGACAATGCCGCGGCGCGATTAGCCACAGATTTGCTGATAGCGGCCGGGTATCACCCGCCGCCGCGGAAGAGCTGGATGTCGAGGTCGCGGATCTTCTTGCGCAACGTATTGCGGTTGACCCCGAGCAGGTCGGCGGCGCGGATCTGGTTGCCGCGGGTGGCGGCCAGCGCCGCCGTCAGCAGCGGGTATTCGATCTCGCGCAGGATGCGGTGATAAAGCCCGGCCGGCGGCAGGCCGTTTTCGAACTCCGCGAAATAGGCGTTCAGGTGGCGCTCCACCGCGGCGCTCAAGGATTCCTCCGCGCGCGGCTCCTCGCTGCCGACCGGCAGCGCCGGCTGCGCCAATTCCTGCTCGATCACCGCCGCGGTGATGATCTCCTGCGGATAGAGCGCGGCCAGGCGGCGCCCCAGGTTCTCCAGCTCGCGGACATTGCCCGGCCAGCGGTGGCGCTTGAGGCGCTCTTGGCCGGCCTGGTCGATCTGCTTGGGCGGCAGGCCCTCGCGCTGCGCCTGCGCGAAGAAATGGCGGATCAGGTCGGGAATGTCCTCGGTGCGTTCCCTGAGCGGAGGAAGCCGGAGCGGCACCACGTTGAGACGGAAGAACAGGTCCTCGCGGAACAGGCCCTGCTGGATCAAGAGGCGCAGATCCTTGTTGGTGGCAGCGATGATGCGCACGTCGCTCTTGATCGGGGTGCGGCCGCCGACGGTGGTGTATTCGCCCTGCTGCAGGACGCGCAACAGCCGGGTCTGCGCCTCCATCGGCATGTCGCCGATCTCGTCGAGGAACAGCGTGCCGCCCTCGGCCTGCTCGAAGCGGCCGGAGGAGCGGGTATTGGCGCCGGTGAAGGCGCCCTTCTCGTGGCCGAACAATTCCGACTCGATCAGGTCGCGCGGGATCGCCGCCATGTTGATGGCGACGAAACTGCCGGAGCGGCGCTTGCCGTAGTCGTGCAGCGCGCGCGCCACCAGTTCCTTGCCGGTGCCCGATTCGCCGGAGATCATCACGGTGAGGTCGGTCTGCATCAGCCGCGCCAGCACGCGGTAGATTTCCTGCATGGCGGGCGAACGGCCGACCAGCGGAATACTGTCGAGGTCTTCCGGCTTGGCGGCGGCGGCGGCGCGTTTTTCCTTCGGCTCCGACAGCGCGCGGCCGACGATGGCGATCAGCTCTTTCAGGTCGAAGGGCTTCGGCAGATATTCGTAGGCGCCGCGCTCGCTCGCTCTGATCGCGGTCATGAAGGTGTTCTGCGCGCTCATCACGATGATCGGCAGGTCGGGGCGCGCCTTGCGGATGCGCGGAATGAGATCGAAGGCGTTCTCGTCCGGCATCACGACGTCGGTGATGACGAGATCGCCCTCGCCTTGGCTGATCCAGCGCCAGAGCGTGGCGGCGTTGCCGGTCGAGCGCACCTCGTAGCCGGCGCGCGAGAGAGCCTGATTGAGGACGGTGCGGATCGCAGCGTCGTCGTCGGCAACCAATATGCTTCCCGTCGGCATGGGCCTACCTCACGGGCTCTCGGCCGGCGCGAGCGCGATCGGCTCGCCGTTGCCGGTATAGATCGGCATCAGCACGCGGAAGATGGTGCGGCGCGGCTGCGATTCACATTCGATGATGCCGCCGTGGTCGCCGACGATCTTGGCGGCGAGCGCGAGGCCAAGGCCGCTGCCGCTCTGCTTGGTGGTGACGAAGGGGTCGAACAGATGCGGCATCAGGTCTTCCGGCACGCCGGGGCCGTTGTCGCGCACGCAGAATTCGAGCGGCAGCGAGACGCGCGTCTTGCGGCCGGGCACCGACAGGCGCACGCCGGGGCGGAAGGCGGTGGTGAGCTGGATCTCGCCGTCGACCGCGCTCTCGCCGATGGCTTCGGTGGCGTTCTTGACCAGATTGAGGAAGACTTGGATGAGCTGGTCGCGGTTGGCCAGCACCGACGGCAGCGAGGGGTCGTAGTCCTCGACGAATTTGATGTGGCGGGCAAAGCCCGATTGCGCCAGCCGCTTCACGTGATCGAGCACGACATGGATGTTGACCGGCTCGCGCTCGACCGGGCGCTCGTCGGAGAACACTTCCATACGGTCGACCAGTTTCACGATGCGGTCGGTTTCGTCGCAGATCAGCTTGGTGAGCGCGCGGTCGTCGTCGGCGGCCGACTGCTCCAACAGCTGCGCCGCGCCGCGGATGCCGGAGAGCGGGTTCTTGATCTCGTGCGCCAGCATGGCGGCGAGCGCGATGACCGAGCGGGCGGCGCCGCGATGGGTGAGCTGGCGGTCCATCTTGTCGGCGATGGTGCGCTCCTGCAGCATCACCACCACGTGGTCGGGATATTCCGGCAGCGGCGCGACATGCAGGTCGACCAGGCGCTCGCCCGGATTGCGAGGGGTGGCGAGATCGACCTTGTATTCGTTGACCGCAGCGCCCGACTTGCGCACCTGCTCGATGAGCGCCAAGAGCGGCGAGCCGAACGGCACCAGTTCGCGCACCATGTGGCGGCGCAAGACCGGGATCGAGGCTTCGAAGAACTGCTCGGCCGCCACATTGGCGTCGGCCACCTTGCCGTCGGGCGACACCATGATCACCGGATGCGGCAGCGCGTGCAGCACCGCGTCGGCCGGCGAGCTGACGGGTGAGACGGCTTTTGTCGTGGCGTGGCCCCGGCTCATGCGGCGGCCCTCCAGGCGAAGGCGTCATAGGCGTCGGCGAGCAGGCGGCGCGCATGTGCGGGCTCTTCGGCGGTGAGCACGCGGGCGCGGTGATCCTTCAGCAGTGCGATCGATGCGCCGGCGGTGGCCGCGGCGGTATCGAGCGCCCAGGCGAGGTGCTTGCGCGCGTGGCGGCGGCCGATCTTGTGGCCGTGATGGCCGATCATTTCGTCATAAAGCGCGTCGGTCATCGCCAACTGCTCGGCGAGCGGCGGTGCGCATGCGCGCAAGCCGGTGGCGAGAAAGCGCGCCACTTGTCCGGGGAACCAGGGCCGACCTTGCGCGGCGCGGCCGATCATGACGGCGTCGGCGCGTGAGATGGCAAGCGCTTCGCGTGCGTCGTCGAAAGAAGAAATATCGCCGTTGACGACGACCGGCAGCGTCACCGCTTCTTTCACGCGGCGCACGGCGCTCCAGTCGGCGCGCCCGTCATAGAACTGACAGCGGGTGCGGCCGTGCACGGTGATCATCTGGATACCGGCGGCTTGAGCGCGGCGCGCGAGCTCCGGCGCGTTGATAGTGGCCGCGTCCCAGCCGAGCCGCATCTTCAGCGTCACCGGGACGCGCACGGCGGCAACCGTCGCCTCGATCAGCCGCAACGCATGATCGAGATCGCGCATCAGGGCGGAGCCGACATGACCGTTGGTCACCTGTTTGGAGGGGCAGCCCATATTGATGTCGATGACTGCCGCGCCTTGGCTTTCGGCGATGCGGGCGCCTTCGGCCATGTAGCGGGCTTCGCAGCCAGCGAGCTGCACGACCTGGATGGCGACCCCTGCCCCGTCGCTGCGCACCCGCGCCTCGCGCTCGCCTTTGGCCAAGCCGGCGCAGGCGGTCATTTCCGAGACCACCAGCCCGGCGCCCAGTCTTTCGGCCAGGCGGCGGAAGGGCGCATCGGTGATGCCGGACATCGGCGCCAAAATCACGCGGTTCGGCAGGCTGAGCGGGCCGACGCGCAAAGGTGCCCCCGAAAAGCCGGCGTTTTCGCCCAACCGGATGTCGTTGCCCACCATTTAGGCGATCCTCATTCGATGCTCATAGTTTAGCCAATCTTGGGTGGGGCGCAAGTGCTGCACTGCAAAAAACTGTTCAAGGCTGGGAACGGACTGGATTCGTTGCCGATTTCCTTGCGCGCACGGAACGCGCTAAGGCAAAAGGCGGGAAAGCGGAGCAGCAGGTTATGGCCGAAGTGGCGGTGGTTGTCGTGGCCGCGGGCAAGGGAACCCGGGTGGGTGGTGAATTGCCCAAGCAATTCCGCCGCATCGGCGACGAGATCATGCTGCGCCGGACGCTTTTAATGCTCGCAGAAGCGCCCAAGGTCGGCCTTGTTCAGCCGGTGATCAGGCCCGAGGATCGCGGCCTGTTCGACGAGGCGGCGGATAAGCTCGACCTGCTGCCGGCGGCCTTCGGCGGCGCCACCAGGCAGGCCTCCGTGCGCGCCGGGCTGGAGGCGCTTAGCGCCCACAAGCCGTAATCGTGCTGGTGCATGACGCCGCCCGCCCCTTCGCGAGCCAGGCGCTCATTGCGCGTGCGATCGAGGCGGCGCAGAAGGCGGGCGCCGCGGTGCCGGGCTTGCCGGTGACCGACACGGTCAAGACGGTGGATGCGCAAGGCTTCGTGCATCAGACGCTCGAGCGCGGCGCCTTGCGCAGCATCCAGACGCCGCAAGGCTTTGCCTACGCGCAACTGCTCGCTGCGCACCGGCGCGCGGCGGCCGCGGGGCGCGAGGACTTCACCGACGATGCCGCGCTTGCCGAATGGGCCGGCATGAAGGTCGCCGTGTTCGAAGGCGAGCCGGGCAATATCAAGATCACCAACGCGGAAGACTTCGCGCGCGTTGAGGCCGCGCAGTTCGCGAGCTTGGGCGACGTGCGCACCGGCACCGGCATCGACGTGCATGCCTTTGCGCCCGGCGATCATGTGATGCTGGGGGGGGTGCGTATTGCGCACACGCACAAGCTCACCGGCCATTCCGACGCCGATGTCGGCCTGCACGCCTTGACCGACGCGATCTTGGGCGCGCTGGCCGACGGCGATATCGGTTCGCATTTTCCGCCCAGCGATCCGCAATGGAAGGGCGCGGCCTCCGATCTCTTCTTCAAGTTCGCGGTAGAGCGCGTGCAGGCGCGCGGCGGCCGCATCGCCCATCTCGATCTCACGTTGGTGTGCGAGGCGCCCAAGATCGGGCCGCATCGCGATGCAATGCGCGCCAAGATCGCGGCGCTCGCAGGACTTACGCTCGACCGCGTGGCGGTGAAAGCGACGACCAGCGAACGCCTGGGTTTCACCGGACGCGGCGAAGGCATCGCGGCTTATGCGAGCGCGACGGTGCGGCTGCCCTGGCGCTGACCAAAACCGCTCAATCTTTCTCCATCGCCCGCAGCCGCAGCATCGCGACGATCCCGAAGGCCGGTCCGAGCGCAAGCAAGGCCAGCAGGAACGGCCAGCCGAGAACCGCCGCCACCAGCGGCGTGAATTGCACGGTGACAATGGTGAGCGCGAAGCCGAGCGCGGTCTGAAAGGTGAGCAGCGAGCCGGCTTGTTCGGGCGGCGAATAGTCGGCGACCAGGGCGGAGAATTGCGCGGAGTCCGGCAAAATGGCGGCGCCCCACAACAGCACCAGCACGAAGGTGAGCCAGACCGGGCCGCCGAAGGTGAGCGCGGTCAGAACCGCGCAGGCACCGCTCGCCAGCATGGCGATCACCGCGGTTTCGGGCTTGCCGATGCGGTCCGCGACCAGGCCCGCGACCACGCACATGACGCCGCCGGCGGCGATCGACAAAAAGGCGGTGAGCTTGGCGAGCGGCTCGGCCTGCGCCGCCGACAGCGTCGCGCCATAGGACACCGTACAGGCGGCCGCGATCCAAGCCCACATGGCGTAGAGCTCCCACATGTGACCGAGATAGCCGGCGTAAGCGAGCCGCACCGGCCGATCGGTCCAGGCCGCGGTGATGGCGCGCGGATCGAAGCGCGAAGCGAGCGCGTGATGCGGTCCGAGCGCGCAAGCCAGCGCGAGCAGACCGCCCGCCGCCGTGATCAGCGAGGCCATCGCCACGCTGGCGCGCCAGTCGTGACCGCCGATCAGCGCCAATAGATGCGGGAACGCCGAGCCGAGCGTGACGGCGCCGACCAGCGCGCCGACCAGGAAGCCGCGGTCCTTGACGCCCCAGCCGACGGCGATCTTCATGCCGACCGGATAGACGCCGGCGAGCAGCGCGCCGGTGACGATGCGCGCCGCGATTGCCGTGAAGCCGCCGGGCGGCGCGATCAGCAGCACGGCATTGACCAGCGCCGCGCCGATCGCCGAGGCAGCAAAGAGGCGGCGCGGATCGAAGCGGTCGGCAAGGCCGAGAACGGCCGAGCCGAGCGCGCCGATGACGAAGCCCGCCTGCACGCCGCTCGACAGCGCGGCTTGCCGCACGGGCGAGAGCGCGACCTCGCGCAGCATGTCGGGCAGGACCGCCGCCGAGACGAACCACGGCGACATGGCCGCCACTCCGGCCAGCATCAGCAGCGCGAGCGAGCGGAATTTCATGGAGGAAGAGGACGGTTTTCGGTGGGGCAAGTCTGCGGCGGTTTTGCCGCCGGGGCCTCATAAAGATAGCGGCGCTGCCCGGCAACACACACTGATGTGATCTACACCAGAAACGACTCTGATGTGCTAGCCTTCAACGCATGAGGAATGGATCATGAACGAAGACGTGCGCGCCGCGGCCATCGCCGTGCTCGATGCCTGCCGCGCGCGCGGGCTCAAAGTGGCGACGGCGGAATCCTGCACCGGCGGGCTGGTGGCGGGCGCGCTTACCGAGATCCC
This sequence comes from uncultured Pseudomonadota bacterium, assembly GCA_963819955.1. Lineage (GTDB taxonomy): Bacteria > Pseudomonadota > Alphaproteobacteria > Rhizobiales > Xanthobacteraceae > Pseudolabrys. Next base: position 509,962 of record CAWFYB010000010.1, on the reverse strand, counting down.
CGGCTCGTCCGACGTGGTCGAGCGCGGCTTCGTCACTTACAGCAACGAGGCCAAGCAGCAGATGCTGGGCGTCGCCTCGGAGACGCTGCGCGACACCGGCGCGGTCAGCCGGCAGACCGCGCAGGAAATGGCGCGCGGGGCGATCGCGCATTCCGACGCGCAAATTTCGGTGGCGATCACCGGCATCGCCGGGCCCGGAGGCGGAGCTAAGGACAAGCCGGTGGGGCTGGTGCATTTCGCCGCCGCTGCGCGCTCGCGGCGCCCTCACCCACAAGGAGATGCGTTACGGCGACATAGGGCGCGGCGCTGTGCGCGAGAAATCGGTGCTGCAGGCGCTGGCGATGCTGAAGGAAATGGCGGAGAGCACATAGGGGGAAATCATGCAACGCGCCAAAAAATGCGGGCCGATGCTCGCCTCGATCGCCCTTGCGGCATTGGCCTGCCTGCAAGGCGCCGCGGCACAGACGCCGCATGCAAACGATGCCCGCGTCGCGGTGAGCGCGGGCAACGTCTTCATTGAACAAAGCGGCGAGCGCCGACAGCTCACGCGGCTCGGCCGCGATTTCGACGCCGCGCTGTCGCCCGATAAGCGCTTCGTCGTGTTCACGCGCGGCGACGGCAAGCCGCCGCCGGAGGATCCGGGCGAATGCAAGACCGGCGCCGGCGCCGATCAATTGCGGCGCATCGACGCCGACGGCAAGAACGAACACCTGCTGCTGACCGGGCGCGACGGCGGCAAACCACCGCAACAGCTCTGCCGCTTCGAGCAGAAGCAGTTCAGCTCGGACGGACGCAGGCTGTTCTTCGTCTCGCCCGGCTGGACGACGTCGGGCGCGCTGCATGTCTACGAACTCGACAAAAAGACCGTGCGCTTCGTGGCGCCGGCCAATGCGGTGATCGTGCTGAATTTCTGCGCCGGCAAGCACCGCGACGCGCTGGTGCTCAACCAGCACCGCTACTTCATCGGTGGCGGCAGCTACGATTGGTATTGGCTGTTCGACGCCAGCGGCGCCAAGGAAATCGGTCCGCTCGCCGATGACGGCGCCAAGCCCGAGGACATCGTCGAGAAGGCGCGCGCCATGATTTGCGCCCCGTAAGGGCGGCCGACGGCCTAGAATGATTTTCCCTGTTTTATCGAATGCAAGAATAATATATTCGGAAACGTCCAGAACTATTGGAATTATAGATTTATTTTCTCCAAAACCCTTGCAGCCGCCCCGATAACGCGCATTTCTAGGCGCGAAGCACCGGTTTTCGGCCGCCCGGCAAGCCCGGCCGGCGCGCAAGACGAAAGGTCATTTCCGTGGTCGCCATTATTCAGCTTGAGCCGGACGTCGCGGTCGCGCCGCAGCTCGGCGCGGCCGATTTCGCCGCGGTCGCGGCGCGCGGCTTCCGCTCGGTCGTCGCCATCCGCCCGGACGGCGAGGCGCCCGACCAGCTGCCGCAGGCGCAGGCCGCGGCGGCCGCGCAGCGGCACGGGCTCGCCTTCCGCTATCACCCGGTGACCAGCGTCAAGGTCACCGAGCACGACAGTGTCGAGATCTTCGTGCGGCTGATGGACGAGTTGCCGGGGCCGATCCTGTTCTATTGCGGCACCGGCACGCGCTGCACGATCCTGTGGAGCCAGGCGGCGGCGCCGCGGCTGGGCGCCGACGCGGCCTTGGCGGCGGCGCGCCGTGCCGGTCATGAGCTGGATTTTCTGCGCGACAGCTTGATCGCGCGCAGCGACTGGGCGGGCGCTATTCCGGCGCCGGCATCCGCGCTGGCGCTTGCGACGCCCGCCGGCCGTTAACGGCTTATCCCGCACGACCCACAGGAAGCCTTGCGCCGGCGGTAACCATTTGCCGACCGGCCTAGCGCCCTCGCTTGACATTCCGATAGATCGGTCCAGAATTTCCTTCCGATCCTTTGCGACACGGAGGTCCAGCATGCTTCCACCGGGTCAAAGGGCCGCGACGATTGCCGCGTAAGCTCGTTCGGGCCGCGGCATAGCGGCAAACACACGAATGCTTCGCCGGGCGCGGCTCTCAGCGGGTCGCATCAGTCAGGCAGGACCCCAATTTGGCCGCCCCCGGCGTCAAGCCTGTCGATTAAGTCGGCAAGCGGAAATCATGTTCGCTCGCTGAATGCAGCCGGGACGCCAAGGGGGCGGTCCGGCTGGACCGCAGTGAAAGAACAACTTGGCTGGGAGGGCGCGCCATGCCGCGCCGTTACAGTTACATCACGCGCTTCAGGTGTCCGGCGTGCAAGAAGGCCGGCACCGCGCATTGGGAAGAGAACGATCGCATCGCCCTTCCCCACGGCGCGCAGATCGCGGCGTTGAAGAGCCTCACGCACGGATTCCAGACCGGCCCGCAGAACGACATCTATTGCGCGCGCTGCACCGCGCAGGTCGTGAGCGGGCACGGCTGAGCCGAGCGTTCGAAGCGCGCTGAGCGCTGAGACGCCCCGCAACGGGCGTGCGCAGGCTCGTTGCGCGGGCCTGGTGCGGCGGCCTGCGATAGCGCACACTACCGGCTGCGCTGCAAACCGGACCGGCGGGGGTCACTCGTTGCAAAAATCATGGCGGAGCGGACGGCTGCTGCTGGCGGCCGCGTGTCTTGCGTGGACGGCCGCCGCCTCGGCTGCCGCCGCGCAAGAAAAGATCGCGCTGTGTCATGCCGGCCTGATCGAGCTCACCAGCTTCGCCAAGCACATCCAGAAACTGCGCGGCATGAAGCGCTACGAGCGGCAAGATATCGACCGGCTGGTGGCGCGCGAGCGCGCGGGCGGCCCTGAGTTTTTCTCCTCGCAGATCATCATCCAGGAGGAGCAATCCGGCTCCGGCACATTCGACTTGCGCATGATGCACGGGATTTCCGACTCCGAAAAATACCGCAACGTCACCGCCTGGGCCTGCGAGGCCGCGGATTATCCGATCGTCTATTTCGTCGGCTTCCGCGTGCGCGCGATCGAGGGCGGCGCGATCCAGGTCTCGCGCGAGCAGGACGTGGTCAATGTCATCTCGCTCAAGGCGCTGGATGCCAATTTGGACAAGCCGATGCGCGTGACCCTCTTTCAGGGCAGCAAGGTTCTTTGCGAGAACATCAACAAGGGCTGCGACAAAGGCATTTTCTACGACCGCGAATGAGCTCGCGCGGCGCTTGCCGCATAGGGCGCAACGCGCGAGCCGCAGCTGGCAGCGCGCGAGCCTAGAGCAAGATCGTTTCAGTTTGAATCAGACCGCGCAGCGATCTCGCTTCACCTCTCCCATAGGGAGAGGTCGGCACGCGAAGCGTGCCGGGTGAGGGGTTATAGCCTATCGAGAGTCACGATCCCCCTCACCCCAACCCTCTCCCCAACGGGGAGAGGGAGCGCGCCCTGCCTGCCGCACTGCTTCAATACAAAACGATCGAGCTCTAGCAGCGCGTGACGCTGATCGCGCGCGTGCCGCCGGATTCCGACGGCACCGTCACGGTTTCGACGCTGTGGTGGCAGGTGAGCGCCTGCGGCGGCAACGGCACGTAGACGATGGTCGGCGGTTCCGCGTAATTCACCGCGTTCACGTCCGCATAAGGCGGCACGGCGACGATGCCGCCGCCATAGAACGGCCAGTAGCCGGTATTGTAGGCGCCGGGTTGACGCGCGAGGTGCAGACGATTGGAGAAGTGGAACGCGTGGCCGCCATGCCCCTTGGCGTTCAACGGCGACGACGCCGGCAGCAGCGCCAAGGCTGACGCGATGGCCACGGCATATGCGAGCTTCATGGCAAGGCCTCCCTGTTACGGCCCTTTATGCCGCTATCCTAGCGCGCCGGCGGGCGCTGTCACCGGGGTCCGCTCAGGCTTTGGCGAAGGGCCGGTAGCGCCGGATCAGCACCGGCAGCAGGGCGGCGACCCCGAGCGCGCAAAGGCCGGCGACGAATTGCGGCGTCACCGCCATCCAGACGTGGAAGTCGAGGCCGCAATCGGCGGTTCCGGCCGACAGGCAGGCGCGGTATTGCTCGATCTGCACGGCGAGCGCGCGGTCGAGGCCGGCGCCGAAGAATGCGATCGCCCAGGTCATCGGCATGATGCCGACGAAGGTCGCCAGCATGAAGGTCGCCAGCCGCACATTGCACAGCGCCGACAGGAGATTGCCGAGCATGAACGGGAAGACCGGCACCAGGCGCATGAACAGCAGATAATTGAAGCCGCTGGCGCGGAAGCCTTCGGCGAAACGCGCAAGCTGCGGACCGATAAAGCGAATGACCATGGCGCGCAACGCGTTGCGCGCGAGCAGGAACACGGCGGTACCGCCGGCGGTCGCGCCGAGCACCGCGGCAAGCCCGCCGAGCAGGCCGCCGAAGAACGCGCCGCCGCCGATGGTCAGGAAGATCACGCCGGGCAGCGCCATGCCGGCGGCGACGGCGTAACAGGCGACGAATACGGCGAAGGCGGCCGCCGGATGGCCGGCCACCAGGCCGGCGATGGCGGCGCGGTGGCCGAGCAGCGCTTCGAGCGTGAGCTGCTTGTGCCAGCCGAGCGCCAAGGCGATACCGGCCAGCGCCGCCACGACCAGCAGCACGGCCGCGCTGTGCCACAGCCGGCGCGCCGACTGGCGCGCCAGCACGACCTCTTCGGGATGGGCCTCCGCTCGACCGGCGCTCGTTTGGGCTTTGCGTCGATGCAAGCGGGCGCTCCTTTTTCGCTCGACTGGGAGGGTTAGAATGGAATAACCCGGCAAGATCAACGGCCGGCGGGCGGCATTCGGATGGGGATTTCCAGCGCCGGCGCAGGGGTTTGGCCGCTTTAGCCGCTGGCGAAAACGCCGCAGGCGTCTATGATGCCCGTTGCATCGGGTGGTATCGGGCGCCGGCCGAAGGGCGGGCCCGGAAAAGAAGCAAGACGAGCCAGGGAGCCGAAATGTTCATTCCATTTCTTGCCGTGCCGTTCGTGCTGCAGATCGCCATTTCGGACGGCGTGCCGCGTTGGGACGTGACCAAGAGCTGCCAAGGCGCCGCCACCGCCGCCGGCGAGGGTAAGGAAGGCACCGACCGCTTCAAGAGCTGTCTTGCCAGCGAGCAGAAGACGCGCGAAGGCCTGCAAGGCAGCTGGGCGAAATTCCCGGTCGCCGACCGGATCAAATGCATGCAGTCGATCCAGTGGTTCGAGCCGACCTATACCGAGCTCGCCGCCTGCCTCGAAATGTACCGCGACGCGCGCACCGGCGTTGCCAAGCAGCCGATCAAGTCGCGGCCGCGCAAGAACTAGCGCCCTGCCCTTTGCTCACGCGATCGTGGCGTCCGGCTGGACCGCCGGCGCGTGCGGCCGCGCCGCCGGCGCCGGCTGCTCGGTGGCCGGCAATTGCAGCACGCTCGCCAGCTGGCCCGCGCACAGCCGCGTCACCAGCACGATACGCCCATTGGGGAACTCGAGCGCGTCGTGATGGGTGTCGAGCCGGTCGGTGTTGATCTGCCGGAAGCGCGCGAGGCGCTGGCCGATGCGGCCGAAGCCGAGGCGCGGCAGCAGACGCCCCAAGCCGTGGTCGATCTCGACGTCGCGCTCGAAGGCGAGCTCGGTGCCGGGCCTGAGGCACACGGCCACATTCGGCTCGCCGTCGGCGGCAAAGCCGCGGGTAAAGCAATTGGCAAAATTCGCCGAGCGCAATTTGTCGCCGACCTTGGCGGGGCGGGTCTCGACGGCGTGCAGACTATAATCGCACATTGACGTTCTCCTTCCACGCATTGCAGGTGAACAGCCGTTGTTGAGGCAAAGGGAACGCCGCCATGGTGGCGAACGTGTGATGCGCGCGGAGAAAAAGTTTTGCGCGTCGCGCGGAACCGAACGCGCGGGCACGGCGTTGGAAATGTTTGGACCATGACGAACTTAATTATCGCAGCATCGCGCCGCCGCGACATCGGCGCCGGCATAGCGGCGCTCGCCGCGATGGTTGCGGTATCGCTGTGCGGACAGTTCGCGACTTATCCCAATCTCGCGCCCTGGTACGCGTCGCTGGCGAAGCCGTCGTTCAATCCGCCCAACTGGCTGTTCGCGCCGGTTTGGAGTGCGCTCTATCTGCTGATGGCGTTGGCGCTGTGGCGCGTGCTGCGAATGCCGCCCTCGCCGGCGCGGCGCAAGGCGCTGGCGTTGTTTTTCATACAGCTTGCGTTAAATGCGGCCTGGTCTTGGATGTTCTTTGCCGCGCACAGCCCGCAGCTTGGGCTGATCAATATCGTGCCGCAGTGGTTGGCGATCGTGGCGACGATTATCGCGTTCACGCGGCTCGATCCGATTGCCGCCTGGTGCCTGGTGCCGCTGGCGGCCTGGGTCGGCTACGCGGCCGTGCTCAATGCCGCGCTGTGGTGGCTCAATCCTTGAACGCCGTCTGGTCCTGCGGTACGTGGCCACGGTAGATCAGCCGCTTGGCGAGCTCGGAGGCCGCGGCATACAGCGCGGTGATCGCAAGCAGGACCGCCAACAGCGCGGGCGGTAACGGCGTGAAGTCGAAAATCGCCACCCCCGGCAGGTACGGTATCAGCAGGGTGGCGACCGCCATGACCAGCGTCGACATCCACAACAGGCGCCCGGGCTTGCTTCGGTAGAACGGTCGGTAAGTGCGTACCACCAGGGTGATGAGCAATTCGGTCATCAGCGATTCGACGAACCAGCCGGTGCGGAACAGTTCGGGGCCGGCGTGATAGGCCCACAGCAGAACGCCGAAGGTGAGGAAGTCGAACAGCGAGCTGATCGAGCCGAAGATCGCCATGAAACTGCGCAAGGAGCGGATGGCCCAGCGGCGCGGGCGCTCGACCCATTCGCGGTCGACATTGTCGCTGGCGATCGTCATGGCCGGGATGTCGGAGAGGAAATTGTTGAGCAAGATTTGCTTGGCGAGCAGCGGCAGGAACGGCAACACGAGGGAAGCGACGGCCATGCTGATCATGTTGCCGAAATTGGCGCTGGTGGTGATCGCGATGTATTTGAGCGTGTTGGCGAAGGTCATGCGCCCCTGCTCGACGCCTTGGCGCAGCACGTCGAGGTCGTGCTCGAGCAGCACGAAATCGGCCGCCTCCTTGGCAACGTCGACCGCCTGATCGACCGAAATGCCGACATCGGCGGCGTGCAAGGCGGGCGCGTCGTTGATGCCGTCGCCGAGATAGCCGACCACGTGGCCGCGCTTCTTGAGCGCGAGCACGATGCGCTCCTTCTGGTTGGGATCGATCTCGGCGAAAATGTCGGTGCGCTCGGCCATGTGCCAAAGCGCCTCGTCGCGCAGCTCGTTGAGCTCATGGCCGGTGAGAACCAATGGCGCGCCCATGCCGACCGCTTGGGCGACATGGGCCGCCACCAGCCGATTGTCGCCGGTGATCACCTTGACGCGGATGCCGAGCGTCAAGAGATTGGCGAGCGTGCGCTGGATGTCCTCCTTGGGCGGGTCGAGGAAGCGCAGAAAGCCGATGAAGGTCAGTCCCGTTTCGTCGGCGCGCGTGCAAGCGGTCTTTCCCGGCATCGGCTTTTGCGCGACGGCGAGCACGCGGAAACCGCTCTGGCTGTAGTCGGCGAACAGCTTCTCGATCTGCGCGCGCACGGCCGCGTCGAGCGGCGCGCTGCTGCCGCCGCGCGCGACGGTTTCGCAAACGGCGAGCACCCCTTCCAAGGCACCCTTGGTGATGAGCACAGGCGCCCCCTCACCGCCCTGCACCAGAACGCTCAACCGCTTGCGCAGGAAGTCGTAGGGCACCTCGTCGAGCTTGCGGTAGGCGGCAATGTCGACCTGCCGTTCCTTGCCGGCGGCGACGATTGCCTGGTCGAGCGGATTGGCTAGGCCGGTCTGCAGGCTGGCATTGAGCAAGGCCTCTTGCAGCGCGGCGTCTGACGCCTGGCCGTCGACGTCGAGCGCGGCATCGAGCCGCAGCACGCCTTCGGTCAGCGTGCCGGTCTTGTCGGTGCACAGCATGTCCATGCTGCCGAGATTTTCGATCGCGGCCAGGCGGCGCACGATGACGCCGCGCGCCGCCATCTGGCGCGCGCCCTGCGCCAGCGTGATGGTGACGATGGCCGGCAGCAGTTCGGGCGACATGCCGACCGCGAGCGCGATGGCGAATAGTAGCGAGTTCGACCGGCGACCGCGCCAGAAAGACGTTGGCGGCGAACACGACCAGCGCCATCACCAGCATGATGCGCATGAGCAGATAGCCGTAATGCCGGATGCCGCGCTCGAACTCGGTCTCCGGCGGGCGCAGCCGCAGGCGGTCGGCGATGGAGCCGAACACGGTGTCGAGGCCGGTATGCGCCACCAGCATGCGGGCGGTGCCGCTGCGCACCGAGGTGCCCATGAAAGCGCAATTGCCGCGCTCGGCGACGGTTGCCGTCGCGGCGGCGGTGCCGGGCACCTTCTCCACCGGGTAGGATTCGCCGGTGAGCGCGGCCTGCGAGACGAAGAAGTCCTTCGTTTCGAGCAGCACTCCGTCGGCGGGAATGAGGTCGCCGGCGGAGAGCAGCACGACGTCGCCGGGGACTACGTCGCGTGCTGGCACGTTCTCGGTTCGACCGCCGCGCACCACCTCGCAGGTGATGCGCACGCGCGCGCGCAGCGTCTCGACCGCCTGCGAGGCGCGAAATTCCTGGATGAAGCTCAGCACCCCGCTGCCGAACACGATCGCTAGAATAATGATCGAGTTGGTCCAGTCCTGCAGCACGGCGGCGATGGCGGCGGCGAACACCAGGATGATGATGAGCGGGCTTTCGAACTGGCGCAGGAACAGGCGCAAGCCCGAAGGGTGCGCGCGCTCGCCGACCGTGTTGGGGCCGAAGCGGCGCAAGCGGCCCTGCGCGGCAAGCTGGCTTAAGCCGTCATGGCTCGAATGCAGCGCGTGCAACAGCTTGTCGGCAGGTACGCTCCAATAGGCCTCCGGCGCGGCCAACTGGTGGCGCACGCGCTGCGGCAGGCGCTCGAACAGCCGGAGGTGCAAGGGCAGCCGCGGAGGCATAGAACCAAGCCCGAAAGTTGATGCAGGCCTATGCTAGCCGAAATTCTGCCGCCGCATCATGACACCCGCTTGCGGCCGTAGACTTGGTCGGCGCGCTTTTCGAAAGCGCTCGCCATGCGGCGGAACACGGTGTCGAACAGCGCGCCCATCATCATGGCAAGCGTGCGGCTGCGAAACTCGTAGTCGATGAAGAAGACGACCTCGCAGGCGTCCTCGCCGGTAGCGTGGAACTCCCAGCGGTTCTGCATGCGGCTGAAGGGGCCGTCGAGATATTCGACCAGGATCTTCAGGTTGGGCTTATCGAGCGTCGCCCGGCTGGTGAAGGTCTGGTGGATCATCTTGTAGGCGACCGTCATGGCGGCGGTCATGACGGTGACGCCCTCGCCCTTGTCGGTCTTGCTGCGCACATGCATGGCGCTGCACATGGGCACGAATTCGGGATAGCTCTTGACGTCCGCCACCAGGTCGAACATGTCGGCGGCGCTGTGCTGGACGCGGCGCTTGGTAGAGAATTGGGGCATGTATCGGTATCGCCTATGCTTGGTCATTCCGGGGCGCGAGCAAAGCGAGCGAACCCGGAATCCAGAGCGACACATGAAGCCTTGCGTTTGGCCCTGGATTCCGGGTTCGCGCCTTCGGCGCGCCCCGGAATGACAACATGGCGATCATCGCGCCGCGCGCGCCGCGCGCAATCGCGCGAAGTCCTCGCCGGCATGATGCGAGGAGCGCGTGAGCGGGGAAGACGCGACCATCAGGAAGCCCTTACTATAGGCGACGGTCTCCAAGGCCTTGAACTCGTCGGGCGGCACGAAGCGCACCACTTCATGGTGCTTGCGCGTCGGCTGCAGATACTGCCCGACGGTGAGGAAATCGACCTCGGCCGAACGCAGGTCGTCCATCACCTGCAGCACTTCGTTGCGCTCTTCGCCCAAGCCCACCATGATGCCCGACTTGGTGAACATTTGTGGGTCGAGCTCCTTCACCCGCTGCAACAGGCGCAGCGAATGGAAATAGCGCGCGCCCGGGCGGACCGTCAGATAGAGCGCGGGCACGGTCTCCAGATTGTGGTTGAACACGTCGGGCCTGGCTTCCACCACTTTCTCGAGCGCGCCGTCCTTGCGCAGGAAATCGGGGGTCAGCACCTCGATGGTGGTTTGCGGGCATGCTGCGCGGATAGCGCGGATGGTCCGCGCGAAGTGCTCGGCGCCGCCGTCGGCGAGATCGTCGCGGTCGACCGAGGTGACCACAATGTGCGCCAGGGCGAGCTTGGCGGTGGCAAGCGCTACGTGCTCGGGCTCGGCCGCGTCGAGCGCGCCCGGCAGGCCGGTCTTCACGTTGCAGAAGGCGCAGGCGCGCGTGCAGGTGTCGCCCATGATCATGAAGGTGGCGTGCTTCTTCTCCCAGCACGCGCCGATGTTCGGGCAGCCGGCCTCCTCGCATACGGTGACGAGGCCGTTCTCGCGCATGATGGCTTGGGTGGCGAAAAACCCTTGCGACACCGGCGCCTTGACGCGGATCCAGTCGGGCTTTTTCGGCTGGGCGGAGTCGGACCTATGCGCCTTTTCCGGATGGCGCGGACGCGGATTGTTGAGGTCGAGAACGACGGCCATGGGGGATACTTACGGCTGAGGGGCCTGCGCCGCAAGGTTACTTAATCCGCCTCATCCTGAGAGCCTGACCGAAAAAGCAGTGAGTGATTTCAGCCCTTTGTGATTCCCTCGGATTTGCAGAGATTCGACGGAGCTCACAATGCCTTGGACTGAAATCACCCGCCGCCAATATCGGCGCGATCACCTGCGCTACGCAAGCGACAGCAAGGATGCGGAATGGCTTTTGCTCTCTTTTTTCCTGCCTGCGCCATGCCGGGTCGGTCGTCCACGCGAGGTTGATCTGCGGGCGGTGATGGATGCCATCCTTTATATCCTGGCCACCGGCTGCCAATGGCGTGCACTGCCAAAGGACTTTCCGCCGCACACGACCGTGCAATACTACTTCTACCTCTGGCGCGATCAGCGCATCTGGCGGCGGATCAATCTCGCACTGGTGCGGCGCGGCCGCACCGCGCTGGGCCGCAATGCCATTCCCTCCGCCGGCGTCATCGACAGCCAGAGCGTCAAGACCACGGAAAGTGGCGGCCCGCGCGGCTTCGACGCCGCCAAGCGGATCAAGGGGCGCAAGCGCCACATGGTCACCGACACGCAAGGGTTCGTGCTCGCTGTGTTGGTGCACGCGGCCAACATCCAGGACAATCACGGCGCGGTGCCGTTGCTCGGCGCCCTGCGAGGCACTTTCCCCAAGCTGCAGCACATCTTCGCCGACCGGGTCTACCGCGGCCGCAAGCTGCGCGAAGCGGTCGCCGCGTTCGGCCGTTGGACAATCGAGATCGTCACCCGATCCGAGAAGGTCGGAACATTCAAGCCCGAGCCCAAGCGCTGGGTCATCGAACGAACCTTCGCGTGGCTCGGACGCAACCGCCGGCTGGCCAAGGACTTCGAACGCACCATCGCCAGCGCCGAGGCCTGGTTCCTCATCGCCAACGTCCGCCTGCTCTCGCGCCGCCTCGCAAGCGTTTGAAAATGGGGCATTAATTTTGAGTCAGACTCTGAGGAGGCGCGAAGCGCCGTCTCGAAGGATGGGGCGGCCCATGGTTCGAGACGCGTCGCTTCGCGACGCTCCTCACCATGAGGCCGGGAGAAGTGTTGCGTGCGCAACTTACGCCCGCCTGATCGCGCGCCAGATCAGCAAAAACACGAGGGCGCCGATGGTGGCGATGACCAGCGCGCCGAGAAAGCCGACCGGCACGATGGCCAGGCTCGAGAAGATCAGCCCGCCGATAATGGCGCCGACCAGCCCCACCGCCAGATTGCGCAAGAGCCCGCCGGCGCGCCCGCCCAGAATCCGCATGGCGAGCCAGCCGGCGATCAGGCCGATGATGATCCAAAAAATGACGCCCATGCCGCTGTTTCCTTCTCGCGCTCCGTCATGCCAGCGCTTAGGCCGACGTCCGTTTGATCACGCGCCAGACGGCCAGCACAAGAATGGCGCCGACGACCGCAGTGCCCAGGCTGGCGAAGAAACTCGGCCGCTCCGCGGGGCTAAGATAGGTGAACAGAAAGCCGCCGACCACGGCGCCGGCCAGGCCGAGTGTGAGATTGTTCGGCAGCCCGCCGCCGCGCTCGCCGAAGAATAAAGTGACGAGCCAGCCGATGAGCAGGCCGATGACGATCCAGATAAAAATAGCCATGGTGTCGCGCCCCTTTTCACGCGTCATGGCCGGGACGGGCCCGGCCATGACGAAAACTCACGCCGCCTGCGGCGCCAAGCGGTTGCTCGGCGTCGAATGCGAAATCTTCATCTCCTCCTCGGTCATGTCGGCCGGGATGTCGCCGAACAGCGGCGTCGACAGGTAGCGCTCGCCGGTGTCGGGCATCATGGCAAGCACGGTCGAGCCGGGCGCCGCCGTCTTGCACACGTCGAGCGCGCCGGCGAAGGTCGCGCCGCTGGTGATGCCGACGAAGATGCCTTCCTTCTGCGCCAGCTCGCGGCTGCACCGCATGGCGTCGGCGCCGGCGACGGTAACGATGCGGTCGATCGCCTTCATGTCGACCGCCTCGCCGGTGATCCGCGGAATGAAGTCCGGGCTCCAGCCTTGCATCGGGTGCGGCTTGAACGAGGGATGCGGCTTGGCCGGCGAGCCGTCCGGGTTGCGCTCCTGCGCGATGTGGCTGCTGAGCATGGGCGCGTCGGCCGGCTCGCAGACCACGATCTTGGTCTCCGGCCGCTCCTTGCGCAGCACGCGCGCAACGCCGGTGAGCGTGCCGCCGGTGCCGAAGCCGGTGACGAAATAGTCGAGCTTGTCGCCCTTGAAGTCGTCGATAATCTCGCGCGCGGTGGTGCGCGCGTGCATGTCGGGATTGGCCTCGTTCTCGAACTGGCGCGTGAGGAACCAGCCGTGCGCCTTGGCGAGCTCCTGCGCCTTGTTGACCATGCCGAAGGCGCGCTCGGCGCCCGGCGTGAGCACCACCTTGGCGCCGAGGAATCGCATCAGCTTGCGCCGCTCGACCGAGAAGCTCTCCGCCATGGTGACCACCAGCGGATAGCCTTTGGCCGCGCAGACCATGGCGAGCCCAATGCCGGTATTGCCGGAGGTCGCTTCGATCACGGTCTGCCCGGGCTTCAACTCGCCGGACTTTTCCGCCGCCTCGATGACGCCGAGCGCCAGCCGGTCCTTGACCGAGCCGAGCGGATTGAAGGCCTCGATCTTGACGTAGAGATTGATGCCCTTGGGCGCCAGCTTGGTGATCTTGACCACCGGCGTATGGCCGATGGTAGCGAGGATGTCGTCGAACTTGGCCATCGGTGTTTATCCTCCCATGTCATTCCGGGACACGCCGAAGGCGTGGACCCGGAATCCAGATGCAAGCACTGGGTCCGTTTCTGGATTCCGGGTTCAGGCGCTACGCGCGTGCCCCGGAATGACGCGGAGGTGGCCCGCGCCTGGCCTTACATGTTCAACACCCTTCCATAAGCGTCGAGCACCGCTTCCTTCATCATCTCGGATAATGTGGGATGCGGGAAGACCGTGTGCATTAATTCTGCTTCCGTGGTTTCAAGATTCATCGCCACCACGTAGCCTTGAATGAGCTCGGTGACCTCGGCGCCGACCATGTGAGCGCCGAGCAATTGCCCGGTTTTCTTGTCGAAGATGACTTTCACCAGGCCTTGATCTTCGCCGAGCGCGATCGCCTTGCCGTTCCCGATGAATGGGAATTTGCCGACGCGGATGTCCAGCTTTTTCTCCTTGGCGGCCTGCTCGGTGAGGCCGACGGACGCCACCTGCGGCGAACAGTAAGTGCAGCCGGGGATCATCAATCTGTCCATCGGATGCGGGTTGAGGCCCTTGATGGCCTCGATGCAAACCACGCCCTCGTGCTCGGCCTTGTGCGCCAGCATCGGCGGACCTGAGACGTCGCCGATGGCGTAGATGCCGGGGACGTTGGTCTTGTTGTATTCGTCGATCTTGATGAGGCCGCGCTCGGTCTTCACGCCGAGCTTCTCCAGGCCGAGGTTTTCGATATTGCCGACGACGCCGACGGCGGAGATGACACGCTCGACGGTGATCTGCTGTGACTTGCCGCCCTCTTCGATGGTGGCGGTCACGCTGTCGGCTTTCTTGTCGAGCTTCGTTACTTTGGCGTTGGTATGAATCTTGATGCCCTGCTTTTCGAAGCTCTTGCGCGCGAAGGCCTGAATTTCGTGGTCTTCGACGGGAAGGATTTGCGGCAGCACTTCGACCACGGTGACGTCGGAACCGAAATTGCGGAAGAAGGAGGCAAACTCGATGCCGATGGCGCCGGAGCCGATCACCAAAAGCGACTTCGGGATCGCGGGCGGCACCATGGCTTCGAAATAAGTCCAGATCAGCTTCTTGTCGGGCTCGAGCCCGGGCAGCACGCGCGGCCGCGCGCCGGTGTCGATGATGATGTGCTTGGCCTGATACGATCCCGGCCCGAGCGCGCCTTTCAGCGCTTCGCTCTTCGACGCTTTCACCGTCACTTTGCCGGGCGCGTCGATCGCCGCCTCGCCCCAGATCACCGCGACCTTGTTCTTCTTCATCAGGAAGCCGACGCCGTCGTTCAGCCGCTTGGCGACCGCGCGCGAGCGCTTGACGATCGCGGACGGGTCATAGCCGACCTTGTCGACAGTCAGCCCGTAATCCTTGGCGTGCTGCAGATAGTGGTAGATCTCGGCGGAGCGCAGCAGCGCCTTGGTCGGAATGCAGCCCCAGTTGAGGCAGATGCCGCCGAGATAATCGCGCTCGACGATCGCCGTCTTGAAGCCGAGCTGGGCCGCGCGGATGGCGGCGATATAGCCGCCGGGGCCGGAGCCGATGATGAGGATGTCGAAGGAAGTGTCGGCCATGACTGCCTGTTAGGCTGGAACTCTGCGCCGCATATATGCCCGCAACAGCGCCCATTGAACACCCACAATCAGCAGCGGGGGGACGTAGAACGCCAGCAACCCGCTGAATTGGCGCGCGAGGTCATGGGCAAAGTCGCGCGGCAGGCCGTTGAGGATCATGGCGAAGGCCAGCACGCCCACCACCGGGGCGACGAGCGCGATGGCCGCGATGGCGAGCCCGCGCTCGCTCGGCGCGAGCCAGAGGGTGAAGCCGAACACGCGCCGTGACCAGCGGTGCCCAGACCATGACGGCGATCATGCTCCAGGCCTCGCCCATGCCGCAGGACATCTGGTCCTCGCGGCAGGGCAGCACTTGGGTGGCGAACAGCACCAGCCCGAGCGCGAGCGCGAAAGAAACAATGCCGCCGAACAGAAGGACCGAAAGCAGCCGCATCGCAACGCACCCGTGCTTCAGAAGGCGAGCGTATCGTGCATCAGACGTCGCCATGCCAAAGAGCCCACCGCAAATACATTTCGAACGCCACCAGTACAACAGCGCCGGCGAACAGCAGCCAAGTCAGCGGCGTCGGACCGAGATTGCGATGCCATACGATAACCGCGAGCAATGCGAGCACGGCGGCGGCGATGTACGGACCGTAGGCGAGCACGTACTCGGCGGTCATCGGTTCACACCACCATCATCACCGGGTTCTCGATCAGTTTCTTGAACGCCGCCATCAGCTCGGCGCCGAGCGCGCCGTCGACGGCGCGGTGGTCGGTCGACAGCGTCACCGTCATGATGTGCGCCGGCACCACCTTGCCGTCGCGCACCACCGCGCGTTCCTTACCCGTACCGACGGCAAGGATTGAGGATTGCGGCGGGTTGATCACCGCGGCGAAATCTTTGATGCCGTACATGCCGAGATTGGAGACGGCGGTGGAGCCGCCCTGGTATTCCTCCGGCTTCAAATGGCGCGTGCGCGCGCGGGCGGCGTAGTCCTTCATCTCGTTGGAGATGGTGGAGAGCGATTTGCTCTCGGCCTGGCGCACCACCGGCGTGATCAGCCCGCCGGGGATCGCCACAGCCACGCCGATGTCGGAATGGTGGTGGTGCAGCATGCCGCCTTCCGTCCAGGTGACGTTGGCGTCGGGCACGCGTTGCAGCGCCAGCGCCAGCGCCTTGATGACGAAGTCGTTGACCGAAATCTTGTAGGCCGGCTTGCCGTCTTTATCCTTGGGCGCGGCCTCGTTGATCTCCGCGCGCGCTTGCAACAGTCTGCCGATGTCGCAGTCGAGCGTGAGATAGAAATGCGGGATGGTCTGCTTCGACAGCGTCAGCCGCTGCGCGATGATCTTTCGTATGGAGTTGTGCGGCACGAAGTCGTAGGAGCCGTCCGGGTAGAGCGCGCGGATCTGCGCGTCGGAGGGCGTGGCCGGCGGCGGCATGGGGGCACCGGCAGCGGGCGCGGCGCCGGGGGTGCGCAAGCCCTTGCCGGATTTGGCGGCGTCGATATCGCGCGCGATCACGCGGCCGTGCGGGCCGGAGCCCGAAACGCGCGTAAGATCGATGCCGGCTTCTTTGGCCAGGCGGCGCGCGAGCGGGGAGGAGAAGATGCGATTTCCTTCCGCTCGTGGGCCTGCGTCCTTCGAGACGGCGCGAAGCCTGTCATCGGGCGGCGCTTCGCGCCGACCCGTTGGCGCCTCCTCAGGACGAGGAGCAGGCTTGAGTGCGGGCGGCGGCGCCTTTTTCGCCTCATCCTGAGGAGCCCGCGCAGCGGGCGTCTCGGAGGATGAGGCGCTAGGTGCAGGTGTTGCGGCGGGCTTTGCCTGCGGCGGCGGCGCAGCCTTTGCGCTCGCCGCCGCCGCCTTGACATCCTCGCCCTCAGCCGCAAGCACCGCGATCACCGCATTGACCGGAACGTCCTGCGCGCCTTCCGGCACCACGATCTTGGCGAGCGTGCCTTCGTCGGCCGCCTCGACTTCCATGGTGGCCTTGTCGGTCTCGATCTCGGCGATGACGTCGCCGGATTTGACGCTGTCGCCTTCCTTCTTCAGCCACTTGGCGAGGTTGCCCTTTTCCATGGTGGGCGACAGCGCGGGCATGAGGATGTTGGTGGGCATTGCGCGCCGTTCCTACTGGTGTCCCGGGCGCAGCGCAGCGCGGAGCGGTGCGCTGCAGAACCGGGACCGTTCCAGACTGTGGCGGTCCCGGATCAGCGGCGCACCGCTTCGCTGCGCTTCGCGCTGCACCGCATCCGGGACACACAATTCCATCGCCGACCTCATCGATAACAAACCGCTTTCGCCGCCTCGATCACCTCGGCGACCGACGGCAGCGCCAGCTTTTCCAGATTGGCGGCGTAGGGCATCGGCACGTCCTTGCCGGTGACGCGCAGGACCGGCGCGTCGAGATAATCGAAGGCGAGCTCCATGACTTGCGCGGCGATCTCGGCGCCGACGCCGGACTGCCGCCAGCCATCCTCCACCGTGACGCAGCGCGCGGTCTTCTGCACCGAGGCGACCACGCTGTCGATGTCCATCGGCTTGAGCGTGCGCAGGTCGATGACTTCGGCGTCGATGCCGTCCTTGGCGAGCGCCTCAGCCGCCTGCAGCGCGTAAGACATGCCCATCGACCAGGCGACGATGGTCACGTCGGAGCCGGCGCGCGCGATGCGCGCCTTGCCGATCGGCAAGACGAAATCGTCGAGCTTGGGAACGGGCGACGAATGGCCGTAGAGGATTTCGTTTTCCAGGAAGATCACCGGATTGGGATCGCGGATCGCGGCCTTCAACAGCCCCTTGGCGTCGGCGGCATTCGACGGCGCGATCACCTTCAGGCCGGGCACGTGCGAGTACCAGGAGGAATAGTCCTGGCTGTGCTGGGCGGCGACGCGCGCCGCCGCGCCGTTCGGCCCGCGGAATACGATGTGACAGTTCATCTGACCGCCCGACATATAGAGCGTCTTGGCCGCCGAATTGATCAGATGATCCATGGCCTGCATGGCGAAATTGAAAGTCATGAATTCGACGATCGGCTTCAAGCCGGCGAAAGCAGCGCCGACGCCCAGGCCGGTAAAACCGTGCTCGGTGATCGGCGTGTCGATCACGCGGCTGGCGCCGAACTCCTGCAGCAGGCCTTGCGTCACCTTGTAGGCGCCCTGATATTCCGCGACCTCCTCGCCCATCACGAACACATCTTTGTCGCGGCGCATCTCCTCGGCCATGGCGTCGCGCAGCGCTTCGCGCATGGTCATGGTGACCAGCTCGGTGCCTTCCGGGATGTCGGGATCGGCGGCGGCGTGGACGGCGGGGGCTGGCGGCGCCTGCGGTGCCGGCGGCGGCGCTGGAGTCTCTTTCGTGCGTCTCGGCTTTCGCCGGCGGCGCGGTTGCGGCGGCCATTTGCAGCGGCGACAGCTTCACGTCCTTGATCGCCGATGTGTCCTCGCCGTCGCTCAAGATCACCGCGATCGGCGTGTTGACCGCGACGTCGTTGGTGCCTTCCGGCACCAGGATCTTGCCGAGCGTGCCCTCGTCGGCCGCCTCCACCTCCATGGTGGCCTTGTCGGTCTCGATCTCCGCGATGACGTCGCCGGATTTGACCGGGTCGCCCTCTTTCTTGAGCCATTTGGCAAGATTGCCCTTTTCCATCGTGGGCGACAGCGCGGGCATCAAGACTTCGGTCGGCATGGGCGCTACTGTTTCCGCGCTGGCTTGTGACTATCGGTATACGTCGGTGTAGAGCTCGGCCGGGTCCGGCTCCGGATCGTGGGTGGCGAACTCGGCCGCCTGATTGATGAGATCGCGCACCTCGCCGTCGATCTTCTTGAGCGCGTCTTCGCTGGCGTGCTTCCGCTCGAGAATGCGGTGGCGGATCATGTCGATCGGATCGTGGTGGCTGCGCACCTCGTCGACTTCCTCGCGCGTGCGGTACTTGGCCGGGTCCGACATCGAGTGGCCGCGATAGCGGTAGGTGAGCATTTCGAGAATGTAGGGGCCCTTGCCGGAGCGGCACCATGCGGCCGCCTTCTCGCCCGCGGCCTTGACCGCGCGCACATCCATGCCGTCGACCTGCTCGCCGGGAATGTTGAACGACAGCCCGCGTTTGGAAAGGTCGGTCGTCGCCGAGGAGCGCGTGATGGCAGTGCCCATGGCGTAGCGGTTGTTCTCGATCACGTAGACCACCGGCAGCTTCCACAGCTCGGCCATGTTGAAGCTTTCATAGACCTGGCCCTGGTTGGCGGCGCCGTCGCCGAAATAAGTGAGGCAGATGTTCTTGTTGCCGCGGTACTTGTTGGCGAAAGCGAGCCCCGTGCCGAGCGGCACCGGCGCGCCGACGATGCCGTGGCCGCCGTAGAAGCCCTTCTCGACGCTGAACATGTGCATCGAGCCGCCCTTGCCCTTGGAATAGCCGTGCGCTCGGCCGGTCAGTTCCGCCATCACGCCCTTCGGCTCCATGCCGGCGGAGATCATGTGGCCGTGGTCGCGGTAGCCGGTGATGACCTCGTCGCCCGGCGTCAGCACCATCTGCATGCCGACCACCACGGCCTCCTGGCCGATATAGAGGTGGCAGAAGCCGCCGATCAGCCCCATGCCGTACATCTGGCCGGCCTTCTCCTCGAAGCGGCGGATGGTCAGCATGGAACGGTAGGCGGCAAGCTCCTCGTCCTTGCTGAACTCGACAATCGCTTGCTCGCCGTCGAAGGCCGGCGGCTTGGCTTTCGCGCTCGGGGCTTTCTTGGGCGAGGCCATGAACACTCCTGGACGGGGACCGGCAGGAACCCCTTAGCTTAAATCGCCCGCAGGCGGAAGCGCGAGGGCTCGCCCAAGCCTTGCGGCGGCTCTCGCAAGGATTTGATCGCCAACGGGAAAGCGCGGGCGGTGGATAACGCCGGCGGCCCGCGCAAGGTTCGGTTATTCGCGCGGGTGCAGGAGCAATGTTATGTCGCGCGGGTCGACAAGCCCAAGCAGCGCGCGGGCGCGCTCGTCCAGCATGTCGGGGTCGATCTGGGCCGAGCGCAAAAGCGACACCCGGCGCTGCCAGACCGCGCGCTCGGCTTTCAGCTGCGCGAGCTCCCCGCTCATGCTGGCCAGTTGCTTGTCGAGATCGGCCTGCGCGCGCAGGCCATGGGCGCCGGTGAAGGCGTTGACGCCGAAATAGCCGATGAACAGCGCCGCGAAGGTATAGAGGCCGAGCGCGGTCAGGACGAGGCGGCGGCGGCGATGGGTGACCATGGCGCCCGACGCTTTAAGGGAATCGCGTTAAGGCGGTTTTAACGACCTGGGGCCGGTCATTCCGGGGCGCTCGCGCCAGCGAGCGAGCCCGGAATCCAGGGGCGATAAATTTTAGGCTTCAGGTTGGGCTCTGGTTTCCGGGTTCGCGGCCATAGCGCGTCGAAGACGCGCGTAAACGCGCTTATGGCCGCGCCCCGGAATGACAGGATACTAAATCCTGTACCTGATCTCGTTGCCGAGGAAATTGCCCAGCCGCTTGCCGCGGTTGCGCAAGATGCGCAGCAGCCCGGCGTCGACGAAATAAGTCAGCAGGATCGAGTCGCGCGTCTTGACGCGATTATGCACCGGGTCGGCCGAATGCCAGGTGTCGTCGCCGACCGCGAAGGCATAGCCGCTATTGGGCGCAAACCGCATCTGCGCCTTTTTCGGCATCGAGCCGTCGGCAAGCTTCTCGTGGAAGATGGTGCCGATGTCGGTATTGGCGTCGTCCTTGGGCAGATAAAGCTGGACGGTGATGCCCTTCCACTGCGTGTCGGTGTGCGGCGTGATCAGGTAGCCGGGAATGTCGCGCGTCAGGATCGGGATCGGATACATGCCGACCTTGGCGAAGTTCTTGCCGAAGCGCTTCTCCAGCCCGGGCGCCAGGCGCCGGATGAAAGCCTGCCGCACGCTGTCGGAGCAGAGCGCGCGGCCGACCACGTCCCACAGCGCGCGCTTTTCCGGCGGCAGGTTGCGGATGTATTCCGGGAACAGGTCGATCTTGACGCGCGTGTGGGTGCCGTCGTCGAGATCGTGACCCTTGCTGCGGCCGTGCATCGGCCGGTAGTCGGACGCGTTCGGCATCAGCGCCAGCATCTGCGCGTAGACGTCATCGGGGAACACGCGGTCGAATTCGAGATGGAAGAACGGCTTTTCCACCGCGCGCGCGGCCTCGACCGATTGGGCGACGAAGTCGGCCAGGCGCGCGGCGGCGCGGCGGCGGTCATGGGTGGAAAGCGTGGTGTTCTGGTCCATTGCAGCGGCTCAACATCCGGGATTGCGGCGCCATTTGCGGCAATTTCGCCGGCAAAAGCAAGCGGCCGGCCCAAGCCTGCAGCAACGCCGCAGCAACCGCGTTAACGCCGATCAGCGCGCCACTTTAAGCACCGAACGCCCGGCATATTTCGCCTGCGCGCCCAGTTCCTCCTCGATGCGCAGGCAGCTGATTGTATTTGGCCAGAGCGATCGGAACGGGACAGCGAGCCGGTCTTGATCTGTCCGCAGGCGGTGGCGACGGCGAGATCGGCGATGGTTGAATCTTCCGTCTCGCCGGAGCGGTGCGACATCACCGCGGTGTAGCCGGCCTTGTGCGCGGTTTCGATCGCGGCCAGCGTCTCGGTCAGCGTGCCGATCTGGTTGACCTTGATCAGGATCGAATTGGCGACGCCCTCTTTGATGCCTTTCGCTGAGCCGCTCGACATTGGTGACGAACAGATCGTCGCCGACCAGCTGGATCTTGTCCCCGATCAGGTCGGTGACGAGCTTCCAGCCCTCCCAATCGTCCTCGGCCATGCCGTCCTCGATCGAGACGATGGGATAGCGCTTGGCGAGATCGGCGAGATATTGCGCCTGCTCTTTCTTCGAGCGGGTCTTGCCTTCGCCGGAATAAACGTAGGCGCCGTCCTTGTAGAACTCGCTCGCCGCCGGATCGAGCGCGAGCCATACGTTCTCGCCCGGCTGGTAGCCGGCCTTGGCCGATCGCCTGCACGATCAGATCGAGCGCTGCTTCCGCCGATTTCAGATTGGGCGCGAAGCCGCCTTCGTCGCCGACATTGGTGTTGAGGCCTTGCGCCTTCAGATCGGCGCGCAAGCGTGTGGAAGATCTCGGCGCCGGCGCGCAGCGCTTCGGCGAAGCTCGCCATGCCGGCCGGCATGATCATGAATTCCTGGAAGTCGATCGGATTGTCGGCGTGCACGCCGCCGTTGATGATGTTCATCATCGGCACCGGCAGCAGGCGCGCGGCGGCGCCGCCGACATAGCGGTAGAGCGGATCGCCTTTCGAATTGGCGGCGGCCTTGGCGGCGGCGAGCGAGACGCCGAGGATGGCGTTGGCGCCGAGCCGGCCCTTGTTGGGGGTGCCGTCGAGCGCGATCATGGTCTGGTCGATCTGGACTTGCGCCTCGGCGTCCATGCCGCCGAGCGCCTCGTAGATTTCCGTATTGACCGCCTCGACCGCCTTCAACACGCCCTTGCCGCCGTAGCGCTTCTTGTCGCCGTCGCGCAGCTCCACCGCCTCGTGCACGCCGGTGGAGGCGCCGGAAGGCACCGCGGCGCGGCCGAAAGCGCCGTCCTCCAGGATGACGTCGACTTCCACGGTCGGATTGCCGCGGCTATCGAGGATTTCGCGGCCGATAATGTCGGTGATGGCGGTCATGGCGGCTGTTCCGGCTGGTTTGAGGGGGCTTCTACAGGATGGACAACCCATTTGTCATGCCCCGGTTCACCCCCTTGTCATGCCCCGCGAAAGCGGGGCATCCAATAGGCATGGCCAGGAAGCCGTTGCAGCTTGGGCGCCCGACGCCGTCCCCCGCCTCGCCCGACAGAGCGAAGCTCGACCGCGTGCCCAATCCGCACAGCGATACCAATTACGTCGCGCGCTTCACGGCGCCGGAATTCACCTGCCTGTGCCCGATCACCGGCCAGCCCGACTTTGCGCATTTCGTCATCGACTATGTGCCGGGCAAGTTTCTGGTCGAGTCGAAGTCGCTCAAGCTCTATCTCAACAGCTTCCGCAATCACGGCGCCTTCCACGAGGACTGCACCGTCGCCATCGGCAAGAAGCTGTTCGCGCTGCTCAAGCCGAAATACCTGCGCATCGGCGGCTATTGGTATCCGCGCGGCGGCATGCCGATCGACGTGTTCTGGCAGGCCGGGCGGCTGCCGAAGGACGTGTGGCTGCCGCCCGACCAGGGCGTGCCGCCGTATAGGGGGCGCGGCTAAGCTTTTTACGTGGCGGCGTGGATCTTCCGTTCCGAACATCCTCGGTTCCCGCTTTTCGGGATGAGCGGAGAATGTTACGCTCGCACAACTCATCCGGCCGCCGCAGCCACTGCGCGCAGGTGAGGCCGACGCCGACCAGCACCACCGCGCCGAACAGCAGCACCGGCGAAAGCCCGATGGTGTTGAGCCCGGCGCCGTAGACGATCGGCCCCGCCGCCTGGCCGAGAAAGAAGAAGAAGGAATGCAGCGCCATGGCCGTGCCGCGCGCGGCCGGCGCCAGCTCGCTGGCGTAGATCTGGATCACCGCGTGCAGCATGTAGAAGCCGAGGCCGAGCACCGCGAAGTTCAAAAATTCCAGCGGCCAATAAAGCCGTGCCGCGATCACCACCAGGCAGAGCCCCATGGCGGCGCCGCCGAGGCGCATCATGCGCGTCTCGCCGAGCAGCGCCAGCAGCCGCGACACCGTCACGCCGTAGAGCGCGCCGCCGATGCCGAAGCCGGCGAGCACCACGCCGGCGATCGACGCGCGCGTCTCGCCGGCCTGATGCAGCATGGTGGCGATGTAGGGAAAGCAGCCGTACATGAACAGCGCTTCCAGGAACACGGCGCCGAAGCAGATCTTGGCCAGAGGATTGCGGAAGATGGCGCGGTAGTTCGGCAGCAGCATGGAAAGGTCGGAGCGGCCGGTCGGCGAACTCACGCCCTGGAAGGCGGGGAACGCCGCCACCAGCACCAGCGTGCCGAAACCGCCGAGCGCGAAAAAAACGCCGCGCCAGCCGGCGAGATCGCCGACCACGCCGGCGCAGGTCGCGCCCAGCAGATTGCCGGTCATGATGGCGAACAGCAGCCGGCCCATGGCCACCTGGCGCTCCTTGACCGGGACCATGTCGCCGACCAGCGCAAAGGAGATCGGAATGACGCCGCCGGCGGCGAGCCCCGCCACCACGCGGGCGGCGAACAGCATTTCGAAGCTCACCGCCAAGCCGCAGACCAGCGTGGCGGCGGCGACGATGAACATGCAAAACAGCATCAGCCGCGCCTTGGAGAACTGGTCGGCCAGCGCGCCGAGCAGCGGCTGCACCAGCGCGTAGGGCAAGGTGAAGGCGGTCGACAACAGCGCGGCGGTCGACGCCTCGACCTGCAAGCCGGCGGCGATCTGCGGGATCACCGGATCGGTCGAGCGCATGAACAGCGCGCTCGCAAACGTGACGAGCGCAATGAGATTGAGCGTGCGGGTCATTTTTGATTGCGCATGATCTACTTCCGAAAACCGGTTCCCACTTTTCGGGATCATGCGCGAGCGCGGTGCGCTGAGGCAGGATCAGCCCTTGGCCAGCCGATCGAATTCGACCAGTCTGCGAAGCAACGGCTCCATCTCCTTGAGCGGCATCATGTTCGGCCCGTCGGAGGGCGCCTTGTCGGGGTCCTGGTGGGTCTCGATGAAGACGCCGGCGACGCCGACCGCCACCGCCGCGCGCGCCAGCACCGGCACGAACTCGCGCTCGCCGCCCGAGGAGGTCCCCTGCCCGCCCGGCTGCTGCACCGAATGGGTGGCGTCGAAGATGACCGGCGCGCCAGTGGTGCGCTTGAGGATCGGCAGCGCGCGCATGTCGGAGACCAGCGTGTTGTAGCCGAAACTGACGCCGCGCTCGGTCACCAGCACATTGCGGTTGCCGGCGCTGGTGATCTTGTCGACCACGTTCTTCATGTCCCAGGGGGCGAGGAACTGCCCTTTCTTGACGTTGACCACTTTGCCGGTCTTGGCGGCGGCGACGAGCAAATCGGTCTGGCGGCAGAGGAAGGCCGGGATTTGCAGCACGTCGACTGATTGCGCGACGCGCGCGCATTGCGCGGGCTCATGCACGTCGGTGAGCACCGGCACCTGCAACGTCTCGCGGATCTCGGCGAAAATGGGAAGCGCGGCATCGAGCCCGAGCCCGCGCGCGCTCGCGGCCGCGGTGCGGTTGGCCTTGTCGAACGAGGTCTTGTAGACCAGGCCGACGCCCACTTTGCCGGCGATCTCCTTGAGCGCGCCAGCCATTTCCAGCGCATGCGCGCGGCTCTCGAGCGCGCAAGGGCCGGCGATCAGCGCCAGCGGCAAATCGTTGCCGAAGCGCACGGCGCCCACGCTGACGGCGGCGTTAGGCAGCAGACTCTGGTCCATCTGGTCCTCGCGGGCGGACCATGCGGCCGGGCGCAAGTTCGGTCAACGGCTGGATTCGAATACCATTACCGCGCCCATTGCATCCTCCGCCCCGATAATCGCGGCATTTCCGGCGTAAAGCCCGGCAATTCCGGCAAGCTCGGGCAGGTCTTGCAACAGGCTCGCGTCGGCAACGCCAAAGCGCATGGCGGCAAGGCGGGCACCCTTTGTCGTGTCCGGTGCCCTGACGCCGAAGCGCGCCACGAAACCGGCCGGCGTCATCATGTCGATTAAGCCGCGCGGGGTGGTGATGCTGAAACCGGTCTCGGCGCTTGTCGCCGTCGCGCCGGCGAATTTCTCCATAAAATCGCGGTGGCGCTCCGGCGCGTCCGCCACCAACACCACGCCGGCAATACCCGTGGCGCCGTTGGCGTGCTGCTGAAAGGCCGGGTTCCAGAAATTCTCCGGATAGTGCTGCTGGCAGACGGCAAACCGGATGTCGGGCGCCCCCTTGTCCTCGGCGAAAGCGAGCGAGAAGCCGACCTTCACGGGCGTGCCGTCCGGCCGCCTGCCCTCGCGCTCGAAGCGCATGGTCTCGGACGCGGCGATGCCGGCTGTGCTGAATTCCGCTTCGTCGGCGGCAGCGTCTTTCAACTCCAGGATCAGCAGCGCCAGCCCTTCGTGCTTTTGCAGGAACGCGCCGGCGTAGCGGCCGAACAATTGTCGAGAAGCCGTCGTCGCCGAGCTTGTCCGGCTCGGCAAGCGTCAGCAGCTCGATGAAGAAGCCGGAAAACTGCACCAGGTAATTATGCGTTCCCCAAGGGTGGCGGTTGCGCGCGCCGACGGTGAAGCCGAGGCTGCGATAAAGCGCGGCCGCCGCGTCGAGATCGCGCACGGCATGGACGATATGGTCGAGACCGCGGGGCATGCGCCATATTATCAGGTCAACGCATCGCCGAGAACGCGGTCGGCTGCAGGAATGAGCTCTTGATGTTGGCGATGATCGGCCCGTCCTTTTCGCTCTCGCTGCGGGCCTTATGCCAAACCGGATCGGCCATGAAAGCGCTCCACTTCTGCTCGCGCTCGGCGAGCGATTCCCAGGCCAGCATGTAGTGCAGATCGTTGTTGCCGTCGCCGACCAGCACCGTCCAGAAGCCGACCGGCCTGATGACGTGCTTCTTCCAGAGGTCGAGCGTGTGGTTCTCGAACCGCTTGAGCAGGTTGGGCAGGCGGCCGGGGATGCAAGAATAAATGCGTAGTTCGTAGATCATGGCGTTCCTCGCAAATTTATCGTCTCAATAAGCCGATGCCCGGCAATGGCCGGGCATGACAGGCAACAGCCGGAAAGCTTGGTATCACACCAGCCGGCTCTGCTCGACCGCCGCGCCGATGAAAGAGGCAAACAGCGGGTGCGGCTCGAATGGCCGCGATTTCAGCTCCGGGTGGAATTGCACGCCGATGAACCAGGGATGGTCGTCGTATTCGACGATCTCCGGCAGGATGCCGTCCGGCGACATGCCGGAAAAGCGCATGCCGTGCTGCTCGAGCCTGCCCTTATAGGCGGTGTTGACCTCGTAGCGGTGGCGGTGGCGCTCGGAGATTTCGGTCTTGCCGTAGATCTCGGCCACCCGGCTGCCGCGCGAGAGCACCGCGGGGTAGGCGCCCAGCCGCATGGTGCCGCCGAGGTCGCCGTTGGCGCTCCGCCTTTCTCGCTCGTTGCCTTTGAGCCATTCGGTCATCAGCCCGACCACCGGTTCCGGTGTGGGTCCGAATTCCGTGGAGTTCGCCTCCTCGATGCCGCACAGATTGCGCGCGGCTTCCACCACCGCCATCTGCATGCCGAAGCAGATGCCGAAGTAAGGCACGTGGCGCAGCCGCGCGAACTGCGCCGCCTTGATCTTGCCTTCGGCGCCGCGCTGGCCGAAGCCGCCGGGCACCAGAATGCCGTTGACCTCTTCGAGGAAGGGCGCCGGGTCCTCGTTCTCGAACACGTCCGACTCGATCCAGTCGAGATTGACCTTGACCTTGTTGGCGATGCCGCCGTGCGAGAGCGCCTCGATCAGCGATTTATAGGCGTCCTTCATGCCGGTGTATTTGCCGACAATGGCGATGGTGACGTCGCCTTCCGGATTGCGCACGCGCTCGTTGATGGTGCGCCAGCGCGCCAGCTCGGGCGGCGCGGCCGCGTCGATGCCGAAAGCGGACAGCACCTCGGTGTCGAGGCCGGCCTCGTGATAGGCCTCCGGCACGGCGTAGATGTTGTCGACGTCGCGCGCCTCGATCACGGCGTTTTCGCGCACGTTGCAGAACAGGCCGAGCTTGCGCCGCTCGCCCGCCGGGATCGGCCGGTCGGTGCGGCAGAGCAGGATGTCGGGCTGGATGCCGATCGAGCGCAGCTCCTTGACCGAATGCTGCGTCGGCTTGGTCTTCAATTCGCCGGCGCTCGGGATGAACGGCAGCAGCGTCAGATGGATGTAGACCGCGTGATGGCGCGGCAACTCGTTGCCCATCTGCCGGATGGCCTCGAAATACGGCAGGCCCTCGATGTCGCCGACGGTGCCGCCGATCTCGCACAGCACGAAGTCGAAGCCGTCATTGCCCTCGCGGATGAAGTCCTTGATGGCGTTGGTGACGTGCGGCACCACCTGGATGGTGGCGCCGAGATAATCGCCGCGCCGCTCCTTGGCGAGGATTTCCTGGTAGATGCGGCCGGTGGTGATGTTGTCTTGCCGGGTGGCGGGGCGGCCGGTGAAGCGCTCGTAATGGCCGAGGTCGAGATCGGTCTCGGCGCCGTCGTCGGTCACGAACACCTCGCCGTGCTGATACGGCGACATGGTGCCGGGATCGACGTTGAGATAGGGGTCGAGCTTGCGCAGGCGGACCTTGTAGCCGCGCGCCTGCAACAGCGCGCCGAGCGCCGCGGACGCGAGACCCTTACCAAGTGAGGAGACCACGCCGCCGGTGATGAAAATGTACCGCGCCATGGGACCTAAGCTTTAGCCCTCCCGATTCGATTCGACGAGCGCGAAAACCGGATAGCCGCTCTGCACCTGTGCGTAGCGAGGGAAGAACAAGCCGTAACAATGCTTTGCATGGCGTTCTTCACCTCCTCCATAACGCTGAAGGGCCGGTTTCCCGGCCCTCCGTTTGGTGTCACTTCGACTGCGGGACCTGCGGACCCGAAGGAGCCGCCGGTGCGCGCGGCGCAACCGGTGCGGTCGGCGCGCCCGGCGCGCCTTCTTTCAGCTGCTTGAGCAGGCCGCCGCTGCCGCTGCCCAAAGGCGGCGCCTCGCCGGGCTTTTGCGTCGCCGGCGTCGCCCGGCCGCCCTGGATGATCGAGGTCGGCGCCCGGTTCATGCCGGCCAGGATCGACAGCACTAGGCTGGTCACGAAGAACAGGCCTGCCAGCACGGCGGTCGCGCGCGTGAGCACGTTGGTGGTGCCGCGGCTGGTCATGAAACCGCCGCCGCCGCCGATGCCGAGGCCGCCGCCCTCGGATTTCTGCAGCAGCACCACGCCGATCAGGGCGAGCACCAGCATCAGATGGACGACGATCACCACGTGCTGCATGCGTTCAAAATCCGTCCAATATGCGAGCCGGTCCAGGCTTCCGCCCAGGCGGCCGCGCCGTTCATATAGGAATTCGCGGCGGTCTCTACACCATCAATCCGGGCTTTTCCACCCTCGCCGGGGTCACCGATAAACCGCAGCAATGCCAAGGAAATCGGCGGCTTTGAGGCTGGCGCCGCCGACCAGGGCGCCGTTCACATCGGCGACGCTGAGCAGTTCCTGGGCGTTGGCCGGTTTCACCGAGCCGCCATAGAGGATGCGGATAGCGCCGCCCTCGCCGCCGAAGCGGCCGGACAGGCGTTGCCGGATGAAGCCGTGCACCTCGGCGACGTCCGCCGGCGTGGGGGTAAGCCCGGTGCCGATCGCCCAGACCGGCTCATAGGCGATGACAAGATTTTGGGCGACCACCAGCTTGGCCGCATTGGCCCCGTCCGGCAGCGAGCCGTCGAGCTGGCGGCCGATCACATCCAGGGTTCGGCCGGCCGCGCGCTCGGCCTGCTGCTCCCCGACGCAGACGATGGCCGTCAACCCCGCCCGCCAGGCCGCCAGCGCCTTGGCGCGCACCTGGGCGTCGGTCTCATGGTGGTCGGCGCGGCGCTCGGAATGGCCGACAATGACGGCGCGGGCGCCGGCGTCGGCCAGCATTTCCGCCGCAATATCCCCGGTATGGGCCCCGGAAGCCTCGGCATGGCAGTCCTGGCCGCCGATCGCGACCGGGGAGCCGGCCGCGGCTGCGGCAAATCGCGCAATCAGCGTCGCCGGCGGGCAGATCATCAGGTCGCACGATAAGCCCGTGCCGCCGGCGACGATCTTGTCGAGCTCGCCCTGCGCGGCGGCGAGCCCGTTCATCTTCCAGTTGCCCGCCACCAGCGGGCGGGGGTTGGCGCCCGCCATGGTTAAAGTCCCTTTCCGCGTGCGGTTATCAGACCGGCCGGGATGGCGCCAGAGCGGGCCCGGCCGCGGCCGATCCGTCTTGAGTTGCAGCGGGTTGGCGCGCTCCCTATAAGGGCGCCGTCAGCCATTCCTCCAGCCACCGCCTCTCGGGTTAGGGTTTTTAAAAGAAGCGCACGCATGCTCCGCGGTATCCACAAAGCCTCCTCGACCTGGCTCGGCAAGGCCGTCATGGCCGCGATCATGGGCGTCCTGGTGATCAGCTTCGCGATCTGGGGCATCGGCGACATTTTCCGCGGCTTCGGGCAAAACTACGCGCTCTCCATCGGCGGCAACGAGATTTCGGTCGAGCAGTTCCGCGAATATTACAACGACCAGCTGCGCCGCTTCAGCGCCCGCATCGGCCGGCCGATCACCGCCCAGCAGGCGCGCGCGCTCGGCATCGACCGCCAGATCATCGCGCAGCTCATCGGCGACACCACGCTCGATCACGAGGCCAAGACGCTGCGGCTCGCCGTCAGCAATGCCGAGGTCGCCCAACAGATCACCGGCGATCCCAATTTCCGCGGGCCCACCGGCCAGTTCGACCGCGACCGCTTCGAGGGGATGATCCGTAACGCCGGCTACACCGAGGCCCGCTTCGTCGAGGAGCAGCGCCGGCTGTTGCTGCGCCATCAGATCGCGGCCAGCCTTGCCGGCGAAATGCAGGTGCCGACGGCGTCCGTGATGGCGGTCGACCGCTACCGCAACGAAAAGCGTTCCATCGACTATCTCGCCTTGGGCCCGGCGCAGGCCGGCGACATCGCGGCGCCGGCCGCGGACGCGCTGGAGAAATATTTCGAGCAGCACAAGGCGCTGTTCCGCGCGCCCGAATACCGCAAGCTCACGCTGCTGGCGCTGTCGCCGGCCGAGCTCGCCAAGCCCGACACGGTCAGCGACGCCGACGCCAAGAAATTCTACGACACGCGCAAGGCGCAATTCGGCACGCCCGAGAAGCGCGAGCTGCGCCAGATCGTGTTCCCGAAAGAGCCGGACGCCAAGGCTGCGCGCGAGCAGATCGCCGCCGGCAAGAGCTTCGACGACATCGCCAAGGCGCGCGGACTAAAGCCCTCCGACACCGATCTCGGCATGGAGACCAAAGCCGGCATCATCGATCCGGCCATCGCCAAGGCCGCCTTCGAGCTCAAGTCCGGCGAGGTCAGCCAGCCGATCAAGGGCAGCTTCGGCACCGTGCTGGTCAAGGTCGGCAAGATCGAGCCCGGCCAGGAAAAAAGCTTCGACGAGGTCAAGCCGCAGATCAAGCAGGCGCTGGCCGAGAGCCAAGCGCGCGGCAAGATCGGCGACCTGCGCGACAAGATCGAGGACGAGCGCGCGGCCGGCGCCACGCTTTCCGAGGCCGGCAAGAAGCTCGGCCTCAAGTCGCGCGAGATCGACGCGGTCGACCGCGCCGGCAACGGCCCCGACGGCAAGAAGCTCGCCGACCTGCCGACGCAACCGAACGTGGTCTCCGCCGCCTTCAACACCGACGTCGGCGTCGACAACGACGCGCTGCAGCTGCCGAGCGGCGGCTATCTCTATTACAATGTCGGCGGCATCACGCCCTCGCGCGAGCGCAAGCTTGCCGAGGTGAAGGACAAGGTCGCGCAGGATTGGCGCAACGAGCAGATCGCCAAGAAGCTCAAGGCCAAGACCGACGAGATGATCGGCAAGCTCAAGAGCGGCACGACGCTTGCCGCGCTCGCCGGCGCCGATGCGATGACCGTGCAATCGGCCAAGGACCTGCAGCGCGGCAAGCCGGGCGGCTTCGTGCCGGCGTCGCTGGTCGGCGCCGCCTTCGCGACGGCCAAGGGCGTGCCCGGCAGCGTGGACGGCAAGACGCCGACCGAGCGTTATGTGTTCGAGGTGACGAGCGTGACAGAGCCCAAGCTCGACGAGAAATCGGCCGACGCCAAGGCGATCGCCGCAACGCTGCAGAATTCCTACGGCGACGACGTCAGCAGCGAATATCTCGGCCATCTGGAGAGCACGCTCGGCGTCGATATCAACCGCTCCGCGGTCGATCAGATTATCGGCGCCAGCAGCCAGTAGCGCTCCCCATGCAGATCGAGCCGACGCAAACCGCCTTCGCCGAAACCTACGCGCGCGGCGAGCCGCAGGTGGTATGGACGACGCTGGTTGCCGATCTGGAGACGCCGGTGTCGGCCTATCTGAAGCTGTGCGGCGCCAAGCCGTTGAGCTTCCTATTGGAGTTGGTTGAAGGCGGCGAGGCGCGCGGGCGCTATTCGATCATCGGCCTGGAGCCGGACCTGATCTGGCGCGCCAACGCCGGCAAGGCCGAGATCAACCGCAATGCGCGGCTGAAGCCGGACGCCTTCGCGCCGCTCAACGAGGGGCCGCTCGCCGCGCTGCACGCGCTGATCGAGGAAAGCCGCATCGCGCTGCCCGAGGCGCTGCCGCCGATGGCGGCCGGCGTGTTCGGCTATCTCGGCTACGACATGGTGCGGCTGATGGAGGAATTGCCGCCGCCCAATCCGGACCCGATCGGCATTCCCGACGCCGTGCTGGTGCGTCCGACGCTGATCGTGGTGTTCGACGCGGTCAAGGACGCGATGACCGTGGTGACGCCGGTGCGCGCGGAGAACGGCGTCGACGCCAAGGCCGCGCTTGCCCGCGCGGTCGAGCGGCTCTCGGCCGTGGTCGACGCGCTCGACAAGCCGCTCGACAAGTCGCTCGCGGACTACGACGAGGGCCCGCTCGAAGTGCCGCCCAAGTCGAACACCACGCCGCAGGAGTACAAGGCGATGGTGAAACGGGCGAAGGAATACATCGCCGACGGCGACGCCTTCCAGATCGTGCTGGCGCAGCGCTTCGAGGCGCCGTTCTCGCTGCCGCCGTTCTCGCTCTACCGGGCGCTTAGGCGCACCAACCCTTCGCCCTATCTCTATTTCCTCGACTACGGCGAGTTCGCGGTCGCCGGCTCCAGCCCGGAGATCCTGGTGAAGGTCGCCGGCGACGTCATCACCATCCGCCCGATCGCCGGCACGCGCGCGCGTGGCTTAACGCCGCATGAAGACAAGGCCATGGAAGAAGAGCTGCTCGCCGATCCGAAGGAGCGCGCCGAGCATTTGATGCTGCTCGATCTCGGCCGCAACGACGTCGGGCGCGTCGCCAAGATCGGCACCGTCACGGTGACCGACCGGTTCTTCGTCGAGCGTTTCAGCCATGTCATGCACATCGTGTCGAACGTCGAGGGCAAGCTCGACGAAAAGCATGACGCACTCGACGCGCTGGTCGGCGGCTTTCCGGCCGGCACGGTGTCGGGCGCGCCCAAGGTGCGCGCCATGGAGATCATCGACGAACTGGAAAAGGAAAAGCGCGGGCTCTATGCCGGCTGCGTCGGCTATTTCTCCGCCGCCGGCGAGATGGACACCTGCATCGTGCTGCGCACCGCGCTCATCAAGAACGGCACCATGTATGTGCAGGCCGGCGCCGGCATCGTCGCCGATTTCAGATCCCGACTACGAGCAGGTGGAATGCATCAATAAGGCCAAGGCGCTGTTTCGTGCCGCTGAGGAAGCGCGCCGCTTTGCCAGCGCGGCCAAGCGGGGGCAGTAGGCGGCGGCATCTAATTGAATTGCACGCATTAATTGTACTAGGGTAGCGCCATGAGCCTAGTACACAATGAGCGCATCAAGCTGCTGGCGACCGCGCTGAACAATATGGCGGTCGCCACCGTCATCACTGCGGTGCTCGGACCCATCGTCGGGATTCTAAACGGCTCTTCCGGACCGGCAATAACGGCTTGGTGGGTATTCGGCGGCGTCCTATGGCTTTTGACCGGAATTGGCTTACATCTAGTGGCCCAGGGTGCCCTTGGGAGACTTAGGACATGAGCACCGCCCAACTGTATTTTCTGCTCGCACCTATCGTGCTGCTGCTTGTTATCGGCGGCGGCGTAGGCATCTGGCTGTACGCTACCAGCGACAACGGACGGCACCGCGCCCGCTAATCAAAGGCGGGTTCTCGCGCGCCGCAACGCGCGCGCTGATCACGGAATGTAATAAAACGGGTTGGGCAGCTTATAGCCGCGCTCGGCATAGCCGCCGGCCAAATCGCTGACCTGATCGCCGACATTGGCGATGATGGTGTAGCCCTGCTCGGCAATCTTTGCGCGCTCGCCGGACTTGTAGCCGATGACCGTCTTGTTGTCGCCCTGCGGACGTAGAACGAGGCCGGCCCAGCCGTCAAAGCCCGCCGCTTTCAAATTTTTCACGGTCGGATCCTCTTCGTTGATGTGACGGCCGGTGACGAAGAACACCGCCACGTGCTTGGCCTTGGCCGCGTTGAACAAAGCGAGCGTGCCGTCGATCGCCTTGGCCTCTGCCAGCGCCACCCAACTGTCGAATCCGCAAGGGCCCTTCAGGCCGGGCACGCAGGGAATACCGTTGATGAAGCCGAAATCGTCGATCAGCTCGAGCGGCAGATTGCTGAGCGAGGTCTCGTCGATGTCGAGCACCACCGCCGGCTTGACGACCTGCGCGGCGCGCTGCTCGATATAGGCCTTGGCGGTGGCCAGCACCTTGTTCAAGTCGCTGTCATAAGCGCCGGAGCAGGCGTAAAAGTAGATTTGGTTCTTGAGCTGCCCGAGATTGAGCGGCTGCGCCATGTCCAAGGTCTGCGGCGCATAGCTTTTCGTGCAGGCACTTGAGAGCGGCTCGGCGCGCGCGCCCAAGCTCGCGCCGGCGAGCAGCAGAGCGGCGACGATGGCGGTGAAAATACGGATCATGGCGAAGTCCCCCCGAAGCGGTGTCGACGGATCCGGTCGACTATAACCGATAAGGTTGTGTGGCGTTAGTATTGCATCTATTGGTCGCAGGCATGCTTGACCCCTGCCCGCGCCCACGTCTAAGACCCTGAGGCGGGTAAGGAAAAATGATCGTCCTGATCGACAATTACGACAGCTTCACCTTCAACCTGGTCCACTATCTGGGGGAGCTGGGGGCGGACGTGGTCGTACATCGTAATGACAAGATCACGCCCGAGGCGGTGATGGCGGCCGAGCCGGAGGCGATCGTGCTCTCTCCCGGGCCCTGCACCCCGAACGAGGCCGGCATCTGCCTCGACCTGATCAAGCAGGCCGCCCCCACCATTCCGATCCTCGGCGTCTGCCTCGGCCATCAGGCCATCGGCCAGGCCTTCGGCGGCAAGGTGGTGCGCGCCGCCCCGGTGCACGGCAAGCTGTCGGAAATCCGCCACTCAGGCACCGGCGTGTTTCGCGGCATCAACGGGCCGCTGCAAGCAACGCGCTATCATTCGCTGGTGGTCGAGCGCCAAAGCATGCCGCGCGAGCTCACGGTCAATGCCGAGGCCGACGATCTGGTGATGGGGCTCATGCATGAGCAGTTGCCGGTGCACGGCGTGCAATTCCATCCCGAAAGCATCGCCTCCGAGCATGGCCATCTGATGCTGAAGAATTTTCTCGACATCGCGGCGGCCTGGAACAAGCGGACCGGCCGGCGCGCGCCCGCGCCGCTGCACGCGGCGGAATAGGGGCCGGGCATGGCCGACGAATTCAAAGCGCTCATCGCCAAGGTCGCGACCGGCGCCAGCTTGACGCGTGAGGAAGCGGCGAGCGCCTTCGACCGCATGATGTCGGGCGAAGCCACGCCCTCGCAAATGGGCGGCCTGCTGATGGCGTTGCGCGTGCGCGGGGAAACCGTCGACGAGATCACCGGCGCGGTCACCACCATGCGCGCCAAGATGCTGGGCGTGCAGGCGCCGGCCGACGCGATCGACGTGGTCGGCACCGGCGGCGACGCCTCCGGCTCGTTCAACATCTCGACTTGCGCGGCCTTCATCGTGGCGGGCGCCGGCGTGCCGGTCGCCAAGCACGGCAACCGCGCGCTGTCGTCGAAATCGGGCGCCGCGGATGTGCTGTCCGCGCTCGGCGTCAAGATCGATCTCAACGCCGCGCAGGTCGGCAAATGCATCCGCGAGGCCGGTATCGGCTTCATGTTCGCGCCGGCGCATCATCCGGCCATGAAGAACGTCGGCCCCACCCGGGTCGAGCTCGGGACCCGCACCATCTTCAATCTGCTCGGGCCGCTGTCGAACCCGGCCAGCGTCAAGCGGCAGATGATCGGCACCTTCTCCAAGCATTGGGTGGAGCCGATGGCGCAGGTCTTGAAGAACCTCGGCTCGGAAACGGTCTGGGTGGTGCACGGCTCCGACGGGCTGGACGAGATCACCACGTCGGGGCCGAGCAGCGTGGCGGCACTGGAAAAGGGTAATATCCGGACCTTCGAGATATCGCCCGACGATGTCGGGCTGCCGCGCGCGAAGCCCGAGGCGCTGCGCGGCGGCGACGCCGAGCACAATGCCAAGGCGCTGCTCGACGTGCTGAAGGGCAAGAAAGGGCCGTTCCGCGACGTGGCGATCCTGAATGCGGCGGCCGCGCTGGTGGTGGCGGGCAAGGCCAAGGATTTGCGGGAAGGCGCCAAGCTGGCGGAGAAATCGATCGAACTCGAGCGAAGCCGAAGGCAGTCTCGACCGCCTGATCGCGGTGTCCAACGCCGCGGAGACGTGACCTCTCATGAGCGACATCCTCGCCAAGATCGCGGCCTATAAGCGCGAAGAAATCGCGGCGGCAAAGCGTGCGCGGCCTTTGAGTGTGCTCGAAGCGGAGGCCAGGGCCGCGCCGCCGCCGCGCGGGTTCCTGCGCGCTATCGAGCGCAAAATCGCCGCCAGCGACACCGCGCTGATCGCCGAGATCAAGAAGGCGAGCCCGTCCAAAGGACTGATCCGCGCCGATTTCGACCCGCCCACACTGGCGAAAGCGTATGAGGCGGGCGGCGCCACGTGCCTGTCGGTGCTGACCGACGCGCCCTCGTTCCAGGGCAAGCCGGAGTTTTTGGGCCAGGCGCGGGCGGCGACCGCGCTGCCGGTGCTGCGCAAGGATTTCATCTACGAGCCCTATCAGGTAGTGGAATCGCGCGCGCTGGGGGCGGACTGCATCCTGATCATCATGGCGGCGGTCGACGACGCGGCCGCGCAAGAGATCGAAAATACCGCGTTTGCCAATGGGATGGACGTTCTGATTGAAGTTCACCAGGAAGATGAGCTTGCGCGCGCATTGCGCCTGAAATCCAGGCTGATCGGCATCAACAACCGCGATCTGCGCTCTTTCGAGACCCGGCTGGAAGTCAGCGAGCGCCTGGCGCTGCGCATTCCGCACGACCGCGTGGTGGTGGCGGAAAGCGGGCTCAATACGCCTTCCGATCTTGCCCGCCTCGCCCGTATCGGTATTTCGACTTTCCTGATCGGCGAAAGCCTGATGCGGCAGGCCGATGTTACGGCGGCCACCCGCGCGCTGCTCGCGCGCGCCGGCGCCGCGGTGGAGTAGGCCCATGGCGCGCGCTGCGAAGAAAAAGAAACCCGCGCGCCGCAAGGCGCCGAAGGCGAAAGCGCGCCGCCCTGCCCCGCGCCGCAAGAAGCCCGCCGCCAAGCGCGCAGCCCCAACGCCGCCCGCGCAAACCGGGCTCAGCCATATCGACCAGCGCGGCCAGGCCCGCATGGTCGACGTCTCCGCCAAGGGCCTGACCGAGCGCGTGGCGGTGGCGGAAGGCCGCGTCATCATGACGAAGGAAACGCTCGACAAGGTAGTCGAGGGCAATGCGCTCAAGGGCGACGTGCTGGGCGCCGCGCGCCTTGCCGGCATCATGGCGGCCAAGCGCACGCACGGCCTGATCCCGCTCTGCCACCCGCTGCCGATCGCCAAAGTCGAGATCGAGATCGACCCCGAACATTCTTTGCCCGGCTTCCTGGTGCGCGCGACCGTCAAGGTGACGGCGCAGACCGGGGTCGAGATGGAGGCGCTGGTCGCGACCTCGATCGCGTGTCTGACCATCTACGACATGGTCAAGGCGATCGAGCGCGGCATGCGCATCGAGGGCATCAGGCTGTTGGAAAAGAGCGGCGGCCGCTCCGGCACCTGGAAAGCGGAGGCTTAAGCGCCATGGCGCTGATGCCGGTCGCCGAAGCCCTGGCGCGCGTGCTCGCCGGGGCGCAACCGCTGCCGGCGGAAGAGATCGCGCTGGCAAGACGCCTGCGGCCGCGTGTTGGCCGCGGATCTGGCCGCGCTGCGCACGCAGCCGCCGGCCGCCGTTTCCGCCATGGACGGCTATGCGGTGCGGGCTGCCGACGTCGCGCAGGCGCCGGTAACGCTGCAGGTGATCGGCGAGGTGGCCGCCGGCCATCCCTTCGACGGCGAGGTCAAAGAGCGCCAAGCCGCGCGCATCTTCACCGGCGGCGTGCTGCCGGCCGGCAGCGACTGCGTGGTCATCCAGGAAGTCACCGCGCGCGACGGCGACAAAGTCACGATTTAAAAACCCGGCGCCAAAGGCCGCAATGTGCGCGGGCAAGGCATCGATTTCCGCGCGGGCCAAGTGCTGCTGCGCCAGGGCCGCCGCCTCACTGACCGCGACGTCATGCTGGCCGCCGCCATGAATTACGCCCGCCTGCCCGTGCACCGCCGGCCCAAGCTCGCCGTGCTCGGCACCGGCGACGAGCTGGTGGCGCCCGGCTCCACGCCCGGCCCGGGCGAGATCGTCTATTCCAACGGCTTTGCCCTGGTGGCGCTGGCGCAGAGCGCGGGCGCGGAGGTTTCCAATCTCGGCATCGCGCGCGACAAGGTCGAGGACATCGCGGCCGGCGTGCGCCGCGCGCGCTCCGCAAGCGCCGACGTGCTGGTGACGAGCGGCGGCGCTTCCGTGGGCGAGCACGACCTGGTGCAGCGGGCGCTGCGCGCGGAGGGGCTCGACCTGTCGTTCTGGCGGGTGGCGTTGCGCCCCGGCCGGCCGATGATGCATGGGCGGCTCGGCGCCATGCATGTCCTCGGCCTGCCCGGCAACCCGGTCTCGGCCTATGTCTGCGCCTTCCTGTTCCTGCTGCCGCTGATCGCCCGGCTCACCGGCCGCAGCGACTTCACGCGGGCACCGGAGCACGCCCGTCTCGGGCGCGATCTACCGGCCAATGACGAGCGCCAGGACTATCTGCGGGCAACCCTGAGCGCCGGCCCGGACGGGCCGGTCGCTACCGCGCTACCGCCGCAGGACAGTTCCCTGATGGCCCCACTCGCCCAGGCGGATTGCCTCGTGATTCGGGAACCTTACGCCCCGGCGGCGAGTTCCGGTTCACCCTGCGTCATCCTTAAGCTCGGCCTTTAGCGGCCTTTCGACTTTTTCACTCCAAATTAAATCCTTGCGGAACACATATCGAACAGATAGTGTCCGTTCATGATTTGTTTCTGGCCGGGGAACCTTTCGGGGCCCGCCGCGACGGGGAGAGACCGATGCTGACCCGCAAGCAATTCGAGCTGCTGCGCTTCATCCACGAGCGGCTGACCGAGAGCGGCGTTCCGCCTTCTTTCGACGAAATGAAGGACGCCCTCGACCTGCGGTCGAAATCGGGCATCCACCGGCTGATCACTGCCCTGGAGGAGCGCGGCTTCATCCGGCGGCTGGCGAACCGGGCGCGCGCCATCGAGGTGATCAAGCTGCCCAATTCCGTCGCCCACGGCATCGGCGGCGGCGGCCGCTCGCGCGGCTTCAACCCGAGCGTGATCGAGGGCGATCTCGGCCGCGTGCGCGCGATATCCGATGAGGATGGCGCCGAAGTCGACAACATGCGCCCGATCGCGGTGCCGGTGATGGGCCGCATCGCCGCCGGCACGCCGATCGAGGCGATCCAGCAGCGCAGCCACGTCATCAACATGCCGCCCGACCTGTTGTCGGCCGGCGAGCATTTCGCGCTCGAGGTGCGCGGCGATTCGATGATCGAGGCCGGCATTCTCGACGGCGACATCGCGCTCATCCGCAAGTCGGAAGCGGCCGAGACCGGCGACATCGTGGTGGCGCTGATCGACGACGAGGAAGCCACCCTCAAGCGCTTCCGCCGGCGCGGCGCGTCGATCGCGCTCGAGCCGGCCAATCCGTCTTACGAGGTGCGCATCCTGCCGCCCAACCGCGTGCGCATTCAGGGCAAGCTGGTGGGGTTGTTCAGGCGGTACTAATTGCTGTCATTCCGGGGCGCGGCCAAAGGCCGCGAACCCGGAATCCAGAGCGACACGGCAAGAGCTTTCGTTCAGCCCTGGATTCCGGGTTCGCTCGCGGAGTTTATCGTCGGGCCGCGCTTCGCGCGGACCCTTCGCTCGCGCCCCGGAATGACGATCTCAATCTCCTACCTCCAGATCCTCCTGTTTTGGCGTTGCATCCCTCGATGACGCCGGTCGCGCCGTAACTTCGCGCAGCGCCGGCGCCCAGGGCCGGTCATAGCCTGCCGGGCGCGCGAAAGTCTCCGCGAAACGATTGCCCTCCCAGCGCAGCGCCACCGCGCCGTGCGCGCGCCAGACCTTGCGGTCGACCAGCCTCGCCGCGCAGGCACGTTGCGCCTGCCGCGCGCTCACCACCACGGCGGCGCGGGCGCAGTCCTCGGCGAAGGCTTCGATCTTGAGCGCCATCGCGGCAAGACGCCCATTGGCGAGCTTGCCGATGCAGCCGACGGCGTCGCAGGCAACGCCGGTGTGCAGGCTCTTGTCCTTGACGTCGCGCGCATCGCCGTCGGCGGCCAGCCACTCCTTGAGCGCGAAGGTATCGCGCCCTTGCGAAAGCACTGCCAGCCGGCCGTCGGCCCCGCGGATCGCCGCCGCGCGGCCGTCGCCGGCGACCCACACGTCCGGCCGCGGCGCATTGAGCGCCCACAGGCCGGCGGCGATGAGCAGCACCGCGCCGGCAAAGCGCAACGGCGTACGCAACAGGCAAAGCAGCAAGAGCCCGGCGGTCGCCAGCAGCAGCGGCCCGGTGCCGAAGGCGCGCATGTGGCCGACCGCGCCCGGCAGACTTGTCACCCAGAGCGCGACCTTGATCATCCAATCGATGCCCCGCCCCATCAGCTGCCAGAACACGGCGTCAAGGCCGAACGGCAAGGTCAGCACGCCGAGTATCCCTGCGGGCATCACCCAGGCCGACACCACGGGCATGGCGGCGAGGTTGGCGAGCACGCCATAGGGCGCGACGCGGTGGAAATGAAAAGCGGCATAAGGCGTGGTGGCGAGGCCTGCGACCAGCGAGGCGAGGATCAGCCCGGCGACCTCGCGCGCGCCCCACAGCGCTGCGCGCGCATGCAGCGGCGTGTCGGCCTGCGCGCGCCAAAATACGCCACTTGGCAGGCCGTATTGATAGGCCGCGATCAGCGCGAGCGTCGCCGCAAACGACATCTGAAAGCTCGGATGCACGATCGCTTCCGGGCTGATCAGCAGCACGCCTAAGGCCGCGATGGTGAGCGTGCGAAAGGTCAAGGCCGGCCGGTCGGCCATGACGCCGATCAGCACGATGGCAATCATGATGAAGGCGCGCTGCGTCGAGACGCTGGCGCCCGACAGCACCAGATAGAAGGCGGCGGTTAGGAGCGCGCCGGCCGCCGCCCATTTCTTGATCGGCTTGCGCACCGCCAGCGACGGGATGAGCGCGAGCAAGGCGCGGAAGAAGAAAAAAGCGATGCCGGTGACCACCGCCATGTGGAAGCCGGAGATCGCCAGCACATGCGCCAGACTGGAAATATAGAAGGCATTGCTGACCGGCGACGAGATCGCGTTGCGTTTGCCGGTGATCAGCGCCGACGCAATCGAGCCGCGGTCGCCCGGCAGAACGTTGTGAATGCGCTGGTTGATCGCCTCGCGCATGGCGTCGACGGCGGCCGCGCCGCGCAGCCAAAGCCCCGGCGCCTGCGGCGGCGTTTCGCGCGCGATCTTGCCGAGCACATAGCCGGAGGCGCCGATCTGCTGGAAATACATGCCGCGCGCGAAATCGTATCCGCCGGGCCGCAAGGGCTGTAGCGGCGGCGAAAGATGCGCCTTGAAAGCGACGAAGCCGGCGACCGCTGGCGCGGTGCCTTTGCGCACGGCGACGCGCACGCGTTCGGGCTTCACGCGCATACGGGGGGCATCGATGCGAGCAACGCGCACCACAATGCGGTCGCTCTTCGCGCGCTCCTCGCGCGTTTCGACGAAACCTGTAACCTGCGCGCTCCAGGTCGGATAGGCGAGCACCGGATGGGCGATGCGCAGCGTCTTGAGCGTGGCGGTGGCGAAGCCGGCGGCGACGCCCGCGAGCGCCAATGCCAGCGCAAAGCCGATGGGGCGGCGGCGGGCGAGGAAGGCGATTGCCGTTGCGGCAATTACGGCCGCGACCGCCGCCCACCAGGCCGGCTCACGCTGCGCGGAGAAATAACCGACGATGCCGAAACCGTAAGCGACCGGCAGCCAGGGCAACAGCCGCCCCGGCGCGACTTCGGCCACGGCCCATTGCGAGAGCAACCGCCCCAGCCGGTCGGCCGGCACGCTGAGCCAGTCGGGCAGCAAGAGCCCTGCGCGCCGGCGCGCGGCGTCGAGCTCGGCCGCCCAAGCTTTGGCGCGCGATCGGTTTTGCTCGCTGTCTGCCATGGCCCCACAGCCCCGGCGCAGATGCGCGAGGGCTCATGCTACTGCAGGCAGAAGTTGTGGCTAGGAGAACGGTTGTGAACGCCGGCTGTCATTCCGAGGCGCGCCGAAGGCGCGAACCCGGAATCTAGGGCGACACGCAAGGCCTGTCGTGTGGTTCTGGATTCCGGGCTCGCTCGCTTCGCTCGCGCCCCGGAATGACGATTAAGTGGAAGCCTTCTCCTTCGCCACGTCTTTGGCGAAGGTGTCGCGCAGGCCGATGGTGCGGTTGAACACCGGCTTGCCGGGCGCGGAGTCGGGATCGAGGCAGAAATAGCCGTTGCGCTCGAACTGCACCGGCGTTTCGAGCGCGACCTCGGCCAGCGCCGGTTCGAGCCGCGCGCCGCTCAAGACCTCGAGCGATTGCGGATTGAGATCATTGGCGAAATTTGCCACGTCCGGGTCGGGCTTTAGGAACAGCGGATTGTACACGCGCACTTCCGCCGGCACGGAATGCGCGGCCGATACCCAATGGATGGTCGCCTTCACCTTGCGCCCGTCCGGCGCGTTGCCGCCCTTGGTCGCCGGGTCGTAAGTGCAGCGCAATTCGACCACCTCGCCTTGCGCGTTCTTCACCGCCTCGCGGCAGGTGATGAAATAGGCATAACGAAAGCGCACTTCCTTGCCCGGCGACAGCCGGAAGAACTTCTTGGGCGGGTTCTCCATGAAGTCTTCCTGCTCGATATAGAGCTCGCGCGCGAATTTAATTCTGCGCGTACCCGCGCCCGGATCGTCCGGATGGTTGACCGCCTCCAGCTCCTCCACTTGACCCTCGGGGTAGTTCTCGATCACCACTTTCAGCGGCCGCAACACCGCCATGCGCCGCAGCGCGCTTTTGTTGAGCGCCTCGCGCACCGAAAATTCGAACATGCCGGGCTCGACCGTGCTGTAGGCTTTCGCCACGCCGATACGGCCGATGAAATCGCGGATCGCCTCCGGCGGCACGCCGCGCCGGCGCAAGCCGGCAAGCGTCGGCATGCGCGGGTCGTCCCAGCCCTTCACATGCCCGTCGCGCACCAGCAGCGTGAGCACGCGCTTGGACAGCACCGTGTAAGCGAGGTTCAGCCGCGCGAACTCATATTGCCGCGGCCGCGACGGCACCTTGAGATTTTCGATGAACCAGTCGTAAAGCGGCCGGTGATCCTCGAATTCGAGCGTACAGACCGAATGGGTGACGCCTTCGATGGCGTCCGACTGGCCGTGCGCGTAATCGTAGCTCGGATAGATCTTCCAGGCCGTGCCGGTGCGCGGATGCGCCGCATGAAGAATCCTGTACATCACCGGGTCGCGCAGATTGATGTTGCCGGAGCCCATGTCGATCTTGGCGCGCAGCACGCGCGCGCCGTTCTCGAATTCGCCGGCGCGCATGCGGCGGAACAGGTCGAGGTTCTCATCCACCGAACGCTCGCGGTAAGGGCTGTTCTTGCCGGGCTCGGTCAGCGTGCCGCGGCTCTCGCGCATCTCGGTCGGCGACTGATCGTCGACGTAAGCGAGCCCAGCGCGGATCAGGTCCTCGGCCCATGCATAGAGCTGCTCGAAATAGTCGGAGGCGTGGTGGAGATGCTCCCCCCAGTCGAAGCCGAGCCAGCGCACG
Source organism: uncultured Pseudomonadota bacterium (assembly GCA_963819955.1). Taxonomy (GTDB): domain Bacteria; phylum Pseudomonadota; class Alphaproteobacteria; order Rhizobiales; family Xanthobacteraceae; genus Pseudolabrys. The sequence continues at coordinate 466,169 of CAWFYB010000010.1, read as the reverse complement.
TCGGCCTCGATGGCGTCGATATATTCCTGCTCCTCCTTGACCGGGTTGGTGTCGTCGAAGCGCAAGTTGCAGTACCCGCCGAATTCCTGCGCCAGGCCGAAATTGAGACAAATCGACTTGGCGTGGCCGATATGGAGATAGCCGTTCGGCTCGGGCGGAAAGCGGGTGACGACTTGCGTGACGCGGCCGGCCGCAAGGTCGGCGGCGACGATATCGCGGATGAAGTCGCGCCCGGCCTCCACCGCCGGAGCGTCCCCGCTTGCCTTGTCGTCCTTCGCCATCTTCCTCAAATCCCGGTCTTTGGCTTATGGTGCCGTGAACGGCGGCCTATGCCATGACGCGGCGCTCGGCTCAATGTCAATCGCGCTGACACTCCAGCCCAAAACCGTGGTACAGGGCGCCCGATGACCGATTCCGTCATTACCCGTTTTGCGCCCTCGCCCACCGGCTTCCTGCATATCGGCGGCGGGCGCACCGCGCTGTTCAACTGGCTCTATGCGCGCCACCACCGCGGCAAGATGCTGCTGCGCATCGAGGACACCGACCGCGAGCGCTCCACCGCCGCCGCCATCGCCGCCATCATCGACGGGCTGAGCTGGCTGGGCCTGACCTGGGACGGCGAGATCGTGTTCCAGTTCTCGCGCGCCGTCCGCCACCGCGAGGTGGCCGAGAAGCTCTTGACCGCCGGCCGCGCCTACCGCTGCTACGCCACGCCTGAGGAGCTGACCGAGATGCGGGAGGCCGCCCGCCGCGAGGGCCGCTCGAAGCTCTATGACGGGCGCTGGCGCGACCGCGACCCGGCCGAAGCCCCACCCGGCGTCAAGCCGGTGATCCGGCTGAAGGCGCCGCAGAGCGGCGAGACCGTGATCGAGGACCAGGTGCAGGGCCGCGTCACCTGGCAGAATTCAGACTTGGACGACCTGGTGCTGCTGCGCTCCGACGGCACGCCGACCTACATGCTGGCGGTGGTGGTCGACGACCACGACATGGCCGTCACCCATGTCATCCGCGGCGACGACCACCTCACCAACGCCGCGCGCCAGAAGCACATCTACGACGCGCTCGGCTGGGGCGTGCCGATCTTCGCGCATATCCCGCTCATCCACGGGCCGGACGGCTCCAAGCTCTCCAAGCGCCACGGCGCGCTCGGCGTCGATGCCTATCGCGCCATGGGCTATCTGCCGGCGGCCATGCGTAACTACCTGGTGCGGCTCGGCTGGGCGCACGGCGACCAGGAGATTTTCACCACCGAGGAAATGATCGCCGCCTTCGATTTGGCCGCCATCGGCCGCTCGCCGGCGCGCTTCGATTTCGCCAAGCTCGAAAGCCTCAACGGCCACTACATCCGCCAGACCGCCGACGCCGATCTGCTCGGGGCGATCGAGCGGCTGCTGCCGCACATCGCCGGCGGCCAGGAGCTCGCCGCCAAGCTGACGCCGGCCTTGCGCGCCAGGCTGATCGCCGCCATGCCGGGGCTGAAGGAGCGGGCCAAGACCCTGGTCGAGCTGTTCGACGCCGCGCGCTTCCTCTGGGCCAGCCGCCCGCTCGAGCCCAACGAGCAGGCCAAGGCGCTGCTGACCGGCGAGGCCAAGGCCGTGCTGGCCGCGCTCTTGCCGGAACTCGAGGCGGTCGGCGACTGGACCGCGGAAAGCATCGAAGCCGTGGTGCGGCCCTTTGCCGAGCGCGCGGGCTTAAAGCTCGGCGCGGTGGCGCAACCTTTGCGGGCCGCGCTCACCGGGCGGGCCACCTCGCCGCCGATCTTCGACGTGCTGGCCGTGCTCGGCCGCGAGGAGAGCTTGGGCCGCCTAAGCGATCAGGCCGCCAGCCGCCCGGCGGCTTAGGCGGCGGCCCCGACAAATTAGCGGGACACAAATTAGCGGGACTATGCCTATAGTAGCGGGCAACCGCACGGTGCGCCCGATCTTGCAGCGCACACATGAATGAGCTAGGCCAAATGCGGCCGCAAGCGGATACGCCATTTGACCGGCGCGCGCGCCGCGCCGTCCTCGGCTGTAACGCATTCGGCCCGTACCGCTCGCCGCCAATTCGAGGGTTCGCCCATGGACGCCAAGACCGACAAACAGCCCGACAAAAAGCCCGACAAGACAGCCCGACAGCAAGACCGGCACGCTCACCGTCGGCAACAATAACTGGGATCTTGCCATCTATCCCGGCTCGATCGGTCCCTCGGTGATCGACATCGCCAAGCTCTACGGCGATACGGGCATGTTCACCTACGACCCGGGCTTCACCTCGACCGCCAGCTGCGAATCCAAGATCACCTATATCGACGGCGACGAGGGCGTGCTGCTCTACCGCGGCTATCCGATCGAGCAATTGGCCGAGCACGGCGACTTCCTGGAGACCTGCTACCTCTTGCTCTACGGCGAACTGCCGACCGCGGCGCAAAAGGCCGATTTCGATTTCCGCGTCACCCGGCACACCATGGTGCACGAGCAGATGATGCGGTTCTTTCAAGGGTTCCGCCGCGACGCGCATCCGATGGCGGTGATGGTCGGCTCGGTCGGCGCGCTGTCGGCCTTCTATCACGACTCAACCGACATTTCCGACCCGCACCAGCGCATGGTCGCCTCCATCCGCATGATCGCCAAGGTGCCGACGCTCGCCGCCATGGCCTACAAATATCACGTCGGCCAGCCCTTCGTTTATCCCAAGAACGACCTCGACTATTCCACCAACTTCCTGCGCATGTGCTACGCGGTGCCGACCGAGGACTACAGGCCGAACCCGGTCTTGGCGCGCGCCATGGACCGCATCTTCATCCTGCACGCCGATCACGAGCAGAACGCCTCGACCTCGACGGTGCGGCTCGCCGGCTCCTCCGGCGCCAATCCGTTCGCCTGCATCGCGGCCGGCTGCGCTTGTCTGTGGGGTCCCGCGCATGGCGGCGCCAACGAGGCCGCGCTCAACATGCTGCGCGAGATCGGCACGGTCGACCGCATTCCTGAATTCATCAAGCGCGCCAAGGACAAGAACGACAGCTACCGGCTGATGGGCTTCGGCCACCGCGTCTACAAGCATTACGATCCGCGCGCCAAGATCATGCAGAAGACCTGTCACGAGGTGTTGAACGAGCTCGGCATCAAGGACGACCCGCTGCTCGACGTCGCCATGGAGCTGGAGAAGATCGCGCTGCACGACGACTATTTCATCGAGAAGAAGCTTTATCCCAACATCGACTTCTATTCCGGCATCACGCTCAAGGCGATGGGCTTCCCCACCACCATGTTCACCGTGCTGTTCGCGGTGGCGCGCACCGTCGGCTGGATCGCGCAGTGGAAGGAGATGATCGAGGATCCCAAGCAGAAGATCGGCCGCCCGCGCCAGCTCTACACCGGCGCGGCGCAGAGGGATTACGTGCCGATCTCGCGGCGGAAGTAGTTTCCGTCATTCCGGGGCACGCGCGTCAACGCGTGAGCCCGGAATCCAGGGCCATATACCGCAGCGCTTCCTCTACCCTCCCCCTTGCGGGGAGGGTCAGCGCGCGGAACGCGCGCGGGGGTGGGGGTAATAGCGATGAGCGATATCCTTCGCCGCATCCAAGCCCTCGTCGGGAGCGGCGATTACATCGTGTCACGGCACGGCTTTCGGGAACTCGCGGCCGATGATATCGTTGCGGAAGACGCGTTGGCCGGCATAGAAACTGCGTTGGTCGTTGAAGAATATCCGGAGTCCGCAAAGAACCATCAGTGCTGGTTCTTCAGCATGATCGCGACGGCCGCCCCATCCATGTGATGTGGGGTGCCCCTAAAAATGCCGGACGACCAGCTATACTTGTGACAGCCTACCGGCCAGCACCGAGACGGTGGTCGAGTGACTTCAAGAGGCGGATCAAATGACGACGCGAAGTTCAAAAGAATTCGTCCACGAAGGCAAATACGCCGCCGAAGTCCAGGTCGAGTTGATCGAGGACGACACCGCGTGGTCGCCGTATTTGTCGCCGGCGGATGTGAAGAAGCTCGACGCCGTCACGCCTCGCCCTGCGCGCCGGCAATATTGCCGAAGCCGCGAAATACGGCCGCGTGTTCGAGCTGACGCCCGTGGCGGCGAAGTAGCGGAATTGAGTGTACTGTCACCGTAATCCTGCGTAATCCGGGCACGCGCATCCAGGCGGCGGAGGAGCGCAGTCATGTCCAGCCAGACCGACCACGACGCGCTCGTTGCGCTCAACAAGGACTACATCGACTCCGTGCAGAACGGCGACGTGCAGCGCTTCGATGAAATCCTGGCGCCGGACTTCTATTGCAGCAACCCGGACGGCTCGCTGGTCGACCGCGCCGGCTTCCTCAAGCAGACCGCCAAGCCGGTGACGATCAAGGGGCTGCAAGCCGCGGACGTGATGATCCGCCTGTTCGGCGACACCGCCATCATCCACGGCCGCACCATCTATACGACCGCGGAGAGCCGCGTGGCGCAGGGACGCTACACCGACGTTTGGCAGAAGCAGGACGGCCATTGGCTGGCGGTGTCCGCGCACGTCACGCGCGGGTGAGGCGGGGCGCGGCGGCGAGATCGTGGCGGCCGGCACGCCGGAGGAGTTTGTCAAGGTGAAGCGCTCTTATAGGGGCGCTTTCCTGAAGCCGGTGCTAGGACGGCGCGTCAAAAGGCCGAAAAAGCGGGTCGAGGCAGCGAAATGATCTAGAAGCTCAATCTAGCCATTCCTTATTTTGACTGGCTATTAGGTTGGCTTGGACGATCTGCGGAAATAACTTTTTTCTCAGCATTTGTGATTACCTTGTCGACCTGCCGTTGCGCCGCATAGTCACTCTTCGGCTGGGCGCTGGGTGTCGGTGGGCGCGAGGTATTCGCCGCTTGAGCAGCGCTCGATGCATAATTTCGATTGCCTACATTAGCGGCCATGATTGGTCTCCCGGTTTAGTTCAGCAGTGTAATAGTGCTTACGCGCTACCCACTTGAACCCCTCATGTTTTGTTATGGCAGCCAACTCAGTCGGCCCCCCAATCGTTTCAGGCCTTGGGCCGTAACGGGCGAACTTTGTTGCGGTATCGACGGCAAATTTAGCAACTTCGATCGCATCTTGAATAGGCATCGCGGGTATTACTAAGTTTGTCCCGATTCGCCTAATAAGTTCGTGATAAGTCTCATCAATGGTTTCTTCTGGAAGGCCCTTCTCCACTAGAAATGGCTTAATATCAGCACTTGTTCCCAATATTAATCTATCCAACGGTTCGTTTTCGCCTGCCCATCGCATACCAAACTCTTGCTGACCCTGAATCGAATCCGGTCCAACGCAATCATTTCCGATAATTACAAATTCCCATTGTTCGGCCAGCGACGCCCCTGCAGAATACCCGCAAACGCGAAAGCCCATAAAAAATTTTGCCAATCCGCCAGGATACGTCGATCGATAAGCTCCATCGAATAGGAACTGTTTTGCCTTTTGCGTCACCTGTTCAATTGTATATTGTTGCTCATTGAGCCCATATTCTGCATCGTTGGGGTCAGAGAGACGGCGACGAAGATCTTTCGAAAGCGTTTCAATTGATGATGCGCCTATACCACCCGCCCCATAAATCAAAGCACCTATTGGCCACACTTTGCGCAAATTAAAAATTTTATTCGCGTTATTGTAAATTTTAATCGGCGCGCCAGCGTCATCAAAAAAAGAACCGGCACTATCGGCGGCTAAGACAATGCCATCCGTCACTTTTGCCGTCACAACAATTGTCATTGCTTACCCCTCGCGCAGCGGCATCGTCATCTCAAAAATATTGGTGTGCCGGCCCTACGAATCTTATTCAGCCGCACCCAATTTCGTCGCCCGCGCTCAACTTGCCAAAACCACCACCCGTTCGTCGGGCGTTTGACCGCAGCACTCGCGGCAACGGAAAGGGATTTATAGAATTCTCCATTGTAGCGAATTTTACCGTTCGGCTGAACGCGAGCTCGAAAGATTTTGCCTTTAAGGGTGCCTCGAAGCCGTCCGCCCTGCGGAAGTAATCGGTGTAGCTCGCTGTCCACACCGTCAGCTCGCTGCAAATTTTGAACGGGGGTAGTTTCCCGACCGAATAGCGACGATACTTCGCTGTATTGCTTATCACGTATTGCACGCGCGATGCCCCGACGCATATCTTTCGATTGAGCTAGTTTTCCTCGCTGCTTTGCGCCGATTGGATTTGCAATACGAAGCAGCAATGCTTCTATCTCTCTTAAGTGTTGGTCCTTAATCGTGAGATATATCGAAAACCGATCCCACGAGCTGCCATGACGATTTTTTACGTGCGCTCTAAGCCGGCCACGAAGAGCCGTCGCTAGCCCGACGTAATAGAGTTTTTCTTTGTTATAAAGTGCATAAATTCCAGCGTTCCGCCCAATAAATTGCCGAACAACATCGGGATGCTGCTCCAACAGGTCGCGCGAAACGTTTTCGAGATGTTGGTGGACCAGGGCTTCGCGTCTTCGGCGACGGTGCCGTTTCTTTTTCGCCATTAAGTTCCCCCGATTTACCTCTCGGATTTTATGGGGAAAATTCTATTCGGGACAGCTTTTAATTGCACTGGAGTATCTAGGACACAATTCCGCCAAAATCTAGGATCATATTCCCCATCGCCCAATCCCCATGAGGGGCACGAACCGGTTGCGCCGGCTCGTGGGGATCGGGTCGGCGCCCGCGGGCAGGTCTCGCAAACCTGCACTCGGGCGGCGCCGGGGCTCCGCCCGGGGGCACTACGACCCCCCGCGAGGAGCTCGCTGACGGCGGGCCGTTCACCGGCCTGTCCGAGGTAAGGAGGCCACGGCCCTTCGCGGCGCGTCCCTCCGAGCCGACGACAGGACGCAGCGGTCCGCGGGCAAAGCGCGGCCCGGCGCCGCAAAAACGTCGGACGGCGCGCCGAAAGGCGCCACGCGTGGGCGAAAGCCCCGCGTGAGCTTGATGACTGCGCGCCTTACCGGCGCGCCGTCCCCCTCGCCTTTCGAGGCGAGGGAAGATACCCCGCCCCGGGGGCAAACGGGGCGCACAGCTCGGGCGCATCCGCGCCGCGAGAACGATGGAGCTTGCCTCGCATGAACGAAGTCATCGCCGCCCCCGGCCACCCCACCCGAACCCACGACCTGCGCTGGGCATCCAACATGCTCTGCCTCTGGGGTCTGTGCGCGAAGCCGGCCTGCCGCCGCGCCCGCCAATGCCGGAGCGATCCGCAGAGCTGCCTTAAGCGTTACGAGCCGCTGGTGCCGGAAGCAGCGCGCATCGCCGTCGCCGCCATGGCCGAAGGCAAGCGCTACGGCCTCAGCTATGACGAGCTGCGCGCCGAAGGACCCATCGAGATGGCCGCGTTCGAAGATTGGATCGCGCGCGTCGCCCGTGCCGCGCAAAGCGCCCCCGCCGCCGTTTACGTAGATCAGGGCCGCGAAGCTTAAGCCGGGCGAACGCTGGCGCCGCGAGAACGATGGAGCTTGCCCTCAATGAAAACTGCTCAGCGCGCGCCGGACTCTCGCCGCCTCATCCTGAGGAGGCAGCGCGAAGCCGCCGTCTCGAACGATGTGGCCGCCACATGGTTCGAGACGCGCGCTAACGGCGCTCCTCACCATGAGGCCGCGCAAGCACGGCATCGCGATGAGAACTAAACGCCGCCACCATTCTTGCCCGCGCCGTTGCCGCTCGCCTTGCGCGCCTTGGCGCCGTCATAGGCCCAGGTCAAATAGGCGCCGCCCCAGGTGAAGCCGCCGCCGAAAGCGGCCAGCAGCAGCCGGTCGCCGGCCTTCAGCTTCTCTTCGTAGTCCCACAGGCAAAGCGGAATGGTCCCCGTGGTGGTGTTGCCGTATTTCTGGATGGTGAACATGATCTTCTCGAGCGGCAGGCCGAGCCGCTCGGCGGTCGTCTCGATGATGCGGCGGTTGGCCTGGTGCGGCACCACCCAATCGATCATGTCGGGGGTCAGATTATTGCGCGCCATGATGTCGCGCGTCACTTCCGTCATGCCGGCGACCGCGAATTTATAAACCTGCGCGCCCTCCTGATAGACGTAGTGCATGCGCTTGTCGATCGTCTCATGCGTCGGCGGCAGGCGGCTGCCGCCGGCCTTCTGGTGCAGATGTTTCCAGCCCGAGCCGTCGGAGTGCAGCACCGTGTCCATGATGCCGTAGTCGGCGTTCGGCTCGACCATCACGGCGGCGGAGCCGTCGCCGAACAGCACGCAGGTGGCGCGGTCGGTGTAGTCGACGATGGCCGACATCTTGTCGGCGCCGACCACGACGATCTTCTTGTAGGTGCCGGCGACGATGAATTGCCGGGCGACCGTCAGCGCATAGAGAAAGCCCGAGCAGGCCGCCTGCACGTCGAACGAGCCGACATTACGGATGCCGACCATGTCGCAGATCAGATTGGCGGTGCACGGGTGCACGAAATCGGGCGTGGTGGTGGCGCAGATCAGGAGCTCGACCTGTTCCGGGCTGGTGCCGGTCTTGGCGAGCAACCCGCGCACGGCTTCCGCGCCCATATGCGAGGAGCCGAGCCCCTGGCCTTTCAGGATATGGCGCTCCTTGATGCCGGTGCGCTCGGTGATCCACTCGTCGGAAGTGTCCACCATGCGCGCAAGCTCGGCATTGGTCAGCACGTCCGGCGGCACATAGCCGTGGACCCCGGTAATGGCGGCAAGCTTGGCGATGGTCACGTGGCGGGTCCCCCCGGCTTTAGGCCGGAAATTTCGGCCATTTGGCCGGGTACGGCGGCAGTTTACGCTGTTAGCGGCGAGGATGCCATGGTTCAGGATGATGATTGGTTAAGTCGGGCGGCGCATGCGAGCACGGCCTCGGCCGCCTGATCGCTCGGGGCGGCCTGGCCGATGGCCATGAGGCCGTCCAGCCGGGCGAAGGCTTGCGTCTGGCGGCGGCGCGCGGGCGTATCGGCGATCAGCGGCAGCAGGGCCTGCTCAAGCTTTTCGGCCGTGCAGTCGCGTTGCAGGAACTCGGGCACCACGTTCTCGCCCAGGATCAGATTGGCCAGGATCGCGCTGTGGGCGGTGATCAGCAGGCGGCCGACCGCCTCCTCGATCAAAGGCACCTTGTAGGCGGCGGCCATCGGCACTCCGGCGAGCGCCAATTCCAGCGTAGAGGTCCCGGACTTGGTCAGCGCCGCCCGCGCCTGGCGGAACGCGGCATGCTTCTCGTCCGGGTCGGTCACGATGCGCACCGGCATGCGCCAGGCGGAAACGGCGGCCTCGACCCGGGCGGCCAGCCGCGGCACTGCCGGCACCACGACTTCCAGCGCGCCGATGCGGTCGGCGACGCGGTTGACGGCATCGCCGAATATGTCGGCCATTCGCCGCAGTTCGCCGGTGCGGCTGCCCGGCAGCACCAGGAGCAGCGGCGGATCGGCCAGGCGCCGCTGCGCCTCCTGCGCATCGGGGCGCAGCACGCCGACCTGCTCGCCGAGCGGATGGCCGACGAAGGTCGTGGGCGGCCCCTTCAGCCGCTGCATGACGGCGGGCTCGAACGGCAAGAGCGCCAGCACGCGGTCGACGTAAGGGCGCATCGCGGCCGCCCGCCCCGGCCGCCAGGCCCACACGGTCGGGCAGACATAGTCGACGATCGGGATGCCGGCGCTGCGCGCCCGCACCTTGCGCGCGACGCGATGGGTGAAATCGGGGCTGTCGATGATCACCAGCACGTCGGGCTTGGCGGCGACGACGGCATCGGCGGTTTCGCGGATGCGCCGCAGCATGGTCGGCAGCCGTCCCAACAGCGAGGCGAAGCCGAACGAGGACAGATCGTTGAGCGAGTAGAGGCTCGGCATGCCCTCGACCGCCATATGCGCGCCGCCGACGCCGGAAAAACGCGCGCGGCCTTGCGTGCGGTTCTTGATGGCCGCGATCAGCGCCGCGCCCAGCCGGTCGCCGGATTCTTCGCCCGCCACCAGAAAGACATGCGGCGCGCCGCTCATCGCTGCCGTCCGGCCGCGACGCCGACGACGAACAGTCCGGCAGCGTCTGCCGCCGCTACCAAGGCTTCCGGCTCGGCGATAATGGTTCCGCCGGCCGCCACGGCGATGCCGGCTAGGCCTGCGCGCGCGGCACCCGCGACGGTTTCCGGCCCGAGCGAAGGCAGATCGAAGCGGCGGTCCTGCCCGGGCTTGGGCGCCTTCACCAGCACGCCGGCGCCCTTGGGCGCCTTGATGCGGCCTTCGGCGCGCAGCTCGGCGACGCGCGCCAGCATCCGGTCGGTCCCCTCCGCCGCCTCCACCGCCAGCACATGCTTATCCGCAACCACCACCGCTTGACCGATGTCGAAGGGCCCGGCGGCGCGCAAGTATTCGAAGCCCAGCGCCATGTCGGCGCGCGCGCGCTCGGACGGCTGCACGCGGCCGAGCGCGCCTTCCGGCACCAGGATTTCCGGTGCCACCTCGTGCGCCCCCAGCAGGCGAAAGCCGTGGCTTTCGATCACGCGGCCGACGCCCCGCAGCAAGTGATCGTCGCCGCCGCGAAACGCGCGCGCTATCTGCGGCAGCGCTTTCAGCGTGAAGAAATCCGGCCGCAGCTGCCAGAGCGCGGGCCGCACCACCGAGCCGAGACAGACGATGTCGCGGCAGCCTTGCGCGCGCGCCACGCGCGCGACGGTGCCGAACTGGCCGAGATGCACCCAAGTGTGCTCGCGGCCGGCGAACGCGTTCGGATCGGCGAAGCCGCGCAGCGCAAACAGCAGCACCTTGCGCCCGCGCGCGCTAACCGAATCCGCCACCGCCAGCGGCAGGCTGCCGCCGCCGCAGATCAGCGCGAGCGGACCTTCTTGGGCGGCAGCGGCGCTCATCTAGTCCTCGTCGCTCTCGCCGCGCTTGACCGCCATGGTGAGCGGGCGCTTGCCCGCGCGGATGAACGCGATGATCTTGGCGACACGCGGGTCGGCGCCGAACTCGCGCTCGACCAAATCGAGCCGCGCGCGGAACTCGCCCTCGCCGAAGAACAAGGCCTGATAGGCGCGCCGCAAGTTGAGGACGTCGGCCTTCGAGGCGCCGGCGCGGCGCATGCCGATCACGTTGAGACCGATCAGATTGGCGAGCGACCCATGCGCCATGCCCCAGGGGATGAGGTCGGCGCGCAAGCCGCTCAGGCCCACGATCATGGCGCCCTCGCCGATGCGCACGAACTGGCGCACCGCCACGCCGCCGCCAAACACCACGTTGTCGCCGATGCTGACATGGCCGGCGAGCATCACATTGTTGGCGAACACCACATTGTTGCCGACCTGGCAATCATGCGCGATATGCGCGTTGATCATCAAAAAGCATTTGTCGCCGACGGTGGTGACGCCGCGATCCTGCGCGGTGCCGATGCTCATGGTGACGCCTTCGCGGATGTCGCAGTCGGCGCCGACCTCCAGGCGCGTCGGCTCGCCGCGATAGGAATACGACTGCGGCGGCGTGCCGAGCGAGGCGAAAGGGTAGATGACGGTGCGCGGGCCGATGCTGGTATGGCCGGTGATGTTGACGTGGCTGATGAGCCGGCAGCCTTCGCCCAGGCTCACATGCGGGCCGACGGTGCAATAGGGACCGATCGATACGTCTTTTCCGATCGCCGCCCCGGCGTCGATCCGCGCCGAGGGATCGATCATGCGCGCGCTCATGCGTCGGAAAGCATGGCGCCGAGCTCGGCTTCGGCGACCGTCTGGCCGGCGACTTTCGCCTCGCCGCGGAACCACCACATGGTCTTGCGCTGGTTGATCTTGCGCATGTGGTATTCGATGGTGTCGCCCGGGCGAACGGGCTTGCGGAATTTCGCCTTGTCGATGGTCATGAAGAACACCGCCTTCGGCTTGATCGAGGCCGTGGCCGCGATGCAGAGCACACCCGCGGTCTGCGCCATGCCCTCGATCATCAGCACGCCGGGAAACACCGGGTTACCGGGGAAATGACCCTGGAAATGCGGCTCGTTGATGGTGACGTTCTTGATGCCGATGCCGCTTCGGTCGCCGTCGATGTCGATCACGCGGTCGACCATGAGAAACGGATAGCGGTGCGGCAGCATCTTCAGCACCGTCGCGATCTCGGCCGCTTCCAGCTTTTTGACCGTTTCGTCCATGCTCTATCGTCTCATTCGTCCGGCGCCGTTTCGCGGCCGTCTTTGGCGCGCGCCAGGCGCTCGAGAATCATCATTTCGCGGAACCATTGTTTCACGGGCTTGGCCGGCGTGCCTCCCCAGCGCGCGCCGGCGGGGACGTCGCCGTGGACGATGCTGGTCGCCGCGATTTGCGCACCCTCCCCGATCATGACGTTGTTATTTAGGCCGACGCGGGCGCCCAGCACAACAAAGTCTTCCAGCGTCGAAGACCCGGAAATCCCGGTCTGCGCCACCAGCACGCAGTGGCGGCCGATGCTGACATTGTGGCCAACCTGCACGAGGTTGTCGATCTTGCTGCCCTCCCCGATCACGGTGTCGCGGATAGCGCCGCGATCGATCGTGGAGCCGGCGCCGATTTCGACGTCGTCCTGGATGATGACGCGGCCGACCTGCGGGATCTTGAGGTGTCCCTGTCCGCCCATGACGAAGCCGAAACCGTCCTGGCCGATGCGGCAACCGGCGTGGATAATGACGCGGTCGCCGATCAGGGCATTGCTCAGGCTCGCGCCGGCCCCGACGGCGCAGTCGCGTCCGACCCGCACATCCGGCCCGATCACGGCACCGGGAGCGATGACGGTGCCGGAACCGATCTCGGCGCGCGGTCCGATCACGGCGCCGGGATCGGCGGTGACCCCGTCTTCCAGCCGCGCGCTCGGGTGCACATGCGCACCCGCCTGAATGCCGGCCGCCTCGACCGCCGCGTAAAGCGACGACGGCCGCAGCGCATGCGGGAACAGCGCACGCGCCACCTTCACGAAGGCCCGATAGGGCTCGCGCACGACGAGCGCCACCACACGCTCCGGCAGCAGTTGCGCGAGCGCGGGCGTGGTCAGGCAGGCGCCGGCATGCGTTGCGCCGGCGGCAGCCGCAAAACTCTTGTTGTCGAAAAAACAAAGGTCGCGCGGACCGGCGCGGTCGAGGGCGGCGATATTGTCGATGTGGCGCGCGCGCGCGGGCTTGTCCGGCGGCTCAGCGCCGCAAAGATCGGCGACCTCACCGAGCGTCAGGCCGCTTGCGCGTCTCAAGAATACCGGCTCGCTCATGCGCGTCAGAGGCTGATCCGTTGCAACCGGCTCAGCGCCGCTCCTCACATTGCCGCGTGGTGTTATCCTACAAGCGGTGCCCGTTCCAGAACAGGTGATTCCTGGAATGTGCGCCCGCGCCGTGCCGCCAACCCGTGCGGCCAGGATCAGAACTTGGTGCCGCCGCTGAAGCGGAAGACCTGCGTCCGATCGCAAACCTCGATGCCGCCGGCGGTGCTGCAGTATTTCGACAGCGGGTAAGCCAGATCGAAGCGCAGCGGCCCGAGCGGAGAATCCCAGATCAGACCGACGCCGACCGAGGAGCGGATGTCGGTGGCGTTGTCGAGGCCAACCAGCACCGTCTGAACCGGCGATCCAGCCGGCGCCGAACCGGAAGTTGGCCCCTCGTAGTTCCAGAGATTGCCCGCGTCCGCAAAAGCCGCGATCTTGATGCCGATCTCCCGCGGAAGGAAATAGAGCGGGGTTTGGAATTCCACGCTCGCGCCCCAGTACAGACTGCCGCCGAGCGCATCGTTCGTCGTTCCAGAGCTGAGGTCACGCGGACCGATGCCGGCGGGCGTAAAGCCGCGCACGAGATTCGGACCCATGAAGAAATGGTCTAGCATGCGCAGATTTTCGCCGCCCCAGCCCGCAACGTGGCCGCCTTGCAATTTGATGACCCCAACGACGTCCGGCAGGACTTCGTAATAGTTGCGCACTTCGCCGCTGGTGCGGATGAAGTTGACGTCGCCGCCGACGCCGGCGATGTCGTTCGTCATGGTCGCGTATAGGCCGCTGGTGGGCAAGTTGACGTTGTCGAGCGTGTTGTAGGTGGTCGTCGCGCCAACCAACGACACGGTGACCGGGCCCTGCGCGAGCTCCAGCCGGGTCGGCAGGGAGGCCGGCGTGCACGTATTCCCTCCGGCAGTTGTGCTGCCGGACGGCCAACAGTTGTACTGGTCGGGCAGCGAAATGTCCTGCCGGTAGATAGAATAGTGCGGCTGCAGCGCCAATTCTTCGGTCAGCGCGAAGCCGAGACGCAGATTGACGCCGACCGTGTTCGAATTATATGAGACGTAGCTGGTCGACTCGTTCTTCTTTGCGAACAAATCGATGCCGCCGGCCATCCGATAGCCTAACAGGAACGGCTCGACAAAGGTCAAATTCACGCCCTGGCTGTATTGACCGTAGTTGACCGAAGCCTTGGCGAATTGGCCGCGGCCCATGAGGTTGCGATCGGCGATACTGACCGACGAAATGAAACCGTCGGAGGTGGAATAGCCGCCGGAGATCGAAAACTCGCCGGTCGGCCTTTCCACGACATTGACATCGATGACCACCCGGTCCGGCGCCGAGCCGGGCTCGTTGGTGATCTTGACGGTCTTGAAATAGTTCAGGTTCTTCAGCCGGCGCTCGGCGCGGTCGATCAGCGCCCGGTTATAGGGATCGCCTTCGCCGAGATCGAATTCGCGGCGGATCACGTAGTCGCGGGTGCGCGTATTGCCGTGGATATTGATGCGCTCGATATAGGCGCGCGTGCCTTCGTCGACGACGAAGACGAGATTGATGACCCTGCGCTTGAAGTTGCGGTCGCCGCGCGGGCGCACGTTGGCGAAGGCGTAGCCGTTACGGGCGGCCTCGATCGTCATCGCCTCCACGCTCTTCTGCACCAGGTCGGCGTTGTAGACGTTGCCGGGGGCGAGCTTGATCTGATTGCGCAATGCGTTCGGGTCGAGCGCGCGCACGTTGGAGATCACGTCGACGGTGCCGATATGGTATTGCGGGCCCTCGTCGATGGTGAAGGTGACGATGAATCCCTTCTTGGCAGGATCGTATTCGCCGACCGCCGACACGATGCGCACGTCGGCGTAGCCGTGCTTAAGATAGAAGCGCCGCAGCAGGTCACGGTCGGATTCGATGCGGTCGGGATCGTAGATGTCAGTCGTCTGCAGAAAGGCCAGCCAATCGGCCTCGGTTGTTTTGATCACCCGCTTCAGCCGGTTCTGCCCGAACGCATGGACGCCGACGAAGTTGAGCTCGCGCACGACCGTCTTTTTGCCTTCGCTGACCTTGAACACCAGATTGACGCGGTTGTTCGGCAATTCGATGATCTGCGGAACGACGGTAACGTCGTAGTAGCCGGTGCGGTGATAGACCTCGATGATTCGCTGGGTGTCGGCCTGCACGGTCGGCTTCGACAAGGTGCCACGCGCCTTCGACTGCACCTCGGCTTCCAGTTGCGCGTCCTTGGCCTTCTTGTTGCCTTCGAAAGCGACCTGGTTGATGACCGGGTTCTCGACCACCGACACCACCACGCGGCCGCCGGCATGGCTGATGCGCACGTCGGAGAACAGGCCGGTGGCGTAAAGCGCTTTGATGGCCTCGTCGATCTCGGCGGCGCCGATGCGGCCGCCGGGGCCCGGCTTGAAATAGCTGCGGATGGTGCCGGCCTCGACACGCCGATTGCCTTGCACCGCGATGGAATTGACGGTCTGCGCCTGCGCGACGGCGGAGGACGCAACCGTAGCAATCCCGGCAGTGACAAGAAGACCGCCGAGGACTACGCAGCTAAGAGCTAGCCCCCGCACCCACCGCACACTAAGTCCCATGCGCTACGCGCCCTCATGCCTCACGGCCGCCCCCACTGCGGAATTGAACCGTCGGGCTGGCTTACTTCGCATCGCTTTTACAGCGTTTTAGTGGCGCTGCAAACGAAACTACTGGCCGGACTTTCCCTTTTCCCTCAAAAAGTTGCGCCTAGGCAACGGTTACGAGGTGGCCAGGTGAATGATGTCATTAAAGGTTGCAAAAATCATCAACATGACGACGATCGCCAGGCCGATGCGGAACCCGACCTCCTGCGCCCGCTCCGACATGGGGCGGCCGCGGACGGCCTCGATTCCATAGAACAAAAGGTGACCACCGTCGAGCAAGGGAATCGGGAACAAGTTCAATAGCCCGATCGAAATCGACAACACCGCGGTGAGGTGCATAAGCGCGGCAAAGCCGGCGCTGGCCACCTGGCCGGATACTTCGGCGATGCGGAGCGGCCCGCCGAGCTGATTGGCTGATTCACGGCCGGCGAACACGCCGCCGATATAGGACATGGTGCGGTCGACCACGAACCAGGTCTCCTGCACGCCCTGCACCAGCGCCTCGACCGGCCCGAGCCGCTTGGTCCTGATATCGCCGGGCGCCATCGAGCGGCTGATGCCGAGCACACCGATGCGGTGCACGTTGCCGAAGCCGTCCTTGATATTTTTGAGCTGCGGTGTGGCCTTGAGCGTGACGAGCTGGCCATTGCGCTCCACTTCGATGCTGAGCGGCTGGCCCGCGCTGATGGAGACGATGCGCTGCATGTCGGCAAAGGTGCCGATCTTCTCGCCGCCGATCGCGGTAACGAGATCGCCCGACTTGAAGCCGGCGGCGGCGGCGGCGCTTTCCGGCAGCACGCTATCGACCCGCGCGCTCGCGGTCGGCTTGCCGACGGTCATGAACAGAGCGGCGAAGATGGCGATCGCCAAAACGAAATTCGCGAGCGGGCCGGCCACGACCACCGCCGCGCGCGCGGCGACGCTTTGGCCGATGAAGCTGTCCTTTTTCTCTTCTTCGCTCATGGCCGCGGCGGCGGCATGGTCGGGGGCGCTCGCCGCGTTTTCGTCGCCGAAGAATTTCACATAGCCGCCGAGCGGAATCGCCGAGATTTTCCAGCGCGTGCCGCGGCGGTCATTGAAGCCGACGACCTCGGGGCCGAAGCCGAGCGAGAATGTGAGCACTCTTATGCCGCAGCGGCGGGCCACCAGAAAATGGCCAAACTCATGAAAAAACACGACAATTGTCAGCACAAAAAGGAACGGCACGATGTAGCCGACGAGACCCCCGCCGAATGCGCCCAAGCCCGCCATGATGTCAGTACCCATTTACACCCTCGTCCCGCCGGGATCGGCGCCGCTAGAGTTACCGAAACCTTACTAGGATGCCTTTGCGGCAATTTCGGGCAAGAGGGCCCGGGCTATATCTCTCGCAACATGGTCAATTTCGATGGCCGCATCGATGCCGGCCGGCTCCGCCAGCAGCCCACGCGCGGAAGCGGCGTCGAGCGTCGCCTCCACCAGCCCCACAATGGCCGGAAAAGCAATGCGTCCGGCGATGAATTCCCCGACGGCGACCTCATCGGCCGCATTCATCACGGTGGGCGCCGCGCCCCCCATCTCCATGACCCGCCGCGCCAGCGTCACCGCCGGAAAACGCACCGGGTCCGGGGCCTCGAAGGTCAATTCGCGCACCCGTGCCAAATCGAGACGGGCGGCGGGCGTGTCGACGCGCTGCGGCCAGCCCAGGCAATGGGCGATTGGAATGCGCATGTCGGGCGAGCCGAGTTGGGCCACCACCGAGCCGTCGCGGAATTCAACCAGCCCATGCACCACCGACTGCGGATGCACCAGCACGTCGATCTCTTCCGGCTTGAGCGCGAACAGGTGCTGCGCCTCGATCAGTTCCAGGCCCTTGTTCATCATGCTGGCGGAATCGACGGTGATGCGCGGCCCCATCGACCAGTTGGGATGGCGCAGCGCCTGCTCGGGCGTGGCCTGCCGGATCTGGTCGAGCGACCAGGTGCGGAACGGGCCGCCGGAAGCGGTCAGGATGATGCGCCTGACGTCCTGGCGCGGGCCGGCGGCCAGCGCTTGAAAGATCGCATTGTGCTCGCTGTCGACGGGCAGCACGGTCGCGCCGGTCGCGGCCGCGCGGCGCATGAACAGGCTGCCGGCGCAGACCAGACATTCCTTGTTGGCAAGCGCAACGGTCGCGCCGCGCTCGACCGCGGCCATGGTCGGCTTCAAGCCGATGGCGCCGCTGATTGCCGCCATCACCCAGTCAGCCGGACGTTGGGCTGCTTCCTGAAGCGCTTCTTCGCCGGCGGCGGCTTCGATCGCGCTACCGGCGAGGCCTTCCTTCAATTCGCCATAGGCCGCCGGATCCGCGACTACGGCGAGCTCGGCGCCGACCGTGCGCGCGATCTGCGCCAGTGCGCCGGCGTTGCCCCGGGCGGTGACCGCGACCACCCGGTAGCGTTCGGGGGCGCGCTTGATCAGATCGATGGTGCTCGCCCCGATCGAGCCGGTGGCGCCGAGAACGGTGATGCCTCGCCGCTCGGTACTTTGCGCCTCGCGCGGGCGCGCCAGAGGGGTCACGGTCATTGCGCTCACCATACCAACAGGCCGCGCGCGGGGTTGGCGAAACCGCCGCGCAACAGGCCGACCAGACATCCGGCCAGGGCTGCGGCCCAGAAGCCGTCCAGCCGGTCCATGACGCCGCCATGGCCCGGGATGAGCCCGCTTGCGTCCTTGGCGCCGAATTGCCGCTTGACCCAGGACTCGAGCAGATCGCCGAGCTGGGCGACGACCGACAACAACAGCGCGATTACGGCGATCGTTCCCTTGCCGAGCGGCCCCAGCCAACCGGAAATGCCGACCGCCACCAGCACCGCCCCCACCGCTCCGCCAATGGCCCCCGACCATGTCTTCTTCGGGCTCACCGCCGGCGCAATCTTGGGCCCGCCGATCGCGCGCCCGGCGAAATAGGCGAAGATGTCGGTCGACCACACGATGGCAAACAACAGCACGATGGCCGGAAAGCCGTAAGTCTGGTCGGCGCGCAGCAGCATCGGCGCCAGCAGCAAGGTACCGGCATAGCCGATGCCGGCCGTGATCCAGAACCGCCGCTCGCGTGGGGCAAAAATCGTGGCGGCAAGCGCGCCCAGGCCCACCAACAGGATCGCCGTCACCTCGCGGCCGCGCCAGGCGACCAGCGCCGCGACCGCGATGGCGGAAGCGCAAGACGACAGCATCAGCCGGTAACGGTTGCCCACCACCAGCGTCGTCCATTCCCACAGCACGGCGATGGCAGCGATCCCCCAGAACAGCGCGAACGGCCAGTCGCCGAGCCAAGCCACCACCAGCGCGAGCGGCGCCAGCAGCAGCGCCGAGAGCACGCGCAGCATGAGGTTATGCGTGGGCGCGGCCGCCTCCGCCGGGTTGGGGCTGGTTTCGAGCACGGGCTTTACGACCCGGTCCTGGCGACCAGGCCGCCGAACCGGCGCTCGCGCTGCTGGTATTCGTGGATGGCGGCCTCGAGCGCGGCGCGGTCGAAGTCCGGCCAATAAGTCGGCACGAACACCAATTCGCTGTAGGCCGACTGCCAGAGCAGGAAGTTCGACAGGCGCTGCTCGCCGCTGGTGCGGATGATAAGATCGGGATCCGGCAGGTCGGGCGCGTCGAGAAAGCCGCCGATGGTCTCCGGCGTGATGTCGGCGGGCGCCAACTGCCCTTGCGCCACCTCAACGGCAATGTGGCGCACCGCGCGCGTGATCTCCTGGCGCGCGCCGTAATTGAAGGCGACCACCAAAGTCAGCCCGTCATTGTTCTTGGTGAGCTCTTCGGCTTCCACCAGCAGCCGGTCGATGTCGGGATCGAGCCCGACGCGCTCGCCGATCACGCGCACACGCACATTGCTCTTGTGCAGCTCGGCGAGATCATTGCGGATGAAGCGGCGCAGCAGTCCCATCAACTCGCCGATCTCGGAGGCCGGCCGCGACCAGTTCTCGGCGCTGAAGGAGAAGATCGTGAGATAGCGGATGCCGATCTCGCCGGCCGCGCGCACCGTGCGGCGCAGCGCCTCGACCCCGCGCCGATGTCCCTCCGCGCGCGGCAGGCCGCGCGCCGCCGCCCAGCGGCCGTTGCCGTCCATGATGATGGCGACATGGCGCGGCACGATGAACGGCGGATCGCTCTGCGAGATCTTGGGCTCGGACATTGAATAGGCCTCAGACGGTGAGGATCTCCTTTTCTTTTGCTCCCAGCATCTGGTCGATTTCGGAGATGCCTGCGTCGGTCGCCTTTTGGATGTCGGCGGAGAAGCGCTCGTGGTCGTCCTTGCTGATCTTGTGGTCCTTTTCGAGCTTTTTGACGACATCGAGGGCGTCGCGGCGCACATGGCGCACCGCCACCCGCGCGGTCTCGGCGTATTTGTGCGCGATCTTGACCAATTCCCGGCGCCGCTCCTCGTTGAGCTCGGGGATGCGCAGGCGCAGCATCTGCCCTTCGGTCGCCGGCGACAAACCCAAATTGGAATTGACGATGGCCTTTTCCACCGCGTGCACCAGGGAGCGGTCCCAGACATTGACGGTGATCAGGCGCGGCTCCGGGATTGAGACGCTGGCCACCTGGTTGAGCGGCATCTGCGCGCCGTAAGCGTCCACCATCACCGGATCGAGCATGTGAGCGGAGGCGCGCCCGGTGCGCAACCCGGACAATTCCGTCTTGAGGACGGAGCTGGCGCCGTGCATGCGGCGCTTGATCTCGTTCATATCGTGCGTTGTGCTTGTCATGGCCTTCCCCCCGGACTTTTGGGCCGCCGCGCCAGCCGAGCCGGGTTCCTTCGCTTTGGGCGCCTCGGCCGCCGTAAAGCGGCTAACCGACGACGGTCGCCCGCCCTTTTCCGCGCAAAACAGCCTCGATCGCGCCTTTTTCCGCGACCGAGAACACGATGATAGGCATGTGGTTTTCCCGGGCAAGCGCGAAGGCGGTCGAATCCATGACCTTCAGCTGCTTCTCGATCGCCTCCTGGTGGCTGAGCCGCTCGTAGCGCTTGGCCTGGGGGTCCTTCTTGGGGTCGGCGCTGTAGACCCCGTCCACATTGGTGGCCTTGAGCACGGCCTGGGCTTCCAGTTCCGCAGCGCGCAACACCGCGGTGGTATCGGTGGTGAAGAACGGATTACCGGTGCCGGCCGCCAGCAGCACGACGCGGCCCTTGCCCAGGTTCTTCAAGGCGCGCTTGCGGTTGTAGGTCTCGCACACCGCCGGCATGGCGAGCGCGGAGAGCGTGCGCGCCTCGCAGCCGGCCCGCTCGACGGCCGCCTCCAGCGTGAGGCAATTCATCACGGTTGCCAGCATGCCCATGGTGTCGCCGACCGGCCGCGGCACGCCGCGGGCGGAGACTTCCACGCCGCGGAAGATGTTGCCGCCGCCGACCACCACGCCGAGCTCGATACCAAGCGCGGCCGCCGCCACCAGATCGGCGGCCAGCCGCTCCACCATCGCCTGCTCGATGCCGAATCCCTGACTTCCGGTGAGCGCTTCACCGGACAGCTTGACGATGACGCGTCGATAGACCGGGTCACTCATCGTGGCGATCCTCCATGGGATCGGTCAGGCGAAGACGGCTCGTTATTTCAGACCGGCGGCGGCTGCGACCTCGCCGCCGAAATCAGTGTCCGGCCGCTCAATTCCTTCACCAAGCGCGTAGCGCACAAAGCCGGCCACCTTGATGGCGGAGCCTGCATCCTTCTCCGCTTCCTTGAGCGCCTGTGCGACGCTCTTCTTGTCGTCGAAGATGAAGGGCTGCTCCAACAGGGTGGCCTCCTTGTAGAAGGTCTTGAGTCCCGACTCGACGATCTTGTCGATCACGTTAGCCGGTTTGCCCTGCGCCTTGAACTTGTCGGCCAGCACATTCTTCTCGCGCTCCACAACCGCCGGATCGAGGCCCGCCGGATCGATCGCCTGCGGGTTGGCGGAGGCGACATGCATGGCGAGCTGGCGGCCAATGCCGGCGAGTGCGTCGGCCTTGCCGGCGGACTCGAGCGCGACGATGACGCCGATTTTGCCGAGCCCGTCGCTCACCGCATTGTGCACGTAGGAGCCGATCACGCCCTGCTTGACGTTCAGCGAAGCGGCGCGGCGCAGCGTCATGTTCTCGCCGACCTTGGCGATGGTGTCGTTGATCGCGTCGGCGATTGTGATGGAGCCCGCCTTCGCGGCCTTGATCTTCTCGACGTCGGCGCCGGCCGTGAGGGCAACGTCGGCAATCATCTTCGCCAGCCCCTGGAACAGGTCGTTGCGGGCGACGAAGTCGGTTTCCGAATTCACCTCGACCACGACGGCTTTGCCGCCCTGCACGAGCACGCAGATCAGGCCCTCGGCCGCGACGCGGCCGGCCTTCTTGGCGGCTTTCGAGAGACCTTTCTTGCGCAGCCAATCCTGCGCGGCCGTCATGTCGCCGTTGGTCTCGGTGAGCGCCGCCTTGCAATCCATCATGCCGGCGCCGGTTGACTTGCGCAGCTCCTTGACCAGTTGAGCAGAGATATTCGCCATAAGCTGTTCCTTCGTCCGCCGCGCCCGCAACGGGCCGGCGTCTTCACGCAAATTGAAACCTACGCTTGCCGGCCCGGCGCAATGCGCCGGGCGTAATCGTCTTGCCTATTCGGCTTCCGCCGTCAGTTCCTTGGCCTTGGCGATCCAGCCGGGCACGCGGCCCGGCAAACCGACTTCCTCGCCGATATTGTGCGCGGCCTTCTCGTTGAGCTCGGCGATCTGCGAAAAGTGGAAGATGCCGAGGTCGTTGAGCTGCTTTTCGATCGCCGGCGAAATGCCGGACAGCTTCTTCAAGTCGTCGGCGACGCCGCGCGGCCCGGGCAGCTGCTCGAAGCCGAGATCGCCGGGCGCCGGCGCCGTCGGGATCTCTTCCTGCACGACCGGCTTTTCGGCGGCGCCGGTATCGATGCCCATCTCGCCCTGCGCGCGCGAAATACCGTCGATCGCGGCCTTGGCGACCAGATCGCAATAGAGCGAGACCGCGCGGCTGGCGTCGTCATTGCCGGGAATGACGTAAGTGATGCCGGCCGGATCGCAATTGGTGTCGACCACCGCGGCGACCGGGATGTTGAGGCGCCGCGCCTCCTTGATCGCGATGTCTTCCTTGTTGGTGTCGATCACGAACAGGAGATCGGGCACGCCGCCCATGTCCTTGATGCCGCCGAGCGAGCGGTCCAGCTTGTCGCGCTCGCGCTGCATGGTGAGGCGCTCTTTCTTGGTGTAGCCGCCGGACTCGCCGGAATTGAGCATCTCGTCGAGCTTGCGCAGGCGCGAGATCGAGCCGGAGATGGTCTTCCAGTTGGTCAGCGTGCCGCCGAGCCAGCGCGAATTGACGTAATACTGCGCCGAGCGCTTGGCGGCGTCGGCGATGGCGTCCTGCGCCTGCCGCTTGGTGCCGACGAACAGGATGCGGCCGCCTTTGGCCACGGTGTCGCTCACCGCCTGCAATGCCTGATGCAGCATCGGCACGGTCTGGGCGAGGTCGACGATGTGGATATTGTTGCGGGTGCCGAAGATGTAAGTGCCCATCTTCGGGTTCCAGCGGTGGGCCTGATGGCCGAAATGCACGCCAGCTTCCAACAGCTGACGCATCGAGTAGTCGGGTAGCGACATAAGTGTTCTCCGGTTGATCCGCCGCGGACGGTTGTGGGCCCGGAAGGGGCCACCGGACGGCCTTTTTGACCCATTGTCGGGGCCGAAAGCCAAAAGTCCGCGTGAGTGATGTGTGCGGCTTATATAGGGGCGATTACCGGGATGCAAGGCGCGGTTCCCAGCGCCGTAGCCCTATTCCGCCTCATCCTGAGGAGGGCGCAACGCGCCCGTCTGAAGGATGGGGCGGCCCATGCTTCGAGACGCGCTCCTTAAGGAGCGCTCCTCAGCATGAGGCCGAGAGAGGCTAAAAAACGCTTATAGCGCCTCGACTTGCACGACGCCCGGCACCGCCTTGAGCGCGCCGGCGATTTGCGGCGAGACCTTGAAGCGACCGGGCAGCTTCACTTCCACTTCGGTGCCCTGCTTGAGCATCAGCACCACGCTCACTTCGCCGTCGCCATTGGCCGCGCGCGGGGCTGGTTCCAGCCGCTTGGCCACCGCCTCGATCGGCTTGTCGTCGCGCAGGAATACGCGCAGGCCCTTATGCAGATTGGCGGCGGCGGCATCGAGCGGCTCGGCCGACTGGATGCGCGCGCGCACGTCGTCGCCCTGCACTTCCGCCGACAGGAACAGCAGCACCGCATTGCCCGGCTCGAGCAGGTCGCGGTGCTCGGCCAGCCCCTCCGAGAAGATCACCGCCTCGTAGGCGCCGGTCGGGTCGGACAGGCCGATGATGCCCATCTTGCTGCCCGTTCGCGTGCGCCGCTCCTGGCGCGACACCACGGTGCCGGCGACGCGCCCCGCGGTGGCGCCGGCCTTGACCGCGCGCGCGAATTCCGCCCAGGGCTGCACGCGCAGTTTCTTGAGCACCGCGGCGTAATCGTCGAGCGGATGGCCGGACAGGAAAAAGCCAACCGCGTCGTATTCGCGCTTGAGGCGCTCGGCCGGCAGCCAGGGCTCGGCATTGGCGAGCTTGACCGGCTCGCGCTGGCCCCCGCCGCCGAACAATTCGTTCTGGCCGACCGCGGCGGCGTCGTGCGCATGCTGGGCGCGCGCGAGCACGGCGTCCATCACGGGGAAGACGCGGGCGCGGTTCTTTTCGAAATCGTCGAAGGCGCCGGCGGCGGCCAGCGATTCCAAGACGCGCTTGTTGACGGCGCGCGGATTGATGCGGTCGGCGAAGTCGGCGAGATCGGCGAATTTGCGGCTATCGCGCGCCGCGATGATCGCCTCCACCGCCTGCTTGCCGACGCCTTTGAGCGCGGCGAGCGCGTAGATGATGGTGTTGCCCTCGACCTCGAAGGCGAGCGATGAGCGGTTGATCGAGGGCGGATCGACCCGCAGGCCAAGACGCTCGGCCTCGGCGCGGAATTCGGCGAGCTTGTCGGTATTGCCCATGTCGAGGGTCATCGAGGCGGCCAGGAACTCGACCGGATAATTCGCCTTCATATAGGCGGTCTGGTAGGCGACCAGCGCGTAAGCGGCGGCATGGCTCTTGTTGAAGCCGTATTCGGCGAAGCGCTCGAGCAGATCGAAGATGGCGTCGGCCTGGCCCTTGCCGATGCCGCGCTCGACGCAGCCGGAGACGAAGCGCTCGCGCTGCGCCCGCATCTCCTTCATGATCTTCTTGCCCATGGCGCGGCGCAGGAGATCGGCTTCGCCGAGCGAATAGCCGGCCAGCACTTGCGCCGCCTGCATCACCTGTTCCTGGTAGACGATGACGCCGAAGGTCTCGCGCAGGATCTGCTCGAGCTTGGGATGGATGTAATCGGGCTGCTCCATGTCGTGCTTGCGCGCGCAATAGGTCGGGATATTGGCCATGGGGCCGGGCCGGTAGAGCGCGACCAGCGCGATGATGTCCTCGAAGCGGTCGGGCCGCATGTCGAGCAGCGCGCGCCGCATGCCGGCGCTTTCCAGTTGGAACACGCCCACCGCCTCGGCATTGGCGAGCAGCTCGTAGGTCGGCTTGTCGTCGAGCGGAATCTTGGCGAGATCGATGTCGATGCCGCGGCGCTTGACGAGCTTGCAGGCGACGTCGAGCACGGTGAGCGTCTTCAAGCCGAGGAAGTCGAACTTCACCAGGCCGGCCTGCTCCACCCATTTCATGTTGAACTGGGTGACCGGCATGTCCGATTTCGGATCGCGATAGAGCGGCACCAGTTCGGTCAAGGGCCGGTCGCCGATGACGATGCCGGCGGCGTGGGTCGAGGCGTGGCGGGTCAGGCCCTCCAGCTTCTTGGCGATGTCGAAGGCGCGCTTGACCACCGGATCGCCGTCGCGCTCGGCCTGCAGCTTGGGCTCGTCGTCGATGGCGCGCGCGAGCGTGACCGGATTGGCCGGGTTTTGCGGCACCAGCTTGCACAGCTTGTCGACCTGGCCGTACGGCATTTGCAGCACGCGGCCGACGTCGCGCAGGACGCCGCGCGCCTGCAGCGTGCCGAAGGTGATGATCTGCGCGACCTGGTCGCGGCCGTAGCGCTCCTGCACGTAGCGGATCACCTCGTCGCGGCGGTCCTGGCAGAAGTCGACGTCGAAGTCCGGCATCGACACGCGCTCGGGGTTGAGGAAGCGCTCGAACAGCAGGCCGAAGCGGATGGGGTCGAGATCGGTGATGGTGAGCGCGTAGGAGACCAGCGAGCCGGCGCCCGAGCCGCGGCCGGGCCCGACCGGGATGCCGTGCGCTTTCGCCCATTGGATGAAGTCGGCGACGATCAAAAAGTAGCCGGGATATTTCATGTTCTCGATGACGCCGAGCTCGAAGTCGAGCCGGGCGCGGTATTCGTCTTCGGTCGCGCCCGGCGCGAGGCCGGCGGTGGTGAGGCGGCGCAGCAGGCCTTCTTCCGCGCGCTTGCGCAATTCGGCGGCCTCGTCGGCGACGCCGCCCTCGCCCACCGTGAAGCGCGGCAGGATCGGCGCGTGGATGAGCGGGCGATAGGCGCAGCGCTCGGCGATCTCGACGGTGGAGGTGAGCGCCTCCGGCAGGTCGGCGAACAGCGCCACCATCTCGGCGCGCGACTTGAAGCGGTGCTCGGGGGTGAGCTGGCGGCGGTCGCTTTCGGCCAGCAGGCGGCCTTCGGCAATGCAGATCAGCGCGTCGTGCGCCTCGTAATCTTGCGCGGTCGCAAAGAACGGCTCGTTGGTCGCGACCAGCGGCACGCCCTTGCCGTAGGCGAGATCGATCAGCTGCGGCTCGGCCTGCCGCTCAGCCGGCGTGCCGTGGCGCTGCAATTCGACATAGAGCCGGTCGCCGAACAGCTCGAGCAGCGCGTCGAGCCGGGAGGCGGCGAGATGGCTCTGGCCGGCGGCGATCGCCAGATCGAGCGGGCCGCCCGGGCCGCCGGTGAGCGCGATGATGCCGTCGGTCTCGCCGGCCAGCCAGTCGAGCTTGAGCGTGGGCTTCTCGTGCGCCGGCGTGTCGAGGAAGGCGCGCGAGGACAGCCGCATCAGGCTGCGATAGCCGTCTTCGCGCGCGGCCAGCAGCACCACGCGCTGGCGCGGCGCCTGGCCGTTGCCGTTGCGGACGCCCTGCTCGGTGTCGCCGAAATCGAGCGCCAGCGCGCAGCCGACGATGGGCTGGATGCCGGCGCCCGACGAGCTTCTCGGAGAATTCCAGCGCGCCGAACATGTTGTCGGTGTCGGTGAGCGCCAGCGCCGGCTGCTTGTCGGCCTTGGCGAGGTCGGCCAGGCGCGCGATGGTGAGCGCGCCCTCCAGCAGCGAATAGTTCGAGTGCACGTGCAGGTGCACGAAATCGAGTGCGGCCATGTCTGAAACGGGACTTTGGGTGATTCCTGGTCCCGCTCACATTGCGGACGGCGGGCGCCCAAGTCCACCCGTCATGGCCGGCGGCGGACCCGCTATGCCCGCTTTTCAAGGTCATTCCGCGGGCGTCATGCCCGGCCCTTGAGGCATAAGCGGCCGGCCATGACGACGCGGATACGCGACAACGCGGTACGCGTTACAGGTTCCCGAGCACCTGCGACCAGATGGCGATCATGCCGACGAACAGGGCGAGCGAGGTGAGCGCGGCGGCTTCTTGGACGACAGCTTTGAACATCGAATTCCCTCCCCAGAACGGAGAGGGAACATAGTTCATGGTATGTTCTGGAGTCAAGTGGTCACTGGCGGCAGACCAGCGCTCAAGCAGCCGACAAAAATAGACAAGGAAAACAGGTGGTTAAGAATAAAAGCTGAAGCGTTTTAGCTGACCGGCGGCGCGAAAACTCCTACTCCAACTCCACAATCCGCCCTTCCCGCAACGTCACCCGCCGGTCCATGCGCGCGGCGAGCTCCATATTGTGGGTGGCGATGATGGTGGCGAGCCCGGAGGCGCGGATGAGCTGGTTGAAGGCCGCGAACACGTGGTCGGCGGTGTGGACGTCGAGATTGCCGGTCGGCTCGTCGGCCAAAAGGATGCGCGGGGCGTTAGCGACCGCGCGCGCGATCGCCACGCGCTGCTGCTCGCCGCCCGACAGTTCCGCCGGCCGGTGCGAAAGCCGCTCGCGCAGGCCCAGGTAACTCAGCAATTCGGTCGCCCGCTTGGTAGCCTCGCGCCGGCTGAGGCCGCGGATCATCTGCGGCAGCAGCACGTTCTCCAGCGCGGTGAATTCCGGCAGCAGATGGTGCGACTGGTAGACGAAGCCGACTTCGATGCGGCGGATGCGCGTGCGCTCGTGGTCGGGCAGGATGGCGGTCGAGCGGCCGTCGATATAGACCTCGCCGCGGTCGGGATGCTCCAGCAGGCCGGCGATGTGCAGAAGCGTCGACTTGCCGGCGCCGGAGGGCGCCACCAGCGCCACCGATTGCCCGGGCCAGAGCGCCAGCTCCACGCCGTTGAGCACGTGCAGCGTGGCGTCGCCCTGCCGGTAGGTGCGCTCGACGTCGTGCAGGAACAGGATGGGGATTTCCCGTTTTTCCTGCGTCACCTCCGCCCGCGTCTCGACCACCGTCTCACTCATACCGCAGCGCCTCCACCGGATCGAGGCGCGCGGCCCGCCAGGACGGGTAGAGCGTGGCGAGCAGCGACAGCGTCAGCGCCATCACCACCACGGCGATCGTCTCGCTGCTGTCCATGTCGGCGGGCAGATGCGATAGGAAATACAATTCGGGCGAGAACAGATCGGTATTGGTGAGCCAGGACATGAATTGCCGCAGGCTCTCGATGTTGAGCGAGATCAGCACGCCGAGCCCGAGGCCGACCAGCGTGCCGACCACGCCGATGGAGGCGCCGGTGATCAGGAACACCCGCATGATGGCGCCTTGCGTGGCGCCCATGGTGCGCAGGATGGCGATGTCCTGGCCCTTGTCCTTGACCAGCATGATCAGGCCGGAGACGATGTTGAGCGCAGCCACCAGCACGATCAAGGTCAGGATCAGGAACATCACGTTGCGCTCGACCTGCAGCGCGGTGAAGAAGGTGGCGTTGCGCTGGCGCCAGTCGATCATGAAGATCGGCCGCTGCGCCGCCGCCTGCACCGCCTTGCGGTAGCTGTCGACGCGGTCGGGATTGTCGGTATAGACCTCGATCGCGGTGACGTCGCCGGCGCGGTTGAAATAGGCCTGCGCCTCCTTCAGCGGCATGAACACGAAGGCGCTGTCGTATTCCGACATGCCGATCTCGAACACGGCGGCGATCTTGTAGACCTTGATGCGCGGCATGGTGCCCATCGGCGTCACCGCGCCGCGCGGCGCAACCAGCGTGATGTTGTCGCCGGCGCGCAGCGAGAGCTGATCGGCAAGCCGGCGCCCGATCGCCAGGCCCTTGCCTTCGTCGAAGCCCTTTAGCGTGCCCTGCTTGATGTTCTTGGCGACGGAAGGGAGCTTCTCCAGGTCCTGCAGGCGGATGCCGCGCACCAGCACGCCGCCGGAATTAAACGGCGAGGAGGCGAGCGCCTGCCCCTCCACGATGGGGGCTGCGAGCTTGATGCCGGGCACCTTGGCGACGCGCGCGGACACCTCGGCCCAGTCGGTGAGCGGCTTCTCCAAGGGCTGGATCAGCAGATGGCCGTTGAGGCCGAGGATCTTCTCCAACAGCTCGTGGCGAAAGCCGTTCATCACCGCCATCACGATGATCAAAGTGGCGACGCCCAGCACGATGCCGAGGAAGGAGAAACCGGCGATGACCGAGATGAATCCCTCTTTGCGCCGCGCCCGCAGATAGCGCAGCGACAACATCCATTCGAAAGGAGAGAAGGGCCGCGTGCCGTTGGGCTCGGTCATTGATGAGCTGTTCCCCGGAGGTTTTCGGATTTTCACACGATTTTGGCTAATTCAAGCCCGGATATGCAGGCAAAGTGCTTGGCCGCGCACAGGTTTTTTGGGCCGAAGGGGCGCAACAAGCACTGAAAACACCGCTCGTCATTCCGGGACGCGCGCGCAGCGCGCGGACCCGGAATCCAGAGCCACATCCGAATCCTTGCCGGGTCGCTCTGGATTCCGGGTTCGTGGCCTTCGGCCGCGCCCCGGAATGACAATTAGCGCGTCAACAAATCGAGCGCCGCGGCCGGGGTGATGGTCTCGCGGGTTCCATCGGCGCGCTTTTTCACTTCCACCTTGCCTTCGGCAAGGCCTTTGGGACCGATCACCACCTGCCAGGGGATGCCGATCAGGTCGGCGGTGGCGAATTTATTGCCGGCGCGCTCGTCACGGTCGTCATACAGCACCTCGACGCCCTTGGCGGTGAGCTCGCGATAGAGCTGCTCGCAGGCAGCATCGGTCTCGGCCGCGCCCTGCTTGAGATTGAGGATCGCCACCTTGAACGGCGCCACCGGCTCCGGCCAGATGATGCCGGCCTCATCGTGCGAGGCCTCGATGATGGCGGCGACCAGGCGCGAAGGCCCGATGCCGTAGGAGCCCATATGGACGGCGACCTCCTTGCCGTCATGGGTTTGCACCGTCGCCTTCATCGGCTCGGAATATTTGGTGCCGAAATAGAAAATATGGCCGACCTCGATGCCGCGCGCGGAGACCTGATTGTCGGGCGTGATCCGGGCGAAGGCTTCGGCATCGTGCATGTCGGAGGTAGCCGCATAGCGCGAAGTCCATTTATCGACGATGGCCTGCAGGCCGGCCACATTGTCGAAATCGACGTCTTCGCCCGGGACCGCCAGGTCGAGATAATCCTTGTGGCAGAACACCTCCGATTCGCCGGTGGAAGCGAGGATGATGAATTCGTGGGAAAGCTTGCCGCCGATCGGCCCCGATTCAGCGCGCATCGGGATCGACTTCAAGCCGAGGCGCTCAAAGGTGCGCAGGTAAGCCACGAACATCTTGTTGTAGGAATGCTGCGCGCCGGCCTGATCGAGATCGAAGGAGTAAGCGTCCTTCATCAGGAACTCGCGGCCGCGCATCAGCCCGAAGCGCGGGCGCACCTCGTCGCGGAATTTCCATTGGATGTGATAGAGATTAAGCGGCAGGTCCTTGTAGGACTTCACATAGGCGCGGAAGATTTCGGTGATCATCTCCTCATTGGTCGGCCCGTACAGCATGTCGCGCTCGTGGCGGTCCTTGATGCGCAGCATCTCCTTGCCGTAGGCGTCGTAGCGGGAGCTCTCGCGCCACAGCTCGGCCGACTGGATGGTCGGCATCAGCAATTCGATGGCGCCGGAGCGGTCCTGCTCCTCGCGCACGATGGCGCAAATCTTCTGCAGCACGCGCAAGCCGAGCGGCAGGAAGGCATAGATGCCGGCCGCCTCCTGCCGCATCATGCCGGCGCGCAGCATCAGCCGGTGCGAGACGATTTCCGCCTCTTTCGGGGTCTCGCGCAGGATGGGCAGGAAATAGCGGGAAAGGCGCATGGGAACCGGCTGGATTCGCTAAGAGAATGCCGAGTGAAAGCGGATAGTTGAGGAAAAGACAAGGCCCGGCGGGCATTTCGTGGCGTCAGCGCGGCCGCTTTGGGAATAAATCAAGCTTTATGCCATTTATAATGGCGTCATGCGTCGCATCGTCCTCATCGCGCTATTGGCGGGCGCGCTCGGCTTGCCGGGCGCGGCCTTGGCGCATTCCGGCCTGGCGCGTTCCAGCCCGGCCGTCGGCAGCACGGTCAAGACCGCGCCGAAGGAACTTTTGCTGTGGTTCACCGAGAAGCTCGAGCCCGCCTTCAGCAGCGTCGAGGTGCATGACGCCAAAGGCGCTTCCGTTGCGGCCGGCAAGGCGCGCTTCGATGTCGCCGAGCCGACGCAGATGCGCCTGGCGCTCAAGTCCCTGCCCCCCGGCACCTACAAGGTGCTGTGGCGGGTGCTGGCGGTCGATACCCACCGCAGCAAGGGCAGCTTCTCCTTCCGCGTCGGGCACTAGGGCGTGCTCGAGCCGCTCATCCTGACGCGCGCGCTGCACATTGCGGCAACCGCGCTCGCGGCCGGCACCATCTGCTTCCTGGTGCTGGTGGCGGAGCCGGCCTTTGCCGCAGGCGCCTCGGACGGCATCGCGAGCTTACGACGCCGCTGCCGGCTGATGGCCTGGACCGCGCTCGGCCTTGCTGTCGCTTCTGGCGTTGCCTGGCTCGCCTTTCTGGCCGCCGATATTTACGGCGCGCCGGTGATTGCCGTGTGCCTGCATGGCGGCCTCTGGCCGGTGCTCACCGGCACGCGCTTCGGCGCGGTCTGGACCGGGCGGCTGGCGCTGGCGCTGCTGTTGGCGCTGCTGCTGCTGTGGCCGGGCTTGCGCTGGCTGCAACTGCTTGGCGCCGCCGCGCTAATTGCCATGCTCGCCTTTGTCGGCCATGCCGGGGCGACGCCGGGCGCGGCCGGCGACCTGCATCTGCTGTCGGATATCCTGCACCTGTTGGCGGCCGGCGCCTGGCTGGGCGGACTGCCGGCGCTCGCGCTGCTGCTGCTGACGCAACGTCAGGCGCCCGCGCTGGCGGCGCGCGCCACCGCGCGCTTCTCCGTGCTGGGAGTTGTTTGTGTAGCAACACTGATCGCGAGCGGTGTGATCAACAGCTGGAACCTGCTGGGCGGCCCGCGCGACCTGATCACCACCGCCTATGGCCGGCTGCTGGCGCTCAAGCTTGCCTTGTTTGTAGCCATGCTCGCTATTGCGGCAGTCAACCGCTTCCACCTCACGCCGCGGCTCCAGGCCGCCGATGCGCGGCAGGCGCTGGCGCGCAACAGTCTGGTCGAGAGCGTGCTGGGGCTGGGCGTGCTGGTGCTGGTCGGCGCGCTCGGAACGCTGGCGCCGACCGCGCACACCGTGCTGCCGCCGGTCGACATTCCGCCCGACGCTGCCTTCGTCCACATCCACACCGAAGAGGCCATGGCTGACGTGACCGCCAATCCCGGCCGGGCCGGGCCGGTCGATTTCAGCATCCGCGTGTTGCACGACGATTCATCGGAATTCATCACGAATAACGTGCACTTACAGGTCGAGCCGCCGACGCCGGGCCTGCCTTCGGTCGATCGTGCCGCGGTGCGCCAGGCCGACGGAACTTGGGCGGTGAACGGCATCGACCTGCCGTTGCCCGGCAACTGGACGGTGAAGGTGATCGTCGAAGGCGAGCACGGCAAAAAGATAGTTCTCGATGCACCTATTGTAATCGAGCGCCGCAAATAACGAAAAAAACGGCTGAAAAAGGATGACAACCGCGCGACGATACGCTAACGTTATAGATGTCCGCAGGGACGGAGATGCTGGCAGCAAGACCGGCGCCAACGTGCGGTCCAAGTCTTGGGAGGGAAGCAGTCCTCGGCGCGCTCACCCGCTGCCGCCTCGATACAAAGCCAACAAGAGTCGAGGAGATTGAGGACAATACGACGTGCGATGAGCAGGGCTAGCGCCCTGCTCTTTTTTTTCGCTCAGCGATGCGGCGGGCCGGAGATCGCCAGCAGGAAATCGTACGGGATGAGATCGAGTTCGTAGACCGCGGCCAAGATGCCGAACAGCACGCTAGCGATCACCGTGGTCCACAACAGCTTGCGCCAGACCATGTGTACCGCCGGCGCGCCGGGATCGGTGCCGGGCGCCACCTCGCCGCTCTCGCCCTGGCTGTGCACGCCCCAGGGCAGCACCATGAACAGCACCACCCACCAGATGATGAAATAGATTGCGAGGACGGTGGTGAGGGTCATGCGCGGCTCACTCTTGCTCGAGTTCGACCAGCGTGCCGCAGAAATCCTTCGGATGCAGGAACAGCACCGGCTTGCCGTGCGCGCCGATCTTGGGCTCGCCGTCGCCCAAAACGCGCGCGCCTTGCGCCTTGAGCGTGTCGCGGGCGGCGCGGATGTCGGGCACCTCGTAGCAGACGTGGTGGATGCCGCCGTCGGGATTCTTGTCGAGGAATTTGGCGATCGGCGAATTGTCGCCGAGCGGCTCCAGCAGCTCGATCTTGGTGTTGGGCAGCGTGATGAACACGGTGGAAACGCCGTGCTCGGGCTGCGGCACTTTGGCCGACACCTCGGCGCCGAGCGTGTCGCGGTAGACTGCGGAGGCCTTGGCGATGTCGCGCACGGCGATGGCGACGTGATTGAGACGACCGATCATCGATATCCTCTCGTTACTCCGCTGGCGGCCTTATCATACCGGCAAGACGTGCACATGGCACATCGGCTTCTTGCCCCAGCGCTCGGCGAGCGCCGAGCGCACGGCGCGGCGGACGGCCTCGGCCACGCTGTCCGGATCGCGGCGGCGACTGCGCGGCAGGGAGTCGAAGCATTCGACGATGGCGTCGTGCACCGCCTCATGCATAGAGCCGCCGTCGCGGTCGCGCTCGGGGATGCCGATCAGGTCGTATTCCGGATCGGCCGCCAGCCGGCCGTCCTCGGTGAGCGCCAACGCGACCGAGACCGCGCCGGCAAAGGAGAGGCGCCGGCGGTCGGCGACGGTGCGCGCGTCGGCCGGCACCAGCAGCGTGCCGTCCTTGTAGATGCGCCCGGCCGGCACCTCATCGATGATGCGGGCGTCGCCCGACAGCCGCACCAGATCGCCGTTGCGGCATTGCAGGACGCGGGGCACGCCGCAGCGCTTGGCAAGCGCGGCGTGCTCGGTCAGGTGCAGCGCTTCGCCGTGCACCGGGATGAGGATCTGCGGGCGCACCCAGGAGATCAGCGCTTCCAGCTCCTCGCGGCGCGGATGGCCGGAGACATGCACCAGGTGGGTGCGATCGGTGATCACCTCCACGCCCTGCTCGATCAGCCCGTTGAGCACGCGGCCGACCGCCTTCTCGTTGCCGGGGATCATGCGCGCGGAATAGATCACGCGGTCGCCGCGCGCGAACTTGATGTCGGGATGCTGGTCCTCGGCGATGCGCGCGAGCGCCGCGCGCGGCTCGCCCTGGCTGCCGGTGCACAGCGCCACCACATTCTTCGGCGGCAGCGCGCCGAAGGCGTCCGCGCCGCGGAACTCCGGCAGCGCCGTCGAAATAGCCGGTCTCGCGCGCGATCTGCACGATGCGGTCCATGGCGCGGCCGACGACGATCAGCTCGCGCCCGGCGGCGGCAGCGCCTTCCGCCACCGAGCGCAAGCGCCCGGCATTGGAGGCGAAGGTGGTGACCGCCACGCGCCCGGGCGCGCTTGCAATCAGCTCGGCAATGACCTTGGCGACGTCGGCCTCCGAGGGCGAGCGGCCCTCGCGCACGGCATTGGTCGAATCGCCGATCAGCGCCAGGCAGCCTTCGTCGCCGAAGGCCCGCAGTTTCTTCTCGTCGGTCGGATCGTTGAGGATCGGCGTCGGGTCGAGCTTCCAGTCGCCGGTGTGCAGCACGGCGCCGAGCGGGGTGCGGATGATGAGCGCGTTGGTCTCGGGAATCGAATGCGTCATGGTGACCAATTCGATGTCGAACGGCCCGACATTAAAGCGGCTGTCGCGCTTGACCACGGTGACCGGGATCTTGGGCGCGCCCGGTTCGCTTGCACACTTGGCCGCGAGCAGCGCGGCCGAGAACGGGGTGGCGAACACCGGCACTTTCAGTTGCGGCCAAAGATCGAGCAGCGCGCCGAAATGGTCCTCGTGCGCGTGCGTGAGCACGATGCCGGCGAGATCTTTTCGCTCCTCGATCAGAAAGCGGATGTCGGGCAGGATGAGGTCGACGCCCGGCAGGTGCTCTTCCGCGGCGAAGGAAACGCCGCAATCGACCGCCAGCCATTGCCGGCGGCGCTCGGGGCCGAGCCCGTAGATCGACAGGTTCATGCCGATCTCGCCGACGCCGCCGAGCGGCGCGAACACCAGTTCCTGTTTTCCGGCCTGTGCCATGGTCAGAGCTCGAACACTTCGCCGGCGGCGATGGTGGCAACGCCGTCGGGCCCGGCTAGCAGCAAGCGGCCGTACTCGTCGATGCCGTCGAAGCGGCCGGTCGCATCTCGTTCCGGCAGCCGCACGCGGATGGTGCAGCCGATGCCGATGGCGCGCTTGAGCCAGTCGGTGCGGATGGCGGCAAAGCCCTCCCCGCGCTGCCACTGCGCCAGGCGCCGCGTCATCGCCGCCATGAGCGCCGCCAACAGGCGCTCGGGCGCGACCATGGCGCCGGCTGCGGCGAGGTCGGTCGCCGGATGGTTGGTCTCGCGCGGATGCGCGGCGCAATTGACGCCGATGCCGATGGCGACGCCGAATTGCGGCTCGCTGTCGCCTTCGATCAGGATGCCGGCGACCTTGTTCGTCCCGAGCAGGAGATCGTTCGGCCATTTCACCTTGAGCAGGGGGCCAAGTTGCGGCGCGACTTCGCCGACCGCGTCATGCAGCGCCAAAGCGGCGACGAAGGACAATTGCGGCGCCTGCGCCGGCTCGCAAGGCTGGCTCAGCAGCAGCGTGGCGTAGAGATTGCCCGGCGGCGAGACCCAGGCGGCGCCGCGGCGGCCGCGCCCGGCGCTCTGGGTCTTGGCGGTGACCCACAACGGCCCGCGTTCGCCGGCACGCGCCAGCGCCAGCGCCTCGGCATTGGTGGAGCCGAGCGTCTCGTAAGCTTTGTGTCGGACCCCCGCCAGGCCCGTGGCTTCGCGGTTCATTCAAAAAAGCGATTTGGCCGCCACCGTCGCCGCGCCCACAAGCGGCGCCGGATAGGCGAAGAAGAAGATGTTGATCAGCCCGGCCACGCCGAGCACGAAGCGCAGCAG
The DNA here is from genome assembly GCA_963819955.1 of uncultured Pseudomonadota bacterium. Lineage (GTDB taxonomy): Bacteria > Pseudomonadota > Alphaproteobacteria > Rhizobiales > Xanthobacteraceae > Pseudolabrys. Next base: position 429,775 of record CAWFYB010000010.1, on the reverse strand, counting down.
CACCGGCATGCGCTGGAAGCTGGCGACCGGCTCGTCGAAATACATGAGCTTGACGATGGCCAGATAGTAATAGGCTCCCACCACGCTGGTCAGCACGCCGATCACCGCCAGCGCGTAGAGCCCGGCGTTGATGGCGGCGAGGAACACGTAGAACTTGGCGAAGAAGCCGGCGAGCGGCGGAATGCCGGCGAGCGAGAACAGCAGCATCGCCAGCACGAAGGCCATGGTCGGATGGGTGCGCGAAAGGCCGGCGAGATCGCTTATCTGTTCCACGAGCTTGCCGTCGCGCCGCATCGAGAGGATGACCGCGAAGGTGCCGAGCGTCATGGCGACATAGATAGTCATGTAGATGAGAACGCCCTGCACGCCTTGCGCCGTGCCGGCGGCGAGCCCCACCAGCGCGTAGCCCATATGGCCGATCGAGGAATAGGCCATCAGCCGCTTGATGTTGCGCTGGCCGATCGCGGCGAAGGCGCCGAGCGCCATGGAGGCGATGGAGACGAACACCACGATCTGCTGCCATTCGTGGGTGATGCCGGGAAAGGCCATCACGGTCGCGCGCATGAAGATGGCGATGCCGGCGACTTTGGGCGCGGCGGCAAAGAAGGCGGTGACTGGCGTCGGCGCCCCCTCGTAGACGTCGGGCGTCCACATGTGGAAGGGCACCGCGGAAATCTTGAAGCAGAAGCCGACGAACAGGAACACCAGGCCGAAGATCAGGCCGATGCCGGCGCCGTGGGCGGTGGCCTTGGCGATGCCGACGAAGCTGACGGTGCCGGTGAAGCCGTAGATGAGCGAGGCGCCGTAGAGCAACATGCCGGAGGACAAGGCGCCCAGCACGAAATATTTCAGCCCGGCTTCCGTCGAGCGCGCATTCTCGCGCTCATAGGCCGCCACCACGTAAAGCGACAGCGACATCAATTCGAGCCCGAGATAGAGCGCGATCAGGTCGGCGGCCGAGATCAGCATCAGCATGCCGAGGGTGGCGAGCAGGAACAACGCGCCGTATTCGAATTTCTGCTGCTGCTCGAGCTTGAGATAGTCGAGCGACAAAATGAGTGCGCCGGCGGACCCGGTGAGCGCCAACAGCTTGAGGAAGCGCGCGTAATCGTCCACCACGAAGCTGCCGCCGAACAGCACGTAGCGCCCGGGCGGCAAGGTGACGATGGCCGCAGCCGCCGCGATCAGCACGATGACCGAAAGCCCGTTGACCGCGGCCGCGCTGCGCTCGCCCGCCATGGCGCCGATCATCAAGAGCACCATGGTGCCGAGCGCCAGCACGAGCTCCGGCAGGATCGGCAGCAGGCCGTGGAGATGGCTGATGTCGATCATCGGGCGGCGCTCGCAGGCTTTAAGGCATCCTTGGCGGAGACCAGCTCGATCTTGCCGCGTTGCTGCTGCAATTCCGCGGCCTTGACGGCGCGGTCATAGCGGTCGAGCAGCTGCGTAACCGAGGCCGCCGAGATATCGAGCACCGGCTTGGGCGCGACGCCGAGCAGGATGGTAAGCGCCACCAGCGGCGCCAAGATCAGGCTCTCGCGCCAGCCGATGTCCTTGATGCCGGCCAAGGCCGGCTTGAGCGTGCCGAAGATCATCTTGCGGTAGAGCCAGAGCGCATAGGCCGCCGACAGGATGACCCCCAAGGTCGCCAGGAACGCCACCGAGGTGTTGATCTTGAAGGTGCCGATCAGCGCCAGGAACTCGCCGATGAAGCCGGAGGTGCCGGGCAGGCCGACATTGGCGAGCGTGAACACCATGAAGCAGGCGGCATAAAGCGGCATGCGGTTGACCAACCCGCCGTAGAAGGCGATCTCGCGCGTGTGCATGCGGTCGTAAACCACGCCGACGCAGAGGAACAGCGCGCCGGAGACGATGCCGTGCGAGATCATCTGGAAAATGCCGCCGGCCACGCCCTGCGTGGTGGCGGCGAAAATCCCCATGGTGACGAAGCCCATGTGGGCGACGGAGGAATAGGCGATCAGCTTCTTCACGTCCTCCTGCATCAGCGCCACCAGCGAGGTATAGATGATGGCGACCACGGACAGCGTGAAGATCAGCGTCGCGAATTCGTGGCTGGCGACCGGGAACATGGGCAGCGAGAAGCGTAAAAAACCGTAGCCGCCCATCTTCAACAGGATGGCGGCGAGGATGACGGAGCCCGCGGTCGGCGCCTCCACATGCGCGTCGGGCAGCCAGGTGTGCACCGGCCACATCGGCATCTTGACGGCGAACGAAGCAAAGAACGCAAACCACGCCCATTTCTGCAAGGCGAGCGGGAAGCCGTGCCGCAAGAGCGTGGGAATGTCGGTGGTGCCGGCGTCCCAATACATCGCCATGATGGCGAGCAGCATCAGCACCGAGCCGGCGAGCGTATAGAGGAAGAACTTGAAGCTGGCATAGACCCGGCGCGGGCCGCCCCACACGCCGATGATCAGGAACATCGGGATCAGGCCGCCCTCGAAGAACAGATAGAACAGCACCAGGTCGAGCGCCGAGAAGGTGCCGATCATCAGCGTTTCCAGGATGAGAAACGCCACCATGTATTCCTTCACGCGCTTCTGGATGGCGCTCCAGCTGGCGAGAATGCAGATCGGCATCAGCCCGGTGGTGAGGATGACGAAGGGCAGCGAAATGCCGTCGACGCCCATGTGGTAGGTGGCAAAGCCGAGCCAGGGATGCTTCTCGACGAACTGGAATTCGGGCGAGGCCGGGTCGAAGCGATAGACCATCACCAGCGAGATCGCGAAAGTGACGAGCGTCGTCCACAGCGCGGTCCAGCGCGCGGTGCCGCGCGCGATCGCCCCGTTGCCGCGCACCGCGACCATGACGAAGGCGGCGCCGAGCAGCGGCAGGAAGGTCACGACGGAGAGGATCGGCCAATTCATTTTCCCTGCCCCGCCCTACCTGAATGCAAACATGAACCACGTGATAAAGAGCGCCGCTCCTATCAGCATGGCGAAGGCGTAGTGGTAGAGATAGCCGCTCTGCAGGCGCACGACGCTGCGCGTGACGTCGAGCACGCGCGCCGACACGCCGTCGGGGCCGAAGCCGTCGATCAGCCAGCCGTCGCCGCCCTTCCACAAGAGAAGCCCAAGCCGTTTGGTCGGCTTGACGAAGATCGCGTCGTAGAGCTCGTCGAAATACCACTTGTTGAGCAGGAACTTGTAGAGGATGTCGTGCTGACGCGCGAGCTCGACCGGAATGTCGGGGCGGCGGATGTAGAAATACCAGGCGATGAGGAAGCCGATCGCCATCATCAGCGTCGGCAGCAGCGAGATCGACACCGAGATATGGTGCATCTCCTCGAGCACGTGGTTGCCCGGGGCGAAGGTGAGCGAGGCGCCGAAGAAATGCGCAACGCCAGGCCCGGCGAAAATCTCCCTGAACGGCAAGCCCGCCACGATCGAGCCGAAGGCGAGGAAGCCGAGCGGGATCAGCATCACCAGCGGGCTCTCATGCGCCTCGCGCCAATGCTTGCGGTCGTGCGGCTCGCCGTGGAAGGTCTTGAAGATCAGCCGCCAGGAATAGAACGCGGTCAAAAGCACCGCCCCCACGGTGCAGATATAGCCGTAGAGCGCCATCGGGTTATGCGAGACGAAGGCAGCCTCGATGATGGCGTCCTTGGAGAAATAGCCGGCGGTGAGCGGAAAGCCGGTGAGCGCCAGCGTGCCGACGATCATGGTGATGTAGGTGAAGGGGATGCGGTCCTTCAGGCCCCCCATGGCGCGCATGTCCTGCTCGTGATGCATGGCAGTGATCACGGAGCCGGCGCCGAGGAACAGCAGCCCCTTGAAGAAGGCGTGGGTGAACAGATGGAACATGCCGACCGAATAGGCGCCGACGCCCATGGCGACGAACATGTAGCCGAGCTGCGAGCAGGTCGAATAGGCGATCACGCGCTTGATGTCGTTCTGCACCAGCCCGATCGTGGCGGCGAACACCGCGGTGGTGGCGCCGATGAAGACGATGAAGGCCTGCGCCTGCGGGGCGAGATCGAACAGCGGCGACAGCCGCGCCACCATGAACACGCCGGCGGTCACCATGGTGGCGGCGTGGATGAGCGCCGACACCGGCGTCGGGCCTTCCATGGCGTCGGGCAGCCAGGTGTGCAGCAGGAACTGCGCCGACTTGCCCATGGCGCCCATGAACAGCCACAGGCAGATCAGCGTCATCGCCGGCACGTGCCAGCCGAACAGCGGGATGGTCTTGCCGACGATCGACGGGCGCCTGCGCGAACACGGTGTCGAAATCGACCGCGCCGGTCATGTAGAACAGCGCGAATATGCCGAGCGCGAAGCCGAAATCGCCGATGCGGTTGACGATGAAGGCCTTGATCGCGGCCGCGTTCGCCTCCGGCTTGTGATACCAGAAGCCGATCAGCAGGTAGCTCGCGAGCCCCACGCCCTCCCAGCCGAAGAACAGCTGCACCAGATTGTCGGCCGTCACCAGCATCAGCATGGCGAAGGTGAACATCGACAGATAGCCGAAGAAGCGCGGCCGGTAAGGGTCCTCCGCCATATAGCCGATGGAATAAAGGTGCACGAAGGCCGACACCGAGGTCACCACCACCAGCATGACCGCGGTCAGCGTGTCGACGCGCAGCAGCCAGGGCACGTTGAGCGTGCCGGAGGCGATCCAGGTGAACACCGGCACGCGCGCATCGTGATGGCCGAAGCCGACCTGCACGAAGGCGATCCACGACAGGATCATGGAGATCATCAGCAGCGTGGTGGTGATCATCTCGGTGATGCGCGAGCCGGCGGCGGCCGGTTCCTCCGCCTCGCCATGGGCGTGCTGGAGGACGGCGCCCGCCGCGTGCGCCGCCGGCGCAGCCATGTGCGGCGCGTGCTCGGTGTCGAACTCCTCGCCGGGCGGCGGCCCCTCGCCCGGGCAGCGCGCGCGCGCGCCGGCGAGCGCGATCAGGCCGGCCAGGATGGCGCCAAGCAGAGGCAGAAAGACGATCGCCTGATACATCCGCCTCTTCAGCCCTTCATGATATTGATGTCTTCGACCGCGATGGAGCCCTTGTTGCGGTAGAAGACCACGAGAATGGCTAGCCCAATGGCCGCTTCGGCGGCCGCGACCGTGAGCACGATCAGCGCGTAGATTTGCCCGACGATGTCGCCGAGATGGGCGGAGAACGCCACCAGATTGATGTTGACCGCCAGCAGGATCAGCTCGATCGACATCAGAATGATGATGACGTTCTTGCGGTTGAGGAAAATGCCGAAAATGCCGAGCGTGAACAGGATGGCGGCGACCGAGAGGTAATGCCCGAGCCCGATGGTCATGGCGTGCCTCCCAGGCCCTGCCCCGGCCGCACCGGGCGCAGCTCGATGGAAGTCTTGTCGCGCGCCACTTGGCTTGCGATCGACTGCCGGCGCACGCGCACCCTGTGCTGCAGCGTGAGCACGATGGCGCCCACCATGGCGACCAGCAGGATCATGCCGGCGGCCTCGAAGTAGTAGACGTATTTGGTGTAGAGCACGAGGCCGATCGCCTCGGTGTTGTGGACCTGCGACAGCGGCGGGATCGGCGCGGTGATGGCGTGCGGCACGCCCGGCCCGATGGTCCAGGCGCCGACCACCAGCAGCAGTTCGGCGAGGAAGATGACGCCGACCAGCGCGCCCACGGGCAGATATTGCAGCGCGCCCTGCTTGAGCGAGGCGAAGTCGACGTCGAGCATCATCACCACGAACAGGAACAGCACCGCGACCGCGCCGACATAGACGACGACCAGGATCATGGCCAGGAACTCGGCGCCCAGCATCACGAACAAGGCCGCGGCGTTGACGAAGGCCAGGATCAGGAACAGCACCGAATGGACCGGGTTCCTGGCCGCGATCACCATGAAGGCGCTGGCCACGCAGACGCCCGCAAACAGATAGAAAAACAGCGCCGTGATAATCATTTAGCGACCGAGGGGGGAGCCTTTCGGGACGGCCCGTTCCTAGCGCGCCCAACCGGCCTCGTCCACCGGCGATATCGACTTTCCGCCGCCGTTTTGCCCTGCCTTCCATGCGGCCGGGGCGCCCAGAAACCGTCATAATCGAAACCGCCCCGCCGGTGGGCGGGGCGGTCGATTTTGGCGGCGGGATTGCCCGCAGAACGGGCAACCCGCCTTCGTTTCGGCGTCAGGCCTTGAGCTGAGCGCCGATCGGCAGCTGCCGGATGCGCTTTCCGGTCGCCGCGAAGATGGCGTTGCACAGCGCCGGTGCGAATGGCGGCATGCCGGGCTCGCCGACGCCGCTCGGATGCACTTCGATACCGTGCTCGACGATATGCGTGCGCACCTCGAGCGGCGATTCGTCGATCCGGGCGATCTGGAAGTCGTTGAAGTTGCCCTGCTGGACCCGGCCGTTCTTGAGGGTGATCTCGCCGTATTTGGCGAGCGACAGCCCCATCACGGCCGCGCCTTGCATCTGCGAATGCACCCGCTCGGGATTGACGCAGAAGCCGCAATCGATCGCGGTATCCACGCGCGGGATCGTATAGTTCCCCTTGTCGTCCACCGCGACCTCCACCACGCTCGCCACGTAGGTGACGAACGAGCGGTGCGCGGCGATGCCCAGCCCGTGGCCCTTCGGCAGCTTCCTGCCCCAGCCGGCCCGTTTGGCGGCAAGCTCCGCCACGTTGCGCAGCCGGCCGGTGTCGATCGGGAAGGTTTCGAACGGCTCGCCGTAGTCCCAGAGCGCGGTCGAGACCTGCTTGCGCGGATCGACGATGCGCGCCGGTCCGATCAGCTCCAGCAGGAAGTCCTTCTGGTCGCGCCCGAGTTCATGCGGCGAGCTCGGCGATGAACGACTGGGTGGACCAGGCGTGCATCACGTTGTTGACCGAACGGAACCACCCGATGCGGACTTCCGAGGGCGCCTCGCCGCTTTCCATGCGAATGTTCGGGATGTTGAACGGCGCATCGACCCATCCCATGCCGAGCTCGATCCCGCTCGGGTGCTTGGGATCGGGCACGAAGTTCGACATGAAAGTCGGCGCCGCGCTGCGATGCCGCCAGGCGACCACCTTGTTCTGGGCGTCCATGCCGGCTTCGAAGCGGTCCGACCGTGACGGTGTGGTAGAAGTCGTGACGAATGTCGTCCTCGCGCGTCCACACCACCTTCACCGGCGCGCCGCCCATGGCCTTGGACAGAAGCGCCGCCTCGATCGCGAAGTCGCATTTCGACTTGCGGCCGAAGCCGCCGCCGAGCAGCGTCTCGTGCACGACCATTTGCTCGGGCTTGACGCCGAGCGCCTTGGCGATGTCGTCGCGCGCGCCGCCCGGGCTTTGCAGCGGCGCCCAGACCTCCCATGTCCCGCCGCTCATGCGGGCGGTCGCCGCCGGCGGCTCCATGGTGGCGTGCGCGAGATGCGGGGCGTAATACTCCCGCACCACGACTTTCTTGGCGGAGGCGAGCGCCTTGGCGGCGTCGCCCAGGTTGCGCTCCATTTTGCCGGGCTTGCGCACGTTGCGTTGGAGCATGGCCTTGTAGGTGGCCGAATCGTAGGACTTGTTCGGCCCGTCGTCCCAGACGATCTTGAGCGCTTCGCGACCCTTGATCGCCGCCCAGGTGTTGTCGGCGATGACCGCGACGCCGCCGAGCGGGGCGTATTTCGCCGGCGCCGGCGTCGGCGCGATCGTCACCACCTTCACGACGCCGGGCACCTTCATGGCCGCGCTGGCGTCGTATGACTTGACCTTGCCGCCGACCACCGGGGGCCTTGCCACCACCGCGAACTTCATCCCCGGCAGCTTCACGTCCTGGCCGTAGGTCGTGCCGCCGGTCGTGATGTCGTAAAGGTCGACGATGCCGACATTGCCCTTGCCCATGTAGCGGAAGGCTTTCTGGTCCTTCAGCTTCACCTTGTCGGGAGCGGGCGTCGGCAGCGCCGCCGCGTCCTTGGCGAGCGCGCCATAGCCGAGCTTGCGGCCGGAGCCGCGGTGCACGACCTCGTGGTGCTCCGCCTCGACCTCGGAGACGTCGACGCCCCAGCGCTTGGCCGCGGCCTGCTCCAGCATGTGGCGGGCGGAAGCCCCGCACAGCCGCATCGGCTGGATGAAGTGGCGGGTGCTGCGCGAGCCGTCGGTATCCTGATTGCCGTATTTCACCTCGTCGCCCGGCGACTGCACGATGCGGACCTTGGACCAGTCGGCGTCGAGCTCGTCGGCGACGATCATCGGCAGCGAGGTGCGCGCCGCGCCATTTCCCATTTCGGCGCGGTGGGCGACGATGCTGACGATGCCGTCCGGCGCGATCGAGACGAAGACGTGCGGATCGCTGACCACGCCATGCGGCATGGCGGTGGCGCCGGTCGGATAGGCCAGAGGCCGCGCGCACGCCCGGGAACTGCGCCGCCAGAACGAGACCGCCGCTCGCGACCACGCCTTTAAGCATGCCGCGCCGGCTGACATTGGTGATGACGGGGAATTCGTTTTTGCGATGATGGGTCATGTCACGCTCCCTTCGCGACGGATCGGATGGCCGCATGAATGCGCTGGTAGCAGCCGCAGCGGCACAGGTTTCCCGCCATCGCGTCCATGATCTGCTCATCGGTCGGCGCCGGCGTCTTCTTGAGCAGCGCCGCGGCCTGCATGATCTGCCCGGCCTGGCAGTAGCCGCATTGCGGCACGCCGTGATTGCGCCAGGCGACCTGCACCGGATGCTGACCGTGCGGGTCGAGACCCTCGATGGTGACGACGGACTTGCCGGCGACGTCGCCCATCTGCACGCCGCAGGCGCGCGTGGCTTCGCCGTCGAGGTGGACGGTGCAGGAGCCGCACAGAGCGACGCCGCAGCCGAATTTCGTGCCCGTCATGCCGAGCTCGTCACGCAGGTACCACATGAGCGGCATCGACGGATCGCCGTCGAATGTCCGCGCCTGGCCGTTCACTTGCAGCTTGACCATGAAGTCCTCCCTTGCTGCGTTTTTCGCGCGTGCGCGCTTACGGGGCCGTTCGCCAACGGCCCCGCTCAAATCACGTCGTAGCGTCTTGGTTTGTTATCGAACACCGCGCTGCCCCAAAGCCGTCATCGGACGGTGACACGCCGTTCGCCTAATGGTTGATCAAACCGCTTCTTTGGAAGTGTTGCAAGAAAAGACTGGCGAGCGGCGAAAAAATAATCGAAGGCCGACAGTGGGCCGCCGCCCGCGCCGCGCATTTTATTTCGCAACGCACACAGACGGGAACGGACTTAGTTGGGCAATTGCGGTTAGCGGTACGGCGCGTCGAGTGCCAGGTTCTTGGCGATCTCGCGCTCCCAGCGGTCGCCGTTCGCCAGCAGGCGCTCCTTGTCGAAATAGAGCTCTTCGCGCGTCTCGGTGGCGAATTCGAAGTTGGGACCTTCGACGATGGCGTCGACCGGGCAAGCCTCCTGGCACAGCCCGCAATAGATGCATTTGACCATGTCGATGTCGTAGCGCGTGGCGCGGCGGGTGCCGTCGTTGCGGCGGGGGCCGGCCTCGATGGTGATGGCCTGCGCCGGGCAGATCGCCTCGCACAGCTTGCAGGCGATGCAGCGCTCCTCGCCGTTGGGGTACCGGCGCAGCGCGTGCTCGCCGCGGAAGCGCGGGGAGATCGGGCCCTTCTCGAACGGATAATTGAGCGTCGCCTTGGGCGCGAAGAAATAGCGCATGCCGAGCGCCAAGCCGCTCACGAACTCCCACAGGAACACCGCCTTGGCCGCGCCCACGAGCCTCATCGCATCCTCACTTCATCACCGCCGCGGTCGCCAGGCCGCCGTATTGGATGACGGCGGCGACGATCACCACCATGGCCAGCGACAGCGGCAGGAACACCTTCCAGCCCAGCCGCATCAGCTGGTCGTAGCGGTAGCGCGGCACGATCGCCTTGACCATGGCGAACATGAAAAACAGGAAGAACGCCTTGAGCGTAAACCAGATCACTCCCGGCACCCAGGTGAACGGCGCGTAGGGGATCGGCGACAGCCAACCGCCCAGGAACAAGATGGTGCCCATGGCGCACATGCTGGCAATCGCCACGTATTCGCCGAGCATGAACATCATATAGGGCGTGGAGCCGTATTCGACCATGAAGCCGGCGACCAGTTCCGATTCCGCCTCCACCAGGTCGAAGGGCGGCCGGTTGGTCTCCGCCAGCGCCGAGACGAAGAACACCACGAACATCGGAAACAGCGGCAGCCAGTACCAGGAGAACAGGCCGTAAGGGCCGTTCTGCGCCTCGATGATCTGCGACAGGTTGAGCGAGCCGGCGCAGAGCAGCACCGTGATGAACACGAAGCCGATGGAGACCTCGTACGACACCATCTGCGCGGCCGAGCGCAGCGCCGCCAGGAAGGGATATTTCGAGTTCGAGGCCCAGCCCGCCATGATCACGCCATAGACCATGAGCGAGGAGATGGCGAAGATGTACAGGATGCCGACGTTGATGTCGGCGATCACCCAGCCGACATTGAGCGGGATCACCGCCCAGGCGGCGAGCGCCAGCACGCAGGTGACCAGCGGCGCCAAGAGGAACACGCCCTTGTTGGCGCCGGCCGGAATCACCGGCTCCTTGACCATGAATTTCAGCAAATCGGCGAAAGATTGGAACAGGCCCCAGGGCCCGACCACGTTGGGCCCGCGCCTGATCTGCACCGCCGCCCAGATCTTGCGGTCGGCCAGCAGGATATAGGCGACCACGATCAGCAGCAGCACCAGCAGCAGCAGCGATTCCGCCAGGATCACGATCAGCGGCCAGAGATAGGTCCAGAAGAAGTCCATGGCCCCTACTCCGCCGCCGTCTTGTGCGCGGCGCTGGCAAGCGCGGAACATTCCGCCATGACCGCGGAGGCGCGCGCGATCGCATTGGTCAGATAGAAATCGCCGACCGCGGCGGTAAACGGCGCCTTGTCGGACGCGCCGCCGCGCGCGGCCAGCTTCTCGATGTCGGCGGCGTTGCCGGGCGCGATCTCCCCGATGCGCCTGAGATGCGGGTGCGCGGCAAACATCGCCTGGCGCAGTTGCGCCAGCGAGTCAAAGGGCAGCGTGCAGTCGAGCACGGCCGAGAGAGCGCGCAGGATCGCCCAGTCCTCGCGCGCATCGCCCGGCGGGAAGGAGGCGCGCTCGGCCATCTGCACGCGGCCTTCGGTGTTGACGTAGAGCGCGGATTTTTCCGGGAAGGCGGCGCCCGGCAGGATCACGTCGGCGCGGTGGGCGCCGCGGTCGCCATGGGTGCCGATATAGACCACGAACGGACCGGGCTTGACCTCGATTTCGTCGACGCCGAGCAGAAATAGCACGTCGAGCGCGCCTTGCGAAAGCATCCCGCCCGTGTCCATGCCGCTGTCGCCCGGCACGAAGCCAATATCGAGCGCGCCGACCAGCGCCGCTTCGTTGTGCAGGATATTGAATCCGTTCCAGCCGTCCTTGACGACGCCAAGCGAGCCTGCCGCCTTCGCCGCCATCGCAAGCACTGCCGCGCCGTCCGCCCGATTGAGCGCGCCCTGACCGATGATGAACATCGGCTTTTCCTTATCGGCAGGCGCGTGATCGATGAACTGCGCCAGGCTCTCCGGCCCGGCGCCGAGATAATTGTAGGGATAAGTGAGATCGGCCTTCTCGCCGACCGACCCGAGCAGCACATTGCCCTTGAGATAACGCTTGCGGATGCGGGCGTTGAGCACGGCCGCCTCGCGCCGGGGATTGACGCCGATCAGCATGATGGCGTCGGCCTGGTCGATGCCGGCGATGGTCGAGTTGAACAGGTAGCTGGCGCGGCCGTATTTCGGATGCAGCGGGGAGCCGGGATAGCGCGCGTCGATATTCGGCGAGCCGAGCGCGCCCATCAGCGCCTTCAGCGCGAACATCTCCTCGACCCCCGCCAATTGCCCTGCCAGCGCGCCGATCCGTTGCGGCCGCGCCGCTTTCAACTTGGCCGCGATCGCCGCGAAGGCTTCCTTCCAGCTCGCCGCGCGCAGGCGGCCGTTGACGCGGATAAAGGGCTGGTCGAGCCGCTGCGTGCGCAAGCCGTCCACCACGTGGCGGGTCTTGTCGGAAATCCACTCCTCGTTCACGTCGTCATTGGCGCGCGGCAGGATGCGCATGACCTCGCGCCCGCGCGTGTCGATGCGGATGGCGGAGCCGAGCGCGTCCATCACATCGATCGACTGCGTCTTGGTGAGCTCCCAGGAGCGCGCCGTGAAGGCATAGGGCTTACTGGTGAGCGCGCCGACCGGGCAGAGATCGACCACGTTGCTTTGCAGCTCCGAGGTCATGGCGTGCTCGAGATAGGTGGTGATCTCCATGTCCTCGCCGCGGCCGATGGCGCCGAGCTCAGGGACCCCGGCGACTTCGGTGGAGAAGCGGATGCAGCGCGTGCAATGGATGCAGCGCGTCATGATGGTCTTGACCAGCGGACCGATATATTTGTCCTCGACCGCGCGCTTGTTCTCCTTATAGCGCGAGCCGTCCATGCCATAGGCCATGGCCTGGTCCTGCAGGTCGCATTCCCCGCCCTGATCGCAGATCGGGCAGTCGAGCGGATGGTTGATCAGCAGGAACTCCATCACGCCTTCGCGCGCCTTCTTCACCATGGGCGTGCGGGTATTGAGAACATGCGGCGTGCCGTCCTTCTTCGGCGGCAGGTCCTTGACGCCGACGGCGCACGGAGGCCTGCGGCTTCGGATTTCCCGCCACTTCGATCAGGCACATGCGGCAATTGCCGGCGATCGACAGCCGCTCGTGGAAGCAGAAGCGCGGGATTTCCGCGCCCGCGGCCTCGCAGGCCTGGAGCAGCGTGTACTCCGGCGGAACGTCGATCTCTTTGCCGTCGACAATGAGTTTCGTCATTTCTCCTCAAGTCTTCAGCTCGTGCGCGCCGGCGCTGCCGTCATTGCTGCATATGCTGGTGATCGCCGCACCAGTCGTCGCGCTTGGTGGTCGCCCATGACGGATAGTGCCGGCCGTGATCGGGCAGTTCGGCAATCTGCGCCGGCGGCGCGTCGTGCCGGCACTGGCCGAGGATCGCATGCTGGCGGTCCGGCTCCTTGCCGGCGGCCTCGGCGATCGGCCACCAGAACCTGCATGTGCGGCACCGCATGTTCTTGTTTTCGAAGGTCATCGGTTTGCTCCACGGGTTGCCCTCCCCCGCTACTGCGCCGCTGCGGCGGCCGGCGGCCTAACCGCCGCCTTGACGCCGCGCTGCGTCTTCCAAAGCTGTGCATCGGCCAGCTGCTCCCAGCCGAAGGCCTCATCGCTCGGCCCTTTCGCTTTTAACATTTCCAGCCGCGCAACGCCTTCGTCCATGGACGGGCGATGGCCGGCCGCCACCCACCACAGCACCAGCGGCGTCTCGATGCGCTCGAACCAATCCTCGCGCCGGCGGTAAAAACGGCCGTGCACCGTCTGCCACACGAAGCGCTCGAGCGCTGCGGCGTTCTCCCACAGCGTCAGATTCGGCAGGATGGCTGGGTCGTCATAAACGCGCATGTTCATGGCGTGGCCGCTGTCGTCCTGCAGCCGCCAGACGAAACCCTCGATCTCACCGGCCAGCGCGTTGACGCGCGCGACATTGTCGACAAACTCGGCCATGCGCGGATCGTCGAGCGGGTAGCGGATGCGCGCGATGTTGAACTGGGCGAGATGCATCTTCATGCCGCGCTCTCGCCCGGCGGACAACGCGCCGTCTTCCAGAGTTGCGCCGCGGCGGAAGCCCAGTCGAAAGCGTAGTCGCTCGGGCCGTTTTGCGTCAGATGATCGAGCCGCGCGACCGCTTCTTCGATGGTCGGCCGATGCCCGGCCGGCACCCACCACATCACGAAATAGGGCTTGTCGAAATGCTCGAACCATTCCGCGCGCCGGCCGTAGAAGCGCTTGTGCAGGGTCTGGTAGACGAAGCGCTCGAGCGCGGCGACGCTCTCCCACACCGACATGTTGATGGCGATGCGCGGATCGGCGTAAGGGCGCGTGGCGGTGGAATTGCCGCTTTCGTCGATATAGCGCCACACGAACCCGGGCGTGCGCTCGGCCATGCGCGTTCACCAGCGCGAGGTTATTGGTGAAGTCCGCCATGCGCGGATCGTCGACCTCATAGCGGATGCGGCCGATGTTCAACTGCGCGAGATGGTGGTCCGCGGGCTGCTGCACGATGCTCACTCCGCCGCCTCTCGCACCGCGCCCTGCGCGTCGGCGTTGCGCGAATATTCGTCGATGCGCCGCTCGATCTCCGGGCGGAAATGCCGCAGCAGGCCCTGCACCGGCCAGGCGGCGCCGTCGCCGAAGGCGCAGATGGTGTGACCCTCGATCTGCGTGGTCACTTCCATCAGCATGTCGATCTCGCGCTTCTGCGCGCGGCCTTCCGACATGCGCGTCAGCACCCGCCACATCCAGCCCATGCCCTCGCGGCAGGGCGTGCACTGGCCGCAGCTCTCGTGCTTGTAGAAATAAGAGATGCGCGTCATGGCGCGCACGATGTCGGTGGACTTGTCCATGACGATCACCGCGGCGGTGCCGAGCGCCGATTTCTTGTCGCGGCAGCCGTCGAAATCCATGATCAGCGAGTCGGCCCAGTCCGCGCCCGCCGGCACCAGCGGCATCGACGAGCCGCCCGGGATCACCGCCAGCAGATTGTCCCAGCCGCCGCGCACGCCGCCGGCATGGGTCTCGATCAGTTCGCGCAGCGGAATGCCCATGGCCTCTTCGACGTTGCAAGGGCGTTCGACGTGGCCGGAAATGCAGAACAGCTTGGTGCCGGTATTGTTGGGCCGGCCGAACGAGGCAAACCAGGCAGCGCCCCTGCGCATGATGTCGGGCACCGCAGCGATCGATTCCACATTGTTCACGGTGGTCGGGCAGCCATAGAGCCCGACATTGGCCGGGAACGGCGGCTTCAGGCGCGGCTGGCCCTTCTTGCCTTCCAGGCTTTCGAGCAGCGCGGTCTCCTCGCCGCAGATATAGGCGCCGGCGCCATGGTGCACGACGATATCGAAGTCCCAGCCGTGCACATTGTTCTTGCCGATCAGCTTGGCCTCGTAGGCCTCGTCCACCGCCGTCTGCAGTCTTTCTCGCTCTCTTATGAATTCGCCGCGGATATAGATGTAGGCGGTGTTGGCGCCCATGGCGAAGCCGGCGATCAGGCAGCCCTCGACCAGCAGATGCGGATCGTGCCGCATGACCTCGCGGTCCTTGCAGGTGCCGGGCTCGGACTCGTCGGCATTGACCACCAGATAATGCGGGCGCTCGCCGAGCTGCTTGGGCATGAACGACCATTTGAGGCCGGTGGGGAAGCCGGCGCCGCCGCGGCCGCGCAAGCCCGAGCTCTTCATCTCGTTGATGATTTCGTCGCGGCCCTTTTCAAGAATTGCCTTGGTGCCGTCCCAGGCGCCGCGCGCGCGCGCGCCCTTAAGCCCTGCGTCGTGCCGGCCGTAGAGATTGGTGAAGATGCGGTCCTTGTCGGCGAGCATCGCGTCACGCCTTCTCTTTGAGCGTGGTCGGCCCGCCGACGGGCGCCGAGTTTTGCCGGTCGATCTGCGGGCCGGGCTTCGGTTTCTTTCCGGCGGCCATGGCGTCGAGGATCTTGTTGAACGAGGCGGCCGTCAGGTCTTCGTAGTAATCGACGTTGATCTGCGCCATCGGCGCGTTGACGCAGGCGCCCAGGCACTCGACCTCGACCCAGGAGAACTTGCCGTCGCTCGTCACCTCGCCCTGCTCGCCGATGCGCTGCCGGCAGACTTTCTCCAGATCGTCGGCGCCGCGCAGCCGGCAGGGCGTGGTGCCGCACAGCTGCACGTGGAATTTGCCGACCGGCACCAGGTTGAACATGGTGTAGAAAGTCGCGACCTCGAGCGCGCGGATATGCGCCATGCCGAGGAATTCCGCGACGGCGCGGATGGCGGCCTCCGGCAGCCAGCCGCCGGCCTGCTCCTGCGCGCGCCACAGCAGCGAAATGATCGCGGAGGCCTGGCGGCCTGGCGGATATTTGGTGATCTCTTTCTTGGCCCAGGCCAGATTATCCGCGCCGAAGGCGAAGTCCTTCGGCTGCATTTCCGGCGGGGCGAGGCGGCGCACGCTCATGGCACCTTCGCCGCGAAAGAGACACTGATGCGAGCCATGGACGGGATCGGTGCCGTCGCGGCTGATGGTCAGTTTGAACAGGCGCAGGTCGGCGCCTTTTTGCAACAGCAGCGAGCCGTCCGAATAGTCGACGACCTTATAGCCGGCGGCCAGAAACGCGCTCGGTCTGTCGCTCGCGATCGCTTTCGTTTTTGCGGTCTTCGCCTTCTTCACCGGTCCACCTCGCCGAACACGATATCGATGGAGCCGAGAATGGCCGAGACGTCCGCCAGCATGTGGCCGCGGGTCAGGAAATCCATGGCGCTCAGATGCGCAAAGCCCGGCGCGCGGATCTTGCACTTGTACGGCCTATTGCTGCCGTCGCTGACGAGGTAAACGCCGAACTCGCCCTTGGGCGCCTCGACCGCGGCGTAAACCTCGCCCGCCGGCACGTGGTAGCCCTCGGTGTAGAGCTTGAAGTGGTGGATGAGCGCCTCCATCGAGCGCTTCATCTCATCCCGGCGCGGCGGCACGATCTTGTTGTCCTCGTGCACCACCGGCCCTCGGCCTGCCGGCTCGCGCAGCTTGGCGATGCACTGCTTCATGATGCGCACCGACTGGCGCATCTCCTCCATGCGGATGAGATAGCGGTCGTAGCAGTCGCCGTTCTTGCCGACCGGGATGTCGAACTTCATCTCGGAATAGCACTCGTAGGGCTGCGCGCGGCGCAGGTCCCAGGCCGCACCCGAGGCGCGCACCATCACGCCGGAGAAGCCCCAGTTCCAGGCGTCCTCCAGCTTGACCACCGCGATGTCGGCGTTGCGCTGCTTGAAGATGCGGTTGTCGGTGAGCAGGCGATCGAGATCGTCGACCACCTTGAGGAACGGGTCGCAGAACGCCTCGATGTCGTCGATCAGCTTCTCCGGCAGGTCCTGGTGCACGCCGCCGGGGCGGAAATAAGTGGCGTGCATGCGCGCGCCCGAGGCGCGCTCGTAGAACACCATCAGCTTCTCGCGCTCCTCGAAGCCCCAGAGCGGCGGGGTGAGCGCGCCGATGTCCATGGCCTGCGTGGTGACGTTCAAGAGGTGCGACAGCAGCCGCCCGATCTCGGCATAGAGCACGCGGATCAATTGCGCGCGGCGCGGCACCTTGATGTCGAGCAGCTTCTCCACGGCGAGACAGAAGGCGTGCTCCTGGTTCATGGGCGCGACGTAATCGAGCCGGTCGAAATAGCCAATCGCCTGCAGATAGGTCTTCGCCTCGATCAGCTTCTCGGTGCCGCGATGCAACAGGCCGATATGCGGATCGACGCGCTCGACGATCTCGCCGTCGAGCTCCAGCACCAGGCGCAGCACGCCGTGCGCCGCCGGATGCTGCGGCCCGAAGTTGATGGTGAAATTGCGTGGGGCGGTTTCGGCCATTTCGATTCCGCTCAAGCTCTACCCTCATGGTGAGGAGCGTCGCGAAAGCGACGCGTCTCGAACCATGAGGCCTCATCCTTCGAGACGCCGGCCTGCGGCCGGCTCCTCAGGATGAGGATGGATGTTGCATCTGCGGCCATCAGCTCACCGCCTCCGCCGCTTTCGCCTTCTCCGCCACCTTGGCGTTGAACTGGTCCCAGGCCACCACCACGCGCTCGTGCCGGCCCTCGCCGATCAGGTCCATGCCGTCATGGGCGCGCACGTTGAAGATGACTTTGCGGCCGCGCACCTCGGCGACCTCCACGTCGACCGTGACGGTGAGGCCGGGCGGGGTCGCGGCGGCGTGGCTCACGTCGACATGGGTGCCGAGCGAACCCTCGCCCGCGTCGAGATGCTTGTTGAGCAGCTGCACGCAGGTCCATTCCATCAGGATGATCATGTTGCCCGTGGCGAACACCTTCGGCATGGCCGCGATTTCCGGCGATTCCGGATAGGTGAACGGCACCGTCTTGTTCTCCGGCACGGTGTAGGAGAACGAATGCTTCAGCCCGGGCACGAGCGTCGGCTTCATGACGTCTTGCCCTCCTTCGCCTTTTCGTCGCCCGGCAGCACGTAGTCGGTGCCCTCCCAGGGCGACATGAAATCGAACGAGCGGAATTCCTGGTTGAGCTTCACCTTGTCGTACATCACGCGCTTTTCTTCGTCGTCCCAGCGCACCTCGACGAAGCCGGTGAGCGGGAAATCCTTGCGCAGCGGATGCCCCTCGAAGCCGTAATCGGTGAGGATGCGGCGCATGTCGGGATGGCCGGTGAACAGCACGCCGTAGAGATCGTAGACCTCGCGCTCGAACCAGTCGGCGCCGCGGAAGACCTCGACGATGGAAGCAACCGGGGTCGCCTCGTCGGTCACGATCTTGACCCGCACGCGCCGGTTCATGCGCGGCGACAACAGGTGATAGACCACGTCGAAGCGCTGCTCGCGCGCGGGCCAGTCGATGGCGGTGACGTCGATGATGCAGACGAACTGGCAGGAAGGATCGTCGCGCAGGAATTTCGCCACCTTGACGATATCGCAAGCCTGCGCGTGCACGGTCAATTCACCGCGCACGATCTCATAGCCGGTGACTGACGCAGCCAGCGCGTTCTTGACCGTCTGCCCTATCCGTTCGAGCGTCTCGTCCATCGCGTCAGCCCCGCTCAACGCTCGATCGTGCCGGTGCGGCGGATCTTCTTCTGCAGCAGCAGGACGCCGTAGAGCAGCGCCTCCGCGGTCGGCGGACAGCCGGGCACGTAGATGTCGACCGGCACGATGCGGTCGCAGCCGCGCACCACCGAGTAGGAATAGTGATAGTAGCCGCCGCCGTTGGCGCAGGACCCCATGGAGATCACGTAGCGCGGCTCCGGCATCTGGTCGTAAACCTTGCGAAGCGCCGGCGCCATCTTGTTGGTCAAGGTGCCGGCGACGATCATCACATCGGACTGGCGGGGCGAAGCGCGCGGCGCAAAGCCGAAGCGCTCGGCGTCATAGCGCGGCATCGACATCTGCATCATCTCGACCGCGCAGCAGGCGAGCCCGAACGTCATCCACATCAGCGAGCCGGTGCGCGCCCAGGTGATCAGGTCGTCGGCGGCAGTGACCAGGAAGCCCTTGTCCGACAGTTCCGTGTTGACGTCCTTGAAAAAGGCGTCGCCTTCGCCCGCCGGCTTGCCGGTGCGCGGATCGAGAATGCCGGTGGCTTCAGGTGATACAAGCGTCATGGGCCCATCAATCCCATTCCAACGCCCCCTTGCGCCACTCATATATGAAGCCGACGGTCAGAACGCCAAGGAACACCATCATGGCCCAGAAGCCGGCAACGCCGATCTTGCGGAACGCCACCGCCCAGGGGAACAGGAAGCTCACCTCCAGGTCGAAGATGATGAACAGGATCGCGACCAGGTAGAAACGCACGTCGAACTTCATGCGCGCGTCGTCGAAGGCGTTGAAGCCGCATTCGTAGGCCGACAGCTTCTCGGGATCGGGCTGCTTATAGGCCACCACGAAGGGGACGATCAGCAGAACGAGCCCGATGACCAGCGCGACCGCGACGAAGATGACCAGGGGCAGGTAGTCCAGCAGCAATGCATGCATCGGCGACCTCGAATAAGTGCCAGCCCCGCGCCCTACCCGGATTTACGCCCGTCCCGGACTGCTCGGCGGCCGGAAGCCGCGCCGTCACGCCCCTCACAAAACGCCCTTGCCGTGATGGAAATAGCCGCATGGACGGGAGCGGTTGAGGCTTAGCGCAGCGCACAATGGGGCGCAAGACGCCATTCGGCGGCGTCCACGAGCGACTTTTCGGCGTTGCCGCTTGCTCCGTTCACCTCCGCCGCTTGCGGGGGAGGCCGATCCGGCGAAGCCGGATCGGGAGGGGGAATTTTCCCGCGTCGGCATAAGGCCCCCTCCCCAACCCTTCCCCGCATGCGGGGGAGGGAGCGCGCCGCGACCGTTGCGAGCTCGATTGACGGGCAGTGGAGCGCCCTCGATAGTCGCGGCGACTGTTCCACGGCAAGGGCGGGGATCGCGCGATGAACGAAATGCTCAACGTCAAGGGCGAGGAACATTGGACGACCAAAGGCGGCGGCGTGAAGCTGTTCCTGTGGGAGAAGTCCGCCGGCGATCCGGCCAAGGCCCGCGGCACCATCCTGTTCGTGCACGGCTCGTCGATGGCCGGCACGCCGACCTTCGATCTGCAGGTGCCGGGGCGGCCGGGCTCGTCCGCCATGGACCATTTCGCCCGCCTCGGCTTCGACTGCTGGTGCGTGGACATGGAGGGCTACGGCCGCTCCACCAAAACCAGAGACAACAACGCCCCGATCGCGCAAGGCGCCGACGACTGCCACGCCGCCGCGCTCCATATCCAGAAGCTGCGCGGCAAACGCCCGCTCATGGTCTACGGCATTTCCTCGGGCGCGCTGCGCGCCGCGCTGTTCGCCGAGCGCCATCCGGAGATGGTGGCGCGCCTTGCGCTCGACGCCATGGTGTGGACCGGCGAGGGCTCGCCCACGCTCGCCGAGCGGAAAAAGAAGCTGCCCGAGTTCATCGCCAAGAACCGCCGGCCGATCGACAAGGCCTTCATCCATTCGATCTTCGCGCGCGACCACCCCGGCACGGCGGAAGAAAAAGTCATCAACGCCTTCGCCGACGCGGTGACCTCGCTCGACGATTCGGTGCCGACCGGCACCTATGTCGACATGTGCTCGAAATTGCCGGTGGTCGATCCGGAAAAGATCGCGGTGCCGACGCTGGTCATGCGCGGGCAATGGGACGGCATTGCCGCGATGGAGGACCTGCTCGCCTTCTTCGCCAAGCTGCCCAACCCGGACAAGCAGTTCGCCGTCATGCCGGGCATTTCGCACGCCAGCTTCCAGCAGAAGAACTACCTGCTGGTTTATCACATCCTGGCGAGCTTCTTCACGCAGCCGGAGCCGGTGTATCGGGGGTGACGGCTTTCGCAGTCATGCCTGGCCTTGTGCCGGGCATCCACGCCTTTCTTTTTCAAGACGTGGATGGCCGGGCCAAGCCCGGCCATGACGGCAAATAATTCACACCCCGAGCCGGTCGGCGAGATCGGCCAGATCCCTCGCCGCTATGTCGACCGGCGCCGTCGGCGCCGGCTCGCCGGTGTTCGGGCCGTACTCGTTGACGCGCGCGGTGTGGCCGGTGCGCAGCCCGAGCTTTCCCGCCGCCACCAGATCGCGGGTGTGCGCGGCCACCATCATGCACTGCTCGGGCTTGAGGCTGAACGCCTCGCAGGCCGCGAGATAGACGCGCGGCTTCGGCTTGAAGTCGCCGGCCACTTCCGAGCCGAGGATGGCGTCCCAGGGAATGTTGTTGCGGCGCGCGAGATCGACCATCAGCGAAATGTTGCCGTTCGAGCATGGCGCCAGCCAGAACTTCGTCTTCAGCCGCGCCATCGCCGCCGGCACGTCGGGCCAGGCGTCGAGCCGGTGCCAGACCTGCGTGAGATCGTCGATCACCTCGTCGGAGAGGTTCTCAAGCCCGAAGCGCGGCAACAGCCGCACCAGGTTGCGCCGGTGCAGCACGTCGAGCTTGCAGAACGGGATGCGGCCCGAACGTACCTCCTCCATGCCGGGCTGGTATTCGGCCCGCCAGGCGTCGGCAAAGGCGATCCAGTCGAGCTCGTAGCCGAGGCTGCCCAGGACGGACTCGGACTCGCGGGCGACCGATGTCCGCCAATCGACCAGGGTGCCGAACACGTCGAAGAACAGGGCTCGAAGGCCGAGGATGGGGGCTTCTACGACCATTAATTTGCGCCCCAGACGGCGGGTTTTGCGGGCCCGCGACCTCGGCTAAGTCATTGAAATTATGGCGGGAGCGACGGGACTCGAACCCGCGGCCTCTGCCGTGACAGGGCAGCGCTCTAACCAACTGAGCTACGCCCCCGCGGGCGTGGGTCCGAGTTAATGGGCCCCCTAGATATAGTCAAGGTAAAGCCGGCCCTGCGCTGCAAAATTGCGAAAAAGCCTTATTTATCGCGAGGAATTGATGGTGCGCGCCCTACGAATCGTCTATTGGCGGACTGTTTGGCGTCTCGCCAAACCTGCGGATTCAAGAGGAGGGTCCCACTGATGGCTACCGTTCCTGGAAAAGCCCCGACACCCACGACCGTGACGTTGAAGCATCTCGCCGCAGCCCTCGCGGAACAGCACGAGATGTCGAAGAAGCAGGCGGAGACCGTGCTCGGCGATCTTGTCGGCAACATCGTCAAGCACTTGAAGAAAGGCGAGCGCATCCGCATTGGCGGCCTCGGCATCCTCCAGGTGCGCAAGCGCGCAGCCCGCATGGGCCGCAATCCGGCGACCGGCGAAGCGATCCAGATCAAGGCGTCGAAGAAAGTCGCCTTCCGCGCTTCCAAGGAATTGAAAGAGTTGATCTGACGGCCTGATCGGCCGGACCCTCCGGGGATGAAGCGGCGGGCGTGGAGCAGTTGAGCTCCGCGCCTGCCGTTTTGCGTGCGCGCGCTTGCATCCCGCTTGCCTCAGGCGCTATTGGCTTGCGAACGGGCGGTTAGCTCAGTTGGTAGAGCGCCTGCTTTACACGCAGGATGTCGGCGGTTCGAGTCCGTCACCGCCCACCAACCTACGCCGCAAAGCAGCGGAGGTTGTCCGCCGTAGCTTTAGCGAAGGCGGACTGCGCTTCCGCGCGCTACGGCTCGGTAAGCCAACCATCGCGATCAAAGAAACGAAAACGGCGCCTCGCGGCGCCGTCCTCAAGTTCTGGATGAACCGCGGCTCTAGTGCGCGGTCAGGCCGGAGCCGTCTTCCTCGACCGGCTTCTCCTTGGCGGCGGCGGCTTCGGCGAGCTTGGCCGCCTCCTCGTCCCAAGTGATGGGCTCGGGCTTGCGCGTGAGCGCACGCACGAGCACCTCGTCCATGCGCTGGACCGGGATGATCTCAAGGCCCTTCTTGATGGTCTCAGAGATTTCCACCAGGTCCTTGGCGTTCTCCTCCGGGATCAACACGGTCTTCATGCCGCCACGCGAGGCGGCCAACAGCTTCTCCTTGAGACCGCCGATCGGCAGCACGCGGCCGCGCAGCGTGATTTCGCCGGTCATGGCGAGGTCGCGGCGCACCGAAATGCCGGTCATGACCGAGACGATGGCCGTGACCATGGCGACGCCGGCCGAGGGGCCGTCCTTCGGCGTCGCGCCCTCCGGCACGTGCACGTGGATGTCGCGCTTGTCAAACAACGGCGGCTCGATGCCGAAGGCGACCGAGCGCGAGCGGACATAAGATGCCGCCGCCGAGATCGACTCCTTCATCACGTCGCGCAGGTTGCCGGTGACGGTCATCCTGCCCTTGCCCGGCATCATGGCCGCTTCGATGGTGAGCAATTCGCCGCCCACGTCGGTCCAGGCGAGCCCGGTGACCACGCCGATCTGGTCCTCCGATTCGACCTCGCCATAGCGGAACTTGGGCACGCCCAGATAGTCCGGCAGGCTCGTAGCGGTGACCGCGATGCTCTTCTTCTTCGAAGTCATCAACTCCTTCACCGCCTTGCGGATCAAGGTGGAGAGCTCACGCTCGAGGTTGCGCACCCCCGCCTCCCGCGTATAGCGGCGGATCATGGTGATGAGCGCCTCGTCATCGATCGACCATTCCTTGGGCTCGAGGCCGTGCTTGGTGACCGCGTGCGGGATCAGGTGCTTGCGCGCGATCTCGACCTTCTCATCCTCGGTGTAGCCGGCGATGCGGATGATCTCCATGCGGTCCATCAGCGGCGGCGGGATGTTGAGCGTGTTCGCCGTGGTGATGAACATCACATTCGAAAGATCGTAATCGACCTCGAGATAGTGGTCGTTGAAGGTGTGGTTCTGCTCGGGGTCGAGCACTTCGAGCAAAGCCGAGGACGGATCGCCGCGGAAATCGGCGCCCATCTTGTCGACCTCGTCCAGCAGGAACAGCGGGTTCGAGGTCTTGGCCTTGCGCATCGACTGGATGATCTTGCCGGGCATCGAGCCGATATAGGTGCGGCGGTGGCCGCGGATTTCGGCCTCGTCGCGCACGCCGCCGAGCGACACGCGCACGAATTCGCGGCCCGTGGCACGGGCAATCGACTTGCCGAGCGAGGTCTTGCCGACACCCGGAGGTCCGACCAGGCAAAGGATCGGCCCGGTCAGCTTGTTGGCGCGCTGTTGGACTGCGAGATACTCGACGATGCGCTCCTTGACCTTCTCCAGGCCATAGTGATCGGCGTCGAGGATCTGCTCGGCGAGATTGAGGTCCTTCTTGACCTTGCTCTTCTTGTTCCACGGGATCGACAACAGCCAGTCGAGATAGTTGCGCACGACCGTCGCCTCGGCAGACATCGGCGACATCTGCCGCAGCTTCTTGAGTTCGTGCGTGGCCTTCTCGCGGGCTTCCTTAGAGAGCTTGGTCTTCTTGATCTTGTCTTCCAGCTCCTGCAACTCGTCCTTGCCTTCCTCGTCGCCGAGCTCCTTCTGGATCGCCTTCATCTGCTCGTTGAGGTAGTACTCGCGCTGCGTCTTCTCCATCTGCCGCTTGACGCGGGTGCGGATGCGCTTTTCCACCTGCAGCACGGAGATCTCGCTCTCCATCAGGCCGAGCACCTTCTCCAGGCGCTCGGTGACGACCGGCGTCTCCAGGATGTCCTGCTTGTCGGGAATCTTGACGGCGAGGTGCGAAGCCACCGTGTCGGCGAGCTTGGCGTAATCCTCGATCTGCTGGACCACGCCGACCACCTCGGGCGAAACTTTCTTGTTGAGCTTGACGTAATTCTCGAACTCGGTGACCACCGAGCGCGCCATGGCTTCCGCCTCCACGCGCTCGCCGACATCGTCGACCAGCACGCTGGCATCGGCCTCGTAGTAGTCGCTGCGGTCGGTGTATTTGAGAACCTTGGCGCGCTCGACGCCCTCCACCAGCACTTTCACGGTGCTGTCGGGCAGCTTCAGGAGTTGCAGCACGCTCGCCAGCGTGCCGGTCTCGAAGATAGCGTCGGTCGCCGGATCGTCGTCGGAGGCGTTCTTCTGCGTCGCCAGCAGGATGTAGGTGTCGGAGCGCATCACCTCTTCCAGCGCCTTGATCGACTTCTCGCGGCCGACAAAGAGCGGGACGATCATGTGCGGGAACACCACGATGTCGCGCAGCGGCAAAACGGGATAGGCCCGGGTCTCGCCCGGCTGCAGCGTGGGTCGTGGCTTGTTGGTCATTGGTCCCAATTCCTTTTTGTTGTGCCCCTGCTCTCAGCGACCCGCCGCTGCGGCATCGCAAGATCAGTGCCAATATAAACGGACGGACGCCCAGAATCGCTTCGTGGCAAAGGGTACGAAACCCCGACCTACTCCGATACTACGACCTTTCGTACGTCCGCTCGTTCAGCGACGCTATACGTATGATGACGCCCCAGGCTCCGCAAGTAAGGCCGGTATTTCAAGTTAAATCAGCCTCGGACGCCCCAAACGACACCCGGAACGACGCGAATCGAAGCGGCATTGTTCGCGCCGGAATCGCCCGCCGCAACTTCTAGGCGCTGGCGCTGCCCAACTCGGCGGTCCGGTCGCTGCGATCCGCGTAGATGTAGAGCGGGCGCGCAGTGCCCTCGACGACTTCCTTGGAGATTACCACTTCCTCGACCCCTTCCAGGCTCGGCAGGTCGAACATGGTGTCGAGCAGGATGCCCTCCATGATCGAGCGCAGGCCGCGCGCGCCGGTCTTGCGGTCGATTGCCTTGCGGGCAATCGCGCCGAGCGCCTCGTCGGCGAGCGTCAAGTCGATCAACTCCATCTCGAACAGGCGCTGGTACTGCTTGACCAGCGCGTTCTTCGGCTGAGTAAGAATGAGCTTAAGCGAGGGCTCGTCGAGGTCCTCGAGCGTCGCGACCACCGGCAGGCGGCCGACGAATTCCGGGATCAGGCCGTATTTCAGCAGATCCTCGGGCTCCACTTCGCGGAAGATTTCACCCTGCTTGCGATCCTCGGGCGCGACCACCTTGGCGCCGAAGCCGATCGAGGTCGATTTGCCGCGCGCCGAGATGATCTTGTCGAGGCCGGCGAAGGCGCCGCCGCACACGAACAGAATATTGGTGGTGTCGACCTGCAGGAACTCCTGCTGCGGATGCTTGCGCCCGCCCTGCGGCGGCACCGAGGCGACGGTGCCTTCCATGATCTTCAAGAGCGCCTGCTGCACGCCCTCGCCCGACACGTCGCGGGTGATCGAAGGGTTGTCGGACTTGCGCGAAATCTTGTCGATCTCGTCGATATAGACGATGCCGCGCTGCGCGCGCTCGACATTGTAGTCGGCCGACTGCAGCAGCTTGAGGATGATGTTCTCCACGTCCTCGCCGACATAGCCGGCTTCGGTGAGCGTGGTGGCGTCCGCCATGGTGAAGGGCACGTCGAGGATCCGCGCCAGCGTCTGCGCCAGCAGCGTCTTGCCCGAGCCGGTCGGCCCGATCAGCAGGATGTTCGACTTGGCGAGCTCGACGTCGTTGTGCTTGGATTGATGATTGAGCCGCTTGTAATGATTGTGGACGGCGACCGCGAGCACCTTCTTGGCGTGGTCCTGGCCGATCACGTAGTCGTCGAGGACCTTACGGATCTCCTTCGGCGTCGGAATGCCGTCGCGCGATTTCACCAGCGAGGACTTGTTCTCCTCGCGGATGATGTCCATGCACAGTTCGACGCATTCGTCGCAGATGAACACCGTGGGGCCGGCGATGAGCTTGCGCACCTCGTGCTGGCTCTTGCCGCAGAACGAGCAGTACAGGGTGTTCTTCGAAATCGCTGCCGCCGACTTTGCTCATTCCAATCTCCGTCACACTCTTTCGAACTTTGCGTCGAACTTCCCGTGGTCGGCGAAGCCTTCCAGACACCCGCCTATACGCGACGCAACGAACGAAGCAAGTTTCGCGCCGACCTCCGGCACGGCGGGCTTTTCAATTGTGGCCGGCCCGCCCGGCCTTCTCCTCCCCACACCATAAGCGAAGCATGCTAACGACGTGATAATCAAGAATCTATTAACGATAATTCCTCACCCACAGGCGCAAAAGCGGCTATTCCGGGGCGGATTTGCCAGGCCAAAAACCGCTCGGCAGACCGGCTCGGCGTCATATTTCAAGTGGCGGGCTTGGGAAGCATTTCCTCCGGGCGCTTGTCGATGACCTTGTCGACCAAGCCGAATTCCTTGGCCGCCTCGGCGGTGAGGAAGAAATCGCGCTCGAGCGCGTCCTCGATCTTCTTGAGCGACTGGCCTGTGTGGTGCACGTAGATCTCGTTAAGCCGCTTCTTCAGGTTCAGAATCTCCTGAGCGTGCAGCATGATGTCGGTGGCCTGGCCTTGGAACCCGCCGGACGGCTGGTGCACCATGATGCGGGCATTGGGCAGCGCAAAACGCTGACCCTTGGCGCCCGCGGCCAAAAGTAGCGAGCCCATGGAGGCCGCCTGCCCGATGCAGAGCGTGGAAACGGGCGGGCGCACGAATTGCATGGTGTCGTAGATCGCCATGCCGGAGGTCACCACCCCGCCCGGCGAGTTGATGTACATGGCGATCTCTTTCTTCGGATTATCGGCCTCCAGGAACAAGAGCTGGGCCACTACCAAGGTGGCCATGCCGTCCTCAATCGCCCCGGTGATGAAAATGATGCGTTCCTTCAGAAGGCGCGAAAAGATGTCATAGGCCCGTTCGCCGCGGTTGGTCTGTTCGACCACCATGGGCACGAGCTGCATATAGGTCTCGACGGGGTCTTTCATTTCCGCTCCTTCACGCGAATCACGGCGGCTAGGTTAGCCGCAGCCCGTAACAGCGGCGATCATCTATTTTCGCGATGGGCCCGCCGCAAGCGGCTAAAAACTTTAGGCCTCTTCCTCGTCTTCCTTGTAGAGCTCCTCACGCGGGACCTTTTTCTCGGTCACCTCGGCGAGCTCGATCAGGAAATCGATGACCTTGTCCTCGTAGATCGGGGCGCGTAGCGCAGCGACCGCTTCCGGGTTCTTGCGGTAGTAGTCCCACACCTGCTGCTCGCGGCCCGGGAATTGGCGCGCCTGCTCCATCACCGCCCGGCTGATCTCGTCCTCGGGCACGGTGATGTTGTTCTTCTCGCCGATCTCGGCCAGCACCAGGCCGAGCCGCACCCGCCGGTCGGCGATGGCGTGGTATTCCTCCTTGGCCTTTTCCTCGGTGGTGTTCTCGTCGGCAAAGGTCTTCTTCTCGGTCTCGAGCTCCTGCAGCACCGACTTCCACACCCGGTCGAATTCCTCCTGCGCGAGCGTCGGCGGCGGCTCGAACTTGTGGCGCTTGTCGAGCTCGTCGAGCAGCGCGCGCTTGACCTTCTGGCGCGATCGGGCGGCGTGCTCGCGCGCGAGCCGCTCCTTGATCGCGTCGCGCAGCTTGGCGAGCAATTCAAGTCCGAGCGATTTGGCGAATTCGTCGTCGAGGGTCACGGCCTCCGGCTTCTCGATCGACTTGGCGGTGACGACGAATTCAGCGTCTTTGCCGGCGAGATGCTCGGCCTGATAATGCTCGGGAAACTTGACCTTGAGCGTGCGGGTCTCAGCCGTAGCGATGCCGATCAGCTGGTCCTCGAAGCCGGGAATGAACGTGTTCGAGCCGATCAGCACCGCCGCATCGTCGCCGGTGCCGCCTTCGAACGGCTCGCCGTCGATCGTGCCGGCATAGGAGATGATGACGCGGTCGTCTTTCGCCGCTTTCTCGCCTTCGCCTTTCGGCGCGTAGGGCTTGTTCTGCTCGGCGATGCGGGCAAGCGCCTCCTCGATCTCTTCGTCGCCGACGTCGCTGGTGAGCCGGGTGAGCTTGATGGTCTTAAAATCGGTAAGCTCGATCGGCGGCACGATTTCGACTGCCATGGTGTAGTCGAGATCGCGCTTGCCGGCGATCACCTGCTCGATGGCGTCCTTTTCCTCCGGCAGGGTCACCTTCGGCTCGGCCGCCAGCTTGAAGCCGTGCTCGGACACGATCTGGTTGTTGGTGTCGCGCACCGTCGCCTCGATCACCTCGGCCATGGCGGAGCGGCCATAGACGCGCTTCAAATGCGACACCGGCACCTTGCCGGGCCGGAAGCCATCGATGCGGACGCGGCCCTTCAGCTCGTCCAGGCGTTCATTGACCTTGGCGTCGAGCTCGGCGGCCGGCACGACCACCTTGAATTCGCGCTTGAGCCCTTCCGACAGCGTTTCGGTAACCTGCATTGCTCACACATTCTTCTTGCCGGCGACGGCGGCGTTGGGTTCCACGGCGGCGGGCCGCGCCCGCTTTATTCGGCCCTCGGCATGGTGCGGGCGGAGGGATTTGAACCCCCACGTCTTGCGACACGGGAACCTAAATCCCGCGCGTCTACCAATTCCGCCACGCCCGCAAAGGGCTCCTCGAAGACGTTCCTGGCGCCGCAACCGGTTTTCAGGGCCTTATCCGGACCCCTGGGTCTGAAGGCAAGGCGCCAGCCCCGCCTTTCAGGCGGCGCGGCTTATAACATGCGAAACCCCCGCCGTATCAACAAAAATAGGCAGGTTTTGCGCTGGCTCAATGGGCGGTTCCGTCAGCCGTTGTGTAATCGCACAACCGACGTTCAGATGAGATTGCAAGCGATGACAAGCCCCCCATCCCTCTCCTACCTCACCCGCCGGCACCTGCTGGCCGGCCTCGGCTTGAGCGTCACCGCGCTCGCCATGCCCAGGCGCACTTTAGCCGACGATAAGGCGCCTGACGGCTACCGCGTGCTCCATGCGCGCCCGGGCAAGGCCTTTCTGCGCGGCAACAGCCAAGCGCCGACGCCGATCTGGGGCTATGACGGCATGAGCCCGGGCCCGACCCTGCGGGTCAAACAGGGCGAAGAGCTCAAGGTCAGGCTGGTCAACGATCTCGATCAATCGACCGTGATCCACTGGCATGGCTTGCGGCTGCCCAATGCCATGGATGGCGTGCCGTTTCTCACCCAGAAGCCGATCGAGCCGGGCCAGAGCTTCGACTATCACTTCGCGCCGCCCGATGCCGGCACCTTCTGGTACCACACGCATTTCGGCTCCTCCGAGCAATTGGCGCGCGGGCTTTACGGCGTGCTGATCGTAGAGCAGCGCGAGGCCCCGCAAGTCGACCGCGATATTATGCTGGTGGTCGACGACTGGCGCCTGATGGACAATGGCGAGATCCAGCCGAGCTTCGGCAATTTCCACGATGCCATGATGGCCGGCCGCCTCGGCCAATACATCACGCTCAACAGCCAGGACACGCTCGATCTGCCGGTGAAGAGCAACGAGCGTTTGCGCCTGCGCATCGTCAATACCGCCAATTCGCGCATTTTCCAGTTCCGCATCGCCAAGCACGTGGCGCGGGTGATGGCCGTGGATGGCCAGCCCTGCCCGCCCGAAGTGGCGCCCAACGGCGTGTTGCGGCTGGCGCCGGGCAACCGCGTCGATCTCTTTCTTGACGCAACGCTCGCGCCGGGCGCGCGCGCGCCGATCACGGTCGACGACCTGCGCGGCGGCGAACTGGAGCTCGGCCGACTGACCTATGACGCCGGGCCGCCGCTGCGCGAAAAGCCGCTGCCCGAGCCCAAACCGCTGCCGAACAACCCGCTGCCCGGCAACCTCGATATCGCCAATGCGCTCAAACTCGACGTGCCGCTCGATGGCGGCGGCATGGCCATCATGATGGGCCGCATGGGGGGAACGGGCAGCATGGGGGGTGGCATGGGTCCCGGCAGCTTCCGGGGCTACGGCATCCCGCCGCAGCAGCGCATCTGGGCGCTGGCCGGCATGTCGGCCACCGGCCATGATGGGCCACCGATGTTCACCGTGAAACAGGGGCAGACGGTGGTGCTCAATTTCGCCAATCGCACCGCCTTTGCCCACGCCATGCACGTGCACGGCCACCATTTCCGGCAGTTCGACCCAAGCGGCGAGGGCTTCAGGCCCTATTGGCTCGACACCGTGATCGTGGACGTCGAACGCACCGAGCGGGTGGCCTTCGTGGCCGATAACCCCGGCAAGTGGATGATGCACTGTCACATGATCGAGCACATGGCGGCCGGCATGGCGGCCTGGTTCCACGTCACCTAACGGCCGAGCACCGGCAGCAACAGCCGCAATACGCGCGGCAGTTCGTCGGGCAAATCCTCCGAAATCAGGCCGGGCCCGAAGCTCGATGCCGCCTCGCCGTGCAGCCAGCAAGCGGCGCTGGCGGCCCCAAATGGCGGCATGCCTTGCGCCAGCAGCCCGGTGATCATGCCGGTCAGCACGTCGCCTGAGCCGGCAGTGGCAAGCGTCGCCGGCGCATTGGCGGCGATCGAGGCGCGGCCGTCGGGGGCGGCCACCACGGTATCGGGGCCTTTGAGCAGGACGACGGCGCCGCTAGCGCGGGCCGCTAGCCGGGCTTTCTCAAGTTTTGAATGAACTTGAGAATCGTCATCTATAGACCTGAAAAGCCGGGAGAATTCTCCCTCGTGTGGCGTCAGAACGACAGCCCGGCCGCGCCGCTTGGCGATCTCGGAAGCCAGCAAGCCTTCCTCGTCGGCAAAACTGGTGAGGGCGTCGGCGTCCAGCACCACCGCGGCTTCGCTTCCGAGCGCAGCCCGCACCAGTTCGCGCATTTCCGGCCCCACCCCGCCACCGGGCCCGAGCGCCACCGCGTTGCGGCGCTTGTCGGCGAGGAATTCGGCCAATTCGCCGCGCCCGTCCACCGGCCGCACCATGATCGCCAGATTGGCCGCGGCATTGACGAGAAGCGCATCGCGGGGCGAGGCTATGGTGACCAGCCCAGCCCCTGCCCGCAGCGCCCCGCGCGCCGCGAGACGAGCCGCGCCCGTGAAAGAAAGCCCGCCCGAGACCACCACCGCGTGACCGCGCGAATATTTGTGGCCCTCGGGCCGCGGCCGCGGGAAGGCGGCAGCCCATAGCGGCGGTTCGTTGGCAAAGGTGGCGGGCCTGATCTGGTCCAGCACGCCGGCGGGGATGCCGATATCGACCACCGTCAGCACGCCGCAATGCAGCCGGCCCGGCAGCAGCAGATGGCCGGGCTTGCGGCGGAAGAACGTGACCGTGTTGGTGGCGTTGACGGCGGCGCCCATGACGGCGCCGGTGTTGCCGTTGACGCCGCTCGGCAGGTCGACCGCGACGATCGGCGCAGACGACGTGTTCATCACGTCGATCATGGCGCGCGGCAGGCCCTCGACCGGACGGTCGAGACCGGCGCCGAACAGGGCATCGATCACGAGGTCCTGGCCGCCGAGCGCTTCCGGCAGGGCCGGCTCGACCGGCCCCTTCCAGCGTGCGGCCGCAAGCGCCGCATCGCCCTTGAGCCGGCCGTGCTCGCCCACGAAGAGAAGCCGCACCTTGTGCCCGCGCTCGGCCAGAATGCGCGCCGCCACGAAGCCGTCGCCGCCGTTGTTGCCAGGACCGGCCACCACCACGGCCGGGCGGCCCGCCAGCAGGCCGGCGGCCACGTCGGCCACGGCGCGGCCGGCATTCTCCATCAAGTCGATGCCGGGCGTGCCGCCGGCCATGGTCAGCCGGTCGGCTTCGCCCATTTCAGCCGTGGTCAGCAGCTCGATCATGGCCGGCGAGACTATCGGGCGCCACGCCATCGACAAGTCCGAGCGCCTGGCGATAAATTATGCAAACTGCCTAATTGCGAGGCGCCTAACATTAGGCAAATCGACCGCAATTCCACGCGCACCAGGCTAAGCCACTGTGAAATCATAGGAATAGACGGTTTCGCGGCTTGGCACGGGACCTGCTAACCGGAAGCGCGGCTCTCTCGATCCGCGCGGCGGCCGTGGGAGGTAAGGAAAAAAGGCAATGAAAAAAATCGAGGCCATCATCAAACCCTTCAAGCTCGACGAGGTGAAGGAGGCGTTGCAGGAGGTTGGCCTGCAGGGCATCACCGTCACCGAAGCCAAGGGCTTCGGCCGCCAGAAGGGACATACCGAGCTTTATCGCGGCGCCGAATACGTGGTCGATTTTCTCCCCAAGGTGAAGATCGAGATCGTGCTCGGCGACGACATGGTGGACAAGGCGATCGATGCGATCCGGCGCGCCGCTCAGACTGGCCGGATCGGCGACGGCAAGATATTCGTGTCCAATATCGAGGAAGCCATCCGGATCAGAACCGGCGAATCCGGGCTAGACGCCATCTAACCGCGGGCAGCGTCTTCGCGGGTATTATCCAAAAAAGGGGGAATGCAATCCATGACGACAGCTAAAGAAGTCATGAAACTGATCAAGGACAACGACGTGAAATACGTCGATTTCCGGTTCACCGATCCGCGCGGCAAGTGGCAACACGTCACTTTCGACGTCACCATGATTGAGGAAGAGACCTTCGCCGAAGGGCAAATGTTCGACGGCTCCTCGATCGCCGGCTGGAAGGCGATCAACGAGTTCGACATGAACCTGATGCCGGACCCGTCCTCCGCCTGCATCGATCCGTTCTTCGCCGAGACCACGCTGTCGCTGGTCTGCGACGTGCTCGAGCCGACCACCGGCGAGCCCTATAACCGCGACCCGCGCGGCATCGCCAAGAAGGCGGAAGGCATGGTCAAGTCGCAAGGCGTGGGCGACGTCATCTATTTCGGCCCGGAAGCCGAATTCTTCGTGTTCGACGACGTCAAATACGCTGCCCAGCCCTACAACACCGGCTTCAAGCTCGATTCCACCGAATTCCCCACCAATTCCGACACGGAATACGAGGGCGGCAATCTCGGTCACCATGTCGGCTTCAAGAAGGGCTATTTCCCGGTGCCGCCGCAGGACAGTGCGCAGGACATGCGCTCGGAAATGCTCGGCGCCATGGCGCGCATGGGCGTCAAGGTCGAGAAACACCATCACGAAGTGGCCAGCGCCCAGCACGAGCTCGGCCTGAAGTTCTCGCCGCTCACCATGATGGCCGACCAGATGATGATCTATAAATACTGCATCCAGCAGGTCGCCCAGATCTACGGCAAGACCGCGACCTTCATGCCCAAGCCGATCTACGGCGACAACGGCTCGGGCATGCACTGCCACCAGTCGATCTGGAAGGCCGGTAAGCCGGTATTCGCCGGCAACAAATACGCCGACCTGTCGGAGACTTGCCTGTCCTACATCGCCGGCATCATCAAGCACGCCAAGGCGATCAACGCCTTCACCAACCCGACCACCAACTCCTATAAGCGGCTGGTGCCGGGCTTCGAAGCGCCGGTGCTGCTCGCCTATTCGGCGCGCAACCGCTCGGCCTCCTGCCGCATCCCCTACACCACCAACCCGAAGGCCAAGCGCGTCGAGGTGCGTTTCCCCGATCCGCTCGCCAATCCCTATCTCGCCTTCGCAGCAATGCTGATGGCCGGCCTCGACGGCATCAAGAACAAGCTCGATCCGGGCTCGGCCATCGACAAGGACCTCTACGATCTGCCGCCGGCGGAACTCAAGCAGATCCCGACGGTGTGCGGCAGCTTGCGCCAGGCGCTCGAGGAGCTCGACAAGGACCGCGAGTTCCTCAAAGCCGGCGGCGTCTTCGATGACGACTTCATCGACAGCTATATCGACCTCAAGATGCAGGAAGTGATCCGCTTCGAGCACACCCCGCATCCGGTCGAATTCGAGATGTACTACTCGGCGTAAGCATTCCTCCCAAAGCATCGTACCGAGGCGATGCAAACTTACCGGGCGCTCCTGCGGGGGCGCCCTTTTTTGTCGCAACAGTATCAATCAAAAGCGAACCGCCGTGATCGTGTGCCCTGCGAGCAGGAGATGGAATGCAAGCTAGCTCGACTTCAAAAATCGAGCATCTTCTGGCGCAACGCGAGCGCAACGGCATGGCTGCGGTTGACGGCGCCGAGCCGCTCGATAACCGGGATTCGACAAGCTTCGCGATCTCGCGGCGCTCATCAGGTCGATGCGGCCGCGGTTCGGAATCGGAGTGCGCGGGCCTGTTCCCTCCCCTTTTGTGGGGGAGGGTTAGGGAGAGGGTGGCAGGTATCAGTGATTGGTAGTCAGAAAGATCAAAGCTCGAATCCGACCGCTGATCTTCTGTCTTCCGTGCTAGATTGTCTGATATGCAATGGCCAATCGGAGGTTTTCTTCGTAGATGCGCGCTGTCAGAGTGGCTTTCATCATGAGTTGCGCCCGTTCGGGTTCGACATGGCTCAATCTTGTTCTCGGCAGCCATAGCTGGTCGGCATCTCTCGGCGAGTACCGCCGGCCTTTTGAGGCCCCAGGTGAGCTGCCGGTTTGCAATCTCTGCGACGCCGATGGCCTCGACCATTGTTCGGTGCTTCACGGCATCGATGCGGTCCCGCCATGCGATGCGTTCCATTTCGCAGCAGCGCGCACAAACAAATCCGTGCTAATCGACGCTTCAAAAAAGGCGAGGTGGGCGGGAAGTTTTGTTGGCCGCCCAGAAATTGATGGGCGCATAGTCCACCTTGTCCGCCATCCTTGCGGCTTTGCCAGAGTCCTATTGGCGCAGACATCCCACATTCACGCGCGAAAGGGTCTTTGCCGCGTGGGAAGATTACAACGTTTCAACCGCGAAATTCATCGCCCGCTCTGGCTGGCCGTCGATGATGGTCTGCTATGACGACCTTGCCGACGATCCGGAACGATATTTTCCGCCGCTCTGCGCCTTCTTGGGCCACGCGTGGGAGCGATCATCGCTGCGCTTTTGGGAACACCAACACCACGGACCGGGTGGTGGCGGCGCTTCATCGTTTTTCCTTCGCGGACGCAAACGCGTCAGCTACAACACGGGAGATGATGAGTTTTACCGCGATCTGATCGACAAGCCTCTGTCGGCGGACCGAAGGTGGAAGTCAAGGCTACCCGAGCGCGAGCGCGCCGCGATCTTGCGTGAACCTTATGCTCAGCAAATTGCCAAGGAACTGGGTAAAGAGAGCTGGGAAATATAGAGATGCTGCACGCACGGAGGTCGCGCGAAGCCGTATATTAAATTGCACGCAACCTGAGCGCTGCATCGTCCAAGCATTTGACGAAAATCAGCCGTGCGTATCGAGCTTTTCGGTGTCGAAGGTGACCTGCGCCCATGTTGAACCAGAAACTCTCGGTTTGATTGCCGCTTTTTGTGACATCGGAGGCCGTCGATTGTCGCTTTCCGCGTCGGTACGCTCGCGCGGTTGCCGCCGATTCACGCTTTCTTGTGTGGGCCTTTCATACGTGCCCCAAATCCCAAAACTGGCGGTATTCGCGTCCTTTCCCGGCACAACTCCGGCCAAGCATGGGGCAAATCAGCGCGGCCATAACCTGCGACCAGCCATATAAGCGTCCGTCATTGCATCGTACCGAGGCGATGCAAACTTGCCGGGCGCTCCTGCGGGAGCGCCCCTTTTTTTACGCGTTCGCTTTGTTATTACGCGGATCGTTGGCGTCCCGACATTATTGCACCGCACATTGACAGCACCCGCCCAGCGGGCGCACGGTTGCGCCGCTTCTCCAGCACTAGCGCCCAAAAAACTGCGAACAAACTTGGGGGGACCCATGGTTCTACGGCAAATCACCCTTGCGGTGGCGTGCGCGCTCGCGCTCGTCGCAGCGCGTTCGGCTTCCGCGGACGAGGTCAAGTCCGCCACCCTGTATGGCGACATGCAGACGGTCACGCAGGACATGCTCAACCGCGTCCGCCGATGACGGCAACAACTTCCTGCAGACCAACGGCAACTACAATCAGACGCGGTACTATCCCAACCGCCAGATCAACCGCTCCAACGTCGGCAATCTGCGTCCGGCCTGGGTGTTCCAGACCGACATCATGGAGTCGATGGAGACCTCGCCGATCGTGGTGAACGGCGTCATGTACGTGACCACCTCGTTCGACCACGTCTACGCGCTCGACGCGCGCACCGGTGAGGAGAAGTGGGAGTTCAAGCCGCAGCTCGGCCCGATCACCACCTATTGCTGCGGGCCGAACAACCGCGGCGTCGCCGTTTATGAGAACATGGTCTATGTCGCCACCCTCGACGCCAAGCTCTACGGGCTCGATGCCAAGACCGGCCAGATGAAATGGTCGGCGACCATCGCCGATCCCGAAAAGGGCTACAGCGAGACCATGGCGCCGACCGCCGTGAACGGCAAAATCCTCATCGGCACCAACGGCGGCGAATACGGCATCCGCGGCTTCGTCAAGGCCTACGACGCCAAGACCGGCAAACTGTTGTGGACCTTTCACACCATCCCGGAGAATTCGGCCGGCGTGTGGGCAACCAAGGACGCCACCGGTCGCGACATGCACCGCGACATCGGCGCCGAGAAAACCCGCCTCGCCAAATCCGGCGATCCCTACAAGACGCTGGGCGGCGGCGTGTGGCAGAATCCTTCCATCGATCTCGCCACCAACCGCGTCTATTTCGTGGTCGGCAATCCCTCGCCCGATCTCGACGGCGCGGCGCGTCCCGGCGACAATCTCTACACCGACTCGCTGGTCTCGGTGGATCTCGATACCGGCAAGATTGCCTGCCACTTCCAGTACATCGCGCACGACGTGTGGGATTTGGACGCGGTCAGCCCGACCGTGCTGGTCGACGCCAAGGACGCGAGCGGCAAAGTCGTTCCGGCGGTACTGCATGCCGGCAAGACCGGACACATCTACGTCAATCGCCGCGACAACTGCAAACTGATCCGCTTCTCGCAGGCGATGGTGCCGCAGGAGAACATGTGGGCGCTGCCGACGGCCAAGGGAGCGCGCATGCTGCCGGGCGCCAATGGCGGCGTCGAATGGTCGCCGATCGCGGTCGATCCGACGCAGGCGCTGGCCTACGCGGTCAATCTGCACCAGCCGATGACCTATTCGGTGCAGAGCTCGGCCTATCCGGGCGGCAAGCTGTGGCTGGGCGGCGCCTTCAAGGTGATCGCGACCGAGGAGCAATGGGGCAACGTCACCGCGGTCGACTACAACACCGGCCATATCCGCTGGCAGGTCAAGACGCCGCAGCCGATGATCGGCGGCGCTCTGGCCACGGCCGGCGGGCTGGTCTTTGCCGGCGAAGGCAACGGCCAGTTCAAGGCCTATGACTCGGAGACCGGCTCGGTGCTCTGGAGCTTCCAGGCGGGCGCCGGCGTCAACGCGCCGCCGACTTCCTATGCCGCAGGCGGCAAGCAGTACGTCGTGGTTGCGGCGGGCGGCAACGTCCAGCTCAACTACAAGCGCGGCAACAGCATCATCGCCTTCACGTTGCCGTAACGGGCGTGCCGGCGAAAAGGCCGCGCCCGCCACGCGGCCGCTTCAGGCTAAAGGCTGAGACGGGGCTCCTTGCGGGCCCCGTCTCTTTCATGTTTGAAGGATGCGCCCCAGGATGTTTTTTGTGCCGCATCGTTTTATTACAGCGCTCACGCTCGCCGCGCTCGCCGCCGCCGCCGTGATGACCGCCGGCCCGGCGCCGGCGCAGAACGCCGGCGCTGCCTCCGGTGATGCCGCCGCCAAGGCGGTCGCCGAAAAGACACAGCTCTGCGCCACCTGCCACGGCGCGAGCGGCGTGCCGATCGACAAGACCTATCCGGTGATCTGGGGCCAGCAGGCCGGCTATCTCTATTTGCAGCTGCGCGACTTCAAGAGCGGCGCGCGCAAGAGCCCGGTGATGGGGCCGATCGCGCAGACGCTCCAGCACGACGAGATGCTGGCGGTGGCCGAGTATATTTCCAAGAAACAATGGCCGCGGCTCGGGCAGCCGCCGGCGCCGGCCAATGTCGCCGCCGTGGCGGAGCAAGCCAACACGTCGATCGGCTGCACCGGCTGCCACCAGGGCGAATATCAGGGCGCGGGAACGCAGCCGCGGCTTGCCGGTCAACGCCGCGAATATCTCGAGAGCCAGATGCTGGCCTTCCGCGACCGCTCGCGCGGCAACAATCCCGGCATGTCGGACCTGATGAAGGCGGCCACCAAGGCGCAACTCACCGCCATGGCGCAGTTTCTCGCCGGCAGACTAGTGCGTTGACAGCCGCTGCTTGACCGACGCGGCTGACGCGAGATCGGCCGCGCGCTTGCCGGCCTTGTCGCGCAAGTCGCGGTTGGCGCCACGCTTGAGCAACAGGTCGACCATTTCCAGATGGCCGGTTTCGGCGGCGATCATCAGCGCCGTGCGGCCGCGATTGTCGGCGGCGTCGATGAGCGCGCCGTGATCGAGCAGAAGCTTGGCGACGCTTTGCGCATCGTCTATGCCGGCGCCGTCGGCATAGCCGGCCGCCCACATCAGCGCGGTCAGACGGTTGCCGTACTGCGCCTTGGCGTCGACCCCGGCCTTGAGCAGAAGCTGCACCACCGGGGTGAAGCCTTTCGCCGCGGCGTAAAGGATCGCCGTCTTTTCGGTGTTGTCGGGCGTGTTCGGGTTGGCGTGATGCGCGAGCAGGTCGGCGACAATGGCGGCATTGCCGTTGTAGGCGGCGGCGGTGAGCGGCGTGAGCCCGTTGTTGCGCGCGAGGCTCGGATCGGCGCCCTTGGCGAGCAGCCGTTGCACCACCGCGGCGCGATCGCTTTCCGCCGCGATATAAAGCGGGGTAGCCCCGCCGACATTGCGCGCATTAATGGCCGCGCCGCGCGCCAGCAGGAAATCGACCATATCGAGATGGCCCTGCCGCGCGGCCTGCCCGAGCGCCGTGGTGCCGAAGCGGTTGCTGGCCTCGACCGAAGCGCCCGCCGCCAGCAGGCGTTTGGCGATCGGCAGGCAGTCTTTGCTGGCAGCCGCAAACAGCGCGATGTTGCGTTGCAAATTAGTGTCGGGTTTCGCTTGTTGCAGGCTTTCTGCCAACGCGATGCAGGGGTCTTTGTCGGCCGCTGCGGGCGTGGCGAACGCGCCTGCCATGAAGCTTGCAGCCAAAATCAGCGAAAGCCCGACAACCGGACGCGGCAATACCGAACGCATGGATGACACCCCTCACCGCTTGCGGGTGCGCTGATCTTATCGGCAGGCGCTGCTCTGTCGAGGGGCGGATGCGCGGCTGAAAAAAGCGGCCGGTCAGACGATCAGCAAGACCAGCACGGTCAGCGCGGCGGCGATGCCGGCAGCGAGCGTCAGCCTGCGCCGATGCCGGCGCGGCCCGTAGACGCCGGCGGCGCGTCGCGCCGCGATCAAGGCGGCGTCGAATTCGGCCGATGACGAATAGGCGCAGGCCCATGCGCTGCCGGCGCGCTCGGCATGGGCTTCGAGCGCGCTGATGTCGGTCCGGGCGGCCGTAAGATATGCCATCGACGCATGGTAGCGCGGTTATGGTAAACGAGACGTTGCGCTTGCGCCCGGCCGGCGAGCCCGGCGGTATCGCGATGCAGCAAACGCGGGCACGCCCGCCGTTATGGTCGGCGACGAATAGTCACGCCACCGCCGTCTCATGCCCGCTGAGCGAGCGGAGCAGGCTCTTTACCTCCACCGCGGATTTGGGCGGGCTGAAGAGGTAGCCCTGCACGTCGGTGCATCCTTCGGCTCTCAGGATCTCGAGCTGATTCTGCGTTTCGACCCCTTCGGCGGTCGTGACCATGTTGAGACTGCTGCCAAGGCCGACAACCGCCCGCAGGATGGCCAGGCTCTGCTGGTTCTTCGACAAGTCGCGAATGAAGGACTGATCGATCTTGATTCTGTCGAATGGAAAGCTGCGAAGATAGCCAAGCGATGAATACCCGGTCCCGAAATCATCCATTGCAACACTGACGCCGAGCTCCTTGAGTTGATGGAGCATGGCTAAAGCCCCGTCGTTGTCCTGTAACAGAACCAACTCGGTGATCTCGAGCTCCAGCCGGCTTGCGGGCAAATGCGACTTGGCAAGCGCGTTTTCTACGACGCGGACAAAGTCGGCGGTTTTGAACTGAACCGGCGATACGTTGACCGCTACCGCTATTTCATCGGGCCATTCGACGGCGTCCGCACAGGCTCGACCCAACACCCATTCTCCGATCGGGATGATAAGGCCCGTTTCCTCCGCGATCGAAATGAATTGCAGCGGCGGCACCAAGCCGCGTTCGGGTTGATGCCAGCGAATGAGCGCTTCGCAAGCGGTGATCTTCCCGGTCTTGAGCGTGACAATGGGCTGATAGTCGAGCGTGAATTCGCCGTTGGCCAGCGCTCTGCGAAGATCGAGCTCCAAAGCGCGGCGCTCCTGCATGCGGGCGTCCATCTCCGCTTCGAAGAACCGAAAGACATTTCCACCATCGGCCTTGCAGCGGTAGAGCGCCAGGTCGGCACCCTTCATAAGCTGATCCGGAATCGTGCCGTCGCCCGGCGCGATCGCGATCCCGACGCTCGTCCCCACGACGACTTGGTGTCCGCCGAGTTTGTAGGGCGCGCTCACGACGTCAATGAGGCGCGTCGCGAGCGTGGTCGCGTCGGCCGGCCGCTCGAATGTGACCTGCACGATAGCGAACTCGTCTCCGCCCAGCCGCGCGACGATGTCGGTATCGCGGACGCAGTTGCGCATGCGCCCGGCCGCCGCCCGCAACAGCTTGTCTCCGATTGGATGGCCGAGCGTATCGTTGACGCTCTTGAAGTGGTCGAGGTCCAGGCTGAGAACCGCGAAGGGGCGGCTCTGCGCCGCGGGCGTGAGAAGTCCAGCCATCTTTTCATAAAAGAAGGTCCAATTCGGCAGATCCGTGAGCGCGTCGTAATGCGCCATGTGCGAAATCTGATCCTGAATGCGCCGCTGTTCCGTCGTGTCTTCGATCGTGACAACGAAACCGCCATCGGCCATCGGCGAACATGAGGCACAGAACGTGTGCCCGTCGGTACGCGCAAAAACGATTTTTCCCGGTTTCTGGCGGTCCAAGATATCCTGAAGCTCGACGACGATATTCGAGGGATCTTTTACGGCCACATGGGTCCAGTCCTCGACAAGCTGTATGGTTTGCGCAACCGTCGCCCCGAGCGCCGAGATTTTCCATTTTTCCCACGGCACCCGAAACATTTCCGCAAAGCGCCGATTGGAAACGATGAGCGTCCCGGCGCGGTCGTACATCAGAAGGCCCTGAACCATGTTGTTCAGCGCCGCGTTGAACTGCAAGTTCTGCTTTTCAAACTTGTCATTCGCCATCTTGATCTGGTCGTGCGCGCGCTCGCGTTCGGTGATGTCGCGGAAATACCATATGCGACCGAGATATTTCTGCTTGGCGTCGCGCAGCGGCGCCGTGTCCCGATCGATCACACGCCCATCCTTGAGCCTGAGCTCGTCGTGGGCCTTTTTGTCGGGATGCTCATAAAGATGCTTGATGCGCGCGATAAACGCCTCCCGGTCCGAGAACCGCGCGGCCAAAGTCTGCAACACCGGCTCGTCGGCGCCTTTTTCCACGAGTTCTCGTGGAATATCCCATAGCTTGATGAACTGAGTGTTGAACGAGATAATTCTCGCGCTCTCGTCGACGACGAGAATTGCGTCCGGCGAATTCTCCATCGCCGTCGTGTTGAGGAGATTGGAAAAAGACAGTTGTTCTTCCAGCCGCGCGCGCTGGGTGACGTCCATAAAGGTGCCAAGCACGCCGAAGATCTCACCGTTTGCATTACGCAAGGGCACCTTGCTCGTCAGGATGTTATTGATCTTCCCTTCCGACGTTGTCAGCGGCTCTTCAATGAGAAGCTTGCCGCGGCCGGTCTCGATCACTTCGCGGTCATCGCCCCGATACTTGTCCGCCTGTTCGCGCCAACCCATCTCATAGTCGTCTTTGCCGATGATTTCGTCGGGACGGGAAAACCCCGCATCGCGCGCGAACGGCGCGTTACATCCCAGGTAAACGAGGTTTTTGTCTTTCCAGAATATTCTTGCGGGTACGGTATCGAGTATCGCTGCGACGATCTGCTGCAACTCTCGCAGCGCCGCCTCCCCGCGCTTGCGCTCAGCGACTTCGCGCGAGAGCGCTTCCGTGCCGTGGCGAAGGGTGTCGTTGGCAATCTGCAGTTCAGCGGTGCGCTCCTGGACTCGCTGTTCCAGCTCGTCTTTAGCCTTGCGCAAGGCCGCTTCCGATCTCAATCGCTCATCACCCCAGTGACGCCCGGCACGGAGCGCAAAAAACCAGGTCGACAGCAGCGCGAGGATGATCGCACCGCTCGAAATCTCGAAACCGACCAGCAGCCGGTAAAGATTGCGTTTGTCGCGCTGAATTGCGCCACTTTGCCAGGCCGCGGTCTTTTCCACGCCTTCGGTGTAGGCGCCCTTCCACCTCAGATATTCGTCGCTGACCAGCAGAGCAGACGCCTCGGCCCCCTTGCCCTCATGCATCAGCGCGAAGGCGCGGCGCTCCAACTGCACGAGCTTCTTGTTTGCTTCGTCGGTCTGTTCGACGAATTGCTTTACTTCGGATAGGCCCAATGCGTTTGCGGTCTTCTTGATCAGCGCGTCGAGCTCGGCATCGTATTTATCGTACCTGGCCTCGTAACTTGCATTGCCCGTAGCGGCCGCCATGCGTGCCGACATCGTCAAAATTTCATCAAACAACTTGACCTGGGTGACATACTCGTCGAGCTGAGCCTCCCTCATCTCCACCGCGTCGAAGCCGTTGTGTAATCGCCCCACCAGCGCGCCGCCGACCGCGGCGGCCAGCACGCTGATGATGAATGCCGCCACAAGGAGCCGCCGCGGAAACGCGTCGCGG
The DNA here is from genome assembly GCA_963819955.1 of uncultured Pseudomonadota bacterium. Taxonomy (GTDB): domain Bacteria; phylum Pseudomonadota; class Alphaproteobacteria; order Rhizobiales; family Xanthobacteraceae; genus Pseudolabrys. The sequence continues at coordinate 386,268 of CAWFYB010000010.1, read as the reverse complement.
CCAGGACGGCTTTTTTCAATCGGCACGGCAGTGTTCAATCGAAGCCTCGGGTTCCATTTCAATCACGACGATAGTGATCTTATGCGTGAAACCGTTTGGCAATTCATTGCGGTGCCATACGTAGTTCGCGCAAGGATCATTTCGTTGGTTAGCAAGCGGTGAAAGAGGTAGGCAGGTGCGGCGAAAATCGCCGAACAGGAATTATCCGCGCGCCGCCTAACGCAAAAAACTTCTGCCGCCGTCGATCGACGAAACCATTGTGCGGCACGACCGTACCGCTACCAACACGGGCAAGCCGGACGCCTGCGATGCCGGCGGCTCGCTCGGCCGCTCAGGCGGCGCTGTCGCGGTGCGACAAACGCGCCAATGCGGAGGCCTTGCTGTCGCGAGCGGCGGCGATCAGACGGGCGCGATCGCCTGCCGGCTCTTCGGCGGCGGCGCGCAGGCGATTGCGGCCGTCGCCCTTGGCGCGATAGAGCGCGGCGTCGGCGCGCGCGATCAGCGCGTCGATATTGGTCACCGTCTCGTAGGAGGTGGCGGCGCCGGTACTGACGGTGGCGCCGACCGCGTGGCCGGCCACCACGGCGCCGGCGACCTCGAAGCTCGAGCGGATGCGCTCGCCGATCAGCATGGCGATATCCGTCGGTTCGGCCACGACGGCTGCGAACTCTTCGCCGCCGAGGCGGCCGATGATGTCGCTCGCGCGTGTGCTTTTACGCACGACCTGCGCGAACACGCGCAGCACCTCGTCGCCGACCGCATGGCCGAAGCGGTCGTTGACCTTTTTGAAATGATCGAGATCGAACATCAGCATGCTCACCGGCTTGCCGCCGCCGGCCTGGCGCGCGCACAGCTTGAGCGCGTTCTCCAGGAAGGCGCGCCGGTTGAGCAGGCCGGTCAGGTAATCGACCGAGGCGGCGTGCCGGTAGACGTCGACGTGTTGGTCCTTGACCATCAACAGCACGATGAAGGCGGTGCCGACCGCGTACAGGATCGTTTCCAGCGCGAACACCGTGATCCAACTGACCGCGATATCGTCCGGCATGAAGGCGCGCATGGCAAGCGGCAGCAGGAAGATCGCCGCGTGCAGGCCGGGCACCACGATCGCCGCGGTGCGCGAGCGCAACGACTTGCGGCGCTCGCGCGAAAGCTCCATGGCGATGAAGAAAGTATAGCAGGCGACCACGACGACGCCGAGCGCGATGCGCGCGACGCTGCCGTCCGGAAACATCGGCAACTGGCACAAGGCGAGCCAGATCGCGGCGCCGGCGCAGCCGGCGATCGGCCGCAGCGGCCGGCCGCGGAACAGACGCACCCCGTTCCAGATCATGCCGCACGCCACGAAGATCATGGCGAATGGCACTTCCGCCGGCAGCGTGAACCACGGGCTCGGCGCGCCCCACGCCGCGAGCGCGGATGCGCCGAGCAAATAGGCCGCCCCCCACCAGGCGAGCGCGCCCACGTCGCGCTGCTGCAGCCAGGCCAGCATCAGAAACATGCCGAGCAGCGCGACAATACAGACCATCACGAAGGCAAGGGTGGGACCGTCCAAAAATAACAGTCCCCGATTGGCCGCGCCAAGCATGGCAACTCCGATTGGCTCCATCGCGCGCCCGGCCTAAGGCCGGCACGCGGAGGTAAAATAGCCCACCGTTCATGGGAAAAGCGTTGTGCGCATGCGCACGCTTCGATGAAATACTTGCGCGAATTATCGATAAAATTGCAGCAAAACCGAGCGGAATAGCGAAAGGGCGCGCTTTTTCGGCGCGCCCTTTGCGGCAGTCGATATCGTTCGGCGCGATCAGCGCTTGGAGAACTGGAAGCTCCGGCGGGCCTTGGCGCGGCCGTACTTCTTGCGCTCGACCACGCGCGAATCGCGAGTGAGGAAGCCGCCCTTTTTGAGCGCGCCGCGCAGCTCCGGCTCGAAGTAGGTCAGCGCCTTGGAAATTCCGTGGCGCACGGCGCCCGCCTGCCCCGACAGGCCGCCGCCCGAGACGGTGCAGGTAACGTCGTATTGGCCGTTGCGGTTGGTAGCGACCAGCGGCTGCTGGATCAGCATGCGCAGCACGGGCCGTGCGAAGAACTGCTCGACCGATTTGGTGTTGACCAGGATCTTGCCGGCGCCGGGCTTGATCCAGACGCGGGCGACCGCGTTCTTGCGTTTTCCCGTGGCGTAGGCGCGCCCTTGCGCATCGATCTTCTGCACGTATTGCGGCGCTTCCGGTGCGGCCGGTTTGAGGCTCGCCAATCCTTCCAACGACTGTACGGTCTCGGCCACGGTCAGGCACTCCTCGTGTTCTTGCGGTTCATGGCGGCGACGTCGAGCTTGGTCGGCTGTTGCGCCTCGTGCGGATGCTCGGGGCCGGGGTAGACGCGCAAATTGCCAAGCTGCACGCGGCCGAGCGGTCCGCGCGGCAGCATGCGCTCGACCGCCTTCTCCACGATGCGTTCGGGGAAGCGCCCAGTCATGATCTGCTTGGCCGTGCGCTCCTTGATGCCGCCGATATAGCCGGTGTGGTGGTGGTAGACTTTCTGGTCGCGCTTGCGGCCGGTAAACACCACCTTGGCGGCGTTGACGACGATGACGTTGTCGCCGTCGTCGACATGCGGCGTGTAGCTCGCCTTGTGCTTGCCGCGCAGCCGCATGGCCACGATCGAGGCGAGCCGCCCCACCACCAGGCCGGTGGCGTCGATGCTCACCCATTTCTTCTCGATCTCGGCGGGCTTGGCCGAATAGGTCTTCATGACGGATATCCTGAAAACGAAGCGCGCAATGCCGCGCCGAAGTGGCGGGGTTCTAGCCGAGCGCCCCGCCCCGGTCAATGCAGGTCTCCCAAGATTTATCTAGCTAGATCAGTCTATTATGAGAATGGTATTTTAATACCACGAGCTAATCATCGGCCATTGGGGATTGAATAGGTCGAGGTGACATGGGCGACCGGCTCGTCCGAGCCCTCCGAATAGATCGTCACCTCACCGACCGCCAGCCGCTTACCCACCTTCAACAGGCGTCCGTCGGCTATCAGGTCGGCGTGGCCGGGCTTGCGCAGGAAGTTGATGTTGAGATTGACCGTCACCGCGCCGGGCTGCCGCCCCGCCGCCGAGAACACCGCGACATACATGGTGAAATCCGCAAGCGCCATCATGGTGGGGCCGGAAATGGTGCCGCCCGGGCGCAGGTGACCCGCGTGGAAGGCCCGCCGCACCCGCACATCGCCGTAGTCGACGCGCTCGATGGAAAGCCCGCTGCCCGGGTAGTAGGCCTGCGGATAGACCTCGTGCAGCAGCTCATGGATTTGCGCGGCGGTGAGAACCGGCGCCGGCATGGAGGCTCCCCCTGGCCGGCCCATCCGGCGTCCCTGTCTATGGCGGCGCCAAGTCGGCGCCGTCAATCCTTGCCGTAGAGCGCGCGCAATGCGTCCTTGGCCTTTTCCAGCTTGGCTTTGCGTGACTTGGTGAGACCCTTGCCGGCGCGGTTGATGAAGAACACCAGCATCGACATGGCGGAGCGGTAGGGATCGGATTTGCGCCGGCGGCTCGCGTCGGCCGAGCGTTTGAGCGAGGCGGCAATCGTGCGCGGACTGGCGAGCGTGAACACGCCCTCTTCCAAGATGAGCGCATGGCTTTCTTCCGTGACGCGCTGCGACCAGCGCTTGCGCTTGGAGGTCTTCGTGGTGGTTTTCGATTTTCTGCGCTTTGCCATGCGGTTCCGTGTCGGCAGGCCAACACCAAAAGCTTGGCGCCGGTTCCGCGGCCTTGCATGGGCCCCGGTTCGGGTTAAGTATCGCGCCCAATGAGCATCGAGACCACCGCTCCTCCCGCCAAGACGGCCGCGCCCGTGCTGTTGCGCGAGCGCGACGGCGACGTCGCCATGCTGGTGCTGAACCGGCCGGCGGCGCGCAACAGCCTGTCGGAAGCGCTGATCGCCGCGCTCGCCGCGGCCTGGCGCGACATCGCCGCCGACACCGGCATTCGCGCGGTGGTGCTGGCGGCCAATGGACCCGCCTTCTGCGCCGGCCACGACATGAAGGAACTGACCGCGCGGCGCAGCGACGCCGACGGCGGCCGCGCCTATTTCCGCCATATCATGACGACGTGCAGCGCCATGATGCAGCAGATCGTCATGCTGCCGCAGCCGGTGATCGCCGCCATACAAGGCACCGCCACCGCGGCCGGCTGCCAACTGGTGGCGACCTGCGATCTCGCGGTCGCCTCCTCGGCCGCCAAATTCGCCACGCCCGGCGTCGACATCGGCCTGTTCTGCTCGACGCCGATGGTGGCGCTGTCGCGCAACGTGCCGCGTAAGGCGGCGATGGAAATGCTGCTGACCGGCGACATGGTGCCGGCCGAGAAGGCCGCGCAGATCGGCCTCATCAACCGCGTGGTGGCGGCGGGCGAGGAGCGCCAAGCCGCGCTCGCGCTCGCCCGGCAGATCGCCTCGAAATCCGCGCATGTGGTCAAGATCGGCAAACAGGCCTTCTACCGTCAGCTCGAGCTCGGCCTCGCCGAGGCTTACGCCTATGCCTCTGAAGTGATGACCGAGAACATGATGGCGCGCGACGCCGAGGAAGGCATCTGCGCCTTCATCGAGAAGCGCGCACCTACCTGGGAGGACCGCTGATGGCTTTAGCCGTCGCCCGCAACAAGGAGCTTGCATGATACGCATCACCGTCCTTACCGCCGCCTTGGTATTGACCGCGCTGACGCCCGCCATGGCGCAGGAGATCACCGCGGCCGAGCGCGCCGCCTGCCAGGCCGACTACGACAAATATTGCAAGGGCACCTTCCCGGGCGGCGGCCGCATCATTCGCTGCCTGGCCAGCCACTACGACAGCCTCGGCGCCGCCTGCAAAAAGGTGGTGGACGCCAACAAGAAGTGACCGGGCGATTGCCGCCCACGCCGGCTTGATCGTGTGCGGCCCTTTGCGCCGCGGCCGCACGCGCCTATCTTGCACGCGACCGCCTGCGCCCAGGAGCCCGCGCGCGCCATGAACAATGCCTCGCTTGTGTTCTCCCCGGCCGCGCTGAAGGCGCAAGCCGAGCGCGGCTCGGCCAAAGCTTACGCGCAGAGCGTGGCGGAGGGCTTTCCCGACCGCGTGACGCCGGAGCTCGCCCAATTCATCGCCGGGCTCGATATGGCCTTTCTCGCCACCGCGACCGCCGCGGGCGCGCCCTATATCCAGCACCGCGGCGGGCCGAAGGGCTTCATCAAGGTGATCGACGAGAAGACGCTCGGCTTTGCCGACTATCGCGGCAACCGGCAATACATCACAATTGCCAATCTGAGCGAAAACGACCGCGCCTTCTTGTTCCTGCTCGATCCCGCGCGCAAGCAGCGCATCAAGCTGTGGGGCCGCGCGCGCGTGGTCGAAAACGACCCGGCGCTGGTCGAGAAGCTGTTCGACACCGGTTACAAGGCAAGGCCCGAGCGCGCCATCCTGTTCACCATCGAGGCCTGGGACGTCAATTGTTCGCAGCACATCGTCGCGCGCTTCAGCGAGGCCGAGCTGGAGGAGGCCTTCACCGCCGTGCAGGCGAAGATCGCCGCGCTCGAAGAGGAGAACGCGCGGCTGCGCGCCGCGCTGGCGCAGAAGACCGTGGCAGAACCGCTGCAATGAACCACGAGCAATATCCCGACAGCTACATCCGCGGCATTCTCAACACGGTGAAGACCATCGCCATGGTCGGCATTTCGCCGAAGGAGAATCGGCCGAGCTATTTCGCTTTCAAATATCTCATCGAGCGCGGCTACCGCATGATCCCGGTCAATCCCGGCCAGGTCGGCAAGGAAATCCTTGGGCAGAAGGTCTACGCCAAACTGAGCGATATCCCGGAGCCGGTCGACATGGTGGACATTTTCCGCGCCGCGCAATTCGCCATGCCGGTGGTGCAGGAAGCGCTGGCGATGACGCCTAGGCCGCGCGTGATCTGGATGCAGCTCACGGTGCGCGACGATGAAGCGGCCAAGCTTGCCGAGGACGCGGGGCTCAAAGTAGTGATGAACCGCTGCCCCAAGATCGAATACGGGCGGCTGTCGTCGGAGATTTCCTGGATCGGCGTCAACTCGCGCACGCTGTCGTCCAAGCGCGCGCTGTCGCTCGGCAAGGGCGTGCAGCGGATGCGGATCGGCCCGGCGATCGAGAAAAACGAATAAAGCAAAGGCTGAGCTTTTCCGCTTGTCATTCCGGGGCGCTCGCGAAGCGAGCGAACCCGGAATCCAGAAACACGGACTGAATTTGCATCTGGATTCCGGGTTCGGCGCGTTGCGCCGCCCCGGAATGACGGGCCTCGCCTTGACGCCGCGCCTGCGCAGCCCCTTTAATCGCGCCCGACGTTCATGGCCCGCCGCGGCCGCAACCGACAAAAGGATGGGCCATGGCCGACGCCGAACGCACTCCTGGTTTTGCGACGCTTTCGATTCACGCCGGCGCCAAGCCGGATCCCACCACCGGCGCGCGCGCAACGCCGATCTACCAGACCACCTCCTTCGTGTTCGACGACGTCGATCACGCCGCGGCTTTGTTCGGGCTACAGACTTTCGGCAATATCTACAGCCGCATCGGCAACCCGACCTGCGCCGTGCTGGAAGAGCGCGTGGCCGCGCTCGAAGGCGGCACCGCCGGCCTCGCGGTCGCCTCCGGTCACGCCGCGCAAGTGGTGGTCATGCACGCGCTGATGACGCCGGGCGACGAGCTGGTGGCGTCGAAAAAGCTTTACGGCGGCTCGATCAACCAGTTCACCCATTCCTACAAGAATTTCGGTTGGAATGTGGCCTGGGCCGACCCGGACGACATTTCCAGCTTCGAAAAGGCGGTGAGCGAGAAGACCAAGGCGATCTTCATCGAGTTGATCGCCAATCCCGGCGGCGTCATCGTCGACATCGAGGCGGTCGCCAATATCGCGCGCAAGGCCGGCGTGCCGCTGGTGGTCGACAACACGCTGGCGACGCCCTATCTGTGCAAGCCGATCGACTACGGCGCCGACGTGGTGGTGCATTCGCTCACCAAGTTCCTCGGCGGCCACGGCAATTCGATCGGCGGCATGATCGTCGACGGCGGCTCGTTCAACTGGTCGCGCGACAATAAATATCCGATGCTGTCGGAGCCGCGCCCGGAATATCAGGGCATCGTGCTGCACGAGACCTTCGGCAATTTCGCCTTCGCCATCTGCTGCCGCGTGCTGGGCCTGCGCGATCTCGGGCCGGCGCTGTCGCCGTTCAACGCCTTCCTCATCCTCACCGGCATCGAGACGCTGTCGCTGCGCATGCAGCGCCACTGCGACAACGCGCTCTACGTCGCCGAATGGTTGTCGAAGCGGCCGGAGGTGGCTTGGGTGAGCTATCCGGGCTTGGCCAACGATAAATATCACGCGCTGGCGCAGAAATACGTACCGAAGGGCTGCGGCGCGGTGTTCACCTTCGGGCTCAAGGGCGGCTACGACGCCGGCGTCAAGCTGGTCTCCAATGTCGAACTGTTCTCGCATTTGGCGAATATCGGCGACACGCGCTCGCTCATCATTCATCCGGCCTCCACCACGCACCGGCAATTGTCCGACGCGCAGAAGGTGCAGGCCGGCGCCGGGCCGGACGTGGTGCGGCTGTCGATCGGCATCGAGGACAAGGAGGATATCGTCGCCGATCTCGCGCAGGCGATGACGGCGTGAGGACCCGCCGAATGCAATATTTTATTATCGCGGCGATGCGCAACCTGTGATATACTAATATTGCGTTTTCGCTTTTATAGGGAGGCAGCCGTCATGGTCCGCAGACCTGCAGCCGCCGCTGCGGCGCGTGCCGCCTTCACGGCACCTTCCGCTCCGGCCGGTCGTCCGCATAAGACGATAGCCGACGCCCGCACGCGCTTCACGGCAATGACCAGCAAAGCGCCCGTCGACGCGGCATTTCGCGACGCCTTCGTCCGCCACAAAATGCTGCTCGCCCACACGCATCCCCACCTCGACCTTCAGAGCCGCGACTTGGCGGTCAAGAGCGTGGCGCGGGCGCTCGGTTCCGGCGCAATGAAGCTGCTCGGGCAGCCCATACCGGGCGGTGTCGGCTATGGCGTGTTTTACACCTCGGGTTTCAAGACCGCATGGGGTCACGGCACCTCGTTCGCATTTGACATCGTCTGCCCGACGCCGCCGGGCGGCAATGTCAATACTTGGCTATACCTCACGGCCACCAACCGCTCCGGCTTGGGCGTCGAAGCCTTTGTCGCCTACAACGGCCAAAGCAGTGTCGCTTTCGAAGTCTTCGACTGGGCCCGCAGCGACCATTGGCAAACCAATGTTCCCTTCGCTCAACTCGGCAATTACTTGAGGACCGAGTCCGCACATGGCGCCGCCCATCAAGTGCTGCCCGTCTGGAACAGCACGTGGATGATTAGTGAAACCACGTGGCGCAATCAGGCGCTTCTCTACAACCACGTTCGCGGCGGGTGGGATCTGATCTATCAATACGACTACCCGGCGACCGATGCGCAGCAGAAGACGGGTTGGGTCGGTTCGTGGGCGCCAATTGTGGAGACGTTTCAGCCATCGTACAGCGGCACCCGGCAGATGGGCGCGTTGCGAACCCAGCTCATCAGTGCGGACAACACCGGTCATTGGGGCAGTTGGGCTCTGCTGAGCGGTTCGAATTCCACCATCCGGACGGACAATGTGGGCTTCCATCTGGTCTTCCTCGACCCCAATTATGCGTTCACGGTGAATAGCTGACCCGCCCAGGTCGCAAGGATTGCAATGGCCGATCGAACGACGCCGCCCCCTATTCCGCCAGCCGAGGAATCCGCCGCGCGCAGCACGCCTGGACCGATCGCCGACCTGCGTGCACAATTCGCACGCAAGACACCCCAGGGTCCCGAAGATCGGGCGCGCGCGCGTGCCTTCATCACGGGCAAGATCGATATGGTCCGTGCCGACACCGCCATGAGCGGCGCGGAAAAGGCGGCGGCGATTGCCGAGCTGGAGCGGGCGCTGGCGCAGGTGTGAAGCCTGCGATCAAAAGCCTAGGTCTTCTTCAGCGTGCGCTCGGCATAGGCGCGGATATTGGAAAGCGACTCCGGTGCCGCCCAGATATCGGTGACGGCCTGTTCGGTCGCCGCGCCGCTTGCCGCTACGCGCTCGGCCACCGGCTGGCGGATTTGCGCCTTGGTCTGGGCGAAGGCCTTAGGCGACAAGGCGGCGAGCTCCTGCGCCACCGCGTAGGCGTCTTCCAGCAGTTCGGCGGGCTCGGCGATTTCGTCGATGAAGCCGCGCTCGCTCGCCGCATCGGGCTCATAGGTGGCGCCGCTATAGATCACCTCGCTGAGATGGCGCGCCGGCACGGCCGCGCGCACGATCTCGAAGGCGAGCGCGGGAAACGGCACGCCCACCAGCAATTCGGTGACGCCGACGCGGCCCGCCCCGCGCGCCATGATGCGGCGGTCGGCGCAACAGGCGAGCACGCAGCCGCCGGCAATGGCGTGGCCGTTGAGCGCGGCCACCACCGGCTTGGGATGAAAATAGACCGCGTCGTAGAGCCGGTGCAGGACCGGCAGGAACCGGCGGATATAGTCGGCGCCGCCCGCATTCGCGCGGATGAGATTGACGCCGGCGGAGAACGCCCTGCCTTGGCCGGTGAGCAGCACAGCCTTGGCTTCGGGCGCAGCCGCCAGCTCCTTGAAGCGCGCGGCGAGCGCCTCGCAGAATTCGATGTCGAGCGCGTTGACCTTGCCGAGGCTCATGGTCAGCACGGCGATGCCGCCGCTTACTTGCGTGTCGATCACGGTGCCGTCTCCGTGGCTGCGGTTTTCGGCGCCAAAAAGTCGGCGCGATGCCATAGCCGCTCGGCATGCACGACCGCGACGGTGAATACCAGGATCGCCACCATCTGATGCGTGAGCGCCAGCTCGATCGGCGCCTGGTTGAGCAGCGTGACGATACCGAGCACGAGCTGCAGCGTCACCGCGCCGGCGAGGATCAAGGCGCCGCGCGCCTCTTGGCCGGCGCGCCAGGCGTCGTTGGCGTGCAGCATCACGGCGAGAAAGATCGCATAGGCCACCATGCGGTGGTCGAACTGCACGGTGAGCACGTTCTCGAAGAAATTGCGCCAGGCCGGATGCAGGAACAACAGATGCGCGGCGCTTGGAACGAAGGCGCCGTCGATCAGCGGCCAGGTGTTGTAGGCGAGACCGGCGTCGAGGCCGGCGACCAACGCGCCGAGATAGATCTGCAGCAGCACCAGTACGGCAACTACAAGCGCGCCGAAGCGCAGCCGGGCCGGCGCTTCGCTCGCGCGTTGCGGCGCGATCTGCTGCGCGGTCCATAAAACGGCGGCATAGATCGCGCCGGCGAGCGTCAGGTGAAAGGCCAGGCGGTATTGCGACACGCTGACGCGGCCGGAGCCGGCAAGCCCCGACGACACCATCCACCAGCCGACGAGCCCAAGAAACGCGCCGGCGCCGAACAGCGCCCATAGCCGCGCCTTCAAGCGCGGCGGCACCCAGCCGCGCCAGAGGAAAAACAGCAACGGCAAAAGAAACACCGCGCCGGTCGAGCGCGCCAACAGCCGGTGCGTCCATTCCCACCAATAGATCACCTTGAACTGCGCGAGGCTCATGCCGCGGTTGATCGCCTTGTATTGCGGGATCGCCTGATAGGCCTGGAATTCCGCCTGCCAGCCCGGCTCCGACAATGGCGGCACCACGCCGGTGACCGGCTTCCATTCGGTGATCGAAAGCCCGCTCTCAGTGAGGCGTGTGGCACCGCCAACCACCAGCGTCATGAAGATCATGGCGGCGACGCAGAGCAGCCAAAGCCGCACCGCAGGCAGGTTATGGGTCGGGCTCGGCGCGCGCATCAAAAGGGGTTGCTTGTGAGGGACCGCGCGGACCATATAGTCCGGCCGCGCGCCCTGCAAATGACCGAAACGAGCACCTAAATGTCCATGCGCACCCGCAAGCTGATCGGCGCCTTCGCTTTGCTCGTGCTGGTCACGGTCTGGAGCCTCCTCGCCATGGCGCTGGCGCAGTCGGTGCTGACCGATATCAACGGGCTGGTGGCGGTGATCTATTACGTGGTGGCCGGGCTCGGCTGGGTGCTGCCGGCGATGCTGCTGGTCAAGTGGATGGGAAAGCCGGACGCGGACAAAGCGTAAAGCCGCTCCCCGCTCATTCCCGCGCAAGCGGGAATCCAGAGCAAAACAGCAAGGCACGGAATGTCGTCCCGGGTCCCCGCTTGCGCGGGGACGAGCGGATCGTTAGGCCGCGTTCACCCGCCGGAAGCCGTTCCAGAACGCCGTGCCGGCGCCCGACATCAGCACCTTCATGTAGCGCTGGCGTTGGAACTCGCCGTTGACCGAGATGCGCGGCAGCGCGGTCAGGTGATCGCGGTGCGCCTTGAACAGCACGCCCGGCCGCGTGGTCACCGCGGTCTTGAAGCCCAACTCAGCCGCGATGCGGAACTCGCGCGGGCCGGCCGCGGTCGGATCGCCCACCGGATAGGCGAGATGGTTGGGCCTTCGGCCGAGTGCCGCCTCCAGCACCGCGCGGCTCATCTCCATTTCCGCGCGCACCGCCGCCTCGTTCGGCACCTTCATGAGCATCTTGTGATTGACGGTGTGGGCGCCGATGGTGACCAGCGGGTCGGCCGCCATCTCGACGATCTCCGGCCAATCCATGCAGAGCTCGCGGCAGAACGATTGGATGTCGACCTTGTAGCAGGCGCACAGATCGCGCACGACGCTGCGCAATTCGTCCTCGGTCTTGAAGCTGCGCAGATAGCGGTAGATCGCGTCATAGAGCTCGCGCTTTTGCCGCACCGTCTCGCATTCGAAGAACTGCTCCTTGCCGTCGATCAAGAGGCCGATGCGCGCGTTCTGCGCGATCACCGCTTCGAGCGCGATCCACCACAATTCGCCCAGCCGGTCGGGGAAGCTGGTGGCGATATAGGCCGCGAACGGCGTCTGGTATTTGCGCAGCAGCGGCCAGGCCCACTGCTTGAGGTCCTTGTAGCCGTCGTCGAAGGTCAAGCAGACGAAGCGGCGCTTGAACTCGCCGGTGATGAAGCGCCGGTGCATCTCGTCGAGCGAGACCACGTCGATGCGCATGCGCTTGAGGCGCTTAAGCAGGCCTTCCAGGAAGGCCGGCGTCACCTCCAACAGCCGGTTGGGCTGGAAACCGTCGGGCCGCGGCGGGCGCACGTGATGCAGCGTCAGGATGGCGCCGACGCCGCCGACCAGCGGGCGCATCCAATGATGCAGCCCGCTGAAATAGAGCGTCTCCAGGCCGCTGCGGATGATGGTTTTCTTCAGGTTCGCCACGCTGCTTACCGATTCCTTGCGCCAATTGGGACTAATATTCCAACCCTTTATTGAGAAATCTTTGCGACGCTGGGCACAAGATTAACCAAGCCGCGCGCGGCCGTCCCCCATAAACGCCCTGCAAATGCCATGAACGTCCTTGCCCTGCGCAATTTTCCTGTCCCGAGCCGGCATTTAAGGGGCGCCGACGCCGGTATCGCGCGGGTCGAGATCATCGAGGATATGGGCGAGGCCGCGCCGCACTGGCGGGCGCTGGAACAGGGCGAAAGCCTCAGCACCCCCTATCAGCGCTTCGAGTTCCTGCGGCTCTGGCAGCGCCATGCCGGAAGCGCCACCGGCGTCAGCCCCTTCATCGTGGTCGGCTTCAATGCCCTGGGCGCGCCGCTGTTCCTGTGGCCGCTCGGCCGCCGCCGGGTCGGGGGTGTGCAGGTCGCCGAGTTCCTCGGCGGCAAGCACGCCAATTTCAACATGGGCGTATGGCGGCGCGACGTCGCCGAGGCGATCGAGGCCGAAGACCTGCGCGCGGTGCTCAAGCAGCTTGCCGGCGGCGCCGACGTGCTCAAGCTCGTCAGCCAGCCGCTGACCTGGAACGGCACCACCAATCCCTTCGCGCTGCTGCCGCACCTGCGCTCGGCCAATTACGGCTTCAGCGGCGCCCTCATCCCGGACTACGACGCGCTGCTGCGCGCACACACCAATTCCGCCACGCGCAAGAAGATGCGCAAGAAGGAGCGCGCACTTGCCGGCTTCGGCGCCGTGCGCTTCGAGCAGGCGGCAAGCGATCAAGAGGTGCGGCGCGTGCTCGACGTGTTTTTCAAGCAGAAGAGCGCGCGCATGCGTGTGCTCGGCATTACCGACGCTTTCGCCGCACCCGGCGTGCGGCGCTTCATCGAGGCGGCGGCGAGCGAGCATCTGACCGACGGCGCGCCGCTGCTCGAGCTCTACGCGCTCTCGGTCGGCGACATCATCGTCGCCACCTTCGGCGGCATCGTCGGCGGCGGGCGCTTTTGCGGCATGTTCAATTCGATCGTCAAGGACCGCTACGCCGCCGAAAGCCCCGGCGAGCAGCTGCTCTCCCAGGTGGTGCGGCGCTGCTGCGAGCGCGGGCTCGACACTTTCGACCTCGGCATCGGCGAATCGAACTATAAGACGCTGTTCTGCTCGGATGCCGAGCCGCTGTTCGAGAGCCATCTGCCGCTCAGCCCGGCCGGACGGCTCATCGCCGCGGGCTACGCAATCGCCGCGCGCTGCAAGCGCACGGTCAAGAGACACGCCCCGCTGTGGGCGGTGGTGCGGTCCGTGCGCCGTCTGCGCGCGCGCCTTTCGCCCGCGGTCTGAGGTTACGCCGCGACCGCTTCCGCGCCGCCCGGCAGCACAGCGACATCGGCAACCCCTGCCCTCATCAGCCGGTCGCTTGCCGCGCGCGTTGACGGATTGCCCGGGTCGGAAGTGACCAGCACGGCATGCTGCGCCAGCGGCGCGAAGCGCTCGACCGCGACGTCGGCGGCCGAACCGGCGTCGATCACCACGTGATCGTAGCTGCGCGCCAGCGCCTCGATCACCGTCGCCAGCATCGGCGAAGCGGCGAGCACGGCGGCGTCGTTGCCGACATTGCCGGTGGCGACGAGATGCACGCGCGAATACTGGTCGCGCGTGATGATGTCGCCGAACGACGCCGTACCGCGCACCAACTCGGCGATACCCGGCGCGTTCGGATCGGTCGAAATCACCGACAGATTGGGCGCGCCGAACGCCATATCGACCAGCACCACGCTGCCGTTTGCGGCGAGCGCGCGGGCGAGCGTGATGGCGGCGAAGGTAGTGCCGACATTGCGCGCGGTGCCGACCACGCTGACGCGGCGGCCGGAATCGCCCGCCTGCGTCAAATTCCGCGCCACCTGCTCGATGCTGCCCACCGGCATAGGCGCAGCCTGAAAGCCGCCGCCGTCAAAGCCAGCGGCGGGCATGGGCGCCAACGGCGGCGAATTCACCCTTGGCATCGGCGCGGACGGCATCGGCGCCTGCGCCCTCATCGGCGGCTCGTAGCCCGCCCCCGCGTAGCTTGTCGGCGCGTAGGCATAGCCATAGGCGCCGCCGCTGGGCGCCGCCAGCAGCGCGCCGGTAACGGCAAAGCCCGCCTGCAGCGCGAAAGCGGCGAAGGCCGCGATCAGCACCGTTGCCATCTTCTTCGGATAGGCCGGCTTGAGCGCGGGCGTGGCGCGCGAAATGATGCGCGCCTCCGGCGGCGCGGCGTTGATGCTGTCGCGCGCGGAGGCTTCACGGTATTTCGCCAGATAGGATTCCAAGAGAGCGCGGTCGGTCTTGGCTTCGCGCTCGAGCGCGCGCAACTGCACGTCCTGCTCGTTCGAATGCGAGGCGAGCTTCTTGACCGTGTCGAGGCTCGCGGTCAGCGTCTTGACGCGGTCGCCGGCGACCTTGGCGTCGTTGTCGAGCTGGCGCGCCAGCCGCTCGCCCTCGGCGAGAATCTGGCGGCCGGTCTCGGCGATCTGCGCCTTCAGCTCCAGGATGCGCGGATGGCGCGGGCCCAACGTGGTCGACTGCTCGGCGAGCTGCGAGCTCAGCGCGATGCGCTGCTCGATCAGCCGGCGCATGGTGTCGGAATTGGTGATGTCGGAGGAATTGATCGTCTTGCCGGAGCGGATGAGCGCGCGCAGCTGCTGCGCGCGCGCCTCGAGATCGGCCTGCTGGCCGCGCGCGGCGGCGATCTGCGAGTTGATCTCGGTGAGCTGCTGGCTCGGCAGCGAGGAATTGTTGGAGCCGACGAACAAATTGGCCTTGACGCGATACTGCTCGACCTTGTCTTCGGCGTCCGACACCTTCTTGCGCATTTTCTCGATCTCGCCGGCCAGCCAACTGCCGGCGGCGCGGGTCTGATCGAGCTTGGCGTTCTGCTGCATGCGCAGGTAGCCCTCGGCGATCGCGTTCGCCACATTGGCGGCGAGCTGCGCATTGGCGGAGCTGAAGTCGATGGCGATCACCCGCGAACTGGGCACCTGCTGGACATTGAGGTGCTCGTAAAAGGCCTCCAGCGTGCGCTCATCGCGCGTCATCGAGCTGCGGTCGCGGCCGAGGCCGATGAGGCGCAGCAGGGCGCTGACCGGCGACGCCGCGCCGCCTTCAAACTCCGGATTGTCGGTCAGCTTCTCCTTCTGGATCACATCGTGCGCCAGATCGCGCGACAGCACGACTTGGATCTGGCTCGCCACGGCTTCCGGATCGATGGTGGTGCGCTCGGTGACGTTCTTGTCGGCCTCCGCGCGCAGGAAGACGTTCTCGCGCGCTTCCAAGAGAATGCGCGATTCGGAGCGGAACTGCGGGGTGATGGCGTTGACGACGACGAAGGCGGCGCCCGCCGCGACAGCCGTGACCGCGAGGATTCGCCCCTTCTTCTGCCAAACGGCGCGGCCGAGGCCCCGCATGTCCGTTTCGCCGTCGGGGGCAACCGGTACCACGAGCGGCGCCGGGGTGGCTTCGACGTTCAACTTCTTACGGAACAACATCGCTACTCCAACCGCACGAGTTTGTGGCACCAGCGTGATCACAAACTATTATGGTTGCTGTCGCGTTAATCCCGCGCACTTTCCGGCCAATAGTTAGAATTTGTTAACCATCCGGCCGCCTAATCCCCCTAGAAATTCCCGCCAACGGCCAGGATTTGTAGCAATGCGGGTTAGCCAAATATTACTGCCGGTCCTGGTCGCGCTTGCGGCCGCGGCCTGCGCGCGCCAGCAGGCGAGCTATTACGTGATCGATCCGGCAACTCAGCAGCCGGTGGCGGCACAACAGCGCTCTATGCCGTCGGCGCAGCCGCAATATGCGCAGGCGCGCTATCAGCCGGCATCGGCCGCTGCGAGCGGCCGCGGCTTGTTCTCTTCCTCGCAGGCCACCCAGCAAACGCAACCGCAACAGGATTCGGGCGGCCGCGGGTTATTCAATACCTACGCCGCCAGCCGGACGAATTACCCGCCGCCCGCCTACGCGCAACCGGCCGCCTATCCGCAGCAGGCTTTCACACCGCCACAGCAGGCCTATACGCCGCCGCCCGCGCGGCCGGTCTACGCCCAACAAACTTATTCGCAACCCAGCTATGCGCCGCAGCAGGGCTACGCCGGTCAACCGGCGTCCACGCAATACCAGCAATACCAGCAGCCAAGCTACGCCACCGGCGGGCCTTATATCGCCGCCCGCGCCAGCAACCCGTTCGCGCAGGCGCGTTGGTATTAGCGAGTTTTAAGCATTTTCCAAAGCCGACTTTAAACATTGCTAGGCAATCGCGCGGCTAAAACCCGCGCACTATGGAGCCATTGAACATCCTGCATGTGTTTCGCGCGCCCGTCGGCGGACTGTTCCGCCACGTGCTCGATTTGACGCGCGAGCAGATCGCGCGCGGACACCACGTCGGCATCGTGGCCGATAAACGCACCGGCGGCGCGCATGCCGAAGCGGTTTTGCGTGAGCTTAGGCCCTCGCTTGCACTCGGCTTGAGCCGCGTGCCGATGTGGCGCCACGGCAATCCCGCCGATCTTTGGGCGCTCGGCCACGTCGTGCGGCGCGTGGCCGAAACCGATGCCGACGTGGTGCACGGCCACGGCGCCAAGGGCGGCGCTTATGCGCGGCTTACCTTCGGCCGCCCCTGCGCCGCGCGCGCCTACACGCCGCACGGCGGCAGCCTGTTGTTCGGTCACGACACGCTGGCGGGGCAATTTTATCTGGCGACCGAGCGCCTCTTGATGTTACGCGGCGACCTGTTCTTGTTCGAAAGCGCCTACAGCGAGGAAATCTTCCGCAACAAGATCGGCAACCCGAAGGGCTTGGTGCGCGTGGTGCATAACGGTGTCGCCAGCACCGAATTCGAACCGATCGTCCTGCGCAACAACGCAACCGATCTCGTGTTCCTGGGCGAGTTGCGCCCCGTCAAGGGCGTCGACGTGCTGATCGAGGCGATCGCTATCCTGCATCGCGAGGGGCGCGCGGTGACCGCGACGCTGGTCGGCAGCGGCCCGGACCGCGAGGCGCTGGTGGCGCAGGTCAAGCGGCTCAACCTATCGTCTTCGATCTGCTTCAAGCCCGCGATGCCCGGCTATCAGGCGCTGAGCCTCGGGCGCATCATGGTGGTGCCCTCGCGCTCGGAATCGCTGCCCTATGTGGTGCTGGAGGCGGCAGCCGGCGGCAAGCCGCTGATCACGACGCGCGTCGGCGGGGTTCCGGAAATTTATGGGCCCTTGTCGGACAGACTGGTGCCGCCGCGCGATCCCGCGGCGCTTGCCGGCGCCATCGCCTGCGCGCTCGACGACCCGGCCGGCGCCGCCAAGACCGCGCGGGAGTTGCGCGAGCGGGTGGCAGCGGCGTTTTCGGTCAAAACCATGGTCGACGGCGTACTCGCCGGCTACCAGGGCGCGCTGACAAACTTGCAGAGAGCCGGGCGCCGTTAATAGATTTTTCAGCGTCCCGATAAGCCTTTTTTGACGGTTTTTCCTTAAGAATTTCCGGGAATTAAGGGAAGTCCGGCAAGCCCGTGTTCACGCCGCACCTGTGCCGTTTGTCACGTTGAGTAGCGTAGCAATGAGCGACACCGACCTGCATCCGAAGATCGAGGCAGCCAGTCCCGCAGCCGTGATCGAGCGCGTGCGCGCCATGCCGCGCGCGGCGGCCAAACGCGCCGGCCTCACGCCGGAAGCGCTCGCGGTCGCGGCCAAGCCGGCAGCGGCGGCGGTCTCGCCGATCGTGCTGGCCGGCTTCGTGCGCATCGGCGAGTTCGCGCTCATCATGCTGGTCGGCATGGCGGTCTATTGCGCCTATCTCCACGAATACGACAGCATGATCTGGCGCTATCTGCTGGCGACCTTCGTGGTCGCGGCCCTATCCATGCTGGCGTTCCAGATCGCCGACATCTACCAGGTGCAGGCCTTCCGCGGCCACGAGAAGCAATATATGCGGCTGGCCTCGGCCTGGTCGGTGGTGTTTCTGATCGTAATCGGCGCTTCCTTCCTCGCCAAGGCCGGCGAGATGTTCTCGCGCGTGTGGCTGAGCGCCTTCTACATCGTGGGCTTCGCCACGCTCATCTTCTCGCGCCGCATGGTGTTCCTGCTGGTGCGCAAGTGGACGCGCGAAGGCCGCCTCAACCGCCGCACCGTGATCGTCGGCGGCGGCGAGACCGGCGCGCACGTGATCGAGGAACTGCACAAGCAGAAGGACACCGGCGTCAAGATCATCGGCCTATTCGACGACCGCGGCGACGAGCGTACCGGCAGCGAATGCGCCGGCGAGCGCAAGCTCGGCACCGTCGACGACTTGGTCGAGTTCGGCAGGCGCACGCGCGTCGATCTCGTCATCTTCTCGCTGCCGATCTCGGCCGAAGGCCGCATCCTGCAGATGCTGAAGAAACTGTGGGTGCTGCCGGTCGACATCCGCCTCGCCGCGCACGCCAACAAGCTGCAGTTCCGCCCGCGCTCCTATTCCTACATCGGCAAGGTGCCGGTGCTCGACGTCGCCGACCGGCCGATCGCCGACTGGGACGTGGTGATGAAATGGCTGTTCGATAAGATCATCGGCGGCCTGATGTTGCTTTGCGCGCTGCCCGTGATGGCGGCGATCGCGCTCGCCATCAAGCTCGACAGCCGCGGGCCGGTGCTGTTCAAGCAGAAGCGCTACGGCTTCAACAACGACCTGATCGAGGTCTACAAGTTCCGCTCGATGTATATCGATCAGGCCGACGCCGCCGCCAACAAACTCGTCACCAAGGACGACCCGCGCGTCACCCGCGTCGGCCGCTTCATCCGCAAGACCAGCCTCGACGAACTGCCGCAGCTGTTCAACGTGGTGCTCAAGGGCAACCTGTCGCTGGTCGGCCCGCGCCCGCACGCGCTCAACGCCAAGGCGGAGGCGCGTCTCTACGACGAGGCGGTGGACGGCTATTTCGCCCGCCACCGCGTCAAGCCCGGCATCACCGGCTGGGCGCAGGTCAACGGCTGGCGCGGCGAGACCGATACGCACGAGAAGATCCAGCAGCGCGTCGAGCACGACCTCTACTACATCGAAAACTGGTCGGTGTTGCTCGACCTGGAGATCCTGCTGCGCACGCCCTTCGCATTGCTCAAGACCGAGAACGCCTATTGATCACCGCCCGCGACATGGCGCTGCCGCGCGCGGGCGCTCCGGCGCCGATGCCTTACGTGCGTCCCCTCTACGCCCCGCCCATCGCGCCGCCTTACGCACCCGCCGCCGCCTTCACCTTGCGCGAGCGGCTGCTGCTCGTCGTCATCTACGTCACGGTACTGGCGAGCTCGATCGCCTTCGTCGAGCCGTCGCCGCATGACGCGCTGATGGGCGTGCTGGCGCTCGCCTGCCTGATCGCCGGCGTGCGTTTCAACCGCCGGCTGCTGGTGCTGTTTCTGCTGCTGCTGCTGTGGAACTTCGGCGGGCTAATGTCGCTGCTCAACGTCACCGGCAAGGAGAAGACCACGCAGTTCGTCGCCACCTCGCTCTATCTGGCGGTGGCGGCGACCATGTGGGCCTGCATCTTTTCCGACAATACCATGGCGCGGCTGGCCGCCATGCGCTCGGCCTATATCTTCACCGCCGTGCTGGTGGCGGGAGCCGGCGTTGCCGGCTATCTGAGCCTCTTCCCGCATGCGCATCAATTGTTCGCGCCCGAGGGCCGCGCGCTCGCCACCTTCAAGGATCCCAACGTCTACGGCCCCTTCATGATCTGGCCGGCGCTGGTGCTGATGGAGCGCATGCTGGTGCACCGGGCGCGGCTCATCGACGTCGCCATGCTCGGCGTGTTGGTGGTGGCCCTGCTGGTGGCGTTTTCGCGCGGCGCCTGGTTCCACTTCGCGATTTCGGCGCTGGTGATGGTGGCCTTCTCCTTCCTCACCGCGCGGCAGCAGAACACGCGGCTGCGCATTTTCGTCATGAGCGCGCTGGCGGTCGGCGCCATGGCGGCGTTCATCGCCATTCTGCTGGCGATCCCGTCGATCCACCAGATGTTCGAGGTGCGCGCGCACCTCATCCAGTCCTACGACGTCGGCTCCGGCGGCCGCTTCCGCCTGCAGGAGCTCGCGCTCTCGGCGCTGCTCGGCGCGCCCAACGGGCTCGGGCCCTTCGGCTTCGCCAGCACGCACGTCAACCAGCAGCACAATGTCTATCTGCAGGCCTTCCTGGTCTACGGCTGGGTCGGCGGCGTCAGCTACATCCTGCTGCTGTTGACCACGTTCTGGGTGGCGCTACGCAGCGTGTTCGTGCCGACGCCTTGGCAGGGCTACATCGTCACGGGGCTCGCCGCCTTCACCGGCGAGGTCGCCGAAGGCTTCATCATCGACACCGATCACTGGCGGCACTTTTTTCTGCTGCTCGGCATCATCTGGGGCCTATGGGCCGCGACCAGCCGCTACCGCCGCCAACACCTGCAGCAGGGCGCCGGCTATTTGCGCACCGCGATATAGGCGTGGCTCGACAGCAGCCGCCAGTCGTTGCGGCGCGCCGCCTTCGTGAACCAGGCATTGACGTCGCGGATGACCGGGAACGACTGGTAGTAGTCGTGACCGTAAAACGGCAGCACCGCCACTTCGCGATAGCCGATACCGGACAACATGCGATCGAGCCGGGCATCGGTGAAGCACCAGGAATAGCGCGCCGGGAACACCGGGTCTTCGTCGTCGGTGCGGTTGGCGAATAGCAGCTTCACGATGGACGCGGCGAGCTTGTCCGGCAGCAGCTTATTGATGATGAACGGCACGGCGTAAAGCGTCGGGATGAAGGCGAGCGCGACGCCGCCCGGCGCCAAGAGCTCATGCAGATTGGACCAGGCGCGGTGGCCGTCCGCGACATGCTCGAACACCATGCGCGAAAAGGCAAGGTCGTAGCGGCCGCGCAGATTGGCGACGCTTGAAATATCGCCGGCGACGTCGAAGCAGGCGGTCCGATAGCTCTTCGGCAGCACGTCGAGCTCGCCTTGCGAAATGTCGTTCACCGTCATCTCGACGCCGAGCCGCTTGACGCCCTCGACCGTGAACAGAGGATCGCGGCCGCCGCCGATCTCCACGATGCGCTTGGCATGCAGGCGCACGCACAGCTCCTCAACCACCCGCTTGTAATTGTCCCAGGCCCAGCGGTGGTAGTTGTCGACGCCGATCGCCTCGAAAGTGTCGGCCAGCAAGTGCGGCGCATCCGCCACCGGCAAGGGCGTGGCGGGCAATTCGGCCACGAGCGGCGGCGAAGCGGTGTCGCGTGACGGCGAAACGGTGTCGAGCATTTGCATCGGGTTCTCGCTTTGCGTTGCTGTTCCGGGTGGAGCGATTGCGTTCAGGATAGCCCTACGGCGCGCGGCCGCCGGCCGCTATGGGTGCGGTTGCGCATGCCGGCGATCAGCCGGCTGAACCAGGCGTCCGGGATCAGGTGCGCCAGCACGTAAGCCGCCAGCCCCTTCCAGAGCGGGATGGCGCCGCTGCCGTCGCGGCTTTTCCACCACAGCCGGAAGATCGCGGTTAGCCGGTAGTCGTCGGGATGTTTGGAACGGATCAGGCGCCATAGCTTGGCGTGCAGCCGCCGCTTGTTGACATCGGAGGAACGGCTCAGCCACATCGAATCGGGGCGGATGTAGTAGATGTAGAGGGGCTTGGGCACCTCGATGCCGCGGAAGCCGGCGTCGGCCAGCCGCAGGCTGAAGTCCCAATCCTCGTAGCCCTCGCGCATTGTCTCGTCGTAGCCGCCGACCGCGCGCCAGCTTTCCTTGCGCAGCACCAGGCCGACCGACACCGTATTGGTGAAGAGCAGATCGAAGCGGTTGAAATAGCGCCGGCCGATGGTGGCCTGGCCGCCGGCCGTACGCATATGCGTGAAGGTCATCGCCACGTCCGGCGGCGCGCTTTGCAAGATCGGCACGGTCTCGGCCAGATAAGTCGGCTCGACCGTGTCGTCGCAATCGATCATGGCCACGATATCGGCGCGCGCATGCGCGATGCCGGTATTGCGCGCGGCCGACGGGCCGCGATTGTCCTGCCGGATGACGCGCGCGCGGCCGTCGAGCGCTGCGAGCTTGCGCAGCGTCTCCTCGTCGTCCGAGCCGTCGTCGACGATGACGATTTCGAAATCGCGCAAGGTCTGGCGCGAAAGCGATTCCATCAGCCCGTCGAGGAACCGCCCGCCGTTGTAACAGGGCACGACCACGCTGACGGCCGCACGCGCCTGCCCCGCGCGCGAAGCCGCCGCGCCGGCCTCACTCCGTTTGCTGCCACCTAATGCCATACCGAAACTTCGCGTCTTTATTGGTCGGCAATTTAGCGGCTTTCGCCGAATTTTCCCTGAATCGAAGCGGCAAAATTTGCGACTGCGGCGAGACGATTTGTTCACCATGATTTTTAAACGAATAATCCGCGCTTAAGCGCTAGTTTGCCGCCATGACGGCCCTTGCGCTCAAATCCGCGCTCAAGCATCCGCTGCGCCTGCTCGCCAGCGTGCTGTCGCTGCGCTATTTCCTGCTGCGCTCCTCGACCGCGGGCGCCGCGGTCGCCGCAGGGTTGGTGCAGACCTTCGTGTTCGCGCGCGTGCTGACGCCTGAGCGCTTCTCGGTCTTCATCCTGATTGGCACTTTCGGCGTATCGCTGTGGCTGTTCGATCTCGGCGCCGCCAAGATCCTGTTCGTGCGCCAGCGCGCGCGCCATCTCGGTAAGCTCGCCGACGAGAGCGTAACGCGCCATGCGAGCGCGGTCGTCCTGCTCTATGGGCTGATCGTGGCGGCCGGCACGCTTACCTGCTTCGCGCTCATGGCGAGCCGCGCCTCGGTGACGATGTGGGAGGCGGCCGAATACGCCGCCTTCTTCGGCTTCTCCGCGCTCAACCTCGTCTGGTTCCCGTTGCGCAATATCTGCAACGCCATCGACGAATTCATCTATTTCGAGACGTTGGAAGCGATCCGGCGCGGCGGGCATATCGCGATCATGCTGGCGCTGCTCATCGGCCTGCCGCTGCCGGCTTTCCTCATGCTCGGCAATCTGTTGTGGTTCGTCGTGCTCGGCGCCTGCGTTCTGCGCCTCGTGCACAAAGCCGCGCTGGCGCCGCGGCTGCGCGGCTTTTCTTCGGCCTTGGCCGAATTCTGGCGCGTGAACCGGCGCGAGCTGTTGCGCAGCGGCACCTATGCCGGCGCCGAGCTCACGATCTACAACTTTCCCTATCTGGTCGTGCCCATGGCTTTCGGCCTCGGCGCGCCCACCATCATTCTCGACACCGTGTTCAAGGTGTTCCGCGGCACCACGCTGATCTATGCCGCCGGGCTCGATCCGCTGGTGCCGCAGCAGACGCGCGCCTTCGCCGCGCACGACGTCGCCACCTTGAAGAAGGCGACGCTGACCGCCGCCTTCCTCGTCGCGCTGCCGACCTTTGCGATCTGCGCGCTGCTGCTGGCGGCCGGCGATCAACTGTTCGCGCTGCTGCTCGGGCATGCCGCCACCGTGCCGCGCCAGGCCATCCTCGTTCTGGTGCTGCTGCTGCTGGCCAATATGGTGCAGAATGTCGCGAGCAATCTGCTGCTGCACACCGGCTTTTTCCGCGAGATCGCGCGGGTCGCGAGCTTCCTGGTGGTCGCGATGGCGGCGATGACGGGGATCGTGCTGGCCGCCGGCCTCGACATCACCGGCTTCCTCGCCGCCTATGCGCTGGTCTATGTGGCGGGCGCGGTGCTTTACATCGTCTATGTGGTGAACCGGCCGTTCCGCATCGCCGCCATGCCGGCAGCTTGATCTCGTTTCAGCCTTGCTGCCGCCGAGGTTGCGCCCTGCGGGACGCCTGCCTATAGTCCGCGCCGTTCCGGTCGGGGCGTGGCGCAGCCCGGTTAGCGCACCTGTCTGGGGGACAGGGGGTCGTGAGTTCAAATCTCGCCGCCCCGACCATTCACTTTAGCCCCAAATACCAACATCAAGATAAACCCGATGGGCGAAAAGCGGCGCAGCTTCTACGGCTGGGGATTCGAGGGCGACGCCGTCTCACCGGAGGAACTTGGCTGGTTCGAGCGCAGCTGGGCCGAGCTGTTCAAGGTCGACGGCTTTGATCCCGCGCCCATGCCGCGCGAAGCCGAGATCGCGCTGCGCGCGCCGCGCGTCGCCTTACCTGCAACTTTGCAGCCGTTCTGCACCGCCGACAAATACGACCGCCTGCTGCACAGCTACGGCCGCTCGGTGCACGATCTTGCCCGCATGATCCACCGCCGGGACTTTTCCAACCCGCCCGACGCGGTCGCCTATCCGCGCGACGAGGACGACATCCGCGCGGTGCTCGACTGGTGCGGCTCAAACGATCTCGCCGCCATCCCGTTCGGCGGCGGCTCCAGCGTGGTCGGCGGCGTCAACCCGCCCAATGACGAGCGCTATCGCGGCGCGGTGACCATCGATCTCAAGCATTTCAACCGCGTGCTCGAGATCGACCAGACCTCGCAGGCCGCGCGCATCCAGACCGGCGTGCTCGGCCCCGCGCTCGAGCGCCAGCTCAAGCCCAGCGGGCTTGACCATGCGTTTCTTCCTGCAGGCCTGGGAGTTCTCCTCGCTGGGCGGCTGGATCGCCACGCGCGCCGCCGGCCATTTCGCCACCGTTTACACCCAGATCGACGACCATATCGAAAGTTTGCGCGTCGTCACGCCGGCGGGCTTGCTAGCGACGCGGCGCTGGCCGACCTCGGGCGCCGGCCCCGATCCCGACCGGCTGTTCCTGGGATCGGAAGGCACGCTCGGCGTCATCACCGAGGCCTGGGTGCGGTTGCACCGACGCCCGACATTCCGCAGCGCGACGACGGTGCGCTTCCGCGATTACGAAAAGGCGGTCGATGCCGTGCGCGCCATCAGCCAGGCCGGGCTTTACCCGGCCAATGCCCGGCTGATCGAGCGCGACGAGGCCAAGTTCACCGAGGCCGGCGACGGCTCTTACGATCTCTTGGTGCTGTCCTTCGAGTCGGCCGACCACCCGCTCGAGCCGTGGATGGAGCGGGCGCTGGAAATCTGCGGCGACCACGGCGGCGAATGGGACCGCGAAGCCTTGACGGAAGAGGATTCCCAGCGCCGCGGCGCCGCCGGCAATTGGCGCGACAAGTTCCTGCGCGGCCCATACTTGCGCGAACACGCGGTCGCGCGCGGCGTCATGCGCGACACGGTGGAAAGCTGCATCACCTGGGACCGCTACATGGAGTTTCAGACGCGGGTGAAGGAGGAAACGCTACGCGCGATCCGCGAGGTCACCGGCCGCCCCGGCACCTGCACGGTGCGTTTCACCCATCTCTATCCCGACGGGCCGGCGCCCTATTTCACCTGGCACGCGTTGGGGGACAAGGAGAAACTGGTCGAGCAGTTCTGGGCCATCAAGGTGGCCTCCTCAGAAGCCATGGCCAATGCCGGCGGCACGATCACGCATCACCACGCGCTCGGCCGCGACCACCGCACCTGGTACGACCGCGAGCGGCCGGAGCTGTTCGCCGAGGCGCTGAGGGCGGTCAAGCAGCGGCTCGACCCCAAGCACGTGTTGAACCCGGGCATCCTCATCGATCGCTGAGTTCACGGCGCCATCTGCTTGAGCGCGCCGAGCGCGTCGATCTCGCCGGCGCCGACGTCGCGCCGCGGCCCGGCGATGTGGCGCGCGCCCTTGATCATGATGCGGCGCACGGCGGCCGGCTTCAGCTTGGGATCGCGCGCCAGCACCAGCGCGGCCACGCCGCTGGCATGGGCGGCGGCGATCGAGGTGCCGGAGGTGACCTGATAGCGGTTGCCGGGCGCCGGCTCGATCACGGCGACGCCGGGCGCGGCGAAGGTCACCTGCGCGCCCGCGGTTGGCCACCGGCAAGAGCTTGTCGTCGGCGTCGGCCGCGGTCACGCCGATGACATGCGGATAGGCCGCCGGATAAAGCGGCGGCGAGCGCGGGCCGGCATTGCCGACGGCGGCGATCAGCACCATGCCGCGCGCGTAAGCTTTCGCCAGCATGTCGCGCATCATGCTGTCGGCGGGGCCGGCGAAACTCATATTGACGATGCGGGCGTTCTTGCTCGCCGCCCAGTCGAGCCCCTTGAGCACGTTGAAGGTGGTGCCCTGCGCGCTGGCGCCGCTGCCGGAAAAGGCGCGCACCGCCAGCAGCCGCACCTTGGGCGCCACGCCGACGAGCTTGGCGTGCGAGGCGATGGCGCCGGCGATGGCCGTGCCGTGCAGGTGCGGCGCAGGTTTGGTGCCGAGCGCGTCGTATTCGCCGGCGAACACGCCGGCGAGATCGGGATGCTGGGTGTCGATCTGCGAGTCGATCACCGCCACCAGAACGTCGTCGCCGTCGGTGATGCGGTGCGCTTCGGTCAGATGCAGCTTGTTGACCACGTATTGCGGAGGCGGCGCGGAGGCGGGCTGGTCTTCGCGCGCCGTTATAGAACCAGTTCGGCTGGCCCAAGTCGACGATGCCGGAGCGGCGCATCGCTAGTCAGCGTCGCGCGCACCGAGCGCGCGGCATCGATGCGCAAGCGCGCGATGGTGCGGCCGATGAGCGCGAAGCGCTGCTCTTCCAATTGCGTCAATTGCAATGTCTGCAACAGGCGCCCGCGCTGTTGCGGCGTGGCGCGGCTGGTGAACGCGACCAGCACTTCGTTCCGCACAAAGTCCGTGGTGCCGGACGGTGGCAGGTCGATATGGCGGCCGCCTGTCTGCCGCCCGCGCCGCGGCGTACGCCCATGCCGCCGGCCCGGCCGGCCCGGCGTCACGCTGTCGGGCGGCACGAGCCAATCGGCGATGATCCAACCTAGCGGCCCGAGCACGCAGCCGAAGGTCGAGCGATAGACCTCGCTATAGGTCAGCTCGCGGCCCAGCACGGCGGTGCCGATGATCGGCGCGACCGCCGCGCAGGCGATCGAGCCCATGACGTAGCCGCCGAGCGGCGTGATGGCCGCGCCGCGGGCAGAGCCGACGCCAACCCGTAGTGGCGGAGGCGGCGGACGCAACTGCGCCGACGCGCTATCGAGCGCGGGCGCGGCCATCGCGATCGCCAATAACGCAGCCGTCGCGAACCGTCGCATGCTCAATTCTCTGCCCCCTAGCAGCCAGCCGGCCGGAGCATCTTACATGGGGTTAGGTGCGCCGCCATGCCCCTCGGGTTCAATCGCAATTAAGCGCTTGGACGGCTTATTCGGAGCGCGCCACCGCCGCGTCGATCAATTTGCGGCATTCGGCGAGCTCGTGCAGGGCGGCCTGCAGATTGCGCAGTTCCTCGCGCGGCAGGCGGGGCGGAGGCGGGGGCGCGGGCAGTGCGGCCTGCGGCGGCGCCGGCTCCGAGAGCCCGTGGATGGCGCGGTCGGCCGGCTCCACGCGCGGCATCGGCACGCCGGCGAGCGGCGGCTCCTGACGGTCCTGAACGATATCGGCACGATCGCTCAGGTCGCGGCCGATCAGCGAGGACAGCCGCCCGCGCAAGCCGCTTTCCTCCTCCAGCATTTCGGTGGCGGAAGCCGCCTCCTCGGCGAGCTCTTCTTCCTCGGTCGCGCCATGCGGGGGCTGCGGCGCGCCCTCCTGCCAGACCGCCTGCACGAATTTGGCGCCCTGCTCGCGCAGGATGCGCTGCACGCCGCGAATGGTGTAGCCCTCGCCGTAGAGCAGATGGCGAATGCCGCGCAAGAGATCGACGTCGTCGGGCCGGTAGTAGCGCCGGCCGCCGCCGCGCTTCATCGGCTTGATGTCACGGAAGCGCGTCTCCCAAAAGCGCAGCACGTGCTGCGGCAGATCGAGATCGTCCGCCACTTCACTGATGGTGCGAAATGCGTCCGGCGCCTTGTTGTCCAAAGCGGCCTACTCCTCAACTCGTTCTACGCAAGAATACCGAACGCGCGACTTAAAGCGATGCTTTAAGTGGGCGGGCTGTGGGTATCGCCGCCGCCGTTAATGCGTTGCTTGAGGATCGCCGAGGGCTTGAAAACCATGACCCGGCGCGGCGAGATCGGTACTTCCTTGCCGGTCTTGGGGTTGCGGCCGATGCGCTGGCCCTTCTTGCGCACGACGAAAGAGCCGAAAGACGACAGTTTCACGGTCTCGCCCCGCTCGAGGCAATCCGTGATTTCCTTCAGAACCAGCTCCACAAGCGCAGCGGATTCCGTGCGTGAAAGGCCCACCTTCTGGTAGACCGCCTCACACAGGTCGGCTCGCGTCACAGTTTTTCCGGTCATCGCCTGCCCTGCCCCCGGCGAAGATATCCCGCTGAATTTTCACGATATTAGCATGATGAACACGGGTCAACGGGGCCGTGAAAAATATGAAGGGAGGGCCCCCATCCCACCCGACCGCGGTCGGTTCCCGCCGGCCGGGGCAAGCGCGCGCCTCACCAGCGCAGCAGCGCCGAGCCCCAGGTGAAGCCGCCCCCCATGGCTTCCAGGAGGACGAGATGGCCGCGCTTGATGCGGCGGTCGGCGACCGCATCGAACAGCGCCAGCGGGATGGAGGCGGCCGAGGTATTGCCGTGGCGGTCGACGGTGACGACGACCTTTTCGGGCGCGATGCCGAGCTTGTGGGCGGAGCCGTCGATGATGCGCTTGTTGGCCTGGTGCGGCACGAACCAGTCGATGTCGGCGGCGCTGGTGCCGGTGGCCTTGAAGGCGTCCTCGATCACGTCCGTGATCATGGCCACCGCGTGCTTGAACACCTCGCGGCCCTCCATGCGCAGATGGCCGACGGTCTGGGTCGAGGACGGCCCGCCGTCCACGTAGAGCTTGGCCCGGTGGCGGCCGTCCGCGCGCAGATGGGTGGTCAGGATGCCGCGGTCCTTAGGGCCGCCGGGCTGCTCCTGCGCCTCCAGCACCAGGGCGCCGGCGCCGTCGCCGAACAGCACGCAGGTGGTGCGGTCGCTCCAGTCCAGGATGCGGGAGAAGGTCTCCGCCCCGATCACCAGCGCGCGCTTGAATTGGCCCACCCGCAGCAGCGCGTCGGCGACCGACAAGGCGTAGACGAAGCCGGAGCAGACCGCCTGCAGGTCGAAGGCCGCCCCATGGGTAATGCCGAGGCCGGCCTGCACGGACACCGCGGTCGCCGGAAAGGTCTGATCGGGGGTGGAGGTCGCCAGCACGATAAGATCGATGCTGCTTGCCTCGACATGGGCATTGGCGAGCGCGGCGCGCGCCGCATGCAGCGCCAGATCCGAGGTCAACTCGCCGGGCGCCGCGATATGGCGCTCGCGGATGCCGGTGCGCTGCACGATCCATTCGTCTGTCGTCTCGACCGAGCGCGCCAGCTCGTCATTGCTGAGAATGCGTGCCGGGAGATAACTGCCGCAGCCGAGCACGACCGAACGCAGCACACTCACGAGCCCGCTCCGCTCGCCAGGCGCGCGGTGGCGGTCGCCTGCAGGTCTCGCGCCATGGTCTCGCCGATCTTGGCGAGCAGCTCGTAGCGCACCATGTCGTAGCCGATGTCGATGGCCGAGGCGAAGCCCTCGGCGTCGGCGCCGCCATGGCTCTTGATGACGATGCCGTTGAGGCCGAGGAACACGCCGCCGTTGGCTTTGCGCGGATCCATCTTGTCGCGCAGCGTGTGGAAGGCCTGGCGCGCCATGAGATAGCCGAGCCGGGCGGCCCAAGTCCGGTTCATGGCGGCGCGCAGATATTGCCCGAGCTGGCGGGCGGTGCCTTCGGCGGTCTTGAGCGCGATATTGCCGGCAAAGCCTTCCGTCACCACCACGTCCACGGTACCCTTGCCGATATCGTCCCCTTCGACGAAGCCGCGATAGTCGAAATGCGGGAAATTGCCCTCGCGCAGGATGCGGCCAGCCTCGCGCACCTGCTCCAGGCCCTTGACCTCCTCCACGCCGATATTGAGCAGGCCGACGGTCGGGCGTTCCACGTCGAACAGCACGCGCGCCATGGCGCTGCCCATGGCGGCGAGATTGATCAGGTGGGCCT
The DNA here is from genome assembly GCA_963819955.1 of uncultured Pseudomonadota bacterium. Lineage (GTDB taxonomy): Bacteria > Pseudomonadota > Alphaproteobacteria > Rhizobiales > Xanthobacteraceae > Pseudolabrys. Next base: position 356,058 of record CAWFYB010000010.1, on the reverse strand, counting down.
CGTCGCCGCCGATGGTGGCGCCGACGTCGAGCACGATCGACTCCCCGCGCACCGTCGGCCACAGCGCGGCGATGGCCGGGCGCTCGATGCCCTCGATGGTCTTGAGGTTGAAGCGCGCCATGGCCATCAGCGCGCCGGTATTGCCGGCGGAGACGACGGCGTCGGCCTCGTGCTTCTTGACCGCGTCGATGGCAAGCCACATCGACGACTTCCAGCGCCCGTAGCGCAGCGCCTGGCTCGGCTTGTCGTCCATGCGGATGGCGACGTCGGTATGGACCACCCGCGCCTTGGCCTTGAGCCGCGGCAGCCGGGCGAGCAGCGGCTCCACCACCGCGCGGTCGCCGAACAGCAGAAATTCGATGTCGGGATGGCGGCTGAGCGCGATATCCGCACCCGGCAGCACGACCGATGCCCCGTGGTCCCCGCCCATGGCGTCAAGCGCGATACGGACCTGATCAGGCATGGATCGACTTCGGCGTGAGGTGGGGCGCCGGCAGCGCGCTCATCCGGCTCCGATGCCCGGCGACCATACCCGCTCGGTCACGCCGCACAAGCCGGTTCTCGGCCCCTTGCACCGCTTGCCCACCGCTCACGATTGACCGCCGCCCAGGCGCTTTTTCAGGCTTTCGAGCGCGGCAAAGGGGTGCTCGCCGCCATCCTCGACCGCGGGGGCTGAGAATTCGACGCCGGCTTTGCGCGGATAGGGATCGATGGCGAGCAGCAGGAACTCGACGGCGAGCGCGCCCAGATCGACCTGGCCGCCCACGAGCGGCTCGGGCGGCTCTTCATCATCGGGCCTGGCGTGATGGCCTTCGGCCGCGGTGACGGCTTGCGCTGCGGCCGAAGGCGAGAAACTCACGTTAACTGCCTCATCCAACTCGCTTTCCATCGGTTCCAGGCTGACCACGCAGGTCTGCCCAACCGTCGCGATGACACGGCCCGAAACATGGACACCGGCGCCTTGGCGGGTGAGGTCGAACATGGCGGCAAGGCGCGACAAGTCGCGCAGGCCCGCGAGCTTGGCAATGCCGGCGCGCGCCGGCTCGGGCGCCTCGATCTCCATATGCAGGCCGGTTTCCGGCACGTCCTCTACGGCCACCGGCACGCTCCAGGGATGGTCGGGTTTTTCCATGCGGTTGAAGCTCATGTTGCGGCCGGCTGAGGCACCGCGGTGGGCGCCGGAAAGCTCAGGCGGCCGGCCGCCAGATCCGCCGCGTTTTGCGCCTTCAGTTCCCCTACCGCCGCCCGCATATAGGCGGCAAGGCGTGCAGCCTGCGGCGGCGCCGATCCGCCATAGATATTCCGTGCCAGCGCAGCCGCCAGAGCCTCGTCGGAACCGGCCGCCAGAGCGTCGCGATAGGCCTGCGCCCGGCCATAGAAGGCCTCGCCCATGCGCCGCATCTCCTTCGGCACCTTCAGGTCGCCCACCCCCATTTCGCGCAGGTTATGCTCCATATCCCGGCAAAAGCGGTCGAAAACACCCTGTCCGAGGCCGCGCAGGGCCTCGTCCTCGGCCAAGCGGTCGAGCAGCAGCGCCAGATGCAGGACGATCAGGTCGAAACGGCCGTTAACCGTATCGGGCACGGCGTAATCCCGATAAAGCTGCGGCAATCGCGCTTGCGCCACGATCGTGCCATACAGGGTGGAAATGGTGTCGGGCCGCGCCGAGCGGCGAAAAAGGGGGAAAATCATCACGTTGGCTCAGGGACCGGACCGCAGCTTACCGCCGGTTAAGTCATGGCCAGCGCCGATGCAAGACGCAAGATGACGGCGCCTGTTCCGGGGACCCACAACACGCCTGCCCGCCACCTCGCCCTCCGGCTCGCGCCGGCGCTGGCGATCGCCTGCGCGCTTGCGCTGGCCGGCTGCGGCCGGTTCACCGAGACCTTCCAGCGCGGCTACGTCATGCAGCAAGGCGCGCTCGAACAGGTTCCGGTCGGTGCGTCGCAGGAGCAGGTGCTCATTGTGATGGGCACGCCCTCCACCGTCGCCACCGTCAACGGCGAAGTGTTCTATTATATCTCGCAGAAAGCAGAGCGCACGGCCGCCTTCATGCCGCAAGACGTCATCGACCAGCGCGTGGTCGCGATCTATTTCGACAAGGAACGCAAGGTCAGGAAGCTCGCCGACTACGGCCTCAAAGACGGCAAGGTGTTCGATTTCTACGCCAAGACGACGCCGACCGGCGGGCAAGAACTGAGCTACGTGCGCAACATCTTCAAGCATATGAATCCGCTTTCGCATTAGGCCGGGCGCCTGAAGGAATAAGGGCCCGCGTGACGCGCCGAACGGGTCTGCCCTGAAGGATTAACGCGCGCGCGCAGCGCAATCCCGACCATTTTAGCGAAGGGCAACTCACCAGCTTGGGTCGCTTGGGCACGTGGCTGCTCACCGAATCCCGCCGGTATTGGCGTGTGCATTGACGCTTACGACGGACTCTGAAAACAGATTCCGAACCCGCCTTGTCTGTCAAGAAATCAGGAGTCGGGCACACAGACAGAAGTATTCGATGCGTTTCGGTTCGGGGGCCATCGAAGATCAATGCCGAAATCTCGGTCCGCACGGCGCTATCCGTCATCGATTAAGCCGAAGGCAAGATACGCGCTCTTTATGGTCGGAGCGCTTACATTCGTTTCACATCTCAACGTTGCCGCCGCTCGAGAGCCGGGTGTCGGGAGCAATTATCCACCCGGCCTGACCCTTGGCCTTCCGATCGGCGCGGTTCCACCGACCGGCATCTATCTGCTGGACAGGTCCAACTATTATTCGGCGCACATCGTCGATGCCGGGGGCGCTAGAACCGGCGATACGTTGAGTGCGACCGCGCTCGCCTCTCAACTGATCGTCGTACCCGGTTGGCAGTTTCTCGGCGCCAGCTATAGCGCATTTATTACCCAACCCTATGTCAAAGTGCGGACGAATATCGCCGGCGTCAAGCATACGACCGGCGGCATCGCGAACACCGTTTGGTCTCCCTTCAACTTGACTTGGAAGCTCGGCGGCGACTGGTTCGCTTCGGTCGGCTTCTCATTCTACGGGCCGGACGGCTATATTACCGGCGCGAATGGGACGCGCGGCATCGGCGCGCCGTTCTGGACCTTCGAGCCCAGCGTCGCGGTCAGCTACCTTGGGCAAGGTTGGGATTTGACCCTGCACGCCGTCTACAACGGCAATACGAAGAATTCCTACGATCAATATCGCTCCGGCGGCCAACTGTTCATCGACCTTACGGCCACGAAAAAATTCGGCAATTTCGAAATCGGCCCGGTCGGGTATTTCACCAGGCAAATTACGCCTGACCGCGACCCCGAGGGCGTCTACGCCGCGCTTGCCGCGCTCGGCGCGCCGGGCATTTACAGCGCCCCAACCGCGCTCGCGGTCGGCGGTTTGCTGGGCTACGACTTTGGCCCTGCCCGCTTGCTGATCTACGCGACGGATGAAATCTATGCGCGCGACACCACGCAAGGCTGGAAAATCTGGGGTGATCTAACCTTCCCGCTTTGGAGTCCCAAGTCGCGACCCAAATCCTGATCCAGCGCCGGGCCGCTGCGATCGCCGTTCGGCTCCGCAAGAGCTGCGGAGCCGCCTTTCGTACAAGATCGAATGCCTTCGCCGTTTCGCTCAGTGCGCGAGCACGGCGAGCAGCAGCAGCGCCACGATGTTGGTGATCTTGATCATCGGGTTCACGGCGGGGCCGGCCGTGTCCTTGTAGGGATCGCCGACGGTGTCGCCGGTCACCGCGGCCTTGTGGGCTTCCGAGCCCTTGCCGCCGTAATGGCCGTCCTCGATGTACTTCTTGGCGTTGTCCCAGGCGCCGCCGCCCGAGGTCATCGAGATGGCGACGAACAGGCCGGTGACGATGACGCCGAGCAGCATGGCGCCGAGCGCCGAGAAGCCGGCCGACTTGCCGCCCGGCCCGCCGCCCGCGATCACATAGATCACGAAGTAGACGACGATCGGCGACAGCACCGGCAACAATGACGGCACGATCATTTCCTTGATCGCCGCCTTGGTGAGCATGTCGACGGCGCGGCCGTAGTCAGGCTTGCTGGTGCCCTTCATGATGCCGGGGTTTTCGCGGAACTGCCGGCGCACCTCCTCGACGATCGAACCGGCGGCGCGCCCGACGGCGGTCATGCCCATGGAGGCGAACAGATAGGGCAGCAGGCCGCCGAACAAGAGGCCGACCACGACGTAAGGATTGGTCAGGGCGAAGTCGAGGTGGATGCCCTGGAAGTACGGATGCGCGGCCGCGGTCCTGGTGAAGAATTGCAGATCCTGGTTATAGGCGGCGAACAGCACCAGCGCGCCCAAGCCGGCCGAGCCGATGGCGTAGCCCTTGGTGATCGCTTTGGTCGTGTTGCCGACGGCGTCGAGCGCGTCGGTCGACTTGCGCACTTCCTTCGGCAGGCCGGCCATTTCGGCAATGCCGCCGGCATTGTCGGTGACCGGACCGAAGGCGTCGAGCGCGACGATCATGCCGGCGAGCGCCAGCATGGTGGTCACCGCGATGGCGATGCCGAACAAGCCGGCGAGGTTAAAGGCGATCAGGATGCCGGCGATGATGACGATCGCGGGCAGCGCGGTCGACTCCATCGAGATGGCGAGGCCCTGGATCACGTTGGTGCCGTGGCCAGTGACGGAAGCCGCCGCGATCGACTTCACCGGGCGGAAGTCGGTGCCGGTATAGTATTCGGTGATCCAGATGATCAGGCCGGTGACGCCAAGACCGACGATGCCGCAGATGAACAGCGTCATGCCGGTGTAGGTCTGGCCATCGATGGCACCGAAGCCATGCGGCAGCAGCAGGTTAATCACCACGCCGATGCCGATCAGCGAAAGAATGCCGGTAACGATCAGGCCCTTGTAGAGCGCACCCATGATCGACTGCGAGGCGGGGAGCTTGACGAAGAAGGTGCCGACGATCGAGGTGATGATGCAGACGCCGCCGATGGCGAGCGGCAACGTCATCATTTGAGTGAGGATCGGCGTGTTGGCGAAGAAGATCGAAGCCAGCACCATGGTGGCGACGGTGGTCACCGCATAGGTCTCGAACAGGTCGGCGGCCATGCCGGCGCAGTCGCCGACATTGTCGCCCACGTTGTCGGCGATGGTCGCCGGGTTGCGCGGGTCGTCCTCCGGAATGCCGGCTTCCACCTTGCCGACCAGATCGCCGCCGACGTCGGCGCCCTTGGTGAAAATGCCGCCGCCGAGACGGGCGAAGATCGAGATCAGCGAGGCGCCGAAGCCGAGCGCGACGATGGCGTCGATGACCACGCGGTCGTTGGGCGCCAGGTGCAGGCCGTGGGTCAGGAAGGCGAAATAGAGCGTGACGCCGAGCAGCGCCAAGCCCGCCACCAGCATGCCGGTGATGGCGCCGGCCTTGAAGGCGATCTCCAGTCCGCCGGCCAGCGACTTGGTCGCCGCCTGCGCCGTGCGCACATTGGCGCGCACCGAGACGTTCATGCCGATGAAGCCGGTGGCGCCGGACAGGATGGCACCGATGGCATAGCCGGCGGCGACCAGCCAGCCGAGCGCCAAGCCGATGATGACGAAGATGACGATGCCGACGATGCCGATGGTGGCGTATTGGCGCTTGAGATAGGCCTGCGCGCCCTCGCGCACGGCGGCGGAAATCTCCTGCATTTTCGGGCTGCCGGCATCGGCGCTCAGCACGGAGCCGGTCGCCCAGATGCCATAGAGGATCGCGAGCGCGCCACAGCCGACGATCATCCACAATGTATTCATGGTGGCCTCAACCTCGATTGGAATTAAGGGCTGGCGGAAAAAACGCTCCCGCCCGGCGCCAGGAGCGTCGAGGATGGCCGCACGAAGGGCGCTTCACCCCGACCGGAATGCGCGCGGATATAGCCAAAATCCGCGCCATGACGCAACGCGCAATTGCCCTTTTCCGCGGCAAACTGCGCCAGGGCCGGGGAACGGCAAAACAACGGTAAAATGGGATTAGCCAACGCTCCGCCGCCCCTGTTGGTTTGGTCGGCGCGAGGTACGCCGTCGTCTGCCTCCTGCCGCCCGCTCCCGGAAAAAGCACCGAGGGCGCGCGGGACGCCAATGGGTCCGAGCGCACTCACGGGTCTACGATGTCTCGCAAACAACAAGTGCGTAACGCCGCTCCTTCGCGCCTCACGGCACTTCGAAGGGCAGCCCTCGCGGCGCTTTTCGCGCTTCGCAAGGGCAAATCCGCAAGTCCGCCATTCCCAAGGCGTCCCGCGCGCGGTGTTTGAAGGCTTGCTCCGCATGGCCCCCGGTGGACTGACCTTTCAGGCGACCCGCCTCTCCTGTCGAATTGGCAGGCCGCCTATCCACCGCTCTCGGGCCCAGGTCGGGCCGGCGAACCTGTGACCGGTTGCCGAACATCCGCCATCACGGGGCCCCGTGGCGCGCGGCAGGCGCGCCGGGACACATGCGGCTTGGACCGCCGGGCCTTCACATCGCATCTCCGGTGAAGGTCATTCCCCGGCCACCGCTCCCCGCCCCGTGTCTGAAGATGCTGTACAGACACCCCTCGGTACGAGGCGGGATGACCGGGAATATGATCCTAGATTATGGCGGGATTATGGTCCTAGAATGAGAAATTTCGTTGCCGGGACGCGGACGCTTAAGCGGTGCGCCAAAGTCCACCGAGGATGCGCCGTTCAATGTCTGCTTTTTGAGAACGCCGGATAAACGTTGAATTTGGCCCTTGATGGCTCGGTCGCGATTGACCCTCAGCGGACGCTTGCGGTCGAGTGCTTTTGCCCCTACCAGGGGTATCCTGGTTTGAGCCGAAACCTCGCGGGTAGTAATTGAAACGATGTGGTGGCGCGCAAAATTGCAATGCTCTTTGGCTAGTAATTGGCATATGGGGAGTTTCGTGGCGTGAAGTTGAGAAAAGACACCATCTACGCCTTCCTTGTATGCCATCTGATCGCCGGATTGGCGATTGTTCCCTGGTTTTTCAGCTGGACAGGGGTGGTTCTTTTCGCCGCCGGTTGTTTTGTATTTGGAGTATTTGGAATCAATGTCGGCTATCATCGATTGCTGACACATCGCAGCTTCTCATGCCCCCGCTGGCTGGAGCGCACGCTGGTCATCATCGGCGTGTGCGCATTGCAAGATGCGCCGGGCTATTGGGCTGCAATCCACCGCAAGCACCATCAATTTTCAGATGAGGGGAGCGATCCCCATAGTCCCATTGTGAGCTTCTTCTGGGCGCATATGGGCTGGCTTTGCATGAAATCCGACGAAATCAAACGCGGTCCGTTGACCGAGCGGTATGCCAAAGACATTTTGCGTGATCCCTTGTACGCTTGGATTGAGCGGCGCAACCACTGGCTCCTGATCACGTTCGTATCTTGGCTTGCATTTTTCTTCGCTGGATTTGGCGCGGCTGCACTATCGGACGCTAGCTTACGGGATGCCGCTCAATTCGGCCTCAGCCTTGTGGTCTGGGGCGCCGCATTGCGAACCGTTGTCGTTTGGCATCTGACATGGTCAGTGAATTCCGTGACCCATGTTTGGGGCTATCGCAACTACGCCACACCCGACGTAAGCCGCAACAATCCGATCATTGCATTGTTGGTCAGCGGCGAAGGCTGGCACAATAATCATCACGCCGATCCCCGCTCTGCTCGGCATGGTCACAAATGGTGGGAATTTGACCTTACTTGGTTATTTATCCGGTTTCTGATGGCGCTCGGACTAGCCAAAAACGTCGCCGTACCGTCTGCAAACCTGAAGGCCAAATTCAACGATCGAGAAGCGCGGATCGGCCAGCGTCCCGAAAGCGCCACGACTGCAAAGCTGAGCGTTTAAGCGCCACGCCATGGATGCCCGGGTCAAGCCCGGGCATGACAACAGAGCGCGCCGGCGGCTTACACCGCCGCTGCCCGCTCCCGCCGGTTGCGCAAGGTGAGCCAGATCAGCAGCGCGGCGGCGATCGCCACCGTCGGAAAGATCACCGCATTGACGCTCGCCCAGCCGAAGGCGGCCAGCAGCTGGCCGGAGGAGAACGAGGCCACCGCCATCGAGCCGAAGATCAGGAAATCGTTGAACGACTGCACGCGCGTGCGCTCCGCGGGGCGGTGGCATTCGGTGACCAGCGTGGTGGCGCCGATGAAGGCCAGATTCCAGCCGAGTCCGATCAGCACCAGCCCGGACCAGAAATGCGCAACCGACAGGCCGGTGACCCCAACCACGCCCGCCAGCACCAAGAGCGCGAGCCCGATCGCCGTGATGCGCATGACGCCGAAGCGCACCACCAAGCTGCCGGTGACGAAACTCGGCGCGTACATTGCGAGCACGTGCCACTGGATGCCGAGCGTGGCATCGTTCACCGAATGGCCGCAGCCGACCATGGCAAGCGGCGCCGCGGTCATCAGCAGGTTCATGGTGGCATAGGCGGTTACGCCGCAGCCGACCGCCACGATGAAGCGCGGCTGGCGCACGATCTCGGCGAGCGGGCGGGCTTGCTGCGCGTGCGCGGCGGCAAGCCGCGGGATCTTGACGAATTGCAGCACCAGCAAGGCCACCACGCCGCAGCCGGCCTGCGCCAAATAGCTGGCGGCGAAAGTGAAAGGCGTGAGCAGGTCCTTGCTGAAGATGACGATCTGCGGCCCCAGCACCGCGGCGAACACGCCGCCGGCCAGCACCCAGGACACCGCTTTCGGGCGGTACCTGTCGCTGGCGGTATCGGCGGCGGCGAAGCGGTAGGACTGGAAGGCCGCGGCATAGAGCCCGCCACAGAAAGTGCCGACCAGCAATAGCCAGAAATCGCCCCGCATCACCGCAACATAGGAGATCAGGCCGGAGGCGACGCCGAACAAGGTGCCGATCTGCAGCGCGGTGCGGCGGCCGAAGCGGCGCGCCAATACGCCGACGGGCAGCGTGCCGAGCCAGATGCCGATGACGGTGGCGGTGATCGGCAGCGTCGCCAGGCCTTTATTGGGCGCCAGCACGGCGCCGATGATGCTGGCGGTCGAATAGATGATGGTGTTGTTGGCGCCGCCGAGCGCCTGCGCCACCGCCAGCACCATGGCGTTGCGGCGCGCCAGACGGTCGTCGACGGCGCGCGGGCTGGTTTCGATGGGCTCGGCGACGGCCGACATTTGCGGAGGGCTCCCGGCAAGGGGCTCCTTCTAACGGGGCACGGCGTGAAGCGCCACCGCCGGGGACGCAGGGCAGCGTTGTGTCGGGCTGGCCATGCCCGGGGCACCGAATGCAAGCTGGGCCCCGGATCGGCGGTGCACCACTGCGTGCTGCACCGCGTCCGGGGCACGAGCGCTGTATTCGGCCGAAACTAGAACCTGATCGCGCCGGGATGCTGGACGGTGGCTTGCCGCGCCTCGGCCGGCGAATGGGCGCCGATCTGGCCGAGGGATGCGCGCAATTCGTCGATATAGAGGTCGATGAGCTGGGCCGGCCCGTCCTCGCCGAGCGCCGCCACCGCCCACAGGAACGACTTGCCGGCAAAGGCAGCATCAGCGCCGAGCGCGAGCGCGCGCATCACGTCCTGGCCCGAGCGCACGCCCGAGTTGATGAGCACGGTGGCTTTGTTGCCGACGGCGGAAACGACGGCCGGCAGCACGTCGATCGAGGGCATGAGCGCCTCGATCTGGCGGCCGCCGTGGTTCGACACCCAGATGCCCTCGATGCCGATCGCCACCGCCTTCTCGGCATCGGCCGGATGCAGCACGCCTTTGACCGCGAGCTTGCCTTTCCAATGGTCGCGGTAGCGCTTGACCTCTTCCCAGGTGAAAGCGCCGCCCATGTTCTGGCGCGCGAAGCGGATGATGGTGTTGGTATTGTTCGACTTGGCGTATTCGCTGATGGTGGCGAAGCGCGGATAGCCGCGGCGCATAAACGCCAGCAGCCATTTCGGCCGGACCAGCATTTCGTAAAGCATGCGCGCGGTCGGGTGGAATTCGCCGGCAAGCCCGGCATAGGTTTCGCGCGAGCGCGTGGTGCGCACCGGCACGTCGAGCGTCAACGCCAGCACCTTGGTCTCGACCGCCTCGGCGCGCCGCATCAGGTCGAAACCGATTTTGTGGTCGTCGCGCCAGAAGCGGTAGAGCTGCAGCCAGAACACGTCGGGGGCGAGTTGCGCCGCCTGCTCGATGGTCAGGCCGCCGGCGGTGCTCAGCGCGTAAGGCACGCGCGCGCGTTGCGCCGCCTTCGCCATCAGCACGTCGGCGCCCGGCCACACCAGCGAGGGCGCGCCCATGGGCGCGATGCCGATCGGCGCGTTGTAGCGGGTGCCGAACAATTCGACCTCGGCCGGCGGCGGCGACACCACCAGCCCGTAGCGCGGCGCGACCTTGATGGCGTCGAAGGCGGCCCAATTGTGCGCGATGCCGACGTCGTTGCCGGCGCCGGTGTCGCCGTATTCGAAGGCAAAACGCGGCACGTTGCGCGGCGCCTGGCGGCGCATCCAGGCGGTGGTCGGAAACAGCTTGTGCCATTTCGCGAAATTGGAATGCGGCGTGTAGGCCGGCAGGGCCTCTTTCTTGGCCGTCATGTCGTGCATGGCGCGTCGATGCTCCCCGGGGCGCCTAGCATTATACCTTGCCAAGACTTCTGTCATTCCGGGACGCGAGCGAAGTTCGGCCGGATTCCGGTTCCGGCTTGCGGCCGGCCCGGAATGACGGAACTAGAAATGGCTGAAGGAGGCGTGGGCGAAGGTCATAGGCCGGCCGTCTGCGTCGCAGGAAGCGGGCGCCCTCGCCTGCTTCGATGGCGCCGATCTCGGTCACCGGCACCTTGGCGGCAGCGGCGGCGGCACGGAAACCGTCCGCCTTGGCGGGCGGCACGGTGCAGACGATCTCGTAGTCGTCGCCGCCGGTGAGCGCCGTCTCCAACATGGCGGGATCGCCCGCGATCACCGCGCGCGCGGCCTCCGACAGCGGCACGGCTGCTGCCTCGATGGTCGCGCCGACCTGCGAGACACGGCAGAGCTTGGCGAAGTCGCCGGCGAGCCCGTCGGAGACGTCCATGGCGGCGGAGGCATGCGCGCGCACCGCTTGCGCCAACGCGTTGCGGGGCTGCGGCAAGAGATAGCGCGCGATCAGATGCTGGCGCTGCGCGTCGGAAAGCTTGAAGTCCTTGCCGTTGCGCACCGCGAGCCCGAGCGTAGCGTCGCCGATAGTGCCGGTGACGAAGACGCGGTCGCCCGGCTTGGCGCCTGCGCGGCGCACCATAGCGCCCTGCGGCACGCTGCCGATCATGGCGATGGAAACGGTGAGCGGGCCGGGCGTGCGGTCGGTGTCGCCGCCGAACAGCGGGCAGCCGAAGAGCACCGCGTCGCTGCGCAGGCCTTCGGCGAAGTTCGCCAGCCAAGTGTCGGTGACGTCCTTGGGCAGCGCGAGCGACATCAGGAAGCCGAGCGGTTTGGCGCCCTTGGCGGCGAGGTCGGAGAGGTTCACGCGCAGCGCCTTGCTGGCGATGGTTTGCGCGGCGTCGTCGGCAAAGAAATGCACGCCGGCGATGATGGCGTCGGTCTTCAGCACGAGGTCGTGGCCGGGCGGCGGCGTGATGAAGGCGGCGTCGTCGGTCAAGCCGAGCGCGCCGGGATGGCTGGCGAGCGGCGCGAAGAAGCGCGCGATCAATTTGTCTTCGGCGGAGGTGTCGTTCGCCACGGCGTCACCCGCTTGGCGCGAATTCTGAACCGCGCAGCTGGCGGCCGAGGTCCTCGAGCACCGCATTGACCATGGCGGTCTCCTCCGCCCCGACAAATGCGGCGGCGACATCGGCATATTCGGACACCACCACGCGCGCCGGCACGTCGGCGCGCTGCGATAGCTCATAGGCGCCGGCGCGCAGGATGGCGCGCAGCACCGTCTCGATTCGCTTGAGCGGCCAGCCTTTGGCGAGCGCGTCATCGATCAGCGGGTCGAGCGCGCGCTGCTCGCGCACCACGCCGGTGACGATGTCGCGGAAGAAGGCCTTCTGCGCCGGCAGATATTGCGCGCCCTCGACCTCGCGGCCGATCCAGTGGCTTTCGAACTCGGCCATGATCTCGTTCACGCCGGTGCCGGCGAGATCCATCTGGTAGAGCGCCTGCACGGCGGCAAGGCGGGCGGCGCCGCGCTTGTTGGCCTTGCGCGCGTCGCCGCCTTCGCTTGGCGCGGGGCGGGCCATCAGGAAAGATCGCGCTTGAGCCGCGCCATCGCAAGCGCGGCGCGGGCGGCCTCGGCGCCCTTGTGGCCGTGCGCGCCGCCGAGACGGTCGAGCGCTTGGCTCTCGCTGTCGACCGTCAGGATGCCGTTGCCGATGGCGAGGCGCTCGCGCACGGCAAGATCCATCAAGCCGCGCGCGGATTTGTTCGACACGACCTCGAAATGATAGGTCTGGCCCTCGATCACGCAGCCGAGCGCGACGAAGCCGGCATAGCGGGCGGCGTCAAAGGCAAAAGCGATGGCGGCCGGAATTTCCAGCGCGCCCGGCACGGTGACGACGTCGTATTCGACGCCGGCCTCGTCGAGCACCGCGCGCGCGCCCTGCAACAGCTTGTCGGCGATGGCGTCGTAGAAGCGCGCTTCCACGATCAGCATGCGCAAAGAGCCGGATTTGGGGGCGCGTTTGGGGCTGCCGCGCTTGGCTTTGGTCGGCTGCGCGGCCGCGCGTTTTTTGGCCATGGCTGAGAAGTTCCTGTTCCGCGGCGTGGTAGCAAGCGGCGTCGATGCGAACAAGGGGCGACGTGCCCCGGACGCGGCGCAGCGCGAAGCGACAGCGCAGCGGTGCGCCGCAGATCCGGGGCCGTTCCAAACTCCGAGCCTGTGACGGTCCCGGGTCAGCAGCGCATCACTTCGTGCTGCGCTGCGCCCGGGACACGTCCTACTTCGTCTCCATCAGCCGCGCGGCGTAGCGGGCCATGGTGTCGACTTCCAGGTTGACGTCGTCGCCCTTGTGCAGGGCGCCCAGGGTGGTGACGGCAAGCGTGTGCGGGATGATCAGCACCGAGAAACTGTCGCCTTCGACCGCGTTGACGGTGAGCGAGACGCCGTCGAGCGCGACCGAGCCCTTGACGGCGATGAAGCGGGCAAGCTCGGCTGGCGCGCGCAGCACGAAGCGCGCCATGTCGGTCAAGTCCTCGCGCGCCACCACGCTGGCGAGGCCATCGACATGGCCGGCGACCAGATGGCCGCCCAGTTCGTCGCTGAGCTTGAGCGGGCGCTCGAGATTGACTTTGGCGCCGGGGCGCCAACGGCCGACGGTGGTGTGCAGCAAGGTTTCGGCGGCGGCGTCGACCGCGAACCATGAGCGGCCGCCCTCAGCGCCGGCGCCGACAATGGTGAGGCAGACGCCTGCGCAGGCCATCGAGGCGCCGTCGACCAATTCGGCGCGCGGATAAGAACAGGCGATGGTGAGGCGGCTGAGGTTATCGGCGCGCGCCTCGACCGACCGCACTTCGCCCAAGTCGGTGACGATGCCGGTGAACATCAGGAGGCTGCCTCGTGCCCGGATGCGGTGCAGCGTACAACGCTGCACCGCTGATCCGGGACCCAGCTTGTTGCAAAAAAGCTGGACCCCGGGTCCGCAGCGCACCACTTCGCTACGCTCGTGCTGCGTTGCGCCTGGGGAACGCAAATAGTTTTGCCGAAAATGCATCACGACGGCCGCTCATAGTGTTCGAGCGTGTCGGGGCCGAGGCGCTCGCTGCCGGTGACGTGCAGATGGCCGTTGAGCGCGTCGAGCGCCATGCCTTCGAGCGGGGCGATGCCGTCGCCGCCGATCAGCTTCTCGGAATAGATGAGGGCGGCCTCGTCGATCAGATCGGCGGCGACAAACGAAGCGGCGACGGTCGGCCCGCCCTCCACCAGCAGCCGGGTGATGCCTTGCTGGCTTAGCGTCTTGAGCACGCCGGCGAGATCGAGCCGGCCGTCCTCGTCGTCGACGCGGAACACCTTGCAGCCCTTATGCTGCAAAATCTCTTCCGCCATGGGCGAAGCGTTGCGGGCGCCGAACACCCAGGTCGGGGTCTCGCGCACGGTGGCGATCACGGAGGTGGCGAGCGGCACGCGCAATTGCGCGTCGAGCACCACGCGCACCGGCGAGCGCTCCAACATGCCGGGCAGCCGGCAGGTAAGCTGCGGATTGTCGGCAAGCACGGTGCCGATGCCGACCAGGATGGCGTCGCTAGCGCTGCGCAACTGGAACACGCGAGCCCGCGCCGCTTCTCCGCTGAGCGCGACCGGCTTACGGCCGGCAAGGCCCACTTTGCCGTCGGCGGAGATGGCAAGCTTGAGCAACACGTGCGGGCGGTTTTGGGTGACGCGCGCGATATGGCCGGCGTGGACGCGGCGCGCCTCCTCGGCGCCGAGGCCGATATCGACCGCGATGCCCTTGGCGCGCAGCCTTTCGTGGCCCCGGCCCGCCACTTCCGGGTTGGGATCTTCCAGCGCCGAAACCACGCGCGCGATACCGGCCTTGACGATGGCGTCGGCGCAAGGCGGCGTCTTGCCCTGATGCGAGCAGGGTTCGAGCGTGACGTACATTGTGGCGCCCTGCGCGTCCTTCTTGGCGCGGCGCAGCGCCTCGACCTCGGCATGCGGGCGGCCACCATTTTGCGTCCAGCCGCGCGAAAGAATGACGCCGTCCTTGACGATGACCGCGCCGACCGCCGGATTGGGCCAGGTGGCGCCGAGATTGCGCCGGCCGAGCGTGAGCGCGAGCGCCATGAAGCGGGCGTCGTCGCTTTGACCGTCATTCCGGGGCGCGCCGTCAGGCGCGAGCCCGGAATCCATAACCCCTGTGCTCATTATTCCGCCCGTCGTGTGGCTCTGGATTCCGGGTTCGCTCGCTGCGCGAGCGCCCCGGAATGACAAAGGAAATTCATTTGCGCGCGGCCGCCGCGGGCTTGTCCTCGCCCGACAACTCATCGAGCGCGGCACGGAAGTCCTTGGCCTCGCGGAAATTGCGGTAGACCGAAGCGAAGCGCACGTAAGCCACGTCGTCGAGCTCGCGCAGATGGTCCATCACCAATTCGCCGATCGTCTCGGAGGTGACCTCGTTCTCGCCCTGGCTTTCCATTTCGCGCACGATCTTGGAGACCATCTTCTCGATGCGCTCGGGCTCGACCGAGCGCTTGCGCAGCGCGACCTGCACCGAGCGCATCAGCTTGTCGCGGTCGAACGGCACGCGGCGGCCGTTGCGCTTGATCACGGTCAGCTCGCGCAATTGCACGCGCTCGAAGGTGGTGAAGCGGAAATTGCAGGACAGGCACACGCGGCGGCGGCGGATCACGGCGGAGTCTTCCGTCGGGCGCGAATCCTTCACCTGCGTATCGAGGCTTCCGCAGCTTGGGCAACGCATCGGACCCCCCTCCCCCTATTCTCGCGTCATTCCGAGTTCACGCGCCATAGCGCGTCGAAGACGCGCGTAACCGCGCTTATGGCGCGCGCCACGCAATGACGATATGAGAACCGGCTGCGCATTTCTCAGTCCGGATAAATCGGGAAACGCGACAGCAAGGCCTTCACCTTCTCGCGCACCTTGCCTTCGGTGAGCAAGTCTTCTTCCGCGTGTTTCTGCGACAGCACGTCGAGCACCTCGACGATCATGTCGCCGACTTGGCGGAACTCGGCGATGCCGAAGCCGCGCGTGGTGCAGGCCGGCGTGCCGAGCCTGATGCCCGACGTGATCGTCGGCTTTTCCGGGTCGAACGGGATGCCGTTCTTGTTGCAGGTGATGTGGGCGCGGCCCAAGGCCGCCTCCGCCACCTTGCCGGTGAGCTTCTTGGGGCGCAGGTCGACCAGCATCAGATGCGTGTCGGTGCCGCCGGAGACGATGTCGAGGCCGTGCGACTTCAAATGCTCGGCCAGCGCCTTGGCATTCTCCACCACGTTGCGCGTATAGGCGCGGAACGACGGCCGCAGCGCCTCGCCGAAGGCCACCGCCTTGGCGGCGATCACGTGCATCAGCGGGCCGCCCTGCATGCCGGGGAACACCGCCGAATTGAATTTCTTGGCGAGCGCCTCGTCGTTCGACAAGATCACGCCGCCGCGCGGGCCGCGCAGCGTCTTGTGCGTGGTGGTGGTGACGACATGGGCGTGCGGGAACGGCGAAGGATGCACGCCGCCGGCAACCAGGCCTGCGAAATGCGCCATGTCCACCATCAGCAGCGCGCCGACCTCGTCGCAGATCTCGCGGAAGCGCTTGAAGTCGATGATGCGCGGATAGGCCGAGCCGCCGGCCACGATGAGCTTCGGCTTGTGCTCTTTGGCGAGCCGCGCGACCTCGTCCATGTCGATGCGCTGGTCGTCGCGGCGCACGCCGTAAGGCACCGGCTTGAACCATT
Organism: uncultured Pseudomonadota bacterium; assembly: GCA_963819955.1. Lineage (GTDB taxonomy): Bacteria > Pseudomonadota > Alphaproteobacteria > Rhizobiales > Xanthobacteraceae > Pseudolabrys. The sequence goes on along the minus strand of CAWFYB010000010.1, from coordinate 339,764 downwards.
TGCCCGACAGATTGACCGGCGAACCGTGGGTGAGATGGCCGCCGGCGGCGAGGTTGAGACCCATGAAGGTGTCGCCCGGGGCCAGCAGCGCGAAGAACACTTCGGCATTGGCGGAGGCGCCGGAATGCGGCTGCACGTTGGCGAATTCGCAGCCGAACAATTTGGTGACGCGCTCGATCGCCAGCTGCTCGGCGACGTCGACGAACTGGCAGCCGCCGTAATAGCGCTTGCCCGGCAGGCCTTCGGCATATTTGTTGGTGAGCACCGAGCCTTGCGCTTCCAGCACGGCGCGCGAGACGATGTTCTCCGAGGCGATCAGTTCGATCTCGTCGCGCTGGCGGCCGAGCTCCTTGGCGATCGCCTCGGCGATTTCGGGGTCGGTCTCGGCAAGCGGCGCGTTGAACAGCGCCTCCGCGTCATTGGCAGCTTCGGGGCTCGGCGCCGACATTCAACGGGTCTCCTGCACGGGTCGCTTGCGGCGCGCGGGGAGTGCTGCGCCGACTTGTGGGTCAGGTCCGGGGTTCAAGCGGCCAATAGCATATCGGCGGCCACCCGCCAAGTATTGGCGTACCGGGCCCATGTTGCCGCAATATCTAGGCTCAGGACCCATTAAATATCTTGCGGATCAGATGATCGGTTGATTCACTGGCGGCGCGAGGAGGCGCCGCTATGGATGATTTGTTTCTGCTGTCTGAGGCGCAGATGCGCCGGATCGAACCATTTTTCCCTCTGTCTCACGGCATTCCCAGGGTTGATGACCGGCGGGTAATTAGCGGGATCGTCTTTGTCATCAGGAATGGACTGCGCTGGCGCGATGCTCCGCGCGACTACGGTCCGCACAAGACGATCTACAATCGGTTCGTACGCTGGAGCCGTCTTGGCGTGTTCAACAAGATTTTCGCGGAGCTGGCGCGCAAGGCCGGCAAGCCTCGACGGCTGATGATCGACGCGACCCATCTGAAGGCGCACCGCACCGCCGCCAGTCTTCTAAAAAAGGGGCTGTTCCCAGATGTATCGGGCGCACCAAGGGCGGCTTGAACTCGAAATTGCACGCCGTGTGCGATGGCAAAGGCCGACCGCTGATTATGCTGCTCAGCGAAGGCCAGATGAGCGACTACAAAGGCGCGGCCCTGATGCTCAATGCTCTGCCGCACGCTAAGGAACTCCTCGGCGACAAAGGATATGATGCCGACTGGTTTCGACAGGCTCTCGCTCAGCGAGGCATTACCGCGTGCATCCCGTCAAAATCCAACCGAAAAGCACCGATCGAACATGACCGCATCCTGTATCGCCAGCGTCACAGGATTGAAAACATGTTTGGAAAACTCAAGGACTGGCGACGCATCCATACCCGTTACGATCGATGCGCCCATACCTTCATGTCGGCAATCTGCATCGCCGCCGCCGTCATCTTCTGGCTGTGATCAATGAGTTCCTGAGCCTAGCGTTTTTGTGCCCGTCATTCCGGGGCCAGGTCGAAGGGCATCAGCGTGTCGCCCCCGGATTCCGGGTTCGCTCGCGTGCGCGAGCGCCCCGGAATGACAATCAGAGGATCAGCCCTTCACCGCGCCGGCGACCGGGCCAAGGCCGTCTTTGTTGTAGATGTCGTCGCGGAACTGCACCACGCCGTCGGGCGTCGCCCAGGCGGTGACGTAGACCCAGAACACCGGCACCGGCTTCTTGAGCTTGGCGTCGACGCGCTCGCCCGACTTGATGGCGGCGTTGATCTGCTGCGCCGACCAGTTCGGCGTGTCTTTTAGCAGCCAGACCACGAGCTGGCGCACGTTCTGCACGCGCACGCAGCCGGAGGAGTCGAAGCGCATGTCGTCGCCGAACAGGTTCTTCTCCGGCGTGTCGTGCATATAAACGCCGTCGGGGCTGGGGAAATGGATGCGCAGCGTGCCGAGCGAATTAAAGCTGCCGGGGTCCTGCTTGAACATGTAGCTGACCGCGTCGTTCGAATGCCAGTCGATCTGCGAGGCTTGCAGCTCGTTGTGGTGCATGTCGAAGATGCGGATGTGCTCGTTGGCGAGATATTTGGGATCCTTCTGCATGAGCGGGATCAGATCGCGCCGCACGATCGACACCGGCACCGTCCAATAGGGATTGAAATTGACCTCGATGATCTTGCTGTTGACGTCGGGCGAAGGCCGCGACGGGCGGCCGACGATGGCGATGTGGCGACTTTCGACCAGGCCGTTCTCCACCGCCTCGACCTGCGCGGCCGGGATGTTGACCATGACGTAGCGCGCGGGCAGATGCGCGGTGGCGGCCTTCAGCCGCGTCACATTGATCTTGAGCTGGGCAAGCCGCACGTCGGCCGGCACGTTGAGGCGGTCGAAGGTCGCCTTGCGCACGATGCCGTCGATGGTGATGCCGTGGCGGGCCTGGAAACGGCGCACCGCCGCCTCCACGTAGGAATCGAAAATATCGGTGGCGCCGGCATTGGTTTCCAGATCGCCGGCGACGATCAGCCGCTTGCGCAAAGGGACGACGCTTGGGTGGCGGTTGCCGAGGCGCAGCCGGTCGGTGGGCGGCACCTTGGGCCAGCCGCCGCCGGCCACGATGCCCGCGTATTTGCCGACCGCCTGCTCGGTGGTCGCCACCGTGCCCTCGCCCAGAGTGGGCAGCGAGGCCTTCGGCATGTGGATGGTGCGGGAGGCGGCGTCGAAGTCCTGGCCGAGCTCGCGGCGCTGGTTCTGCTGGATCAGCGCCTGCAGCAGCGTGCCCTCCTCGGCGGCAAAAGCCCGACGGGCAAGCCCGCCGGCGGCAAGGCCGGCCGCGAGCAATTTGAGGAAGGCGCGGCGGCCGGCGCCGGCCGGGTCGGTTGGATGCGGCATCGCGTGCTCGATTTGGGGCGTTTAGGGCCCGGACGGTCAGTCTCATGCCCCGATTTGGCCCGCAGCGGCAATGCCTGAGGGCCCGTGGGCAGTCAACTTTTCGCTAACCAGACGAGCGGGCTATTTTGTGGCCGATCCCCCGGTCATTCCGGGACCCGCCTTAGCCAAGCGGGCGGAGTTTATCATCGGGCCGGCCTGCGGCCAGACCCGTTGGGCGCGGCGCCCCGTACGGACGGGACAAACGACAAAGGCCCCGGCCGGGACATCGGCCGGGGCAAGTCTTCCGCCGGTAAAGGCGACTAAATCAGAGCCGGTAGAGGATCTGGTCGGTCCAGAAGCGCTCGAGCCGGTGCAGCGACTTGTTCAGCGTGGCGAACTCGTCGGCATTGATGCCGCCCACCTGCTCCACCGTGCGCACGTGCTTCTGATAGAGCGCCTCGACGATGTCGCGCACCTCGCGGCCCTTGTCGGTCAGCTTGATGCGCACCGAGCGGCGGTCGACGCGACTCCTCTGGTGATCGAGGAAGTTCATCTCGACCAGCTTCTTGAGATTGTAGGAGACGTTGGAGCCGAGATAGTAGCCGCGCGTGCGCAATTCGCCGGCGGTCAGCTCCTTGTCGCCGATATTGTAGAGCAGCAGCGCCTGCACGGAATTGATGTCGGCCCGCCCGCGGCGGTCGAATTCGTCCTTGATGACGTCGAGCAGCCGGCGGTGCAGCCGTTCGACCAGCGTCAAGGCCTCCAGATACAGAGGCCGGATGTGGTCGAAGCGCGCCTCACGTTCGGCGGGCTCGACCGTCTTCGCGACGGCTTTCATGTTCAACGCCCCTTGCGTTTTATTTTACGTTTCCGGTTGCGCGGCCCTGTCTTCCCCGCTCCGGATGCCGCCAACCTATAAGGGGCAGTCTAAAATCGGCTTAAATAACACTCTCAATATTAGGTTTATTTGCAAGAGTGAATGGAGTGTTGAAGGCGAGAATTGAATCGATCGGCGTTACTTTTCGTTCACCCTGTCTTTGGGCCTGCGCCGGCCCGAAAGGACGCGCGCCCGCGCCTATCTGAACAAGTTGTACTTGACGACGCAGTAAAGCGCGGCGACGCCGTCGCGCCAATTTATCTTTTTGCCTTCCTGGTAGGTGCGGCCGTGGTAGGAAATGCCGACCTCGTAAATGCGGCACTTCAGCTTGGCGACCTTGGCGGTGATCTCCGGCTCGAAGCCGAAGCGGTCTTCCTCGATCGTGACCTTCTCGATGATGTCGCGGCGGAAGGCCTTGAAGCCGGTCTCCATATCGGTGAGGTTCACGTTACTGAACATGTTGGACAGCAACGTGAGCAGCCTATTGCCGACGCTGTGCCAGAAATACAGCACGCGGTGGGGCCGCCCGCCCATGAAGCGCGAGCCGTAGACAACGTCGGCTAAATCGCGCGCGATGGGCTCGATCATCGTCGGATATTCCTGCGGATCGTATTCGCGATCGGCGTCCTGGATGACGACGACGTCGCCGGTCACCGCGCGCAAGCCGGTCCGCACCGCGGCGCCCTTGCCGCGATTGACGTCATGATACAGCACGCGAGCGACCAGCGGCTCCACCTCGCGCTTGAGCAGCTCACGCGTGCCGTCGTCGGAGCCGTCGTCGACAATAATGATTTCCTTGTCCTCGTAAGGCGCCGCCCGAACGGCGGCGGCAATTTCGCGGATCGTCTCCTTTTCGTTGTAGCACGGGATAACGACGGAAATTTTCATCGGGTACTGACCCAATACCGAATTCCACCCGCGGGTGGGGTGAATGCGCAATGCGTCATGCGAGCGCTCACGTGAACTGCGGGCCGCCCCGGATGAAACGGATGATGCCGGAAAAATCGACGCCTGCGCCTCCGCCCTCGGCATAGCGTTGATACATTTCGGCGGCGGCGGCGCCCAATTCGGTGCGGGCGCCGGCAGCTTTCGCCGCTTCCTGCGACAGCTTCAAATCCTTCAGCATCATGGCGGCGGTGAAGCCGGCCTGGTAGTCGCGGTTGGCGGGCGAGGTCGGCACCGGGCCGGGCACCGGGCAATAGGTGGTGAGCGACCAGCACTGGCCGGAAGACTTGGAGGAAATGTCGAACAGCTTCTGATGGTCGAGGCCGAGCTGCTCGGCCAGCACGAAGGCTTCCGACACCGCGATCATGGAAATGCCGAGGATCATGTTGTTGCAGATCTTGGCGGCCTGGCCGTTGCCGGGCCCGCCGGCGTGCACGATTGCGTCTTGCCCATCTTCTGCAGGATCGTCTCCGCGCGCACGAAGGCGCGCTCGCTGCCGCCGACCATGAAGGTGAGCGTTGCGGCCTGCGCGCCGCCGACGCCGCCCGACACCGGCGCATCGAGCATCAAGAGTTCGCGCTTCTCGGCCTCAGTGGCGACCGCGCGCGCAGTCTCCACGTCGATGGTCGAGCAGTCGATCAGCAGCGTGCCGGGATTGGCGTCCTCGATGATGCCGCCGGGGCCGAGATAGACCTCGCGCACCTGTTGGCCGGCCGGCAGCATGGTGATCACCACGTCGGCGCGCGCGGCCGCCACCTTGGCGGTCTCGACGCTTGCGCCGCCGGCAGCTTTCAGCCGCTCGATGGCGGCCGGGTTGACGTCGACGCCTTCGACCGTGTGGCCGGCCTTGATCAGGTTCTGCGCCATGGGCAGACCCATATTGCCGAGACCGATGAATCCGATGCGCGCCATGGCGCCCTCCCCTTCTTTTGACTTTGAACCCTACAGCGGATGCTCCTGCGCCGACTTCAGCGCGAGCCAGAGATAGATCGCCAGCAGCGCGCATTCCGCCAGCCCCGCGAGCCAGCCGGCGCCGAACACCTGCGGGAAAAATATTTCGACCGCCAGCATGGAGGCAACCGACATCAGCCAGATCACCGCGCCCCAGGCGGCGGCAAGCCAGAGGCCGACCGCGGCCACCAGGTCGATCACCGCGAAGAACACGGTGGCGGTCTGCCAGGCGATGGAATGATAGACGAACAGATCGCTCGGCGGCACGCCGATGCCGGTCACCCGCGCCCAGTGATAGAGCCCCTTGATCATCGACACGCCGGCCATGACGCGCAGGAACAGCACCAGCGCGCGCGTCCAGCGGCCGACCTGCGGGCCGGCTTCGGCTTCCTGCACCGGCTCGAGGTTCTGCAGATCGTCGCGGGCGAAGGGCTCGCTCATGTCGCACTCATGTCGCAGTCATGGCAGGCGCAATTCTTGTTCGAGGGCGGCGAAATGGCGCTCGACTTCTTCGTCGCTGACCTCGCCAAGCGAGGCCGGCTGCCAGCGCGGCTTGTTCTCTTTATCGACGATCACGGCGCGCACGCCCTCGTAGAAGTCATGGTCATGGACGACGCGCGACACTATGCGGAATTCGGCGCGCATGCACGTGTCGAAATCCCAACTTTTACCGCGGCGTACCTGCTGAAGTGCAATCTTGAGACTGAGCGGCGATTTGGTCCGCATGGTGGCGGCGGTCTTGCCGGCCCATTCGGCGTCGGCGGAGCCGGAGGCCGCCTCTTTGTCGAGGGCAGCGAGGATGTCCTCGACGCGGTTGCCGTCGAACAGCCGGTCGATGGCGGCGCGCCGCGCTTGGATCGGTCCCACGCCCGCGGGTTCCGCGAAGGCGCCAAGCACGGCATCGACCGAGACGGTGCCGGCGAGACCCTCGAGCAGTTCCGGAAAACGCGCGGAGGCAATGCGGTGGGTGGCTAAGCCGGCGGCCACGGCGTCGGCGCCGTTCAAGCGCTCGCCGGTCAGCCCGCAATAAGTTCCGAGCTCGCCCGGCATGCGCGGCAGAAACCAGGTGGCGCCGACGTCGGGGAAGAAGCCGATGCCGACCTCCGGCATGGCGAAGGCGAAGCGGTCGCCGGCGACGCGGTGCGAGCCGTGCAGCGAGACGCCGACGCCGCCGCCCATGACGATGCCGTCGATCAGCGCCACGTAGGGCTTGCGATAGTTCTTGATCAGCGCGTTGAGCGGATATTCGTCGCGCCAGAATTGCAGCATCTCGTCGTGCTTGCCGGCCTTGCCCAGCTCATAGAGGTGACGGATGTCGCCGCCGGCGGAAAAGGCGCGTCCGGGGGCAGCCTGGATGACCACGCGCGTGATGCCGGCATCGTCGGCCCAGCGGTCGAGCTGCGCGCGCAGCGCCAGCACCATGCCGTGGGTGACGGCGTTGAGCGCGGCCGGCCGGTTGAGCGTGACGAGGCCGGCGGCGCCGCGGCGTTCGAATAAAATGTCGGCCTGCTCCGTCACGTCACGCGTCCTGCTGCGGCGCGCGCTTGCGCAGATAGATGAACCAATAGACCGCGCCCACCAGTCCGCCGCCGCCGATGATATTGCCGATGGTCACCGGAATGAGACTGCTGAAGAAGGCCGGCCAGGTCAGCGCGGCATAGCTTGCGGCGGAGCCGTTGATCTGCGTCCACAGCGCCGCCGGCCCCCAGGCTTTGATGAACAGGCCGAGCGGGATCAGATACATGTTGGCGACCGAGTGCTCGAAGCCCGCCGCCACGAAGGCCGAGACCGGGAACAGCACCGCCAGCACCTTGTCGGTCGTGCTTCGCGCGCCGAAGGCGAGCCAGACCGCCAGGCACACCAGCACATTGCACAGGATGCCGAGGAACAGCGCCTGATCGAACGACAGCGTGACCTTGTTGTGCGCGAGCGTGAGCGCGACCGCCGCCACGCTGCCCTTGCCGGAGAGGTACTGGCCGGACAGGAACACCAGTCCGGCGGTGCCGACCGCGCCGATGAAATTGCCGACATAGACGATCGCCCAGGCCCGCAGCATTTCGCGCAAGCGCACCTTGCCCGCCGCCCAGGCCATCACCATCAGCGCATTGCCGGTGAACAGCTCGGCGCCGCCGACCACCACGAGAATGAGCCCGAGGCAGAACACCAGGCCGGACAGCAGCCGGCTCAGTCCGAACGGCACGACACCGTCGGCGCCGGCCAGTACGGTGGTGGCGAACATGGCGCCGAGCGCGATGAAGGCGCCGGCCAGCACCGCCAGCGCCAGCAGGCGCAGCGTGTCCATCCGCATCTTCTGCACGCCGACCGCTTCGGCCTTGAGCGCGATCTCCGCCGGCAGCAGCGCATCGATCCCGTGATTGTCGGGGCCATTCATGGGGCGCGTTCCATTAATTCCCCAGCATCGCCCGGCTGACGATCAGCCGCATGATCTCGTTGGTGCCTTCCAGGATCTGGTGCACGCGCACGTCGCGCAAGACGCGCTCGATCGGATGATCGCGCAGATAGCCGTAGCCGCCGTGCAGTTGCAGGCAGCCGTTGACCACCTCGAAGCCGGTGTCGGTGGCGAGCCGCTTGGCCTGCGCGGCCAGCCGCGTCGCGCCCGGCTCGCCCTCGCCCACCGCCACCGCCGCGCGGTGCAGCAGCAGGCGCGCGGCTTCCAGCTCGGTGGCGTAGTCGGCGACGCGGAACTGCAGCGCCTGGAAATCGGCCAGGCGCGAGCCGAACTGGCGGCGCTCCTTCATGTAGTCGATGGTGCGGTCGAGGCAGAACTGCGCGCCGCCGAGCGAGCAGGCGCCGATATTGAGGCGGCCGCCGTCGAGGCCGGCGAGCGCGATCTTGAAACCCTGGCCTTCGGCGCCGATGCGGTTGGCCACCGGCACGCGGCAGTTCTCGAACATCACCATGGCGGTCGGCTGCGTCTTCCAGCCGAGCTTCTTCTCCGGCGCGCCGAACGAGAGCCCGGGCGTGCCCTTCTCCACCACGATGCAGGAAATGCCGCGGGGCCCCGCCTCGCCGGTGCGCGCCATCACCACATAGATGTCGGAGACGCCGCCGCCGGAGATGAAGGCCTTGGCGCCGTCGAGCACGTAATGCTCAGCCTCGCGGCGCGCGCTCGGTCGTGAGGCTGGCGGCATCGGAGCCGGCGCCCGGCTCGGTCAGGCAGTAGCTGGCGAAATGCTCCATGCTGCAGAGCTTGGGCAGGAACGTTCTGCCGCTGCTCGGGGCCGCCGAAGGCGTCGATCATCCAGGCCGCCATGTTGTGGATCGAGATATAGGCGGCGGTCGAGGTGCAGCCTTGCGCCAGTTCCTCGAAGATGAGCGCGGCGTCGAGCCGGCTGAGCGCGGAGCCGCCGACGTCCTCCTTCACATAGATGCCGCCGAAGCCGAGCGCGGCCGCCTTGCGCAAAGCGCTCGACCGGGAAGGTCTCGTTTTCGTCCCAGTCGCGCGCGTGCGGCATCATCTCCTCGCGGGCGAAGGCCCGCGCGGTCGCCTGGAAGGCGCGTTGTTCTTCGGTGAGGGAGAAGTCCATGGAATTGAGGCCCAGTGCGCCGCCAACCTTCCCGGGATGGCCGGACGGGTCAAGTCCGCCACCCTCCCGGGTGGCACCCGCCCCGCGGACCCGCTAAAAGAAGCCCCCAGGAGTCTCCTCATGGCAATCAAATTCGGCCGTCCCCTGGAGCGCAAGATCGGCTTCGTGCCGGCCGCGGCGGAAGCGAGCGAGGTTGCCCGCAACCCGCTCGACCTGACCGTGCGCATGCGGCGCAATAGGCGCACGACTGGGCGCGCCGCATGGTGCGCGAGCACGTGCTCACCACCGACGACCTGATCTGGCCGCTGTTCGTGATGGACGGGGAGAATGCGCGGCAGCCGGTGCCGTCGATGCCGGGGGTGGAGCGGCTGAGCGTCGACCAGGTGGTGCGCGAGGCCGAGCGCGCCGCCAAGCTCACGATCCCCTGCATCGCGCTGTTCCCCTATACCGATCCGGCCTTGCGCGACGAGACCGGCAGCGAAGCGCTCAACCCGGACAATCTGGTCTGCCGCGCCATCCGCGCCATCAAGAAAGAAGTGCCGGAGGTCGGCGTGCTGTGCGACGTGGCGCTCGATCCCTTCACCAGCCACGGCCATGACGGGCTGATCCGCGACGGCGTCATCCTCAACGACGAGACGGTGGCGGTGCTGGTGCGCCAGGCGCTGGTGCAGGCGGAGGCCGGCTGCGACATCATCGCGCCGTCCGACATGATGGACGGCCGCGTGGCGGCGATCCGCAAAGGTCTCGACGCCGCGGATTTCACCGACGTGTCGATCATGTCTTACGCCGCGAAATACGCTTCGGCGTTTTACGGCCCCTTCCGCGACGCGGTCGGCTCGGCCAAGACGCTTACCGGCGACAAGCGCACCTATCAGATGGACCCGGGCAATTCCGACGAGGCGCTGCGCGAGGTCGCGCTCGACATCGAGGAAGGCGCCGACATGATCATGGTCAAGCCCGGCCTGCCCTATCTCGATATTTGCCGCAGGGTGAAAGAAGCCTTCGGCATGCCGACCTTCGCCTACCAAGTGTCGGGCGAATACGCGATGATCATGGCGGCCGCGCAAAACGGCTGGCTCGACGGCGAGCGCGCCATGCTGGAAAGCCTGATCGCCTTCAAGCGCGCCGGCTGCGACGGCGTGCTGACTTATTTCGCGCCGCGGGTGGCGGAGAAGCTCGCGGCCAAGTTATAGTCCTGCTCCCACCTTCTTCGAGCAACCAACCGACAATCACAGGCGAGCATTGCGATGGGTGAATTCGCCATCGGCCAGCACGTAACGCGTTTCGAGGACCCGCGGCTGATCCAGGGCGGCGGACGCTACACCGACGACATCCAATTGCCCGGCATGGCGCACGGCATCGTGCTGCGCTCGCCGCACGCGCACGCCAAGATCAAGTCGATCGATGTGAAGGCCGCGAAGGCGGCGCCCGGCGTGCTGGCGGTGCTGACCGCGGAAGACGTGAAGTCCGCGGGCTTTGGCGACCTGCCGGTGCCGGGCGGCTTGAAGCGGCGCGACGGCTCGCCGCAATACAAGCCGCGCTATCCGATCCTGGCGGAAGACACCGTGCGCTGGGTCGGCGACTATGTCGCCTTCGTGGTGGCGGAGACGCGCAACCAGGCGATGGACGCGGCTGAGCTGATCGCGGTCGATTACGAGGTGCTGCCGGCGGAGACCTCGACCGCGGAGGCGCCCAAGCCGGGCGCGCCGCGCGTGTGGGAGGATTGCCCGGACAATATCTGCTTCGTCGAGCAGATCGGCGACAAGGCCGCGGTCGACGCCGCCTTCGCCAAGGCCGCGCATGTCGTGAAGGGCCGCTTCGTCATCAACCGCGTCACCGCCGCCACCATGGAGCCGCGCGGCGCGGTCGGCGACTACAACGCGGCCGACCGCCGCTACACCGTCTACACGCCGGTGCAGCGCCCGCACCCGGTGCGCGCCGATCTCGCCAAACTGCTGAACGTGCCGGAGAGCAAGCTGCGCATCGTCACCGGCGACACCGGCGGCTCGTTCGGCATGAAGTCGCCGATCTTCAACGAGACGCCGCTGGTGCTGCTCGCTTCCAAGCTGACCGGGCGGCCGGTGAAATGGATCTCGACGCGCAACGAAGCTTTCTTGAGTGACGCGCAGGCGCGCGACAATGTCACCGAGGCGGAGCTGGCGCTCGACAAGGACGGCGTCTTCCTCGGCGCTGCGGGTGAAGACTTACGCGGCCATCGGCGCCTATCTGCAGCACGCCATGCCGGCCTTCATGATGAATGCCGGCACGCTCGCCGGCGTCTACCGCACGCCCGCCATGCATGTCGACATCACCGGCGTGTTCTCCAACACCAATCCGATGCGGCCCTATCGCGGCAATGGGCGGCCGGAGGCGGCCTTCGTGATCGAGCGCATGGTGGAGCTCGCCGCCGATGCGCTCGACATGGACGCGACCGAATTGCGCCGGCGCAACTATATTTCGCCGGCGCAGATGCCGTTCAAGACCGGGCTCACCTTCACCTATGACAGCGGCGAGTTCGAGAAGAACATGGACCTCGCGCTGGCGCTCGCCGACCGCAAGGGTTTCGAGAAACGCAAGACGGAGGCCAAGAAGCGCGGCAAACTCTTGGGGCTAGGCCTGTCCAATACCATCGAGCGCGCCGGCGCCCCCAGCCTGGAAGGCGCCGAGGTGCGCTTCGAGCGCGACGGCAGCGTGACCATGTTCTCCGGCTCCAACAGCCAGGGCCAGGGCCACGAGACCGCCTTCAAGCAGATCGTCTGCGACCGGCTCGGGCTCGATCCGAAAGATGTGCAATATATCCAGGGCGACACCGACGAGGTGTTCTTCGGCGAAGGCACCGGCGGCTCGCGCTCGGCAACGCTCGCCGGCTCCGCCTTCTTTATGGCGACCGAGAAGGTCGTCAAGAAAGCGCGCGCCGTGGCCGCGCGTATGCTGCAGGTGGACGAGGCCGATCTCAAATTCGACGAGGGCGTGTTCTCGACCTCAAAGACCAATCGCACGCTCAGCATCAAGGAGCTGGCGGGCGCTTCGCTCGATCCCAAGAATCTGCCGCAAGGCCTGGAGCCGGGCTTGACCCAGACCGCGGTCTATCAGGCGCCGGTCAATAATTATCCCAACGGCTGCCACATCGCCGAAGTCGAGATCGACCGCGAGACCGGCAAGGTCGACGTCGTGCGCTACAGCGTGGTGGACGACTTCGGCACCATGCTCAATCCGCTGCTGCTGCACGGCCAGGTGCATGGCGGCGTGGCGCAAGGCGCCGGGCAAGCGCTGATGGAGGACGTGCATTTCGACACCGAAGGCCAGCTGGTCACTGGCACGTTCATGGACTACGCCATGCCGCGCGCGCACGATCTCTGCGACATTACGGTGGAGAGCAATCCGGTGCCGACCAAGACCAACCCGCTCGGCGTCAAAGGCGCCGGCGAAGCCGGCTGCGTCGGCGCGCTGCCGGCGGTGACTAATGCGGTGGTCGACGCGCTCAGCGAGTTCGGCGTCAAGCACATCGAGATGCCGGCGACGCCCGAGCGGGTGTGGCGGGCGATGAACGGGAAGTAATTATTGTCATTCCGGGACACACGCGTTAGCGCGTGGACCCGGAATCCAGAGTCCCGCGTGCGAACGCCGCCCCTGGATTCGGGGCTCGCTCGCTTCGCTCGCGCCCCGGAATGACAGTAAGAGCTACTCCATCGCATTCCCCGTCTCAATGCGCACCGGCTGATAGCCTTCGGCCTTGAGCACGACAAAAATCTCGTCGGCGTGCGCCGCGTCGCGCGTCTCCACCGTGACGTCGAGCTTGGCGCCCTTGGCCGGCACGTCGAGGAACAGCCGGCGGTGATCGACCTCCAATATGTTGGCGCCCAATTCGCCGAGCCGCGTGGCGATCTGGCCGAGCACGCCCGGACGGTCGGGAATGGCGAGGCGGAAGGAGACGATGCGGCTTTCGCGCTCCAATTCGCGCACCGTGATGGAGGCGAGAATGCGCGGGTCGATATTGCCGCCCGACAGAATGAGGCCGATCTTCTTGCCGCGGAAGCGGGCGGGCTTGGCAAACAGCGCGGCGAGGCCGGCGGCGCCGGCGCCCTCCGCAACCGTCTTCTGCAGCGTGGTAAAGGCGTTGACCGCGCGCTCCAGATGCGCCTCGTCCACCAGCACGATCTCCGCCACCAGCTCGCGCACCATGGGCAGCGTCAGCTTGCCGACATTCTTGACCGCGATGCCTTCCGCCAGCGTCGCGCCGCCGAGCGGCAATCGCTCGTTGTGCAGCGCGTTCCAGAACGAGGGATAGAGCGCGGCCTCCGCGCCGACGATCTCGATGTTCGCATTTGCGGCGCGGGCGGCAACCGCGTTGCCGGCGATCAAGCCGCCGCCGCCGACCGGGATCACCAGCGCGTCGAGCTCGGGCGCCTCCTCCAACATTTCCAGCGCGATGGTGCCCTGCCCGGCGATGATGCGCTCGTCGTCGTAAGGATGCACCAGCGTCAGCCCGCGCTCGCTCAGCAGCGCCTCGCAGCGCGATTGCGCTTCGGAAATCGTCTCGCCGTCGAGCACAACCGCGGCGCCATGCGCGCGCGTCGCCTCCACCTTCACGAAGGGCGTGGTTACCGGCATGACGATGGTGGCCGGAATCTTGAGGCGCGCGGCATGATAGGCGACCGCCTGGGCATGGTTGCCGGCCGACATGGCGATGATGCCGCGCTTGCGCTCAGCCTCGCTCAAGGAGGCGAGCTTGACGAGCGCGCCGCGGTCCTTGAACGAGTTGGTGACCTGGAGATTCTCGTATTTGACGAAGACCTGCGCGCCGGTCAGCGCCGACAGCTTGGGCGCCGGCAGCATGGGGGTGCGCAGCACCGCGCCGGCGATGACGCGGCGGGCTTCTTCGATGTCGGCGATGGTGACGGTCAAAATGGCCTCCGGACCGCCGCACCATGCCGCAAGCGCGGGCAGGCTGCCAGCCGCCCGGAAAGCGCCGTGCAAGCCCCTTGCGCCGGCCCGATTCTTTCTCCATGTCGAGGCCGAGCGGCCCGGGCGCCGGCAAGGCGCTGCGGTGCGCGCCGTACAGGGGGCTCGACGGCATGCCGATCGACATCAAACCCCATGCCTATGACCCGGCCACGCAGCCGGAACTGTTCGAGGGCGTGCTGGCGCGGCGGATCGTGGCTTTTGTCATCGACGTGTTCATCATCACCGTCCCGGTGGTGCTGGCGGCCATGTTCATTTTCGCCTTCGGGATCGTCACTTTGGGGCTGGGCTGGGCGCTGTTTTTCCTGATCCCGCCCGCCACCGTGATCTGGGCCATCGTCTATTTCGGACTGACGCTGGCGGGGCCGGCTTCCGCCACCGTCGGGATGCGGACGGTGGATCTGGAAATGCGCACCTGGTACGGGGCGCCGGCCTATTTCGTGCTGGGCGCGGTGCACGCCATCGTATTCTGGCTCTCGGTGTCGATGCTGACGCCGTTCATCCTGCTGGTGGCGTTTTTCAACGAGCGCCAGCGCCTGCTGCACGATATCCTGCTGGGCACCGTGGTCATCAACAATGCCCGCCGCGCCGCCATGCTGCGCGCCGGCACGGCCGGCGTTCCCGGCTGAGGCCGGACCGGCCTGGGCGCCTGGTTAACGCGGGCCCGCCGGGGCCTTTGACGAAACCGCTGCGGCGCGCAATGCTATGGCCCGAACTGGATTGAACTGGCGGCCCGGCCTGACGTGACCCAGCATTCGCGCGACACTCCGCAATTCTACCTGACGGCGCCCTCGCCCTGCCCCTATCTGGCCGGTCAGGAGGAGCGCAAGGTATTCACCCACCTGGTGGGCGAGCGCGCGGGCGAGCTCAACGACCTGCTCACCCATGGCGGCTTCCGCCGCAGCCAATCGATCGCCTACCGGCCGGCCTGCGAGCACTGCCGCGCCTGCGTGTCGGTGCGCGTGCTGGTCAGCGACTTCCGCCCCTCGCGCAACATGCGCCGCATCGCCGAGCGCAGCACCGACCTGGTCGGCGACATGCGCGCGTCGACGCCGACCTCGGAGCAGTATTCGGTTTTCCGCGCCTATCTCGACGCCCGCCACCGCAACGGCGGCATGGCCGACATGACCGTGCTCGACTACGCCATGATGATCGAGGACAGCCATGTCGACACGCGGCTGGTCGAGTACCGCCGGCGCGGGCCGGACAGCCGCATCAACGGCCGTGGGCAGGGGCAATTGCTGGCGGTGGCGTTGACCGACGTGCTCTCCGACGGGCTGTCGATGGTCTATTCGTTCTTCGATCCCGACGCTGGCGAGCGCTCGCTCGGCACGCTGATGATCCTCGACCACATCGCGCGCGCCAAGGCGATGCGGCTGCCTTACGTCTATCTCGGCTATTGGGTGCCGGGCTCGCGCAAGATGGACTACAAGGGCCGCTTCCTGCCGCAAGAGCGGCTGATGGCGCAGGGCTGGACAAGGGTGGAGCGCTAGCCGCCGCGTCAGACCTGTCATTTCTCTCCTCATGTGCTATATTTCAATCATGACAGGAAAGACCGCGACCAGAGACAAGCGCAGGCCCACGACAGTGGTTCCGGTGGTTACCATGGAGGAAATTCCGGTTCTTTCCGAACAGGAGCGCGCAGATTTGCTTAAATCGCTGAAAGATGCGGAAGCGCGCGCAAAAGCTGGCGAGGCCATCGACTACGACTCCGCGGGCTTCAAGGCGCGGCTGCTTGAAATTTACCGAGGCCGCAAACCCTAACACGCTATGGCTTATCGCGTCCGCATCGACCCGGCCGCGCTGCGCCAGATCGAAGAGTTTGCCGTTTATCTACGCCGCTACGACGAGGATTTCGCGATCGAGCAGATCGAACGGCTCGACCTTATCATTGCCCGCAACCTCGCCGAATCGCCGCTGACCTGGAGCTATTTCCCGATTACCGGAGCGCCTTACCGCGCCTATCTTTTCCGCGTCGGCCGCCGCACGCAATATTGGCTCATCTACACCGTCGACGAAGAAAACCGCACGGTCGATCTGCTTCATTTTTGGAACGCCATGCGCGATCCCGACACCCTCGATGTTTAGATTGGCTGGAAGCCGGGGATCGGCACCCCGAACGTATCCAGGATCAGGAACGTGTTGAGCGCCAGCACGATAACCGTGCCGGCCACCGCGATGACATTGGTCGCCCGGCTGTTGGCGAAGGCGCCCATGATGTCGGCCCGGCGCGTGAACATCAGCAGCGCGATCATCGGCAGCGGCAGCGCGATGCTCAAGATCACCTGGCTCACCACCAGCGCGCTGGTGGCGTTGACGCCGTAGCCGACCACCACGAAGGCAGGCGCCATGGTGATGACGCGGCGCAGCCAGATCGGGATGCGGAAACCGACGAAGCCCTGCATGATCATCTGCCCGGCCATGGTGCCGACCACCGAGGAGGAAATGCCGGAGGCGATCAGCGACAAAAGGAACACGCCGGCGGCGCCGATCCCCAAGAGCGGCGTCAGCGTGTGATAGGCGGTCTCGATCTCGGCCACGTCCGGGTGGCCGGCGTGGAAGGCGCTCGCGGCCATCATCACCATGGCCATGTTGACCAGGCCGGCGGCGGCCAGCGCGACCAGCACCTCGACGTTGGAGATGCGCACCACCACGCGCTTCTCCGCGTCGTTGTGCGCCGGGATGCGCCCCTGCGTCAGGCCGGAATGCAGATAGACCGCGTGCGGCATGACGGTGGCGCCGATGATGCCGACCGCGAGCAGCAGCGCGCCGGCGTCGGCGATCTCCGGCTTCACGGTGCCGAGCAAGGCCGCGCCCCAATCGACATGGGCGATGAAAATCTCGATCAGGTAGCAGAGCGCGATGATCGCCACGAAGCTGCCGATGATCAATTCGACCGGGCGGAAGCCGCGGCTCTCCACCATCAGAATGCCGTAGGTGACGATGGCCGTGACGATCATGCCGGCGAGCAGCGGCATGTGGAACAACAGCGACAAGCCGACCGCGCCGCCCAAGAATTCCGCCAGGTCCGTCGCCATGGCGGCGATCTCGCTCACCACCCACATGGCGTAAACGACCGGCTTGGGGAAACGCTCGCGGCACATCTCGGCGAGATTGCGCCCGGTGACGATGCCGAGCTTGGCCGACAGCGCCTGGAACAGCATGGCGATCAGATTGGCGAGCAGCACCACCCACAAGAGCGCGTAGCCGTATTTGGCGCCGGCTTGGATATTGGTGGCGAAATTGCCGGGGTCCATGTAGGCGATGGAGGCGATCACCGCCGGCCCGCCGAAGGCGAGATAGCCGCCGATGCCGGGATGCTGGCCGCCCACCAGCGCGCGGCCGGCCGCCACCGTGCGCTCGGTCAGGCTTTTGGGCAGCGGCGGTCTGGCGTCCATCGACTTTAAGCTTCTCGAATCGCTTGGATTTTATTGTCGACGCAGCGATTTGCGGACTGTAGCCTAGTTGCAAATCGTTTGCAATTGCAGTTTCGCGGAACCTATCCCCAGGCCGCGGGTTGCCACGGCCTTGTCGCCTTGGCGCGGGGCCGTCACCTTCGCTCAGTTGCGCGCCGAGCGCCGCGCGCCGTTGCTTGTCGGCGCGGGCGCCCTGCCCCCGCCCCGCGACCGAGGAGCCGCATGAACCCATGACCGCCGCGCACGCGCCCTCCGAGCTCCTGTTCGTCGCGCAGCTCGCGGTGCTGATGCTGGTCGGGCGCCTGCTCGGCGAGGTGATGTTGCGCTTCAAGCAGCCGGCGGTAATGGGCCAACTGGTCGCCGGCCTGGTGTTGGGGCCATCGTTGTTGGGAGCGCTATGGCCGGACTTCCAGCACGCATTGTTCCCGAACGCGCCCGAGCAGAAGGCCATGCTCAACGCGGTCGCGCAGTTCGGCATTTTGCTATTGCTGCTGCTCACCGGCATGGAGACCGATCTCAAGCTGGTGCGCGAGAGCGGGCGGGCCGCGCTGTTTGCCTCGCTCGCCGGCATCGTGGTGCCGTTCCTGTGCGGCGTCGCGCTGGGCGAAGCGCTGCCCGACTGGATGCTGCCCGATCCGGATAAGCGGCTGATCACATCGCTGTTCCTCGGCACCGCGCTGTCGATCGCCTCGGTCAAGATCGTGGCGACGGTGATCCGCGAGATGAATTTCATGCGCCGCACGGTCGGCCAGGTGATCCTCGCCTCGGCCATCATCGACGACACGGTCGGCTGGATGATCACCGCGGTGATCTTCTCGCTGGCGCTGCAGGGTCACGTCGACGCCTGGAGCGTGGCAAAAAGCGTGATCGGCACCCTCGTTTTCATGGGGCTCAGTTTCACCATCGGGCGGCGCGTGGTGTTCACCATCATCCGCTGGGTCAACGACACGTTCGTATCCGATTTCGCGGTGATCACCGCCATCCTGGCCATCATGATCCTGATGGCGATTACGACCGACCTGATCGGCGTGCACACCGTGCTCGGCGCCTTCGTCGCCGGCATCCTGATCGGCGAATCTCCGATCCTGACCAAACATATCGACGAGCAATTGCGCGGGCTGATCATCGCCTTCTTCATGCCGGTGTTCTTCGGCACCGCCGGGCTTGCCGCCGACCTCACCATCCTGAAGAACCCGGTCTTGCTCGCACTTACCGTCGCCCTGGTGGCGATCGCCAGTCTCGGCAAGTTCGCCGGCGCCTTCGCCGGCGGCCAGCTCGCCGGACTCACTTTGAAGGAATCCTTCGCGCTCGGCACCGGCATGAACGCGCGCGGCTCGACCGAAGTGATCGTGGCGACCATCGGGCTGTCGATGGGCGCGCTGAGCGAGAACCTGTTCACCATGATCGTGGCCATGGCGATCATCACCACCATGGCCATGCCGCCGACGCTGCGCTGGGCGTTGGCGCGGCTGCCGATGCGCCGCCAGGAAAGGCAACGGCTCGAGCGCGAGGAGATGGAGGCCAAGGGCTTCGTGCCCAAGCTGGAGCGGCTGCTGCTGGCGGTCGACGGCAGCGCCAACGGCAAGTTCGCCGCGCGCATCGCCGGATTGATCGCCGGCTCGAGCGGCATGCCGACCACGGTGATGAGCATCAAGACCGACAAGAAGACCGGCAAGGCCGCCGCCGAGGTCGCCAAGGAGAAGGCGGCGGAAGCCGGCGAGACGGTGAAAGAATTCGCCGGGCAAGCGGGCAAGGCCGCGCAGGCGGCAGACGCCAGCCCGGCGGACAAGAAGCAGAAGCCGGAAGAGACGAAAGCCGAGCCCAAGCTCGACGTCACCACCAAACCGCAACAGGCGCCGAAGCCCGAAGTCGTCGCCGCAGAAGCCAAGAAGGGCTACGACCTCTTGATCATCGGGCTCGACAAAATGGTGGCGCGCAAAAACGAGTTCGCCGACGACGTCGGCAAGCTCGCCGCCGGCTTCGAAGGGCCGCTGGCGGTCGCCGACGCGCGCGGCCTGCACCGCGCGGAGCCGCTGCCGGGCAGGCTCAGCCTGCTGGTGCCGGTCAACGGCACCGACGTGTCGCGGCGCGCCGCCGAGGTCGCCATCGTGCTGGCGCGCGTCAGCCAAGCGCCGCTGACCGCGCTCTACGTCAACCCGGGCGGCAAGCGCGGCGCGCGTACCTATGAGGAGGCCATCCTCAAGGACATCGTGCAGCTCGCCGACACCTATGACTTGACCATACGCACGGCCGTGCGCGCGGACATGGCGCCGGACGATGCCATCCTGAAGGAAGCGGCGCGCGGCAAGCACAATCTGCTGGTGATGGGCGTCGGCCGCAGGCCGGGCGAGAAGCTGTTCTTCGGCGACACGGCGGCGGCGCTGCTGGAGAAGTCGGAAGGCTCGCTGCTGTTCGTGGCGAGTTGACGGCTAGCCGCGTCATGGCCGGGCTTGTCCCGGCCATCTACGTCTTTGCTACTTAGAGCAGTGAAAGGCGTGGATGCCCGCGACAAGCGCGGGCATGACGGGGATCATTCCTCCGCCCCGTCCGCCTTGCCCCCGCTCGGCGCGCTGCGGAACTTGTTGCTCTTGGGGAAGCCCTTGGGCGCAAGGCGCCCGGCGTCGGCGCGGTTGCCGCGCCAGTCCTTCAACTCCTTCATCGGCAGCGTGAAGGCGCGCTCCGCCGCGTCGGTCCAGGTGAGGCCGTCCGCCGCTTTGAAGGTGACGACGTCGGAAAGGCCCTTTTCGCGGTAGCGCTGCAGCCGCACGCCGCGGCCGCGGTTCATCTCCGGCACCTGGTCGAGCTTGAAGATCACCATCTTGCGGTTCAAGCCGATCGCCGCCGCCAATTCGCCGTCGACCGTGGTGAGCGCCGCCGCCTTGTCGGGCGTCTTCAGATTGAGCACCTGCTTGCCCTTGCGCGTGGTGCCGAGCACTTCGTCCTCCGGCACCACGAAGCCGTTGCCGCCATAGCTCGCCACCAGGAATTTGCGTTTGCCCTGGTAGGCGAGCGCCGCCACCACATCGGCGTCCTGCTCGAGATCGATGGACAAACGCAGCGGCTCGCCATGGCCGCGGCCGCCCGGAAGCTTCGATCCTTCCAGCGTGTAGAAGCGGCCGTTCGAGCCGAAGATCAGCACCTTGGCGGTGGTCTCGGTGGGAAACGCGAATTTGAGCTTGTCGCCGGCCTTGAAGACGACATTCTTGAAATCGCTGACGTGGCCGCGCAGCGCGCGGATCCAGCCCTTGTCGGAGACCACGACGGTGATCGGCTCGCGCACCGCCATGGCCTCCTCGATCGCCGCCTCGTCATGCGCCGGCGCGATGCCGAAGGTGGTGCGGCGCTTGCCGAGATCGGTCTTGGGGCCGAAGGTTTCTTTCAGCTCCTTGATCTGGCCGGCGACGGTCTTCCATTGCTGCGCCGGCGAGCCGATCAGCGCTTTGAGCTTGGTGCGCTCGTTGCGCAGATCCTTTTCCTCGGCGCGGATCTGCATCTCCTCCAGCTTGCGCAAATTGCGCAGCCGCATGTTGAGGATGGCGTCGGCCTGCACCTCGCTGAGCTTGAAGGTCTTCATCAGGACGGGCTTGGGCTCGTCCTTGCTGCGGATGATCTTGATGACCTTGTCGAGGTTGAGATAGGCGACCAGATAGCCGCCGAGCACTTCGAGGCGATGCTCGATCTCGGCCAGCCGGTGCTTGGAACGGCGCAAGAGAACTTCGCGGCGGTGGTCGAGCCATTCGCGCAAGGCCTCCGCCAGGCCGACCACCATGGGGATGCGGCCCTTCACCAGCACGTTCATGTTGAGCGGAACGCGGTTTTCCAGCTCGGTGAGCTTGAACAGCGATTCCATCATCAATTCGGCGTCGACCGAGCGCGCGCGCGGCTCGATCACCAGGCGGATGTCTTCGGCCGATTCATCGCGCACGTCGGCGACCAGCGGCAGCTTCTTGTCGTTGAGCAGTTCGGCGAGCTTTTCCACCAGCCGCGACTTCTGCACCAGCCAGGGGATTTCGGTGATCACGACGACATAGGTGCCGCGGCCGGTGTCTTCGCTGCGCCAGCGCGCGCGCACGCGGAACGAGCCGCGGCCGGTCTTGTAAGCCTCCGCGATGGTCTCGGGCGGATCGACGATCACGCCGCCGACCGGGAAGTCGGGACCCTTCACCCATTTGAGCAGCGTGCCGCTGCGCGCGTTCGGATTGTCGATCAGATAGAGCGCGGCCTCGCACAGCTCGGCCACGTTGTGCGGCGGGATGGCGGTCGCCATGCCGACCGCGATGCCCTGCGAGCCGTTGGCCAGCAGATTGGGAAAGGCCGCCGGCAGCACCACCGGCTCCTCGCCCGCGCCGTCATAGGTCGGGCGGAAATCGACCGCGTCCTCGTCGATGCCGTCCAGCAGCAGACGCGCGACCTCGGTCAGGCGCGCCTCGGTGTAGCGCATGGCGGCGGCGTTATCGCCGTCGATATTGCCGAAATTGCCCTGCCCGTCGACCAGCGGATAGCGCTGCGCGAAATCCTGCGCCAGCCGCACCAGCGCGTCATAGATCGCCTGGTCGCCGTGTGGGTGGAAATTGCCCATCACGTCGCCGACCACCTTGGCCGATTTCTTGAAGGCGGAGTTGGGGTCGAGCCGCAAGAGCCGCATTCCGTAGAGGATGCGGCGGTGCACGGGCTTGAGCCCGTCGCGCGCGTCGGGCAGCGCGCGGTTCATGATGGTGGAAAGCGCGTAGGCGAGATAGCGCTCTTCCAGCGCCTCGCGCAGCGCGACCTCCTCGACCTCGCCTTTTTCGGGGGGAATCAGTCTCTTATTCATGGCCGATAGCTAATGCCTCCGGCCGCGATGAACAAGCGATGAACGGGATAGCCATTTACTCTTCGGAATTGCCCCCCTAGCATAGAGCACTTTCTTGGGGCGACCGCGTTGTTCGGCGCGATCGAACGTGATTCGGAAAACGAGAAGCTGGGGGGCCGGCCCGCCGTGGGGCCGGCCGCCGCCTTGATCACGGCGACATCCCGTCGGTGCGCCGGCCGGCTTATCCGCGCTGGGCATCAACGGCCAACCGGAGGAAGCGGATATGCGAATGATCGTTTTGTCGGCCCTGTTGGTGCTCGGCGCCGGCATTGCCGCCACGGCTGCCGCGCCGGGCGCGGTCGGCGGCAAAGACTTTTCGCCGATCGTGCGGGTCCAGTACGGCGACGGCTACGGCGACGGTGGCGGCTATCACCGTCATCACTACTGCCACAGGGTGCGGGTGTGCCACTACGATTATAATGGCTACCGCGTCTGCCATTACGAGCGCCGGTGCAATTACGACTAATCGGCAGCCGTTTGCTTTTGCCGCTTTCCGGCCCGGTTAAAAACCGGGCCGGATTTTTTTAAAGGTTCAAGCGACGCTCGGCAGCGCGCGGGCAAGCGCCGCGATGAAATGCGCGCGCTCGTCGGCGAGCGCCAGCCCGCGCGGCTCGAGCGCGTGGCGCGTGAGGAAGAAGCCGGTGAGCGCGAAACCGTCGGCGAGATCGCGCCCTTGCGGGGAGACTTGCGCGTCGCGCAAGAAAGCCGGCAGCCGCAGCATGCGTTCGGCGTAAGGCTGGCCCGCCGCGCGCGATACCGCGCGGCCCGATTTGGGCGAGACGAAGTCGAGCTCTTCATGCGCGCCGGTGGCCACGCATTCGGATAAGTCGAGGCCGAAGCCGAGCTCGGCCAGTAGCTGCAATTCGAAGCGCACCACCATGGGCGCGGCGGCGGAGGCGTCGTCGAGCCGGCCGAGGATGTCGATGAGCGCGTCGTGCAGGCCCTCGTGCGGATCGCGCTCGGGCAATAGCCGCATCAGCGCGGCGAGATGCGTCACGCCGTAGACCGCATGCGGCGCGGCGAAGAAATTCGACGCGCGCAGCGTCACGGGTTCGACCGTATAGGTGCCGAGATGCTCGTCGAGCCGCGCGCGCCAGGTGGCGCTCACCGAATTGCCGGGCTGCAGGATCGGCTTCAGGCGCGAAGAAAAGCCGCCGCGCACCAGGCCGAGATGGCGGCCATGCGCGCGCGTCAGCAGTTCGAGGATGCCGCTCGTTTCCCCGTGGCGCTTGACGCCGAGCACGATGCCTTCATCGGTCCATTGCATGGGAGTACGGACGCCTCATCCTTCGAGACGCATCGCTTCGCGAAGCTCCTCAGGATGAGGCTTTGGAGAAGCCCTCATGGTGAGGAGCGCGGCGAAGTCGCGCGTCTCGAACCATGAGGGCGAGTCCGCCACGCCGTCAATCCTTCGGAAACTCCAGCCCCATCGCCCGGTAGCGCTCCGGGTCCTCGCCCCAGCCCTCGCGCACCTTGACGAACAGGAACAGGTGCACCTTGGCCTCCGTGAGTTCGGCGATTTCTTTGCGTGCCGCCTCCCCGATCGCCTTGATGGCTTGCCCGCCCTTGCCGAGCACGATCTTGCGCTGGCTCTCGCGCTCGACATAGATGGTCTGCTCGATGCGGATGTCGCCCTTGCGCAGCTCCTTCCACACTTCGGTCTCGACCGTCGAGTGGTAGGGCAATTCCTGGTGCAGCCGCTCGAACAGCTTCTCGCGCGTGATCTCGGCGGCCAGTTGCCGTAAGGGCGCGTCCGACATCTGATCGGGCGGATAGAGCCAGGGCCCCGGCGGCACGCGTTCGGCCAGCCATCGCTTCAGATCGGCGACGCCGTCGCCCTTGAGCGCCGAGATCATGAAGGTCGACTCGAACGTCACCTTGTCGTTGGCGGCTTTCACCAGCGCCAGCAGCGTCTCCTTGGCCACCAGATCGATCTTGTTGAGCACCAGCACTTTCGGCTGCTTCACTTGCGCCAAACGCTCCAGGATCGCCTCGGCCTCCTCGTCCAGCCCTTTGCGCGCGTCGATCAGCACGCCGACCAGGTCGGCGTCGTGCGCGCCGCTCCAGGCGGTCGTCACCATGGCGCGGTCGAGCCGTCGCTTGGGTGCAAAAATGCCGGGCGTGTCGACGAAGATGAGCTGCGCCTTGCCTTCCAGCGCGATGCCGCGGATGAGCGCGCGCGTGGTCTGCACTTTGCGCGACACGATGGTGACCTTGGAGCCGACCAGCGCGTTGAGCAGCGTCGACTTGCCGGCATTGGGCGCGCCGATCAGTGCGACGAAGCCGCAGCGCGTGTCGGCGTTATTATCCATCGATATGATCGATCGCGACGCCCACCCGCGTGAGCATGGCGGCGGCGGCGGCCTGCTCGGCGGCGCGCTTGGAGTTGCCGATGCCTTCGGCCGGCGGCCGGTCGGGCAGGCTGACGGCGACGCTGAATTTCGGCTTGTGGTGCGGGCCGGTGCGCGCCAGTTCCTGATAGGCCGGCGTCGGCAGCCCACGCGCCTGCGCCCATTCCTGCAGCATGGTCTTGGGATCGCGCAGCGAGCGCAGCGGCTTGATCATGCGCTCGCGCCAGAAGCGCGCCACCAGCGCCTCGGCCGCCATGTAGCCGCCGTCGAGGAAGACGGCGCCGACCAGCGCCTCGCAGGCGTCGCCCAATATGGTGATGCGCAGCCGCCCGCCGGCATTGTTTTCCGATGAACCGAGCTTGAGCGCCGGGCCGATGTCCATGATCTTGGCCACGTCCGCGCAGGTCTCCTTGCGCACCAGGTCGGCCAAGCGGCGCGACAGCTCGCCCTCGTTGCCCTTGGGGAAGGCGCGGTAGAGCATGTCGGAGATCGCCAGGCCGAGCACGTGGTCGCCTAAAAATTCCAGCCGCTGATAGCTGTTGGCGCGGTTGCCGCCGGAAAGCGCGGAAATATGGGTGAGCGCGCGTTCGAGCAGAGCCTTATCGGCGAATTGATAGCCGATGCGGTCCTCGAGCGCGGCTCTATCCTTATCCTTCGCCTTACGGCTCATCTGACGATCGTGAACAGCCTGCTCCAGCGCACCGAGAATGGCCAACGCCAGAATTCCCAGGCGCGCTCGCCCTCATAAACGGAGAAGAAGATGATCTGTGCCTTGCCGACGATGTTTTCCAGCGGCACGAAGCCGACCTGGCTGAAGCGGCTGTCGGTCGAGTTGTCGCGGTTGTCGCCCATCATGAAATAATGGCCGGGCGGCACGGTGTAAACTTGCGTGTTGTCGGCAAAGCCGTGCTCGACCAGGTCGAGCGTGTAGAAGGTCTTGCCGTTGGGCAGCGTTTCCTTCCAGCGCTTGACCGGCGCCGAGACCGTGCCTTCCTCGTTCTCGATATAGGGCGGTGCCAGCACGCGCTTGACCGGCACGCCGTTGATCTGGACGTCGCCGTCCACCACCTGGATCTTGTCGCCGGGCAGGCCGATCACGCGCTTGATGTAGTCGACCGAGGTGTCCTTGGGCAGGCGGAACACCACCACGTCGCCGCGCTGCGGCAGCCAGCCGCTCGGCAGGCGGCCGTTATAGAGCGGCGGCGACAGCGGGAAGGAGTATTTGCTGTAGCCGTAGGAATATTTCGACACGAACAGGTAGTCGCCCACCAAGAGCGTCGCCTTCATCGAGCCGGAGGGGATGTTGAAGGGCTGAAACAGGAAGGTGCGGATCACCAGCGCGATAATCAGCGCGTGCACGATGACGCGCACGGTTTCGGCGACGCCGCCTTCTTTCCGTTTTGTTCTGGATGACACGCTCATCGGCCTCTCGTCCCGCCCGTGAAGGCACCGCGCTCCCCGGCAGGTTTGTAGCGGCTGCCACCCGAGGGCGCAATCAAATCCGCCGCTGGCCGCGCATAAGCAGTTGGTCGGGTTATGGTTCCTGGTCCTTCTCGGGCGCGCTGGGCGGCGCCAGCGGCACCGCGGAGATGATGACGATCGCCTGCGCGGTCGGACCTTCGTCGGTCAATGACACGTCGATGACGGCTTCGCAGCCGGGCGGTGTGATCGCCTTGAGGCGCGTGAGCGCGCCGCCGGTGAGCTTCATGGACGGCTTGCCGCCCGCCAGATTGACCACGCCGAGATCGCGCCAGAACACGCCGCGCCGGAAGCCGGTGCCGAGCGCCTTGGCGCAGGCCTCCTTGGCGGCATAGCGCTTGGCGTAAGTTTCGACGCGGTTCTTGCGGCGGTCCGCCTTGGCGCGCTCGGCCGGCGTGTAGATGCGGTCGAGGAAGCGGTCGCCGTATTTGTCGATGACGCGTCCGATGCGCCGCGCGTCGACGATGTCGGAGCCGAGGCCGATGATCATGCCGTTTTTTCCTGGCGCATGATCTTATCCGAAAACCGGTTCCCACTTTTCGGGATCATGCGCTGCTCGCCTTCTTCCGCCCGCGATCCATGGCGGCGCGCATGAAGCGCACCGTTTCGGCCAGCCCCTCGAACATCGCCTCCCCCACGAGGAAATGCCCGATATTCAATTCGACCACCTCGGGCAGCGCCGCGATGGTCTCGGCGCTGGCGTAGTCGAGACCGTGGCCGGCATGCACTTCAAGCCCGAGGCTCTTGGCCATCGCCGCGCCTTCGACGATGCGCCGCCATTCTTGCTCGGCCGCTTTGCGGTTGTTTTCGGTCAGCGCGTCGCACCAGGCGCCGACATGGATCTCGACCACCGGCGCGCCCAAACTTGCGGCGGCTTCGAATTGGCGCGGCTCGGCGGCGACAAACAGCGACACGCGGATGCCGGCGTGTTTCAGCTTTGCTACGAACGGCGCCAGATGGTTGTGCTGGCCGGCGGCATCGAGCCCGCCTTCGGTGGTGCGCTCGCTGCGTTTTTCCGGCACCAGGCAGACCGCGTGCGGCGCGGTCTTGAGCGCGATAGCGAGCATCTCGTCGGTCGCCGCCATTTCGAAATTGAGCGGCTTGTCGATTTCGGCCTTCAGCCGCGCCATGTCGTCGTCATTGATATGGCGGCGGTCCTCGCGCAAGTGCGCGGTGATGCCGTCGGCGCCGGCCGCGATGGCGAGCTTGGCCGCGCGCACCGGATCGGGATGGCGCCCGCCGCGCGCGTTGCGGATGGTGGCGACGTGGTCGACATTGACGCCGAGGCGGATAGGCGCAACAGACATCTACCCGTTCACCCGCTCGGCCTTGGCGATAATCGGCTTGGCGCGCAGCTGCGCCAGGATGGCGGTCAAGTGCTTGAGGTCGTAGACCTCCAGATCGATCATCACGTCGGTGAAATCGGGCGCCCGCCGCGTCATGCGGATATTGTCGATATTGCCGTCGTGCTCGGCGATCACCTGGGCGATCTGGGCGAGCGAGCCCGGCTCGTTGACCGACTGCACGGCGATGCGCGCCGGAAAGCGGCGCGGCGTGGCCTCATCGCTATCCCAGCGCACGTCGAGCCAGCGCTCGGGCGCGTCCTCGAAATCGCTCAGCGCCGGCGACTGGATCGGGTAGATGGTGATGCCCTCGCCCGGGGTGATGATGCCGACGATGCGGTCGCCCGGCACCGCGCCGCCGTCGGGCGCGAAGCGCACCGGCAGGTCGCCCTGGATGCCGCGGATCGGGATGGCCGGACCTTGCGTGTCCGGCACGCGGAACTTGACCGAGGTGAGCTTCTTCAGGCCGAACCAGCCGCTTTCAGCCTTCGGCTTCACCGCCATGGCGGCGGCGCGCTCCTCCTTGTAGTCGGGATACATGGCGCGGGCGACGTCGGAGGCCTTCAGCTCGCTGCGCCCGACCGCCGACATCACGTCTTCGATGGAGGCGCGCGCCAGCCGCGGCAGCGCGCCGGTGAGCTTCTCGTCGGAATAGGCGATCTTGGCGCGCTGGAACAGGCGCTCGACGATGCGGCGGCCGAGGCCGGCATATTGCTCGCGCACGGCGACACGCGTCGCGCGCCTGATGGCGGCGCGCGCCTTGCCGGTGACCACGATCGATTCCCAGGCCGCCGGCGGCGCAGCCTGCGCCTTGGAGACGATGATCTCGACCTCGTCGCCGTTGACGAGCTCGGAAGCGAGCGGCGCGATCTTGCCGTTGATCTTGCAGCCGACCGCGGTGTTGCCGACGTCGGTGTGCACCGCATAGGCGAAATCGATCGGCGTCGCCTTGCTCGGCAGCGCGATCAGCTTGCCCTTGGGCGAGAAGCAGAACACCTGATCGTGGAACAGTTCGAGCTTGGTGTGCTCGAGGAATTCCTCGGGGTTGGAGCCTTCCGCCAGCAATTCGATGGTGCGGCGCAGCCAGCCATAGGCGCCCGACTCGCGCGACAACAGCTCGGTGGCCGAGCCGGCATGATCCTTGTAGAGCGCGTGCGCGGCGATGCCGTATTCGGCGATCTCCTGCATCTCGACGGTGCGGAACTGCAATTCGACGCGCTGCTGGCCCGGGCCGATCACGGTGGTGTGGATCGAGCGGTAGTCGTTGGCCTTGGGCGTCGAGATGTAATCCTTGAAACGCCCCGGCACCACCGGCCAGGTGGTGTGCACGATGCCGAGCGCCTGGTAGCAGTCGGCCAGCGTCTTGACGATCACGCGGAAGCCGAAAATGTCGGAGAGCTGCTCGAAGCCGACCGACTTGCGCTCCATCTTGCGCCAGACCGAATAGGCGCGCTTGCGCCGCCCTTGCACCTTGGCCTCGATGCCGCGCTCAGCGAGCTTCTTGGCGAGCTGCTGCTCGATCTCGGCGATCGGCGCGCGGTTGCGCTCGGCCAGCGCGTTGAGGCGCGCGTTCACCACCTCATAGGCTTCCGGATAAAGCTCGCGGAACGCCAGGTCTTCGAGCTCCTCGCGCATCTCATGCATGCCCATGCGGCCGGCGAGCGGGGCATAGATTTCCAGCGTCTCTTCGGCGGCGCGCCGGCGCGCCTCGACCGGCATGTAGTCGAGCGTGCGCATGTTGTGCAGGCGGTCGGCGAGCTTGACCAGCAGCACGCGCACGTCGTCGGCGATCGCCAGCAGCAGCTTGCGCAAGTTCTCGGCCTGCTTGGCTTCCTTGGTGACCAGGTCGAGCTTTTTCAGCTTGGTGAGGCCTTCGACCAGCGCGCCGATATCGGGACCGAATAGCTGATCGATCTCGGCGCGGGTGGCTTCGGTGTCCTCGATGGTGTCATGCAGGAGCGCGGCCGCGATCGTGGCGTCGTCGAGCTTGAGGTCGGTGAGGATGGCCGCGACTTCGATCGGATGGGAGAAATAAGGATCGCCGGAGGCGCGCCGCTGCTCGCCATGCGCCTTCATGGCGTAGACATAGGCGCGGTTGAGCAGCGCCTCGTTGGTGTCGGGGTTATAGCGGCGCACGCGCTCGATAAGGTCGTATTGCCGCATCATTGGCGGCTTCTTGGGCGGCGCCGGCTTCTCCGCGACCTGCTGGGCGGCGGCAGCGCCGCGCGGCAGCGGCGCCCGGGTGGGCGACTGCTTCTGCATACGGGGCAGATCCGAGCGCGCTTGCGCCATTCAATACCTTCGCGGCCGCCGAATCGGGATGAAAACGGGCGCCGGCAGCCAGTCTACCCTTAGATATCACGCCGTTTTGCGGCCGCCGCAAGGCTTGTGCGCCTTTGGTTGCCAAAACGCGTAACGGCCCGGCGCAAGGGCCGGGCCGTTAATACGAATTTTACCGGGAACGGCGCGCGCGGGCCTATTCCATATCCTCTTCCGGCACCTCTTCCGGCGGCGCCAGGCCCTCCAGGCCCTTGAGCAGCTCTTCCTCGGTCATGCGGTCGGCGGTGACCTCGGTATCGTCGGAATCGGCGCCCGCGCCGCTGCCGGCACCGATCAACGGCACCTCCGGCTCCGGCTCGTCGACCTCGACATATTTCTGCAACGAATGGATCAGGTCTTCCTTTAGGTCGCCCGGCGATACCGTCGTCTCGGCGATTTCGCGCAGCGAAACCACGGGGTTTTTGTCGTTGTCGCGCTCCACGGTAATCTGCGACCCGGACGAGATCATGCGGGCCCGGTGGCTCGCCAGCAGCACGAGTTCGAAGCGGTTCTCAACCTTGTCAATGCAGTCTTCTACGGTGACACGGGCCATCGGCTCGTCACTCCCTCGGGTGGAACTATGTCCTGAATTCGCCTGTTAGGTATCCCTTGCATTCCAAAAATTCAAGCATTTTTGTCTTGGTTTGGCCGCAAGCCTCTGTTACCGGATTTGATCGCAAGCAGGCCGACCGGACGGGATTTTATCCGGCAACGGCATGATTGCGCGGCTGCCAGCTGCAATTGATAGAAGCTGCCGTCAACCGTTAACGCCGATGCCATGTCGCGCCTCCTGCCCCTCGCGCGCGGGGCGCGTCGAGGTGTCAAAAGCGGATTTTTATTGCGAGGATCGTGAGAGACAAACCATGACCGTGCCCGGTGAAAAAATCGCTTTGTTCATTGATGGAGCCAATCTCTACGCCACCGCCAAGTCGCTCGGCTTCGACATCGACTACAAGAAACTGCTGAAAGAATTTCAATCGCGCGGTTATCTGCTGCGCGCGTTCTATTACACCGCGGTGATCGAGGATCAGGAATATTCCTCGATCCGCCCGCTGATCGATTGGCTCGATTACAACGGCTATTCGGTGGTTACCAAGGCCACCAAGGAATTCGTCGACCAGACCGGCCGGCGCAAGGTCAAAGGCAACATGGACATCGAGCTCGCGGTCGATGCCATGGAGATCGCCGGCACCATCGACCACATGGTGCTGTTCTCCGGCGACGGCGATTTCCGCTCGCTGGTGGAAGCCGTGCAGCGGCGCGGCGTGCGCGTCACCGTCATTTCGACCGTCTCGACCCAGCCGCCGATGGTGGCCGACGAATTGCGCCGCCAGGCCGACATCTTCGTCGACATCGTCACGCTGCAGGGCAAGATCGGCCGCGATCCGGCCGAACGCGCCGCGCGCGAAGCCCGCGGGCCGCGCGAGGATCACCGCGAAGGCGGTCACACGCCGCAATTCCTGCAACGCCCGCCGGCGCGCGAACGCGCGGGCGCCGGCGCCCCGGTCGACGACGACGAGGAAGGCTTCGAATAGCGGCCTGTAATGCCGGCCGCCGAGGGCAAGCCGGGGCGCGACTGCCCGCGCTGTCCGCGACTGGTCGCGTTCCGCAAAGAGTGGCGCAGAAAAGAGCCGGCCTGGTTCAACGCGCCGGTCCCCTCCTTCGGCCCCGTTGACGCGCCTGTGCTGATCGTCGGGCTGGCGCCCGGCCTGCAAGGCGCCAACCGCACCGGGCGCCCCTTCACCGGCGATTACGCCGGCGTGCTGCTTTACCAGACCCTGCTCAAATTTGAATTCGCGCGCGGCAGCTATGGCGCGCACCCCGAGGACGGGCTGATGCTCACCGACTGCCGCATCACCAATGCGGTGCGCTGCGTGCCGCCGGAGAACAAGCCGACGCCGGCGGAGATCAAGACCTGCCGCGAATTCCTGGTGCCGACGATTGCGGAAATGAAAAACTTGCGCGCGCTGCTCGCGCTCGGGCGCATCGCGCATGACAGCGTGTTGAGCGCGCTCGGCGCGAAAAAATCGGCCGCACCCTTCAAGCACGGCGGCACGCACGCGCTCGGCGCGCTCACGCTGTTTTCCAGCTACCACTGCTCGCGCTACAACACCAATACCGGCGTGCTGACGCCGGAGATGTTCCGCAAGGTGTTAGCGGACGTGCGCGCTTTTCTGGCGCGCTAAGGCTTGAGCGTCACTTGGCGCAAGAAGCTGCGTTCCTCGGATAGGATAAAGCGCTCCGTTTGCGCCAGGCTGAAATTGGCGGCGCCCTCGCCGTCGGCCTTGAGCCGCGCCCGGTAAGCCTCGTAGGCGGCCAGGCTCTCAAACGAGATCAGCCCATGGGCGATATTGTCGGTGCCCTCATGCGGCATCCAGTAACCGACAACATCGCCCCCGCATTTGGGAATGATGGTCAGCCAGCGGCGGGCGTAGTCCTCGAAGCCTGCGCGCTTGAAAGGGTCGAGCCGGTAACGAATGAAAGCGGTGATGGTCATGGCAACCTCCGATCTTTGAGGCTGCGTTCAGACCATTATCGCGGCCCGGCAGCCACCCGATTCATGCTTTCGACGTCTGCGGCCGGGAAGGGTCGATAAAACCTGCGGCAAAAGCGAATTGAATTTCGGTCAAATTCGATCGAAGCGGCTTTTAATCAAAGCGGCTGCATATGTTTGACGAGTTCCATACGCGACACCCTCTAATGATACCGGCCCGATCATTTTACCGTCGCCCAACAGGGGGTCATGATGGACCAGATAACGCAGCAGCCACCGAGCGCGGATATCCTGTCGTTCCCGCCGATGTCGCGGCAAGCCGAAGATTTGCTGACGACGGTCTTGAACAACCTGGCGCAGGGCGTGCTGTTGTTCGATTCGCAAACGCGATTAATTTTCTGCAATACCCGGTACCTAGAAATGTATGGATTGGCCGCGGAGATCGCGCGGCCCGGGCGCTACTTGCGCGACCTGCTCGCCCAGCGCATTCAGCAGGGCACGTTCTCCGGCGATCCCGACGACTATATCGTCAGGCTGAAGGAGGGCATCGCCGAGGGCGAGAGCTTTACGCAGATCTCCAGCCTGCCCGACGGGCGCACGTTCTCGGTCGCCAGCAAGCCGCTGACCGGCGGCGGCTGGCTCGCCACGCACGAAGACATCACCGAGCGGCAGCGCTCCGAGCGCCAGATCGCGCACATGGCGCGCCACGATGCGCTGACCGACCTGCCCAACCGCGTATTGTTGCGCGAGACGCTGGAACATGAGCTCAAGCGCGTCAAACGCGGCGAATGTCTGGCGGTGCTGTGCCTCGATCTCGATCAGTTCAAGAGCGTCAACGACGCGCTCGGGCATCCGATCGGCGACGAACTCTTGAAACTGGTCGGCGAGCGTCTGCGCGGCTGCACCCGCGAGCCCGACACGGTCGCGCGCCTGGGTGGCGACGAATTCGCCATCATCATGACCAAGATGGAGGACCCCTCGGACGCGGCCGCATTGTCGAAGCGCATCCGCGATTCGATCATCAAGCCCTATCAGATCGACGGCCACCAGATCGTGACCGACATCAGCATCGGCATCTCGGTCGCGCCCTTTGACGCCCTCGAGGCGGACCCGCTCTTGCGCAACGCGGACATGGCGCTCTACGGCGCCAAGGCCGACGGGCGCGGCACCTATCGGTTCTTCGAGCAGGAAATGAACACGCGCATGAAGGCGCGGCGCGAACTGGAAATGGACTTGCGCAAGGCCCTGGTCGGCAAGGAATTCGAGCTGCATTACCAGCCGCTGGTCAACCTGCAGTCCAACGAGGTCAACGGCTTCGAGGCCCTGCTGCGCTGGCACCACCCCAAGCGCGGGCTGGTGTCGCCGGCCGATTTCATTCCGATCGCCGAAGAAACCGGCCTCATCGTCCCGCTCGGCGAATGGGTGCTTAAATCGGCCTGCTACGAGGCGGTCGATTGGCCCGAGCACATCAAGGTCGCGGTCAATCTGTCGCCCGCCCAGTTGAACAACCGCAATCTGCTGAGCATGGTCACGGGGGCATTGCGGGAAACCGGCATGCCGCCGCACCGCCTGCAGCTCGAAATCACCGAAACCGTGCTGCTGCAGAACACATTCGCGACGCTGGCCACGCTGCACGAATTGCGCAAGCTCGGCATCCAGGTCGCGCTCGACGATTTCGGCACCGGCTACTCCTCGCTCAGCTACCTGCGCAGCTTCCCGTTCGACAAGATCAAGATCGACCGCTCCTTCATTCAGGACCTGTCGAACGGCGTCGAGCCGGCGGCCATCGTGCAGGCGGTCGCCAACCTCGCCAAATGCCTCAACATGACCTCGACGGCCGAAGGCGTGGAAACGCAGCAGCAATTGGAATTGCTGCAGGCGATGGGCTGCACCGAAATGCAGGGCTACCTGTTCAGCCGCGCCAAGCCCGCAAGCGAGATCAGGCAGTTCTTCGGCCCGGCCCCGGCGCCGGCCAGCCTAACAGGCGCGGCTTAGCGCGCCTTTGCGATCCAGGCGACGACTTCCGCGGCGTTCTTGTCGGGCGGGAACACCGGATAGAAGGCGTGCGTGATGGCGCCGTCGTCGATCACCAGCGCCATGCGCTTCATGAGCGTCATGCCGGAGGCGGTGAAGGTCGGCAGCTTGAGCGCCTTGGTCAGCGCGAGTTTTTCGTCCGACAGGATCGGGAACGGCAAATGCAGGCGGCTTGCCGCCTCCTGCTGATAGGCGGTGTCCTGCGTCGACAGCCCGAACAGCTGCGCCACGCCGAGCTGCTTCATCTCGCCGGCGTGATCGCGGAAACCGCAAGACTGCGGCGTGCAGCCGCGCGCGCCGGGGATGTCGTCCCAGCCGGGCGGCGCATCGACGCCCGGCACGCCGGTGCGCGGATAGATGTAGACGACGGTGCGGCCTTTGAGCTTCGACAGATTGACGGGCGCGCCGGAGGTCGCCGGCAGCGCCAAATCGGGCAGCTTCATGCCGGCGAGATGATCGGCGGCGCCGTCGTTCTGCGGCGCCGGAATATCGGGCGGCAGGAATTGCGGATTATGCGTGCCCGGTGCTTCGGCCATCGTCATTCTCCCTGCGCGCTCCGCTCAGCTCACCTCGGATATCAATACGGTGACGCCGCCGGTGGCGAAATTGCCGAGATCGGCGACCGTCGCCTTGGCCTCGGGCGTGTTCATCACGATCTTCATGTGGTCGGCATCGTCGAAATAGAGGTCGGCCATGCGGTAGAAGGCCGGCGCGCTGCCGTCCGGGGTGCCGACCACCTTCGACAGCTCGATCTTGCGCACGCCCTGCATTTTTCCGGCGATCGGCATGTGGATGTCCGCGTAATATTTCTCGAAATCGGCCGCGCTCTTGGGCTGGCCGTACATGACGGTCATTTTGATCATGGCTGTCCTCCCCGATGGGCCGCCCCGTCCCTCTTTACCCTATCTTGCCGGCGTAAGACATGAATTCCATCAGCGAGCCGTCGGGATCGCGGAAATAGACGCTGGTGCCTGCGCCCTTGGCGCCGAAGCGCTCTAATGGCCCGCGCTCGACCGCGATGCCGTGGCTTTTGAGATGCGCGATGGCGCCTTCGATCGGGCCCGCCCATTCAAAGCACAGATCGGAATTGCCCGGCTGCACCGGCTTGCGTGCGACTTCCGCCGGCTTCACGCCCGGCCCGTGCACGTTGAGCTGCTTGTCGCCGAAGCGGTAAGCCCATCCCACCGGCCGCGCCACCAGCTCAGCGCCCATCACCTCGCTGTAGAACTTGTTGGAGCGCTCCCAGTCGGAGACGTGGATGACGCAGTGGTCGAGCTTGGTTGGAAGCGAACTGCCCATGGGTTCTATCCCAGTGAATTCAAGGAGGCGACGCCTTGCAGCCCGCGCGGTAGGCAAGCTGCATGGTGTGCCCTTTTATCTTTCCCAACGTCGTAACGACGAAAGCGTGGCTGAGCGCATAATTGCGGATCGCGAGGTCGACCGCATCCTCCTTCGGGTCCGGGTCGTCGATATAATAGCCCCAGATGGCGATGTCGGGGTGCCATTGCCTAATATGCGCTTCGAGATCGAAGGCCTTGCCGGCGCGCGCCGGCCCGTCGCCGCGCACGAACATGAGGAAGGGCCCAGCGGCAAGCTCCGGCGGATATTTCACGCCGTTTTCGAGCAGGAACAGCGGCGCCGCCGAGTAGAATTTACGCTCGCATGTGTAGCCTTTGCTGACGATCTGCCGGGCCTTGCTTTGCAGCTTGAGGACCTGCGCGACCGCGAGATTTCCGTCCAGCTTCACGGACTGAACGATCATCGGCGCCATGAAGATGCACTGTATGGCGAACATCGCGCCGCCCAAGATGACATACAAGCGGTGCGTGGCATCCCTGGCCGCCGCCCAAGGCGCCGAAAACAGGAAAACCAGCAAGGCCAGCGGGCCGAAATATTGCGGGTAAACATAGACCGGCGATATCGCGATGACGAAGGCGGCGGCGAGCAGCAGGTACTTTGCAAATTCGTGGCTTAATCCGAAGCCGGCCCGCCATAGCCTTAGCGTCGCGGCAATCAAGAACCCGATCGGGATCGACATTAGAAGCGCGAAAGTCAGCGTGGCTGCCGCCATGCGCACCAGGCCGATGGAGAGGCTCGCCATCTTGAGCGGCAAGATCATTTGGTGGATCTGCACGTTCCAGCGCAGGAAGCTTTGCGGGTCGCGCGCCAGGAAAAAGAGGACCGGCGCAACGCCGACGAGAAATCCGATGGCGCAGGCCGCAATCACGAGCGGGTTGCGTGCTGCCCGCTCCCTCAGCAGGAAGTAAAGCAGCAAGGCCGGGCAAAGCAGCGCGAAGTAGAGTTTTGCCGACGTGGCAAGACCGGCAGCCGCGCAGCCGATGAAACCGCGCCAGCCGGCGGAGCCGGGACGCTCGAACGCCGCCAGCGCGGCGGCAAGGCACAACAGCGAAATCGAATAATTGCCGATCTCACTGCTGTTGGCGGTGACGAACAGGCTTGTCAGGCAGAGCGCGACATAGAGCGTCCAGACGTCGAGATTGCAAAGCCTTGCTCGGTTGAGCACCGGCAGCAGCACGGCCAGCAGGACGAACAGCATCGAGACGATGCGCCCGAGCAGAAAGAAATTCACGTTGCCGCTCGCCGCGACCAGCAATGAATTGAACATGATCGACAGCGGCGCCTGCGGAAAGGGCACCTCGGTGTAAAGCGCGCCGTTTTGCGCCCAGACCGCCGGCGCGAGCGCATACATGAAATCGTTGTGGTTGAGCGTCGAGAGGCTGCTGAGGACGAAAAGGGCCAGCGCGACGGCGAGCACCGCCGACAAGAGCAAAACCCGGCGTTTAGAGACGGTGCGTTGCAATGTCATAAGCGCCCTGCGGGCGCCCGCGCCGAGCCCCGCCCATCCCCTGCTCGCGCATCCGGCCGCGATCAACGCGCCGGCCGCACGCCGAGCCGCTCGCCCACGCGCTGCGCGACCTCCCGGCGCTGCTCGTTCAGCCGCGCCAGGCGCGCGCGCAGCCGCTCGACCATCTCGCGCCCCGCCTTGCGCGGCGAGCCGGAATTGAACGGCGGCGCCGGATCATATTCGATTTGCAGTTGAATCTCGCGCGCCACCTCCTCACTTTCCAGAATGGCGGCGAGGGTGAGCGCAAAATCGATGCCGGAGGTGACGCCGGCGCCGGTGACGATATTGCCGTCCACCACGACCTTCTCGCTCACCGGAATGGCGCCAAGCAGCGCCAAATGATCGATCGCCGCCCAGTGGCTGGTGGCGCGCTTGCCCTTGAGCAGGCCGGCGGCGCCCAGCACCAGCGAGCCGGTGCACACGGACGTCACAAATTTGGCGCCGGCGGCCTGCCGGCGCAGGAACGAAAGCGCCTCCTCGTCCTCCATCAGGTCCTGCTGGCCCGGGCCGCCCGGCACCATGATCACGTCGAGCGGCGGGCAGTCGGCATAGTTCACGCTCGGCACGATTTGCATGCCGCGGTCGGTCACGACCGGCGCAAGCGTGCGCGCCACCAGATCGACCTTGGTGTCGGGCAGCCGCGCCAGCACCTCGTAGGGCCCGGTCATGTCGAGCTGGGTCATGCGCGGGAAGATCAGCATGCCGATACGGCGCGTGGTCATGTCCTCTTGCACCTTTCGGCCGTCGGCGTTCATTCCGTAGCCACCGGCTCGGACGACTTGCGGCTGTCGTAGAAGGCGTTATCGAGAAGCGTCACAAGGCCCGCGTCATCCTCCTCGGCGCCGCCGAGCGGGTCGCGGGCGGTCAGCTTGTGTTCGACGACGGCCATAGCAAGCGCCGCGCGATCCGCGGCGAGTGGGTGGCGCTTTGCGCGCAGGCCAGCCGCTTCCCATGACATGAAGATTGCCGCGGTGGCATTATAAACGGCGCTCGCGGCTATGCGGGCATCGGCGTGATTGTCCCGATTGCTTGCGACCCGTTCAAGAAAACCGCGCGCGCGGCGGAATGCATCCGCGGCCCTTAACATGGCGGGCTCTTTATCCGTGTTTTCACCCAGTTCCTCGGCGTATTCGCCGAGCGCGACAAGAGCATCTTCGCGCCGGGCGGCGCGCGCCACATCCAAGGCGACGATGTTGCTCGTCCCTTCCCAAATGGACCCAAGATGCGCGTCACGCAGGACGCGGGCATCGGACCATTCTTCGATGTATCCGCAACCACCCCGCACCTCCATCGTGTCACCGGCAACCTTGCGGGCATCGCGGCAGGTACGAAACTTGATCAGGGGCGTGAGGATGCGCAGCACCTTTGCCATCCGCGCGTCGCCGGCATCCGCGGCCTGCAGAACGCGTGCAGCATGAAAGACCATGCTGCGTCCTTCCTCGGCGCTCAGCAGCATCTTGGCGAGTTGGCGCCGCATCAGCGGCATATCAAGCAGCCGCCGGCCGAAGGCGTAGCGATTGCGCGCGATGAAGATCGCCTCGTTTACCGAGCGCCGCATCATGCCTGCGCTGCGCACCCCGTTGGAAAGCCGCGACATGTTGATCATGTCGGTCATCTGCTTAAAGCCTTGATCGCGCTCTCCAACGAGGAAGGCCGTTGCACCCTCCATCGCAATTTCCCCGCTCGCCATCGAGCGCGTGCCCAATTTGTCTTTCAGATGCAGGATCCGGTAGGCGTTGCGGCTGCCATCCGGCCGACGGCGCGGCAGCAGGAACAGCGACAGGCCTTTGGTTCCTTGACCGCCGTCTTCGCAACGCGCCAGCACCATGGCAAGATCGGCATCCGCGTTGGAGCAAAACCATTTGTCCCCATAAAGCCGCCATTCTCCGTCGATCTGTCGCGCTACCGTCTCTATGGCGCCGACATCCGAACCCGCTTCTTGCTCGGTCATGAACATTGCGCCTTGAAATAGCGTGTCCATGTTCTGGCTTGTCAGCTTGTCGAAATACCGAGCGACAAGATCGGGGCTGCCGAACTTGACCAGCGTACGGGTCAGTGCATCGGTCATGCTGAGTGGGCAGCAAAGCCCAAATTCCGCCTGCACGAAGAGATAGAAGAGCGCGTATTTCACCAAAGGCGGCATCTTGTCGGCCGCCCCGAATACGCCCGCGCGGTGCGACATCGCGGCCATGCCGAATTCACCGAAAGCGTAACGTTCCAGTTCGCGGAAATCGGGGTGCTTGACGATGCGCTCATCTGCGGCACCGTTGCGGGCGCGGCTGGCCAGGTACGGCGGATTCTTATCCGCCGACAGGGCTAGGCTCTCGAGCCCGGTCCCGACGAGCGCTCCCATCCGGTCCAGATGCGGACGCGCCAGCTCCATGTGCGCGTCGTCCAGGTACAGGCTGAGAATCGCCTCCATCGCCGGGTCGGCCCGAAACGCGTTCAGCCCGTAACTGTCCGGAATATTGCGGTGAATCCGCTTAGACACGCTGGCGATCCTCCCCGCGTCCGCGATCCGTACGTGCCGTGGTTGGCGAGAGTGTCCACGCCAATCATTCGATATCCAATACTATTTTGTTCAAACACAAAAAGGCTATCAATATCGGCTTCTGTGCCGATCGCTTTGCAGCAATTGGCTTCGTCCCGAAAGCAAATCATAACGCCCCGACGCCTTAGCCCTTCTGCCGCAGCAGCCGCCCGCGCTCGCGCTCCCAGGAACGCTTCTTCAGCGTCTCGCGCTTGTCGTGCAGCTTCTTGCCCTTGGCCAGCGCGATCTCGACCTTGGCGCGGCCGCGCTCGTTGAAATAGAGCTTGAGCGGCACCACCGTCATGCCCTCGCGCTCGACCGCGCCGGCCAGCTTGTTGATCTCGCGCTCATGCAGCAGCAATTTGCGCGGCCGCTTGGGCGCGTGGTTGAAGCGGCCGGCCTGCCGATATTCCGGGATATTGGCGTTGACCAGCCAGATCTCGCCGCCCTTGGCGTCGGCATAGGATTCGGCAATGGTCGCCTTGCCGGCGCGCAGCGATTTCACCTCGCTGCCGGTCAAGACGATGCCGGCCTCGAAGCTCTCGCCGATCTCATAATTGAAGCGCGCCCGGCGGTTGTCGGCCACCACCTTGAAGCGGCGCTCGGGTTTTGCGGCCATGACAATAGGTATAGACGATCAGCGCGATTTCAGCAGATCGCGGATTTCGGTGAGCAATTCTTCGCTCTTCGACGGCGCCGGCGGCTTTTCGGCTTCCTTCTTGATCAGCCGGCTCATGGCGCGAATCACCAGGAACAGCACGAAGGCGATGATGATGAAGTTGAGCGTGAGGGTGATAAAACTCCCCCAAGCTAGCACAGCGCCTTGCTTTTTCGCCTCGACCAGGGTCGTGGCGGTGACCTTGGCCGAGAGCGGCAGGAAGTAATTGGAAAAATCGACGCCGCCGGTAACCGCGCCGACCGCCGGCATGATGATGTCGCCGACCAGCGAATTCACGATAGCGCCGAAGGCGGCGCCGATGATCACGCCGATGGCGAGATCGACCACATTGCCGCGCAGGGCAAATTTCTTGAAATCTTCCAGCATCGGCGCCCCGCCGGCGGCCTAATTGATCAGACCGGCGTGCACCATGGCGCCGCGCACCGCCGCCTTGGTCTTGTCCGACACCGGCACCATCGGCAGCCGCACGGTATCGGCGCACTTGCCGAGCACCGAGAGGGCGTATTTCGCCGGCGCCGGATTGGTCTCGATGAACAGGTTGTGATGCAGCGGCATCAGCTTGTCCTGCAGCCGGAGCGCGGCCGCGAAATCGCCCTTCAGACACGCGGCCTGGAATTCCGAACAAAGCCGCGGCGCCACGTTCGAGGTCAC
The DNA here is from genome assembly GCA_963819955.1 of uncultured Pseudomonadota bacterium. Lineage (GTDB taxonomy): Bacteria > Pseudomonadota > Alphaproteobacteria > Rhizobiales > Xanthobacteraceae > Pseudolabrys. The sequence goes on along the minus strand of CAWFYB010000010.1, from coordinate 298,648 downwards.
CGAGATGCAGCCGTGGCCGCCATGCGCCATGAAGCCGAGACAGGTCGCGTCCTCGCCCGACATCTGGTTGAAGCCTTCGCCCATGGCCGCGCGCTGCTCGGACACCCGCACCATATTGGCGGTGGCGTCCTTGACGCCGGCGATGTTCTTGCACTCCCACAGCCGCTTCATGGTGTCGACCGACATGTCGATCACCGACCGGCCGGGGATGTTATAAATGATGATCGGAATGCCGATGGCGTCGTTGATCGCCTTGTAGTGCTGGTAGAGCCCTTCCTGGGTCGGCTTGTTGTAATAGGGCGTCACGATCAGCACGGCGTCGGCGCCGGCCTGTTCGGCATGCTTGGACAATTCGATCGCCTCGGCGGTTGAATTGGAACCGGCGCCCGCGATCACCGGCACCCGGCCCTTGGCCTGGTCGATGCACCATTCCACCACGCGCTTGTGTTCATCATGCGACAAGGTCGGGCTCTCGCCGGTGGTCCCGACCGGCACCAGGCCGTTGGTGCCCTCGCCGATCTGCCATTCGACCAGCCCGCGGAAGGCCTTTTCGTCGAGCCCGCCGTTTTTGAACGGCGTGACCAGCGCGGTGAAGGAGCCTCGAAAGCTCGTCTTGGCGGTCATGACACGACTTCTCCACAGGGGGATTGCGGGCTTGCCCATTGATATCGGGTCACGGGCAACGATGAAAGCCCTGGTAAAGATCAATAAAAATGATGGTCCCGCGCCCCGCTTTCGCCCCCGTCCGCACCTATAGTCCCGGCACTAAGTTTGCGGGGTATCCCTCCCTCGACAAAATTGGCCTAATGGGGGGCCATGAGCCTGCGGGGCGTCTTTGAGTTGCCTTGAGCCGGAACCCGAAGGCAAGGGACTGAATGGGCGTCATTAATCGGAATTCGCTGGCCTTGAGCCTGGCGCTCGCGGCGGCCGGCGCGCTGACCGCGGGGGTGGGTTTGGCCGCGCCCAAAGGCAAGCAGCGCCACGTCCCGCTGCCGCATGCCCGCCCGGCCAGCCTCGCCACCGTGCGGGCGGCACTGCCGCATGCCCGCCCAGCCAGCCTCGCCACCGTGCGGGCGGCGCTGCCGATGCGCCAGGTCCCGCTGCCGCGGCCGCGCCCCAATCGGCCGCGCGCCGGCACAGCGGCCTATGCCCAGGCCAATGTCGGCCCGCACGGGGCCCTGTTCGCCAGCCGCGCGAGCTTCAAGCCCATCTTCCGGCCGGTGCGCGGGCCCTTCGCCATCGCGCCGACCACCGCCACGTCCGCAGCCGATATCGACGAAATCAAAAAAGTCATCGCGGCCGCGCGCAAAGGCCACGACGCCGATGCCGACGCCGCCAAGGCCGCGATCAAAGATCCGGTCGCGCGCCTGCTCGCCGAATGGGTGATCCTGCGCTCCGACAACACCAGCCCGAGCTTTGCTCGCTATGTCGCCTTCGTGCAGCAGCACCCGGACTGGCCGCACGTTTCGCTGTTCCGCCGCCGCGCCGAGAACGCGCTGTGGAACGACGGCGTCGACAACGCCACCATCCTCGGCTACTTCGCCCACAATAAGCCCACCACGGCAAAAGGCCGCTACATGCTGGCGCGCGCGCTGCTCGCCAAAGGCGATCGCGCCGGCGCGGCGAGCCTGGTGCGCTATGCCTGGCGCCACGAGGATTGCAGCGAGGGGGTCGAACAGAAAGTACTGGAAATCTTCGGCGACATGATCACCCGCGAGGACCACCGGGTGCGCATGGAGCAGCGCTTCTATCACGACGACGTGGCAGCCGGCATGCGCGAGGGCCACCGGCTGGGCGGCTCCGAGCTCGCCATCGCGCACGCGCGCACCGCAGTGATCAAGCGTCTCAGCAACGCCAAGCGCCTGCTCGACGACGTGCCGGTCGCCGCGCGCCAGGACCCCGGCTACATCTTCGCCAAGGAGCAATGGCTGCGCAAAAACGGCAAGCCGGACGAAGCCGAACGGCTGCTGCTGACCGCGCCGCAGGACGCAGCGTCCCTGATCGACACCAACCAGTGGTGGGTGGAGCGCCGGGTCTTGGTGCGCGAGCTGCTCGACAAGCACGAGGTGCAAGCCGCCTATCGCGTGGCGCGCGACGCCGCGCCCCCGCAGCAGGACAATTGGCGCGTCGACAAATATTTCACCGCCGGCTGGATCGCCTTGCGCTTCCTGCACGATCCCAAGACCGCCGCCGCGCATTTCGCCCATATCCCGGAAGGCACGGTTAATCCTTACGGGCTCGCGCGCGCCGGCTATTGGCAGGGGCGCGCGGCCGAGGCCATGGGCAAGCGCGCCGAGGCCACGGCCTTCTATAAAAAGGCCGCCAAGTACACGATCACCTATTACGGGCAGCTGGCGCGCGCGCGGCTCGGCATCAAGGACCTCGGCCTGATCGGCCCGCCCGAGTTCACCGCCAAGGAGCGCGCGGTGCTCGGCAATCTCGAAGTCGTGCGGGCGGTCGAGATCCTCTACGCGCTCGGCGAGCGCAACATGCTGGCCTCGGTCTATGCCGAGATCGGCCTAAGCAGCACCGATGTTGCCGGCATGTCGATGCTGGCGGGAGTCGCCGAGAAGCACGGCGACGCCCGCGCCATGGCGCTGGTTGCCCGCTATGCCCATGCGCGCGGATTGCCGATGGACTATTACGCCTATCCGACCGTCGGCCTGCCCTCCTACAAGCCGATCTCGCCCTGGCCGATCGACAAGGCGGTCGCCTTTTCGATCGCCCGCACCGAAAGCAACTTCAATCAGCAGGACGTCTCGACCGCGCATGCCGTCGGCCTGATGCAGGTCACGCCGGAGGCCGGACGCGATACCGCGCGGCGCTTCCACGTCAAATATGACTGGCGCCGCATGTGCACCGACCCGGTCTACAACATGCAGATGGGCGCGGCCGAGCTGGCCAACGGGCTGCATTTTTATCGCGGCTCCTTCCTGCTCACCTTTGCCGGCTACAATGCCGGCATGGGCCGCGTGCGGCAGTGGATCGCCGCCTATGGCGATCCGCGCGACCCGCGCGTCGACCCGATCGACTGGGCCGAGCGCATTCCGCTCGCGGAGACGCGCAATTACGTGCAGCGGGTGATGGAGAACCTGCAGGTCTATCGCGCCCGCTTCCACAACAGCAACCGGCTGCTGATCGAAGCCGATCTCAAGCGCGGCGCCGAATAACCGGACTTGCCGCGGGCGCCATATGGCGCACATGTGGCGCAATCGCCGCGGATGCCCTATACCTCCGCCATGCTGATCGAGCCCAAAAGCGTCTTCATCAGCGCCAGCGACGGCTTGCGCCTGCACGCCCGCGTCTACGGCAAGCCCACGGCGCCGGGCCTGCCGGTCGTCTGCCTGCCGGGCCTCGCCCGCACCGCGGCCGACTTCGAGGCGCTGGCGCCGGCGCTCGCCAACGACAGCGCGCAGCCGCGCACCGTCGTCGCGCTCGACTATCGCGGGCGCGGGCAATCGGACTACGACCGCGACTACACCAACTACGCCTTCCCGGTCGAGCTCGCTGACGTCCTGGCGGTGCTCACGGCGCTCGACTGCATGCCGGCGGTGTTCGTCGGCACCTCGCGCGGCGGCCTGCTCGCCATGCTGCTGGCGGCGCTGCGCCCGACCGCGATCGCCGGCGTCGTGCTCAACGATATCGGCCCGGTCATCGACCCGCAGGGCCTGATGCGCATCAAAAGCTACGTCGGCAAGCTGCCGCAGCCGCGCGATTACGAGGAAGGCGCCGAAATCCTGCGCCGGCTGTTCAGCGCGCAATTTCCCAAGCTCGGACACGCCGATTGGCTGGCGGCGGCACACCGCGCCTTCAAGGAAGAAAAAGGCCGGCTGGTGCCGACCTATGACGTGCGGCTGTCGGCGACCTTGGAGGGTTTCGATCTCGAGCAGCCGCTGCCGCCGCTCTGGAAGGAATTCGATGCGCTGGCGCGGTTTCCGCTGCTGCTGATCCGCGGCGCCAATTCCGATCTATTGACGCCCGAGACGGTGGCGGCCATGCGCGCGCGCCGCCGCGCCATGGATGTGATCGAGGTGCCCGACCAGGGCCACGCGCCGCTACTGGCGGAGCCCGACGTCATCGCGCGCATCGCCGAATTCGTGCGCGGCTGCGAGCGCTTGCGGCACTAGCCGAGCGATTCCCGGGCGCCGAATCTCTTTACTTCTCGGCAGTATTCGATGGCGTTTTTCGGCAAACACATACTATAAAATCATACCAGGCTGACGGCGTCGGTATTTACATAGCGGCGTCTTGGCATGAATGCACCAAGATCATACCGCAAATACCTCCCGATACTTTAGGTATTCAGTACGGCAACTATTCTAATACTGTATAGCGCACAAGAGTTCTTAACTTCCGCGTGCCAGTGTCCCGCCCCAACCGCGCCCCATGGGAAAAGGACCGCGCATGACGAATGCGGACGATTTCGCCGAGCACGTCGCGCGCGTGCGCACCCGTTTCGCATCCACCCTCAATGACAAGATTGCCGCCAGCTTCGCCGCGCTTGCCGCCATGGCGGGCGGTGGCGATGCCGCAACCGAGGCCGTCATCACCACCCACCGCCGGCTGCATGAAATGTACGGCGTCGCGTCGACGCTCGGCTTTGTCGAGACCGGCAAAGCCGCCGGCCTGGCCCGCAGCACCATCCGCGAAGCGGCCAAGGCCAAGCGGCCGCCGACGCCGGCGGAGACCGCCGCGCTGAAAACCGAGCTCGAAAGCCTGCGCGAAGCCGGCGCCGCCGAGCTGCGGGACTTGTCAATTGGAGGAAAGCTCGATGCGTCGTGATCCGCGCGTGCCGATCGTTGTTCTGGCGACCGTGCTGGCTGGCCTGGTCGCCACCGATCCGAGCCTGGCGCGGCCGAAAGCCGCCCCCCCTGGCGAGGGCCGCATCGCGCTGCCGGCGATGGCGCCCGCCGGCCCCGCCGCGCCGCAGGCCGAACCGGACGGTGTCATCGCCAAGCTGGCGCTCGCCGATATCGGCTTCAAGGACGGCATACGGCTCGCCAATCTTGGCGCCCGCCGCGAGATTTTCGTGCCGCTGCCGCAGGGCACCGATATCAAGCTTACCGAACTGACGTTGATCTACGACGATCTCACCGCCTACAAGGCCCGGCGCAATCTCGAAGTGCTGGCCAACGATCGTACCGTTGCGGCCGTGCCGCTCGAAGGCAGCGGTGCCGGCCGCACTTTACGCGTGCCGCTTGCCGGGATCGTGCCGCACGACGGCTTCGTCAAGTTTAGCTTCCTCTATTCCGGCGCAGCGACCCCCGACCGCTGCATCGACGTGCGCTACGTCGGCGACAGCCTGACCATCCGGCCGGATACCTCGGTCGCGGTCGAATTCGACCGCGCCGCCTTGCACGACGTCACCACCATCGCCGCCTTGATGCCGCGCAATGTCACGGTGGCCCTGCCCGACCATGCGCTGTCGCCGGCGGAGATTTCGGCGGCGCTCACCGTCGCGCGCGCGCTCGCCGCCACCGGCCGCCATGCCCAATTCAGCAGCAAGCTTGCGCAGCCGGGCGAGACCCGCAAAGCCGAAGACCGCCGCATCTGGCGGCACGGCACCATCGTGATCGGCGCGCCGGTGACTGGCGCCATTCCGGGCGAAGCCGCCGCCGTGCCCGGCGAGTTGAGCGCCATCCGCGTCGACGGCATGCCGGCGCTCTTGCTTACCGACATCACCACCGCGATGCGCGCGGCGCGCCTCTTGGCGACGCCCTCGCTCGCCGCCGCGCGCGGGCTCTCGCAAGTGAGCGTCGCCGACGTCTCTCGCCCGCCTCTGCCGCGCGACCGCGTCAGCTTCGACCAGCTCGGCCTGCGCCTCGCCCCGGTCGAAGTTTACGGCCGCGCCGAACTCAACGCCACGCTCGATACGCGCGCGCTGCCGGCCAATACGCGGCCCTCGCGTCTGCTGCTCGACGTGCTGGTGGCGCCCGACGGCCTGGACAACAAGGCCGTGGTCAGCCTGTTCATCAACGGCCAGTTCCTTTCCAGCACGGTCGCGGCCAACGGCGAGCCGACCCGCATCGAGCAGGATCTGCCGAACGGCCTGGTCGGCACCGCGGCGAACATCACGGTGGTGGTGCAGCGCCGCAGCGCGGGCAACGAATGCCGCTTCCTGCCGCAGGGCTATCCGGCGCAAATCCTGGGCTCCAGCGTCGTCATCCTGTCGCCGGCCGGCAGCGCGCATGACTTCTCCGACTTCGCCACCCGCTGGACCGACGGCGTCGAAGTGATGGTGCCGCCGCAGGTTGCCCGCGACCCGCAGAGCGCGCTGCCTTTGCTGGCCGACGCGCTGAGCGCGCTGTCGCCGGCTACCGCCCCGGTGCAGGTGAAGTTTGCCGGCGCCGACACAGCGCCTTCCGCGCCCTTCCTCGCGATAAGCGCAACGCCCCCGCAAGGCGCGACGCCGCGCGTGCGCTTCGACCGCGGCCGCGTTGCGGTCAAGGACCGCTCCGGCCGCACCCTGCTCGATCTCGGCGGCTTCAAGAGCGGCGCTGTCGCGCAACTGGTCGACGCCGGCGACCATCCCGGCATCTGGATCAAGCCGCTGGCCGATGACGGGCAATTGCCCGCTCCGCAATCGCTCAAGCTCGACCGCGGCGACGTCGCCTTTGTCGACCGCACCGGCGTCGCGCTCGCCATGTCGACGCAGCGCGACACGCTGGTGCTGATCACCTATCCGGACCAGACCTCCTGGACGACGATTTCGGCGCGGCTGCGTTCCTGGATCGTCGGCGCGCTCTGGCTGTTCGCCACCATCGTCTTCCTGTTCGTCCTGCAGCGCATGCGGCGGCGCCACCGGCGCGCGGCGGATCAATAGCCATGCCGCTGTCGGCCTCCGATCGCGCGCTGGGCGACGTTCTGGTCGGACGGCAAATCCTGACGCTGCCGCAACTCGACGAGGCCAAGGCCCTGGCCGAGCGCTGGAATGTCCGGCTAGGCGACGCCATCCTGTCGCGCAACTGGGTTAGGCCCGCCGACTATTATCAGGGCATTGCCTATCATTTCGGCCTGCCCTTCATCGATCTGATCGCGCATCCGCCCGATCGCAGACTGCTGCGCGCGGCCGACGCCGATAGCTATGCGCGCCGGCTCGCCATTCCCTGGGGCGAGCGCGAAAGCGACGGCCGCCTGATTATCGCCACCGCCGAGCCGGGCCCGGAGACCGTGCTGTTTGCGCGCCGCATGTGGGGCAACGACATCGAATTCGCCGTCGCCTCCAAGCTCGACATCGTCTGGTCGGTGCAGGCAGCCTTCGCCGACGCGTTCTCGCGCGGGGCGGTTTACGACCTGGCCGAGCAGGACCCGACCATGTCGGCACGCACGGTAGTGACGCCGGCGCAGGCGTTGATCCTCTACGGGCTGTTGACGCTTCTGCTCGGCGGTCTCGCCTTTGCGCCCGTCGCCACGCTGATCGCGCTCAACGTCCTACTCAGTGTGTTTTATCTCGGCAATTTCCTGTTTCGCGGCGTGCTGGTCGCGGCCGGCGGCGGCCGCAAGCTCGACTGGAACTACGAGGTCGAGATCGCGGCGCGCGCGCTGCGCGACGACGACTTGCCGGTGTTCACCGTGCTGGTGCCGATGTTCCACGAGGCGGCGGTGCTGCCGAAGCTCGCGCAATCCCTGCGCGCCCTCGACTACCCGCTCGGCAAGCTCGACATCAAAATCGTGCTGGAAGAAGGCGACATGGACACGCTGTGGGCCGCGCGCCAGCTCGGCCTGGAAGGCGTGTTCGAGGTGATCCGCGTGCCGGCCTCGCAGCCGCAGACCAAGCCCAAGGCTTGCAATTACGCGCTGCGCTTTGCGCGCGGCGAATATGTCGTGATCTACGACGCCGAGGACCAGCCGGAGCCCGATCAGCTGCGCAAGGTGGTGGCGACCTTCCGCCTGCAGCCGCCGGAAGTCGTCTGCCTGCAATGCCGGCTCAACTACTTCAACGCCGACGAGAACTGGCTCGCGCGCATGTTCACGCTCGACTATTCGCTCTGGTTCGATCTCATCCTGCCGGGGCTCGAGCACTTCAACATTCCGATCCCGCTCGGCGGCACCTCCAATCATTTCAAGATCGAGGTCTTGCGCGAATTGCGCGGCTGGGACCCGTTCAACGTCACCGAGGACGCCGATCTCGGCATCCGGCTGTACGAGAAGGGCTACCGCGTCGCCATCGTCGATTTCGACCACCTTCGAGGAGGCGAGCTGCCACGCCGGCAACTGGATCCGCCAGCGCTCGCGCTGGCTGAAAGGCTACATGCAGACGCTGCTGGTGCACACGCGCCAGCCCTGGCAGCTGATCCGCCTGACGGGCTTGCGCGGTTTTCTCGGCTTCGTGTTCTTCATCGGCGGCACGGTGCTGTCGGCGCTGTTCAACCCGGTGTTCTGGCTCATCTATTTCGTTTGGCTGGCGGTGGCGACCAGCGGCTTCGACGTCGTCTTTCCGCAATACCTGCTGTTCATCAGCCTGTTCAATCTCTTGGCCGGCAACGGCGCTTTCATGTTCCTGTCCATGATCGCGCCGCTGCGGCGCGGCTGGCTGAAGCTCATTCCCTTCAGTCTCACCGCTTTCGGCTATTGGGTGCTGATCTCGATCGCCGCCTACAAGGCGCTCTGGCAGCTCTTCCGCAGCCCGTTCTACTGGGAAAAGACCCAGCACGGCTTGTCCAGCCATGTCTCGGCCCTGATGCAAGGCCCTGCGTCATGACCCGCGCCCTTGCCGCCGCACCGATCGGGTTGTTCGCCTTCGTCGTCGTGCTGATGCTGGCGAGCCTGACCATCGGCGCGGGCCTCATCCCGAACGACACCATGTCGCTGTGGGCGGGCGCCATCATCGCCGGCGACGGCAAAATCTCGATCGGCCGCATTGTCGCCGCCTATCCGACGCTGCCGTTCTTGGCGAGCGCGGCACTTCAAATGGTGACGCCGAAAGGCGCGCCGGCGCCGGCGCTGCTGGCCGCCGCCCTGCTCGGGCTGCTGGCGGGGATTTGGTTCGTCGCCTTGCGCGCCAGGGGCTTGCCGCAGATCGCCGCCGCGGCGGCGACCGCCCTGCTCGCCTTTCATCCGGCGCTCATGCGCGCGGCCATGGCCGGCCCCTCGGAAATGCTGGTCGCGGTCTTTCTGTACCTGTTCGGCAACGCGCTGTTCGATCTGCGCGCGCGCGGCGCGGCGCCGGAAGTGATGACGGTCGCGCTGTCGCTGCTCGGGCTCTCCTTCTCGCATCCGATGGGCGCGGCGATCGCCTGCGCCGCCGTGCCCTATCTGGTGTTCGCGGTGAGCCCGGCGCTGGTCGCCAATTCGGCATTCAACGTGGTGTTGACGCTGGTATTTCCGACCGTGTTCTCGGTCGGCGCTTTCACCTACGTCTCCTGGGTCTTCCCCGGCAGCGGCTGGAGCTTCTACAGCGCGCCGTCGCAGAGCCTGGCGGCCTGGGCGACCGGCGTGAACAATCTGTTCGGCGGCGGCTTCACCGGCATCCACGCGCTCGACGCGGCTTTTGCCTTTGTGCTGGCGCTCGCACTCGGCGCACCGCTCGCGCTGATTACCGGCTACGACGTACGTCGGCGCAGCCCGTTGATTTCGCCCGTGCTGGTGCTGGCGGCGGCCAGCATCACCGCTGCGGCGATCAGCGTGGCCACCGGCTGGTTCGGCGATCCGGCCGCGGTCGCGGTGGTCGCGCCGATCCTGTGCGCGGTCATGATCGTTCGCATTCCCGAGACGCGCGCCGATATCGGACGCATGCTCGGCCTGCTGGCGCTCGGCTGGATCGGCGGCCTGCTGGCGCTCGGGCTGGTCGACCCGGCCGCGGTCGCCCAATTCGGCGGCGCCGGCGCCCGCGCCGACCGCGAGCGGGTGGCCGCCCTCAATATCGGACGCGCCACCATCGGCCGCCGCGGCGTGCTGGTCGACACCGACAATGCCCCGGCCGTGGTGGTCGGGCGCGGCGACGCGCAGGGCCTGCTGCCGCCGGGCGACGCGCCGTTCACGCTGGCGCTGCTGTTCGGCCGGCTGGACGTGCCCTTCGTCGCGGTGCCCGACCCGCAAAGCGCGGCCGGCGCCGACGACCGCATCGACCGCAGCTTTCCCACGCTCTACCGCCACGGCGCGCCCGGCTACCGGCTGATCTCCGAGAACGCGACCTGGCGGCTGTACGGCCGCGAGCCCAGCCCTGCGACTGCGCCGCCATCATTAGGGAGGCCAGAGCGATGAACATCCTCGTGGTCGACGATTCCGACGACGCGCGCGAGCTTACCGAAGCCGCCTTGCGCGGCGCCGGCTACAAGGACGTACGCGGCGCCTGCTCCGCCGCCGAGGCCTTCCAGCTTCTCGGCCTCGACACGGCGCAAGCCGACGGCGCACCGGCGGCCGACATCGTGCTGCTCGACATTATCATGCCGGAAATGGACGGCATCGAGGCCTGCGCCCGCATCCGCAGCCACGCCGCCTATCAGGACGTGCCGATCATCATGGTCACGTCGCTCGACGACATGGAGAGCCTGGCCAGTGCCTTCGTCGCCGGCGCCAACGACTATATCACCAAGCCGGTCAACCGCATCGAGCTCACCGCGCGCGTGCGCGCGGCCCTCAAGCTCAAATCGGAGCTCGAGCAGCGGCGGGCGCGCGAGCGTGAATTGCTGGCCTTCCTGTCGGGCTGGGGCGACCGCAGCTCGACGGTGTGGATCGACGAGGCGACCGGCCTATTCACCGGCGAGGTAGCGGAGGCCTATCTCGCCGCCGGCTCCCGCCGCGACGGCGAGGAATTGCTCTCGGTGATCACCGTGCTGATCGACCGGCTCGACGCCGTGCGGCAAGCGCAAGGCGAAACGGCCGCGCGCGCGATCCAGGCCAAGGTGGCAAGCGCGATCCGCGCGGTCGCCGCCAATATCGGCGTGGTGGCGGCCTGCTACCGCAACGGCCTGATCGTCATCGTCGCGCCCGACCTGGGCGCGGCCGACGCCGCCAAGCTCGCGCAAACGCTGCGGGCCGCCATCGCCCGCCTCGCCATCCGCAATCGCGAATTCATGACCGAAGATCATGTAACCGCCAGCGCCGCCGTGGTCAGCGCCCGCGTCCGCGGCGGCTCCGAGCGCGTGAAGCTGCTGATGAAGGCGATCTCCGGCGTTCAGCGCTCCACCGCCACCGGCGGCGACCGCATGATGTCCATGCCCGCCTGACCGCGGCAAAGCGTTCTTGTGCGTTCAGCGTAACCCAGTGAGGTACCGCGTCATGACCAACGCCAACTGACGGCGGCGCGCCGCTTAACGGCATCGTCGCCGCTCGAAACCCGAGGGGACGAACGATGCGTGCGCGCGCAATCCTAGCCATGGCCCTGCTGATGGCCGCGGGACCCGCCTTTGCCGGTGCATGGACGCTGCCGAAAGGCAAAGGAGATGTGTTGATCACCGCCACCGGCACCCAGGCCGACCAGAGTTTCGACCACGACTGGGTCGCGCATAAGACACCGCGCTACCGCAAGCTCGATCTGCCGGCCCTCATCGAATATGGCGCGACCGACGACCTCACCACGATCGTCACACCCGGCCTGCTGCACGTCGACATCGCCTCACCCATCGACGCCGAGCGCACCGGCCCCGGCTATACCGAATTCGGCGGCCGCTACCGGCTGCTGCACGGCAAGGACTGGGTGTTCTCCACGCAAGCCACGATGCGCATTCCCGGCACCACCGACACCGGCAACCCCGCCGCCATCGGCTATACCTTCCCGGAATTCGATGTGCGCGCGCTGTTCGGCAAGAGCTTCACCGCCGGCGGCCACCCCGCCTTCATCGACCTGCAGGTGGCGCAGCGCTTCCGCGGCGGCGGCGCGCCCAACGAATTCCGCGCCGACGCCACTTTCGGCCTGCAGACCTCGCGGCGCTGGCTGCTGCTGGCGCAGATGCTCAACGTGGTGGCGGAAGGCCCGGGCAGCGCGCTGTTTCCGAGCTACAACTATTCCAAGGTCGAGCTGAGCGCGGTCTACAACATCAATGATCTGTGGGCGGTGCAGTTCGGCGGCATCTCAACGGTGTTCGGCCGCAACGCGCTGCAGGAAAACGGCTTTGTCGTCGGCCTCTGGCGCCACTTCTAGCGCGGGTTGACTTGCGCCCTGGCGCAGGCGCCGGTCCAAACGCAGCGCAGCACCTGCTCGGCCGGCTTGCCCTGCACGGTGAAATCGGTGTCCTTCGGCCCGCCCGCCTGCGGATCGCTCAGCCAGCGCCACACCAGCACCCCGTGCACCGCCGGCCGGTCGAGCGCGCGCAGCCAGTCGCCCAACACTTGCGCCTGCAGCAAAGGCGCGGGCGCTGCCACGCGCTCTTCGGCGCTTTGCCAAGGCATGGCGGCGGCGCCGGTAGCGGAGCGGATGCCGACCTCGCCGACGATCACCGGCTTACCCACGCGCTCGGCCAGCGCGTCAATGCGCGCGGCGACGCCCTCGATAACCGCCCGGTGCGCCGCGCGATCGTCGTCCGCCCCCAGCGGCGGGTAAAGCGAGACGCCGACGGCATCAAGTCTATCCCAGAACGGCACCGCTTCCGCGCCTTCGACATTATGTGCAATATAAAGCAGCGGACCGGGAAATACTGCACGTAGCCTGTCGATCAGCACCGGCCATTCCGGCCGCTGCACGGTCCGCCTGAGTTCGGTGCCGACGACCAAGGCAGCCGCCTTTTCCTCCGCAGCCACGCGCGCGATGTGCAAAAGCGCCGTCTCATAGGCCACAAACCATTGCCGCCAATCGTCCTCGCTGGCGGGCGCCACCGCCCCGGCCCAGCTTTGCGGCACCCAGACATGAGGCTTGACCACCGCGCGCAAACCCGCCGCGCGGATCTGCCGTATGGCGGCCCGCAGCTCTTCGTCCGGCATGTCGCTGCCGCGCTTGATATGCGGGCTCGCCGGCGCCGACTGCCAGAGGAAGGGAATGACCGCCAGCGCCTTGGCGCCGAATTGCTTGGCCCGAGCGATGGCGCGCCCGGCATCGGCGCCACCGAAAGGATGGCCGGGCACGGCGATCATGTTGAAGCCGTCGAGCCGCGGCAACGGCGCGGCGCCGGCGCCGGTCGCACTGACGATCAGCAGCGCAGCCGCGGCAATGCCGAGGATGCGCGGCACACTCACGACGCTTTGCGGCGCGCTTCCAGGCAGGCGCGCACGGATTTGGCCAGCGTCAACGGGTCGAACGGCTTGGCGATGACGCCAGCCGCGCCCAGCGCCATGAAGTGTGCGACTTCGCTTTCCTGCGCGCGCGCCGTCATAAATACCACCGGAATAGTCGCGGTGCGCAAATTCTTGCGCAGCTCCGCCAGCAATTCAGGGCCGTCCATCACCGGCATCACCGCATCCATCACGACGACGTCGGGCTGCCAGTCGGCGGCTTCGCGCAGGGCGTCGCTCGGGCGTTCGCAGCTCTTCACCGTCATCTCGGGATCGAGTCCGAGCGAGATCTTCACGACCTCGCGGATGTCCGGCTCATCGTCGACATGAAGAACGCGACAATTCATCTGACCCGCCCGGATCTGCCGCGGCTGGCAATTCGCCGGCGGCGCTCGCCTTGAAATTCGCGCGGTCAATTTCCCACGCGGCCATGAACGATGGGTGAAAGAAATAGCGGGAAATGCGATACCTCTTCTGCCTCTGCAACCACCGATGGAACGCTTCTCGTCTTCCGCAACCTCGAATGGAATATGCTCATGGGTCTTCGGTGTGAATTTACCGATGGAAAAACATTCTACCACTGAAACCGACCGCAACGCTTTTATCCCACAAAATGAAATCGCCTGACAGATCCGTTCCCTGTTGGAAAGCCGAACGCTCCAGCGCCATGAGCCGATATCCGTCCGGTGTGGAGATCAAAACACTGCCGCACCCATCGGCGCCGCGGCCGAGAAAAATACGTATTGGATTGTCGATAAATACATGCATCATACTTTTTGAATACTTCGAACAGGCATAGTCGGGAGGCCGCAGACCGAGCGATGAACGTTATGCATCGTCAGCGGTGCAATTATTGAAAGGGGAGTGTGTCACGGCAGCTCCGAAAAATGACGCAAGCGAGAGCCACAATTTCGGCTACCAGGCATTTATTGCCAAATATGCCGGCGCCACCCTCGCGAAATATCCGGCAGGGGTGGTCATTTACAGACAAGGCGATCGCGCCGATGCGGCATTTTACGTCGTCAGCGGCAGCGTCAAGGTCGCATTCATTTCCGAACACGGCAAGGAAGCGGTGCTCGCGCTTCTCAAGGCAGGTGATTTTTTCGGCGTAGAATGTCTGGCACCTGGCCTGCTGCGGAACCCGACGATCACGACCACAAGCCATTGCGAGATCGTGCGCATCGACCGCAACACCCTCGCCCGTGCGCTTGGCGAAGACCTGGCATTCGCGCGATTGTTCCTGGCCTACGTCGTGAATCAGAACGACAAGCTGCGCGAGGACTTGGTCGATCAGCTGTTCAATTCGAGCGAGAAGCGGCTGGCGCGCATCCTGCTCACGCTGGCGAATAGCGGGCCGGACGATCAATCGAACGAGATCGCCATCCCGGTCACGCAGGAAACGCTCGCCAACATGGTCGGCACCACGCGCTCGCGCATCAATCAATTTATGACCAAGTTCCGTAAGCTCGGCTATATCGACTACAACAGCAAAATTCGCGTCCATAATTCACTAATGAACATTATCTCGGAAGACCAGGCCCAACCTGAGGTGTGCTAATCGCGCCCTTGGCGCCGCGCCGGCGGCGTAAAGGTTTTGGTGCTTTCCGAGCTAGGCAAGGAAAGCGTCATCGCGCTACGCGGGCCCGGCAGTTTCTTCGGCGAAGGATGTCTCGACGGCCGCCCGGAGCGTGTGACGGCGGTTACCACGACCAACGCCTGCGAGATTCTACGTTTGGACCAATCGGCCGTCACCCGCGCGCTCGCCGACGATCCCGCGTTTTCGCGAATTTTCCCGGCATTCCTCGTGGACCGAACCGAAAAACTGAAGGCCGATTTGCTCGACCAGATCTTCCATTCCAGCGAGAAGCGGCGGGCGCGGATTCTTCTGACGTTGGCAAAATCCGGAATCACCGCCGAACCGAATGTGATTGCCTCATCGGCTACGCAAGACGTACTCGCCGACATGGTCGGCACCACGCGCTTGCGCATCAATCAGTTCATGACCAAGTTCCGCAAGCTCGGGTACCTCGACTACGACAGAGCGATTCGCGTGCACAACGCGCTGCTCGATATCATTTTTGAAGAGCCGCAAAACGATGACGGCGCGGAGCCCGCGCAGCGGTAACCCGATCCTGCGCATGGGTGCCTGAGTACTGGCGACGCCGCCAGCAATGTAGAATGCTACCGATCCGTGCGCTTTCACATTGTGCACTATTGAACAGCGCGAAAGTTATCGAACTGACATAGTTTGAGTTGTTGAAATTGGGTGGTGGTGGTGGCGTTTCGCGCACGGTGCGTGACTCGCGCGGGACATGTTTCGCGCCCGCGGCAAGTCAGGCAGTGGACGTGAGGTGGCGCTTGTACGCGTGGTCGTGCTCAAGCGGCTGGTGACGGGACTACAGAAACGTAAAGGCAATCGCGGTGTATTGCCTCACCAACAAAAAGGACACGCACATGAAATCCCCTATCGTCAAACGGTCGATCGTCATTGGCGGCCACAAGACCAGCGTCAGCCTCGAAGATGCCTTCTGGCGCGGGTTGAAAGATATAGCAAGAGCGCAACGCGTCACGCTGTCGAAAATGGTGTCCGACATCGACAAGTCGCGCAACCAGAGCAATCTCTCTTCCGCCATCCGGCTGTTCGTGCTCGACCATTTGCGCAACCCGGTCGCCGGGGTCGCGGCGGACGGCCACGACCGCATCGAAAGCGAGCGTATTTTTCAACACGCCGAATCCAGCGTCCTCTGAACGCCGGCGCGCGACGGAACGCCTGGCCATGCCGGTCGCCGAGGCTGCCGCGCTCGGCGCATCGGGGCCAGAGATAGAGATATATCGCTTAGCGCTCGAGGTCTGTCCCAGCGGCATGATCCTTGTCGACGACAAGGGCGTGATCACGATGCTCAATGGCGAGATCGAGCGTCAGTTCGGTTACACGCGCGACGAATTGCTCGGACAGCCAATCGAGATCCTGCTTCCCAAACACTCGCGCGCCAAGCACGTGCAGCGGCGCACGGGGTTTGTGGTCGCGCCCTCCCCGCATTTCCTGGGCAGCGGGCGCGACTTCAACGGTCGGCGCAAGGACGGCAGCGAGTTTGCGGTCGAGGTCGGGCTCAATCCCGTCCGCATCGGCGGCGCGCTCATGGTGATCGCGGCGATCGTCGACATCAGCGAACGCAAGCGGCTGAAAAAAATGCAGGACGAGTTCGTCTCGACCGTCAGCCACGAGCTGCGGACGCCATTGACCGCGATCGCCGCCTCGCTCGGCCTGCTGCGCGTCGGCGCCGCAAACAGCCTGCCGCAGCAGGCCTACCACCTGCTCGAGATCGCCGAAGCCAATTGCCAGCGGCTGGTGCGCTTGGTCAACGACATCCTCGACCTGCAGAAGCTCGATGCCGGGCGGATGCCATTCCACTTCCAGCCCTGCGAGGCGCGTGCACTGCTGGAAAAAGCGGTCGAAGCCAATCAGGCGCTGGCCGGAAGCTTGGGCGCCAGCATCCGTCTCGATGCTCAGCCGGCGCCCGCCGTGCTCTATGTCGATCCAGACCGCTTCATTCAGATCGTCACCAACCTGCTCTCGAACGCGCTCAAGTTCTCGCCGGCGGGCGGAGAGGTCGTGGTTGCGCTCGAAAGCCGCGGCGCCGATGTTCGCATCGCCGTGCGCGACCACGGCCCCGGCATCCCGGACGAATTCCGGCCGCGGATGTTTCAGTCGTTCGCGCAGGCCGATGGCGGCGCCGCCAGCAAAGGCAGCTCCGGCCTCGGCTTGAGCATTGCGCGGCGGATCGTCGAGGGCATGCACGGCCAGATCGGCTTTGCCGATGCGCCGGGCGGCGGGACGGTGTTTTACGTCGATCTGCCCTATTGCCGAGTATCTGACGCGCGGGCGACGCGGAAAGCAGCATTCGCCGGTCCCGGGCGCGAAATGAACGTCGGAGCTCGCTGAAAGTGCGTTAGGCGCGATGCGCCGCCGAGCGGCGCCTGAGCGAGGTGGCGCCGCGATCCAGCCGACGCCGCGCCGGCGCGTGCCGGTCGAGCAGCGTGGAGCGCACGCTCACCCGAAAACCGCCGTCGGCCAAATCCTCGAATTCAATTCCTTGCTCGCGCCATGCCTCTTCGATCGACCGCACTGTCGCCCGTCTCGGCTCGGTATCGCCCTGCTCGAGCTTGTGGATCGCCCGCTGGGTCAGGCCGACTTGAGTGCCGAGCTCGCTCTGGCTCCAGCCGAGCATTGCCCGCGCCATCCTCACCTTGGCCGCGAAGGCACTCCGCTCGAGCCGGATGAGCTCGGCAAGTCCGCGGTGGCGCGGGACAACGTGCAATGTCATTGACGACCTACTCTCTCGACAACTCTTCTTGTAGAGAACCCCCGGCGGTTTCCCGCCGGGGGTCTTTATCGTCAAACCGTTGTCAGGCGATCAGGGGTAGAAGTCCTTGTGGACGCGGAATTCCACCTGGACCGCATCCTGGTCGCTGACCAAGGTCGCGCCGCGCAACTGGTCGGCCACCGGCAGAATGCCGTTAAAGGTGCTGGCGCTCTGCAGGCTCTGGTACATCACGTCGACGCCCATGTAGAAGTCCGGGCTGACGTTCCACTGGGTACGCGAGCCGACGTACCAAACGTTCCAGTCGTTGTTGCAGCCGGCGGTTGCCACCGCGGTGCTGCCGATGCCGGCGCCGTTGCCGCCGCCTTGCAGCGAGCACAGGATCGCATTGGCTTCGGTGCCGTAGCTGACTTCGGCATAGCCGCCGTAGACCGACGTCCTCCACGACGGATTCCAGTGGTGCTCGTAGGAGCCGTTCACGCCCCAGGCCGAGGTCAGCAACAGCGAGGTCGTGTTGCCGCCGACAAGCGTTCCGCCAAAGACGGCATCGGTGAGCACGCCGTAGCCGGCATTGTCGCCGTGGCGGGCATACCAGTTGAAGGCCGAGATCTGCGGCGAGAACACATAGCCCAACGCACCCTGGGTGTAGTCGGCCTGGATCTGGAAGAAGTCGCCATGGCCGATCATCGGCGCATTCAGCTTGATGCCGCCGCCGATCGCGAAGCCCCACTCGTCGCCCGGATGGCCGTTCGCGTCGAAGACGTTGGTGGCGGCGGTAGTCGAAGCCATAGTACGGCGTGCTGACCTGGTGCAGGGCGCCCATGATCTGAGCAGAGCCCCAAGCCTGATCGACGCGCAGGTTGCCGACGATGTCCGGCGACTGGAAGCCGGAATAGCCGCCGCCGACGCCGATGCCGCCGGGGACAATCGTGCCGGCAGCGAGAAGGCCAGCCGGGAAGCTTTGCCCGACGATCTGCGTCTCGCGGCGCATTTCGGCGGCGAGGGTGCCGGAGAAGCCGTTGCCGAACTGCGCCGTGTAGCCGGCCACGAACCAGCCGCCGCCGCCGACCTCGCTACCCGCATGCGCTGCGAGGTACTCGACCGCCGGGAAGCTGTAGAAGTCGTAGAACGACGTCGCCTGGCCGAAGGTGAAGCCGGCCCACTGGATGAAGCCGCGGTTGGTGTGTGCGGCGATGCCGCCGCCGGCAAATCCGGTGGTGTCCGAGATAAAGCCGACGTCCATATAGGCGCGCACGGTGCCATAGGGCGTCTGGTTGCGGGCGTCGAGCGTGACGTAACCGCGGGCACGCCAGACCGAAATCGTTGGTAAAGCGGTTGTTGACGTTGGCGTTGGCGAACGCACCGACCGTGGTGCTGCCGTTCGCGTCATACTGATACTGCAGGCGGACCCACCCGCCGACTTTCAAGCACATATCGGTGCCCGGGATGTAGTAGAACCCCACACCGTACAGGCTGCAAATCTTCACGTACTGGATGAATTCGATGTCGCGCGCCGCACAAAGCGCAATAACGGCGGGCGTTTCGTCACCACGGTCTCGTTCTGTGCCGCATCGCGCTCGACACGCCCGCCGGGGATGTCCTGGGTGCGCCAAAAAAGCAACGGCTTGATCGCCCACGAAGACCGCCGAATAGCCCGCTTAACCTCCGGCAATGCGAACTGGGTATGGCCTGGGGCACGCGCCGAATTGGGCGCAACAAGTTGCGCGACCGCGCAACCTTCACAATTTTCGATTAGTTTTCGGTAAACGCAATGCGCGCGGGCTCGTTGCATGCGATCGCATGCGAGCCCTCGAATCCGCTTGATGATTATCTGAAGGCGCCGGGGGACGGCGCTACATCGCGTCGGGAAGCGCGACGATATCCTGGATCAGATCGACGGCGCCGCTCAGCGTTTCCTGCGTGAGGTGCGCGTAACGCTGCGTGGTGCGCGCGTGCAGATGACCGAGCAGGCCCTGCACCACGTAGAGCGACACGCCACGGTTCACAAGGAAGCTCGCGAAGGAATGCCGCAGATCATGCAGACGCACGTCTTCCAGGCCGGCACGCTTGCGGATGCGGTCCCAGGGAAAATACAGCGAGGCCGAGGGCCGGCCGTTGACCGGCGACGGGAAGATGTATTCGTTGCCGTCGATGCGCGGCAGCGCGGTCAATAGCGCGACCGCCGTCTGGTTCAGCGCGATGACGCGGGCGCGGCCCGATTTCGACTTCGGTACCAGCAGCGTCTTGTTCTTCCAATCGACATAGTCCCACTTAGCGAAGGTGACCTCGTTGCGACGCGCGCCGGTGAGCAGCAACAAAATGATCGAACGCGCGGCGGTCTGGTTCTCGTCGACGTGAAGCGAGCGCACCAGCGCCTCCGCCTCCGCCTCGGTGAGGAAGCGGTTGCGTTGCACGTCAGGACCTGCGCTCAAACCGGCCGCCGGATTTTCCGTAACCCCCGGCAGTTTCCATTTGCGCGCGAGATTGTACATGTAGCGCATGATTACGATGACGCGGTTCATCGTGCCGGAAGCGTAACCGTCCTCCCGCATGCGGTTGATCAGATCGGCGATGGCGTCGGTCTTGATCTCGTCAAGCGCGAAGGCGCCGAATCTTCGGCAGGATGTGGATGCGCAGCACCGTCTCGTCGGTCTGCCAGCTGATCTTGTAGGTGCGCACATAGGGCAGATAGCGTTCGTGCACGAAATCCTTGAGCTGCGGCACGGCCCGCATTTCGCGGCGCTTCTGCTGGGGGTCGGCGCCGAGCAGCGCCTCGGCCACGATCTGCCTGCCCTTGCGGCGGGCCTGCTCGAGGCTGAGCACGCCGGCCGGTCCGAGCTTGTATTGCTTCTCGCGACCGCGCTCGTCGGTATAGCGCTGATAATAGGTCTTGCCGCCCGAGCAGCGCACTTCGAGCATGAAGCCGCGCTGCGCGGCGTCGAAATAATCGATTTTCTTGCGGCCCGGCTCGCAGGCCGCCAGCCTGACGAAACGAGCGCACAACGCAACGGTTGGCATACTACGCGACCACTTATTTGACGCTTAATTTCCCCCCACTTTCCGCCGCGGACCGGCGAAAAGGCCGTAAATACAAAAGCTTCCCTCATAAATTTCCTATCAAGCTTCGCGTATTGTTCCGCATGAAGCAAGTACAAATCATAAATTATGAACTACGAAGCATAATAACTGTCGTTTTCAAAGTATGTTGGATTCAATATACTTATGAATTATGGCCTGGCGACAAAAGTCAACTCGTAGAATTTAACGTATACTTTGAGATTTTAGTATATTGTTTCAAAAATTGTTGTAGCTTCGAAGTATTTGTAACAATTGGCCGGCCATTACCCGGCCGCAATACTGAACCTTACTGGCCGAACGCCCTCTGCTGCAGCGCCCTGGCGCAGCCCGCAATGCGCTTGCAACGTGGCGCTAACAGCGATTTGACGGCGGGCCGCCGCCACGCGCCCGCACTCAACGGCCCGGCACCAGATCAATACGCTGCAACGCCACCCCGAGCGTACGCCCATCCACGCTAAATCCCATTGACGCCGGAGATCGGGCGTTGGGAACCACGATCTTGAAGCGCCGCAACGGCGCCCCGCCAGGCAGCGGAACCGACACCGCAAAGCGCTCGCCGCCGGTCGCCTCGATGGTCCGGCTCCAGCGCGTTCCGCCATCGTCTGCCGAAATGGTAACCGGCACCGGCCGGCGCTCGCTGGCACCGAACACCTCGAACCTCAGCATTGCCGCGCAGGCCTTCGGCTGACAGTCCGCGGGCACTGGCAATGTCAGCGTCGCCGATTTCCCGGACCAGACCTGCGCGCGCTCCACATTGTGCCAGCCTTGCGCCAACACAATGTCCAGGCCCGGGGCGTCGGGGCCGACCACGATCGGATAGTGGATCACGCCAAGCGCCTCGTTTCTGAGTTCGGTTTTTGCCGCCGCCGTTGAAAACTCCGGCCGCAGCCGCACGGCTGCAAACACATTCGCATCGACCGTATCGAGGTACGGTGTCCGTTTCAGCTCATCGACCAGCGGCGCAAACTCCTGTCGCTTCGCCGATGCGCAATCGGGACGCGAATGCATATTGCGCCCAACGCTTGAATTTCCGGAAAACGGCGCCTTCGGCGCCTCCACTCCGGCAACGCACGACCAGAAATCGTCGTCGTGAAACGGATTGAAATAAGGGATGACGACCGCCTCGCCCGGCACGAACAACAAAAATCGCGCAATCGCTTCGGCGCCGTTTCTGCCGGGCGCGAACGTGGCGATCGCATCCGGCCAATGCTTTTTGGCCTCCGCCAGGTTTTTGTCACCGCCGATATTGTAGGTGCGGATGCCGAGCTTTGCGGCCACGTAGTTGAGCGCAAAGTCGTTATTGTAAGGCAGGAAGGTCACCAGCTCATTGCGGTGCACGACCTTGCCAAGTGGCGCAACAAAGGCGTCATCGACCGCGAATATCATGGCGCGATAGTTCTCGTCACCGCGCCATTTCACCGCGAGGTCCGGCAAATTAAGCCCGATCAGCCCGGCCAGTGCCGCCGCGGCCCACTTGTCATGCCGGTTTCTCCCGATCAACAGCATCAACAGCATCCAATCGCCGACGATGGCGAGCCCCGTCCATCGGTATGACGCGCGCATAAGCCTAAAGCCGGGGACGTATTGCGACAGCCAGGCATTTCCCGTCGGCACGACCGCGTATTTGGCCGGCATCAATGCGCTGAGTTGGCCCGGCCTGTTCTTCTGCAGGTCCTCCGATTTGGTGCTGTTGATTTTCAACGATGGGCCGAGCGCCATGTAGAAGCCGAAGCTTGCCACCAACAAAAGGCCAGTTGCGAGCCGCGTGCGGCGGCGAAGCTGCCACCAGGCGAACAGGCCGGCAAGCATGAGCGGCAGGTAAAACGTCGTCCGCCAGACCGAGGCGTCGCCGAAATACACAATGTCGCTGCGCGCAACGCTCAATCCGAGATGATCTAATACCCAGCTCATGCCGCGCGGCGGGATGGCGATATAAGCGAGATCGACGCCCCATGCCCGGAAGAAGTCGAGCGGCATGTGCTCGAAATCCGACTTGCCGACGTAGGACGTGTACAGCCCATAGGCCAAAGCAAGGCTGACCAGATGCACCGGCGCGCCGACGGTGAGCGTGCGCTTTCTCAGATCGGGATAAGCTAGTGCCAAATAGAGGCATAGTAGGCTGGCGCCCGCAGCGAACATCACGAAGGTGTAGCCGTCGGTAAATACTGCGATCAGCGCGACCGTCACGTAAAGCGCAACAGCCGGCGCCGATGGCATGCGCGCGGCTGGCCTTGCAATGAACAGGCGCCACGCTGCCAGGAAGTAGAACGGCAGCAAAGCGATGCCGATCGAGAGCATGCTGTAGAGGGCATGCGCCCACACGAACGAAATGCTGAGCCACAACGCGGCACCGAGAATGGCCAAGACCGGCCGGCACCCCGCCATTCGACCGAGCGCGTAGGCCGCGGCAAACGCCAGCGCCAGCCACAGCGCGATCATCAAGGAATAGGCGTCGGCGGCATGCAGGCCGAGCCGCAATAGAAATGCGGCCGGCAAGGCGCCCGAGAGCCCGAATACAATGGCGGCCGGCGCCGGCACACCGAAATTAGTAGCGTAGATGCTGAATATCGACTGATTGGCAAACGACTGCGCGAACCCCGTCACCCAAAGCGCCTGCGACATCGCCGGCGTTGCGAAAAATGGCACGGCGCCGTGCAAGAGCAGCACAAAGGCAAAGGTTGCCGCCGCCAGCAGCGCCACAGCTGCCTTTTGCAAAATCGACCGATTTGTCTCAGTCACCGTGCACGCCTGCACAGCAGCATGCTCCAGGGCAATGGGCTCTTCACGCCGACAACATCGAAGAACCGCGACACCGAGTTCACGATACCGCGTTTTGACCAGTGATTGACGTGGCCGGGCGTATTGCCCAGCCGGGTGACATACGCGCCGCGGGCGAGATTGAGCGCGCGCCATAGCGGCTCGCGCGGCACGCTGACGATCAAATAATCGCCTATGGTGCGTTGCAGCGCCTGCAATGCCGCTTCGGGCCTCGCCAAGTGCTCGAGCACCTCGCAGCAAACCAGGAGATCCGCGCGGTCGCGCTCCGCATCCAGATCATAGATGCTCCGCCGCTCAAATAGTGACGGCGACACGCCGCAGCGAACGGCATTGAGGCGAGCCCGCTCAACGGCGCGTTCCGACACATCGGATCCCCTGGCGGGCAGGCCCTGTTCATTCCAGCGGATGACCCAGGTCCCCTCGCCACAGCCGACGTCGTGGATCGACCGCGGCGATGCCTTGGCAACGAAGTCCGACAAGGCGGCGTCGAAGCCCCGCATCATCCAGTTGACGACTGGGTTTGGCGAGCCGTATTTGTCGAAATTATTGCCGCCAGCGGTCTTGCTGTCGCTGGCGTCAGCGAAACGCCGCGCACTCATGTAACACCGTCTTTGATCAGGCCAGCGGCCTCGTCTGGACTACTCATGGTCACGCCCCGGGTTCATCTGTTCGTCCTGCCGCATGGCGGCCTTGAAGCGGATTTCCTCCAAAAGCTTGCGGTTGGCCGCCAACAGATCCGCCAGGAACGCGACCAGCAGCGTCTGAAAACCCATGCCGAGCAGCAACGCGGCGAGGATGAGCGACTGCACATGGCCGGCCCCGTTGCCGTCGAGGTATTTCACCAGGAACCGCGCGCCGATCAGAAAGCCCGCGGCAAACATCACAGCGCCGATCGCGCCGAAAAACCGGAATGGCCGGTAAATGATGAATATACGCACGATGGTGACGATGTTGCGCGCGACGTAGGAAGGGATGCTCCTCACCAGCCGCGACGGACGCAACTCTTCGTTCACCCGCACCGGCACCGCGGTGATCGCCATATTCTTTTGGCCGGCCTGGATGACCGTTTCCAGAGTGTAGGTGTAGTCGCTGAACACCACCAAACGCTGGGCGGCGGCGCGGCTCATGGCGCGAAAGCCGCTCGGGGCGTCGGGGACTTTGGTATGGCTGGCCATGCGCACGACCCAACTGCCCAGTCGCTGCAGAAACTTCTTGCTGGGCGTGAAGTGGGCGATGGTTTCGATCGGACGGGCGCCGATCACGAATTCGGCCTTGCGCTGCACAATGGGTTGGGTGAGAGCCGGGATGTCGTCGGCGTTATATTGGTTGTCGGCATCCGTATTCACGATGACGTCTGCCCCAAGGCGTAGGCAAGCATCGAGCCCGGTCATGAATGCGCGGGCCAGACCCTGGTTGCGTGGATGACGGATGACGTGGTCGACGCCATTGGCCCTCGCAACCTTGGCGGTGTCGTCGTCGCTGCCATCGTCGACGACCAGCCATTCCACCGTCTCGAATCCCGGCACACTGCGGGGCAGCGCCTTGAGCGTGACGGAAAGCGTCTGCGCTTCATTGAAGCAGGGAATTTGGATGATGAGTTTCAAGCAAGACCCTGGTCGGGAATGCCCATGCAACGGGAAATTTTGAGGCAATCCGTAGCATAGCCGATGGCGCGGCCGGCAATGCAGAAAACCCGGGCCGATTTGCGCCACTTCGGTAGCACTCTACCGGCAAAGCGAGCCGGCGGCGCAAGTTCGGCGAGCTTTCACCATAGGCCGACAAATGCCGCTGAGGCCTAGCGGTCGCGCTTGACCCTGAGTGCAATCCCCGACGCGGCGATAGACCCGGCAGAAGAAGTCGGCAGGGCCTCGTAGCAATGCCGCCACCTTGTACGCAAACCGTGCGGCTTCAAAGCTTGTTTGGTCGGGGCAGCAGGATTTGAACCTGCGACCTTCTGCTCCCAAAGCAGACGCGCTACCAGACTGCGCTATGCCCCGAAAATTAGGCGCCGCGCGGGTTCGATACACGCTCGGCCCCAGCCCAGCAAGCGACCCTCAGTTCCCCTTAAAAATCGGATAGGCGACGTGGTCGCCGGGCCGGATGCCCAATCGGCGGGCGGTCCCGCCGCTCACTTCCAGCACGGCCAGCACCGGCCCCTCCGAGGGGATGAGATCGGTCGACTGCGGATTGGCATTCTCGGCGATCCGCAGGATGCGGCCATTGCCCTGGATGAAGATCATGTCGAGCGGGATATAGGTATTCTTCATCCAGAAGCTGACTTCCTGCTCGCGCTTGAAATCGAACAACATGCCCTGCCCGTCCGGCAAATTCTTACGGAACATCAGGCCCTTCTCGCGCTCCGCCTCGGTATCGGCGATCTCCACCGAAAACACGTGCACCGCGCCGTTACTGACAATCTCAAGCGTGCGCTGGCCGGCCGGCCGGGCCGGCCCGGCGGCGAGCAGGAATCCGATGAGGACGAAGGCGGTCCACCGCATGGCGCGCATGGGCGAGGGCTTAACGCGGCCATAGGTGGCGCGGCAATGGGAAAAACACGCTAACAGCTGAGGATCAGTGCGAGGCCAGCCCGAGCGGCCCGCCGTCCGGGCGGACTTCGGCGGCCATCAGGCCCTTGGGACCCGGTCCGAAGCGGACCAGGACGGTCTGGCCCGGCCGCAACTCGGCGATGCCATAGCGCCGCAAGGTCTCCATATGGACGAAAATGTCGGGCGTGCCCTCGCCCCGCGTCAGGAAGCCGAAGCCGCGCAAGCGGTTGAACCACTTCACCTGCGCCCGCTCCAGCCCGCTGGTCGGGGTCACGGTGACATGGGTGCGCGGCGGCGGCATCTGCGCCGGGTGCACCGCCGTCGAATCGTCCATGGAAATGATGCGGAAGGCCTGCAACCCCTTTTGGCGCTGCAGCACCTCGCAGACCACCCGGGCGCCCTCATAGGCGGTCTGGTAGCCGTCGCGCCGCAGGCAGGTCACGTGCAAAAGCACGTCGGGCATGCCGTTGTCGGGGACGATAAATCCAAATCCCTTGGAAACGTCGAACCACTTGATGACGCCCGCCATTTCGATGAGAGTGGCTGCCGTCTCGTCGGCGAGCTCTCTGGCCGTTCCGGGCCGGAGATTGGTTCCTGACATTTTCAATTCGATCCCGTCCGACGCCATGACGCCGTGCGCCGCCGCTTTGTTGAGCGCCTCTTGCCGGGCGCTTCGACGAATCTTTCCGCTGAATCGAAGATAACACCGGCCCTAGAACGGCAAAGTGCAAAATGTGCTTGCACACAGGTCTGTGCACAGCGCAGCAAATGCGAATCAGTGGGCGATGAAGGGGGAAAGCACGTCGCCGATGTCGTGGTGCACGACGAGGTCGGCGACATCGTCGAACTCGGTCGGCTCGCGGTTGATGATGACGAGCCGCGCGCCGTTGCGCTTGGCCATCAAGGGAAATCCCGCCGCCGGCCAGACCACCAGCGAGGAGCCGATGGAAAGAAAAAGATCGCTCGCACGCGTCAATTGCTCCGCCCGCTCCATCTGCGCCGTCGGCATCGCCTGCCCGAACGAGATCGTCCCGGTCTTGATGAAGCCGCCGCAGGCGCAATCGGGCGCGTGCTGGCCGTCGGCCTCGAATTTCTCGCGCACCCAGGCGAGCTGGTAGCGCTCGCCGCAGTCGAGGCACAGGGCATAGGTGGTGTTGCCGTGCAGCTCGACGACGTCGGCGGCGTCGATGCCGGAGTCCTGGTGCAGATTGTCGATGTTCTGGGTGATCAGCCCCGGCACCTTGCCGGCGCGGTAGAGGCTGGCGAGCGCGCGGTGGCCCCGTCCGGGCTGGACACCGCCGAACTGGTCCTGCATGGCGAAGCGGCGGCGCCAGGACAAGTCGCGCATCTCGCGGCTGGTCATGAATTCGTCGAACGGGATCGGCTGGTTCTTGGTCCAGAAGCCGCCGGGCGAGCGGAAGTCCGGGATACCGCATTCGGTCGAGATGCCGGCGCCGGTGAAGGGCACGACGGCGCGCGCCTCCGCGATCAGGTCGCGCAGGGCAAAGACGGCGGTCTCAAGATCGGGCGCAATCATTGCTATTGCTATAGTATCGGACGGGGCCCCGGCCTTTGTCCATTTCGAGGATCCGAACCATGCGATATCTGCACACCATGCTGCGCGTGCGCAATCTGGATGCCGCGCTCGATTTCTACGTCAACAAGCTCGGTCTCAAGGAGACCCGCCGCCGGGTCGACGAGAAGGGCCGCTATACCCTGGTGTTCCTGGCGGCGCCCGGCGACGTGAAGCGGGTGGAAGAGACCAAGAAGGAAGGCCGCCCGGGGCTGGAGGTGGAACTCACCTTCAACTGGGACGGCGACGAGGACTATGGCGAGGCGCGCTATTTCGGCCACCTCGCCTACGAGGTGGACGACATCTACGCCACCTGCGAGGCACTGATGAAGGCCGGCGTCACCATCAACCGCCCGCCGCGCGACGGCGTCATGGCCTTCGTGCGCTCGCCCGACAAGCACTCGATCGAGCTCTTGCAAAAAGGCGCGGCCAAACCGCCGCAGGAGCCGTGGAAATCCATGCCCAATACCGGGCATTGGTAAGCTTGCCGCTCAAGCCGAAGCTCTTTATATGTCGCCGCGCTGCCGGGGGCCTTGCCCGAAATATCGGCAGAACGGCTCAGCGCCCTTCGTCTAGAGGCCTAGGACACCGCCCTTTCACGGCGGTAACAGGGGTTCGAATCCCCTAGGGCGCGCCAGGTATCGCCTAACGCCCCGCAATTCCTAAAAGAAATGGTTTTTCAGGTGCTTCGACCTGCCGCACTGGTATCAAGCGGTGGGATAATTTATGCGCATATCCATGGGCATCATCAAGAACGAACACGGCGTCTACCACCTGCGCAAAAAGGTGCCGAACACCCTCGCGCAAGCTGTCGCAGGGATAACGGGCTCATCGAAGCCAAAGGTCTCGTGGCTGAAGAAATCTCTCGGCACCAAAGACCTCAAGACAGCGAAGGTTCGTGCCGCTCCAATTCTAATGGAGTTCGACCGCATCCTTGCGAAGGCTGAGGCGCAGGCTGCGGAGAGGCCACTTCGCGACAACATCACCGACAAAGAAATCGCTCGGATTGCCGATTATCATTTCGCGGCAATGTTGGCCGATGATGAAGAGACGCGCCGCGAAGGCACAGGCTCAGAACCTGGCTTCCAAAGCGTCGCCCAACAACTGATCGACGCTGGTGTCGCGTTCCATACGCCATTCCATATCGGCCCACCCCCTGAATACGGCCTCAGTGACCGCGAGATGTACAAGTACGCAGACCAACTGGACTTCTCAATAGGCTTCTACGAGGCCGCGCTTGCTCGGGGCGATTTATCTGCAGTCCACGAACAGATGGAAGAACTTCTGTACATCTTTCGCTTAAATTTAGACCCCAAAAGCGTCTCATTCCGAAAACTGGGAATGGCAGTCCTCAGAAAAGAGGTGGAAGCTCTTCACCTCATGCAGCGGCGGCAAAAGGGAGAACCAATCGAAACGCCGAAGCTAGTCAGCATCACGCCCGAGACCGCTTCAGAGGGCGAAAGTATCAGCGCGGCCTTAGAAGGTTGGAAGAAATCGAAAGCTCCCTCACCGACCGCACTTCGTGAGTTCAGATATGCCGTTGGCCGCTTCATAGAGCTTCACGGAAATATGCTGGTCGAAAAGATCGCGCGCAAGCATGTGAGAGAATTCCGCGAGGCTCTGCAGCAAATACCAAAGCGGCGCGCAGGAACACTTCGCAAAGCAACCCTTCCAGAGCTAGCAGAATGGTCGACAAAGCATCCAGATGCTCAAAAGATTGGACCTGCCACCGTCAATAAGCTGCTCGGTGCAGTGCAGGCAGTAGCGGTCTGGGCCCGTGACAATGGTCTTATCCCCGACGAAGTGCCCTGGGCCGATCCCTTCTCACATATGCGTCTTGAAGAGCCGGAGCCGAACCGCGAGCCGTGGGAGGCTGCTGAGCTACGGGTGCTCTTTAATTCGCCAACATTTACCGAACACGCCCGCCCCAAAGGCGGAGGTGGCGAGGCGGCTTTCTGGTTGCCATTGCTCGCCATCTTTACCGGGGCTCGCCAAGGCGAGCTTGCGCCCTTGATGGCTAGCGATATTGCCACCGATGCGGCCACTGGCATTGTTGCGATTACAATCACCGAAGACTTGGAAAGACGGAAACGGCTGAAAACGAAGACTTCTCGCCGGGTTGTGCCAATTCACCCCGAACTCGCGCGGTTGGGATTTCTTTCATTCGTAGATCAAGCAAGGAAGGAGCGTGGAGACGACGCACACCTGTTTCCGCTGCTGAAGCCGGGTCCGCATGGCGGTTATGGTGAAGGTTGGTCGAAGTGGTTCGGCCGTTATATCCGCGCTCTTGGCATTAAGAACAAAGATCGAGTATTTCATTCTCTCCGGCATGGGTTCAAAGACGCATTACGTGCCGCCAAGGTAAGCGAAGATGTGAACGATGCTCTAACCGGCCACGCTGG
This sequence comes from uncultured Pseudomonadota bacterium, assembly GCA_963819955.1. Taxonomy (GTDB): domain Bacteria; phylum Pseudomonadota; class Alphaproteobacteria; order Rhizobiales; family Xanthobacteraceae; genus Pseudolabrys. Next base: position 268,803 of record CAWFYB010000010.1, on the reverse strand, counting down.
GGGAAACCCCGTCGCGCGCAGATATGGCGCAAAGGATATGGTGCGCCGCTTTACCCTCCCCGTACTAGCCGAAGCCGTGTCTAAAGCCAGCTATCCGGGACTTGATTTAACGCGTCTCAGCCCCTGGGTTGCTGGCTGATCCGTTCAGTTTGGTCGAAGTGGCAGGATTTGCGGCTTTCATCGCTTGCCATTGAAAATACTCGCATTTTTCCAACGAACGTTGCCGTTTGTGTACTCGCGTTGTGTACTTTCAACAAGGTCCGATGCCGCCGGAACCATCCCTTTACCTAAAGTGTAGTACGATGGCACTAGCGGACCCTTGGGAATAGTTGGGGCAGCGTACTGCGGAGCGGGCGTCATGGCCTCACGCGCATTATCCCGTCGCCACTTCTTTCGTGATCTGCCGCCGGCCATTTTGGTAGTTGGCTGCGCCGTCGTTGGCATTGGCATTCTTGCGGTTCTTTTTCCTTATTGGTCCCCACTCCCGCGCGGGAGTACAACGGCGCCGCACCTGAAAGTTTCAAAACCTCAATTAAATGAGTTCGGCTTTGACAAACGCTATGCTGGCGAAATCATCACTAGCTCGTCGGACGACGAAAACTGCCGGCAACTGATCTTCGACAATCGAAACGGGGATATGTGGGATAAAGGCTACGTCAACTGCGATGGCGAGTTGCTTCAGTTTCTCCATAAAGATCGGCCAAAAAATAGCGAAGCATTTCGCCTGCGCGAGGTCGGCAAAGCGTTTCGCCATGAAGGCCACTGACCAACGCGTAGCTGCAAAGCTCACATGCGCGCCAATGTCCCTCTAATTGTCCGGCTGCTCGGTTTTCCGCGGCTGCTGCGAGGTGTCTCTTTGCTGTAGCTGCTTGGCTTGCCGAATGTAGTCGTCTCCCATGGCGACTAGGCGTCGTTTGGTCACGGCGTCTGAGCAAGCCCGCGCATCGGCGTAAGATTGCCGCGCAAGGTCCAATAGCTTGGATACGCTTCCCGTAAGCAGGCCCACAGCCACAATCTGTCGAAGATAAAGCTCGGCGTCATGTCCTAGGATGAGGGGGTCCGCTTCAGCGGCCCACACCGACCCAAATCGAGGGCACCGCCAGCCGTGCGCCCTACGACCCGAGCCCCGAGCCATAACGAGCAAGACCGTATTGGCCGAACGTATCCTCAAGTCAGCCGCAGAGGGCGAGCGCGATCCAGACCGCCTGGTTGAGGCCGCGCTGATGGCAGTGGCGGCCTAGAGAGGGCCGCGAGAAGTACCGCCCTACCGGCCAGACCGAATGGCTGACTTCGCCGCCTAGCGCGCCTCCGATTGTAGTACCGTGCTGGTTGCCTAAGTTGCGGCAGGGAGGGAGCCTGGACAATGCCCGAAAAGTACCGCCGCCCAAACCACCATGAGCGCGTTCCCGTTAAGGAAAACGCTTGCGAAAAGTCCACCCGACTAACCAAATAACCCCGGCAATCAACAACGGAATGATCGGAGCAACAGGCACACCTTCGGCGGAATTGATTACGTAGCTTATTACGACCGCCACCACGATCAGGCTGGCAATAATGGTAGCTGCCCAAAATATAGTTCCCTCAACGCGCACCCAAAAACCTCTCGGCTGCCGCGCTTCGCGTCATTCAATGCGCACTTTTAGCGCAATGCAATCGGCACAAAACTATTATTATGTTTTGTTTATTCTGCTTGGCCTTTGTCTATCGCCCAAGGCAGCGGCGCGCTGATACTTGCTGCCTTTGACCTGCCTGCGCTTTTCATTCCCCGCAACGAATAGTCGGGCTCGCAAAGGATCACCACTGTCCGCGCTATTGCTGCTGAACTCAACGCCCGTGGCATCCTTACGCCGCGTGGTGCTCGTGGCACCCAACGTCTACGGCTCGGTTGCTTGCGCGGCTTGGGTCGTAGCGAACCGCCTGTGACTTGGCGGGAATTAAAAGGCCCCCCGAGACGCCACACTGAACTCGGGGGGCCCTAGCCACGCTATGGGATTACGGCATGCGGGGCACCAGTATGATGGCCGATAGAGCTTAAGGAATGATGATTTGTGGAGTTGCTGCGTAACCTGTGGCGCGCGAATGGGTCCCCTTTGACCCCACGTTTTGGCCAGATATTCTGGCCACCCCCTATTTCAAAAACCCCTAGTAAACCGCGCGCCTGCTCGGGTTACGAACGCATCCGTGTCCATTTAAAATCCTGTCATAAGGTGGTCAGATTGATACGATGATTATCAACCGAGAGGCGCGGCAAACGCGCTTTGCACGGCAGCGCGGAGGACCCCCCGTGGCAGGCTGTCTATCTTCATTCTCACAGGATGCAAATCGCCCGCGCGTCCTCATCGTCGAGCATGAGTTCGTCATCGCGATGCTGATCCGTGACATGGTTCACGAGCTTGGCTACGGGGTGTCTGGCTTTGCCAATGACCCCTACTCGGCTCAGGATGAACTTGGTAAGCACAACTTTGATGCCGTGCTGCTGGATGACCTTGGCCTTAACGGCCAGCGCAGCGTTGAGATTGCTGACCTCCTCACGGAATTGAAAGTCCCGTTCGTGTTTGTTACTGGATACACGCAACCCCTCGAACCGCGACACGCCAAGGTGCCCACATTGCACAAGCCGTTCACGGTCGGCCAGCTTCGCAATGTGCTGCACGCACTCGTGGGACCGCCTCACCCTTGGCGGCAAGAAGAACCGCCAGCTAAGTTCTCCTAATCTCACCGCTCTCGTTTTACGCACCGACTGTGTAATACGCGCTGCACTTCGCGCGCTCGAAGGTGAGGTATTGAGCCGAGGAGTGTCGCCACGCTTCGGCACTGTACGTGTGAGCGTCATTGGCCACGAGCAGTTCGGGCAAGGCGGCCATCGCATGCACTTCGGGTTCATGCGTGACGCCGAAAAACAACTCTGAAACCGTTCGATTGATCAGTGTCAAACGACAGGAGGTTCCAGAAGGTCCGCTCTATCGCTGCCGAACTGAACGCTCGCGTCACTCTCACACCACGCCGTGCCTCATAGCACCCAACGTCTACGGCTCGGCTCTGCTGGCGCGGTTTGGGAACTGATGGCGCGCGACGGGATCGAATGGGCCCCCTTTGGTTTTGGATTTGGCCAGAAGTTCGGACCTGCCCCTACTCCCAAAACGAGCCAGTAAACTCAAGCGGCTGCTTGTGTTACGACAGCAATCTTTGCCGCAATGTCAAGGGCGCTGAAACACGCCCTAATGGTTAGTCACGCTGCTTTTTCCGCGAACCGCTCTTTGCCGTTGCTCTAACTCTCGAAGGGCTTGCGCGCGCTCGTAAAGGCTCTTGCGGGAAATAAATACGAACCTCGACCACTCTTGAGAAACATTTGCAATTGACGCTGTGAAGCTGGCGCCAGAGGAAACGTTTACTCGTGAAGATTTTTTGTGCGGCTTGCGGGGAGAGTGCATATGCCCTCTACTTGGCTTTTAGTACGGCGATTTCTCCGCGCCTTTGTCCCCTGAGAAATACAGAGCTGTATAATGGTACCGAACATACCACAGGAGCTGATTGGTTCCCAAGCGGCATTTAGCTCCTCGTCAGTGAGGTTTTCACTTGAGCGAAGCCCGGCAGCAGGATGGGGACAGCCCCTCCTGTCGTTGACGAATAAAGGCGGCAACTGCTCAGGTTACGACAGCATCTCTGTCCCTTTGGCGGCGACCGAAGCGATATTGTGACACAGGGGCCTTTGGTGGGGCAGTATGGTGGCGGCCCATGGCGAGCCATGTTTCCTCGTTTCCATCCAATCGTCCGCTTTCGTCACACATTCGATCCGAAATCCGACCGCCGGGGGTGGCTTCAAATGCACGGACTAAAGGCCGCAATTGCTCGGGTTACGGCAACAGTGTTCGATATGAATATCCGCGATGGTTGTGAACCGCTCGCAGGTCGCAGAAGGATCATTCCTAACTGAGGCGACCTATTTTTGTTTGGGCGGCAGTTGTCTCTTCGCTTCCTCCTCTCCCAGCAGCCTCAATAGCTGCAGCCGCTGAGCAGCACTGATCGTTTCCGCTAGGCGCCTACGAAATAAAATTATATTTTCAGCGTGGATAAAGCGGTCGGTCGCTGCGTCTGTTTGATCCATGCTCGTCTCTGTGGTGGGCAATGCCGTAACCGGCAGAAGTGCCCGCCAATGTGTCTGGTGGAAATGGGGTATCGGGCGGGGGCGAAATATCTTCCGATAACGCTCCTTCCGTATCTGTTCAAAATTGACCACTTTCAACGGTTTCGGCAGGCTCTGCAAAAACAATCTATGTCGCTCAGTCGCCACGTGTTTATTGAGCTTTCGGGCTGGACTTTGTCCGCCGTTAGCCCAATACCGCCCATTTATGGCTTGGGTTTGAAAGGCCGCGAAGTGCCACAACAGGCGACAATCGCTCGCAACAACACCACCCGAAATGAGCCTCCTGCCGCGCAAGTTTTCCGGTGGTTCTTCTGCGGGCAACCGTTTTGCAAAGCCCGAGTAAACGCTCGCGCGACTGGTCGGCCTAGTGAAGCTCATCGCGTTCATCGGTCGTTCAGAAATAACGGCAGAGACTAAATCGTCGCAGAAAACCCTCTGCATGGAGAAGGCACCATGTCGCGTTTTGTCAAAGCGTTGTCCGCCGCTGTTATCGCTACTGCACTCGTTAGCGGTACCGCATTCATGCCCACGCCCGCTCTGGCTGCGAAAATGACCGCCGCCGAGAAGGCCAGAGGCGCTGAAGCAGAAAACTGCCGATTGCAAAAAGGAGGCGAAGGAGAAGAAGCTCAAACGGCGCGCGAGCCGAAAATTCGTCAAGGAATGCGTCGCCAAAAAATAAGATTGTTACGTCGAGCGCAGAGAAAGCCCGCCGAAGATAGCCCGGCGGGTTTTTTCATTGCCTAATTATATGGCGTCCTGTTCGCGACCACGTGACGCACGGTCTACGCTGCTCGATGCCGGCGCGCACGGCCTTCTTCGATACCCGCTAGAACTTTAATCCTCGTCGCCCACGAATGGGCTTAGTTGGCGAATTGCCGCAGTCGCCAAAGTAATTTTCCGTCGGCCATTTGCGCGGTCATTAATAGGCGAAGATTGCGGGGCGTCACGGGATCGGTCGAACAGAACCGTTCCGGCATTTCCTCCAAACCACGCTAGATCATCTTGGTCGCAAGTTGCCGCGATTGCCAATCCGATCGAGGCAAGGTGAGCACGGCGGTAGCAATAAACGGCAAGCAACGCTCTTGCTTTCGGTGGGACTGTCGCAACGAGTTCGTTCAGCCCATGCGCATTGGCGCGGTACAATGCCCCCAGCAACTCGTCGGAGACGGGACAAGGCTCATCTTCAAGAAGCACGCGGTGTTCAGGGAGCATCGCATAGCCTCCAAGGTTGTTCCGCGCCGTGATCATCAGGGACGACCCGTTAACTGGGCGTTAACATTGTTCGCGATGGTGCGGGCTCACGCCTTCCCCGGAGCACGCATCAAGATAACTGGTGAATATGCTGAGGGGGAGACTTTGGCCACAAGGGTCATCAAAATCTTGAGTGAACCTGGACACATAGACCTTAGGCGACCCGACACGCTTCGTCTCTAGGCGTTCTTTTTTGCTTTTTCACTGGACCCATTCGCGCTTCGCGTCTGGACACGATACGGCTATCTCAGGACTGGGTACCGAACCCTTGCGAGTTTCGGTGGGACTACCCACGCCAGACGGAGCGGTCTAAGATCGGCTCGTGGCTTAAGCAACGGGAGGGCAAGCAAATGAACAAGCTGCTTCCCCTGATTTTCGCTCTCGGCCTCTTGGGCGGCTCGGCAGCCTACGCGATGCCAGTCGCACCCCTTGCCCCCTCACAGGGCACCCTAACAATCCAAGTTGGCTACACTTACGGATGTGGCCTAGGCGTCCATCGCGGTCCTGGCGGCGCATGTGTGCCCGTCTACGTCTACCGTGGGTACGATCCGTATTACCGTGGCTACGTTCGCGGCTACTATCGCGGATACCGTCGAGGTTATTACGAAGGTCGCCGCGATGCCTATTACCCATACGTTCGCTATGTCCCCGGCAATGTAGTTGCGGTGGACAGAGGCGCCTGCGGGTTCGGCTCGTATCTGTCTTGCAGCTACGGAACGTGCTGGCGGGTCTGCTATTAATCTACAAAGAAGGGGGCGTTCAAGAATGAGTAAGTTAGCCGGTCGGAATGGCAGGATTTGTTGTTTGCACCACGCGCCATTGAAATTGTTCGCTTTTTAGCTGTGACTTGCAATCTTTGTGTACCCAGTTTGTGTACCGCGAGCAACCGGCGCAGTTTATAATTTCATCACGAAAGCTATATGGAGAACAGCAATGAGCGACGAACCTTCGAACCCCTTAACCTCGCCAGCAAGAACACTCCTGGCGGAAGGTCTCACATCTAAAAATCTTCAAAAGGGATTGGCTAAACCGGCTATAGCTGCCGACAGTATGAGCTCCGCGCTCCTGAAGAAGGGCTTGAGCTCAAGCAATCCCCGAAACGGGCCTTGCAAAGCCGCCAGCGGGCACGCCCGCTCCCGCCACGCCTGGGAATAACGCAAAAGGTACAGACCAGGGCTCAAAGTAAATGACGCTCGCGGGCCTGGCTCAGATTGCCCAGGTCGTAGGAGTGATTGCGGCCGCCTCCGCAGCCACGTTCGCAGGCATTCAAATGATGCTAGCGCGGCGTGCAGCCGTCCTTCAATCGTTGCAAGAGTTTTTCAAGATTGCGTCAGAAAGAGAACGCGCGCTTCTTGCGGCAGCCAGCTTGGACGAAAAAGAGCACGCGTTTGTTGAACTGCTAAATTTTCTTGAGGTTTATGCTGCTGCCTACGACGGCGGATTGTTTGGCAGCCTTACCAAAGAATTGGTGAACGATAAACTGCTCGATGCTGTCATCATCGCTAGAGCGGTCAACAGAGTGGCATCCTCAAATTGAGGCCGCTATTACAAGCGAGACCACATTCAAATATCTAAGGCGATTTATTGCGATCAATCGAAAAACGATTGAAGCCAAGCGCACTCTCCTTCAAGAAAACTCGCCGACGCAACCAGGACCACCAAACTCACCTCGTCAGGACTAATACGCCTTGTAACGAGATTGGTTCGTAGTCGCTCATCGTTTCACTTTTGCTTGCTTCGGCGTCGGGCCCGCCAGCGTCTCACAACACAGAAATAGTTGACGCGCGTAGACGACAGCGGCTTCCCTAACGCTCTCTTTGGTCGCAACACCTCCCATATAGCAGGCATGAATGATGGCGAAAGCGCCAATGAAGCCGAGCTTAGCAGTCAGCGGATTGCTGCCGTCGAGAGGCACGCCGAGAGCGAAGGCGGCGCCACAGCCTAGAAGAATGACAACGTCGAGAAGGAGGGCTGGCCGTTTTAAACTAAGGAGATTACGTCGGAAGCCATACGTGACGTTCTCGTCAAAGAGTATTTTGTATTTCTTCGTATCCCGCGTGTTCTCACGAAGCCAGTTCCCGCAGCGCTCGTAATAAGCATCACATCTTCCGAGGTCGTTTGCCTCATCCGCCGCCGTAGGGAAGGAACCGCCAACCTTCGTTGCTAGAAACTGCATATATTTGCCTTCGCGGCGCTGTCTAAACGGTTGTCGCCGTGCCGGAAAATAGTCGTCGAAGGTTTCCCACCCCATTCTCCATAGAGCGCGGTCTCGAGAAGTTTGCCGCGCCGTCGCGCAAGATCGGACAGTGCGAAAAATAGGATGGCGGACAACAGGGTCGCTGCCAGTTGCGGCAGCCCCATTTGATCCCAAGGCACCAAGACGAAGAACACACAGGTCAAAGAAGAGCCAGCTATTAAAGCCGGAAAGAGACGCGCCCGTAGGCTGTAGGTGTCGAGAGCGGGAAGGTTCATCACTGTTCGACGCGAGTGACCCAAGGCTCCGGCGTAGATGTAACCCACCCTTGCCGCAGTTCTCGCCCATTAAAGTGAGACTTGGCCTGCCATCGTGTCGCGTGGACAGGATAACCCCGCCGTTCAAAGGCGTTCTGCGCTTGTCCACGAGGATAATCGGACTTCTCTTTTCCGACCGACACGAACGCGGTGCCCCGCTTCGTTCCCTGCGGCGCTATCGGTCCGAGCCAACGGTTGAGCACGTCGGGCGTCACGTTCCGGCGGCTACCGTGATGAGGGACCTGGACAAAGTTGGGCGGAGACAGCAATCCGAGGCGCTGTGCGTAGTCAGCAGCCTCGTGCAGACCTTCCGGTCCAACATCTGCCGTCAAGAGCAATCGTTTGTCTTCGATTTGTCCCAACTGCACTACACTAGCTTCATTAGACGCTGAGGTCGGCGGATCGGGATCATTAGACAGCGTCTCAATATTCCAGTCCTCATCTACCCACTTCGCAACCGTTTCAATGGCTTCCCCGATGAACGTGCGTGTCGCACTTTTAAAGGGGTGCTTCGCTTCGGGCGTCTTTTCGAGGTCGGGAATTAGCCGGACGTATCGTTCAGCAGAAGGCGCCAGCACCGTGAATGGACCAATCCTCTCGCCCTGAAACACGTCTTTTACTTCGATCCCTCGGCTGGCAGCAATTTCTTCAAGCTCGACAAGATAAGGGTGCATGTCACGCATCTTCTTCACGAGCCCTTCGACAGTGTAGCCGCCGTGGAATGCCGGGAGCACATACTGCGCGAAGCGCCACGGGCGGTTCATCCAGATCGCCCCGTTAACCTCGAAGTGCTTCAGGATACCCACAAGACCGCAGGCGTGGTCGTTGTCAGCATGTGACAAGACCATGTGATTGATTTTGTAGTTCGCGCCGTAGTGAGTTTCGATGTGGCTGATGACAGTGTCAGCCGTATCGTTAAATCCGCCGTCCACAACATGCAGCCAGTAGCCGGTTTGGTCGTTGCCGTAACGGACGCAAATCGCGTCACCGTTCCCATCACCAACCGGCAAGAAGTCTACCTCGTACATCGGTGCGACCCCCACGATGGAGTTCCATGTAGGCGCAACTCTGGGTAATGCCAGCCCGGGAAGCCCGTATAATAACCACTTGATTTGTACACATTTTGATGTAACATTCGTTAGTTCTGATTGTGTACATGGAGCATAGGCATGGCTCTGGGCAAATTCATTTCGTATCTCCGCGTGTGCACCGATAAGCAGGGCCGATCTGGCCTTGGGCTAGAGGCCCAGCGCGACAGCCGTGGAAAGCTACCTAAATGGTGGCCGGTGGACGCTGGTGAAGCCGAATACGTCGAAACTGAGAGCGGCAAGCGCGCCGACCGGCCCAAGCTCAGCCAAAGCCCTCGCACACGCCAAGGCGATTGGAGCCACCATAGTTTTCGCCAAGCTCGACCGGCTCTCCCGCAACGTTGACCTCCTACGTTCCCTCGTGGCTCCAGTGCGTTGACCTCGTGTTCTGCGATCTGCCACACGTCCCCCCAGGAGCCATGGGCCGCTTCATGCTCACTCAGATGGCCTCAGTGGCGGAGTTAGAGGCTGGCCTGATCAGCGAGCGCACCAAGGCCGCCCTGGCTGCCGCAAAGGCCGCGGTGTGAAGCTCGGCAACCCCAATGGCGCACGAGCGCTCAGAGGCAAGCAAGTCGGCAATAAGGAAGCGGTGACAGCGGTGAAAGCGAATGCCAATAATCGGGCATCAAATCTGCGGGCCATTGTGGATGACATTCGAGCCCGAGGAACTACCAGCGTTCGAGCTATCGCCGTAGAACTGAACGCGCGAGGTGTCCTTACCCCCCGTGGCGCATCCTGGCACCCAACTTCAGCGGCTCGGTTGCTCGCTCGCCTAGCGTCTTAACTGTCCGGTTTTCGGGGTCCGCCCTACATCGTTTAGCCGAGCTTCTTGCGCTGGGTTACATGCTCAAGCATGGCTGACTGTTCAAGCGATACGCGTTAAACGAACAGTATACAAGCAAGGTTTCCCTTGAACGGATGCGGCTGTTTGGCTCAGCCAATTAACACCGCGCGCTCACCACCAAGCCGGTGGCGACCAGCGCACGTAAGGCGGCGGGAAATGCGGGCCAACGACGAACAAATATCCAAGGCCCAGGATCACGGCTAACAGCGTGACGAAGCCACCGGGATGATCTTCAATGAAGATGAAGACCCACGCCACAACGACAAAGCAAGCAATGGTCAGGCCAATCCAGGCAATCATTGCAAGCCCCCTGGATATGCGCCCCCTGATGTTGATTATAATTATGCGCTTCCGACAGCGGATCAACCCACATTCGACCGCCAAGATGCGACGTACGCATCCGGTGAGGGCCGCAGGGTCACGGGGCCTTGCCGCAGCATTTCTTGAACTTCTTGCCGGAGCCGCAAGGACAGGGATCATTGCGGCCGACTTTAGCTGAGGCACGGTTCGGCTGGGTCGGTTGACCTGAGGTGAATGGCATCGAGAACTGCGTTGGGCCTTTTTCGCGCCAATAGGCGTCGATGGCGACGACGCAGCCGGGAATAAGCTCGGTGGCTTCCTCCATCACAATGTCTTCTTGGTCCGGCGTCAGACCGAGCAGAAAGTCGCCGTTCGCGTCGCCGCACAGGGCCAGAATGGGGAAGAGCAACTGACCGTCCCGCTTGGACTTCAACAGCCGTTTCCATGCATCGGCGCGCAGCATGATCGCCTGCAGGAAACCTTCGGCCCAGTCGGCTGCAATGAGTGTGCCGTCGCGGTCAGCCCAGAAGACGGGTTCGAAGGCGTCATCCCGAACCTGCCGGAGAACCTCGTTGTAACGGCCCATGATGCTGCCAAGGATCGCCTTGGCTTCGCCTTCGTCAGCGAACTCAGGCGCCTCGCCGCCCCAGATCAGCGGCAGCCATTCGCTGGGCAGGACGAGTTCCGGTCCTACGGCAATGCCGGTGAGGAAGCCGTCGAGATCAGACAGCATCATGCTCTCCGACGGCGCGCGGTCGGACATCAGGAAACTGTCGAGCGTCTCCAGATCGACGCAGTCGACGGCAATCTCATCGGCGAGCTTGTGGGCGAACACGGCGGCCTCCAAGACGCTGCACCGGAGCATGGCATACGGCGAAGGCGCGGTCAGGCGGCTTGTCGACGCAATCCACACCATTGCCACGGTAGCAGTTCGTCGATCCGCCGCATCGGATGATCCGGCAAACGCGCGAGCACGTCGGCAAGCCAGGCCCGGGGATCGATGCCATTGAGCTTGGCGGTGGCAATCAGGGTGTAGATGGCGGCGGCGCGCCGGCCGCCTTCGTCGGAACCGGCGAAGGTCCAATTGCGGCGCCCGACTGCGACGGCGCGCAGTTCCCGTTCGGCAGCGTTGTTCGACATGCACAGGCGGCCATCGTCGAGGAAGCGGGTGAGCGCGTCCCAGCGCTTGAGGCCATAGTCGATCGCCTTGCCGGTATCGCCGTTCTTGGAGACGCGCGCACGTTGCTCGCGCAGCCAGCGCTCCAACTCGATGATGAGCGGCCGGCTGCGTTCGTTCCGGACGGCGACGCGTTGCTGGGGCGTCATCCCGTTGATGTCGCGCTCGATCGCGAATAGCACATCGATACGCTTGACCGCCTCGGCTGCGATCGGCGCCTTGTTGAGACGCGCGAGATCGAAGAACTTGCGGCGCGCGTGCGCCCAGCAGGCGGCCTCGATAATCGGCCTCGGCTTGCGGTTGGCTTCGTAGAGCCGGTTGAACCCGGCATAGGCGTCGGCCTGCATCAATCCGGTATAGCCGGCAAGATGCCGCTCGGGATGCTCGCCGGTTCGATCGGGCGAGTAGAAGAACACCGCGGCCGGCGGGTCGGGCCCGCCGAATGGCCGGTCGTCGCGGACATAAGTCCACAGTCGGCCGGTGCGGGTCTTCTCCTTGGCCAGCACCGGCACGGTCGTATCGTCGGCATGGATGCGTTCGGCGGCGAAGACGTGGGCCTGGATCGCCTCGTTGAGCGGCATCAGCGTCGCCGCCGCCGCGCCGACCCAGTCGGCGAGCGTCGAAACGTCGAGGTCGACGCACTCGCGCGCATAGACCGTGCTTTGGCGGTTGAGCGGCAGATGCAGGCTGTACTTGGCGAACAGGATATGGGCGAGTAGGTGCGGCCCGGCACGACCGCGTGCGATGGCGTGCGACGGCGCAGGGGGCTGGGTGATTGCTTCGCAGGCGCGGCAGGAGAACTTCTCGCGCACGTGCTGGATCACCTTCCACTGTCGGGGGATGAGCTCCAGTGTCTCGGTGATATCCTCACCGATCTTGCGCAACGTGCCACTGCAGCACGGGCAGGCCGACGGCGCCGGATAGACGATACGTTCGCGCGGCAAATGGGCGGGCAAGGGCCGGCGTGCCGGCTTGCGCCGCGCGAATGAAGCTACCGTCACGGTCTCGGGCGCCCCAGCCGTTGCCTCGGCCTGCGCTGCATCCGCTTCCAGATCGGCGAGCTGGAGCTCAAGCTGATCGAGCAGACCCCCGCGCTCCGCCGATTGGCCGAAGCGTTCGTGCCGCAGCTTCCTGATCGTGAGCTTGAGCTTCTCGATCAGCAGCAGGCGTGCCTTCGCATCGGCTTCCGCCGCCAGGCGCGCTGCGCGCTCCGAAAGCAGCATCGCCTTCAGCGTCTCGACATCGTCGGGGAGAAAATCATCGGCGCGCATCATCGAGAACGGAATCACAATAACTCGCGGCTGTCTGCACCGGCGATCACATTGTCGATTCAAAAGTCCGCGATCAACCGGCCGCTTGCGGGCGCCAGGTATATTGCGGCATCCGCCAGTCGATGCCTTCCAGCAAGTAGGCGAGCTGCGCCGGCGTGATGGTCACCGTTCCATCCGCCGGCGAAGGCCAGAGGAAGCGGCCGCGCTCCAACCGCTTGGCGAATAAGCACATGCCTTGACCGTCGTGCCACAGGATCTTGATCAGGGTGCCGCGCCGGCCCCGGAACACGAACAGATGCCCGCTGTGCGGGTCACGGCGCAGCGTCTCCTGTACCAGGAGCGCCAAGCCATCAAAGCCCTTGCGCATGTCAGTATGGCCGGCCGCCAGCCACACCCGCCCCCCGCTCGGTACCGGGATCATCGCTGGCCTCGCCTGGCCTTGCTCAGCGCTGCCAGCAGCGCCTTGACCGTGGCCGCATCGACCGGGCCGCTCATCCGCAGCCGCCCGCCATCGGCAAACTCCACCTCGATCACGCCGGCGCTCTCCGCCAATCCCGCAGACGCCGTTCCCGGCTCCGGCGCGATCGTCACCGCATTGAAGCTTGCCGGCATTGCCGCCCGTTCGCAGAGCTGTCGGCGCCACCGAAACAACTGACTGCTATGAATCCCGGCTGCCCGCGCCACCTCGGATGCGACCGCACCGGGCTCCAGTGCCGCAGCGACAATCCGCTCCTTCTCCGCCCGCGACCAGCGTCGGCGCCGCTCAACGGACGTGATCACCTCAACCTGCGTCTTGGTCATAGGACTATCCCTAGGAATAGTCCTATCGCTTCCCCTTCAGCGCCAGATCGTCAAGGCGGCCTTCGCCGGGTGCGTACGATGCGACGGAGTAACTCACTTCATTTGTCACAGGACCGCTGCGTTTCGTCTCGCGCGAACGGCTGGCGTGCCAATGGGTCCCTTCTGTGCGCGAAATTCTAGCAAAATCCCAGAATGTGACTTTCAAAATTCCGCTAAAGCCTCACGCGTTGTTGTTTGATTGCTGCGTGCGGAGTGCGGCTTGCGCAAACTAAGCCGTCAAAGCGGCTCCGAAAGATTTCAGATGCAACCTCATAACCGGACAATTCACGGGAACCGCAAAACCGACGAGAATGAACCAAAGCGGATATTGAGCGAACTGTAATTCACGCAATCGTGTCATCGGCGCGTCATTAATGCTTATAAACTTGAACCGCGCCTTTGCTTCATGATATTTGGCACGGCTAAATTAAGGGAGATTGCGCTATGAAGCAGTACTTTGGGGCCCTGGCAGCAATGGTTGCCTGCACCATATTGGCACCGCCTACCATGGTTGCTGCTCAGACAGCACCCACAATCCCTCCGTCGCTTGTGACGCCGGATAAGGTCGAGTCGCGCATCGGCACGCTCGAATTCAAGGACGGCGCGCCGAGCAAGGCGACCCTGGACAAGGTCTACGACAACCTCGACTTCACCTACGCGTTTCGCGCGTTCGTGGACACGATGCAGGGCGTCAGCATCCAGGCGCTCCGCAAGGGCCTGCAGAGCGTCGGCGTAAAGGATAACGAGGTCATCGTCTTCACCAAGTTGATGGATGCCAAGTCGCTGTTCCTGACGGCCAACGCGGACACGGTCTATGCGATCGGCATCCTCGACCTCACCAAGGGGCCGATGGTGCTGGAGACGCCACCCGAAGTTTCTCGGCGCCATTGACGATCACTGGTTCCGCTGGGTCACCGACATCGGCCTGCCCGGCGCTGATCGCGGCGAAGGGGGCAAATATCTGATCGTGCCTCCGGGCTACGACGGTCCGCTGCCGGAGGGCGGCTTCTTCGTGGCCCACTCCCGGACCAACTATGTCGCCTGGTTCGGCCGCTCGTTCCTTGCGAACAAGAGCGATCCGAAGCCGCCGGCCGAAACGATCAAGAAGTTCACCAAGGTCTATCCATATGAGGCCGGCGGCTATCGGCACGCCCATCGCCGAATTCCTGGCCGGCAAGGCAAAGCTCGGCCGGGTCACTCCGCCGCCGCCGACCGTGTTTCACGAAGGCAGCGGCAAGGTGATGAACACCGTTCCGCCCAACGACTGGAGCTTACTTCGAGATGCTCAACGAAATCGTGCAACAGGAGCCGGCCACCTCGCTCGATGCCGAGTTGATGGGCCCGGTGGCCGCCATCGGCATCGTCAAGGGCAAGCCTTTTAAGCCCGACGCGCGGATGAAGAAGATCATGACCGAAGCGCTTGCGGTCGCCAACGCCACTTCGCGCAGCCTGTTCATGAACGCCCGCGATCCGAGCTGGTACTACTACCCGAACTCGCACTGGTTCAACTACCTGTTCGAGACCGGCTACGAGTTTGAAACGCCGATCCCGATGATCACGCGCGAGGGCGTCAAGCCATTCCCGGCCACCGGCTACCGGACGATGGATGCGCGCACCAACTTCTTCTACGGCGTCACCGGCATCACGCCCGGCATGGCCATGCGCCTGACCGGCATCGGGTCGCAATATCTTCTGGCTGTGCGGGATGCGAACAAGCAGCTATTTCGACGGCGCGAAGACCTACAAGGTGACGCTGCCCAAGGGCATCCCGGAAGCGAACTTCTGGTCGTTTACGCTCTACGACAACATGACGCGCTCGATGCTCGACACGCCGCAGCGCTATCCGCGCGCCGGCAGCCAGAGCTATCCGTCGCCCGCCGCCGAAGCCGAGTGCCGACGGCTCCACGACGGTCTACTTCGGCCCGACGCAGCCGGCGGGCGTCAAGCGGGGCAACTGGATCCAGACCATGCCCGGCAAGGGCTGGTTCACGGTGCTGCGCCTCTACAGCCCGCTTGAACCGTTCTTCAACAAGACGTGGCGGCCGAGCGAGATCGAACTCGTCTCTGATCTGCCGCGCAAACCATAGCGGCCGGACCGTGATTGATGACACCGTGTGTCTCGGCCATGGAAAGCTTGGCCGGGACACATGTTCGTGCCCGTGTCAGCGACCTCGTGCAGTGTCCCCTTTAGGTCTGCAAACCACCGCAAAGCGGAAACCCGATGCGCAACGACTGACGCCGTGCGCTTGAGTGGTGGAGGCTGAAGATCGCTTTCGAGAACTCTAGGGGACCTCAGCATCGCCATCGTTGCCGCGTTCGGTCCGCGTGGCCGCACGGCCCATATGCAGGGTCAATGGGTCCCTCCTGACCGGGCAATCCAAGCAACACCCCCGCCGTTGTTGATTGGCAGCGAGGCGCTGAGGTCACAGGCGCCAATATCAGCCTTACGCCCGCCGAAGTCGCACGCCGGACGATGATCTGAAGGTCCTCAAGGGGCACTTTCGAGCCCACACAGAAGCACCTCAGGAAGCCCAGAAAGGGCCGCTGGTGCGTTCCAGAAACGGCCCCGTCACCTCATAGCGGCCGAAAATCGCATTCCTTGTGCACTTCTGAAATTTGCCTGAGTTTCCAATGGGTTTCGATGCAGGTCATGGGTGGTAATTAGCGGCCCCTTACGTGTCTCCCTTAAGAGTGGCTCTGCCTCCTCCTCCCCCCTTCTCCTTTGGCTGCCAGCTAGAGCCTCTGAAGGCCGCTCAAGAACCTTTTGATCACTTGAGATACCGATGGGCACTGGGGAGCAGCCTTACGTGTCCCCCTTAAGGGCAGTCCTGCGTCCTCCCTCTCTCTCCCCCCTCCTCCTACCAATCCCCCCTCGTAGCCTTCTCCAGATCACTTAAGAGCCTATTGGTCACTTGAGATAACGATAGCCCCTGGAGGGCAACCTTACGTGTCCCCCTCAAGGCGTGCCCAGTTGGTGCTGAGGAAACTGGTGTTCCTGAAGGGTGCTCAAGCCGCACCTGAATTTCTAGCCCAGTCGCTTTCCTAAATTCATTTTTCATCACCGCCGTAGCTTCTTCCGCTTTTGATGCCTTGACAATCACAGCATCGAACACTGGAAGACCAACAATGCCCCGCTCTCGTAATTGCTCAAGCACACGCATCATGATTTCGCTTTCGAGAAACATCAGATGAAACCCCATGCCCTTTGAGAGGACTGAAGCGAGCTTCGGATGCTTTTCATGAATGGCTTGAATTACGTCCCCTATTTTTGTCTTAGGCGGGAATAGGTCCTTGACCTTCTTTTTTGCGTTTCCTTTTGGAAAGCGGTCTCGCGGACCTTTATCAAACAAGAGCGCGTTGAAAACCTTTTTCACACCCTCTCGGTTGCTCTCAAAGCCCACCAGCGCATAAGCGTCACCAGGGGGCGGCGAACATTCAGCTTCAGCGTACGCGAGAGTTGGATTTAGCTGCGAATAGTCGAGCCCAATGACGCGCTCGCCCTCGATGGTTATTCCAGACAGCCGTGCTGCTTTCGGCAGGTTTTCCCAAAAACCTCTGAAGAGCCTGCCACCTTTCTCGAACTGTCCTTCCGCAAAGTAACGGAATAGTCGCCGCGCTCGCGGATCGACTGGTGCTCATAGGCTAAGGATCGAACGCAATGTTTGCCGTCGCCAGCCATGAATTGATCGCTTTGACTTCCGCCCTAAATCTTTTGGTTAGCGGTGTGTCCTCGTAATCCTGGAGACCGCCTTCGTCCCAATAGTCGGCTTTTGGCCGCTTCAGAATGATGACCTCTTCGTTTTCGCTTAATGCAAAATCGTCCAAGCCAAATTTGTTCTGTTGATTACCGCTATAAGAGCCGGCCCAGCCTTGATTGTCGTACTTCTTCGACCGGCCGGGAAGGCCGGAATAGACGCCCTTTTTTTGCTTTAGATAACCTTGCTTCTCAAAGTCGTCTAAGAAGTTTGGAAACGTCCGCGTGAGAAAAGGCGGGTCGTATCGGGTATGCCTTACGCTTTGCGATTGCGCCCTTAGTGCGCGTAACCACCAGTCCCGAGCCGGGACTTCCTCGGAGATAATGATAGGCGAGGTCCGCCAATAAGGCGTAGCCCGACTCTTCCACAGCGTCTCCCTGTCTTCTATTTTTCTTTGCGCTTGCGGCCCTCGGTTTTCTCGATACCTATAAATGAACGCCGCCCAACACAATCGTAGCCCGATCACTCTTCAGCGTATCGATACGGATTGAACCAAGGATCACACTCAGGTTCGGCTAGCGGGTCGTCGTTTTCTTTGGCCGCGTTAGGGTCCCCATGGCGCCCCCAACTTGAGGAACTTTTAGCGTCTCAGCGGTGACCTATGAAGTCTTGAAAGTGGTATCCGTTACTGGTATCGAGCGCGGTCGGCAGGAGCCCAATTTCTACGGGATTTCCGGGGTTTTAAGCGTACCTGGGGCCTCCCCTAGGGCGCGCCATATGCGCCGCGCGGCGGTGGCTCCTCGATGCCATGCGTACGCACGCCGCAGCGAACGCGCGGGATTAACGCATAAATTATGGAACGAACCGCCACCCGATGCGCTATATTGGGGGGTGTCGGGTCTGCTCCTGAAGGAGCGTCAGGCCATGGTCAAAAGCAGGAATGTGGTGGCGGCGCTGCGGCGCGACGCGACTTTCGTCTGGCACGCCGTGATCGCCATCGTCTTTATCGGCTTTGCCGGCCTCGCACTGGCGGCGGCGCTGCTCGACCTATGGGCGATCCGCCACTGATCAAGGCGCCGGCGGATAGGCGTGCCGGCCGCCGTTGAAATCCTCCACGATGAAATGCGAAGCGCCGTTGCTGCCGGTGCGCGCGATGTAATTCGGCCCGATCGGCGACTTGCCGTGGCCGCCGGGAATGTCGAGCACGTAAGTCGGCTGGCACAGGCCCGAGAAGCGGCCGCGCAAAGCCCGCATCAAGTCTTGGCCGGTAGCGACGTCGCTGCGCAGATGCGCGGTGCCGGGCGCGAGATCGCCGTGATGCAAATAATAGGGCTTGATGCGGCACTCGACGCAGGCGCGCATCAACGCGCCGAGCGCCTCGGCCGTATCATTGACGCCGGCCAGCAGCACCGATTGCCCGAGCAGCACGATACCGCTATCCGCCATGCGCGCGCAGGCAGCGCGCGCCGCCGGCGTCAGCTCGCGCGCATGGTTGACATGCACGGCCACGTAAGTCGCCTTACCGCTCGCCTTCATCGCCCGCACCAGCTCCGGCGCAATGCGCCTGGGCTCCGCCACCGGCACGCGGGAATGGATGCGCAGCACCTTGACGTGGTCGATGTCGCCCAGCGCCTGCATCACGGCACGCAGCCGCCGCGCCGACAGTACCAGCGGGTCGCCGCCGGTGAGGATCACCTCCCAGATCTCTTCGTGCGCGCGGATGTAATCAAGCGCGCGCTCGAGCGCGGCCGGCGAAAGCGCTTTGGCCTTGTCCGGCCCAACCATTTCGCGGCGGAAGCAGAAACGGCAATAGACCGCGCAAATCGGAGTGAGCTTGAGCAGCACGCGGTCGGGATAGCGATGCACCACGCCTTCGACCGGGCTGTAGACATCATCGCCGATCGGATCGGCCATTTCCCCGGGGCGCGCATCGAGCTCCGCCGCGTCCGGCACGAACTGGCGCGCGATCGGATCGCGCGGGTCTTGGCGGTCGATCAGCGCGGCGAGATCGCCCGGCAGCGCCACCGCATAGCGCGCGGCCACCGCCTGCAAGGCCGGCAATCGCTCGGGCGGGATCAGGCCTGCTGCACGAAACTGCGCGGGCTTACGCAAGACTGTCATAACGTCTTCCCTCTCGTTCAAATCTCGACCACCGGCGCCCAGATCACCTGCTCGATATGGGCCGCGCCGGTCGCCAGCATCACCAGTCGGTCGAAGCCGAGCGCGATGCCGGAGGCTTGCGGCATTTGCGCGAGGCTGCTGAGGAAATCCTCGTCGACCGGATAGCGCTCGCCGTGGATGCGCTGTTTCTCCGCCATGGCCGCGGCGAAACGCGCGCGCTGCTCCGCGGCGTCGGTCAATTCGCCGAACGCATTCGCCAATTCCACCCCGCAGGCATAGAGCTCGAAGCGCTCGGCCACCTGATCGCTGCCCGGTTTCGGCCGCGCCAGCGCCGCCAGCGGCAGCGGGTACTCATATAATACGGTGGCGCGCCCGATGCCCAGATGCGGCTCGACCCGCTCGGCCAGGATGCGGCTGAAAATATCGCCCCAGGTGTCGTCGGCCGCTATCGCCACGCCGGCCTTTTCCGCAGCCCCTGCCAGCGCAGCGCGGTCGCCCGCGCCGCCGCGCACCGTCGCCAACAGATCGATACCGGCATGGCACGTAAACGCTTGCGCCACGGTGATGCGCTCGGGCGGCGCGAACGGATCGATGCTCCTGCCGCGAAACGAAAACGCTTGTGCGCCCGCCGCCCGCGCCGCCGCAGCCATCAGCGCCGCGCAGTCGTCCATCAGCGCCTCATAAGGCTGCTCGGCGCGATACCATTCAACAAGCGTGAACTCCGGATGATGCAGCGGCCCACGCTCGCGATTGCGGAACACGCGGGCGAAATCGACGATGCGCCGCTCGCCCGCCGTCAGCAGCTTCTTGGCGGCGAATTCCGGCGAGGTGCGCAGGTAAAGTGCGCGGCGCTCGGCCCCGGGCGAGATCAACTCGGTAGCGAAGGCATGCAGATGGGTCTCGTTGCCGGGCGAGACCTGCAAGGCGGCGGTCTCGATCTCGACGAAATCATGCGCGGCGAACCAGGCACGCAAAGCGGCCTGGATGCGTCCACGCGCCAACAGGAAGGGACGGCGCGCGGCATGCACGCCCGGCAGCCAGAAGGGCGGGGCTTTGCTCACACTCGCCTCGGTCCCATATAGACCGGGAAAGGCTGGCGTCGCCCGTCAGGATGGGTATGGTGCGCCCCGAAACGGCCTCCGGCCGCCCGCCATTCAAGGATCGTTAACGTGAAGGTCATCGCCAGTCAGCTCCGCAAGGGCAATATCGTCGACATCGACGGCAAGCTCTATGTCGTCCTCACCGCGGAAAATTTTCATCCCGGCAAAGGCACCCCCACTACCCAGGTCGATATGCGCCGGATTTCCGACGGCGTGAAGACCTCGCAGCGCTACAAGACCACCGACCCGGTCGAGCGCGCCCATGTCGAGGACCACGAGTTCTCGTTTCTCTACAAGGATGCCGACGGCTTCCACTTCATGAACCAGGAGACCTACGACCAGGTGCAGGTGCCGGCCGACGTGGTGGGCGACACCGAGAAATACCTCCAGGAAGGCATGGTGGTCAGCCTGGCCATCCACGAAGGCATTGCGGTCTCCATGGAAATCCCGGCCAAGGTCACGCTGGAAATCACCGAAACCGAGCCGGCCATGAAGGGCCAGACCGCTTCCGGCTCGTTCAAGCCGGCCATGCTGTCGAACGGCGTGCGTACCATGGTGCCGACGCATATCACTACCGGAACGCGAGTTGTGGTCAGCACCGCCGACGGCTCCTACGTGGAGCGCGCCAAGGACTGAGGATTTCCCGCGCCGCCTGGTTGCTGCCGGGCGGGCCTTGTGCGCCCCCGGCCGATGCCCTTAACCTTTGCCCGTATTCGCCGGTCTCGACCGGGCGGGGGTGAACGAGGGAAGCCGTCTTGAAGCGCGTTTTGCTCGCCGGCCTTGCGTTGCTCGTCGCCCATATGGCGCCCTCGGCCGCACCCGCGGAGGAGATGGCGAGCCCGCGCGTCTCGTTCGCGCAGGTCGACTGGGACGCGGCCGCCGCAGCCCTGCCCGACCGCGCGGCGGGCGCAGCAGCCGCGGCCTTCGCCAAACTCAACGCGGCAAGCGGCCTGCGCTTCAAAGACATCGGCAAGAGCAGCGTGCCGGTGCTGCTGCCGTTCGATGTCGCGGGCTACGCCAAGGCGCTTGCCGCTGCGGCCGCCAAGACGCCGGCCGAGCAGCCGCCCAGCGCCGACAGCTTCATGCAGGCGGGCTTCCATGCCTCCAATTTCCTTTTGGCGGGACCGGCCGGCTACGACGCCGCCTTCTCGCTCAATGCCGACGATGTCCCTTCGCTCGACATTTCCTATTCGAAGCCAATCTATCTTTTGTTTTCCGGCTTCGATCTCGTCTACGACCTCGGCGGCCCGCCGCTGCCGGACGGCGAGCCGGTCAAGGAACTGCAAGCGGACTTCCCCGGCATCCGCCGCACCATCCTCGAATCCTACGTCCGCTACAGCTTTACGCGCTACGGCGTGACCTATGTGGCGGCGATCTATTGCATCGACGGTCCGACACGCCGCTACCTGAGCTGCCGGAGCGCCGATCGCGTGGTGCAACGCTTCCTGCGCGCGCTCAAGCTCGCCGGCGGCGCGCCGCAGCCGGCGCACAGCGTCCCCGCGGTCGTCATCGACCGCCCGCAGCAAAAATCACCGGAGTTCACCTATCACAGCCCGGGCGATCTCATTCCCGGCTCCGGCCCGAGCAAGAGCGGCGTCGGCCGCGCCGACTATACCGTCTATACGCGCCTGCGCTTCCCGATCAAGCAAGCGCCGGACTTCGCCAATTCGCAATCCTTCAACAGCTGGGGCAATTGCGATTTCACCGGCCGCTCGCGCAGCGTCGCCCAGAAAGACGCGACCTATAGCTGCCGGGTGAACGACCGCACGCTCGTCTTCGACGAGGCGGCGCCGCGCAACTACTCCTATCCCTGGCGCGATAATTTCTGCGAGCACCGGCATTATTTCGTCGGCCAATGCCCGGGCGGTCACGGCCATCAGGGTCAGGACATCCGCCCCAGCCGTTGCACGCTCTACAATTCCGGCGCCGACCGCTGCCAGCCCTATCAGCACGACGTGGTGGCGGTGCGCGACGGCATGATCCTGCGCGCGCGCCGGTGGGAGGCGGTCTATCTTTACGTCAACACGGCGAACGCGCATATGCGCGTGCGCTATATGCACATGAACCCGCGCCTGCTCGACGCCGCCGGAATCGTCAGCGGCATGACGGTGCGCGAGGGCGAAGCGATCGGCAAGGTCGGCAATTTCAACCGCCACGAGCACGGCACCACCTATCACCTGCATTTCGACATGCAGGTGCCGACCCGCATCGGTTATCTCTTTGTCAATCCCTACATGACGCTGGTCGCGTCCTACGAGCACCTGATCGGCGCGCGCGGCACCGAGCTCAAACCGGGCGACCCGGCGCCGCCGATCGCCGGCGTGACGCCGGTGGTGGAGCACGGCCAATACGTGCCGCCGCTCATTGCCGGGCCGCCGGCCCCGCGCACGCTGCGCGTGGTCAATGCCGAGCCCGGCGACGCATTGCGCGTGGTGACATTGCCGAAGCCGCGGCCCGAAAAGATCGGCGAAACGGCCCTACCCGCACCGCAGCCGCGCGCGGTCGCCGATGCGGAGCCGGAGCGGCAGCACGAGGCCAAGCCGCATCACAAGGCCAAGCCGCGGCACAAGGCCGCGAAGCGGCGCAAGGCGGCGCGGCACGAGGCGAGCGCCGACAAGAAAAAGCACAGGCACGCGCGGCATCACAAGAAGCGGCATTCCAAGCACCGCAAGCATCACAGGCGCTGACCGCCGCCGTAACCATCACGAAAAAGTCTCATTGCGGCCGATTGTTTGCGCGCGCGCGCTCCCTACAATGCCGCCCATGCGATTCTCCCGCCAAAGAACGATGCCGCACGCGCTCACGCCGAGCCGCCGCGCCCTGCTCACGGGCGCGCTCAGCCTCACCGCCGCGCTCGCGCTCGGCGCGCGCGCCTTCGCCAAGCAGTCGCCCGCTTTCGCGCGCTGGGTGGCGCGGTTCCGCCCGCGCGCGCTGGCGCGCGGCATCTCGGCGGCGACCTATGACAGCGTGATGGGCACGCTGACGCCCGACACCAGCGTCTATGCGCTCGAGCATAAGCAGCCGGAATTCACCGAGCAGCTGTGGCAATACGTCAACCGGCGCTGCTCGGACTGGCGCGTCATCACCGGCAAGAAGCGCGCCAAGCAATATGCCGGCCTGCTCTCGCGCATCGAGAAGGACTACGGCGTCGACCGCTACATCATGCTCGGCCTGTGGGGCATGGAATCCTCGTTCGGCGACGTCATCACCAACCGCAAATACATGCGGCCGGTGATCCCGGCGCTGGCGGCGCTTGCCTATGGCGAGCCGCGCCGGCGCCGCTACTGGGAGGCCGAATTGCTCAACGCGCTCACCATCGTCGAGCGCGGCTGGGCCAAGCCTTCCGGCATGATCGGCTCGTGGGCCGGCGCCATGGGCCACACCCAATGGATGCCGGAAGTCTGGCTGCACATGGGCGTGGATTACGACCGCGACGGCCGCGCCAATCCGTTCGGCGACCCGGCGGATTCGCTCGCCGGCACCGCGCATTATCTGGTCGAGCGCGGCCATTACCGGCGCGGCGAAGCCTGGGGCTGCGAGGTCAACGCGGCGGGGCATTCCTCGGGCGGCTGGCACAGTTATGCGCAATGGCACGCGCTCGGGCTGCGGCGCGCCGACGGCAAGCCGTTCCCGCGCCCCAATGACCGCGTGCGCTTGTGGATCCCGGTGCGCGGGGGGCCTGCCTTCCTGATCGGGCGCAATTTCTTCGCGGTGCGTTCCTACAATCCCTCGAGCAGCTACACGCTCGCGCTTTGCCATCTCGGCGACCTGATCCGCGGCGGTCCGGGCTTCCACAAGCAGTTCCCCGGCGGCGAACGGCCGCCGACGCTGGCCGAGGTCGAGGAGATCCAGCGCCGGTTGACCGCGCTCGGCTTTGACACCGGCGGCATCGACGGCCGCACCGGCAGCGGCACCATCAAGGCCGTCCTGGCCTACGAAAAGAAAGTCGGTATGAAACCCGCCGACGGCTATATCGGCCTCAAGGTGCTCGCCCGATTGCGTCAGGGCGGCTAATCCGGTTGGATGCGGGCTGACGCCGCTTCAGCCGGCAGCCATGCGGGGTTTCTGTTCGTGACCGATAAAGCTTCCCAGCGTGCCGCCGCGCAGCGCGCCGACGCCGCCATGGCGGCCATCGACCGTCCGGTGCCGTCCGGCGTTAACGCAGCCCAATTCGGCAGCGACGTCGCGGCCGACGCGCTGCGCGCAACCGGCGTCGAATACATCGCGCTCAATCCGGGCGCCAGCTACCGCGGCTTCCACGACAGCCTGGTCAACTATCTCGGCAACAAGCAGCCGCAGATGCTGCTCTGCCTGCACGAGGAGAGCGCGATCGCCATCGCGCACGGCTATGCCAAAGTGACCGGACGCGCGATGGCGGCGGCGGTGCATTCCAATGTCGGGCTGATGCACGGCACCATGGCGATCTTCAACGCCTGGTGCGACCGCATGCCGATCCTGATCCTCGGCGCCACCGGGCCGGTTGACGCGGTCAAGCGCCGGCCCTGGATCGACTGGATCCACACCGCCAGCGACCAGGGCGCGCTCATCCGCGGCTATACCAAATGGGACGACCAGCCGGCCTCGGCGCTTGCCGCGCGCGAAGCGATCCTGCGCGCCGCCTGGATCGCCAATACCAGCCCTTGCGGGCCGACCTACGTCAATCTCGACGCCGGCATGCAGGAGGCCAAGCTTGAGGCGCCGGTGGCGTCGGTCGATGCGCAACGCCTGATGCCGCCGGTCGCCAGCGCGCCCGATAAGGGCGCGGTCGAACAGGCGGCCGACCTGCTGCGCGGCGCCAAGCATCCGCTGATCCTGGCCGGCCGCGTGTCGCGCTCGCTCGAGGCCTGGAACGCCCGCGTTGCGCTCGCCGAGCGCCTAAATGCGCGCGTCGTCACCGATATCAAAGTCGGCGCCAGCTTCCCGACCGATCATCCGCTGCATGTGGCGGCGCCCGGCTTTCTATTGCCGACGCCCGACGCGCTCGAGGCCATGCGGGCGGCCGACGTCATCCTCAGCCTCGACTGGATCGACGTCGCCGGCACGCTCAAGCAGGCAGGCCCCGTGGCAGCGAAGGTCGTGCAGGTCTCGGTCGATCATCACCTGCACAATGGCTGGAGCCTGGACTATCAGGGCCTGCCGCCCATCGACGTGTTCATCGCCGCGACGCCCGACGCCACGGTGCCGGCGCTCCTCGCAGCGCTCGGCCCCGACAAGCCGCGCGCGGTGCCGCCCGCTAAGCCCGCAACGTTCAAACCTGAAGGCGACAAGCTCACCGTCGATCATCTGGCGGATATCCTGCGCCGCGCCGTCGGCGAGCGCGCTTGCACCCTCACCCACGTCTCGCTGTCCTGGAATGGCGCCAGCTGGCCGTTTCGCCATCCGCTCGACTATCTCGGCTCGGACGGCGGCGGCGGTGTCGGCGGCGGCCCCGGCATTTCGGTCGGCGCCGCGCTGGCGCTGAAGGGCTCCGGCCGCCTCCCCGTCGCGGTGTGCGGCGACGGCGATTTCCTCATGGGCGTCACCGCGCTGTGGACCGCGGTCCACTACAAGATTCCGCTGCTCATCGTGATCGCCAATAACCGCTCCTTCTTCAACGACGAATTGCACCAGGAGCGGGTCGCGCGCATGCGCAGCCGCCCGATCGAGAACCGCTGGGTCGGTCAGCGCATCTCCGATCCCGATATCGACCTGGCCAGCATGGCGCGCGCGCAAGGCGCCATCGCCTTCGGCCCGGTGAGCGCGCTGCACGATCTGCCGGCGATCTTCGATAAGGCCATCGCCGCGGTCGAAGCGGGCAATGTCGCGGTCGTCGATGTGCGGGTGGAGCCCGGCTACAGCGCCGCCATGACGGCGGTGATGACGCCGAAGAGCGGCTGACCGCGATCGCTCACGCAGATGGCGGGTCGAAACCGCAGGCGCGCCAGACCGCCTGGCTTTCCGGCTCGGTCAGGAAGCGGATGAAGGCCGCGGCCGGTTCCGGCGCCCGGCTCGCCACCGTCACGCCGGCGCCATAGTGGATGGTCAGTTGCAACGACGCCGGCACCGCGCCGGCAAGCGCAACGCCTGCGGCCGTGGCGATCTCGCTCTTGGGAAATATGCCGATCTCGGCTTCCCCGCTCGCGATCATGACGACGCCGCCGGCAAGCCCCGCTCTATGGATCACCCGCGCGCCCAGCGCATCGGCAAACCCAAGTGCCTCGATGATCTTGTCGCTCTGCGCGCCGCTCGGCGTGGCGGCCGGCGGTGCATGCACCACCGCGCGCGCGGCCGCGAGCGCCCGCCGCAGCGCGTCGGGCGTCGAGACGTCAGGCACCGGAGCGCCGGCCTTGACGCCCACGCCCAGTCCGATATCGGCCAGCGCCGCGCTCGACCCCGCCAGCACAACACCTTCCTTGACGTAAGCCGCAATCAGCGCGACCGGCATCACCAGCACGTCGAACGCCTCGCCGGCGGCGACGCGGGCGGCGATCCCGCTCATGGTGTCGTAGAGCGCATTGAGCCGGTGGCCGCTCAGCCGCTTGAACGCGGGCGCCAGCCGGTCGAAGACCGGCTTGGGCGCGCCGCCGGCGATGCTGGTAATCGTGGCCATTGCGCTACAGCTTGAACGTCTCCAGCGTGCCGGGATGGAACAGCTCTTCCACCTTCACCAGCCGCGGCGACAGGCCTTGCGCATGATGATGGCGCAGGAAAGTCTCCAGCGTCTTGCGGTTGGCGGCAACGCCGTACGACCAGAAATCCTCGCCCATCAGCGCGCGCGCTTCGCTCAAGCGCTCCTCGACGAAGGGCAGCGTCACCTTGGTGGCCGAAGTATCGCTCAACTGCGCGAGTGCCACGGCCTTCGCCTGCGCAAACCCCTTGAGCACCGCGCCCGGCAGCCAGGGATGCGCCTCGGCCAGCGTGCGCCGCACGCCGACCAGATGCATGATCGGGAAAATGCCGGTGCGTTTATAGTAATCCGTGGCGGCCGCCACCGGATCGGCGAACAGCCAGCCGATATGCGGCGAGCCCTTGGCAAGCGCGGGCGGGCGCGGCGCCATAAATCCGTCGATGGCGCCCTCGCCCAGCAAGGCCGAGATCGACTGGCCGTCCGGCGCATCCACGAGCCTTACGTCGGGCGGCAGCTTAACGGCGATCTTTTCCGGGCGGCCGGCCTGTTCGATGCCGCCACGCACCCAATGGATGTCGGACGGCTTGACCCCGTAATCGTCCTCGCAGAAGCGCGCGCGCCCATACATTGGCCGTGAGTTGATATTCCGGCAGGCCGACCTTTTTGCCCTTGAGATCTTTCGGCTGCTTGATGCGGTCGGTGCGCACATAGATCGACGTGTGGCGGAAGGCGCGCGACACGAAGGCCGGCACGCCGACATAGGGGCAATCGCCTTGCGCGGTCTTGACCGTGAAGCTCGACAGCGACAATTCGCAGATGTCGAATTCGGCGTGCCGGAACGCCCGGAAAAAGATTTCTTCCGGCGAAAGCGTCATGCCGGTCGCCTTGACGCCGTCGATCTGTACGCTGCCGTCGATCAACGCGCGCGTGCGGTCGTAGGGACCGACGGCGAGGGAGAGATTGAGTTTGGCCATGCGCAACCCGGATCAGTCCTGCATCCGGGCGCAAGTCATAGGCGAAAGCGCAGCCCAAGGCAAAGCGCAAGCGACGCGCCTCAGCATTTAACGACGTCTTTGCTGTATTCCTGCATCGGCAGCAGGGTCGTCTGCCGCTCGAGCACATCCCGGTAGGCGCCGCGGCCATATTGCACGTTGAGGTCGGCGCGAAAGGCCTTGAAAAACTCGTCGAACAAAGCGGTACCGACCATGCCGACGGCGGAGAGCTCGTCGCTGTCGGCGTGATAGGCAAGCTGCACGGCGGCCAGGGGAAACTTGGCGGGCCCGCCGATCACTTGGGCGCCGGCGGCCGGATCGTAGACCGAGCCGTGCGCGCAGCAGGTGATGGTGCGGGCCTTGCCGGAAAGATGGCTGGCCGCCTTGCTGTAGGTGAGGAAACTGTTGACCTTGCCGTCGTAAGAGAAGGCGTGCGCGCAGATCGCCGAATAGGCAACGACCGCGCCGTCTTTGCCGACGCCGCCCGGCCAGCGATAGGCCGCGTTCGCGGCATCCTTACGCTCGACGTTGCGCGGCGTCGCGCTGCCCAGCCGCAACAACAGGCAGGGCGTGCTGACGTAAGGATAGGCAAACAGGTAATTCTCGTGCACGCGCAGCGCGCCCGCCTTGATCGGCTTGCCGGCCTGGTCCACCAGCTTGAGCTTGGGCGCCGTCGGCAAGCGCGAATGCCGGCTCGACCAGGCGCGCGCCCGCGGCCGCGATCAGCGTTGCGACGGCGCTGCAGGCCTTGACGAAGCCGCGGCGGTTGACGTCCGAGCTGTCCATTTAATCTATGCCCCATGCAAACGCCGCCGGGCTGACGCAGGCGGGGGAAAAACCCGCCTGCGTCGACCGCCCGTCCGAGCGGCCGCGATTGGCCCGCCTCAGAACATGTCGCGGTAAAGCCCGGCGCCCCACTCGTGGGTGGCCTTGCCGAGCGCCGCCGAGCGCGTGTTGTCGAGCTGCACGTCGGTGAAGCCGAAGGTCTTGCGGTCGTATTTCGCCTTCACCACGATGGCTTGCTGCGGCTCGGCGTTGACCATCGAATAGCAGATGGTCTGCGGGCTCATCCAATCGATGTCCTTGCCGGCCTCGTGCGCGGCAATCACCCTGGCGACGTAGTGCGCCTCGCTATTGGCGGTATTGCCCGATTTGGAAAACGGCATCGGCCGGCAGTCGCCGGTGATGTAACAAGTCTTGTCGCCCTTGGCGAAATACTTGTAGACGTCGATGTCGCCTTCCATCTGCGGGCTCTTGGGATTGGCGAGCCCGAGATCCTCGATCAGCTTGGCGGCGCGCACGCGCGGATAGATCGCCGCGTCGTCGAACTTGATGGTGTCGAACTCGGTCGTCACCGTCTGCTTCATCGGATCGACCGATTTGATGTTGGTCGAGGGCTTGTACTCGATGATGTCCGGATAGAGCTCGTGGAAGGCCGCCAGGAAGCCCGGCGCCTTGGGCGCGAACGGCTTGTCGCCCGGATCGAGCAGCACGACCTTGCCCTTGATCTTGTTCTTCTTGAAATAGCTGGCGATCATGCACACGCGCTCATAGGGCGCCGGCAGGCAGCGGTAATTGCCGACCGGCACCGTGGTCAGGAAGATGCCGCGCTCGAAATTGGCGAGCTTTTTCTTGATCGACAGATGCTCCGAGCCCGGCTTGAAGCCGGCCGGGAATTTCTGCGCGCAGGCGATTTCCATCGCGGGGTCTTTGATCCCGATCGAGGCGTAGTTGTAGTCGATGCCGGGCGCCAGCACGATGTAGTGGTAATCGATGTAGCCTTCGCTGGTGAAGGCGCGCTTTTTCTGGCGGTCGAGGTCGATCAGCTTGCCCTGCAGCCACACGTAACCATTGGCGTTGGCTGCGTCGCAGAACGAATGCTGCAGCGTCTCCAGGTTGATCAGGTCGTCGAGCCAGAGATTGCTCAGGAAGCAGGACATGTAGGTCGCATTGGGCTCGACCATCACCACGTCGAATTTCGGGTTCTCCTTCTTGAGATATTTCGCCATGGTGGCGCCGGAGGCGCCGCCGCCGACCACGACGCAGCGCGGGCCCGTGGCGGCGGGCAAATCCGCCGGCCGGTTGGTGCGCCCGCTGATGGCCGCCGCGGCCGGTGTCGTCATCGCAGCCGTGCCGGCCGTTGCCGCAGCCAGCGTCGAGCCGGCCGACAGCTTCAGAAATTGGCGCCGGCCCAGTAGCTCAGGCGTCTTGTTGGATCGTTTCCTCATAGCCCCGTCCCCCTCTTCGTTGTTGTTGAGTTTTAGAATTCACTTCCCTCGGCACCCCGTGGTTTCGATTTGGACGAGCCCCGCGCCGCAGCTCAGCCGACCGCGATCTTGCGCTCCGCGGTGGTGACGGTGCCGTCGTCGTCGGTCCAACTGAATTTGAATGTGCCGCTCTCCTCCACCTTGGCGAAAAACTGAAAGTAGGGATTGGCGGCGATGGCCGGCTCCATATTGGCCGTGAACACCGGCTTGCCGTTGAAGGTGCAAGTGAACTTGTTGATGATCTTGCGCGGGATGGGCGTACCGAACTCGTTTTTGCGCTGGCCCGATTCCATGGCGTGCAGGATCAGCGTCTTGATCTCGATGATCTCGCCTTTCTTGGCCGTTGCGGGAACCTTCAGTCGCGGTCCTTCCGCCATGGTCACCTCCCGGTTTTTCGTATTGCTTGTTGGATCAGCCGCCGCAGCCGCCGACCGTGACTTTCACGAACCTCTGATTGGTGAAGACGTCGCCCTTGCTGGTCTTGGCCACCACCACGACTTTCTGGCTCTCGGCGAGCCGAATACGGGTGGAGGCGGCCGCCCTGCCCGACAGCGGCGTGAAATTGAACTTGACCACTTCCGGCGCCGGGTTTTTCTCGGCCACGACCAGCACTTCGCTGACGTAATTGTCGGCCGTCATCGGCGCATCGACCACAACCGAAAGGGGCACGATGCTGCCGTTCTCGGCGATCTCGGGAAGGTTGAGCGCGACCTTGCCTTTCTGCGCCGGCTTGCCGCCGGTGAATTTGGCGATGAGGTCCGCCGCCTCGCGCGGTCCGGCCTGCGCCCCCTCGCCCCAGCCGGCCACGGCCGCGACCACCGCACAACCTGCCCCTAGAACAAGCGTTTCACGGCGTGACAGTTTTGCCACTGGAATTTCCTCCCGATTATTGTTTTTGGGGAAAGAATAACCCCGGGTACAACTTTAGACTGAGCGCCGCCCAGGTCAATTCATATTCGGCAAAAAGAATACGCCCCTGGGCCGCCGCTCCGGGGGGCTTGGCGGAAAAAGCGAGCCCTCAGCTCGGCTGGCTCTTCAGGAAATCGCGGAAACTGCCCTTGTCGTAGGCCTTCTCGCGCACGAAACGGAAAAAGGCGAGGAAATCGTCCGGCCGCAGATAGCCGGGCGCGCGCGCGACCTCGCGCTTGGCCGGCGGCAGGGCTTTCATCTCGCCGGGCGTATCGTCGCGGAAGAACTGAAAGGTGGGCGTAAAGCGCACCGCGTATTTGGCGGCCAGCGCCTTCTCCGACAATTCGGCGCCGTCGAAATCGGTCACCTTGCGGTCGCCGATGATGTTGAGCTGCAGCAGCTCGAAATTCGGCTTGATGTAATCGACGATGCGGCTTTGCGCGAAATTGACCAGATGCGTCTCTCGGCAATAGGGGCAGCCGCGCAATTCCCACATGATGGCGAGGCGCTTGCCTTTCTTGGCGGCGCCGGCGAGATCGTCGGGCAGATCGAGGAAGCTTTCCAGGAACCAGGGCTCGGCAATCAGCCCCTCGGGCGTCAGTTGCAGCTCCTTGGCGAAGGCGCGCGGCGTGACGAGCGCGCCGGCGGCGGCGCCCAACAGCAAGTCTCTGCGTGTCACGGCCATGATCAGCCCTTATAAACCACCGTCCGTTCCCGCCCTCGCCGGGATGGCGGGCGGGTCTTATATTCGCGAAGCTTTATATATACTCCTGCCACGAAGTCCGGGTGAACAACAAAATGTCGGGTCTCCCAGCGCGCGCCGCCCTCCTGGCCTTAAGCCTTTTGGCTTGGCTGGCCTGGACGCCCGTACCTGCCGCGGCCGGCGATCTCAACGATTTCAACACGGCGGTCGAGGCGGCCGAGGCGCATAACCGGGTAGCGATCGGCTATTTGCGCACCGGCAATACCGATCTCGCCTCGCTGGAGATCGACAAGATGCGCACCGCCTGGGACAAGCTCACCGCGCGCTTTGCCGGCAAGCGGCCGGACCCCTTCGCCGGCAATGCGCTCTACGGCATCATGCTCACCGACATCAGCACGCGCCTGGTCACCGCCGACCTGATGTACAAGTCCGGCCGGCCCGACGTTGCCCGGCAAGCGCTCGAAGCGGTGCGCGACGACCTCTATCGCCTGCGCAAATCCGCCGGCATCGTGGTGCTGACCGACTGCGTCCGCGATTCCAACAACGCCATGGTGGCGTTGCTGGCCTACAACAAGCGCGAGCTCGACTGGAGCAAGCCCGAAACAGGCATCGGGATTGCCGGCAAGGCCGCGATCTACGGCAATGTGCTCGGCCGCTGCGACGAGATGGCGAGCGCGAAAGTGCGCAAGGATCCGGAATTCCGCCGCCTGATCGACGGCGCCAAGGAGAGCCTCGCGCACATCCCGCAAGCGGTCGCGACGCACGGCACCGGCCTGTTGCATCGCGTGCTGATCGAGCTGCGCGCCATCGATAATCTTTTGAGCTTCCGCTTCGGCTGAGATTCAGCCCATCTTGGCCAGCGCCGGAAAGGTCTCGATCAGCCAATTGGCGATCGCCGACATCTGCCCGGTGAAGATCAGCACGCCGGCGAGGACCAGAAGCGCGCCCATTGCCTTCTCGACTTGCGCGAGCCGCGACCGGAAGCGCGCGCTCCAGCGCATGAAGGCGCCGGCAAAGCCCGCCGCCACCAGGAACGGCAGGCCGATGCCAAGCGAATAAACAAGCAATAAGCGCGCGCCCTCGCCCGCGCTGTCCTTGGCGCCGGCGATCAGCAGGATGGCGGCGAGCACCGGCCCGACGCAAGGGCTCCAGCCGAAGCCGAAGGCCAGCCCGATCGCATAGGCGCCGATCAGGCTGGCCGGATTGTGCGCCACCCCGATGCGGGCGGTCCGGTGCATCACCGGGATGTGGATCAGGCCGAGGAAATGCAGACCCATCAGCCCGATCAGGATGCCGGCCAGATAGCTGAGCCAGCCGAGATAGGCGCTCACGGCCTGGCCGATCCAGGATGCGGTGGCCCCGAGCGCCACAAAGACCGTGCTGAAACCGGCCACAAAGCAAAGCGCGGCCAAAAGCACCATCCAGCGTGCACGCGCCCAGCCCTCTTCCAGCATGTCCTCGATCGAAACCCCGCCCATATAGGCGAGATAGGCCGGCACCAGCGGCAGCACGCAGGGCGAGAAGAACGACAGCAGCCCGGCCAGGAAGGCACCCCCCACCGTCACGTCCAGGTTCATGGCCTCAGCTTCCCCATCGACATATTCATGTATTGTGATATATTCAGCAGCAATTCAATAGGCCCTCGCAGCGGCTCCCGATCTCCGCGCGCGGCGGCCCGTTTCGGTAGAGGACAAATTGGCAGCCGAGTCACGCACCGTGGCATTTTTTTCTCGTGCCGTGCTCATCGGCGCGATGTTTGTCACGTTGACGCTTGCGAGCGCGCACGCTGCGCAGCTCGTGATGTTCGAGCAGGCCGGCTGCCCCTGGTGTCAGAAATTCGATCGCGAGATCGGTCCGATCTACGGCAAGACCGAAGAAGGCTTGCGCGCGCCGCTGCGCCATGTCGATATCGAAAAGGCGTTGCCGCCCGATCTTGCCTTCGTTCAAGTGGAACGTTTTACCCCGGTCTTCGTGCTGGTCGACAAAGGCCGCGAAATCGGCCGCATCCGCGGTTATGGCGGCGAGGAAATGTTCTGGACCCAACTTTACATGCTGATGCAGAAGCTGGACGCGGCGGGAACGGGTGGAGAACGCGCGCAAAGAGTTGAAAAAACATTGCGCACGCCTGGTTGAATCTTTGTAAGATAACATAGCCGGACGCGAACAAGGTGCATCGATGGAATTGCAACGCCTGGACATCCGACCGTCTCGTTCGAGCGATCTCGAGCGCATGATGGACAACGCAAAGCGCGCGAGCGATTTCCTCAAGGCGCTGGCGCATGAGAGCCGGCTGATGATGCTGTGCATCCTGGCCGAAGGCGAGAAGTCGGTGAGCGAGCTCGAGCAGCATCTCGGCCTGCGCCAGCCGACCGTGTCACAGCAGCTTGCGCGCCTGCGCGCCGACGGGCTGGTGAATACGCGGCGCGAGGGCAAGACGATCTACTACAGCGTCGCCAGCGACGACGCCCGCACCGTCATCGGCGCGATCTACGACGTGTTCTGCCGCAAGACGCGCAAGCGCTGATTTAAGCCGCCCCGGCCGCGGCGCGCTTCAACGCGCCGCGCAATCGGATCACGGTATCGCTGTCGCTTTCCGCCGGACCGCGCACCAAATCGGCGTAAGCCTCGATCGGCATGGGCTTGCCGATCAGATAGCCCTGCATCTCGTCGCAACCCTCGCAGCTCAAGATCAGGCGCTGCTCCTCGGTCTCGACGCCCTCCGCCAGCACCGGTAGCCCGAGATTCTTCGTCAAGGTGATGACCGCGCGCACGATCGCCGCGTTGTTGGGGTTGTTTTCCAGATCGAAGATGAACGAACGGTCGATCTTGATCTTGTCGAACGGGAACGACTGCAAATAGGACAGCGACGAATAGCCGGTGCCGAAATCGTCCATCGCGATCTTGACGCCGAGGCTCTTGAGCCGCCGCAGGATCGCCTGCGCCCGGCTGAAGTCGTCGATCAGCACGCTTTCGGTGATTTCCAGCTCGAGCCGCGACGGCGCCAGTCCCGTTTCAAGCAGCACCGAATGCACCAGGCTCGGCAGGTCGCCGTGGTGGAACTGCGCCGGCGACAGATTGACCGCCACCTGCGCGCCGCCCGGCCAGGAGGCCGCCTCGCGGCAGGCCGCGCGCAGCGCCCATTCGCCGAATGCGATGATGAGCCCGCTGTCCTCGGCCAAGGGAATGAAGACCGACGGTGAGATCAGCCCGCGCGTCGGGTGATGCCAGCGCGCCAGCGCCTCGAAGCCGATGACCGGGCCGTCGATCTTGGCGACCGGCTGATAGAGCAGTTGGAACTCGCCGCGCTCGAGCGCGGATTTGAGGTCGTGCTGGATTTCGCGGTTCTCGCGCAGCGCCCGGTCCATCTCCGGCTCGAAGAAGCGGTAGGAGCCAGGTCCTTCCGACTTGGCGCGGTAGAGGGCTGCGTCCGCGTTGCAGATGAGCTTTTCGCCGTCAGTGCCGTCGGTCGGATAGACCGCCACCCCGACACAGGCGTTGGCCGCGAGCTTGCGCCCCTCGATCTCGATCGTGTCGCCGAGCGCGGTGACGATGCGCTCGGCCAGCCGGGCGGCGGCGTCCGGCATGTTGTTCTCGGCCACGATCAGCGTGAACTCGTCGCCGCCGATGCGCGCCAGGAAGGCCCCGCGCGTGGTCGCTTCCAGGCGGCGGGCGACCTCGCACAATAGCGCGTCACCGGCGGCGTGGCCGAACAGGTCGTTGACATATTTGAAGCGGTCGAGATCGAGGCACATCAGCGCGAAGGACTCGCCGGAGCGGCGCGCGCGATCGAGCGTCGTGGCGAAGCATTCGTTGAAGGCGGCGCGGTTCGGCAGGCCGGTCAGCGCGTCGTGATGGGCGAGATGCGCGATCTTGGCTTCCGCGCGCTTACGCTCGGTGACGTCCTCGGCAACGCCGAGAATGTAGCGCGTTCGGCCGATCTCGTCCGGGATTGCGAGCCGCTTCAAGTTGATCAGCCGGATTTCGTCGTTGGCCGTCTTGAACGGCAGTTCGCGCACGACGATCTGATCGCCGGCGGCGAGCGCTTCCTTGTCGCGGCCCTCGATGGCGTTGGCCTGGTCGTCGGAAAATACCTCGCTCGAGCGCTTGCCGACCAGCGCTTCGCGCGAAATGCCGAACAGATCCTCGCCCGATTTGTTGAGCAGCGTGTAGCGGTTGTCGCTCGCGTCCTTGACGAACACGGTCGCCGGAATGTGGTCGACCACCGTCTGCAGGAAGTGCTCGGCGCGCGCGCGCTCCCTTTCGGCGCGTACGCGCTCGGTGATCTCGTCGTGGGTCGCCACCCAGCCGCCGTCCGGCGTCGGTTCGTTCTCCACCTCGACGACGCGGCCGTCGTCCAGCTCCATGCGCACGCAGAGCCGCTCGCGCCGCTGCGCGGCGCCGCGGATCTTGATGTCGTATTCTTCCGGATCGTTCGTGAAGGTGCCGAGCTCGCGGCGGTGATCGAGCATTTCCAAGAGCGTGCAGCCCGGCTTCACGATCTCGGCCGACAGTCCATACATCGCGATGTAGCGGTCGTTGCAGACGACCAGCCGGCCCTCGGCGTCGAACATGCACAGGCCCTGCGACATGTTATGCAGCGCGGCGTCGACCTGCATATTGGCGCGCTCGAGCTGCCGCGTCTTCTCGGCCAGGCTCAGCTCGCGCTCGCCGAGCGATTCCTCCGAGCGCAACAGCCGCTGGAACTGATTGCTCAACGCTTTGAGCAGAAGCCCGAAGCAGATAAGCGCCAATGCGGTGCCGAACGCGATGAACAGCGCGCGCCGGTACCAGTTCGCCAGTGCATCGGATTCCGAAACCGCGACGTTGACCACCAGCGGATAGTCGTGCAGCGGCTGTACCGAGACGAAGCGGGCCTGGCTGTCGGCATAGCCCGGCGAGCGATAATGACCGCCGCCGGCCGCGACCAGCCCGTACCACGGCGAATGTGCCGGCATCTTGAGTGTGTTGGACGTGAGCGGCTCGGGATGGCGGATCAGCACCGTGCCGTCGCTGCGCAACAGCTCGAACGACTGGTGCCGTAACCGCGTGATCGAATTGTAGATGCCCTCGAAATAGTGGCGCCGCAGGCCGGCCAGCACGACGCCGAGGAATTCGCCGTTCGGCCCGCTGATCCGCTTGCTCAAGAAGATCATCGGCTTGCCGGAGATGCGGTTGACCAGCAGCTTGCTGATGAAGATGCCGCCGGCGCCGTTGGCGCCGCCCGCGAAGTGGCGGAAGTAGTCGCGATCGGCAAAGCGCCCGGCCGGCGTCGGCCAGGCGCGGCTGGTCGTGGCGAGCCATCCGTCTTTATCGACCAGCGCGATGAAATCGGCCTGCGACAGCCGCGCCAGCCGCGCGTTGAGAAAATCGTAGGCCTGCCGGCTGACGATCCAGCGCTTGAAATCGCTTTCGGAGCGGGTGCTCTGCGCATCCAGCCGCTCGCGAATGTCGCCGAGCACGATGTCGACCGATTGGATCGAGCGCGCCAATTGCTCGCTCAGCACGACGGCGATATTACCGGTATCGGTGTCGGCGTCGCGAATAGCGTCGCCGCGCAGGCCCCAGATCGTCAATCCGATCGCCAGCACCGAAAGGGCGATGAGCCCCACCGCCACGGTGATGAGACGGCGGAATGTCAGCCGGTGTGAAGTCTTTGGCATCTGCCCAACAACCGAACCACAAGCGGCTGAATATTGAGCAGGTACTACTTGCGGCTGGCTTTACGCGCCCTTGCTATCCGTCGGTTGCCTGAATCAAGCCTTAATTGGAACCGACAAGGCGCGCCGCTCAAATATGACGGCAGGCCGCGTAGGCGGGCCGGAAACGGCGGGAGCCCCCTTAGCCTTCGTTAACCTTAAGGTTTGATGGCAATTTGAGATATTTTAGGGATTTGTTAACCTAAATCCGAAGGGGCCTGGAGGGCATGAGGCGAGCACATAATTACCGGGCACGGCCATGATCTGTGGCCCTTGCTTGCCGATTGACCAGCAATGCGGCGCAGAGTTCTACCGCAGCGCTTTCACCGGCTTCCGGGTACCGGCTCGCCGCCACCTTCGGTCCACTGTTCGCCCGGGCCGACCCGGGCCTTGCCCCCGGCCTTGCACGAGCGTTCGGGCGCTTTTGCATTGACCTTAAGGAGCGGAGCTAAGTGACGGCAGGGACTTTGATCAGCGCCCAACGCGGCGACGGGCTTGCGCTCGCGGCCTCCGGATCGTGGACGGCCGAGCACGCGCGCGCGCTCGAGCCGATGGTCGACGCCGTGACGCGGAAGAAAACCGCCGTGCGCAGCGTCGCCATCGACGTGCAGCGCATCGAACGCATCGACACCTACGGCGCCTGGCTGTTGGAACGCGCGCTGCGCAGCTGGAGCAGCCAGGGCTGCGACACCCGCATCGTCGGGCTAGCGGAGGACTACCGCGGCCTGTTCGAGAAGATCCAGGCCGGCACCCACAAGCTGACGCCGAGCCCGCGCAAGCCGAACGCCGTCATCGCCACGCTGGAAAGCGTCGGGCGGACCATGGTGCTGGTCGGCGCCGACATTACCCTGCTGGTGCAAATGCTGGGCGCGCTGATCGTGGCCACCATGCGCGTGCTGGTACGCCCGCACACCTTCCGCTTCACCTCGATGGTCAACCACCTCGAGCGCGTGGGCTGGAACGCGGTGCCGATCATCCTGATGATGACGCTGCTGATCGGCGCCATCCTCGCCCAGCAGGGCATCTTCCATTTCCGCACTTTCGGCGCCGACATCTACGTGGTCGACATGGTCGGCGTGCTGGTGATGCGCGAAATCGGCGTGGTGATCGTTTGCATCATGGTGGCCGGCCGCTCGGGCAGCGCCTACACCGCCGAGCTCGGCTCCATGAAGATGCGCGAGGAAATCGACGCGTTGCGCACCATGGGCTTCGATCCGGTGGAAGTGCTGATCCTGCCGCGCATCATGGCGCTGATCATCGCGGTGCCGATCCTGACTTTTCTCGGCTCGATGGCCGCGCTCTACGGCGGCGGCCTGGTGGCTTGGCTCTACGGCGGCATCAGCCCGGCCATCTTCATGAGCCGCCTGCACGACGCGGTCTCGCTCCAGTCCTTCGAGGTCGGCATGATCAAGGCGCCGTTCATGGCCATCGTCATCGGCCTGGTCGCCTGCGTCGAAGGGCTGCAGGTCAAGGGCAGCGCGGAATCGCTCGGCACCAAGACCACCAACTCGGTGGTGAAATCGATCTTCCTGGTGATCGTGCTCGACGGCGCCTTCGCCATCTTCTTCGCGTCGATCGGCATCTAGCCATGGTCCCAGCGCCCAACAGCGAGATCATCAAGGTGCGCGACCTGGTCGTGGACTTCGAGTCGCATCGCGTGCTCAACGGCGTCAATGTCGATCTTTATCGCGGCGAGATCCTCGGCTTCGTCGGCGCTTCCGGCGCCGGCAAGTCGACGCTGGCGCGCACCATCATCGGCCTCTTGCCGAAGCGGGCCGGCCGCATCGAAGTGCTCGGCGTCGACATCGACAAGGCAAGCCACGAGCAGAAGCGCGCGATCGACCGGCGCTGGGGCGTCTTGTTCCAGCAGGGCGCGCTGTTCTCCTCGCTCACCGTCGGCAAGAATATCGAGTTCCCGATCCGCGAATATTTGCGCCTGTCGAACCGCCTGACCACCGAAATGGCGGTCGCCAAGCTCGAAATGGTGGGCTTGAGCCCGGACGTCTATCGCGAGTACCCTTCGGAGCTTTCCGGCGGCATGATCAAGCGCGCAGCTCTTGCCCGCGCGCTGGCGCTCGATCCCGATATCCTGTTCCTCGACGAGCCGACCTCCGGCCTCGACCCGATCAGCGCCGGCGAATTTGACGCGCTCATCCTGACGCTGCAGCAGACCTTGGGGATTTCGGTGCTCATGGTGACGCACGACCTCGACAGCCTGCATCGCGTGTGCGACCGCATCGCCGTGCTCGGCGACGGCAAGATCATCGAGGCCGGCACCATGGACAGGATGCTGGAATCGAAGCACCCCTGGCTGATGTCGTATTTCCATGGCGACCGCGCGCATGCCGACTGGCACGTGCGGGTCAAGGGCTAACACTGGAGTAAAGACGATGGAGGACCGGGCGAAATTCGTGTTGATCGGGCTGTTCACCTTCGCCGTGATCGCCGCTGCGTTCGGCTTCGTCTATTGGCTCCACGCCAATGCCGGCGCCAAGGAGAGCGCGGCCTACCGCGTGATCTTCGACGGCTCGGTGACCGGCTTGCGCGTCGGCGCGCCCGTGCTGTTCAACGGCATTCGCGTCGGCGAGGTCACCACCCTTGAGCTCACCAAGGATCCGGCCCAGGTGGCGGCGCTTTTGTCCATCGACAAGGCGACGCCGATGCGCTCCGACACCCGCGTCACGCTCGAATTCAGCGGCCTGACCGGCATCGCCTCGGTGTCGCTGAAGGGCGTGCTCGCCTCCTCGCCGCCGCTAGCGGCCAAAGAAGGCGAGCTGCCGACCTTGAAGGCCGAATCCAACGCCGGCCAGGACCTGTCGTCGGCCGTGCGCGAGACGCTTGGGAGGGCCGACGCGGTGATCGCCGCCAACCAGGAATTGCTGCACAAGGCGATCAAGAACATCGAGACCTTCACCGACGCGCTGGCGCGCAACAGCAGCAAGATCGACGGCATCGTCGACAACGCCAGCAGCCTGATCAGCACCAGCAAGGACACGATGGAGTTCGATCCACAAGCTGTCCGACGACCTCGACAAGCGCACCGCCAGCATCACCGTCGGCATCAACAAGGCCACGGATTCCGCCAACAAGCAGATCAACATCGTCGGCGCCGACGCCCACCGCGCCATCAACAATATCGACCGGGCGGTGACCGATCTCGCCAAGCACCCTTCGCGCTTCTTGTTCGGCGGGCAGTAGCGCCCGCCTCGGCGCCTCATGCCGGCGCGATATCGGTCAGCCTGAGCTGCACCCGCTCCTCGCCCTGCCAGCGGTCGACGGCGAGCGAGCCCGCCGCATGCACGGCGTGGCCGCGGTTGTCGAGCAAGGCCTTGCCGAGCGGCGTGCCCATGACGC
The DNA here is from genome assembly GCA_963819955.1 of uncultured Pseudomonadota bacterium. GTDB lineage: Bacteria > Pseudomonadota > Alphaproteobacteria > Rhizobiales > Xanthobacteraceae > Pseudolabrys. The sequence goes on along the minus strand of CAWFYB010000010.1, from coordinate 227,933 downwards.
GAAACGCAATCGCGTTGACGAACTTGCCGTCGCCCGATTTCAGCCGCACGCGGATATGGCTCTCGCCCACCGGGTCGGCATAGGCGATTGAATGCGCCGGCAGCGCCAGCATGGGCTCCGGGTTGCCGGCGCCGTAAGGGCCTGCGCGCGCCAACAGCTCGGCCAGCGCCAAATTGAAGCCGCCCGCGCTCACCGCGCCGTCGATCAGCAATGCGCGTTCGCGCCGCGCCGCCTCCACCGCGCCGGACAGGCTGTCCTCCAGGAAGGCGCGGAACGGCGCCAGCGCCGCTTTGCGCAGCGTGACGCCGGCCGCCATGGCATGGCCGCCGCCCTTGACCAGCAGGCCTTCGCGCACCGCCGCGCGCACTGCGCGGCCGAGATCGACGCCGGCGATCGAGCGGCCCGAGCCGGTGCCCGTTCCGCCAGGCTCCAGCGCGATGGCGAAAGCCGGCCGTCCGTAGCGCTCCTTCAGCCGCGCCGCCACCAGCCCGACCACGCCGGCGTGCCAGCCCTCCTGCGCGGTCACCACCACGGCGCCCTTCTCCTCCAGCCCGAGCGCGGCCAGCGCCTCGGCTTCCGCTTGCGCCAGCGTCGCCTGCTCGATGGCGCGGCGCTCGTGGTTGAGCCGGTCGAGCTCGCCGGCGATGCGGGCAGCCTCGCTCGGGTCTTCTTCCAGCAGCAGCCGCACGCCGAGATCGGCGCGCCCGATGCGGCCGCCGGCATTGATGCGCGGCCCGAGCAAAAAGCCGAGATGCCATGGCTCGGGCGGGCCCGACAGCCGCGCCACGTCCATCAGCGCGGTCTGCCCCACATGCTCGCGCCGCCTGAGCGCAATGAGCCCCTTGGCGACGAAGGCGCGGTTGAGGCCGATCAGCGGCACCACGTCGGCGACCGTGCCGAGCGCCACCAGATGCAAAAGCGACATCAGGTCGGGCTCCGGCCGCGCGCCGGCCCAGAAATCGCGCCGGCGCAATTCGCGCGTCACCGCCACCAGCGTCAGGAACACCAGCCCGACCGCCGCCAGATGGCCGAGACCGGACAGATCGTCGGCGCGATTGGGATTGACGATGGCCGCCGCGACCGGGAGCTCCTCGTCGGCCTGGTGGTGGTCGATCACCACCGCGTCGAGGCCGAGCCTACCCGCTTCCGCCAGCGGCTCGACGCTGGTGGTGCCGCAATCGACCGTCACCAGCAGCGTGACGCCGCGCGCGGCAAAGGAGCGGATGGCTTCCACGTTCGGCCCATAGCCTTCGAAGATGCGGTCGGGGATGTGCACAACGGGATCGAGCCCGCAATGGCGCAGATAGCGGGCGAGCAGTGCGGCGGCGGTGGCGCCGTCGACGTCATAGTCGCCGAAGATGGCGATGCTTTCCTCGCGCACGATGGCATCGGCGAGCCGCAACGCCGCCGCTTCCATGCCGGTCAGCACGTGCGGATCGGGCATCAGCCGCTTGAGGCTCGGATCGAGAAAGGCCTCGACGCCGTCCACCTCGACATTGCGCCCCGCCAGCACCCGCGCCAGCAGTTCCGGCAGACCGTAACGCTGCGCAATCGTCAGCGCGCGCGCTTGGCCACGCGCATCCAGCCGGTCGCGCCAGGCCCGCCCCGAGGCCGATTGCGCGACGCCGAGGAAGAAGCGCTCGTCGCCGTTCGATGCGAATGCCGGCAATGCCGCCATGGTCTCAAATCCCGCGCGATCGCGCCGCGCGCACGCTTCCCGATTCGGGCGTCAATTAAGCCGACCACTGTGGACGAAGCAGGGCGGCCGCGCCAGCGGCCGAATTAGTCCGATTTCTTGCCGTGACCTTGCCGCTTCATGATCGCCACCATCTGATCGTGCAGCTCGCTCTGCAGCGCCTGCAGCCGCGGCGCCATCTGGAGCGAGACGTCGGCCATCACCTTCGGCATTTCGCGCAGCGCCTTCACGCCGGTCGGCGATTTGTAGAAGGCGATCATGTCGTGCAGCTCCTGCGCCGTGAAATGGCGCGCATAGACCTCCGGCGCGTTGGCCATCACTTCGCGCGTGAATTTCTCCAGCGTCTGCTCGAACGCCTTGCGCATGTCGGTAAGCGTTGCGGCATCGACCTTACCGGCGGCCTGCCGCTCGATGGTCGGCCAAATCTGCGCCGCCATGGCGGCGTTCAGTTGCTGCACGGTATCGCCGGTCACGATGGCAGCGAGCTCGTGCGCGGCCTGCATGACCTTCGGCGCCGGCTTGTCCTCGGCGCCCGCCGGCAGCGCAACGCTGGCAACCAGCAGCAAGATTCCCAGCAGGCGCTTCATGGCGGCCTCCGTCGCGGACCAAGGCCCGATCGACCTTGCGCGCTCAATCCAAATAGAACTTCTCGAACTGCCGGTGCTCGGCCTTGACCCGCCGCACCGTGCCGGTGACCGAGCGCATCACCACCGTCTCGGTCTCGATCACGTCCTTGCCGAACCTGACGCCCGACAGCATCGGGCCGTCGGTGACGCCGGTGGCGGCGAACAGGCAGTCGCCCTTCACCATGTCGTCGATCTCGTACTTCTTCTTGAAATCCTTGATGCCCATCTTGGCCGCGCGCTCGCGCCGCTCCTCGGTGTCGAGCACCAGCCGCGTCTGCATCTGCCCGCCGATGCAGCGCAGCGCCGCCGCCGCCAGCACGCCTTCCGGCGCGCCGCCGATGCCGAGATAGATGTCGATGCCGGTCTTGGTCGGCTCCGCGCAATGGATCACCCCGGCGACGTCGCCGTCGGTGATCAGCGTCACCGCGGCGCCGATCTTGCGGATCGCCGCGATCATGTCGGCATGGCGCGGACGGTCGAGCAGGATGGCGGTGATGTCGGCGGGCTTGACGCCCTTGGCCTTGGCGAGCGCGAGGATGTTTTCCTCCGCCGAGGCGTCGAGATCGATCACGCCCTTGGGATAGCCGGGGCCGATGGCGATCTTATCCATGTAGACGTCGGCGGCGTGCAACAGCGTGCCGCCGTCGGCCATGGCGAGGGTGGCGATCGAGCCCGGCATGTTCTTGGCGCAGAGCGTGGTGCCTTCCAGCGGATCGACCGCGATGTCGACCTTCGGCCCCTGCTTGGTGCCGACCTTGCTCGCCGATGAACAGCATAGGCGCCTCGTCGAGCTCGCCCTCCCCGATCACCACCGTGCCGTCGATCGGCAGCCGGTTGAGCTCGCGCCGCATGGCGTCGACCGCGGCCTGGTCGGCGGCCTTTTCCTGGCCGTGCCCACGCAGGCGGGCGGCCGAGACCGCCGCGCGCTCCGTCACCCGCACGATTTCGAGGGTGAGAATGCGCTCCAGCAGGAATTCGGGCTGGATGGTAATCGACGCCATGGAACGCTCCCCTTCACACCCGCTTCTTACGGGCGCATGATCTTTTCCGACCTTGCTTCGCCCGCCGAAGCGGGCTTCGCGAAGGCGGGAAACCGGTGTCCACTTTTCGGGATCATGCGCTAATTCTTCTCGATCCGGATCACTTGCGGCCGGCCCGAGATCACCCTATCGCGCCCCACCGCCGCAAGGGCCTTGCGCACGGCATCCTCGGTGGTGGCGTAGGTAATGAGGATAACGGGGACGGGCCCGCCTTTCACCCCGGCGCTGCCGGGGCCATGGCGCTGCACGATGGATTCCATGGAAATATCCTGCTCGGCGAGGCGCTTGGCGATCGTGGCCGCGGTCCCCGGCTTATCGCGCGCCAACAGCCTTATGTAGTAGCCGCCCTCGTGGCGCTGCATCGGCGCCTTGTGCACGGCGGCAAGCCCCTTGGTCGGCCGCCCGAAGGGCGCGGTGCGCACCCCGCGCGCAATGTCGCCGATATCGGACAATACCGCCGAGGCGGTGGCGGCGCCGCCCGCCCCCGGCCCGACCAGGGTCAGCGGATCGATGCCCTCGGCGTCGACGGTGACGGCATTGGTCACGCCCATGACCTGGGCGATGGCACTGTCTTTGCGCACCATGGTCGGGTGCACGCGCTGCTCGATGCCCTGCGGCGTCTTCACCGCCACGCCCAGGAGTTTGACCCGGTAGCCGAGCTCGTCGGCGGCCGTGAGATCGGCGGCGTTGGATCGAGGAAATGCCCTCGACATAGATCGCGCTCTGCTCAACCCGCGTGCCGAAGGCGAGCGAAGCCAGGATCGCGAGCTTCTGCGCGGTGTCGTGGCCCTCGATGTCGAAGCTCGGATCGGCTTCCGCATAGCCGAGCCGCTGCGCCTCTTTCAGGCATTTCTCGAAACTCAGGTTCTCCTGCTCCATCTTGGTGAGGATGTAATTGCAGGTGCCGTTGAGGATGCCGTAGATGCGCTCGAAGGAATTGCCGGCGAGCCCCTCGCGGATGGTCTTCACGATCGGTATTGCGCCGCCGACCGCCGCCTCGAAATTGAGCGCGGCGTGATGTTTCTCGGCGAGGCCGGCGAGCCTGATGCCGTATTTGGCGAGCAGCGCCTTGTTGGCGGTGACCACCGATTTGCCGCTGGCGAGCGCCGCCTCCACCGAGGACTTGGCCGGATCGCCGGCGCCGCCCATCAACTCGACGAAGACGTCGATGCCGTCGGTGCGCGCCAGCGCCACCGGATCGGAGAACCAGGTCAGTTTCTTCAGATTGATGCCGCGCTCTTTGCCGCGCGAGCGCGCGCAGACCGCGACGATCTCGATGCGCCGCCCGCAGCGCGCTTCGAGCGCCTCGCGCTGCTGCGTCACCTGGGCGACCAGGGCGGCGCCGACCGTGCCCAAACCGGCGACGCCTACTCGGAGAGGCTGAGCCATCTTGCTTTGCTTAAGGTTAGCGCCTGGTCGCCAGCGGCACGACGTTGTGAAGCTGGTCGGGCCCGCTGTCGAGGAAGCGGCGCACGTTGCGCGCGGCCTGGCGGATGCGCTGCTCGTTCTCCACCAGCGCGATGCGCACGAAGCCCTCGCCATATTCGCCGAAGCCGATGCCGGGCGACACCGCGATGTCGGCCTTCTCCACCAAGAGCTTGGAGAAGTCGACGCTGCCCAGCGTCTTGAACGGCTCGGGGATCGGCGCCCAGGCAAACATCGAGGCGTGCGGGGCCGGCACGTGCCAGCCGGCGCGGCTGAAACTCTCCACCAGCACGTCGCGCCGGCGCTTGTAGGTCGCGCGCATCTCTTTGATGCAGTCGTCCGGCCCGTTGAGCGCCGCGCTCGCCGCCACCTGCACGGGGGTGAAGGCGCCGTAGTCGAGATAGGACTTCACCCGCGACAGCGCCGCGATGATGCGCTCGTTGCCGACCGCGAAGCCGATGCGCCAGCCCGGCATCGAATAGGTCTTCGACATCGAGGTGAATTCGACGGTGATATCCATCGCACCCGGCACCTGCAGCACCGAGGGCGGCGGATTGTTCTCGAAATAGACCTCGGCATAGGCGAGATCCGACAAAATGAGGATTTCGTGCTTCTTCGCGAAGGCCACGAGATCGCGGTAGAAGTCGAGGCTCGCGACGTAAGCCGTGGGGTTGGCCGGATAACACACCACCACCGCGGTCGGCTTCGGGATCGAATGCACGATCGCGCGCTCGAGGGTGTGGAAGAAGTTCGGCGTCGGCTCCGACGGCACGCCCCGGATGGCGCCGCCCGCCATCAGGAAGCCGAAGGCGTGGATCGGGTAGCTCGGGTTCGGCACCAACACGACGTCGCCCGGCGCGGTAATGGCCTGCGCGACATTGGCGAAGCCTTCCTTGGAGCCGAGCGTGGTGACGATCTGGGTTTCCGGATTGAGCTTCACGCCGAAGCGGCGCTCGTAATAGGCGCCTTGCGCGCGCCGCAAGCCGGGAATGCCGCGCGAGGCCGAATAGCGGTCGGTGCGCGGGCGCCCAAGCGTCTCCTTCACCTTGTCGATGACGTGCTGCGGCGCCGGCAGGTCGGGATTGCCCATGCCGAGATCGATGATGTCGGCCCCCGCATTGCGGGCGCGCGCCTTGGCCTTGTTCACCTCTTCGAACACATAGGGCGGCAGGCGGCGAATGCGGTAGAATTCTTCCATCTCAGCGAACCTTGACTGTCAGCCGCCCCTCACCCGGCGGGCTTGACCCCTCTTGGCTTTTTATCACGGGTTGGTGTTGGCGCCAGTGCTCTTGCCGGTCTGAGCGGCCGCCTTGTTTTTGGTCTTTTTCTTGCCGGGCTTCTTGCCGGCCTTGGATTTGGCGGGTTTGGCGGGCGTTTTAACGCCGGCTTGGCTCTTTTCCTGGCGATTGCGCAGCGCGGTGAGATCCTGTTCCAGCCGCCATTGCTGCTCCTCCGTCAGGGGTTCGCTCGCCCGCGGCGGCGGCATGTCGTGCACGGCCGGGTATTGGTAGGGCGTCCTGGGCGGCGGCGGGGCGCCGGCCGGCAGGCCGCCCAGTTTCTGAGGCAGAGACTCCGCCAGCTGGCCGGCCGCACAGCCGGTCAGCCCGGCGGCAAGGCAGCAAGCCGCCAAGATCGATCGGAAGAAGCTTGCCCGCATGCTCCGCAAGACCGGCCCGAGAACGGAAAATTCGTTTGGGACTCAAGGAATTATACCACGATCCCGCTAGCGGGCCATTATGGCGCCAGCAAGATCGCCGGCCGTGCTTAGACGCCGGCCGCCAAAGGCGCCATCATGGCCAAAATGCAGTCTTGCAGATGGCCGCGGTCCAGGCCACTTGTTGAGCGGGGACCGACACTATGCGCATGGAAAAGCCCACCGAACCGGCCAAGATCGGCAGCGTCGATGTCGAGGCCTTCTCGCGCAATCTCGCCCGCATGGTCGAGGAAGGCGGCAAGGCGCTCGCCGCCTATATGAAGCCGCGCGAGGAAGGCAAGATCAAAGGCGAGCTCTCCGACGACGTCAGCGAGGTGGTGCGCACCGTCAGCCTGGTGGCGAACTATTGGCTGTCCGACCCCAAGCGCGCGCTCGAACTGCAAGCCAATCTCGGCCGCGCCTATCTCGAACTGTGGGGCGGCGCGGTCAAACGCATGGCCGGCGAGACGAGCGAGCCGATCGTGGCGCCCGACGTCAAGGACAAGCGCTTCGTCGACCCGGAATGGTCGCAGAACCAGTTCTTCGATTTCCTCAAGCAGGCCTATCTGCTCACCGCCAATTGGGCCGACCATCTGGTCAAGAACGCCGAAGGCGTCGACGAGCACACCCGCAAAAAGGCCGAGTTCTACGTCAAGCAGATCGCCGCCGCGATCTCGCCGTCGAATTTCGTGCTGACCAATCCGGAGCTGTTGCGCGAGACGCTTGCCTCGAACGCCGAGAACCTGGTGCGCGGCATGCGCAATCTGGGCGAGGACATCCAGGCCGGCCAGGGCCATCTCAAGATCCGCCAGTCCGACCACGCCAATTTCGAGATCGGCCGCAATCTCGCGCTCTCACCCGGCAAGGTGATCTACCAGAACGAGCTGATGCAGCTCGTCCAATACGCGCCGGCTACGCCCAACGTGCTGAAGGCGCCGCTGCTGATCGTGCCGCCCTGGATCAACAAGTTCTACATCCTCGATCTGACGCCGGAAAAATCCTTCATCAAATGGTGCGTCGACGAAGGCATCACGGTGTTCGTGATCTCCTGGGTCAATCCGGACGCCCGGCTCGCCGAGAAGAGCTTCGAGCAATATATGCGCGAAGGCGTGATCGCCGCGCTCGACGCCGTCAAGCAGGCGACCGGCGAAGAGAAGGTCCACGCCATCGGCTATTGCGTCGGCGGCACGCTGCTCGCCATCACGCTCGCCTATCTCGCCGCCAAGAACGAGAGCCGCGCGCTGTCGATGACGCTGTTCACGGCGCAGATCGACTTCACCTATGCCGGCGATCTGATGGTGTTCGTCGACGAGCAGCAGATCCGGCAAGTCGAAGAGCGCATGAAGGAGCGGGGCTATCTGGAAGCCTCGCACATGGCCAACGCCTTCAACATGCTGCGCGCCAACGATCTGATCTGGCCCTACGTGATCAACAATTATCTGCGCGGCAAGACGCCCTACCCGTTCGACATTCTGCACTGGAATTCCGACGCCACCCGCATGCCGGCGGCCAACCATTCCTTCTATCTGCGCAACTGCTATCTCGACAACCGCCTTACCAAGGGCGAGATGGAGATCGCCGGCGTCACGCTCGACCTGCGCAAGGTGACCGTGCCGGTGTATAATCTCGCCACCCGCGAGGATCACATCGCGCCGGCCAGATCGGTGCTGTTCGGCTCGCAATTTTTCGGCGGGCCGGTGAAGTTCGTGCTCGCCGGCTCCGGCCATATCGCCGGCGTGGTCAATCCGCCGGCCATGCAGAAATACCAATACTGGGTCGGCGGGCCGCCGCTCGGCTCCGACCTCGACAAATGGCTGAAGACCGCCAAGGAATACCCCGGCTCCTGGTGGCCGGACTGGCTTGACTGGCTGAAGGGGCAAGGCAGCGAGACCGTGCCGGCGCGCGCAATCGGCGGCGGCAAGCTCAAGGCCATCGAGGACGCGCCGGGCTCGTATGTGAAGGTGCGGAGCTGGGGCTAGAGCCTCGACAAAGCCCACGCGCCTCGCGATATATGACCATGGTCAATGACCATAGTCACAAGGGCCGTTGAGCATGATGAAAGTAATGAAAGCCTCCGAATTCAAGGCCAAATGCCTGGCCGTCATGGACGAAGTCGCCCAGACGGGCCAGGGCGTCGTGGTCACCAAGAACGGCAAGCCGGTGGTCGAGCTCGTTCCGCACAAGCCGAAAACGAAGCGCGGCCTTTTCGGTCTCCTAAAGGGCGACCTCGTAATCAAGGGCGACATCATGTCGCCGATCGACGTCGAGTGGGACGCGATGAAGTGATCCTGCTCGACACGCATGTGATCATTTGGCTGACAAGCGGCGATCCAGCTATCGGCAAACAAAGCCGCATGCTCTATGCCCAGGCGCTACAAAGCAGTGAGATCGCGGTCAGTCCGATAAGCTTTTGGGAAATGGCCATGTTGATCGCTAAGGGACGGCTCGGCGCCACGCGAACACCCGCACAGCACCGCACCATGATACCTGACGCAGGCGCGCAAGAATTGCCCATCACCGGCGACATCGCCATCCTCGCGGCCGGACTCGATTTGCACGGCGACCCCGCCGACCGTTTCATCGTCGCCACCGCGATCGCCCACGACGCCACGCTGATGACCGCCGACCGCGCGCTCTTGCGCTGGCGCAACAAACTGCCGCGCCAGAATGCTGCGAAGTAGGATATTCGCTCTTTAGCCCGCGCAGGCGCCGCCGAATACTTGCGCCACCAGCGGCTGCCGGACAAATTGCCGGACCCCGCGATTGTCGAGCGTATCGAGCGGTAAATAGAATCCGCGCAGCGCGCTGCTTTCGGCCATGGCCAGCGAGCGGTTATCGAGTATGAGCCACGTGCCGGCGTTGCGGACGGCGACCACCGCATGGGCTTGGCGCTGCCCGTGCGGCACCACGATCACGATGCGCACGTCGTCGGCCGCAAAGCCGGCGTCTTGCAGCGCGGCGTATTTCAGCACCGCATATTGCTTGCAGTCGCCGGCGCCGGCGGCGAGCGTGGCCAGCGGCGACGTCCAATGTCGTGCACGGCCTCCGCCGCCGCGCTGTCGGCGACGCGGATCGCGAAATTCACCGCGCGATTGATATGGCCGATGCGGGCAATGCCCGCAAAATCATTGCCTTCGTCGACGATGGCGATGAACTGCAGCGCCGGAATAGACCGGCACGCCAGCGGCGCCGCGCGGCAGCGCGCGATCACCGGCCGTTCCGCCTGCATCTCGGCCTGCAGCTTGCGCCAGGTCACCCAGAGCGACCCTTCCGGCGCCGCCTCGGTGGTAAGCCCAAACGGCTCGCCGCTGTCTGCTTGCGCGCTGAGCCCGAGCAGCAGCAATAGCGCCGCGGCGCGCGCAATCAGGCTCATCCAGGAGCGATCGATTTGCATGACCGCCCTTTAGCTTGAGCGCGCGGCTTGCTCGTTGATCTCGCTCAATCGGGCAAATTGGATAGGCCGGCGCTCGATGCGGCAAGCCGATACCGCGATGCGTGAAAAGGGCCGGATCGCTCCGGCCGTTTCGCGTTCGCAAGTTAAAAGCTTACGCCGCCAGCTGCACCGGCACCTTCAGATAGCGCACGCCATTTGCTTCCGCCGGCGGCAGCTTGCCGGCGCGGATATTGACCTGGATCGAGGGCAACAGCAGCAAAGGCGCGGCCAGCGTCTTGTCGCGCGTCTGCCGCATCGCAACAAAATCCTCCTCGCTCACGCCCTCGTGCACATGCACGTTGCGCGCCCGCTCCTCGCCCACCGTGGTTTCCCAGGCATAGCGGTCGCGGCCGGGCGCCTTGTAGTCGTGGCAAATGAACAGCCGCGTCTCGTCCGGCAGCGCCAAGATGCGCTTGATCGAGCGGTAGAGCGCATGCGCGTCGCCGCCCGGGAAGTCGGCGCGCGCGGTGCCGAAGTCCGGCATGAACAGCGTGTCGCCGACGAACACCGCGTCGCCGATCTTGTATGAGACGCAAGCCGGGGTATGGCCGGGCGTCGCGATCACCTCGGCCTCGAGCGTGCCGATCTTGAAGCGCTCGCCGTCCTTGAACAGACGGTCGAATTCGGAACCGTCGCCGGAGACGTCCTCGGCGTTGAACACCGGCCGGAAGATGCGCTGCACCTCGCGGATGTGCTCGCCGATCGCCACCGGGGCGCCGGTCTTGAGCTTGAGATAGGGCGCGCCCGAAAGGTGGTCGGCATGCGCGTGCGTCTCCAGCACCATGGCGAGCTTGATGCCGAACTCGTGCGCTGCCGCCAGCATGGCGTCGGCCGATTTGACGCTCGCCTTGCCGCTGCGCGGATCGTAGTCGAGCACCGGATCGATCGCAACGCCGTCCATGGTCGCCGGATCCCACACCAGGTAGCTCACGGTATTGGTCGGCTCGTCGAAAAAGGCCCTGATTTCGGGCTTTGCGGACATTTTTACGGCTCCTTGCTGGCTTGGTGCTTGACATATATATTAGCGATCTCTAATTTAGCAATACCTGATCTAAAGGAGACCCCGCATGACGGTGCTGACCGCCCCGCGCACCAAGCCCGCGGCCAAGCCCGGCATCGGCGAGTTGGAGCGCAAGGCGAGCGAAGCCGCCGGGCTCTTGAAGCTGCTCGCCAATGAGAACCGGCTGCTGATCCTGTGCCGGCTGGCGCAGGTCAAGGAATTGTCGGTGGGCGATCTGGCCGAGGCCGTGGCTTTGAGCCAATCGGCGCTGTCGCAGCATCTCGCTCTGCTGCGCGAGCAAGGCCTGCTCGGCACCAGGCGCGACGCGCAGACCGTGTTTTACCGCCTCGCCGACCCGGCCGCGATCCGCCTGCTCGGCCTGTTGCACGACATCTATTGCCCCGCAACGACAAGCGAAGCATGAACAGCAGCAGCAACAGCAGGAACAGCAGACCATGAGTAAAGTCGAGACGATCGGCCCGGAACGCGCCGCCGAACTGATCAAAGAGGGCGCGGTGCTGATCGACATCCGCGAAAGCAACGAATACGCGCGCGAGAACATTCCGGGCGCCCGCCATCACGCGCTGTCGCAGATCGGCGCGCGTCACCCGGTGCGCGCCGGCGACACCGTGCTGATCTATCACTGCAAGTCGGGCGCCCGCACCCGCATCAATGCCGGGAAATTGGCCGGCGCCTCCGGCGGCTGCGAAGTATTTCTCCTGGGCGGCGGCATCGAAGCCTGGAAGCGCGCCGGTCTTGCGACTTCCGCCGCGCCCACGCGTACGGCGCCCGCAAGCGGCGCGCCGCAAGGCGGGGTCATCGGCCGCCTATCCGCGCTGTTTCGCTGATCATCGGTCACTACCCGCGTTGGATAACGGGCTCGTGACCGCGCCGCCCCGCGACAAGCGCGGCGCCCTCCCTTAAGCTCGCCTCTCGGCGACATTCTCATGCTGGGGAGATGGCGATGTCCAAGGAACTGTTCTGGCTGACGCTTACGGTCATTCTGACCGGGCTCTTGTGGGTGCCCTATATTCTCGACCGCGTCATGGTGCGCGGGCTGATGGGCGCCATGGCCAATCCTTCGCCCAATGACGCGCCGCAAACGGCCTGGGCGCAGCGCCTGCACAAGGCCCACAATAACGCGGTCGAAAACCTGGTGATCTTCGCGACCTTGGTGCTGACGCTCAACGTCATCCACCACTCGACCGCCAGCACGGTGCTCGCCTGCGCGGTCTATTTCTGGGCGCGGCTGGCGCACGCGATCGTCTTTTGGGCCGGCATCCCGGTGCTGCGCACGCTCGCCTTCGCGGTCGGCTTCCTGGCACAGGTGGCGCTGGTGCTGGCGGTGTTCGGGAAGCTGTAAGGCTCGTGTCCCGGGCGCAGCGCAGCGTGGAGCGCAGCGAAACGGTGCGCTGCAGAACCGGGACCGTGACGAATTCCGATTTTGCAACGGCCCCGGATCAGCGGCGCATCACCCTCGGGTCCGCGCTTCGCGCGCTCGCCCCGAGGCCGCCCGAGGGCCGCGTCCGGGGCACGCTAAATCGCCGGCCCCGCCCGCTCCGTAATCGCCCGCAGATCGAGCCCGCGCGGCAACAGCCCGAAGGCCGCGCTGTCGCCCTCGAGCCGCGAGGCGCAGAAGGCGTCCGCCACCGGCGCCGGCGCGTGCCTGATCAAGAGCGCAGCCTGCAAGGCCAGTACCAGCTCGCGCGTGAGCGCGCGCGCCTGGCTTTCATCATTGCGCTCAGAAGCTTGCAGCCGTTTCTGCAAGCGCTCGCTGAAACCGCTCAGGCGTTTGTCGCCGGTGTCGAGCTCCGCGTGCAGCACCTCGGCCGCGCCCGGCGTGCGCCCGATCGCGCGCAGCACGTCCAGGCACATCACATTGCCGGAGCCTTCCCAGATCGAATTGACCGGCGCCTCGCGGTAGAGCCGCGGCATGATGCTTTCCTCGATATAGCCGGAGCCGCCCAGCACCTCCATGGCCTCATAGGTCGCCGCCGGCGTGCGCTTGCAGATCCAGAACTTGGCCGCCGGCGTCACCACCCGGCGGATGACCTGCGCCGCCTCGTCGTCCTCGTCATAGGCGCGCGCCAGGCCGAAAGGTAAGCGCGGTGGCCGCTTCCGATTCGAGCGCGAGATCGGCCAGCACGTTCTCCATCAACGGCTGGTCGATCAGCTTCTTCTGGAACACGGTGCGGTGGCGGGCGTGATGCACCGCCTGCGCCAGCGCCTGCCGCATCAGCCCGGAAGAGCCGATGGCGCAGTCGAGCCGCGTGTAATTGCCCATCTCGATGATGGTCGGAATGCCGCGCCCCTCTTCGCCCACCAGCTCGGCATAGGCGCCGTCGAACTCCACTTCGCTGGAGGCGTTCGACTTGTTGCCGAGCTTGTCCTTCAGCCGCAGGATATGCACGGCGTTGCGCTCGCCGTCCGGCGTCCAGCGCGGCATGAAGAAGCAACTCAGGCCCTTCGGGCTTTGCGCCAGAATGAGAAAAGCGTCGCACATCGGCGCCGACATGAACCATTTGGCGCCGTAGAGCCGGAAGCTGCCGTCGCCCGCCGGCTCGGCGCGCGTGCTATTGGTGCGCAGATCGCTGCCGCCCTGGTTCTCGGTCATGCCCATGCCGATGAGCGCCGACTTCTTCTCGCGCGCCGGCATGAAGCGCGCATCGTATTCGCGCCCGTAAATGCGCGGCAGCCATTGCTTGGCGATGTCGCGGCGCGTGGCGCAGCGTCGGCACCGAGCCGTAGGTCATGGCGATCGGGCAGTAGCTGCCGCTCTCGACCTGCTCCAGCATGTAGGTGCCGGCGGCGCGCGCCACATGCGCGCCCGGCTTCGGCTCCGCCCAGGGGCTGGAATGCAGGCCCGCGCGCAGCGCGATTGCCATCATTTCGTGCCAGGCGGGATGGAATTCGACCTCGTCGATGCGGCGGCCGTAGCGGTCGAACGTGCGCAACACCGGCGGATAGCGGTTGGCGTCGAAACCGGCCTTGATCGTTTCCGGCTTGCCGAAGGTGGCGCCGAGCGTCGCCAGCCCCTCGTCCGCCCAGCCGGCGCGCTCGCGCTTGACCGCCTCGCGCAAGGCACGGTCGCTGGTGAACAGGTTATAGGGCTCGAGCGGCGGCGGCTGGTTGCTGACGTCGAACATGGCTTTCCCCGTCATTCCGGGGCGCGTGCACAGCACGCGAACCCGGAATCCAGAAGCGGACTTGGCAAGTGTATCTGGATTCCGGGTCCGGCCCTATCGGGCCGTCCCGGAATGACAGAGGCTCACGGAAACAGCGCCACCTGCTCCAGCCCCATGGTCTCCGGCCAGCCCATGATCAGGTTCATGTTCTGGATCGCCTGGCCGGAGGCGCCCTTCACCAGATTGTCGAGCGCCGAGATGACGATGGCCCGTCCGGGCACGCGGTCCTTCGCCACCCCGATAAAGGTCATGTTCGAGCCGCGCACATGCCTTGTCTGCGGCGTCTCGCCGAACGGCAGCACGTGCACGAAGGGCTCTTTCATGTAGACCTTTAAAAGCATCGCATGAAGGTCTTCCGGCGTGCGCCCGCGCCGGCCCCGCACATAGATCGTGGACAAAATGCCCCGGTTCATCGGCACCAGATGCGGCGTGAAGCTCACGATCACCTCGCGCCCGGCGGCGAGCGAAAACTCCTGGTCGAGCTCGGCCATGTGCCGGTGATGCCCGACGCCATAGGCGTTGAAGCCTTCCGAGACTTCCGAGAACAGCATGGCCTCCTTGGCGGCCCTGCCCGCCCCGGTCATGCCGGACTTGGCGTCCACCACGATCTCGTCGAGCTCGATCGCCTTGTTCTTGATCAGCGGAATGAGCGGCAGCTGCGCGCAGGTGGTGTAGCAGCCTGGATTGGCGACCAGCCGCGCCTGCTTGATCTCGCGCCGGTGGATTTCGGTGAGCCCATAGACCGCCTCGGCCTGCAGCTCGGGCGCATGGTGCTCATGGCCGTACCATTTCGCGTAAGCAGCGGTGTCCGAAAGCCGGAAATCGGCCGACAGGTCGACCACCTTGGTGGCCGGCGCTTTCGCCAGCAGCTCCTTGATCACCTTCTGCGTGGTGGCATGCGGCAGTGCGCAAAAGGCGACGTCGAGCGCCAGCCCCGCCCAGTCGAGCCCCTCGATGGCGACAAGCTGCGGCAAATGAAAGGGCGAGAACTGCGGAAACACGGTCCGCATCTCCTGCCCCGCCCGCCGCTCGGCGGTCAGCAGCGCGAGCTCGGCGCGCGGATGGCGCAGCAACATGCGCACCAGCTCGGAGCCGGTATACCCCGAAGCGCCGAGAACGCCGATTTTCGCTTTTGTCGCCATGGCTCGATCCTTAATCCAGAATCTTAAACGAAGGTCCGGAGCAAGGCCAACAGCGCGGGATTTATCGGGAAAAACACCTGCCGCGGGCCAAGACCGGCGGCACGGGACGACGACGGCTAAGCGCGCGCCCGTGCCTTGCTGGCACGGCGGCGGCGGAAATTCGAAATGGTGAAAAGCGTCATCATCGCCGCGCGATATAGGCGCGTCATCCGCGCCGGTCAAGCGCTTATGGGCAGCAACCCATATAGGCGGCAGCAGACCCTTGCGATAAAGTGGGCAGCGTGAAGCCAAGGCCGCGGCGGCCGCGGAGCCGACCGGTCAAGCAGAAAATTCAATATGGGGAGGACTCGAATGATCAGAAAACTATCCGCAACTGTCATGGGCGCCTGCGTCGCGTTCCTGCTGGCGGCAACGATGGCGAGCCCGGCGCTCGCCGCGGGCAAGACCCAGCTCCACTGGTACGGCCAGGCGGCCTGGAAAATCACCACGCCCTCGGGCGGGGTGATCCTGATCGACCCTTGGCTCACGGTGCCGACCAATCCCGACAAGAACTCGATCGCCGAGCTCGGGCGCGTCGACTACATCCTCATCACGCACGGCCACCGCGACCATGTCGGCGACGCGGTCGCGATCGCCAAGAAGACCGGCGCCAAAATGCTCGCGCCCTACGGTCTGTCGGCCAACATGGTTTCGGTGATCGGCTTTCCCAAGGACCAGGTCATTTACGGCGGCAATGTCGGCGGCACCATCGATCTGCCCAAGGCCGGCGCCAAGGTGCTGATCGTCAACGCGATCCACGGCTCGGAGCTGACAGAGCCGCAACTTCCGAAGCCCGGGCCCGGCCAGCCGGCCGCGCTCGCGAGCGGTAACCCGGTCGGCTATGTGCTCATGATCAAGGACGGGCCGACGATCTACCACACCGGCGACACCGCCGTGTACGAGGACATGAAGCTGATCCCTGAGTTCCACCACATCGACGTGATGCTTGCGTGCATCGGCGGGTATTTCACGATGGATCCGCAGGGCGCGGCGCTCGCGGTGCAGTTCGTGAAGCCGGATCACGTCATCCCGATGCACTTTGGCACCTTCGCGCTGCTCGCCGGTACGCCGGATCAGTTCCGCGCGGCGCTTGCCAAGCGCAAGCTCGCGGACAAGCTGATCGTCATGAAGCCGGGCGGAGACCACAGCTTCTGAGCGCCATCGGCTCAATCGACATCCGCCGGGACCAAACGTCCCGGCGGATTTTCTTTATGTCACGGCCACAGGTAATCGATCGTGACCGAGATCACGTCGCCGATGGTCAGCAGCACCGCCGCCCACACGAAGGCCGAGGTGAAATTGGCGAACTGGAACCGCCAATAAGGCATTTCGAATATGCCGGCGACCAGCGGCACCGAGGCGCGTAACGGTCCGAAGAAGCGGCCGATGAAAATGCCGGGAATGCCCCATTCCTTCACGAAGGCTTCCCCGCGCGGGATCAGGGTGGGATGGCGCGACAGCGGCCACATGCGCGCCACCGAATATTCAAGCTTCAGCCCGACCCAATAGGACAGCCAGTCGCCGCAGGCCGCCCCGAGCGAGCCGGCGATCCATATCGGCCAGAAGTCGAGCCCGCCCGATTTGATCAGCGCGCCCAGCGCCACCAGCGCGCCCCAGGCCGGCACCAAGAGCGAGATGAAGGCGAGCGACTCCATAAAGGCCAGCACGAACACGACGGGCGCCGCCCAAGCCCCGTGCACGTGCACGAAATCGATGACCGGCTGGATATAATAATGCATGGAAATGACGCCCGCCCGCCCCCGGGGAGGCCCGTTCTAGCCCAGGCGCGCGGGCGCGGCTAGTCCGGCAGCTCCGGCGCCTGCCCTTGCCAGCGTCATTCCGGGGCGCGCGCAGCGCGCGAACCCGGAATCCAGAAACGAGTGATATGAGCTTGACCCTGGATTCCGGATCGCCGCTTCGCGGCGTCCGGAATGACATGAAATTCAATCCGGCAGTTCCGGGGCCTGCTTGGGAAACATGTGCTCCGCCACCACCAGCGCCACGATCAAGAGCGGCACCGCCAGGAAAGCGCCGACCGGCCCCCACAGCCAGGCCCAGAACACCAGCGACAGAAACACCGTCAGCGGATTGAGCGTGAACCGGCGCCCGACAATCGACGGCGTGATGAATTGGCCTTCGATCAGCCCCATGCCGAGATAAAGCAGCGGCGCCAAGATCGCGTGGCTGAGCGAGGCAAAGCTCACCAAGCCGACCAGGAACATGCCGATCTCCATGATGCCGGCCCCGATATAGGGAATGAAATTCAACACGAAGCCGAGCACGCCCCATGCCACCGGGTCGGGCAGGCCGACCGCCGCCGCGATGATGCCGGCGCCAACGCCGATGCCGGCATTGATCACGCCCACCACGCTGAGATAGCCGGTCAGGTTGCGCTCAACCTCGCTCATGATCCTGAGCGTGCGCAGCCGCGCCTCGTGCCGGTGGAAGAAGCCGACTAGCACGTGGCGCAAGCGCCGCCGGCCGAGCAGCATGAAAAACAGCGCGACGAAGAAGATCAGCAGCTCGCCCGCCGCCGGCGTCACCACCGAAACCGCCTGCTGCGCGATCGCCACCAGGTCGACATTGAAGCCCTTGCCCGCGTCCGCCGGCAGCAGCGCGTTGCGCATGTCGCGCAAGGCCGCCAGCGGGCGCTCGAACAGCTGCAATTTCTCCTGGACGCTGCGGCCGATGTCCGGCGCCTTGTTGATCCAATCGACCACCGGCGCCGAGACCAGCGTGATGACCATGTAGAACGCCGCCAGCACCAGGAGCCACAGCACCATCGCGGTGATGACCGGCGGAACCCGGACACTGTCGGCCCGCTCCGACAGCGGGCTGAGCATCAGCGTCACCACGAAGGCGGCCGCGGTCGGCAGCACGATCGGGCGCGCCAGATTGAGCGTGGCGATGAAAAGGATGATGAAAATGCCGACGGTCGCCGCCTGCGCCGCGCCGCGCCAGGCGCGCGGCATGACGGCGAGCGGCTCGGGCTCCTCGATCTGCAACGGCAGGCGCTTACGGCGCGCCGGGCGGCCGTTGCCGTTTTTACCGTTTTGGAGTTCCCCCACCTTCGGGTTACGGACGTCCATGGAATTGTTAACGGCCCACGCGCCGAAATGGTTGCGGCGCCTTTTTCCCTCTCCTCGCTTGCGGGGAGAGGGTGGCGCAGCGAGCCAAGCGAGCCGTGCCGGGTGAGGGGCCGTTCGAAAGGCTTAAGAATCGCGGCTACGCCCCCTCACCCGGCGTTCTCGCCGCGCTCGAACGTCGACCTCTCCCGGCACGCGGCGAGAGGTAAGCCGGGCGTCACGACCCGGCCATGGTTCATGGCATAGTGGCTGGCGGGCGAATCGCCCCGTTCCTATCTAAAAACCTCCCATGGCCAAGACCGCGACCAAGAAGAAACCGCCTTTGCAGCACGACCTGTTCGACGCCCCCGTCCCGGGCGCGAAAGCGGGCGCGCGCCAGAAGCCGGCGCACAAGCCGGCGGCCCGCAAGGCGCCGAAACCGTCCGCGCGCAAGGCGGCCAAATCGCCGGCGCGCGGCAAGGCCGCGCACGGGGCGAGCGCCGAGAGCGGCTACACCGCCAAACATATCGAGGTGCTGGAGGGCTTGGAGCCGGTGCGCCGCCGCCCCGGCATGTATATCGGCGGCACCGACGAGAAGGCGCTGCACCATCTGTTCGCGGAAGTCATCGACAATTCGATGGACGAGGCGCTGGCCGGCCACGCCGACTGGATCGAAGTCGAGATGGAGGCCGACGGCTTCGTGTCGGTGACCGACAATGGCCGCGGCATCCCGGTCGATCCGCATCCCAAGTTCAAGAGCAAGTCGGCGCTGGAAGTGATCATGTGCACGCTGCACGCCGGCGGCAAATTCGACTCCAAGGTCTACGAGACGAGCGGCGGCCTGCACGGCGTCGGCGTCTCGGTCGCCAACGCGCTGTCCGAGCGCATGGAGGTCGAGGTCGCGCGCGAGCAGACGCTCTACAAGATGGCGTTCGAGCGCGGCAAGCCGAAAGGCAAGCTGGAAAAAGCCGGGCGCGCGCCCAACCGGCGCGGCACCAAGATCCGCTTCCGGCCCGATCCGCAAATCTTCGGGCCGAAGGCCGCCTTCAAGCCGGAGCGCATCTTCAAGATGACGCGCTCCAAGGCTTATTTGTTCGGCGGCGTCGAGATCCGCTGGCATTGCGACAAGGCGCTGCTCAAGGGCGTCGCGGACGTGCCCGAGAAGGCCACCTTCCATTTCGAGCACGGCCTGAAGGACTATCTCTCGGAGCAGCTTGCCGGCGCCACGCTGGTGCATCCCGACATCTTTTCCGGCACGCACGGCAAGGTCGGCGCGCACGGCGCGGTGCAATGGGCCATCGCCTGGACCGCCGACACCGACGGCTTCCTCAACTCCTACTGCAACACCATCCCGACGCCCGACGGCGGCACCCACGAGTTCGGCTTGCGTAGCGCGCTGCTGCGCGGGCTGAAGGACCACGCCGCCCGCGTCGGCCAAGAAAAGCGCGCCGCGCCCGTCACCAGCGAGGACGTGATGACCGGCGCCGGCTGCATGCTGTCGGTGTTCGTGCGCGAGCCGGAGTTCCAGGGGCAAACCAAGGACCGCCTCGCCACCGCCGAAGCCCAGCGCATCGTCGAGCAGGCGATGCGCGATCCGTTCGACCATTGGCTCGCCGGCAATCCGGCGCAGGCCAACAAGCTCCTGGACTTCGTCGTCGAGCGCGCCGAGGAGCGCCTGCGCCGCCGCCAGGAAAAGGACATCGCGCGCAAGACCGCGGTGCGCAAGCTGCGCCTGCCCGGCAAGCTCGCCGACTGCACCAATTCGGCAGCCCAAGGCTCGGAGATTTTCATCGTCGAGGGCGACAGCGCCGGCGGCTCGGCCAAGCAGGCGCGCGACCGCCGCACGCAAGCCGTGCTGCCCTTGCGCGGCAAGATCCTCAACGTCGCCTCGGCCGGCAAGGACAAGCTGGCGCAGAACGCCCAGCTCGCCGACTTGATCCAGGCGCTCGGCTGCGGCACCGGCGCGCATTACCATGACAAGGATCTGCGCTACGAGAAGGTCGTCATCATGACCGACGCCGACGTCGACGGCGCGCATATCGCTTCGCTGTTGATCACCTTCTTCTACCGCCAGATGCCCAAGCTGATCGACGCCGGCCATCTCTATCTGGCGGTGCCGCCGCTCTTTCGTCTGTCGCATGGCGGCAAGATCGTCTATGCGCGCAACGACAAGCACAAGGACGAGCTGTTGAAGAAAGAGTTCCACGCCAACGCCAAGGTGGAAATCTCGCGCTTCAAGGGCCTGGGCGAGATGATGGCGGCGCAGCTCAAGGAAACCACCATGGCCCCGGGCAAGCGGACATTGCTGCGCGTGGTGCTGGTGGAGAAGGAGCGCAAGCCCACCGCCAAGGTCGTCGAGCAGCTCATGGGCACCAAGGCCGAGACGCGCTTTGCGTTTATTCAGGAGCATGCCGAGTTTGCGGATGAGGAGATGCTGGACGTTTAACAACGCCACGCTGCAACACGATCGGCGTCCTGGCTAGGCTTGACCCGCGCATCGATGATGAGCTGCGACGAATGGCAGCCTCCATCGAGCCTCATGTTGAGGAGCGTCGCGGAGCGACGCGTCTCGAAACATGGGCCGCCCCATCCTTCGAGACGCGCCCTGCGGGCGCTCCTCAGGATGAAGCGGATAGCCGCCTCAAAACCGCTCCAGCTATTTTCGCGCGCCGTGATAGCCGCGCAATCGGTAGGGTGGGCAAAGGCGCGTATTTGTCCGTCGACTTGTCCGCCGTAGCCCGAAGGGCGAAGGTGAAAGAGCGAAGACGGAAGCGCCGTGCCCATCGCTCGCGAAAAAATTGCGGGGCGCTCGGTGGACTTCGCTTCGCTCAGCCCACCCTACAGTTTATGTTGTCGCCGCGATCGTACCCATTCCTTAACCTGCTCATGCGCGATGCCCTCGCCGCGATCCATCGAAGCGATGGCCTGCTTGATTCCCGCCACCTGCCATTCGTTCGCATCCACATATTCGCTGATCGCTTCGGCAACGAGTGACAAGCGGCTGCGGCGAGTGCTTTTGACAAGTTTATCCAACCGCCTTTTCAAGGCGGCATCGACGCGGACGGTGAATGTTGCCGATGACATGCCGGCTGCCTGCTGTCACACTCGAGGCACATCCAGCGCTAAGCGAAATTCTACGTAGACCACTCATACAGAATTCGGCCGATCGATTCTCACCCGTCATTGCGGGGCGCGAGCCAACGGGTCCGCGCGAAGCGCGGCCCGATGATAAACTCCGCGAGCGAGCCCGGAATCCAGAGCGGCACGGCAAAGCCTTTCCTGTGGCCCTGGATTCCGGGCCCGCCACTGCGCGGCGTCCCGGGAATGACAAGAGAGAATTGATCACCCGGAAACCGTATCACAATGCAAACCGAGCAAGGCGGTCAGCGGCCGTTGACCACGCGGCGGGACGGCTTGCGCTCGACCACGACGGTGCGCGGCGCCGCGGCGGACCCCACGAAGGCGACGGACTTTGCGGCGGCCTTGCGCGGCCGGGCGGTCTTGCGCAGCTCGGCGCGCACCTGTTCGCGCGGCAGCCCGATCAGCGCGGCGGCAATCTCAGCCTGCTCGTCGAGCTCATCGGAGAGGCCCTGAGCGGCGGCAATCGCCTCCTGCAGCGTCGGCGCGTCATGCCGGACGCGGCGGGTGCCATATTTGGTATTCCAGGCTTGGTTATTGCTTTTGCTCATGAATTCAATCTCTTATGTTTACCAATAGCGCATATATTGCATCGCAGCAAGAAAATTGTGCGGCGCGGTATGGCGTCTGAACACGGCACCTCCAGCCAGCGGCAATCCTGCAGCGGCTCCGCCCGGGGTCACTAGGGACCCCTGCCACGGGCTGGCTGACGGCGAGCCGCTCACGTTGAGCGGTTCGTGGGCAAAGCGCGGCCCGGCGCCGGAATAAGAACGCCGCGATGGCGCGCCGCAAGGCGCCACACCTTCGATGAGAAGGTGTGCACTAAGGATAGGTTGCGCCGATCGGCGCGCCGTCCCCCTCGCTTTTTGCGGGGGTCGACTCCCCCGGGCCCCCTGTTTGGAGGGGCAGGGAAGACAGGCCTCCCCGGGCCTTCACAAACCAACAGGGGTGCGGAGCGTTGGCTTGCCGCGCCGACTTTGTCCGCCGTAGCCCGCAGGGCGAAGGCGGAAGCGCGCAAGCGCGAAGGCGGGGCTGTTTGACAATCGAACAATAAGACGAACGCGCGCCGCACCCGCGGCTGTCATCGCCCGCCCTACTCGCACTTCTGCAACACCGGCGTCGCGATGCCGAACTTCACCGCCACGCCGTCCTTCACGCGCACCGCCCCGCCCTGCGGCTGGTTGAACAGCGTGCGCAGCGTGCCGCCCTTCACAGCCCACACCAAGTTCTGCCGCTCCTCGCCCTCGCGCCCGGGCTGGAAGATCACCTGCAGCGACAGCCGCGTGTCCGACAATTTCTCGGCCGCCAGCACGCTATAGCGGTTGACCATATTGTGCGGTCCGAGATCGTGATCCTCCAGGATCACGCCCGGCGCGGGTTGGCTGATCCTGATGTGCGGATTGGCGGGGGAAGCCGCGGCGGCGCATTCGCTCGCCCAGGTGCCGAACAGGCCGAATTGCTGGAACAGCGCCTCAGGCGGCGGACCCTCACTGGCGGTGGCTGCGCCTGCGGCGGCGGCGCCAGCGGTTACAACATAGAGCAAGAAAACCGCCGCAAGCCGCATGAGCGCGCTCCTACACCAACCAAGCCGAAAGCATAGCAGCGCGCGATGCCCCGGCAATCCGTATGATTGCCGATGTGCTAGCGTTGCCCGAGATACCTCCCGTGAGCTCCCCTGATCGCATGGCCGCCCTCTCCTCCGCCGACCGCCCCGCCGCAGCCGGCGATTTGTTCGGCCACCCGCGCGCGCTTTCCTTCCTGTTCGCCACCGAAATGTGGGAGCGCTTCTCCTATTACGGCATGCGCGCGCTGCTCGTGCTTTACATGGTGCAATACCTGTTGCTGCCGGCGCAGGCGGGCCATGTGGTGGGGCTGGCGGGCTTCAAGGCGGCACTGGAAGCCGTATTCGGACCGCTTGGCCTTCAGCCGCTCGCCTCGCAGATCTACGGCTTCTACACCGGGTTGGTTTATTTGACGCCGATCTTCGGCGGCCTGATCGCCGACCGCCTGCTCGGCCAGCGCCGCACCGTCATCCTGGGCGCCGCGCTGATGGCGGCCGGCCATTTCATGATGGCCTTCGAGCAGCTGTTTCTGTTTGCTCTGCTGCTGCTCATTCTCGGCAGCGGCTGCTTCAAGCCGAATATCTCGACGCAGGTCGGCCAGCTCTACGCCCCCGGCGACCGCCGCCGCGACCGCGCCTTCTCGATCTTCTATGTCGGCATCAATCTCGGCGCGTTTTTCTCGCCGCTGGTCTGCGGCACGCTTGGCGAAGAGGTCGGCTGGCATTACGGCTTCGCCGCCGCCGGCGTCGGCATGACCGCGGGGCTGATCATCTATCTGATCGCCACGCCGACGCTGCCGAAGGACGCCTTCAGCGCGCGCGCCGCCACCGCCGCTCCGCTCGCGCGCGGCGATTGGCAGGCGATCGGCGCCATCCTCGCGCTCATCCTGCCGGCCAGTCTGTTCTGGGCAACTTACGAGCAGCAGGGCAACACCATCGTGCTGTGGGCGAGCGAATATACCGACCGCCATTTGGTCGGCGGCTATCAGATCCCGGTCACCTGGTTCCAGGCCTTCAATCCCTTCATGATCTTCGCCTTCACGCCCTTCATCGTCGCGCTCTGGCGCCGGCAGGGCCGCCACGAGCCTTCCACCGTGATGAAGATGGCGATCGGGCTGTTCGTCAACGCCGCCTCCTGGCTGATCATGCTGGCTGCCGTGCACGTGGCGGACGGCGGCAAAGCGAGCTGGCTCTGGCTATTCGCCTTCTTCGTCGTCATCACCGTGGGCGAGCTCTACCTCTCCCCCACCAGCCTCTCTTTGATCACCAAAGTCGCGCCGGCGCGGTTGTTGTCGATGATGATGGGGGTCTGGCTCGCCGCCAATTTCATCGGCGATTTCCTTGCCGGCTATCTCGGCACTTTTTGGTCGAGCATGAGCAAGGACGATTTCTTCCTGATGCTGGCGGTGATCTCGGCGGCGGCGGGCTGGCGATCGCGCTTATGCATCGGCCGCTGCGCGAGGTACTTCGCGATTAAAAGGGGTCATCCTTGATGTTCAACCGCGCGGTGGCGATCAGAGGAGCGGCTTGCGCGCGGTCTCGGGCATTCCGAGCAAGGCGATCAACGAGAGGATCGTGACGGCCATGAGATAATAGACCGGGGCAAAATCATCTGCGGTGCGCGCAACAAGATACGTGGCGATCAGCGGCGTCGTGCCCCCGAATATCCCAAAACATAAATTGTAGCCGATGGCGACGCCGCTGCAGCGGACCTCCGTGGGCAGCATTTCGATCATCACCGCCGGGGTCACGCCGAACGCCATTCCCATCAGCGCGCCGAAGCCAAGTTGCCCCACCAGTATCAGCGTATCGTTTTGATGGTGCATGAGCCACCAGAGCGGCCAGGCCAGGACGAACGTCGTGACCATGATGAAATACAGGATTGGCTTGCGGCCGATACTGTCGGAAGCGACCGCGGCCACGGGCGCGCAAACCAGCATCGCCACCAGGGCCAACGTGTTGATGTCGAGCGCGCGCGCCGTGCTGACGTGCATACGCACCGTCAAGTACGACGCCGCATAGACAAACACCATGTAGAAGCCAATTCCTTGCATCATGAGCAAGCAGACCATGCGCAAATCGCCTTCCAGTGATGGCGGAGGGCCACGACGACAGGCGAACCGGCGGTGCGCTCGAGGTTTTGCAGGGCCGGCGACTCCGCGAGCTGGCGCCTCAATGCGACACCGAAGATGGCCAGCACCGCGCCGAATAGAAAGGGAATTCGCCAACCCCAGGCGAGCATCCCAGCCTCTCCGAGCACGTTGCTCGCAAGCGCGCCGACGCCGGAACCCAAAATCAGGCCCACGATGCCGCCTAGTTCCGGCCAGCTCGCCACGAAACCTCGCCGGTCAATTGGGGCATTCTCGGCCAACATGACGACCGAGCCGGTGAATTCGCCGCCCAGGGAAAGACCTTGAAGGATGCGCAAGGCGACGAGGATCAGAGGGGCCGCGATGCCGATGCTGGCGTGGTCCGGCAGAATTCCGATGGCGAGCGTTGCCAGCCCCATCATGATCACGGAGATGATCATCGTCGGCTTGCGTCCGAACTTGTCACCGATGTGGCCGAAGACGACACCGCCGAGCGGCCGGGCGGCGTAGCCGATGGCAAAAACCCCAAACGCGGCGAGCAGCGACGCGACCGCATCGTCGGCAGGGAAGAAGAGTTTGCCGATTATGGGGGCGAGGAAGCCATAAACAGTGAAGTCGTACCATTCGAGAAGGCTGCCGATCGAGCCGGCCAAGCCGAGCCTGCTCCCGATCGGGAGGTTGAGGAGGCCATGCGGTGGCGACGCGGCAATCGACACGGCGATCCTTCCTTATCGGCCTGATCGGGAACGGATCGTATCGCGAAAGCAGCAAACAGCAAGAATTCAGCAATGCGGCGCATTAATGCTGTGAGCGGCCACCGACGGAACCAGCACCCAGGACGATTTTGCGCGCCGCCTAATCCAGCGAGGCCATCAATAAACGGTCTAGTCCAGCGGCAGCCCGACATACTGCTCGGCCAGCGTGCGCGAGGCCGCTTCCGACGAAGTCAGATAATCGAGATCGGACAATTGCCGGCGGCGGTCGAAGGCGCTCTCGTTCGGGAAGCGGTGCATGATCTGCGTCATCCACCAGGAAAAGCGCTGCGCGTACCACACCCGGCGCAGCGCCAGCGCCGAATAGCCCTCCAGCAATTCGTTGCGCTTGTTCTTGTAAAATGCGGTGAGCGCGCGCGAGAGATAGACCACGTCGGCAAAGGCGAGGTTCATGCCCTTGGCCCCGGTCGGCGGCACGATATGCGCGCTAGTCGCCGGCCAGATACAGCCTTCCGTATTGCATCGGCTCCACCACGAAGCTGCGCATCGGCGTGATGCCCTTCTGCAGCAACTTGCCTTCCTTGAGCTTGCGCGAGGCGGGAAGCCGCTGGTGCAGCTCGTCCCAGACGCGCGCGTCCGGCCAGTTCTCGATCTCCTCGTCGTGGTCGCATTGCAGATAGAGCCGCGCCAGCGTGGGCGAGCGCATGGTGTAGAGCGCGAAACCGCGATCGGTATAGGAATAGATCAGCTCGTGGTCGGGCGGCGGCGATTCCGACAGGATGCCAAGCCAGCCGAACGGGTAATCGCGCTCGAACACGCTGAGCACGCCGTCGGGGATGCTCGGACGGCAGATGCCGTGGAAGCCGTCGCAGCCGCCGATGAAATCGCACGCGATCTCTTGTGGCTTGCCCGCATGCGTGAAGCGGATCTTCGGCCGCTCGCCGGTCACGTCATGCACGGTTACGCCGTCCACTTCGAACAGCAATTCGCCGCCGTCGGCCAGCCGGCGCTCAACCAGGTCCTTCACCACTTCCTGCTGGCCGTAGATGGTGACGCGCTTGTCGACCAGCCTCTTGAAGTCGATGCGGTGCAGGTCGCCGTTGATGCCGATATTGATGCCCCAATGCAGCATGCCTTCGCGCTGCATGCGCTCGCCGACGCCGACCTCGCTCAAAAGATCGGCCGCCCAATGCTCGATCAGCCCGGCGCGGATGCGGTTTTCGATATAGTCGCGGCTGCGGTTCTCGATGATGATCGAGTCGATGCCTTGCAGGCGCAACAGCCGCGCCAGCATCAGGCCGGCGGGCCCGGCGCCGATAATGCCGACCTGCGTGCGCATGGCGTTACTCCCGGCTGCTCAATCAACGCGCGGGTTCTCTTACGGGTTCGCAGCCCGCTGCGCAAAGGGCCGAGCCCCGGAAAGCCTGGCCAAATGTCAGGCCGCGCCCGCGCCCGGCCAGCCGTAGCGCGGCACTTGGCGCTTGTAGGCGCGATAGGCCTCGCCGAATTTCGCCTCGAGATAGCGCTCCTCGCGCTTGACCACGCCGAAATGCACGACGAGCGCAAAGCCGATGGTCGTCACCAGCGTCCAGTCCGAGGCGAACAGCACGGCAAAGCCCGCCAGCAAGAGCGTCGCGCCGACATACATCGGGTTGCGCAAGTAGCGGTAGACACCGCCGGTGACCAGCGCGGAGGACGGCTTCCAGGGCTCGACATGGGTGTCGGCGCGGCGAAAGGCGAACACCGCCGGCAGCGCCAAGGCAAAGCCCGCTGCCATCATCAGCGCGCCGATGACGATGCGCACGGAAAACGGCAGCAGCACGGTCACCACATAGGCCGGCAGCAGCCAGTCAAGGAGCAAGCCGAGCGCCACCGCCGCCAGCGCCAGCAAGGGCGGCGGCGCGATCACGCCGGCGGTGTCGCGCGCTTGGCTCATGCCTCCAGCCATGCGGTGAGTGCCGCGTTCACCGCCTCCGGCCGTTCGAGCGTGGCGAGATGCCCGCAGTCCGGCACGATCGTCAGCTTCGCGCCGGGGATACCAGCGGCGATCTCGCGCGAAAGATCGGGCGGCGTCAATGCGTCGGCATCGCCCACCAGCACCAGCGTCGGGCATTTGATGCTGGCCAAGAGCGGCCGTGAATCCAGCCGCGAGATGATCGATTTCTCTTGCCGCACGAAGGCCTCAGGTCCGGTTTCGGCGGCCATGGCATCGACGATGGCCCTGATCGCCCTGTCGCCGAGCCGGTCCTTGTGCACGAAGCGCTGGTATTGCATGTCCACCACCTCGGTGAGCCTGCCCTCCTCCGCCATGGCGATGACGGCGTAGCGCGCCGCGCTCTGCTCCGGCGTGTCCGCTCGCGCCTGCGTGTCGAGCAACGCGAACTTGGCGATGCGCTCGGGCGCCTGCCGCATGATTTCGAAGGCGATGTAGCCGCCATAGGACAGGCCGGCGAGCGCGAAGCGCTCCGGCGCCGTGTCAAGAATGCGCTTGGCCACCGCGCCGATCTCGGCGTCGCGACGGTGGTCGGCAACCGTCACCGGGCCGCAGGGCCACAGCGCGGTGATCTGCGGGGCGTAGAGCCTAGCGCTGCACAGCAGGCCGGGGACCAGGACGACAGGTAGAGATTGCGTCATTTCACCCTCAAAAACGCCGAAATATTAAGCATTTATGGCACTTATTGCAGGGGCGAAGCATTGACTTTGCACCCTTGAGCCCCCATGTTCCGCTCGACCGGTTCGAAAGAAGATTCGGCCATTCCCCCCGCGCAACGCAACTGGTTTTCACATCCGGCGCGGTTCCGGATGGCCTCTGACTGAGGCTCTATGTCCTTTTCCCATCTCGGCTTATCCACCAAGGTTCTCGGCGCCATTGAGGCCGCCGGCTACAAGACCCCCACTCCCATCCAAGAACAAGCGATCCCCCACGTGCTGCAGCGGCGCGACGTGCTCGGCATCGCGCAGACCGGCACCGGCAAGACCGCCGCCTTCGTGCTGCCGATGCTCACCATGCTGGAGCAGGGCCGCGCCCGTGCCCGCATGCCGCGCACGCTCATCCTGGAGCCGACGCGCGAATTGGCGGCGCAGGTCGCCGACCATTTCGAGAAATACGGCAAGAACCACAAGCTCAACGTCGCGCTCATCATCGGCGGCGTGTCGTTCGACGACCAGAACGCCAAGCTGTTGCGCGGCGTCGACGTGCTGATCGCGACGCCCGGCCGCCTGCTCGACCATTCCGAGCGCGGTAAGTTGCTGCTTTCCGGCTGCGAGCTGCTGATCATCGACGAAGCCGACCGCATGCTCGATATGGGCTTCATCCCCGACATCGAGCGCATCGGCAAGCTGGTGCCGTTCACGCGGCAGACGCTGTTCTTCACCGCCACCATGCCGCCGGAAATTCAGCGCATCGCCGATAATTTCCTGCACAATCCGGTGCGCGTGGAAGTCTCCAAGCCAGCTACCGCCGCCACCACCATCAATCAGTTGCTGGTGGCCACCGGCCGCGATCCGGCTGAAAAGCGCGAGACGCTACGCAACCTCATCCGCACCGCCGAAGGCTTCAAGAATGCCATCGTCTTCTGCAACCGCAAGCGCGAGGTCGCCCAACTGCACCGCTCGCTGCTGCGCCACAAGTTCAACGCTGCGGCGCTGCATGGCGACCTGGATCAGGCCGCGCGCACCGCCGCGCTCGAATCGTTCCGCAAGGGCGAGGTCTCGCTGCTGGTCGCCTCCGACGTCGCCGCCCGCGGTCTCGATATCCCTGCGGTCAGCCATATCTTCAATTTCGACGTGCCGCATCACCCCGACGATTACGTCCACCGCATCGGCCGCACCGGCCGCGCCGGCCTCAAGGGCACCGCCATCACCATCGTCGCCCCGATCGACGGCAAGGCGGTCGGCGCCATCGAGCGGCTGATCGGCCAGACCATTCCCTGGATGGAAGGCCAGCCGGCGCAGGCTAAGCCGCGCGAGGCCCGCGCGGGCGACGGCGAGCGCCCCCATCGCGGCGCGCGATCGCATCGCGGCGGCGAGCGCCAGCGCGGCCGCGGCAACCATCAGCGCCCGTCGGGCGAGCCGGTGCGCGCCGGCGACCAGCCGCGCCCGCGGGCACAACGTCCGCAACCCGATAATACCGCCGACGGTAGTCATTTGCCGGCTTTTTTGCTGCGGCCGTTGCCGGTAAAGGCCTGATTTCAATGGCTTAGCGGTTTCGGCCAGCCACACTGGAAAGTTGTGGCTACCGCAAGCCGATTTACCGTGAATTCACCTCCCTGGAATACCGTCTCCCGACAGGACGGAGCGCGGCCAGAACGGCCGCGCGCCTTGATGGTGTTGTCCGATGACGGGGCCCGCTGACGAACACGAGCGCACCATGGCGTTCGCCGAGATTGCGCTCGGCCAGATCAAGGCGCTGCGTGAGCCGGCGACGCCGCGCAACTATGAGATCTGGTACGCCTACGCCACCGGCTATCAGCCCTCCCTCAACCAGAAGATCAACGAGACGCTGAAAGAGCAAGGCAAGCTCTCCGACGCCGATCTCGAGCTGATCTACCATACTTATCTTTCGCCGGTCCGGCTGTCCGAGCGCATCGACAATGTCGGCAGCCAGGTCAAGGGCGAGATCGAGCAGGTCATGGCGATGATCGACGCCGCCGCCGGCTCCGCCACCAGCTATACCGAAAGCCTCGCCGGCGTGAGCCAGAAGCTTTCCCAGTCCAAGGACCGCGAGGGCCTGCGCGCCATCGTCGAGAGCCTGGTGCACACCGCCAAGGAGATGGAAGCCTCCAACCAGAAGCTGGAGGAGCGGCTCAACGCCTCCAAGCTGGAGATCAGCGAGCTGCAGGAAAATCTCGAGACGGTGCGCAACGAGAGCCTGACCGATCCCTTGACCCAGCTCGCCAACCGCAAGTTCTTCGACGGCACGCTGGAAGCGGCCATCGCCGAGGCCCGCGCCAAGAACGAGCCGTTGTCGCTGATGATGACCGACATCGACCATTTCAAGAAGTTCAACGACAGTTTCGGCCATTTGACCGGCGACCAGGTGCTGCGGCTGGTGGCGACCTCGGTGAAACAGAACGTCAAGGGCCAGGACACCGCCGCGCGCTACGGCGGCGAGGAATTCGCCGTCATCCTGCCCAACACGGTCTTGCGCTCGGCCATCACGGTCGCCGACCATATCCGCCGCGCGGTCATGACCAAGGAACTGATGAAGCGCTCGACCGGCGAGCATCTCGGCCGCGTCACCATCTCGATCGGGGTCGCCACCTTGCACCGAAACGACAACCCGCAGACGCTGATCGAGCGCAGCGACATATGCCTCTACGCCGCCAAGCGGCACGGCCGCAACCGCGTGATGTGCGAGACCGATCCGGAAGTCGGCGCCGCCGCCGCGCCGCAGGTGGCTTAAGGGCTCAACGCTTCCGCTTCTTTGTTGCTTTGCGGCGCGCCGGTTTCGGCCTGCCGCGCGCGGCGCTCTTGGGGGCGGCTGCAAGCGCCGCCGCCAAGGCCGCCCGCGCCCATTGCGCCAGCTCCTGCGTATCGTCGTAGAGCCGGTCAGGCAGCCGCCAATAGGACATGATGGCGCGCTTGCCTTTTTTGGTGCCGTATTCGAACGGCCCGCAGCCCTCGCGCTCGAAGCGCGCCACGCTCGCCGCATCGGCCTTCAGATAAATCTGCCCGCCCGATACCAGGGCGAACATCACGCCATCGGCATAAAGCCCGGCGCCGCCGAACATGCGCCGCACGGCGACCGGGCCGAATTCTACGAAAAGCTCGCGAATGAATTCAGGGTCCACGGAACGCGCAACCCCGGAGAAAGCGTTCAGGACAGCGCTTCGCCCTTGGCCGGCGTCAGCTGCACCGATTCGCCGCAGCCGCAGGCGCTCGTCTGATTCGGGTTGTTGAACACGAACTGCGCCGACAGCTTCTCGGTCTTGAAGTCCATCTCGGTGCCGAGCAGGAACAGCACCGCCTTGGGATCGATCAGCAGCTTGACGCCCTTGTCCTCGATCACCTCGTCGGTGGCGTTGACGGCATCGGCATATTCCATGGTGTATTCCATGCCGGCGCAGCCGCCATTCTTGACGCCGACGCGCACGCCGGCCACGGGCTTGTCCGCCCGCGCCATCACGTCCTTGATGCGCGCCGCGGCGGCATCCGTCAGCCGCATCACCTGGGGTCGGGGCCTTGCAGTCGCCATGGCAGTCCTCGTTTCACCTTATCTAGTGTCGCAGCCAAACATTACCACATATTGAGCACGAGCCGCGCCTCGTCCGACATGCGGCTCGGATCCCAGGGTGGCTCCCACACCACCTCGACCTTGGCCTGCTTGACGCCGGCAACGCTCGCCACCGCGTTCTCCACCTGGATCGGCAGGTCCTGCGCCGCCGGGCAATTGGGCGAGGTCAGCGACATGTCGATCTTCACGGCCTTATCGTCGCCGATGTCGATTTTGTAGATCAGCCCGAGCTCGTAGATGTCGGCAGGGATTTCCGGATCGTACACGGTCTTGAGCGCGCCGATGATGTCGTCGGTCAGCCTTGTCAGCTCGTCGCCAGGCAGGGCGGAAGAGCCCGAGACCGCTGCGTTCTCTTTCGGCCGTTCTTCTTGCCGCTTCTCGTCGACGGGCGGTGTGGTCTGCGTTTCGTCGGTCATGCGAACATGTCCTGCGCCTTGACGAGGGAGGCGGCAAGCGCGTCCACCTCGTCTTTGCTGTTGTAGAGGCCGAACGAAGCCCGGCAGGTCGCGGTCAGGCCGTAACGCGCCAATAGCGGCATCACGCAATGGGTGCCGGCGCGCACGGCGACGCCCTGGCGGTCGATGACGGTGGCGACGTCGTGCGGGTGCGCGCCCTTCATCTCGAAGGAAACCACCGGGCCTTTGTCCTTGGCCTTGCCAATGATGCGCAGCGAATTGATCGCGCCCAGACGCTCATGCGCGTAGCGCGTGAGGTCGCTTTCATGCGCGCGGATGCGCGCCTTGCCGATGGAATTGACGTAGTCGATGGCCGCGCCCAGCCCGATCGCCTGCACGATCGCCGGCGTGCCGGCCTCGAAGCGGTAGGGCGGCTCGCCGTAAGTGACGCGGTCCTCGGTCACTTCCTCGATCATCTCGCCGCCGCCGTTGAACGGCGGCATGACGATGAGATGCTCGTATTTGCCGTAGAGCGCGCCGATGCCGGTCGGCCCGTAGATTTTATGGCCGGTGAACACGTAGAAATCGCAGCCGATGTCGCGCACGTCGACGTCGAGATGCACCGCGGCCTGCGCGCCGTCCACCAGCACCGGAATGCCGCGCGCATGCGCGATCCTGGTCACTTCCTTCACCGGCACCACGGTGCCAAGCGCGTTCGACATGTGCGTGATGGCGACCAGCTTGGTGCGCGGGCCGAGCAGTTTTTCGAATTCGTCGATGAGGAAATTGCCGTCCTCGTCGATCGGCGCCCATTTGATGACCGCGCCGTAGCGCTCGCGCAGGAAATGCCAGGGCACGATGTTGGAATGGTGCTCCATGATCGAGAGCACGATCTCGTCGCCGGCCTGGATGCGCTCGCGCCCGAAGGTATAGGCGACCAGGTTGATCGCCTCGGTGGCGTTGCGGGTGAAGATGATCTCTTCCGAGCGCTCCGCATTGAGGAAGGCGCGCACGGTCTCGCGCGCGCCCTCATAGGCTTCCGTCGCCTCGTTGGCGAGATAGTGCAGGCCGCGGTGCACATTGGCATATTGCTCGGTATAGGCCTTCTGCAGGCGGTCGAGCACCGCCTTGGGCTTCTGCGCCGAGGCGGCATTGTCGAGATAAACCAACGGCTTGCCGTAGACCTGCAGCGCCAGCGCGGGAAAATCCGCGCGGATGCGGGCAAGGTCGTAGGAGCCGTTGCTCACAGCGGGATGCATGGTCAGCCGCGCGCTCCCAGCCACTGGAGCGCCGCGTTCATCAGCGCTTCGCGGATGCCCTCATGGGCGATTTCTTCCACCGTCTCGCCGATGAAGGCCTGGATCAGCAAGGCCTCCGCTTCCGCCTCGTGAATGCCGCGCGACATCAGATAGAACTTGAGCGCCTTGTCGGGCGCCGAGGTGGTGGCCCCGTGGCCGCAGACCACGTCGTCGGCGAAGATTTCCAGTTCCGGCTTGTTGTCGGCCTCCGCTTCGTCGGACAGCAGCAGCGAGCGCGTCATCATCTTGGCGTCGGTCTTCTGCGCGTGCGGCTTGACCACGATCTTGCCCTGGAACACGCCGTGCGCCGCATCGTCGAGCACCGCGCGAAACTGCTCGCGGCTTACGCAATGGCCGGCGGCGTGCTCGATCAGCAGCGTGGTGTCGGCGTGCTGCTTGCCGCGCAGCAGTGTGACGCCGCGGATGCTCGCCTGCGTGCCTTCGCCGGCAAAGCGGATGAAATTCTGGTTGCGCACCACGTTGACGTCGGCGGTGTAGGCGAAGGTGTTGAACGCCGCCTTGGCGCCGACCGAAGCGAGCAGGCTCGCCACATGCAGCCCGTGCGAGCGCGTGAGCTTGAAATAATCGACTTGCGACGCCTCGCCCACCACCAGTTCGAGCGCGGCGTTGACCTGGGCGCCGCCGCCGTCGTGGTCCTCGATGATCGCGGCCTTGGCGCCCTCGCCCACCACGACCAGCGAGCGCGTGAACACCGAGCTCGGCTTGTCGGCGCCGGTTGCGAAAATCAGATGGATCGGCCGCTTGATGTCGGCGCCCTTGTCGATGCGGATCACCGCGCCGTCGCCCATCAGCGCGGTATTGAGCGCCACCGCGGCGTCGTCGGTCTGGAAGGTCTTGCCGACATGCTCGGCGACCAGCTTGTCGCCTTTTGCCAATGCGTCCGCCATCGAACCGATGGTCAGGCCCGGCTCAGGCGTGAGATCGGACAGTTCCGGCGCGAACACGCCGTCGACGAAGACCAGCCGGCGGCAATCGACCCCGGCCAGCATCTTGCCGGCATCCTTGGCGCGCGCCTTGGCCGCCTGGTCGGGCGGCGGCGCGAGCGGATAGGCATCGCGCATCAGCGCGCGCAGATCGGTGTATTTCCATTCCTCGACCCGCCGGTGCGGCAGCCCGCGCGTTTCGAACTGCTTGAAGGCATCGGCGCGCAAAGTCGCGATGCCGCCCTTGCCCGGCAGCGTGGCGCGCGCGCCTTCGTAGGCCGCGCTCAGCGCCTGCTCGGCCGGGGTCCTGATTGGTGTTACATCAGCCATCGTTGCCCTTGCATCCCAGACGCAGCACGAAACTGCGCGCGGTCAAACTTCAGCCAAGCCGAGACGCTTCTCGACCCGGTCGAGGCGGGCATCGATGCGGTCTACGCGAACGGACAGATTCGCAATCTGAACCTCCAAGTTCCCCACGCGCTGGATGATTTCGAGCTGGCGCTCGCTCATCGTCGTGAGCTGCTCGCGAATCGCGCGCAGATGCTGGAGGACCACGTTGTCCGGTTCGGTCATGATCGCAGTCTAGCCCGGTTTCCATTCAGTTTCGATACAAATCCTTACGCCGCCTCGTCCGCAAATTCCGCATAGCCCTTGGCCTCGAGCTCGAGCGCCAGCTCCTTGCCGCCCGACTTCACCACCTTGCCGCGCGCCATCACGTGCACAACGTCGGGCACGATGTAGTTCAAGAGCCGCTGATAGTGCGTGATCACGACCATCGAGCGCTCGGGCGAGCGCAGCGCGTTGACGCCGTCGGCCACGATCTTGAGCGCGTCGATGTCGAGGCCGGAATTGGTTTCGTCGAGCACGGCCAGGCTCGGCTGCAGCACCGACATTTGCAGGATTTCCTGGCGCTTCTTCTCGCCGCCGGAAAAGCCGACATTGACCGCGCGCCGCAGCATGTCCTGGCTGATGCCGAGCTTGCTGGCGGTGTCGCGCACGAGCTTCATGAATTCGGGCGTGGAGACTTCCGGTTGCCCACGCGTCTTGCGCTGCGCGTTGAGCGCGGTGCGCAGGAAGGTCATGGTGGCGACGCCCGGCACTTCCACCGGATATTGGAAGGCGAGGAACACGCCTTTGGCGGCACGCTCGTCCGGGCCCATCTCCAAAATGCTTTCGCCGTTGAGCAGCACGTCGCCTTCGGTAACCTTGTAGTCCGGCTTGCCGGCCAGCACATAGGCGAGCGTTGACTTGCCGGAGCCGTTCGGACCCATGATGGCCGCGACCTGCCCCTTCTCAACGGTCAGATTGAGACCGTTGAGGATCTTCTTGTCCTCGATCTCGACATGCAGGTTTTTGACTTCAAGAAATGCCACTTTTTCGTCCTCTCAAATCGTCAGATCGGTTTCTTTCATTCCCGCGTCGTCGCCCCAGCGCCAGCGCCACTCGCCGTCCGTGCGGTTGCGCGCGGTGCACACGAACCCGGCCGTGATCGCGGCAATGACCAGCGCCCATATCATCCAGGCGAAAAAATCGGAGCGATCCGCCAGCATTTCCATCGCCACGATCGAGCCCAAGACGGCGCCGGCGGTCGCGAGCGTCACCGCCCAGCCTTCCCAGGTCGCGGGCGTCGCGCCGTAACCGTAGCGCCGCGGCTTGAACCAATAGCGCGTCATGGCGTCAGCCCACTGAGCCTTCCAGCGAAATCGAGATCAGCTTCTGCGCCTCAACCGCAAACTCCATCGGCAGTTGCTGCAGTACGTCCTTGACGAAGCCGTTGACCACCAGCGCGGTCGCCTCTTCCGCCGACATGCCGCGGCTCTGGCAATAGAACAGCATGTCCTCGGAAATCTTCGAGGTGGTGGCCTCGTGCTCGAACACGGCGGAGGAATTCTTCGCCTCGATATAGGGCACCGTATGCGCGCCGCATTTGTGGCCGATCAACAGCGAATCGCAATTGGTGAAGTTGCGCGCATTCGTCGCCTTGCGGTGCGCCGAAACCAGGCCGCGATAGGTGTTGTTGGATTTGCCGGCCGAGATGCCCTTGGAGATGATGCGGCTCACGGTGTTCTTGCCGAGATGCAGCATCTTGGTGCCGCTGTCGACCTGCTGGTGGCCGTTGGAGATGGCGATCGAATAGAATTCGCCGCGCGAACCGTCGCCGCGCAGGATGCAGCTCGGATATTTCCAGGTGATGGCCGAGCCGGTCTCGACTTGCGTCCAAGAGATCTTCGAATTCTTGCCGCGGCAATCGCCGCGCTTGGTGACGAAGTTGAAGATGCCGCCTTTGCCGTTGGCGTCGCCCGGATACCAGTTCTGCACGGTGGAATATTTGATCTCGGCGTCGTCGAGCGCGACCAGCTCGACCACCGCCGCATGCAACTGGTTCTCGTCGCGCATCGGCGCGGTGCAGCCTTCGAGATAAGAAACGTAAGCGCCCTTGTCGGCGATGATCAGCGTGCGCTCGAACTGGCCGGTATTGGCCTCGTTGATGCGGAAATAAGTCGACAGCTCCATCGGGCAGCGCACGCCCTCCGGCACGTAGACGAACGAGCCGTCGGAGAACACCGCCGAATTCAACGTCGCGAAGAAATTGTCGGAGGTCGGCACCACCGAGCCGAGATACTTCTTCACCAGCTCGGGATGCTCGCGGATCGCTTCCGAGATCGGCATGAAGATGACGCCGGCCTTCTTCAGCTCGGCCTTGAAGGTGGTGGCGACCGAGACCGAATCGAACACGGCGTCGACCGCGACCCGGCCCGAGCCGACCTGGCCGCCGGTCGTCTCGTCGTCGAGCATCGACGGCTCGCCTTGCTTGCGCACGCCGGCGAGGATTTCCTGCTCCTTCAGCGGGATGCCGAGCTTCTCGTAGGTCTTGAGGATCTCCGGATCGACTTCGTCGAGCGAGGCCAGCGCTTTGCGTTTCGGCGCCGAATAGTAATAGAGGTCCTGGTAGTCGATCTTCGGATAGGAGACGCGCGCCCAGCTCGGCTCGCGCATGGTCAGCCAGCGCTTGTAGGCGCCGAGCCGCCACTCGAGCATCCACGCCGGCTCGCTCTTCTTGGCCGAGATGAAACGGACGGTATCTTCCGACAGGCCCTTCGGGGCCTTCTCGGATTCGATATCGGTGACGAACCCGTATTTATATTGATCGACGTCGATAAGTCGGACCTGATCGACGGTCTCTTGTACGGCCGGCATTCTACCCTCCGCTCACGGTTGCAAGGACCGCGGGTTGGATTTGTCGGTTATGGTGCTAAGCGCTTTTCGCTTCAGCTCATCCCTTATGACGATTGATTTCGCGGCCGCCGCTTACGCGGCGATCCCGCGTCTCTCCTTAACTAATGACGCCGCAAGCATATTCCAAGTTCCGAGGAACTGTTCCACCTCATTCATCGTGCTCACATGGCCGAGGCTGACGCGCAACGCCCCGCGCGCCAAATCGGGCGCCGCGCCCATGGCCGCCAGCACATGCGAGGCGGCGACCTTGCCGGACGAGCAGGCGGAGCCGGAGGACACCGCTATACCATTGAGATCAAAGGTAATTATCGCAGTCTCCGCCTTAGTGCCGGGAACCGCGAACAGCGTGGTGTTGGGCAGCCGCGCGACGCCTTCGCCGAAGATGACGACCTGCGGCGTCGTGGCCTTTAGGCCCGCTTCCAGTCTGTCACGCAAGCTTGCCATGTGCGCGGCGTCCGCCTGCCTTGCGGCAGCCGCGGCCTTAGCGGCCGCGCCGAAGCCGGCAATGGCGGCGACGTTCTCGGTTCCCGCACGCAAAGACCGCTCCTGCCCGCCACCCTTGATCAGCGGCGCAGCAATGTGGATGTCGCCGCGGCGAATGAGCGCGCCCACGCCTTGCGGCCCGCCCAGCTTGTGGGAGGAGATGGTCATGCAGTCGGCGCCATCGATGCCGATGACGCAATCGTTGCGGCCAACGACGCAATCGATGCGGCCGGCGCCGCAATCGTTGCGGCCGACGCCGCAATCGATGCGGCCGATGACGCAATCGATGCGGCCGGGCGCTTGCACCGCATCGACGTGCAACAGCCCGTTGGCGGCGTGGACGATCTCGGCGATCTCGGCGACCGGCTGGATCACGCCGGTCTCGTTGTTGGCGAGCATGACAGAGACCAGCGGCCGTTCGGCGCGCGCAAGGGCTACTCGCAGAGCCGCAAGGTCGACCAGGCCGTCCGGCGTCACCGGCAATTGCTCAACGTTTTCAGGGGCAAAGCGCCCGCCGCCAGAGCACCGAGGGGTGCTCGATCGCCGACACGAAAAGCCGGTCGCGCGGGCGCTTTTCGCCAGCGGTTTCGATGGCTGGCGTCAGGGCCAGCATATTGGCCTCGCTGGCGCCGGAGGTGAAAGTGACGTCCTTGGCTTGCGCGCCAACGGCTTGCGCGACCTGGCCGCGCGCCGCCTCGACGATGGCGCGCGCCGCGCGCCCTTCCGCATGGACCGAGGAGGCATTTCCAGCCCCAAACGCGCGCAAAAACGCCTCGCGCGCCTCGTTTCGCAAGGGCGAGGTGGCATTCCAATCGAAATAGACGCGTTCGCTCATCGCCGCCTTGGTATCTTGCTACCAATTCACGCCATGACCCGTAAAATGCTTGCTTTTTGCCCCTGGGGTCATGGTAGAAGCCGACGCTTCCTCGGCATTCTTATAGCGCGTGCCGCGGTGCTGCAAAGCGGAAATCACCATATTTAGAAGTGTTCTAAACTAGGGGCGGATCGAACAGTCCCAGTTCCGCGCGAAAAATCGCCGTTGCCGTCGCTGTATGGCGCGGCGCACCTGAGTTTTGAGGTCGACAGCATGCCTGAGGTCATTTTCACCGGCCCGGCCGGACGCATCGAGGGCCGCTATCACCCGGCGCGGCAGAAGAACGCCCCCATCGCCATCGTGCTGCACCCGCACCCGCAGTTCGGCGGCACGATGAACCACCCGATCATCTACCAGCTCTACTACGCCTTCGTGCACCGCGGCTTCTCGGCCCTGCGCTTCAATTTCCGCGGTGTCGGGCGCAGCCAGGGCTCCTTCGACCACGGCCAGGGCGAATTGTCGGACGCGGCGGCAGCCCTCGACTGGGCGCAGACCATCAATCCGGAGGCCAAGAGCTGCTGGATCGCCGGCTTCTCGTTCGGCGCCTGGATCGGCATGCAGCTTTTGATGCGGCGGCCGGAGATCGAGGGCTTCATCTCGATCTGCCCGCCGGCCAATCTCTACGACTTCTCGTTCCTGGCGCCCTGCCCCTCGTCCGGCCTGATCATCCACGGCGACAAGGACGCGGTGGTGCCGCACAAGGACGTCAACACCCTGGTCGACAAGCTCAAGACGCAGAAGGGCATCGTCATCGAGCAGAAGGTGGTGCAAGGCGCCAACCACTTCTTCGACGGCAAGGTCGAGCCGCTGCTCACCTCGATCGGCGTCTATCTCGACAAGCGCCTGAAGACCGACAGGAAGCCGAGCGCGGCTTAGCTCGCTCGCGTCATGGCCGAGCTTGTCCCGGCCATCCACGCCTTACTTACTGACATGCTGCAAAGACGTGAATGCCCGGCATAAAGCCGGGCATGACGGCAGCGGCTCACTCGGCCGCGTGATGCCGCCGTTGCTCGCGCCGGTCCAACCAGCCCGTGAACCAGTACATGAAAAGTGCAAAACCGACGACGATGAAAGGCGCCGCCATCAGATAATTCCAGAGCAGATCAGCATCCTTCGGGGTCATTCGTGTAACCTCCCGAGAAGGGCTCGTCCCAGCCAATGTAGAAACGCGCCGGCCGCAATACAACTAAGCATCACCACCAAAAGCCGAGAGCCGTCCGCCGACATCTGCGACAGGCCGTACATAAGCGCGACGACCGGCGCGAAAACCCCGGCGGCCACCAGCGCAACGGCCAGCGCGTTGAAACAGGCGGCCGTCAGCTTCGTGCGCTCGTTTTGGACCAGGAACATGGGGCGCCGATACATTGAAACGCACTAGAACATAACATGAACATCTTATGAGGCGATTGTCAAGATGTTTGGCAATATCCCCGTTCTGGGATATTGCGGCGTCATGGCAAGAGCGAAAGCTAGCAAAGGCAAGACGCGGGGGATCACTCGCGGCAGCGGCAACGTTTTCGCGGACTTAGGTCTCCCGGACGCCGAGGAGCGGCAGACCAAGCTGAGGCTCGCCTATGCGCTGAATTCGATCATGAACGCGCGGCGGCTCACGCAAGCTGCGGCCGCGGCGCGGCTCGGCCTCAATCAGCCCAAGGTCTCCGTACTGCGCAATTACAAGCTCGAAGGCTTCTCGGTGGAGCGGCTCATGACGCTGCTCAACGCGCTCGATCGGGACATCGAGATCGTCATTCGCGCGAAGCCGCGCTCGCGCGCGGCGGCGAGGATCAGCGTGGTAGCGGCGTGATCGACCGCTAGCCGGACCCCAAGGGCGACCGCGTCAAGATTGCCATGACCGGCAAGTTCCTGCCGTTCAAGTATTACGGCGCGACGGGGAACGCGCTGGCGTATGGGGTGAAGGAGGAGTGAGCGAAGGCGTGTCCTCGTAAACACGCCGTCGGCACGTCCGTTCAATGTCCCCTATTATCCGGTGGTCTCAACCGGTCGACGCAACACTCTAACTTGACCAAAGAATATGGCTGATGGAGAAAGATGTCGTCGAGGGCTTACTGCGGCCGAGAAACCGGAGCTTTGGCATCGTTGGCAGCCGGGGATCTTGAAAGCGATTAGGCGAGCGTTTGGTAAGCGTTACGCGAGTGTTGCGTCGACCGGTTGAGCCGGCAGTGCCAAAGCAGACATTCGCTTAGCTGTGTCCCAATTAGCGGGTCTAGTCAGAGGCGCCCGGTAGTACAACAACCCTGGTGCCTATCTGAACGCGTCCAAAAAGGTCTTCTATGTCCTCGTTCAGCAGTGCAAAGCCATCATCCATAGACTGCCCTCCAATGCGGCTAGGTTGGTTCGTGCCGTGCACTGTGTAGCGGGTGCCTTCGCCCAAATAGATCGTGCGCGCTCCTAGAGGATTGCCAGGAACGCCTCCACTTCTCCACTGAAGGAGTGATACGCCGTGACCGACACTAACGTGATCAAGCTCGAGAAAGACCTGCTGGACCAGCTTCTGGCTGGCCGGGATCCGAAGTACGTGTTCAACAAGGATCCGCTGGTCGACGAGTTGAAGAAGGCGCTGTCTGAACGGATATTGTATACCGAGATCGACTAGCATCTTGACGACGTCATCTTTTAGCGCAAGTCCAATCACCGCAACAGCTATTCTAGGAAGTCTGTCCTCACCTTCACCTCTAAGATGACGCTGTTCTTGCCACTCTATCTTGCCTTTACCTTTGACCCCAAGCTGATCGCCATATACCAGCGCAGTTTCCCTTATTTCTACTACAAGATCATCTCTATGTATGCGCGCTTAATGACCGTTCGCTCGTATCTTCGCCATCTCTAGTACCTCTACCGCATCGATGTTTCGCCGTATTTGATCTCTGCGGTCACC
Source organism: uncultured Pseudomonadota bacterium (assembly GCA_963819955.1). GTDB lineage: Bacteria > Pseudomonadota > Alphaproteobacteria > Rhizobiales > Xanthobacteraceae > Pseudolabrys. The sequence goes on along the minus strand of CAWFYB010000010.1, from coordinate 185,725 downwards.
GATGCGGTGCTGCACGAGGTGACGGAATCGCAGAACCTGCCTCTCTATATCTGCTACCCGCTGTTGTTCTTCGATGCCATCCTTCAAGGTGCGCGACGAAGGCTTCGTGCGCAATAAGCTCCGCATCGCGCTCGGTGTTCTGCCGAACAGCACCAAGGAGATTCTCTGTATCTGTATCGAACAGACCGAGAGCGCCAAATTCTCGCTGCGCGTCGTCAACGAATTGTAGACCCGCGTGCCCAGTACATTCTCATCGCCGTCGTCGACGGCCTGAAGCGCTTTCCTGAGGTCATCAATGCCGTTTTCCCGCAGACTATCTTGCAAACATGCATCGTCCACCTGATCCGCCATTCTATGTATTTTGCCTCCTGTAAGTATCGCAAGAGCGTCTCGCAGTCGTTGCTCACTCTCTATCGCGCCGTCTATGCTGCCGCCTTCCAGTCCTCCCTCTACGCCTTCGCAAAAGGTCCTTGCGCGCAAAGTATCCAGCTATCTCCTTTATCTGCGTCGCAACTGTAAGCTCTTGATTTCCTTTTTTGCTTTCCCTGAAGCGTACAGCGCATCATCTACACCACTAATGCCATCTAGTCGTTGAACTCTAAGCTGCGCCTCTCCCTCGAGAGGAGTTTTCCAACAAGACCGCGCTCGCCATGATCTTCCAGCTCTCACATGCCGCCGAGAAAAGCTGTCATCGTCTGCGCGGTCTCGAACAGTTGCCAAAAGTGATCCTCGCAGTAAAGTTCAACGACCAAATCGTGGTCGTCCGATCGCAAGCTCAAATCGCCGTCACCTGATCCCGCTCGTCACCAAGATCGGCGATAACTCTGTAGCGGGCCTTCCACAATAGATCGGCGCGTCCTGGTGCCAGGACCGCCCGCCATCATCTTCGGGAGAAACGGCCGCTCTTTCAGCAGCTCTTTGCTTGGAAACCAGTCCGCCCATTCCTTCATACGACTGATTTCACCAATGCCAGACCATTGATAACGGGGCGGGGGAACTGCGATGCCGTAACGAAGCGCTTTGCCGTTTCCAAGTACGAGGTACAGATACGAATGCGGCGTATCGACGATTACTGTGCCGGCGTGTTCGAGTGTCTTGAAGTCGATGAGCTGCCGTTTGAAAGCGGGCGGCGGCTCGTTCGGTTGGCCGGTATCAGGTGGAAGCTTCGCAATTTGCGGCACGATGTTCGGCGGAGATGGGGTCGGTTCGTCAACAGAGCCGGGTGAAAAACTCTGAACGTCCGATGTCTCACACTTGCTGTAACACTCGATCTTTTTGGGAAATTCAACTGATACCCACGAAGTAATTGAATTTCCACAGTCCAATCGAAATTTTGCAACTTGTTCATAATTTCTTTTCCCGATCGCGAAACTGAAATTCATCACGCCCTGCCGAAATTCATCAGCAAGATTAAATGACGGACCCATCGTGCTCATATAGTCGAGAATATAATTTGAACCTCGGCGGGATGCCCCAACCGAATACCCAACAGCGATATACTCAGCGTCTTTCATCCATAGACCAGGTTCGCAGCTGATAGCCGCTGCACCTTTTTTCTCGACCACTGCTTGCACTAGCACGTGAACGTCCTTTCCAGAGTAGAAAGCTTCAGTGCCTACAACATCGCGGATTTTCACCTGTGCAAAGTTGTCGCTCGGTCCGAAGAGTTTCTGCACATTTTCTTTTATGGAAGTCAGATTGGTAAGAAAAAACGCCAACGCGGCGACGAGTGCTCCTAATGAGTTATCGCCAAATCTTGGTGACGAGCGGGATCAGGCGGCGGCGGTTTGAGCTTGCGATCTGACGACCTCGATTCCGTCGTTGAACTTTACTCCGAGGATGACTTTTGGCAACTGGTCGTGACCGCGCAGACGATGCCAGCTTTTCTCGGCGGCCTGTGCGAGCTTGAAGATCATGGCGAGCGCGGTCTTGTTGGAAAGACATCCTCTCGATCGGACCGTTCGATGCCGAACGGTCGCGAACGTGCTCTCGATCGGGTTTGACGTGCGTAGATGCTTCCAGTGCTCGGCAGGGAAGTCATAGAAGGCGAGCAGGGGTTCGCGGTCCTTGCTGAGGCACTCGACCGCCTTGTCGTACTTGACGCCATAGCATTCGATGAAGCCATCGAATGCAGCCTCGGCATCCGTCCTGGTCGGCGCCATCCAGATGTCTTGCAAGACACGCTTGGCCTTTGCTTGCAGGCTCTTTGGCAGCTTGTTCAAGACATTCGCCGTCTTGTGCACCCAGCAGCGTTGCCCGCGCGTCTTCGGCCATACCTCATCGATCGCCTTCCAGAAGCCGAGCGCCCCGTCGGCGACAGCGAGCTGCGGGGAGATCGTCAGGCCGTGCCGCTTGAGATCGAGCAGCAGCTCCTTCCAGGATTGCGCACTCTCGCGGATGCCGTCGGCAAGCCCAACGAGTTCCTTCTTGCCTTCGGCGGTGGCGCCGATGATCACCATTAGACACTGCGCGTCATCTTCGAGCCGGGCCTGGACGTAGATGCCATCGGCCCAGACGTAGACATACCGCTTGGCGGACAGGTCGCGGTCGCGCCAGCGGGCGTGCTCGTCGACCCAGGCCTCTTTCAGGCGCGCAATGCTCGATGCCGATAGTCCACCGGCGTCCTGGCCGAGCAACGCTGCCAGCGCCTCCCCGAAGTCCCCGGTCGAGACGCCTTTCAAGTAGAGGATCGGGATCAGCACTTCGAGGCTCTTCGTGCGCCGCGCGTAAGGTGGCAGAATGCTCGGGCTGAACCGAATCCGCCCGCCCCCGGCGGCCTCGCGGTCGCGCACCCGGGGCTGGCGCACGGCCACCGGCCCAATGCCGGTCATGATCTCGCGCTCGGGCAGATGCCCGTGGCGCACGACGCGCTGGCGGCCCGTCTCGGTCTTGAGATCGGCGTATCGCCCGAGGAAGTCGGCGACCTCCGTCTCGACGGCCTGCGTGAGCAGGGTACGTGCCCCGTTGCGCAAAATCTCGGTGAGCGAATTGGTGAAAGTCCCTGGCTGAGCGAGCTTGATCACGTTAGTGTCGGTCACGGCGTATCACTCCTTCAGTGGAGAAGTGGAGGCGTTGAACACCCCCACGATACGCCGCCTTACCCCTTCATGCCGTCACCAACTTCCGCACATAGCTCGCTCCTAATACGGCTCCCCATTGCGTTAGTCTCTTGAACGGATTCATGGTGCGCAACGTTCAGCCCACAAACTATCCGTGACCATTCTAGACCGGAGGTTGTGCTAATATAAAGCTCGATGACCGCCGGCCGTCCCCCGAAATACAAGCCCAAAGCCCGTAGGCTGGATTAGCACCGAAGACGCCCAACCTACCGGGCTATCGCCAGTTGCGAGTCGCTGTGGTGGGTTACGGCGCTTTGCGCCTAATCCACCCGACGCGCCGCAAAATGTGCACGGCCTCAAGGGCTTTCGTCTGATGCAGAGCCAACTTGCGATACTCTAAACGCCTCCTCGCGCTTGCGGATCGCTTCGCCGCGCCACTGATCGAGTAGGGCCTGCACGCGCCCGTCGTCCTCGCCCTCGTGGTGGCCGCATCCACAGCCGTGCAGCACGAGGAACGTGTCCCCGCACTCCTCGCAGTTGGCGGCGTTGATCGTGGTGTTGCAATAGAAGCAGACCGGCTTCTCGTGGTAACCGATCACGAGGTAGGCTTGCCGACATTCGGGGCAGTAGTCGGTGCCGGGAAATTCCTCCGGGATGTCCTCCTCTTCTTCCTTCCACTCTGGCCAGCGCTCTCGGAACCATTCGTGGAGGCGGAAATCTGCTAGGCCTTGCCGCTCGTTGTACTCAAACACGCGAGCGTTGATGTTGCGGAGCACTTGCCCTTCGATCTGCCCTTCGAGCTTCCGCTCAAGTACGAGTTCAACAAAGTAGAGGATGAATTTCAGCGCCGCGCCGACGATGGCGTTATCTTCCTTGTGGTTGTGGTCGTACCGATGGTGCTCGATACGGTTCCGAACCCGTTGCAGATTCTCAATGATTTCCTTCTGCTCGTCAGGGATACCGAGTCCTAGGTTTTCGAGCCGAGCCAGCGCCTCGCGCACGCCGACTGTCATCGCGTCGTCTGTGATCTTCGCGTCGATGTTCTTGTAGATCAGAATCGGGTTGGTCTGTGCGAGCCTCTCCTTCAGCAGCAGTTCGATTGCATGAAACACTGTGAGGATCGCGTGCTTCCGGCTGGAGTAGCTTGTCTCCTTCAGAAAGAACTCCATCCCGATACGCAGCGAGTCAATCGCGTTCTCGTAGATCGCGCTCACAATGTCGTCCTTCATGACCGCCTTGCTGCCCATGTGTCCACCAAGAAGGATGCCGTTGCGCCTATCAGGATTACCGCGAACTGCGCGCGTAGTGCGGTTGACCTAATAGGCTTTTCGCCCTGGTCGTGCCCATGGTCTCTATGCAGTGGCCTTCAGGCCGATCTGCTTCAGACCGTTCCGCAAATAAGTGGGCAGCGCGGGCGCTTTTTCCGCGATGTAGAGCACGTCGCCGTCATCGGAGTTCTTGCGTGCGTATTCGACGGCCTCCCCGAATTCGTCGCCGTCACCGCGACCGATCCAGATGAGGGCCATCAACTCCATGCGCGCGTCCTTGCTAAGAGCTGAAATAAGGTCGGCCAGCGGCTTCTCGTCTCTATTGTAGGCTCGGATTTTCTCGGCAGTGATGTCTGATCCCCGGACGCCAGTAGTGCTCGGCGGATACTTCGTGTTCAGCGCGTTGGCCGCTCTGATGATGGCATTGACTTGATCGATCGTGAGAGAGCTAAGCATGCAATTCCTCCTAATTTGGTCGTTGGTCGCCCAAAGATATTCGGCCCGGCCAAAAGCCGAGGATGCCGTTCCGCTCGCAAAAAATGGGATGGAGACAGCGAACGTTATATTTGGGAACTCACTCATTGGCGTGCAAGGCCTGCTAAAAGCCAGCTGCAACGCCGATTGGCGAAGCGTAATCTGCCAATCCCCAAGGCACCGAGGCGGCCGGTTACGCCTACGGCCAAGCCGCCCTAAAGGCCTGTTCCAGGCCGAATTTCAGGCTAGATAAGGCAAGAACCGAACGCCCACCCACACCCCCATGAAACACATCGGCTTCCTCTCCTTCGGTCACTGGTCCGGCCTCCCCCCACTCGCAAACCCGCTCGGCGTCCGACGCCCTGCTGCAATCAATCGAGCTCGCCGTCGCGGCCGAGGAGTTGGGCGCCGACGGCGCCTATTTCCGGGTGCATTACTTCGCGCGCCAGTCAAGCCCAGAGGAAGTAGCCCGGCCCTCGTGAAGCGCAAGCGAAACCCGGGGCAACCTAGACTCTGCTATTATCTCCCGGATTACGCTTCGCTCCACCCGGGCTACGAGCTGGCTGCTCCGCGCGCGGGGAACGCCAAGCGGCATATGCCCGGATTCCAAAGATTTCTTTTCGGTGCCCGGCTCAGCCGGGCATGACGGCCCACCCCTCACGGCCGCACCACCACCCCGCCCACCATCGGCTCCTTCACGCCGGTGGTGCTCGGAAAAGTGAGCGGCATCCCGTTGAGCGTGCGCACCGCCAGATAAGCAAAGGCCTGCGCCTCCAGCGCCTGCGAGGACCAGCCGGCGGCGTCGGCGGTCTCGACCGTGGCGGGCCTCAAGCGCTCGGCCAGCATCTTCATCAGGGTCGGATTGCGCGCGCCGCCGCCGGCCACGATCCAGTCATGCGGCGGCTCGGGCAGATGCGGCACGATGCGCGCAACCGAGGCCGCGGTCAGCGCGGCGAGGGTTGCCGCGCCGTCGGCCACGCTGAAATCGGGCAGCCCGATATTGGCAAAGGCGAAGGCGTTGCGGTCGAGCGATTTCGGGCACGGCTTGGCGAAGAATTCCTCGGCCAGCACGCGCGCGATGAAGTCCTCGTGCACGCGGCCCTTGGCCGCCTGGCTGCCGTCGCGGTCGAGCGGGCTGCCGGTGCGCGCGCGCATGAAATCGTCGATGAGCGCGTTGCCCGGGCCGGTATCGCAGGCGATCGGATCGCGCCCGTCCACGAAGGTGATATTGGCGACGCCGCCGACATTGAGCACCGCGATCGGATGCGCGCGGTCGAGCCCGCGCGCCAGCGCCTGATGGAACACCGGCACCAGCGGCGCGCCCTGCCCGCCGGCGGCGACGTCGGCGGCGCGGAAGTCGTAAGCCACCGGCAGCCCGATGCGGCGCGCGAGCGCTTCGCCGTCGCCGATCTGCACCGTCAGCCCGGCGGAAGGCTTGTGCAGCACGGTCTGGCCGTGGAAGCCGACCACGGCCACGCCGGCGGGGTCGATGCCTTCGTCCTCGAGGAAGGCCTCGACCGTCTCGGCATGCGCGCCGGTCACGAATTCCTCGGCTTCCGCCAGCACGCCCGGCCGCGCGCTACGCTCGCTCAGGCGGGCGCCCTCCTCCAGCGCGCGCCGCAACAGCGCGCGCTCATCGTCGGAATAGGGCCGGTAGCCGGTCGGGCCGAAGCCCGCCACGCGCTCGCCGTCGGTCTCGATGAGCGCGATATCGACCCCGTCGAGCGAGGTCCCGCTCATCATGCCGATGGCCCGCACCACCCCCATGGCCCGCCCCTTCATTTATTCGCCGGACCTGTTACACCACGCGCCCGAACCGCCCGACAAGACCGTCGTCTTAAGCCCCGAGACCGAAGATGAGCGCCTATAAGTCCGATTTCCTTAATATTCTGGCCGAGCGGGGCTTCATCCACCAGATCTCGGAGCCGGAGGCGCTGGACGCCGCGGCCAAGGCCGGCGCCATCGCCGGCTATATCGGCTTCGACTGCACGGCGGGTTCGCTGCATGTCGGCTCGCTGCTGCCGATCATGATGCTGTACTGGATGCAGCAGACCGGCCACCGGCCGATCGCGCTGATGGGCGGCGGCACCACGCGGGTGGGCGACCCGTCCGGCAAGGACGAGAGCCGGCGCATCCTCACCGACGCGCAGATCGCGGAGAACCTCAGCGGGCATCCGCGCGATCTTCGCGAAATTCCTGAAGTTCGAGCAGGACGGCGGCAGCGCCGTCATGGCCAACAATGCCGACTGGCTGAACGAATTGAATTACATCGACTTCCTGCGCGACGTCGGCCGCCACTTCTCGGTCAACCGCATGCTGGCGTTCGACTCGGTGAAGCTCAGGCTCGACCGCCAGCAGGAGCTGTCGTTCCTGGAATTCAATTACATGGTGCTGCAGGCCTACGACTTCGTCGAGCTCTATAAGCGCGAAAAGTGCATTCTGCAGATGGGCGGCTCCGACCAGTGGGGCAACATCGTCAGCGGCATCGATCTCGGCCGCCGCATGATGAACGCGCAGCTGTTCGCGCTCACCGCGCCGCTGATCACCACCTCGTCCGGCGCCAAGATGGGCAAGACCGCCGCCGGCGCGGTCTGGCTCAATGCCGACCTGGTGAGCCCGTACGACTACTGGCAATATTGGCGCAACACCGAGGACGGCGACGTCACGCGCTTTCTCAAGCTGTTCACGGTGCTGCCGCTTGCCGAGGTGGCGCGGCTCGGCGCGCTTCATGGCGCCGAGCTGAACGAAGCCAAGAAAGTGCTGGCGACCGAAGCGACCGCGCTGGTGCACGGGCGCGAGGCGGCCGAGCAAGCGGCCGAAACCGCGCGCAAGACTTTCGAGGAAGGGGCAACCGCGCTCTCGCTGCCGAGCGTCACGGTGGCGCGCAAGGACGTCGACGCCGGCCTCGGCGTGCTGGCCGCCTTCGTGACCGCGGGCCTTGCCACGTCGAACGGCGAAGTGCGGCGGGCGATCGCCAACAACGCCATCGCCGTCAACGACCGAGCGCATCACGAGCGACAAGCACGTGATAGGCGGCAAGGACGTCACGCCCGAAGGCGTGATCAAGCTCTCGCTCGGCAAGAAGCGGCACGTGCTGCTGCGGCCGGAATAAGCATCATCTATCGGCCTCATGGTGAGGAGCGCGGCGAAGCCGCGCGTCTCGAACCATGGGGCCGCCCCATCCTTCGAGACGGGCGCTTCGCGCCCTCCTCAGGATGAGGCGGATAGAGCGCCGCCGCCCAGGATCAGGAGCGGCAGGTTACCGCCGCTCGATTTTCGGCTAGGATGGCTGCCGCAATTTGCCCTGCGACAGGGCGGCGTGCTCATCTCTTATGGATTGCCGACATGGGTTTCCTGCAAGGCTTCGCGCGCATCGGGCGCCCTGTGAAGAATGCCGCGGCGAAAACAATCCAACTTTTCACGCATAGGCGGCAGTTACGCTGGCGTTCGATTTCGACCGCTCCCTCCAATCAGGAGCTCGAGCTGCGCTTTGTGGAAGACGGAAAAGTCTCGGCGTTGGAATTTCCCTGTCTGCGCACCAATGAGGGCGCCTGGATCGATGTCGACCTCGGCAACGAGATCAAGATCGAGCCGACGGAGTGGCGGCTTTGGCCGCACCGCAAATCGCCGCATGCGCATCATACGCGCATAAGGGCCAACGACCGGTCGGAACTAATTCACCTGCACGGTGAGGTCTCTTATCGCGACACCGTCGGCGACGAGTAGAAGCTCGGCTTACGGCTCAGGACAAGACGCATGGAGCGCCGCCGCGCTTACTGCTTCGGCGGATAGAAGTTCGGATCGAACTGCCCCGGCGACGGGATGAACTTGCGCAGCAGGCCCGGCGCAATCGCGCTCACCGGATTGATCAGGATGCGCGGGGCGCTCGGCGGGCCGGTCGCCTCGTAGGTGATGCCGAGCAGGCCTTCATTGGCGCCGCCGCCCAGGATCAGGCCGACCACCGGGATCTGCCCGAACAGATTGTTGAGGCCGTAGAACGGCACGAAGGTGCCGCGCAGATGCACGTCGTTCTTGGCGTAGTCGATCTGGCCCTCGACCGTCGCGCCCACCGCCGGCCCGCGCACCACGCCGTCGCGGATCGACATGTGGCCGGGGTAGCGCGTGAAATCCATGTGCGCCTCGGAGAACTGCACGCCGCCGCCCGGCTGGCCGGGCGCGCCGGCGGTCACGCGCCTGAGCGTGGGCTCGCCGCGCACGGTGAAATTGCGCACATAGAGCGTGCCGACCTGCGCCTTCTGGTCCGCGCTCGGCGGATCCATCGCCACCCACATCTGCCCGCCATACATGCGCGGATACATGTCGGTGAAACGGAACAGCGCGCCGGCATCGTCGGTCTCGAAATAGACGACCTGGTGGTTGTCGCGCCGGCGCAGGCGCAGGTCGCCGTTGAGCGGCGTGTCGCGACCGATCTTGGCTTTCATGCTGAAGCTGCGCACGTGCCCGCTGCGCCGCGACATCCTCAGATCGAGGCCGCGCAGGGTCTCGCCGTTGAAGCCCGCCACCGCCCCCAGCTTGACGTCGAGATCGAGGTCGGTCTCCTTGGCTCTTGGGCTTGCGCTTCTCGCCGCCGGCCATCGACGACTTGACGAAATTGCGCCCGTCATAGACGTCGCCGCGCATGGCGACATGCAGCACGCCGTCGCTCGCGCGCTCGGCCTTAAGCGCCGCCTTGTCGCCGCCCGAGAGCGCGAATTGCGGCAGGTTCGCCGAGACGATCTCGCCGGCGCCGTCGAACTCGACCGAGCCCTTCACGTCCGCGCCGGAGCCGGCGATTGTCAGATTGTCGAAGCGCACCGTTTTCGGTGTCTTGACCAGCGTATAGGACGCATGCGCGGGCTTGCCGGCCGGCTTCTTCCAGCCCGGCAGCATATTGTCGATCTTGGCCTGGGTGAGATCGGCCTCCACATCGAGCTTGCCGTCCTTGACGTCGCTGCCGATGTCGCCGCTGACCTTGATCGGGATCACGCCGGTGACGGCGTCGCCGAGATCGATGCCGAGCCGGTGACGCGCGCGCTCGTCGAGCTTGGCCTGCAACAGGAGCCGCGCCTCCTCGCCGGGTTTCTTCTCGATGTCGATTGCGGCCGGCGCCCCGTCGATCTTGACGTCACCCTTGACCTGGTAGCCCTTGTTGGTCGCGCTCACCCGCAGCGTCGAGGCTTCGATCTTGCGCCCCATCACCAGTTTGTCGGCGCCGAAATTGGTGAGTGTCGCCGCGACGGAATAAGTCGACGAATCCCGCGGCACGTTGCGCCCGACAAGCAGATTGACCGCCACGCGCGCGCTCACCGTGCCGCGGGTGGAATCCGGATCGAGCGTCAACCCGACGGTGTCGCGCATGCCTTCGCTCGACAGCAGCGCGGCCGCCGCCGGCACCGCGCCGTCGACGCGGAAACGCGCGGTCGCCGCCGCCGGCTTCGGATGGACGTCGGGCACGTCGAAAATGCCGTCGGCGACGTTGAGCTTGCGGCCGGGCGCGACGTCCACCGTGCCGCGGGCCAGGCTGACGCTGGCGTGGCGGCCGACCACGCGCAAGGTCAGATCGGCGTCGTGGATCGCCGGCATGTCGGTGAGCGGCTTCACCGTGGTGCCGCTGGTCTCAAGGTCGACGGAAAATCCGTCGGGCGGCATCGGCGGGCCGTTCGGGCGGAAATCCGGCATGGGCGCGTTGCCCGCGATCACGACATGCTCGACCACGCCGCCGAAGGCATGCTCCTCGACCCACTGGCGCACCGCGTAATTGGCGAAGATCGGCCAAATTCGCTTCAAGACCGATCCCGGCATGCGCGTGCAGGCGATGCCGAAGGCGAGATGCGGCTCGCTGCCGGAATAATCGAGGCTGCCGGTCAAGGCGATGCCGATATTGTAGAGCGGGCGCGTGTCGATGCGGGTGAGATCGCCTTTGATGAGATCGATGCGGCGCCGCTTGGTGTCGATGCGGCCGTGCATGGTCACCCGGTTGATGGCGAAACCTTCCGGGTCCACATTGGCGGAGCCGGCGAGAATGATCGGGTCGATCACGGCATCGCCGCGCGCGATGTCGAAGGTCCATAGCCCGCTCTTGTCGGACGGCGCCCGCAGCGTCGCGCGCATGGTGAACTGATTACCGCCGGCGTGCACCTGAAACGGAATGACCAAAGCGTGCTGGGCCGCATCCCAGTTGAACCTGATGTCGGCGCGCTCGACATCGACATTTACGTCGTCGTCGCCATGATCGACGACGTTGCCGTGGCCCGCCACCACCCGGCCCTGCATGCGCTGCAACACGCCGGCGGATGAAACCTCCGCGCGCACGCTGGCCGACACCGGCAGATTGGCCTCCACCTCGGCTTCGTTGAGGCGCAGCGCGAGCAGGATGTCGGCGGACGAGACGTTGCGCGCTTCCAGCCCGATCGCGCGCACGCCCTCGGCGACCGGCCGCATGGCGGCGCTTAAGACCCAGGGCTGCTTGGTGTTGTCCGACGACAGGCGGAAGGTGATGCCGCCGCCCGTCGGCCGCATCAGGCTGACATTGATCTTGCTGAAGGTCCAATGCTTGCCGTTGCGCTCGTCGTCGACCGTGAGATTGCCGTTCTTGAGGCCGAGCTCGCGCAGATCGTGACCGTCGAGGCCGGTGGCGCCGAGCCCGTCGATCCAGGCCAGCAGCCCGGCCAAATCCTCGGCGCCCGCGCCCAAGGGCCCCGGCACCGCCGCCTCTGCAATTCCGCCCGGGCTCGCCGCCGTGAGCGCCGGCGCAGCGGTGGCGATCGGGCGCTTGTTGGCGCCGGCGAACACGGTGACGGCGCCGCTCTTCTCGATGCGCACCGCCATTTCGGCGCCGACCAGATTGAGGCTCTTGGCGCGCACATTGCCGGTCAGCAGGCTCGAGCCCGGAAAGCCCCACTTCCGCCTTGGGCGCGCTCGCCACCACCGTGCCGTCGGCGGCGCGCACCGTGATGCCGCGCAGCCGCAGCGAGATGCGACCGTTCTCGTCGCGCTCGAGCTGCGTGCCGCCGACCGAGACGGTATGGGCGCCGCCGAAATTGTCCTCGATCGCCTTCTTCAGCCAGGGCGTCGCCAGGTCCAGCTCGATGGGCCCAATCGACAGCCGCCACCACAACCCCCCCGCCGCCACGACGACCAGCACGAGCGTGATCGTCGTGCCCCAGAGCAGCCGCCGCACCGTGCGCCGGCGCAGAAACTGAAAAGCGCGGCGTTGCAGCGCGTTCCATTGCTGCAAGGCCATGTGATGCGGCATGCGGCGCGCGCGCGCGGCCTGCTCATGCTTGCCGGCATGCCCCTGCTTGGACGCGTGCTTGGGCTCGTGCTTGGGCGCGTGCTCGTGCTTCGTTGCGTGATGCTCTTGCTGCGGCTGATGATGCTGATGGTGATGCGGCGGACGCGCGGACGCACGCCGGCCGCCCGCCGCGTGGCGGGCCGAACCTTTGGGATCGTGGTCGTCGCGTGTCATGCCCGGTTGGGCGCCCCTCGTCCGGCGCTGAACGCCTCGCAAGCCGGCCCCGATGGCCCGGCGCGGCCCACATGGCCCTTATCCGCGGATCCGCTTGCGTCCTCCCGACGCAGACGGCTAATGGCGAGTTTGAAGGGCCGAAAACGACGAAAGGAAGGCATCATGGCGCGCGAACTGGCAGCCGGGGACAAGGCACCGGCCTTCACGCTGCCCCGCGACGGCGGCGCGACGGTGTCGCTGAAGGACTTCATGGGCCGCAATCTGGTCCTTTATTTCTACCCGAAGGCCGACACGCCGGGCTGCACCAAGGAAGCTATCGCATTCTCAAGCCTGCGCGCGGCTTTTTCCAAGGCCGGCACCGACATCCTGGGAGTATCGGCCGATTCGGTTGCGGCCCAGGATAAGTTCAAATCCAAGCACAGACTGAATATCCCGCTCGCCTCCGACGAAACCCGCAAGATGCTCACCGCCTATGGGGCCTGGGGCGAGAAATCGCTCTACGGCCGCAAATTCATGGGCGTCGTGCGCAAGACCTTGCTGATCGACGGCAAAGGCCGCATCGCCCGGGTCTGGCCCAAGGTGCGCGTGGAGGGCCATGCCGCAAGAGGTCCTGGAAGCCGCCCGCGCCCTGTAATGCCCTGCTATTCCAGCCGAATTGCGGCCGCACCCGGTTCCGCTTAGGGGCTTTTTAACCATATCGGCCTGATATCGCCCTGCTGGTCCAGCGCCTGCCGCCTGGACGCGAGCGGGAGTAGCGATGTCGTCCACCTACCACCCGAGCGCCGACCACGGGCCCGCCCGTCCGACGCCGGCGCGCGCGCAATCGGCCGCCGACGTCTCGCGCCATGTCCAGCACCATCATCGCCGCCGCGGCGGCGGCTACACCCTGCAACACGCCGGCCACCAGGTGCGCATCGGGCCGGTGGCGTTCTGGATCGTGGTCGGAACCTTGGTGGTCATGGCGGTATGGTCGATCCTGACCGGCACCTATTTCACCTTCCGCGACGACGTGCTTACCGGCCTGATCGGCCGCCAGGCCAAGATGCAGTTCGCCTATGAGGACCGCATCGCCGAATTGCGTGCGCAGGTCGACCGTATCACCAGCCGGCAATTGCTCGACCAGGAGCAGTTCGAGCAGAAGCTCAAGACGTTGTTGCAGCGCCAGGCGAAGCTGGAGAGCCGCACCGAGGCGCTCGCCGGCGACGGCCTGATCACCGGCTCGCTGCCGCCCACGCGCCATGCACCGCGCGCGCCGTCCGCGGCGCAGCCCAAGCCGTCGCCGATCAGCGATACCGTAATCTATGTGGCGCCGCCCGACCGCGAGGCGCGGCTGCAATCGCGCGAAGCGCCGGCGAGCACGACGCGGCTTGCCACGCGCACCGACGCCGGCGGGCTTGACGGCATCCTGGCACGCGTGTCGGGCGCGCTCGACAAGATCGCGCGCCGCCAGACCGCCGCGCTCGGCAATATCGAGGAGCACGTCGACAACAAGGCGCGCAGCATGCACAGCGTGCTCGCCGATCTCGGCGTCCGTGTCGGAAAACTGCCGCGCACGGCGGCCGGCGGCCCCTTCGTGCCGCTCCGGCCGCCCAGACCCGGCGCCAGCGCCTTCGACCGCCAGATCTACCGCATCAATCTCGCGCGCGCGCGCATCGACCACTACAACCGCATGCTCACCGACGTGCCGGTGCGCAAGCCGGTCACCGGCGAAATCGACATGAGCTCGCCCTTCGGCGTGCGCACCGACCCGTTCAACGGGCGTCCGGCCATGCATACCGGCATCGACCTGCGCGGCCAGATCGGCGAGCCGGTGCACGCCACCGCCGCCGGCACGGTCTCGATCGCCGGCCGCGACGGCGGCTACGGCAATATGGTCGAGATCAACCACGGCAACGGGCTCGCCACCCGCTACGGCCATCTCTCGGAGATCGACGTCAAGGTGGGCCAGAAGGTGCGCATCGGCCAGGTCATCGGCAAGATCGGCTCGACCGGCCGCTCCACCGGCCCGCATCTGCACTACGAGACGCGCATCAATGGCGAGCCGGTCAACCCGCAGAAATTCCTGCGCGCCGGCTTGCGGCTCGGCAAGGCGTGAGACGCGCCGGGCGTGCCCGGTTGCCATCAGCCCCGCCGTATAAGATGAATCGCCGAGAACAGAGCGTTTAACGGGGACAGGCCGCATCATGCGGATCGGGGCACGCCACCCTTGGCTCGGCGCGGCGGGCTTTCACCTCGCGCTGCCATTGCTGGAAGGCGTTTACCGGCGGCGGCACGTCCACCGCGCCGGCAGCGATTTCGCGCGCGCGCGCATCGCTCACCTCAAGGACAAGATCGAGCGCGGCGAGGCCGTGACGCTGGCCGGCGTTTCCGCCGCCGGCACGCATAATTCGGGCGTGGCGCTGATCGAGGTTACCCGCGCCGGTCCGCGGCCGATCTTGAACAACGAAGAAGAGCGCTTTTCCGGCGTCAAGCACACCAACGCCTATCCGCAGCAGTCGATCGAGGCGATGCGCGCCTATCTTGCCGGCCAGGGGCGCGGGCCGGACGGCATCGATGCCTGGTTCAGCTCCTGGGACTATGCCGCGCTGGCGGCCACGCTGATACGGACGTTCCTGGAGGAGGCCCCGGCCAGCCTGCGCATGTTGACGCGGCGCGAAGGCACGCCGCTGTTCAACTCGCGCGACCTCGACCGCGGCTACCGCGCCGCGCGCCATATCGGGCACCAGCTCGGCTTCGACGCGCCGGTCGATCTGATCGGCACGCCGCATCACGAAAACCACGCCTGGTTTTCCTTCGCGGTGTCGCCCTTTGCGCGCGAGAAAGGGCCGGTGATGGTGGCGGTGCTCGATGGCCTCGGCGACATGGGCGCCATCTCGCTCTATGTGGTCGAGAACGGCCGCATGAAGCTGCTCTACGCCAACAACAGCGTGTTCGACTCGCTCGGCATTTTCTACGCGGTGATCTCCTCGACGCAAGGCGGCTGGACCTGGCTGTCGAGCGAGGGCCGCTACATGGGCGCCACCGCCTATGGCGACAATGACCGCCGCACCAACCCCTATTACAAGGCGCTGAAGGAAATCTTCTGCCTGCGGCCGGACGGCCAAATCTTCATCAACCGCGACCTCGCCAACTGGCCGCGCGACATCCTGCGCCAACCCTACACCGCCGCGCTCAAGAAGATTCTCGGCGAGCCGATCGCGCAAGAAGACATGTGGAACCCGGACGCGGTGCTGCGCATCGAGGACATCACGCACAGCGAGAATACGCAAAGCCGCCTCGACAAGGCGGCGGCGACGCAAATGGTGTTCGAGGACGCGCTCATGCATGTCATCGACCATTTCATCCGCGCCACCGCCAGCGAGCGCCTGGTGCTGACCGGCGGCATCGGCCTCAACGCGCTCGGCAATATGCGCGCTGCTCGAGCATTTCGACGCCAGCTATTACCGGCGCACGCTCAACCGCGACGCGCGCCTGCATTTGTGGGTGCCGCCGGTGCCGAACGACGCCGGCGTCACGATCGGGGCGGCCTATATGGGCGCCTATCTGGCGGGCTATGGGCTCGGGTCAGCCGTGGAGCACGCTTTTTATTGTGGCATGCCGCCGGCGGAGAACGCTATCCGCGCCGCGCTTGCGGCAAGCCCCGATGTCGAATGGCTCGAGCTTGCGCCTGCCGACGGCGATCAGGCGCGCGCGCGCTACGCCGATTTCATGGCCTTTATGACCGCGCAGGACGCCGTCTTCGCGCTCTATCAGGGCGCGGCCGAGACCGGCCCGCGCGCGCTCGGCCACCGCTCGATCCTGGCCAACCCGTGCAATCCGCAAACGCGCGAGAACCTGAACGCGCGGGTGAAATACCGCGAGGCCATCCGCCCGCTGGCGCCGATGCTGACGCTCGAGGCGGCGCAGGAATTCTTCGAACTGGCGGAAGGCGCCGGCGACGCCGATTACAACGCCTATAACTATATGGTGCTCACCGCGCACGCCAAGCCGCAGGCGCGCCAGCGCATCCCGGCGGTCATCCATGCCGACGGCACCGGCCGCCTGCAGATCGTGCGTGAGAAGACCGATCCCCTCACCTACGCGTATCTGAAGGCGCTCGGCCGCCGCATCGGCGTCGAATGCGCGGTCAACACCTCGTTCAACGTCGCGGGCCCGATCGCGCAGACGCCGAACCAAGCGCTCGACACGCTGCGCCGCTCCAAGGGGCTCGACGCCGTGCTGATGTTTTCGGCGGAGGGCCCGGTGTTCGCGGCATTGCATGGCGGCGCCGCGCAAGAAGGCAACCGTTTTCGCAAGTGGCTGAAGGCGTGGCAGGCGGAGACGGGCGAGCGGTTGGAGACTTGAAGGGAGGAAGCCGCAGCCAAGGGCGGCCGCCACCTCAGCCGGCCGGTTTCGGCGACAAGCGCGCGTCGATAAAGATCGTCAGCCAAACGGTCGGCTGATCGGGCTGCGTCCAGGCAACCCGGTGCCGGCAATGGGGCGGCAGGAACAGGCTGTCGCCCGGGCCGAGCGCGCGATCTTCCGCTTCGCCCTCGATGGTCAGGCGCGCCCGCCCGCGCGTGACCAGCAGCCATTCGGCTTCGTCCTGATCGTACCAGAAGCCGGCCGGCGAGGCTTGGCCGTATGAGACGATCCGCTCGACACGGACGCCGTCTCCGCTCAGCAGCCTTTCGGTCGCTTCATCGCCGGCCGATGCCGGAAGGGGCGACAAAATATTCGAGGTCGGTGGAACCAATGCGATCTTTTTGGTCATGATCGAAGTATCAGGTGTTGCACCCATCCCGCAACGCGCTGCCGTATAAGGCTACGAAATAATAGTCGCGCGCTACTCCACATCCTCCACCTCGACCGGCTCGCCGCCGAACGCCTTCTGCGCCAGCGCGGCCTGCATGAATTCGTCGAGATCGCCGTCGAGCACGCCGGCGGTGTTGGAGGTGGAGACCCCGGTGCGCAGGTCCTTCACCATCTGATAGGGCTGCAATACGTAACTCCTGATCTGATGGCCCCAGCCGATATCGGTCTTGGCCGCCTGGTCGGCGACGGCCTGGTCCTCGCGCTTCTTCATCTCCGCTTCGAACAGCTTGGCGCGCAGCATGTCCCAGGCCATGGCGCGGTTGCGGTGCTGCGAGCGGTCCTGCTGGCATTTCACCACGATATTGGTCGGAATGTGGGTCAGCCGCACCGCCGACTCGGTCTTGTTGACGTGCTGGCCGCCGGCGCCGCCGGCGCGCATAACGTCGGTGCGCACGTCGTTCTCGTTGATGTCGATCTTGATGCGGTCGTCCACCACCGGAAAGACCACCACGCTGGCGAACGAGGTGTGCCGGCGCGCGTTGGAATCGAACGGCGAGATGCGCACCAGCCGGTGCACGCCGTGCTCGTTCTTGAGCCAGCCATAGGCGTTGTGGCCCTTGATCATCACGGTCGCCGACTTGAGGCCGGCGCCCTCGCCTTCGCTTTCCTCGATCCAGTCGACCTTGTAGCCGTGCGCCTCCGCCCAGCGCACATACATGCGCATCAGCATGCCGGCCCAGTCCTGGCTTTCGGTGCCGCCGGCGCCGGCGTGGACTTCCAAATAGCAGTCGTTGGCATCGGCCTCTCCGGACAGGAGCGCCTCCAGCTCGCGCCGCGCCACTTCCGCCCTCAGCCGCTTGAGCGCGGCTTCCGCCTCGGCGACGGTCTTGTTGTCCTTTTCGGATTCGCCGAGCTCGATCAGCGTGAGCTGATCGTCGAGCTCCTGCTCGATGCGGCCGATCGCATTGAGCTGGTCGTCAAGCGCGTCGCGCTCGCGCATCACACGCTGCGCTCTGCCCTGGTCGCTCCACAGCGCGGGGTCTTCGGCCTCTTTGTTCAGCTCGGCCAGGCGGCGTTTCGCGGCATCGACGTCAAAGATGCCTCCTCAGCAGCCCGAGCGACCGCTTGATGTCTTCGACGAGGCTTTGGGTTTCCGCGCGCATGATGATGTCCGCTGCCGCTCGAGGCGGGGCCTTTCGATTCAACGGTCAGGATTTAACGTCGCGCGCCGGCAAGCGCAACCTTAAGCGCCTCAATAGAGCCCGCCCGTCCCTGAGCGCACCGCGCGGCCGGCGTCGGGCGGCACGTTGCCGAAGAACGGCGCCCGGTTGCCGCCGTCGTCGCGGTCGCCGCCATAGCCGACCACCGCGTAATTGTCGGGCGGCGCGGTGCCCGGCTTGAAGGCTTCCAGGATCACGCGGCTGCTGTTCGGCCCGGCGCGCATGCCGGTCTTGAGGTCGACGCGCACCAGCTTGATGCCGGGCGGCACGCGGAACGGCACCGGCGGCTTGCCGGCCAGCGCCACCTTCAGGAAGTCGCGCACCACCGGCCCGGCCACGCGGCCGCCGGTCTGGCCGCGCCCGAGCGACTTCGGCTTGTCGAAGCCGATATAGACGCCGGCCACGATATCGGGCGTGAAGCCGATGAACCAGGCGTCCTTGTAGTCGCTGGTGGTGCCGGTCTTGCCGGCGATCGGCTTGCCGACCTCCTTCTGGAATCCAACGCCGGCGGCGGTCCCGCGCTGGACCACGCCTTCCATGATCGAGGTGATCTGATAGGCGGTCATCGGATCGAGCACCTGTTCGCGCCGGTCGATCAGCGAGGGCTCGGGCTGGTCGGCCCATTTCTTGGCGTCGCAGCCGATGCATTCGCGCTGGTCGTGGCGATAGACGGTGTGGCCGTAGCGGTCCTGGATGCGGTCGATCAGCGTCGGCTTGATGCGCCGACCACCATTGTCGATCATAGCGTAGGCGGTGACCATGCGCAGCAACGTGGTTTCGCCGGCGCCCAGCGAGAACGACAGATAAGGCGGCAGGTTATCGTAGACGCCGAAGCGCTTGGCATATTCAGCAATCAGCGGCATGCCAATGTCCTGCGCCAGGCGCACCGTCATCACGTTGCGCGAATGCTCGACGCCGAAGCGCAGCGTCGAAGGCCCGAAGAAATCGTGCTCGTAATTCTCCGGCTTCCAGACGCCGAGGCCGGGGCCTTGGTCGATCTCGATCGGCGCGTCGAGAATGAGCGTGGACGGCGTATAGCCGTTGTCGAGGGCGGCGGCATAGACGATCGGCTTGAACGAGGAGCCGGGCTGGCGCAGCGCCTGCGTGGCGCGATTGAACTGGCTCTCGTCATAGGAGAAGCCGCCGACCATGGCGAGCACGCGGCCGGTCCAGGGATCCTCCACCACCATGGCGCCCGACACACTCGGCACCTGGCGCAGCGCGTATTGGCCCTGGTCGTTGGTCGGCTCGACATAGATGACGTCGCCGGGCTCGAGCACCTCGCCGACCTTGCGCGGGGTGCGGCCCTTCACCTTCGCCCATTTCACGCCGTCGAGCGGGATGATGCCGACGGTGCGCTCTTTGCTGATGTAGCCGCCGGGCTCGCGGCCCGGCTGCAGACCGATGCGCGCCGACTTGTCGCCCACTTCCAGCACCACCGCCAGCCGCCAGGGCGCCACATCGGCCAGCGCCTTCACCTCGGCGAGCTTGGGGCCCCAATCGCGGCTGACGTCGATCTTGCTGATGGCGCCGCGGTAGCCGTGCGCCTCGTCGTAGTGCACCAGCCCGTCGACCAGCGCCTTGCGCGCGATCATCTGCAGCTTGGGGTCGAGCGTGGTGCGCACCGACAGGCCGCCTTCGTAGAGCTTCTTCTCGCCGTAGCGGTCGTAGAGCTCGCGCCGCACTTCCTCGGCGAAATATTCAGCCGCGAACATGTGCTGGGTCGCCGGCTTCTGCACCACGCCGAGCGGACTGCGCTTGGCCTTCTCGGCGTCGGCCTGCTTGATGAAGCCGTCCTGCGCCATCTGGTCGATCACCCAATTGCGCCGCTCGATCGCACGATCGCGCTGGCGGAACGGATGGTAGTTGTTGGGAGCCTTCGGCAGCGCGGCGAGATAGGCCGCTTCCGGAATGGTGAGCTCGTTCACGCCCTTGTCGAAATAAGTCAGCGAAGCGGCGGCGATGCCGTAGGCGCCGAGCCCAAGGTAGATCTCGTTCAAGTAAAGCTCGAGGATCTTGTCCTTGGAATAAGTGCGCTCGATCTTGAGCGCCAAGAGCGCCTCCTTGATCTTGCGCGAGAAGGTAACCTTGTTGGTTAACAAGAAGTTCTTGGCAACTTGTTGAGTAATAGTTGAAGCGCCTTGTGGGTGGCGGTTCGAGCCGTAGTTCTCGATATAGTTGACCGCCGCGCGCGCAATGCCGGTGAAATCGAGCCCGCCATGCTCGTAGAAGTTCTTATCCTCGGCGGCGAGGAAGGCATTGATCACCCGCTTCGGCACCGCCTGGATCGGGATGTAGAGACGGCGCTCCTTGGCGAATTCGGCGACCAGCGAGCCGTCGGTGGCGTGCACCCGCGTCATCACCGGCGGCTCGTAATCCTGCAATTGCGAATAGTCCGGCAGGTCCTTGGAGAAGTGCCACAACAGGCCGGCGACCCCGGCCACCCCGACGACGAACAGGATGGTGCCCACAGCGAACAGGAAGCCGAAAAAGCGCAGAATAAACTTCATATGCGAATGGTCCCGCCGCGGCCTTTAGCGGCCCCCGTTAACTTTGCTCGCGCGTCCCGCGACCACCGAAACGCGTCAGTTCTTCTACCGCCGATCGGCCGAAGCCGCCATCGCCGCCCGCGAGCCTAGCTTGGGCTTCTGGGTGGCCGGTTTTTATGTTGAAACTGAGGCCGGTAGCGCACCGCGTCGGTTCTCGCTTGCCGCTCATTTGGCCCCCACGCTGGCGCCCACCAGCCGCCGGGCGAAGAAATCGTCGATCGCCTGCGCCATCGCCTGCGCCGTGCGCGCCCGCCATTCCGGCGACACCAGGTGCCGCAGATCGCTGGGCGTGGTCATGTAGCCGAGTTCCACCAGCACCGAAGGCACGTCGGGCGCTTTGAGCACCACGAAGCCCGCCGATTTGACCGGCTTGAGGTGCAGCGGCGCCTCAGCCTTGATGTCGCCCACCAAAGTGCGCGCGAACTGCACCGAGAAGGTCTTGGTCTCGCGCTGGGCGAGATCGATCAGGATATTGGCGACGTCGCCGGGCTGCGCGTTCAAGTCGACGCCGGCGATGATGTCGGACTTGTTTTCCTTCTCGGCCAGCTTGGCGGCCTCGGCGTCGGAGGCGTGCTCGGACAGTGTATAGACGGTGGCGCCCTCGGCCTGCCCTTCGCGGCGCGGGAGGGAGTCGGCGTGGATCGAAATGAACAAGGAGGCGCGATGCTGCCGGGCAAAACGCACGCGCTCCTGCAGCGGGATGAAGGTGTCGTCCGCGCGCGTCATCGCCACCCGGTATTTGCCGCTGCTCTCGAGCACCTTGCGCAGTTCGAGACCGAAGGTGAGCACGACGTCCTTTTCGTCCACTTTGCCGTTGTATGACTTGGTGCCGGAATCGATGCCGCCATGGCCGGGATCGAGCACGATCAGCGGGCGCGGATCGCCGCTGTTGTCGGGCACCGAGGCGCTGCGCTGGGCCGGGATGTGCGGGGTGGCGTGGTTCTGCAGCTCGATATTGCGCAGGAAGCTTTCGCGGTCGGTGGCGGCAAGATCGAGCACCAGCCGCGCCGGCTGGCCGTCGGCGGCTGCAAGCGTGAAGGCCTTGTTGACCCGCACCGGCCCGCTCACGTCGAGCACGATGCGCGAGCCGCCCTGCATGATCAGCCCGTAGCGGAAGGCCTTGATCAGCCCGCGGCCGTGCTCGCCCGAATGCGCCGGCAGCTTGAACATGACCTGGGGCAGATCGAGCACGACGCGGTAGGGATCGGCCAGCGTGAAGGTGGCGAGGTCGACCTTGCGGGAAAGATCGACGACGAAGCGGGTCTTGAGGTTGTCGCCGCCCAGCCGCACCGCGGTCGCCTCCGGCATGGTCTCTTGCAGCGGCCCGAGCTTGTGCACGGTCACGCCCGATTCGACCGCGCGCGCGGGCGCGCAGCCGAGCGCCGCGCTCAAGGCGCAGGCCGCGGCAAGACCGAGGACGAGCGGGCGGAACGGCACGAATCTGGACCCTTTCCGGCTCTTTCTACTCCATTAGCAGATGCATTGGTTAACGGAACTTAACCAGAGGGGCGGTTAGGAGCCGCGGTGTGATCTGCGGGCCGCGGGTTCCTGTGTCCAGGCGCGGGTCCCTCTCCCGGTCATTCCGGGGCGCCGCGCCGAAGCCGGAAGGGCGTAGGCGCGGCGAACCCGGAATCCAGGGCGACCCAATGATGGCCTTGTCGTGTCGCCCCTGGATTCCGGGATCGCGAGCCGTGCTCGCGCCCCGGAATGACGGGAAAAGCAGCTTTCGCGAGACGGTGAGGCCATGGCAAGGTGCTCGCAAAACGAGAATAAATGCGGGGCCACGCCATGGCGGGTGGGGAATTTCGGGTTTTTATTTCGGCGGTGACCAGCGAGTTCGGCAAGGCGCGCTCGGCGATTGCGGCCGACCTGCGGGCCAAGGGGCTGCTCGTCAAGGTGCAGGACGATTTTCGCCCGGAGGCGCGCAATGACACCGCCACTTTGCTCGGCCTGCTACGCGAATACATCCAAAGCTGTGACGCGGTCGTGTGCGTCATCGGCAAGCGCAGCGGCGCCTGTCCGAAGCCAGCGGAAGCCAAATACTTCGAGCACCCCAGAATCCTACCGCCTGGGATCGACGAAGCTTCTTACACGCAGTGGGAGCTATTCTTCGCGCGCTATTACAAAAGGCGGCTCTCTACTTACGTGGCCGCCGACGATTACAAACCGGACGAAGCGAAACCGAGCGGCCCTGATTTCCCCGGCCTGCAAGCGGCCTATGTGCAGCACCTCAAGGATGAGGGGCTGTATCGCAATCCCTTCTCGACCAGCGAGACGCTGCGCATTGCGGTCTTGAAAGAAGATTGGGAATTCCGCCAACGTCTACGAAGCGCATCAGCGCCGTCCAGCAAGCCCATCGTCCTGCCCTACCCGAGCATCGGCCACCTGTTCAAAGGCCGCACCGATTTCCTCAAGCAACTGCACGAAAGCCTCACGCGCGCGGGCGGCGGCAAGACCGCGATTTTCAACGC
The DNA here is from genome assembly GCA_963819955.1 of uncultured Pseudomonadota bacterium. GTDB lineage: Bacteria > Pseudomonadota > Alphaproteobacteria > Rhizobiales > Xanthobacteraceae > Pseudolabrys. Next base: position 162,422 of record CAWFYB010000010.1, on the reverse strand, counting down.
CGTTTACGGCATGGGTGGTATCGGCAAGACGCGCGCGGCGGTCGAGTATGCCTGGGCGCATCACAACGATTACTCGGCAGCGTTATTCGTCCGGGGTGAAACGCCTGAGCTGCTGCGGACTAATTTCGGAGGCCTGAGCGCAATACTAGTGCCGGACCTCGAAACCACCGATGAGGCCACGCATGTGAGAGCGGTGCTCGCCTGGCTGGAAGCCAATCCCGATTGGCTGCTCATCCTCGACAACCTCGACACCACAGAAGCCTTGGCCGAAGGCGAACACCTGATGGCGCAATGCAGCGGCGGCCATGTCATCATCACCAGCCGGCTTTCGAACTTCGCCGGAGAAATACAACCGCTCGAACTCGGCGTGCTGGGCAAAGACGATGCCGCCGCGTTCTTGCTGGAGCGCACCGAAGGACGCCGCCGGCCGGCGGCCGATGACGCGGCTAAGGCGCGAGAAATCGCGGCAGAGCTGGGAAATCTCGCGCTCGCGCTGGAGCAGGCCGCTGCCTATGTCGCCGCGCGGAAGCTGACCTTCGACGAATATCTGGAGCAGTGGCTCGCCAACCGCGACAAGGTCATGGCCTGGTCCGATCCCGCGGTCACGCACTACCCGCGCGCAGTCGCCATTACTTGGCAGACTTCGGTCGAGCAACTGACGCCCGCAGGCCGCCGCCTGCTGGAACGGCTGGCCTGGCTGGCGCCCGAGCCGATCCCTGATTTCCTGCTCGGAGTTCGGGTGCCGGGTGCCGAGGGCGAGAACCTACAAGACACCTTTGCCGATCTTGCCGCCTATTCGCTGGTCACGCGCGATGTCGGGGGGCCGTTCATTTTCGTGCATCGATTGGTGCAGGACGTGACGCGACGCAGCCTCGACGCCGAAACTCGCGCGCGCAGCCTCGGCCAGGCGTTAAACTGGATTAACGATGCGTTTGCCGGCAATCCCGCCGATGTGCGCGACTGGCCTCGCCTTGAAGCGATCGTTCCCCACGCGCTAGCCGTTGCTGGCCGTGCGGATAGCGCCGGTATAGTGAAGCCAACTTCAAGGCTCATGACCCGGGTAGCAATGCTACTCAGCACAAAAGCGCTGCACACCGAGGCCGAGCCCTTGATACGCCGCGCACTCGCAATTGACGAGGAAAGGCTCGGGCCAGACCACCCGATCGTCGCAGCCAACCTCAATAATCTCGCTTTATTGCTGCGTGCCACCAGTCGGCTGGCCGAGGCCGAGGCGCTCATGCGCCGCGCGCTAGTAATAGATGAAAAAAACCTCGGGCCCGACCATCCGACGGTCGCGGCGCGCCTCAACAATCTAGTCGGGTTGCTGCAAGAAGCCAACCAACTGGGCGATACTGAGCAGCTCATGCGCCGCGCGCTCGCTATCGACGAGCAAAACTTCGGGCCAGATCATCCTTATCTTGCCCGCGATCTCAATAACCTCGCCCTAGTGCTTCAAGACGCCAACCGGCTCGCCGATGCCGAACCGCTCATACGCCGCGCGCTAGCAATCGACGAGAAAAGCCTTGGGCCTGATCATCCTAGCGTGGCGACGGATCTCAACAACCTTGGTCGATTGCTACAAGCCACCGATCGTCTACACGAGGCAGAGCCACTCTGTCGCCGAGCGCTCGAAATTGACGAGAAATGGTTTGGGCAAAGCCATCCCGACGTTGCGCGCGACCTCAATAACCTCGCCGGATTGCTGGAAGTCACCGACCGGCTGGCCGAGGCAGAGCCGCTCATGCGCCAATCCGTCGCGATCTTCGTCGATTTCGCCCGCAGAACGGGCCATCAGGATCCAAAATTCGAGTCGTCCATTCGGAACTACGCCATCCTCCTTCACGCCATGGGCAAAACCGAAGCCGAGGTCATAACCGCCATCGAATCCGTCCTTAACGAACCCGCATAGGCTCCGGCCTGCGGGGTATCCGGTCATTTCGGGGCGATGCGCGCTCGCCCGCAGGGCGAAGGCGCGGCGAACCCGGAATCCAGGGTCACGCCGTGAGGCCTTTCCGTTTCGCCCTGGATTCCGGGCCCGCGCCTTCGGCGCGTCCCGGAATGACGGGGAACCGACGAATGCGCCCCCCAACCCCCGCTTGCCATCGAGGGATTCCAGCCGTATGTAGAGCCTGCTGACGGTCGAATGTTCCGGTTGTACCGCGTTCGGGTGCCCGGCACGCCAGCCTAAGGACCGCCGCCTCGAGGAGGCCGGCGGACGGGCGGCGAAATGAGCCGAAACCCTTGTGAAGGACAGTCGGATCGGCGCGCGGCCACGAAAAACCGCCCGCTTTGAGCCGTCAGCAACGAGAAACCTGGGCTCGCGCTGAGAATAAGCGAGAGCCGACAAGCGCTACGGGTCGCAGTTTCATGCTGCCGAAGACGCAGCAAAGGCAATTCGAGGTCCAACGCTCCCGCGACTTGATCGCGGCGGCGCGTTTTCTGCCGGGCCTCGCCGCGCTTTCGCGTGAAAACGTGGCCCCCTCCTTTCCCTTCCACACCCATCTGGCGGACCGCTTCGTGCGCATCTTGGCGCCGGCAACGGCGCGCGCACCGCGCTCCGCCCTAGTGAGATTCTCAAATGGCCGACAAAATGTTGATCGACGCGGCCCACCCGGAAGAGACCCGGGTCGTGGTTCTACGAGGCAACCGCGTCGAGGAATTCGACTTCGAAAGCGCCAACCGCAAACAGCTGCGCGGTAACATCTATCTCGCCAAGGTCACGCGCGTAGAGCCGTCGCTGCAGGCCGCCTTCGTCGATTACGGCGGCAACCGCCACGGCTTCCTGGCGTTTTCGGAAATCCATCCCGACTACTACCAGATCCCGGTCGCCGACCGGCAGGCGCTGATCGCACAAGAAGAGCGCGACCAGCGCGCCGCCGACGCGGAAGCCGACCACCGCGCGCGCGGCGGCGGACGCGGCCGCGGCCGCCATCGTCACCGCGGCGCCGGCCGCCGGCGCGACGTCAAGCGCAGCGAGCCGCTGACCGACGAAGAAACGGCGCAGGAAGCCGCCGAGATTGCCGGCGGGCGAAATGATGCTGAGCGATCCGACGCCGGACGAGATCGCCGAGACCACCGGCGCCGCCGGCACGCCCGAGCCCATGCCGCACGCCTCTGAATTCGCCGACGAGGAAGCGGCGCGCGAAGCCGCCGAAATCGAGGCCGGCGATGAAATGGCCGAGCCGGCGCCGCCAGAGGGCGAAGAAGAACAAGCGCGCGCAGCCGAAAGCGGCGAGCAAGCCGCGTTCGAAGCCGCCGAGCATCCGGAAGGCGGCATGGACCATGCCGAAACCGGCGACCATCTGCCGGTCGAGGCGGCGGCCGAGGAATCCGTCATCGAAGCGGAAACCGACCGCGGCAACGGCGAGCACAGCAACGGCAATGGCGAGGAGCAGGACGAGGACGATGCGGTCGAATCCGTCGGCGGCGCCGACGCGATGGAGGAAGTGCAGGAGCGGGTGCCGCGCTTCCGCCGCCAGTACAAGATTCAAGAGGTGATCAAGCGCCGGCAGGTCATGCTGGTGCAGGTCGTCAAGGAAGAGCGCGGCAGCAAGGGCGCGGCGCTCACCAGCTATCTCTCGCTGGCCGGCCGCTATTCGGTGCTGATGCCCAACACCGCGCGCGGCGGCGGCATTTCGCGCAAGATCACTTCCTCCGAGGACCGCAGCCGGCTGAAAGAAATCGCCGCCGATCTCGAAGTGCCGGAGGGCATGGGCGTCATCCTGCGCACCGCCGGCGCCTCGCGCACAAAAACCGAAGTGAAACGCGACTTCGAATATCTCCTGCGGCTGTGGGAGACGGTGCGCGACCTGACGCTGAAATCGACCGCGCCGAAGCTGGTCTACGAGGAAGGCTCGCTGGTCAAGCGCTCGATCCGCGATCTCTACAACAAGGACATCGACGAGATCGTGGTGGCCGGCGAGGAAGGCCACAGGGAAGCGCGCGACTTCATGCGCATGCTGATGCCGAGCCACGTCAAGCACGTCAAGCTCTACAAGGACACGCAGCCGCTGTTCACGCGCTACGGCATCGAGAGCCAGCTCGACGCCATGTTCTCGCCGGTGGTGCAGCTGCGATCCGGCGGCTACATCGTGATCAACCAGGCGGAAGCCTTGGTGGCGATCGACGTGAACTCGGGCAGAGCCACGCGCGAGCACCATATCGAGGACACCGCGCTCAAGACCAATTCCGAGGCGGCGGAGGAGATCGCGCGGCAGTTGCGCCTGCGCGATCTCGCGGGGCTGATCGTCATCGACTTCATCGACATGGACGAGACCCGCAACAACCGCACGGTGGAGCGGCGGATGAAGGAGGCGCTCAAGAACGACCGCGCGCGCATCCAGGTCGGCCGCATCTCGCATTTCGGCCTGCTCGAAATGTCGCGCCAGCGCATCCGCTCCTCGGTGCTGGAGTCTTCGACCGAGAAATGCCCGGTGTGCGGCGGCTCCGGCCACGTGCGCTCGGTGTCGTCGGTGTCGCTGCAATGCCTGCGCGCGCTCGAGGAAATGCTGATCAAGGGCGCCACGCACAATCTGATCGTGCGCACGCGCTCCGAGGTCGCGCTCTATATGCTCAACCACAAGCGCGCGCATTTGCGCGAACTGGAGGAGCGTTTCCGCGTCACGCTCACCATCGCGGCCGACGCCACGGTGAGCGGGCAGCTGTCCTACATGATCGACCGCGGCGAGCAGATGCATTCGGTCGAAGCGGCCAAGAGTCCTGGCGGCGGCGGCGCGCGCGGAAATGCCGATCGAGGAGACGGTCGAGCTCGACGAGGCGGAAGCCGCCGAGCAGGAGGCCGAAGCCGAACATGACGGCGAAGCACGCGGCGAAGCCGAAAGCGAAACGGAAGCCGAAAGCGAAGGCGTAAGCGTAAGCGAAAGCGAAGCCGAACGCGAGGACGGCCGGCGCAGGCGGCGCCGGCGCGGGCGCGGCGGGCGTGGACGTAGCGGTGAGCAGCGCGAAACGGCGCAAAGCTTCACGCATGAGACCGCGGCCGAGCACGCCATCGCGCATGAGGATCACGACGCGGGCGCGCCGGAAGAATTCGCCGCCGGCGAGGCGGACGAACAGCAGGCCGGCGCCGGCGAAGAAACCGGCGAGCAACGCGAAGCCCGCCATCGCAGGCGGCGCGGCAGGCGTGGCGGACGGCGCAACCGGCGCGGCGGCCGCAAGGACGAAGCGTCGTCCGGCAATGGCAGCGGCGAGCCGGAGCCCGATCTGCAGCACGCGGTCGATGACCTGGACCGGCCGCCGGCGCCGTTCGAAACCGGCGGAGCCGGCCACGAATTGCACCCCGGCACCGATTTCCCGCCGGTAAGCGGGGAGGACGCCGACGCCTTGGCGCCGCCCTTCGATCGCGCGCCCGAACCGGCGCCGCCGCAATCCGCGGCGCCCGAGCCCGAGCCTGCGCAAGAGTCGCCACGCCGGCGCTCGACCGTGCGCGAGCCGGCGCCCTTCGGCGGCGAAGCGCCCGCCCCCTCGCCCACGCTGCCGCCGCCGGCGCCGGCGCCGGTGATCTCCAGCACCGGCGCGGAAGAAACCGCAGCCCCCAAGCGCGGCTGGTGGGGCAAACGCATGTTGGGCGGTAAGGATTAGCGCGCGATGCCGGCCGTGCGCGCCCAGAAATGAAGTCCGCCTGGGTCGAGCGCGAGGCCAAGGCCGCGGTCGACCGGTACGGCAATCAGGGCATCGCGCCCGATCTGGCGTTGCGCGTCTATTCCACGCGGCTGATCGGGGCGAACCCCAAGCTGGTGCTGCACGGCGGCGGCAATACCTCGCTCAAAGGCAACGCGCGCGATCTCGCCGGCCGCGAGGTCGCGGCGCTTTACGTCAAAGGCTCCGGCTGGGACATGGGCGCGATCGAGCCGGCCGGCTTTCCGGCGGTGCGGCTCGAGCCCTTACGCGAATTGCGCGCGCGCGAGACGATGTCCGACGCCGACATGGCGCGCGCGCAGCGCGCCTTCCTGGTCGATCCGCTGGCGCCAGCGCCTTCGGTCGAGATGCTACTGCACGCTTTCGTGCCGGCGAAATACGTCGACCACAGCCACGCCACCGCGGTGCTCAGCCTGATCGACCAGGCGAACGCGCAAGAGCTGTGCGCGGAGGTCTATGACGGCAGGCTCGGCTTCGTGCCTTATCTCATGCCGGGCTTCGGCCTGGCCAAGAAGGCCGCGGACGTCTTCGAGCAGAATCCAAAGGTCGAGGGCCTGATCCTCGACAAGCACGGCATCTTCACCTTCGGCAATGAGGCGCGCGAATCCTACGAGCGCATGATCGAAATGGTGACGCTGGCCGAGCAGCGGCTGGCCAAGGGCCGCAAGGCGGTGTTCGCCTCGGCCGCGCTGCCAAACAACCTCGCGCGCGCCAGCGAGGTGGCGCCGATCCTGCGCGGCGCCTGCGCCTTGCGCGACGCCTGCGGTGAAGGCGCGCATCAACGGCAAATCGCCGCTTTCCGCAGCAGCGACGCCATCCTGAATTTCGTCAATGGCCAGCAGCTTGCGCGTTACGCACGCGCCGGCGTGCTGACGCCCGACCATGTCATCCGCGTCAAGCCCTGGCCGCTGATCCTGTCCGCGCCGGAAGCGGGCAAACTCGACGCGTTCAAGCAAGCTGCGCAAACGGCGGCGCAGGAATTCGTGGCCGAATACCGCGACTATTTCGCCCGTCATCAGGCGCGGCAGGCCGGCGCGCAAATGCTCGATCCCCTGCCCCGCCTGGTGCTGGTGCCGGGGCTCGGCCTGTTCGGCCTGGGCGCCAGCGCTAAGGATGCGGGCATCGCCGCCGACGTGGCGGAAGCCATGGTCGAGGGCATCACCGACGCCGAAGCCATCGGCCGCTTCACTTCGATTGCCGAGCAAGACATGTTCGATTGCGAATACTGGCCGCTCGAACTCGCCAAGCTCGGGGCGCGCAAAGCCTTGCCGCTCGCGGGACAAGTGGCGGCGATCACCGGCGCCGCCGGCGCCATCGGCGCCGCCACCGCGAAAACTTTCGCAGATGCCGGCGCGGCAGTGGCATTGCTCGATCTCGACGGCAAGGCCGCGCAAGCGCAAGCAGCAGCGATCGGCGGCGCGGCGCTTGGCCTGCAATGCGACGTCACCGACGCCAAATCGGTCGCTGCCGCCTTCGACGCCGTGGTGGCCGCCTTCGGCGGCCTCGACATCGCGGTGTCGAATGCCGGCGCCGCCTGGCAGGGCAGGATCGGCGAGGTCGACGAGGAGGTTCTGCGCCAGAGCTTCGAACTCAATTTCTTCGCCCACCAGAAAATCGCGCAGGCCGCGGTCAGGATCATGCTCAGCAGGGCACCGGCGGCTGCCTCTTGTTCAACGTGTCGAAACAGGCGGTCAATCCGGGCCCCAATTTCGGCCCCTACGGCCTGCCCAAGGCGGCGACGCTCTTTCTGGTGCGGCAATACGCGCTCGACTACGGCGCCGACGGCATCCGCGCCAATGCGGTCAATGCCGACCGCATCCGCTCCGGCCTGTTGACCGCGGATTTCATCAAGCGAGCGCGCCAAGGCGCGGGGCTTGAGCGAAAAGGAATATATGAGCGGCAATCTCCTGGGCCGCGAGGTCACGGCCGAAGACGTGGCGCAGGCCTTCCTCGCCCAGGCGCTGGCGCTGAAAACCACCGCGGATGTCACCACCGTCGACGGCGGCAACATCGCGGCGGCGCTGCGTTGACCCCATTCCGCCCAAATCCGTGCTATCGTGCGCATCGAGGAAACCGCTAAGGGAGCCACCACCATGCTGCGTTATCTCGCCCTCATCGGCCTGCCCCTGCTCTTGCTGACGGCGAGCCCGGCCTCGGCCCTCACAGCCAAGCAGAAGATGGAAACCTGCAAGTTCGGCGCCGACAACGAGAAGCTCACCGACAAGAAGCGCATCGCCTTCATCCACAAATGCATGGGGCGCGGCAATTACCAGCCCAAGGCGCGCAAGGATGAAATGAAGAAGGAAAAGGCCATGAAGAAGAAGCCGGCCGCGAAAACGAAGGCCGCCATGAAAAAGCCCGCCGCCAAAAAGAATGCCGCCACGAATAAGCCGGCGATGAAGCCCGCCGTGAAGCCGGAAGAGACGAAGCAATAGGCGGCGCGACAGCCGATCCGCAAATCGTCGAAGGGGAGCCATGCCGGAAGCCGACAAACAGGGCAAGCTTTACTACGCCAACAAGCCGCAGGCTGCGCCCGGCTTTTTCCTCAAAGGCTCGCATCAGCTCGACTGGGGCATGAAGAACCGGCTGGCGCGCACCTTCAATCCGAAGACCGGCCGCACGGTCATGCTCGCCATCGACCACGGCTATATGCAAGGGCCGACCACCGGGCTCGAGCGGGTCGATATCTCGATCGTGCCGCTGCTCAACCAGTGCGACGCGCTGTTCTGCACGCGCGGCATGTTGCGCAGCGTGATCCCGGCCGACAACACCGTGCCGATCTGCCTGCGCGCGAGCGGGGGCCCAAGCGTGCTGAAGGACCTGTCGAACGAGCGGGTCGCGCTCGACATGGAGGACGCCGCGCGGCTCAACGCCTGCGGCGTCGGCGTGCAGGTCTATATCGGCGGCGAGCACGAGACGCAGACCGTGCACAACATGACGCAGCTGGTCGACGCCGGGTTGAAATTCGGCGTGCCGGTGATGGGCATCACCGCGGTCGGCAAGGACATGAAGCGCGACGCGCAATATTTCCGCCTCGCCTGCCGCATCATCGCCGAGCTCGGCGCGCAATACGTCAAGACCTACTACGTCGAGGACGGCTTCGAGACAGTGACCGCCTCCTGCCCGGTGCCGATCGTGATGGCCGGCGGCAAGAAGCTGCCCGAGCTCGAGGCGCTCACCATGGCCTACAACGCCGTGCAGCAGGGCGCCGCCGGCGTCGACATGGGCCGCAACATTTTCCAGTCCGACGCGCCGCACGCGATGCTGGCTGCGGTCAACGGCGTGGTGCACGAGAAGCTGACGCCTAAGCAGGCTTTCGAGCTCTACGGCTCGCTGCGCTCGCAGGGCGCGGCCTGAGCCGCGCCCAAGATTATGGCTTTCAAACAGGGCGCGCCCGCTGCCGAAGCGGCGGAACCGCGCGCGGCGGGCCTCGACCAGGCGCTCGATGTCGCCGAGCGGCTGGCCGTGCTGGCGCTGTTTGCGCTGTTCGTACACCGCTTGTTGCCGCAGCTCACGAACCTGGTGGCCGTCGAGCGCGCTCATCCGGAGCTGATCTGGCAGGCCGCCGATATCAATGCGCAAGTCGTGCTGTTGGTGATCGCCGAAGGTCTGGGCGTCGTGTTCATCATGATACGCCGCCGCTCGGCCACGCTGTCGGCGCACCCGCTCGACTGGCTGCTCGCCTTCGGCGCGGTGACCCTGCCGCTCATCTTCACCACGCGCGCGCCGCCCGGCACGCTGATCCCCGCCGAGGCCGCCACCGCGCTGATGCTAACCGGCTTGCTGATCCAGATTGCCGCCAAGCTCGCGCTCGCGCGCAGCTTCGGCGTGGTGCCGGCCAATCACGGCGTCAAGACGCGCGGGCCCTATCGCGTGCTGCGCCACCCGATGTATGCCGGCTATACGCTCACCCATATCGGCTTCCTCATCGGCTTTCCCTCGCTCCACAACACGTTGCTTTACGCGGCGGTGCTGGCGCTCAATGTGGCGCGCATTCTGCGCGAGGAAGCAATCCTGACGCGCGATGCCGGCTACCGCGCCTATGCGGCGCGCGTGCGCACCCGGCTGCTGCCCGGCGCGTTCTAGCGGCGGTCGCGGCTTCGAATCTGTGCTAAGCTGCCAGTATTAGGTGCGGTAAGGCCGCACCACGAACAGGGGTTTCGCTCATGGCCATCAAGTCGGGAATTGCGCTCTTTGCGGCTGCGACCATTGTCTTGGCGGCTGCCGGTAGCGCTGCCGCGGAGGCGTCCGCCCACGCAAAGCCGGGTTTCGTCATCGACTTTTCCGCCCAGCAGAACAACAAGAAGGGCAAAAAAGGCGCCGGCGCACCACACAAGAATGTCGGCCACCCGCAGAAAAAATCCGTCAGCCACGCGGGCGCCGCCAGAAAGTCGGGCGGCAAAAAGAACTTCGTCATCAAGAAGTCCGGCAACAAGACCATCGTCATCAAGAAGACCGGCACCCCGCGTGTCAGCCACAAGAACAAGACGGGCAACAAGAATTTCGGCGTCATCAAGAAGACCGGCCCCGGCGGCACCAAGGCGGTGGTGGTCGTGCCCAAGGGCTCCGGCAAGGTGACCGCCAAGCGCATGCGCGGCCTCTCGCGCGGCAAAGGCCAGGCCTCCGTCCGCGGCCGCAATTTCTCGACCTGGCGCGGCGGCCGCTACCGCACGCGTTACCACAATCGCTGGGTCACCTTCGTGCCGCTCGCCGCGCTCACCGCCATCCTGATCGGCGAGGATCGCTATTATCCTTACGCCTATATCTCGGCGCCCATCGACTATTGCGAGGGCATTACCGAGGACGGCTGCGATCTGCGCTGGCGCGAGGTCGAAACGATCGAAGGCGATCTGATCGGCCAGTGCGTGGCTTACTGTCCGTGGCAGGATTAGCAACGGCAGCCGGCGCGATCGCGTCGTTCGGGATCAAAAGCCGCCCGCGCGCGCGGGCGGCCTTTGCCGGCGTGCTTTGACGCCGTTCAGGCGGCCGCGGGCTTGGCGACCGCGCGCACCGGCGGCTCGGTATAGATGACCTCGCCGCCCGGATTTTCGGTGACCGCGAAGGTCACGAAATATTCGATCTCGGGATAGACGCCGTAGCGCGCCAGAATGCCGTCGAGCCAGGGCCCCTGATAGAAGGCCTTGGCGTCGGCCAGGCTCTCCCACTGATAGACGCCGCCGGCCACGCCGTTCTCGCCCCACATGAACTGCTTGCGGATCAACCCCTTCACGTCGGCAAAACCGGGCGCGATCTTGTGGAAATGCGCCAGACACTCGTTCTTGCCGATGGTCGAGGGCAGCCTGTAGCGCACGATGGCGGTGATCATGGGTGTACTCTCCTCCAGCGGGTCGGCCTTGCGCTGAATTTATACGATTTTCGCAGGCGGTCCTAGGCGCAAACCGCTGCTATCATGCCGGCCATGACGACGCTCGCCGCCGGCCTGTTGCAAGCCCTGAAGGACTACGGCGCCCGAGAGATTTTCGGCATCCCGGGCGACTTCGTGCTGCCGTTCTACAAAGCGATCGAAGAACGCAAGATCCTGCCGCACTATACGCTCAGCCACGAGCCGGCGGTGGGCTTTGCCGCCGATGCCGCCGCGCGTTTCCATCAGGGGCTCGGCGTCGCGGTCGTCACCTATGGCGCCGGCGCCTTCAACCTGGTGAACGCGGTGGCCGGCGCCTATGCCGAACGCTCGCCCGTCGTGGTGATCGCAGGCGCGCCGGGCAAACGCGAACGCGCGACCGGCTTCCTGCTGCACCATCAGGCGCGCAGCGTCGACACGCAGCTTGCCGTCTATCGCGAGATTACCTGCGACCAGGCGGTGCTCGACGATCCGGCGCGCGCGCCCGACGACATCGCACGCGTTTTGCGCAGCGCGCGCGAGCAATCGCTGCCGGTCTATATCGAGGTGCCGCGCGACCTGGTGGGCGCGGAGATGGCAAAAGTGCCGCTCATGCCGCCGCGGCCGGCCGAGCCGGAGGCGCTCGCCGAATGCGCCGATGAAATTCTCGGCCAGCTCGGCGCCGCGCGCGCGCCGGTGCTGATCGTCGGCGTCGAGATCCGCCGCTACGGCATCGAGCGCGAGACCGCTGCGCTGGCGCGCCGGCTTGGCCTGCCGGTGGTAACCACTTTCATGGGCCGCGGCCTCTTGGAGGACGCGCCCGACGTGCTGGCCGGCACATATTTGGGCGCCGCCGGCGATCCCGCTATCACCGCGCTGGTGGAAAATGCCGACGCGCTGCTGCTGCTCGGCGTCATCCTATCGGACACCAATTTCGCGCTGTCGCAGCGCAAGCTCGACCCCCGCCGCACCATATCGGCCATGGGGCGCGCCGTGCAGATCGGCCACCACGTCTACAACGGCCTGCCGATCGACGCGCTGGTCGATGCGCTCGGCAAACGCGCGCACAACTTCAAGCAGCGCGCCGGCATCAGGCACAAGCCACCCGTCTATCCGCGCGGGCTGCCCGCCGACGACGCGCCGGTGATGCCCTCCGACATCGCCACCGCCATCAACGACCTGTTCGACCGCCACGGCAAAATGCCGATGGCCGCCGACATGGGCGACTGCCTGTTCACCGCCATGGAGATCGACAACACCGCGCTGGTGGCGCCCGGCTATTACGCCGGCATGGGCTTCGGCGTGCCGGCCGGCATCGGCGCGGCGGTGGCCACCGGGCGCCGCCCGCTCATCCTCGTGGGCGACGGCGCCTTCCAGATGACCGGCTGGGAGCTCGGCAATTGCCAGCGCTACGGGCTCGATCCGATCGTCATGCTGTTCAACAACAAAAGCTGGGAGATGCTGCGCGTGTTCCAGCCGGAATCGGCGTTCAACGATCTCGACGACTGGCATTTCGCCGACATCGCCGCCTCGCTTGGCGGCGTCGGCACGCGGGTGAGCACGCGGCGCGAGCTCGCCAGCGCGCTGGAAGCGGCGGCGCAGCGCCGCGGCAAGTTCTCGCTGATCGAGGTCATGCTGCCGCGCGGGCAGACGTCGGCAACGCTGGCGCGCTTCGTCGCCGGCTTCAAGGCCGCGCGCGGCGAGACGCCGCTGCGGCGTTAAGACAATCGGCTGGCGCGAATTGAGCGCGCCGCCCTTGGAAAGAACGAAACCCCGGCTGCGAAAATTGCAGCCGGGGTTTTTGACTGGTTGTTCGCCGGGGGGCGAGAGGCGACCAGTCCAACGACGCTAGGCATCATGCCGAGGGCATGTCTGTATAAAAGCGACCACTCATTTTGGGCGGGTCATGACGCACGCCTCGCAGCAGCGAGATTGGATTAAACCAGCCCTTGCCGACGGCTCATAATTTGCCGAGCAGGACCAGGATCAACACAATGACCAGCACGAGGCCGAGGCCGCCGCCACCGTAGTAGCCGGTCCCGTAGAAGGGGCCGCCACCGAACCCGCTAAAGCCGCCGAGCAGCACGATCACGATGATGATGAGCAGTATGGTTCCAAGCGACATGAGGCCGTCTCCTCCGTGTTGAACTCATTGAATTACCAGCACTGAACGCTGTCGGTCCGTTGCGGCGAATTCTTCGAGCGGTGGCGATCCGCCGGCCGTCACCGTTACCGTCTGCGATTTCGCCGCGGGGCCAATTTAGGCACCAGACGGTCGGCGAACCTCACAGCCGCCATCATGAGCGAGATCGCGACATAAACAGCCGTCATCGACCACGATCCGAATTGATGCACGAGGCCGAAGACCCACGTCGCGACCAACACGGCCAAGAGCACCTCTTCCGCCAAATTCTTCATGTCGCTTCCTTTCACGCAGCTCGGATTGTCTTCGCTGCAAAAGTGGCGTGAGTGACCGACACGGACGTTCCCCGCGGGCCGCTCAAAGTTTCGACCTTGGCGTCGAGCTGCTTTGCAAGCGCGTTGACGATACCGGTGCCAAGCCCGGTTTTTGCTTGAGCAAAAACACCGACAGGATTTCCAATTCCATTGTCAGCAACCGAAAGTTTCCAATTTGCTCCAAAAGCGTCAAACGCGACGGTGATCTGCCCGTCTTTGGTATTTTTGTCGAACGCATGCTTTATCGAATTAATGACGAGCTCCGTGACGATCAATCCGAGGCTTTCGGCATCTCGGCAAGAGACGCTTGCTTCCTCGCCCTGCACCGTCAGCGAAATTGACCGATCGTCGCCAATCATCGAGTGCGAAAGGGCCTCGCAAAGCTTTGAGAGGTACGGCCCGAGTTGAACCGGACCGCTGGGTGCGGCGGCATGGAGGTGTCGCTGCACAGTCGCGACCGACATAACTCTTTGGTGAGCGTCTTGAAGATGACGGCGCGCTTCCTCCAATTCCACGGCCATCGCTTTCATCATAATGATGCTGGCGATAATTTGCAGACTGTTGGCGACACGATGCCGAATTTCTTCGAGCAGCACGTCCTGCTGCCGCAGCAGATTGTCCTTTTCACCCTCCAAGATCAGCCGTTCGGTAATATCCTCGATGCCGAGCAAAATATTGGCGCGCGCGCCTGTCGCGTAGAACACCTTGCGGGCGTTCAAACACATCGTACGGCGGCCGATGCCGGGAAAGTCATGCTCGATTTCATAGGCCTCGATCGCGCCGGCCTCGATTGCGCCCTTCGACGGCAGGATCTTTTCAAGAAGTGAGCGAAGCTTTGGAATATCCCACACACCGTCGCCCAACTCATAAAGCAGCCTGCCTTCGGTTTCGCCGGGACCGACCTTGAACGTCCGATAGAAGGAGCGGCTGGCGGCGACGACACGCAGGTCTTGGTCGAGCACGACGAGCGGCTCGCGCACGGTGTTCACAATCGCTTCCGCAAATGCGCAGGCGTTTTGCAGGTCGCTGAACTGTTTTCTGAACATGACTGGCCTCGCAGCAATCCCGCTCCGCCCACGCAAAAGGAAAAGGGACCCCGGCGTTAGGACAGCCGGGCCCTACTGGACGCTTTGGATCGAAAGGGAAACGCCGCGGCTATGTCGCAGCCGCAAAGCGTCCAGCCTCTTGAAGCTAGCGGGCGCGCCTCGTGCGAGTCTGTATAACATTGACCATTGCGTTAGGGACGTCGTTGACTCCCGTTGGACACATTCCGGCGTTGCAACGCGCCACGTGTTGGAACTAAAGCGACCCGGGCGCGGTTTAAGGGGATGAACGCTTTATCAGATTGGCCGCGCAATCGTCTTTTGCTCGCTTTGCCGTCCCGCAATCTCAAGCTGCTCATGCCGGAGCTTGAACACATTCGCTGCGAACGCGAGCAGATTCTTTTGGACGCCGATAGTTCGCTCGACCACGTCTACTTCCCCGATAGCGGCGTCGTCTCGGTGGTGGCGGTTTACAGCGACGGCAGCATCATTGAGATGGCAACGGTCGGTCGGGAGGGTTGCACGGGCATGCAAGCCTTCTTCGGCGCCAAGGATTCTTCCGTCAGGCTTCTGGTCCAAATCCCGGGCAGCGCAGCCAAGATGTCGCGCGCAGCCTTCACGCGGGCGATGGAATCGATGCCGTCCTTCCGCAACCTCATGTCCGCTTACGTCCAGGCCTTTCTCGAACAGGTCCTGGTGTCGGTCGCGTGCAACGGCGCACACAGCCTCAAGCAGCGGCTGGCGCGCTGGCTGCTCATGATGCGTGACCGCTGTGACGACGACACCCTGTTGATTTCGCAGAACCTCCTCGCCGAAATGCTGGGCGCCCAGAGGCCATCCATCACCATCGCCGCTCAGAAGCTGGAACGCGCAGGTTTGATTCGGCGCGGCCGACGCCAAGTCACGATCCTGGATCGGAAGGGCCTCACAAAAGCATCTTGTGAATGTTATCAGTTGGTTCGCGAGCGCGTCGCCTTTTACCTTCCCAAAACATACGTGTAAAAAAGTCATTCCCTTCCGTCGCAACGGTAATGGACATTACCGACAGCATGCCCCGCCCGGCTCATTATCCGCGCGGGCGACAGGCTTACGTGACCTCTCGAGCGGGATCGGACTCTATCCGTGAAGCCTCGTAGCGACCCGCGCACGTGAGGGGCGCCGCTCGCGCTTAGAAGGCCTGCTATGAAACGCAAAAAAACGCTGCCGTTCGATCCCAAAACGTTTCTGTCGAAAGTGAACGGCGGACGAACAATATCCAATTTTCGGAGAAATCAAATTATCTACGCGCAGGGCGACCCTGCGGATTGCGTTTTCTACATTCAGAGCGGCAAGGTCAAAAAAAACGTCATCTCCGAGCAAGGCAAGGAAGCCGTGGTCGGACTTTTTGGCACGGACGATTTTTTCGGCGAGGGATGCCTCGGCGGTGAGACGCTGCGTCTGGCGACAGCCTCCGCTATGACGGAAAGTATGATCGTGCGATTGCCAAAGAAAAACATTGTCCGCGTGATCCACGAGGAGCCGGCGTTCGCCGAGCTGTTCATCGCGCACCTCTTGCATCGCAACAGCCGTGTCGAGGAGGACCTAGTCGATCAATTGTTCAACTCAAGTGAGAAGCGGCTGGCAAGGACCCTCCTGCTTCTGGCGAATTTCGGCAAGGAAGGTGAGCCCGAGCCGGTGCTGGCGAAAATCAGTCAGGAAACGCTGGCGGAGATGATCGGCACGACGCGATCTCGCGTCAGTGTTTTCATGAACAAATTTCGGGATTTGGGCCTCATCGAGTACAACGGCCGCATCGAAGTCCATCGCTCCTTGTTGAACGTGGTTCTGCACGAGAAGCCGCAAATTAGAAGAACGTAGCCGGACGTCGGATCGACCGCGGTGTCCGCAGGCGCCGTCAATCGCTCTGCAAAATGACGTTCTTCACCATCGGGTAGATCTGGTTGGCCCAGGCGCGGCCGGAGAACGCCGTTTCGAGCCCTGTCGCCCGGGGCGGCATGCCATTACCGCCGTGCGGAGAACGTTTATTAACTAGCGCGCGGGTTTCACCGCGCGATTCCGAGATAATTTGCTGTGGCGTCGCTAGCTTAGGCAGATGGCCGACACATCCATCGAAGAGCGCCCAGCTCCGTGCCCGCCCGCGGAAGAGGAACGCCTGCGCGCGCTCTACGAGCTCGACCTCATCGGCGGCAAACGCAACGAGCAGATCGATCGCATATGCGCCCTCGCCCGCGACCTGTTCAAAGTTCCGATCGCACTGGTCAACCTGGTCGACCGCGACAGAGTCGTCACCGTGTCCGGCTTCGGCCTCGATGACACGGAGTTCAGGCGCGAGGACGCGATTTGCAGCACGACGATCCTTGCCGACACGCCTTTGGTATTGGAAGACGCCGCCGCCGATCCGCGCTTCGCCGACAACGTCTATGTGCGCCGCTCGCCGAAAATCCGCTTCTATGCCGGCGCGCCATTGCGCCTGCGACCCGGCATCAACATCGGCACGCTCTGCATCATCGATGTCGAGCCGCGTAGCTTCGGCGCCGCGGAAAGAGCCAATCTCGCCGCGCTCGCCGACATGATCGTGAGCGAAATACGCGGCCGCCGAGCCGCGCTCGATCTCAGCACCGGCCAGAAGCTCCTCGCCCAGACCGCGCAGATGGCCAAGATCGGCAGCTGGGAGCTCCGCCCCCCGTCGGACCGAATGGTCTGGGACGACGTCCTCTACGCGATTTTCGGGATTGCGCGCGGCACGCCGCTGACGATCGAATCGATCATAAAACATTATGACCCGGCGATGCGCCAGCAGGCGCGCCTTCGCACCGAGGCCTTGCTCACCAAAGGCATCCCCTATGATACCGAGATGCGCGGCACGCGGTCCAACGGCGAGGTTTTCTGGATCCGCACCATGGCGGAAGCGGAAAAGACCGACGGGAAAGTGACGCGTCTCATCGGCGCCGTGCAGGACATCACCGCACTCAAGCTGGCCGATGCACGCCTCCATCAACTGGCCTTTCGCGACCCGCTCACCGGGCTGCCAAATCGCGCCTCGTTCCTCGACACCCTCGAACGCTATATCGATATCGCGCAGGCGACCGGCGCGCGCGTCGCCTTGCTCAAGTTCAACCTCGACCATTTCAGGGACGTCAATGACGCGCTCGGTCAACAAGCCGGCGATGCGCTGCTGAAAGCCGTCGCCGAAGGGCTGTGGAAAGCCTTCATCAAAGTCGGCACCGTGACCCATATCGGCGGCGACGAATTTGCGGTCATCATGCACGGGCCGTCGGTGGACAAGGCCGCGCAATACGCCAAGGACTTCGTCGAGCGAGCCAAGACGCTATTCCGCTACGAGCACTCCACGCTGCCGATCGGCATCAGCGCCGGCATAGCGATCTTCCCCGAGCACGCCGAAGATTCCGACAGCATCATGAAGAACGCCAAGGTCGCGCTGTTCCAGGCCAAGGCGCAACGACGCGGCAGCGTCATGATGTTCGACCCCGAGATCCGCAAAGCCGCCGACGAGAAGGATGCGCTGGTGCGCAAGATCCGCGAAGGGATCGAGAACAAAGAATTCATCATGTATTATCAGCCGATCGTCGCCTTGCGCAGCGGCAGGGTGGTCGGGCTGGAAGCGCTGATGCGCTGGAAAGATTCCGAACGCGGCATCCTGGCGCCGGCAAGTTTCATGATCGGGTTCGAGGAGCCGGAGCTGGCGGTCAAGCTCGGCAATGTGGCGCTCGACTTGGCGATCGCGCAGATGCGCGCCTGGCTCGATGCCCGCGTCCGCTTCGGCAGCGTCGCGGTCAATCTGTCGACCGCGCAATTCCGGCTCGTCGACCTGGCCGACATCATCCTGGCCAAGCTCGCGGCCGCGGGCGTGCCGCCGAAGCGGCTGACGCTGGAAGTGACCGAGAATGTCTACATGGCTTGGGGCGCGGACGTGGTGGCGGAAACGGTGCGCAAGCTGCACGCGGCCGGCATCTCCATCTCGCTCGACGATTTCGGCACCGGCTATGCCTCATTGACGCACTTGCGCCGATTTCCCATCGACAAAATCAAAATCGACAAGTCGTTCGTTCAATCGATCGAAAGCACCCCCATTGTCGACGCCGTGATCAACATGGCGCTGAGCCTCGGCATGAAGGTGGTCGCCGAGGGCGTGGAGCAGCCGGAGCATCTCGTTTTGTTGCGGCTGAAGGGCTGCACCTATGTGCAGGGCTATGTTTTCGCCAAGCCGCTCGAGGCCGATCGCGTCGCCGACTTCATTTCGGCGTTCCGATACGTCGCGCCGAAACGGATCAAGAAGGCCGCCAACGGCTAGGCATTCGATACTTGGATTTGGCGGCCGCGCCGCACACGAAAAGCGCGCCTTCACCGCCGCGGTCGATAGCGTATACGGGCCGCCGGCTTCAAGGCGGCAAGGGAGCGGGCGAAGTGAGACGTCTTGGGCGGTCCGGCCTGCCTTAACCGCCCCTTAACCATAGTCTCTTACCTCTTCATCATCGTCCCTCAATTACGAGCGATATGCTTCAGGCCGCAAACGCCCCCTCAGCCGCGCCCGAATCCGCGGCGGCCCGCGCCGCAACGTCGATCCGCGAAACGATCGATCTTCTCGAACTCGATCTGAGCGCGATGATCCGCGACGTAGCGGGCGCGGCCGCCGCGGTGCGCAACGGCACCAGCGCTTCGGCGGATGCGCTGGCCGCCATCCGTGTGCGCTCCGAAACGCTCGCCGCCCAATCGCAGGATGCCAAACGCAACACCGAGCAAGTTGCCAGCGCCAGCGTCGAGCTCGCGCAATCATCCGCGCAAATCGATCAACAAGTTCGCGCCGCGGGAGGCTTGACCGACGAGTCGGCGGAAGCCGCGGCCGCGGCCAGTCGAAGCGTCGACGGCTTGAAATCGTCATCCGCGGAGATCGGCAAGATCGTCAATCTCATTGCCAGCATTGCACGGCAAACCAATCTGCTGGCGTTCAATGCAACCATCGAAGCCGCGCGCGCCGGCGCAGCCGGTCGCGGATTTGCGGTGGTCGCGGCCGAAGTCAAAGCGCTTTCGGTTCAGACCCAAAAGGCCACCGAAGAAATCAAGCGCAAGCATCGACATGCTGCAAAAAGATGCCTCGCTCTCGATCGACTCCGTGCATCGGATTGTGGAAGCGACCAAAGCCGTGCGCCCGGTATTCTCGAGCATCGCAGGCGCCATCGAGCATCAAGTCGAGACTACCGACGGTCTTTCGCGCAGCGCCAACGACAATTCGCGTTTCGTCGGCGCCGTCGCAGACGGGGCGAGCGCGATCAATCAAGCGGCGATTGACGCGACGGCGCATGGTGAAAGCGTCGATCGATCCGGCCAAGCCACGGCGACACCTGGCCGAGCGCCTCAAGACGCGCTGCGTGATTTTCCTGCGTTTGACCGAAATGGGCGACCGCCGCCGGCATGAACGGCTGCCCTGCGAGCTCGACGGTCGAACTCGACGTTGACGGGCAGCGTCGTCAGCGGACAAACCGCCGACATTTCGGAGGGCGGCATGCTGGTACGGCTGCCCGAGACGCGCACCATTGCTACCGGCGGCGTGATCGGACGCGCAGGTCAGCGGCATCGGCCACTGCCGGCTTAAAGTCGTCAATCAGTCGGCGCTCGGTCTGCACTTGCAATTCGCTCATTTCGACGCAGACGCGCAGGCGGTCCTCGAACAGAAAGCTCGCCGACGATCCGCTCCGATAATACTGAGTTCATCGATCGCGCCATCACGGCCGCCGACCGCATCTCACGCGCGTTCGAGGAGGCCATAACGCAGGGCCGGATTTCGCAAGACGACTTGTTCGATAACAACTACATTGCCGATTCCCGGCACCGATCCGCAGCAATATCGCACGCGGTTCCTCGAACTTACCGAGTCCGTTCTGCCGGATATTCAGGAGCCGCTGCTGGCAAGCGACAAACGCATGGTCTTTTGCGTCGCGCTCGACCGCAACGGGTACCTCCCGGTCCACAACAATGTCTATTCCAAGCCGCAACGGCCCGACGAGGTGCTCTGGAACACGACCAATTGCCGCAACCGGCGAATCTTCGACGATCGCGCAGGTTTGTCGGCCGGGCGCGTCGTGCGGCCCTACATCATTCAGAATTATCCGCGCGACATGGGCGACCGCGTCGTCATGTTGTGGGAAATCGGCGCGCCCATTCGTGTTTTCGGCAAGCAATGGGGCGGTTTCCGCACCTGCTATACAATGCAATAATTGAAATTCTTGCGCGCAACTCGTCTCAATCGCTCTGCAAGATGACGTTCTTCACCATCGGATAGATCTGGCTCGCCCAGGCGCGGCCGGAGAACACGCCGTAATGGCCGGCGCCGGCCTGCATGTGATGGCGCTTGCGGTAGGGCCTTAAAGACGAGCAGAGATCGTGCGCGGCCAGCGTCTGGCCGACCGCGCAGATGTCGTCCTTCTCGCCTTCCACCGTGAACAGCATGGTGCGCTTGATCGCCTTCGGCTCGATCTTTTGGTTCCGATAGGTCAATTGCCCGAGCGGCAAGAGATGCTGCTGGAAAATCTGCTCGACCGTCTCCAGATAGAATTCGGCGGTCAGATCGAGCACCGCGAAATATTCGTCGTAGAACGCCTTGGTCTGCGCGGCCTTGGCCTCCTCGCCCTTGGCGATATTGTCGTAGAGCTCCTGATGCGCCTTGATATGGCGGTCGATATTCATGCTCAAGAAGGCGGCGAGCTGCACGAAGCCGGGATAGACCTTGCGCCCGCCGCCGGCGTAGCGGCCGGGCACGCGCGCGATCAGCGTGCGCTCGAACCAGCCGATATCCTTCGACTTGGCGAGCTCGTTGACCTTGGTCGGATTGACGCGGGTGTCGATCGGCCCCGCCATCAGCGTCATCGAGCGCGGCTGCGCGGGATGCTCGCCTTGCGCCATCACGCTCGCCGCCACCAGCGCGGCGACGCAAGGCTGGCACACCGCCACCATGTGCGCGCCCGGCCCGATCACCTCCAGAAAGCGGATCAGATGCGTGATGTATTCGTCGAAGCCGAAGCGGCCGGCGTCGAGCGGCACGTCGCGCGCATTGTGCCAATCGGTGATGTAGACGTCATGCTCGGGCAGCATGGTGCGCACGGTGGTGCGCAAGAGCGTGGCGAAATGGCCGGACAGCGGCGCGATCAGCAGCACGCGCGGCTGCGCCATGTCGATGTCCTTCTTGAAATGCAACAGCGTGCCGAACGGCGTGCGCTCGGCCGCTTCTTCGATGACCGCCACCTCGCGGTTGCCGACCTTGACGCTGTCGATGTCGTACGACGGCCGCACATGGGTGAGCCCCGCCCGCGCGATCAATTCGTAGGCGGCGGTCAGGTTGCTCAATACCGACGGCTTCGCCGAGCCGTTCATGCGTTGGCGCGTCGATACCAATGCCATGCCGGCAAACGCCCGCACTGGCACCATGATGTCGGAATGGGCCTGATAGGCCTGATAAAGCATCCAGTCCCCGGGCGGCCCCGGCGGACCGCACGCAAAACCTAAAGCATTTCATGCTGCACTGCGAGATAAAAAGCTGGGCGCAGCTGCCTGGGGATAAGGCAACTGCCATGCTTTTTTGCACCACGGGAAACTATTGATCGCCCATGACTTTCGTCTAAGCTAGCGGGTGCCGGGCCGCGATCAATTGGGACACGTGACGCCCTATGGCCAAGGCTACCCTCACCATCGCCAGCAAGAACTACGGCTCCTGGTCGCTGCGCGGCTGGCTGCTGTGCAAGCTCGCCGGCCTCGACTTCGACGAGCAGACGATCGCCAGCGACGATCCCTCCACCCGCGCCGAGCTGCTGCTGCTGTCGCCCTCCTTCCTGGTGCCGTGCCTGACGCATAACGGCATCAAAGTCTGGGACACGCTGGCGATCGCCGAATACTTAAGCGAGATCCTGCCCGCGGCCGGCCTGCTGCCCAAGGATCTGGCCGCGCGCGCGCATTGCCGCTCGATCTCGGGCGAGATGCATTCGGGTTTCTCCAACTTGCGCTCGGCGCTGCCGATGAACCTGAAGGCGCATCATCCCGGCTTCAAGGTCTGGGCCGGCGCGCAGGCCGACATCGACCGCATCGTGTTCATCTGGCGCGAATGCCTCGACACCCATGGCGGCGTCTATCTGTTCGGGCCGAACCCGACCATGGCCGACGCCATGTTCGCGCCGGTGGTGACGCGCTTCCTCACCTACGACGTCAAGCTCGATCCCGACTGCGCCGGCTATTGCCAAGCGGTCATGGCGCTGCCGGCCATGCAGGAATGGCTGGCAGGCGCCAAGGCGGAGCCCGACGAGGTGGTGGAATTGGACGTCGAGTTCTAGAGCTTGCCGATCGCCGCCCCGCCGAGCGCGCTCAACAGCACCACCAACCAGGGCGGCACCTTCCACATGAACAGCAAGAGGAAGCCGGCGGCGGCCAGCGCGAAATCGGCCGGGCTCCCGATCGCCGAGGTCCACACCGGGCGGTAAAGCGCGGCCAGCAGCAGGCCGACCACCGCCGCGTTCACCCCGCGCAGCGCCGCTTGCGCCACCGGCAGCCGGCGCAATTGATCCCAGAACGGCAGCGCGCCGACCACCAGGAAGAAGGACGGCAGGAAAATCGCGATGAGACAAATCGCGCCGCCGACCCAGCCATTGGGCGGCTGGTGCATGACCGTGCCGAGATAGGCGGCGAACGTAAAAAGCGGCCCGGGCAGCGCCTGCGCCGCGCCGTAGCCGGCAAGAAACGCGTCGTTGCTCACCCAGCCGGGCGGCACCACCGAAGCCTGCAACAGCGGCAGCACCACATGGCCGCCGCCGAACACCAGCGAGCCGGCGCGGTAGAAGGCGTCGAATAGTTTGAGCGCCTGGCTCGGCATGGCGTCGGCGGCGAACGGCAGGCCGACCAGCAGCACGAAGAACACGATCAGCAGCACAGCGCCGGCCAAGCGGCCGACCGCCAGCGGCAAGGCCGCGTGATCGCGCTGCGCCTGGC
Organism: uncultured Pseudomonadota bacterium; assembly: GCA_963819955.1. Lineage (GTDB taxonomy): Bacteria > Pseudomonadota > Alphaproteobacteria > Rhizobiales > Xanthobacteraceae > Pseudolabrys. The sequence continues at coordinate 138,938 of CAWFYB010000010.1, read as the reverse complement.
CGCGGAAGAACACAGCCCCAATCCCGGCGCCCAGGAGGATGGCGCCGATCTGGCCGAGCGCCGTCGGCACCGCCAGCACCAGCGCGGTGGCGGCAACGGCAAGCGTCGCGCGCTGCTTGTCCGGCGCCAGCGCCCGCATCATGGTGAGCACGGCTTGCGCCACCACCGCGACCGCCACCACTTTCAAGCCGTGCAGCCAGCCGCTGCCGAGCGCGCCGCCGAGCGCGTCGACGCCGTAGCCGAACGCCACCATCAGCAACGCCGACGGCAGCGTGAAGCCGACCCAGGCGGCGAGCGCGCCGGCGTAACCCGCCCGCAACAGCCCGACGCCGATGCTCACCTGCGTGCTGGCCGGTCCCGGCAGGAATTGGCAGAGCGCCACCAGGTCGGCGAAAGTGCGCTCGTCCAGCCAGTGCCGCCGTTCCACATATTCGGCGTGGTAATAGCCGAGATGGGCGATCGGCCCGCCGAACGAGGTCAGCCCCAGCCGCAGGCAAACGCGGAAGACCGTCCAGGCCGATGTCGCCGCGCGCGCTTGCGTCGCTGTCGTATCGGCTGCCATGGCTCCGCCCCCCGCGTCCCGCCCTCACCGGTAGAGATCGACCGTCAGCAGCGTCTTGTCCAGCTTGACGCCGGTCAACCGGCTCTTGAGCGCGGCGTCTTGATCGCGCCCGGCCGGCAGCGTGGCGAGCTTTTGCCGGCCGGCGGTCGCCGCCGCAACCAGCGCGTCGAAGCTGGCCATGGCGGCGGCATTGCCGGATCTCTTACTGTGGCCGTGCACGATGAAGATCGAATCGTAATGCCGCCCGGCGCCCAGACAACGGCGCGCCTGCATAAAATAGCCGGCGCAGCGCGCGCCGTCATGCCGCTCGTTCAGCAACCAGACGACGACCGGATCGGTCGACACCACCAGCACGCGTCCGCTGCCGTTGCCGTCGATGAAATCCACGATGCCGCCATAGGGAACGACCGCTTCGCGTTTGAACGGGTGCGCGTTGTGCGCGATGTTGGCGATGGCCGCGACGCTCGCCGCCACCAGCAGCGTCGTCAGCGCCAGCACGTGCCCGATTTGACGTTCGCGCAACTGGCCGTCGAGCAACAGCGTCAGCAGCAGCGCCACCGCCGGCGCGAGATAGAGAAACGAGCGCGGCTTGGCAAAGCCCGGCAGCACGGTGAGCGCGGCGGCGCCCAGCATCAGCAGCAGCAAATGCGCCGGCGCGTCCGCGTGCTTGCGGTCGATGGCGGTGAGCGCCGCCATCCCGGCGATCGCGGCCGCCGGCGCCACGATCCAGGCCTGGCTCACGCCCAGCGCGGCGCCGCCGAAAAAACCGAGCCCGTCGGTCAGCAGCGAGAGCAGGATGCCGTTGCCCAATTGCGTGCCCACCGTATGCCAGCGCTCAAACAGCAAAGACAGCACGGTGTAGATGCCGAGGCTTCCGAACAGCCCAGTGACGCCCCAGAACGGCAGGTCGAACGAGGCCCGCCAACGCCGCTGCAGCCCGTAACGATAGAGCGCGAAGGCCAAGGCGACCGTGCCGGCCAGCACATTGGTGGAGCCGGCAAGCCCGAGCGCCGCCGCCGACCACAGCCGCGCCGCGCCATTGCCGCCCGCAAGATAAAGCGCAGTAAACAGCGCGATCAGCAGCGCGAACAGCGGATACCAGCGCAGCGCGTCGCCCTGGCTGACCGCCAGCGGGCAAAGGCCGAACAGCAGCAGCGCGATCAGCCGGCTGAGCGGCGCGACGGCCCCGCGCCGCGCGATCATGCTCAGCGCCAGCAACTGAAACAGCGCGAGCGCCAGCGCCGTCATCATGAGACTGACGAGCCGCATGCCCGCCGCGCCCAGGCCGAGCCGCTGCAATCCCGCGAACAGCAGATAAGACAACGGCGGATGCACATCGGTCACGCCGGAATAGACGAAGGCGAGCTGCGAGGCCGAATAGCGCGCGATGGTCTGTAGCGTGTAGATCTCGTCGTCGAAGGGAAAGCGCCAGATCCGGCCGGCCATGACGCTCGCGGCGAACAGCAGTAAAACCGCCGCCGCCACGTCCACGCCATAGCTGCGCGCGGCACCGGCGTATTCCGGCGAGAAGGTCGGACGCCAGTCCCGCATGCGCAATGCCCTCGGCCGCCCGCTAGCCCTTCAGCCAATTCCCAATGCGCTCGACCGCCTCCCGCATCTCGGCCGCCGACGCCCGCGTAGCAGAAGCGCAAAAAATTATGCCCGTTGATGGGATCGAAATCGATGCCGGGGGTCGCCGCCACGCCCGCCTCGTTCAGCATGCGCTTGGCGAAGTCGAGACTGTCGTTGGAGAAGCGCGAAATGTCGGCGTAGAGATAGAAGGCGCCGTCGACGGGCAGGAACTTGTCGAGCCCGGCCTTCGGCAAGCCCTCGCTCAAGATGCGGCGGTTCTCCTCGTAGCCGTGCTTGACCGCCTCCATCTCGTCGCGGCCGTCGAAGGCCGCTTCCGCCGCGACCTGCGCCAGCGTCGGCACCGAGATGGCGAGATTGCCGTGCAGCCGGTCGATTGTGCGCACTAAGCTTTCCGGCACCACCATCCAGCCGATGCGCCAGCCGGTCATGCAGAAATATTTGGAGAAGGAATTGATCACCACCGCCCGCTGCGAGACGTTGGCCGCGGTCTCGGCCGCGAAGGCGTAGTCGAGCCCGTGGTAGATCTCGTCGGAGATGACGCGGATGCCTTCCGCCTCGGCGACGGCGATCAGCCGTGTCAGCCCGTCCGCCTCGATCATGGTGCCGGTCGGATTGGCGGGGCTCGCCACCACCAGGCCGTGCAGCGGTTGCTTGCGGTGCTCGGCGATCAGCGCCTTCGGCGTCAGCGCCCAGCGCGTCGCGGCCGTGGTCTCGATCAGCACCGGCTGGCAGCCGAGCGCCGACAGGATGTGCCGGTAAGGCGGATAGCCGGGATTGGCCAGCGCCACCCGGTCGCCCGGCTCGAACAGCGAAAGGAAGGCCAGGATAAAGGCGCCGGAGGAACCGGTGGTGACCGCCACCCGGCCCGGATCGAGCGCCAGATCGTAGGTTTCCTCGTAATGGCGGGCGATGCGGGCGCGCAAAGACGGGATGCCGAGGCTCTCGGTATAGCGCAGGCGGCCATGGGCGAGGGCCGATTGCGCGGCGGCAATGGCCGTGCGCGGGGCCGGCGCCGCCGGCTGGCCGACCTCCATATGGATCACGCGCGCCCCTTGCGCTTCCCTGAGCGCCGCCGCCGCCATCACGTCCATGACGATGAAGGGCGGCACATTGCTGCGCCGGGAGGGCGTCAACAGCGCTTTTGCCGCTTCCAGCATGGTCAAACCGACCCCTTCCCCGGCGCTGAGAACCGCCCCGCTGTTGCCGCATTCACCCGCTTGCTTGGGGTCCACGGCGCAGATCGCGGCGCAAGGTAACGTGATCGCGGCCCGCGTTGACCGCATAATGGCGCGTCACTAGGTTCCGCCCATCTGGCATAGAGCGGCATGATCGAGAACGCGAGACCTATCAGGGCCCGGCGCGGCACGCCAGCGGCCCGCGCCCTGTCGCTGCTGACCGCCGCCGCCATCGCGGTCGCCGGTATCGGCCCGGCGGCGACGCCGGTGCGCGCGCAAGGCGCGCCCAAGCTGCCGATCATCCGCGACACCGAGATCGAGAACCTGCTGCGCGACTACGCGCGGCCGATCCTGCGCGTCGCCGGCCTCGCCCGCCAGGACGTCAAGGTGGTCATCATCAACGACCGCGCCTTCAACGCCTTCGTGATGGACGGCCGCCACATCTTCATCAATGCCGGCGCGCTGTTCGACGCCAAGACGCCGAACGAGATCATCGGCGTGCTCGCCCACGAGACCGGCCACTTGGCCGGCGGCCATCTGATGCGCATGCGCGAGAAGCTGGCGCAGGCGCAGACCCAGTCGATCGTGGCCTTGCTGCTCGGCGTCGGCGCGCTTGCGGCTGGCGCCGCCAGCCACAGCGCCAATATCGGCCAGGTCGGCGGCGCCGCGATTGCGGCGCCGCAGTCGGCAATCCTGCATTCGCTGCTCGCCTATGTCCGCACCCAGGAAGATCAGGCCGACCACGCCGGGGTGAAGTTCCTCAACGAAACGCATCAGTCGCCCAAGGGCATGGTCGAGCTGTTCAAGCGCCTGAGCAACGAAATGCTGTTTACCGCGCGCTACGCCGACCCTTATCTGCAGACCCATCCGATGCCGGCCGATCGTGTCGCCGCGCTCGAGCAAATCGCGCGCGCCAGCCCCTACTGGAACGCCAAGGATCCGCCCGCGCTGCAGCTGCGCCACGACCTGATGCGGGCGAAACTGTCCGGCTTCCTGGAATCGCCCGCCACAGTGCTGCGGCGCTATCCGCTCAGCAATCAAAGCCTGCCGGCGCGCTACGCCCGCGCCATCGCGACCTACCGGCACGGCGACCTGCGCACGGCGATCGCCGAGATCGACGGGCTGATCGCGGCCGAGCCGAACAATCCCTATTTCTATGAGCTCAAGGGACAGGCGCTACTGGAAGGCGGGCGCGGGGCGCAATCGATCCCGCCCTTGCGCCGCGCGGTCGCGCTGTCGCACCACGCGCCGCTGATCGAAATCATGCTGGGGCAGGCGCTGATCGGCACCAATAACCGCAAATTTGCCGAGGAAGCGATCGGCCTGCTGAACGGGGCGCTGCGCACCGAGCCGGGCTCGCCGGCCGCCTATATGCAGCTCGCCATGGCCTACGGCCACAAGGGCGACCTCGCCCATGCCGACCTCGCCTCCGCCCAGGCCGCCTTCGCGCGCGGCGACATCAAGACCGCGCGCATGCTGGCCGAGCGCGCCAAGCACCGCCTGCCGGTCGGCTCGCCCGCCTGGGTGCGCGCCGACGATATCGTAAGCGTCAAAGTTCGCGTTCATAATCAATGATGATTCCAACAAGGACCAAACCGATGATTTCAAGCCTGCGCCTGTTCGCCGCCGTCTGTGCCGCGTTACTGGCCCTCGCCCTGCCGCAGACAGTGCGCGCCGACGAGTTTTCGCCCGCCCAGCGCGGCGCCATCGAGAAGATCGTGCACGACTACCTCGATCAAGCACCCCGAAGTGCTGCAGGAGGTGATGAGCGAATTGGAGAAGCGCCAGCAGGCCGCCGAGGCCGAAAAGCACAAGTCCGCCGTCAAGGCCAACGCCAAGATGCTGTTTAATTCGCCCGACGAGGTCGTGCTCGGCAATCCGGTGGGCAACGTCACTTTCGTCGAGTTCTTCGACTACAATTGCGGCTACTGCAAGCACGCCATGAGCGACATGCTCACGCTGATGAAGAGCGATCCCAAGCTCAAGGTGGTGCTCAAGGAATTCCCGGTGCTCGGCCCCGGCTCGGTGGAGGCGGCGCGCGTCGCGGTCGCCGTGCGCATGCAGGCGCCCAAGAAATATCTCGAGTTCCACACCAAGCTGCTCGGCGGGCGCGGCCATGCCGACGCCGCGCGCGCATTGGCGGTGGCCAAGGAGATCGGGCTCGACATAGAGCGGCTGAAAAAGGACATGAAGGGCCCCGAGGTCGAAAAGACGCTGAAGCAGGATTTCAAGCTCGCCGAAGCGCTCGGCCTCAACGGCACGCCGAGCTACGTGATCGGCGACAGCGTGATCGTGGGCGCCATCGGGCTGCAAGGCCTGGAACAGAAGATCAACACCGCGCGCTGCGGCAAGGTTTCCTGCTGAACGCCTGACGCTTATATCCACAGCCGGCTCGAACGGCCGCCGCGCGATATCGCCCGGCGGCCGTTTTTGCGTCAGGATCGGCCCGTGCAGCGAAGCGGTCGGGGCGGACGCGCATGTACAGGATCGGCCTGGAAGAGGAATTCTTCGTGTTCGACGCGCGCACGCGCCGCGCCGTGCGCCGCATCGACCGCAAATTCCTCGAGCGCGTGCAGAAAGATCTCGGCGACCGCGTGATGACCGAGATGCTGCAGTCGCAGATCGAGGTGTTCACCCCGCCCTGCGAGACCATTGGCGAAGCGCGCGGCTATCTGACCGCCTACCGCCGCGCGCTCGGGCAAGCGGCCGCCGCGCACAAACTCGGGCTCGCCGCCATGGGCACCTTCCCGCTCGCCTTCTGGCCGGAGCAGTTGGTCACGCCCAAGGCGCGCTACGGCGCGATCATGGACGACCTGCAGATGATCGGCTACCGCAACATGCTGTGCGGCACGCATGTGCATGTCGAGGTGCCGGACGTCTCGCATCGGATCAATCTGATCATGCGGCTGACGCCCTATTTGCCGCTCCTGCTCGCGCTCTCGACCTCCTCGCCGTTCTGGCAGGGCCATCTCACCGGCCTCACCGGCTACCGGCTGGCGGCTTACGACGAATTGCCGCGCACCGGCCTGCCCGAACTGTTCCGCACCAACGACGACTATCGCGAATATGTCGACGCGCTGGTCGGCGCCCGCATCATTCCGGACGCGAGCTATATCTGGTGGAGCCTGCGCCCCTCGCTCAATTATCCGACCATCGAATTGCGCGTCGCCGACAGCTGCACGCGGCTGGAGGACGCGCTCGCGGTCGCCGCTCTGTTCCGCTGCCTGGTGCGCGCGCTCGACCGCAACCGCGAGCTCAATGCCGGCTTCGACCGCGTCGGCCGCGCCATCAGCAAGGAGAACAAGTGGCACGCCCAGCGCTACGGCATCACCGCCACCTTCGTCGATCCGTTCAGCCGCGCGCCGCTCACCGCGCGCGACTGGATCGGCACGGTGCGCGCGCTGATCGCCGAGGACGTTGACGCCTTCGGCTGCGCGGCCGAGATCGCGCATATCGACCGCATCCTGGCCGAGGGCACCAGCGGCGACCGCCAGATCGACATTTTCACCAAGGCCCGCGCCGCCGGCCGAAGAAGGTTAACGGCGCTCAAGGAAGTGGTCGACTGGGCGGCGGCAGAAACGGTTGCGATATAAACAAATGTCGTCATTCCGGGGCGCGAGCGCAGAGAGCGAACCCGGAATCCAGAAACAAATTCGGAAATTGCGTCTGGATTCCGGGCCCGGCGCTAACGCGCCGTCCCGGAATGACAAGGGGCCGGGCTTCCCCTTCCGCGCGCGGCCACCTATAAAGCGCCGAGTTCCCCTGCAAGCCGCCGGCCGCCCCGCATGCCCCAGACCGTCTACGTCCTCAACGGCCCCAATATGAACCTGCTCGGCACGCGCGAGCCGGAGAAATACGGCCGCTCGACGCTCGCCGACGTGGAGAAATTGTGCCGGGAAACCGCCGCGCGCTTCGGGCTGGAGATCGTGTTCCGCCAGTCCAACAGCGAAGGCCAGATCGTCGACTGGATCCAGGAGGCGCATGCCAAGGGCGCCGCCGGCATCGTGATCAACCCGGCCGGCTATACCTCGACCTCGATCGCCATCCTGGACGCGTTGCTGGCGGTGAGCGCCACCGTGCCCGCGATCGAATGCCACATCACCAATATCCACCAGCGCGAGAGCTTCCGGCACACCTCATATATTTCGAAGGCGGCGAAGGCCGTGATCGCCGGCTTCGGCATCGACGGCTATGCGCTGGCGATCACCGGCTTGGCGCGCTTCGTCGGCGCCAAAGAGAAAAGCTGAACCGGAAAGATGGGAAAAGCGCCGAAAGCCCCGCTGGTCGACCATGAATTGATCCACGAGCTCACCAAGCTCCTGGACGAGACCGGCCTCACCGAAATCGAGATCGAGCAGGGCGGCCAGCGCGTAAGGGTGGCGCGCAACGTGGCGGCTCCCGCCGCGCCGGCGCCGCGGCTGGAAGCGCCGCCGCAGCCGGCCGGTGAAACGACGCCCGCGCCGCTCGATCTTTCCAAGCATCCGGGCGTGGTCATCTCGCCCATGGTCGGCACGGCCTACGTTTCGCCCGAGCCGGGCGCCAAGCCGTTCATCGAGATCGGCAGCCAGGTGAAGGCCGGCGACACGCTGCTGATCGTGGAAGCGATGAAAACCATGAACCAGATCCCGGCCCCGCGCGGCGGCACCGTGATTCAGAATTCTGTTCGAGGACGGCCAGCCGGTGGAGTTCGGCGAGCCGCTGGTGATTATTGAATGAGCGCGTATCCCGCCTCGCACCGCCCTCATCCTGAGGAGGCCGCCATCAGCGCGTTTACGCGCGTCTTCGACGCGCTATGGCGGCCGTCTCGAAGGATGGGGCGGCCCCATGGTTCGAGACGCGCAGCTTCGCTGCGCTCCTCACCATGAGGCCGATCGATGTTCGATAAAATCCTCATCGCCAACCGCGGGGAAATCGCGCTGCGCGTCTTGCGCGCCTGCAAGGAGCTCGGCATACCGACTGTCGCGGTGCATTCCACCGCCGACGCCGACGCCATGCATGTGCGCTTCGCCGACGAGAGCGTGTGCATCGGCCCGCCCGCCGCCAAGGACAGCTATCTCAACATCCCCAATATCCTCGCCGCCTGCGAGATCACCGGCGCCGACGCGGTGCACCCCGGCTACGGCTTCCTGTCGGAGAACGCGCGCTTTGCCGAAATCCTGCAAGAGCACGGCGTGCAGTTCATCGGCCCCAAGCCCGAGCACATCCGCCTCATGGGCGACAAGATCGAGGCCAAGCGCACCGCCAAGCGCCTGAGCATTCCCGTGGTGCCGGGCTCGGACGGCGGCATCACCTCCGACGCGGAAGCAACGCGCGTCGCCGACTCGATCGGCTATCCGGTGCTGATCAAGGCGGCGGCCGGCGGCGGCGGGCGCGGCATGAAGGTCGCGCGCAACGCCGAGGCGCTTTCCAATGCGCTCGCGCACCGCGCGCGCCGAGGCGCAGGCCGCCTTCGGCGACGACGCCGTCTATATCGAAAAATATCTGGAAAAGCCCCGCCATATCGAGATTCAGGTGCTGGGCGACGGCAAGGGCAAGGCCATCCATCTCGGCGAGCGCGACTGCTCGCTGCAGCGCCGGCATCAGAAGGTGCTGGAGGAGAGCCCCTCGCCCGCGCTCAACACCCGGATGCGCGACGTGATCGGCGAGACGGTGGCCAAGGCCATGCGCGAGATCAATTATCTCGGCGTCGGCACCGTCGAGTTCCTGTTCGAGAACGGCCAGTTCTATTTCATCGAGATGAACACGCGCATCCAGGTCGAGCACCCGGTCACCGAGATGATCACCGACATCGACCTGATCTTCGAGCAGATCCGCGTCGCCGCCGGCCACGAGCTGACCATGGAGCAGCGCGACGTCAAATTCCGCGGCCACGCCATCGAGTGCCGCATCAATGCCGAGAACCCGGTGTCGTTCCGCCCCTCGCCCGGCACGATCCTGCACTACCACCCGCCCGGCGGGCTGGGCGTGCGCATCGATTCGGCCGTCTATCAGGGCTACACCATCCCGCCGTTCTACGACTCGCTGGTCGGCAAGCTGATCGTGCACGGCAAGACCCGCACCGAATGCCTGATGCGGCTCAAACGCGCGCTCGACGAGGTGGTGGTCGACGGCATCGAGACCACGCTGCCGCTGTTCCGCACGCTGGTGCGCGAGAAGGACATTCTCGACGGCAATTATCACATCCACTGGCTCGAGCAGTTCCTGGCCGGCGGGGGGATGGAAAGTTAGCGACCGATGAGCTTGTAGCCCGGATGAAGCGAAGCGAAATCCGGGATAACATCGGCAGCAAGTAGCAAGCAGTCCGGGTGAAGCGCACAGAAACCCGGGCAGCCTATCGATCTTCCCCGGGTTACGCTCCGCTCCACCCGGGCTACGGGCTGACACTCATGAGCAAACCCGGCGCCTACGCCTACCTTCCCCTGGAACGCGTGGTGTTCGGCGCTCCGGCGGCGCAAGCCGCCGCGCAGGAAGCCGACCGCATCGGCGCAAATCGCGTCTTCATCGTCGCCTCCAAGACGCTCTCGACCAAAACGCCGCTGGTGCGTGAGATAGCGGACAGGCTCGGCAATCGCTATGTCGGCCTGTTCGATGCCTGCGCCGCGCATACCCCACGCGCGACCGTGATCGCGGCGGCGCGCGCGGTGCGTGAGGCATCGCCCGACCTGATCCTCACCGTCGGCGGCGGCACGCCGATCGACACCGTCAAGGTGCTGCAGATCTGCCTTGCGCACGACGTCGACAGCATCGAGGGGCTCGACAGTTTGCACATGTCCGTCGCCGCCGACGGCACGCGCACGGTGCCCGCCATCAAGCCCTCGCCGGTGCGCCAGGTCGCGGTGCCGACCACGCTGTCGGGCGCCGAGTTCTCCAATCTGGGCGCGGCCACCGACGAGCGCACGCGCGCCAAAGAGCCCTATATCGGCGCCGACATCGGCGCGCGCGCCGTCATCCTCGATCCTGCCGCCACCGTCTACACGCCGGAATGGCTGTGGCTGTCGACCGGCGTGCGTGGCGTCGACCACGCAGTGGAGACGCTGTGCTCGATCGAAGCCCATCCCTATTGCGATGGGCTGGCGCTGCACGCGCTCAGGCTGTTCGCGCAGAACCTTGCGCACGGCGGCGACCTTGCCGCGCGGCTGGCCTGCCAGCAGGCTTCGTGGCTTGCCGCCTCCTCGATCGCGCGCGTCAATTACGGCGCCAGCCACGGCATCGGCCACGTGCTGGGCAGCATCGCCGACGTGCCGCACGGCCATACCAGTTGCGTGATGCTGCCGCATGTCATGCGCTTCAACGAAGAAGCAACGCGCGAAAAGCAGAAGCTGATCGCCGAGGCCATGGGCCGCCCCGGCGTGCCGGCCGCCGACGCGGTGGCCGAATGGATCGCGTCGCTCGGACAGCCCACCACGCTGCGCGCGGTCGGCGTCAAGCGCGAGCAATTCCCGCAGATCGCGCAAGCCGCCATGACCAACCTGTGGGTGCGCACCAACCCGCAGCCTATCAATTCGCCCGACGACGTAATGAAGCTGTTGGAAGCGGCGTGGTGAGCGTCCCTTCTCCGCTCATTCCCGCGAAAGCGGGAATCCAGCGGCTTGTAGCCCGGATGGAGCGCAGCGCAATCCGGGGACTGCCGGTCCGGATCGCAATGCCGCTCCCGCATCTCGCTTCGCTCAATGCGGACTACGGACCGAGCGGTTACTCCCCGTCCCGCGCCGCAAAATTCTCCTCGATATCCTGACGTCCATCCAGCACGCGCACGATTTCGGGCGTGTTATTGATGACACGATAGAAGACGACGTGAGGGGTGGCGGCAAACGAACGCAGCCCCGGGCGCACCTCGTTTCGCGCGCGTCCCGCAAAGGGATGGTCTTCGATCAGCGCAATCGCTTCGGCGATTTCGCGCAGCACCTTTTCGGCGGTATGCCTGCCGGCGACCCGCACGTAGTAATCCCAAATCCTCTCGCGATCGTCGAGCGCCTCGGGCGACCAGAGCGCCGCGCGCCTGGCTTCGGCCATTTACCGGTTCTTTTGCCGAATGAAATCGTCGATACTGGATTCTCTTCCCTGTCCCGCATCGAGCGAGCGGATGCCCTTGTCGATTTCCGCGCGCAATGCGCGCAACTTCTCGACGTGAGAGAGCAGTGTCCGCCCGATCTGCTCCTGATCCTCGGCGGGCAGGCGTTCCACTTCGGCAATGGCTTGTTCGAGTGTCTTGACCATGACGGCATTATACCGAGTCGCTTAATGCAAAAACAGAGGCGGCAAGCGTAGTCCGTAGGGTGGGTTAGCGCCGAAGGCGCGTAACCCACCGGCTGAATGCACCGCGAGCGCCAATGGTGGGTTACGGCGCTTCGCGCCTAACCCACCCTACGGACTGTCTCCTGACTCACCCCGCCGCGGCGCCCAACGCCGCCGCCCGGTCCGCCCGCGGCATGATCGGCACGCTGTCGCGCAGGCCGAGAATGTCCTCCAGCAGCTTGGCGCCGGCCAATACGCGCGCTTCCCCGTGCGGCGGGCCCACGATCTGCAGACCGACCGGCAGTTCCTCGCGCGTGAAGCCGCAGGGCAGCGACAGCGCCGTGCAATGCGCCAGCGTGATGGCATAGGCGATCGCCAGCCACTCCACGTAGTTTGCAGAAGGTCACGCTCGCGCATTCCTTGACATAGCGGTGCTCGACCGGGAACGGCGCCACGATGGTCGCCGGACACAGCAACAGATCGTAGCGCTCGAAGAAGGCAAGCGCCCGCGCGCACAGCGCCACGCGCTGCGCCTCGGCGCGCTCGAGCTGCTCCATGGTCAGGCGCATCCCGAACTCGATATTGGCCACCACTTCGGGTTTAAGCAGATCGCGCTTGCTGCGCAGCAATTGCGCCTTGCTCACCGCAAAGTCATAGCCGCGCAGCACCTGGAAGCACTCGTGCACGCCGGAGAAATCCGGATGCGCCTCCTCGACGACCACGCCCGCGTCCGCAAAGCGCGCGGCCGCCTTGCGCGTGATCGCGGCCACTTCCGGATCGACCGGCGTGATGCCGAGATCGGGCGAATAGGCGACGCGTTTCGGCCGCGCGCCGCTCTTGCACCGCGGCGCGGAAAGCGCCCGGCACCGCCGGCAGCGACAGCGGATCGGCGGCGTGCTCTCCCGACATGGCGTCGAGCAGCAGCGCCAGATCTTCCACATTGCGCGCCATCGGCCCTTGCGCGGAGAGCGTGCGGTCGATCTTGAAGGCCGGCGTGCGCGCGACGCGCCCGACGCTCGGCCTGATGCCGACGATGCCGCAGAAGCTCGCCGGGTTGCGTAAGCTACCGCCCATGTCGCTGCCATGCGCCAGCCAGGCCATGCCGGTCGCCAGCGCCACCGCCGCTCCCCCTGAGGAGCCGGCGGCCGAGCGCGCGGTGTTCCACGGATTGCGCGTGAAGCCGAACACTTCGTTGAAGGTGTTGGCGCCGGCGCCGAATTCCGGCGTGTTCGATTTGGCGTAGACGATGGCGCCGTTGGCTTCCAGATGCTCGACCAGGATGTCGGAACGCTCAGGGATATGGTCCTTGAAGATCGGCGAGCCATAAGTGGTGCGCACGCCGGCGACGTCGGTCAGGTCCTTGATCGGCACCGGCATGCCGGCGAGCGGGCCGCGCTCGGCCGGCGGCTGCTTCATGAGCCGGTCGGCATAAGCGCGCGCCCGCTCGAAGCACAGCGTCGGCAGCGCGTTGACGCTCGCGTCGACCGCGGCGATGCGCGCTTGAAGCGCGTCGAGCAGGTCGTGCGGCGTCACCTCGCCGCGCTTGAGCTTGTCGACCAGCGCGCAGGCGTCGGCCTTGATCAGTTCCTCGGCGCTCATGAAAATGTCCCCGGCGGCCCCGTTCGGGCGATCTTAGCCGCGCCGGGGGCGAGCGCAAATGCGCGCTCAGGGAACCTGGTTCTCGGTCAGCCGCGCCAGCAGCGTGCAGACATCGGCCGGATTGTAGGGCTTTTCCACGAACACCGAGCGCGGCACCAGCGGCGCGATCTGCATGGCATTGTAGCGGCCGGAGGCATAGACGATCGGCAGTTCGGGGCGCATTTCGCGCACCCGCGCGCCAGCTCCGCGCCGTCGATGCTGCCGGGCAGGTTGACGTCGGTGAACAGCACGTCCACCTCGCCGCCGGCGTCGAGATAGTCGAGCGCCTCGTCGCCGGTCGCCGCCTCGTGCACCGCAAAGCCGCGCTCGGCCAGCCAGTCGGCGACCAGCTTGCTGATCAGTACCTCATCCTCCACCAGGAGGACGGTCGGCGGCGTTGCGGCGCGCCCCATGGAACCCCACTTGCGCTTTTACTTGCGCTTGCACTTGCACATGCGTCGGTGACTTGACGGGGCAACGCGCCACCCCGCCGGCAGTTCGCCTTTTCAGAAATTTGCCTGTGCTATGGTAAGCTTCCCGTTAACCGCCGCGTCAATCGCTCGATGCACAACAATGACCCGCGGAGCGATATCGCCTTCGGCCGCGCACCTGCGCTAAGATCAACCCGAGAGCCAGATCCGGAACCATGGCCAGCCGCGAAAACGCCTTCATCGAGATCACCCCGGACGTGCTGCTCAAGGCCTATGCCTGCGGCATTTTCCCCATGGCCGAGAGCGCCGACGACCCGGCGCTCTATTGGATCGAGCCGGAAATGCGCGGCATCATCCCGCTCGACACGTTCCACGTGCCGGGCCGCCTCGCCCGCACGCTGCGCGCGACGCCTTTCACCGTGCGGGTCAACCGCAATTTCGAGGCGGTGATCGAGGGCTGCGCCGAGCCCAAGCACGACCGTGCCCGCACCTGGATCAACGGCCGCATCCGCCGCATCTACCGCGCGCTGCACGCGCACGGCCACTGCCACAGCGTCGAGGTCTATGACGGCGATGAATTGGTGGGCGGGCTCTACGGCGTCTCGCTCGGCCGCGCCTTCTTCGGCGAGAGCATGTTCCACCGCGCGCGCGACGCCTCCAAGATCGCGCTGGTGCATCTGATCGCGCGGCTGCGCGCCGGCCACTTCCGCCTGCTCGACACGCAGTTCGTGACGGATCACCTGCGCAACTTCGGCGCGGTCGAGGTGCCCAAGCGGCGCTATCACCGGCTGTTGGAAGACGCCCTCGTCGGCGAAGGCGATTTCGCCGCGCTCCCGCTCAACCGGCCGGTGAGCGGCGAAGAGGCGCTGGCGATTATCGGAAAATCATGACGTCATTCCGGGGCGCTCGCGAAGCGAGCGAACCCGGAATCCAGAAACAAATTCTGCGTTTGCATCTGGATTCCGGATCGCTCGCATTCGCGCGCGTCCGGAATGACGCAAACAAAGCTAGCGCAGCGCCGGCCCGGCGCCAGCGGGCGCTGAAGAACCTAGACCTTCCCGGTGCGCAAGGCTCGCGGCGGCGGGATCGCGACCGCTTGCGCCGTCGCTTCCGCCTCGGTCACTGGCCCCGGCTGCTGATCGAGCAGCAGCATGAAGAACGCGGCGAACATCAGCTGGCAGCCGACCGAAATCAGAAAGCTTGCCGCGCACACCAGCCGGATCAGCGTGTCGCCTTCCACCGGTCCGAAGGAAAGACGATACCAGTAGAAAAGACTGTAGCCCGCCACCCCGAGCCCAGTCGCCACCAGCACGCCGCCGCCGCCCAGACAGCGCTCCAGAGCGAACCAAGGCCGCACCGTTTCATATTTCCGGTCGGGCAACACCAGGCGTTTTTGGAGCGCCACCGATTTCGCCAACGTCCAGAAGAACACCGATTGGATACCGATGACGGTCAAAGCGCAGGTCATGATCAGCGTATGCTGGGCGAACACCACGCCGCCGATCCTGATATCGGCGAAGAACAGCACCAGCGATGTCAGTCCGCCCAACAAGGTCAGCGCGACGCCCGGATAGAGAAACAGACCCTCTGGACTGAGCAGCAAATAGAACCGCAAGCTGCGCCATCCGTCGCGCCAGCTACGCAGATGCGGCGGCCGTCCCCGACCATCCGCATGCAATACCGTCGGCACTTCGGTAATCCGCAAACGGCCGATGGTCGCCTTGACGATCATCTCGAGCGCGAATTCCATGCCCGGCGCGACGAGGCCGAGGCGCAAGATGGGAGCACGCCGAAATCCGCGCAGTCCGCAGCAGAAATCGTTGACCGGAGTCTTGAACAGGAGGCGGCCGATCGCCGTCAGCAGCGGATTGCCGAAAAAGCGGTGCAACGGCGGCATGGCGCCGGCATTGATGCCGCCGGCGAAGCGGTTGCCGAGCACGAGATCGTAGCCCGCGTTGAGGTGCTCGACGAACCCGTCCAGGGCGGAGAAATCGTAGCTGTCGTCGGCGTCGCCCATGATCACGAATGTGCCGCGCGCTGCGCGAATCCCTGCCGCCAGAGCATGGCCGTAGCCGCGCTGCGCGACCTCGATCACGCGCGCGCCCAGGGATTCGGCGATTGCAACCGATCCGTCGTTGCTGCCATTGTCGGCGACGACAATCTCTCCCGCGATGTTCGCGCGCGCGAGATAGTCCTTGGCTTTGGCAATGCAGATGCCGAGCGTGCGGGCCTCGTTCAAGCACGGCATTAAAATCGACAAAACGATTTCGTTCTCACGCGACATTGACGCTCACACATGCCTTGTCCGGCGCCGCCGATCTTTGCCGAGGCGATGCGAAAAGTAAACGGGGCGCCTTGGCCGCGCCGCGGCCCCGTGCGCTAGCGCAGCGCCGGCAGGAAGCCTTGCTCGCGCCGCCGCTGCGTGTGCTGCGGCGCGCGCCGCGGCCTCGTCGCCGGCTTGGGCGCGGACTTCGGCTTGGCGGCCGGCGGCGGCTCGTCCGGCGGCGCTTCCGCCAGTTCCGGCAGCTTGCCGCCTTTGCAGTCGGTCAGCCACACGTCGTAGATCGGATGCTCGACCGCGTGCAGGCCGGGGCTGGCCGCGAACATCCAGCCGGTGAAGATGCGCTTGATGGCGCCCTGCAGCGTCACCTCGTCGACCTCGACGAAGGCGTCGGTCTGCGGCGTCTCGGTCGGCGGGCGCGAATAGCACACGCGCGGCGTCACCTGCAGCGCGCCGAACTGCACGGTCTCGTTGATGGCGACGTCGAACGAGGTGATGCGGCCGGTGATCTTGTCGAGGCCGGAGAATACCGCGGTCGGATTGGTGATGCGCTCGGGCGCCGGCGCCACCACCACCTCCTTGCTCGACGGCTCGGTGGCGGTCGGCTGCTGTGGCTGCTGTTGCGGCGTGCCGGGCGGCTGGCGCTGGCCCGGCGGCAGGCCGGGCAGCGTCTGCACCGGCGCGCGATTGGCATTGGCCGGCGGCTTGGCGGCCTCCGTGGCGCCGGGCGGCGGCGGCAAAGCCTGCTGCTGGATGGTGCCGCGGTTGGGCCTGCTCGAGGGCGGCAGGCTCATGGGCGCCGGCAGCGGCGCAGCCGGCGGCTCATCGGCGCGCTCGGCCGGCTGATCGCGGTCGCTCGGATAATAGGGCGGGCGGCGCCCGACGCTCGGACGGCGGCGCGCTCGGCACGTCGGCCGGCGGGCGCGGCGGCGGCTCCGAGAAGATCGAGCCGAATTGGGCCGCGGCCGGCCCCACCATAAGCAGCGGGACAAGCACCAATAGTCCGAGTTTCAGTCCGGATCGCGCCATCGATGGGGGTGTTCCGCCTGCGCCCTTACCCGGATTCGCCACACGCAGGCGCGGCCCGGTTAACACGGCGAATGCGGCGGTGAAAGGGCGGCAGCGTTGCGCGCTCAGTCGCCCGGCGCCCAGGCTTTGTAATCGCCCGTCGCTTTCGGGCGGCGGCCGGAGGCGAGCGTCGAGCCGGGCGGCCGGTAGGCGGCCGGCGTGCCGGTCATGTTGGGGCGGTGCGGCTTCTGCCAGGGACGCGGCTTGTAGTTTTCTTCCGTCGGCGGCGTGTCCACCGTGTGGTGCAGCCAGCCGTGCCAGGACGGCGGCACGGCGGTCGCTTCGGCATAGCCGCTATAGATCACCCAGCGCCGCTCGAAGCCGAGCCGCGGATCGATCTTGCCGCCTTTGGTCCGGTAGTAGCGGTTGCCGAACTCGTCCTCGCCCACCGGCTCCCCGTACATCCAGGTCCAGAACTGGGTGCCGAAGGTTTCGGAATTCCACCAGGTGAACAGTTTCAGCAGGAAAGTTTTCATTGCGCTCGCGCATTTGTTTTTGGCGTCGCCGGACGCGGCGTTCTGCCACCTCCGCTGAGCACTGTCCAGCCGGCAGCAACGCCCCCATGCTGTTGCCGAGATGAATACGCTCATTGGCTTTCCGGCCGTGCACGCCTTCGAGAAGCGCTAAGGCGCGGCGGACGACCGCGCCGGCTGACGGCTAGTCTACTTCGGCGCCGATCGCCTTCAGCGCCGCCACCGCGCATTCCATGTCCTGCTTGTAATGGCCGCCGCTCAAACCGATGGCGCCAATCATCTCGCCCTTCTCCTTGATCGGATAGCCGCCGCCGAACACCACCAGGCGCGGCGTGTGCACGATGCCGTGCAGCAGCGGCGGATCGTCCTTGATGAAGTCGTGCCAGACATGGGTCGGCAGGCCGTAGCTGGCGCTGGTATAGGCCTTGTCCTGGGAGATCTGGATCGACAGCATGGGCGCGCCGTCCATGCGCTGGAAGCCCTTCAGATTGCCGCTCTCGTCGGTCACCGCGATGCACATATTGAGGCCGAGCTCGCGCGCCTTGGCGACGGCGGCGTCGATCGCCGCCTGCGCGGTCTTGGCGTCGATACTGCGCTTGACGATGCTGGACATGGACTTCCTCCCGAACTGCCGGCGGTTCGATTGAT
The DNA here is from genome assembly GCA_963819955.1 of uncultured Pseudomonadota bacterium. Classification (GTDB taxonomy): domain Bacteria; phylum Pseudomonadota; class Alphaproteobacteria; order Rhizobiales; family Xanthobacteraceae; genus Pseudolabrys. The sequence goes on along the minus strand of CAWFYB010000010.1, from coordinate 120,834 downwards.
GGGATGGGCAAAAGGCAAGGCGGCAGCGCAAGGCCGTCGCCGCCGACCGGCGGCTCATGTCGCTGACGCGGCGGGCACGCTACGCCGCCCGGTTCCGGCGATCAATCGGATGGGCCGCGGGCGTGGGCCGGCGCAATTCGGCCGGCGGCCCGGGTTGCATTCGGCATACAGGCCCCGCTATGGTGCCCAGCAATTAATCAGCGCAGGCCGATTCCAGGCAGGCGCCGGTTTCCTGAATGACAGTGCCGGGACAAAAGGCGGGCTCCGCAATGGGCCCGCCTTTTTCATGAGCCTTCACTGGGCCCTTCATTGGGCCGTCAGTGGCCATCCGCACAGCAGTCCTCGCCTTCCCAGGCCTCGCGCCCTTCCTTCACCAGGAACCAGACGATGGCCAGCGAGGTGACCGCGTCCACCCACCAGAAGCCGGTCAACAGCTCGGCGATCAGCCCGATCACCACCACCACCGCCAGATAGCCGCAGGTGATGCTCTCGACCGCGTCGGTGCGCAGCGCCCGGCTGCCGATGGCCTCGGCCACTTTCAGCTTTCGCCGGGCGAGCCAATACATCACCGGGATGGCCGCCGCGGTGACCGCCAGCCCCGGAATCGAGAAGGCTTCGCCGTGCCCGGTCCACAGGCTCCAGGCCGCGCTTGCCACCACGTAGGCGGCCAGCGCGAACAGCAGCGCCCCGCCGATTTTCGACGCCAGCCGCTCGGCGCTTTCCGAGAATTCCGCGCCGTGCTTGAGCTCCACGCTCAGCCGCCAGATCAGCACGCCGGCCGAGATCAGCTCGATGGCGCTGTCGAGGCCGAAAGCCATCAGCGACAGGCTGCCCGCCGCCACGCCGGCCGCCATTGCGACCGCCGCCTCCACCGTCATCCAGCTGATGGTGACCCATTCCAGCCTAAAGGCTTGGCCGATGAGCGCGCGGCGGTCGATGCTGAGCGCCTGGTCCATGCTACGAAGCCTTTCTCGTCGCCGCGCCCCTACCCTAACGCCGGCGCGGCGCGATTGCGCGGCACTCCGTTACGGCAAATTGCGCGCAGTTCGAATTCACAGCCGTGGGAAACGCAGCCGCGCTCGGCCAGCGCCGCCACTTTCGCCTTAACGCACTGAGCTGATTTCGAGAATCAGAGACTCCTTGCGGCACAAAGCCGACCTTATCCAGCGCCTGTCCCCGCCCCGACCGCGCCGCGGCGCCGCCGCGCCGGCCGCCGCAAGCCCGGTTTTGCGTCATTTTTCTGTCATGGGCCGTGGCATAAAAACCTACCCAACAGGGCGCAGAAAAATGCTTTTCGCGACCCCCGGATGGCTCAATACTGGCGCCGGTTTCGCTGCCTGGGGTCGTCTCGCAAGCACCCTTTACCACAAGATTTAGTGTTTGATTCAGATTTGCCATCTATCTGTTGTTGACGACGGCGGCGAGTCCACCTAGCTTTAGTGCGTTCGGTGCGTGTGAGTTCAGGTTCCCTCCGAACCTCCAAAACGACTTACGTAGTCGTGTCTCGCCCGCGCCGGCAACGGCGTCGTGGGTCAGGGGCTTGCTTTGTGCCGGGCGCCAAAACGCCCAAGAAGTGACGCGCGTAACCGGTGCCGATCAGAGCGCCGGACCATAAACGAGGTGGTGTCGAACAGGTGCCGACAGGCCAAACGGGCGTAAAGGCACGCCCGGCGGGTATAATCGTCGGCGGTCGACAGCCGCCCAGCGAATTAGGGGCTAGAGACAACAATGCGGATCGAACGGCGCTACACCAAGGACGGACAATCGGCCTACGCGGAAATCGCGTTCCGGCTCACCACATCCGAAATCCGCAACCCGGACGGCTCGGTGGTGTTCAAGCTCGACAATGTCGAGGTGCCGGAATCCTGGTCGCAGGTCGCCTCCGACGTGCTGGCGCAGAAATATTTCCGCAAAGCCGGCGTGCCCGCCCGCCTGAAGAAGGTCGAAGAAAATTCCGTACCCTCGTTCCTGTGGCGCTCGGTCGCCGACGAGGAGGCGCTGGCCGAGCTGCCCGAGAAGGAGCGCTTGATCGGCGAGCAGTCCTGCCGCCAGGTGTTCGACCGTCTCGCCGGCACCTGGACCTATTGGGGCTGGAAGGGCGGCTATTTCGATTCGGAAGGCGACGCGCAGGCCTTCTTCGACGAGCTGCGCTACATGCTGGCGACGCAGATGTGCGCGCCGAACTCGCCGCAATGGTTCAACACCGGCCTGCATCTGGGCCTACGGCATCGACGGCCCGAGCCAGGGCCACTATTACGTCGATCCGTTCACCGGCAAGCTGACCAAATCGAAAACCTCCTACGAGCATCCGCAGCCGCACGCCTGCTTCATCCAGGGCATCACCGACGACCTGGTGAACGAAGGCGGCATCATGGATTTGTGGGTGCGCGAGGCGCGCCTGTTCAAATACGGCTCCGGCACCGGCACCAATTTCTCGGCGCTGCGCGGCGAAGGCGAGCGGCTCTCCGGCGGCGGCAAGTCGTCCGGCCTGATGAGCTTCCTCAAGATCGGCGACCGCGCGGCCGGCGCCATCAAGTCGGGCGGCACCACGCGCCGCGCCGCCAAGATGGTGATCGTCGACGTCGATCACCCCGACATCGAGACCTATATCGACTGGAAGGTGATCGAGGAGCAGAAGGTGGCGGCGCTGGTCACCGGCTCCAAGATCAACCAGAAGCATCTGCGCGCCATCATGAAGGCGTGCGTCAACTGCGAGGGCTCGGGCGACGACTGCTTCTCGCCGGAGAAGAACCCGGCGCTTAAAACGCGAGATCAAGCTGGCGCGCCACTCCTACGTGCCCGACAATTACATCAAGCGCGTGATCCAGTTCGCCAAGCAGGGCTACAAGGACATCCACTTCCCGACCTACGACACCGATTGGGATTCGGACGCCTATCTCACCGTCTCCGGGCAGAACTCCAACAATTCGGTGCGGGTGACCGACGGCTTCCTGAAAGCGGTCGAGTCCGACGCCAATTGGGACCTGCACTTCTCGCAAGAACCACAAGGTCGCGAAGACGCTGAAGGCGCGCGATCTGTGGGAGAAGATCGGCCACGCCGCCTGGGCTAGCGCCGATCCGGGCCTGCAATACCACACCACCGTCAACGACTGGCACACCTGTCCGGCCTCGGGCGAGATCCGCGCGTCCAATCCGTGCTCGGAATACATGTTCCTCGACGACACCGCCTGCAATCTCGCCTCGCTCAATCTGCTCACCTTCCGCGACGCGCAGAGCGGCGCCTTCGACGTCGAAGCTTACGAGCACGCCGTGCGGCTGTGGACGGTGGTGCTGGAAATCTCCGTGCTGATGGCGCAGTTCCCGTCGAAGCAGATCGCGCAGCTCTCTTACGAGTTCCGCACGCTCGGCCTCGGCTACGCCAATATCGGCGGCCTGCTGATGACCTCCGGCATCCCCTACGATTCGGATGCCGGCCGCGCCATCTGCGGCGCGCTCTCGGCCATCATGACCGGCGTTTCCTACGCCACCTCGGCCGAGATGGCCAAGCAGCTCGGCCCCTTCCCCGGCTACAAGAAGAACCGCGAGCCCATGCTGCGCGTGATGCGCAATCACCGCCGCGCTGCCCATGGCGAGCGCACCGGCTATGAGAAAGTCGCGCAGCCCGCCGGTGCCGCTCGACCATGCCGCCTGCCCCGATCAGAACCTGATCGCGCACGCCAAAGCGGCCTGGGACAACGCGCTCACGCTCGGCGAGGCGCACGGCTACCGCAACGCGCAGGCGACCGTGATCGCGCCCACCGGCACCATCGGCCTGGTGATGGACTGCGACACCACCGGCATCGAGCCCGACTTCGCGCTGGTCAAGTTCAAGAAGCTGGCCGGCGGCGGCTATTTCAAGATCATCAACCGCGCGGTGCCGGAGGCGCTGCGCACGCTCGGCTACGCGGAAAGCCAGATCGCCGAGATCGAGGTCTACGCGGTCGGCCACGGCTCGCTGGCGCAGGCCCCCGCCATCAACCACACCACGCTGAAGGCCAAGGGCTTCACCGACGAAGCCATCGCCAAGGTCGAGAAGGCGCTGCCCACCGCCTTCGACATCAAATTCGTGTTCAACAAGTGGACGCTGGGCGAGGAGTTCTGCCGCGACACGCTCGGCATCGGCGGCCGACGACCTCGCCTCGCCCACCTTCGACCTCCTGGCCGCGCTCGGCTTCTCCAAGCGCGAGATCGAGGCCGCCAATATCCATGTCTGCGGCGCCATGACGGTGGAAGGCGCGCCGCATCTGAAGGCCGAGCACTATCCGGTGTTCGACTGCGCCAATCCGTGCGGGCGCACGGGCAAGCGCTATCTCTCGGTCGAGAGCCACATCCGCATGATGGCGGCGGCGCAGCCCTTCATCTCCGGCGCCATCTCCAAGACCATCAACATGCCGAACGACGCCACGGTCGAGGACTGCAAGGCGGCCTATCTGTTGTCGTGGAAGCTGGCGCTGAAGGCCAACGCGCTCTACCGCGACGGCTCCAAGCTCTCGCAGCCGCTCAACGCCCAGCTCATCGCCGACGAGGAGGATGAGGAGGACGCGGTCGAGGCCTTCCTCGAGAAGTCCGGCCGCCGGCGCGCGCCGCCGGGCTTGCCGAAAAAGTCGTGGAGAAGATCGTCGAGCGCGTCACCGTGCTGCGCGAGCGCGAGAAGCTGCCCGACCGCCGCAAGGGCTACACGCAGAAAGCCGTGGTCGGCGGCCACAAGGTCTATCTGCGCACCGGCGAATACGACGACGGGCGGCTCGGCGAGATCTTCATCGACATGCACAAGGAAGGCGCGGCGCTTCGCTCGATCATCAACAACTTCGCCATCGCGGTCTCGCTCGGCCTGCAATACGGCGTGCCGCTCGAGGAATATGTCGACGCCTTCACCTTCACCCGCTTCGAGCCGCAGGGCCCGGTGCAGGGCAACGACTCGATCAAATACGCCACCTCCATCCTCGATTACGTGTTCCGCGAGCTGGCGGTGAGCTATCAGGAGCGCTTCGACCTCGCCCATGTCGACCCGACGAGAGTCGGCTTCGACGCGCTCGGCAAGGGCGTGGAGGAAGGCAAGCCGACGCCGGCCTCGCTTACGTCTCCAAGGGGCTGACCCGCTCGCGCACCGACCGGCTGTCGGTGGTGAGCCTCGCAAGGCGCCGCCTCCAGCGTGCCCTCGCCCGTCGAGGCGGGCGGGCGGCGTCCGGCCAAAGTGACCGCGCTGCCGCTCGAGCGGGGCGCCACCGCGCTCAAAGCCGAGCCGGAAGCCAAGCTGTCGCCGGCGCAGCAGCTGGAAGTGCTCAACGAGCACGACGCCGGCGCGCATGCCAAGCCGGCGGCCTCCGAGAAGCGCGCGGAGGCCCGCGCCAAGGGCTACGAGGGCGAGGCCTGCGGCGAATGCGGCAACTTCACGCTGGTGCGCAACGGCACCTGCATGAAGTGCGACACCTGCGGGGGGACGACGGGGTGTTCGTGAGATTCTGACCCTCAATCGTCATGGCCGGGACGAGCCCGGCCATGACGGACGACAACACTTCACGCGCCCCGGTCGGGCTATTGCATGGGTAGACCACTTTGAGCAGCAAACCGCAAGATACACAGGCCAAGGCCAAGGCCGAGGCCAGTTTCAAGCGCAAGGAGACGCAGGCGCGCGAGGGGATCAAGGCCATGGCCGACTACCAGGCGCGCGCAGCGCCAGCGCGCCAAGACCGCGCGCCTGAGCAAGCTGCGCGAGGCCAAGGAGGAAGCCGACAAAGAGCGCCGCGGTCGAGGCGGCGAAGCCGAAGGCGGCGGGGAAGAAGAAGAGAAGGTGAAGGGCGGCGACACCCGCTAGCTGAGACATGCGCGATTGGTCCAGGTCTAGTTACAGATGGCGCGAGTGGAGTTATCGCCGAATCTTGGTGACGAGCGGGATCAGGCGGCGGCGGTTTGAGCTTGCGATCTGACGACCTGGATTCCGTCGTTGAACTTTACTCCGAGGATGACTTTTGGCAACTGGTCGTGACCGCGCAGACGATGCCAGCTTTTCTCGGCGGCCTGTGCGAGCTTGAAGATCATGGCGAGCGCGGTCTTGTTGGAAAGACATCCTCTCGATCGGACCGTTCGATGCCGAACGGTCGCGAACGTGCTCTCGATCGGGTTTGACGTCGTAGATGCTTCCAGTGCTCGGCAGGGAAGTCATAGAAGGCGAGCAGGGTTCGCGGTCCTTGCTGAGGCACTCGACCGCCTTGTCGTACTTGACGCCATAGCATTCGATGAAGCCATCGAATGCAGCCTCGGCATCCGTCCTGGTCGGCGCCATCCAGATGTCTTGCAAGACACGCTTGGCCTTTGCTTGCCGGCTCTTTGGCAGCTTGTTCAAGACATTCGCCGTCTTGTGCACCCAGCAGCGTTGCCCGCGCGTCTTCGGCCATACCTCATCGATCGCCTTCCAGAAGCCGAGCGCCCCGTCGGCGACAGCGAGCTGCGGGGAGATCGTCAGGCCGTGCCGCTTGAGATCGAGCAGCAGCTCCTTCCAGGATTGCGCACTCTCGCGGATGCCGTCGGCAAGCCCAACGAGTTCCTTCTTGCCTTCGGCGGTGGCGCCGATGATCACCATTAGACACTGCGCGTCATCTTCGAGCCGGGCCTGGACGTAGATGCCATCGGCCCAGACGTAGACATACCGCTTGGCGGACAGGTCGCGGTCGCGCCAGCGGGCGTGCTCGTCGACCCAGGCCTCTTTCAGGCGCGCAATGCTCGATGCCGATAGTCCACCGGCGTCCTGGCCGAGCAACGCTGCCAGCGCCTCCCCGAAGTCCCCGGTCGAGACGCCTTTCAAGTAGAGGATCGGGATCAGCACTTCGAGGCTCTTCGTGCGCCGCGCGTAAGGTGGCAGAATGCTCGGGCTGAACCGAATTCGCCCGCCCCCGGCGGCCTCGCGGTCGCGCACCCGGGGCTGGCGCACGGCCACCGGCCCAATGCCGGTCATGATCTCGCGCTCGGGCAGATGCCCGTGGCGCACGACGCGCTGGCGGCCCGTCTCGGTCTTGAGATCGGCGTATCGCCCGAGGAAGTCGGCGACCTCCGTCTCGACGGCCTGCGTCAGCAGGGTACGTGCCCCGTTGCGCAAAATCTCGGTGAGCGAATCGGTGAAAGTCCCTGGCTGAGCGAGCTTGATCACGTTAGTGTCGGTCACGGCGTATCACTCCTTCAGTGGAGAAGTGGAGGCGTTGAACACCCCCACGATACGCCGCCTTACCCCTTCATGCCGTCACCAACTTCCGCACATAGCTCCTCCATTAGGCTATAACGTGCGTCACCGTCAAACCGGAGCTAAAACGCACAATTTTTCGTCCTAAATCAATCCGTAGGATCTTCGTCGACCGTCAAATAGGCATATTGCGCTCGAATAGCGTCTCTATCGAACGTGATCGCTGTCGCCAATCACTAAGCCAGCATGCTCGTCGACATTTGCCTTCCTATTCTTGATGTGAGGAAATATGTTGATGCCAGTCTGCCTGTCAACTCAATCTTCCACGAACAACTACCTGAAATAATTGTGCCCAACCGATGATGGCTCGTTCTCCAGGTTATGTTGTGCTTTCGCCACGAGTCCCTCATTGCTAAAGCCACATGTCGTTAAGGCCATCTTGTTACGACACGGTCGCACGAGCTATGTGCGGAAGTTGGTGACGGCATGAAGGGGTAAGGCGGCGTATCGTGGGGGTGTTCAACGCCTCCACTTCTCCACTGAAGGAGTGATACGCCGTGACCGACACTAACGTGATCAAGCTCGCTCAGCCAGGGACTTTCACCGATTTGCTCACCGAGATTTTGCGCAACGGGGCACGTACCCTGCTCACGCAGGCCGTCGAGACGGAGGTCGCCGACTTCCTCGGGCGATACGCCGATCTCAAGACCGAGACGGGCCGCCAGCGCGTCGTGCGCCACGGGCATCTGCCCGAGCGCGAGATCATGACCGGCATTGGGCCGGTGGCCGTGCGCCAGCCCCGGGTGCGCGACCGCGAGGCCGCCGGGGGCGGGGGATTCGGTTCAGCCCGAGCATTCTGCCACCTTACGCGCGGCGCACGAAGAGCCTCGAAGTGCTGATCCCGATCCTCTACTTGAAAGGCGTCTCGACCGGGGACTTCGGGGAGGCGCTGGCAGCGTTGCTCGGCCAGGACGCCGGTGGACTATCGGCATCGAGCATTGCGCGCCTGAAAGAGGCCTGGGTCGACGAGCACGCCCGCTGGCGCGACCGCGACCTGTCCGCCAAGCGGTATGTCTACGTCTGGGCCGATGGCATCTACGTCCAGGCCCGGCTCGAAGATGACGCGCAGTGTCTAATGGTGATCATCGGCGCCACCGCCGAAGGCAAGAAGGAACTCGTTGGGCTTGCCGACGGCATCCGCGAGAGTGCGCAATCCTGGAAGGAGCTGCTGCTCGATCTCAAGCGGCACGGCCTGACGATCTCCCCGCAGCTCGCTGTCGCCGACGGGGCGCTCGGCTTCTGGAAGGCGATCGATGAGGTATGGCCGAAGACGCGCGGGCAACGCTGCTGGGTGCACAAGACGGCGAATGTCTTGAACAAGCTGCCAAAGAGCCTGCAAGCAAAGGCCAAGCGTGTCTTGCAAGACATCTGGATGGCGCGCGACCAGGACGGATGCCGAGGCTGCATTCGATGGCTTCATCGAATGCTATGGCGTCAAGTACGACAAGGCGGTCGAGTGCCTCAGCAAGGACCGCGAACCCCTGCTCGCCGGGACTGCAGAATTCTGGTGAGGCCGGATATACGTCATGAGTTCACGAAGCGCTCCTTGAGCATGACGGCGACCGTTCTGCGCCTTGCTCCAATCAAGCGGCGGTCGTTTCGATTCTGCAGCCGCATGGTTCAAGACCAAATCTAACAGCTCATCGCGGCATCGTCAGAGGGAAAATGCCCCCTGGCCTGACGGCGCGGCGCAGCTCAAGTCAACGCCTCGATGGCATCGTGGTGTCGTAGTGCGCCGTACGCCTTCGGGGAAAACAAAAAAGGGAAATCACGAGCTCCAGTTGCAACACCCCTCTGGGCGATCGCCGGATACTTGCGCCCCACGGACCTTTGCGAAGGCGTCGAGGGCGGCCTGGCCGGCGGCAGCATCGACCGCGCGATAGACCGTCCGCAACGCCGCGCGACGCTCTTGCGATCCTTCCAGGAGGCAAAATCCATCGAATGGCGGATCAGGTGGACGATGCATGTTTGCACGATCGTCTGCAGGAAAACTGCATGGCGTACCTCAGGAAAGCCCTTCAGGCCGTCGACGACGGCGATGAGAATGCCCTGGGCCCCGCGGGTACTCAATTCGTTGACGACGCGCAGCCATAATCTGGCGCCCTCGGTCTGTTCCATCCGGATACAAAATCTCCTTGGTGCCGTTCGACAGAACGCCAGCGCGATGTAGATCGCCTTATGCGCACGAAGCCTTCGTCGCGCACCTTGCCGGATGGCACGAAAGACACCAGCGGGTAGCAGATATGAGAGGCCGGTTCTGCCATACGCCGCCTGGTTTAGCACCGCATCGGTGGCCGGCGAGATCAAATCCGGCGAAACATCGATGCCGTAGAGGTCCTCGAGATGGCCCCAAATCTAGAACCGTCATTCCGCGCGCATACATCGAGATGATCTTGTCGTAGAAATCCGGGAAGCGTGGTATTTGGCGATCAGCTTGGGGTCAAAGGTCCCGGCACGATCCGTGGCACCGACAGCGTCATCTCGAGGTGCCGTTGAGCCGACTTCCTCGAATAGCCGTTGCGGTGATTGGACTTGCCCTCATCGCTTTCACCGTCTAGATGCTCATCGATCTCGGTATTCAATATCCTTTCAGACAGCGCCTTCTTCAACTCGTCGACCAGCCCATCCTTGTTGAACACGTCCTTCGGATCCCGGCCAGCCAGAAGCTGGTCCAGCAGGTCTTTCTCGATTGCCATGGATGTCCTTCCGCTCATCATCATGACCTGCACACACAATTCCTGGACCATTGCCCTGCTCGCCTTGACTTCCCTGCCGAGCACTGGAAGCATCTACGCACGTCAAACCCGATCGAGAGCACGTTCGCGACCGTTCGGCATCGAACGGTCCGATCGAGAGGATGTCTTTCCAACAAGACCGCGCTCGCCATGATCTTCAAGCTCGCACAGGCCGCCGAGAAAAGCTGGCATCGTCTGCGCGGTCACGACCAGTCCAAAAGTCATCCTCGGAGTAAAGTTCAACGACGGAATTGAGGTCGTCAGATCGCAAGCTCAAACCGCCGCCGCCTGATCCCGCTCGTCACCAAGATCGGCGATAACTTCGCCGACAATTTCAGCGATCATTCTAGATGTGTCGGGGCCAACCGGAAGGCCGACCGTCTGCCCGTCTTGAGAATTACGACACAACAAATCGATAAGGTTACCGATCAACTTTATCGACCGATTCTTTTGGCGATTGTCTTAGTGTGAATTGCCCATGGAATCGAGTGGGTATAAATCGAGTGATAGAAGGCTCGTATGTCTGTATGCAGCACAAACTCAAATCTGGAGCTCAATTGCGCCAGATAAGTATCGCGTAAATCGAATATTGGCCTCTTAAGCGCTCGCTCTCCTCCCCAGTCGAAAATCGATGGCGATAGCGAAAGCTTTGAGCCTTTGGTTATCTTACGCAGATGGACATAATTGTCCGATAGGACTTTGGATAGAAAGAAAAATGATATCGGATTAATAAAAGAGTGCTGCCTATCGCTGTTGTTGTACCTTGGAAAATTAAATGACGTTCTTTGCGTTATACAAGAATGAAAGTCCGATTCCCATTTTTTAACAATGGTATTTTAGCGAACTCTTTCAATAGTGCATTGCGAAATTTGCCGAACGGCGTGCTATAAAAGCACGGGGGCAATTCTGGCCGAAAAAAGCCAGTAGCTAAAAATCTTCTGTGTCTCTCATGTGGATTTTTTGACGTCATTCTTCTCGCCTTCAGTCAATTCCCGGCCGGCCAGTGCCCCGCGTCTGCATCATCACCGGTCATGCCTTGTTTCGTATGGTTGTCTACGTCTTTCACCAATGAAAGGCTTAAATTACCGGGACAGGCCCCGCTGTGACGGGTTCGTCATTGTGGAGTTTTTTCACAGTTCCGCTTGGTCCGACCATAATCCTATGCTTATAACGCTCTAACCTCGTTCTTCGAGGGGCGTCTTCCTGAGGGCGGGCCCGAAGGCGAAGCGAGTGGCGGCGCCCGCGGCCACGCCTCGTCAGCAAGCGCAGGGTGGGCAAAGGCGCGGCACGCGCCGCGCCCACCATAACCTCAATTCCACCACGAACCTCCCCGCCAATTGCTCCCCCATGTCGCGTCTCATCGCCGCCGTCTTCGCCCTCATCCTCGCGCTCGCGCCGCCCGCCCTCGCCGCGTCCGCGCACAAGCACGCCCACAAGCGCGTCGTGCACAAGAAGCGCCATGTCAGCCGCCATTGGCACGGCTACGGCTTCCTGCCCGGCTATGTGCCGCCGGCGGTGGCCGCGCGCGAGCGCGCGAAACAGTACCGGGAGAGCCACCCGTTCTACGGGCCCGCCTGGCCGGGCTTCTATCACGGGCGCTGGAACGGCGGCGGTTTCGGCCCTTGCTGGACGCAGACGCCGATCGGCTACATGTGGAATTGCGGGAAATAGTCACCGCGGGTTACCGCCCTACTTCGCCGCCGCCATCTCACTCGGCCTTGTGCCGAGCATCCACCCCGTTGTCTTAGCCGCGCGGTTTTTCCTTGCCGTACTTCTCATCCAGCCGATCGGCCCATTCCGGATCGGCCGGCTCCGTGAGGTCGGTGCCGGGCATAACCCGCACTAAACCCTTCAGCGCGCCGTAGGCTGGATGGAACGGCTTCTCGATGGCCGCCTCGACAGCCTTCCTGGCCTTCGGCTTTTTCCGACTCTTTGCCATCGCGTGAATTTGCAAGACGTGGATGGCCTGAGCAAGCCTGGCTCGCGCGGCTTCGGCGCCGGTGTGACCACTTTTGCGATACCGCAGAACGCCTTTAGAATTCGCTGGATTCGCCGGATTCGCACCTCGGAGGCCCCTCCGAAATCCCCGCTCCATCTCTACGAGCTTGATTTCGCGGCGGTTTTGGTAACGAACACGGACTAGCGACCCCTGGTTTACAAAACCATAGGTCGCCCCCAAGAATTTTTTCCCTCCACCCCTTGACTATATTCCCCTCATATGCTTATCTTCCCATCACCTCGCTCTTCGAGGGGGCGTCTTCCGGAAGACGGTCCTAAAGCAAGCGTAGCCCGGATGGAGCGAAGCGAAATCCGGGACTTGAGGCTCAACGACAAATGGCCTCCTCGGCTGACGCTGGCGCGTCAGCCGGGCTATATTCCCTAGCGCGCTGCACCGCATCTAGAAGCACGGCCGGTAATGACAAAAATGACAATCCGCCCGCTGCGCAGCGATGCCGAGCTTAAACGCGCGCTGGCCAAGATCGAGCGCTATTTCGCGCGCGAGCCGAAGCCGGGCACCGCCGCGGCCGACCGCTTCGATTTACTCGCACTGGTGATCGAGGACTATGAGAAGAAGCGCTGGCCGATCGAGCCGCCCGATCCGGTCGATGCCATCCGCTACCGCATGGAGACCGGCGGCTACACCCAGGCCGATCTCGGCCGCCTCGTCGGCTCGCGCCAGCGCGCCTCCGACATTCTCAGGCGCCGGCGCCGGCTGACCATGCAGATGGCCTGGAAGCTGCACCGCGCCTGGGGCATCCCGGCCGAGGCCCTGATCCGGCCGGCGGCACGCCGGACGTCACGGGCGCGCGTGCAAGCGGCCGAGTGAGGCGACGCCTGGCCGGGACAAGCAAGCGTAGCCCGGATGGAGCCCTCGGGTCGCGGCTCGCGCGCGCCCGAGGGTAAACTCCGCGAAATCCGGGGCTGACATCGCGACATGTGATCCCGCATTGCGCTTCGCTCCATGCGGGCTACACGCTGCAAGGCGTGGATGGCCGGGACAAGCCCGGCCATGACCGTGAAAAATCACGCCCTTTGCCGGTCATTGTCGATCGGCAGCACCTGGCCGGAAATCGACTTCGCCGCGTCGGACGCCAGAAACACCGCCAAGGCCGCGATGTCCTGCGGATCGACCATGTCCTTGATCGACTGCGCGGCCATGGCTTCCGCCCGCACCTCGTCGAGCGAGCGCCCGCTGATCTGCGCGCGGCCGGCGAACACGCGCTCGATGCGGTCGCCGGCGACCGCGCCGGGCGCGATCGCATTGGCGCGGATGCCCCATTCGCCGAGCTCCATGGCCAGCGTCTTGGTCAGCCCGATCACGCCCCATTTGGTCGCCGCGTAAGGGCTGCGGTTGGAAAAGCCGTAACGCCCGGCGATCGAGGACATGTTGATGATGCTGGCCGCCTTGGATTGTTTCAGATGCGGGATGGCGAGCCGGCAGACGTCGAACATGGCGGTGAGGTTGACCGCCACCACCTTGTCCCATTCGTCCGGCGGCATCTGGTCGACCGGCAGCGTGAGCCCTGCGATGCCGGCATTGTTGATCAGCACGTCGAGCCCGCCGAGCGCGGCGACCGCCGCCGGCACGAGCGCCTCGATCTCGGCGCGTTTGCCCATGTCGCAGCGGCGCGCGATCAGGCCGGGGATATCCTTGGCGATCTCGCCCAGCGCCTTGTCGTCGATGTCGCAGACGAACAGTTTGGCGCCGCCCGCGGCGAAGGCGCGGGCGAATTCGCGGCCGATGCCGGCCGCGCCGGCGGTGATAAGTACACGCTGAACCATGTTTCCCCCGCTATGCCTGGCGATGGACCAAGCCTCTCCGTTCGTCCCCGCGACCCGCCTACGCTCGCTTCGCGAGCTTCGGCGCGCTTTGGAGTCCGCCGAAGCGCGGAGCGCGAAGGCGGAAAGCGGGGACCCAGGATTTATAGCATCAATCCGCCTCATCCTGAGGAGCGGTCCGAAGGACCGCGTCTCGAAGGATGGGCGGCCACATGCTTCGAGACGCGCACTTCGTGCGCTCCTCAGCATGAGGCCGATCGAGCTACTCCTCCGGCTCGGTGGTGAAATACAGCGGAAACCCCGCCTGCTTGCCGAGCTCGGTCGCCTCCTTGGCCTTGGTGTCGGCGACGTCCTTGGTGAACACCGCGATCACGCAGGCGCCGCGCTGGTGCGCGGTGATCATCACGCGATAGGCCTCGCTCTCGTTCATGCGGAACACGGCCTTGAGCACCTCGACGACGAATTCGCGCGGCGTGTAGTCGTCGTTGAGCAGGATCACCTTCCACAGCGGCGGGCGCTGCGTCTGCGTTTTGGTCTTGCTGCGCGGCTTGACGATCGTGGGGCTCATCGCGGGCTCCGATTGCCGGCGGTGGGCGAGATTATAAGGCAACTGGCTCGTTCAGGCGAGCCGCGAGCGCCCTTTACCTATCCCGCGCTTTGCCCGGGAGAAGGAAGAAGCGGCGACGCCCTGCTTAGGCCCGCTGCGCGGCGGTGGGGCGCGGCTTGCTCTTGAGCGCCGCGTCGAGCGTCCATGCCCCGCCGCCGGCAAAGACAATGTAGAGGAAGATGAAGCAAAAGAGGATCGCGCCGTCGCCGTGGTTGAGGATCGGGAAAAACCCACGCGGCGCGTGGGAGAGGAAATAGGCAAACGCCATCTCGCCCGACAGGATGAAGGCGGTCAGCCGCGTGAACAGGCCGGCGGCCAGCAGCGCCCCGCCGACCAATTCGAGCGCGCCGGCGAACCAGCCGAGCGTGAACAGTGCCGGCAGCGAAGCGGCGGACGGAAAGCCGAGCAGCTTGGAGGAGCCGTGCTCGAGGAACAGCAGCGCCACCACGATGCGCACGATGCTCAGCACATAGGGCGAAACTTGCTGCAGGCGGGCTTCCAGGGTCATGGGGCTCTCGGTCTCGAGCGGGCCATCAGCGCCCGCGGCTGGAGCAATGGCGCAATCCGTGGCCGAATTGTGGAACCCCGCGCGGGCGGCTTTCGTCCCTCCCCCGCCAAAATGCCGCAGAACGGCCGGATTGGCGCTGCCCACGCGCGCCGGCGCCCTCCCACCGGCTATACTGATAAAATCCGCGTGAACGAGCCCCGGGGGACACCATGCTCCACCTCATCATCAAGGCCGGCATCTCCGGCGTCATCATCGCGCTCGCCTCGGAAGCCGCCCGCCGCGCGCCCGCGCTCGGCGCGCTCATCGTCTCGCTGCCGCTCGTCTCCATCCTGGCGCTGATCTGGCTGTGGCAGGACGGCGGCGACAGCGAACGCATCGCCTCCTTCGCGCAGTCGACCTTCTGGTACGTGCTGCCGACGCTGCCGATGTTTCTGCTGCTGCCGCTGCTGCTGCGCCACGGCGTCTCGTTCTGGCCGACGCTCGCCGCCTCCTGCGCACTCACCTTCGCGCTCTACCTCGTCACCGTCTGGGTGCTGAAGCAGTTCGGCATCGCGCTGTGAGAGGCGATGAAACTTTTCGCCGAATGAATTCGAAAGTTACGTCAGCCTTGCTGCTTCAAAACCGCGTTCGTTGCGCGCTATCGTTCGACCGATCGCAGGGGCACGGGGCCAGCCTTGTGGAGGAGGCCCGATGGAATTTTCTCGCGGCACCGGACGATTCGCGCGCTCGCGTCCGGTGATCGAATGCGCCCAGTGCGGCGAGCGCATCTACGTTCCGGAATGGACGGAATATCGCGATGGCGGCCGCATCCGCCATTTGTGGGAATGCGAAGCCTGCGGCTACGCCTTCGAGACCACGGCGCGTTTCGCGGCCGCGGCCTGATCAAGAGGCGCGCGATCGCGCCCCCGCCCGCACAGCGCTTACGGGTGTACCCTTTGTAAGCTGGCTGCTTGCGATGTCAGGCGTGCGCCAGCGTGCCGGTACCGCGGTGCGGGCGGCGCACCCAAAGCCCGACGGTCAGCCACCACGAGCCCTGGAAGATCAGGTCGACGCCCAGCAGGATTCCGGGCACCACCAGGCCGCTCCACGGAAAGCCGAGAATCAGCACCACGCCGAGCGCGAGGCTGAGCAGGCCGGATATGGTCAGCAGCCAGCCGTGATCCCGCCAATGGCGCGCGGCGAGCCACAGGCGCAAGGCGCCGCCGGCCAGGAACAGCGCGGCAATCGCCAGCGTCAGCCCGAGCGAGGTGGCTAGCGGATCGGTCGCGAGCAAAAGCCCGGCGCCCACCAGCAGCAGGCCGATGATGAGGCTGAGCGCGAACGAGCCCCAGCCGCGCGCCGCAAAAGCGTGCACGATCTGGATGATGCCGCCGACAAACAGCGCGGCGGCGAAGAACAGGGCGGTGACCAGCGAGGCCGCCACCACGTTCCACAACAGGAAGACGCCGCCGGCCAGCATGACGAGGCCGAGCAACGCGCACAGCCACCAGCGGCCGGTCGGGCAATGCAGGACGGCGGCGGCGGACTTCGGCGAATTGGTGTGCGTATCGGTCATAATGACCCGCTTTCGCGCCGGGCGCGCGCCGCGCGGGCGGCACCGGCAAAATTCCAACGCCGGCCTGGCCCCGCCCGTTCCATGCGGTGCGGCGGCCACTAGCGGTGGAAAACTGCGGCTCGCCGGTCACATGGCACCGGCCGCGTCATAAATCCGATAAACGCCGATTGACGAATCGACCCGCCCATGACGGACTGATCGTCGAATTAAGTCACGCGGGCCGGCCCCCGGTTTGGTTAGCCGACCCGCTGCTAGGTTCCTCCCGCGTGGCGTTTAGACTGGGCGGCCGCTAGGCCGCCCTTTTTCCGTCTAAGCGCCTGCCCGCGACCGTCTCAGTAGCAGTGGCGACGCGACACGCGGTGATAGCTGCCGTCGCCCCAGCGGCGCCAGCAGCGATCATGATACCAGTAATAGCCGTCGCCCCGCGCCTCGAACTGCGAGCCGATGGCGGCGCCGGCGGCCGCGCCGATGATGCCGCCGGCAATGGCGCCGCCAGCCCTGCCGGTGGCGGCGCCGCCGATGATGGCGCCGATACCGCCGCCGACGATGGCGCCGCCCAGCGTATTGTCCTGAGCCGAAGCGCGCGGTGCCCAGGCGCCCATCAGCAACACCAGCGCCGCCAAAAGCGTGATGATACGAAGCATGGTGCTTACCTCCGTCTGCCCTTCCTCCCGAACTGTCTAGAGCGAACCACGCCGCGGATCAATTTGCGCCGCGGCATAACGGGCCGGCGGCGGCGGTCAGGCGGCGTCGGCCCGCTCGACCGCTTGACCGGCGGCCTTTTCGGCGGCCGGCAGCGGGTCGATCGCCTCGACCAGTTGCAGGAAGGCGCCGCCCGGCAACGGCGGCGCGAATACATAGCCTTGCGCCGAGCGCACGCCGAGGTCGCGCAGATGGATCACCTGCTCGAAATTCTCCACCCCTTCGGCGATCACGTCCATGCGCATGTTGTGGGCAAGGTCGACCAGGGTCTCCACGATGGTGGTGGAGTTGCGGTCGGTGCCGATGGCGTCGACGAACATCTTGTCGATCTTGATGATGTCGACGCCGAGCTTGAGCATGTAGGACAGGCCGCTGTGGCCGGTGCCGACGTCGTCGATGGCGATGCGCACGCCGAGGCCCTGCAGGGCGGCGATGATCTGGCGGGCCTCGGTGAAATTCTCGATCGGGTCGCGCTCGGTCACTTCCAGCACCACCTGCGACAGCTTGATCGGCGAGGCCGAGAAGATCTTGCGCACGTCCTTGACGATCGACTCGTCGCTGAACAGCTTGCCGGCGAAATTGAACGAGATCTTCATGCCCGGCCGGCGGCCGAGCGCTCCGCCCGCCTCGGCGCAGACCCGCCGCATCAGGTCGCGCGTCAATTCGCGGATCAAGCCGCTCGATTCGGCGAGCGGGATGAAGGCGCCGGGCAGCACCAGCGAGCCGTCGGATTTTTTCCAGCGCACCAGCACCTCGGCGCCGCGCAATTGACCGGAACGGATGTCGACGATCGGCTGGTAGTAGGGCACGAATTCGCCGGCGTGCAAGGCGCGCTCGATGTCGGCCACCGGATTGCCGGGCGCGCGGCGGCCGATCAGCAGGGCGACGATGCCGAAGATGACGACGATGCCGGCGCTGGCGACGAGGCCCAGCCATTTCAAGTCCGCCTTGTCGGCCGGGATCGGTCCGCGCGGCGCCACGATCTCGGCGTGGAAACCGAATTTGGCGGAGTTGGCCGCCGCCGAGAACATGTCGGCGGCGCCTGCTTTCGGCCGATGGCCGATCTCGCCGATCACGGTGCCGGATTGCGTGGCGATGCGGGCATAGGCGTTGAACGGGCCGCCGCGCGTGGAAACCTGCGGCAGGAACAGGATGATCGGCACCAGCGCCGCGATCGCGTTGCGGCCGGCTTGCGCCTTGCGCCGCAGCCGCACCATGGTGCGGCCGCTGGCGAGCCGCACGATGTCGATGAAATAGCCGTCAGTGCCGGTGAGCCGCTGCGATGTCGATACGCTGCGCTCGCCGACCGGCAGGCCGAGGTGGCTGCACAGCGTCTGACCGTCGGGGCCGACCAGCTCGATTTCCTTGACCGGTGTGGTCTTGAACACGGCGCGCCGCATCGCCTCGATGTCGTTCGGCCGGCAGCTCGTAACGCCCTGCTCGGCCAGCGCATCGAGCGCGCGCACTACCGCGGCCACGCGCGCTTCCGCGAGCGCGATCGCCCGCTTGGCCGAGGTGGCGACCTCCCCCTGGGCCTGCCGGTTGATCACGCTGCCGAGCCAGACGTCGAAGGCGACAAACGGCGCGCCGGCGAGCAACACGCCGGCGGCGATCGCAATGACGTTCCGGCGCGTGAATGCGCGCAAAAGCCAACTCATCCGTGCCTGGCCCGGCAACCCCTCCTGGTGTTCTGGTAGTGAGCCATGCCGCCGTAAAGGCCCGCTTAAGCTTAAGGCGCGGTAAGCCGATAAGCGTGCAAGGCGGTGCAGGTCGCGCGGCTATGGTTAGCAAACGGTTAACGGCGTCCGCGCGGCGCCTATTTCTGGCGCGCCTCGGCCACCAGCTCGGCAATGAAGCGCGGCAGCGCGAAAGCGCCGACCTGCACTTCCGGCGTCCAATAGCGGGTGGCAAACCGCCCGGCCTTGCGGTAGCGCTCGGCGATGAGCCGGGCCGAGGCCCGCCGCAGCCGCTTGTCGTCGCTGGCAAAGCCCATCGCCATCAGGCCGCCGAAATAGCTCGGCACCGCGGCGGTGTAGCAGGCGGCGTCCGCGAACAGCGCGCCGAAGTGCCCGATGCTGGTTTTCAGCTCGTCGCCTTGCAGGAACGGCACGCCGTTCTGCGTGACCAGCACGCCGCCCTTGTTCAGGCAGCGCTTGCAGCCGGCGTAGAATTCCTTCGTGAACAGCACCGCGCCCGGCCCCTGCGGATCGGTGGAATTGACGATGATCGCGTCGAAACGGCGCTTGGTCCGCGCGACATAGTTCATGCCGTCGTCGATGACGCATTCGAAACGCTTGTCGGCAAACACCGGCCCGGTGAATTCGGGGTAATGCTGCTTGGCGAATTCGACCACCGCGGCGTCGATCTCGACTTGCGTCAGGCGCTTGACGGATCTGTGCTTGAGCACCTCCTCGGCGATACCGCAGTCGCCGCCGCCGACGATCAGCACCGCGCGCGCGCGTCCATGCGCGAACAGCGGCACGTGGCTCATCATCTCCTGATAGACGTATTCATCACGACTGGTGATCTGCGTGGCGCCGTCGAGCATCAGCACCTTGCCGAAGAACTTGTTCTCGAACAGCACGAGATGCTGATGCGCGGTGCGGGTCTCGTACAGCACCCGCTCGGCCGCATAGCTCACGCGGAAGCCGAGCGTCTCGAACAGGGTTTCCGCGATCCAGCGCTTGTCGGCCATTGGCGTACCCTTCTCGGTCAATGGCCGAGCGGCGGCGGCCATGCCGGCAGGCGTTCAGGCCGCGCCTTGCCCGCGCATCAATTCGCTCACCGCGATCTTCTTCGGGCTGAAGGCCTGCCGCAGCACCGGCACGCAGGCGTCGGGATTGGCGTTGCCGCACATGAAGATGTCGAGCGCGGCATAGCTGCGTTCCGGCCAGGAATGGATGGAGATGTGGCTTTCGGCCAGCACCGCCACGCCGGAAACCCCGCCGTTCGGCTCGAAATGGTGCAGATGGATGTGCAGCAAGGTGGCGCCGGCGGCATTGACGCAGGCGCGCAGGGTGTCCTCGATATGGTCGAGATCGTCGAGCCGGCTGGCGTTATAGAGGTCGACGATCAGGTGCGCGCCGGCGCAGCGCACGCCGTTGCGCACCACGAAATGATCGTCGCGCTCTTCCGCGTCGGCAGGCGCCGCCACTGCGGCATCTTGTTTTTCTTTTCGGGTGGTACCTGGAGTCTCCAAGCCCTTCCCCGATCGCAAGAGGGCGTTTTGCGACATGCCGCTCTCCCCAACCAGAGATCGAAGCCCGTAAGACCGGCGTGCCGGCTCGCGGAGTGAAGGCCGGCGTTACGGATTGCGTCACGCGGCAGGCGTCCCACATAGGGGCAAGCTTCGGTCCGATCAAGAAGAATCTGTAAACATTGGAGGATTCCGGCAGGCCCGGCTTCGTGCCCACGCCGGTGCGGGCAGCGTCCCCCCGTCGCGACGGCCTGCGCATTACGGCCAGGAATTCCCGGGCCGAGGGCATTGGGCGCATGCCGACGCCGCGCTAGACTGCGCCGCGGCGCAAAAGGCGCGCCGGGCAGGCCCCGATAAACGCGCACCAACAAATCGGCGTCCGACAGGGAGGAACGTATCCATGAAGCTCTACATGCATCCGGTATCCATGACATCGCGGCCGGTGCGGCTGTTTGCCGCCGACAACAAAATCGCCATGGACGAAGTGGTGATCGATCTGATGACGGGTGCGCACATGCAGCCGCCCTATTCCAATATCAACCCGAATTGCCTGGTGCCGATGCTGGAGGACGGCGATCTCAAGCTGACCGAGAGCTCGGCCATCCTGAAATACCTCGCCGACAAGATCGGCTCGCCGACCTATCCGAAGGACTTGAAGCAGCGCGCCAAGGTCAACGAGATGATGGATTGGATCAACACCAATTTCTACCGCGAGTGGGGCTACAATCTGTGCTACCCGCAGCTGTTCCCGCACCTGAAGCGGCGCAGCGACGAGGCGCAGTCGGCCACGCTCGAATTCGGCAAGGAGAATTCCAAGCGTTGGCTCAAAGTGCTCAACGACTATTGGCTCGGGCCCAACAAGACCTATCTATGCGGTGACCAGATCACCATCGCCGACTATTTCGGCGCCGGCATCGTGACGCTGGGCGAGGTGATCGGGGTCGATTTTTCGCCGTATCCGAACGTAAAGAACTGGATCGCGCGCATGAAGAAGCTGCCGAACTGGGACAAGGTCAACGAAGTGTTCAACGGCCTCGTCGAGTCCGTGAAGGGGCAGCCTTTCGTGACGCTGGCCTCCTGACGCCACGCGCGAACCGAACCCGGTCGAAGAAAAGAGGAGCGGACGCGATGAGTTTCTTTCCCGGCAAGGACCCGAACGCGGGCGACGTCTACGCCTGCGACGCGATCGACCAGGTGATCGTGCCGCGCACGGTCGACCTCGGCGACTTCGCCGTGCGGCGCGCGCTGCCGTCGGGGCGCACGCGCATGATCGGGCCCTTCATCTTCTTCGACCATTTCGGGCCGGCGGAGTTCCGCGCCGGCAACGGGCTCGATGTGCGGCCGCACCCGCATATCGGGCTCGCCACCGTCACCTATCTGTTCGACGGCGAGATCATGCACCGAGACAGCCTGGGCACCGCGGCGGCGATCAAGCCCGGGGAGGTCAACTGGATGACGGCCGGGCGCGGCATCGTGCATTCGGAGCGCACTGGCGCCGAGCTGCGCACCACCGGCAGCCCGATCCACGGCCTGCAGATGTGGGTGGCGCTGCCGGCGGCGAAAGAGGAAATGGACGCCGGCTTTGCCCATCACGAGACGGCGGAATTTCCGATGGTGCAGGAGAACGGCAAGAGCGTGCGCGTCGTGGTGGGCTCACTCTACGGCGCCGCGTCGCCGGTGCCGGTGGTGCATGAGACCATGTTCGGCGACGTGCATCTGAAGGCGGGCGGTACGCTGCCGCTCGACGCCGATCACGAGGAGCGCGGCATCTACGTTATCGACGGTGTACTCGACATCGCCGGCGACAAGTTCGAAGCCGGGCGGCTGTTGGTGTTCAAGCCGGGCGACAAAGTGACGATCACGGCCGCCACCGTCGTGCATTTCGTCATCGTCGGCGGCGCAGCCATGGACGGGCCGCGCCACATCTGGTGGAATTTCGTCTCCTCGCGGAAAGAACGCATCGAGCAGGCCAAGGCCGAGTGGAAGACCGGCCATTTCGGCAAGGTGCCGGGCGACGAGATCGAGTTCATTCCGCTGCCGGAACAGTAAGCGCCGTCACAACACCCGCGGAATGCCGAGCCGCTCGACCTCGCCGAGCACCGCGGCGACGTTCTGGTGGCCGGCGCCGAACCGGCTCTTGGGGTCTGGCAGCGGCAGCTGATGCACCCCCGGCAGGCTGTAATATTTGTCGTGCACCAGGCAGCGGCTGCGGATGAGCGGCCACAGCATGAGGCCGAGCATGCGCTGATCGTGCCCGTATTTCGCGGTCGGCCCGTGCACGAAATAGCGCCGCATCAGTTCGACGATGTCGATGCCGCAGTCGGTGCGCCCGGCCCACAGGCAGCCGATCATCAATTCGTTGTGCAGCACGTGGTCGCGGATGACGTGAAACGGGTAGCCGCTGTCGATCCATTGCGCTTCGAGTGCCGCCTCCGCCGCCGACAACCGCGCGTCACAGTCGCGCACCAGAAAGCGCTCGACGCTTTCGTCGTTCATCACCAGGAAGCGCTGGAACAGCCCGACGCTCGGGTACTCGTCCTCGATATTGCGCACATCCGCGCCATTGTCTTTGAGGAAGGCAACGCAAGGCCGCGGCACCGCCGCGTCGACATAGAAGCGGCAGGTCCAGCCCGGATAGACGGTGCGGCTGAGCACCAGGTTGATCATGGCGCCGTAGGCATAGTACGGCGCCGGGCCCCACAGCGAAAACGATATGACGTTGCGGCCGGCGCGCCCGCTCGGCTCGTGCACCGCCATGGCGGGCGGATTGCGGCAGGCCTCGGCGTCGCGCAGCGTGAGCGCGCGCTGGCCGTAGCGGATCGCCTCTTCGGTGCGGCCGGAATAGAAATGCGCGACCTTGAGCGCGTCGAGAACCGTCAGGTCGTCGCCATAGCGCTCGATATACTGCGAGGCCTGCGCGATCGCCTCGTCAAAGCGCTTCATGTTGGACAGAGTCGCGATCAACGATTTGCGCAAGCGCGGCATGCCCGGCTGACGGGCGGCCAGCTCTTCGGCCAAAACGAGCGCGGGACGCCAGTTGCGGCTCTGGAAAAACGCGTCGAACAGCAATTCCTTGGCGATGAGATCGTCGGGGCTGATAACGACGATCGCGCACAGCCTGGCGACCGCCGCCTCGTTCTTGCCGGCGCGCAGCAGGACGCGGATGTCCTCGTGCGGCAGCGCTGCAGCCCGGGGCAGCGTACCGCTGATCTTCTCGGGCATGGCCCGCCCAGCCCTATTTCTTCGGCAGATCCAGCCGGATATGCAATTCGCGCAACTGCTTCGGCGTCACCTCCGAGGGCGCGCCCATCATCAGGTCCTCGGCGCGCTGGTTCATCGGGAACAGCACCACCTCGCGCAGGTTCTCCTCGCCGGCCAGCAGCATGACGATGCGGTCGATGCCGGGGGCGATGCCGCCATGCGGCGGCGCCCCGAGCGAGAGCGCGTGCAGCATGCCGCCGAACTTCGCCTCCAGCACGGTCTCGTCGTAGCCGGCGATGGCGAAGGCCTTCTTCATCACCTCGGGGCGGTGATTGCGGATGGCGCCGGAGGACAATTCCACGCCGTTGCAGACCAGGTCGTATTGGATTGCGTTGATCGACAGGAGCTTGTCGTTATCGCCTGCGTCGAGCGCGAGGAAATCCTCGACCGCCATGTTCGGCATGGAGAATGGATTGTGCGAGAAGTCGATTCTTTTGCCCTCCTCGTTCCATTCATACATCGGGAAATCGACGATCCAGCATAGTTCGAAGACGCCTTGCGCGATCAGCCCGAGCTCCTCGGCCACTTTGGTGCGCGCCGGGCCGGCGAACTTGACGAAGTTTTTCGGATTGCCGGCGACGAAGAAGCAGGCGTCGCCAACGCCGATGCCGAGCCGGTCGGCGATCTGCTTGGTGCGCTCCGGGCCGATGTTCTTGGCGAGCGGCCCTGCGCCGCTTTCCTCGCCTTCGCGCCAGAAGATGTAGCCGAGGCCGGGCTGGCCTTCGCCTTGCGCCCAGGAGTTCATGCGGTCGCAGAAGGCGCGGTTGCCGCCTTTCGGCGCCGGAATCGCCCACACCGCGTTGCCGGGGGTCTCGAGAATCTTGGCGAAGATCTTGAAGCCGGAACCGCGGAACGCCTCGCTCACGTCGGCCATCTCGATCGGATTGCGCAGGTCGGGCTTGTCGGTGCCGTATTTCGCCATCGCCTCCGCGTACGGAATGAGCGGGAATTTCGGCGTCACGGTCTTGCCGTTCGCGAATTCCTCGAACACGCCGCGGATCACCGGCTCGACCGCGTCGAACACGTCTTGTTGCGTGACGAAGCTCATCTCCAGGTCGAGCTGATAGAATTCTCCAGGAGAACGATCGGCGCGCGCGTCCTCGTCGCGAAAGCAGGGCGCGATCTGGAAATAGCGGTCGAAGCCCGCCACCATGATGAGCTGCTTGAACTGCTGCGGCGCCTGCGGCAGCGCATAGAATTTTCCCGGATGCAGGCGCGAGGGCACCAGATAGTCGCGCGCGCCTTCCGGCGAGGAGGCAGTCAGGATCGGCGTCTGGAATTCGAAGAAGCCCGCCGCTTTCATGCGGCCGCGGATCGAGTCGATGATTTTCCCGCGCAGCATGATGTTGTTGTGCAGATGCTCGCGCCGAAGATCGAGGAAGCGATATTTGAGCCTGATCTCCTCCGGATAGTCCTGCTCGCCGAACACCGGCATGGGCAATTCTTCCGCCGCGCCCAACACCTCGATCTCGGAAATATAGACCTCGACCTGCCCGGTCGGCAGCTCGGGGTTCACCGTGCCCTCCGGGCGCTGGCGCACCTTGCCGTCGATACGCACCACCCATTCCGAGCGCAGTTGCTCTGCCAGCTTGAAGGCCGGGCTGTCCGGGTCGGCCACCACCTGCGTGATGCCGTAATGGTCGCGCAGATCGATGAACAGCACCCCGCCGTGATCGCGGATGCGATGGCACCAGCCGGACAGCCGCACCTGCTTGCCGATGTCGCCTTCGCGGAGCGCGCCGCAGGTGTGGGAGCGATAGCGATGCATAGGGGGCGTTTTCCGGCGGTTCCGAGGGGCGATTCACTGGATTTGTGAGGCGCGCGACCCGCCTTCGCGAAACGCGCTTCGGCGGGCAGGAAAGCGCATGGGGGTAAAGCTTTGTCAAGGCAAGCGGCGCGGCAGAGCCGGCATGACAGCATGCGCCTCGACAGAGCCGCGCCACGCCTGCACATTAGCGCCCCGGAGTCGCCATGCCCCCCAAAACCAAGCGCCAGAAGAAAGCGGCCAAATCCGCAATCATGACCGAAATGTCCACCGCCGAGGCAGCGGTCGCCACACTGATCGCCCATGGGCTCGACACCGTCTATGCGCTACCGGGGGTGCACAACGACCACCTGTTCGACGCCTTCCAGCGCGCGGGCGAGGCTCTGCGCGTCGTCCACACCAGGCACGAGCAGGGCGCGGCCTATATGGCGCTGGGGGCTGCGCTGGCGACCGCCCGTCCGCAGGCCTATGCGGTGGTGCCGGGGCCGGGCTTGCTCAATTCCGGCGCCGCACTGCTCACCGCCTACAGCATGAATGCGCCGGTGCTGGCGCTGATCGGGCAGATCCCGGCGGCGACCATCGGCCGCGGACAAGGCCAGCTGCACGAGATCCGCGACCAAGCCGGCATCATTTCCCGGCTGGTCGATCACTCCACCCGCATCGACAAGCCGGCTGAGGCTTCGGCCAAAATGGCGAGGGCGATCCGTTCGATGGCGAGCGGCCGTCCGGGCCCCGCCGCGCTCGAATGCGCGATCGACGTATGGGGCAAGCGTGCGCGGCTGCCGGCGATCGGTGAGCCCTCTGCCCCGCGCGGCCCGCGCATCGACGAGGACGCGGTGCGCCGCGCCGCCCGGCTGCTGGCCAAAGCCAAGCGCGTGCTGATCGTGGCGGGCGGCGGCGCTCAGGGCGCCTCGCCCGAGGTGACACTCGTCTCCAGCATGCTGCAGGCGCCGGTGCTCGGCTATCGGCGCGGCCGCGGCGTGCTTGATTCGCGCAACCCCTTAAGCGTCACCCTGCCGCTCGCCCGCGAATTGTGGGGCGAGGCCGACGCGGTGTTGGGCATCGGCACCCGCCTGCTCTACCCCTTAAGCCAATGGGGCGTCGACCGCGATCTCAAGATCGTGCGCGTCGATGCCGACCCAAAAGAGCCGGCGCGCCTGCACAAGCCCAATGTCGCGCTGATCGGCGATGCCGCGCCGGTGCTGCGCCGCCTGATTGATGAGCTCGCTCTGGTCAATCCGCGGCGCGCGTCACGCAAGGACGAGCTGCAGAAGCGGCAAGCCAAATGGCGCGCGCGCCTGCAAGACAAGATCGCGCCGCAGCTCGGCTTCGTCGAGGCCATCCGCGCCGAGCTGCCCGAGGACGGCATCTATGTAGACGACGTGACGCAGATCGGCTTTGCCGCCCGCATCGCCATGCCGGTCTACAAGCCGCGCACCTTTCTCTCGCCCGGCTATCAGGACAATCTCGGCTGGGGCTACGCCACCGCGCTGGGCGCGCAAGCTGCGCGGGCCGACGTGCCGGTGCTGTCGATCAACGGCGACGGCGGCTTCCTCTACACCGGCAACGAGCTCGCCACCGCCATGCGCCACCGCATTCCGCTGGTCGCCGTGGTGTTCCGGGACGACGCCTACGGCAA
The DNA here is from genome assembly GCA_963819955.1 of uncultured Pseudomonadota bacterium. Lineage (GTDB taxonomy): Bacteria > Pseudomonadota > Alphaproteobacteria > Rhizobiales > Xanthobacteraceae > Pseudolabrys. The sequence continues at coordinate 93,852 of CAWFYB010000010.1, read as the reverse complement.
TGTCCGCCGCATCCAGCAGGAGCGCTTCGGCAACCGGCTGATCGCCTGCGACCTTTCCAATCCCGATTTCGTCAAATATGCCGAGAGCTTCGGCGCCCGGGCATCACGCGCGCGCAACCCGGCCGAGCTGCGCGAGCGCTTGCGCGAAGCCTTCGCCGCCCGTGAACCCACTCTGATCGAGGTGCCGGTCGGGCCCGCTGCCCTCGCCTTGGGAGTTCATCCACATGCCGCCGGTGCGCGGAAAAAGAAAATAATGCGGGTTGCCATGAACAGACCGGATCGGGTTAGCTTCCCCGCCAGCATGGAGCCGATCACCACCACCGCGGAACTCGAGAAGGCCTGCGCGCACATGGCGCGGCATTCTTTCGTTACCATCGACACCGAGTTCCTGCGCGAGACCACCTATTACCCGCTGCTCTGCGTCGCGCAGATGGCGAGCCCGGACGACGCCGTCGTCATCGACGCGCTGGCCCCCGATATCGACCTTGCGCCCTTCTTCGCGCTGATGGCGGACGAGAAGGTGGTGAAGGTCTTCCACGCCGCGCGCCAGGACATCGAGATCGTCTGGAACATGGCCAAGACCATCCCGCATCCCATTTTCGACACCCAGGTCGCCGCCATGGTGCTCGGCTATGGCGACTCGATCTCCTACGACCAGCTTGTCCAGAGGATCACCGGCGATACGCTCGACAAGTCGCACCGCTTCACCGACTGGACGCGGCGGCCCTTGAGCGACGCGCAGATCGCCTATGCGCTGTCCGACGTCACGCATCTCCGTGCGGTCTATGAGAAGCTCGCCGCCGACCTCGCCAGCCAAGGCCGCGCCAGCTGGGTGGAGGCGGAGATGAACGTGCTCACCTCGCCCGACACCTACCGCGCCGACCCGGACCGCGCCTGGGAGCGGTTGAAAAGCCGCGTGCGCAAGCCGAAGGAGCTTGCGGTGCTGATCGAGGTCGCGGCCTGGCGCGAGCGCGAGGCGCAGACGCGCGACGTACCGCGCTCGCGCGTCTTGAAGGACGACGTGATCGGCGATATCGCGGTGCAGGCGCCGACCACGATCGAGCGGTTGGGCTCCCTACGCTCGCTGCCGAAGGGCTTCGAGCGCTCGCGCTGGGGCGAGGCGATCGTGGATACGGTCAAGCGCGGGCTGTCGCGCGATCCCAAGACGCTGCCGCAGCTCGACCGCTTCCGCCCGGCGCCCAAGGGCGCCGCCACCGTCGAGTTGTTGAAGGTGCTGCTGCGCATGACCGCCGAGCGGCACGGCGTCGCCGCCAAGGTGATCGCCACCGTCGACGACCTCGACCGCATCGCGGCCGACGACAACGCCGATGTCCCCGCCATGAAGGGCTGGCGACGCGAATTGTTCGGCGAGAAGGCGCTCGCCTTGAAGCACGGCACGCTGGCGCTGGCGGTGGAGAAAGGCCGCGTGGTGACGGTCGAGCGCGGCTAGCCGCTAGCGCAGGATAGGCTGGCTCAACTGGTTGTCGATTATCATCGGCTGCGGCCCGGTCCCCGGCGCCGGCGCGCGTGCCGCCAGCGGCGCATGCGCCGCCGGCGCCGGTGCGCTCGGCTGATGCGCCTCGGCCCAGTTGCGCCATCCCACCTCAAGCTGCAGCGAGAAATCGAGCGACTGCTTGCCGGCATTATTGCCGCAGCTCGTTGCGGTCGGCGGATTGCCAAAAGCATCCGTCGACGACAGATCCCGGAACCAGCACTTCGCCGTCTCCCATTTATCGTTGGAACCGGGCGTGAGCGACGCCGAGTTCGGCTTCTGCGCGGTTTGGTGGCAGCTCATGCAGGAAGAGAGCGGATTGTCCAACGGTCCGTTCATGCGGCCGCCGCGGCCGAAGACGCGGGTAAACCCGAATTTGTTGAGCACAATGCTCTCGGTCGGCTTCTGCCCGCCCGCGGCCAGCGTGTCCGAAAGCTCCGGATCGTTGCCCCAGGTCACGCCGACCGGCACGAGCTTTTTCCACGCGGTGTTGCCGGGCGCCTCTTTACGCCAGGCAAAGGTGCCGAATACCCAATTTGTCTTCGGCGCATGCATCTTATCCTTGACCGCGAAATCGACCTGCACCAGCCGAACGGTACCTTTCGCGCGGCGTGTTTCACCGACCGGCACGCACTTAGTGCCAACAGCGCCGCCGGCGGGCGTCGCGACATTGGCGGTGAAACTCGGCGATCCCTTCAAGTAAGGAACCTCTTTCGGGTCGGCCTGGCTGAACAGAAGCTTCACCACCACCGTACCCTCCGGCATGGTCGCAGCGGAAAAATCTGGATTGCTGTTGCCGTCGTTCCAGATCTTCCAGAGCTGATAGCCCGCGGCAGGATTGAAGAAGCCGATCGACCAGGTCTGCGGACACTTTTTCTGCGTGGGCGCCAGCGTGCCGGGCGTTGCGTTGCGCTCGCGCGTGAGCCCGTGAATGACTTCGCGGCCGAGCGTGCCCGCGTGCATCCACGGCATGTGGTACCACTTGCGCACCGGATTATCCTGCACGCGCCAGGTCTTGGTGTTCTGCCCTTCCATGAAATAGGCGAGCACGGCATTGGCGTAGTCGGCGGGCTTCTGCGTCGGATCGATGGCGAGCCACGGCTTGGGATCGTTCGCCGGCGGCGGCGACTGCGGAAACTTGAAGCTCGGCTGCCAGACCGGCTGGCCGGCCACCGGCTTGTCGTTGCTGGCAACGAAATTTTGCGCCAGGGCGGGCGCACACAGCAGACTAACGGTGGCCACCGTGGCTGCCGCAAACGAAGCGCGCAAAGACACAGAACCTGTCGTCATGGTTCGCCCCTGGGTGCAACGCGACTTTGATCAAGTATAGGTTGCAGTTGGGGAAAAGCGCAACATATCGTCTGGGCTCGCGTTGCTGGGAAATCTCAGCCTGCGGCGGTATTCGGCTCCCCCGCCTCACGTCCGCCAGTCGAGAAAATATTTCTCCGCCCGGCCGATCAGCCAGGCGATCGCCAGGCCGATCACCGACAGAAGCGCGACGCCGGCAATCAGCTTGTCGACCGCGAACTCGGCCCCCGCCGTCAGGATATAGGCGCCGATGCCGTATTGCGCGCCGATCATTTCGGCCGCCACCAAGAGCACGATGGCGATCGCGGCGGAGATGCGGAAGCCGGACAGAATCGCGGGCAGCGCGCCGGGAATGATGATCTTGCGCACGATCGAGAGCCAAGTGAGCCCGAAGGACTGGCCCATGCGGATCAGATTGCGGTCGACATTGTCGATGCCGCTATAGGTCGCGATCACGGTCGGAAAGAAGGTGCCGAACAGGATGGTCGCGACCTTCGAGCCCTCGCCGATGCCGAACCAGACCACGAACAGCGGCAGCAGCGCGATCTTCGGGATCGGGAACAGCGCCGACACCAGCGGCAGAAGCCCGGCGCGCACCAGCGAGAACAGCCCGATTATTATGCCGAACCCGATGCCGAGCAGCGTGCCCAGCGTCCAGCCGGCGATGAGCCGGTAGAGGCTGAGGCTCAGGTGCTTCCACAACATGCCGGTATGGACGAGGTCCATGATGGCGCCGAAGGCTTGCGACGGCGGCGCCAGCGCGATGCTGTTGATAAAGCCGTAGCGGCAACCGAGCTCCCAGAACACGATGACGGCGACGAAGACCAAAAGCGACGCGGCGCCGTGCGGCCGGTGGCGGAAGCCGCCGCCGCGGAACTGCACCGGCCGCACCGCGGGTTTCTGCTGCGGGGCGGCGATGCCGGCGTCCTTGGCAAGCGCGTCATGCGACATCGGTCAGCTCCCTATCGGCCTGGCGCGCCTCCTCGCGCACGATTCCCCAGACCTGGCGCTGCACATGATCGAGCTCGACGATACGGTCGGCCCGCTCGTTGAGCGGGATGTCGATCTCGACCACTTCGATGATCTTGCCCGGCCGCCGCGACAGCACGACGATCTTGTGACCGAGCCGCACGGCCTCGCTGAGATTGTGGGTGACGTAGCAGGCGGAAAAGCGCTCGCGCAGCCACAGCTCGATCAGGTCGTCCATCAAGAGCTCGCGCGTCTGGCTGTCGAGCGCGGACAGCGGCTCGTCCATCAGCATGACGGCGGGCCGCACGCTCAAGGCGCGCGCGATGGCGACCCGCTGCTTCATGCCGCCGGACAACTGGCGCGGCAGCGCCTTGCCGAAATCGGCGAGCTTGGTGCGCGCCAGCACGTCGGCGACGATGGCGCGCGCCTCGCTGGCCCCGATGCCGTGGTCCTCCAGCACCAGGCTGACATTGCCCTCCACCGTGCGCCAGGGCAGCAGCGCGAAGTCCTGGAAGATATAGGTGAGCGGATTGAGCGAGCCGGGCGGCGGCTCGCCGGCCGCCAGCACGCGGCCGCTTGTCGGCCGCTCGAGCCCGCCGATGAAGCGCAGCAGCGTCGATTTTCCGCAGCCCGACGGCCCGATGATGCAGACGATCTCGCCGCGCTTTACGGTGAAGGAGATGTCGCGCAGGACTTGCGTGTCGCCGTAGTCGTGCCCGACATTCTCGAGGATCAGCTCCATGATCTCGCCTGTTGCCGGCGCGCGGCGGCACCGTCACCGCGTCTTGACGAAGCGCGTATCGACCAGCTTCTCCATCGTCACCTCGGCCGGCACCATTTTTCCCGCCTTGAACCAGTCGAGCTGGTCCTTGACGCTCGCGAGGTTGAGCTCGGCGTTCGGGCTGATGCGCATGGCGGCGGCGCGGATGCGGGGCGCGGCCTTTTCCAGCGGCATGCTGGAATAGACGTATTGATGGATCATCTCGACGATCGCATCGGTGTCGGCCTTGCCCATCTTCTTTTCGACCAGCGCCGTATTGTAGTCGGCGACGCCTTGCGAATAAGCCGCCAGGAAACGCTTCACCAAATCGGGCTTCTTCGCGATGTTGGCGGTCGAGGTGAAAACCGTGGTCACCTGATAGTTCGGGATGTAGTCGGCGATCTTGCCGATCTGCACCACGCTCGGTCCCTTGCTGAGCGCGTCCGCAATGTTGGGAACGATCGACCATGCGTCGATCTGCCCGCTTTTCAAGGCGGCGATGATTGTCGGCACCCTCTGCAGCGCCTTCAGATGGATTTCGGAATCCGGGAAGCCTTCCTTTTGCGCGATCTTGTGCGCCATGTAGTGAAAGGACGATCCCGCCGTGGTGATGCCGAAGGTGCGGCCCTTGAGCTTGGCCGGCGTGGTGACGCCTTCGTCATGCGCCTTTTTCGAGACGATGATTTTCTCGCCTTCGACGCCCGGCGCTTCCTCGAGCGCGCCGCCGATCACCTTGACGGCGCCCTTGTCGGCCAGGCTGATGAGGCCGGCGGTGACGGCGGTGATGCCGAAATCGACGTCGCCCGAGGCGATCGCCAGCGCCATCGGCTGCGCCGCCTGAAACGTCACGAAGCTCGCGTCGATGCCTTGCTTGGCGAAATAGCCGCGGCCTTGCGCGATGATGTCCGGGGAGTGCGAGGTCAGCGGCAGGATGCCGACCTTGATCTTGTCGGCGGCGAAGGCCGGCGCCAGCAGGCCGACGCCGCCGCCGACCGCGACGCAACCGGCGAGCGCGTTCAGACCGAACGCGCGTCTCGACATCAAAGGCATGGCATCCTCCCCTTCACGGCTTTTGTTATCCAGCTATATCGGCCTGCAGTCGCCGCTTCTAGCAATATTTTGAGATGCCTCGATTTACCGCTGCAACCCCTCTGTTCCGCCTGCTACCCGGCAACCAAACCAGGCCTCAACCGGGCCCTGTTCGATCTTCGCTGACAGGTTTTTTCGGAGATAGCACGTGCGGCTTGCCTTGCAAGCCAGGCGGGGCGCCATGAATTCGAAAGCGCCGCAAGCGCTCGTTGAAGACTGCATCGCCACCGCTGACGCGGTTGGTGTCCCCACCATCCGGCATCTTGCCGCCGTGGCAGAATGTCTGCATTGGCCAAAACCGAAAGTGCGGTCACGCGACGCTACGATGCGGCGTTGTCCGCGACCGGCATTCGCGTGCGCCTTGATCAACTGATACGCCGCGCTTTCGCGTCGCTCTCCGCTGGCTGCGCCGGCTCCATCTCTGCATGCTGAAAGTCCTTGAGAATAACGGCAGCGACCTCTGAGCTCGGGACAGGCCGGCCAAAGAAGAAGCCCTGAGCCTGATCGCCCTTGACCTTGTCAAGAAAGCCGGCCTGCTTGGCAGTCTCGACGCCTTCGACGGTGACGCGCATGTTCAGCTCGCGTCCGAGCGCAATGATCGTCTTCACCACCGTCTTGGTATCCTGACCGGAGCGATCGAGGCTGAGCATGAAGCTTTGGTCGATCTTGATCTTGTTGAACGGGAATCGCCACAGATAGCTCAGGCTCGAGTAACCCGTTCCGAAATCGTCCATCACGATCCCCACGCCCATCGCCTTAAGCGTCTGCAGCTCGGTCATCGTGGACTCTTCGTCGCCGAGCAGCAGGCTTTCGGTAATCTCTAGTTCCAGCCGGTTTGCTTCCAGGCCGGTCTCTTTGACCGCGGCAGCGACAATTTCGCTGACCCCGCCCGCCTCGAATTGCGCAGCCGACACGTTCACCGCGACCGTCAAATGCTTCGGCCAGGTCGCGGCGGTCCGACAGGCCTCCCGCAATACCCACGCTCCGATCTTGTCCATAAGATGCAACTCTTCCGCAACGGGAATAAAGTGCAACGGCGGTATAAGCGACCCATCTTTTGCGTGCATGCGGACCAACGCTTCGAAGCCAATGAGTCGCCGGCCAGGAACCTGCAAGATCGGTTGATAGTGCAGCTCGAAACCGCCGTGACGGACCGCATAGCGGATCGTCTCTTCAAGTTCGGTACGCGCCTTCAACGTGGCGTTCATCTCCGGCAAGAAGCCGCGCACGCAGTTACGGCCATCGGCCTTGGCTCGGTAGAGAGCCAGATCAGCGCATTTCAGCAATCGCTCGGCGCTGTCCCCGTCAGCCGGCGCGATTGCATAGCCAACACTCACGGTTCCGTTGATCTCATGCCCTTTAAATTGCATCGGCTCGGCCAAAGCGGCAACGAGACGAAGCGCGAACGTTTCGGCGTGCTCTCTATCACGGACGCCGGATTGCAGCACCACGAACTCGTCACCGCCAAACCTGGCCACCTCGTCGCCGAGACGGGTAACCGCACACAGGCGCTCGGCGGATGTTTTGAGCAAAAAGTCGCCGGCGTCATGACCTAAGGAGTCATTGATCGCTTTGAAGCGGTCAAGATCGATGAAATGCACGGCAAGGCTGTTGCGCTGAAGCGGAAGCGCCGCAATAGCCATGTCCATAAATTCGACGAGCAGGTTGCGATTCGCCAAGCCGGTCAGCGCGTCGTGCTGCGCGAGGAATTGAATGCGCTCGTCTGCATGCCGCTTTTCCTTGGTTCGACGGCGCCATGCAATGGTCGGGATGCTGACGCCGGCGCCGCTCAGCAGACAGAGGGCCACGGCCGCAATCAGGAAGGCGCGGTGAAAATGATCGTACTGATCGGTCAAGTCGACGTAGGCCGCGACGATGGCTTCCGGCCGTCCACCAATGACGACCGGGAGGTAGGCTTCGGAATAGTTGCGCGGACGGAAAGGCGGGATGCCCTGTTTCACCGCGATAATCGGCAGATTCGTCATGGCGACGCGCGCCGCCGTCTCGTCATGGATTTTGCCGCCAATGCTGGATATCTTTGAGCCGTCGGAAACAAGCTGCACATTTCCCCGTAAATCAATTATTTCAAATCCGAATATATTGCGTATCTGCTGGGTGCGGATGAAAAAACTCATGCTCTCCGCGGACGGCTGCTGCCCATCGGCGATTTCCTCGATATCCGCGACATTCTCGACCACGTATTTTGCCCAGCTCTCTGCTGACGTGGTTGCGTCCCAATAGAGCAAGTTGTCGACGGTGACTTTGAGGGTGGCCGCAATCCCGATGATGCCGACAAGCAGAACGACAGCGGTGGCGAGGGCAAACGTCTTATAGGCGGATAGCGCGCGCAGAATCGTCATTCAGGCCTCCGCCGCGTTTGTAACAAATCCGCATTACCAAACGGTCAGCGGCGCCGGAGTCGGTTATTATTCGCGAGCGGCGCGGTAAGCGCGCGGCTAATGAACTCAGTTGAATTGTGCGCTGAATGGTACGATGCGACCGCTTAGGCAGCGGGTGCACGCCATTCGTCACGTGTTTTACCACACCGACGCGGCGCGGCCGTGACGAACATTTAATGCTGAGATTGTACCGGTTGCAATGCGATGTGAACCGCAAAGGCTCTCTCGCCAATGGAGCGGATCATGACAAATCGATCATCGACGTTTGCAATCATTGCGGCGGTCGTTGGAATATTGGCGTCCGCTCCCGCGGCGCACAGTCAGGCGCCGAAATCGATCAGGATCGGTTATGCGATCTCTTTGACCGGCCCAGGTGCGCTGGGTGCAAAAGTCACGCAGCTCTCCCACTACCGCCTTTGGGTCAAGGAGGTGAACGCCGCCGGCGGCATCATGCTGAGCAGCATCGGCAAACGTGTGCCGATTGAGGTCATCGAATATGACGATCACAGCAACCTCGATGACGTCGTGAGGGACGTTGAGCGGCTGATGACGCAGGATAAAGTCGATTTCATTTTGGCCCCGTGGGGAACCGAATTCAATCTGGCGGTGGCCCCGCTCTTGTACCGTGGCGGCTACCCCGATTTGGTGGTGACGTCGACCAGCGATAAAGCGCCAGAATTGGCAAAACGCTGGCCGAGCAGCTTCTGGTTTCTCGGCACAGCGACCGGCGCGGCGGAAGCCGTCGTCACCGCAGTCGCCAAGCTGCATGCCGAGGGCAAGGTCGGCGGCAGGATGGCGTTGCTGAACGTGGCCGATGAGTTCGGCATCGGGGTCGCAAAGGCCGCGCGCAGGCTCTTAAGGAAGAGCGGCTTCAAGCTTGTCTATGACCGGTCGTATCCGGTCGAGCTGGCGGATATGCGCCCGATGATGACCCAAGTGAAGCAGAGCAATCCGGATGTCTTTATCGCGTTCAGTTATCCACCCGACACGATGGCGATCACCGAGCAGGCCCGTGCCTTGAGCTTCAATCCCAAAGTCTTCTACACCGCTGTCGGGACCACATTTCCGATGTTCAAGCAGCGCTTCGGCGCCGATGTCGAAGGCGTGATGGGTATGGGCGGTTGGAACCCTGCCGCTCCCGGGAGTGAAGCCTACTTCAAGCGCCACGTCGCGGCGACCGGACAAGAGCCGGACCGATGGGCTAGCCCCATCACCTATGCGAGCCTGCAAATGCTGCAACAGGCGATCGAGCGCGTCGGCAAGATCGATCGTGCCGCGGTAATCAAGGAACTGCAGACGGGGACGTTCCAGACCATCGTGGGGCCGATCAAACTGAAGGACAACCGATACACGGGAACGTGGTACCTCGGGCAGTGGCAAAACGGGGAGTTTTACGGGGTCGCGCCGGCAACGCTGCCCGGCGCGCACCAGATCATATTCCCCAAGCCGCCCTGGCATACCGAGCGATAAGCTATCGCCAGCGATGAATAGGTGTCTTGTAGGCTGTCGATTAAGCGACAAGTCCCGCGTCTCGGGGCGCAAGGTGGCCGAAATTACACTCCCACCGAACCGTCCGCTTTATTCCGCCCAACGAATAGCGGGCGCCGCATTGACTTGAGTCTTTGCCCCTGCGCGTCACGCCTCGATCGCCGGCTCGCGGCCGATCAGCCGCGCGAGCGCCCGCACCCGGTTGGCGAGGCGCTCATGCGCCAGCTTGGAAAACCGCCCGGGCAGGCTCAGCACCAGCTTGCCGCGCTTGACCTGCAGCGGCGTCTTCGGCAGCACGCCGCTTTGGCCGGCAGTGAGGATATAGGCGACCCGCATGGCGGCGCCCAGCACGCGGGCATGATCGAGCATGCGCGTGGTCGCGAGCTCGCGCAGCCGCGGCGACAGCTCCTCCTCGCTTAGCCCAGCGTGGCGGAAATAGATCGCCAGCGCGAGATAGGCGCGGCCGGGATGGTCGACCGCGATGAAGGCGCCATTGGCCACGATGTTCATCGACTGCTCGCCGCGATAATCCGGATGCGCGCGCCAGCCGATGTCGCCGAGCAGGCAGGCGGCGTGGCGCAGGCGGCGCTCGTCGCTCGTTTCCTCGATGCCGGTCGAGGCCATTAAGCGATCGGTCCAGGCGATCAACTCTTCGCCGTGGTGCGGCGAGCGCGAGCGCAGCACGTTGAGCTCGGCGGCGGCCTGGATGAGCGGATCGTGCGCGCTGCTCCTTCTCCTTGAGCAGCGAATAGAGCAGGCCCTCGCGCACGCCGAGCACGGAGATCACCACCTCCTTCGGCTTGATCACGCTCACCAGATTTTCCATCACCAGCGCGGCGTAAGCCAACAACGGCCGGCGGGCGGCGTTGACGACTTCGATCTTGGACAGCGTCTCGGTGTCGACGCGGTGCACCAGGCGCGAGAATTCGAGCGCCTCGCGCGCGGCGATGCGGTAATTGTGCATGACATGGAAAGGATAGCCGGTCTGCCACATGTGGAGGCGGGCGAGCGCGCGCCAGGTGCCGCCGACCGCGTAGAAGGTGCGGCCCTCGCCCGCGCCGAGCATGTCGAGATCCTCAAAGGTATCCTCGACGATTCGTTCGGCCTTCTTGATCGACTTGCCGGCGATGTCCTGCAGCGCCAGGCCGCCGAGCGGCAGCGTGAGCTCGGAGCGCACGCGCGTGCCGTGCACGTCGACCAGTTCGAGCGAGCCGCCGCCCAGGTCGCCGACGATGCCGTCCGGCTTGTGCATGCCGGAGATCACACCGAGCGCGGTCAGATTGGCCTCGCGCTTGCCCGACAGAATCTTGATCGGCGTGCGGCAGATGCGCTCGGCCTGGCGAATGAAGGCGTGCCCGTTGCGCGCGTCGCGGCAGGCGGCGGTGGCGATCGCCCAGATCTTGCGCACATGCAAAATGTCGCAGAGCGCGCGGAAGCGGCCCAACGCATCGAGCGCGGTATCGATGGCGTCCTGCGCCAACAGGCCGGTGGTCTGCACCTCGCGGCCGAGGCCGGCGAGCACTTTTTCGTTGAAGATCGGGGTCGGCGCCCGCGTCAGCCCCTCATAGATGACGAGGCGCACCGAGTTCGAGCCGATATCGATGACGGCGATGGGCGGCCCATGCTCGAGCCGGCCCTTGGGATAATGCACGATTGTCGACGAGCGTTTACGTGCCTTCGACGAGGCGGCGTATAAGGCTGCGGGGCGACGATTCTTTGAGCGATTTGCCACGGCCCGACAGGCTCGGGTTTGTCATGAAATACTTATGGGCGTTGAAGGGTTCCTCGCCCGGCCCGGCCTTTATGCGCGTCGAACTGCCGTCCGGCAAGACCTGCCAACTTTGCTCGTTATCCTTGAAGTTTGCGACCATGATCTGGCCCAGAATCTGCTCGTGCACGGTCGGATTGAGAATCGGGCACAGCGCCTCGACCCGGCGGTCGAGATTGCGGGGCATCATGTCGGCCGACGAGATATAGAGGGCGGCCTTCGGATGCGGCAGCCGATTACCCGCGCCGAAGCAATAGATGCGGCCGTGCTCGAGGAAGCGGCCGACGATCGATTTGACCCGGATGTTCTCCGACAGGCCCGGCAGGCCGGGCCGCAGGCAGCAGATGCCGCGCACCACCAGGTCGACCGGGACGCCGGCGTTCGAGGCCTCGTAGAGCGCGTCGATGATGCCGGGATCGACCAGCGAATTCATCTTCATCCAGATCGCCGCCGGCTTGCCGGCCTTGGCGTTGGCGATCTCCTCGGCGATGTGGTCGAGGATGCGCTCGCGCAAATTGATCGGCGAGATCGCCATGCGCTCGAGCTCGGCGGGCTCGGCATAGCCGGTGATGTAGTTGAAGATGCGCCCTACGTCGCGCCCGATCACCGGCTCGGCGGTGAAGAACGAGAGATCGGTATAGATGCGCGCGGTGACGGGGTGATAATTGCCGGTGCCGACATGGACGTAAGTCGCCAGCGTCCCGCCCTCGCGCCGCACCACCAGCGACAGTTTGGCGTGGGTCTTGAGCTCGATGAAGCCGTAAACCACTTGGGCGCCGGCGCGCTCGAGGTCGCGCGCCCAGCGGATATTGGCCTCCTCGTCGAAGCGCGCCTTCAATTCGACCAGCGCGGTGATCGACTTGCCGGCCTCGGCCGCCTCGACCAGCGTCTTGACGATCGGCGATTCCGCCGAGGTCCGGTAGAGCGTCTGCTTGATCGCCACCACGTTCGGGTCGCGCGCCGCCTGCTGCAGGAACTGCACCACCACGTCGAAGGATTCATAAGGGTGGTGCACCACCAGGTCCTTCTGGCGGATGGCGGCGAAGGCGTCGCCGCCGTGGTCGCGGATGCGCTCGGGATAGCGCGGATTGTAGGGCACGAATTCGAGATCGGGGCGGTCGAGCTTGGTGAGCTGCGCCAGATCGTTGAGCGCCAGCACGCCGTCCACCAGGAACACCTCGTCGTCGGCCACCGCGAGCGCGCGCTGCACGAAGCTGCGTAGTTCGCCCGGCATCTTGGCTTCGAGCTCGAGCCGGATCACCGAGCCGCGCCGGCGCTGCTTGAGCGCGGTCTCGTACAGCCGCACCAGATCCTCGGCCTCTTCCTCGATTTCCACTTCGGAGTCGCGGATGGCGCGGAAGCCGCCCTGCCCCTTCACCGTGTAGCCGGGGAACAGACGGCCGATGAACAGCACGATCGCCTCCTCGAGGGCGATCAGGCGGATGTCCTGCGCGCCGCTGGTCGGCAGCTTGATGAAGCGCTCGCTCTTCTGCGGCATGCGGATGAGCGCGTTCATCGCCTTGCCGTCCTTGCTGCGCGCCAGCTGCAGCGCGAGCGAGAAGCCAAGATTGGGGATAAACGGAAACGGATGCGCCGGGTCGATCGCCAGCGGCGTGAGCAGGGGAAACACGTGGCTGAGGAAATATTCTTCCAGCCAGCCGCGCTCTGATTTCTTCAGATGCGCCCCGTCGACCAAAGTGACGCCGACCGCGACGAGCTCGGGCCTGAGCTCGATCCAACGCTGCTGCTGGTCGTGGGCGAGCTGCGCGACCGCTTCGCCGATGCGCACCAGCTGCTCGGTCGGCGTGAGGCCATCCGGGCTTTGCGTCATGATGCCCTGGCGCACTTGGCCTTTCAGGCCCGCCACGCGCACCATGAAGAATTCGTCGAGATTGTTGGCCGAGATCGACAGGAAGCGCACGCGCTCCAAGAGCGGATGGTGCTCGTTGGCGGCCTCCTCCAGCACCCGGCGATTGAAATCCAGCCAGGACAGTTCGCGGTTGATGAAACGTTGCGGGCTTGACGTCAGCGCCGCCTCGGGAGCGGCGGTGCGCGTCCCGGGCTGGGGCAATTTCATCAACCACAGCAACGGCTTGTCTGCGATCAGCCATATCGAAAAGGTCCGAAAGAACAAGTGCCTAGCCGACGAAAGTGGCGGCTGGATGACAGTTCGCGCCGGAACGGGGCCGCCCGTCAAGCGCGATCGGCCAATGGTCTTAAAGCCTAGCTCAGCCAGCTTAATTTTCAGCGAAACAGCTCGGCGGCCAGCGCCCTGGTGATGGGGCGGTGTTGTCGCATGGCCTCCTCGTCGAGCCGCTTAACCGCCGCGCGGGCGGCCGCGAAGGAGCGCTCGATGCGGTTGACCAGATAGCTGACCAGCGGCGCGTCGGCGGTCAGCTGGCGGTCGGCGGCGAGCTTGACGATCAGCGCGCGCAGCAGGACATCGTCCGGCGGCGCCAAGGCGACCACCGGCAGCGCGCGCAGGCGCGAGCCGAGATCGCGGATGGTGACGGGAAAGGTCGCAGGCTGAGCCCGCGCGGTGATCAGCACGAAGGCCCGCTCCTCGCGCGCGAGATTGAGCAGGTGGAACAGCGCCCGTTCTTCCAAGCCGGCCGGTTCGAGATCTTCCAGCACCAAGGCGCCGGTCGCCAGCGCCGCCGGCACGTCGCTTTGGCCAAGCAATTTCGCGCCGAGCACGCGCGCGCCCGCCGCCTCCGCCCAGATCGAGGCGAGATGGGTCTTGCCGGAACCCTCGGGGCCGACCAGCGCCACGACGCGGTCGGGCCAATCGGGCCAGCAGTCGATCAGCGAAAGTGCTGCCTGGTTCGAGGGGCCGGCGAGGAAATCCTCGCGCGCGAAGCTTGTCGCGTGGTCGAGCGCGAGCACGAGCTGACGCGGCGCGACGAAACTGCCGGTGCCGTTCAATCGGCTCCCTCCCCGGTATAGAGCGAGCTTTGCCGGTAGCGGGCGAGCGCAAAGCGCGCGAGCACGCCGATCGTGGCCGCCAACGGCACCGCCACCAGCAAGCCGACGAAACCGAACAGATAGCCGAAGGCGAGCAGCGCGAACATCACCCAGACCGGATGCAGGCCGACGCTTTCGCCCACCAGCTTGGGCGACAATAGATTGCCTTCGAGGAACTGGCCGACCAGGAAGATGGCGAGCACGGTGACGATCGGGGCCCAATGCGGCCAGAACTGCGCGACTGCGACGGCGAGCGCCAGCACCAGCCCGGTCATCGAGCCGACATAGGGTATGAAGGTGATCAAGCCGGAAATCAGGCCGATCAGCAGGCCGAAATTGAGCCCGCTCACCGTCAGCGCCACCGCGTAGAACGAGCCGAGGATCAGGCAGACCGCGCTCTGCCCGCGCACGAAACCGGCGATCGCCGCGTCGATCTCGCGCGCAAGCTCGCGCACGGTTTCGCGCTGATTGCGCGGGACGGCGTCGTCGACGGTGCGGATCATGCGGTGCCAGTCGTAGAGCAGATAGAAGGCGACCACCGGCGTCACCACCACCAGCGAGAACACGGAAATCAGCGCGCTGCCGCCCGACCACAGCGACTTCAGGAAGGTGGTGATCCAGCCTACGCCTTGCGACACCAAGTCGGAAATCGACGCTGCCGGGTTGAAGCCGGCGCCCAATAGCTTCTGCACCCATGGCCGGCTTTGGTCGGTGACCAGGCTTTGCAGCTTGTCGATATAGCCGGGGATGGTGGCGATGAAGGACGTGAACTGGCTGACGAAGAGCGGCAATACCAGCAGCAGCACATAGACGAACGCCAGCACCACCACGGTTATGATAAGCAGCGCCGCCACCAGCCGGTTGACGCCGTATTTCTCCAGCCGGTCGGTGAGCGGGGTAAGCAGATAGGCGATCGCCGCGCCGGCGATGAAGGGCAGCAACACCCCTCTCAAGAGCCAGAGCGCCAGCACGAAGACCACGAGCGCGCCCAGCCAAAAAATGAGCTGACGCTGAAATACTTTGCCGCCGCCCGGCTCGCCAGGGGCGGGACGCAACCGCGGCTGCGCGCGCGTGCTCACTGTCTGGCCGCCGCCTTGTTCATGTGACGGACCCATTCGGCGACATAGGCGGCGACCGACAACAGCGTCAAGGCCGCCACCAGCCCCATCAACACCAAGGTCAGGTTCCGCGCCTCGATGCCGAAGCCGAGCGAGCCGAGCACCACGCAGGCGAACACGATCTGCGCCACCGTGTTGAGCTTGGACACCAGAAGCGGCTTGACCTTGACCGGGCTGCCGACCAGCCAGGACAGCATGACGCCGCCGACGATCAAGATGTCGCGCGACACCACCAGGATGACCAGCCAATGCGGGAGCACGCCACTGATGCCGAGGGTGACATAGATCGAGACGATCAGCGCCTTGTCGGCCAGCGGGTCCAGGTAGGCGCCGAGCACCGTGGTCATGTTGAAGCGCTTGGCCAGATAGCCGTCGACCGCGTCGCTGACGCCGGCCGCCAGGAACAGCACGAAGGCCGCCCACATGGCGCCGGACGAGATCGCCCAGACCACCACCGGCACCAACAGGATGCGCCCCAAGGTAATGAGGTTCGGAATACTCAAAGAGCTAAACCCGGCTCGGCGGCGCGCGCCCACCTGCCCGGCCGGCAGCGCGCCCAGTCCCTCGGCAGAGTATAGTGGCGGCCTGACCATTGCACGACTTGCGTTTTCCACGTAGGACCCCCGCGAAACCAGGGGCCATCATGGCAGAAAAGGCGCGCGGACTTAACTACGCGCAAGCGGGCGTGGATATCGACGCCGGCAACCGGATGGTGGAACTGATCAAGCCGCTGGTGCGCGCCACCGCGCGTTCCGGGGCCGACGCCGAAATCGGCGGTTTCGGCGGGCTGTTCGACCTCAAGCGGGCGGGATTTGCCGACCCCGTGCTGGTGGCGGCGACCGACGGCGTCGGCACCAAGGTCAAGATCGCCATCGAGACCGGCCGCCACGACACCATCGGCATCGACCTGGTCGCCATGAGCGTCAACGACCTGGTGGTGCAAGGCGCCGAGCCGCTGTTCTTCCTCGACTATTACGCATGTGGAAAACTCGAGCCGGAGATCGGCGCGGCGGTGGTCGCCGGCATTTCGATCGGCTGCCGGGAGGCCGGCTGCGCGCTGATCGGCGGCGAGACCGCCGAGATGCCGGGGCTTTACCGGGGCGACGATTACGACCTCGCCGGCTTTGCGGTCGGCGCGGCGGAGCGCGGGGCCTTGCTGCCGCGCGGCGATATCGCGGAAGGCGACGTCATCATCGGACTCGCCTCGTCGGGCGTGCATTCCAACGGCTATTCTCTCGTGCGCAAAGTGGTGGAGAAGTCCGGCGTGGCCTGGAGCGAGCCGGCGCCGTTCGCGCCGGAGGTGACGCTCGGCGACGCGATCCTCACCGCCACGCGCATCTACGTGAAATCATGCCTGGCGGCGATCCGCGCCACCAAAGCGGTGAAGGGGCTCGCCCACATCACCGGCGGCGGATTTCCCGACAATATCCCGCGCGTGCTGCCGAAGGGCTTGGGCGCGCGCATCGACCTTGCGCGCGTGCCGGTGTTGCCGGTGTTCAAATGGCTGGCGGCGCGAAGGCGGCATCGCGCAAGAGGAAATGCTGCGCACCTTCAATTGCGGCGTCGGCATGATCGCGATCGCGGCGCGCGCGGATGCCGATGCGGTCGTGCAAGCCTTCAAGCGGGAAGGCGACAAGGCCTTGGCGATCGGCGAAGTGGTGCGGGCGGGCGACGACGCGCGCGTCGCCTATGGCGGCAAGCTCGATCTTTCCTGGTGACGCGATGAGCCGCAAGCGCGTCGCCGTTCTGATCTCCGGCCGCGGCTCCAACATGGCGGCGCTGATCGAAGCCGCCAAAGCGAAGGACTACCCGGCCGAGATCGCGCTCGTCGTCTCCAATCGGCCGGATGCCGGCGGCCTCGGCGTCGCGCGCGCGGCCGGCATCGCCACCGAAGTCGTCGACCACACCGACTTACGGCAAGGACCGCGCCGCGTTCGAGCGCGCGCTGCAGGCGGTGCTGGAAAAACACCGCATCGAAATCGTCTGCCTCGCCGGCTTCATGCGGCTGCTGACGCCCTGGTTCGTTGCGCAATGGCAGGACCGCCTGCTCAACATCCACCCGGCTCTGCTGCCGGCCTTCAAGGGGCTCGACACCCACAAGCGCGCCTTGAGGCCGGCGTGAAGATCCACGGCGCCACGGTGCATTTCGTGGTGCCGGAAATGGATTCCGGACCGATCCTCGCACAAGGGGCGGTTGCGGTGCACGATGACGACACGGAAGACACGCTGTCCGCGCGCGTGCTGGCGGTCGAGCACCGCATTTATCCGTTGGCTCTCAAACTATTGGCCGAAGGCCGCGTGCGCGTCGAAAACGGCCGCTGCCTGGTCGACGGTCAGCCGGTGCCCGATGCCGCCGCACTGGCACCGGAAAGCGATTGACCAAGCGCGCCGGTTGTTTCGCAGCGCAACAATACGCGTAGGCAATTCACGCTTTTCACGCCGGAATGAATTTCTGGCGGCCAGCGCGTGTTATAGATTGGCCGGCGCGTACGCCAACAGCCGGGGCGACAACGAGACAAGGGGAAAGATCATGGCAATGGCAGGCAGCGACACCAAACTGATGTATCCGGGGCTCGCGAATTTCTACGCATCGTGGCGCGACATCGCCTACACGCTGGTGCGCGTCGTTATCGGCTACAATCTGTTCATGCATGGCTGGGCCAAGCTGACCGTCATGGGCGCGGCCGGCGTCGGCGGCTTCATGGCAAAGAACGGCCTGCATCCCGGCGTCGCCTTCGCCTATGCCGCGATCTTCCTGGAGACGATCGGCGCGCTGTGTATCATCTTCGGCCTGTTCACGCGCTTCTTCGCGGCAGCGCTGGCGATCGAGATGCTGATCGCCATGTTCGCGGTGCATTGGGCGCACGGCTTCAGCGCCGGCAAGGGCGGCTACGAATACGTCCTGCTGCTCGGCATCGTGCTGTTCGCCATCGCGATCCGCGGCGGCGGGCCCTATTCGATCGACCGCGCGATCGGCAAAGAATTGTAGAGCCAACTTCTCTTGTGCGTCCCCGCGACGCGCCTCCGCTCGCTTCGCGAGCTTCGGCGCCCTTGTAGTCCGCCGAAGCGCGGAGCGCGAAGGCGGAACAGCGGGGACCCAGTGCATTTTCGCTTGCGATTCCCGCTTACGCGGGAATCAGCGGGGAGTGCTTTAGCTTGCCTTGCGCACCCACACCTTGTTGTCGTGGAAGGCCGCGCCGCCATAGGGCGCGATCGGATCGGCGCCGGTCAAGCTGTTGATGCCGCAGCCGTCGGCATAGGCCGCGTTCGGCCAGATCGATTCCGCGATCAGCACGCCGCGGCGCACGCCGTCGAACAGGCGCGCGTGCAGGCGCACTTCGCCGCGCTTGTTGCCGAGCACGACGTAATCACCGTCGGTGATGTCGTAGGCGCGCGCGTCGTCGGGATGGATCATCACCGTCGGCCGCGCTTCCTGCGCCAGCGAGGTCGGCGTCTCGGTGAAAGTCGAATTGAGGAACCCGCGCGCGGGCGAGGTGGCGAGCCGGAACGGGTGCGCGTCGTCCTGCTCTTCGATCGAGGTCCAATGGTCCGGCAGCGCCGGCATGTCGGCAATCGGCCCGCTTTTGTAGGGGCTGCGGAACGGCACGTTTGGCCAGTCCGGCTTGAAGCGGAACTTGCCGTCCGGCCAGTTGAAGCCGGTCAAATAATGCGCCTCCTCGAACGGCGGCTGGCAGTCGAGCCAGCGGTTACGCTTCCAGCTCGGCCAGCGTGCCGCGCTTGGACACGCGCAGCATCTGGTCGATCAATTCGCGCGGGCTCATGTCGAAACCGGGGTGCGCCGCCCCTACCCGCTTGGCCAGCGCGCAGATCACCTCGTGATTGTTACGGGCTTCGCCCGGCGGCTCGACGATCTTGGGCCCGAGAATGATGTATTGGTGGCCGCCGCCACGATAGATGTCGTCGTGCTCGAGAAACGTCGTGGCCGGCAGCACGACGTCCGCCACTTGCGCCGTCTCGGTCATGAATTGCTCGTGCACGCAGACGAACAGATCGTCGCGCGCGAAACCCGCCTTGACCTTATTCTGGTCGGGCGCGACCGACATGGGATTTGTGTTCTGGACGATCAGCGCGGTAACCGGCGGACCGTCGAACAGCGCCTCGCGCTCGCCGGTGAGGATCGCGCCGATGCGCGACTGGTCGAGCACGCGCACCGAGCGGTCGAAGACGTCGAGCCCTTCGATCAGCGTCTTGTCGAGGTTATAGATGTCGGCGCTGATGTGGAAGGCGCCGCCGCCTTCCAGTTGCCAGGCGCCGGTGACCGCCGGGATGCAGCTTGCCGCGTGCATATTGGTCGGGCCGTTGCGCGAGCGCGCAAAGCCGTAGCCGAGCCGGAAGAAGGCGCGCTTGCGCTCGCCGATCAATTGCGCGAATTCCTCGATGGTGGCGGCCGGCGTGCCGGTGATGGCGCTGGCCCAGTGCGGATCGCGCGTGCGCAAATGCGCTTCCAACTCGCGCGGGGCGTCGGTGTATTTGTTCAAATACTCCCAGTCGGCCTTGCCGTCGCGGAACAGGCAATGCATCACCGCGCAGGCAAGCGCGGCATCGGTGCCCGGCTTCACCAGCACCGGCAGATCGGCCTGCGCCATGGTGCCGTTCATGTAGATGTCGACCGCCGCGATCTTGGCGCCGCGCTCTTTGCGCGCACGCACCGCGTGCGTCATGACATTGACTTGCGTGTTGACCGCATTGGTGCCCCAGATCACCACCAGATCGGACTTTGCCATTTCGCGCGGATCGCTGCCTGCGATCTTGCCGGTGCCGGCGGCAAAACCGGCATAGGCCGGATTGACACAAATGGTGGAATGGAAGCCGGAATATTTCTTGGCGTGGCGCAGCCGGTTGATGCCGTCGCGCATCACCAGGCCCATGGTGCCGGCATAGTAATAGGGCCACACGGCTTCGGCGCCGTGGCGCTGCTCGCTTTTAAGGAAATTCTCGGCGACGATGTCGAGCGCGGCGTCCCAGGAGATGCGGCGGAACTCGCCGGAACCCTTGTCGCCGACGCGTTGCAGCGGATGCAGCAAGCGCGCGGCGTGATGCTCGCGCTCGGCATAGCGCGCGACCTTGGCGCAGATGACGCCGGCCGTGTAATCGTTGTCTTTTGCGCCGCGCACGCGCCCGATGGTGCGGGCGTCGAGCACCTCGACTTCGAGCGCGCAGGTCGAGGGGCAATCGTGCGGACAGGCGGAGGGGCGGACGGCGATCGTCATGGCGCGCATCATACCTCTTCGCGGCCGACCGCGCGACCGCTGCGCAGGGCGAAATACCCGAACGCCAGCAATATAAACACGACGATGCGCATTGCCCATCGCGTCAGCACCGCCGTCTCGGCGATGAACCGGTCGATGCCGATATCGGCGCCGAGCCAGATCAGCAGCCCGACGCCCGCCAGCACGTCCTCGACCGTCAGGCGCCGGTGGCGGTGGACGCGGATGAGCCCGATGCCGAGCACCAAAAGCGCGCCGGCGCGGCCCGCCCAGGCTTCCAGATGGCCGAACGCCACATGGCCGATCAAGCCGCCAAGCGCCGGGTCGGTGCTGACGATCTCGCCGGCGATATAGCCGAGCAACGCGCCGCCCGCCCAGATCAGGATGGCGTAGCGTTCGAGCAGCGCCATCAGGATGGCGCTGCCGGCGACGATCAGCGGCACGCTGGTGGCAAGGCCGAACACGATGAGCGAGACCTTGACCGATTCGGCATGCCCGATGTCGACGGTGTCCGCCGCCGCCGCCGCCGCCGCGGCGATGGCGATGACATTGTCGAGGCTCATCACGATGTCGGCGATGGCGACGATGCGCACCGCGCGCCACAGCGTCGGCGCCGCCTTGACGCGGCCGTCGGCGCCGTTCTCGTCCTCGACCACCAGCTTGAGCGCGACCCAGAACAACAACAGGCCGCCGGCCAGCCGCAGATAGGGATAGTTCATCGCCTGCACGATGACGACGGTGAAGACGACGCGTAAGAGCACCGCGACGCCGGCGCCCAGGATCATGCCCCACAGCCGCTGGCGCGGCGGCAGCGTCATGCAGGCGAGCGCGATCACCACCGCATTGTCGCCGGAGAGCACGACGTTGACGCCGATGATCTGGAGGACCGCGATCCAGAACGGCGGGTGCGAAACGTCCTGCCAGAGAAAATCCAACGCGTCCCCTTTCGAAGGATCAGCGCGGGCCGATCATCCTACGATGTCGTTTTCGGAGAAGAACTGCGCGATCTCGCGCGCGGCGGTGTCGGGGGCGTCCGACCCGTGCACCGAATTCTCGCCGATCGACTTGGCGTGCACCTTGCGGATGGTGCCGGCCGCGGCCTTGGCAGGATCGGTGGCGCCCATGACGTCGCGGTATTTGGCGATCGCGTTCTCGCCTTCCAGCACCTGCACCACCACCGGGCCGGAGATCATGAAGTCGACCAGCTCGCGGAAGAACGGCCGCTCCTTGTGCACGGCGTAGAATTTCTCCGCCTGCTCTTTGGTGATGCGCACGCGCTTCTGGCCGACGATGCGCAAGCCCGCCTGCTCGATCATGGCGTTGATGGCGCCGGTCAAGTTGCGCGCGGTGGCATCGGGTTTGAGGATCGAAAAGGTACGCTCGACCGCCATCGGAAAAGGTCCTTCACTGGGCTTGATCGGAGAGATAACGGGGTTTGATTGGATCGTCAGGGTCGCGCGGCTTATAGCGGGAGGCCATCGGGGCGGCAAGCGCGGCTGGCCGCCGCGTCCGCCCCTGGCTATGGTTCCGTTAGCCCATTCGGGGAGCCTCGCATGACGGCACGCTATCGCATGTTCGCCGGCTACAACGCCTGGTGCAATGAGCGGCTCTATGACGCGGTTGCCCCGTTGAGCGACGCCGACTACCGCGCCGATCGCGGCGCCTTCTTCAAGTCGCTGCACGGCACGCTCAACCACCTGCTGGTCGGCGACCGCATCTGGATGGACCGCTTCACCGGCGAAGGCGAGATCCCGAAGAGCCTGGACGCGATCCTCTATGAGGATTTCGCGGCCTTGCGGGAAGCGCGGCGCGCGGAGGATGCCAGGATCAGCCGCTATATCGCTTCCTTGCGCGAGGCCGATCTCGCAGGCCGCATCCGTTTCCGCACCTTCGTGCGGCCGGCCGAGATCGAGCAGCCCTTGCAGCCTGCGCTCGATCATTTCTTCAACCACCAGACCCACCACCGCGGCCAGGCGCATGCGCTGTTGTCGAGCGTCATCGGCAACGACGCCACCCCCTCCTTCGACCTGATCATCTATCAGCGCGACGACCGGCGTGGGGTTGAGTTGAGTTTTCCTTTGTCATTCCGGGGCACGGCGCGCAGCGCGTGAGCCCGGAAGCCACGGGCCAAGACATAAGTGCTGCCGTGTCGCTCTGGAATTCCGGGTTCCGGCCTTCGGCCGGCCCCGGAATGACCGGAGAGCTTGCGCCGGACGGCGCACTCCGCCAAAACGCTGCCCATGTTGCGTCATCGACGATCTCACCGTGCGCATCGCCGGCCGCCCGCTGCTGCAAGGCGCCTCGGCGCGCATTGCGGCCGGCAGCCGCGTCGGCCTGGTCGGCCGCAACGGCACCGGCAAGACCACGCTGTTCTCGGTGATCGCCGGCGATCTGGCGCCCGAGCACGGCAGCGTCACTTTGCCGCCGCGCTGGCGCATGGGGCGGCTCGCGCAGGAGGCGCCGGACGGACCGGACAGACTGATCGACGTGGTGCTGCGCGCCGACAGCGAGCGCGCGGCGCTGCTGGCGGAAGCCGAAACGGCGCAGGACCCGCACCGCATCGCGGAAATCCAGACCCGGCTTGCCGATATCGGCGCGCATGCGGCGCCTGCCCGCGCCGCTTCCATTCTTTCCGGGCTCGGCTTTGCGCATGACGACCAAGACCGCGCCTGCGCCGAATTCTCCGGCGGCTGGCGCATGCGGGTTGCGCTCGCCGCCACGCTGTTCGCGCAGCCCGATCTCTTGCTGCTCGACGAGCCGACCAATTATCTCGACCTCGAAGGCACGCTCTGGCTGCAGGAGCACCTGGCGCGCTATCCGCATACGCTGATCGTCATCAGCCACGATCGCGACCTGCTCGACAGCGCGGTCGGCCATATCCTGGCGCTCGAACAGCAGAAGCTCGCGCTCTATCGCGGCGGCTATTCCGCCTTCGAACGCCAGCGCAACGAACGCATGGTGCTCGACCAGAAGGCGATCAAGAAGCAGGAGGCGCAGCGCAAGCATTTGCAGGCCTTCGTCGACCGCTTCCGCGCCAAGGCCACCAAGGCGCGGCAGGCGCAGTCGCGGCTGAAAATGCTGGCGAAGCTCGAGCCGATCGCCGCCCTGGTGACGAATGACGTGCGGCCGATCGTTTTCCCGCCGCCGGACAAACTTTTGTCGCCGCCGATCGTGGCGACCGACGGCGTCAGCGTCGGCTATGACGGGCGCGCGGTGCTCTCGGGGCTTAATCTGCGCATCGACAATGACGATCGTATTGCTTTGATCGGCGCCAACGGCAACGGCAAGTCGACGCTGGTCAAGCTGATCGCCGATCGTCTCGCTCCGATGCAAGGCACGGTGACGCGCGCCGCCACGCTGCGCGTCGCTTACTTCGCGCAGCATCAGCTCGACGAGCTCGAACCGGAGGCGAGCGCCTACGACCATGTGCGCCGGCTGATGCCGGACGCGCCGGAAGCGAAAGTGCGCGCGCGCGTGGGATCGATCGGCTTTTCGGCGGAGGCCGCCAACACCGCGGTGAAGAACCTGTCCGGCGGCGAGAAGTCGCGCCTGCTGCTCGGCCTTGCCACGTTCGACGCGCCGCATCTCATCATCCTCGACGAGCCGACCAACCATCTCGACATCGACAGCCGCGCGGCGCTGATCGAGGCGATCAACGATTTTTCCGGCGCGGTGATTTTGGTCTCGCACGACCGTTTCCTGCTGGAGGCTTGCGCCGACCGGCTGTGGCTGGTGGCGGACGGCGGGGTGAAGCCGTTCGACGGCGACCTCGACGACTACCGGCGCGCGGTGCTGAGCGAGCGCAGCGCCGGCGCGGGCGAAGCGAAAGCGCAAGACTCAGGGCCGAGCCGCGGCGAAGCGCGCCGCGCGGCGGCCGAGAAGCGCGCCGAGACCGCACCGCTGCGCCAGCGCGTCAAAAAAGCCGAAGCGGAGATCGCGCGGCTGAACAGGGAGTTGGCGGGGGTCGACAGCCGGCTCGCCGACGGCGCGCTGTTTACGCGCGATCCAGCCAAGGCGGCGGCGCTTGCCAAGACGCGCGCCGAAGTGGCGCGGGCGCTCGCCGCGGCGGAGGAGGAATGGCTGGCGGCGAGCAGCGCGCTGGAGACCGCCTGATCAGCTGATCAGCGCACGTAAAGGTCTTCGCCGCGGGCGGTGCGCGCCGGCTTACGCGGCTTCTTTTTGTATTTGCGCTTCGGCTTGCCCCTGGGCTGCTCTTGCACCGGCGCGGCGTCGACTACCTTCAGGCGGCCGGAGTCGAAGGTGTAGATGCCGGGCCAGGGGCCGCTCAGATAGGTGATCACCACCTTGCGCGCGCCATGCGAGCCGGCGCCGATATTGACGCTCGACGGCTGGCCGGCGCGGCGCACCGCCTGACATTCGGTCATGCCGAGTGCGATGCCGCCCATGACCGGCGCGCCCGGCGCGCCCATGCCGCCGAACGAACCCTCCGGCTGCAGGCCGCCGAGACTGCCTTGCGGCGCGGTCGCGGCGCGCTTGACGGAGACCGGGATGGGCCTGGGCGGCGGCCCTTGCGGCATCGGCGCGCTGGCGAGATCGCCGGCGACCGAGCCATAGGCGGGCGGGGTTGCGGGCTTGGCCGCCTCCGCCGGGGCCGCCGGCGTTGTCGGCTCCGCGGGCGCTGCGGCTTGCGCCACCGCGGCCTGCGGCGGCACTGCGGCGCCGCCGCCGCGCAGCGGCCGGCGGCATCGACCATATCCTCGGGCGCGACCGGCCCGGTGGGGCCGAGCGAAACCTTGCTGGCCGGGCGGACGCGCGCCCAATCGGGCGTCGTGAACACCGGCTTCTGGAAGACGTTGCCCTCTTTGATTTCGTCGGCGATGTCGGCGCCGCTGGAGCAGCCGGCCACCGCGGCAGCCAGCATGGCGGCAACGCCGAGGGCGATGATTGAGTTGACTCGACGGCCCGGCAAGCGGCGTCCCCCAAACCTGCTTGAACTGTCCACTATCTGCTTGTCCCTTAAGCCGGATTTTGCGTCATCACAATGGCAGGGGGCAAGCGCCGCAGCCGGTAAGGGTTAGCGGGGAACTGGGCCGCGGGCTAGGCCAATGGCCGAGCGGGCAATGGCGAGCGATTTTCGGGCCATTTCGCCGCCCGCCTTCGCCCTTCGGGCTTCGGCGCGCCAGGCCGGCCTCAGCCAACGCTCCGCCGCCCCTGTTGATTTGGTCGGCCCGGGGCAGGCCGCATTCCAAACCGCTCGTCCTCGAAAAGCACCGAGGGCGCGCGGGACGCCAATGGGTCCGAACGCAGACCTCGCAGGCCTCGATGCCTCACAGCATCGAGGCGCCCTCCTTCGCGCCGTCGCGCTCGGGAGGTAAAATCCGCAAGTCCGCCAGTCCCAAGGCGTCCCGCGCGCGGTGTTTGAAGGCTTGCTCCGCATGGCCCCCGGTGGACTTACCTTTCAGGCGACCCGCCTCTCCTGATCGAATTGGAAGGCCGCCTATCCACCGCTCTCGGGCCCAGGTCGGGCCGGCGAACCTGTGACCGGTTGCCGGTGCCCGCCATCACGGGGCCCCGTGGCGCGCGGCAGGCGCGCCGGGACACATGCGGCTTGGACCGCCGGGCCCTCGCATCGCATCTCCGATGCAAGGTCATTCCCCGGCCACCGCTCCCCGCCCCGCGTCTGAAGATGCTGATCAGACACCCCTCGGTACGAGGCGGGATGCGCGGAATATGATCCTAAATTGTGGCGGGATTATGGTCCTAGCAGCGGGCGCTCAGGCCTTTTTCACCCAGCGCCCCTGCGCATCCGGCTGCCAATAGGTGGCTTCGAAGCCCTTGGCCTTGGCCTCGCTCCAGGCGGCGCGCGCGGCCGCCACCGCCTCCTCGTCGTCGCCGTCGAACAGCAGCACGATGCGCTGGTAGCTTTCCGGATCGGCCGGCACGGCGGCGCCGTCGATCAAGAAGCGCACGTCGGCGGCGTTGGGATTGCTGTCGGTGAGCGTGAGCAGGACCGGTTGTTGCGCGGCTTCTTGTTCTCGCCAGGTGCCGTGCGGCAGGAAGCCGTCGTCGCGATAGGTCCACAGCTGGGCGTCGAGCGCCTCGATGCGCTCTTCCGACGACCCTTGCACGATCGCGCGCCAGCCGCGCGCCAGCGATTTCTCCAGCAGCACCGGCAACACGCTTTCCGGCTTCTGGCCCTGCAGGTGGTAGAAGAGGATTTCGGTCATGGCTACCTCACGCACCCTCGTTTCTGCAATTAGCCGTCTTCCGAGAATGCAGCCGCAAGATCGCGCCGGGTGTGCAGGACACGCACAATCTCAACTTCGGATTTCGTCAATGGCCGGTACAATATCGCATACGGCTGAACGAGAACCGAGCGCAGTGACGGTGCAATGTCGTCGCGTGGACGACCTAGCATTCGGATGGCGCGGCAACCGCGCAGCGGCCTTCTCAATATCCCGCCAGCAATTGCTCAGCCACTTCAGACGAGGCAACGGCGGTAAAATAGCTCCAGGATATCGAGAAGATCGCGCCGCGCCCTTGGCGCCCAAACAAGCTCAGGCAGGCTTTCGGGCATGCTCTTCGCGAGCTTGCTTGATTACTCTTCGATATCGAGCCGCTGCCCTTTGCCGTCGTCGAGACCTTCGCGGATGCCGCACTTTCAACCTCGGCACGCAGACGTGCAAGCGCGTCGATGTGATCAAGCAGTTCGCGCCCAATCTGTTCTTGGGCGGCGTCCGGCAACTCAGCCGCCTTGCGAAATGCCAGTTCCAGCGTTTTCACCATGAATGCATCTTATCACACTTGCCGGCCGCGCTACATCTTCTACTTCTCGTAATAATCCGCCACCAGCCGGTCGAGCAGCCGCACGCCCCAGCCCGAGCCCCAGCTCTTGTTGATCTCGTTATGGGGCGAGTTCGAAGCCGGTGCCGGCGATGTCGAGATGCGCCCACGGCGTCTTGTCGTCGACGAAGCGCTTGATGAACTGCGCCGCGGTGATGGCACCGGCATGGCGCGAGCCGCCGGTGTTCTTCATGTCGGCGAATTTGGAATCGATCATCTTGTCGTATTCCTTGCCGAGCGGCATGCGCCAGACGCCTTCGCCGGTCGCCGCGCCCGCCTTGGTCAAGCGCTCGGCCAATTGATCGTCGTTGCAGAACATGCCGGCATACTGGTGGCCGAGCGCGACGATGATGGCGCCGGTCAGCGTCGCCAGATCCACCATGAATTTCGGCTTGAAGCGCTGCGCCGCGTACCAGACCACGTCGCCCAGCACGAGGCGGCCTTCCGCGTCGGTGTTGATGATCTCGATGGTCTGGCCCGACATGGATTTGACGATGTCGCCCGGGCGCTGCGCCTTGCCATCCGGCATGTTCTCCACCACACCGATGACGCCGACCGCGTTGACCTTCGCTTTGCGCGCGGCGAGCGCATGCATGAGGCCGGTGACGCAAGCCGCGCCCGCCATGTCACCCTTCATGTCCTCCATGCCGGCCGCCGGCTTGATCGAAATGCCGCCGGTGTCGAAGCAGACTCCCTTGCCGATGAAGGCAAACCGGCGCGTCGGCTTTCTTGCCGCCGTTCCAGCGCATCACCACCACGCGGCTGTCATGCGCGGAGCCAAGGCCGACGCCGACCAGCGCGTTCATGCCGAGCTTTTTCAGCTTCGGCACGTCGAGCACCTCGACCGCGACGCCAAGCTTCTTCAGCGCGCCGGCGCGACGGGCGAATTCGATCCGGATAAAGGACATTGGCCGGCTCGTTCACCAGGTCGCGCGCCATCAGCACGCCGTCGGCGATTGCGCCGGGGGCCACATAGGCGCTGCGCGCGGCCGCCACGTCGCCGACCGCCACCGTCACCTTGCGGTTGGCCGGCGGCTTCTCGTCGTCCTTGCGCTTGGTCTTGTAGCGGTCGAAGGCGTAAGCGCGCAGGGCCACGCCCTGCGCCAGATCGGCCGCGCGCTCGGCGCGCATGGCCCCGCCCGGCAGCTCGGCGAAGATGGCGGCTTCCGCCGCGCTGGTGGGAACCTTGCCCATGGCGGCGCCGCCGAGCTTGACGAAGTCCTGCTGCTGCAGATCGGCGGCCTTGCCGGCGCCGATCACCACCAGGCGGGCGACCTTCAAGCCCTCCGGCACCACCAGTTCCAGAGCCGAGCCGCTCTTGCCGGTGAAGGCCTCCGCCTTGGCGGCGCGCGTCACCAGCTCGCCGGCGCGCCCCAGCGCCGTCGCGGTGGCGGGGCCGAATTTGAGCTTGTCGTCGCAGAACACCACGAGAACGCCGCGGGCGGGCGCGGCGAACGGGCCAAAGCCGAGCTTCATGGCGTCGGGCATCGGGGCAATCCTTGTCTGGCCGGGTCCGGCCTGGTTCGGCAGAGGCCGAGGCGGGTTTATCGGGTCTTGGCCCCCATATGCGCCCGCTTGCACCCCGCTGCAAAGGAGAAATCGCCCGATTTAGGGGCTTTTCACAAGGCCGCGCCTTATGGCGGCTTGCGGCCGCCGGGCGCGGCGCCGGCTACGGCGGCGGCGGCGGTATTTTCTTGCCAGAATCGGGCCCGGCAGCCACCCAATTGGGGAGACGAAGCCGGCGGCGCGCTTTAACATTTTGTTGTGCATGTTCAACGGCTTTGCCTTTGCACGGCCATTTTGTGCGCCGAAAAAGGTAAACCCTACGGGGGGTTGGATTACGGTGGCAGGGCCTGGCGCACGGTGGGGGAAGCCGCGCGCGGGAAACGCTGTTTGCCGAATTTGGGGACGGCGCCGCTGATGGGGTCGATCAGCCGATATATTTTCCGCACGACGTTCGGTGCGTTCTTGGTCGTGCTCGTCAGCCTGACCGCGGTGATCTGGGTCACGCAGGCGCTGCATGATTTCGACCTGGTGACCAGCCAAGGCCAAACCATACTGGTCTTCATGGGCATCACCGGCCTGATCATCCCCCTGTTGGTGCTGGTGATCGCGCCGATCGCGCTGTTGATCGCGGTCGCGCATGTGCTCAACAAGCTGTCGACCGATTCAGAAATCATCGTGATGAACGCGGCCGGCATGTCGCCTTGGGTGCTGTTCCGCGCCTTCATGACGGTGGCGGTCGTGGTGGCGCTGTTGGTGGCGGCGATCAGCGCCTATTTCGCGCCCAAGGGCCTGCGCATGCTGCGCGACTGGATCACCGAGGTGCGCGCCAATGTGGTGAGCAGCGTCGTCAAGCCCGGCCGCTTCACCGCGTTGGAGAGCGGTGTCACCATCCACATCCGCCAGCGCCGCGCCAACGGGGAACTCGCCGGCATCCTGCTCGACGACCGGCGCAATCCGAAAGAGCGCCTGACGGTGCTGGCCGAAAACGGCGAGCTGCTCGACAACGACAAGGGCACGTTCCTGATCCTGCAAAAGGGCATCGTGCAGCGCCACGCCGCCGATCAGCGCGACCCGGCAATGGTGGTGTTCGATCGCTACGCCTTCGACCTCTCGCAGTTCTCCGGCGGCGCGCAGGCGGTGAAATATTCCATCCGCGAGCGCTATCTCTGGCAATTGCTGTGGCCCGACCCGAAGGATTCGTTCTACCTGAAGGAGCCGGGCCAGTTCCGCGCCGAGCTGCACGACCGGCTGATGGCGCCGCTCTATCCGATCGCCTTCGTGATCATCGCCTTCGCCTATCTGGGCGCGCCGCGCACCACCCGCCAGAGCCGCTCGATGTCGATGCTCGGCGCCATCGGCGGGGTCGCGCTGCTGCGGCTGATCGGATTTGCCTCGACCGTGTTCGGCGCCACCGTCCCGTGGATGCTGTCGCTGCAATACGGCGCGACGGCCGCCGCCGCCGCTTTCGGCATCTGGGTGATCCGCAGCGGTCTCGTGCTCGAGCCGCCGGCGTTCCTTGCCCAGTGGCTCGCCGCGCTCACCGAGCGCATCACGCAACGCTTCGCCACGCCATGAGTTGATGATGCCTATCGTCGGTGGAACACTGGTGCGTTATTTCGGCCTGCGCTTCCTGAGCGCGGCGCTGCTGGTGTTCGGCGGCATTTTCGTGCTGGTTGGCCTGCTCGACTATATCGAGCTGATGCGCCGCTCGAGCGACATTCCCAACGTGTCGGCGCTGCTGGTGGCGAAGACCTCGCTCTACCGGGTGCCGCAGGTGACCGAACGCGTGCTGCCGTTCTGCGTGCTGATCGGCGCCATGTCGTGCTATCTCAATTTGTCGCGGCGGCACGAATTGGTGGTGGCGCGCTCGGCCGGCATGTCGGCTTGGCAATTCATCTCGCCGGCGGTGGTGGTGGCCTTCCTGCTCGGCGTCATCGCCACCACGGTCTACAACCCGCTGGCCGCGGTGCTCGACGAGCAGTCCAAGCGCTACGAGGCCGAGCTGTTTGGCCACAGCCGCGTCAGCCTGCTCTCCGGCGGCGGCCCGTTCTGGGCGAGCCAGGGCAGCGCCGAAGGCCAGGCCATCATCAACGCCAAGTCGAGCCGCGACCAGGGCGTGGCGCTGTCCGGCGTTACCGTGTTCTCCTTCGACCCCGAGCACCATTTCAAGCAGCGCATCGAGGCGCGCGCGGCGATCCTGGAACCCGGCGTCTGGCGGCTGCTGGACGCCCGCATCTACAGTCTGGGCGAGCGGCCGCTCGACCAGCCGGTGTATCTGCTCAAGACCAGCCTGTCGCCCGAACAGGTCCGCGAAAGCTTTGCGACCCCGGAAACTGTGCCGTTTTGGGAACTTCCACTGTATATCAACATCGCGGAACACGCAGGCCTCATCGCCGCAGGCTATAGGCTGCAATTCCAGAAGCTTTTAGCCCTGCCGTTCTTGCTGGCCGCCATGGTGTTCCTTGCCGCCGCGGTCAGTTTACGGTTCTTCCGCTTCGGCGGCGTGCAGAAAATGGTTTTAAGTGGCGTGGCCGCCGGCTTTCTGCTTTATGTTTTATCGAAAGTGACCGACGATATGAGCAAGGCCGGGCTGCTGCACCCAGCGGCGGCGGCCTGGTTGCCTGTGCTCGCGGGTGGTCTGACGGGGTTTATTGCGTTGTTGTACCAGGAGGACGGGTGATGGCGGGGCCTGGCGCTCGCCCATCGAAACCCTGCGCCCGTCGCCGCGGCGTCCGAGCGCTCCTTGCCGTCCTCGCCATGCTGGCGGGCGGAATGTTGACGCTTGCGCCGGCCTTCGCGCAGCAGCTTGCCTTCCCGCAGCGTCCGCCCACACTGAAGAAATCCAAATACGCCATCGCGCGCGAGAAGTCCGGGCAGAAGCAGATGCTCGTGCAGGCGCAAGAGATCGACTACGACTACGCCAATCATCGCGTCGCCGCCGTCGGCAGCGTGCAGATTTATTACGGCGGCGCGACGCTGGAAGCCGACAAGGTCATCTACGACCAGACCACCAAGCGACTGCACGCCGAAGGCAATGCCCGCCTGACCGAGCCGGACGGCAAGGTTACCTACGGCCAGATCATGGACCTGTCGGACGACTACCGCGACGGCTTCGTCAACTCGCTGCGGTTGGACGCGCCCGAGCAGACGCGCATGGCCGCGGCGCGCGCCGAGCGCAGCGCCGGCAACTACACGGTCTTCCACAACGGCGTCTACACCGCCTGCGCGCCGTGTAAGGACAATCCGCTGAAGCCGCCGGAATGGCAGGTGAAGGCGGTGCGCGTCATTCACGATCAGAACGAGAAGATGATCTATTTCGAGGACGCCACCGTCGAGTTTTGGGGTCATCCGATCGCCTACCTGCCGTATTTCTCGACGCCCGACCCGACCGTCAAGCGCAAGACCGGCATGCTGATGCCGACCATCATGTCGAGCTCGAAATACGGCATGGCGCTGGAAGTGCCCTACTATTTCGCGCTGGCGCCGAACTACGACGCCACCGTCGCGCCGATGATCACCACCAAGCAAGGCCCCCTGATGCAGGGCGAATTCCGCCATCGCCTGCTCACCGGCGCCTACGACATCCGTGCCGCCGGCATCTATCAGCTCGACCCGGGCTATTTCGTCCACAGTGACGGCACGCCGACGCCGGGCGACCGCCAGTTTCGCGGCAGCATCGAAACCGACGGGCAGTTCGCGCTCAACAAGCGATGGGTCTGGGGTTGGAACGCGCTGGCGTTGACGGACAAGACGTTCCTGCAGGACTACAACCCGCAACTGTCGCGCTACCGCGCCGTCAACGCGTTCCAAACCGGCAGTAGCGAGGGCGTCTCGCAGCTCTATCTCGCCGGCAAGGGCAACCGCAGCTATTTCGACGCGCGCACGCTCTACTACCAGGGCTTCTCGGAGGCGGACGCGCAGGGGCAGATTCCGGTCATCCACCCGGTGCTCGATTACACCTATACGGTCGACCATCCGGTGCTCGGCGGCGAGCTCGGTTTCAACACCAACTTCACCAGCCTGACGCGCGCCGACGCCAATTTCGAAGCAATCACCACGGCCGCAAGCGCCGCCGGCACCTGCGCGCAGACCGCCAACCCCGCGATCAAGAACCAAACCAATTGCCTGTTGCGCGGCTTCCCCGGCACCTACAGCCGCTTCTCCTCGGAAGTGCACTGGAAGCGCAGCGTGACCGACTCGATCGGCCAGGTGTGGACGCCGTTTGCCTCGTTGCGCGGCGACGCCGCCGCCATGAACGTGAAGTCGCAGGCCGGCGTGTCGAACTATCTGGAAACCGGCAACTCGAGCATGGCGCGCGGGATGCCGACGGTCGGCCTGGAATACCGCTATCCGTTCATCAACGTGCAGTCCTGGGGCACGCAGACCGTCGAGCCGATCGCGCAGGTGATCGCGCGGCCAAACGAGCCGCAGATCGGCAAATGGCCGAACGAAGACGCGCAGAGCTTCATCTTCGACGACAGCAACCTGTTCCGCATCGACAAGTTCGCCGGCTGGGACCGGGTCGAAGGCGGCGGCCGCACCAATTACGGCGTCCAATACACCATGCAGTTCAACCAGGGCGGCTTCGTCAACGCCTTGTTCGGCCAGTCCTATCAATTGTTCGGGGAGAACTCGTTCGCCACCGCCGGCGTCGCCAATGCCGGCCTCAACAGCGGCCTCGACACCCGGCTGTCCGATTACGTGGCGCGGGTCTCCTACCAGCCCAACAGCACCTACACCTTCACCTCGCGCTTCCGCTTCGACAAGGACAACTGGGACGTCCAGCGGACCGAGCTTGAGGCGCGCGCGAACTTCGACCGCTGGTCGGTCGACATGCTGTACGGCGATTACGCCGCCCAGCCGGCGCTCGGCGTGCTGCAGCGCCAGCAGGGCGTGCTGGGGACCGGCTCGATCAAGCTGGATGCCAATTGGGTGCTGCTGGGAGGGGCGCGCTACGACCTCAATGCCGGCAAATTCGACCAGACCCGCATCGGCCTGGGCTATGTCGACGACTGCCTCATCTTTGGCCTGAATTACATCACAAGTTACTCCTACAGCGGCAACCCGGGCGTCAACCACACGATCATGCTGCAGTTGAGCCTCCGCACGCTCGGCGGCACTTCACTCAGCCAAGGGGTCACCGGGATCGGTGGGCTGTAGCAACGCCGCGGGCGAAGCATCGCGCCGCCGGCCGACCCGAAACGATGGAACTTGCGATGCCGAAGATCGCCTTGAGACAGATCCGCTTCCGCCGCTGGCCGGCGGCCGCCGTCCTGGCTCGCCGCCGTGCTGGCGGCGCCCGGGCTTTGCCGGGCGCAGGTCGTGGTGGTGGCCAACGGCATGCCGATCACCGCCTACGACATCGAGCAGCGCACCAAGCTGGACGAATCCTCGACGCACAAGAAGGCGACGCGCCAGCAGATCATCCAGGAGTTGATCGACGACCGGCTCGGGATCGCCAAAGCCAAGCAATACGGTCTGGTGGTCAGCGATGCCGAGGTGAACCAGGCCTTCAGCGGCATGTCGTCGCGCCAGCACATCACGCCGCAGCAATTCGGCCAAATGCTGCAGCGCGCCGGCATCGCGCCCGACACGGTGAAGGACCGCATCCGCGCCCAGCTGACCTGGAGCCAGTTGGTGCGCGGCAAATTCTCCGCCTCGCTGCATGTCGGCGAATCGGACGCGGTCAACGCGCTGCGCGCGCGTAACGAAGCCGTCGACACCGTCGGCTACATCTACACGCTTTATCCGGTGACGGTGGTGGTGCCCGCCGGGTCGAGCGCCGCGGTGGTCGAAGCCAAGCGGCGCGAGGCGGAAGCGCTGCGCAGCCGTTTCGTCGATTGCAAACAGGGCCTCGACATTGCGCGCGCGCTGCGCGACGTGGCGGTGCGCGACTCGATCACGCGCAGCTCCGCCGATCTTCCCGACAAGCTGCGCGAGCTGCTCGGCGGTATGACGATCGGCCGGCTGACCGCGCCCGATGTAACGGCGCAGGGCCTGCAGATGTTCGCGGTCTGCGACAAGAAGCAGACCAAGACCGACTCGCCGGCGCTGCACCAGGCGCGCGAGGACATTTTCCGGCAGCGCTACGAGCGGGAATCCAAGCGCTATCTGGAAGAGCTGCGCAAAGCCGCGATGATCGAATACAAGGACCCCAATGCGCAAAGCGCTGCCTCTGGCGCTGACGATCGGCGAACCCGCCGGCATCGGCGCTGATCTTACGCTCGGCGTTTGGCGCCAGCGCGCTGAACTCGCGCTGCCGGCCTTCTATGTCGTCGGCGACGCGGATTTCCTTGCCCGCCGCGCGCGCGCGCTCGGGCTCGACGTGCCGATGGCGGAGGTCGCGCCGGCGCAAGCGAGCGAGGCCTTTGCGCGCGCGCTGCCGGTGGTTCCGCTCGGCCTACCCATCACCGCCGCGCCCGGCAAGCCCGACGATACAAGCGCGCCCGCGGCAATCGCCGCGATCAAACGCGCGGTTAAGGACGTGCTGGCAGGCGAAGCGGCCGCACTGGTGACCAACCCGGTCGCCAAGAGCGTGCTGACACGCGCGGGCTTCGCCGACCCGGGCCATACCGAATTCCTCGGCCGGCTGGTTGAGGAAGCGACCGGCGCGAAGGTGAGGCCGGTGATGATGCTGTGGTCGCCGGAATTGGCGGTGGTGCCGGTGACCATCCATATCCCGCTACGCCGGGTGTTTTCCGTCCTCACCACGCCGCTGATCGTGGAGACCGGGCGCATCGTGGCGCGCGATCTTAAGGCGCGCTTCGGCATCGCGCGCCCGCGGCTGGCGGTGGCCGGGCTCAATCCGCATGCCGGCGAGGACGGCACAATAGGCACGGAAGACCGCGACATCGTGGCGCCGGCGGTGAAGCAATTGCAGGCCGAAGGCATCGACGCGGTCGGCCCGCTGTCGGCCGATACGCTGTTCCATGCGGCGGCGCGCGCGCGCTACGACGTGGCGCTGTGCATGTATCACGACCAGGCGCTGATCCCGATCAAGACGCTGGCCTTCGACCACGGCGTCAACGTCACGCTCGGCCTGCCCTTCGTGCGCACCTCGCCCGACCACGGCACCGCTTTCGACCTGGCGGGCACCGGCAAGGCCGATGCTTCCAGCCTGGTGGCGGCGCTCAAGCTGGCGGCGCGGCTGGCGGCGAAGGCGCCGGCGCTGGCGCCGGTTTAAGAGCGCATGGCGCAGATCGACGACCTGCCGCCGCTGCGCGAGGTCATCAAGCGGCACGGGCTCGCCCCTAAGAAATCGCTTGGGCAGAATTTCCTGCTCGATCTCAACCTGACGGCGCGCATTGCGCGCGCGGCCGGCCCGCTCGAGGGCGCAACCGTGCTGGAGATCGGGCCGGGGCCGGGCGGCTTGACGCGCGCGCTGCTGGCGCAAGGCGCCAAGCGCGTGATCGCGGTCGAGCGCGACGCGCGCGCAATAGCGGCGCTGGAAGAGATCGCCGCGCGCTATCCGGGGAGGCTGCAGATCGTCGAAGGCGATGCGCTTCTTTTTAACGCGCGCGAACATGTCGCCGAAGCGCCCGCGCGCGTGGTCGCCAACCTGCCCTACAATATCGCCACCCCGCTCTTGATCGGCTGGCTCACCGCCGAGCCCTGGCCGCCCTGGTATGATTCGCTCACGCTGATGTTCCAGCGCGAGGTGGCGGAGCGCATCGTGGCGCCGCCGGGCGGCAAGTCCTATGGGCGATTGGCGGTGCTGGCGGGCTGGCGCAGCGAGGCCAAGATCCTGTTCGACGTGGCGGCGTCGGCTTTCGTGCCGCCGCCCAAGGTGACCTCGGCGGTAGTGCGGCTTGTCCCGCGGCGCGAGCCGCTCGCCTGCGACGCGCGCGCCCTGCAGCGGGTGACGGAATCAGCCTTCGGCCAACGCCGCAAGATGCTGCGGCAGAGCTTGAAGTCGCTCGGAGTCGACACGGCTGCGCTGCTCGCCGCCGCCGATATCGAACCGACCGCGCGGGCGGAGGAAATCCCGGTTGCGGGTTTCGTCAAGCTGGCGCGGGCGTTCTGCTCCCTCTCCCCGCCTGCGGGGATAGGTAAAGTACGCTAGGCTGCAAAGATGACCCAGATGCACCGCCAATCGCTCACCGCCTACGGCGCGCCGCTGTGCGAGACCGTGGTGGAGGCGCCGCGCCCGCAAGGCACCGAGGTGCTGGTGCGCATTCACCGCTGCGGCGTCTGCCATTCCGACCTGCACATGCAGGACGGTTATTTCACGCTCGGCGACGGCAAGCAGCTCGACGTGCGCGCCGGCCGCACGCTGCCCTTCACCCTCGGCCATGAGATCGCCGGCCAAGTGGAGAGCGCGGGCCCCGACGCCGACGCCAAGATCGGCGCCGCGGTCGCGGTCTACCCCTGGATCGGCTGCGGGCAATGCCCGGCCTGCGCGGTGGGCGACGAGAACATCTGCGTCAAGCCGCGCTATCTCGGCGTCACGGTCGACGGCGGCTATGCCAGCCATGTGCTGGTGCCGCATGCGCGCTATCTGATCGACTACGCGCCGCTGCCGGCGTCTTACGCCGGCGCGCTGATGTGCTCGGGGCTGACCGCCTATGCCGCGCTCAAGCGGCTCAAAAGCCGCGCCAGCCGCGCGCCGCTGCTGCTGGTGGGCGCCGGCGGCGTTGGGCTGATGGGTCTGGCGCTGACGCGCGCGCTGTACGGCGCGGCGCCTTACGTTGCCGATATCGACCCGCTCAAGCGCGCAGCCGCGCTCAAAGCCGGCGCCAAAGAAGCCTTCGACCCGTCCGACGCCGACGCGCGCAAGGCGGTGCTGAAGGCGAGCGGCGGCATCTATGCGGCGGTCGATTTCGCCGGCTCCGACAAGTCGCTCAACTTCGCCACCGGCGTGCTGGCCAAAGGCGGCAAGGTGGTGGTCACCGGCCTGATCGGCGGCGGCTACGCGACCGCCGTCGCCATGTTCCCGCTCAAGGCCATGACCATCGAAGGCACCCAGACCGGCACGCTGGCCGAAGCGCGCGAACTGATCGACCTGGTGCGGGAAAAGAACATCGCGCCGCCGCCGATTGCCGAGCGGCCTTTGGCGCAGGCCTCGGCGACGCTCGACGACCTGCGCGCGGGCAAGATCGTCGGGCGCGTGGTGCTGACGGCTTAAAGCGGCGCCCGCGAGCGCCGGCTTACGGCGTCTGCTCGTCCAGCCAGACGAATTCGATCGGCGCCGTCGACATGGCGTTGACGCGCTTGAACACCTCCTGCATGCGCGCCGAGGCCAGGAAATCCTTGACGGTCTGGACTTCCGACGCGGCCATTTCGCCGACCAGGTGAACGCGGTTGCGGTCCTCGCTGCCGCGCAGCATGCGCCAGCGCCCGACCGGCGGCGGCGGTTATCCTTGAACAGATCGATCCAGGCGTCGAAGTCTTTCAGATGATGGATGGCGACGGTGACCGGCATATTGCTTCTCCCCGGCCGCGGACGACGCTTACGGCCGCGCGCTCAACGCGCGACGCATTGTACGCCGCCCAGTCTCCTGATGAACCCTCTGACGTCGGAAGCGGCTTGCGCGCGCATGATTTCGGCGGCCCAGAAGCTGCGGCCCCAAATGCCGCGGCCGCCGCGCCGCCAGCGGCCGTGCGCGATCAGCGAGCGCGCGATCCGGCTCTTCAGCCGGCCGACCACCAGATTGATCTTGTGGTGGTCGCAGCGAAACAGCACATGCGCCTGCGTCGGCAGGAACGCCGCGGCCAGCACCGGGTAGCCGCCGGTGAGACGGTCGCTCATGTCTTGCGATGCTTCCAGGAGCGCGCGGCAGAGCAGCCGGCAATCCGCTTCCGCAAGCTCCAGCGCCACGCAAGGCTCGGCCGCGTAGTAGGCTTCCAACTGATACGAGACATAGGCCGATTTCGCCGCGATCAGCGGCGCGTAGAATTCCGCCAGCCGCCCCCAGTCGCCGCGCGCATCGTCCGGCGCAAAGGCGCCGAGCGTCTGCCAAACGAGATGCCAGCGCTGCTGCGGCACCGCCCGGGCGTTCGGCGGCGCGCGTCTCAAAGCTTGGCCTGCAGGCCGCGCACGAAATCCGACAGGCCCGGCTGGCGCTCGCGCTTCAGCCGCTCGGCGGCGAGGATCGCCTTGACGTCGGCGAAGGCCTGCTCGATCGCGTGGTTGATGATCACGTAATCGTATTCCGCCCAGTGGCTCATCTCGTCGCCGGCCTTGGCCATGCGCTGCAGGATGGTTTCGTAATCGTCCTGCGCGCGCGCCTTCAGCCGGCGCTCGAGCTCGGGGATCGAGGGCGGCAGCACGAACACGCTGACCAGATCGGTGCGCACCTTCTCGCGCAATTGCTGGGTGCCCTGCCAGTCGATGTCGAACAGCACGTCGCGGCCTTGCGCCAGCGCGTCCATCACGGGCTTGGCCGGCGTGCCGTAGCCGTTGTCGAACACCTCGGCGTATTCCAGCAGCTCGCC
Organism: uncultured Pseudomonadota bacterium; assembly: GCA_963819955.1. Classification (GTDB taxonomy): domain Bacteria; phylum Pseudomonadota; class Alphaproteobacteria; order Rhizobiales; family Xanthobacteraceae; genus Pseudolabrys. Next base: position 54,525 of record CAWFYB010000010.1, on the reverse strand, counting down.
GTTTTCGACCATGGCGTTGAAGCGCTCGCGGTCGGTGAAGAAATAGTCGCGCCCCTCCACCTCGCCGGGGCGCATCTTGCGCGTGGTCACCGAGACCGAGAGCGCGACGCCGTCGTCCTCGGCCAGCAGCCGGCGCGACAGCGTGGTCTTGCCGGCGCCGGAGGGCGAGGACAAGACCAGCATCAGCCCGCGCCGGGCGATGACGTCGCCCGGCCTCATGCTGAGGAGCGCACCGGCAGGTGCGCGTCTCGAAGCAGGAGCCCGCCGCATCCTTCGAGACGCGCACTTCGTGCGCTCCTCAGGATGAGGCGGATGAATGCCGCGACGTATCGCATCATGCTCACTCCAGGTTCTGCACCTGCTCGCGGAACTGCTCGACCACGGTCTTCAGTTCGAGGCCGATATTGGTCAGCTCCACGTCGTTGGATTTCGCGGTGAGCGTATTCGATTCGCGGTGCAGCTCCTGCGCCAGGAAATCGAGCCGGCGGCCGGCCGGGCCGCCTTCCGCTAGCAGTTTTTGCGCCTGCGCGACGTGCGAGGCGAGCCGGTCGAGCTCCTCGCGGATGTCGGCCTTGGCCGCGAGCATGATCGCCTCCTGGTGCAGGCGGTCGCTGTCGAAGCGCTGCGAGGCGGCGAGCAAGGTCGCCACCTGTTCGGCGAGCCGCGCCTTGACCGCCTCGGCCTTGCGGCCGGGGGCCGCTTCCGCGCGCGCCGTCAACTTGCCGATCTCGGCGAGCCGCGCGCCGAGCAGGCGGCCGAGGGTTGCGCCCTCCGCGCGCCGCATGGCGGCGAGATCGGCGAGCGCCTTGTCGAAGCCGGCGGTAATGGCCGCTTCCGCGGCCTGCCGTTCGTCCTCGCGCTCGTCCTCGTCGGTCACTTCCATCACGCCCTTGAGCGCAAGGATGCCGTCGAGCCGCGGCGGCGCCGCTTCGAACTTGTTTTCGAGACCCTTGAGCGCCGCCAGCACGGCGGCGAGCACTGCTTCGTTGATCTTGACGGTGGGCGGAACGCCTTTGCGCTCGACGGTGAGATTGGCGTAGACGGTGCCGCGCGAGAGCTGCTCGCTCGCGCGCTTGCGCGCCGGCACTTCGACCGCGTCCCAGCCCGGCGGCAGCCGCAGCCGCAGGTCGAGGCCCTTGGCGTTGACCGATTTGATCTCCCAGCTCCAGGCATAGGCGCCGGTAACGCCATGCCCGCGCGCGAAACCGGTCATGCTCGACAGGGCCATGCAAGTCTCTTCCATTGCCGCTCGAAAAGCGCGGCGACCTTAGCGGCGCCGCCGCAGGGTCACAAGCACCGCCGTTGCGCTTTACGGCTTCGGCTTATCGCCGGCCTTCTTGTCGCCGGTTTTGTCGGCGGCGGGCGCCGGCGCGGGCGGCGGCGCCGACGCCGGCGCCTTGGCGTGTTCCATCGCGCGCAGACGCGCGACGTTCTTCTGGTGCTGCTCGTAGGTTTCCGAGAACACATGGCCGCCGCTGCCATCGGCGACGAAGAAGAGATCCTTGGTGCGCGCCGGATTGGCCACCGCATCGAGCGAGGCCTTGCCCGGATTGGCGATCGGGCCCGGCGGCAGCCCGCCGATCACATAGGTGTTGTAGGGCGTCGGCTGCTCGATCTCGCTCTTCTTGATCGGGCGGCCGAGCGAGCCCTTGCCGCCGGTCAGCCCGTAGATGATGGTCGGATCGGACTGCAGCTTCATCTTTTTGTTCAGCCGATTGATGAAGACGGCGGCGACGCGCGAGCGCTCGTCGCGCTTGCCGGTCTCCTTCTCGACGATGGAGGCGAGCGTGACCAGTTCCTGCGGCGAATTGAGCGGCAGGCCAACGACGCGGTGCGCCCAGACCTCCTTCACCTCGCGCTGCGCGGCCTCCTGCATGCGCCTGATCATCTGCTCGCGCGTCATACCGCGGGTGAACCTGTAGGTTTCCGGCAGCAGCGAGCCTTCCGGCGGGATTTCCTTGATCTGGCCGGTGAGCGCCTTGTTCTCCAACAGCCGCGCCACGATCTGCTCGGAGGTCAGCCCCTCCGGCAAAGTGAGCGCGTGCTGCACCACCTTGCCTTCGATGATGGTGTCGACCACGTCGGCGAGGCTGGCGTGCCGGGCGAACTTGTATTCGCCGTGCTTGAGGCCGCCGCGCGCCTTCATGACCAGCACGCCGCCGATGAACACGTAGGGCTGGTCGATCACGCCTTCGCGCTGCAGCAGCGAGGCGATGTCCTTGATGCCGAGCCCGCGCGGAATGGCGACCACCTTGTCTTGCGGCAAGGGGCCGGGCGTCTCGAAGCGCTGCTTGCCGAGATAGAGCGCGGCGCCGACGGCGACGGAAACCAGCACCAGCACCGTGAACACCGCGTTGCCGGCGATCACCAGTGGATGACGCACGCGCTTGCTGCGGCGCTTGGGCAGCGGCACGCGTTCCGGCTCGAGCGCGACGCGTGGCGAACGCGGCGGCACCGCCATGCGGTCGCTGGGCGGCGGCGGAACGGCGCTCGGCCCCGGCTTGCCGCGGCCGCCATAGCGCGGCGTGCCGTCATCGCTGCCACTCGGTGGAGGAGTGGAACTCACGCGTCCGCTCCCGCTGTCAGCGCCGGCAAGCTCACCTCGTCATACTCCGGTCAGGCCCGAAAACATCAAGGGCTTTCGCAGGTTAGGAAAGATTATGGCGAAAGCGAGAGGGTGGGCGCAAGGCTAGACGGCGCGCATCATGCGCTATTCCGCGTAGCGGCGGAAGATGAGGGAGGCATTGGTGCCGCCGAAGCCGAACGAGTTCGACAGCGCGGTGTCGATCTCGCGCTTGCGCGCCGTGAGCGGCACCAGATCGATCGGCGATTCGACCGAAGGATTGTCGAGATTGATGGTCGGGGGCGCGACGCCGTCGCGAATCGCCAGGATCGAGAAGATCGCCTCCACCGCGCCGGCGGCGCCGAGCAGATGGCCGACGCAGGACTTGGTCGACGACATCGAGATGCGGCCGGCGGCGTTGCCGACCAACCTCTCCACCGCGCCGAGCTCGATCTCGTCGCCCATCGGGGTCGAGGTGCCGTGCGCGTTGATGTAGTCGATATCGTCGGGCGTAACGCCGGCGCGCTTCATCGCCATGGCCATGCAGCGGTAGGCGCCGTCGCCGTTCGGATCGGGCGCGGTGATGTGGTAGGCGTCGCCCGACAGACCGTAGCCGACCAGCTCGCCGTAGATCTTGGCGCCGCGCGCCTTGGCGTGCTCGAGCGACTCCAGCACCACGCAGCCGGCGCCCTCACCCAGCACGAAGCCGTCGCGGTCCTTGTCGTAGGGACGCGAGGCGCGGGTCGGATCGTCGTTGAAGGCGGTCGAGAGCGCGCGCAGCGCCCCGAAGCCGGAAAGCGCCATGCGGTTGACCGGGGATTCGGCGCCGCCCGCCACCATCACCTCGGCGTCGCCGAGCGCGACCAGGCGCGCGGCGTCGCCGATGGCGTGCGCGCCGGTCGAACAGGCCGTGACCACCGCCACGTTCGGGCCCTTCAGCCCGAACGCGATCGACACGTAGCCGGCCGCCAAATTGATGATGCGGCCGGGGATGAAGAAGGGCGACACCCGGCGCGGGCCTCTCTCGTGCAAGGTGACGGCGGTTTCGGCGATGCCTTCGATGCCGCCGATGCCGGAGCCGATCAGCACGCCGGTGTTGGTCTGCTCCTCATAGCTTTTTGGGTGCCAGCCGGCGTCGTCGAGCGCCTGGCGCGCCGCGCACATGGCGTAGACGATGAAGTCGTCGACCTTGCGCTGCTCCTTCGGCTCCATCCATTGGTCGGGATTGTAGGTGCCGCCCGACCCGTCGCCGTACGGGATCATGCAGGATATCTGGCAGGCGAGGTCGTCGACCTCGAAGCGGTCGACGCGCTTGGCGCCGCTCTCGCCCTTGACGAGACGCGACCACGTGGTCTCGACACCGCAACCGAGCGGCGTCAGCATTCCCATACCGGTTACGACGACACGTCTCATGGCCGGGTTCCAGGCAAACTTGCGGGCCCATGCGCCGCTCTACCGGGGCATGGCCGCCAAGCCAACCAAAATTTATGCGTTTCGAGCGGCCGCTCTAGCGTTCGCTCAGCTTTTTGCGTTCTTTTCGAGAAATTTGACGGCGTCGCCGACGGTCAGAATGGTTTCGGCGGCATCGTCGGGAATTTCGCAGCCGAATTCCTCCTCGAAAGCCATCACGAGCTCGACGGTGTCGAGACTGTCGGCGCCAAGATCGTCGATAAAGCTGGCCTGCTCGGTCACCTTGTCGGGTTCGACGCCAAGGTGCTCCACGACGATCTTCTTCACCCGCTCGGCAATATCACTCATCGTTCCAACCTCGTGCTTCTTCGATTGAGCCGCGACCGGGACTTGCTGGTCGCAACCATGGCGGCATGGCCTCGTCGTGGTTGACGGCGGTTGAGACAGTTCGAAGCGCGGATGATGATCTACAACGTCCGCGCTCGGCCGCCCCAGCCGGGCCGAAATCCGGTTACCACACTTCAAATCCGTTGACTAGCAGCGTGAGGCTAGCCGTCTACCGCCTGAAAAGCCACGCCTTTCCACCGCTTGGCATGCACTTGCCGGGACCGCGCGCGCCCCCGAGCGGCTAGCCATGGGCGTCAGATCATGGCCATGCCGCCGTTCACATTCAGGATGTGCCCGGTGACGTATTGGGCCTCCTCGGAGGCGAGATAGACCGCCGCCGCCGCCACGTCCTCCGGCGATCCGAGCCGGCCGGCCGGCACCTTGGCCAGGATCGCCTCGCGCTGCTTGTCGTTGAGCTTGTCGGTCATGGCCGAGACGATCATGCCGGGCGCGATGCAATTGGCGGTAACGTTGCGTTTGGCGTATTCGGCGGCCACCGATTTCATCATGCCGGCGAGCCCGGCCTTGGAGGCGGCATAATTGCCCTGCCCCGGATTGCCGGTGACGCCGACCACCGAGGAAATGGCGATCACGCGCCCCCAGCGCCGGCGCATCATGGTTTTCACCGCCGCGCGGGTGAGGCGGAAGGTGGCGGTCAGGTTGACGGCGATGACCAGGTCCCAGTCCTTGTCGGAAAGCTGCACGAAAAGGTTGTCGCGGTTGACGCCGGCATTGGCGACCAGGATGTCGAGCTTTTCCATGCGGGCTTCGGCGTCGGGCACCAGCTTTTCGACCGCCGCCATGTCGGAGAGGTCGCAGGGCAGCACGTGCACGCGCTCCTTCAGTTCGCCGGCAAGCGCGTCGAGCGCCTCGCGGCGCGTGCCGGAGATCGCGACGGTCGCGCCTTGCCCATGCAGCGCGCGCGCGATCTCGCCGCCGATGGCGCCGGTGGCACCGGTCACCAGCGCGGTCTTGCCGGTCAGATCGAACATCATGTGTTTCCCCCTGCCGCGGCTTTATAGGCGGCGACGTCGTCGGGCGTGCCGATGGCGCTTGCCGTTGCGCCGGCGGCGATGCGCTTGATCAGCCCGCTCAGCACCTTGCCGGCGCCGACCTCGTAGAAGCGCGTGACGCCCTGTTGCGCCATATAGGCGACCGACTCAGCCCAGCGCACGGTGCCTGTGACTTGGCTGACCAGCGCGTCGACGATCTGAGCGGGCTCGCTCACCGCTTCCGCCAGAACGTTCGAGACAACCGGCACAACCGGCTTGTTGACGGTGACCTGGCCGAGCGCCTCTGCCATCACGTCGGCGGCGGGCTGCATCAGCGCGCAATGGAAAGGCGCCGACACCGGCAAGAGCATGGCGCGCTTGGCGCCCTTAGCTTTGGCGATTTCCACCGCGCGCTCGACCGCCGCTTTGTCGCCGGAAACCACCACCTGGCCGCCGCCATTGTCGTTGGCGGCCTGGCAGACCTGGCCTTGCGCAGCTTCGGCGGCGACCGCGGCCGCCGCGTCGAATTCGAGGCCGATGAGCGCGGCCATGGCGCCGACGCCGACCGGCACCGCCTTCTGCATGGCCTGCCCGCGTATGCGCAACAGCCGCGCGGTGTCGGCAACACTGAAGGCGCCGGCCGCGGCGAGCGCGGAATATTCGCCGAGCGAATGGCCGGCGACGAATTGCACGTCGCGCGCAAGGTTCAAGCCCGCTTCCGCCTGCAGCACGCGCATGACCGCGAGCGAGACCGCCATCAGCGCCGGCTGCGCGTTTTCGGTGAGCGTGAGCGCGTCGGCGGGGCCCTCGAAGACGAGGCGGCTCAGCTTTTCGCCGAGCGCGGCGTCGACTTCGTCGAACACCGCGCGCGCGGGCGCGAAATTGTCGGCTAGGCCCTTGCCCATGCCGACCGCCTGGCTGCCCTGGCCCGGAAATACGAAAGCCACCGTCATATTTTCGCTACCTGCCTGATTTTCGGGCCGAAAGACACGCGGGCAGCCGTTCTGTCAAGTTGATGCAGACACGGTAACGAAGCGAAAAGCTCTCTGGGATAGAGTTTTCGTTAACCTTTGAGAGGCTGAGCGATGAGCGAGCTGGTGAGCGAGGACGATCTTGCGCGCGCACGCAACGACCCGGCCTTCCGCCAGCAGATGATGGCGGAGCAACTCGAGCGCCTGTTGGAAGCGCTCAACAAGATGCGGCGGGACAACAGCGAAAGCCCGCAGGCGGCGGCGCAGATCCGCGAAGGCGTCGATCTGGCGGTCGAGCTCGCCGACCGGCTGCACCGCCACGGCGGCAAGCCGGGGCCGAAGGCGGCTTAACCGCCGCGCGCCGAGCCTTGCCTTTCCCGCAAATACCCCTATAACCCGCGCGTTCCGTCGATCCTGGTTGGGAGCTGAACGGACGGCCGTTTCATGACCCTCGGTCATGAACTCATGACTTTCGGTCATGAACGGTAGGACCGGTGGGTCCGGCGTCCCGTGTTCCCGCCTTTGAGTGCATTCGAGCCTTCCCTGGTTGGCTCGAGGGGCTTGGCGCCAGGATCGAGGACCGTTGGAACAGACAAAGGGAAGGCATTCCATGCCGCTATACGAACACGTCTACCTCGCGCGCCAGGACCTCTCGGCGCAGCAGGTCGAGGAATTGACCGCGCAGCTCTCCGGCGTCATCGGCCAGATGGGCGGCAAGGTCAGCAAGACCGAATATTGGGGCCTGAAGTCCCTCACCTACCGCATGCGCAAGAACCGCAAGGCGCATATGACGCTCATCAATGTCGAGGCGCCGGCGGCAGCCCTCAACGAGATCGAGCGGCAGGAGCGGCTCAACGAGGATGTGCTGCGCTATCTCACCATCCGCGTCGAGGAGCACGAGGAAGGCCCCTCCGCGATGATGCGCAAGTCGGACCGCGACCGCGATGAGCGTGGTGACCGCGGCGATCGCGGCGGACGGGATCGCGATCGCGGCGATCGCGACCGCGGCGAACGCCGGCCGCGGCGCGAGGACGCCGAAGTAGAAACCACCGCCGAAGCGCCGGCGGCAGCGGTGGAGGAATAGGCCATGGCATTCTCAGCCGCAGGCGGCGCGCGCCGCCCGTTCTTCCGCCGGCGCAAGACCTGTCCGTTCTCCGGCGCCAACGCGCCCAAGATCGACTACAAGGACGTCAAGCTGTTGCAGCGCTACGTGTCGGAGCGCGGCAAGATCGTGCCGAGCCGCATCACCGCGGTCTCGGCCAAGAAGCAGCGCGAATTGGCGCAGGCGATCAAACGCTCGCGCTTCCTCGGCCTGCTGCCTTATGTGATACGGTAGTCGCGTCCGAACGAGTTTCGCCCTCACCCTGAGGGGCGCACCGCCAAGTGCGCGTCTCGAAGGGTGAGGACGGCAAATGGGCCTCATCCTTCGCGACGCGGGCTTCGCCCGCTCCTCAGGATGAGGAGAAACAACGAGGCCGCCGGGATCGTCCCGGGTGCCGATGGTTGGGGCGGACTAGTCGATCCGCCTCTAACCGCTCAAAGGAGCGGGACAGCTCGTGATGATGCAATTCGCCTTGATCGGTGTCGGCGCCGGCCTTGCGGCCGCGCTGCTGTTTGCCTCGGTGACGTCGGGCTCGCTCCTGTCGGTGGCGCTGTTCTATCTGGCGCCGCTGCCGCTGATGATCGCGGCGCTCGGCTGGAGTCACTGGTCGGCGCTGATCGGCGCCTTGACGGCGGCGCTCGCGCTCACCGCGATGTTCGGCTCGGTGTTCTTCTTCGCCTTCCTCGCCAGCGCCGGTTTGCCGGCTTGGTGGCTCGGCTATCTGGCGATGCTGGCGCGCCCGGCGGCGGCCGGCGGCAATGGCGGGCAGCCTTCGCTCGAATGGTATCCGCCCGGGCGGCTGGTGATGTGGGCGGCGATCGTTGCGGCGCTGGTGGTCGGGACCGGCATCGTCTACGCCGGCCCCGACGCCGCGAGCTTTCGCGCCCATATGCACGGCGTGCTCGCCCAACTGCTGCGGATCGAGACCAGCGAGCCGGCCGGCCAGTCCCTGCACATGCCGGGCGTCTCCGACAGGCAACGCCTGGTCGATTTCCTGGTCGCCGCCATGCCGCCGGCGGCGGCGGTGCTGGCCACCATCACCAATGTCCTCAATCTGTGGCTGGCCGGCCGCGTCGTTAAGTTTTCCGGCCGGCTGGCGCGGCCGTGGCCCGCGCTTGCGGCCATGACGCTGCCGCGGCCGCTGGCCGCAGCGCTTGTCGCCGCCGCCGCGTTGAGCTTCGCCGGCGGCCTCATCGGCATCATGGCCGGCGTGGTCGCGGCCGGGCTGGTCATGGCCTTCGGCGTGCTCGGCTTTGCGGTGCTGCACGCCGTCACGCAAGGGCTGAGCGCCCGCGCCTTGCTGCTCGGCGGCATCTATGCCGGCGTGCTGGTGTTCGGCTGGCCGCTGCTGGTGCTCAGCCTGCTCGGGCTGATCGAGACGACCGTGGATTTGCGCGCGCGCGTTCAGCGCATGCGCACGCCGCCCTCCGGCGGCTAGCGAACGAAGGACATCCGTCAACATGAGAAGAGACCAGATCAAGGAGAGACCAAAATGGAAGTGATCCTACTCGAGCGCGTCGGCAAGCTCGGCCAGATGGGCGACGTCGTGCGCGTGAAGGACGGCTTCGCCCGCAATTTCCTGCTGCCGCGCGGCAAGGCGCTGCGGGCGACCGCCGACAACAAGACGCGCTTCGAAGGCATGAAGGGGGAGCTGCAGGCGAAAAATCTGGAAATGAAGGGCGAGGCCGGCAAGCTGGCCAGCCAGATCGACGGCAGGAGCTATGTGGTGCTGCGCCAGGCGAGCGAATCCGGGCAGTTGTTCGGCTCGGTCACCACCCGCGACATCGCCGGCCTGCTCAAGGCCGACGGCGCCGACATCGCGCGCTCGCAGGTGGCGCTCAACGCTCCGATCAAGGCGATCGGCCAGTACAAGGTGCCGCTGGCGCTGCATCCCGAGGTCGAGGTGGCGATCACCGTGACGGTGGGGCGCAGCCAGGAGGAAGCCGAGCGCATCGCGCGCGGCGAGAACGTGCTGATCGCGCGCACGGAAGCCGAGGAGGAAGCGGCCGCGGCGGCGGCAGCGGCGGAAGCCTTCTTCGAGCCGGAGGCCGCCAAGGCCATTCAGGAGCGCGAGCAGGCGGAGGGTGAAGCCGCCGACGAGGCGCCGGTGGAGAAGCCGGCCGCCGGGTCATAAGACGCCAGCACGCGGACTCATAAACGAGCAGCCATAGTCTGATTGATGCAAGCTGGATGAAGGCGAAGTAGTTTGCCGCGCGTTTGTCATAGCGCGTCGCGACCCGCCGACATTGCTTGATCTTGTTGTAGAACCGCTCGACCAAATTGCGGGCGCGATAAAGGTGGCGACTAAAGCAGACCGGCTCCGTCCGGTTCCGTCTCGGCGGGATGTTTGCCCACGCGCCACCTATGAGCGGAAGCATGCCGGGCTCCCCCGATGCGCTATGATGCAGACGGGTTGAATGAGTTAATTGGCGCAATTTGGGGGACCTAATGAACTACGAAACACTGGCCGTGTCTTTGAATGACGGCGTCATCAACGTCATGTTGAACAGACCCGACAAGTCCAACGCGATGAACCGGCAGATGTGGAACGAAATCCGAGAAGTGTTTCGTAAATTAAATGACATGCCAGAGGCCCGCGTCGTCATTTTGAGTGGTGCCGGCAAACACTTCAATGCAGGCATTGATCTCGCGATGCTTTCGGATATCACGCAAACCGCGGGCGGCGGCCAAGCGCACGAGCGAGAAAAGCTTCGTGGTGCCATACTGGATCTGCAAGATGTCATCACCAGTCTCGAAACTTGTCGAAAGCCAGTCATCGCAACGATTCACGGCGCATGTATCGGAGGCGGCGTCGATCTCGTGTGCGCCGCCGATATGCGATACTGCTCCGCGGATGCGAATTTTGTAGTCAAGGAGATTGAACTCGGATTCGTGGCTGACGTTGGCACGCTTCAACGTCTTCCGAAGCTCATCGGCGACAGCATGGCACGCGAGTTGGCATACACGGGGCGGTCATTCTCTGGGACTGAAGCCAAGGAGACCGGCTTCGTGAACCGCTGCTATAGCTCTCGTGATGACATGGCGGCAGGTGTCGCGGAGATCGCGCGCTCGATTGCGGCCAAATCACCACTTGCGATTCGCGGCACAAAGGAAATGCTGCTCTATACTCGCGACCATTCAGTTGCCGAAAGCTTGAAGTATATGGCGATTTGGAATGCGGCGTTGCTGCAATCAGAAGATCTCAGCGAGGCGTTCGCCGCATTTAGGGAGAAGCGAACCCCGAAATTCAGAGATTGACCAATGGTCTCGCTGACGGTGCAAGCCCGCGTCGACGAGGTGATCGAATAGAGATGCATTTTGCCGCAGTGCATGAGACCGCTATCGGCCCTTCGCGTGTGCCGATCTGTTATCCGCCGAGGCGGAACGGCCGTCAGGTGGCCTTGTCAACCTTCCGGGTGAAGGGCACAGCGGCAAGGATGAGGGCGGCGGGAATGAGGAATGCGCCGTTGCCGGTCTGCGCGGTGGTCACGGCGCCCAGCACGCAGCCGAGGCCGAAGGCGAGGATGAGAATCGGCAGTAGGGCGTCGTCCTTCGGCATGTCGTTTATCAGCGAGCGCGAGGCCCGGCCGATCATGCCGCGGGTCCGGTCGATGAAAAACTGCGTAATATTGCCGGTCATCACCGTCGTCGCCGGCCCAACGATCGGATAGAACCGGTGGATCGCGTTCTGCAGCGCCATGCCGAGCGTCACCGGCGTGGCGACGGCAAGGGCAAGCCAGAAGTTGAGCGCCCAACCTTTGAGGCTGGCGAGGAGACCGAGCGCGCCCGTGGCGGCGATCAGGACCGCCTCGATGGCCAGCATGCCGCGAATATGCCGCGCCGGGTCATCATAAAGGGCGACGTAGCGGTCGTGGACCAGGGTTACGGCCATGACGGCCACGAAAAAGATCGGCAGGATGAATATCTTCAGAATATCGGTAGCGTGAAATCCGGTCGCGATGTCGGCAGCCAGGATGACGAGGTTTCCGGTGATGTGCGCCGCCATGATGCGGTGCAGGCCGACGAAGGAGCCGGCATCGACCCAACCCGCGACGAGCGCGAGCGTGATCACGAGAGTTCGGGTCATGCGGCGGGCCTCCCTTCCCTTGTGTTGCGCGGACCGCTTCTGGCCCATCGCGTCATTTCGCGGCGACGCAGCAATTCGGTCGCTTTCAGAGGGAAGCGGACATTTAGCGATCAGCGCTTACCAAACCGGATTTATGAGGACGCGCCCTAGCACTACTTTGGCAGATTGTCTGATTTGGGCGATTGGCGGTTCGGGATTCCCAAATCGATTTTTCAATGATTTCATAGGTGGTCGGCTCTTGGAGGGCCGACCATGGCGGACACGACTTCATTGGAAAGATGAACTTGACCGTTGGCTCAAGCCGTTCCTGGATCGGTTGGGTCATAAGGCGCCGACGCAGATGTGTCCGCTTTATGTGGCGGGTCTAATCGGTCCTGGCGACCGCAAAAGCGTTCAGCCGATGGCGGAACGCGTTTGCATCTGGCGAACTACGATCAGCTGCACCATTTCATTGCCGCTGGTGTCTGGGATGCGGCACCGCTGGAATCAGAACTGCTTCAACCAAGCGGACCGGCTTGTCGGCGGCAAGGATGCCGTGCTGGTTATTGACGACACGGCGATGCCGAAGAAAGGCGAGCGCTCGGTCGGTGTCGCGGCCACAATATGCGTCGGCTCTTGGCAAAACGGCCAATTGCCAGACGCTGGTGTCACTGACGCTTGCGCGAGGCGAAGTGCCGGTGATGGTGGCGTTGCGCCTCTTCCTCCCCGAGAGTTGGACGAGCGATCGGGTGCGATTGAAACGGGCGGGGGTTCCGGCCGAATATCAACCGGCGCGGATCAAAACCGGAGATTGCACTCGCTGAGGCCGATCGCATGATTCAGCTAGTGTGCGCTTCGGCTGCGTGCTGGCGGATGCCGGCTATGGGATGAGCGCGCCGTTTCGCCAGGGGCTCACGGCTCGCAACCTTGCCTGGGCCGTTGGCATCCCTCGTCATCTCAAGGTCTACCCTGTCGATGTGAATGCTCATCTGGCCAAAGGCCGACGCGCGGCCGTCCCCGTAAGCGGCATATTCCCGATATTCTGTCAGTGGCGGCCGAAGACATGTTGGCTGATGCCAAGTGGCAAACTGTGAGCTGGCGAAACGGGACCAAGGGCCGGCTGAAAGCCCGCTTTGCCGCGGTCCGTGTGCGTACTGCCGACGGGCCTCCGCAGCGGATCAGGGACATGGGTCAGCAGCACATGCCGGGCGACGAGGCCTGGCTTATCGGCGAGCACCGGATGTCGGGAGAGAAGAAATATTATCTTGCCAACCTGCCCGCGCGGACAGACCTGCGCAGCTTGGCCGCCACCATCAAGGCGCGATGGGTCTGCGAGCAGGCCCATCAGCAGCTGAAAGAAGAACTCGGCCTCGACCACTTCGAGGGACGTTCCTGGCAGGGCCTTCACCGTCATGCGCTCATGACCATGATCGCCTACGCCTTCCTCCAGCATCGCCGCCTCACCACAGCGAAACGGAAAAAAAAGAATCAACGGGCCGCCGCCTCAACCAAGTCTACCGGCCGTGCGCCACGCCATCGTCAATCTCATCATCGGACCGCCATCTCAGCGATGCCCGCACTGCCGAAGATGGATCGACGCGGCAAAGCAGCGTGACTGAAACTGCCAAAGTAGTGCTAGTCGGTCTTCTTCTCGGGCTTGCCGCCCGGCGCCTTGGCGCCGTCGGTCTTGGCGTCGTCTTTACCTCGGTCTTGGCCTCGCTCTTGGCCTCGACCGGCTTCGGCGCCGGCGCGGCCTTGGCCTCGGACGGCTTTTTGTCGGGCTTTTTGTCCGGCTTTTTTTCCGACTTTTTTTCCGACTTGGCGCCGGACTTTGCTTCGGACTTGCTGCCGGACTTGGTGCCGGATTTCGCGTCCGCCTTGGCTTTGGCCTCAGGCGGCTTGCCCGGCGGCAGCTTGGCCTCACCGGACTTCTTGGTTTTTTCCGCTTTCGCCTTGGACTTTTCACCCTTGTGGACGCGCCTGCCGGCGCGGGCGCGCTGATGTGGCGGCGCACCGCGGTCGATGGTGCCGAGATAGGCGGCGATGGCCGCGGCCGATTCCTTGCTGGCCGTATAGTGCTCGCGCAGGAAGTTCTGCAGGCCCCAGAGGCCGCCCGCCTTGGACAGGCCGTGCGGCGTCTTGTGGCAGATGGCGCAATCCTGGGCATAGAGCTGGGCGGGGGTCTTGCCCGCGTCGATATTCTCCTGCGCCAGGGCCGGTGCCGCGGCGCCAAGCGCCAAAACGATCACCCATAGCCCCCAACGCCGACGGGAAGCCCTCATTGCCAACAACCTCTCTGCCTGCAGCGATTCACCCATTTGATAGCCTAATACGCCGGCAATGTGACCCAAGCCAGAATTGCATGCCGACCCGATATTTGCAGCATTGCTGGGCCGCTGGAAGTTTGGTTTAATACTTAAGTCCGAACGAAATTTAGTCCGCCGCGTTCGTTTGGCGGGGGCGCGCCATTGCCACGGCAACGCCGAGAACGCGGCTTTTTAGTGATGGAGGCGGCCGATGGACCGGTTGCTTCGATTTCTGCTCAAGACCTTTGTCCGGCGGGGGACATTTAGAGTCACCACCTCGCGCGGCACGGTCTTGACCTTCGGCGATGGGACCGGCCAGCCGGTATCGGTTCGTTTTGCCTCGCGCGCGGCCGAATGGGGCATCCTGCTCGATCCCGAGTTGCAGCTCGGCGAAGCCTATATGGACGGCACCTTCGTGGTCGAGCAGGGCTCGATCGCCGACGTGCTGGCCATCTGCCTGGGGCAGAATTCCGAATTGCCGCACTGGGCGCGCCCGCAATATCTCATCCGCTATCTGGCGCGGCGGTTTGCCCAGTTCAATCCGCGCAAGCGCGCGCGCCGCAACGTGGCGCAACATTACGATCTCGACGGGCGGCTCTATTCCCTGTTCCTCGACGCCGACCGGCAATATAGCTGCGGCTATTTCGAAAGCCCCGAGCAGTCGCTCGACGACGCGCAGATCGCCAAGAAGCGGCATCTGGCGGCCAAGCTGCTGCCGAAGAACGGCAAGCGCGTGCTCGACATCGGCTGCGGCTGGGGCGGGCTCGGCCTCTATCTCGCCGAATATACCGGCGCCGAGGTGACCGGCGTCACGCTCTCACAGGAGCAGCACGCCATCGCCAATGCGCGCGCGGCCGAGCGCGGGCTTGCCGAGCGCGCCCGCTTCAAGCTGCAGGACTACCGCGACGTCAAAGGTCCCTTCGACCGCATCGTCTCGGTCGGCATGTTCGAGCATGTCGGCGTCGGCCATTACGATACCTTCTTCCGCAGATGCGCCGAGCTGCTCGCCGACGACGGCGTCATGGTGCTGCACTCGATCGGCCGCTCGGAAGGCCCGAGCGCCACCAATCCCTGGATCAGGAAATACATTTTCCCCGGCGGCTATATCCCTTCGCTGTCGGAGGTGCTGCCGCGCATCGAGCAGGCCGGCCTGCTCACCACCGACATCGAGATCCTGCGCCTGCATTACGCCGAGACGCTGAAACACTGGCGCGAGCGCTTCCTCGCCTACCGCGACGAGGTCGAGCGCATCTACGACCAGCGCTTCGTGCGCATGTGGGAGTTCTACCTGGCGGCGGCGGAAATGTCGTTCCGCGAGCATAACATGATGGTGTTCCAGATCCAGCTCACCAAGCGACAGGGCGTCGTGCCGATGACGCGCGACTATATCGGCCGCGAGGAGCAGCGGTTGCGGGTGGCGGAAGGCAAGCAGCGCCAGCCGCTGCGGCTGGCCGGCGAGTAAGCGGCGCGCTACCGCTTCATCGCGCGACGCGTCAAGCGCCGTCCAACGTAAATTTTATTGCAGTGATTAGTGTGGAAAGCGTGCGATTGCGGCCGCGCGGCCATCGCGCGCGCCGATAAGCGGTGTAAGCCATGATGCAACAAAGTTTCGTCAAATTGACGGAACAAGGACGCCCATGTCTCCGCTCGAATCAGTCGCCCGCAAGCCGGTCGAACCACCGGCCGCGCAATATCGCACCGCACCGCACAATATCGAGGCGGAACAGGCGCTGCTGGGCGCGATCCTGGTCAATAACGAGGCCTTCTACCGGGTCTCCGATTTCCTGAATCCCGAGCATTTCTTCGAGCCGATCCACCAGAACATCTACCAGCTTGCGCGCGACCTGGTCCGCGCCGGCAAGATCGCGACGCCGGTCACGCTCAAGACCTTCCTGGACGCCAATATCGACATCGGCGGGCTGAATGTCAGCCAGTACCTGGCGCGGCTCGCGGCCGAAGCCACCACCATCATCAATGCCGAGGACTACGGCCACACCGTCTACGACCTTTCGATCCGCCGCGCGCTGATCCAGGTCGGCGAGGACCTGGTCAACGACGCCTTCGATTCCCCGGTCGAGGCCTCGCCGCGCAGCCAGATCGAGGACGCCGAGCGCAGGCTTTATGAGCTGGCCGAGACCGGCCGCTACGACGGCGGCTTCCAGCGCTTCGCGCAGGCGCTCACCACCGCGGTCGACATGGCCGCGCACGCCTATCAGCGCGACGGCAAGCTGTCGGGGCTGGCCAGCGGCCTCGACGATCTCGACCGCATGATGGGCGGCTTGCAGCCGTCCGATCTCATCATCCTCGCCGGCCGGCCGGGCATGGGCAAAAGCTCGCTCGCCACCAATATCGGCTACAACGTCGCCAGGGCCTGGCGCGGCGAGGTCAAGCCCGACGGGCACACGATGACGGTCAATGGCGGCATCGTCGGCTTCTTCTCGCTGGAAATGTCGGCCGAGCAGCTCGCCACCCGCATCATCGCCGAGCAGACCGGCATCCCGTCCAACCAGATCCGCCGCGGCGGCATCAGCGAGGCCGATTTCGAGCGCATCAAAGATCACTCGATCGAGCTGCAGAGCCTGCCGTTCTATCTCGACGAGACCGGCGGCCTGTCGGTGGCGCAGCTGGCCGCGCGCGCGCGCAGGCTCAAGCGCCAGCGCGGGCTCGATCTGTTGATCGTCGACTACCTGCAATTGCTGCAAGGCTCGACCAAGCGCTCATCGGAAAACCGCGTGCAGGAAATCACCGAGATCACCACCAAGCTGAAGGCGCTGGCCAAGGAACTGAACGTGCCGATCCTGGCGCTGTCGCAATTGTCGCGCCAGGTGGAAAGCCGCGACGACAAGCGCCCGCAGCTTTCGGACTTGCGTGAATCGGGCTCGATCGAGCAGGACGCCGACGTGGTGATGTTCGTCTACCGCGAAGAATATTATCACCAGATGCGCAAGCCGCTGGAATCGAACCGCGAGAAATTCGCGGAATGGCTGGCGGATGCCGACAAGGTGCACGGCAAGGCCGAGGTGATCATCGGCAAGCAGCGCCACGGGCCGACCGGCACGATCGAATTGCAGTTCGAAGGCGCCATCACCAAGTTCTCCTCGCTGGCGCGCGAGGATCACCTGCCCGAGCGCATGTAAGCTCTCATGCGACCATCGGCCCACCGATCGCACTGCGGCCGCGACCGCTATGGCGTGCCGGTCGCGCGCGGCTTGGGATAATCGATCAGTCTGGCGACGGCGTCTTCGGCTGATGAGACCGAGCGCTGCCCATTTGTGGGCAGCGCAAAAGCGGACCGGTACACGCGTGGGCAGCGGCCCGCCGGTATTCAACTTTGCGTCGTCAACTCGCAATGCTAGCATTTTATGTGAGAGCCAACGCGGACTAACCGCGTGGTTGGCGGGTGAAAAAATCCGCCATAACCTAGGGAGACGAAAATGCTAAGACCATTGCCTGTTGCGGCAGCGGCGCTGGTGGCTCTGCTGGCAGGGATCGGCGTAGCAAATGCCGAAGACAACCTGACGAAACTTGGCGAATTCCACATCACCGGGTGGCACGGGGACTGGCCGGAAATCCCGCAAACGGGACCGAAGGCCGACCAAGTCAAGAAGAATCTGAGCAAAATCACGCTGCCGCACGGCTTCCATATCGGTCTTTACGCGCTGGTTCCCGACGCGCGGCATATGGCGGTGGGCCCGCAAGGCGTCGCTCTGTTCGTCGGCACGCGCAAGACCAAGGTCTATGTCGTCACGGACCGGGACCGCAACTTCGTCGCCGACGACGTGAAGGAATTCGCGCCATCGCTGCCGAAGAAGATTCCGAATGGCCCATGCTTCTCGAAGGACGGCTTCTTGTTCATCGTCGAGCAGAACCGCGTGTTGATGTATCCGGCGGCCGAGTTCTTCTACGAAAGCCCGGACGTCGTGGCGGTACCGATCGTTCCCGAGGGCCAACTGATTCCGAAAGCGGAAGAGAGCTACAACCACACCGCCCGGGAATGCCGGATCGGACCCGACAACAAGCTCTATATCCAACTCGGCCAGCCCTTCAATGTGCCGGCCCATGACAAGTGGGCTCTCTACCGAACGATCGGCATGGGCGGCATCATCCGCATGGACCGCGACGGCAAGAACCGTGAGATTTACGCAACCGGCATGCGCAACCCGGAAGGCATGGACTTCAATCCGAAGGACAAGACGCTGTGGAGCAATGACAACCAGGTCGACGGCATGGGCGACGACAAGCCGCCGGGCGAGATGAACCGCGTCACCAAGGCGGGCGAGGATTTCGGCTTCCCGTACTATGGCGGCGGCCACACCCGCACCGACGAATATGCCAAGGACACGCCGCCGAAAGGCATCGTGTTTCCGGAAGTCGATCAGGTCGCGCATGCGGCGGATTTGGGCCTGACCTTCTACAGGGGCAACCAGTTCCCGGCCAAATATCACGGCGCGATTTTCTCGGCCCAACACGGCTCGTGGAATCGCACAGTGCCGGTCGGCGCCCGCATCATGGTCACCTTCCTCAAGAAGGACGGCCATGTTGCGGGGCCCTCGATCCCCTTCGCCGAGGGCTGGAACGACAACGGCATCTACAATGGCCGTCCGGTCGACGTGACCGAGCTTTATGACGGCTCGCTGCTCGTCTCCGACGACCTGGTGGGTGCGATCTATCGTATCTGGTACGACGGCAAGTAGCTGCCCGAGCTGACGGCGGCGGCCCCGGTTTATGCCGGGGCCGTTGCAATTTGCCCTCAACGAAGGACTAGCGATGACCTTTCAGCCGCCGCTGCGCACCGGTTTGATGATCGGCGCCATCGTCTTATGGGCGATGGCGTTGGGCGGCACGCTGAGCCTTGCCGCCGATATTGCGAATGGCCGCAAAATTGCAGCCGCGAAATGCCAACTGTGCCATGGGCTGGACGGCCAGTCCAAATTGCCCGCGGCGCCCAATCTCTCCGGTCAAGTGGAAGGATACCTCGTGGCGCAAATGCACGCCTTTCGCAGCGGCGCGCGCAAGAACGATATGATGTCGCTGGTGGTGCCGACGCTGTCGGACAGCGACATGGCCGATGTTGCGGCCTATTATGCTGCAATCAAAGTCAAGATCGCAAATGTTCCCGGGCAATGACGCCTCTTGCAAAAGCCGCGGCAGCGCAACATTTGTGGCAGGATGCAAATTCGAGGCGGCGCCCGGCTTTTGCCGATGCGCCCGCCACCCGGGGCGGTACCGGCGCCATGAGCGATCAGCAGCAAGAGACTTTGCCGGTCCAGGTCGACCAACGCTTCCTGCGTACCGCCGAAGTCTATGAGCGCCCCGTCGCCGAGCGCGCGGCGCGCGACACCATCGACGGCATCGCGGCTTGGCTGGTAAGCCGGGCCCGCCGCATCCCGCAGGCCCTGCACGCCTTCGATGAATTCTGCTGGCGGCTGCTCGCCACCGGCATGCCGCTGCTGCGCGTGACGCTGCACGCGCGCGTGCTGCACCCGCAATATCTCGGCATGAGCATGCATTGGTGGCGCACCACGGGCAAGACGACGCAAGTCCTGATCGGCCACGAGATTGCGGACACGCTGCGCTACGAGGACAACCCGGTGCTGCGCGTGAGCGTGGGCGGCGAGACGATCAGGCGGCGGATCGACGCGCCCGACGCCAAGCTGGATTTCCCGATCCTGCACGACCTCAAGGCGGACGGCGCCACCGACTATTTCGCCCTGCCGGTGCCGGGCGCACACGGCGACAACTACATGCTGAGCTACGTCACCGACCGGCCGGGCGGCTTTAGCGCCGATGAGATCAAGGACCTGGCGCGGCTGTCGCAATACGTCGCCGTGGTCGCCGACCTGCACACCCAGCGCGCGCTCAGCCGCAACGTGCTCAATGCCTATCTGGGTCCCAATACCGGGCCGAAGGTGCTGGCCGGCCAGATCCGCCGCGGCACCGGCGAAACGCTTTCCGCCGTGCTGTGGTCGTCCGATCTGCGCGGCTTCACCGCGCGTTCCGACCGCCTGTCCGGCGACCGCATGATCGCCATCCTCAATGCGCTGTTCGACGCGCAGGCCAAAGCGATCGCCGCGCATGGCGGCGAGATCCTGAAATTCATCGGCGACGGCATGCTGGCGATCTTCCCGCTCGACGGCGCGCAGAGCCAAGCGGACGCCGCGCGCAACGCGCTCGCTGCGGCGTTCGAGGCGGTGGCGGCGGTCGAACGCCTCGCCGACGATCCCTCGATGGACGGCGAGCCGCCGCTCGAAGTCGTCGTCGCGCTGCATGTCGGCACCGTCTTCTACGGCAATATCGGCGCCGCCGACCGGCTCGATTTCACCGTGGTCGGGCCGGCGGTCAACCTGGTGAGCCGGCTGCAGGCGGTCGGCAAGGCGCTCAACCAGCCGATCATCGTCAGCGACGATTTCGCCCGCGCCTATGACGCGCCACTGGCTTCGCTCGGGCACCACGAGCTGCGCGGCCTGACCGTCCCGCACGAGCTGTTCGCGCCGGTTGCCGCCGCGCAGTCTTAAGTCCGGCCGGCCCACATGGACGGCGCGCGCCAGCCCGGCTAAGAACCAACCCATCATGGCCGAAGCCCAGCCCGCGCCCCAGCCCGTCGAGAACGCGCCCGCCTATGGCGCGGACGAGCAGGATTTCGCGCTCGGCCCGCCGGCAGCGCAGGCCGGCGGCATCCTCACCGTCGATCTCCGCGCGCTGGAAGCCAATTGGCGCGCGCTGTCGCGGCGCGCAACGCCGGCCGAATGCGCCGCGGTGGTCAAGGCCGACGGCTATGGCTGCGGGCTCGCGCCGGTCACCCACCGGCTGGCGCGCGGCGGCTGCCGGACCTTCTTCGTCGCCGATCTGGGCGAAGCCGCGCACGCGCGCAAGGCCGCGCCCGATGCCGCGATCTATGTGCTCAACGGGCTGCTGCCCGGCAGCGCGCCCGCTTTCGCCAAGATCGCGGCGCGCCCGGTGATCGGCAGCCTGGTCGAGCTTGCCGAATGGGACGCCTTCGTCGCCGCGAACGGCTGGCAGGGCGGCGCCGCGCTCCATGTCGACACCGGCATGAACCGGCTCGGCATTTCGCCGAACGAAGCCGCCGCCCTTGCCCCGCGCATCCGCGCCGAAAACCACGGCATCATGCTGTTGATGAGCCATCTCGCCTGCGCGGAAATGCCCGAGCATCCGCTCAACGACCGGCAGATCAGGCTGTTCCGCGAGATCCGCATGCTCTATCGCGGCATCCCCTCCTCGCTCGCCAATTCCTCCGGCGTCTTTCTCGGCAACGCCGCCTATTGCGACATGGTGCGGCCGGGGGTGGCGCTCTACGGGGTCAACCCGACGCCGGGCCGCAGCAATCCGATGCGGCCGGTGGTCGAATTGCAGGCGCGCATCGTGCAGGTGCGCAGCGTGGCGCGCGGCGACACCGTCGGTTACGACGCGGTGTGGACCGCAAGGCACGCCAGCCGCATCGCGGTGGTCGCGGTCGGCTACGCCGACGGCCTCATGCGCAGCGCCAGTTCCTCCGACGAGGCGCCGGGCGCCGACGTCATCGTCGCCGGCAAACGTTGTCCGGTGGCCGGGCGCATCTCCATGGACCTGATGGCGATCGACATCACCGACCTGCCGGACAATGCGGCGCGGCGCGGCGACCTGGTTACTCTGATCGGCGACGAAATCAGCGTCGACGACGTCGCCAATGTGTCGGGCACCATCGGCTATGAGGTGCTGACCAGCCTGGGTCAGCCGCTATCACCGGGTCTATCGGGCCTGAGCGGCTCAATCCCCTGAAAATAAGGCCTTTCTTAAAGAATGTTCTTGTAATGTTCTCTCCGGGCCCCTAGGGTCCGGGAGGCCATTCGGGGGCGATTCTGATGTCCAATTGCCATGTCTAAACGCAGCCTCAGCTTCATCTGCCAGAACTGCGGCGCGGCCTATACGCGCTGGCAGGGCAAATGCGAGGCCTGCGGCGAGTGGAATACGCTCACGCAAGAAGGCGCCGAGCGCGCGAGCGGTCCCGGCAAGGCGCCGCGCAAGGGCCGGCTGTTCGCGCTCGAGCCGCTTGCCGGCGAAGCCCATGACGCCCCGCGCCTGCCCTCCGGCGTGGGCGAGCTCGACCGCGTCACCGGCGGTGGCTTCGTGCGCGGCTCGGTGCTGCTGTTCGCCGGCGACCCCGGCATCGGCAAGTCGACGCTGCTGATCCAGGCTGCCGGCGCGCTCGCCCGCGCCGGCCACCGCGCCGTCTATATCTCCGGCGAGGAGGCGGTGGCGCAGGTGCGGCTGCGCGCCGAGCGGCTGTCCTTGCGTGACGCGCCAGTCGAGCTCGCCGCCGAGACCGCGGTCGAGGACATCATCGCCACGCTGTCGGAGGGCAAGACGCCGCGGCTGATCGTGATCGATTCCATCCAGACCATGTGGACCGACATGGTCGAGAGCGCGCCCGGCACGGTGACGCAGGTGCGCGGCTCGGCGCAGGCGCTCATCCGCTTTGCCAAGCGCTCGGGCGCCGCCATCATCCTGGTCGGCCACGTCACCAAGGACGGCCAGATCGCCGGCCCGCGCGTGGTCGAGCACATGGTGGACGCGGTGCTGTCGTTCGAGGGCGAAGGCTCGCACCAGTTCCGTATCTTGCGCGCGGTGAAGAACCGCTTCGGGCCGACCGACGAGATCGGCGTGTTCGAAATGACCGGGGCGGGATTGCGCGAAGTAACCAACCCCTCGGAGCTGTTCCTGTCCGGGCGCGAGCTCGGCAGCCCCGGCACCGCGGTGTTTGCCGGCATCGAGGGCACGCGGCCGGTGCTGGTCGAGATCCAGGCGCTGGTTGCGCCCTCCGCGCTCGGCACGCCGCGCCGCGCCGTGGTGGGCTGGGACCCGAGCCGGCTCTCCATGGTGCTGGCGGTGCTGGAGGCGCATTGCGGCGTCAAGCTCGGCGGCCATGACGTCTATCTCAACGTCGCCGGCGGGTTGCGCATCCAGGAGCCGGCCGCCGATCTCGCCGCCGCCGCCGCGCTGGTGTCCTCGCTCGCGCATGCGCCCTTGCCCGCCGACGCCGTCTATTTCGGCGAGGTATCGCTGTCCGGCGCGGTGCGGCCGGTGGCGCAAGCGCCGGCGCGTCTCAAGGAAGCCGCAAAGCTCGGCTTTACCCGCGCCGTCGTGCCCGAGGCCGTCCGCGGCGAGGCCGGCGAGCCGGGCCTGACGGTCAGCGATGTGGCGAGTTTGGCGAGCCTGGTTGCCGATATCGCGGCCAAAGGCCATCAAAACGGCCAAAGCCGGCGACAAGACGGGTGACGGCACCCTGACGCCCCGCTATACAACGGGCGTCGAAAACCCCTCCGGCGGCCTGCCCGCGGGCGCCCGGCTGCTGGAGCAGAAATGGGCTTAAAATTAAGCACTTAAGGCCGATACCGCCGCCTTCGCCCGCAGCCGCCGCAGCGGCCGCGGAATCGCCGCGCAGCCTGCGCGGCGCCGGGCGCGGCTACCCGCGGAGCGCCTGAGCCGCCCATGCCCATCACGCTGCTCGACATTCTCCTGTTGGTGGTCATGCTGATCTCTGGCCTGTTGGCCATGATCCGCGGCTTCATGCGCGAGGTCTTGTCGATCGCCGCCTGGATCGTCGCCGCGGTGGCGGCGCTCGCCTTGTACAGCCGGCTGACGCCGATCGTGCACTCCTATGTCAGCCTGGGCGATACCGCGACCAACGCCATCGCCGCGGCCGCCGTGTTCCTGGTGACGCTGATCGTGGTCGCCGTCATCACCGTGCGCATTTCCGATATGGTGCTCGACAGCCGAGTCGGCGCGCTCGACCGCACGCTCGGCTTCCTGTTCGGGCTCGGCCGCGGCCTCTTGGTGGTGGTGGTGGCCTTCGTGTTCTTCGCCTGGCTGGTGCCCGAGCGCAGCCAGCCGGTATGGATCAAGGACGCGAAGTCGAAAGTCGTGTTGGAAAGTACCGGGGAATGGTTGAAATCGATGTTGCCGGAGAACCTCGACGAGACCATATCTAAGTACAGGCAACGCAAGCACGAGGAGCAGGAACCGGCCGACACCGGTCCCGACCAGCGCACCAACCTGCAACCGTCAACCGGAACGCGATAGCGATGCGGCAATTTGAGCTAGATCTTGCGCCGCCGGCCGACGCCGAATGCGATCCGGACGCCGACCGCCTGCGCGAGGAATGCGGCGTGTTCGGCATTTTCGGCCATCCCGACGCCGCCGCCATCACCGCGCTCGGCCTGCACGCGCTCCAGCACCGCGGCCAGGAGGCCGCCGGCATCGTCAGTTTCGACGGCAAGCGCTTCCATTCCGAGCGCCGGCTCGGCCTGGTCGGCGACACCTTCTCGCGGCGCGAGGTGATCGAGCGCCTGCCCGGCAATTCGGCCATCGGCCATGTGCGCTATTCGACCACCGGCGAGACAATCTTACGCAACGTGCAGCCGTTGTTCGCCGAATTGGAAGGCGGCGGCTTCGCGATCGGCCATAACGGCAATTTGACCAACGGCATCGCGCTGCGCCGGCAACTGGTGCACGAAGGCGCCATGATGCAGTCGACCAGCGACACCGAGGTGATCCTGCATCTGGTCGCGCGCGCGCGCCGCAACCGCTTCGTCGACCGTTTCATCGAGGGCTTGCGCCAGATCGAAGGCGCCTATGCCTTTGTAGGCTTAACCAACAAGAAGCTGGTGGGCGCGCGCGACCCGCTCGGCATCCGCCCGCTGGTGATCGGCAAGCTCGACGGCTGCCCGATCCTGGCGTCGGAGACCTGCGCGCTCGACATCATCGGCGCGCAATATGTGCGCGACGTGGAGAACGGCGAAGTCGTGATCTTCGACGAGGACGGCGCGCATTCGCACAAGCCGTTCCCGCCCATGCAGGCGCGCCCCTGCATCTTCGAATACATCTATTTCTCGCGGCCGGATTCGATCGTCGGCGGGCGCAATGTCTACGACGTGCGCAAGGCCATGGGCGCGGAGCTTGCGCGCGAGGCGCCGGCCAACGTGGACGTGATCGTGCCGGTGCCGGACTTCAGGCGTGCCGGCCGCGATCGGCTTTGCGCAGGAATCCGGCATCCCCTACGAGCTCGGCATCATCCGCAACCACTATGTCGGCCGCACCTTCATCCAGCCGACGCAGGCGATCCGCGATCAGGGCGTGCGCATGAAGCACTCGGCCAACCGCGCGGTGGTCAAGGGCAAGCGCATCGTGCTGATCGACGATTCCATCGTGCGCGGCACCACCTCGCGCAAGATCGTGCAGATGATGCGCGAGGCGGGCGCCACCGAAGTGCATTTCCGCATCGCCTCGCCGCCGATCACGCATCCCGATTATTACGGCATCGACACGCCCGAGCGCGACAAGCTCTTGGCCGCGACGCACGATCTCGAAGGCATGCGTCAGTTCATCGGCGCCGACACGCTCGCCTTCCTGTCGGTCGACGGCATCTACCGCGCCATGGGCCTGGCCGGGCGCGACTCCGTACGCCCGCAGTTCACCGACCACTGCTTCACCGGCGATTACCCGACGCCGCTCACCGACCTCGCCGCGCAGGAGGCTTCCCCAAGGCAACTGTCGCTGCTGTCGGAAGCGAGTTGATCGCCCTGCTGCCAACGTTACGTTATGAGTAAACCCCTCGCCGACCGCATCGCGCTGGTCACCGGCGCCTCGCGCGGCCTCGGCGCCGCGCTCGCGCTGCATCTCGCAGAAGCCGGCGCGCATATCGTCGCGGTCGCGCGCACCGTCGGCGGCCTGGAAGAGCTCGACGACAAGATCAAGGCCGCCGGCTCCACCGCCACGCTGGTGCCGCTCGACGTGAAGGACTTCGACGGCATCGCGCGGCTCGCGCTCGCGCTCAACGAGCGCTATGGCCGCCTCGACGTGCTGATCGGCAATGCCGGCATTCTCGGCCCGCTGTCGCCGCTCGGCCATGTCGCGCCGAAGGACTGGGACAACGTTTTTGCCGTCAACGTCACCGCCAATTGGCAGCTCATCCGCTGCATGGACCCGCTGCTGCAGCGCGCGGACGCCGGCCGCGCGGTGTTTCTGACCTCCGGCGTCTCGCATATGGGCCGCGCCTATTGGGGCCCCTACGCGGCCTCCAAGGCGGCGCTGGAAGTGCTGGTGCGCACCTATGCGGCGGAGACCGCCACCACCAATGTGCGCGCCAATCTGTTCGCGCCCGGTCCGACGCGCACGCGCATGTATGCCAGCGCCTTTCCCGGCATCGATCCGATGACGCTGCCGACGCCGGAGGAAGTCTCAAAAGCAATCGTGCCGCTGTGTCTGCCCGAATGTACGGAGAGCGGAAAAATCTACAGCTACCGTGCCGGCAAGTTTCTGGAGTTTCAGGCGCCGGCCTAATGCTTGCGCTTGGCGCGGCCGCGGAACGGATTTTCCTTCTCGCGCAGCGTCAATCTGATCGGCGTGCCGGGCAGATCGAAGGTCTCGCGCAACGCGTTCACCAGATAGCGCTTGTAGGCGTCGGGCACGGCGTCGGCGCGCGTGCAGAACAGCACGAAGCTCGGCGGCCGGCTCTTGGCCTGCGTGATGTAGTTGAGCTTGAGCCGGCGGCCCGACACCGCCGGCGGCGGATGCGCGCTGAGCGCGTCCTCGAACCAGCGATTGAGCGCGGCTGTCGGCACGCGCCTGTTCCAGACGGCGTAGGCGTCGAGGATCGCCTGCATCAGCCGGTCGAGCCCCTCGCCGGTCAACGCCGATACCGCGACCAGCGGCACGCCCTTCAATTGCCTGAGCTTGTCTTCGGCCTGCTCGCGCAGTTTGGAGATGGCGCCGACCTTCTTGTCCTTCAAATCCCATTTGTTGACCGCAATGACGATGGCGCGGCCTTCCTGCTCGACCAGGTCGGCGATGCGCTGGTCCTGCTCCTCGAAGGCGTTCTCGACATCGAGCAGCACCACCGCGACCTCGGCGAAGCGCACGGCGTTGAGCGCGTCGGCGACCGACAGCTTTTCCAGCTTCTCGTCGATGCGCGAGCGGCGGCGCAGGCCGGCGGTGTCATGCAGGCGGAATTTCTGCCCGTGCCATTCGAAATCGACGGCGATGGAGTCGCGGGTCGTGCCGGCCTCCGGCGCAGTCAGCAGCCGTTCCTCGCCGATCAGCCGGTTAACAAGCGTCGACTTGCCGGCATTGGGGCGTCCGACGATGGCGACGCGGATCGGCTGCGCTTCCTTTGCCGCCGCTTCGCCCTGCACGGGCGGCGCGGTGCGCTCGGGCAGCGCCGCGCGCAAGGCATCGTAGAGATCGCTCATGCCTTCGTTGTGCTCGGCCGAGATCGCCACCGGGTCGCCAAGGCCGAGTTCATAGGCTTCGAGCCGGCGTTCTTCCGCCAGGCGGCCCTCGCTCTTGTTGGCAATGAGAACTGTCGGCTTGCCGGACTTGCGGGTCAGCGCGGCGAAGGCGCGGTCGACCGGCGTCGGGCCGGCGCGCGTGTCGATCATGAAGAAGATCGCGTCGGCTTGCGCAATGGCGGTCTCGGTCTGCGCGCGCATGCGGCCGGACAGACTTTCGGGCGCCGACTCTTCGAGGCCGGCGGTATCGATCGCGGTGAATTCAAGATCGCCGAGCCGCGCCTCGCCCTCGCGGCGGTCGCGCGTCACGCCCGGGCGGTCGTCGACCAACGCCAGGCGGCGGCCGACCAGCCGGTTGAACAGGGTCGATTTGCCGACATTCGGCCGGCCGATGATGGCGACGGTGAAGCTCATGCGGTCCTGTCATTGCCGGGCAACCGGGTCCGGCCGGAGTTTACCGTCGGGCCGGCCTTTGGCCGGACCCGTTGGGCCGGCCCGGCCGTAAACTTGACCCGGCAATCCATCGGTGACGTGCGATGATGTGTTTGCCAGATGGATGCGCGGGTCAAGCCCGCGCATGACGGCCTCGCGTCAGCGCGAGAAGTTGCCGGCGGGCGGCGCCGACGGCCAGGGCGCGCTCTGCTGCTGCCGCGGCTGATTGCTGCTGGGCCAGCCCGTCTGGTTGGACTGCGAGGGCTGGCTTGCCGGCCACGGCGATTGCTGCGGCTGCTGCGCCGCCGCCTGCGGCGGCGGGGCGGCGGCCGGCTTGGGCTTCGGCTTGCGCTTGACGAGGTGCGTGCGCTTCGGTTTCGGCTTGACCATAACCCTGGCCTTGGCCTTTTCGGCGGCCGCGGCCTTCTTTGCCTTTTCCGCCTCGGCCGCTTGCGCTGCGGCCGCGGCGGCGGCAGCCGCTTCCTTCTGCTGTTTTTCCTGATAACCCTTGATGTATTCCGGCGGGATGCCTTGCGTCACGCCCGGCACGCCGCCGGGGAACACGTCCTCGCGCTTGCCCGGCAGCGTCTTCTTCTTGTTGAGGCCGAAGACATCGAACTTGTCCATGTCGAAGTCCTCGCAGCCCGCGAGCACGGGCGTGACCGCGAGCAGCACGGCCAGCAGGACGAGGCGATGGAATGGACGCATCGGCTCAGCTCTTGCCGCTGCCGGCGATCAGCGCCGACAAGATCTGGGCGCGCGCGCGGGTGCCCGGCGGGGTGCCGACGTCGGCTTCCAGCATGTCGAGATAATGCTTGGCCGCTTTCACGTCGTTATGGTGCCAGGCCGCCAGCGCCAGCAATTCGCGCGCGCTCGAGCGGAAGGTGCGGCCGGGCTCGGCCAGCGGATCGAGGCGTTTCTGCATGTCGGCGAACGGCGCCTTGTCGACCAGCAACATGCCGGCGCGCAGATTGGCGAGATCGCGCAAGGTCTGGCTGAGCGAGCCGTCGGCGGCGAGCTTGTCATAGGCCTTGATCGCCTCGTCCGGTTTCGCTTTCGCGCAGCTCGGCGGCGGCGCGGAAGCGCGCCAGCATGCGGTAGCCGGCCGGCGCTTCGGCGGCAATCTTGGCGAAGGCGGCCTCCGCCTCGGCATGCTTACCCTGCTGGCTGAGCGCCAGCGCCGTCTCGAACTTGGCGCCGGCGGCGGCGGCCTGCTTGTCCTGCCACCATTGATAGCCGCGCCAGCCGCCGACCCCGGCCACGACGAGCACGGCAAGCACAATGAAGTGGATGCTGTAGCGCTCCCACAGCTTCTGCAGCCGTTCGCGCCGTACTTCCTCGTCTACTTCATGAAAAATATCGGCCAAGAACGGCTCCCACACACCCCTGATCGCCCCACCCGGGCCACCGCGGGGGGTAACCTAACGATGTGGCGGACGCAAGGCAAAGCTCGCGCGGCAGCGGTTAAGATTAAGACATTTATGGCTTTTTCGCCTTCATCGGGTAGACATGCTCGGGGCCGGGGAAGCTGCGCGCGCGCACCTCGGCGGCATAATCGGCGATCGCCTTGTCGATGCCGGGGCCGAGATCGCCGTAGCGCTTGACGAATTTCGGCACCCGCGGCGACAGCCCCAGCATGTCCTCCATCACCAGCACCTGCCCGTCGCAGGCCGCGCTCGCCCCGATGCCGATGGTCGGGATCGCCACCTCGCCCGTGATCTTGCGCGCCAGCGGCTCCGCCACCGCTTCGATCACCACCGAGAATGCGCCGGCATGCGCCACGGCAGCAGCGTCCTCCTCGATGCGGCCCCAGTCGGCCTGCTCGCGCCCTTGCGCGCGAAACGAGCCGATGGTGTTGATCGACTGCGGCGTCAGCCCGACATGCGCCATCACCGGCACGCCGCGCTCGACCAGGAAGCGGATGGTCTCGGCCATGCGCGTGCCGCCTTCCACCTTGATGGCGCCGCAGCCGGTCTCCTTCAGCACGCGCGCGGCGTTCATGAAGGCCTGCTCTTTCGAGGCCTCGTAGGAGCCGAACGGCATGTCGACCACCACCAGCGCGCGCTTTGAGCCGCGCATCACCGCGTGGCCTTGCAGGATCATCATGTCGAGGGTGACCGGCACGGTGGTCTCCAGCCCGTGCATCACCATGCCGAGCGAATTGCCGACCAGGATCACGTCGCAATGCTTGTCGGCGATGGCCGCGGTATGGGCGTGATAGGAGGTGAGGCAGACGATCGGCTCGCCGCCCTTTCGCGCGCGGATATCGGGGGCGGTGAGCCGCCGGACTTCACTCTGGGCTGACATGCCTACTGACCTAACCGAATACCCGCACGCCGATGACGTAAGGATGGAAATAGAAACCGAGCAGCAAATAGATAATGATGCCGAGCACGAGGACAATAATGTCGTTACGCCAGCCCGCGGGCGGCGTGGTGAAGCCGCGGTCGCCGCGCATCTTGGCGGCGACGCGCGCATAGCCGCCCCAGGCCAGGAACGCGCCGAACAGCACGATCGAGCCGAGGTCGCCGTTCGACGAGCAGATGCGCGAGCGCCCAGGTCTTCACGCTCGCCAGCATCGGATGCTTGAGCCAGGCCTTGATGTGGCTCGGCACATAGGTGGCGGTGAACATGATCGCCGACAGCAGCATCAACGCGACCGTGATGTGCCGCATATAGGGCGGCGGCGTCCACACCTGCACCCATTCATGCGCGCGATATTCGCTATAACCCCAAATGACCAGCGCCAAACCGGCGAGCGCGAACAGCGAGAACAGCAGCCGATAGCCGCGGCCGAGCTCATCGATCGCAGCCGCGCGCGCCTTGCGGAAGGTGACGAAGACGTGGGCCCCGAGCAGCAGGACCAGCCCGAAGATGAGGACCAGCAAACCCATGGTGTAACTCCCGGCAGCGGCGCAGTAGAGGCGATGGAGCCGCGCAATGCAAGCCGTGATAAACCATTGCATAACAGGCTGAACCGGCCCGCATCGCAGGGGGACACGTAATGGCCGCGGCTGAACATCGCGCGCAGGCAAAGCCGGACGACGCCGCGACGGTCGTCGCGGCCGGCGTGCTCGCCGCCACTTTGGCCGCACTGTGCCACGAGACTGTGGGCCATGGTCTCGGCTGCGTCATCGACGGCGGCCGCATCACCTTGCTGACGTCGATCTGGTTCCGCTGCCAAGGCGCAACCTCGCTGACCGATGCCGCCGGCCCGCTCGCAAGCCTGATCGCCGGACTCGCGGCCTTCGGACTATTGCAGATTGAAGAAACCGGTCGCGTCGCGCGCTTCTTCCTGATCATGTTCGGCGCCGTCAGCCTGTTCTGGTTCGCCGGCCAGTTGATCGACCACGCGGCCATCAACGGCGACGACTGGGGGATTATTGCCCGCCGTCATCACTGGCCCGCGATTTGGCGCCCCATCGCGATCGCGGTCGGCGCCGCCGCCTATGCCGGCATGATCGCGCTGACGGCAGCGGCATTGCGCCGGAAAGGCGCGCCCGGCTGGCGGACGATCGGCTTGGGCTATGTAGCCAATGCGGCGTCCGCGGTGATCGCCGGCCTCATGTGGCAGCCCGCCCCGCTCCGCAGCGCGCTCGAAGGCTTTCTGACGCTCGGCATCGCTCCGCTCGGCTTGCTGTTCGCCGCCAAGAGAGCCGGGCGCAACGCCGGCGATCCATGCCCGATCCCGCGCGCATGGCCTTGGATTGCAACAAGCGTGCTGGTGTACGTTATCTTCCTGCTCGTGCAAGCACGCGGCCTAGGCCCGCTTGCCGCCAGCGGCCTGCCGC
The DNA here is from genome assembly GCA_963819955.1 of uncultured Pseudomonadota bacterium. Classification (GTDB taxonomy): domain Bacteria; phylum Pseudomonadota; class Alphaproteobacteria; order Rhizobiales; family Xanthobacteraceae; genus Pseudolabrys. The sequence goes on along the minus strand of CAWFYB010000010.1, from coordinate 23,222 downwards.
ACTGAAGCAAGCGATGCCGCCGGCTACGCCGCCTTCTTCACGTCCTTGATGTCGGTGAACACGATCCCGGCGCGCGCTCGCGCGTGTAATCGAGGATGAACTGGTTGCGCGCCATGAACACGCGGTCGCCGTCGAGGTCCTCGGCGACGCTTGAATAATTGGCCTGCACGAAGTCGTCGAGCTTCTTGGCGTCGGCGCTGGCGATCCAGCGCGCCAGCTGGAATTCCGGCTGCTCGAAGCCGATGTCGAGGCCGTATTCATCGGCCAAGCCGCATCTTCAGCACGTCGAGTTGCAAGGGACCGACCACGCCGACCAGCGCGGGGGCGCCGTCGAGCGGGCGGAACACCTGCACCACGCCCTCCTCCGCCATCTGCTGCAGCGCCTCTTTCAGTTTCTTCGCCTTCATCGGATCGCCGAGCTTGACGCGGCGCAGGATTTCGGGCGCGAAATTCGGCACGCCGAGGAAGGCGATGTCCTCGCCGTCGGTCAGCGTGTCGCCGATGCGCAGCGTGCCGTGGTTGGGAATACCGACCACGTCGCCGGCATAAGCCTCGTCGGCCAGCGCGCGGTCCTGCGCGAAGAAGAATTGCGGCGCCGACAGCGTGATCGGCTTGCCGGTGCGCGCGAGCTTGGCCTTCATGCCGCGCGTGAGCTTGCCCGAGCACAGCCGCGCGAAGGCGATGCGGTCGCGGTGGTTGGGATCCATATTGGCCTGGATCTTGAAGACGAAGGCGGTCATGCCGCTCTCGTGGGCGTCGATCACGCGGACGTTGGCGCTTTGCGCGCGCGGCGCCGGCGCGAAGCTGGCCAGCGCATCGAGCAGATCCTTGACGCCGAAATTCTTCAGCGCCGAGCCGAAGAATACCGGCGTGAGATGGCCCTCGCGGAACGATTTGAAATCGAACGGCCGGCAGGCATCCTTCACCAGCGCCAGCTCCTCCTCGATTGCCTTGACGTCGAGCATGGAATTCTTGGCGGCGAGCGCGGCGAGATCGAGCGGCTGGCGCTCGACCGTCTTGCCGTCCTCGCCCACCAGGCGCATCTCGCCCGAGGCGATGTCATAGGTGCCGGCGAAGTCGCGGCCTCTTCCGATCGGCCAGGTCATGGGCGCGGTGTCGAGCGCCAGCGTCTTCTCGATCTCGTCGAGCAGTTCGAACGGGTCGCGGCTCTCGCGGTCCATCTTGTTGATGAAGGTGACGATCGGGATGTCGCGCAACCGGCAGACCTCGAACAGCTTGCGGGTGCGCGCCTCGATGCCCTTGGCGGCGTCGATCACCATGACCGCGCTATCGACCGCAGTGAGCGTGCGGTAGGTGTCTTCCGAGAAGTCCTCGTGGCCGGGCGTGTCGAGCAGGTTGAACACGCGCCCGTCGTAGTCGAAGGTCATCACCGAGGTGACCACCGAAATGCCGCGCTCGCGCTCGATCGCCATCCAGTCCGAGCGGGTGGAGCGGCGGTCGCGCTTGGCCTTGACCTGGCCGGCGAGATTGATGGCGCCGCCGAACAGCAGGAGCTTCTCGGTCAGCGTGGTCTTGCCGGCGTCCGGGTGGGAGATGATGGCAAAGGTGCGACGGCGCTCGACTTCGCGCCCGAGCGGCGTGGCGGGGATCGAATTGGCGAGGGAAAGCGGCCTGTTCATGCGCCCGCATGTGGCAGGGAAAGCGGGCCGGTTCAAGGGGTCGGGAACGGCCACCCTATTCAGCGGCAACGGTCTCGGGCCGGTATCGCGGCTCGGGAATCGGCAACCCGTTTTCGCGGGCGACTTCGAGCCAAGCCTCCATCGCCACGCGCAGCTCGGCAACCGCCTGCTCCGGCGTTTCCCCGAAAGCCGAGCAAGACTTCAGGTCCGGAACGTCAGCGACCCAAACGCCGTCCTCTTCGGACCAGAACACGTTAATGGCGTAATGGCGCATGGCTAGCTTCCAAGCCGCAAATCGAACTCTGATATTATATCCCGAAGTTGTCGCAATTGGTACCGCTTTGCGTCCTTGCCAATAGGCTGGATGTTCAGCGAACGGGAGACCCTCGGGTGGACATAGATCCGATGGCTACCGCTTGTGCGCGCATGTTTGAACCCGAGCGCCAGTAGCAAGCGTTCCACGTCTCTAAATGCCACAGTTCCGCGACCGTGGAGAACCGCTTCGAGCGTCTTCTTGTCGCTCGCCATTGCCGTCCCCTAACCAAACCCGAATAGCGAGTTCTCTGCAGACCGGGCGGCAGGTCAATAGCGGCGAGATTCGCGGCGATGCCATGCCGGCAATCACAATCCTGCGAGCGCGGCCGCTGCGGGTCATGGGCGGTGTTAGCCTGCTGCCGGAGTTGGGCATTGGTGACTTGAATGGACCTCCGCGCAGCCGCGCTTGCCATGATCGTCGCTTTCTGCGCCGTGCCGGCGGCGGCCGGCGCCGGCCGCCATGCCGCGGAGCCTGTGGTCGCGGTCGCGCCGACCGCGGCCGACGATACCGTCGCGATCAGAGCGAGCATCGAGATCGCGGTGCCGCGCGCCAAGGTGTGGGCCATCATGAACGACTGCGCGCGCGCCGTGCACTTCATCCCGGGGCTGACAAGCTGCCGGGTGCTTAAGCGCGATCCGGCCGGCCGCTGGGACATTCGCGAGCACAAGATTTCCTGGATGTGGTTCCTGCCGGACGTGACAAGCGTGTTCCGCTCGGACTACGACCCGCCCAAGCGCCTGCGCTTTCACCGCATCAGCGGCACCTTGAAGCGCTCGGACGGCGAGTGGCGGCTGGCGGCGATCGACGGCGGCAGCGCCACCCGCGTCAGCTATGATGCCACCGTGACCGCCGCCATCCCGGCGCCGCGCTTCATGGTGGAGGCGGCGCTCAAGCGCGACATCGCGACCGTGCTGCGGCAATTGCGCCATGAGTGCACCGCCCCACCGCCATAGCCCGCGTCCCTCTTGATCTCGCGCAAAACCCGGCCGGCTCCGGCTATGCTAAGAGCGCGCGCGAACAGGGGGCTGCCATGCCAGGATTCCGGGCCATCGCCCATCCGACCGATTTCTCCGCGGCGAGCGCCGCGGCCTTCGCGCACGCGCTGCGCATCGCGCTCACCGTCAAGTGCCCGCTCTATATCCTGCATGTCTCGACCGACGCCGCGCGGGACGACTGGGCCTCGTTCCCGCATGTGCGGCAGACGCTCGCCCATTGGGGGCTGCTGGACGAGCGCGAAGAAACGGCCGCCATCTATGGCAAGCTCGGCGTCAAGGTGGTGAAGGCCGAGATGATGCCGATGGACCCGGTCGACGGCGTCATGCGATTTCTGCACGACCATCCCGCCGAGCTGATCGTGCTGGCGACCGAAGGGCGCGAGGGAATTTCGCGCTGGCTGCACGGCTCGGTCGCCGAGGCACTGGCGCGCGCGGCCAAGCTGGCGACGCTGTTCGTGCCGGGCAAGGCGCACGGCTTCGTCGATGCGGCGCGCGGCGAGCCGCATTTGCGCCGCGTGCTGATCCCGATCGACCATGCGCCGCCGCCGGCCGCCGCCGTGCGCGCCATCATGGGCTTTGCGCAGGCGCTGGCGGGCGGCGCGGCCGAGCAGCGGCTGTTACATGTCGGGCAGGCGCCGCCGCAGGTGGCCGGCGATAAGTACCGCCCACTGCCGGTCGAGGCGGGACACGGCGAGGTGGTCGACGCCATCGTCAAGGCCGCCGCCGACTGGAGCGCCGACCTGATCGGCATGCCGACCGCCGGCCATCATGGATTCATGGACGCGGTGCGCGGCTCCACCACCGAGCGCGTGCTGCGCCATGCCCCCTGCCCGGTGCTGGCGGTGCCGGCGGGCTAAACCGTTACAACATCCCGGGGCGGAACAAGCTTCGCATATTGAGCGAGCGGCCGGAAACCATGAACATGCCGTCGCCGCGGTAATGGATGGTCTTGGGATATTTCGGCGCGGCCGGCGCATGCGCCTTCACCACCTCGAAGATGAAGAAATTGTACGTGTCGCGCAGCCGCCCATCGACCAATTTGCATTCGAGATTGGCGTAGCATTGCGCGATCAGCGGCGCTTGCACATGCTCGGCCGCGACCGCGCTGAGCCTGAACTTGGCGAACTTGTCGACTTCAACGCCCGAGCAATTGCCGATGCCGGCGACGATGCGCGCGAGCTCGACCGTCGGTACGTTGATGACGCATTCGCGGCTGCGGCTGATCAGTTGGTAGCTGTGATTGCCGCCAGCGATCACGCAGCCGACCAGCGACGGCGTGAACTCCATCACCGTGTGCCAGCCCATGGTCATGATGTTGCGTTCGCCCTTGTAGGCGGACGAGACCAGCACCACCGGCCCGGGCTCCAGGAAGCGGCGGATATCGGAGACGGGGAAGTCGCGCTTCTGGTAGATTTTCATCGCATGCTCCATCCGCCGTCATGTCCGGCCAACCGGGTCCGGCCTTCGGCCGGCCCGGCTGCAAGCTTGTGCCGGGCATCCACGCCTTGAGTGCTTCACAACAAGATAAGGCGTAGATGGCCCGGACAAGCCCGGCCATGACAATTACCCGAGAGTCTTCTCGTATTCTTCCGGCTTAAACCCGACCAGCAGCTTGGCGCCACCGAGCTCGAGCACCGGGCGCTTGATCATCGAAGGCTGCTTGAGCATCAGCGCCAGCGCTTTCTTCTCGGTCAGGCCTTCCTTGTCCTTGTCGGGCAATTTGCGGAAGGTCGTGCCGGCGCGGTTGAGCAGCGTCTCCCAGCCGGCTTTCTTCGCCCAGGTTTCCAGCTTTGCGCGTTCGATGCCGGCGGTCTTGTAGTCATGGAAGGCGTAATCGACTTTGTGCTGGTCGAGCCAGCCCTTCGCCTTCTTCATGGTGTCGCAGTTCTTGATGCCGTAGATGGTGATGGGCATGGCGCGTCCTGTCAGGCTACTTTTTCCATTACATTTTCCTTCGCGGCGCCTTTCAGGAGCCCGAGCCGCACAAGGCTTTCGGCGGTCGCGACGATCGCCTCCTCGTTCGAGCGCGGCGCCCAGTCTAGCAGCCGTTTTGCCTTTTCGCCGGTCGCATTCTTCATCTTGCCGAGCTCCGGCGTTATCAGCTTAATCGCGGGATCGCGCAGCGCAGCGACACACACCAGCCAATTGGGAAGCTGCCGCGTCGGCACGCGCTTGGCCGCCGCACCCATGTGCGCTTTCAGTATCTTGGCAATGTCGAGCATCGACAAAAAATCGCCGGCGATGGCGAGGAAGCGCTCGCCACTGGCGGCAGGATCGGTCATGGCGCGGATATGCAAGTCGGCAACATCGCGCACGTCGACGGCACCGAAATAGAGCTTTGGAACGCCGGGCATGGCGCCATCCATCAAGCGCTGCACCAGCAGAACAGAGGTCGAATAATCCGGCCCAAGAACCGGTCCGAACACGCCGACCGGATTGACGACCGAAAGCTCGAGGCCGCCGCCCTCCGTCGCAACGAAGTCCCAAGCCGCGCGTTCGGCCACGGTCTTTGATTTCACGTAAGCGCTCAGGTCGTCGCCATGAAGATCTGTCCAGCTCGTCTCATCGAACGGCGCATCTTGCTGTTTGTGGCCGTATCCTATTGCGGCGAACGAAGACGTCAGCACCACGCGCTTTACGCCGGCGTCGCGCGAGGCGCGAAGCACGCGCAAAGCGCCGTCACGCGCCGGCACAATCAGATCGTCTTCATGCTTGGGAACGCCCGATGGAAACGGCGACGCAATGTGCAGCACATAATCGCAACCGGCGACCGCGTCGGCCCAGCCCGCATCGTTTTCGAGATCGGCCGTGGTAAATGACAGGCGACCGCCCGGTTCGGCGCCGCCCTGCTTGAGCAGGGCACGCACATCGGCCTCGCGCCGCAGACTGCGTACCGTGGTGCGGACCTGATGATCTGCGGCCAGGAGCTGAAGGATCGCATGGCTGCCGATGAACCCGGACCCGCCGGTAACCAAGACTGTGCTCATTGCGGCCTCTTTCTCTCTCTTAGCTTTCGGTGCTAAACCCAAGCATCCGGCATCATACGCTTCAGAGCGCGCGCGGGCGCCGTGCTTGTCGAGCCAAGCCCGCGCCTTCTTCATGGTGTCGCAGTTCTTGATGCCGTGGATGGTGATGGAATTGGCCATTCGTTCCCCGCCTTTTTGTGCGATACATCGGCCCGCCAGCACCGTGCGGCAAGGCGGAAGGCGACCTTTTCACCGCTTTTTGTCTGACCTCAGAATCCGCCCTGACACGCATGCCCGCCCTGGCTTCCCGCGCCCTGCCCGCCCTTGACGGACTCGGACGCTCGTCCTATGGGTATTAGGACAACCGTCCGACTCGGGTCGGCCGGATGAGGTTATTACATGAGCGATCAAACAACCCGCGACCAGATCATCGAAGCCGCCGATCAGCTCTTCTATCGGCAAGGTTACGAGCACACCTCATTCGCCGATATTGCGGATGTCGTGCGGATCTCGCGCGGCAATTTCTACTATCACTTCAAATCCAAGAACGAAATTCTGGGCGCCGTGATCGAGGCGCGCCTGGCCAATATCCAGAAGATGCTCGACAGGTGGGAACGTGAGGGGCAGACCCCTGCCGATCGCATCCGAAGCTTCATTCGCGTCCTGATCGTCAACCGCGCTGACATCAAACATTATGGCTGCCCGGTCGGCACGCTCTGCAGCGAGCTCGCGAAGCTCGGTCACGCGTCGCAAGCCGAGGCCAACAAGCTGTTCACACTGTTTCGCATCTGGCTGCGCAGGCAGTTCACCTTGCTCGGTCGCAAGGAAGACGCCGACACGCTGGCGATGCATCTTCTCGCCCGCAGCCAGGGCGTCGCCACGCTGGCGAGCGCCCTCCACGACGAGGCCTTCATCAAACGGGAAGTCGATGCGATGTGCGACTGGCTCAAGTCGTGCGCGCAAGACGTTCCGCGCAAGCCCAAAGCCGCAGGCGCGCCGACCAAGCGTGCGTCTGAGGCGAAACGAAAGCGACCTTAAGGAGGCGTACGGGATGTTTATCGTGCTACTCAAGTTTTCGGGCAATAAAGCGCAGGCCGGCCATTTCATGGACGGTCACAAGGCGTGGCTCAAACGCGGATTCGACGACGGCGTGTTCCTGCTGGCCGGCAGCCTCAAGCCTCAGATAGGCGGCGGCATCATGGCGCACAATATTTCGCGCCAGGATCTTCAGGTGCGTGTGAACGACGACCCGTTTGTCGCGCACGATATCGTTGCCCCCGAGATCATCGAATTCGAGCCGACGCTGCGGCAGCCGTCGCTGGACGGCCTGTTCGGCGCGTAGCACCCAAGCAGCCCCCATATAGCCCCCACTAAGGAACGACGGCGCCATCCGGCGCATACAAGTCGATGTCTGGAGAAACGGAAATGAACGACACCTCAGAATACGTGCCGCCGAAGGTCTGGACCTGGAACAAGCCGAGCGGCGGCCGCTTTGCCAGCATCAACCGGCCGATCGCCGGACCGACGCACGATAAGGAACTGCCGGTCGGCGGCCATCCCCTGCAACTTTACTCGCTGGCCACGCCGAACGGCCAGAAGGTCACGATCATGCTGGAGGAGCTGCTCGCGCTCGGACACAAGCGGCGCGGAATACGACGCCTGGCTGATCAAGATCGGCGACGGCGACCAGTTCGGCAGCGGCTTCGTCGCAGCGAACCCCAATTCCAAGATCCCGGCGCTCATGGACCGCAGCGGCGCCAAGCCGATCCGGGTCTTCGAGTCCGGCGCGATCCTGACCTATCTCGCCGAGAAATTCGGCGCCTTCCTGCCGACGGAGCCGGCCGCGCGCGCCGAATGTCTGTCGTGGCTGTTCTGGCAGATGGGCAGCGCGCCCTATCTCGGCGGCGGCTTCGGCCATTTCTATGCCTACGCGCCGTTCAAGATGGAATATCCGATCGACCGCTTCGCCATGGAGGTGAAGCGCCAGATGGACGTGCTTGACCGCCAATTGGCCGAGAACGAATACATCGCCGGCGACAGCTACACGATCGCCGACATCGCCATCTTCCCCTGGTATGGCGGCCTCGCCAAGGGCTGGCTTTACAACGACTCGGCCACGTTCCTGAGCGTCCAGGACTACAAGAACGTTCAGCGCTGGGCCGATATGTTGCTCGCGCGGCCGGCGGTGAAGCGCGGCCGCATGGTCAATCGCGTTAGCGGCGAACCGTCGAAGCAGTTGCACGAACGGCACGAAGCGAGCGACTTCGAAACGAAGACTGCGGACAAGGTGGCGGCGCCCGCTTGAGCGGCGTCGCGGGGCGCGCCACGGCGAGGCCGGCCGCGCCCTTTATCACCGCTATTTGGCGAGGACCGCCGCTCAGTGAGGAAATCGGACGGCAAAAGGCTCTAAAGGCAGGCGCAAACTATTCGTCAGGTAGCTCACGGATCGATAGAAGCCGGCAAGCATGACGATTTCGATCATGGCCATCTCCGTCACATGCCCGCGCAGGTCCTGCCATGCCTCGTCGGTCAAATCGGCGGTCGCATGGAATTGATCGCAGGCGCGAATGATTGCGCGTTCCGCGCTCGACCAGCATGGATCCTCGCCGCTACCGAGCACCAATGAGCGTTGCATCGCCTCGTCAAGCCCGACGCGCCCGGCAAAAAAAGCGATATGGACCCCCCATTCATATTCGGACCTGCACTGCGCGGTGACGCGGCCGATGACGATCTCGCGCTGGCGCAGCGTGAGATGGCCTTTGTCGAGCAGGTTGCCGCCGCGAAAGCGCTCGAACAGGCGCGCATCGCGGGCAAGCGTCGTGAACAAAACGAGCGGCGGAACGCCCGCAGGCATGATGCGGTCGAAGATGGCCTGCAACTCCGGTGCATAGGGCGGATCGAGCGGCGCAAGGCGCGGTGACATGACGGGCTCTCCATGCTACAATTATTATAGCATAACCCGAATCCGTCGCTATGAAAAGCGTAGCATGGTCAATTCTCAGCGTAGGCGCCAAGTCAGGGGGTCGAGGACAGGCCGGCCAATCATGGCGCTGCTCGACCTGCTGGGCCGCCGCATGGCGCTGCGCATTCTTTGGGAACTGTCCCGGGTCGAAGAACCCCTGACATTCCGCGTGCTGCAGGCGGCGGCCGCCACCAACCCGACGGTGCTCAATACGCGTGTCAAGGAATTGCGCGCGGCGGGATTGGTGACGCGCGACGAAAGCGGCTATGGGCTGTCCGAAGCCGGCCGCGAACTCGTGGCACTGTTATTGCCCCTCCACGCCTGGGCCGAATCCAAGTCCCAGCGAAAAAAGTGAGGCGCTGGGTCGCCTCACTCCCACTCAATCGTGCCCGGCGGCTTGCTGGTCACGTCATAAACCACCCGGTTGACGCCCTTGACCTCGTTGATGATGCGGGTCGCCACCATGCCGAGAAACTGCATGTCGAACTGGTAGAAGTCCGCCGTCATGCCGTCGGTCGAGGTCACGGCGCGCAGGCCCACCACGTATTCGTAGGTGCGGTGGTCGCCCATGACGCCCACCGTCTTCACCGGCAGCAGCACGGCGAAAGCCTGCCAGATATTGTCGTATTGCCCGGTGCGGCGGATTTCCTCGATGAAAATCTCGTCGGCCAGCCGCAGAATATCGAGCTTCTCTTTGCTGATCGCGCCCGGGCAGCGGATCGCCAAGCCCGGCCCGGGAAACGGATGGCGGCCGACGAAGGCTTCCGGCAGCCCGAGCTCGCGGCCGAGCGCGCGCACCTCGTCCTTGAACAGTTCGCGCAAAGGCTCGACCAGCTTCATATGCATGCGCTCGGGCAGGCCGCCGACATTGTGGTGCGACTTGATGGTGACCGACGGCCCGCCGGTGACCGACACGCTCTCGATCACGTCGGGATAGAGCGTGCCCTGCGCCAGGAATTCGGCGCCGCCCACTTTCTTCGCCTCGCGCTCGAACACGTCGATGAACAGCTTGCCGATTGTTTTACGCTTCTGTTCCGGTTCCTCGACGCCGTCGAGCGCCTTGAGGAACATGTCGGAGGCGTCCACATGCACCAGCGGGATGTTGTAGCTGTCGCGGAACAGCGCCGTCACTTTCTGCGCTTCGGCGAGCCGCAGCAGGCCGTGATCGACGAACACGCAAGTGAGCTGCTCGCCGATCGCCTCGTGGATCAGCACCGCGGCGACCGCCGAGTCGACGCCGCCCGACAGGCCGCAGATCACGCGCCCCTTGCCGACCTGGGCGCGGATCTTCTCGATCGCTTCTTCCTTGAAGGCGCGCATGGTCCAGTCGCCCGCGCAGCCGGCGACCTTGCGCACGAAATTGCGCAACAGCGCCGCGCCGTGCGGGGTGTGCACGACTTCGAGATGGAATTGCGTGGCGTAGAACTTGCGCGTGTCGTCGCCGATCATGGCGATCGGCGCGTTGGGCGAGGTGGCGAGCACATGGAAGCCTTGCGGCAGCACGGTGACGCGGTCGCCGTGGCTCATCCAGACCGGATATTTCTCGCCCTTGCGCCAGACGCCTTCGAGCAGCGGGACTATCGGCCGCCACTTCCACCTCGGCGCGGCCGAACTCGCGGTGGTGGCCGGCCTCGACCTTGCCGCCGAGCTGCGCGGCCATGGCCTGCTCGCCGTAGCAGATGCCGAGCACCGGCACGCCGGCCTCATAGATCGCTTTCGGCGCCAGCGGCGCATCCTGGTCGAGCACGGAAGCCGGCCCGCCGGACAGGATCACCGCCTTGGGCCGCATGGCGCGGAAGGCTTCCTCCGCCTTCTGGTAGGGCACGATCTCGCAATAGACCTTCTCCTCCCGCACCCGGCGCGCGATGAGCTGGGTGACCTGGGAGCCGAAATCGACGATCAGAACCTTGTCGTGAGCGGAGGCTGGCCGCGCGTCGCGCTGGAGGGCTGGCTGCATGCCCATTTGATTATGCTTCCGGGCCGCCCGCCGCAACTGGCGGCGGACGCGATCCACGGCATTTCGGTACCGGGCGGCGCCCCGCTTTAGCCCTTGCGCTTGACGATCGCCTTGGCCTCGCGCTCGCCCGAGACGACCGCCCCGTCGATGAAGGACGGCCAGACGGTCGAGTTCTCGGTTCCCGCCCAATGGATCGGGCCTATGGGATCGCGCACCGCCGATTTGAACAGCGTGGTGGCGCCGGGCGTCAGGAAGCCGGTGAAGCAGCCGCGCGTCCATTGCTGGGTCGACCAGTTCATCTCGTGATAGTCGATCACCTTGAGCGCCTTCGGCCCGAAGCGCTCGGCCACGTTCTCGAGCACGGCTTTGCGCCGCTCGGCCGCCGGCAGCACCGCCACCTGGCGCGCCTGATCGGAATAGACGAAGCCGGTCATGATGCCCTTCTTGGAATAGTTCTCCGGCACGCCGCTGTCCGCCGTCTCGCCCACCACGCCGAGATAGTCGGACGAAGCGCCGTTGAGCCCGTCCGCGCGCCAATAGGGCTCGTCATAGACCATCTGCACCTTGATCACGACGCCCTGCGGCCAGCGCTGGGTAACCTGCACCCGGTCGGTCGGCGGCGATGGATCGTAGTCGATGGCGCCGGCGAGATTGGGCGGGATGGCCACGATGACATGATCGGCCTCGACGGTGAGTTCGTCGCTGCGCACGGTGGCGCCCTTGTCGCTCCATTTGATGCTGCGCACCGGCTGGCCGAGCCGCAGCGCGCCCTTGCCGAGCCGGTCGGCGACCTTTTGCGCGATCGGCTGGGTGCCGTGGATCAGGCGGTCCTGCTGCGCCCCACCCGTGAACGCAAACAGCTTGTCGAGCCCGTGGCAGGCGCGCACCAGGAAGGCCATTTCCAGGATGGAGATTTCCGAGATGCTGGCGCAGGCGACCGAGGCCACCACGCCGCCGACCAGGGCGCGCACATTGTCGTTGTCGACGTTCTGCTTGAGCCATTCGGCGAAGGTCATGGCGTCGAGCCGCGCGGCATCGGCTTGCGCCCAGGGTCGGTCGGGATCGATCGTTTTGGCGAGCGCGTCGACCTTGCTGTAAGCCGCCTCGATCTGCTCGGAGCCGGGATATTTGTCGTGCAGCTCGTCGCCGAAGCGGATGAATTCTTTCGGGTCGAGCGTGCTGCGCTCGATCGTCTTGCCGGTGTCGTAAGACTTGTAGGTCTCGCCGCCCACTTCCTTGATCAGGCCGTAGAAGGCGTCCTGGTCGGGCCCGACCCATTGGCCGCCGTAATCGATCCAGCCGCCGCCCTTGATCGGGGCGGTAAGCGAGCGCCCGCCGATGCGGTTGCGCGCTTCCAGCACGATGACGCTGGCGCCTGCCTGCTTGAGCCGCAGCGCGGCGGTCAGACCGGAGAAGCCGGCGCCGACCACGCAGACGTCATAGCGCCGATGATGGGCGCGGCGCGCGGCCTGCGCGTGATTGTTGAGTCCGGCGCCGATCAGCAGCGCCGAGCCGCCGCCGAGTACCTGTCTGCGTGAGAATTTCGCCATGGTTCCCTCCGGTTTTGCGCCGACGCCCGCGCCACAAGTTAAGAGTGTATTACCGTCTTTTTCAATCACTAGTCCCGGGCACCGGTACCGCCGACTAACGCTCCGTTAGCCGCGTCGTGCGAGAAGGGCCAGACCTGCCACTTTCGCCCGGAGCGCCGCCTTGGCCTTCCATGCAGACCGCCTCAGGCTGAGCCCGTCCGCCGGACCCGACCGCCGGGCCGCGCTGTTCCGCGAGCCGCTCGCCGCCATGGTGGAACGCTGGCTGCTGGGCGTCGCCTGGGCGCTGAGCCCCAAGCGCATCCGCGGCGTGCCCAATTTGCTCAAGCTCTGCCTGCGCGAAGCGCTGGCGCCGGACTACGCCCTGCCCGACCCCGAGCGCGCGTTCGATCGGCCGCCCGGCCTCGCCGGCATCGCGCACGATCTGACGCTGCCGACACTGCTCGCCGCCTACCGGCGCGGGCTCTATCCGCTCGGTCATGTCGGGCCGCCGAAATGGTGGTCGCCGCCCAAGCGTTCGCTGCTGTTCTTCAATGACCTGCACATTGCGAAACGCCTGCGCCGGCAGATGCGGCAGGGTCATTATACCGTAACCTTCGACCGCGATTTCGAAGGCGTGATCGCCGCCTGCGCCGGCCACCGCGCCGGGCGCTGGCATCTCACCTGGATCACGCCGAGGATCATGCGCGCCTATGCCGAATTGTTCGACGCCGGCTACGCGCATTCCTTCGAAGTCTGGAACGAGCGCGGCGAATTGGCCGGCGGCGGCTATGGCGTGGCGGTCGGCAACGCCTTCGCCACCGAGTCGCAATTTTCACGTGAGCCCAACACGTCGAAGATCGGCTTCATCGTGCTCAACTGGCATCTCGCTTATTGGGGCTTCGCCTTCAACGACGGCAAGCTGATGACGCCGACCTGCCGCGACATGGGCTTCCGCGAAGTGCCGCGCCGCGACTATCTCGCGCTTCTCACGCAGAGCCGAGCGCGGCACCGGCAAGAGCGGGCGCTGGCAGCTCGAGAAGGATGCGGCGGCGGTAGCGGACTGGCAGCCGGAAAGCGGAAAGCTTTAAGCGGCTATTTGCCGACCATGCGGCCGAGCAGCGGGATTTCCGCGATCGCGTCGCGGATGGGATGCGACTGCTTCGCAGCCGGCGCGGCTGCCGGCGGCGGCGGCGCGGCGTCGGGGATTGCCGCCGGCGGCACCGGATGATCGGGAGCAGGCTTCGGCGCCGCGGCAACCGAAGCCGCGGGCGGCAAAGCGGGCGCTGCTTGCTCTGTGCGCGCGGCAGTTGGCGGCGCGAGCGACACCGGCGCTGCAGGCGTTGCACGCGGCGCAGCGGCAGGCGGCGTCACCGGGCGCGCGGCGACAGGCGGCTGAGCCGGCAAAACCGCCGGCGCTTTGGCGGTCTCGGTCTCGGCATCCGGCGTGTGGATCAGCGCCTCGCGCACCGAGGCGACCCACTTGGCATCGGACGCCGCGCTATCGCGCCGCGCGGGCTTGGCTTCGACGGCGGGCGGCGCCTTGGCCGGCGCGCGCTTGGCCATTTCCTTCACGTGCCGCACCGGCGCGGGCGCGGCCTGCTTGACCGGCTCGGGCGCCGGCACCGCATTCTTGCCGGAGGCGAGCAGCGTCTTGAACGCCTTGACCGCGTCGGGATCGACCGCGCCGCAGGCGGTTTCGAAGTCGGCCACGTCGCGCCGCATCAGCATGCGCAGCGTGGAAGCGTCGGCGCTCTTGTCGAGCATCGAGATGATATTGGTGCGCAGGCTCTGGCAGCTCGCCTCGGCCGAGAAATTGGCATGGTAGATCGAATAGCCGCTGGCGAGCCCAAGCGGGATCGCCAGCAGCGAACCCGCCACCTGCAGGAAATTCATGAAGCGGGTGAAGCCGGGGCTATGCGCGGCGTGGCCGGGATGGGCGGCGTGTGCCGTATCGGGCGCCCCCGGGTGGAGCAAAGGATCGCGCCTGGCCGTCAACATCGAAAACCCCCCGGGGAAGTGCGTCGCAAGCGCCAGACACACCGATTTCGGGGAGAATTTGAGCCGGGATTGAGGCGCAATCGGGGATTTTGCGTAAACGCCCGGTTACCCGCGCCTGATCTGCGCGACGAAGAAGCCGTCGGTGTCGGTCGTCCGCGGCGTCATCATTATGCCTTCGTCTGAGAGGCGCGCCGCCTTGCCGAACATGAAGGCACGCTCGCCCAGCGCCTGGGCCACTTCGGCCGGCGGAACTATGGCGAACCCAGGATGGCGCTCAAGGAAGGAGCGCAACTGGCCACCGTTCTCCTCCTCCAGCACCGAGCAGGTGACATAGGCGATGCGGCCGCCGGCTTTGACGAGCGGCACCGCGCGGTCGAGCACTTGCGCCTGCTCCTTCTGCCGCTCCACCAGCGCGCCCGGCCGCATGCGCCATTTGGCGTCCGGGTTGCGCCGCCAGGCGCCGGTGCCGCTGCAGGGCGCGTCGATCAGCACCAGGTCGATGCGGCCGGCCAAGATCGTCGAGCTCGCTGCCGACCGATTTCGGCGTGCGCACCTGCACGTTGCGCGCGCCCGAGCGTTTGAGCCGCTCGTGGATCGGCGCCAGCCGCCGCTTGTCCTCGTCGGTTGCGTAGATCTGGCCCTTGTTCTGCATCATGGCCGCCAAGGCCAAGGTCTTGCCGCCGGCGCCGGCGCAGAGATCGACCACCTGCTCGCCCGGCTGCGCGCCGGCAAACAGCGCGGCGAGCTGCGAGCCTTCGTCCTGCACCTCGATCATGCCTTTCAGGAAGGCCGGCTCGGCGTGGATCGCCGGGCTCTTGGCGTCCGCGCTCAGACGAATGCGCAGGCCCCACGGCGACCAGCGGGTGGGCGCGGGCTTCAAGTCCGCCAGCATGGCGGCCGCCTGGTCGCGTTCCGCCTTCAACGTGTTGACACGCAGATCGAGCGGCGCGCGCGCGGCAAGCGCGGCGCCCTCCTCCGCGCGCTCGTCGCCGAAGGCTTTGGCGAAATACGGCTCCAGCCATTCCGGATAATCGCCGAGCACATGCGGCGGCGCGCCTTTCAGCGTCGCGGTATCGAGCTCGTGGCGCTCTTCTTCGCTCAGCGCCTCCGGCGCGAAGCGCGCGCCGTCGGCGAGCTTCTCGATTGCGGCGGTGTCGAGCCCGCGCTCGCGCTTGAGCATGCCGAGGAGAATGGCGCGCGGCGTATCGGCGCCCATGAGCCAGGCGCTGGACGAACGCCGGCGCAGCGCGTCGTAGACGAGACCGGCGATGGCCGCGCGGTCGCCCGAGCCGGCGAAGCGGTGCGCCAGCCCCCAGCTTTTCAACGCGTCGGCGGCCGGCCGGCGTTCGCTCTCGATTGCCGTGAAAACCTCGATGGCCGCGGCCAGCCGCGCAGCCGGCGTCATGTTCGGGGACTCATGGCAGCGCGAGCACGATGCGCACCGCGAAGATCAGCCACATCGCCAGCAGGATCAGCGATCCGACGGCGAAGGCGTTGAAGCGGTTCGGAACGTAATTGCTGCCGGTGTGGATATAGGCATGCACCAGGCGGCTGACGACGAAGAGCCAAGCCATGACCACGAAAACGGTGTCGGCATGGCGGGTGATGATGACCAGCACGGTCAGCAGGTAAAACAGAACCGGCAGCTGAAACTGACTGGCGTAGCAATTGCTGATCTGCTGGACCCGCACCGGCCAATTCGCCTGGCCAAGCGCGATGTCCGCCATTCTGGTTTGCTTGCCCTTGATCGCGACGGTGCGCGCATAGGCCATCCAGAGCATCAGAACGAAGGTCAGCGCGACCTCGACGAACAGCGGCAGCAGGATGGCGCGGATGGACATGGGTTCACTCCGCGACGCGCACGAGTTGTTTGCCGAAGTTCTTGCCTTTCAGCAGACCGATGAATGTCGCCGGAGCGTTATCTAGTCCTTCCACGATATCCTCCCGATATTTGATGCGGCCTTCTCTTACCCATTGCGACACGTCGCGTATGAAATCCTCGAAACGCGCGGCGAAATCGGTGACGATGAAGCCGCGGATGAGCAGCCGCTTCGTAAGCACATTGCGCATTAGGAGCGGCAACCGGTTGGGTCCGGGCGGCAACTCCGTGGCATTGTATTGTGCGATCAAACCGCACACCGGAATCCGCGCGAATGCGTTGAGCAGCGGCAACACCGCGTCGAACACCGCTCCGCCGACATTCTCGAAATAGACGTCGATCCCCTTCGGGCAGGCTGCCTTTAGCCGCGCGGCGAAATCAGGCGCGCGATGGTCGAGGCAGTCGTCGAAGCCGAGCTCGTCCTTGACGTAGCGGCACTTGTCCGGCCCGCCGGCGATCCCGACGGCGCGGGCGCCCTTGATCTTGGCGATCTGGCCGACGACCGAACCGACCGCGCCCGAGGCGGCCGCCACCACCACCGTTTCGCCCGGTTGCGGCTTGCCGATTTCCAGGAGGCCGCTATAGGCGGTCATGCCCGGCATGCCGAGCACGCCGAGCGCGGTCGAGACCGGCGCAAGCTTGGGATCGAGCTTGCGCAGGCCGGCGCCATTTGACAGCGCATGCGTCTGCCAACCGGTATGACCGAGCACGATGTCGCCGCGGGCGAAACGATCATTGTTGGAAGCGACAACCTCGCTCACAGTGCCGCCCTCCATCACCTCGCCGATACCGACCGGCTTGGCATAGGACGGCGCATCGCTCATGCGCCCGCGCATGTAGGGATCGAGCGAGAGCCACTTGGTGCGCAGCAACACCTCGCCGGAGCCGGGCTGCGGCACCGGATACTCCTCCAGACGAAAGTCGCCGGGCTTCGGCTCTCCGACGGGACGCGACGCAAGTACGATGCGGTGGGCGGCTTCGGCTCATGGCGAATTCCTACAGGGTTAGCGCAACATCGACGAACAGCGACAGCATGAGTGCGCGGACGGTCATGGGCTTCCCCCGGAGCGGCTCAGCATCGGCCCAGCGCTCTATCAGATCGGCGTCAGGCGCGCCACACGGGGGCCGCAAACCGTTGAACCTTTTGCCGCCGGCGCCCGACCAAGACCGGCGGCTTTGGTATGCGCCCGGCAGGGCCGTGGCCGCGGGAAAGCACAAGGCATGACATTCATCCTCGCGATCCTTGCCGGCCTCTTCGGCGCCGCCGCCGGCTGGGTGGTGACCGCCTTCGCCGCACTGATCATATCGAGCTACCTGGGAATGCCCGACTTCGAAGGCGCGCGCGAGATGACCGCGTTCTTCGGCTTCGGCCCGGTCGGCGGACTGCTCGGGCTCGTGGCTGGCGTCGTGCTCGTGCTGCGCCACCGGCCAAGCCGATAGCCGGCCAGGACGGAGCCTGGTACCGCGTACCGACGCATCGACTTGGCGAATAGGCTATTGCTGGGACCAGCGATCGCGCAGCGCCAACAGCAATTGTTGCACCTATGCAGAAATTTCCAGCGGGCTTCCAGGCCAAACGCATCAAATCGGGCGACACGACGCTCCACGTCCGCATCGGCGGCAATGGACCGGCGGTCGTCCTGCTGCACGGCTTCGGCGACACCGGCGACATGTGGGCGCCGGTAGCCAAGGCCCTGTTCAAGGCTCACACCGTCGTCGTGCCGGACCTGCGCGGCTTGGGCCTCTCCTCGCACCCGAAGGGCGGCTACGACAAGAAGACGCAAGGCCGCGATATCGCCGGCGTCATGGACAAGCTCAAGATCGAGCAGGCCGCGCTGGTCACCCACGACATCGGCAACATGGTCGGCTATGCGCTGGCGGCGCAATTTCCGGACCGCGTCACCCGCTGGGTGATCATCGACGCGCCGCTGCCCGGCATCGGGCCGTGGGACGAGATCATCCGCAGTCCGGCGCTATGGCATTTCAATTTCCGCGGCCCCGACGTCGAGCGGCTGGTCAAGGGCCGCGAGCGCATCTATCTCGACCGCTTCTACAACGAGCTGTCGGCCAATCCGAAGGCGATCGACGAAGCGACGCGCCGCCACTATGCGCGGCTCTACGCGCGGCCGGGCAACATGCATGCCGCCTTCAAGCAGTTCGCCGCCTTCACGCAGGACGCGGTCGACAACAAGGCCTTCGCCGCCAAGGGCAAGCTCACCATGCCGGTGCTGGCGCTCGGCGGCGATCATTCCTTCGGCGCGCAGATGGCCGACATCATGCGGCTGGTCGCCAATGACGTGAGCGGCGGCGTCATTGCGAATTCGGGTCACTGGGTCATGGAAGAGCAGCCGCAGCAGACCACGGCGAAGATCGTCGCCTTCATCGACAAGACCTGAGCGGCGGACGGCGCTTACCCCCGCCCCGGATAATTCGGGCTCTCGCGCGTGATGGTCACGTCGTGCACGTGGCTTTCGCGCAAGCCCGCGCCCGAGATGCGCACGAATTCCGCGCTCGTCGTGGAAGTCGGCGAGCGTCTTGGCGCCGACATAGCCCATGGCGGCGCGCAAGCCGCCGGCGAGCTGATGCAGCACGTTGGCGACCGGGCCCTTGTAGCCGACCTGGCCCTCGACGCCTTCCGGCACCAGCTTGAGCGCGTCCTTGATGTCCTGCTGGAAATAGCGGTCGGCCGAGCCGCGCGCCATGGCGGCGACCGAGCCCATGCCGCGATAGCTCTTGTAGGAGCGGCCCTGATAGAGGAACACCTCGCCCGGCGTCTCGTCGGTGCCGGCGAGCAGCGAGCCGACCATGGCGCAATCGGCGCCGGCGGCCAGCGCCTTGGCGAGATCGCCGGAATATTTGATGCCGCCGTCGGCGATCACCGGCACGCCGGCCGCCTTCGCGGCCTCCACCCAGTCCATCATCGCGGTGAGCTGCGGCACGCCGACGCCGGCGACGATGCGCGTGGTGCAGATCGAGCCGGGGCCGATGCCGACCTTGATGGCGTCGGCGCCGCAATCGATCAGCGCCTTGGCGCCGTCGGTGGTGGCGACATTGCCGGCCACCACCTGCACCGCGTTCGACATCCGCTTGATGCGCGTGACGGCGTCGAGCACGTAGCGCGAATGGCCGTGCGCGGTGTCGACCACGACCAGATCGACGCCGGCCTCGATCAGCGCCTCGGTGCGCGCGAAGCCCTTGTCGCCGACGGTGGTGGCGGCGGCGACGCGCAGGCGCCCCTGCTCGTCCTTGCAGGCGTCGGGATTGGCGACCGCCTTCTCGATGTCCTTCACCGTGATCAGGCCGACGCAGCGGTACTGATCGTCCACCACCAGCAGCTTCTCGATGCGGTGCTGGTGCAGGAGCTTCTTGGCCTCGTCCTGGCTGACGCCCTCGCGCACGGTGATGAGTTTTTCCTTGGTCATCAGCTCGGACACGCGCTGGCGCGGATCGGTGGCGAAGCGCACGTCGCGGTTGGTCAGGATGCCGACCAGCTTGCCGGCCTTGCCGATTGCCGCCGCCCTTCCACCACCGGGACGCCGGAGATGCGGTTCTCCTTCATCAGGTCGAGCGCCTGCTGCAGCGTGGCGGTCGGCTCGATGGTGAGCGGGTTCACCACCATGCCGGATTCGAATTTCTTCACCTGGCGCACCTGCGCGGCCTGCTGATCCGGATCGAGATTGCGGTGGATGACGCCGATGCCGCCGGCCTGCGCCATGGCGATCGCCATCTGCGACTTCGGTCACCGTGTCCATGGCGGAGGCGATGATCGGGATGTTCAGCGGGATCGAGCGGGTAATGCGGGAGCGGATATCGACGTCGGCGGGCAGTACTTCCGACAGGCCGGGCCTGATCAGCACGTCGTCGAAAGTAAGCGCCTCGCGCGGATGATCGTTGTTTTTCGGTCGCCATGCCAACTCCGTCTCACCCCCAAATAGGAAGCAAGACCGGGTGCGGAAGGCTGATAAAACCGCCTGTTGCGAGGGTTCCTCGCCCGAATTCACGGCCCGCTTTTGGGTTGGCGTGGGTCGGTAGCACGGTTAGCGGCGATTCCTAGGGCATTCGCGGATGGCTGTTATGAAGTCAGGACACGAGGAGCGGGCTTCCTTCCGCCGCCGGTTTGCGGTTCAAGAGGGCTGCATTGCCGCTCCTGCCGGGCTCCTGATGCGCATGCCGCCGAACGCATCGTCCCGCTGATCATCGCGGTCGCCCTGTTCATGGAGAACATGGACTCCACGGTGATCGCCACCGCGCTGCCGGCGATCGCCACGGACATCGGCGCCAACCCGCTGGCGCTCAAGCTCGCCATCACCTCTTATCTGCTGTCGCTGGCGATCTTCATCCCGGCGAGCGGCTGGACCGCCGACCGCTTCGGCGCCCGCACCGTGTTCCGCGCCGCCATCGCCGTGTTCATGATCGGCTCGATCGGCTGCGCGCTGTCGAATTCGCTCACCGATTTCGTCATCGCCCGCATCGTGCAGGGCATGGGCGGCGCCATGATGACCCCGGTCGGCCGCATGGTGCTGGTGCGCAGCGTCGCCAAGCGCGACCTGGTCAACGCCATGGCCTGGGTGACGGTGCCGGCGATGATCGGGCCGGTGCTGGGGCCGCCGGTCGGCGGCTTCATCACCACCTATGCCACCTGGCACTGGATCTTCATCATCAACCTGCCGATCGGCCTGCTCGGCATTGTGCTGGCCACCCGCTATATCGAGGACTTCCGTGCCGAAACGCTGAGCGTTTCGACCTCGCCGGCATGGTGCTCGCCGGGACTGGGCATCGCCGGCGTCGCCTTCGGCCTTTCGGTGCTGGGGCTCGACTTCCTTCCCTGGACCATGGTCGCGGCGCTGATCGTCGGCGGCTCGATCTTCATCGCCGCTTATCGTCGTGCACGCCCGGCACACGCCCTCGCCGGTGCTCGATCTGACCCTGTTCCGGCTGCATACCTTCCGCGCCAGCATGATCGGCGGCTTCGTCTTCCGCATCGGCATCGGCGCGCTGCCGTTCCTGCTGCCGCTGATGCTGCAGCTCGGCTTCGGCATGACGCCGTTCAGCTCCGGCCTCATCACCTTCACCTCGGCCTTCGGCGCCATGGGCATGAAGATGGCGGCGGCCACCATCCTGCGGCGCTTCGGCTTCCGCACCATCCTGGTGGTCAATTGCCTGGTCAGCGCCGTCTTCCTCGCCGCCTGCGCGGCCTTCACCAAGACAACGCCGGTGGCGGCGATGGTGGCGCTGCTGCTGGTCGGCGGCTTCTTCCGCTCGCTGCAGTTCACCTGCATCAACACCATCGCCTATGCCGAAATCGAACCCGCTCAGGTGAGCCGGGCCACCTCGCTGATCACGGTCTCGCGGCAACTGGCGCTGTCGGCCGGGGTCGCCTTCGGGGCGCTGGTGGTGGAACTGGTGGTCCATTTCCGCGGCGGACCGGTGGGCCGTTGGTGGCGGCCGACTTTGCCCGGCTTTCCTGGCTGTGGGGGCTGTTTCGGTGCTTTCTTTGCTGTTTTTTGTGGGGCTTCCCGCCGACGCCGGGGCCGAACTGTCCGGACGGCAGACGCCGAGGTCTGGCCGAACCCGCCGACAGCAGGCCGGTGGCCCTTCATAAAAGTTCCAAATTAACCATGTTTGTTAACCATATCCAGCTTTGGTTAACGAACCGTCCCCCTCCCATGGACAAACCATTGGTGCCACGTGTATTTTCGGTAAGCAATATGGTTAATGTGTAGGGTTCAGTGATGCGTGCGACCCGTCAGCATTGGTTGCGAGGTAGCGTTCTGCTCGCCGGGAGCTGCCATGTCCTCCGGCTGGGCGGGGTCAGCGCCCAGGCCATGCTGACCCGCAACGACGCCCTCACCTGCTCGGACCAGAGACCGGGCGTCGACACCGCGTCGCCGCCTGCACCGCCTTATGATCAACTCCTCGCCGGCTGAAGGACCGCCCGCTCGGCGTCGCCTATGCGCTGCGCGGCCTTGCCTATCTCGACCGCGGCGACACTCCAGCACGCCATCGGCGACTTCAACCGAGCCATCGCGCTGGCGCCCGATTTCGTGCCCGCCTACCAGAACCGCGGCAATGCCTGGTACGCGCGCGGCAACTACGGCGAGGCCCTTGAGGACTATGACACCGCCATCCGGCTCGACCCCAAGGCCGCCTCGGCCTACGTCAACCGCGCCACGGTGCGGCGCGACCTCGGGGTGACCGACGGCGCGCTGGCGGACTACCAGCAGGCGATCGAACTCGGCGCGCGCGCGCCGGCCTATAGCGGCCGCGGCCAGCTCTACATGCGCCAGCAAGACTACACCCACGCGATCGAGGATTTCGACCGCGCGGTACGGCTCACAGTCCAGACTTCCGACAATTACATGCTGCGGGCGAAGGCCCACGAAGCCGACGACGAAGTTCGACAACGCGCTCGCCGACTACGAGCGGGCGGCGCGGCTCGATCCGAAGAGTATCGGCGCGCTGACCGCGCAAGCCGGCATCTGGCGCAAGAAGGACGACGCCGACAAGGCGATCGCGATCTATAACCGCGCAGTGCTCGCCCGACCAGACAAGGCCGACACCTATGCGCTGCGCGCCGAAGCCTACATGCGCCAAGGGCGACGACAAGCAGGCGATGGACGACATCAGCCGCGCGCTCAAATTCTCCTGGCGCGCGAGCTTCCTGAAAATGCGCGGCGAATCTGCGGCTGAAGACGGCGACATCGCCGGCACCATCCATGACGCCGACGCGATGCTCAAGCTGCAAGCCGGACAACGCCTATGCCATGGCGCTGCGCGGCGCGGCCCTGGCCCGCAAGAAGGACTATGCCCGGCGCGTTCGCCGATCTCGACCGCGATCGAAGCCGACGGCAAAGACGCCTTGGCGCTACAGCGTACGCGGGCAGGTCTATTACGCCAAGGGCGACAACGAGCGTGCGCTCGCCGACTTCAACCGCGCAATCGAGCTCGGCACCTTCAGCGCGGCGCCCTATCGCACGCGC
>CAWFYB010000009.1:1110000-1277519 GCA_963819955.1 uncultured Pseudomonadota bacterium | reverse complement strand
GATGAATCAGGCCACGCTCAAGGAACGCGCCACTAGGATCAGCGAGCATGTCCGGAGCGGCGAAGAGGTTTGTGTATCGCCGCGCCACCTCGGAGTACTTCGAGGACGTGTATGCTCGAAGGTCGGTCGGTTGTCCCTGCACGAACAGCACGACGCCGTCGACTTGGCGAGTGAGCGCGGTGTAGATGAACTCCCGCCCGAGGATGAAGCACGGCTGCGGGATGACGACGAACACCTGGTCGAACTGGCTGCCCTGGCTCTTGTGCACGGTGAGTGCGTAGGCGAGCTCGAGCGCCACCGCCCCGTCGTCGCCGAAATCCCCGGCCAGTACACGAACGTGTTCCTGGCTGCGTCCGAAACTCAACGTCGAGGCGCTCTGGCGTCTTGCCCTTCCAACGCGCTCCCGAACTTCGCCTGACCGACGACTATGCCGATCTCTCCGTTCGAGACGAGCCCTCTCGCGGCCGACTATGCCTCGTCAGGGCATTGACGGTCGACATCACCTTGTCGCCGTAGATGATCCGCTCGGCTCCATTCGGTCGTGGGGTGCGTGGCCGGCGCCCTTCCGCAAACCGCAGCGCTTCGGCCGGAAACGCTCGTGGAGGAAGCGGTTTAGCTCCTCGACCCCGTGGCCCTTGCCGCGAACGGGCGTCAGCACCTGCCAGCTTTCACAGCGCTCCGACGACCCAGGCCGGTTCTTTTCCGGCCACGCGGCGTTGAAGAACACGCCCTTTCGGCTGGCACGCCTCCCAGCGAGACGCCGAAGCCGCGTTCGTCCTCGTCGTGTTTCGATCTCCGGCACGTGCTGGACCAGCGCTTCCAAGAGCGGTCCTTTAGGTCTTCGTCCGTCTGCCAGGTGCGCACTTCGACATGGCCGTCGGTCTCGCCAAGAGCCATCCGCGCCCAGATCTCGTCTGCGCCGGGATCTGGCGCTTCGTCGCTGAACCACGAGCCAGAAGCAGGTCGTCGCGGCCCTCTTGCCTTTGCCGGTCTGCCGTCGATGCACCGTCAGCTCTGCGTACCCGGGGCCGACGCGAGGGAAGAGCGCTCTCGATCGCCTTCCCATGGCCGGAGCTCCCTCGCGAGGTCGACGAGCGGCCGCCCCGCGCCGATCGGAGGGAGCTGTCGGTGGTCGCCTACCAGGATGATCCGCTTCGGGGCCTTCAGCGCATCGATCACCGCGGCGAGCATGTCCTCCGTGACCATCGAAGCTTCGTCGATGATCACCGTCCCAGCCGCTCTCGACCTTTGGAGCCTTCGAGAGGTGATACTGCTGCGTCTCTGGGTCGAACCGATCCGGCAGCAGGAACTGCGCGATGGTCAGAGCCTTTAGCCCCTCGATGTTCCTTTGCATCTGGACTCGCGCCTTGCCGGTCGGCGCGAGGAGCAGCACCCCGTCACCGCGCACTTCGGGCAGGTCGCAGAGCATCTGCAGTAGCCGAGTCTTGCCTGTTCCGGCCGGTCCGAGGAGCAGCGAAAATCGCGCCGCAAACAATTCCTCGAGCGCGGCTGCCTTCTCGTCCGCGCGCAACTCCTCGACCGCAGCCTCGTCATGCGTCCGTCGGCATGTCGCCGAGCGCACTGATCGACCAAGGCCCGCCACGTCGTACGTGGCATGTGCCTGCGCCCGCCTGCGTCGGCTCATCTGCTGGCGAAGCAGTTCGTCAATCTACGCGTCGTTCGCCGAACTGCCAGGCCCGCGGGCCATCCGACAACGATGCGTCGACGATCTCCGGCGCCATGACTGGGTCAGCAGGGGCAACAAGTCCTTGCTCGGCCGACAAGGCGGATCGAGCCCCAGCTCTCGGATCCCCTCGAGAACCTGCTCGACCGGCAGCAAAGTATGTCCCCCCGCCTCTGCATCTGCGAGCACGTGAACCGCAAGCGCTCGGACTCGCCTGGGGTCCTGATCGCCCTCGAGGCGGCTGATCTCCGGCAATGGGAATGCTTCGCGCACCGACTGTGTCGGGAAACATGCCACGGTCAATCGTTCCGATCCTTACCGCTTCGAGACGATGTCTGTCGGTCTCGAAAAGGCGGTAAGGGTTATGGAGGATTTCCTCATCGGTCAGAGCCTCTCTGCCCTCGGTGTTGAAGAAGCGAGTTGCCTGTTCGATCGTCAGGCTGAACCGTGACAGCAGCTCCAGCAGCGCCAGCCGCTCGCCTGGCAGAGCGGCGAGCCGTTTCCCGTCGAACGGCTGTACCTGCGAGGCGACCGAGGAGACAGAACCCCGTTCGGTTTCTCGAAGGCACGCAACACGAGCGCCCACGGATCCTCCGCCCATCGGCCGTCGACGCAGTATCGCTGCGCGAGGTCCATCGCGAGCAGCGTCCCGTAACGGATCTCAAACGCGTGCAGCGCGCTGCCGAGCCCAGGAAATGCGCCACGTAGCTGCCAGAGCTCCGAAAGGCGTTCGGAGATCCACTCAAGGTGACGATCCCATGCGCCTGGGATGTGCTTCGCGATGACGCGTACCTTGTCAGCCAGAGAAAGAAGGCTCGCAATGGCGAGGTCATGGTTGACGTGCTCTGCAACGTTGCTGAACGCCTCGAAGCCTTCATCGGGTGCGAAGGCGACGAACTCCGATGGGTCGATGGTCCCGTCGCGTTCCGCCAAAGCCAGAAGTTCTTGGTAGGGAAGCACGAAGCCGTCGAAGCCGTCGGGACGAATCGAATGAGAAACTGCCCGTTCCCACATGAGGCCTCGCAGCTTTCCGGTCGCATCGCTCGCTGTATGAATGCTCTTGAGCGGGCCCGATAAAGGTGATGCGTCCGGCCCCCACCAGCACCCGGCGTGGGTCATCGGTCAATGGTGTGCGTTTGGCATACAGAAAGACCAGCGACTTCTCGGGTGCCAGCGCACTGAAGAATGTGTCCAGCATTATCTGCTGATTGACGAAGTCGTTGACCCACACCGTCTCGAACGCCAGCTGCGGTTCGCGCGAAAGGTCGAAGGGCAGCGCGAGCTCATCAGCGATGGCTTGGGCATCATCCTTACGGGTCCAGCGAAAGGGGATGGTCTGCACGCTGTAGGGAGGCAGGCGAAACTCGTTCTCGGAAAAATGACCGTGGGTCTGCGGCCGAAGAGTCGGCAAACGGATGACGGCTGCGAAGGGAATAGGCCTTGGCGTTCACAGCTGCTCCGCGCTCCGTCAGGCACGCCGGTAGTTGGGCCTCGCTCAGATCAGACCAAGCACTGCCGGCAACGGCCTCCTCGGCAGCATCATCTCTTTCCTCACGGATCCGCTTGAGGACCATGCACCAGCTATTCTTGGTTGGCGCGTTGCAGACCGTTCCAGTCCAGCCGCTGTCATGCCAAGGGAGCCGAACCGAAAGGTGTCGCACCGGTAGCTGTTTCGCACCGCTATGCATCATGAACTTCCCTAGGCTTGACCTCTGCCAACCATGCTGATCGCCAGTGAGCTTCCGGTTGATCCTGAGACCTTCGAAATGACGGATCGACGGCAGATCGGCGGGGGGCATCTACCCGCCTTCCAATCGTGCGCGGCCTGCCGAGACGGCCGAGCAATGCGAGGCCGTCGAAACTCACGATGCCTCTCCATCTTGATAGGAATTGTCGTCCCTATTGCCATCGACTTCGATGACTTTTTTGAGGTCAGCGATATGTGTCTTCGTGAAGTAGATGGTCGCATTCTCTTGCGCGAGAACCACCTCCAAATCATTGCCCGCAAGCTCAAGGAACATCTCCAGCATGAAGTCCTTGGTGCCGTTGGCATGTCGAAACATGGCGGCGTGGTTTGGACACAGCGCAAGGTAGTTCTGGATATGTCTCTTTTTTAGACCCGATAGAAACTCAACCCGCTCGAAGTATGCAGAGCCATCATCGAGCTTGAATGGCATCGGTTTTTTGCAGACTTGGCAGAAAAGCTCCTCGTCCGTCACATACTGCTGCAACAAGTACTGAGCCGCCTCGGCTTTGACTTCTTCGCGGCCAACCGAAACGCTCCTCGTCCGTTCCTCACTGCGCCGTTCCGGGGCGTCAGCGGCCATCTCGCCTACCCGTGACGCTCGACGTTCGGGATTTGCGGGAGAGTGGTCGGGAAGTTCGAGCGCTGCGCTACGCTCCCAATCGGCCAAGACGCGCTCTTGTTCATCTGGCGGAAGAGACGCGAAGCGCTTCGCTCTCTCCAGGGTCGACAAATCGGAGAAGCCCAGTTCGCGCGCATAGGTTTCCTTCTGCTGTTGCTGCTCTGAGCGCTTTATGGCGTCCTCGCCCCACTTCACCGCCTTCAACCATCGCTGACCTGGATCAAATGGAAAGCCCTCAGGGAGTGCATCGCGCGAAGCTTCGGAGGGACGTACGAAGGAACCCCCCCTGCGGCACCCAAGCCGCAGACCGCAAGACATGAACGAGGGAGGACGCGACTTGGCGAGAGCCAGCACTCGCGTTTCGGCGATAGGTCGCCACTAAGTGGCGCCCATCGTTCGGGAGGGCGGCCATGGTCCGCCAGATCAGCCTCGAGAGAGCCAGCGTGGGGTTTTTCAGGAGATCTGCCAACCCATCGATTTCGTAGTCCCGATTGATCGGAGAGGTGTTACGTTCCCCACCAACCTGGCTCAAATAGCTCCATTCAGGGTTCTGGTAGCAGGGGCAAGTGGAAACTTGAAGCTCTCCGATCGCGCCAACTGATTTTGCAAACGCCGCGATCTTCTTCAGCGGAACGCCAATATTTTGGTAGAACAAGCTATCTAATGCGAATTCCTCGAACTCACCGCCCTGAGCGCCGTAGTAAGCTCGCAGTCCAGTCTCCCCAAAAGGTGCGCTCAAGGTAGACGCCGTTCGGCGTCCGCCACTGATCGTCCTCGCACTTAAATACGAAGTGGCCCTTGAAAAGATTGCTTGTTGCAGGCTCCTTTTCGACAAGCGTCACAAAGCGCTTAAAGTCTCTTTTGTATGTTTTTTCTGTTGGAATTTCGACGTCACGATTGTAGCGCTTCTTGAGGATCAGTTCGACCTGCTCTGCCTCACCGACCACACGGACGCCAATCTCTTCTAGAAACTTTCGAGCATTGTGTTGTTGCGCTTTGCCTCTGCCCGAGGTGTAGACCTCCGCAGTTACACGTGGAAGATCGCTATCATCCTGGTCGCCTTCGTCTGGAAAAAACACTCTTTGCCAGCTCCATACGCACCAGAAAGCAATCTAACGATCTTTGAACTCCTGAATTGATAAACCCCACCTTCGCTTGCGAGCTCGCTATATAGCAGGGCATAGAGCTGCTGGTGCCAATCGTTCGGCTTTGACGAAAGCCACTTCATGAATTCGCCATCAGGGCCTCAATCCCAAAAATTAGCCTGCAGAGGTCCAACATCCCGCAGAGCATCATCCGATTTTCTTCTGCGTCCCACGCCAACCGGATAGAATTTACGACAGGGACAGGCATTGAGCACCCGAGGCCAAGACGATAACTCGCACCGCCGGGCCTGCTGGCTTCGAGAGTGAGGGACACAAGCATGTGTCCTCCTTCCCGTTGCGTGATGTGGCTGGTGTTTGCTCCCGAACCAGAAGGCAGTTGCCTTCGGCGACGAACACCACGCGGTTGGCCAGCGGCAGGAACGATTTCGAGTTCTATAGACTTCGCGACGTTCCCATCACGCTTCGTCTAACCGCGAGATGTATGGTCGCCGGTATGTCCGAGCAAGAGGGTGTCCATATCTACTCACTGTTATTCCACAGCCGACGGGTAGCGGTACGGGTAGCGAATTTTCTCGCTCAGGAAAGCGCCTGTATCATCAATAACTTGGGTGCTCAGTTATCTTCCGCCCCTGGGCATCCATCATTTCGACGAGTTGTTGACTTTTCCAGTACAGCAACGACCCTGCACGCCGCTCTGGTAAAGCGGCAGTGCACGTCGCTGAAGACACGATTTATTTCGGACGTTAAAATTCGTTTGTCTGTCGGAAAAAGGTGAAGTTCGTCGGTTTGCAAAATCCGCGTAACCCATTGATGGGGCATGAGCTGCTTTCGACCCGGTTTGCAAAATTCTGCTGGCCAATCAAATTGCTCGACCAGACTACGAATCTGGGGGTCAGGAGTTCGAATCTCTTCGGGCGCGCCACTTAGTACTCGTCTGCGAACGCCAAGCCTGCCCGTTGAGTACGTTTCTGGAACCGGCCATGGTGCCATCGCCTTAATCGTGAGGGTCTCGGCATGGCACGCGACGCCGGCTTTGCAGAAAGGCTGGTCGGACCGATCCGGCGTGAATGCCTCGATCATCTCATGATCTTGAGCGAGGCTCCTCTGCGGCAAATTTTGCAAAGCTACGCCGATTACTACAACAAGGTCAGGACGAACCGGTCGCTGGGCAAAGATGCGCCCTGCTTCCGTCCGGTTCATCGTGTCGAAAACATTGCGTCACACGCTATTCTCGGCGGGCCCCATCGGGTTTAGGTCTTCGGTACAGACAGGGAAGGTCCCCACCGCAGGAGGATGATGACGTGGACAGAATCAACATCCAGTTCACTTTGTTTTCCGCTTTCTATTCGCCGCTTATCTCAGCGATGTCGGGCGGCTTTCTCAAAGCGCAGGGTCTCGATCCGGTGTGGACGGTTTCGCCGCCGGGCGTTTCCGCGCTGGCGGCGTTAAATGATGGATCCGCGCACATCGCCCAGTCGGCCTTGAGTCAAGGCTTTGCGACCCTCAATCGAGGCGAGATTCCGACCACCGTTCATTTCACTCAGATCAACGAGATGGATGGATTCTTTTTGACGGGGCGAGAAAAGGATCCCGAATTCACATGGGATAAGCTGGAAGGCGCCGAAGTTGTGATGTTCAAGAGTGGCCAGCCGCTCGTCATGTTCAAATATGCCTGTCACAAGGCCGGCATCGATTTCGAAAAGATAAAGCCGATCACTCCCGGCGGAGCGGCCGATATCGACGCGGCATTCCGGCGTGGCGAGGGCCGGTATGTGCAGCAGCAAGGGCCGTTCCCGCAGCAGCTGGAGGCAGACGGCGTCGGACATATCGTTGCCGAGGTCGGTCGAAAGGTCGGTCGGTGCGGTTTCTCCAGTATTGCGACGACCCACGACTGGCTTGCAACCGATATGGCGACGGCGTTCATGCGCGCCTACCGGAAGACCCGCATTTACATGAACGAGACGCCTGCCGTCGAGATCGCCAAAGCAGAGAAGCCATATTTTCCAAAAATCGACGAAGTTGTTCTCGCCAAATGTATCGCGACGTACCAGCAGCTCGGCTGCTGGTCGCCCCATGTGGAGATTACGCGATCAGCCTATGAGGCGACTTTGGACATCTTTGAATACAGCGGCGGCCTAAAGGAACGCTATCGCTATGAACAAATATGCGCCGAACCGCCAGCTTGAACATTAGGTTCGAGGATGCGGGATTTGCTGCAGCGGTTGGCGTAGGCCCGCGAAAGATCCAAGACGTCGAGCGCCCATGGATCCGGGCGCTCATGTGTTTTGCCTGGAAACGATTGTGAATGCGCTCCATTTTAGTAACAAGGCGGATAGGGGTAGTAGCCGCAAGGTAACAGAGGTGGTGCCAAAGAGTTACGCGATCCGTGATCGGAACGGTTCGGCGCGAATGCCTGGATCATGTTTTGATCTTTGGGGAGCGTCAAGGTCGTCGGCGAATTCGTCGACAACGACAGGGTCGATCTGTCGTCGCAATTTAAACTCCCAAGCAATTCGGAATTTGCACTCCGAAGCAACGCTCGGCCGCTTCATCATGCGCCTCGAGTCACCCGCCGATCGGATTGAGTCCTCGTGCCGGCGGCGATGAAGGGCGCGTTCGCGCAGATCGACAACGCCGCCGCGCCAATGCGAGCGCGCAAGCAGCGAAAGAAACGCCTTGGCCATGTGAGGCGAGCGCGCCTTGCGCGCGGATTGCCGACGCGCGCAAAGCGTGTGCCCGGTGCGACCGATGGCGTCCGACAAAGCCTATTGACAGGGGTCATGTTTCACATGTCAAATGAATCCATGCCGGAATAATGCCAAGAAGCCAGGCGTAAAGCCTGAGGGGATGGGGCAATATGGTCGTCCTCGCGTGGTTGCTCGCCATTGTGATTGCGGTCGTCGTGATCGCGATTGCGGTGATGTTCCTCAACCGGTTCTATCGAAAATCGACGCGCGACACGGCGCTGGTGCGCACCGGTTTCGGCGGCCAGCGCATCCTGATATCCGGCGGCTGCCTCGCCTTGCCCTTCCTGCACAAGGTCGAAGAGATCAACATGCGCACCTTGCGCATCGAGGTCCGGCGCGCGGCGGACAAGTCGGTGATCACCGAAGACCGCATGCGGGTCGACGTCGAGCTTGAATTCTACGTGCGCGTCATTCCCTCGCAGGAGGGCATCGCCACCGCCGCGCAGGCGCTCGGCGCCAAGTCGTTCACCGCCGACGGTATCCGCAATCTCCTGGAAGGCCGTTTCGTCGACGCCGTGCAGGCGGTGGCCGCGCGTCACACCATGGACAGCCTGCACGAAGGCCGTGCCGAATTCGTCGCCAATGTTTCCAACCTGCTGCGCGAAAATCTCAAGCAGAACGGCATTCTGCTCGACTCGGTCTCGTTGACGCGCCTCGACCAGTCGGCGTTTTCCTCCTTCGACGAGAACAACGCCTTCAACGCGGTGGGCCTGCGCAAGCTCGCCGAAATCATCGCGGTCAACCGCAAGAAGCGCGCGGAGATCGAGGCGGACGCCGACATTTCCGTGCGCCAGACCCAGCTCGAAGCGACCAAGCAGCGCCTCGTGCTGACGCAGCAGGAAGAAGAAGCGCAAATCAACCAGCATCTCGAGATCGAAAAGACCAAGGCGGCGAGTAACGCCGAGGCCGCCAAGGCGCGCGAGCAAGCGATGACCGCCTCCGAGGAGGCGCGCATCGAGCGCGAACGCCAGACCAAGGTGACCGAGGTCGCCAAGCAGAGCGAGCTGCGCAAGCTCGAATTGGATTCCCAGCTCGGCGTGGAAATGAAAAAGGTCGACAGCGCGATCCAACTGGCCGCCAAGCATGTCGAGGAAGCAAAGTCGCGGGCCAAGGCCGAATTGGCGCGCGCCGAGGTCGTTCTGGCGGAAGAGCACGTGCAGACCGAGCGCGACCGCGCGGTCGCCGACCGCTCGCATGAGATCTCGCTCAAGCGCGTCAACGAGCAGGGCGCGGTCGAGCAGGCCAAGGCGGAAACCGACGCGGACGTGCTGCTGCGGCGCGTGCGCGCCGAATCGGAGGCCGTGCGCACCAAGGCGGAGGCCGAGCGGACGAGCCTGCTGGCGAAGTCGGAAGGCGAACGTGCCGTCATCGACGCGGAGAACTCGCAAAGCGAAGCCCTGATCCGCATGAAGCTGGAACAACACCGTCTGGACCGGCTGCCGGAGATCGTGTCGCAGATGATGAAGCCGGCCGAGAAGATCGACTCGATCCGCATTCATCAGATCAGCGGCTTCGGCGCCGGCGCTCCCGCAACGCCCGGCGGCAGCGGCGACGGCTCGCCCAAAGCGCCGATCAATCAGGTGATGGACAGCATTCTCGGCATGGCGTTGCAGCTTCCGGCGCTCAGGAGCATCGGCGAATTCGATCGGCGTCGACTTTTCCTCCGCGGTCAAGTCGCCGGCCACGGCCGTGGTCGAGCCGGAGCCCGCCGGCAAGCCGGAGCGCAAAGGCAAGTAACCTTCCCTCGCATGCGCGCAGTCGCGTAACATCAAGGAGTAGATCATGGGCATTTCCCGCAGAAAACTGCTGAGCGCCGCCGGCGCAACGGCCCTCACGGCGGGTATGCCGTTGCGGCACGCGTTCGCCGCGGACCCGATCAAGCTGGGCGCGATCCAGGACAATTCCGGCGTGCTCGACGCCTACGGCAAGCCGATGGTGATGGCGACCGCGATGGCGGTCGACGAAATCAACAAGTCGGGCGGGTTGCTCGGCCGTCAAATCGAATTGAAGCAGTACGACAGCCAGTCCAACATCGCGCTCTACACCCGCGACGCCCAGGAGCTGGTGCGCAACAAGTTCGACGTCGCGCATGCCGGCATCACCTCCGCCTCGCGCGAAGCCATCCGGCAGACGTTCCGGCGCGGCAACCTGCTGTATTTCTACAACGTGCTGTACGAGGGCGGCGTCTGCGACCGCAACTGCTTCTGCACCGGCACGACGCCGGCGCAGGCGGTCGAGCCGATCATCGACTACGCGATGAAGAAGTGGGGCAACAAGGTCTACGTGCTCGCCGCCGACTACAACTACGGGCAGATCACGGCCAAGTGGGTCTCCTATTATGTCGACCAGCGCAAGGGCAAGACCCTGGCGACCAACTTCTTCCCGCTCGACGTTTCGGATTTCGGTTCGACCATCGCCAAGATCCAGGATGCGGCGCCGAATTTCGTGGTCGCCGCGCTGGTGGGCGGCGCGCACATGTCGTTCTTCCGGCAATGGGCGGCGTCCGGCATGAACAAGAAGATCCCGCTGACCTCGACCACCTTCGGCGTCGGCAACGAGCACCTCGCGCTGTCGCCGGCGGAGGGCGACGGCATCGTCATCGCCGGCAACTACAGCCCCGAGCTCGAAACCGACGCCAACAAGAAGTTCCGCGCCGACTGGGCCAAGCGTTTCGGCACCGCCAAGGGCATCCACGAGCTTGCCGTTTCGCAGTATCAGGGCATCAAGCTGTGGGCGGAAGGCGTGCGCAAGGCGAAGTCGGTCGAGCACGACGCCGTCGTCAAGGCGCTCGAAACCGGCGTTCAGATCGAAGGGCCGGCCGGCACTGTCAAGGTCGACCCCACGACGCACCACTGCTCGCTCGACATCCACCTGATGGTCGTCAAGGATCAGAAGCTCACGATCATCAACACCGCCAAGCAGCGGCCGCCCAGCGATACCGCGCGCTATTGCAACCTGCAGAAGAACCCGAACGACAATAAGCAATATGAGGTCAAGATCTGAGCGAAAGGTGCGGGCCACGCGCGGGGGTGACCGGGCCCGACGGAAATATTGAATGGACTACGCGGCGATCGTCGTTCTCGAAGTTCTGTACATGATCGCCTTTCTTGCGCTGATCAGCGCGGGTCTGGCGATCGTGTTCGGGATGATGCGCGTGATCAACCTCGCCCACGGCGAGTTTGTGATGGTCGGCGGCTATGCGACGATCGCCGCCGCCAAGGCCGGCATCAACATCTATTTCGCCATGCTGGTGATCTCGCCCATCGTCGTCGGGTTGCTCGGCCTTATCGTCGAGCGGCTGATCGTGCGCTTTTTGTACGGCCGCATGATCGACGTCATGCTGGCGACCTGGGGTCTCGGCCTGCTGCTGGTCGGCATCGTCACGCTGATATTCGGCAACACCGCCGTCAGCGTGCCGGCGCCGATCCCCGGTTACCGCATCGGGCATTACCAGATGGGCGGCTACAATCTGTTCGTCATCGCGGTGGCGATCGTTCTGATGTGCAGCATGTGGTTTACGCTGCGCTACACGCGCGTCGGGCTGGTGGCGCGCGGCGCCATGCAGGGCAGGGACGTCGTCTCGGCGCTCGGCTATAACCCGAACACCATCTATATGCTGACCTTCACCGTCGGCGCCGCGCTGTCCGGCTTGGCCGGCGGCGTGATGGCGCCGCTCACCGGGCTGCTGCCCTCGATCGGCGGGGCTTACATCGCCAAGGCCTTCATCACGGTGATTACCGGCGGCGCCGCCGTGATCGCCGGGACGGTCACGACCGCGGCGATATTCGGCACCGTCGATCAGCTCGTCTCCTTCGCCTCGACGCCGGTGCTCGGCGAAATCGCCATGCTGGTGCTCGCCCTCGTGTTGCTCCGCCTGATGCCGCAAGGCATCACCGGCCAGTTTTTCCGCAACTCGACATGACCGGCTCAGGCTTCGGCATCGGGCGCATCCACTGGAACTGGCTCGCGGTGGCCGCCGTGCTGCTGGCGGCGCTGCCGCTGGTGAGCGAAACCTATACGCCGACCTTGCTGGCGATCTGGGCGCTGTTTGCGCTCTCGCTGGCGCTGATGTGGGGCTATGCCGGCATCCTGAGCTTCGGGCACGCCGCCTATTTCGGTCTCGGCGCCTACACCTATGCCATCGCCTCGTTCAACTTCGGCGAGAGCACGGTGCCGCTGCTGCTCGCGCTCATCGTGCCGGCGCTGGTCGCCGCCATCATCGGCGCCATGATGTTTTACGGACGCATCAGCGACGTCTATCTCGGCGTCATGACGCTGGTCGTTACCCTCATCCTCAATCGTTTCATGAACGCGACCGCGGGCGACGCCTACCGGATCGGCGCCGCCCGGCTCGGCGGCTTCAACGGCATCCCGGCCTTTCCCACCCTTAACGTGCCGGGCGACCCGAGCACGCAGATCTACGGCACCGCCTATTATTACCTGGTGATCGTCTGCCTCGTCGGCGGCTATCTGATTGCCCGCTGGATTCTCGCCAGCGCATTCGGGCGGGCGCTGATCGGCATTCGCGAAAACGAACTGCGCATGGAACTTCTCGGCTACAACGTGCCGGCCTACAAGACCGCGATCTTCGCCGTGTCGGGCGCCATGGCCGGCCTTGCCGGCTGCCTGTTCGCGAACTGGGCCGAGATCGTGACGCCGAGCGTGTTCAGCCTCGGGCAATCCGCCGAGGTGCTGATCTGGGTGATCGTCGGCGGCCTCGGCACCTTGATCGGCCCGATGATCGCCGCGGTCGCGCTCGGAATGCTGAAGCTTGCGCTCGGCAGCCAGACCTTGATCGACAATTCGCTGGTCCTCGGTGCTATCCTCATTCTGGTGGTGCTGCTGATCCCGCGCGGCTTTGCGCCCAGCTTCGCGGCCTGGCGGCGGCGCTTCGCGCAATCGCAGGTGCATCGTCGCCAGGCGCGCGGCACGCGCCGCCGCCGCATAGGCATTCAGGAAGCCAACCAGTGAGCGAGTCGGTCGTCGAGACGCAGGAACTGGCGGTGCGGTTTGGCGGCGTGCTCGCGGTTGACCACGTCAACTTCACCTTGCGCGAGCGCGAACTGCGCTGCCTGATCGGCCCCAACGGGGCCGGCAAGAGCACGTTTTTCAAGTCGATCACCGGCCAGATCCGCGGGGCAAATTCGAGCGGCCGCGTGCTGATCCGCGGCCAGGATGTCAGCGGCTGGTCGACCCACCAGATCGTCCGCCTCGGGATCGGCATCAAGACGCAGGTTCCTTCGGTGATGAACGGGTTGACGGTTTCGGAAAACCTCTGGCTGTCCGCCCGCCGCACCTCCGGGCACGAAGGGGCGGACGCCGTGGTCGACGAGGTGATGACGGAAATGGAATTGGGCGGCATCGCGCGCCGCCTGGTCGGCGAGCTCGCGCACGGCCAGCGGCAGCTGGTCGAGATCGGCACCGTGCTCGCCAACAAGCCCTGGCTGGTTCTGCTCGATGAGCCCGCGGCCGGCCTCACCGACGTGGAGACCGAGCGGCTGATCGCGACCATCAAGCGCATCAATCAGAACGCGACGCTGATCGTGGTCGATCACGACATGCATTTCGTGCGCAGGCTCGAATCGACCATCACGGTGTTCCATCAGGGCGCCATCCTGATCGAAGGCCGCGCCGAGAAAGTCTTGAGCGACCCGAACGTGCGGGAAGTCTATCTGGGGAGTCGCGCATGAGCATTCGCGAAGGCGGCGACACCGGTATCGGCGAGACGATCCGCGACGAAGGCGCCGAGCCGAACGGTCTGGTGCTCGACATCACCGATCTGCGCGCCGGCTACGGCGAGGTCCCGGTCCTGCAAGGCGTTTCGCTGCAGCTCTGGGAGGGTGAAGCGATCGGCATTGTCGGCCATAACGGCATGGGCAAGACGACGCTGCTGAAGACCATCATGGGGCTGTTGCCGTCGACCGGCGGCAAGATCGTCGTCGACGGTGTCGACGTCACCACCTGGGCCGCGCATGAGCGCAGCCGCCTGGGCATCTCCTATGTCCCGCAAGGTCGCGGCATTCTGCCCGGGCTGACCGTGCACGAGAATCTGCGCCTGGCCTGGACGCCGGACTCCGGCGAGACCGAAGAGCGGGCGATCGAGCGCGTGCTCGCGATTTTTCCGCGCTTGACCCGCCTGCTGGAGCGCCGGGGCGGCACGCTGTCGGGCGGCGAGCAGCAGATCCTGGCGCTTGCGCGCGCGCTGGTGCCGGTGCCGTGGCTGCTGCTGCTCGATGAGCCGTCCGAGGGCATCCAGCCGTCGATCGTGCAGGAGATCGGCGAGTTGCTGGCCTCGCTGCGCGAAAAGCATCGCCTGTCGATGCTCATCGTCGAGCAAAATCTCGAACTGGTGCTCGACGTCGCCAGCCGCATCGTGCTGGTCGAGCGCGGCCGCATCACCCGCGAGCTCGATGCCGCGACGGTGCGCGGCGGGGCGATCGCCGATCTCGTCGGTCTCGGCAGCGCGCGCAGCACCGCCTATGGCGCCGCCAACGCCAGGGCCGCAGCGCCGGCGCGCGCCCAAGGCGCGCAGGCCGCTCAGGCCCATGCCGGCAACGGACCGGCGCGCCCGCAAGGCAACGGCTCCGCCCGCGCGCCGTCGAACGGCGCCAATGCCGGCCTCAACGGGCCGCGCGCGGCGCCGGCGCCGCGCGCTCGAATTTCCACGCAGACACCGCCGTCCGCGCCCGCCGCCACCACATCCTTAGGGGGTCCCATGTCGACAGTCAGACGGCCGACGGCCGACCAGATGCACGACATCGTCAGCTCGCTGCATATGAACATGTCGCAGGGCGAGGTCGCCGAATATCTCGACGTGCTGGAAGCCACCTTCCAGGCCTATGACCGGGTGAACGAGCTGCCGGACTATCTGCCGGCGGTGCGCTATCCGCGCACGCCCGGCTACCGGCCCGGCGCCAACGAGAACCCGCTCAACGCTTGGGCGGTGAAGACCGAGGTGCGCGGCGCCTCGCACGGGCCATTGTCGGGCAAGCGCGTCGTGCTCAAGGACAATATATGTCTTGCCGGCGTGCCGATGATGAACGGCGCCTCGACGCTGGAAGGCTATGTCCCGGACGTCGACGCGACGGTGGCCACGCGCATCCTCGACGCCGGCGGCACCATTGTCGGCAAGGCCCATTGCGAATATTTCTGCCTGTCCGGCGGCAGCCACACTTCGGCGCACGGTCCGGTGCACAATCCCTACAAGCGCGGCTACTCGGCAGGCGGCTCATCGTCGGGCTGCGGCGCGCTGGTGGGAGCGGGCGAGGTCGAGATGGCGATCGGCGGCGACCAGGGCGGTTCGATCCGCATGCCGTCGTCGTATTGTGGATGTTACGGAATGAAGGCTACGCATGGCCTGGTGCCTTACACCGGCGTCATGCCGATCGAAGCGACCATCGACCATACCGGGCCGATGACGACCAATGTCGCCGACAACGCGCTGCTGCTGGAAGTCATCGCCGGCACCGACGGGCTCGATCCGCGCCAGTACAATCCGCCGGT
Source organism: uncultured Pseudomonadota bacterium (assembly GCA_963819955.1). Lineage (GTDB taxonomy): Bacteria > Pseudomonadota > Alphaproteobacteria > Rhizobiales > Xanthobacteraceae > Pseudolabrys. The sequence continues at coordinate 1,262,113 of CAWFYB010000009.1, read as the reverse complement.
CGAGAAGTACAATTTCACCAGCGGGTTGGGGCGCGGCGTCTCCGGCATGCGCATCGGCTTGCTGACCGAAGGCTTCGGCTGGCCGGCGAGCGAGCCCGATGTCGACGCCAAGGTGCGCGAAGCGGCCGACCGGCTGCGCGGCGCCGGCGCGATCGTCGAACCGCTATCGATCCCCATGCACCTCGACGGCGGCGCCATCTGGACGCCGATCGCGCTCGAGGGCCTGGTCGCGCAGATGATGCACGGCAACGGCATGGGCTTCAACTGGAAGGGCCTCTACACCACGAGCCTGCTCGACGCCCACGCCAACTGGCGGGCGCGCGCCGACGAATTGTCGCGCACGTTGAAAATCTCCATGCTGGCCGGCGAGTATTTCATCAAGCATCACCGCGGCCATTTCTATGCCAAGGCGCAGAACCTGTCGCGCCTGCTGCGCAAGACCTATGACGAGGCGCTGATGCGTTGCGACCTGATCATGATGCCGACCCTGCCGATGAAGGCGACGCCCTTGCCGCCCTCCAACGCGCCGCTGGCCTTATGGTGCCAGCGCGCCTTCGAAATGCTGCCCAACACCTGTCCGTTCGACGTGACCGGGCATCCGGCCATGAGCGTGCCCTGCGGGCTGAGCGACGGGCTGCCGGTCGGCATGATGCTGGTGGGCAGGCACTTCAACGAGGCAACGATCTACCGGGCGGCGCATGCTTTCGAGCAGCTGGGAGATTGGCGCAATTTCTGATCGCGAGGCGGCCTGAGCGTGAGCTTCTCCAACCCCTTCAGTTCGGATTTCCTGCGCAGCGGCGCCGACGACGACCGTATGCGGCCGCAGGGCGCGGTCTCCTATGTGGCGGGATCGACCGACGATCCGCTGAAATTCATGACCATCTCGCAGCTGCTCGACCGCGCCTGCGCCCGGAACGGCGGCAAGCCGGCGGCGATCTTTGCCGCCGACCGGCTGCGGCTGTCCTGGTACGATTTGCGCGAGCGCTCTAACGACGTCGCCGCCGGCCTGCTGGCGCTCGGCATCGGGCGCGGCGACCGCGTCGGCATCTGGGCGCCCAACCGCGCCGAGTGGCTGCACGTGCAATTCGGCACCGCGCGCATCGGCGCCATCCTGGTCAACATCAATCCGGCCTACCGCACCTCCGAGCTCGAATACGCGCTCAACAAAGTGGGCTGCAAGGCGCTGGTCATGGCGAGCCGGCACAAGTCGAGCGACTACGTCGCCATGCTGCGCGCGCTCGCGCCGGAGATCGACGGCGGCGAGCGGCCCTTGCGGGCGGCACGGCTGCCGTCGCTCAAGCACGTCGTCGTGCTGGACCGCGACGCTACCCCGCGCGGGGCCCATTCCTTCGCCGAGTTCACGTCGCTTGCGGGACCTGCGCATCGCGGGCGGCTCGATGCGCTCGCCGCGGCGCTCGATCCGGACGATGCCATCAATATCCAGTTCACCAGCGGCACCACCGGCGCGCCCAAGGGCGCCACGCTCAGCCATTTCAACGTCGTCAACAACGCCCGCTTCGCCGCGAAATGGATGGACATGACCGCGGCGGACAGTCTCTGCATTCCGGTGCCGCTCTATCATTGCTTCGGCATGGTGCTGGGCGTGCTTGTGCTGCGCCGCCGTCGGCGCCGCCATGGTGTTTCCGGGCGAGAGCTTCGACGCCGAGGAGACGCTCGCGGCGATCGCGCGCTACCGCTGCACGGCGCTGCACGGCGTGCCGACGATGTTCATCGCCCAGCTCGAGCATCCGAACTTTGCCGACTATGACACGTCGAGCCTGCGCACCGGCATCATGGCCGGCGCGCCCTGTCCGATCGAGACCATGCGCCAGGTCATCGACCGCATGCACATGCGCGAAGTGACCATCGGCTACGGCATGACCGAGACCAGCCCGCTCTCGTTCCAGTCGCGCACCGACGATCCGCTCGACCGGCGGGTGGCGACCGTCGGCCGCATCCTTCCGCATGTCGAAGTCAAGATCGTCGACGCCGACGGCCATACGGTGCCGATCGGCGCCTCCGGCGAATTGTGCACGCGCGGCTACGGCGTGATGCGCGGCTATTGGGACGATGCGGAGCGCAGCGCCGAGGCGATCGACGCGGCCGGCTGGATGCATTCCGGCGACCTCGCCACCATCGACGCGCAGGGCTATTGCAGCATCATCGGCCGGCTGAAGGACATGTTGATCCGCGGCGGCGAAAACATCTATCCGCGCGAGATCGAGGAATTCCTGATGCGGCATCCGAAGGTGCAGTCGGTGCAGGTGTTCGGCGTGCCGGACCACCGCCTGGGCGAAGAGGTCTGCGCCTTCATCGTGCTCAAGCCCGGGCAGTCGGCGAGCGCCGAGGAAATCCGTGAGTTCTGCCGCGGCCAGATCTCCCACCATAAAGTGCCGCGCTACGTCCGCTTCGTCGACGAATTCCCGCTCACCGCCACCGGCAAGCCGCAGAAATTCGTCATGCGCGAGCAGATGATCGGTGAAATGGGCGCGCCCGGCATGGCGGCGGAGTGAGCGCTGCTTTCGGGCCGGCAACACCGCTAAGCCATTGACGAGAGTCACTTTTTTGGCTCAGCCAGGCGGGCGACCGCGCGCCGGTCGGCCTTGCCGGTGGCGCCGCTCGGCAAGGCATCGCGCACGTAGAACACCTCCGGCACCTTGAAGCGCTCGGTGCGCGCCAGCAGCCAGGCGCGCAATTGCGCGACGTCCAGCGTGCGGCCTTGGCGCGGCACGACGACCGCGTGGATGACTTCGCCCAGGCGTTCGTCCGGCGACGCCGGCGCACAGCGCCGCCGCCACGTCCGGATGCTCGGTCAGCAGGTTGTCGACTTCCAGCGGCGCGATCTTGATGCCGCCGCGCGAGACCATGTCCTTGGCGCGGCCGACCAGCGCGACCAGGCCGCCGGCCGCCGCTTGCGCCAGATCGCCGGTCTTGAAGAAGCCGTCCGCGAACGCGGCCGCGGTCAGTTGCGGCTCGTCGAGATAGCCGAGCATGCCGAAGGGCGTGCGGATCTGCAGCTCGCCCGAAGGCGCGATGCGGTAATCGACGCCCTCGGTCGGCCGGCCGATGCTGCCGAAACCCTGCGGCTGGTCGGCGGGCGCAAGGCAGAAGTCGCAAGCGCCGGTTTCGGTCAGCCCGTACAGGTCGTAGATCGCGGCCGGCGTGAGCCCGCGCAGCTTGGCGGCAAGCGACGGCGCAAGCGCTTCGCCGCCGGTGAGGATCAGCCGCAGCTTCGGCGGCGCGGCATCGAAAGGCAGCGCTCGCAGCATCGACGGCACCGCGGCCAGCACGCCGGCGTCGGCCAACGCCTGCGCGAGCGTTGCGCGGTTCGCGCTCGGCATCAGCGCAAGGCGCGCGCCCTTGGCCAAAGCGAGCAGCATGACCCAGAGCCCGAAGATGAAGGTCATCTGCAGCGGCAGCACAACGCTATCGTCCGCGCGCAGGCCGAGCAGCCGGTCGAGCACGGCAAGCTTTGCGGCAAAGCGTTGGTGGGCGATGACCACGCCTTTCGGCAGCCCCGTGCTGCCCGAGGTGAAGATGATGAGCGCGGCATCGCGCAATAATTCGCGCTGCGGCGGGCGCGCGCGGCCGATGACGGAGAGCTTGTCGCCGTCGACGAGAAAGCGCGCAACGGTCAGCGCCTGCACGCGTTCGAGCGTCGCCGCAGCCGCGGAAACATGCACCGGCACCGCCACGCCGCCCGCGTTCCAGATGCCCAGCAAAGCGCCGATATCGGCCGGCCTGTTGCCCATGCGGACATGCACCGGCTCGCAGGCGGCAATGCCCGCCGCCGCCAGCGCGCCTTCGACACGCCTCGCGAGCGCAAGCAATGCGGCGGGCGCCTGCGCCTCATCCTGCGCGCCCGCGATCGGATGATCGTGCGCGGCAAGCGCGTCGCCCAGCCAGCCGGCGAGGGCGCCGCTCATGTTTGCCGGCCCGGGAAGCGCGCATCGCGCCAGGCGAGCGCCGCCTTCAAGCCTTCGCGCCGCGCGATGTCCATGAACTGCGCCTTGTCGGGCGAGCCGGCGCCTTCGATCGCAAGATCGATCGCCAGTGCCTCTTCCAGCGCCGCCAGCATGTTCTGCGCCTCGAGCGCGCGGTTGATCGCGCGCTTGGTTTGCTTGACCAGATTGGGATCGATCGCCGCGATGTGGCGCGCCATCGTAAAGGCCACGTCCTCCAGCTCGGCCGGTTTCACCACGCGATTGACCATGCCGATTTCATGCGCGCGCGCCGCCGGGATGCGGTCCTCGCCGGTGAGGATGATCTCCTTGGCGATTTTCGACCCCACCACCCAGGGCAGCAGCAGCGCCACGATGCCGGCGCCGAATTTCAGTTCCGGCTCGCCGAAGAAGGCGTCCTCGGCGGCGATGGTGATGTCGCAGGCCAGCGCCAACTCGCAGGCGCCGGCGAGGCAAGGCCCGCGCACCGCCGCGATGGTTGGCAGCGGACAATGCCAAAACCGCATGATCGTATCGAAATCCTTGCGCAGGATTCCGCGCCATTGCTCGACGCCGCTCGGGCGGCGTTCCATCTGCTCCTTGAGGTCGAAGCCGGACGAGAAGGCGGCGCCCGCCCCCGTGACGATGAGCGCCCGCGCCTGCGGATCGCGCTCGATCGCGTCGAGCGCGGCGTTGATCTCCGCCAGCATGGTCTGATTGAGCGCATTGGCGCGCTCGGGCCGCGACAGCGTCAGCAGCGCGACGGGTCCGCGCCGTTCAACCGCGATCGTCGTGAACTTCGTCATGCCGTCCACCGGTGTTCGATCAAGCAACCATGCTCCGGCGGCCCGGCCTTCCGGTCGGCTTCCCCATGCCCGTGCGCTATGGCGCACCGATCGGCCGGTGCCCCGGCGCCGCCGGAGAATGGCCGGGAATCATACCATTAGCGCCTCGTTCCGCCAGCCGATGGCGGCCTAAACCGCTTGTTACGGGCTCAACCAGCGCCCGCAACGGTCTTTGTTGCATCCGTCCCAAAATGCCATAGAATCGTTCAAGAGCCATGGGGGCGCGCAACAATCACTCAGAACTGACGCGCGCCATTGGCGTCCTTGCGGGCGCCGGGACGGGAGGATTCTATGAACGGTCTTCTTTCGCGGCTCTCCACAGCGGTTGTCGCGCTGGCGCTCGGCGCCGCGCCGGCGATGGCCGCGGCCGAAGCGCCGGCCGCCGCGGCGGCGAAGCCCGCCGTGAGCACGCCCGCCGCTCCGGCCGCGAAGCCCGCGGCAACCACGCCCGCCGCGAAGCCCGTAACGACCGCGCAGGCCGCTGCTCCTGCGAAAGCCGCAATCGCCGCGCCCTCCGATCCGGTGGCGAAAGCCGCCTTCGACGTGCTGCAGCGCAATTGCGCGCGCTGTCACGAATCGGACCAGCTGGTCGGCAGGACGCGCCCGGCCGGCAAGTTCGGCAACATCCTTCATCTTAACGAGATCGCGACCAATCCGAAGCTCATCCGTGCCGGCCTTCCCGGCGCCTCCTATCTCATAAAGCAGATCACCGACCTGCAGATGCCTTACGACGTGATGGTCGAGGGCAAGGACGGGCCCGCCCCTAACGAAGCCGACATCAAGGCGTTGCAAAATTGGGTGCTGTCGCTTAAGGCGACGGCCTCGTGCACGGCGCACAAATTCGTCAGCAACGAAGACATCATCAAGCTGATCGCCGACGATCTCGAAAAGCTGACCGCCACCCGCGCCAAGAACACGCGCTATCTCACGGTCACTCACTTCACCAATATCTGCGTCTCGGCGGAGGCGATCAACGTCTACCGGCAGGCCGCGATCAAGCTGATCAACAGCCTCAGCCGCTCCTCCGACGTCGTGCGCCTGGAAGCCATCGATCCGGACCAGTCGATCCTGCGCATCAATCTCGACGATCTCGGCTGGACCGCCGCCGACTGGGACACGATCCTCGCGGTCTATCCCTACAACGTACAGCCTGACAGCCAGTTCGTCAGCGTGCTGGCAAGCTCGACCGGCACCAAGCTGCCTTACGTGCGCGCCGACTGGCTGGCGTTTACGGCCGCGCGCGCGCCGCTTTACGATACGCTGCTCAAGCTGCCGAAGAGCTTCCAGGACTTGGCGCGCGAGCACAGCGTCGACGTCGAAGGCGACATCAAAAGATTCCTCGCCAAGCGCGCCGGCTTCCAGCATTCGGGCGTCAGCCGCAGCAACCGCCTGATCGAGCGGCACGCCGCCAATATCGGCTATTTCTGGACCAGCTACGACTTCTCCGGCGAGCATCCGAAGGCGAGCCTGTTCCAGTTTCCGCTTGGCCCGGGCGGCGAGTTCGGCTTCGAACATGACGGCGGCGAGACCATCTTCAGCCTGCCGAACGGATTTCAGGGCTATTACCTGAACACGTCGAAAGGCACCCCGCTCGCCAAGGGGCCGACTGCGATCGTGCAGGACCCCGAGCGCAAGGACCTGACGGTCACCAACGGCATTTCCTGCATGGGCTGCCACGACCAGGGCATGCAGCCGAAACACGACGAGATCCGCGCCAGCGTCGCGGCCAGCGGCCGCGACTTCCCCAAGCGCGTGCGCGAGGCGATCGAAGCGCTCTACCCGCCGCATGAGGTCATGGACAAGATCATCGAGGGTGACCACAAGACTTTCACCGACGCCATGCGGCGCGCCGGCCTCGATCCCACGCTGAAGCTCAACGGCGTGGAAATGATCAACGCGCTCGACAAGGCCTACGAGGACGATCTCGACGAGGCGGTCGCCGCCGCCGAGCTCGGCCTGAGCAAGGGGCAGTTCACCAAGGTGGCGTCAGACGCGGACTTGAAGCTCAAGCCGCTGCTGCGCCGTTTCGAGCAGAATACCATCGTTCCGCGTAACCAGTGGGAGATCGAGTTCAAGCAAATCGCAACCAACTTGACCGACGACCAGCCGGTCAAGCTTGCGGAAGTGCCGGCCGAGGCGAAAAAGCTCGTCGTCGCCAAGGCGCCGAGCGCCGCCGACATCGCCCTGATCTCCGACAAGAACGCCTATCACAAGGGCGACACTCCCGCCTTTACCATCACCTCGAACCGGGACTGCTTCCTCACCTTGAGCAATGTCGACCAGAGGGGCGTGCGCAACGTCCTGCTGCCGAACAAGTTCGAGCAGCATAACTTCATCAAGGCCGGGGTGCCGGTGAAATTCCCGCGGGACGATGCGCCCTACGAATTCAAAATGAACGACCGCGGAATCGAGACCGTCATCGCGGTGTGCACAGAGCATAATATCGAGGTCGACGGCATCAAGCACGACTTCGCCAGCGCCGCTTTCACCGAGGTGCACGATTACACGCGCGGCATCGCGCGCTCGATCGTGGTCCGGCGAAAAGAGGTGCATGCGGCCGCCGCGGCGCACCGGCCGCCGGAGCATCAGGGCGAACGCGAGATATTCCGCACCGCGATCAAGATCGAAGTGAAGTGACCGGAAATTGCGATGGAGGGAAAAATGGGAATCCATTTTGACAGGGGCGCCGGCCTGCTCGGCTCCCTGGGTCTTGCGCTATTCCTCGTGTTCGGCGGCGCTAATCTCGCCGCCGCCGGCGACCAGCCGAACCGTTCCGATATCGTCAACGCCTTGAAGCCGAAGCCGGCTACCCGCGGCCTTACCCGCTCGCTGCGCGTGCCGCCCGACAACGGGGCGGAGAAACAGCTGATCGACAACCTGCGCCACAAGGCGACCCGCTCGATCACGGTTCAGGAGCGCAAGCAGGTCGCCAAGATCGTGCACGAGAAGCCGAGTATCGATCTGGAAATCTATTTCGACTACGACTCAGCGGAGATCAGCCCGAAGGCGATACCGACCCTCATTAATCTGGGGTCCGCGCTGCGCGACCCGCAGCTGCAAGGCGCCGTCTTCGTGCTGGCCGGCCATACCGACGCCAAGGGCAGCGACGACTACAATCAGCATTTGTCGGAGCGGCGCGCCGAATCCGTCAAATACTTCCTCACCAAGAAATTCGGCCTGCCTATCTCCAGCCTAATCGCCATCGGCTATGGCGAGGAGCAGCTCAAGAACCCGGGCGATCCCTATGCCGCGGAAAACCGCCGCGTGCAGATCGTCAACATGGAGCAGAGCGCGATCGCGACCCATCACTGACGGGATTGTCGCTGGCGGCGGCTTGCTGGGCTTGGCCGAAAATGCAAAGAAGGCGCCGCGCGGGAAAACGGCGCCGGTAGCTCAGCTGGATAGAGCACCAGACTTCGAATCTGGGGGTCAGGGGTTCGAATCCCTTCCGGCGCGCCATCTGGTACTCATCTGCGAACACCCGGCCTGCTGGCTGTGGCTCGCCACGACAGCCTTTTCGAGCACGTCCTTGCTGCCCTTGATCCGGATTTGCCTGTCGTCGACCTCGATGACGCCGATGAGCGCCTATTGCCGGTTTCAGGCATGATTGAGCATCAATGATTCGACGCCAAAGGCCCTAAAAGGGAATTTCTAGGTTCAAATCCTACCGCCCCAAAGGTGGCGGACGCGGCGCTACACGTCTCGGCGCGCCGAAATTATCGGCCGGTCCAGGCCGGCTTGCGCTTCTCGGCGAAGGCAGCCATGCCTTCCTTCGCGTCCTCGGTCATTGCGAGCAGCGTGATCTGGCTTTCGGTGTAGGCGATGGCCTCGTCGAAGGACATCGCGGCGATGGCACGCATGGCGTATTTGCCGCGCCGGATCGCGGTGGGCGACTTGTCCGCGATACGGCCGATCAGCCACTCGACCTTGGCGTCGAGCTCGGCCGCCGGCACCGCATAGTTCAAGAGACCGGCGCCGAGCGCCGCGGCGGCGTCAAAGGGCTCGCCGGTCATGCACCATTCGTTGACGATGCGGCGCGGCACAAGGGTCTGCAGCAGGCTCAGCACCTGCATGGGAAAGACCCCGACCTTGACCTCGGGCAGGCCGAATGTCGCCTTGTCGGCGGCGACGGCCATGTCGGTCATGCAGAGCAACCCGATGCCGCCCGCCATGCACGCGCCGTTGACGCGGGCGATGGCCGGCTTGGTCGCGTTCTGCGCGGTCCGCAGCAGATCGGCGTAGGGCGCGTTCGGGCGCGCCGGGTCGAAGGCGAAGCTTTGGCCCGGCTGCAGATCGGCGCCGGCGCAGAACGCCTTGTCGCCGGCACCGGTCACGACGATGACGCGGACGTTCGCGTCCTCATGCGCCAAGCGATAGCCTTCGACGATCCCGTCGATGACCGCGGCGTTGATGGCGTTGCGCCGCTCCGGCCGGTTGATCGTGATCCAGAACGCCGCGCCGCGGCGCTCATGCAGAATTTCGGGTCCCATTTCTCACCTGCTCATGCGGATCGATTTCGACGACGATCTTGTTGGCGGCGACCTGCTGGTTCTTCTCGACGTGCACCAGGGAAACGGTCCCGGCGATCGGTGCGGCATGGATATGTTCCATCTTCATGGCCTCGAGAACCAGCAGCGGCTGGCCGGCCTCGACGGCGTCGCCCGCCTTCACCAGCACCGCCGCGACGCGACCGCTCATCGCGGCGCGCAGCCAGCCGTCGCGACCGGCGTGGCCGGGCTTGCTCGCGGCGACGCGGGACCAGTCTTCAATGTGGACCGTCTCGCCGTCCCGGCAAAGATAGAGATCGCGCCCGCTGCGGAAAAAGCTCACGCGGTCCTCAACGCCTTCGCAGCGAAACCGCAGCGTCTCTTCCGTCATTTCGGTGATCTCGATCTCCACGCTCTGCGCCTCAAGCGCGACGCTGAAAGAGCCGCTCCGGTTGTGTCTCAGGTCGCATGCGATGGTTTGTCCGCCCAGGTGGAAACGTAAGGGAAGGCTGAAGGTCGGCGCCAGCGTGCGTCCCAGAGCGAATTGCCGGATCGGCCCCTCCGTCATGTGCAGGGCGAGCGCGGCGAGGGCGGCCTGCGGCGGAGGACTTGCGTCCCGCCGCTCGCGCAGCACCGCTTGCTCGGTATCGACGAAATCGGTGGTCGCCGCGCCCTCCACGAACTCAGAATGCTCGAGGCAGCGCCGGAGAAAGCCGGCATTGTTCGAAACGCCGAGGGCGACCGTCTCGGTGAGGCCGTGGACGAGCTTGCGGCGCGCTTCCTCGCGCGTCGCGCCGTGGGCGATCAGCTTTGCGATCATCGAATCGTAGAAGGGCAGGACGTCGCTTCCGTCTTCGATGGCGTGGTCGACGCGCAACGCCTCGGGCGGCCGCCATAGCGCGATGCGCCCGGATTGCGGCAGGAAATCCATGTCGGGGTCTTCAGCGCAAAGCCGGGCCTCGATGGCGTGTCCGCAAAAGCGGACCTCGTCCTGGCGCAGCGCCAGCTTTTCGCCGCGGGCGATGCGGAGCTGGAGCTCGACGAGGTCGAGGCCGGTGACGGCTTCGGTCACGGGGTGTTCGACCTGCAGCCGCGTGTTCATCTCGATGAAGAAAAAACCGCCGGCGGCGTCGAGAAGGAACTCCAACGTCCCGACCCCTTCGTAACCTATCGTCCCGACCGCGCCGACGGCGGCCGCGCCCATCGCCGCGCGCAGCTCGGGCGAAACCGCCGGCGAAGGCTGCTCCTCGATCAGCTTCTGGTGCCGTCGCTGCACCGAGCAGTCGCGCTCGCCGAGATGGATGGCATTGCCGTGGCGGTCGCCGACGACCTGGATTTCGACGTGACGCGCGCCCTCGATCGCGCGCTCGATCAGCAGGGTCGGGTCGCCGAAGGCATGTTCCGCCTCCGAGCGCGCCGAGCGCAGGAGCGGGATGAGCTCATCGCGGGAGCGCGCCCGGCGCATGCCGCGCCCGCCGCCGCCGGCGCTTGCCTTGATCATCACGGGAAAGCCGATCCGCTCCGCCTCGGCGGCGAGCCGCTCCTCGCTCTGGTCGTCACCCTGATAGCCCGGCACGCAGGGCACGCCGGCGCGGCGCATGACGTCCTTGGCGCGCGCCTTGTCGCCCATGAGCTCGATCGCTTCGGGCGACGGGCCGATGAAGACGAGGCCCTCTTTCCGGCAGGCGTCGGCAAAGGCGGCATTCTCGGCCAGAAACCCGTAGCCCGGATGGACCGCGTCCGCGCCGCTGCGCCGCGCCGCTTCGATAATCGCATCGCTGCGCAGATACGAGGCCGCCGGCGCCGGCCCGCCGATGAGGCACGCCCGGTCGGCCGCGCGCACGTGCGGCGCGCGCGCCTCGGCGCTCGAATGGACGGCGACCGTCTCGTAGCCCAGCCGCCGCGCGGTGCGGATGATCCGCAGCGCGATCTCGCCCCGATTGGCGATCAGGATGCGGCGAAACGGCGTGTCGGACATGGCAAGGCGCTCCATCCGCCTCACGGTCGCGCGACCGAGAATTGCATGGCTTGCGGCGCGCGGCTTTGCGCCTCGCGGCAGATCGCCAGACTTTCCGCCAGCGCGGCGCGGGTGTCGCGCGGGTCGATCACGCCGTCGTCGAGCATCCGCGCGCTGGTCGTGAAGACGTCCATCTGGTTGTTGAAGACGTCCATGATCTGCGTCTTGAGCTTGGCGATCTTGTCCGCCTCGATCGGCTGCCCGCGCCGTTGCGCGGCGCCTTCCATGACGATGGCCATGGTTTCGGCCGCCTGCTCGGCGCCCATGACGGCGGTCTTGGCGTTGGGCCAGGAGAAGCAGAAGCGGGGATGGAAGCCGTAGCCGCACATGCCGTAATTGCCGGCGCCGAAGGAGGCGCCGCAATAGACCGTGATCTGCGGCACGCTGGCGCTGGTCACGGCCTGGATCATCTTGGAGCCGTGCTTGATCATGCCGGCCTCTTCGTAGGCGCGGCCGACGATATAGCCGGTGGTGTTGTTGAGGTAGATGAGCGGCGTGCGCGACTGGCAGCAGGCCTGGATGAAATGCGTCGCCTTGTTGGCGCCGGCTGGGTCGAGCGGGCCGTTGTTGGTGATGATGCCGACCGCATGGCCTTCGATCGCCGCATGGCCGCAGACGGTTGCGGGCCCGTAATTGGCGGCGAATTCCAGGAAGTCGGAATCGTCGACGATGCGGGCGATCACCTCCTTCATGTCGACGGGACGCTTGTAGTCCTCGGGCATGATGCCGAGCAGCTCTTCCGCGTCGTAGCGCGGCGGTCTGGCGCGCCGCGGCGCGTCGGCAGGCATGTCCTTGTTCCAGTCGAGCTTCGCGACGATGTCGCGCGCAATGCCGAGCGCGTCGCGGTCGTCCTCGGCGAGATAATCGCCAAGGCCCGATATGGTCGTGTGCATCTCGGCGCCGCCCAACTCTTCCTCGGTCGCAATCTCGCCGGTCGCCGCCTTCAACAGCGGCGGACCGGCCAGGAACGCGCGCGTGCGGCCGCGCACCATGACGATGTAGTCGGAGAGGCCGGTCTGATAGGCGCCGCCGGCGGTCGAGGAGCCGTGCGTGACGGTGATGACCGGCAGACCTGCCGCCGATAGCCGGGCAAGGTTACGGAAGATGTTGCCGCCGCGCACGAAATCCTCGACCCGATAGCGCAGCAGATTGGCGCCGGCGCTTTCGACGAGCTGGATATAGGGCAGCCGGTTCTCGAGCGCGATCTCCTGCACGCGCAGCTTCTTCTCGAGCCCCATCGGCTGCAGCGCGCCGGCATCGATGCCGCTGTCGTTGGCGCTCACCATGCAGCGCACGCCGCAGACGAAGCCGATGCCGGCGATCACCCCGCTGCCCGGCACGCTCTTTTCGGGATCGGTCACGTCGAGCAGATAGCCGCTCAAACTCGAGAGCTCGAGGAACGGGCGGCCTGCATCGAGCAGGAGAGCAACGCGCTCGCGCGGCAGCAACTGACCGCGCTTGGCAAAGCGTTCCTTCGACGCGCGGGATGCCGCGCGCGCGCGCTCCTCGAGTTCGCGCACGCGCTCGATGAGCGCCAGCATCGCCGCCTTGTTTTTCTCGAACGCGGGATCCGCAGGCGCGATCTTGGACTCGATGACGGGCATTGGGCTTAAGGGTTCAGCCCGAGCATGGCGCGCGTTTCCGCCGGGCTCGTGATGTCGCGGCCCGTTTCGCGCGCGATTCTCGCGAGCGCTGCGATCAGCTGGCCGTTCGAAGCCGCTTTGCTGCCGTCGGGCAGATAGAACGTGTCCTCGAGGCCGGAGCGGAGATTGCCGCCGAGCTCCGCGCAGCGCCGAAAGAGCGGCCAGATCTCGGCGCGCCCGATCGCCGTGACCTGCCAGGCCGCGTCCGGCATTTTGAGCCTGAGCAGGATGGGCAGGAGATCGGGATCGGCCGGCATGCCCGAAGCGACACCCATGACGAAATTATAGTCGAGCGGGCCCTTGTACATGCCGGCATCCACGTACATGCCGACACAGCGCACGATGCCAACGTCGAAGCATTCGAACTCCGGCAGGGTGCCGACGTCCCGCATGGCATCGAGATAGGCCTGAACCTTCTCGACCGGATTGTCGAACAGCATCGGCTTCCAGGCCCAGTTGTGGTCGGCCTTCACCTTCAGATAATTGAGCGAGCCGGCGTTGCAGGCAGCGATCTCTGGCTTCGTCTGGCGGATGCAGTCAAGGGCGCCCTGATAGTCGGGGCCCACGACGCCGCTGGTGTGATTGATCACGACGCCCGGGCAGGCCGCGCGGATCGCCTCGGTCACGGCAAGCGACACTTTGGGGTCCCAGGACGGAAGATGGCCGAGGCCCGGTTCCTGCCGTCGGATATGACAGTGCATGACGGTGGCGCCCGCTTCATAGGCGGCCTTCGCTTCGCGCGCCATCTCTTCCGGCGTCACCGGGACGGGATGCTGCTTCGGATCGGTCAGGACGCCGGTAAGCGCACAGCTGATGATGACTTTGTCGCTCATTACGGTCTCCAGACGCAGGGCGTCCGCGTCCCTGTCGCGAAGCAGGATACCGGCTTTGCCAGGAATGTCATGGTGGGTCGCGCGACGGCGTCACGGCGGATCACGGTCAGGTGGGCACCCCTTGCTGCTCGGCGGCGAGCTTCTGGGCCGCCTGTGCGCGCTTGAAGCCGTCGCGCTGGCTGAGCCGCTGCCAATAGGCGGCGACCGTGGCCGGCATGCTCTTGTCGAGGTCGATGAAGCCGGTGAGCATCAAGGCGTAGCCGACCGAGATGTCGGCAACGGTGAAGCGGCCGGCGCACAGGAAGTCGCGGTCGGCAAGCGCCGCCTCGATGCCGCGCAGCCGCCCGAGAAACCAGCGCGTGTAATCCTCGACCGCCTGCGGAAGGCGCCGCTCGGGCGGCTCCAGTCGGGAATAGCGCAGCACGATGGTCTGCGGAAATGTCAGCGTCGCCTCGCCGAAGTGCAGCCAGTTGAGATAGAGCCCGAAATCGGGCTCGTCGGGCGCGACCGCGAGCGGCGTCGGTCCATAGCGCGTCGCGAGATACTGGCAGATGGCGGCCGATTCCGTCATGCGCAGCGGTCCGTCGAGCAAGGTCGGGATCGTGCCGAGCGGATTGACCGCCAGATAATCCTTGGCGTGGACGCGCGGCGGGAACGGCAGCATCTTGAGCTCGTAGGGAAGGCCCATCTCCTCGAGCGTCCACAGCGGGCGGAACGAGCGCGCATTGGCGCAATGGTAGAGAACGATCATCGGCCACCAAGAATATTTTGCATGCGCATGATCTTTTCCGACCTTGCTTCGCCCGCCGAAGCGGGCTTCGCGAAGGCGGGAAACCAGTTCCCATCCCCGATCAAGTCGGGGACATGCTTTTTCGGAATCATGCGCTAGGTCCGGTTTGACTGGCCCGGCAACGTGTTCATCATCTTGGCCAGGATAGTCAGCATCACCTCGTCGGCGCCGCCGCCGATCGAGGTGAGCCGAAAATCGCGGTAGGCGCGACTGATCGGCGTTTCGCTCATGAAGCCCATGCCGCCATAGTATTGCAGGCAGGCATCGGTGACCTCGCGGGCGAGCCGCCCGGATTTGAGCTTTGCCATGGTCGCGAGCCGGGTCACGTCCTCGCCGGCGACCAGGCTTTCGGCCGCGCGGTAGGTCAGCGAGCGCAGCAGTTCCACTTCCGTTGCCAGCTCCGCCAGGCGAAAATGCACGGTTTGATTGTCGAGGATCGACCGGCCGAACGCCTTGCGTTGGCGCGTATATTCGATCGTATCGTTTATGACCGTATCGAGGGCGATCAGCACCGATGCGGCGCACCACAGCCGCTCCTCCTGGAACTGGATCATCTGGTAGGTGAAGCCGCGGCCCTCCTCGCCGATGCGGTTGCGCTTCGGCACCCGCACGTCGTCGAAGAAGATCTGCGCCGTGTCGGACGAGCGCATGCCGAGCTTGTCGAGGGTGCGGGCGACCTCGATGCCCTTGCTCTTCATGGGCACGCAGATCAGCGTCTTGTTGCGATGGATCGGTCCGTCGCCGGTATTGGCGAGCAGGCAGACCCAATCGGCCTGCGCGCCGTTGGTGATGAACATCTTGCCGCCGTTGATGACGTAGTCGTCGCCGTCCGAACGGGCATTGGTCTTGATCGCGGCGACGTCGGAGCCGGCGCCGGGCTCCGTGACGGCGACGCAGGCGACAAAATCGCCCGCCACCGACGGCGCCAGAAACTCGCGACGGATTTCGTCGCTGCCGAAGCGGGCGAGCGCGGGCGTCGCCATGTCGGTCTGCACGCCGATCGCCATCGGCACGGCGCCGCAGCGGATGGCGCCGAGCTCCTCGGCCATGAGCAGGGCGTAGCTGTAATCGAGCCCCTGACCGCCGAATTCCTCCGGCTTGTTGAGGCCGAGAAAGCCTAGTTCACCGAGCTTCTTGAACAGCTCATGCGCCGGAAACGGGCCTTTCGCCTCCCAGGCGTCCACGTGCGGATTGATCTCGGCGTCGATGAATTTGCGCAAGCTGCGCCGGACTTCATCATGCTCGGCCGTGAATAGCGTCATGGCGTTTCTCCGCTCCTGTTCCTTTTTGGCATTGCCCGATCATAGCCCCATCTGGCGGCTGGCGAGGTCCTTCATGATCTCCTCGCTGCCGCCGCCGATGGCATTGACCTTGACCTCGCGATAGATACGCTCGACCTTGGCGCCGCGCATGAAGCCGGCGCCGCCGAAGATCTGCACCGCTTCGCTCGCGCAGAATGCCATGGTCTGGGTCGCCTGGTTCTTCAACATGCAGAGTTCCGCCACCGGGCTCTCGCCTTGGTCGAGGCGCCAGGCGAGAAGCTCCAGCATCGCCTGGCTCGCCGCCACGCGCTGCGCCATGTCGACGAGCTTGTGGCGGATCACCTGGTGGCGGACCAGCGGCTGTCCGAAGGTCTGCCGTTCGCGGGCGTAGCGAATCGCCTCGTCGAGGCAGACGCGGGCGAAGGCGGTCGCGCCGGCCGCCATGGTCAGCCGCTCGCCGTTGAAATTCTGCATGACAAGCTTGAAGCCTGCGCCTTCGGCGCCGATGAGATGGCTCGCCGGCACGCGGCATTGGTCGAAATGGAGCATCGCCGTGTCCGACGCCCACCAGCCCATCTTGTCGAGTTTCGTGCGGGTAAGGCCCGGCGTGTCGCCCTCGATCAGCAGCAGGCTGACGCCTCCCGCGCCCGCACCGCCGGTGCGCACCGCGGTGGTGATGTAGTCGGCGCGCAGGCCCGAGGTGATGAAGGCCTTCTCACCGTTGACGACGTAATGCTCGCCGTCGCGGCGCGCGGTCGTCTGCAGATTGGCGACGTCGGAGCCGCCGCCCGGCTCGGTGATGGCAAGCGCCGAGATCTTGCGACCGGAGAGAATTTCCGGCAGCACGCGCGCCTTGACCTCAATCTGTGCCGCGCGCGCGATCGGCGGGGCGCCGATCGAATGGCTGAACAGACCGGCGCTGATCCCGCCGGCGCCGCAGCGCGCCAGCTCCTGGATCAGCACGATCCACATGAAACTGTCGCAAGCGACGCCGCCATAGTCTTCCGGAAAACCGAGGCCCAGCAGCCCGAGCTCGCCGGCTCGCGCATAAAGCGAGCGCGGGAATTCGCCCGCCTCGTCCCACTGGGCCGCGAAGGGGGCGATTTCCTTGTCGACGAAGCGGCGCACCGTGGCGCGGAACGCTTCGTGCTCCTCGGTATAGAACGGGTTAGCCAACGATCCTCCGGCGAAGTGATGGCGCGCGGCTGCGAAATTGCGCTTGCGTCGCCATGCCGTCTCAGCTCCCGACGATTTCGTGGCGCAACTGGAACGGCTTCAGCGCGGCGCGCAAGCGGGCAATCGCCTCGCTGCCGGCGCCGTCGAGCTTGATGGTGGCCAAAGTGCCGTATTCGGGATGCGGGCCGACCTCGACGGCGACGCTCGCCGCCGGGCCGACCGCCGCGCGCGCCAAGCCGCTCGAACACGAGCTGTGCTGCCTGGTAGCGCAGCTGCGGCTTGAACACCTTGCCGACGGCGGTCAGCGGCATCGTTGGGACGATCACCACTTCGGCCGGCGCGGCCGCCCGCTCCGAGATGCGTTCGCGGGCGAAATCGGTGAGCTCGCCGGGCTCGGCCTGCGCGCCGGCCTTCAGCTGCACGAAGGCGACCGGCATCTCGCCGGTATGGGCGTCGGGCCGTCCCACGGCAGCGGCGATCTCGACGGCGGGGTGGCCGTGCAGCACTTCCTCGATCGCCAGCGGGTCGATGTTGTGGCCGCCGCGGATGATCAGGTCTTTCGCTCGGCCGGTGAGCCATAGATAGCCGTCGGCGTCGAACCGGCCGAGGTCGCCGGTGTCGAACCAGGGCCCGCCGGGGCTCCAGGCCGGCACCGTCTCGTCCGCGAGCGGCTCGATCCAGGCTTCGCGGTTATGCGCCGGGTTGACGTAGCCGCCGAATAGCTGAGGCCCGCGCACCAGCACCTTGCCGATCTCGCCGGGCGGGCAGAGCGCGGCGATCCGCCCTTTCTCGACTTGCGCGACGACGATTTCGGTGAAGGGCGCGCGGAAGCCCACCGACCCGACGCGCGTTTCGCCGCCCTTCGGGTTCATCGAGGCAAAGCCATGAAGCTCGGTCATTCCCCAGCCTTCGATGAGCGGCGCCGGGAGCTTTTTCTGCACGGCCTTCGCGACTTCGACCGGCAGCGCGGACGCTCCCGCGGCGCCCAGTTTGACGCTGCTCAGGTCGTAGCCCTCGCTCGGGACGTTGAGCACGACGCCCCAGCTCGTCGGCACCATGCCGATCACCGTCGGGCGGAAGCGTTCGACCAGCGCCCAGAAATTGCTCATCACCTGCGGATGGCGATAGCCCGCGGCGGTCAAAAGCACCACGGTCGCCCCTTCGGAGAAGGGGCCGAGCCCGCTGCAGGTGGCGCCGCCGACATGGAAGGGCGGCAGGCCGTTGAAATAGATCTCGTCGGCGCCGGGCCGCATCATCTCGTTATTGGTCCAGCTTTGCACGATGAGCCCGCGATGGGTGTGCCGCGCGAGCTTCGGCAGGCTGGTGGTGCCGCCGGTGTGGAAGAGGGCGGCCACGTCGTCGCCGGCGATGCTGCGGGTAAAGCAGAGCGCATCGCCCGGCTGCTTGTCGAACTCGCTCTCGAAATGAAGGGCGTCGATGTCGGGCCGCTCGGCCGGACCGCCGACCCGGATCACCGTGGTCAGGGTCGGCACGGCCTGGCGCACCGCCTCGATCTTGTCCCAAATTCCGGGAAAAACGGCGGGGTCGGGCCCGAGCAGCACGCGGCATTTCGCCTCGCGCAGCAGCCCCGCCAGGTGCTCGGGCTCGAGCAGGAAATTGATCGGGTTGGCAATGCCCGCCGCCTGCGCGCCGAACAGGGCGAAAAACGTCTCCGGCAATATCGGCAGCAGCATCGAAACGGCATCGCCGTCGCCGACCCCGAGCCGGTGAAAAAGGTTGGCCGCCTGGATGATACGCTGCTTGAACTCGCGGTAGCTGATATCCCGCGTCGGGGCATCGAGCGCGGGCGTCGCCAGATAGCGCATGGCGAGCTTGTCGGGGTGCTTGTCCGCGACGTGGGCGAGGAGCTCGAAGACGCTCGTCTGCGGCCGGTATCGCCCCAGGGATTGCCGTTCCAACGCCTCGATGTCGGCCAAGGTCGCGATTGCCACGTTATCCCCCCAATCGGTTCTTGTTCGTTACGGCAATTCTAGGCCGCCGTTTTGCCTCCTGTAAAATACCACACGGTTTCCCTTCTCGCGCCGGCATTGCCAAGTTCGCCAAGCTGGGCAAATCTGACAGACGAATTCGCGACCAAGAATATAATCACCAAGGGTCGCGCGCGGGGAGGGACCATGACACCCGACATCGGACTGGCGAACTGGTTCAGGCAGCGGGCGCAGCGCTCGCCGGAGCGTGCCGCGCTGCATTTCGAGGGCGAGCGCTGGACCTTTGGGCAAATGCAGCAGGAGATCGAGCGCTGCGCGGGTCGCCTACAGGCCCTCGGCGTGGCGCGCGGCGACCGGGTCGCGTTCCTCGGACTGAACCAGCCGATGTTCTTCTTTTCGATGTTCGCGACCTTAAGGCTCGGCGCCATCTTCGTGCCGCTCAATTTCCGGCTCACCGGGCCGGAGATCGCTTTCATGCTCAACGACTGCACCGCCAAGGTGCTGATCGTCGACGCGCAGCTTCGTCCGGTCATCGCCGCGGTGCGCGACGAGTTGAAGACCGTGACCGCGCTGCTCGCGGCCGAGGAGCCGGAAGCCTGGGTCGGCGGCGACCTGCCGGCGACCGCGCACGCCGCGGTCGGCGAGGACGACGTCGCGATGATCATGTACACCTCGGGCACCACCGGCCGGCCGAAAGGCGCGATGCTGACGCACGGGAATTTCTGGTGGAACAACACCAATACCATGCACGCGCTCGACGTGGTGCAGGATGACGTGACCTTGGTCGCCGCGCCCGTGTTTCATATCGGCGGGCTCAACGTCACGACCCTGGTCACCTTGCAGAAGGGCGGGCTGGTCGTGCTGCAGCGCGCCTTCGATCCCGGCAAGGCGCTGGCCGACATCGTGGCGCATCGCGTGACGACCATGTTCGGCGTCCCCGCCATGTTCCAATTCATGGCCCAGCATCCGACCTTCGAGGCGTCCGACCTCTCGACGGTGCGCGTCCTGGTCGTCGGCGGCGCGCCGTGTCCGGAGCCGGTGCTGAAGGCTTACCTCGCGCGCAACGTGAAGATGCAGCAGGGCTACGGCCTCACCGAGACCGCGCCGATGGTCAGCTTCCTCGCGCCCGAATTCGCGCTCGCCAGGGTCGGTTCGTCTGGCAAGCCCGCGCTTTTCGTGGAGGTGAAGCTGGTCGACGCGAAGGGGCAGCAGGTCGTTGAGCCCGGCGCGAAGGGCGAAGTGCTGGTGCGCGGTCCCAATGTCACGAGCGGCTATTGGAACCTGCTCGAGGCGACGCGCGCCGCAATCGACGCGGAGGGCTGGTTCCGCACCGGCGACGTCGCCTATCTCGACGAGGAAGGCTTTGTCTTCATCTGCGACCGCGTCAAGGACATGATCATCAGCGGCGGCGAGAACGTCTATCCGGCCGAGATCGAGAGCGGCCTGATGCGCCACCCCGCCATCGCCGAGGTCGCCGTCATCGGCGAGCCGGACGAGAAGTGGGGCGAGCGCGTGGTGGCGGTCGCCGTGCTCAAACCCGATCACAGCCTGACGATCGAGGAGCTGCGCAACTTCGCCGGCGAATTCCTCGCCCGCTACAAGCTGCCGAGCCGGCTCGAGCTCGTCACGACGTTGCCGCGAAACGCGACCGGAAAGCTGTTGAAGTACCAGCTGCGGGAGACGTTCGCAAAGATGAGTGAGCGCTCGCCCGTCCGGCAATCGGCATAGTGGCGCGCCCACGCCGGGGAAGTCGCAATTGTTTCCAGGCTCGGACGATCTTACATAGCTTCTCGGCGCGAAGCCGCGGATGGACGCCCTCGAGAGACTGATGCCATGACTGCCTTCGCGCGTTAACGACAAGCTTTTGGCGTAGAGCAAGATCGCGCGGAATGCAGCAACGGCGCTTTCCGCCAAGCAGCCGCGATCGCGGCTGAGCGAGGCGCAGTTCCGCGGTTCAGGCGCTGGGTGAGACCTTATAGCGGCGGCGCTGTATCTGGTGGCCGGCGATGTTGCGTCGCCCGCTCGAACGCATGGCCGAGGCGGAACAGATCGGGTTCATGATAGGGAAGCAACTTCGGCGGGGTCAACACTGACCAGTGTGTGCTGCATTCTCTGACGGACGCCCATTTTCTCGGCTACAACTGCGTCCTTGTCGAGGATTGTTGCGGCACGACATCACCGGACTTCTGTGCCGAAGCGACCTTATGGAACATCAAGAAGTGCTTTGGCTTCGTCACCAAGTCCGAAGACGTCATCGCGTCGTTGCCGCAAAAAGCCGTCGGCTAGACGGGCGAATGCTGCAACGAAAGGACGCGGCGCTGTAGTATCGCCTTGACGGCCCGCTTGCGGATTGCGTGGACTCAAAGGCTACACTTTTGCCGCCTTGAGTGCCGTTTCCAACATGCCCAGACCCTCGTCGAGAACGGCATCAGAAACGGTCAACGGCACCAAGATGCGAATGGCGTTGGCGAATACGCCGCACGACAGCACCACCAGCCCGTTATCGACCGCGGCCTGCGTTACCCGCTTGGTCGCCTCGGCGTCCGGCTCGTAGCCGGTGCGCGACTTCACGATATCGAAGCCGATCATGGCCCCCGGACCGCGGATGTTGCTGATGGCGACGACGTCGTTGCGGACCGCGATGCGATGCAATTGCTCCTTGACGCGCGCGCCGATGGCGTCGGCGCGGGCGAGCAGTCCCTCTTCGGCGATAACGTCGAGCACCGCTAGCGCCGCTGCACAGGCAATCGGGTTGCCGCTATAAGTGCCCCCGAGGCCGCCCGGCTCGACCGCATCCATAAGCTCGGCGCGGCCCAGAACACCGGAAAGCGGAAAACCGCCCGCCATGGATTTGGCCATCGCTACAAGATCCGGCTCGACGCCAGAGTGCTCGATGGCGAACATCTTGCCCGTGCGGGCGAAACCCGACTGCACCTCGTCAGCGACCAGCAAGATGCCGTGGCGGTCACACACCTCGCGCAACGCGCGTAACAGTTCGACCGGCGCCGGGTAGAAGCCGCCTTCGCCCTGAACAGGCTCGATGATGATGGCCGCAACCCGTGCGGGATCGATATCGGCGCGGAATAAATAATCGAGCGCCTTCAAACTGTCCGCGACGGTGATGCCGTGGTCCTCCACCGGGAACGGCACGTGGTACACCTCGCCCGGCATCGGACCGAAGTTCTTCTTGTAGGGCAACACCTTGCCGGTTAGCGCCAGTGTCATCATGGTGCGGCCATGGAAGCCGCCGGTGAAAGCGACGACAGCGGAGCGGCCCGTCGCGGCACGGGCGATCTTGATGGTGTTTTCGACCGCCTCGGCGCCGGTCGTGAACAAGATGGTCTTTGCCGGGCCTTTGAACGGCGCCAGCGCGTTCAGGCGTTCTGCCAACGCGACATAGGGCTCGTAGGCTGCGACCTGGAAGGCGGTATGGGTGACCAGGCCAAGTTGCTGCTGCACCGCGGCGATCACCTTGGGATGACGGTGCCCAGTATTCAGGACCGCGATCCCGCCGGCGAAATCGATGTAGCGGCGGCCTTCCACGTCCCAAATCTCGGCGTTTTCGGCACGGGCGACGAAAACCGGATACGCGGTGGCGACACCACGGGAAACGGCGGCAAGTCGGCGGGCTGTCAGGTCGGTATTGGTTTTACTCATGGGATTGTCCCCTTCGCAGACATGGCTTCTCAGCCGTCGCCCCGAGAATTCCGAAAACTCATCATCGATCGTTCGCAGATATCGGCGCTGACTGCACCTTTTCCCATCCATCCGCACAAGCCGGACGCAGTGCATTCTCGATCCGAGACGAAGATAGCCGCCAATGAAATATAGTTATTCTCGCGTCCTGGTTGACATCACGAAATTTTAAGAGGGATAATTATTTTTGCGGGCAGTGGCAGCAATATTTCACAGCCGTTGGTCTGAAGGGCGCTACCCGCGGACAACCAGTGGAGTAGGACAATGATGCGTGCAACCGTCGTTGCGGGAGGCCTGGCGGCAGGCGCCCTGCTGGCATTCGCGGGTCTGGATAATCACGCGTTAGCCCAGAACAAGAAATGGTATCCGTTCCCCGTCGAGCAGCATATTCCGGCCTTCGACATGAAATCGCCGGTCAAGGACGTGATGTACACGCCGCTCGATAAGGCCACCAAGAAGTGGAATATCTGCGTTTCATTTCCACACATGAAGGATGCCTATTGGCTCGCCGTCGATTACGGCGTTGCCGAGGAGGCGAAGGATCTTGGCGTCGCCATGCACCTGGTCGAGGCTGGCGGCTACACCAATCTCAGCAAGCAGATTTCGCAGATCGAAGACTGTGCGTCGAATGGCGCCCAGGCTGTCGTCATCGGCGCGATCTCCTATGACGGTCTCAACGCGACGGTGAAGCATCTTCACGACAAAGGGATTCCGGTGATCGACTTGGTCAACGGCATGTCGTCGAAAGATATTTCGGCGAAGTCGCTCGTCTCGTTCGAAACGATGGGTTACAAGGCGGGCGAATACATCGCCAAATTGCATCCCAAAGGTTCTGCCGAGGCCGACGTGGCGTGGTTCCCGGGCCCGCCGGGTGCCGGCTGGGTTGAGGCCGGCAACAAAGGCTTCAACAACGCGATCAAGGACAGCGCGCTCAAAGTCGTGGCCACCAAATACGGCGACACCGGCAAGGAAGTGCAGTTGAAGCTGGTCGAGGACACGTTACAGGCCAACCCGAACATCAAGTACATCGTCGGCACGTCGCCGACCACCGAAGCGGCGGTGCAGCTTCTGCGCGAGCGCAACCTCTCGGGCAAGATCAAAGTAGCCTCTTATTACTTTACGCCCGGAGTGTACCAAAACATCAAGGCCGGACGCGTGATGGCGGCGCCGACCGATTCGGCGGTGATCCAAGGACGCGTTGCCATCGACCAGGCGGTGCGAATCCTCGAGAAGAAGTCTTATCTCCAGCATGTCGGTCCGAAGATCTATGTGATCGACAAGTCGAACATCAATTCGTTCGACTATGCGTCGTCACTCGCTCCGGTCGGCTGGAAGCCCGTCTTCACCGTCAATTGATCTGCACTGAGACGTGAGACGATTGATGATGTGATGACTACGGAGGCGTTGGCGTCGGAGAACAAGATGGGCGCGGGCGTAAATGCAAACATGCCCGCGCCGGTTTTGCGAGCCGAGGGATTATCCAAGCAATTCCCAGGCGTTTTGGCGCTCGACGCAGTGGACTTCGATCTTAAGGTCGGGGAAGTCCATGTGCTGTTCGGGGAGAACGGCGCCGGCAAATCGACCTTGATCCAGATTCTCGCCGGCGTGCATCGCCCGAGCGAAGGCAATATCCGCTTCCGTGGCGAACCGGTGGAACTGGAAGGCGTTCACCACGCGCGCGCACTCGGAATCAGCGCGGTATTTCAGGAATTTTCGCTGGTTCCGACGCTCTCGGTCGAGGAGAATTTGCTTCTCGGCTCAGAGCTGACCCATTATGGATTTCTAGACAAATCGGAGCTGCATCGCCGCGCCGCGGACATTCTCAAGCAGCTCGGTTTTCCCCTGCGGCCGGGGCAGCAAGTTCACGGTCTCACCCGCGCCGAACAGCAGATGGTTGAGATCGCAAAAGCGTTCAGCACCGATTTGTCGGTGCTGATTCTGGACGAGCCGACGGCCTCGCTCACCGATCGCGAAGCCGAGCGCCTGTTTGCGATGGTCGAGCAAGCCAAGAGCAGGGGCGTCGGCATCGTCTATATCACCCACCGGATGAGTGAAATCCGCCGCATCGGTGATCGCATTACTGTTTTACGCGACGGCAAGCGCGTAGCGACCCTTGCGGTCGCCGAGGTCGATGACGATCGGTTGCTACAGCTCATGACCGGCCGGGTGATCAGTCAAGTATTTCCCAAAATTGAATACCGACCGGAGCGGCCTCTGCTGGAAATTTCCAAAGTCACGACGGCGGACGACTCGGTCAAAGATTTCTCGCTTGTCGTCCGGGCTGGCGAGATCGTCGGACTTGCCGGCCTCGTGGGCTGCGGCAAATCCGAGGTCGGGCGCGTGTGCTTCGGCCTGGAGCAAATCGCGTCCGGCCACATCGTATTCGACGGCCAAGATGCCACTGGGCGGACGGTGCGCGAAATGCTGGACGATGGAGCCTTCTATCTTCCGCCCGACCGGCGCGAGGAGGGGCTGATCATGATGCGCAGCGTCCGCGAAAACATCTCGCTGCCCTGGTTAGGCGCCGCCCCGTTCTCGCGCTTTGGCTTCCTCGATCGCGTCAGCGAACGATCGAAAGTAGGCGATCTGGCGCGGCGGCTTAATCTGCAACCGCCGAACATCGAAGCCGATCTGGAGCGGTTCTCAGGCGGCAATCAGCAGAAAGTTCTGCTGGCGAAAGGGCTGGTGTCGCCGGTCAAGCTGTTCATCCTTGACGAGCCGACGGTCGGCGTCGACGTCGGGACACGGGTCGCCATCTATGAATTCATCCGTGATCTTTGCGAAGCGGGCGCCGGCATCCTGTTGATCTCATCGGACCTGCCGGAGATACTGCATCTGACCAACCGAACCTACGTGATGTACCGGGGCGAGCTGCGTGCCGAACTTGAAGGCGCGCAGATCACACAGGACCGCGTGCTGGCGAATTTCTTTGAACGATCGCAGGCGTGATGGAAAAATCGGCGCATAGCTGGCTAAGATTCACCATTCCGCTGCAGCGGTTGTTCGTGCGGATTGGCGTTTTGCCGTTCCTTCTCGTCATCGCCATCGTCGTTTTCACGTCTCTGTCGCCGAGATTTCTGACCGGCCAGAATCTGATCACCGTGGCGCGGCAAGCCACCTATCTGGCCATCGTGGCAATGGGACAGATGCTGGCGCTGCTCACCGGCGGGTTCGATCTTTCGGTCGGCAAGATCGTCGCCGTAACTTCGGTCATCACGGCACTGACTATGGCGCCGCTGGCGGCCGCCTATCCCGACGCGATTGCGGTCACGCTGACGTTGGGCATTCTAGCGGGCATCGGCGCGGGCACCCTAGTCGGGGTGGTCAACGGCGTTGGCGTTGCCGTTTTCAATGTTTCGCCCTTCATGATGACGCTGGGCACCGCGACGATCAGCTTCGGTATCGCCCTTACCCTGACCAGCGGAGTGCCGGTTTACGGCCTTCCGGACGCCTTCGGCTCGATCTTCAGCTTCGGACGAATATTCGACATTCCGTCGCCGGTCTATGTAACGGCCGGTCTGTTCGTAGTGATGCACATCCTGCTGAATTGGACCCGCATGGGGCGGTATTTCTATGCGGTCGGCGGCAACATCAAAGCGTCGCGGCTTTCCGGTATCAGCACGCGCTTCTATCTCTTCATGGCCTATGTCTTGTGTGGCGCGCTGGCGGCGGTCGCCGGCACGCTGCTGACCGCGCGACTGGAAACCGGCGAAGCCAATATCGGCGCGTCGATGCCGCTCGATTCTATCGCCGCATGCGTCATCGGCGGGGTCAGCCTGCGCGGCGGCACCGGACGTCTGGGCAATGTCGTCCTTGGCGCCATTTTCATCGGGCTCATTCAGAACGGAATGGACTTGGCCCAGATACAGTCCTACCTCCAGGAAGTGGTGATCGGGATCCTGCTCATCCTGGCGGTCATCGCCGACCAGTTTCGGCAATTCGTGATGCTGCGGCTAAAAGATTGAGCGTAGCGTGTGATCCTGTGGGCCCTTCCATCGGAACTTCACTCGGATAAGATGACATAAGAGATACAACGCAGCGGCGATAAACATGAGCGATAGTCAAGCGATACCGACGGTACAGATCGACAACGAGCATTTGCGCGTTACCGAGTGGCGCTTCACGCCCGGGGCCGCCACCGGTTATCACAGGCACGCTCATGATTACGTCGTGGTGCCGGTCGTCGATGGCGAACTTGAATTGATCGGACCGGATGGCGCCCGTTCGCGCGCGCGGTTAACGCAGGGAAAGTCGTATTTCCGCAATGCCGGCGTCGAGCATGACGTCGTCAATGTTGGTGCAGGTAACATGACCTTCGTGGAAATCGAGCTCAAGGACACCAGCGAAGCTGGGCGCAAGGCCACGAAGTAAGGAGGTGCGGCGATGTGTGCGACGCGAGCGAACGCGAGAATTGGAATCAATTGCGACATGGGCGAAGGCTTCGGTCTTTACAAGATGGGCGACGATGAGGGTTTGATGCCTCATATCACCGTTGCCAATGTCGCCTGCGGCTTTCACGCTTCCGATCCTTCGGTAATGGCAAGCACCGTGCGCTTGGCGAAACGGCACAATGTCGGCGTGGGCGCGCATCCTTCGCTGCCCGACCTGCAGGGATTTGGCCGGCGTGAGATGAAAATGCGGCCCGACGAACTGACCGACTGCATCGTCTACCAGGTGGGCGCGCTCAAGGGTTTTCTCGAACGCGAGGGCATGCCGCTTGCCCATGTCAAGCCGCATGGCTCGCTTTACGGCATGGCCGCGAAATCGGCGGAAATGGCCAAGGCGGTTGCCGATGCCGCCAAGGTGTTCGGGGTTCCGGTATTGGGCATGATCGGCACGATGCATGAAAAGGTCTATCCGGCGGAAGGTTTGGAATTCATTTCCGAATATTACGCCGATCTTGAATACGGCGACGACGGCACGCTGCTGATCACAAGAGAACACAAAGCGGTCGATCCGAAACGCGCGGCCGAGCGGGCCCTGCGCGCGGTGAAAGAAGGTGTCGCCGCGTCCGTCGGCGGCAGCGACGTGCGTATTCGAGCCGATTCCATTTGCGTCCATTCCGATACACCCAACGCTGTCGCGGTCGCGCAGGCCGTCAAGACGGCGGTCGCTGAATATCTTGGTTAGTGGGCGCTTAGATAAAAGGGGAGGTTGAGAGTATGGCGCAGCATCACGTGATCAGTCCGCTGCCCGGGATATTTTATCGGCGGCCGGCGCCGGAAAAGCCACCATACAAGGAAGTGGGCGACCAAGTTGTGGAAGGGGACGTCGTCGGTCTGATCGAAGTGATGAAACAGTTCACCGAGGTGCAAGCCGACGCCAGCGGAAAAGTCGTTCGCTTTCTCGTCGACAACGAGGGGGCGATCGAGCCGGGTCAGCCCTTGCTGCTGATCGAGACGGCCTGATCAGCACGCATGTTCGACAAGCTCCTGGTCGCCAATCGCGGTGAGATCGCGGTGCGCGTCATCCGCGCCGCGAAGGAGCTTGGCCTGCGGACCGTCGCGGTGTTCAGTGATGCCGACAAGGACAGTCTTGCGGTGCGCTTTGCGGACGAGGCGGTATGTATCGGTCCGCCGCCGGCCTCCAAGAGCTATCTCAACATCGATGCCATCATCTCGGCGGCGCGCCAGACCGGCGCTGGCGCGGTCCATCCCGGTTATGGATTTCTTTCCGAAAATGCGCGGTTCGCCGAAGCGGTGAGCGCCGCCGGTCTTACATTTGTCGGTCCGAGCCCGCAAACCATCCGCACCATGGGCGACAAGGCGGCGGCGCGGGCGGCGGCAAAAGCGGCGGGCGTGCCGATTGTCCCCGGCAGCGAAGGGGAGGTCGGCGATTTGGCGCAGGCCCTGGCGGCGGCCCGTGACATCGGCTTTCCCGTCATGCTCAAGGCGAGCGCCGGCGGCGGCGGCCGCGGCATTCGCCTTGCGACCGACGAGGCGACGTTCGAACAGCACTTTCATACGGCACAGGCTGAGGCCAAAGCCGCGTTCGGCAGCGGCGCACTTTATCTTGAGCGCTTCCTAACGCGCGCGCGCCACCTCGAGGTGCAGGTATTGGGCGATGGCGAGCACGTCGTGCATTGCTTCGAGCGCGAATGCTCGCTGCAACGGCGGCGCCAGAAGGTCTGGGAGGAGGCGCCGTCGCCGGCAATCGACGAACCGACGCGACAGGCGCTGTGCAGCTCGGCAGTGCGGCTTGCCCGGCGCGCCGGCTATCGCGGAGCGGGAACGCTTGAATATCTCTACGATGACGATAGTGGCGAGTTCTTTTTCATCGAGATGAACACGCGTATTCAGGTCGAGCATCCGGTCACCGAAATGGTCACCGGCATCGACCTTGTGCGCGAAATGATCCGCATCGCGCAAGGGCGACCGCTTTCCCTGGCGCAGGCCGATATAAAGATGCGCGGGGCCGCGATCGAAGTGCGGATCAACGCCGAGGACCCCGACCACAATTTCCGGCCGTCGCCCGGCCGCGTCAACTCGCTCGCGCTGCCCGCAGGGCCCGGGGTTCGCGTCGATACGATGTTATATCCGGGCTATGTCGTGCCGCCTTACTACGACTCTTTGCTTGCCAAGATCGTTGTCGAGGCGGAAACTCGACAGCTGGCCTTGGCGCGGCTGTGCCGCGCGTTAGACGAATTCTCAATCGATGGGGTTATCACCACCGCACCTCTGCACAAGCGTCTTGCCCGATTGGCCGATGTGCAGGCGGCGCGGTTCGATACTGGATTTCTGGAGCGGCTACTGGCGGCCTAGAGGCCGTCATTGAGGGACCAACCACGGACGGAGATTGGTATGGGCGAGGCCCGGTATTCATTCGGAGGCGACGAACACGTCTTCGTCGAGATCGACGAGGAAATGTCGCTCGAAGCCTTCTTTAAGGGCATGGCGATTTGCGGCGAGTTAAGCAAGCGCCGCATCGCCGGTGTGTCGGAGATTTGTCCGGCGAATGCCTCCTATTTGGTTCGTTTCGATCCGGACATCATCCACCCCGACAAGATGCTGGGGATGTTGAAAGAGATCGAGGCTCAGGTCGGCACCGCTGATCTGCAGCTGTCAACGCGCATCGTCGAAATTCCCGTACTTTACAACGATCCTTGGACACGCGAGACGCTCATGCGGTTTCGCGAACGCCATCAGGACCCCAAAAGCACGGATATCGAATACGCCGCGCGCATCAACGGCTACAGCTCGGTTGACGAATTCGTTGCTGCGCATTCAGGCGCGCCGTGGTTTGTCTCCATGGTCGGCTTCGTCGCCGGCTTGCCCTTCCTGTTCCAAATGGTCGAGCGGGCAGAGCAGATTGAAGTCCCGAAATATCTGCGGCCGCGCACCGACACGCCGAAACTCACCGTCGGCCATGGTGGCTGCTTCGGCGCCATCTATTCCGTGCGCGGTGCCGGCGGCTACCAGATGTTCGGCATTACGCCTGCGCCGATCTACGACCCGGCGCAGAAGCTGCCTTACCTCAAGGATTTCATGGTGTTCTTCAAGCCGGGCGACATCGTCAAATGGAAACCGATTTCGCGCGAGGAATATGATCGCGACCTCAAAGCGGTCGAGGCGGGTACTTTCAATCTGAACATCCGGCCTGTCGATTTTTCACTCAAGTCGTTCGTCAGCGATCCCGGTGGCTACAGCCGGGGCTTGGTGGAGGTGCTCCATGGCCATTGAGGTTATCAAGCCCGGCCTGGCCACAAGCGTTCAGGACGCCGGGCGGCCCGGTTATTACAACATCGGTATTCCGCTCTCGGGCGCGCTCGACCAATACGCGCTGCGTGCGGCAAATCTGCTGGTCGGAAATGACCCGGGGGCTGCGGTGCTGGAGGCGACCTTGCTTGGCCCAGAACTCCTCTTCCGCGCTCCGGCTATTGTCGCCGTCACGGGAGCCGAAGCAACGCCGAAGATCAATGGTGAAGCGCGGCCACGCAACGAATCATTTGCCGTGCGCGCGGACGATCGGCTCTCGTTTGATTTCATGAAAGCGGGCGCGCGTATCTATATTGCGGTTGCCGGCGGGATCGATGTGCCGGCCGTTCTCGGCAGCCGCTCGACCTATGCGCTCGGTGCGCTTGGCGGATTTGAGGGCCGGAAGCTGGCTGCCGGCGACGTCGTGCCGACCGGTGCCGCGGGCGCCGGTTGCGCGCGCCGGACGCGCCATCTCCGGCGATTTGACGCCAACCTATCCGAAGTCGCTCGAATTGCGCGTGCTGCCTGGGCTCTATTTTCATCGTTTGACGGAAGAATCCGCGAAGACCTTCTTCGAGGACACTTGGACCGTTGCACCGGAAGCGGACCGCATCGGCTATCGCTATCGCAAGGGACGGGCGCTTTCCTTCCGTGAACGCAAACAACCGTTCGGCGCGGGCTCCGACCCATCCAACATCGTCGACGCCGGATATCCTTACGGCTCGATCCAGGTGCCGGGTGGTGTCGAACCGATCATTTTGCTTCGCGACGCCGTATCGGGCGGCGGTTATGCCATGATCGGAACCGTGATCAGCGCCGATATGAACCGTATCGCGCAGATGCAGCCGAACAATCTGGCGCGTTTCGTCCAGGTGGACATGGACGCCGCGCTCAAGGCGCGCGCCGAGTACAAGAATCGGCTTGCACGATTGGAAGCGGCGTTGCGTTAGCTAGCGTTCTGCGATGAATAGCCAAGCGTGCCGGCGCATGACGCAAACGATCTGGTTGCATCACTGGCGACGATGCCTGCCGCGCCGCGGCTGGGAACATCACTCCCGCCCGTACCAATTCATCGAGGAGCGCCACGTGAAGCTGGAGGCGCCGCCCGCGCCGTTCCCCTGTCCTTTCCGAAAATTCCATCCGGCGCTGGCTCGTGCATTGAATTGGAATCATGGCATTGGCGGGCCATCAGGACTTCACTTCTCCATGAGTTATAGCTTATCCATGAGTTATAGCGTAGATTTAGACTGGTATTTCAATTACATATGTGTTCGCAGTTTTTTCCGACCGGCGCGCCATCGTTTTTCCTATAATCGCGCATGAGATGCCTGCCGATGAAAGCCCTGGCCCCGATCGCCGCTTTGCTCGCGCTGCCGCTGCTGTGCGCATCCGCGCGCGCGCAGGACCCGGTCGATCACGGCCGCGCTCTGGCCCAGGAGTTCTGCGCCAAGTGCCACGCCATCGGCAAAACCGGCAAGAGCCCGCATGAGGAGGCCCCGCCGTTCCGCAAGCTCGGCCAGATCTTCGATCTCGACACTTTCCCGGGCGCGATGATCCACGGCCTGTCGTCGAACCATCCCGACATGCCGCAATTCGACCTGACCACGCAGGACGCGCGCGACCTGCGCGATTATCTGCGCACGATCCAGGACTAGCTATCGATCGATCGTGATCTCGTCGCTGCGCGCGCGCGACACGCAGATCATGATCTGATCCTTGCGCTCGTGGTCGGCCAGCACCAGGTCGCGGTGGTCGGCCTCGCCCGCCAACAGCTTGGTGCGGCAGGTGCCGCAGGTGCCGGTCTCGCATGAGCTCGGCACTTCCAGCCCGTTCTCGCGCAGCGCTTCCAGGATCGTCTTGGTCACCGGCACCTCGACCACTTTGCCGGATTTTGCCAGCCGCACCTTGAACGGCTTGTCGCCCGCCTTGTGCGTCTCCGCCTCGCTGAACGCCTCGAAATGCACCGCGGTCGACGACCAGTGGTCGGTCATGTGGCGCACCGCCTCCATCAGCGGCCGCGGCCCGCAGCAATAAAGATGCTCGCGGTTCTTGCGCTCGGCCAGGATCGGCTTGAGGTCGAGCGAGCAGGCCGGATCGCCCTGGTCGTGATGGATGGTGACCAGCCCTTGGTATTCCGGCTTGCTCAGCTCCTCGGCAAAGGCGGTCGTCTCCGGCGAGCGCGCGCAGTAGAACAGCCGGAAGCGTTTGCCTTGGCGCTGCACCTCGCGGATCATCGCCATGATCGGCGTGATGCCGATGCCGCCGGCGATGAACAGGAAATCCTGCGCGCGCTGCGGCAGGCCGAAGTCGTTGATCGGCGGCGCCACCAGCAATTGGTCGCCCGCCTTCACATTGTCGATCAGGTTGACTGGAGCCGCCGCGCCCGTTGGCCTCGCGCTTGACCGCGACCTGGTAGCGGTCGCGCTCGGCCGGATCGTTGCACAGCGAATATTTGCGCAGCAGCCCGTTCGGCACCTTGATGGTGATATGCGCGCCGGCCGCAAATTGCGGCAGCGGCTCGCCATTGGCGGCGCGGAATTCGATCAGGTTGATGCCGTCGGCTATTTGATCGTTGCGCGTCACGCGCAGCGGCATCATCGGCGGCTGTTCGTCGGTCGTCATTGCTCGTCCGCTCGGCGATTAAAGGCCGACCTCAGATGGCAATTTCGCTTGGCTCGCGCAAGCGAAACATAGCCCGCGGCGCCGCAAGGCTTGGCGCAGGCCGAAAATGCGCCGGCGCGCGCTAGATCTGCAGGATGGAGCCGAAATCGAAATTCTCGCCCTTGGGATTTTCACCGATGCGAATTTTCTTGTCGCTGACGAAATTGTAGGGCGGCACCGGCAGGTTGTAGGGCGCCGGCACGCCGGCATAGACGCGCCCGGCCAGGTCGTATTTGGAGCCGTGGCAGGGACAGAAATAGCCGCCCGGCCAGTCGGCGGTCGGCGTGGTCGGGTTGGGCCGCGGGAAGAAGGCCGGGATGCAGCCGAGATGGGTGCAGATGCCGACCAGCACGCCGTATTCCGGCTTGAGCGAGCGGTGCCAGTTCTGCGCGTAGTTCGGCTGCTGGTTGTTCTGCGATTCCGGATCGGACAGCCGGTCGAGCAGCTCTTTCGATTGCAGCGTCTTCAGCGCCGCCGGCGGGCGGTTGACGACGAAGATCGGCCGGCTGCGCCAGCGCACCTGCACCTGCTGGCCGGGCTCGACCTTGCTCAAGTCGAGTTCGACCGGGCCGCCGGCGGCGAGCGTGGCGGCGTCCGGGTTCATCTGGTCGACCAGCGGCACCACGGTAGCGGCAGCGCCGACCGCGGCGACGGTGGCGGTGGCGATATAAAGGAAATCGCGGCGCGTGGGTTCCGGGGCGTGCGCGGAGGACGTG
Organism: uncultured Pseudomonadota bacterium; assembly: GCA_963819955.1. Taxonomy (GTDB): domain Bacteria; phylum Pseudomonadota; class Alphaproteobacteria; order Rhizobiales; family Xanthobacteraceae; genus Pseudolabrys. The sequence continues at coordinate 1,228,403 of CAWFYB010000009.1, read as the reverse complement.
AGACGTGCGACATGGCCAAGACCGATTCTCGTTGCCGTCCCCAAGGCCATCATGCCGTGGAAACGCTTGCAGCGGAACAACGTGAGGTGGTGTAGGGGATTATTTTGGGGGCGGCAAATCAGCGCGAGCCGGCCGTCTCACGTGCGGGCGGCAGCGGCGCGGCGGCGGTTATGGGTCCTTCCGCGCTTACCGCCGCGAAGGCGTCGGCCAGGCCGGCGCCGAATTGGCTGTCGTGGCCCTTGCGGCCCAGATCCTTGGCGGTCCGCATGAGCAGCTGTTGCAGCCGCGCGGGGCTCAAGGCCGGGTCGCGCTGCAGCATCAGCGCGGCGATGCCGCTGACTTCCGCCGCCGCGTAGGAGGTGCCGGACGACACCGCGTAGCCGCCCGGCACCGCCACCAGCACTTGCACGCCCGGCGCCGCCAGGTCGATGTAGCGGCCGCGGTTGGCTTGCGCGAGCAGCTGGTCGCGCTCGTCGGTCGCCGTCACCGCGATCACGTTGCGATCGGCGGCGGGATAGAGCGGCGGCGATTGCGGCCCGCCATTTCCGGCGGCCGCCACCAGCACCACGCCTAGCTTGTGGGCGGCGGCGAGGCTGCGATGCAACGCGGGATCGCGCGGGCCGGCAAAGCTCATATTGACGACGCGCGCCTTGTGCGCGACCGCCCAGTCGAGCCCTTTCAGCACATTGAAGCTGGTGCCTTGTGCGCCGGCGCCGTCCGGATCGAAGGCGCGCACCGCCAGGATGCGCGCGTCGGGCGCCGCCCCGGTGAGCTTGCCGTGGCCGGCGATCAGGCTGGCCACGCCGGTGCCGTGCGGGTGCGGCTTGCTCGGGCCCTTCAGCGCGTCGAAACTGTCGGCGATGCTGCCGGCAAGCTCGGGGTTCGCGGCGTCGATGGCGGAATTGATCACCGCCACGCGCACATTATCGCCCTTCGCGATTTCGTGCGCCCGCAACAGGTTCAGCTTGGCGAGCTCGTATTGCGCCGGGTCGCCGGCCGCGCCGGCCGCCTGCTGCAGCGCGTATTGATAGTTCGGCTGCGCCGAGAGCACCGCCGCTTCGCGCTCGAGCGCGCGGATCACGGACGCGACCGAGCGACCGTCCGGGATGCGCCAGCGGAACAGCGTGGTGCCGGAGAGCTGGAAGCGCTGCCGCTCGAGGCGCGTCAGCCGGTGCCGGCGTTGCAAGGCGTCGATCTGCGCGTCGCTCAGCGAATTGCGCAATTCGATCACCACCTCGTCGGGCTTGAGCCGCTGCTCGCCCGCCGGCGGGGCGCCGCTTAAAGCGCGCCGCGGCGTGCGCTGGCGCGCGCGCTGCGGGCGGCGCGGCGTGTCGTCGTCGAGGAATTCGTCGTCAGGCTCCGTCACCACGATGGTGGGGCCGTGCCAACCGCCGCGATGCCGGCCGCCATCGTGCCGGCCGCCGTCGCGGCCGGGCATTGTCTGCCTGCCGGTATTGTAATTCTGCCCGCCGCCATGGCTGTAATATTTTTGCGCCGTGGCGCCCGCCGTCGTCGCCAGCAGCGCGCCGGCGGCAATCGCGAGCAGGATGCTGCGGGACGCGCGCACGGCCTAAGTCCTCACTGCGAAGCGACGATGAAGCCGACGACCTTGTCGTGCCCCAGCCGGTTCATCAGCGCGTCGAGCTGATCCTTGGGCAAGGCGCGCTCGGCCACCCTTACTTTGTAGAGCCCGCCGGGGATCGGCCCCGCCACGATCGACAGTCTATTGGCTTCCAGGAACTTGTTGATGTCGTCGAAGCTCGCCTGCGGGGCGAAGCGGATGAGCGTGAAGGCGCCGACGCCGGGCGCCGTCGACGGCGCCGAGGCGGTTTCATAGCCGGTCGGGTTCTGCTTCACCACCATGTCGGCGATGAAGCCGGCCTGCAGCAGGATTGCGAGCACGGCCGCGCTCGCGGCCCAAGCCAGCGCGCGCGGCGACAAATTGGACAGGAAGCCGGAGAAGCCGCCACGCAGCCGGCGCGCGCGGCCGACGCGCGCGGGCTCCGCGTCGATCTTGGCGAACAATTGGTCCATCGCGCGCGAAGACGGCGCGCCCAGCGTCTCGTTGAGGCGGATGGTCTCGGTCAGCTCTTCGCGCACCAGCGCGTAGCGGCGGGCAAGCTCGGGATCGCTGCGAAGCGCGTCCTCGACGCGCTCGGCGTCGCGGCGGCTCAAGGTGCCGGCCGCGTGCCACGGCAAGAGCTCCTCGATCTCGCTGCGCTCGGGCGCTTCTTTTTCGATAGCGTTCATGGCCAACCTCGCTCGACTCCTTGCTGCTTCAGCAGCTCCGATAATTTTTTGCGCGCGTAGAACATGCGCGTCTTCACCGTCGCTTCGGGAATGCCGACGATTCCCGCCACTTCCTCCACCGACTTCTCGTGGTAGTAGACGAGGTCGATGACTTCCCGGTGCTCGGCCGTGAGCTTGGTCAGGCATTGCCGCAAGACCGCGCCCGTGTCCTTCTTGCCGAGCGCCGTTTCGGGATCGTCGGCTTGATCCTCGATGCGCTCGGCCGTCTCCTCGTCCAGCTCGTCCTCGGTTCGGCGGCGCAGGGCCGAGAGGGCCTTGAAGCGCGCGATGCCGAGCATCCAGGTGGTGACGGCGGAGCGGCCCTCGAACTTGTCGGCTTGCCGCCAAACTTCAAGGAAGACCTCGCTGATCAAGTCCTCCGCCGTCGCTTCGTTGCGCACCAGGCGCAACGCGAACCGGTAGACCCGCACATGGTGCCGCGCGAACAGCACCTGCATGGCAAGCCGGTCGCCGGCGGCGATCCTCGCGATTAGCGCTTCATCGGACGTCGTTTGCATCGCCAGCCAGTCGGCTCACCCAAGTAGTCGCGCCCGGCGGCGTCGCGGTTCAAGCCAAAGCGAGGAAAGTTAACGCATTTTTCCGTCGGCCGGGCGCTACCCCGGGGAGCTTGTACTGGTCTTGTCGGGCTGGGCCAAGCCGACGCGGGGGGCTTTTCCCGCCTTGGCATTTTTTCGTGCGGGAAAAACGAAGCGTCCCCAGGCGCTTGCCGCCGCCGGCCGGGCCGTCCTTGAACCGGCTTTGAACCTCTCGCCGGCCGGACCCGACTATTCGCACAGGAGATGTGAATGCACATCCCGCCAGACAGAGGAGTGATCATCATGTTCCGCAAGCTCGCAATCGCGCTCGGTGCCTCCGCCGTCATCGCGGCCGCCGCGCTCGCCCCCACCGCCGCCTCCGCCAAGGGTGGCGGCAAGCATTGGCACGGCCATCATGGCGGCGGCCTCTATATCGGCCTCTACCCGAACTATGTCGCCGACGACTGCTACACCGTGCGCAGGGTGGTCTGGATTAACCACCACAAGCGCGTCCGCTACGTCCAGGTCTGCGACTGATCGCATAAGACCTTTCGGCGACCCAATGCCCCGGCTTCGCCGCGCGCGAGGCCGGGGCTTTATTTTGGGCCGTCGGGGCCGTGTTCCGCGCGGGCCCCCGTATAGGCTTGCGGCGCTATTTTCCTATATTTGCTGCCCAGGCGCGCCGGCGGGTGCCGCCCTCGCGCCTTTGGCGGAGTTCTGCTAGGGGGAGCGCGGCGCCCTGACTGGGGCGCGGCGCGGGGGCGTTTTTGCATGGGGCCTCCCGCGGCCGTTGCGGAGGAAGGATGCTCAGTTCGTTGCGCGCGGCGGCGCGATTTTTTCAGGACACGATCGGCTGGAGCCGCATCGGCGTGGTGCTCAGCCTCACCATCATCGCGATCGCGGCGATGGTGCTGTATCACTCGCTGCGCCACCTCGACGTCGACGGCGTGATCGCGGCGCTCAAGGCCACGCCTCATTTCGACATCGCGGTGGCCGCGTTTTGCGTCGCCGGCGGCTATTTCACCCTTACGTTTTACGACTGGTTCGCGCTGCGCACCATCGGCCGCACCGAGATTCCCTATCGCATCGCCGCCATGTCCGGCTTCACCAGCTACGCGATCGGCCACAATATCGGCGCCACCGTGTTCACCGGCGGCGCGGTGCGCTACCGTATCTATTCGGCCTACGGGCTCTCGGCCATCGAAGTCGCCAAGATCTGCTTCGTCGCCGGTCTGACCTTCTGGCTCGGCAACGCCACCGTGCTGGGCTTGAGCGTCACCATCGAGCCGCACGCCGCGGGTCCGATCACCCAGCTTCCCGGCTGGATCAACCGCGGCATCGCGCTCGTGATTCTGGCGGTGCTGTTCTCCTATATCGGCTGGGTGTGGAGCGCGCCGCGCGAGATCGGGCAGGGCCAATGGAAGGTGAAGCTGCCGAGCGGCCCGTCCACGCTGGTGCAGATCGTCATCGGCCTGTTCGACCTCGGCTTCTGCGCGCTCGCCATGTACATGCTGCTGCCGGGCGAGCCGAATATCGGCTTCGTCACGCTGCTGGTGGTGTTCGTCTCCGCCACCATGCTCGGCTTTGCCAGCCACGCACCCGGCGGCTTGGGCGTTTTCGACGCCGCCATGCTGGTGGCCCTGTGGCAGTTTCCCAAGGAAGACCTGGTGGCCGGGCTGCTACTGTTCCGCCTGCTTTACTACCTCGTGCCGTTCGTGTTCGCGCTCGCTATTCTGGGCACGCGCGAGCTCATGATGATGCGGCGGCACAAGACCTTGCCGAAGCCGCGGACGGTGCATGCGGCCGAGCCGTTGATCAGCGAGATCGAGCGCCGGAAAAGCAACGCCGACTGAGCCATGACGAGCGAGCAGGACAATTTCACCTACCGCGGCGGCTGGTTCGGCCGCTTGCGCGAAGCTTGGGCCGCGCTGTTTCCCGCCGCCGGTCCGAGCGCCGCGGGCGCCGGCGCGGCGGCGGCGAGCGCGCGTTCGGCCGCGCCCGCGCAGCTCATGCTGATCGAATCGCTGATCAGCGGCCTGCCGCAGCCGGCCGTCGTGCTCGACCGCGAGGGCCGCGTGCTCGCCTTCAACGAGCCGGCCGCCGGCATCGCGCCGGCGCTGCGCCGCGGCGAGCCGGCGCTCATCACGCTGCGCATGCCGGAGCTGGTCGACGCCATCCGCCGCGCCACCAGGCGGCGCGAGCCGCAGCGCGTGGAGTTCTTCGAGCGCGTGCCGCTCGACCGCTGGTTCGAGGCCTTCGTGACGCCGGTCAGGCTGGCCACCGGCGCCGAGACCGGCGGCACCGACATTCTCATGATGATCTTCAACGACCTCACCCCGCTGCGCCGCGTCGAGGAAATGCGCGCCGACTTCATCGCCAATGCCAGCCACGAATTGCGCACGCCGCTCGCCGCCTTGCTCGGCTTCATCGAGACGCTGCAGGGCTCGGCCAAGGACGATCCGGCGGCGCGCGAGAAATTTCTCGCCATCATGCAGGGCCAGGCCGCGCGCATGGCGCGGCTGATCGACGATCTGTTGTCGCTGTCGCGCATCGAGCTCAACGCCCATCTGCAGCCCAACACGGCGGTCGATCTTGCGCCGATCGTGCGCCAGGTGGCCGACGGCTTGCAGATGCTGGCGCGCGACCGCGCCGTCGAGATCAAGCTCAACGCGCCGAGCGAGCCGCTGCTGGTGCTGGGCGACCGCGACGAATTGATCCGCGCGCTCGAGAACCTGGTGGAGAACGCGCTCAAATACGGCGCCGCCGGCAAGCGGGTCGACATCACTCTCTCCCGCGGCCAGACCCGCGCCGGCACCCCGGAAGCGCGCCTGTCGGTGCGCGACTACGGGCCGGGCATCGCGCCCGAGCACGTGCCGCGCCTGACCGAGCGCTTCTACCGCGTCGACGTCGCCGACAGCCGCGCGCAAGGCGGCACCGGCTTGGGGCTGGCGCTGGTCAAGCACGTGCTCAACCGGCATGGCGGCAGGCTCACTATCGAGAGCACCCCGGGGGCCGGTGCCGCCTTCATCATGCATATGCCCTTGCCCACCGGCGATTTTGGCGCCGGAACTGAATTGCCTGAAAATTCATAGACTTAGTTTGTCATGTTACTGTCGCAAAACCGTAATAGAACGGTGACACGCGACGCCTAAGGCTGGCAGCGGCTTCGGAGACCTCGCTGCGCCAACAACAAACTCCCGTCCGAAGTTGACTTCCGGAGTGCGTCTAGAAAGCAACGGCGGCCGCCCGCTCGGGCGGGCAACAGGCACAAAACCGCGGGCAGCACTGTCCGCGCGTGCCTTTGGCCGCAAACCATGGAGAGACCCCGTGAAACATTGGACCGCCAGGTTCTTTACGCAGGCGGCAGCCGCCGGCTTCATCGCCGCCGCTGTCGTCGTCCCGGCAAAGGCCGAGAACATATCCGGCGCCGGCGCCACCTTCCCCTATCCGATCTACGCCAAATGGGCCGACGCCTATAAGAAGGAAACCGGCATCGGCCTGAACTATCAGTCGATCGGCTCCGGCGGCGGCATCAAGCAGATTCACGCCAAGACCGTCACCTTCGGCGCCTCCGACGCGCCGCGCCCGGGCGCCGAACTCGACAAATACGGCCTGGTGCAGTTCCCGATGGTCATGGGCGGCATCGTGCCGGTCGTGAACATCCCCGGCATCAAGCCCGGCGAGCTCACCATCGACGGACCGACGCTCGCCAAGATCTATCTCGGCGAGATCAAGAAGTGGAACGACCCCACGCTCGCCAAGCTCAATCCGAGCGCCAAGCTACCGGACGCGGCGATCGCCGTCGTGCATCGCTCGGACGGCTCGGGCACCACCTTCAACTTCACCTATTACCTCGAAGACGTCAGCGGCACCTGGAAGTCGAAAGTCGGCCATAACACCTCGGTGCAGTGGCCGGTCGGCATCGGCGCCAAGGGCAACGAAGGCGTCGCCAACAACGTGGGCAACACCAAGAACTCGATCGGTTACGTCGAGTACGCCTACGCGCTGCAGAACAAGCTGACCTACACCAAGATGCTGAACAAGGACGGCAAGACCGTCTCCCCGACTTCGGATACGTTCCAGGCCGCGGCCGCCGGCGCCGACTGGAAGTCGCAGCCCGGCTACGGCGTCATCCTGGCCAATCAGCCCGGCGCCAGCTCCTGGCCGATGACCACGGCGACCTGGATCCTGGTCTACAAGAAGCCGGTCGATATGAAGGCCACCGCCTCGGCGCTGAAGTTCTTCGCCTGGTGCTACAAGAACGGCGGCAAGATGGCCGAAGCCCTCGACTACGTGCCGATGCCGAAGAAGGTCGTCGAACAGGTCGAAGCGACCTGGAAGACCGAGATCAAGGGCCTGCCCGCGATGTAATGCGTCGATCCGCCAAAGGGGGCGCCGGTTGCGGCGCCCCCAGCTTCTCCACCGCCGCCCACAAGGTGGCTTGTGTTGCGGCCTGCGGGCCGTTTGAGTGGCACTCCCGGACTTGGCGGTAAGCCCCAAAGGGAGAGCCGGATGCAGACCGGGAGAGAGCCCGTGGTCGACGTAGCGTTGCAAGGCGGCGCCCTTGCGGCCGGCCAGCAAGTCGACCGCGGCAGGGCGCTGCAGCGCCTGCGTTTGCGCGACGCCGTCTTCCGCCATCTCACCCGCATTTCCGCTATCGCCGTCCTGCTGATCCTCGGCGGTATCATCGCTTCACTGGTCCACGGCTCGCTGCCGGCATTGCACGCCTACGGCTTCAGCTTCCTGATCAACGAGGTGTGGAACCCGGTGACCGAGAAGTTCGGCGCGCTGGCGGCGATCTACGGCACCATCGTCACCTCCTTCATCGCCATGCTGATCGCGGTGCCGGTCGGCCTGTTCATCGCGCTGTTCCTCACCGAACTGTGCCCGATGTGGCTGCGCCGCCCGATCGGCATTGCCATCGAATTGCTCGCCGGCATCCCCTCGATCATCTACGGCATCTGGGGCCTGTTCGTGTTCGCGCCCTTCCTGCAGCAGACGCTGCAGCCGTTCCTGATCGATACGCTCGGCAATATCCCCGGCATCGGCTGGCTGTTCGAGGGTCCGCCCTACGGCATCGGCATCCTGACCGCCGGCCTGATCCTCGCCATCATGGCGCTGCCGCTGATCACCTCGATCTCGCGCGACGTGTTCAGCGCGGTGCCGCCCGTGCTGAAGGAGGCGGCCTACGGCGTCGGCTGCACCACCTGGGAAGTCGTGCGCTACGTGGTGCTGCCCTATACCCGCACCGGCGTGATCGGCGCGGTCATGCTGGCGCTCGGCCGCGTGCTGGGCGAGACCATGGCGGTGACCTTCGTGATCGGCAACGCCCACCGCATTTCCGGCTCGATCCTGGCGCCCGGCACCACCATTTCGGCGACCATCGCCAACGAGTTCACCGAGGCGGTCGGCGATCTCTACACCTCCTCGCTGATCGCGCTCGGCCTCATCCTGTTCGTCATCACCTTCATCGTGCTGGCCATCGCCCGGCTCATGCTGATGCGCATCAACGCGCGGGTGGGAGGCTGACCATGGCGCTCGTCCGCGCTGGCTCGCCCTATCCCGGCCGCCGCCACCGCAACCGCGTCGCGATCGTGCTGGCCTACGCCGCCACGGCGTTCGGCCTGGCCTGGCTGGTGCTCATTCTCGCCGACCTGTTGTGGCAGGGCTTCGGCGGCCTCAATCTCGCGGTCTTCACCCAGATGACGCCGCCGCCCGGCTCCGCCGGCGGCCTGCTCAATCCGATCATGGGCAGCCTGTTGATGACCGCGGTCGCGGTCGCGCTCGGCACGCCGCTCGGCATCCTGGCCGGCACCTACATGGCCGAGTACGGCCGCTACGACAAGCTCTCCTTCGTCGTGCGCTTCATCAACGACATCCTGTTGAGCGCGCCCTCGATCGTGATCGGCCTGTTCATCTACGAGATCATGGTCGCGCAGATGGGCCACTTCTCCGGCTGGGCCGGCTCCGCCTCGCTGGCGGTGATCGTGGTGCCGGTGGTGGTGCGCACCACCGAGGACATGCTCACGCTGGTGCCCGACACGCTGCGCGAGGCCGCCGCCTCCATCGGCCTGCCGCGCGCGCTGATGATCACCAAGATCGCCTACCGCGCCGCCCGCGCCGGCATGATCACCGGCGTGCTCTTGGCGGTGGCGCGCATTTCCGGCGAGACCGCGCCCTTGCTGTTCACCGCGCTCAACAACCAGTTCTGGAGCCTCGACATGAACGCTCCGGTCGCCTCGCTGCCGGTCGTCATCTTCCAGTTCGCGCTCAGCCCCTACAAGGACTGGCAGCAGCTGGCCTGGACCGGCGCGCTGATCATCACGCTGGCGGTGCTCGCGCTCAGCATCATCGCCCGTCTCCTCGCGTCACAGAGAAAATCGTCATGAGCGTTGCCAGCTTCACCACGCCGGTTCCCGCCGTCAGCCAGGCGCCCGCCGGCATCAACGGACTGAACGAGAAGGTCTCGGTCCGCGACCTGGATTTCTTCTACGGCGACAACCGCGCGCTCAAGAACGTCAACGTCTCGCTCTACCAGGGCAAGGTCACCGCCTTCATCGGCCCGTCCGGCTGCGGCAAGTCCACGCTGCTGCGCGTCCTCAACCGCATGTACGACCTCTACCCGAACCAGCGCGCCACCGGCCATGTGCGGCTCGACAACGACGACATCCTCTCGCCCGGCCAGGACCTCAATCTGCTGCGCGCCAAGGTCGGCATGGTGTTCCAGAAGCCGACCCCGTTCCCGATGACGATCTACGAGAACATCGCCTTCGGCATCAGGCTGTACGAGCGGCTGCCGAAGTCCGAGCTCGACGACCGCGTGCGGCACTGCCTGCAGCGCGCCGCCTTGTGGGACGAGGTCAAGGACAAGATGAACGCCAGCGGGCTCTCGCTCTCCGGCGGCCAGCAGCAGCGCCTGTGCATCGCCCGCACCGTCGCGGTGCGCCCGGAAGTGATCCTGTTCGACGAGCCCTGCTCGGCGCTCGATCCGATCTCCACCGCCAAGATCGAGGAGCTGATCGACGAACTGAAAGACGACTACACCATCGCCATCGTCACCCACAACATGCAGCAGGCGGCGCGCGTGTCCGACTTCACCGCCTTCATGTATCTCGGCGAGCTGGTTGAATTCGGCGAAACCACGACCATCTTCACCACACCGAGCGATCGCCGCACGCAGGACTACATCACCGGGCGCTTCGGCTAAGCGCAATCGCCAATCGGAGGCCCGATCGAGGATGACGACCATGTCCGAACATACCGCCAAGGCATTCGACAGCGATCTGCAGGACCTCGCGCGCATGGTCGCCGAGATGGGCGGCCTGGCCGAGAAGCAGGTGGCCGATTCGGTCGACGCGCTCGCCAAGCGCGACACCACGCTCGCCCAACGGGTGGCCGCCGGCGACGCCCACATCGACGACCTGCAGCGCGAGATCGAGGAAAAATCGGTCAACACCATCGCCCGCCGTCAGCCCATGGCGGTCGATTTGCGCGACATCGTCGGCGCGCTGCGGCTCGCCAACGATCTCGAGCGCATCGGCGACCTCGCCAAGAACATCGCCAAGCGCGTGATCGCGCTCAACGGCGAGTTCCCGCCGCCCAAGCTGATCCGCGGCGTCGAGCACATGACCGACCTGGTGCTCGAGCAGCTCAAGACCGTGCTCGACGCCTACGGCCGGCGCGACCTCAGCAAGGCCATGGCGGTGTGGCGCGGCGACGAGGAGATCGACGCGGTCTGCACCTCGGTGTTCCGCGAATTGCTCACTTATATGATGGAAGACCCGCGCAACATCACCTTCTGCATCCACCTGATGTTCTGCGCCAAGAACATCGAGCGCATGGGCGACCACGCCACCAATATCGCGGAAACCGTGCACTACATCATCGAGGGCCGCCCGATCGCCGACCAGCGGCCGAAGGGCGACACCACGACCATCGCGGCGTTGCGTGTCGGAGATAATACAAGGTAGCCATGAGCGCGCGCATCCTGATCGTCGAGGACGAGGAGCCGCTCACCATGCTGCTCCGCTACAATCTCGAGTCGGAAGGCTACGAGGTGGAGACCGCCGCGCGCGGCGACGAGGCCGACACGCGGCTGAAGGAGGCGACGCCCGACCTGGTGGTGCTGGACTGGATGCTGCCCGGCCTTTCCGGCATCGAATTGTGCCGCCGCCTGCGCGCGCGGCCGGAGACGCGGGCGCTCCCCATCATCATGCTGACCGCGCGCGGCGAGGAGAGCGAGAAGGTGCGCGGGCTCGCCACCGGCGCCGACGATTACATCGTCAAGCCGTTCTCGGTGCCGGAGCTGCTGGCGCGCGTGCGCGCGCTGTTGCGCCGCGCCGCGCCCGAGCGGGTCGCCACCGTGCTGCAGATCGGCGACATCGAGCTCGACCGCGAGAAGAAGCGCGTGGTGCGCAACGGCCGCCCGATCAATCTCGGCCCGACCGAATACCGCCTGCTCGAATTTTTGATGGAGCGGCCGGGCCGCGTGTTCTCGCGCGAGCAATTGCTCGACGGCGTCTGGGGCTCCGACATCTATATCGACGAGCGCACCGTCGACGTGCATGTCGGGCGCCTGCGCAAGGCCATCAACCGCGGCCACGTCGCCGACCCGATCCGCACCGTGCGCGGCGCCGGCTACGCGCTCGACGACCGCTTCGGCGCGGCGAACTGAATCTCTTTTCCTTCGGCCGGTAGGGTGGGCAAAGGCGCGCGGCACGCGCGCCGTGCCCACCGTGCGATTCTCTCTCGGCCTCATGCTGAGGAGCGCACGAAGTGCGCGTCTCGAAGCATGAGGCCGCCCCATGGTTCGAGACGCGCCGCTTGCGCGGCGCTCCTCACCATGAGGCGGAGAGAGACTTATCCCCGCTTCGCGCGCGCAACTTATTGAAATCAAACGCCGCAAAAAAACTTATCCCCGCTCGCCCAGGCGCACTTATCATGCGTGCATCCCGCCTCGTACCGAGGGGTGTCTGTACAGCATCTTCAGACACGGGGCGGGGAGCGGTGGCCGGGGAATGACCTTGCATCGGAGATGCGATGCGAGGGCCCGGCGGTCCAAGCCGCATGTGTCCCGGCGCGCCAGCCGCGCGCCACGGGGCCCCGTGATGGCGGCACCGGCGACCGGTCACAGGTTTGCCGGCCCGACCTGGGCCCGAGAGCGGTGGATAGGCGGCCTTCCAATTCGATCAGGAGAGGCGGGTCGCCTGAAAGGTAAGTCCACCGGGGGCCATGCGGAGCAAGCCTTCAAACACCGCGCGCGGGACGCCTTGGGACTGGCGGACTTGCGGATTTTACCTCCCGAGCGTGACGGCGCGAAGGAGGGCGCCTCGATGCCGTGAGGCGTCGAGGCCTGCGGGTCCGTTCGGACCCCTGGCGTCCCGCGCGCCCTCGGTGCTTTTTTCCGGGAGCGGGCGGCTTGTCGCGCCGAAGCTCGCAAGAGCGAAGGCGGACGGAATGGGAATGCGGCTTCCCCGGGCCGACCAAATCAACAGGGGCGGCGGAGCGTTGGCTTTTCTCCGCCTCATCCTGAGGAGCGTCGCGAAGCGACGCGTCTCATAAACTGCGCAAGTCGGCTATAGCCGACTTGCGATGTTCGAGACGCGCCCTTCGGGCGCTCCTCACCATGAGGTTAGAAGCTCAGCCCCGGAACGGCCTTTTATCCCGCCGCCGGTCGGTCAGCGGCTGATAGGCGATGCGCGAGTGATATGAGCAATAGGGCGTTTCGTTCACGCTCTCGCCGCCGCAGAAGAAGAAATCCGCGCTGCCCGGGTCGCCGATCGGCCAGCGGCAGGTCTTCTCGTTGAGCTGCAGCAGCGTCTTGCGTTGCTCGACCGGGATCTCGATCAGCTCGGGCTCGGGCTCCACCTCGTAGTCATAGGCGAGCGCCGTATTGCCGCGCATCGAGGGCCGCGACACCCGCAGCATGCCGGACGAGCGCGCCTTGCGTGGCCGCGGGCTCGACGAGGAGGGGCTCTTGGCCCGCCCCGACAGGCCGAGGCGGTGCACTTTGCCGATCACCGCGTTGCGGGTGATGCCGCCGAGCTCGGCCGCGATCTGGCTGGCCGACAGCCCGTCCGCCCACAATTTCTTGAGAAGTTCGACCCTCTCGTCCGTCCAGCCCATCGGATTTTCTCCTAGGCAATCAGTGCCTTGGTGGGAATCCACCCCTGTCGTCAGGATGCCTTCCGGCACCCGACGCGTTACGCCTCAGGGGATGAACAGATTTCGAACCCGCCGTACGATATGTCGTACCGGCCTAGACAAACGCTACAATATAGGGTGCTTCCCCTGCAAGCGTTTGCAACGCCGGAACCCCAGCTATCAACGGTTTTTCCTTTAAAATCGGCACTTGCGGCAAAAGTGAGTCGGCGGCGGCCGGCGCCGCCGCCCCGTGTTGAAAATGGTAAGGCTCTGCCATAGACTTGCAAAAGTGCCGCCCGGCGAGGCGGCACATTTCTTTTCGGCTTGGCGCACGGGACCGACATGACGGGGTATCCGGGCACGGCCGTGCGCAAAACGAAAATGTTCGCGAAGGGTTTTGGCTGTGAGCTCGCATCTATTGCCGACATATGCGCGCGTCGACCTCGCCTTCGAGCGCGGCGAGGGCGCCTGGCTTTATACTGCTGAGGGCGAGCGCTATCTCGATTTCACCTCGGGTGTCGCGGTCAACGCCTTCGGTCATTGTCATCCGCACATGGTGGAAGCGTTGACCGAGCAGGCCAAGAAGCTCTGGCACGTCTCCAATCTTTACCGCATCCCGGAAGGCGAGCGGCTGGCCGACCGGCTGTGCGCGCTGAGCTTTGCCGACACGGTGTTCTTCCAGAATTCCGGCGCCGAAGCCATCGAATGCGCCATCAAGATGGCGCGCAAATATCAGTCGGCCTGCGGCAAGCCGGAGCGCTACCGCATTATCACCTTCGAAGGCGCCTTCCACGGCCGCACGCTGGCCGCGATCGCCGCCACCGGCAACAAGAAATACCTGGAAGGCTTCGGCCCGCCGGTCGAAGGCTTCGATCAGGTGGCCTACGCCGATCTCGAAGCCACCAAGAAGGCGATCGGGCCGGAGACCGGCGCCATCATGATCGAGCCGGTGATGGGCGAGGGCGGCGTGCGCGTGGTGCCGCACACCTTCCTGCGGGCGTTGCGCGATCTGTGCGACAAACACGGCCTGCTGTTGATCTTCGACGAGATCCAGACCGGCATCGGCCGCACCGGCGATGTCTTCGCCTATGAGCATACCGGCGTCACGCCCGATATCATGACCTTGGCCAAGGCGCTCGGCGGCGGCTTCCCCATCGGCGCCTGCCTTGCCACTGCCGAAGCCTCCAAGGGCATGACCGCGGGCACGCATGGCTCGACCTTCGGCGGCAATCCGCTGGCCATGGCGGTCGGCAATGCGGCCATCGACCTGGTCACGTCAAAAGGTTTCCTCGACGACGTGCGCCAAAATTCCCTGCTGCTCAAGCAGCGGCTGGCCGAGCTGAAGGACCGGCACGCCTCGGTGATCGCGGAAGTGCGCGGCGAGGGCCTGCTGATCGGGTTGCGCATGGTGCCGCCGGCCGCCGCCATGGTGGACGAGTTGCGCGCCGAGAAGATGATCACCGTCGCCGCCGGCGACAATGTGGTGCGGCTGCTGCCGCCGCTGATCATCGGCGAAACGGAAATCGCCGAAGCGGTCGGCCGCATCGACCGCGCCTGCGCACGCCTTGCGCAACTGCACGCGCGGCCGCCCAAGGAGGCCGCGTCATGAGCGGCAACGGCGTGCGGCATTTTCTCGACTTGATCGACATCCCGAAGCCGACGCTGGCCGGGCTGATCGACCGCAGCCGCGCCATGAAAGCCGAGCGCGCGCGCGGCGTGGTCAGCGAGGCGCTCGCCGGCAAGACGCTGGCCATGATCTTCGACAAGCCCTCGACCCGCACCCGCGTCTCCTTCGACGTCGCCATGCGCCAGCTCGGCGGCGAGGCGATCATGCTCACCGCGCAGGAAATGCAGCTCGGCCGCGGCGAGACGCTGGCCGACACCGCGCGCGTTCTGTCGCGCTTTGTCGACGCCATCATGATCCGCATCCTCGATCCGGAAGCGGTCACCGAGCTCGCGCGCTACGCCACGGTGCCGGTGATCAACGGGCTGACGCGGCGCTCGCATCCCTGCCAGGTGCTGGCCGACGTCATGACCTTCGAGGAAAAGCGCGGGCCGATCCGCGGGCGCACCGTGGCCTGGACCGGCGATTCCAACAACGTGCTGGCCTCCTGGATGCACGCCGCCGAGCGCTTCGATTTCCAATTGCGCGTGGCTTGTCCGAGCGAGCTTCGCCCAAAGAAATGGCTGATGGACTGGGTGAAGTCCTCGGGCGCGGCGATAAAAATCGGCGACGATCCGGAAGCCGCGGTCAAGGACGCCGACTGCGTCGTCACCGACACCTGGGTGTCGATGGGCGACCGCGACGGCAAGCGCCGCCACAACGTCCTCAAGCGCTACCAGGTCAACGGCCGCTTGATGAGCAAGGCCAAGCCCGACGCCGTGTTCATGCACTGCCTGCCGGCGCATCGCGGCGAGGAGGTCACCGACGAGGTGATCGACGGCCCGCAGTCGGTGGTGTTCGACGAGGCGGAGAACCGGCTGCATGCCCAGAAGGGCCTGCTCGCCTGGTGCCTGCACGCGGACGGGGCGTAGCCACTGTCATTCCGGGACGGCCCGAAGGGCCGGGCCCGGAATCCATAACCCCGGTCTGTGATTATGGATTCCGGGCTCGCTCGCTGCGCTCGCGCCCCGGAATGACAGACCCCCTCGAATTCGCGCCGATGAACTCTAAATAACGCCTATGACCGATCCCTCTACCAACAATCCCGACATCGCCGTCCCGACCCGCGCGCCCTCGGCGACGCCGACCGACGACATCGTCACGCCCTTCGAAGTGGCCAAGCTCGACCTGCGCGGCCGCGTGGTGCGGCTGGGGCCGGTAGTGGACGAGATCCTGGACAAGCACGGCTACCCGCCGCCGGTCGCCAAGCTGGTGGGGGAAGCGGTGGTGCTCGCCGTCATGCTCGGCTCGGCCTTGAAGATCGACGGCCGCTTCATCCTGCAGACCCAGACCGACGGGCCGGTGCGCATGCTGGTGGTCGACTTCACCACCCCCGGCAAGGTGCGCGCTTGCGCCCGCTTCGACAAAACCCGCGTGGCGGAAGCCATCGCGGCCGGCGCGGCTTCCCCGGGCGCGCTGCTCGGCCGCGGCCACCTCGCCATGACCATCGACCAGGGGCCGGAGATGAGCCGCTACCAGGGCCTGGTGGCGCTGGAAGGCGGCTCGCTGGAGGACGCCGCGCACGAATATTTCCGCCGCTCCGAGCAGATCCCGACGCAGGTGCGTCTGGCGGTTGCCGAAGAGCTGCGCCAGGCGCAAGGCGGCGCCAGCCACCGCTGGCGCGCCGGCGGCATCATGCTGCAATTCCTGCCCAAGGCGCCGGAGCGCGCCCGCCTCGCCGACCTCCACCCCGGCGACGCCCCGGAAGGCTTGGAAGTGCCGAGCGTCCAGGAGGACGAGGCCTGGGTGGAAGGCCGCGCGCTGGTTTCCACCGTCGAAGATCTCGAGCTGATCGATCCGGCGCTGTCGAGCGAGCGGCTGGTCTTTCGCCTGTTTCATGAGCCGGGTGTGCGCGTCTTCCAGCCGGGCGACGTGCGCGCGGAATGCTCCTGCTCGCGCGCCACGGTCGAGGCCATGCTCAAGAGCTTTTCGCAGGACGACCGCGACCACATGGTCGAGGACGGCAAGATATCGGTGACCTGCGAGTTCTGCAGCGCCAATTACCTGTTCGAGCCCGGCGAGGTCGGCGCCAAGCTGAGTTAACCTTCTGCCGTCATTGCCGGGCCGCCGCGTAGCGGCGTGACCCGGCAATCCATTATCTTCGCAAAGACGATGGGTGCGCGCGGCAAGTGCGAAGACGGTGCTTCGCACCTCTTGTCCGCGCATGACGGAGCAGGCAATGCGGCGCGTGTTCTTGACACTGATAATCGCGATCGCGCCGCTCGCCGCGCAGGCGCAAAGCTGTCCGCGGCCGCTTCGCGATGCGCGCCGCCTTGTGCTGGTCGTTGCGCCCACATTGTCGAGCAGCATCGCGAGCGTGCGACGCTTCGAGCGCGCCGCGCCCGGCGCGCCGTGGCTCCAAATCGGCGGGCCGGTGAGCGCGCTGATCGGCTACCGAGGCGTTGCCTGGTCGCATGCCTTCCGCCAGTTTGCGCAGGCGCGCGAGCCGCTCAAAAGCGACGGCGACAAGCGCGCGCCCGCCGGCTTCTTCCGCGTCGGCCGCAGCTTCGGCTTCTCGCCGTCGCGGCTTCCTCATTACCTGCGCATCGCAACCGGTACTGTCTGCATCGACGATCCCGCTTCACGCGCCTACAACAGCATCACCACGCGCGCGCAAGTCGGCTGGCGCGTGCACGGCGAGAACATGTGGCGCGCCTCGGCATACCGGCGCGGGCTGCTGGTCGATTATCCGACCGACCGCCGCGACCGCGCCGGCTCCTGCATCTTCATCCATGTGCGGCTGCCCGGGATGACGGGCACGTCGGGCTGCGTCGCGCTGCCGGAGCCGCAGGTCGCGGCGCTGCAGGCGTTCGCGCAAGGCGGCGCCGTGCTCGCTGTTCTGCCGAAACAGGCGCTGGGACGATTCAAGGGATGTTTGCCGTAGGCCTGGTGTCCCGGGCGCGGCGCAGCACGAAGTGATGCGCCGCATCCGGGGCAAGCAGCTCAGTTAATCGTCCGCTCGGCGTAGCTCGAATCGAGCGAGAACGCCGGGATCTCGATGTCGAAATGCTCGCCCAGCGACGTCACCATGCCGTAGCTGCCGGTCATGAAGCCGGACGGCGTCGGCAGCGGCACGCCGCTGGTATATTCGAACGACTCGCCGGGCTCGAGCACCGGCTCTTCGCCGACCACGCCCGGGCCTTTCACTTCCTGCAGCCGCCCGAGCGCGTCGGTGATGCGCCAGTGCCGCGTCTTGAGCTGCACCGTCTCAGGCCCGAGATTGGTGATGTCGATGGTGTAGGTCCAGAAATAATAGCCGTTGGCCGGCGACGAGCGCTCCGAGACGAAGCGCGGCGTCACGGTGACCTCGATCTTGCGGGTAACGGCTCGGTACATTGCTGGCCGCCGAATTTTTGCGCCGGTGATTATGGCCGAATCGCCGCCCGAAAGAAACGTCTCACACCGCGTCGAGCGCTTCCAGCAGGTCCTCCACCACATCGTCGGGATGTTCGAGCCCGGCCGAGAAGCGCACCAGCCCGTCGCCGATGCCGAGCTCGGCGCGCTGCGCCGGCGTCAATCGTTGGTGTGTGGTGGTGGTGGGGTGGGTGATCAGGCTCTTGGCGTCGCCGAGATTATTGGTGATGGCGATCAGCTTGAGCGCGTTGAGGAAGCGGAAGGCGCCTTCCTTGCCGCCCTTGATCTCGAAGGCGACCAGCGTGGAGCCCGCCTTCATCTGCTTGCGCACCACTGCGGCCTGCGGGTGGTCGGGGCGGCCGGGATAGATCAGCCGCGCGATCTTCTTGTGGCCGAAGAGCGCGACCGAGACCGCCGCCGCCGTGTCGGTCTGCCGCTGCACGCGCACCGACAAGGTCTCCAAGCCCTTGAGCAGCACCCAGGCGTTGAACGGCGACAGCGACGGCCCGGTCTGCCGGATCACCTGGTGCACGTGATCCATGATGAATTTTTCCGACGCCAGGATCACGCCGCCGAGCACGCGGCCTTGGCCGTCGATATGTTTGGTGGCGGAATAGACCACGCAGTCGGCGCCGAGCGCCAGCGGGCTCTGGTAGAGCGGGGTGGCGAACACGTTGTCGACCACCAGCTTGGCGCTCGCCTCGTGCGCGATATCGGCGACCGCGGCGATGTCGATTACGTCAAGCGTCGGATTGGTCGGCGACTCCAGAAAGAACGCCTTGGTGTTCTTCTGCACCGCGCCCTTCCACGCCGACAGGTCGGTGCCGTCAACAAGCGTCGAGCTCACGCCGAAGCGCGGCAGCCATTCCTCCACCACCCAGCGGCAGGAGCCGAACAGCGCCTTGGCGGCCACCACGTGATCGCCGGCGCGCACGATGCCCATCAGCGCGGTGGTCACCGCCGCCATGCCGGTCGCGGTCGCGCGCGCGGCCTCGGCGCCTTCGAGCGAGGCCATGCGCTGCTCGAACATGGTCAGCGTCGGGTTGGAGTAGCGCGAATAGACGTAGCCCGGCAGCTTGCCGGAGAAGCGCGCCTCGCATTCCTCGGCGCTGTCGTAGACGTAGCCTTGCGTGAGAAAGAGCGCCTCCGAGGTTTCCTTGAACTCGGAGCGCAGCGTGCCGGCATGGACCAGGCGGGTTTCCGGGCGGTAATTCTTCTTCGACGACGCGGGCATGACGGCCTCCTTTGGCCAACAAAAAACCGGCCGGAGAAAATGTTCTCGGCCGGGCTCACGTGTCCCCGGCCTTTTAGCGACTTATTTAACGTGGCTGCAAGCCGGCCGGCTCAAATGACCACGGGATAAAGCGTTTGTAGCGGGGCGCGACGCTTCCCGTCAAGGCGGTCGTCGGGTTAGATCGGCCCGATCACCTCACCCTGAGGAGCCCGCGCCAGCGGGCGTCTCGAAGGGTGAGGTGGCACGTGGCCTCATCCTTCGAGATGCGCCCTTTCGGGCGCTCCTCAGGATGAGGAGAGAAGCTTCAGGAGCGTCCGTGCCGCTTTCCTTCGCCGTCGAGGACAAAGGCATCCTGCCCGACCGCATGATCGCGGCGCTCGCCCGCGCCGGCGGAATTTTGCCCTCGACCGAATTCGCGCCCGACCAGATCCAGCCGGCCAGCCTCGACCTGCGGCTGGGCGAAGTGGCCTACCGCGTGCGCGCGAGCTTCCTGCCCGGCCGCACCACCGTCGCCCAGCGCATCGACGAATTGAAGCTGCACGAGGTCGCGCTCACCGACGGCGCGGTGCTGGAGACCGGTTGCGTCTATATCGTGCCGCTGTTGGAGAGCCTGGCGCTGCCGGACGAGATTTCCGCCGCCGCCAATCCCAAGAGCTCGACCGGACGGCTCGACGTGTTCACCCGCGTGATCGCCGACGAATTGCGCGGCTTCGATCAGATCGAGGTCGGCTATCACGGCCCGCTTTATGCCGAGATTTCACCGCGCACCTTTCCGGTGCTGGTGCGCGAGGGCTCGCGGCTTTCGCAGATCCGCTTCCGCCGCGGCAGCGCGCTGCTCGATGCGGACGCATTGCGCGCGCTGCACGCGCGCGAGCGCCTCGTCGATTCGGACGAGGCCGACGTCGGCGAAGGCGTCGCAGTCGGCGTCGATCTTTCCGGCTCCCTCCTTTCCCCTCCTCCGCTTGCGGGGGAGGGTAAGGGAGGCGGCATTGTCGGCTACCGCGCCAAGCGCCACACCGGCCTGATCGACGTGGAGCGGCGCGCCGGCTACGCCGTGCTCGATTTCTGGGAGCCGATGACGGCGCGTCCGGACAAAAGCCTGATCCTCGATCCCAACGAGTTCTACATCCTGGCCTCGAAGGAAGCTGTGCAGGTGCCGCCCGACTACGCCGCCGAGATGGTGCCGTTCGATCCGCTGGTCGGCGAATTCCGCGTGCACTATGCCGGCTTCTTCGATCCCGGCTTCGGCTATGCCGGCGCCGGCGGCACCGGCGCGCGCGCCGTGCTGGAGGTGCGCTCGCGCGAGGTGCCGTTCATTTTGGAGCACGGCCAGATCGTCGGCCGCCTGGTGTACGAGAAAATGCTGGCGCGGCCGGATACGTTGTACGGGCAAGGCATCGGCTCGAACTACCAGGCGCAGAGCTTGAAACTCTCCAAGCATTTCAAGAGCTGACGCTTTTTGTCATTCCGGGGCCGACCGAACGTCGAAGCCCGGAATCCAGGGCGGCAATAACGAGCGTGTGTGGCCCTGGATTCCGGGTTCGCTCGCGGAGTTTATCGTCGGGCCGCGCTTCGCGCGGACCCGTTGGCTCGCGCCCCGGAATGACGAAAGAATGAGACGCGGTGCGCCGGCTTTTCAATCCACCGCGTCTTCCGCCGCCTCGCCGCGCGCGACGATGTCGCCCTTGCTGAACAGGATCGTCTTCAGCTCCTTGCGCCAATCCGGCGTCCGCCGCAGCAGGAATTCCAGATCCATGCCGAAGTGCTTGAACTCCTCCTTCAGCGCGTTCTCCATGATGGCCTTGGCCTGGGGGTCCTGTTCGAGCGAGATGCGCTGCGTGTACCAGCCGATGGCCTCGGCTTCCTCGATCAGCGAGGTGACCATGCGCGCAAAAGTGCGCGTCTCCGGGGAAAGCTCCTGCGGCGGCTCGTGATACTGTTCGGTCGGCATGGTCGTCCTCTCGCTCGCGGTTGGCCCCCGCGCGCAGCTTGTCGGCTCCGGCGCAGCGGCGCAAGACCGGGCAGGGACCTGACAAAAACGCGAAAATCGTCTATGAGGTTCGCGGCGCGGGCGTAGTTCAATGGTAGAACGGCAGCTTCCCAAGCTGCATACGAGGGTTCGATTCCCTTCGCCCGCTCCAATTATTACAATGGCTTAGCGTATCGTCGCGTGCTTGCACCTGGCAAAATCCCGTCAACTATACGAGCCGCATTCTCGCCATTCTCTCGCGTCGCGCGAAGCCGGTAATTTGCAGCATTCGCCCGCACACCACCAGTGTTCTGGTTGCTGATCGAGCACCAGACTACGAATTTGGGGGTCAGGAGTTCGAATCTCTTCGGGCGCGCCAGTTTATTGCATTTTCCG
The DNA here is from genome assembly GCA_963819955.1 of uncultured Pseudomonadota bacterium. GTDB lineage: Bacteria > Pseudomonadota > Alphaproteobacteria > Rhizobiales > Xanthobacteraceae > Pseudolabrys. The sequence continues at coordinate 1,206,819 of CAWFYB010000009.1, read as the reverse complement.
TGCGATTCACACGGCATTCACACGGCGCAAAGATATGCGTCTTACGACGCATCCACACCCGATCTCGTTCGCGGCGCGATCCTTGAGCGAGACGCCAGGAACTGGAGAACCGCGCTCAGTGTGCGACTGAGCTTCGCGAGTGCGCGGCCAAGCACCGCACTCGAAATGCGGCATACGGGCAACCGTATCGGGGGTTCGAATCCCTCCCTCTCCGCCATTCCTGCTGTTTAGCCAGTTGATTTCATGGGGCTTCCGCGAGAACAAACTGCTCGCGTCCCACATTCCGTCCCTCATCCAAATTGTGATGGCGGCGGGGGCGGCAAAACGCATTTTTCCGTCCGGAAAAAATCAATACGTCGGCTGACGTGCTTGCACGCTTCGGCTCGTTCGGCCTTCGGGGCGAAAAATCGCAACGGGACAAAACATGGTAGATTTTTGATCTCGTCACGGTGAGGTGAGTCGTCTGGGCGCCCAAGCAGTCGCTCTGTGCGGGGATCCCGTAGTCATGGCAAAGCAGCGTAAAGACAGCAATCGCGGTTCCTCGCTTGAGGACAGGTTCGATTTTCTGGGCGACGCCATAGCGCCCGGTGATATCGCGGCTCTTAAGTCGACGATGTATGAGGTAGAGGACCGCTCGAACGGCGCCGCGAGAACGTTGAAACTGTGGCGGAAGACAGGGAGCCCCGTCGACGACGATCTGAGAACCCTTTGGCTCCATGAAATGCGCCAGGTCCAGCGCGTGATGGCATATGCTGGCGCACGCGAAGTCATCGTCGACGTTTTGGAATTCGTGGAAGACACGGCGTTCTTCGGTGTCGTGCTGGAGCGTGTCGGTTCGCCACTCTCGGTGCGTCGAGGTCGAGTCAATCCGCGCAGTCGGGAGGTTTGGAGACAAACGGCCGGAGAGAGACAATTTCGGGTCTCAGCCGGTGCACCGCAGTCCGGAGGTTTTCGTGCGAAGCCCGTGGTTATTGGGCTTCTATGCGCGCTCAAAAGTCAGCGGAGACAGTTGGCGGCGATGGAAAAGCTGATGCTGGCGTCACCCGATCAGCAAATCTCGCTCACCGATCCCGACAGCCGCTCGATGGCGACCAGCGGGCGCGGGTCCGGCGTGGTCGGCTACAATGTGCAGGTCGCGGTCGATACGAAACATCACCTGATCGTCACGCACGAGGTGACGAATAGCGGCTCGGATCGGGCACAACTCGCAAACGTCGCCTCACAGGCGAAGGAAGTGCTCGGCGTCGACAAACTCGAAGCCGTTGCGGATCGCGGCTACTTCAGCGGCGAGGAAATCCTCGCGTGTGACAAGGCCGGAATTGCCGTAACGCTGCCAAAGCCGATGACATCGGGGATTGAGGCAAGGGGTCGTTTCGGCAAGCAGGACTTCGTTTATCTCAGCGACGAGGATGTCTATCGCTGTCCGGCTGGCGAAAAGCTGAAGTACTATTACACGAACGAGGAGAACGGGCAGAAGTTGCGGCGCTATTGGACGAATGCATGTCGCCACTGTGCAATCAAGCATCGCTGTACGACCGGCGCGCAACGACGCATCACGCGCTGGGAGCATGAGGACGTGCTAGAGGCCGTGCAAAGGCGTCTCGATAACAATCCGCAGGCCATGCGCCAGCGCCGTGAGACGGTGGAACATCCCTTCGGTACGCTAAAGATGAGAATGGGGGCGACGCACTTTCTGATGAAGCGTCTTCCGAAGGTCGCCACCGAGATGGCGCTGCACGTGCTGGCCTACAATCTGACGCGCGTCATGAATATCATCGGTGTCCAGCCACTTATGGCGGCGATGAGGGCATAGTCGGACCCGGAAAAGGGCCCCAAGTCTGAGGCCAGAAACGGCGCTTCTGATCCCAAAGCGTTTTTACACGACCAAGACCCCGGGCCGACATGTCGCAATTGCCGCCAACTTTAGCCAATCAGTGGCGCTTGTGGTCGTGGCGCCGGCGTGTATCTCGGGGGCTTTCGCCGAACCGTTGGGCGTACTCGATCGCGAAGCGCCCGAGATGGTAGAAGCCCCAGGCCATAGCGATGTCGGTGACGCTTGCGTCGTCGTGGACGCGCTGCAGCGCCTCGCGCACGCGCGCGAAACGGCGGTTGCGCCAGTAGTGCACCGGGGAGACACCGTGATGCTGCTTGAAATGTTTCAGCAGTGTCCGGCCGGGCACGCCGCTCGCAGCGACCAGATCGCCGAGCGTGATTGGCTGGTCGAGATGTGATTCAATATAGTCGAGCGCGAGCCGCACGCCGCGCGGCTGCGCGGGCTGTGCCAGGCGATTGAGCCTCTCGCTGAAACTGTGCGGCTGCGACAGCAGCATCGTCGTGACGATCAGCTCCTCATACAGGCCGAGGAACGGTTCGCGGCGCTGGTTTTCATCCGGCTCATCGAGCTCTTCCAGCGCCAGCTCCAGGTGGCGCAAGAGCCTGCGTCCCGCGGCCGAGGCAAGGTTCATCACAGGCGCGAAGTTGAGCGATCCGCCGGGCGCTTCTCCCAGCAGCATTGCCAGCCGCTCGAGCATGGTTGCGCGCGAGACTGAAAGCGTAACGCGGGCGCTGCCCGGCTCGGAAACCGTGCGGTGTCCGACCGGCGAGGAAAACACCGCCTGCTCCGGTGAGCACAAGACCGTTCCGAGGCTGTTGTGAATCTCGCAACAGCCGCACACCGGGAAATGCAGCCAGTAATCGTCGCGTACGCGAACGTCGGGCACATGGATGGTCGCGGCCGCGCCGTACTGGACGTAGCCGAGATAGCTGCCGGGCATGTAGGCCGCGTTGGCGATGAAATCGAAGGCACCCGTTTCGCGCGGCGAGAGGTCGAGCCGGAATTCCTTCGCCGCCATGAAAGCGGCGGTCTCGTCCGCGTTCCGGCTGGCATAAACCGGTCGATTATGGAGAAGCGGCGCTCCGTTCCGCATGACCCTGCCTCCCGTTCGCCCCAACGACGGCGATAAATACTACCAGCGCGAGCGCCACCTGTCTTGCGTTTTTCGGATAGTCGCAGGCGGAAAGCGGATAGCGCGGTGTTTGAGGCTGTCGCACCATAGGGACCTGCTCCGGCTTAGGGCGGGTCCCGTCTATTGCGCCCGAGGGTCCGAGCGAGCTTGTTGACGGAGCGCCCTATGGCCACCACGACATTATTCGAGCATTCAACGCCCGAGCTATTCAAGACTGATTTTCACGCGGGCGCAATTGACGCCGAACTCGAAGGCAGCGTCGATTTTGGGTGGGGCGAGACCGGCTTTCCGCAGCCCGGTGATCCAGTCAGCATCGCACAACTTGCGCAGCGTCTAAGACGTTGCGCGCGTAGGCACATGGTTTGGCGCAGCGCGCTGCGACTGCCGCAAACCGGCAAAGTAACCACGCCGAATCACTAAAGGGGGAGCGACATGACCACGACGTTTATCGCAACCGCGCAAGCCGATCACTTTACGGAGTTCCACTTCTCTCAATCCTTCAGTCTAGTCAGCGGCACGGACGATTTTCAGTTTGCGAGTCCGATCGAGCCGTACAACGGGTTTTTCGAGCAATTCAATAGCTCCCCACAAGCAACCTCTTTGTTATCTGCACTATTGTCTCCGATGCTTAGCATTGCAAATTCGCTCAACTTCGACACGTTTGCATTATTCGCGTTCGAATTATTTGATGACACGCTGGTCAACTATTCGCTTTCGAACGCGCCTGTTTTCATTGATTTAGAACAATCCGTTCAGCGCGGAGGCTATGCGCAGGGAGACGTGCTAACCAACGTTTCGGAGATTACCGGGTCAGGTTTCGGTGACGTAATACGCGGATCAAACCCCAGCGATTACCCAGCCGATACGATTCCGATAGTCGTCAACGGCAAGGTTGTACAAGAGAGCCTCAACTTCACGCTCAACAATCCTGGCAACAATGTCTTAAATGGCGGTAACGGTAATGACGTCCTCGAGGGACGAGGCGGCGCCGACACACTTAATGGTGGTTCGGGTTTTGACTTCGCGAGTTATGAATCGTCTCCAACAGCAGTCACCGTCAGGCTCCCGGGCGTCGGCAGCGACACCCAAACAGCCATCGCGACTGGCGGCGACGCAACCGGTGATACGTTTTCTTCAATTGAGGGTCTGATCGGTTCCAATTTTGCCGATCATCTCACTGGCAACTCGCAGAACAATGTGCTCGCGGGCGGTCTCGGTAATGACGTTCTTGATGGCCAAGGAGGTACAAATACGGCCGATTACTCGCGCGACCATTTTTTCGATATAGGTGATAGCGCTGACAAAGTCGTCGTTCATCTTGGCCTCAACGGCGCCAATGGCACCGGCGCCGAGTTTGACGCCGTCGTCAATATTCACACGTTGACGGTCTCCTACAATCAGGTGTCAACCGATACGCTCGTTAGCATCGAGAATGTTACGGGCACCTCGGGCCCGGACGAGATCGTCGGCAATGAGCAGGCCAATGTCCTAGATGGCCGATCCGGCAACGACATTCTCGATGGCGGCTTGGGTAACGACACATTAATCGGCGACTCTGGCGTCGATACTGCGAGTTTTGCAAGTCATAACGTCGTCACCGGTGAGCATGGCACCATCTCGTTGGGAGTCGGAGTTGACGGTTTGGCTCAATATTTCACCAATGGAACGAACATCCTCCTGGAAACCGACGTATTGCGTGACATTGAAAACGTCACGGGCTCCAATCTCGACGAGCTGATCATCGGCAACGAAAAGGACAACATTCTCGACGGCGGCTTCGGCAACGACAGGATAGTGGGCGGTGACGGCAGCGACACGGTAAGCTACATCAGCCACGACAACGGAACCTCCCTGCAAGGCGAAACAGACATCATCTCGCTCGGCTTAAACGGCGCCAACGGCAGCTACACACGTAACGGGTTCGTGGTCGGTCATTTTATTACAACCGAAACGGACGTCCTCGTCGGCATTGAAAACGTGACCGGATCGAACCACACCGAAATTATCGTGGGCAATGAACTGAACAATATCCTCGCTGGCCGCGGCGGCGACGATACCATAATCGGCGGCGATGGTGACGACACTTACGATTTCCGGGGCTCGTCGCAGGGTAATGACCGCTATTTCGACTCAAGCGGGAAGGACAAGATTCTCGTCGACAGCCTGTCGACATTTTATATGAGCAAAAGCGGCAATGACCTTTTTATCAAACTGCAGACTGGCACAATTACGGTTGTCAACCACTTTGCCGGAAACCCGATCGAGACGATTACGGATTCCAATGGAAAAACGCTGGTACTCGCCACTGGCCTGATCGGCGGCGACAAGGCGGGCATCATTTCAGGCGATGACAGCAGCGAATTCATGGATGGCGGCGGCGGCGACGACTATCTGTTCGGCAATGGCGGCAACGACCATATGCTTGGCAGTGCGGGCAACGATTATCTCGACGGCGGCAAAGGCAACGACACGTTGGACGGCGGCTCCGGCGATGACACTCTGACCGGCGGAAAGGGGCACGATACCTTCGTCTTCGCCCCGGTGTCTTCAGACGGACTACCCGCTGGAAATGACGTCATCACCGATTTCGTGCACGGTCAGGATAAGATAGACCTGTCAGCATTTCATCTCCAACTCAGTGATCTGTTTGGATACCATGGTGGCGGCTCTAACGACAAAGACGGGAACGATGCGTTCTCGCTAGAAAACGGCAAGTCCGACGCTCATGCCCATAATCGACCGGATCAAGGCCAGGCCGCAAATAACAACGAGGGATCGCAGCAAAACGGGATGGCCGATGCATTCTGGTTCAATGACCAGCAGATCGGCCAAGCCTATCAACAAAGCGGCTTCGAAAATGCGAACTGGTTCGAAAGCAATCAACTGGGTGACAATTCGAACCCTTACGCTGATTGCCAGCCGGATCAAAGTCCAATCACAATTCAAACCGTCGGCGATAACACCGTGCTGTCCTTCGACGGCGGGTCGATCACGATTCAAAACGTGACGGACCTGCACCCAAACGATTTCATCGTTTGAATGCATGACTAGCGAGTGCCACCTAGCGGGTGTTTTACAGGCGAGTTTTGCCTCGCACGCAATGCTGTGCATTTAAGTCCAAGTGTGGCCCTTCGGGGGGGGGCCACTCGTGCCGCTCACTTCCGATGTTGGCCCATAGCTGACCTGTTAATCGCGTCAGTCAGCGTCCGCTTTGGGGCAGGGCGGTCATCGGATGACGCCAAAGCAGACCACGGCGAGCGAATGAATTTTTCTGTCCAGAATAATTCATTCTGACAGAATGTTGTTGGTTTTCCGCGGCTTCCGAAAGCGACCGAGGACTAGACATCAATCAAAACGAATTAAAAGTTCTACCACGGCGCCAAGCCGGTCGAGTTTGAGAAGGGGAAAGCCGGCATCGCCGTCGCGTCTAAGGACAAGCTGCCGGCGCTGATCGACGGCCTGATCGCGGCCGTCCGGGCCGGCGAGCTGGACGAGCTGCTGGCGCGGGTCAAGCCGGTCGGCGCGCCCAAGGCGAAGAAAGCCGCCTGAGGACCCGAGAGACGGGCGTCGATCGCCTGAAACGGTGGTCGGCGCCCTGATCCCCATCATGACCAGGAAGAACCGCAGACGAGGCCGTCCGCCGGGCACGTCCGGCCGGGCCGCCGTGCTGTCCGCCTCCCAGGTGCGGCACGCCATGCGCGTCGCGCGCTCGCGCGGGCGCCACGCCGCCCGCGCCGAGGCCGCCCTCGCCATGTCGGTCGGGCTCGGCCTGCGGGCGAAGGAGCTCGCGGGCCTCAAGTGGGCCGACGTCTACGCCGACGACGGCCGCGTCAGGGCCGTCGTCCACTTAAGGGCGGCCTACACCAAGGGCGGCAAGACGCGCGACGTGTTCGCGTCGTCACCCGCGCTGCGGCGCGTGCTGGCCAAGTACGGCGAGGCGCGCTGGCTCATGAGCGCGGCGTCCTCGCAAGCGCCGCTGTTCGCCAGCCAGAAGGGCGGCGCGATGACGCCGGGCTCGATGGCTAAGATTCCTCAAGGCGCTCTACGCCGAGGCCGGTATATCGGGGGCGTCCTCGCACAGCGGCCGGCGGACGCTAATCACGCGGCTCGCCGAGCGCGGGATAGACCTGAAGGCGATCGCCGAGATCGCGGGCCACGCGAGCATCCGCACCACGGCGATGTATGTTGAGAGCAACCCGAAGCGGCTGGCTAGGATACTGCAGGAGGTGACGTTCTGAGGTGGGGTAGTTTTTACGGCGTAAAAATAACGGACCGCATTGCCCTTGGGCGTGCACGACTTCCGCAGTTAGGGGGCAAAGCCGACGTCGCGCGAACAGCATATCGTAACTTGACCTCAAATTCCTTCGCACCACAACGTCTGCGACGGGCGTCATGTAGGGGTTGATCATCCGCCTATGGCATAACCTGTTGCCGTCAGTTGATAGCGGTAGCGGTTGCGCAGATCGATTACGATCCAATTGTTTGCAACCGCCTTGTTAATCCCGCGCTGGAAATCACCATCGCGCACACTGAAAAAATAATTTCGCTCGAGCACGCCGCCCGCCGGTATCCGGTGGCGCATAAAAATGTCGAGAATTTGGCGGCCCACTTCGTCATCGGAAGGTCTGTCGGGCATGGGGCACCGCCGGTTGAAAGCATGTTCGATAGCATTGCACCAAAGCGCGCTCGCGTACGGCACGCCCGACCTATTCTCAAGAGTTATCCCCTTTTTCATTGGCAATTGCACAGCCTGATCTTGAAGGCAGCAATTGTCAGATATTGTTGCAAAAGTCTTTTTGCACTGGGGGTCAAAAAATTCTGCGGGCTGAAGACGCGGCTTTCGTGTAAAGATGTGAGGAACCTTACCGGTTCCAGCGGAACTCGGTGCCGTCAACCCATATGCGGTGCATGATCACGGCCAATCGACGGGCGAGAGCCACGATTGCCTTCTTCATCCCGCGGCGCCTGGCGATCTGCATCGCCCAGGCCTTGAGCCAGGACCATTTCTTTGAACGCAGCATGGCCTGAGCGGCCTCGTAGAGCATCACCCGCATCATCTCGTCTCCGCAGCGTGATATTCTGCCGTTCCAATCGACCTCGCCCGATTGATACTTGGCACACGTCAGTCCAAACACCGCCCCGACTGACTTGGACTTCCTTAAGCGCGCCGGCACATCAACGGTAGCGCGATAGGTCAGCGCCACTACGGGGCCAACACCGGGCGTCGTCATCAAGCGCCGGCACACCTCATCGTCCCGCACGATGGCGAGCAACCGGCGGTGCAGGACGCAGAACTGCTCGCGAAGCGTCCGTCGGACAATGAGCAGTGGTTCGACCAGAGCGGCCAGGTCGGGCAGGTTCTCAACAAGCTCCCTGATGCGGGCTTCGAACTTTACCGTCCTGACTATACCCACCTTGAGACCAAAGTTGCGCAAAGTGCCGCGCAGGTCATTGTCGATGGCGATCGCCTTCGACTGCAGCAGCTTGCGGTGGGTCAGCAGCATCCGCAGTTTCTGACTGCGCAGCGTCTTCACATGCACCGGACGGTAAATCCCCGCCCGCATCATCTGCGCCATGCCGCGCGCATCGTTACGGTCAGTCTTGTTGATCTGCGCCTTCAGTACCGCCCGCATGTGCCGCGTCTCGACACAGATCGCTGGCAAGCCCGCCTCGGCGAGAGCGCTGAAAAGCCATTGCGACAGCGGCCCGGCTTCCAACCCGATCCGCTTGAAGCGGTAGGCGGGGTTTGTCAGCACCTGCAGCAGAGCGTCCGGTTCGCTCGCCACCTTCACTTCTCGAACGATCCTGCCTGTGTCATCCACAATGCGGACGCTGGTCTCCTTGACCGATACGTCCAATCCAGCAAAATGGTCCATGCTGCGCTTCTCCTTCTGATGCTTGAGGCCCGTAACCTCGGTGACCTCGTTTCACCATCAGCCTGAAGCGCAGCACCCAAAATCTTCAGCTATCCACAAGCTGCCGGCCGATTACCCCATCTATTGGGGAGATTACACCTCTCCCGCTGGCTCTAGAGATCGCATGCTGACGTTGAGAGTTGTCGCGTGTCCCCGGCGTCTTCGCGTCGTTGTCGCGCGGGTCTGGGGCTCGCTTCTTCGTCGGCGCCCGTCGTCGAGCGAGCGTCTCGTCGTGCGCAGTCGTCGTCGTCCGCGCGCAGCGTGGTCTCTCCCCTCTGGGCGTCGTTCGCTGAATTTCAGCGCCATGTCAAGGTCGCTTTCACTAACAACGGACAAATGTCCGCTCAGAGGCTGAAAAGCTAGGCCGCTTTTGACCCAACTGCGTCGCGAGGCAGTCAGCGTATTTTTCTTGATATATGTTGAAACTAGCGGACCGAGTGTACCAAATCAGCCACAGGCGCTGGGATTGTCGGATACCCTCTAGAGTTCTCCCAAGCGCTCCTTGCCACTCACCATTTTTGGTTCCACACTTAACGGGTAGTGTGTCAACGTGGGTGTTGGGCGCCATATGTTCCTATCATTATTTCCGACGCGGGCGGCGCTTTTGGCTGCAACCGCGTTTTGTATTGTTATCGCGGTCTGCGTCGGTGCTCCGCCGGCGCAGGCGCAGTTTGTCTGCGACAGCACGACGCCCGGCGGCGCTGACGGCGCCACGGCCGCCGGTATTGATGCCGTGGCGTGCGGGACCAATGCCACCGCGAGCGGCAGCGCCAGCTCGGCCTTTGGCTTTGGCAGCACCGCGAGCGGCAACAGCAGCTCGGCCTATGGCTTTAACAGCAGTGCGAGCGGCTTCGGCAGCTCGGCCTATGGCGTCAATAGCACCGCGAGCGACATCGGCAGCTCGGCATATGGCATCGATAGCACCGCGAGCGCCCTCAACAGCTCGGCCTTTGGCAACTCCAGCACCGCGAGCGGCAACCTCAGCTCGGCCTTCGGCTTTGGCAGCACCGCGAGCGGCCTCAACAGCACGGCCTCTGGCGACGGCAGCACCGCGAGCGGCAACTTCAGCGCGGCATATGGCCACACTAGCACCGCGAGCGGCGCGCAAAGCTCGGCCTTTGGCGACGGCAGCACCGCGAGCGGCACCTTCAGCGCGGCCTTTGGCTCGTTCGCGAAGGCGGGCTTCTACAACTCCGCCGCCTTCGGCTCTGGCGCGACTGCCACGCGCGACAATCAGCAGGTGTTCGGCACGACGGACAGCACCTACACCGCGCCGGGCATCACCTCGGCGGCGAGCAAGGCGGCGCAATCGGGCACGTTACAGGTCGTGACCTCTGACGCGGGTGGCAATCTGGCGGTCTCCCCGTTAGCCAGCCTCGGAATTGCTTCCACCACCGACATCAGCGCAATCAATGCCCAACTCGACGAACTAGCCAACAGGAGCAGCAAGGCCTATACGGGCATAGCCATGGCCTTTGCCATGGCGGGCGTGCCGACGCTTTTGCCCAACGAAAAATTTGCAGTGACGGCGAATTGGGGAACATTCGAGGGTGCCAACGGGCTTGCGCTCGATGCGGCTGTGCGGATCACCGACAATGTTCAGCTAAACGGCGGCATTGGTTACGGGCCCAACGAGCATATCGCTGGCGGACGGGTGGGTCTGCGCTTCGGGTGGTAAGCAAAACTGTCTCGTGACCGAAGAATGCGTGCAGGAGCGCTAATCACTGGCGTGTTGTTGGCTTCAATGACAACCGCTGGCGTAATTGCCGGTGAGCAGCCGCCTCCTGCCCCTGTGGTGACCGCACCACAAGCTTTGCCCGTCAGTATCGAGCAGGCGCTTTATCTAATCCGCTCGACGCTGCTGAGGCTTAACGACGCCAACCGCTCAGGCAACTATTCGGTGTTACGCGACCTCGCCGCGCCTGACTTTCAAGCAAGGAACACCCCTGCTGACCTTGCCCAGATTTTCTCCGACCTGCGCCACCGAAATTTTGACCTGTTCTCCGTGGCAACGGCCGCGCCGCAGCTCATCAGTCCGCCCGCGCTCGACGCTAACAAGATGCTGCGCCTCACCGGCTTTTTCGCGACCGTACCGCTGCGGATCAATTTCGACCTTTTGTTTCAGAATGTTGCGGGACGCTGGCGACTATTTGGAATTTCGGTCGCAACACCGCAAGCCCCGCCGACGAGCGCTACTCAGCAGAGCAATCCTGCTCCCAAGAAGCGCTAAATTAAAACAACTTTGAGCAAGCTGTTGCAATTGGCACATCTGTATGGACCGGCCGTGCGTTGCAAGCCGAATATGACGATCTGGAGATAATTGGTCTGGCTCATCTGTATTCGGCCCTTTGAAGGGAGCCGTTTTGCTCCCGGCCATCATGGATATCCGCGCACATCCGATCTCATTCGCTGCAAGGCCCTGGAAGGCCGTATTGCCACCAGATCACGGATGTGACGGTCAGACCGTTTCTCCATCTCCTCAATCCAACTCGCAGACCTCGGCGGGAATTTAATATTTCAGGTTGTTGCCGTTAGCGATCCACTTTCGCCTCCTTCGGTAGACCCATTCTGTTCAATTACGTCGCTGCGGGTTCAATGCGCGTTTCGTAATTGCGTCCTTGAACCAAGACGGTCAAAGCGATCCGTGCCAGCTTGTTGGCGAGCGCGATTACCAGGACATTACGATGTAGGCGCCGCGCCGCAGCCGTGAGCCAGAGTCCAAAGCTATGCTTCGCCCAACTCGTCGGGTGGAGCAGGATGGCGCGGGCGCCTTGTACGAAGAGCGTGCGCAGATAGCGATTTCCGCGCTTGGTGATGCGGCCAAGGATCGTGCGATCACCGGTCGACATCTGCTTCGGCACCAGGCCAAGCCATGCGGCGAAGTCTCGCCCTTTTGCAAAGGCAGTCCCGTTGCCGATCGCAGCAATCGTCGCGCTGGCAATGATCGGGCCGATGCCCGGAACAGTCATCAACTGTCCACAGCTCATGTCGGCGCGTGCCAGACCCTCGATCTCATCGGTTACCCTCTCGATGCGCTCATCGAGATATTCCCAGTCGTCGACGATGTCCCCGATGATCCTGTTCATACGAGGCGATAGCACATCGGTACGCGTGGCCATTATCTGTGGCAGCTGTTGTCGCAGGAAGCGAGGTCCCTGCCGCACGGGAATGCCGTGCTCCAGCAGAAAGCCGCGAATCTGATTGATCACAGCTGTCCGATCACCGATCAGGCGAGAACGCACGCGGTGCAGCGCCTGCAGGTCCAGTTGATCGTCGGTCTTTATCGGCACGCAGCGCGTCGAAGGGCGTTGCACAGCTTCCGCGACCGCCTGGGCGTCTCGGAAGTCGTTCTTGTGGCCTTGCCTAAACGGCTTGGCATAAGCCGGCGGCACCTGTTTGACCTGGTGACCGAGCGCAAGCAACTCACGGGACATGTAGTGCGTGGCCATGCCGGCTTCGATCCCGATCAGGCATGGCGGCACGTTCACAAGCCGTGCGGCAATTCTGTTCCGCGAGACCTTTTCGCGCAGAACGATCGCGCCTTTCTCATCTAGGCCAACCATATGCAGCGTGTTCTTGCCAGTATCGATCCCGATTGCGCGGATAACTGCGACGTCTTTCTTGCTGGGCATGGTGTGTGCTCCTCGTGCTCTTCAAAGCCCCTAAACCACCTCTATGGGTCGTTCGGGGCAGGAGCACGGCCGGTCCATCCCATTCGCTGCATTCCCCGCGGCGCACTATTCTGATCGCTCTTGGGGTAAAAGCGGACATCGGTCGGCACTAGCGCGGAAAAAACCGGTAGCGATTGACCCGACTGCGTCATTGGCGAGAGGAATTGCTGCACTGGCGCGGTGGCCCTATGCAGCGCCGCTGAAAGTTGGAAGCCTCGTCTCCTATTGTCCAAGACCCAAGTTTCAGCTCGATCAAACAATGGGTTGGCTAGGGAGTTACAAAAATATCACGCTTGAGAATCAACCGTGCAGATATAGCAAATGGGTTCCGCCTATCTGAGGTCGTTTGCTATGGTGAAATCAATATCGAATTGTAGGTCTTGGTTCCAGTTGGGGTGTGATTATGCGTCGAGTTCGATGTGCGGCGCTCGCCGCTATAGCCGTTATCGGTTTTGCTTCAGTCGCTTCCGCCGCCGACATGCCGGTCAAAGCGCCGGTCTATAAAGCTCCGGTCATCGCTCCTTACAGCTGGACCGGATTTTATGTCGGCGGCAATGTCGGCTATGGTTGGGGCAATGCCGATACCGACTTCAACGCCGCCCCTACTACGGTGAATATCATCAATAATCCTCCTATTGGCGCGGTTAGTATTCCCGGCTTTATTGGCTCGGAGTCAGTTAAGCCTGCGGGTATCATCGGTGGCGGTCAAATCGGCTACAACTGGCAGTTTGCTTCGCGCTGGGTCGCGGGCGTTGAGGCCGACATACAAGCTTCCGGTGAAAAAGCCGGCAATAATTTTAGCAATCCCTTCAGCTTCAATGTACCTGGCGGCGCCGGTATCTCTCTAGTGGCAGGGACAGCGGTCACAAATTACGAGGCCAAGATCTCGTGGTTCGGGACAATCCGTGGCCGCATCGGTTATGCCTGGGATCGGGTGATGCTCTATGCGACTGGAGGGCTTGCCTACGGCGAGGTCCAGATGGGGGGAACGCGCACGGTCACCGGAACCGTTTTCGGTCTTCCGTTAACTTCTACCACAGCTCTCGGTCATTCTCAGATTAACGCGGGTTGGACAGTGGGCGCGGGCGTTGAAGCAGCGCTGGTGGGTCACTGGACCTGGAAAGCAGAGTACCTTTACGTGAATCTCGGCTCGCTCGACGATCCAGACGCGCCGGCGCCAAGAATAACTTCTGTGACCGGAGGACAAACCCTCACCCACACAAACTATACCGACAACATCGTACGCGTCGGTCTGAACTACAAGTTCCACTGATTGATTTCGAACGCTCGAATGAAAAAGCCCCCGGGCAATGTCCCGGGGTTCTTCTTTTGGTCTGAGCCACATTCTTGCATTTCGGCTTCTGGCACTTCGCGTCATTTCGCGGCGACGCAAAGCCATGTCCGGTCTTGGAGCAATAAGCGACATCGGGCGGCTTTGCGGGCTGGATGGGTCGCTCGCAAATGACTCAAAGCGGACATGCCGCTCACGCCGCGCGCAGCCATGTAACCGGACTGGCACAGGCCTCGAATTTCATGGGTATTTGCACACACCCCCTATTTCCCCCGAACACGCCCTTTGGTACCCTATATTCGGTTGTAATCGATGCTTGGGGACTCATGCGCCGCTTGTCCATTTCAGTAATCGCTGCTGCATCCACCATCGCGCTCACCCAGGTCGCAGCGGCTGCTGACTTGCCTGTGAAGGCACCAGTGTACAAGGCACCAGCCGCCATGCCTTACAATTGGACTGGTTTCTATATTAGCGGCAGTGCTGGCTATGGTTGGGGTGCCGAAGGTAATGCCTTGTTGTTTACCGATCCGACCGTGACGGTACCGGGCGCAGTCCCATCCACCCACAGCTACGATTTGAATGGTTTCATTGGCGGTGGCGGCGCAGGCTATAATTATCAAATTGGTAGTGTCGTTCTCGGCTTGGAAGCTGATTTTTCGTATACGCACTTTACTGGGTCGGCTTCTAGTAGCGGGGCGTTTGGGCCAATTGTGCCTGCCTTCCTGACCTCTCCTTTCAGCTACACACAAGCCGCCGAAATCAATTGGCTAGGGACAGTGCGAGGACGCATTGGCTTTACGCCAGCAAGCAATTTACTCGTCTACGGGACTGGCGGCTTTGCATACGGGCACGCAAAGGCGACCACGCTGCTCACGTTTCCGCTGGTGAGCTTTGTAGGGGCGGCCTCCGACACAAAGACTGGCTGGACGGCGGGCGGTGGAGTTGAATATGCGCTCGGTGAGCGATGGAGCATAAAGGTTGAATATCTCTATTATGACCTTGGGTCGCTCTTGGTAGACGATGCCCCTGTTGGCGTTGTGAAGGCCCCATTTGAAACATGGGTGGATTTCCCTCTGCATGGAAGCATTGCTCGTTTTGGCCTCAGCTACAAACTCAACTAATTAATCGCGCCGCTCGCGCCGGTAGAACGCAAATTTTTTTGTGTGACCGCTTCTGGCACTTAGCGGACAAACCGACCGCACCGAGTCTTGTCGCTTATTGAGGCAACAACGGACAAGGAGCGGCCCGGAGGCTGAAAAGCTACGCAGCGTTTGACCCACCGCGGACATCATAAAACGGTGGATGCACCGGACCGAGTTTGGACGGAGTTAAACCTACGGCCGCTTTGGGCCTGTAAAAATTGATTGAAAGAATTGGCGCTTTTTGCGAGTGAGACAAATCCGCAACATTCAGGCGCAAATGTGACAACTTGTCGCTATTCGCCTTGTTCGCAAGGCGAAAACAGAAAATGCTTACCGGTGAAATAGACGCCGACAAGTGGGGTAATTATGAAGCATTCAGTTTTGGCGATCATCGCAGCCACAATGATTGCGGGCTCTATCGGGCAGTGATCGCGATGACGAGCGCCTCGCGCTCGCCGAGCAGGTCCCAGAACTCCTTCATGCGGGACACGCGGTCCTCGGTCAGCATGTCGGAGGGCAGCATGACGGCCGCGACGTCGAGGCCAAAGACCTTCGCGCGCACGACGTCGTCAGAGCCGTCGGTCGCGACGTCGCCTTCGAGGCCGGCGATGAATTGCTTTAGGCTGAGCATGCGCGATGTCCTCCGCTGACCGATCTAATTATCGACCGCTATCCGGCCCCGCCGCGTTGGACCGCCTGCTTCGACCCGCCCCGTCGCCCCAGAGACGGGCCAGGGCGTGTCCGGGCCGCCTGGGCCATGGTGTCGCCGCCGCCCCGGGCCACAAAAACCCGGAGGGGTGATCTGGCGGGCGCTGGCCGGGCGCGGGACGGCGACGGGCGGGAAAAGCCCGAAAAGCCGCCTTTCCGTGACCGGCGTCACAGCCGCCCGGCGGAGCTGGTGTATTTTGTAAACAAGAGATTCGCCGATGGAGGCGACCATGCTCAGCAAGCTCATCAACGCCTGGAGAGACAGTTACCGCGTAGCCGAGAGCCACCGCGCCGTGCGCCTGAGCGCCGAGCGCCTGGTGTGGGGCGGCAGCGGAGAAGCGCGCTTCAGCGGTCGCCAGCTGGCGACGGTTGGCTCGTGGCTGTAGCGGCGCTTGCGCCTAATTGAAACACGGTGCGACCGTTTCGGGTGATTGGCACACGTAGAGAAACATATGCGCGATGTCTGCTTTACCCCCGAGTGCCGGCGTTTAGGGCGAGAAAGTCGAGCTTGCCCAATCCTTGCGGGCGCAGTCGATCAGTAAAGCGAGCCAGGTGCGAAGCAGAAGATGGTCACGTGATTGCCGGCACCGTCGTACCAGACAACGGCATGCCCCGTCGGATTGGGCCCGTCAAGCAGCTGGTTTGGTTGGATCTCGTAGTGGATGCCGTCGATCGGAACGTACCACTTGCCTTTCCGGATATAGGCGTCAAAGGCCGCGTGGGCGTCACTGCTGTCGCAGCAAGACCAACCATCGCTGTCGCGCTGTTGCGCGAACCATTCCTGGTAGGGCGCGTCGGCGTATTCCGGCTTCCAACGCGCCTGCACCTGGTGCGCCACGACCATTGAAATTCCGCCGATGAGCGCGAGCACCGCGACGAGAAGCAGGCGCCGCGGCTTCCGGCCTGGCTCAATCACGTTCGGCTTCGGTGGGAATGTCATAGCGCGGCAGCGCATTGACATCGATCCTCGATTCCAGCGCATAAATGCCGGTGATCGCGGCGGTCTGTGCAGGCGGCGATGCGTCCACCGGACCGAATAGGCGAACGGCTACGCCTACAATCAAAAATGTGCCAGCAACGATGCTCGCGCCATAAACGATCTTGCGCATGGGCTTCTCCTTTGGCTCGCGGGTGAAAACCGATGGGGCGGCGAGAAGTTTTGCCGCGGCGCGCTTTGCATCGGCTGCGGATCGGTCGATGTTTGCGATATACGGCTTTACGGCCATGCCGAGCCCGGACAAGCGCGTCGCTTTCCAGCCTCGTATGAACAACTGGCCGCCGAATTCGGCTTCCAGTGCCTTGATCGCAAGGGTAAGCGTCGGCTGCCTGATGCCGCAGCGCTCGGCAGCGCGGGTGAAATTCTGCTCTTCGCAGAGGGTCAGGAAGTAGCGAAACTGCTGAATAGTCATCGTCATCGTCTTGTCGCCTATTCGATCATCGCGAGCGCGCAGAGCGACTTCGACATCGGCGTTTCGTTGTCGGTATCGGCGCGCAGCCTGACGATGGCGTGGTAGTCCTGGCAGGACAGAGCGAGCCAGCCGGCGCGGCAATTGCGCCGCGCGCGGCGCAGCCTGAACAGGGCATCGCCCGCCTGACGCAAGGATGCATCCGCCGACTCATGCACCAGGCGCCCAACGACATTGGCAGCCATTTCATCCCAATGCGTGCAAGCAGGATGGAGGGGAAGCGCTGCCGCGCGCGTGCTCGTCATGTGCAGGAATGCGATGAGCAACAACAAGGCGATGACAAGCGCGTAGCCGCCGAGTGCATAAAGAGCACGCAGACGGTCATAAATTGGCTTCGTCGAGATACCTACCATCGGATTCATCGTGACATCCCTCATACATGCGGGCGGGCGGCCACGAGCGGCCGCGATCGCGAGCCGGCTTCGTCAAGCGCGATGATGTGGAAGTTGAAAACTTCCGTCGTCATCCGAACGGATGATGTGGGATGATGAGCCGATCGTATGTGATCGGGCTCACTCAGGCGCGAAAGGTTACTCGAGTACCACTCTCAGGCCAGCGGGCTCATGTAGCCGGCGACCAGCTTGACCAGATCGGCCTGGCGGCCGGTGCCGGTCTTGGCGAAGATGTGCTGCAAATGCGTCTTCACCGTCGCCTCGGAAACGCCGAGCACCGGCGCGACTTCCGACACGCCGCCGAGCTGGACGATCATCATCAGCACGCGCATCTCGGCCGCGGTGAGGTGGAAGGTGGAGGCGATGGTCTCGAGGGGATGCGGCAGCTCAAGTACGGCCTTGCGCACGAACACAGCGGCGACGGCGGAATAGGCGATGCCGGCCTGGCGCCGCGCGCCCGACGTGAGCGGCAGCACATGGGCTACATAGCGCTCGCCGTCGCGGGCGCGGAGCGGGATGCCGATGCCGTTGGCGTCGACCGCCACGTCGCCGGCATCTGCGTTCATGAAAATGTCATGCAGCGCGTCGTCAGCCTGCGCGTCGGCGGCGGCGAGCTTGCCGCCTGACCCGCGGATTACCGACCCATTGTCCAGCATGGCATGGGCGGCGGCATTGGCATGAGCGATGCGCCCAGCAGAATCGACTAGAAACATCGCGGCCGCCAGCCCGTCGAGCGTGTCGGCAAGCGACGCCGCTTCGACCTTGTGCAGGTCGATCACTTTGCCGATCGCGACGGCGCGGCGGATATGCGGGATGACGAGGCTCATTCTGCGGCAGGCCGCGTCAGTGGTGACGCCGTCACGCTCGTGCCAGAAAACGCCGCATTCGGCGTAGGTCGTCGAAGATTTCTCCAGCGAGGCGGACACAAAATCGGACCAGCCTTGCGGCTGCGCCCACTCCTTGAAGAACCGCGTCGCACGGAACTCTTCGTGCGTCATGATATCTTTGGTGCTGATGACTCGTTCGACCGGGAAAAAGAAGCGCGTGGTCGTGAACGGGTCCAGGGCGACGTACTTGTCGAAGTACGATTGCATGAAGCTAGGTTCGACGCCGTGCACATAGAACGCGTTGCCGGTTTTGCGGACCGTGTCCTTGGCATAAAGCGCCGTCGCTGGGCCGCCAACGAAGCGGCCGATCTTTTGCAATGCGACGGGCCAAAAGCCGGGATTGAGCGCGGCGTCGTAGATGTCGCCGATCAGGTCGGAAACCTCCGCCGCTTCGTCATGGGAACGAGCGGACGCGCGCATGTCATCGCCCAAGCGGCTTGAAACAGCCTGTCGCGCGCCGTCCTCGGGCAAGTTGAGGGGAAAAAGATAGGTCCAGGCCTTTTGGCATGCAGAGTTCGCCCCCGAACACAGCAGCGCCAAGTACAACCGAAAATATTTTGGTTGTCCGAACGCTACCTGTCAAGGCGTTCGTGGGTACAGAGTCGGAAAGGGTCTTGGCTGTGTGAAAACAGCTCTGCAGGTGGTTCTGGCGCAAGATTGACTCAAGCGGAATGCCGATTGCACACCTGCGTTCGGCGCGGGTAGGCACAGGGCCGCACGAGGGGTGAGCCGGGTGACGCCTCAGCGGGGCAGGACGGCACGGCCGCGGGCGCGCCCGATCCTCGGCGACCGCGCCAGCAGGTACCCGCGCCACGCGGCCCTCGCCGCGATGAACGCGTCGGGCTCAGCGCCGACCTCGTTGAGGTAGGCCCTCAGCTGCGCCCAGGTCGTCGGGTCCGGAAAGCGCGCATCGCGCCGGCAGACGGCGACGAAGGCGCCCGCTATTGAAGCGGGAGACAGGCCTCGCGCGTACGCCCGAAACGACATCGCCCGCGCCTTGTTCCGCGCCCGCTTGGGCCGCTTGGATTTGGTCCCCTTCACGGAGCGCAGCATAATACAGCGCGTGGATGTCCGCCTAGGCGTTCTTGCTGCCTGAACGACGACCTACGAAGCCGACGGCCACCTCGCCGGGGCGACGCGGGGCCCAGCCTCGTCGGGCACGCAGTCCACGCGCCCGCAGGCACACGAGTAGAACGCGAACGTCCGCCCGGGCTCGGCGACGCCCGGCACGCGGAGCTCGAACCGCATCGCGCGGCCGCACTGACATGTTTGGGACGGCTGCCTCATGCGTAAAGGATAAGTCCGCGTCACTAAGGTTTTGCTAACGCCGGCCCGGCTGAGCCTCGTGGGCGTCTCTACGCGGCCTCGCGCGCGTGCAGTGCCATCATCGTCAGGGCGACGCCCCCGAAGATCATGTTGATCCCGACGAGGAGCCCGATCGCCCAGGCCGAGGTGCTCGGCAGGCCGGCGAATATCAGCGCGGCCAAGAAGAGGTCGACCACGCCGCTCACCAGCATCCAGCCCCACTGGCCGGAGAGCTCGCGCTTGTGATCGAGCGCGAACATGATCGTCGCGGCGCCCTCGACGACGAAGAACGCGACGAGCAGGACCGTGAGCGTCAGGGCGCCGCTGATTGGCCTCGCCAGCAGCAGCACGCCGACCACCACGGCGAGGATGGCCGACAGCAGCGACCACCAGAAACCAGGCGCTCGCCGCGCCCAGAGCGTCGTGACCATGCCGACGACGCCGCTCAAGAGGATCAGCCAACCCAGGAAGATCGTCACCGCGAGCGTGGCGAGCAGCGGCAGCGCGATGGCGGTCGCACCCAGAACTACCAACACGACGCCCTCGACCAGGTAAAGCACCCAGTGATCGTGGATGGCCTTGGCGACGCGGCGCTGAATGCCGCTGATGTCAGGTTGGCTGGTGGACATGGCGAGCTCTCCGGGTCTGGCTGGTTCATTCGCTGTGATCAGGACTCAATAACCTCAAGCGCGTGGCGCTGCAGCGCCCTCAGCTCCGCCCCCGCCTCGACGACCTCGGCCTAGATGGCTATTCCGATTAGCCGCTCGCCAACGCCTTTCGCACCTCCGACTGAGATAAGCCGAACTGTCGAGCAATCTGCGACGGTTTGACGCCAGCCTTGAAGGCGGCTCGAACGGCGTTGATCTTTGAAGTCGTCAAGGAAACGGCGACGACTTCAACCCTCGGCTTGCGCGAGGGCACATCTGGGATGGAGGGCTTCATGCCTCGTCGCTCGTTCTCAGCGAGCAACGCTGCATGTAATCGGGCGAGCTGGTCATCGTCCAGGTACCCAAGCGCACTCTGCAGGTTCGTCGGCAGCGCATACGATGCAGGAGCTGCGAACTCACCGGAGCGGGACGGCGACGATCTTGGCGTGCTTGCCGACGGCGATGAAGTCACCGGTGACTGCGGCGCCGAGAACAGATCAGCTCGCTTGGATGGATTGCTGCCGTTGCCCATGTGACAATGATGACGTCCTTGGCGCTCGGGAGCAACAGGACAGAACAGCGATGAGGGCATAGTCAGAGCCAACAAATGAATGCGCCTCGCCACCCGATAAAGTGCTGACGCCCTTACCCAAATGCGTTTTTACACGGCCAAGACCCAAAGCGGACCTACTACCGCAGCAGAACGGGCTTCAGTTCACGCGAATTTCGCAAGCCAGCCAAGCCTTGACGACATGTTGCTGGGGAGTCTCAACCCACAGCGCCTTCTGGTACTGACCTATACTCCAAACATCCGACTTGCTATTATGGAATAAAACAACCCCGGCTCCGCCGGTTGGCCAAGCAGTAATTTTTCTTGCTTAACAGGCAGGTGAGGCCTTGATTGCGCTCTGATGAACTAATGGGGGCTACTATGGCAAGTCGTTTCGTCGGACTGTCAAGCCATTTTAGGCGTCGCCCGTTGCCATCTGTTAGCTGTAAGAAAAGTCCGCCTCGCTTCCGATTGAATGCAATGATGTTCGGATGTCTGACGGTCTTGGCCGTTGCGACACCGGCTCTATCGCAGCCGTTGCCACCGGGCAATACCCCGACTGCGGGTTCTACTCCGGTGCCCCCGGACGATACCGGCTTGCTAATCAGTCCGCAGCCAAAGGAATGGCCCGAGGACAAAGTTAAAAGACTCTCTAAGCAGGTCGAGGATGCGCTCTCAAAGTGCGATGAAGGAGCGTTTTTGGGTGCGCGCGGCGCGTTGCTGGACGCGATTGCGGAAATCTTGCGCCAAATCCGTGGCGCGTCTGGTGATTACGGCCTCGAATATCTTAAGGTATGGGGAATTTATTTCAGTCGGGTCGTGGCGTGGCAATACGTTCCACGCCTACCATGCCAACAGCTTCCGCCGCAGAAAGCCATGATCGTTCCTTCAACCAAGCCAGGTCTCGAATATTGTTCTGGCGAGGGAGCTTCGAAAGACCCTGCTTGCATCCAACAGGACGCACAGACGTCACAACTTGTTGCGCCTAGTAGTGCGCCCTCAAGTCCTGCAACCTTCTGCAGCTATTCTGGTCAAACGGGATGTATCGCATCCCCGGCGGGATTTACGGTCGTGGCTAGAATCTCCGCTGACAGCCAAGCTTATTGCACGTACGGCACGGCAATTCCGAGACCGCTGCTGTTCACGCCAGCCGACGATTTGGGAAATCCGCTTCCTCCGCCAGTCAATATTGGAAATGACCAGCCGTCGGATGGCCAAGCGCAACAACAGGATGTCAAGCCGAATGAAATCAAGCCGAATGTAGTTCGCGGCGATGACTTACCGGATTTGCAAGGCACCCACGGGCCAGACGTGATGACAGGGGGCAAAGGCGAACATACTTTCGGATTCCGGGTGGAAGACAAAACAAGAGACGATCCCCACAATACACTCGACGATGGCGACCGTATTACAGATTACAAGTCAGATGAGAAAATCATACTTACTGGCGTTGGGTCTGAAGATGTGGAGGTCAAACTCACCTACGATCTCGAAAAAAATGAAACGCACCTCGAAATCTATTTCAGAAAATATGGCAAATTCGACAGCAAGCCCGATAAGACGATTCTATTGAATGGCGACAAACGCGGTAAGAGTTCTGTCGACAACGGTTGTTGTATTTTGGAGGCCGAAATTACAATTACGCTCCCGGACACGGATGATAAGCAGCAGAATGCGGGACCTGGCGGAGCGACGAGTGGCCCGAGTGGGTCGAATGCCGGGAATAGCAAGGGCCCCTCAAATGAGAAACCCAGGAAGGCGGAAACTAAATCGAAAACAACTGAGATTGACCCACCCAGCCTTGATCTGAATAACGGTAAGTCGAGGCAAGAAAGTGTGTTGAGATCGGTAGAAGAACATGTCGTGCCGTCAAGTGTGCCACCGCCAAAAACCGACACAATTGCGCAGACCTCTGACGGGACCAAGCCAGAAGCCGAGATTAAGCTTATTTTCAAGGTGACGGATGAAGTGCTCCATGGTCAGCCGTCAGGCTCGGCATTGAAGCAAACAAACCTTATGAAGCTCGTCACGGAGGATCCTCCGCTTCCGAAGACGGGTGGATCCAAACTTGTGCAGGACAAAGGCTTCGACAGCAACCCAGTGGCCTGTGTTACCGACGCCAGCCATCGGTGCTGGGCAAGTTTCCCGACCTCTGATGCTAAATTATATCGCTTCCCAGTGAGCGATTATCACATCTATCAAACCGAATTTGCCATGCGGCGCAACAATGGCGTCGTGATTGAAGAGAATGGCAAGATCGAGACTGCTTTGCCGCAGGTAACGTCTGAAGTGACCTTGACTGCTAAAGGCTTCAAAATCGGCGATAAGATATTTAAGCGCATTGCAATCAATGCGCCCGAATTTAGTGTTCCCGGCATCTTGGAGAAGCTGCGCGAGGCTTTTGGGCCGCGCCTACAGATCGACTATTGCGGCGAGAAAAAGCCGGGGCCGCCGCTTGGCATGGAGCCATTATCGTATTCGTCGCTCGACGGCGAATTGCCCAAAGCAGAGGTCAGGCTGGGCCCTTGACCAACTAGGTGAGTGCGACGCCATGAAACGTACCATAGTGCTCTGGCTGATCGGTTTGTTCGGCGTTACATGTCCGGCGGTTGCGCAGGAAATGCTATCTCCACCCGCGAGCCATTATTTCATCGGCAAGGGCTCATGGGGTCAGAAGTATCCCGACCAATGGGCGCTGCAACGCATCGGCTTTGATGCCTCGCCACAATCGGCATGGCGCCTGGTCCGGAAAAGCGCCCAGCCGGTCGTCGTAGCCGTCATCGATACGGGGCTAGACTGGAATCACCGTAACATCAGTTGGGACAGCATTTGGCGCAATCCAAAAGAGATTCCGGGAAATGGGATCGACGACGACAAGAATGGGTATGTCGACGATGTAATCGGCTGGGACTTTATCGAAGGCGATGCCAGTCCGTGGGATCATGACGGCCATGGAACCATGATAGCCGGTATTATCGCGGGGGACTGGAATGATAGGAACGGAATCGCCGGCATCAATCCCTTTGCGCGCTTAATGGTCCTTAAGGCGCTTAACAATTTTGGACACACGCGTTCGTCCTATATCGCGGAGGCGATCGCCTATGCGGCTGACAATGGTGCCCGTGTCATCAATTTGAGCTTGGGCGGCAAAGAAATCAGCAAGGTCGAACTGGCGGCAATTGACTATGCATATTCAAAAGGCGTCGTGATGGTAATTGCTGCCGGGAATGAAGGCGTTGATGTGGGCAAGTACGGAGTAACAGGGTCTGAAAAAGTTCTCACGGTTGCGGCCACCGGTTTCGATGATCAACACGCCATCTTTTCCAATTGGGGAAACGTGTCGGTTGCAGCGCCGGGGCTTGATATCCTCAGTCTGCGTGCGCGGCGTACGGATACCATGCTTGGGATCGAAGGCGTGAAATACACCGCCGGTGCCGCATATGTTGGCGATGACAAGCGCTATTACCGTGCCAGCGGCACCTCCTTTTCTGCCCCAATGGTGACTGGCCTTGCATCATTGATGATTGCAAATGATCCCGAGCTGACCAATCGCCAAGTCATGGCGATCATTAAGAGCACGGCACGTGACGTCGGCGTACCGGGTGTTGATCAATTTACCGGTTATGGCGTCATCGATGCGCGCGCCGCGTTGAAGGCACCCAAAGATTATTTTCTATTTGCCGGCATCAACCGGGTTGAAGTCACGCGGAAAGGACACTCTCAAGTCGTGAGAGTGCATGGAACGGCCGATGCCAGCTTGTTCAAATCGGCGCGTATCGAGATGGGGCCAGGCGAAGCACCGACAAAATGGAAATTGGTCGGGGCAGCAAAGAAAAGTGCCGGACCCGACGGAGTATTGGGGGACATACCCGCCAAGGCATTCGCCGGTGCCAAGATCTGGCAAATCCGTGTTATCGTTACCCACCGGGATGGTGCGACACGAGAAGCGAGGTTCAAGTTGAATTTGGGCTAGCCCAGATCGGCGAAGAAGCAATCAGAGCACGCAAGGCATAGTGTGCGTGACTCGATTCAGGTCAGATCAAACGGGGTGAGGTGCAAAATGCGTAAGTCGTTGTTCGCAATCGTTGTGTATGGCGCGGTCGCGTGGTCGAGTGTCGCCTGGGCCATCGTGGGGACCGGGGTCACAGTCAGCAATAATCAGTCGGAGACCGCCAGCGCGACGATCAAAGTCGAACAGTTGGATAAATCCGGGAAGAAAATTGCGAAGAAAACAACCCGAATTCATCTATCAAAGGACCGGCCATCAGGGCACCGGACGGTCACCATCGATGAAAAGAAGACATCGACAATCAGCGTGGTCGTTATCTTCCAGAGGGACGGTAAGACGGTCGAGGAAACGCACAGCGTCCCCGTCGCGGATTTCATCAACCACGAGTTCAATCTCGGTCATGGCCTGACCCTGCAGAACACCAGCGGCGGCGTGCGCTCAACCCGGACAGCAGGCGGCCGGCCTAGCACCTCAGCAGTGCCGTACGCGCCGATGGCCCCGTTTCCGACCGGCTTCTACGTCGTGGGAATTATAGGCGGCGCTAACAACTGCACCGACCAGGCATTTCTTCAAATCATCAGTCTGGGGGGAGCCGATGCATTTGATCCCAACCAAAGAAGCACGTGCGGCGGCTCTTCCTTCCTTTATGGGGGCGCGGTTGGAGGCAATTTCGACACCCCATTTATAAGCCCGTTTTTCAACACTCCCATTCAGGCAGGAGCTGAAGTCTCAATTCTGGGCGCGTCCGGCGGCAGCAGCACATTTCAGGGAACGCCAACAACTCTGTTGGGGCCGGCTCCCGGCACCGACACATTTACGACGAAGGACAACTACTTCATCGTCGTCAATGGCACGTTGACGGTCCCAATCACACCAACGCTGAGCATATTCGGCAAAGCCGGATATGGATGGGCCAATAAGACGGTCACCTATAATTGCTTTGGCTTTTGCGACCTAGCCGGCACGCAGCAGTTCTCGCAGTCCAAGACAATTACACTCGGAGGGCCTGCCGTCGGTGGCGGTCTCAATTGGAGCATTGTGTACGATGAGGTGCATAAACGTTATTTCATATTGCAATTCGACTACGAACATATTTTCCTGAATCAGGAAACCGTGCAGTTCGGCGACCCCGCGACGGTGTTTAATAGCTCGCGTGTCGGACAAGACGTCAATTTATTCACAGCGAGAGTGGTGTTCCCCCTTTCCGGGCCCGAATCGTACCCGGGTGCGGCGGTACTATCGGATGCCCGTCTAAAGCGCGACGTGGTGTTGCTTGGGCATCTCGACAATGGCCTCGGTCTTTACCGCTATCGCTATAAGTGGAGCGATCAGCGCTACGTCGGCGTGATGGCGCAAGAGGTAGCATTGATTAGACCTGACGCTGTGGTGCACGGCGTGGACGAGTATCTACGAGTCAATTACGCACGCCTCGGCCTGCACCTGCAGACTTGGGAAGAATGGGCGGCGCGTTAGGCTAATACAGCCGTATGTCGGTTCATGGCACAAAGCGGACATGGGTGAGTGCACCGCACATTTCCGCTTTCGGGTGCCGGCTCAACCGATCGATGCAACACAGGCGTTAAATCTCTCTGCTGGTGTTTCGAATCCCAATGTCTCGCGTGGTCGTTCGTTGAGCTGACGCGCGACTTTGTTCAGATGGGCTTGCGAGTGCACCGAGAGGTCGGTTCCCTTCGGAAAGTACTGTCTCAGCAGACCATTGGTGTTCTCGTTCGACCCGCGCTGCTAGGGGCTTTGCGGATCGCAGAAGTAAACGTCGATGTTGGTCGCCAGCGAGAATCGTCGATGATCCGTAAGTTCCTTGCCCCGGTCCCAGGTCAGCGATTTGTATAGCTCACTCGGTAGCTTTTTCGCCTGCTTGATGAGCGCGGATACCACCGTCTGGGTGTCTTTATTGGGCACCTTTGCCAACATTACGTAACGCGTGTGACGTTCGACCAAGGTCGCGATGTAACTGTTCTTCGACCCGGACAACAGATCGCCTTCCCAATGACCGGGGACCGCCCGATCTTCAACCGCTGCCGGTCGTTCACGGATCGAGACGATATCTTTGATCTGCCCCCGTCCATCGCCATTGAGACCCGCTCGCTTCGATCGACGGATGGTCCGCCTCGATCGAAGATAGCCGAGCAGCTCCTTCTTAAGTACCCCGCGGGCTTGAACAAACAGACTGCGATAGATCGTCTCGTGGGACACGCGATAATTCTCATCGTCAGGATGCGATCTCTTGAGCCAGCCGGCGACCTGCTCGGGCGACCAATTCAGTCTGAGCTTGCTGGCCACCGACCGTCGCAGCCACGGACTGTTCGCCAACTTGCAACGTTTCGGGCGACGAACTCGGGCCCAGGCATTCTCGTCAGCCAGCGCAGCTCGGTATCCATCATAGCCGCCATTGCGATTAAGTTCTCGGCTAACCGTCGAGGCCGAGCGGCCCAGCAACCGAGCCATCAATCGGCACGATTGATGCGCCGCAATCCCTCTGGATATTTCCTCGCGTTCGGCCAGCGTCAGTGCCAATCGCGAACGACGCCGTGGCGAGGGCCGAATCCCACCGTGCGGCGCCACTTGGTGATAAATAGACGATGATGGCTTACCAAACGCTCGCCCAATCGCTTTGAGCGACTCCCCCCGCTGCCAGCGATCCCACAACTCCGTCTTCTCTGCCGCAGTGAATCCTCGACGAAATCTCTGATCCATCGTCACACTCCATCTTTTATGGTCAAGATAGAGTGTTGCGTCGACCGGTTGAGACCACCGCCACATGCAGACATTCCGCTCAAGCAAAAACCCCGGCGTTAAGGCCGGGGTTTTGTATTTGTTGACAGTGTATACAATCTACTGTTGCTGTTCAATTTCCCCAGGCCGCCACGTTTTATTGAACCACGACTCCAGTGGGCCATAGAGGCGCAGGACGACGTTCCAGCCCTTGCCAGGAACTGTTTGCACCCAGTTGGCTTCATGGCCTTTGGGCGCGATCGGGCCGAACCACACATCTACCGATGAGTTGGGGTTGACGACCATGCTTTTCTTGTCGCTACCGATGCTCGGGAACTGCTGATCGGTCTGCAACTCCGAACGGGTCTGGTTGTCATACACAACGAATGACCAGAAATTCTTCGCCGGAATATTCGGCGGCAGATGAACCTTGTAGGTCTTGCCACCATCGAATGGTTTGCCCTGGGAGTTGGCAGCAGCAATAGCATATTGCGAGCCGATGCCGACGCGCTTTATCGCCATCGCGGGCGTAATCCCGGTCGCGTAGTAATGGAACAACGTACGCGCATCGAGGTTGCGGACGCCGGGCTGGGAAAGGAATTGGTAGCTGCCCCCGACAAAGCCTGTGTACCAGGCGCTGTTCGGATAGTAATAGGCCTCTTTCATGCGGGTCTTGAAGGTAATGGTACGCGCGGTCGCGTTGCCCACAGCCACAGCCTCGGTGAGAATCTTTTTCATCCGCGCGTCGGGTGCGAAGGGTTTGCCCTTTTCGATGCCGATGGCGGCGAGCTGTCCGAGCACTTCCGGATGGTAAGCTTCGTTCGGCTCATACTGGACGATATCGTTTACTTCTTCATAGAAATGAAAATTGTTGGCGTGAATGGTATTGAATATTTTGCCCGAGACGTTGATGAATTTCATTGGCGGCGGGTTCTTGGCGTCGGAAAGCTTATAGACCTTGGCAAATTTCTTCGTGTTGTTCACGGCGGTCTTGGTGCTGCCCTTGTCAAGGAACCCGCGCCAGAAGAACAGGTTTCCGTAGGTAGCCGTACGAAGCACGAAGTAGCCTTTTGGCACCTTGCCCTTGTAGCCCGGAGGCAGAAGCAGATACTTGCCGCCCTTACCTCTGTCCGGGCCGGCGTTGCCCACGTCGCCGACATACTCAAACCAATGGGTATCGATTATGCCCAAGATGTTTGGGGGCGTTTCGATCACCAGCGGACCATCCTTGGTGTCCAGCCACATCAAGTTGTAAATGCTATCGGTGTTACCCGTGAGAAACAGCCCGTGGGAGTCCAATAAGTCTTCCATGATGAGCACGGTCTGATTGTCCGCACCCTGGCTGACAAAACCCACCCGCAATGCTTCCGCCGATGCGCCTGGCATGGCGTTGAGAAAAGCCTCTACGCCGCGCATGAAGTCGAGGTTGTCATAAACCTTCTCGGAGGTGGCATCGTCTGGAAAGCCGTCGAAGAATTTCAGCGTTCCAAGACGCGTATCGACGCTCTCTGGCGTGACGATGGAATCGGGAATTGGCGTCGTCATTTTCATTTTCGGCGACGTTTGACCGTAAGCGGCTCCTGCGCAAAACAGAAGGGCCGTCTGCGGTAGCAAACAGGCGTTTCGTGGCAATGTTCATTTTATTGTTTTCTCCTGGAAAGGGCTGGCTGAACCTTCTCATATAGCACCCTGATGCTCAACACGAAGGCCTTGAGACAGCGGTAAAATGTCGCCAATTTTGGTGGCGGGTTCTGCCACTTGCCATTCACGGTAGCGGCCCTCGGTCAGCCGAGGTGGACCATTCGGCGCAGGAAGCCAATTGCCGTTTTCGACGAGGCTTGACGGTTCCGCCTTCAGCGCTGTTGAAACCGTCGAATGTCCGCTTTGGGTCTTGGCCGTGTGAAAACTCGAACGTCAGCCGCGCGCGTAAGATATATTTGTTGAGATCGCGTGCCATGAGAACTGATAATGCTGAGGAACAATGGCGGGATGCCCCGCTGAAGAATTTTATTTTCTACATTTTTCCGGCGTATGAGTTTTCACACAGCCAGGGTCAAACGCGGCCTAGCCGTTGAGGCTCTGCGCGGACCTTTGTCCGTTGTTAGTCCGAAAGCGACCTTTGGCGTTGCATCGCAGCGAAATGACGCGACGGGCCATTTAGCAACATTGCTTAATGATATACTCTGACTGCCAACAACAAATGGCGGTGATCAGCCATCGATTTGAGTAGGAGAACCAAATGAACGCAGAAGGCAGATTGGTTGAATTGGGTAGGCATGCTCGAAGTGAATTTGATCTATCTCTCCACGCAATATTATATTTTTCTTGAGATCGGCTTTAGCCGAATCCGTGGCCTGCGAAGTGTAGAAATTTGACTGTAGGAATGGCGAACATGGCCGCCCGCCTCCCCAATCTGCGCGCATTGCAACCTGTTAGGGCAGCGTGGGCAAGAGGGTCACTTCCGCATCCTGTAGGCCGTCTGGCGAAAGTGCAGGCGATCTTACGGTGGGGTTCAACAAAGCGACAATGCGCCGGGAAATCGCCCGCTGCGCTGCGCGCAGAGATGGCCCGGAACTGATAACCGCTTTCGTCACGTATTCTTGGCTGATCCCCCTCAATGAATGCCCCATGAGCAGACGAACGAGGAACTCATCAATGCCAGCCAACAACGCTACGTCTCTGTAGCAGTGACGCAACGCATGACCGTGGGCAGGCAGACCATCGCCCGCGAATTGAGTCAGGTGGCCATTAGCGCGAGCCGGGAATACAAAATCACTCTTTAAGGGCGCATTTCGCGCCAATTTCAAAGCGCGAGCAATGGCCGCCGACATTGGAATGACGACATCATGCCCAGCTTTAGCGGCTCGTATAGTGATTGAGCGCGTCCGGCAACTCACATCGGCCCACGTCAACCGCGACAGCTCGCCGGGACGCATCCCTGTTAGAAGCCCAAGCATGGCGAAGGCCCTTCGGGTTGGCGATTTGATCTTGACCCATGCTCTGCCCCACGCCTCGAACTGGTCAAACGGAAGCCCGGCTTGACGAGGTGCTTCCTTGGCGAAGCGCACGCCGCTGGTCGGATCGTGCGGCGGCAAATCGCGATTTAGCTTCGCAGCGTAGCGGTAGGCAGCCCGCACAACTCTCGCCGAATGATTGGCCGATGTCGGTCCCGCGCTCTTGGTCAAGGCTGCATGCCAATCGCGGATGGTCTTTGGGCTCGCACTCATTTCGGCCAGCGACCATCGGCCCCACTTCGGGAGAATATGTAGACGCCCCAGGCCTTCCACATTCCGGCACCATCTAGCGGGCTTTCCGACACGCTCGGCTTTCATCCGCAGATGTTCGAGGTAATCGGCGAACGCATCGGCGAACTTGACCGCCCTGCGCTTGCCGACATCCAGCTTGTCCGCTGCTATTCGTCCGGCGATCTTGCGCGCTGCTTTGCGAGCTTCCGCAAGTGTCATCCTCGACACGTCGCCCAAAACCTTGCTGGTAATAATCCGCTGCCCATGGCCAACACGTGTCTCGGCATAGAAGTGCCAAGTTGTCCGCTTCAATCCCTTCCGCAGCAAGAGACCATGCACGCCAGCATCGCGCACGATGTACGGTCGGTTGGTCGGCCATGCCCACAACGCTCTGGCCCGAGCTTCGGTGAGCTTCTCAGTCGTCTTGGTGAGCGTCATTTTCACCCGGCAAATCACCCGGCAGGTGCAGGAATGTTCTCGGGCCGTTCTGGTCCGATCGACCATCTCCGATGATAAATCAGGCCCGAGAAATGGCCAATTTACAAGGCTGTTCGCTGATATTGGGTTAACCGTTTCCAACGATGGCCGGACCCGCCAATCTTCCCAAGCTGCATACGAGGGTTCGATTCCCTTCGCCCGCTCCAACCTTCGCGCCTCCGGCGCTTCGGTTGGCAAGCCAGCCTTGATCGCGAAGGTTGCCGCGCCGTAGTTGCGCAGCAACGAAGGCGGGCGATCGCTCGCGAAGCGAGTGAAGGCTGTCGCGCCGAAGCCCACTTGGGCAAAGGCGGACTTTTCCGCGAGCTACGGCTCGGCATGCCAGCCTTCGCGCAGGCACCCTGACGGCGATCGAGGCCCAACAAAACACGGCCAGGGCACGATCCGTCGGGATCATGCCCTGGCCTTTGCTTGTCGCGCGAAGCGGCTGCTTCGCCGAATAACGCTCAGGCGTGGACGAACATGCGGCTGATGGCGACCAGCACCACCAGCAGCACGATGCCGAGCCCGAGGCTCCAGGAGATCAGCTTCTTCTCGATCGGGAGCAGCGGCTCCGCGTGCATCTTCCGCATCTCGTCGGCGATATTGGGTTGCTGTTGTTGTTGCATGGTATCCCCCTGTTAGCTCATGAGTGGCGGCTTCACGCCGGCGAAGAATAGAAGCGAGATCACCAGCCCGACCCAAATGACGAAGCCGAACAGGCACAGCAGATAGACCGCGGCCAGGCGGCCGATGCCTTCCTGCCAGAGCTTGCGGAAGTTGCTCATCACGCCGATGGTGAAGAAGGTCAGCACGAAGAAAATGCCGCGGAAGACATTGGCTTCGCCCATCGCCGCCTTCACCTTCGCCACCGTCGGCGCCGACGCCGTCAGCGCCACCAGCAGAATGATGATGAAGGTGAGCACATAGCCGATCACGAATTTCGGGAAACGGTCCCAAATCTCGCTGGCATGCGCGGTGTCGCCGGGCCGCACGTCGATGTGCCGGGTCCAGATGTAGGCCAGCACGAAGGCCCACACGCCGATGAAGATGTCGATGAACACCTTCAACGTCGCCGCCGTGCCCAGGATCCAGCCGGGCTGGTACTTGATGCCATGCGCGGCATTCTTGGCGAGGATGAGCGCTTCGGTGATGCTGCCGCTCGCCACCGCTGCGCCGTCGGTCTTGACCGAGAGCGCCATCCAGGCGCCGGCCGCCATCGGCTGATCGCTGAGGAAATAGCTGGCAAGCGCCGGCAGGATGAGCAGCTCGATCACGGCGAAGACCACCACCAGCGACGACACCATGACGGCGACTTGGGGCCGCGCGCGGATGGCGCCGCCGGTCGCGATCGCCGCCGACACGCCGCAAACGGAGATTCCCGAGGCGAGCGGCGCCGCCCATTCGCGGCTGAAGCCGAACCAGACGCGCGCCACGTAATAGACCACCGACCAGAAGATCAGATAGGCGACGATGATCGACGCCAGACCGAGAAACATGAGCGAGGTCGCCAAAGCCAGCTTCTCCGCCGACACGATGCCGAGGAAGCCGCCGAGGATCACGATGGCGATCTTGACGTAGAGCTCAGGTTTTACCGCCGCCTGCAGCCATGCGGCGAAGCCGGGCATGAAATTGCCGATGATCAGCCCGACGACCAGCGCCACCACGAAGCCGCCTTCGGCGGTCAGCCGCAGCGACCAGGTGATGCCGGCTTTCTGCATCGCCGCCGGTGTGTTGAGTGCCATGTGGGCCCAACTGCCGAAGATCCAGCAGGCATAGGCGATCAGGAACACCGCGGTGAATTTGGGGATGAAGCGCGGCACGTCGGCGCCCATCGCCGCCGCACCCGCCGTCATCAGCACCAGCAGGCCGACATAGGTCGCAATGAGCGACCCGACGCCGCCCAAGCCGGCATAGGCCTTCGATACCGGCGCCAGCGCCGTGCCAAGGCTCATCCACACGTGAGTCGTAACGACCCAGCCGAGAATATCCGTGTTGCCGACCAGGCCGAGTGCGAGCACGAAAATCACCAAGCCGATGATCAGGGATAACCAGTCTTCGCTCAGACCTTTGCCGTTCATTTGCGACCCCCTTTGAGTTACCGATCGGTGGGCGCAGGCGTACGCGGCCGTGGCCGCGCGAAGCCGGCGCCTCGTTGGTTTTTGTTTTGATAGTGCGTTTTCCCCCGTCCGCCTGCGGTCGAAGGACGAGTCGCAGGCTTCAGGCGGTCATGTTTCGATAGCGCCGGGCGCTTGGCAACAACTATTCGATTGTGCGTCACAGCAGAAACTATGCGATTTTTATGTGCAGTGCAGCGTGACGCGCATCACCGGTGCCTTGCCGCCACCACCACGTCGCGCAGGACGTTGATCTCGTCCTCGCTTTCCTGCAGCCGCAAGCCTTGCGTATCGCGGATCGACAGCATGCCGACCACGCGACCCGCTTCGACCACCGGCACGTGGCGGAAGTGATGCCGCCGCATCAGCTGCTCGGCCGCGTGCATGTCGTCCGGCGGCTCGCAGCTCTTGACTTGCGTCGTCATGACGTCGCGTACGCGCAGGCGGGGCAGCTCCTCGCAGCCGGCGGTGGCGAAGATGCGCACCAGGTCGCGCTCGGAGATGATGCCGACCATGCGCACGCCGACCTCGCAGACGGGCAGGGCGCCGATGCCATGCGCGTGCATGGCCTTGGCGGCGGCTTCGAGCGTGTCGGTGGGCAGGCAGGTGACGACGCGCCGATGCGCGCGCTTGAGGAACTCACCAATCTTCATGGCGGCTCTCCTTGTTTCGTTTTTCCCAATTTCAATTCTTGTTTCAATTTTTGGGCGCCGGACGCGTTCCCGTCCTTAATTCCCGTCCTTCATTTCCGTCCTTGGCGCCATTGCAACCCTAGGACGTTTTGCCGAATTTCGCCAGAGGCGCTTGATCGATGCGCCCGTTTGGAACGTTCGCTTGCGCCGATGAAGCGCGATTGATTCCGAAACCTTGCGCGCGCTATGTAGCGGGGCGCTGCGCGCGTCGCCATATGACGTAATCGCGTGAGAAATACCGGGGATCATTTACATGTCGAAACTCGTACCGCCGCACGGCAGCGATGAATTGATGCCGCTCCTGCTGCCGGAAGCCGAGCGCGCGGAAACGCTGCGCCGCGCGAAAGGCCTCAAGCAGGTGCCGATGTCCAGCCGCGAGACCTCGGACTTCCTCATGCTGGCGATGGGCGCCTATACGCCGCTCACCGGCTTCATGGGACCCGAAGACTGGCGCGGCGTCTGCGCCGACATGAAGCTCACCAGCGGCCTGTTCTGGCCGATCCCGATCACGCTGTCCTGCACGCAAGAACTGGCCGACAGCATCGCCGTCGAGGAGGAAGTGGCGCTGGTGGACGCGGAGTTGGGCGAAGTGATGGGCACGCTCGAGGTGACGGAGAAATACCAGATCGACAAGGCCTTCGAATGCCAGCACGTGTTCCGCACCACCGACCCCAAGCATCCGGGCGTTGAGAAGGTGCTGGGCCAGGGCGCGGTCAATCTCGCCGGCCGCGTCAGCGCCGTGAGCGAGGGCGTCTATCCCAAGCAATACCAGGGCCTCTATTACCGGCCGGCGGAGACGCGCGCGCTGTTCACCGACAAGGGCTGGAGCCGCGTCGCCGCGTTCCAGACGCGCAACCCGATGCACCGCAGCCACGAGCATCTCGCCAAGATCGCCATCGAAATCTGCGACGGCCTGCTGATCCACCAGGTGCTGGGCGCGCTCAAGGCCGGCGACATCCCGGCCGAGGTGCGGGTCAAGGCGATCGACACGCTGACCGAGAACTATTTCGTGCCGGGCACCTATATCCAGGCCGGCTATCCGATCGAGATGCGCTATGCCGGCCCGCGCGAAGCGCTGCTGCACGCCGTGTTCCGGCAGAACTTCGGCTGCTCGCATCTGGTGATCGGCCGCGACCATGCCGGCGTCGGCAGCTATTACGGCCCGTTCGACGCCCAGCACATTTTCGACCAGCTGGCGCCCGGCAGCCTGGTGATTCAGCCGCTCAAGATCGACGTCACATTCTATTGCTACAAATGCGACGGCATGGCGACGGCGCGCACCTGCCCGCACGACGATAAGGACCGCCTGCAAATCTCCGGCACGCGCCTGCGCGAGATGTTCTCCAAGGGCGAGAAAATCCCCCAGGAGTTCAGCCGGCCGGAGGTGGTCGAAGTGCTCACCAAGTATTACGCGGGGCTGAAGTAGAGCCCGGCATCATGATCGTCGCGCAAATCTCCGATACCCATATCGCGTTGGACACCCCCGACGCCGAGCGGAGACTGCGGGATTTCGAGCGCACGATCGCGGACATCAACGCGCTCGATCCGGCGCCCGACGTGATCGTCCACACCGGCGACATCGTGCACAACGGCCGGCCGGACGAATATGCTGAGGCCGCGGCGATCCTCGCCAAGGCGCGCGCGCCGGTCTATGTGCTCGCCGGCAACAAGGACGAGCGGGTAAATCTGCGCGCGGCCTTCGGCTCGCGCGGCTATCTTTCGCGCGATACCGACTTCATCGACTATGCGGTCGAGGACTATCCGGTCCGGCTGATCGCGGTCGATACCCTGTGTACCGGCAGCAACAAAGGCGACTTCTGCCCCGAACGGGCCAGGCGCTTGTTCGGCATGATCGATGCCGAGAGCAAAAAGCCGATCGCGGTCTTCGCGCATCATCCGCCGTTCGAGGTCAAGGTCGGGCCCGACCCCATCAACTTCGAAACGCCGGAAGCGATGGCGCGGCTACGCGAGGCCTTGCAGCATTCCGGGCGGGTCATCGCCGTTTTCAGCGGCCATGTTCACCGTGGCACCGCGGGTCAGGTCGGCAGCATCCCGGCGAGCGTGATGCCGAGCGTCGCGACCACGCTGCGCAAGGGCGAGTATCCGCCTGCCATGAAGATGCGGCCGGTCTATCACATCCACCGCTACGATCCGGCCTGGGGCTTTGTCACCGAATCGCGCATCGTCGGAGAGGCGCCGCCGGCGGCCGCGGCGCGCGCTAACGCCCGCGGCGCGCTCGGCGCTGTTTGAAAGTAAATTCGTCATCACCGGGCCGGCGCTGTGCGGTGACCCGGCGATCCATCTTTGCGAAAAAAAATAGATTGCCGGGTCAAGCCCGGTAATGACCAAAGCCGTCGCCCGCCGCTCAGGTATAGGTGTTCATGTATTTCATGCAGATGACGCGCAGGCACGAGGCGATGTTCTTGTCGTTGGCCACCAGGCAGCCGTCGTGAATACGCTCGATCAATTGCGGCATGGTCAGATTGAGCCGCTCGGTGATTTCCTCCAGCACGGTCCAGAACACCCGCTCGAGCCGGATGGTGGTGCTGTGGCCGTGGATGCGGAAGCCGCGCTTCTCCGGAATGAATTCGCTGATCTGGTCGTGCGAGCAGGCATTGAACATGTGCCCGAGAAAGTCGCCCGGCGGGATTTCAATGAAGATCGACATCGCCCACTCCTGGCGGGCGGCGTAAGGCCGGTCCGGCGCGCGCGCTGGAACTTTAAGAAAATAATCCGGATTGTCGGCCGCCCGTTTGCAATAACTACTACCACTCGCGTAGGCGCGGCCCTAAGCTTTTTTGAAATTCGGCGCTGCCGCGCCGCAACAAGCCGGACGGCCGTGTGCCGCCGGGCGTACAAGAAACGGCAAGGCTAGGTAAGGAATCGCGCAAGGATGGAATTTTTCAAGAAGACGCTCGATCCGGTCATCGCGCTGATCGCCATCGCGGTGCTCGACGTGTTTCTGTTCATGGTGGTCGGCGCCTGGACCGTCGGCGGCGGCGAAACCATGATGACCGGCCTGATCGCCAAGGCGTTCATGGGCGACGCGCTCGACCGCCTCCCGTTCTGGAACCTCGTGTTCGTGCCGTCCTGGGGCTATTGGAAGATCTACATCAGCCTCGGCATGTTGTTCGGCGCCTTCGTCGGCGCCGTGCTCAGCAAAGAGTTCTACCCGCGCTTTCCGCGCCGGCTGTCGGAATGGGTGATGATCACCATCGGCGGCCTGATGATGGGCGTCGGCATTCGCCTTGCTTTCGTCTGCAACGTGTCGACCTTTTTCGGCCTGACGCCGGAGATGAATCTCGGCGGCTATCTGGCGGTCAGCGGCATCCTGGCCGGCGCCTGGATCGGCTCGATGATCTACAAGAAAGTGCTGGAGGTCTGAACGATGTCGGTCGTCGGACAATGCCTCGCCGCTTTCATCTTCGGCTCGGTGGTCGGGCTCTTGGTGCAGCGCTCGCGCTTCTGCAACACGGCGGCGCTGCGCGACGCCATCCTGTTCAAGACCTACCGCAACACCAAGGCGCTGCTGGTCGCCATGATGATCCTGACCGTGGGCTTCACGCTGTTCATCACCATCGGCGAGGGGCACCCGATGCATTTCGACGTCGGCCTCAACACCTTCGCCGGGCTGTTCATCTTCGGCATCGGCATGGTGCTGGCCGGCGCCTGCACGGTGTCGACCTGGGTCAAGACCGGCGAGGGCAATTTCGGCGCCTTCTGGGCGCTGCTGTTCACCTTCATCGGCATGTTCCTGTTCTCGCTGGTCTGGTCGGCCAATTACTGGCCGCCGGCGCCGACCAGCATGACCGGCCTGCCGGACCTTTCTGCGCTGCAATTCGGCTACGCCAATGCCGGCACGCTGCAGACCAAGCTGGGAATTCCGGCGGTGGTGTTCGGCCTCATCCAGGCCGCCGCGCTGTTCGCCATTTACCGCGCCATTCTGCGCAAGGAGGCGGCGCGCGCCAGCCGCCACAGCGAAGCAACCGAAGCGCAAGCGCTCGGCGCGCAAGCCGAGGCCGCCGAGTAGCCAATGTCAGACTTAAAGAGGATCGCTTGATGGGACTGTTCAGCAAGAAGAAAGAGAGCGAGGCGCCGGCCAATGGGCACGCCGTCACCTTGAACGACGGCGTCACTTACCTGGTCGCCAAGACGGTCGATTGCCTCGGCGACAACTGCCCGCGGCCGCAGCTCATGACCAAGAAGGCGGTCGGCGGGCTGGGCGCCGGCGGCGTGGTGGAGATCGTGCTCGACAATCCCACCTCGGTCGAGGCGCTGCCGCCGATGTGCCCGGAAATGGCCGCCACGCATCTGGCGACCGTCAAGGAAGCGCGCGCCTGGAAAGTCTATATCCGCAAGAACTGAACGAGAGCACCGCAACCATGGCCAAGCTCTATATCCATATCTACGCCTGGACCGCACTCGCGGTGACGGTGGTGGGCTTGGCGGCCATGTTGATCGCGCCGCCGGCCAGCAGCCGCGTCGACGTCAACGGCGTTGCCTATTTCACACCGCAGGTGATCGACCCGGTTACCGGCAAGGCCGTCGATCTGAGCGTGCTCGTGCGTCACTACCGCGGCGACTAGCGCATGATCCCGAAAAGTGGGAACCGGTTTTCGGAAAAGATCATGCGCAAACAAAAAATGTGAGGAAGCGCCATGGACATCGCAACCGCCGCTCAATTCGCCTTCGCCGCGCTGGCATTCGGCACGATGTACGTGCTGTTCCTCAAGGACACCATGTAAGGAGCGAACACGATGGACAGAACCGGCCTGATCTTCTGCATCGGCGCGCTGGCGGTGTCGCTCGCGGTCGCGGTGCTCTGCTTTCCGCTCGCCGCCATGCCGGCCGACCAGATGGCGCGCGCCGCCAAGCCGCAGCCGGCGGAAGCGCTCGGCACGGTCGATGTCGGCAAAGGCTTCGGCGTCGTGCCGGTCGCCACGCTGATGGACTATTACATCTCCCATCCGCCGGTCGAAACCGCTTCCGCGCCGGCCGCCGCCCCGCACATTCATTTCGGAGGCTGCTGATATGAACCGCCGGCCACCCTGCATCGGCATGTTTTGCGGGGCGACTCTGTTGGCGGCCGTGGCGGCGCCGGCCGCTGCCGCGGGTGACGCAGTCAGCTTTGTCGATCGCCCGGCGATCGACGCACAGACGCGCGTGATCGACGTGCGCGCTCAGGCGGCTTGCGAAAAGGCCTCGCTCGCCGGCGCCCGCTGCCTGCCCGCCGCCGATTTGTTCGCGGCCGACGGCCGGCCGGTCGGTTTCCATACGCTGCGCTGGCTGTTCGGCACCATCGGGCTCGGCGGGCATGAGCGCGTGCTCGTCGTTGCCGCCGAGCCGGGCGATGCCGCCGCGGTGGGCGCGCTTCTCTTGCTCGCCGGCCAACGCGAGGTCGCGGTGCTCGATCGGCCGGTGGCGATAGCGGCCGGCGCGCAGGGCGGCGGCGCCCGCAACATCACCCGCGAAGCGGTGTTCACCGCGCCCATGCGCGACCGCCTGCTGGTGGCCGCGCCCGAGCAGGCAAGCGGGACGGTGATCGCCGCCGGGCCGCCGGCCGCGCGCCTGCGCAGATTTCGCCCGCCGCAGCGCCGACGGCGCGCAGCCGGTGCGGCTGCGGCTTTCGCCATGAGCGAGGCAGCACCCATGGATGTCCTGCTGCATGTCACCACCCCCGAGTCAGCGCGCGTCGCCGCGCCGCTCGCGCGCGCGCTCACCGCCAAGCGCGTGCGCTGGGGCTGCTTCCTGACCAATGACGGGGTGCGGGCGCTCGACGACGCCGGCTTCGCGGCCGCGCTGACAAGCGCCGAACGGGTCTCGGTCTGCGAGCATTCCTGGCGGCAGCACATGGCCGGCCGCGCCTGTCCGGCCGAGCAGGCGAGCCAGACCGTCAACAGCGCGCTGATGGCGGAAGCCAGGCGCGTGGTGAGCCTTTGAGGAGCGGGCCATGGCGAGCGATCCGAAATCGATCCTGGTGCTGGCGCGGCGCGATCACGGCGAGGCCATGCGGGTCGCCGCCGGCCTCACCATTTTCGGTCACGCCGTGCAGCTGGTGTTCATGACCGGGCCGGTCGCGGAGACGCAAGCCAATGCCGAGCTGGCCGAGCTGTTGCAACTGTCCGAGATCACGCCGGAGACCACGGTGCCGGACATGGCCGGCGAACTGACTTTGCTCGATGCCAAGGCGCTGGGCGCGGCCATCGCCGCCAGCGACCGGGTGATCAACCTTTGAAGAGAGTGAAGAAGCGATGATGAAGCGAGTCATCGAACTCAAGACCGGCCTGTTCCCGGATGCCGAGACGGTCGCCGCCGCTCTTGCCGCCAGCGCGGCAAGCGTGGAGGTCACGCGCCTCGACGTCTCGGCGCTCGCGCCGGAAGACCGAGAAGCATGGGAGAAAGCAGCCGAGGCGATCCTCGCTGCCGATTTGACCGTCACCTTGTAGCGGCGCCGCCGCTCACGGGGTTCAACAAAGGGAGGAAGCAAGCAATGACAATAACTCACAGGAAGTGGATCACGTTGGCAGCGGCCTTTGTCGGCGTCGCCGGCTTCGCTGCGCAAGCATCGGCCGCCGACGCGCTGGTCGACGTGACCTGGGCCAAGGCCAATCTCGGCAAGCCCGGCATCGTGTTCATCGATACGCGCGGCCAAGTCGATTACCTGCGCGGCCACATCCCGGGCGCGGTCCACACCGACTACGCGAAGGACGGCTGGCGCGTGAAGAAGGGCAAGGTCGTGGGCATGCTGCCCGACGACACCGGCAAGCTCGCCAAGCTGATCGGCGACCTTGGCATCGACAATGCGACGCATGTGGTGTTGATCGCGCCGGGCAAGACCTCGACCGACATGGGCACCGCGACCCGTCTGTTCTGGACCTTCAAGGTGCTCGGCGACGACAACGTCTCGGTGCTCAACGGCGGCATGGCCGGCTATCTCGCCGAGGTCGACAAGAAGGGCAATCCGGTCAACCCGCTGGAGAAGGGCATGGCCAAGGTCACCGCCAAGACCTTCAAGGTCGCGCTGCGCAAGGACATGCTGCCCAGCCGCGACGAGGTGAAGGCGGCGATGGAGAAGGGCGTGACGCTGGTCGACAACCGTCCGTCCGACCAGTATCTCGGCGTCACCCGCCCGCCGGTCGATACCGCCAGCGGCACCATCCCGCACGCGCACAACGTGCCGCAGGAATGGCTCACCAAGAACGGCGGCGGCACCTTCCGCAGCAAGGCCGAGCTCGAGAAGCTCTACGCGGCGGCTGGCGTGCCGACCGCGGGCAAGCAGATCAACTTCTGCAACACCGGCCACTGGGCCTCGATCGGCTGGTTCGTCTCCTCGCAGGTGCTCGGCAACAAGAGCGCCGAAATGTATGACGGCTCGATGAGCGACTGGACGCACCACAACATGCCGACCGAATCCAAGATCAAGGTCGAGTAACGCCGACGCAAAGAGGGGTCCGCATGGCGCGCCGGCGCCAGCACGCCCTGATCTGCCCGGCCGTGACCGCGATGGCGATTGCCGTCGCGGTCATGGCTGTTTCGGCGGCGGCCGCTGCCGGCCGTCCCGATCCATCCCGTCCGCTCGCCGCCGAACTGCTGATCCTGCGCGGTGACCTCGGCCGCCTCGCTGAGAGCGGCCTGTCCGCGCAAAATCGCGAAGGCTTGCGCCGACGCATTGCCGGCGCGCTCGGCCTGTTGCCGTGGCTGCTGCGCCAAGCCGGCGACGCTGCGGGCGCGGAAAAGATACGCG
The DNA here is from genome assembly GCA_963819955.1 of uncultured Pseudomonadota bacterium. Lineage (GTDB taxonomy): Bacteria > Pseudomonadota > Alphaproteobacteria > Rhizobiales > Xanthobacteraceae > Pseudolabrys. Next base: position 1,164,865 of record CAWFYB010000009.1, on the reverse strand, counting down.
CCTGGCAGCAGCGCCCCTTGCCCGACGCCGCCGCCCGCAAAGCCCTGATCGCGGCGCTCGAGGCCGAAATCGCCCGCCACGCAATCGATCGCGCTCCGTTTCTTGCCGGCGCGCCGGCGCGGCTCGCCGAGGCGCGCGCCATCCATGCGACCTACTGCGCCGGCTGCCACGACGGCGCCGGCAGGGGCGCGCCGGAATTGGAGCTGCCGGCCCGCGATCTGTTCATGATGGGACGCCAGGAGCCGCCGGACGAGTTGCTCGCCCGCCTCATCAACGGCGTGAAAGGCGACGCCGCCATCCACTTCGCCAACCCGCTGACCGACGCGCAGCTCGGCGTGCTGTGGGCGCTCTACCGCTCGCCCGCGCCGCCGTCGTCGCGTTAGAGCTTGTTTCGATTGATTCGACCCAAACTCCGCTCATTCCCGCGAAAGCGGGAATCCAGGGATGCAATCCGCCGGTCCTAAGACGGCTGCCCTGGGTCCCCGCTTTCGCGGGGACGAGCGGGTATGTCCGCTCAGCCCAAAGCGGCGTCCACTCAATCCTTGCGGAACATGACGCTTGCGATCCAGCCGACCCCTAGCGCCATCAGAATGGTGACGACGCCGTAGAGCAGGCCGTAATCGGCGGCGCCTTGCGCAACATATTGCTCGAAGCCGGTCTTGATCACGTCCAGCGCCGAACTCGTCCGCACCAGTTCGGCGCCGCCGCTGAACAGCTTGACGTCGATCTTGTAGGTGCCGGTGCGCACGTTGGCCGGCAGCGGGATCTCGGCGCGGAACACGATCGGTGTCAGGAAGGTCACCGCCTTGGCCGATTGCAGGTACAAATCCTGCTCGCTTTTCAGCCGCACGAAGGCCAGGCGGAACGGATCGCCGTGCACGGTGTCGGCGAGGTCGGGGCCGATGCGCTGCGTCAGGATGAAGTTGTCGAGGCCGATCTGCAGGCGCTTCAACACGTCCGCCCGGGCGATCTCGCCGGCCGGGCGGTTGCTCAGCACCGCGAGATAGGACGGCACGTCGACGAATTCGCGCGATTCCGTGTTGACCCAGATGCCGGCCACGCGCGTCTTCAGCCGCGTGCGATAGGTCTCGCGCGGGCCGGTCACCGTCACCACGATATCGTAGCCGGCCGCGCGCTCCGGCGCGTTCTTTTTTGTCTCGATGGTGCCGAACAGCACCAGCCGCTCGCCGGCGAAATTGGAGGTGACTTCGACGCGGTGGTTGGACAGCGATACCACCAACTTCTCGGGCGCGGCCGCGCGCGCGGCCGCCGCCGGCAGCAGCAGCGCCGCGACGAGCGGAGCAATGAGCGCAAGCCGCCGCATCAGCTCGTCCTCACCAGGCGCAGCGAATAGGGATCGGCCGGATGCACCACCAGATCGACCGCGAAGCGTAAGCCCACCAGCAGCACCAGCACGCCGAGCAGCAGCCGCAGCCATTCGCCGCGCATCCTATGCCCGACGCGCACGCCGAACTGGGCGCCGACCACCGCGCCGACCATCAGCACCAGCGCCAAGACGGCGTCGACCAGATGATTGGCGTAAGCGTGCAGCACCGTCGACGACATCATGGTGACCAAAGTGAGCACCATCGAGGTGCCGATCACCGTCACCGTCGGCACGCGTATCAGATAGATCAGCATCGGCACCAGCATGAAGCCGCCGCCGACGCCGAGCACCGCGCCGACGAAGCCGATGATCGAGCCGATCGCCCAGACCGGGATCACCGAGATATAGATGCGCGAGCGCTTGAAGCGCATCTTCAGCGGCAGGCGGTGGATCCAGGTATGGCTGCCCGGCCGGCGCAGATCGCCGCGTCCGCCTTGCCGCGCGCGGTTGATGGCGCGCAGGCCCTCGGTCACCATCAACACGCCGACCACGCCCAACATGGTCACGTAGGACAGCCCGATCAGCAGGTCCAACTGGTCGACCCGGCGCAGCAAGGTGAACAGCCAGATGCCGATCAGCGTGCCGGCGGTGCCGCCGACCAGCAGCATGCCGCCGAGCAGAAAGTCGATGGTGCCGCGCCGCCAATGGGCGAGGAAGCCGGTGAACAGCGCCGCCGCGATCTGCGGCGACACGCTCGCCACCACCACCGCCGGCGAAATCCCGATGAAGATCAACAGCGGCGTCATCAGGAAGCCGCCGCCGATGCCGAACATGCCGGACAGGAAGCCGACCGCCAGCCCCAGGCCCAGAATAAGGAAAATATTGACCGGGATGTCGGCGATGGGGAGGTAGATCTGCAATTGCGCCGTCCGAAAGTCGAAAAGGCATGCGCGGCGCCAAGGCGCGCGCATGGCGCTTCAGCCCGGTGGCATGCGCGGATGACTGCCACGGCTGCGCTGGTTGTTGCCGGGACTTGCGGCCAAATCGCGAGACGGCGCGGGTTTCTTAACGGAGGGCGCTGCCGGCAGCAAGGCGTCGGCCGCGTCGGGCGCCCGGCGCGCCACGCACGAATTGTGACAAACACGCCGCGGCCGTCACGCCGGTGCCGGTGCCAAAGCCAGAGAATCGGCCGCCACGGCGCGGCCGCAGGCGTTAACGCTTTGCTACGCGCCGAGGCCGCTATCTGCCCGCGCCGGCACGACAATTCCGTAAAATTAACCAGATTGGGTTTACCTGCCCGCCTTGGTTCAGTCGGGTGGGTTCCATGTTCTTGCGTATTCTGCTGCTGCTGCTGCTTGCGCTCATGCTGCCGGCCGAGGCACTGGCCGCTTCGCTGCCTCCGATCATCGCGACCGCCGGCAATCTGGTGCCGAAATGCGTCAAGCCGGACGCGCTCATGGACTTCGTCCAGCGCGTCAATATGCATCGCCGCACGCCGCGCGAAATCGCGCCGCGCTTTACCCACATCGCCACCCTTTACCAGCACATCGGCCAATGCGTGTCGCGCCCGCCCGACAAATGCGTCGGCGTGCGCTGGGACTACGCCTTCTTCCAGATGCTGATCGAGACCAATTACCTGACCTTCCGCCGCCCGGGCGGCGGGACTGCCGGCGTGCCGGCCAGCGACAACAATTTCGCCGGCCTCGGCGCCACCGTGCGCGGCCGGCCGGGCGAGCATTTCAACGACGTCGAAACCGGCGTGCTGGCGCATCTGCAGCACGTCTTGATGTATTCGACCACGCCGATCCCGCATCCGGTCGCCAAGCGCACGCGCCTGGTGCAGGACGACGTGCAGGCGATCATGCGCCGGCTGCACCGGCCGGTGACCTTCGCCGATCTCGCGCGCGAATGGACCGGCATCGACCAGAGCGGCTATGCGCGTGACATGCGCAGCCTGGCCGAGAAATACCAGCGGCTCTATTGCCAGGACCAGAAGACCGCGGAGCGGTGATCCAAATTCCGTTCGTCCCCGCGCAAGCGGGGACCCAGGGCCACAAACAAAGACATTGCCACGGCATTCTGGATTCCCGCTTGCGCGGGAATGAGCGGGTAGGCACTAGGCCTCCGCCTTCGCCACTTCGCTGATCCGCACCTCGTCCAGCAGCCGCTTCACGTCCACCTCGTGGCACAATTCGGTGCCCGGGCTCATCACCGCCGCCGAGCCGGCGGCGACCGCCATGCGGAACGCGCGCTCGAGCGGCGCGCCGGCCGCCACCGCCGCCACCAGGCCGCCGAGGAAGCTGTCGCCGGCGCCCACCGTGCTTACCACCTCGATCTTCATCGGCTCGGCGCGCCAGGCGCCGTCGGCCGTGATCAGCAGCGCGCCGTCTTCTCCCAAAGTGAGCGCCACCGCTTCCACCTGCTTGGCCGCGATCAGCTTGCGCGCCGCCGCGATGGCGTCGGCGTCGTGCTTGAGCGGCTTGCCGGTGAAATCGCCGAGCTCGGCGATGTTCGGCTTGATCAGCGTGACGCCCTCGGCCAGCGCCGCCTTCAGGCCCACGGCCGCGGTGTCGAGCACCATCTTGGCGCCGTGCTGCTTGGCGAGCCGCGCCACGCGCGCGTAGAAATCCTCCGGCACGCCGGGCGGGATCGAGCCGCTCGCCACCACGATCTTCGGCGCGGCGGGCAGCGTTTCGAGCTTGGCGAGGCAGGCTTCCCATTCGGCGCGTGTGCAGCGCCGAGCCCGGCAGCACGAAGCGGTATTGCTCGCCGGTCTCTTCCTCGTAGGCGGTGAAATTCTCGCGCGTCTCCACGTGCGACGGCGTCACCACGCTGTCGATGCCTTCGCGCTCGACCAGCCGCTGCAGCAATTTGCCGATGGCGCCGCCGGTCGGATAGATCGCCGCCACCGTGGCGCCGAGCCGGTGCGCGACCCGCGCCACGTTGATGCCGCCGCCGCCGGGATCGCGCTTGGGCGCCGAGCAGCGCAGCTTCTTGGTCGGCTCCACGCGCGCGACGTTGACGAAAATGTCGACCGCGGGATTGATGGTGATGGTGACGATGTCCGGCACGTTTGGTGTCCGTTGCGAGCGTTGGCGGCCTGACGGCGCAAAGAATCATGCCGCGGTCATGCTGCCGGCGAAAATAGGTATTTTCGGGTCCCGGTGAAACCCTCCGATTTGCCGAAAAATAGCGCGGATTACGGCGCCGCGCTGGCCTTTCAAGTGAATTGGGCGTCCAATCGTTCCAAGCCGCGGAGGGCTGCCGATGCCGGGCAAGCGCGTTGAATTCGACCAGGAAACCTGGGCGGCGCTCGACCTTCTGGCGCGCGAGCGCATGATGACCTTCCAGGAATTGGCCGACGAGGCGTTCCGCGACCTCTTGCGCAAGCACAACCGGCCGACCGGCCTGAAGGAGGCCCTGCGCAAGAGCGCCGGCGCTTCCGCCAAAGTGGTACCGCTCAGGCGGCGCAAAAGGAGCAAGCGAAACAAGGCCAAGCGCCGGCGCTGACCGGGCGGTTTTGCGGCCGGCGCCGGCTGGGCCTTGCAAGGAACATTGCCCTGCTTACATCGTTTCATCCGGCGGGCCGAAACCGTCCGCGCCGTTGGGCCAGCACGCTACCTTTTGCCGGCGGATAGGGTTATAAGGCCGCCGCTGTCGGGGGTTGTCGTCGAATCAACGTCATGAGGTCGATACCCATGAAAAAGTCGCGCCTGGCCGTCGTCGGCGTCGTCGCCTTGTCCTTGACCGCCCTGCCGGTCGCCTACGCCATCGGCGCCCGCCAGGGCGGCCCATCGCCGACCGACCTCGCGCTGTTCGACGGCATCATCCAATTGGTCGAGCACGACTACGTCCACCCGGTCGATTCCCACATCCTGACCAGGGACGCGCTGAAGGGAATGCTCAACCGGCTCGATCCGCATTCCGACTACATGGACGAGCAGGAGTTCAAGCAGTCGCAAGCCGACATCGCCGGCAAGTTCGGCGGGCTCGGCATCCAGATTACCGCGGAGCACGGCGTGCCCAAGGTGATCTCGCCGATCGACGGCACGCCCGCCTTCCACGCCGGCCTGCAGCCCGGCGACCTGATCGTGCGCATCAACGGCGAAAGCACGCAGGGCATGGATCTGTCGAAGATCGTGCGCAAGCTGCGCGGCAAGCCCGGCACCAGCGTGAAGATCACCATCGCGCGCGGCACCGTGACGCCGTTCGACGTCAGCATCACGCGCGCCATCATCGAGGTGCAGACGGTCAAATCCAAGCTCGAGCCGGACGGCATCGGCTATGTGCGCATCACCCAGTTCGGCGGCGACACGCCGGCCGACTTCAAGAAAGCCGTGGGCGCATTGAAGCAGCAGGCCGGCGGCAAGCTCAAAGGCCTGGTGCTCGACCTGCGCAACGATCCGGGCGGGCTGCTGTCGGCCGCGGTCGAGGTCGCCGGCGATTTCCTCGGCGCCGGCACCGTCGTCACCATCAAGGGACGGCGCGGCACCGATAACCACACTTTCAAGGTCGAAGGCGGCGGCGACATGATCAAGGGCACGCCGATCGTCGTGCTGATCAACGGCGCCTCGGCGTCCGCCTCCGAGATCGTCGCCGGCGCCTTGCAGGACCGCCACCGCGCCAAGATCATGGGCACCCAGAGCTTCGGCAAGGGCTCGGTGCAGACCATCATTCCGCTCAACGGCCACGGGGCGCTGCGGCTGACCACCGCGCTCTACTACACGCCCGCGGGCCGCTCGATCCAGGGTCAGGGCATCACCCCGGACATCGTGGTCGAGGCGCCCAAGGACGAGCAGGTGGCCGGCGCCCTGTTGGCGCGCGAGAGCTCGCTGGAGCACGCCTTCCACAATCCGGGACCGCTCAGCAAAGCCAAACAGAAGGCCAAGCAGGCCGCCGCGGCCAAGGAAAATCTCTCGCCGCCGATCAAGACCCAGCTGATCGGCACCGACCACGACGCGCAGCTCAAAGCCGCGCTCACCTTTTTCGGCCATGGCAGCCCAAGCGTCGTGACCGATCGGGGCTGAGGGGACCGGCCGCCGTCATTTTGACCCATTTAACGGCGGTCTAGGGGTCGGCGCGCACAAGTCTTGCATGGACTGCGGCGCGCCGTTCTGCCATTGGGAATCCGTATATCGCCGCCGCATGATTAGATTCGTCATCAAGAGGCTGATCGAGCATTGCACCCGCTGGCCTTGGGCGGTGGTGGCGGTGGCCCTGGTGCTGTCGGCGGGGGCGAGCGTCTACACCGCCCGCCATTTCGCCATCAATACCGACATCAACCGGCTGATTTCGCCCGAGCTGCCCTGGCGTCAGCGCGAGCTCGCCTACGTCAAGGCGTTTCCGCAGGGCTACGAAGTCATCCTGGTCGTGATCGACGCGCCCACCTCGGAAGCCGCCAGCAAAGCCACCCAGCTCGCTCACCGGCGCCTTGCAGCGGCGCAAGGACCTGTTCCGCACCGTCGACGCCGTCAGCGAGACGCCGTTCTTTGCCCGCAACGCCTTCCTGTTCATGACCGCCGGGCAGGTGACGGCCACCGCCGGCGAGCTGACGCAGGCCGCCCCCCTCATCCAGGTGCTGGCGCGCGATCCCAGCCTGCGCGGGCTGACGCTGGCGCTCTCCTACGGGATGATGAGCGGCCAGGTCGGCGAGGCGGGCTTGGCGCCGCTTGCCGGCGTGTTCGACCGGGCCTCGGCCACGGTGGAGACCGTGCTCACCGGCAAGCCCGCCTATTTCTCGTGGCGCGAATTGATGTCCGGCAAGAAGGCGACGACCGGCGACCTGCGCCGTTTCATTCAGATCCACCCGGCGCTCGACTTTTCAGCGCTCGAGCCGGGCAAGAAGGCGACCGACTTCATCCGCAAGGCCGCCGCCGACCTCAAGCTCAAGCAGACGCTGGGCGCCAGCGTGCGCCTCACCGGCACGGTGCCGATCGCCGACCAGGAGTTCGCCACCGTCCAGGACGGCGCCATCCGCAACCTCATCGCCACCATGGCGATCGTGCTCATCATCCTGTGGCTGGCGCTGCGCTCCGCCCGCATCATCTTCGCGGTCTTCGCAACCGTTGCCATCGGCCTTGCCATCACGGCGGCGGCCGGGCTGATGATGGTGGGCGCGCTCAATCTGATATCGATCGCCTTCGCCGTCTTGTTCGTCGGCATCGGCGTCGATTTCGGCATCCAGTTCAGCGTGCGCTACCGGGCCGAGCGCCACGAGGTCGACGATTTGCGCGCGGCGCTCGCCAATGCCGGCGAGCACATCGCGACCCCCTTGGCGCTGGCCGCCGCCGCCACCGCCGCCGGTTTCCTGTCATTCGTGCCGACCGCCTATCGCGGCGTCTCCGAGCTCGGCCAGATCGCCGGTCTCGGCATGATCATCGCCTTTATCGGCAGCATCACGGTGCTGCCGGCGCTGCTCACCATCTTCAATCCGCCGGGCGAAAGCGAACCGCTCGGCTATGCGGCGCTGGCGCCGGTCGACAGCTTCTTCGAGCGCTACCGCATGCCGATCCTGATCGGCACCACCGTCCTGATCGTCGCCGCGCTGCCGGCGCTCTATTATCTCAAGTTCGATTTCAACCCGATCCATCTGCGCAATCCGAAGGCGGAGTTGATTGCCACCTATCTCGACGTGCGCAGCGATCCCGCCATCGGCGCCAATTCCGTTGACGTGCTTGCTTCCTCGCAAACCGCCGCGCAGCAGGTCGCGCGGCGCCTGGAGAAGCTGCCGCAGGTGTCGCGCACGATGACGCTCGCGAGCTTCGTGCCGGCCGACCAGGCCGGCAAGATCGCGCTCATCGACAACGCGGCCAAGTCGCTCGATCCGGCGCTTAACGCGCCGCCGCGTCCGGTGCCGAGCGACGCCGAGAACGTCAATGCGCTCAAGAACATGCAAACCGTGCTGATCCGCGCCGCCGACAACCATAGCGGCGAAGGACCGGCGGCGGCGAAACGCCTGGCGGCCGATCTCGGCAAACTGGCGGCGGCGAGCCCGGCCATGCGCGCGCGCGCGCAGGCGGCCTTCGTCATGCCGCTGCAGACCGCGCTCGAGGGCCTGCGCAACGCGCTGCATCCGCAGCCGGTCGGCGAAAAAACGCTGCCGGCCTCGTTGCGGCGCAATTGGGTGACGCCGGACGGCCGCTTCCGCGTGCAGGTCATGCCCAAGGGCGACCTCGGCAGCAACCGCGAAATCCGCAAATTCGCGCAGGCGGTGCAGAAGGTGGAGCCGACCGCCGTCGGCGGGCCGATCGCGATTTTCGAATCCGGGCGCACCATCATCCGCGCCTTCGTCGAGGCCGGCCTGTGGGCGCTGATCTCGATCGCCATCCTGTTGTGGCTGACGCTGCGCCGCCTCGGCGACGTGCTGCTCACGCTCATTCCGCTGATCGTGGCGGGCGTGGTGACGCTCGAGCTGTGCGTGGCGTTCGGGCTGGCGCTCAACTTCGCCAACATCATCGCGCTGCCGCTGCTGCTCGGCATCGGCGTCGCCTTCAAGATCTACTACATGATGTCGTGGCGCGCCGGTTTCAGCCAGGTGCTGCAGTCGCCTTTGACGCGCGCGGTGTTCTTCAGCGCGCTCACCACCGCCACCGCCTTCGGCAGCCTGTGGTTCTCCAACCATCCCGGCACCTCGAGCATGGGCAAGCTGTTGGCGCTGTCGCTGGTCTGCACGCTGGCCGCGGCCGTCTTGTACCAGCCGATTCTAATGGGCCCGCCGCGCGGCAACGCCGAGGCGAGCGCAGAGGGCGGCGGCGGGCAGCCGCGCCGGCGAAGCCGCCGCGCCAAGCCCCGGCGCGCCCGTAGCGCCGCCGGCTAGCCGCGTCCAGTTCTCGCCGCCGCACAGAATGCCGAGCGCGCAGCCCTCGACACGCAGGGTGCCGCGTCCGTGCAGCTCGATCGATGCGTCGTAGGTGTTGCCGTTGTCGGCGTTGTAGACCTCGCCCTCCCAGCGCCCGCGCTCCGCGGCCGCGGCCATGTGCAGCAGCACCGGCATGCCGAGCGTCGGCCGCCTGCGCTTGGCCGGATCGGGATTCTGGCTGTCGCGGCCGGGCGTCTTCTCCCACGACACCACGCCCCACAGCGCGCCGCCGCAGTCGAGGATGCGGATATGCGCGCTGCCGTCGGCCACGCGCCATTCGCCGACCGGCGTTTGCGCCGAGGCCGGCGCGGCCGCCGCCAGCGAGCAGACAAGCAACGCGGGAAGCCAGTACCGCATGGTTCCTCCTCTTCTCCAGCCTCCCCGATAATCCGCCGATATCGCCCCGGGTTCAATCCGGCCAATAAAAAACCGGCCGCGCTTGCCGCGCGGCCGGCTTCATTTCGAGCGGCTTTAGGTCAGTTCGGCTTGACGGTCTCGACGACGCTCGACATCGGTCGCGCGTCGGACAGCCCGCCGCCCATCTCCTTTTCGACCTGCTTTACGTATTCCGGCAGCGGCTCGAGCGGCTTCTTGGCCACCACCTGCACGATCTTGAAGCCCTTGGCCTTGAGCTGCTTCAGGATCTCGGGCAATGCCTCCGAGGTCGCGTGCTGGAAGTCGTGCATCAGCATGATGCCCTTGCCGTGCTTTTCCAGCCGGCTCATCACCGAATGCACCACCGTCTCCGGCCGGCGCGCCTTGAAGTCGAACGAGTCCCAGTCGGTCGACATGATGGCGATATTGCGGGAGGCGAGATATTTGATGATTTCCGGCGGCATGCGCAGCGCCGGGAAGCGGAAGAACGGCGCGATCGGCTTGTTGCCGGAGGCGACGCTCACCGCCGCGATGCCCTTCTCGACTTCGACCTTGGCGGCCTCGAACGGCATCTTGGTCAGGTCCTTGTGCGACCAGGTGTGCGAGCCGACGGTCATGCCGGCCGCCAGGTCCTTCTTCAGGATCTCGGGATGCCAGCCGGCGTGCTCGCCGATCGGGAAGAACATCGCCTTGGTGCACTGATCGGCCAACGCCTTGAGCACGCGCTCGGTATTGCCCGGCCACGGGCCGTCGTCGAAGGTGAGCACGACTTCGTGGTCCTTCAGGAAGTCGTAGACCTTGAAGTTCTGGAAGCCGAAGCCAGGCCCGCCGGTGGTGTCGATCGCGACCACGCGCGAGACGCCGAGGGCGTTGGGGTTATTGCACTTCTCCTTGGTCAGCGCGGGAAACGTGCTCGGCTGTTCGGCCGCTGCCGGGGCAGGGCTCTTGGCATCTTCGGCCCAGGCGCTGGCGCCCGCCGCCGATACCGTGATCGCTAGCGCTAAGGCTAAAGCGGTACGCATCGCATCTTCTCCATTGCCTTTTATGTGTGGGCTTAAGTGCCTCACCTGCGAAAGGTTCGGCTATTGAGCACGACTTTAACCATTTGAGTCAACGCAAACGGCGCAACCAAACTCCTTTGTCGTTAAAATGCCGGATAAATTGCCGCCTCGATCAAGGGCTTAGCGGTTAGGCGGCAAGCCGCCCACGGCACGCCTTCTGCAAAACGTGGTTAATTTTTTCGAGGCTAGTGTTCCTATGACGGCCAGGTTGGATTTCGCCGCCGGCCGTCACAATTCGCCCGGCCGCGGCATAGGGAGCCGTGACATCGGCAACATTGTGGCCTATTCATTTTCGACACTTATGTGATGACGGTATTGGCAGGCGTTGTCCGGAGGTATCGATGCCGCCCGTAGCCTTCACCACATCAAGCCGCATGCGGCCCCTGCTGCTGCTCGCGGTTCTCGGCGGGGCGATCATGGCGGGCACGTTGGGTCTTTGGGCCTATTACGGCACCGCCGTGTTTTTCGAGATCGTGCGCACCGGCTGGGTGTCGTGCTTCTGACGCTCGAAGCCTAGTGAGGCCCGATGACCGTCCGGACGTCGCATTTCCTGCTCGTGCTTTCGGCCTTCATGGCCGGGCTCGTGGTTTTCCTCGGCGTGTTCCTGTTCGCCACCGGTCAGTTCGGCGGCGGCCCGGGGCCGTCGGCGATCGGCGGGCCGTTCACGCTGACCGATCAGGACGGCAAGACCGTCACCGACCGCGACATGACGGGCAAGCCGTTGCTGGTGTTCTTCGGCTACACGCATTGTCCCGACATCTGCCCGACCACGCTGTTCGAATTGTCGGAGGTCCTGCACGCCATGGGCAAGGACGCCGACCGCGTCGAAGCGCTGTTCATCACCGTCGATCCCGAGCGCGACACCGCCGCGGTGATGAAGGACTATCTGTCGAGCTTCGACCCGCATCTGCGCGGCGCTACCGGAACGCGCAAACAGATCGATGCGGTCGAGAAGGACTACCGGGTGATCGCCCGCAAGGTGCCGGTCGGCGACAAGGGCGACTACAGCATGGACCACAGCGCGCTGGTCTATCTGATGGACAAGCAAGGCCGCTTCGTCGCGCCCTTCAACCTCAAGCGCAAGCCGGCGGAAGCGGCCGCCGCGCTGCGCAAGTATCTTTAGCTTTATTGTTCTTGATGAAATCGCCTTCGAGCCGGTCGGGCGGCGCAATCGCTTCGCGAAACCACGACTAACGGTTCTGATCGCATGCTTCGCGCAGCCGGTCATCGGCTGCCCGCACGCGCCGCGTCTATTCACCCGAATCAGAGCGAGGCGAAGGCTTGTTGAGATGCCCTGCTATGGGTGAATCCGCCGAACATATTAATGAGAGGTTCGCCACGATAGGCTTTAGGCAGATCATATGGGTGAATGAATTGCTCGCCGAACCACGGAAATTTTTGCGCGTCGAACGAATCCTTTACCCAATCGATGACGCGCCGTACCCGCGCGATTCTTGGCGGCGTCGGGATGATAGGTCAGCCATATGTCAAAAACAAAGCGCGGCCCGACGTCGATCGGCACGGCGGGACCTCCGATGAAATGGGTATAAGTGGGAAGCCAGCCGATGCCGGCACCCTTTGAAACGGCCCATAAATGTGCGCTTGCCACGTTGGTCTGCAGGGCGATTGTCCCGATCGGCGGCAGTTCCGGCACATACCGATTGAACAATTCTTTCGCCTGCGTTTGCTCCGAGACATGGAGCACAGACCGGTGCGTTTTCAGTTCCTCGAACGTGGACGGCAAGCCATAGGTGTTGACATAGGACTGCGCCGCGAATGGCATGGTATGCAAGTAGCCAAGCCGAACGACCTTCAATTCCAGCGTGGTGGGCCTTATCAACTGCACCGCCAAGTCGGCTTCCAGGGTCGAGACGTCCGCTGGCGACATCAAGCATTTCAAGTCCACGAGGAGCTTCGGATAAGTACGCTGAATTTCCACAAGCCGTGGGGCCACCCAAAATGTGCCGGTGCCTTCGGTAACCGCGATTTTCACTTGGCCGGAGACGTTGCGGAGCCGTCGCATCGATCGGCCCGGACGAGCCCAAAGGAGGCGGCTTCCATTTGGCAACCGGCTTCGAATACTTGCTGACCCTCCGCCGTGAGCCGGACCCCGTCGGTGTGCCGGGTCAACAGCGGCGTATTGAGTTCCTGTTCGAGGCAGGCGATCCGTCTTCGCAGCACGCTGAATGATAGCGCCATGCGATCGGCGGCCGAACGAATGCTGCCGTGCCGAACCACCTCCATGAATAGACGAACGCTCTCCCAATCGGGCGCGCCCTTTGCAATTCCGTTGTGAGCCTCGGGGGGCTCACCCCTAGTCGCTAGCGCGCGCATACAAGCCTTCCCCCGCTGGCGTAATTTTCTCAAACTCACTCGTTGCTTTCAACCCTAAAGAGAGCTATCGATGAAATCTAAGGTTGTAGCCGACGTGCGCGCAGACGTGCACAACCTGGCCGATATCGGTCCCCAACGTCTGGCGCGGCGGCTGGTCATCTATACGCCCACTGCCCGCGAAATCGACGAATTGTTGGATAATGCGCGTCGGGATTTGCCCCAGTTAGGGGCCAATGAAGTCGTCCATCGCGTGGTGGCGCATAATCCCGATAGTTTCTGGGCTATTGCGCGCCGGGACAAGGTCGGTCCCACGGTGCGGCGCGCCGAGGGTTTTCAAGCCTTCCTCCTGCTCAATGAAGCCGGCCTGGCGCAGCTGATTGCCGGCACTTTAGGGGCACCGACCCGGACATCTCGTTGCTGGCCGCGCAAAACGAAAAACCGGCGGCAATCTACGTCTGGTGCACGCATGCCAAGGGCTCGCTTGCTGCGGCGTCACCCTGACCCTGGAGAAGATGAGCACGCCGCTCTATCGCGACGTCGACTCTACTCGTGGGCGGCCACGAAGGAGGGTCATGCCGCGTTGGAAGCGACCGGATTTCGCCGCGGCGTGACCGCGGAAGGTCACCATAATCCCGACCTCTACATATTCCGGCGCTCGCCGCTCTCGCCGAAAGAATTGCCCTCCTACGACGCGTATATGAGCCACAACGACGACGATGAGATCACCGTCACGGTCGCGCGCACAATCGATGACCTCATGCGGGTGGTTGCCGTACGCAGTGCGGTATTCATTGGCGAGCAAAGATGCCCCTTCAACGAGGAATTCGACGGAAACGACCTCTCCGGAACGCATCTGCTCGGCTATGTCGGGCACGAACCCGTTGCCTCGCTGCGCATCCGCTACTTCGCCGACTTCGCCAAGATTGAGCGGCTCGCCGTGCGGTCCGAGTTTCGCGGGCGGCGCCTCGCGCAACAGGTCATCCAAGCCGCCATCGAGCTTTGCGGACAGAAGGGCTACACCCGCGTCTACGGCCAGTCCGAAAGGAGCATGGTCGAATGGTACGGCCAATTCGGATTCCGGGTCCCCAACACGGCGCGCAACCTCGTCTTTTCGGAATTCGAATTCGTCGAAATCGTCCTCGATAGGCCGCGCGAACCGAACGCGATTTCGGTCGACAGCGATCCTTACGTGATCATACGGCCGGAAGGCCGCTGGCACATGCGCGGGATACTGGAAAAGTCCGCAAAGCGTCCAGTGACGCGTCCGGGCGCGCTGAGGTCGTCGGCATGAGCAACACCGTCGATTTTCGGGCCTTCACGAATTCCGTGACAGTCCCCGTCATGGTCTTTGTCGATCTGCAGCAGGAATATGTTGCTGCGCCAAGAGGGCTCGCGATCGCCAATGCGGGCCCGGCACTTGAAAATTGCGCCATCGCGCTCAAGAGCGCGCGCGCGGCGGGCCTGCCGATCGCGCACGTGCGGTGGGCCGGCCGCTCGAACTTCTTCAACCCGGCTACGCCCTTTGCCAAATGGATCGAGGGCTTCGTGCCGCTCGGCTCGGAGATGGTCTTCGAGCGCAGCCGCCCGTCCTGCTACGCCAGCAGGAACTTCGCCGAAATCATGGATGGGGGCGAGGGTGAATTCGTGCTGGCCGGGTTCGCGGGCGAATCGGCGTGCCTGTCGACCATGATCGACGCGTTTCATCGCGGCCACCGCGTGACCTATCTGACCGACGCTTCCGCCAGCCACGCCCTGGGAGAGTTCGATTGTTCGGAGGCGCATCAGATGGTGCTCAATATCGCCAGGCTTTACGGGCGGGTCGCGGAAACGGGCGACTGGGTCGCGAGTTTTGCGCCGAACGCGAGCCGATACCAAGCGGTTCATCACACCGGGCCGAGGCTGACCTGAGAGCGGTGCCGCGCATGGAGGACCGAAAACGCGCGACCAACGCGGCGAAGAAACTAATGGAGGGGAACCGGAACATGGCTGTCAAAACCGCGGACCGCGAAGAAATCCGGCGCAGCAAAGCCCGCGAGCTCGTCGCTTATCTGTCCTACGCCGTGGAGGATCTGCGCCGGGTCAGCGCGGCCAGCTCGCACCTGCTGGAAATATCGATTGCCGCCATCAACGAGGACATGCACCTGCCGCAGCGGCCGCTGCCGGACGTCGCAGCCAAGTGCTGACAATGCTGGACGCGAATTACTTTCTGGACAAGGCCGAACAGTGCTTCAAGCTGAGCCTGATGGCCGCGCCCAACCGCGAGGTGGCGCAGGCGCTGCAAAGCATGGGCAATGAATTCATGACCAAGGCGGTCGAAATCGACACCGAACGCGACAGGAGTGAAAAATGTCAACAATAACGCAAACGGAAGCGACCACGGTGCCACGGCAAGCGCCGGGCATCGCCGCCGTCAAATCGGAGCTCGACCCGGCCCAGCAGGCCAAGGCGCAGCAACTCGCCGCCTATCTTTCCTACGCCTTGGAGGACGTGCGCGCGCTCAGCCCGACCGCCGCGTTCCTGTTGGAAATGACGATCGTCGCGATCAACGAGGACATGAACCTGTCGCAGTGGTCGCTGCAGGAATTCGCCGGCGAAAGCTGACGGCGCCTTCAGGCGGCCGCGCTCGGCGACGCCGGCCGCCCGCCGCGCGCATCTTTGCCCGCCTCGCCCAGCACCGGCAATTCGCCGGCTTGCGCCAGCCGGCGGAGATGGCGCTCCAATGCGACCAGGGATCGCGTCATGCCGGCGGCGAGCCGCGAGCTTTTCGCCAGACCATGCTCGGTCTTCTCCCAGGCATAGGGCGCCACGATCAGCTGATAGAGCGCGCGCCAGGCCGCCAGCGACAGCAGCAGCCAATGCAGCGGCGTCAAGATCAGCACCCATGAGGTCGCCAGCAAGCCGCGGCGCGCCAGCCCGAGCCAGCCGAGAAAGGCCGAGGTCAGATAGCCGATGACGATGGTGGTGCCGAAGAGCACGGCCAGCATCGCCACCACCGCGCTGTCGCCGCGCCACATCGGCGCGCCGCTCGCCACCGCATAGACGAGACCGCCCAGGAACAGCGGATGCACCAGCGCCGCCAGCACGTTGCCGCCGACGATGAGCTGGAAGCTAAGAAAGCCCGGCAGCCCGAGATCGCGCAACAGCCGCCGCGGCTCGCGCATATGCACCAGCCAGGTCTGCATCCAGCCCTTGAACCAGCGCGTGCGCTGGCGCAGCCAGGGGCCGAACCGGGCGGGGGCTTCTTCGTAGGTCGTGGACGAGATCACGCCGGCGCGATAGCCGAAGCGCGCCAGCCGCATGCCGAGATCGGCGTCCTCGGTGACGTTGTAGGCGTCCCAGCCGCCCAACGCGCGTAAGGCGGCGGTGCGGAAATGATTGGACGAGCCGCCGAGCGGCAGCGGCAGGTTGAGGGCGGCGAGTCCGGGCAGGAACACGTCGAACTGTCCGGCATATTCGGCGGTGAACAGCCGCGCCAGCCAGCCGTCGTCGGTGTTGTCGATGCACAGCCGCGCCTGCACGCAGGCGAGCTTGTCGCCGCCGGCGCCGAAGGCGCGCAAGGCGCGGCGCAGCTGGTCGGCTTCCGGGCGGTCCTCGGCGTCGAAGATCGCCGTGTAGTTGCCGCGCGCGAAGGGCAGCGCGACGTTGAGCGCTTTCGGCTTGGTGCGCGGGCCCAAGGCCGGCACCGGGATCACCGTGATCGGCAACCGGCTCTTGCGGCCAGTAAGCGCCGCGCGCGTTGCGCGGTCGTCGGCCTCGACCGCGACGATGACGTCGAGCTTCTCGCGCGGATAGTCGAGCCGCTCGATCGCCGCCATGAGCCCGTCGACGCAATTGGCCTCCCGGTAGAGCGCGGCGATGACGGTGTAGACCGGCAATTCGCGGTCGGGCAGGTCGCTGCCGCGGTCGCGCCAGCCCCGGTCGACCAAGGCGCCGGCCAGGCGCAAACCGAGCCAGGCGAGGAACACGCCCGTCAGCATGACGTCGAGCAGGAACAGGGTCGCCGGCGTCGCCCACACCGCGCCGGCAAACGCCGCGCCGCCGGCAATCGCCAGCGCCACGAATTTGCCGCGCCAGCGCGGTGGCGCCGCCGACAGCATCGGGAAGCTCTGCTTGAGCCCGTCGGCGGCGCGCGCGGCGAGGCTCGCGCCGGCTGCGCGCAGCGCGAAGCGGTTGATGCGCTCGGTGCTGCTGAAGCGGAAGCGCCGCGCCTGCGCGGGATGTTCCGCGATCATGGCGCCGATGCGCCGCGCCGCGCCCGCGCGCGGGGCGACCACCAGACAAAGCGCCTCGCCGTCGGCCAGCGGCAACATGCCGCTGGCGGCGGCTTCGAGCAGCCGCTCGTCGCCGACCGGGCACATGGCGCGGGCAACGCCGTCGAGCGGCTCGAAGGCGATGCCGAGCGCATCGCCGAGCGCCCGCAGATAGGTTTCCTCCTCGAGCGCGCCCGCCGCGATCAGCACGCGGTCGGCGCCGAGCCCGAGGGCTCCGGCGCGCTCCTCGGCGGCGGCCAGCACATGGGCCGGCAGCAGGTCGCGGACGCAGTCGATCTCGCGGAACGGGCTGACGTCGGCCGGCGCCCAGGGCGCGCGCGGCGCAAGGCCGGCGCCTTGGCCAATGCCCGCCCGCGAGCGCGCCAAGGCCGCTCCGCTACGCAACTGCAACGCCGGATCCCCCACCTGCCCCTGCACTCAGCGGCAGATATTAGCGGGCTTGCAACTTTATCGCGAGGGCGAATTGTATCGCGGGCCGGCCGCCCGCGGCGGTTGGCGCGCCGCGCCGGCCGGTGCTAGAAGGCCGGCCATGTCGGGTTTTATGTCGCATTACGCCGTGCCGGCCGCGATCGTGGCGGTGGCGATCGTGCTGGTGCTCGGCCTCGTCAACATGATGCGCGGCGGCAGCCCCAACCGCTCGCAGAAGCTCATGCGCATGCGCGTGCTGCTGCAATTCGTCGCCATCATCGTGATCATGGCGACGATCTGGATCATGGGCCGCTAGGGCGCCGCTATTTCGTCGGCGTCGACGGCACCGCCCGCATATATTCGACCTTGGCCCTCTTCTTTTTCTTCTTCATGGTCTTCTTGGCCATCTTTTTCTTGGCCGGTTTCTTCTTGGCGGCGAAGTCGGTGGTGGCGGTCTGGGCGCTGTGCGCGGCCTGCGCCCCGCTCGTTGCGCGCGCTGGCGTCACCGCCGGCAAGGCTAGCAGCGCTGCGGCGAGCGCAATCGCAAGAACCCGCATGGTCGTTCCCCGTGTCCTGAAATAATATGGCGCGGCCGGCGGCCGGCGCGGCGTTAAAGGCGTGCCGTTACTTCGCCGGCACCTTCTGGGCGGCGTCGGTCTTGTCCTGGCTTGCCGGCGTCAGCGCCTTCTTGGCGGCGGCGGCCAGATCGACCGAGGTCGCCTCGGCACTGGCCGTCTTGGCGTGGGCGCCGCAGGCAAGGGCTGGGCTGGCAACCGGCAGCGCCAGAACGGCGGCGGCGCCGGCGATCATCAGGAAGCGTGTCATAGTCGTCCCCTGGGAAGAGCTTCGGTTACACTGTAAGCCTAGCGTGAAACGCGGGCGGCGCGAAGGGGTTTCGCAAGAGGGCTGGGGAAGGAAGGACGCCATGGTCGTACTCAACCGCATCTATACCCGCACCGGCGACGACGGCACCACCTCGCTCGGCACCGGCGCCCGCCGCAAGAAATACGATCTTCGGGTCGACGCCTACGGCACCGTGGACGAGGTCAACGCCACGCTCGGCCTGGTGCGCCTGCACACGCTAGGTTCCGTGCTCGACCCCGCGCTGGCGCGCATCCAGAACGACCTGTTCGACGTCTCGGCCGACCTGTGCCTGGCCGAGAAGGGCCCGGGCGGCGCCCGCCTGACCGTCACCGACGCGCAGGTCGCGTGGCTGGAAACCGAGATCGACCGGCTCAATGCCGAGCTCGCGCCGCTCAAATCCTTCATCCTGCCGGGCGGCAGCCCGGCCTCGGCCTATCTGCATCTGGCGCGCACGGTGTGCCGGCGCGCCGAGCGCATCATGGTCGCGCTCAAGGACAAGGAAGGTGTGTCGGAGCCTTCGCTGCGCTACGTCAACCGGCTGTCGGACTACCTGTTCGTCGCCGGCCGCTACGCCAACGACAAGGGCGCGCGCGACGTGCTGTGGGCGCCTGGGCAGAACCGGTAAGCCGCGATCTTCGAGACGCGTCGCTAAAGCGGCACTCCTCAGTATGAGGCCGGTTGAGGCCGGGAGCGCTCGCGCAACGCCAGGTGAGCGTTCCGGATTTCGCTTTCGCTCAATCCGGGCTACGCTTGCTAAGCGTTGCTTGGGGGCGGGGGTGCGGTGGTCTTTCCTCTCTACGATGAGAATCCGTTCAAGCTGCCGGCGCCGCCCTACGCGACCTGGGGCCTGATCGGCATCAACCTGTTCGTGTTCCTGGCGACCGCCGGCGCCACGCCGGGGCAGCAGCAGTTCCTTCTGATGGACTACGGCGTGGTGCCGGCGTTCGTTACCGCGTCGCTGCACGCGCACTCGTTGCGGCCGGAGCTGTCGCTCGTCACCGGCATGTTCCTGCACGCCGGCTGGGGGCACCTTCTCGGCAACATGATCTACCTTTGGGTGTTCGGCGACGATATCGAAGAAGCGCTCGGACCGCTGCGCTTCGTGGCGTTCTATCTGCTGGCCGGTATTGCCTCGGCGCTCGCCTTCGTGGCGTTCAACCCCTATTCGGGCATGCCGCTGGTGGGCGCCTCGGGCGCCATTTCCGGCGTGCTCGCCGCCTATCTGATGCTGCGTCCGTGCGCGCAGGTGTCGGTATTCGTGTTCCGCGTCGTGGTGCGCGTTCGCGCCTATTGGGTGATCGGCGGCTGGGCGGTGCTGCAGCTTTTCAGTCTGGCGGGCAAAGCCGACGATGGCGTCGCTTACTTGGCCCATGTCGGCGGGCTGGTTGCCGGCGCGCTCCTGTTCTTGGCGCTGCGGCCGGCCGGGGCGGCTGTTCGAATGCATGAAGGCGCCGGCTGCGGATGACACTCTCTCGGGCCTCGACCGCAATACTTTGACCTGAGACCGCACCTATAATCCAAGCTCGCTATGCGAGCCGAGTTGGACGAGATCGAGATTGTCCTGGTCGGGCTTGCGATAGATCAGCACCAGATCGGGTCTGACGTGACAATCGCGGCAATCGCTCCACTCGCCGGAAAGCGGGTGGTCGTAATATCGGTGCGGTAGTTGCTGGTCTGCCGCCAACAGGTTGACCGTTTCGGCGAGCAGGCGATCGAGAACTTTGCCATGGCGGCCAGCCTTCTCGCGTTTGTAATCGCGCTTGAAGCGGTTGGTGTACCTAATCGTCCGCATTGAGCTGGTCGATCAGCTTGACCGCGCTTTCGGCCTTGCTCAACTCGCCGCGGCGCGCCGCCTTGATGGCGGCGATGGTCTCCTCGTTGGGGACCAAGGGCTCGAACGGCAGCGCCTTGTCGCGCGCCACGCGGAACAGCAGCAAGCGAAAGGCATCGGAGACGGTCAGCCCCATGGCCGCGAGCACGACCGAGGCTTCCTCCTTGATGCGCTCGTCGATGCGCGCGCGGACCACGGCATTTTCGGGCATGGCTGTACTCCTTTGGGCTACAATGTAGCTCGCATCGAAAAAATGTCCAGCTAGGGAAATGATCCTTGACAAAATTCCTACTATGACTATTATCACATCATCCCGCCTCGTTACCGAGGGGTGTCTGTACAGCATCTTCAGACGCGGGGCGGGGAGCGGTGGCCGGGGAATGACTTCACGCTGGAGATGCGGCGTTGAAGGCCCGGCGGTCCAAGCCGCATGTGTCCCGGCGCGCCTGCCGCGCGCCACGGGGCCCCGTGATGGCGGGCACCGGCAACCGGTCACAGGTTTGCCGGCCCGACCTGGGCCCGAGAGCGGTGGATAGGCGGCCTGCCAATTCGAAAGAAGAGGCGGGTCGCCTGAAAGGTCAGTCCACCGGGGGCCATGCGGAGCAAGCCTATAAACACCGCGCGCGGGACGCCTTGGGAATGGCGGACTTGCGGATTTTACCTCCCGAGCGCGACGGCGCGAGGGAGGGCGCCTCGATGCCGTGAGGCGTCGAGGCCTGCGGGTCCGAGCATTTTTGTTTGCGCACACTGCGTAAACTTGAGTGCGCCCCGGACCCCTGGCGTCCCGCGCGCCCTCGGTGCTTTTTCCGGGAGCGAGCGGCTTGTCGCGCCGAAGCGCTGAAAGCGCGAAGGCGGACGGTTGGGAATGCGGCTTCCCCCGGGCCGACCAAATCAACAGGGGCGATGACGCATGCCTTGTCGGCTGCCCGGTCGCCCGCGGCGTTGACCGCGCTGGGGCTCGCTATTAGGGTGCGCCGCACCAAATTCCGGGCCCGGAATCCGGGAAAAAGCGGCCCGAGGAGCGCATTCAAATCATGAAAATTCTGGTGCCCGTAAAGCGGGTGATCGATTTCAACGTCAAGATCCGCGTCAAGCCGGACGGCTCCGGCGTCGAGCTCGCCAATATCAAAATGTCGATGAACCCCTTCGACGAGATCGCCGTCGAGGAGGCGATCCGCCTGAGGGAAGCCGGCAAGGCGACCGAGATTATCGCGGTGTCGATCGGCCCGCAGCAGGCTTCCGAAACCATCCGCACCGCGCTCGCCATGGGCGCCGACCGCGGCATCCTGGTGAAGACAGACAGCACGGTCGAGCCGCTCGCCGTCGCCAAGATTCTCAAAGCCGTGGTCGAGGCCGAGCAGCCCGGCCTCGTCATCATGGGCAAGCAGGCGATCGACGACGACTGCGAACCAGACCGGCCAGATGCTGGCGGCGCTGCTGAACTGGTCGCAGGGCACCTTCGCCTCCAAGCTCGCGCTCGACGGCGACAGCGTTACCGTCACGCGCGAGGTCGACGGCGGTCTGCAGACGGTCAAGCTGAAGGCGCCGGCCATCGTCACCACCGACCTGCGGCTGAACGAGCCGCGCTACGCGTCGCTGCCCAACATCATGAAGGCGAAGAAGAAGCCGATCGACGAGAAGACGCCGGAGGCCTATGGCGTCGACGTCAAGCCGCGGCTCGAAGTGCTCAAGACCGCGGAGCCGCCGGGGCGCAAGTCGGGCGTCAAGGTCGGCTCGGTGGCCGAGCTGGTGGCCAAGCTCAAGGACGAGGCGGGGGTGCTGTAGATGACCACGCTTCTTCTCGCCGAGCACGACAACAAGTCGCTGAAGGACGCCACCGCCAAGGCGCTCACCGCGGCCAAGCAGTTGGGCGGCGAGGTGCACGTGCTGGTCGCCGGCAAGGATTGCAAAGCCGCGGCCGAAGCCGCCGCCAAGCTCGACGGCGTCGCCAAGGTGCTGATCGCCGACGCCGCGCCCTACGAGCATCAATTGGCCGAGCCGCTGGCCGCGCTGATCGTCTCGCTCGCCGGCAGTTACGACGCTATCGTCGCAGCCGCCACCACCACGGCCAAGAACGTGATGCCGCGCGTGGCCGCTTTGCTCGACGTCATGCAGATTTCCGACATCACCAAGGTCGTCGCGCCCGACACGTTCGAGCGGCCGATCTATGCCGGCAACGCCATCCAGACCGTGAAGTCGACCGACGCCAAAAAGGTCATCACCGTGCGCACCTCGACCTTCCAGGCGACGGGCGAAGGCAGCGCGGCGGCGCCGATCGAGAACGCTTCGGCCGCCGCCGATCCCGGCCTCTCCAGCTTCGTCGGCGAGGAACTGTCGAAGTCCGACCGCCCGGAACTGACCTCGGCCAAGATCATCATCTCCGGCGGCCGCGCCATGCAGAGCCGCGAGAACTTCACCAAATATATCGAGCCGGTGGCCGACAAGCTCGGCGCCGCCATGGGCGCTTCGCGCGCGGCGGTCGACGCCGGCTACGCGCCCAACGACTGGCAGGTCGGCCAGACCGGCAAGGTGGTGGCGCCGGAGCTCTATATCGCGGTCGGCATTTCCGGCGCCATCCAGCATCTCGCCGGCATGAAGGATTCCAAGGTGATCGTCGCGATCAACAAGGACGAAGAGGCCCCCATCTTCCAGGTCGCCGATTATGGGCTGGTCGCCGACCTTTATCAGGCGTTGCCGGAATTGGCGGCGGAACTCGGCAAGCTCGGGCGTTGACCATCGCGGCCAATTGGCCGCGGCCGCCCGTGGTGTCCCCGGGCGGTTGGGCGTAGAACAGGCAACTTGGCGGAGCCGGGGGATTTCGCTCCGCATGACGGGTAACGGATTATGGCGCTCACTATAAAAACTGTCGGGGTGATCGGCTCCGGGCAAATGGGCAACGGCATCGCCCATGTCTGTTCGCTGGCGGGCTATTCGGTGTTGATGAACGACCTGTCGGGCGATCGTATCAAGGCCGGCATGGCGACCATCAACGGCAACATGACGCGCCAGGTCGCCAAGAAGGCGATCGGCGAGGACGAGCGCAAAGCCGCGCTCGCGCTCATCAAGCCGGCGGAGAAGATCGATGACTTGTCGGCCTGCGACATCGTCATCGAGACCGCGACCGAGAAGGAAGAGGTCAAGCGCAAGATCTTCGCCGACCTCTGCACCAGCTTGAAGCCCGAGGCGATCATCGCCACCAACACGTCGTCGATCTCGATCACGCGGCTCGCTTCCTCCACCGACCGGCCCGAGCGCTTCATCGGCATCCACTTCATGAACCCGGTGCCGCTGATGGAGCTGGTCGAACTGATCCGCGGCATCGCCACCGACGATCCCACCTTCGAATCGAGCAAGGCCTTCATCAGCAAGCTCGGCAAGACCATCGCGGTGTCGGAGGATTTCCCCGCCTTCATCGTCAACCGCATTTTGCTGCCGATGATCAACGAGGCGGTCTACACGCTCTACGAGGGCGTCGGCAACGTGGAAGGCATCGACACCGCGATGCGGCTCGGCGCGCACCATCCCATGGGCCCGCTCGAGCTCGCCGACTTCATCGGGCTCGACACCGTGTTGTCGGTGATGCAGGTGCTGCACGAGGGGCTGGCCGATTCGAAATACCGGCCGTGCCCGCTGCTGGTGAAATATGTCGAGGCCGGCTGGCTCGGCCGCAAGACCCAGCGCGGCTTCTACGACTACCGCGGCGACAAGCCGGTGCCGACGCGCTGACTTTCGTGTCCCGGGCGCAGCGCAGCACGTCAGTGATGCGCTGCAGACCCGGGGCCGTTGCAACCCGTGTCGGTCCCGGATCAGCGGCGCACCACTCCGCTTACGCTTCGTGTTGCGCCGCATCCGGGACACGCAGACATCAGGCCGCCGCCGGCTTCTCGACGAAATCCGCCATCTGCGCATCGAGCGCGCGCTTGAACGCCGGCCGCGCCTCGCAACGCAGGCGATAGGCCTCGAGCACCGGATAGCGCGCGATCAAATCGCAATGGCGCGGAATGCGCAGCACCGTTGTCATCAGCAGGTCGGCGGCGGTGAAGCGATCTTCCAGATAATCGCGGCCGTCGAGCCAGTCGCTCAACGGCTTGAGCCGGCCTTCCGCCTGTTGCTGCGCGCCCGGCCGGCGCTGCTTCGCCCAGTCTTGATCGGCGTGGAACAGGTCGATCGCGGTCAGGTTGCTGATATAGCGGCTCGATCGAATTGAGCGCCGCGAACATCCAGGCGGTCGTGCGCGCGCGGGCTTTGGCGTCGGTCGGCATCAGCACGTCCGACTTGCCGGCGATGTGCAGCAGGATGGCGCCCGACTCGAACAGCACCAGGTCGTCCTCCTCGTAGGCGGGCACTTGGCCGAACGGCTGCATCGCGCGATAGCCGGCCGACTTCTGATCCTCCGGTCCGATCAGCCGCGCCTCATAGGGCAGGCCGACCTCTTCCAGCGCCCAGCGCACGCGCAGATCGCGGACCAGCCCGCGGGCGAATGGCGGAACCCAGCGAAATGCGCTCACTTTGATCATCACTTTGCTCCACTCTCAGGGATGGTTCGGAATCAGCCGCAGCAGCCGGCCTTGCCGCTTGCGGCCGGTTCGTATTCGTCATGTCGGCGCACCCAGGCCATGCTCCAGGGCAGCGCGTCCTCGTCGCGGCCCTTGGGCGCGAGGTCGAGCATGTTGTAGGTGCCGATGATGATGTCGAGGCCGCGGCCGTAGGTCGAATAGGTGTGGAACACCGCGCCGCCGTCCTTGCTGAAGGCGCTCAGGCCCGGCGCCTCCTCGCTCGGGAAGTCGCCCTTGACGTAATTGTATTCGACCTTGCCGCTCGCCTTTTCCTCCGGCGTGAACGAGACGTGGAAATCGCCATTGAAATCGCTGCCGTAGGACGACACCCATTTGAAGCGCCAGCCCATGCGTTTCTTGTAGGCTTCGATTTCGGCGAGCGGCGCGCGCGACACCACGACGAAGGCCACGTCGCGCTGGGCGAGATGGATCGCGGCGCCGTCGAAATGGTCGGCCAGGAACGAGCAGCTTGGGCAGCCCTGCACCCAGCCGGGGCCGAGCATGAAATGATAGATCATCAACTGGCTCTTGCCGCCGAACAAATCGGCCAATGTTTCCTTGCCGGCGGGGCCGTCGAATACGTAGTTCTTGTCGACCTTCACCCAGGGCAGTTCGCGCCGGGCGGCGCTCAGCGCGTCGCGCTTTCTGGTGAATTCCTTTTCCTTGGCCAGCAGCGCCTTGCGCGCGGCGAGCCATTCGTCCTGCGAAACGACGGTGTGTTGCATGGCGAGAACTCCACGGTTTTCAGCGTGATCAGGCTTGCGCCGGCGTTATCCAACCGATGCCGGCGCCGCCCGGTTCCCGCAGGATGGCGATGCGGCCGACGCCGGGAATGTCGAAGATCGGTTTCATCAGGGTGGCGCCGTGCTTTTGCGCCTTCTTGACCCGCCCATCGACGTCGTCGACGGCGATATAGCTCATCCAACTTTCCGGGACGGAACCGAACGGCGGCGCGCTGACGTCGAAAATGCCGCCGACGGGTTGGTCGCCGGCCTTTGCCACCCAATAGGTGCCGCCGTCCGGCATCGGCATGCCTTCAAAGCTCCAGCCCAGCGTGTCGGCGTAGAACTTCTTGTCGCGCTCGGCGTCGCGCGTCATCAACTCGTTCCAATAGAATTTTCCGTGACTCCAAGGCTGCGCCATGACGGGCTCCTATGATTGGCGGCCGAGATAGGCTTCCAGTCTGTCCATCGTGCCGGTCCAGCCGGCATTGTGGCGGTCGCGCGCGTCCTCGTCGAAGAACTGCTCGTGCTGCAGCGTCATGATGGTGCCGTCGCCGTCGCGCTTGAAGGTGACGGTCACCAGTGACTCGCGCTCCGGCATGGTCTTCCAGGCCCAGGTGAACACCAGCTTCTCGTTCGGCACGATCGCGCGGTAGACGCCGCTCACATCGTGTTCGGCATCCGTCATCACCATCTTGATGGCGTAGCGTCCGCCGACGCGCAGGTCGCTTGTCGCTTCGACCCGCTGCGTGCCGGCCGGACCCATCCAATGGCTCATTTTTTCCGGGTCGATCCAGGCGGCGTAGACTTTTTCCGGCGGCGCGGCGAAGCGGCGCTTGATGGTGAGGCTTGGCTTGGTGGCGACGGTGGACATGGGTCTTCCTCCAAAAATGCGGCGAGGCGGTCGAGGCGCGCGTTCCAGAACTTGGCGTAGCGCTCGAGCCATTCGTTGGCTTCCTGCATCGGCTTGGCCTGCAAGGCGCAACTGACGACGCGCCCGTTCTTTTCGCGCGCCACCAGTCCGGCATCCGACAGCACGTCGAGATGCTTCATCACCGCCGGCAGCGACATGGCGAAGGGCTTGGCCAATTCGCTCACCGACAGGCTCTCGGCCTCGCCGAGCTGGGCGAGCAGGGCCCGCCGGGTGGGGTCGGCGAGCGCCGCGAAGGTGCGGTCGAGGGCGGACGAATAGTTAACCATATAGTTAAGTATAGGCGCAACGGGCGGCCTGTCAAGCGGGTCGCGGTGTTTAGGCTTCGTTGACGCAAGGGGCCGTACAAAGGGGGCCATGGACCCCGCCTCCCTCGCCGCCGCCTTTGTGGGCGCCCAGATGAGCCGCGTGCAGTTTGCTGCCGCGGCGGCGATGATGCGCATGAACGCCGACGCCGCGCAGTCGGTCGCGCAACTTGTGCAAGCCGCCGAGCAGAATGCCGCCAACCTCGCCAATGTCGCCGCCGGCGTCGGGCGCAACGTCAACATCGCCGCCTAAGCCGCTGGCGCAAACGCCGTACCCCCAAGGCCGGGCGCCCGTCTTCAATCTTTGCTTAAAAAAATATTTTTATCTTAGCCCCTTTAGGGCGACGCGATGTCTGGCTTCCACCTCATACCGTTCCGCTTCAACACGCAGCGCTCGGCGTGGCAGCAGCTGCAATATTTTCGCGCCCAGCGCGCGCAGATGATGCAGGACGCGCAGGCCGTACGGCAACGCCGCGAACGCCGCCATGCATGCCGCGCTGCAGAACCAGATCAGCGGCATCACGACCATCGCGCAGCAGCGCGCGCTCGACCGGATCAAGGCCGAGCTGCAAGCGAAATTGAAGAGCATTCAACAATCGTCAGCGTAAATGCCGGCGCGGCGCGGGCGTCCGTTCTTCTCTCGATATGTTTCTTGGCGTGCCGCAGGTGCCGCCTGTCTCAGCGCGAACTTTGCTTCTCGCCGCCGAGCGCGGCCTCGATCAGCTTGATCGCGTCCTTGCTCGCCCATTCTGCCGGGCCCGCGATGCTGCCGATCTCGCAACCGTGCGGGTCGACCAGCAGCGTGGTCGGCATGCCGAAGGCGCGGCCGATGCTTTTGAGATCCTGGAATGCCTTGGCGCTCGGGTCGGCGTAATAGTTGAGCTTCTTCACGCCGATATCTTTGAGAAACTTCTTCGGCTTGTCGGGATCGCGCGTGTCGATATTGACCGCAACCACTTGGAAACGCGGCCCGCCCAGTTCGCCTTCGAGGGCGTCGAGCGTCGGCATCTCCTTGCGGCAGGGCACGCACCAGGTGGCCCACAGGTTGAGCAGTACGGTGCGGCCGCGGAAGGAGGCGAGCGTCAGCTTCTTGCCGGCGGCGTCCTCGAAAGCGAGGTCGGGGATCTTGAGCGGGCTCTTGGCAACGTTAACGGCCGCCACCTCGCCGCGCGCGAAAGGCGCGACTTTCTTGGCCAAAGCCACCGCCGGCCGGCAGGCCGGGTCGCCGCCCGCATTGCCTCTGAGGGCCGAAACCCCGTATACCCCCGCCAGCCCGACGGCCAGGCCGGCGATGCCGCCCGCCACGATCAAGGCAAGCCGCTTATTGCCCGAACTGGACGTAGGACGCGTGGGATCGGTCATGATCGGCGAAACCTCTATGGTTGTGCCAAGAGACGAAACATGAGCAACAAGATGTGGGGCGGACGGTTCAAGTCCGGCCCGGATGCCATCATGGAGGAGATCAACGCCTCCATCGATTTTGACCGGCATCTTTACCGCCAGGACATCGCCGCGTCCAAGGCCCATGCCGAGATGCTGGCCAAGCAAGGCATCATTGCGGCGGACGATGCGAAAAAGATCGCTCACGGTCTAGACACGATCCTGTCAGAGATCGCGGCGGGCAAATTCTCGTTCAGCCGCGCTTTGGAAGACATCCACATGAACGTGGAGGGCAGGCTCGCTGAGTTGATCGGGGAGGCGGCCGGGCGGCTGCACACCGCGCGCTCGCGCAACGACCAGGTGGCGACCGATTTCCGGCTGTGGATGCGCGATGAGATCGACGCGCTTGACGGCGCCTTGGCCGGCTTCCAGCGTGCGCTGGCCGAGAAGGCGCTGGCGCATGCCGACACCGTGATGCCCGGCTTTACGCACTTGCAGACCGCGCAGCCGGTGACCTTCGGCCACCATCTGCTCGCCTATGTCGAGATGGCGGCGCGCGACCGCGGCCGCTTTGCCGACGCGCGCAAGCGCTTGAACAAATCGCCGCTCGGCGCCGCGGCGCTGGCCGGCACATCGTTCGCGCTCGACCGCGACATGACCGCCAAGGCGCTGGGCTTCGAGCGGCCGATGGCGAACTCGCTCGACGCCGTGTCCGACCGTGATTTCGTCATGGAGACGCTTGCCGCCGCCGCCATCGCCTCGGTGCACCTGTCGCGGCTCGCCGAGGAAATGGTGATGTGGACGTCGCCGCTCACCGGCTTGGTGAAACTCTCCGACAAATTCACCACCGGTTCCTCCATCATGCCGCAGAAGCGCAACCCGGACGCCGCCGAGCTGGTGCGCGCCAAGACCGGCCGCGTGATCGGCGCGCTCACCGCATTTCTGGTGGTGATGAAAGGCCTGCCGCTCGCCTATGCCAAGGACATGCAGGAGGACAAGGAGGGCGCCATGGACGCGCTCTCCGCGCTCTCGCTGTCGATCGCGGCGATGACCGGCATGGTCGGCGATCTCGAGCCCGACACCGCCAAAATGAAGAAGGCGGCGGGCGAGGGCTATGCCACCGCCACCGATCTGGCCGACTGGCTGGTGCGGGCGCTCGGCCTGCCGTTCCGCCAGGCGCATCATGTAACGGGGCAGATCGTCGGCAAGGCCGCCGACGCGGGCGTTGCCCTGCACCGGCTGCCGCTCGCCGCCATGCAGGCGATCGAGCCGCGAATCACGGGTGATGCGTTGACGGTGCTCTCGGTCGGCAACTCGGTGAAGAGCAGGGCCAGCTACGGCGGTACGGCGCCCAAAAACGTGCGCGCGCAGGCCAGGAAATGGCTGCGCAAGCTCGAAAAGGATAAATCCTGACTTCGCCTTGATCGCGTGTTTTGCTAGTGTGGTCCAATCCAGGGAGCGTTTTTTGAGCCGTTTTCGCGATCGTCACCATCTGCGCCTGGCCGTAATCGGCGCGCTCGCCGCCGCGCTCGCGCTGAGCGCGTGCGGGCGCAAGGGCGCGCTCGATGCGCCGCCCGGGGCCTCGCTCAAGGGCGATGCGACGACCGTCAATGGCCAGTCGGTCATGGGCAATGACGGCATCCCGCGCGCGCCGACCGGCCCCAACAAACACATTCCGCTCGACAACCTGCTCAACTGAGCCTGCGCCTCCGATGCATCATTTTGCTTATCGCGACGGCGTCCTAAACGCCGAGGCGGTCGGCCTCGACGCGCTCGCTCGAGTCCGTCGGCACGCCGTTCTATTGCTATTCGACCGCGACGCTCGAGCGCCACTACAAGGTGTTCGCCGGCGCCTTCGATGGTGTGGACGCGCTCGTCTGCTACGCCATGAAGGCGAATTCCAACCAGGCCGTGATCAAGACGCTCGGCTTGCTCGGCGCCGGCGCCGACGTGGTGTCGGGCGGCGAGCTCAAGCGCGCGCGTGCCGCCGGCATTCCCGCCGACAAGATCATGTTCTCCGGCATCGGCAAGACCGCGGATGAATTGGCGCAGGCGGTCGACGAAGGCATTCTCTGCATCAATGTCGAATCCGAGCCCGAGCTCGCGCTCTTGTCCACGATCGCCGCGGCCAAGGGGCGCGCGGCGCCGGTTTCGGTGCGGGTCAATCCCGATATCGACCCCAAGACCCATCACAAGATCGCCACCGGCAAGGCCGAGAACAAGTTCGGCATCCCGATCAGCCGCGCGCGCGAGGTCTATGCCCATGCCGCCAAGCTCAAGGGCATCAAGGTCGCCGGCGTCGACATGCATATCGGCAGCCAGATCACCGACCTCGATCCGTTCGGCGATGCCTTCACATTGCTGGCCGAATTCGTGCGCGAATTGCGCGCCGACGGCCACACCATCAGCCACGTCGATCTCGGCGGCGGCTTGGGGATTCCCTATCACGACAACAACGAGCCGCCGCCGCATCCCGAGCAGTACGCCGAAGTGGTCAAGCGCGCGACGCGCGATCTTGATTGCAAGCTGATCTTCGAGCCCGGCCGGTTGCTGGTCGGCAATGCCGGCATCCTGGTGACGCGCGTGCTGTTCGTGAAGCACGGCGAGGCCAAGAACTTCGTCGTGGTCGACGCCGCCATGAACGATCTGATCCGCCCGACGCTCTATGACGCGCATCACGAGATCTGGCCGGTCAAGCAGCCGGCCGCCACGCGCTGCCCGCATCCGCGCCGACGTGGTGGGTCCGGTGTGCGAAAGCGGCGACTTTCTGGCGCTCGCCCGCGACCTGGCGGAACCGGCGCCCGGCGCGCTCTTGGCCGTGATGTCGGCCGGCGCCTACGGGGCGGTGCAGGCCGGCACCTACAATACCAGGCCGCTGGTGCCGGAAGTGCTGGTCAAGGGCGCTGAATGGGCGGTGGTGCGCCCCCGCATTGAAGTCGACCAGCTTATTGCCCTCGACCGCCTGCCGCCCTGGCTGTGAGGTGCGGAAGCGCGCCGTTTACGCCGCCATTACAGCCAAGACGGCATCCCGGGCATGTGGAAAGCTGAGAGTTCCGCGCCTTAATCCGACCCGTTTTGGCTCTCATCTTGCTTGTTACCGGCTCGGGAACGGTGGGTGTGCATAGCTGCGTAGTGTGGGAAATAATCCCGTGCTAGCGTGTTATTTGAGTCTGACCCCTGGCCCCGGGGCGACGGAGCGGCTTTTGGACGAGTTGGACGAGCAGTCTCACGACCGCACGCTGACCACCCGGATCATGCTGGCGCGGGCGCTTAAGCGCGCGCGCGGCAGCCTGCTGTGGGAAGGCTTGTGGCCCGCGCTGGCCTTGCTGACGACCGCGCTCGGCCTGTTCCTGGCCTTCTCCTGGGCCGGCCTCTGGCTGGCTTTGCCGCCGCTCGGGCGGGCGATCGGCCTGTTCGTGTTCTTGGTGTTGACGGCGGCGGCGGCGGTGCCGCTGGTGATGCTGCGACTGCCCAGCATCTACGAGGGCCTGCGCCGGCTCGACCGCAGCAGCGGCGAAGGCCACCGGCCCGCGACCGCTGTGGCCGACGAGATCGCCGCCAACGCCCACGACCCGGTTTCGCAGGCGCTGTGGCGCGCCCATGTCGAGCGCGCGCTGCTCTCGGCGCGCAAGCTCAAGGCCGGCTGGCCGCAGCCGAAACTGTCCCTGCGCGATCCCATGGCGCTGCGCGCGCTGGTGCTCATCCTGGTGGCCGCGACCTTCTTTGCCGCCGGCGGCGAGCGGGTAAAGCGCGTCGCCGCCGCCTTCGACTGGCACGGCGTGGTGCAGCCGGCGAATTTCCGCGTCGATGCCTGGGTCACGCCGCCGGTCTATACCGGGCGTCCGCCGGTGATGCTGCCGGGCCTGCGGCCGGGCGAGACCGCCCGCGCCGAGCCGCCGGTGGCGGTGCCGGTCGGCAGCCATCTGGTGGTGCGCGGCACCGGCGACGTGCGCCTCGACGTCGCGCCCAAAGGCGGCCTGGAAGCCGCCAAGGCCGACCCCAAGGAGCCGCTGCCCAAGGGCGCCGCCGAACGCCGCTTCGCCATCAAGGGCGACGGCAGCGCCGTGCTGCGCGGCGTCGGCGGCAATCTCACTTGGGCCTTCACCGCCATTCCCGACCGCGCCCCGACCATCGCCCTCATCAAGAAACCGGAGCGCCAGGCGCGCGGCTCGCTGCGGGTCGACTACAAGGTCGAGGACGATTACGGCGTGGTCGACGCGCATGCGAGCTTCGCGCTCAAGCCCGACGCCAAGAAGCCTGCCGCCGCCGCCGCCCATCCGCTGTTCAAGGCGCCGGAATTCCGGCTCACTTTGCCGCAAGCGCGCACGCGCAGCGGCCGCGGGCAGACCATCCACGATCTCACCGAGCACCCTTGGGCCGGCGCCGAGGTGGTCATGACGCTGGTAGCGCATGACGAGGCCGGCAACGTAGGCCGCAGCAAGCCGGACACCGTCACGCTGCCGGAGCGCTATTTCGGCAAGCCGGTGGCGCGCGCGCTGATCGAGCAGCGCCGCATCCTGGCGCTCGACGCCAACCAGAAGCCGATCGTGCTGACCGCGCTCGACGCGCTCACCATCGCGCCCGAGCATTTCACGCCCGAGGCGAGCGTCTATCTCGGCCTGCGCTCGATCTATTTCGACCTCAGGCAGGCGCGCAGCGACGACGCGCTACGCGAGGTGGTGGCGCGCATGTGGGACATGGCGGTGCGGGTCGAGGACGGCAATTTGAGCCAGGCCGAGCAGGCGTTGCGCAACGCGCAGAACGCGCTGCGTCAGGCGCTCGAGCGCGGCGCCACCGATCAGGAACTCAAGAAGCTGATGCAGGATTTGCGCGCGGCCATGGACAAGTTCCTGCAGGCGCTGGCCGAGCGCATGCAGAAGAATCCGCAGATGGCGCGGCCGCTCGACCGCAATACCCGCATGCTCACGCAGCGCGATCTCAACAACATGCTCAACCGGCTGGAGAACCTCGCGCGTTCCGGCGACAAGGATGCGGCGCGCCGGTTGCTCGAAGAAATGCAGTCGATGCTCGAAAACCTGCAGATGGCGCAGCCGGGCCAGATGGACGAGGGCGAAGACGACATGATGTCCGCGCTCGACGACCTCGGCGACATGATCCGCAAGCAGCAGCAATTGCGCGACAAGACGTTCAAGCAGGGCCAGGACACGCGGCGCGACCGCCAGCGCGGGCAGCGCAGCCAGCGCCCGCTCGGCGATCTGCGCAAGGATCAGCAAGCCTTGCGCGACCGGCTCAACAAGCTGCTCGAGCAGTTGCGCCAGCGCGGACTCGGCAATCCGCAGCAAGGCCAGAACGGCAAGAACGGTCAGAAGGGCCAAAAGGGCCAAAAAGGCCAAGGCAACCAGATGGGCAAGCTGGGCGATGCCGGCAAAGCCATGGGCGAGGCGGAAGGCGAGCTCGGCGAGGGCGATGCCGAAAGCGCGGTCGACAGTCAAGGCCGCGCGCTGGAAGCCATGCGCAAAGGCGCGCAAGGCTTGGCGCAGCAGATGCAGCAGCAAGGCATGATGGGTACCGGGCCCAACGGCCGGCCCGGCCGCGGCCAGCAGCGCGCCCAGCGCAATACCGATCCGCTCGGCCGGCCGATGCGCGGGCGCGACTATGGCGACGACGTCACCGTGAAGGTGCCGGGCGAGATCGACGCCCAGCGCGCGCGCCGCATCCTGGAAGAGCTGCGCAAGCGCTACGGCGAGAGCTACCGCCCGCAGCTCGAGCTCGACTATATCGAGCGGCTGCTGCAGGGGAATTGATTATTCAGGGCCGCAGGGCGGGCCTGAACTGTCGCAAGTGCCAATTTCTGATATAGTTTTTCTTATGAGCAAGGACGCATCCGTGTCGGTCGATCGTCATTTTGCCGACTTCATCGAACGTCAGGTACAGAAAGGCCGCTACCAATCGTCAAGCGACGTGGTGCGCGCGGGCTTGCGGCTGCTTGAAGAGCAGGAATTGAAGATCGAACGGCTGCGCGCCGCTTTGATCGAAGGCGAGCAGAGCGGCGAAGCCACGCCGTTCGAGCTGGACGATTTCCTGATGAAATGCATCGGGACCGCGCCGAGCCGCGATGAGCCGCTATGTTCTCACGCCGCGTGCGCGCGCCGATCTCAAGGCCATCTGGACCTATACGGCCGATCGCTGGAATAGCGAGCGGGCCGATCGTTACGTCGGGCTTCTGCATGACGCCATGCGGATCTTTCCTTGGAAAGCTCGGGGACGCTTTCCGCTGGCCTTCAACCTTTTCGTGTGTTAAGAACAAAACAAGAACATTTTCCAGGGTATCGACCAATGTTAGAGCACGACGGTTTGCCTCTCGATGAGGTTGGTGCTTGGGCGAAGGACAAGCATTACCGGCTTCGCAATTATGTTGATATTTCACGCGCCGCACGCCGCAAATTTGTTCAGGGCAGCGGCGGCGCGACCTACATCGACCTCTACTGCGGCGCCGGGCGCGCGGTCGTACGCGAAAGCGGTGAGATCATCGACGGCAGTCCTCTCGTCGCGTTCAAATGCGCGAAAGAGGGTGGCGTGCCATTTTCCGAATTTTATATTGCCGATGCTGATCAGGAAAGATGCAATGCTTGCGCCAAACGCATTGAGAATGCAGGAGGTCATGCTCTTGCAGCGACCGGGACCGCTGAGGTTACCGCCGCTCGCATCGTCCCGCAGCTAAACAAGTACGGGCTGCACTTTGCTTTTCTCGATCCGTACAATCTAGGTGATCTGCCGTTCTCCGTTATCGAATCGTTCAGCAGCCTGAAACCGTTGATTTACTGATCCATGTCAGTGCGCAGGACTTGCAGCGCAACCTTGATGCCTATTCAATGTCAGCTGACGGTCCGTTGGATCGTTTTGCACCGGGTTGGCGCACTGTCGTAGACCTCAAGCAGTCGCAAAGGGCAACACGTGCGGCGTACATTGAGTTTTGGATTTCTAAAATGACCGCGCTCGGCTTGCCTCCCGCGCGGCATGCCGAACTGGTTTCCGGCACAACGAAAAATCAACGTCTGTACTGGCTTATATTTGTTAGTCGCAGCGACTTTGCAAAAAACCTTTGGGACAAGATACGGAATGTCTCGGGCCAAGGTCAGCTCTTGTAGGGAGTAGAAGGGAGAACCGGTATGGCCGCATCCGATATCGAATGGACCGAAGCGACCTGGAATCCGATCGCGGGATGCAAGGTGCTCTCGCCGGGTTGCGGCAACTGCTACGCAATGCGGATGGCAGGGCGCTTGCAGGCAATGGGAATGGCGAAATATGCCGGCACGACGCGCAAGTCGGGTAAGCGCCATGTCTGGACTGGACGGGTTAATGTCGACGATAGCACAATCAATACGCCGCTCGGTTGGAAAAAGCCGCAGCGCATTTTCGTAAACTCGATGTCTGATCTCTTTCAGGATGGAGTTGACGAAGAGACCATTCGGCGAATTTGGACCGTCATGGGGCAGGCCCGACGACACACCTTCCAGATCTTGACCAAGCGACCCGAGCGGATGCTTGAGGTGTTATCACAGCCGGCATTTTCTGTTTTGCCGAATGTCTGGCTCGGCACCTCCGTTGAGAACCACGACTATCTCGATCGCATCGAGACGTTGCGGCATGTCCCAGCGACAATCCGTTTCATATCATTCGAGCCTTTGCTCGGCCCGATCGTCGCGTCCAATTTGTCAGGCATTCATTGGGCAATTGTTGGCGGCGAAAGCGGTCCGCGGGCGCGGCCGATGGAGCGGTGGTGGGTGGAACAACTGCGTGATGATTGCCAGCGGCAGGGTGTGAAGTTCTTTTTCAAGCAGTGGGGCGGAAAGCGGAAGAAAAACTCTGGCCGCGAATTGGACGGCCGGACCTGGGACGATTATCCCGATAACCCAGCGCCGCTTTAGGTTCAGGCCGGGCTGACCCCCATGAAACACATCGGCTTCGTCTCCTTCGGCCACTGGACCCTCTCGCCGCACTCGCAGACGCGCTCGGCGTCCGACGCCCTCTTGCAATTGATCGAGCTTGCTGTCGTCGCCGAAGAGGTATGCGTAGCCTGTCGCCGCGCGAGGCCGACAAAGCGGGATTTATAGGTGCTGGGTCCCCGCTTTCGCGGGGACGAACGACTGGATTGCGTGTCGCCTTAATGCCTTGCCACCAGCGCCTCGCGCACGGCGCCCTTGATCTGATCGAGCGTGAACGGCTTGTTGATAACGTCATGCACCAGCGCGTCCAGGCCGTGCGCGCGCTCGCGCTGATCGGCATAGCCGGTCATCAGCATGATGGGCAGTTCGGGGTGATTGCCGGCGGCCGCGAGCGCGAGCGCAATGCCGTCCATCACCGGCATTTTCACGTCGGTCAGCAGCAGATCGAATTTTCCGTTGCCGTTGCCGAGCTTATCGAGCGCTGCGGCGCCGTCCGCCGCCGCGGTCAGCTCATGGCCGTCCTCGCTGAGCGCGCGGACGACGAGCTCGCGGATGGCGTCGTCGTCCTCGGCGAGCAGGATGCGCGCCATCGCTCATTTGCCTCCGACGCTGGCGGTGTCATGCGCGGTGAAGAATCGCACCATGACGTTTTTCGCGTCCGCCGGCGGCGAGGCCAGCCGGCTGCGGAAGTCGAGCTTCGCGCCGGGCCCGAGGATGCTGCGGCTCGGCAGCGCGGTCCAGGTGTAGATTTCCTGGCCGGCGGCGTCGCGCGCGGCAAAGCGCAGGCGCGGCACGGCGACCGGCTTGTCGGCGGTCGAGACGATGGTGCCTTCCACCACCAGGATGTTGACGCCGTCCTGCAGCTCCTTCGAGACCTTGACGTTCTCGAAGCTGAGATCGCGCAGATTGACCGGCAAGCCGATGGCGGCGAACAGCGAGGCGGTCTGCGGCAGGTAGCGCACCACCTCGTTGCGCGCGCCGATCAGCGCCACGTTGAGCGCGAACAGCACCAGCACGACGGCGGTCCAGCGCGAGGAGCGGCGCGCCTGCTTGCGCCGCGCCTGCAGGCGCTGGCGGCGGGCGGCATAGCTCTCGACGTCCTCCGAATCGGCATCCGCATGGTCTGGCTGGCCGAGCGCGTCGTGCTCCTCAGCCGGCACCAGGGAGGGCGCGTCCTCGACCGCGACCGGCTCGGCGAGGGGGGCCGGCTCTTCCGCCGCCGGCTCCGATTCGGGCTTTATGCTTTCGGCATGGGCTTGGGCCTCGCCGACCGGCTCGGCCGCCTCGGCGCCGAAATCGTCGGGGGCCTGCGGGATATTGGCGGCGGGCGGCATGGCCGGCCCGGCCGGCGGCTTCGCCGGGCCAGAATGGGCTTCGGCTTCGGCGATCACGCCGTCCACAAAGGCGTTCACGTCCGGCGCCTGCTTCTGCCAGCTGGCGAACCAGGTCGTCTTGCAGCGCGCGCAGCGCACGGTCCGCCCGGCCGAGCCGAGCGCGCTCGGGTCGACCATGTAGGAGGTGGCGCAGTTCGGACAGACGATCAGCATGGCGGATGTGGTTTTTCGGCCCTGGCAAGGTAGCAGCCGACCGTTAATGGACCGGAAACCATGGAAAGCCCTCGGCAGCGGGGAAAAGCCGCGTTTTCCCGTTCCTTCCGCGCTGGCGGCGCCGCAATATTGCTGTAAAAGCGCTGTTCTCGGCCAGGCAGCGGGGTGCGGACGGCTCTAGGTTCGCGGGCGATGCCGCCTTGTCGCTCCACCGGCCAAAGGCATCTGAGCGGAGACGGGAGTGGTCCGATTCGAGAATGTGGGCTTGCGCTACGGCCTGGGGCCGGAGGTCCTGCGCGACCTCACGTTCCGCATCGAGCCGCATTCCTTCCAGTTCCTCACCGGGCCCTCCGGCGCCGGCAAGACCTCGCTGCTGCGGCTGCTGTTTCTGTCGCTCAAGCCGACGCGCGGGCTGATCACCCAGTTCGGCCACGACGTCGCCACCCTGTCGAAGGACGCGGTGGCGACGCTGCGCCGGCGCATCGGCATCGTGTTCCAGGATTTCCGCCTGCTCGACCACATGAACACCTACGAGAACGTGGCGCTGCCGCTGCGCGTGATGGGGCGGCCGGAGGACAGCTACCGCGAGGAAGTGATCGAGTTGCTCAACTGGGTCGGCCTCGGCGAGCGCATGTGGGCGCTGCCGCCGGTACTGTCGGGCGGCGAGAAGCAGCGCGCGGCGATTGCCCGCGCGGTGATCGCGCGCCCGCAACTGCTGCTGGCCGACGAGCCGACCGGCAATGTCGACCCTTCGCTGGCGCAACGCCTGCTGCGGCTGTTCATCGAGCTCAACAAGTCGGGCACTTCGGTGGTGATCGCCACGCACGACATCGCGCTGATGGACCAGTACGATGCGCGCCGGCTGGTGCTGCACGAAGGACGGCTGCACATCTATGATTGAGCGCGCGCGAGGACGACGATGACGGAAACCGCGAGCAGCGAATTGACCGCGACGCCGCGCCTGCCGGGCGGGCCGCCGCTGCGCTTCGACACCGCGCTGGTGCCGCGCAACTCGATCTCCGGCCGCGCGCTGGTGGCGGTCGTCGCCATCATGACCTTTCTCGCCTCGATCACCACCGGCGCGGTAATCCTGATCGGCACCGCGGCGAGCGACTGGCAGTCGGCGGTGGCGCGCGAGGTCACCATTCAGGTGATCCCGGGGCCGGGACGCGACGTGGACGCGCTGGTGCAGAAGGCCTCCGCGCTGGCGCGCAACTTTCCCGGCATCGGCGAGGTCTTGCCCTACAGCAAGGCGCAGTCGAGCAAGCTGTTGGAGCCGTGGCTGGGCAGCGGGCTGACGCTCGAGGAATTGCCGGTGCCGCGGCTGATCGTGGTCAAGATCGCGCCCGGCGCCGCGCCCGATATTTCGGCCTTGCGCCGCGCGCTGACCGAGCAGGTGCCGGGCGCCGTGCTCGACGACCACCGCGGCTGGATCGAGCGCATGCGCGCCATGGCCGGCACCGCGGTCGCCGGCGGCATCGCCATTCTGGTCCTGGTGGTCGCCGCCACCATGCTGTCGGTCACGTTCGCGACCAAGGGCGCCATGGCGACCAACAAGCCGGTGATCGAGGTGTTGCATTTCGTCGGCGCCAAGAACGGCTTCATCGCCGGGCATTTCCAGCGGCATTTCCTGATGCTCGGCCTGCAAGGCGGCGTGCTGGGCGGCGGCATCGCCTTGCTGCTGTTCGCCATCGCCGGCGTGCTCACGCGCGGCT
Organism: uncultured Pseudomonadota bacterium; assembly: GCA_963819955.1. GTDB lineage: Bacteria > Pseudomonadota > Alphaproteobacteria > Rhizobiales > Xanthobacteraceae > Pseudolabrys. The sequence goes on along the minus strand of CAWFYB010000009.1, from coordinate 1,125,473 downwards.
TTGCCGGCACACCGGCGGGCGAGCAGACATCGGCGCTGTTCGGCAGTTTCTCGATCGGGCTCGGCGGCTATCTCGCCGTGCTGGCGCAGGTGGTGCTGATCGCGGTGGTCACCGCGCTCACCTCGCGCCAGACGGTCAACCGCACTTTGGAGGCCATCGACTGACATGCTGTCGGGCCTGGCACGCGGGATCGGCTTCCTCACCATGCTGCTGGGGACGGCGGGCGCCGTGCTGCTGGTCTGCGGCTTTTTCTGGTTCCTCTGGAAGATCCCAACCGAGGAGGCGCAGCTCGATAGCAAGGCCGACGGCATCGTGGTGCTGACGGGCGCGGCCGCGCGCATTCCCGACGCCATCGAGCTGTTGGCGGCCGAGCGCGGCAAGCGCCTGCTGATCACCGGCGTCTATCGCTCGACCCGCCCCGGCGAGATCGCCCACCTGACGCCGCTCTATGCCAAGTATTTCAAGTGCTGCATCGATCTCGGCCACGCCGCGCTCAATACTTTCGGCAACGCCATCGAGACCAAGCGCTGGGCGAGCGATCACAATTTCACCTCGCTGATCGTCGTCACCTCGAACTGGCACATGCCGCGCGCCATGACCGAGCTCAGGCACCAGCTGCCGCTGGCCAGGCTGATCGCCTATCCGGTGGTCAGCGAGAAGTTCAAACAAGATCCCTGGTGGTCGAACGGCGCCACCGCCAAGCTGCTGTTCGGCGAATATCTGAAATATCTGTTTGCGCTCACCCGCATGCGCCTCGATCCCGACAGCGCCGGTTGAGGGAGCTCACGCCTTGCGTCTCGTCCGCTCGCTCGTCTTCAACGCGCTGTTCTACTTGAACACGTTGTGCTGTCTGATCGTGGCGCTGCCGACCTTCTTCCTGCCCTACCGCGCGGTCGTCTGGGTGGCGAAGACCTGGGGGCGCATCAATCTCATATTGCTGCCCATCGCCGGCATGCGATACGAAATCCGCGGCCGCGAGAAGATCCCGCCTGGGCCGCTCATCGTCGCGGCCAAGCACCAATCGGCGTGGGAAACCTTCGCGCTCTTGCCGCTGTTCGACAATCCGCTGTTCATCGTCAAGCGCGAGCTGATGTGGATTCCGATCTTCGGCTGGCTCATGCGCAAGGGCCGCATGGTGTCGATCGACCGCCGCGCGCGCGTGCACGCGGTCACCTCGATGATCGAGAGGGCGCGGGCCGAGCTCGGCCGCGGCCGCCAGCTCATCATCTTCCCGGAAGGCACGCGGCGGCCGGTCGGCGCCGAGCCGCGCTACAAATCCGGCGTCACGCTTCTCTATGTGAAGGGAGACGTGCCGTGCCTGCCGGTGGCGCTCAATTCCGGCCTGTTCTGGCCGCGCCGCTCGATCATGCGCAAGCCGGGCACGGTGCTGCTGGAGATTCTCGATCCGATCGCGCCCGGCCTCGACAAGGAGACGTTCTTCGAGCGTCTGAAAAGCGAGCTCGAAACGGCGACCGCGCGACTGATCGAAGAAGGTAAAAAAAGTTAGGCGCTCTCGTGCGCGCCCTTGAGCCGCTCAGCGAGCAGATGCAATTGCGTGTCGCGGTAGCCTTGCCGCTCGATCTCCCTGACCGCATCCAGCACGTAATCGCGGTTGTTGCCGGAGCGGCCATGGCCCTGCCGCACGAAATGCAGTTGCCGCTCCAGCGTCAGCCGCCCGGCATATTGCACGTGTCCGCGGTCGACCATGTAACAGAGCGCCTTGACGCTCTGCTGCGGATCGTCGTCGAGCCAGACCGGGCGCATCGCCTCGCGATAGACCATGGTCACCTGCTCGCGCCCGCGTAAGTATGCGATCGTCGCCGCGCGCTTGTCCGCCGCCACCCGGTAGGCGATGCTGCGGCAATTGCCGCCGCGGTCGAGGCCGAGAACCAGGCCGGGTGTCTGCGGCGTGCCGCGGTGCACGAAGGAATAGACGCAGAGTGCGCGGTGGGCGCCGATCAGCCGGGCCGGCCGCCGCGCGAGGAATTCGAAATCCGGCCGCCACATCAGCGAGCCATAGGCGAAAACCCACAGATCGCCGCCGCTTTGTTCGATTATGGCGCTCATCGAGGTGGGAAACGCGAGAAGCCATGTTGACAGGACCCGGCGGGTCAAGTCGCCTATCAGGCAGCCTAGGCGCGCGCAACCCGTCCGGCGGCGCTGGCGCAGAAACGCCGCATTCGGCAGGCTTTTGGCCCATGATGGTTCGCGATCCGCACAGCATCCAGTCCCGCCGCCGCACCGGCCGCCGCTATGTCATCGTGCTGTTCATCGCCTTAGCGCTGATCGCCGGCTGGGCCTGGGCGTGGAAATACGCCGCCGGCCAGGCGCAGGCCGCGGTCGAGGGCTGGCGGCTGCGCGAGGCCAAGGCCGGCCGCGTCTATTCTTGCGGCGCGCAGAGCGTCGGCGGCTTTCCGTTCCGCATCGAGGTGAATTGCCGGCGCGCCGCGGCGCAGTTGCGCAATGAGGGTACGGCGCTGGTGATCAGGACGCCCGCCGTCGTGGTCGCCGCGCAAGTCTTTCAGCCGGAAACGCTGGTCAGCCAGTTCATCGGGCCGCTCTCCGTGGCGGTGGCCGGGCACGAGCCGTTCCTTACCGCCAACTGGACCTATGGCGAATCGCGCGTCACCGGCACGCCGCGCGCGCCGCAAAGCGCTTCCCTCAGTTTCGAGCGCCCGACCGTCGAGCGTATCATCGGCGGCAAGCACGAGAGCCTGCTGAGCGCCAAACACATCGAGTTGCGCGGCCGCATCACGTCGGGCTCCGCCACCGATCGTCCGACAGTCGAAATGAGCTTGCGCGCCGAGCGCGCCTCGGCGCCAGGCCTCAGCCGCGCCGCCGCGCCGCCGATCGACATCGATGTCACCGCGGTGCTGCGCGGGCTGTCCGATTTCTCGCCGATGCCGTGGCCGGCGCGCTTCCGCCAATTGCAGGCGGCGGGCGGGCGCATCGAGGTCACGCAGGCGCGCGTCAAGCAGGGCGACACGCTGGCGGTCGGCAAGGGAAGCCTTTCGATCGACGGCAAGGGCCAGCTCGCCGGGCAGTTGAACGTTACCGTCGCCGGGCTCGAACCGTTCCTCGAGGCCATCGGCGCCGGCCGGGCGATCCAGAAATCGCACGGCATGGACAAGTTCGCCGGCATGCTCGACCGCCTGGCGCCGGGTCTCGGCGACGTCGCGCGCGAGCAGGCCGGCGCCAATCTCGGCGCCGGCATTGCCATGCTCGGCCAGCCGGCGACGCTCAACGGCAAGCAAGCGGTCACGCTGCCGCTGCGCTTCGCGGAAGGCACCGCCTATCTCGGGCCGATCCCGCTCGGCCCGACGCCGCCGCTGTTCTAAGGCTCGCGCTCAGCGCCCGTAACGGCCGGTCAACGTCGCCTTTGCCAGCGTGTGGAAGTGCAGGTCGAATCCGACCAGCGCCGCCGAGGCGGAGTCACTCGTGGCATCCGGCAGCTTGTCCACGTCAACCGCGAAAACCGTGATGTGATAGCGGTGCGGCTTGTCGCCTTTCGGCGGGCAGGGGCCGCCATAGCCGTCGGCGCCGAAATCGGTGCGGCTCTGGATGGCTCCCTGCGGCATCAGGTTCTTCTTCACATCGCCGGCGCCCTTGGGCAGCGAAGTGGTGCCGACCGGAATGTTGAACACCACCCAATGCCACCAGCCGCTGCCGGTCGGCGCGTCCGGATCGTAAATGCTGACGGCGAAGCTCTTGGTCTTGGCCGGCGCCCCGCTCCAGCTCAGCGCCGGGGAGACGTTGTCGCCGGTGCAGCCGAAGCCCTTGAACACCTGCTCGTTGGCGATCTTGCCGCCCTGCTTGATCTGCGGGCTGGTGAGCTTCATGCCTTTCGCGCTCGCGCCGCTTACGGCCAACGCGCTCACGCCGAGCGCCGCGATCCAAACCGATAATTTTGCCATTGTGTTTTCCTCCCTGTTCGGTGCCAGCCGACGATCGCCCCTTTGCCCCGGCAACTCTAGTTCGCGCTCAAATCGGCGGCAAGGCGGGGAGGTCGCTGCTATTCGTCGGCCGCGTAGGGCTTGGGCAGCGGCGCATGCGGCAGGTCGGGATGCGGGCGGCCGAAATCGGGCGCGGGCGAATCCTGCCCGATATCGACGATCCCTTTTCGGATGGCGCGCGTGCGCTCGAAGTGCTCGTACAAGGCCTTGCCGTCGCCATTGCGGATCGCCTTGGTCAGCAGTGAAATGTCCTCGTTGAAGCGGCCGAGCATTTCCAAGACCGCGTCCTTGTTGGCGAGGAACACGTCGCGCCACATGGTCGGATCGGAGGCCGCGATGCGAGTGAAATCGCGGAAGCCGCCGGCGGAGAACTTCAGCACTTCCGAACGCGTCACGTTCTGCATCTCGTCGGCGGTGCCGACGATGGTGTAGGCGATCAGATGCGGCAGGTGGCTGGTGATGGCGAGCACCAGGTCGTGGTGCTCCGCCGACATGCTCTCGACATTGGCGCCGAGCAGCCGCCAGAATTCGGCGACCTTGTCGACCGCTTGTCGGTCGGCGCCTTCCGGCGGCGTCAGGATGCACCAGCGGTTGACGAACAGCTCGGCAAAGCCGGCGTCGGGCCCGGAATATTCGGTGCCGGCCACCGGATGCGCCGGCACGAAATGCACGTTGCTCAGTAGATGTGGGCCCATGTCGCGAATGACCGCGCCCTTGACGGAGCCGACGTCGGAGATGGTCGCGCCCGCCGCCAAATAGGGGGCGATTTCCTTCGCCACCGCGCCGCAGGCGCCGACCGGAATGCACAAGATGACGAGATCGGCGCCCTCGACCGCGGCGGCGTTGCTTTCGACCACCTGATCGGCGAGACCGAGCTCGGCCACGCGCCGCCGCGTTTCGGCTGAGCGCGCGGTGGCGACGATCGAGCCGACCGCGCCTTGCAGCTTGGCCGCGCGCGCGATCGAGGAGCCGATCAGCCCGACGCCGATCAGCGCCAGGCGGTTGTACAGCGTCTTTTGTGTCACGCCGCCTTCCCCAGGAACGCGGCGAGCGCCTCGACCACCAGCCGGTTGGCCTCCTCGGTGCCCAACCGTCATGCGCAGCGCATTGGGCAGGCCGTAGCCCGCCACCCGGCGCAGGATCAGCCCGCGCTTCGTCAAAAAGGCGTCGGCGTCGGCGGCGGTGCGGCCCTTCGTCTGCGGAAAATGGATGAGCACGAAATTCGCCACGCTCGGCGTGACCTTAAGTCCGAGCTTGCCGATCTCCTGCGTCAGCCAAGGCAGCCAGCGCGCATTATGCGCGATCGACTTCTCCACATGCGCGCTGTCCTCGATCGCGGCGATGCCCGCCTGCATCGCCGGCGTGTTGACGTTGAACGGGTTGCGCACGCGGTCGAGCGCGTCGATGATATGCGCCGGCCCATACATCCAGCCGAGCCGCACCGCGGCAAGCCCGTGGATTTTCGAGAAGGTGCGCGTCATCACCACGTTCTCGGTGGTGGCGACCAGCTCGATGCCGGCTTCGTAGTCGTTGCGCTGCACGTATTCGGCGTAGGCCGCGTCGAGCACCAAGACGACGTTGCCCGGCAGTTCCCGCTGCAGGCGCTTGATTTCGTCGAACGGCACATAGGTGCCGGTCGGGTTGTTCGGATTGGCGATGAAGACCAGGCGCGTGCGCTCCGTCACCGCCGCCAGGATGGCGTCGACGTCGGCGGTATAGTTCTTCTCCGGCGTCGCGATCGGCTTGGCGCCGTGGCCGCGCGCGTAGATCGGGTACATCAGGAAGCCATGCGCCGAATAGATTACCTCGTCGCCGTCCTGCAGATAGGCGTGCGCCAAGAGATTGAGCAGGTCGTCGGAGCCGGCGCCGCACAATATACGCGCCGGGTCGAGGCCGAAGGCGCGGCCGATGGTGGCGCGCAATTCGGTGACCGCGCCGTCGGGATAATCCTGCAATCGCACGGCGGCGGCGTTATAGGCGGCGAGCGCATGCGGGCTCGGCCCCAACGGGCTCTCGTTGGAGGAGAGCTTGATCACGCGGGCAACGCCCGGCGCCTTGCTCTTGCCCGGCACGTAAGGGGCGATGTCGAGCACGCCGGGGCGCGGTTGCGGACGGGTCGCAGTCATTTTGCTTCCAATTGCTTCCAAACTTTTGACCCCCACCCCAACCCTCCCCCTTGCAGGGGAAGGGAGGACCTCGCTGCACGGTCATCCTCCCCCTGAAAGGGGGAGGAATGAGGAGGGGGTCTGCTGCTTAACTCTTGTCGGCGGCAACCGTATAGCGCGCCGCGTGGCTGCCGACGAGGGCCGCCGAGCGCACGGTGGCGCCGGCCTTGACCAGGGTCGCGCTGACGGTTTCGAGGCTTAAGCCCTCGCCAAGCGTCACCAAAAGGGCGGCGCCGTCGAAGGCGCGGTCGGGCACGGCGATATAGTCGGTCAGCTTGGTGAGCGCCTCGGCCGCCGGCGCGCCCCAGCCGGCGACGCGCACGCTCCACACCGCCGCCTCCGTCGCCATGGCGTCGGCCGCCACGCGCGAGATCACGAATACCGGCAGCGCCGCCGGATGATTGGCGCGCTCGACGAAGGGCAGGCGGGCGATGATCTTGGGCGCGGCGTCGAATTCGAGCGCGCTCCACCAGGCGCCCGCGGAAGCAAGCGCGAAGGCCGGCACCAAGCCGAGATCGCCTTTCGAATCCGAGACTGCCGCCACCACCGCGGCGGCGCCCATGTGCGGCACGAACGGCACCGTGAAGCCGAAATGGAAGCGGGCTGAGTCCCGCATCAGCGCGTCGCCCGCCGACAGGTCGGCATGCACGGAGAACGGCGCCTGCACATAGGTGAATGTCGAGATGATGACGCGCCAGATGCTCTCGGCGGTGTCGAGCGGCAGGATGCCTTTGTGGCGCTTGACCAGCCGCCGCATCATCTCGGCCTCGCGCGCCGGGCGGAAGGCCGAACCGGTCTCGGCGCTGCCCTTGACCGCGATCAGGGTGTCGATGATCTCGCTGCGCTCGATCAGCAACCGGTGCATCGCCTCGTCGATGCGGTCGATTTCCTTGCGCAAATCCGCGAGCGCGGGCTTTTTGGGTACTTTGGCCATGGCGGCATTGATAAGAGGGCCGGGCCTTGAAATCAAAGAAAACCTTGACCCCAAACCCGCCCGGTTGACAGTCCGCCCCCTTCTACCTAAACGCCCGCGACCGGAAGATGCTATACTTATATGTTCGTCGGCGCGCCGGGAGCGCTTGAAGGTTAATGACCGAGGTCAAGGAAAGCACTGCGCGTCAAACGCCGGTCGCGCCGCGCGAGGCCGACAGCCCACGCGACTCCGAAATCGTCCGCTTCGGGCCCGACAAGCCGCTCGCGCTCGACGCCGGCGTTGCGCTGTCGCCGTTCCAGATCGCCTACAAGACCTATGGCACGCTCAACGCCGAGCGCAGCAATGCCGTGCTGGTCTGCCACGCGCTCACCGGCGACCAGCACGTGGCGAGCATCAATCCGGTCACCGGCAAGCCGGGCTGGTGGGAAACCATGGTCGGTCCCGGCAAGCCGATCGACACGACACGCTATTTCGTGATCTGCCCCAACGTGGTCGGCGCCTGTCTCGGCACCACCGGGCCGTCCTCAACCAATCCGGCGACGGGCAAGCCCTGGGGCCTGGAATTTCCGGTCATCACCATCCGCGACATGGTGCGCGCGCAGGCCATGCTGCTCGACCATCTCGGCATCGCGACGCTGTTCTCGGTGGCGGGCGGCTCGATGGGCGGCATGCAGGTGCTGCAATGGGCCGCGAGCTATCCAAGCCGCGTGTTCTCGGCGCTGCCGATCGCCTGTGCTACCCGTCATTCGGCGCAGAACATCGCCTTCCACGAGGTCGGCCGCCAGGCGATCATGGCCGATCCCGAATGGCGCGGCGGCCGCTATCATCTGGAAGGCACCAATCCGCGCCGCGGGCTCGCGGTCGCGCGCATGGGCGCGCACATCACCTATCTGTCGGACGCGGCCTTGCACCGGAAATTCGGCCGCAAATTCCAGGACCGCGAAAATCCGACCTTCTCGTTCGACGCGGATTTCGAAGTGGAATCCTATCTGCGCCACCAGGGCTCTTCGTTCGTCGAGCGTTTCGACGCCAATTCCTATCTCTATTTGACGCGCGCAATGGACTATTTCGATCTGGCGGCGGATTACGATGGGCTTGTGGCGAACGCTTTCAAGAGCACGCCGACGCGCTTCTGCGTCGTGTCGTTCACGTCCGATTGGCTGTTCCCGACGGTGGAATCGCGCGCCATCGTGCACGCGCTCAACGCCGGCGGCGCGCGCGTTTCGTTTGCCGAGATCGTGACCGACAAGGGCCACGACGCCTTCCTGCTGGAAGAGCCGGAGCTGTTCGACATCGTGCGCGGCTTCCTCGACGGCGCCTGCAAGGCGCGCGGGCTGCCGGTTAGACCTGAGAAGTGAGCATGTTGAACCGCGGCAACGCCAATCTCAACCTGGCCAATATCGCGCGCACGCAAGGCGGCGCCCGCGTCGACTTGGTGGTGGTGGCCGACATGGTCGACTACGGCGCCAAGGTGCTGGACGTCGGCTGCGGCGACGGCGAGCTGTTGCGGCTGTTGAGCGAGACACGCAGCGTCGACGGGCGCGGCATCGAGCTGTCGCGCGAGGGCGTCAACGAATGCGTGGCCAAGGGCCTGGCGGTGATCCAGGGCGACGCCGACACCGACCTCGCCGATTATCCGGACGATGCTTTCGACTTCGTGATCCTGTCGCAGACGCTGCAGGCCACCCGCCACCCGCGCGTGGTGGTCGAGCATATGCTGCGCATCGGCCGCTACGCCGTCGTCTCGTTCCCCAATTTCGGGCACTGGCAGGTGCGCCTGCAGCTTTTGTTCGCCGGGCATATGCCGCATACCGATATCCTGCCTTACACGTGGTACGACACACCCAATATCCACCACTGCACCATCAAGGACTTCGTGCAGCTCTGCAGCGAGATCGGCGTGAAGATGGAGAAGGCGGTGGCGCTCAATGCCTGGGGCAGCCCGCTGCGGCTCAATGCGCCCTGGTGGTTCTGGAACCTGTTCGGCGAACAGGCGGTGTTTCTGCTCAGCCGCGAGGCCTGAGGCGCTTATTGGCGGCCCAAGGCCGGCGCCCGCCACATTGTTGCATTGCACATTAACTTTGCTGCAACTGCATAATAACTTGAATTCAAAATATTCAAAGGCTCTAAGACTGTATTGATCGGAGATTACGCAGTATTTGTTTTCAAAAACGGTACGTACGCCTAAAGACGCAGGTATTAATCGCGTATACCGGCTATGCGCGACAGCAAATCACCGCGTATTCATCACGAAATTGCCATGGTGGACCGACGAAGTCGCCCTCGGTCGCCTCTGATTCTGTCCGAACCGGAGGCGTTGCTTTAACGACAGAGGACGAGAGCGAATGAAAGTTATGACAAAACGGGCGAGCCTATTGTTGTGTTCGGCTGCGCTGGCCATTGCCGCCGGATCCGCAGCCGCAAGACCCGTGCATCACCATCACCATCACCGTCACGCCGCGTCGGCCGGCCGCCATGCCGCGCGCTCCCGGGCGCGGCACCACGCGCATGACGCCTATGGCGGCTTCACCAGCAATTCCCTAGTGGCCGACGCGCGCCGCTATCTCGGCACCAACCCCACCGGCCGCAGGAGCCTGTGGTGCGGCGCCTTCATGGACAAGGTGCTGCGTGAGACCGGCCATAAGAGCGGCGGTAATCTCGCGCTCGGCTATCTGCGTTACGGCACGCGCGTGTCCGGCCCGCAGGTCGGCGCGATCGCGGTGATGGGCCGCCGCGGCGGCGGCCATGTCGGTGTGGTCAGCGGCATCGACGCCAACGGCAATCCGATCATCGTTTCCGGCAACCACAATCACACGGTCGCCGAGTTGGTTTATCCGCGCAGCCGCATCTCGGCCTACGTCGTGCCGTAGCAAGCGGCAGCGGCCTTCGTGAAAACCGCGCCTCAATCGGGGCGCGGTTTTTTCTTTTCACGCGCGCCGCCGGCAGAACGCCGCCGCGTTAAGGTTACGCGCGCGGCCGTAAACCACTTCACCGTTAATTCAAACGAATCGTTTCGCGAAAAACTGGCGTGGTAATCCGTTAAGTCGTCGGCCGCAGAGCCGGCGCATTCAAGAACACTGGGACGACGGGGACCCGCCATGCGTCACAACACCGGTATAGCGTTCGCCGCTGCCTGCTTCGGCTTGCTGCTCGCGACTACGTCTGCATTAAGCACGCCGGTGCAAAAGCCGCAGCTCACCCGCGAGCAGATCGCCGAGCGGCTCGCCACCGCGCAGAAGCCGGCCACCGGCTGGCCGGCGCTGGTGAGCGAGGCGCGCAAATACATCGGCACCAATCCAACCGACCGCAGACGCCTGTGGTGCGCGACCTTCATGAACTTCGTGCTGGCCAAGCTCGGCTATGCCGGCACCAATTCCGACGCGGCCAAGTCGTTTGCCTTGTACGGCCGGCGCATCTTAACGCCGCGCATCGGCGCCATCGCCGTGCTCACGCGCGGCAGGCGCGGCGGCCATGTCGGTGTGGTCTCCGGCGTCGACAGCCAAGGGAATCCCATCATCATCTCCGGCAATCACAACGACCGCGTCGGCGAGGGCATCTATCCGCGCTCGCGCGTGATCGCCTATGTCATGCCGACCGAGCGGCGTCCGCTGACGACGCAGCTCGCCGCCCGCAGCCTCGCCACGCCCGTTACCGACAAAAGCATCGATTCGCCGATCGCCGCGCTGATCGCGGCGATCGAAGCCGAGCACGCACGTGCCGAGAAGCCGGCGCATGCGGCCCCGCCGCCGCCGCCCGCGCGCCGAAGTATTCTACTGCGTCCGCCGGTGCGCGCGCATGTCGTGCAGCAATTGCCGGCCAGGGAAGCGCCGCGGGCGCGGGTGCGCGCGCAAGCGCACGCGGGATCGCCGCTCGAGCCGCTGCTGACCAAGCTGTTCGGTCCCGACGACCGCGCCGCGCTGCGGGCGCATTACCGGGCACGCATCGGCCATGCGCCGGCGCGGCGCATCGCCGTCAACGTGCGCTGACGCCGATCAGCTTTCGCTCAGCCGGTCGCCCACCGCCACTTCGCCGCCCGCTATCACCTCGGCATAGACGCCGCAGTCGGCATGGCCGAAATTGTCCGTAAGCGTGCGCGGGATGGAGAGGTCGCGAATGCCGGTGTCCGGATCGACTTCGGTCGCCGCGCAGCGCACGATGCGCTTGATAACTTTCAACCGCGCACCGCCGACGTGTAACTCACGGTCGAGCAAGTCGAACTCGCGCCAGGCCGGCCAACCGGCGACATAGATATTGCCGCGGAAGCGCAGCGGGTTCACGGCTGCGCCGGCCGCGCTCTCGACTTCCGCCACCGAGGCAAGATTGATGATCGACACCACCTTCTTGGCGACGTCCGAGAAACTATGGCCTGCGCCATAGAGCACCCGCGGGGCCCCGCGCAGCTCATCGGCGCAGTACTCGGCCAGGAAGCGCTCGATCGCGGCGCGCCCATCCGGCGTGCGCAGGTCGCCGCGCGCCGCCTCCCGGCGCTCCCAGTGGATGGTGAGGGTGTGGCTTGCTTCGTCGTAGCCGGTGCGCAGGGCCGCCAGCCGCTCGTTGCGCATCAGCATCAGGAAGCGGATCTTGGGGAAATAGGCGGGGGCGGCGGGGTCGAAGCCGCAAGGCCCATTCTCGACGGCGTAAAGCCGGTCGGCCGGCAGGGTCTGGCCGGGCGTGAGCCGCACCCGTTGCAGGGCCTGGGGCGACAGGCCTTTGACCGGGTAGCGACAGAGCGATTGGACGGCCGGCTGGTCAACCATGGGGCACTTTCGGGGGCCAAACCGACCCGAAAGCTGACCTATATCAAGCCGCCCGGGTCTTCAAACTGCCAAAAGGAACCCAATATACTCCCGAGGCGGGCCGCCTCCGGGGACCCGCTATTCGTCCGGCGCCATAAAGGGCCGAGGGAGTAAAACGCATGAATTTCGAGAAATATACCGACCGCGCCCGCGGCTTCGTGCAGTCCGCGCAATCTTTGGCCCTGCGCGAGGGCCATCAGCAATTCGCCCCCGAACATCTCTTGAAGGTCCTGCTCGACGACCCGGAAGGGTTGGCGGCCGGGCTGATCGACCGCTCCGGCGGCAATTCTCGCCAGGCTTTGCAGGCGGTCGAGGCAACGCTTGCCAAGCGGCCCAAGGTTTCCGGCGGCGGCGCCGGCCAAGTCTATCTCGATGCCGCGCTGGCGCGCGTGTTCGACGCCGCCGAAAAGGCCGGCGAGAAGGCCGGCGACAGCTTCGTGACGGTCGAGCGTCTGTTGCTGGCGCTGGCGATCGAGAAGGACAGCGAGGCCGGCAAGATTTTGGCCAAGGCCGGCGTCACCCCGCAAAACTTGAACGCCGCCATCGAGGCGCTGCGCAAGGGCCGTACCGCCGATTCCGCTTCCGCCGAAAACGCCTATGACGCGCTCAAGAAATACGCCCGCGATCTGACGCAGGCGGCGCGCGAGGGCAAGCTGGACCCTGTCATTGGACGCGACGAGGAAATCCGCCGCACCATCCAAGTGCTCTCGCGCCGCACCAAGAACAACCCGGTGCTGATCGGCGAGCCCGGTGTCGGCAAGACGGCGATTGTCGAAGGGCTGGCGCTGCGCATCGTCAACGGCGACGTGCCGGAAAGCTTGCAGGACAAACGCCTGCTCGCGCTCGACCTCGGCGCCATGATCGCCGGCGCCAAATACCGCGGTGAATTCGAGGAGCGGCTGAAGGCCGTGCTGCAGGAGGTGACCTCCTCGAACGGCGGCATCATCCTGTTCATCGACGAGATGCACACCCTGGTCGGCGCCGGCAAGGCGGACGGCGCCATGGATGCCTCCAATCTGTTGAAGCCGGCGCTGGCGCGCGGCGAACTGCACTGCATCGGCGCCACCACGCTCGACGAATACAAGAAGCACGTGGAGAAGGACGCGGCGCTGGCGCGGCGCTTCCAGCCGGTCTTCGTGTCAACGAGCCGTCGGTCGAGGACACCATCTCGATTCTGCGCGGGCTGAAGGACAAATACGAGCAGCATCACGGCGTGCGCATTTCCGATTCGGCGATCGTCGCCGCCGCCACGTTGTCGAACCGCTATATCACCGACCGCTTCCTGCCCGACAAGGCCATCGACCTGATTGACGAGGCGGCGGCGCGCCTGAAGATGCAGGTCGACTCCAAGCCGGAAGAGCTCGATACCATCGACCGCGAAATCGTGCGGCTGAAGATCGAGCAGGAGGCGCTGAAGAAGGAAAGCGATCCCGGCTCGAAGGACCGGCTTAAGAACCTGGAAGCCGAATTGAAGTCGCTGGAGAAGAAGTCGGCCGATATCACCAGCCGCTGGAAGTCGGAAAAGGAAAAGCTCTCGGATGCGCAGAAGCTCAAGACCGAGCTCGATCAATTGCGCGCCGAGCTCGCCAATGCCCAGCGCAAGGGCGAGTACCAGCGCGCCGGCGAATTGGCCTATGGCCGCATTCCCGAGCTGGAGAAGAAGCTCAAGGACATCGAGGCCGCCGAAGGCCAGCGCGGCGCCATGGTCGAGGAGACCGTGACCGCCGATCACGTCGCCGGCGTGGTCTCGCGCTGGACCGGCGTGCCGGTCGACAGGATGCTGGAAGGCGAGAAGCAAAAACTGCTGCGCATGGAGGACGAGCTTAGTAAGCGCGTCATCGGCCAGAAGGAGGCCGTGCAGGCGGTCTCGACCGCGGTGCGGCGCGCCCGTGCCGGCCTGCAGGACCCGCACCGGCCGATCGGCTCGTTCATGTTCTTAGGCCCGACCGGCGTCGGCAAGACCGAGCTCACTAAAGCCTTGGCCGAATACCTGTTCGACGACGAGAACGCGCTTATCCGCATCGACATGTCGGAATACATGGAGAAGCATTCGGTGGCCCGACTGATCGGCGCTCCACCGGGCTATGTCGGCTACGAGGAGGGCGGCGCGCTCACCGAGGCGGTGCGGCGCCGGCCCTATCAGGTCGTGCTGTTCGACGAGATCGAGAAGGCGCATCCGGACGTGTTCAACGTTCTCTTGCAGGTGCTCGACGACGGCCGCCTGACCGACGGGCAGGGCCACACCGTCGACTTCCGCAACACGCTGATCATCATGACGTCGAACCTGGGCGCCGATTTCCTGGTCAACCAGCCGGAGGGTCAGGACACCGATGCGGTGCGCGATCAGGTGATGGCGGTGGTGCGCGCGGCCTTCCGGCCCGAGTTCTTGAACCGCGTCGACGAGATCATCCTGTTCCACCGGCTGAAGAAGAGCGAGATGACCCGCATCGTCGACATCCAGATGCGGCGGCTGCAGAAGCTGTTGGACGACCGCAAGATCACCATCAAGCTGGAGCCGAGCGCGCGCGAGTGGCTGGCCGACAAGGGCTGGGATCCGGCCTATGGCGCGCGGCCCTTGAAGCGCGTGATCCAGAAGTCGGTGCAGGACCCGCTGGCCGAGATGATCCTGGCAGGGACCATCAAGGACGGCGAGAAGGTCACGGTCTCGGCCGGCAAGCAGGGGCTCACCTTCAACGGCCACGCGGTCGCGCAGGCGGCGTAATAGCTGCGCACCGCCTCTCCACGTCATGCCCGGGCTTGACCGGGGCATCGATGATGACTCTCAAAGTCGACAAGACTTACGAGCGGCTTTGCTTTGCTGAACATCATCATGGATTGCCGGGTCAGGCCCGGCAATGACGGCAGATGTATCTACCGAGTCGCCACGCGCGCCGGCTTGCGCGCCAGGATGCCGTCGACGCGCTGGCGCTCCTGCTCGAATGAGGCGAGGATCTTGCTGCGCAGCTCGCGTCCGCGCGGCAGCTTGATGCGCATGGGATCGACGAAACGGTCATTGATGCGGATCTCGAAGTGCAGATGCGAGCCGGTCGACAGGCCGGTCGAGCCGACGAAGCCGATCACCTGGCCCTGCCGCACGTGCTCGCCTTCGTGCGCGCCCTTGGCATAGGCGCTCATGTGGCCGTAGGCGGTCTCGTAGCCATTGTGGTGACGGATCAGGATGAACTTGCCGTAGCCGGACTCCCAGCCTTCCTTCTCGATCACGCCGTTGCCGGCAGCGTAGATCTGCGTGCCGGCGGGCGCCGCCCAGTCGACACCGGTGTGCATCTTGACGTAGCCGAGGATCGGATGGCGGCGCAGCCCGAAGCCGGAGCGCATGATGCCCTCCGCCACCGGCTTGCGCACCAGGAACTTCTTCGCGCTTTTGCCGGCGGCATCGTAGTAGTCGACCAGCCCGTCGTCGGGCGTCTGATAGCGGTAGAGCCGCTTGGTTTCGCCGCCGACGGTCAAGGCGGCGAACAGCACGTCGGTGCGGGTGTCGGCGCCCGGCTTGTCCTCGTCGCCGGCGTACAGCACCTCGAAGGAGTTGCCGGGCTGCACTTTGCGCTGGAAGTCGATGTCGAACGAATAGATGCGGATCAGGTTTTCGATGACTGGCCGCGGCACC
>CAWFYB010000009.1:0-1100000 GCA_963819955.1 uncultured Pseudomonadota bacterium | reverse complement strand
TGTCCCGCATGCTTCAGAAAGGCGACGGCGTCCCCGATACTGTGTAAATTGAACGGCAGAAACGCGCCGACCGGGACCGCGATGGTGCTGCCGAGGCGCGCAAGGGTGAAGCGAAGTTCGGCGCCCGCCGGTCCGAAGCTGAAATCCTGGGCGGGAACCATGGTGGCGATGGCCGTCGCCAGCAACAGTAGATAGGTCGCTGCCCCGCCGGCCAGGACAACCGGGCGGGCCGTTTGCGCCTGCGTCCATCCCAATCCGGCGGCGAGCGCGATCGACCAGATGGCTGAGTGCAGGCCTACATTGGCCAGAAGGCCGAGCAGCAGCCACGGAAGATATCGGCTGTTCGGGCGGTGCTGGCGCATCGCCGCGAAGGCAAAGCCGAGCAGGGCCGCCAGCACGTAGCTGCGGCTGACGACGAAATACTCCCAGAACAGCAAGTAACTCAGCAGCAGCAGAAACTTGTCGAGACGGCTGAACGGCGACAGCCGATAGACCATGAGCCAGACCCCGACCGCCAGCACGGCGTGCAGGACCTGCATCGACACCGGGTCGGAGGTGAAGCGGGACACGAGCCAAAGCAGACTCTGCCAAAGACCCGCATGCCCTTCGTATTTCAGCGCGGCGAATACGTCGGCAAGCGTCGGCGCGTGGTCGGCGAGCTGAAAGGCCTCGAGCTCGTCGCGCCACATCGCGTGATGCAAGATGCGCCAGATATTGAACGCCAGGAGAAGGACGAACGCGGCATGCCAGACGAAAGGCGCGCGGGCGGTGGCGCGCAGCCGGGATGAAATGCTCGGGAGATTTTGCCTAGCTTCCACTTGGTTTTCGTTGCTACGGCTTGCCGGTCGGCTGCGCGCCGCCTACGCCCTTAGCACACTAGCTCGGCGTTTTGCGCGCCCGCCTGGCGTTCCACAGCGCCGCGATGCGGCGGCGGAACGCCTTCGGCTTCTCGGCGAACAACCTTCCGGCCAGCCGCGCCGCGGTCTTCAGATGCGCGGCGCGCCGTCCCTCGATCACCGGCGTCAGGCGCGAGCGCCAGGGTGCCAGCGGCTGATGCGGCGCGGTGAGATTGCTCAGCACCGCGAGGTCCTGGCAGGCGCCGAGCTGGTTGCGCAGGCGCTGCGCCTCCTCGGCCCAGACCCGTCCCAGCCGCGGCCAGAGCGGCTCGACCAGATCCATCTGGTGGCGGTGCTCCACCACCCGGCGGCGCAGATCGTGCAGATGCTCTGGCTCCACGCTCGGCCAGTCGTCCGGCACCAGTTGCCGCGCGCGCCGATAGGTGGAGATCAGGCCGTCGGCGACCGTGTCGAAGTCGATTGTCCTGAGCGGCCACCTTTCAAGGGAAAGCGTGGCGTAATCGAGATAGCGTGCAAGCTTGTCGCGCATCTCGCCGCTGAACCCGGTTTTCTCGGCGGCGTCGCGCATCTCGGTCAGCCGCTTGCGAATGGTTTCGACCGAGGTGGCCGAGAGCGGCAACTCGCTTTTTTTCAGATCGGCGAGGGCGTCGAGCGCCGATTGCGCGTCGCGCGCCCCCGACAGCGCCCGCATCAGCTCGCGCGCCTCCATGCGCATCTGGTCGGCCGGCTCGCCGATGCCGCGGGCCAGGAGTTCGCATGAGCGCGCGCCAGCGCTTGAGCGCCTTGCGCACGTCGTGCACCGCCTCCGGGTCGCTCAGTTCGGGGTCGGTGAGCGCCCGCCGGGCGTCGGCAATAATCGCCCGGGCGGCCCCCGCCAGGCCGTCGCCGAAGCCGCCATCGTGGCCGGCACCCCCCACCATGGCGGCCTTTTGCCGCTGCTTGGTGACAGATTGATGAATTTGGCCGCGTTCTGCCCTTCCCAATGGCACCTGCCGTTGCTACATAGCCGACGAAACGCGCGGGCCTAGCCCCGCGCTTCGCATTTTGACGCGAGACGGCGCGGCCCGCTAGCCGGTTCCGGTTTATCGCGGGGTGGAAGCAGCTTAGGTCACGCGTCAGGCTCATAACCGTCGTGAGGCCCGTAGCGAGACGAAAGGCCGAACGACGCCCCCGCGCAGGCGGGGGCCCAGATGCAAGGATTATCGCGGGGTGGAGCAGCCCGGTAGCTCGTCAGGCTCATAACCTGAAGGTCGTAGGTTCAAATCCTACCCCCGCAACCAACTCTTGAGTGTCCGGCCAGCGCCATCTGGCCGAAAACGCCAACGATTTCAACGCCACCCTACCTCCTGCGCCGTCGACCACGTGTCTTGGGTCACAAGCTTCCTTCGCCTGATCGCGATATTTACTTTCCAGCATCGGCATCCCTCAACGCCGCGCATCCGATGGCGCCGCTTTCCTTTCTTTGACAAATACGGCTGAACGGTCGTTTAGTTATCAAGCCGGATCATCACCGAAAAACCCTATGTTTTATGGTGATTTAGCCGACGGGCTATATTGTCCGCCGCATTTGTGCTAAACGATCGATTAGTCAACTCGCCGGAGTCAAGCCTTGGCGACAATCACGGCCAAGCGTCAGTCCAACCGATGGCCGGCCTTGCTCGACGCGGCCGCGGCGCAGTTTGCCGAACGCGGCTATCACGCCACCAGCATGCGCGATCTGGCCGCCGCCACGGCGATGACGCCAGGAGCGATCTATTTTCACGTGGCAAGCAAGCAGGCATTGCTGCTTGCGGTTTACGAGGAAGGCGTGCAGCGCATTCTCGACCACGTCGAGGCGGCGGTAGCGGGAGAGCGCGATCCGTGGATGCGCCTTGAGAAGGCTGTTGCCGCACACCTTGAGTCCATTCTCGACGCCAGCGCCTATGCCCGCGTCGTCATCCGTATCTTGCCTGCCGACGCTCCCGAAATCTGCGCCGAGCTCACCGAGCTGCGCGACCGATACGAGGCGCGGTTGCGCCGGTATTTTTCCGCGGTCACGCTGCCGAAGGACCGCGACGCAAGCGTTGCCCGCCTGGCGCTGATCGGCGCCATGAACTGGACCCCGGTCTGGTACAAAGAAGGCGGCAAGACGCTGCCGATGATCGCACGGGAATTGCTGGCGCCGCTGCGTGCGCTGGCCGGCGTGAAGACACCGCGAGCCCGCAAATGACGACAACTGCATTATTCCCGCCCGCCCGCGTTCTGGTCACCAAGATCGGCCTCGACGGTCACGATCGCGGCAGCCGCATCGTCGCCGCCTACTTGCGCGACGCCGGCATGGAGGTGATCTACACGCCGCCATGGCAATCGATTCCGGCGGTAGTCAAGCTGGCGATGGAAGAAGACGTCGACGTGATCGGCGTCAGCTCGCTGGCAACCGACCATCTGATCGTGCCGAGTTTAATGGATGCGTTGCGCGCGGCCGGCCTTTCGCATGTCGGCCTGTTGGTCGGCGGCATCGTTCCGGAAGATGAAAGGCCCGCGCTATTGCAGGCCGGCGTCAGCGGCATTTTCGGGCCGGGCTCGGCGCGCGACGACATCGTTGCCCACGTTGCCGCGCTCGCCGGCAAGGCGCGCGAGATACGAAATGCCGAACTGAGGGAGTTCGCCCAATGACAAAAGAAGCCGTTCAGCTTCCGCTGCCGGGGTTCGACCAGGTGCACGGCCAGTGGCGCGCCGATTATGGCCGCCAGATCGGCACCGACCGCGTCATCAAGAACCGGTCGGGAATTGAGATCAAGCCGCTCTATACGCCGCGCGACTGGAGCGGCGATGCCTTTCTCGACGACCTTGGTTTTCCCGGCCAGTACCCCTACACCCGCGGCATTTATTCGACCATGCACCGCGGCCGCACCTGGACGCAGCGCCAACTGATCGGCCTCGGCACGCCGGAGGATTACAACAAGCGGGTGCGTCTGCTGCTCGACGCCGGCGCCACCGCCATCAGCCTGCTGCCCTGCAACTCCGGATTCCGCGGACTGGATTGCGACGAGGTTGATCCGATACTGCTCGGCACGTGCGGGACGGTGGTGAACACCATCGACCACATGGATCGGGCGCTCGACGGCGTGCCGCTTGGTAGGATCTCGACGGCGATGAACGACCCCTCTCCGTTCACGCTGCTCGCCTTCACGCTCGGTGTCGCCAAGCGGCGCGGCGTGCCGTGGACATCGGTCACCGGCACGTCGAACCAGAGCGATTACATTTCGCACTTTATCGCCAATCACATGTTTTACCGGCTCTCGTTGTCCGGCGCGCGGCGCGTTCTGCTCGATCACATCGAGTTCTGCCGCAAGCACGTGCCGAACTGGAATCCGGTATCGGTGGTCGGCCAGCACATGCAGCAGGCCGGCGCCACGCCGGTCGAGACCATGGCGTTCACGATCTCGACCGCGCTGCAATACGCGCAGGACTGCATCGACCGCGGCATGGACATCGACGTTGTGTTGCGGCGCTTCACCTTCTTTTTCGACATATCGATCAGCTTCTTCGAGGAGGTCGCCAAGTTCCGCGCTGGTCGGCGCATCTGGGCGCGGCTGGCGCGCGAGCGGCTTGGCGCCAAAGACCCAGGGTCGTGGCGCTTCAAGTTCCACGGGCAGACGTCCGGAGTCGATCTCACCGAGCAGCAACCGCTCAACAACATTGCGCGAGTCTCCGTGCAGGCCATGGCGGGCATCCTGAGCGGCTTGCAGTCGTTGCACACCGACGCCTACGACGAAGCGGTCGCGACGCCGACCGAGGAGACCGCGCGCATCGCGGTCGCCACGCAGAATATCCTGCGCGAGGAAGCGCATCTTTGCGACGTAACCGACCCGCTTGGCGGCTCGTATTACGTGGAATTGCTGACCGATCGGATGGAAAAGGACATTCTCGCGCTGATCGGAAAAATCGACGATGCCGGCGGCATGTACAAGGCCGCCGAAGCCGGCCTGATCCAATCCATGATCGGAACCTCCGCGCTCGCTTTCCAGGAGCAGATCGAAAGCGGCGAGCAGAAACTGGTTGGGGTCAATTGCTATCAAGCTGACGAGACGTCGCGGCTGAACAAGCCGACCGAGCGGCCCGATCTCGAGCGCATGCAAGAACACGTCGCGCAATTCAAGGCTTACAAGCGCGAGCGCAGCCAGGCGAATGTCGACAACGCACTCGCGGCGCTGGCACGCGCCGCCAACAGCGAGAAGGTGAACGTCTACGAGCGTATCGTGGAAGCGGCCGAGGGCGGCGTCACCCATGGCGAAATTGTCGACTGCTTGCGCCGGGAGCTTGGTTTTGGTCAGCCCCTTGTCGTCGTCTAGCGCGGCGCGCGCGGACACGCCATTGCCGGCCGACGCGTTCGTCGGCAAGCTCGCTGCCGGCGATCCGGCGACTCTTGCCCGGTGTATTTCGCTGATGGAGAGCGCCGACCCTGCGGCCGAGGCGATTCACAAGCGGATATGCCGGCTCACCGGCCGCGCATCCATCATCGGCTTCACCGGTGCTCCCGGTGCGGGCAAATCGACATTGATCGACGCCTATATCGGCGTGCTCCGCGCGCGCGGGCGGCGTGTTGCGGTCGCCGCGGTCGATCCATCGAGCCCGATATCGGCGGGAGCCATTCTAGGCGACCGCGTCCGCATGCTGCGCCATGCCGAGGACGCCGGTGTGTTCATACGTTCGGTCGCCTCGCGCGGCCATCTCGGCGGCCTGTCGGAAAGCATCCACCGCATCGTCGACGCGATGGACGCGGCGGGATGGGATATCATAATCGTCGAGACCGTCGGCACCGGGCAATCCGAGGTGGAAGTGGCGCAACTTGCCGATCTGTGCGTGGTGGTGAACGCGCCCAACATGGGCGATGACGTGCAGGCGATAAAGGCAGGCGTGCTCGAGATCGCCGATGTGCTGGTCGTCAACAAGGCCGATCTAGGGCACGCCGCGCGCACCACCAAGCAGCTCAAGAACATGCTGCAGCTAAGGCGCGAAAACCGCGACGTCGCGATTGTGGAGACGATCGCCAGCGCGCAGAGCGGGATCGATCAGCTCGCCGCCGCGATCGACGCCCGCCTCGCAGCCGGCGCGAAAACCCCCCAAAAATCCCGCATGCGGCGCATGCGCCGCCTGATCGCCGCCTCGGCAAGCCGTCTGGTGCGCGACCTTATTCAGAATTCCGAGAGCGACAAGATCGACGATCTGGCCAAAACCGCGTCGACCGGGGAGATCGGCATCGGGGACGCCGCTCGCCGCGCGTTGAAAGACGTTTTCACGACGAAATGACTTTCGCCAAGACCCTGGCACGGCGAGCATACCGATGCTTTCTTCCGCGACACGCTCGCCCTGAGCGCCGATGAAATAGACGACCTTCAGCGCAAAAAAAGTCATTTGACCCGGGCCAAGTACGGATCGCGCCGGCACAATCGGGCGCGCAAGATATTCGTCGAAATGAACGGACACGTTTTCCCGGCGCCCGCGCCGCGCTTCTGCGGCGCGCAGGAAACTTCGGCGGCGGCAGAGACGGGCGCCATTGAAGGTTCGGATTTGCTGATTGAGATGCTTGGTTTCACGCCTGCGGAAGATGCTTGGTTTCACGCCTGCGGAAGTCGAGCAATTGAAGCTGAATGGCGTGACGGAATAACCTGCCGCACCTGCGCCAATCGGGCGCGCACCTCTTTGTGCACCGCAAAAATCACCGCACAGGACCCGAAAATAGCTGATGACCGTCCCGCCGTTTTTGTATTAAGTATACCAACCTGCCGTCCGGCTGCGGTTGTGTTCAGCCGACCGCGCCTACCAAATTTAGCTGAAGAAGCGCGCGATCCGGCCTAAGATCGGACGGCGGTAAGAAAACCAATCCACGGGAGGATATATGCGAACCGCAATCAAAAATTTGGGCTTGAGTGCTGCCGTTCTCGGCGGCCTATTTGCAGCGATGGCCGCGCCCGCGCAGGCCGCGTGGAAACCGACCCGCAATATAGAGTTCATCGTGCCGGCCGGTATCGGCGGCGGCGCTGGCCAGATGGCGCAGCTGATCCAAGGCATCATCCAGAAGCACAAGCTGCTGCCGGTCTCCATGGTCGTCATCAGCAAGAAGGGCGGCTCCGGCGCCGAGGGCTTCCTCTACGTGAAGAACGCCAAAGCCGACCCCCACAAAATCATCATCACCCTGTCGAACCTGTTCACCACGCCGCTGGCCACCGGCTCGCCCTTCTCCTGGAAGGACTTCACCCCGATCGCCATGATGGCGCTCGACGAGTTCGTGTTCTGGGTGAACGCCAAGACGCCGTACAAGACGCCGGAAGAATATATTGCCGCGGTCAAGAAGGCCGGCGGCAAGATGAAGATGGGCGGCACCGGCTCCAAGCAGGAAGACCAGATCATCACCGCTGCCCTTGAGCAGAAGACCGGCGACAAGTTCACCTACGTGCCCTACAAAGGCGGCGGCACGGTCTGCACCCAGCTGGTCGGCGGCCACATCGATTCGAGCGTGAACAATCCGATCGAGTGCGTTGCGCATTGGCGCGCGGGCAACGTGCGTCCGCTCTGCGTGTTCGACGCCAAGCCGATGCCCTATCCGGCCAAGATCACCAAGACCATGTCTTGGCAGGATATCCCGTCCTGCAAGTCCAAGGGCCTCGATATCGAATACACCATGCTGCGCGGCATCATGACGGCACCGGGCGTGTCGCAGGACGCCGTCAACTACTATATCGACCTGCTCAAGAAGGTCCGCGCCACGCCGGAATGGAAAGCGTTCATGGAAAAGGGCGCTTTCAATCAGAGCTTCATGACCGGCTCTGAATTCCACACCTGGCTGACCAATGCAGCGGCCGAGCACCATAAGCTGATGGAAAAGGCCGGCTTCCTGCACAAGGGCTCGTAAGACACCGAAGGGTTGCGGGGGGCGCCGAACCCGGCGCTCCCGCAATTTGCATGTTTGAAGGCGTTACGCGCGCCGAAGAGCCTTTCGCGCGCAAGGGCTGCGGCGTCAAAAATGCGGCGTCAAAAATAAAGTCCACGCAAGCAAGCGTCACGAGTTCGGCATAATGACTCATGGTACCGAAGAAAACGAAGACGTAAGCGGCAGCGTCGTTTCCAACCGCACCATGAACATGGCGGTCTCGCTCGCGCTGATGGCGGTGGCCGCGGTGGTGATGATTTCGAGCTATCGGCTCGGCGCCGGCTGGGCCAAGGATGTCGGCCCGGATTCCGGTTACTTCCCGTTCTATGTCTCGTTGATCATGTTCGTCGCCAGCGGCGTCACCTTCTTCCAGCACCTCATCGCGCGCCGGCCCGACGGCGAGGGCAGTTTCCTCGCGCACGCCGAGCTGATCATGGTGCTGAGCATTCTCATTCCGATGATCATTTTCGTGGTCTTGTCGCTCTATATCGGCATCTACATTTCGACCTTTCTGTTCATCACCTTCTTCATGATGTGGCACGGGCGCTATCCGCTCTACAAGACGATCCCGATCGCCTTGTTCGTGCCGATCGCGCTGTTCATCATTTTCGAAATCTGGTTCCTGGTGCCGCTGCCCAAGGGGCCGTTCGAGGCCTGGCTCGGCTACTGAGGGCGGATTTTTCGAAAGGCGCAAAATCAGAGCAAGCACGGGACAACAAGAAACGGGACAGCGGGCGGACGCCTAAGGCGGACCGCCCGGCCAGGTGACGGGAGATCGGAAGTTGGACGCGTTCTTTTCGTTGATGCACGGCTTCGACGTGCTGCTGACGCCCATGAACCTCGGTTACATGGTGGTCGGCATCCTGTTCGGCGTGCTGCTCGGCTTTTTGCCCGGCGTCGGCGGCGCCAACGGCATCGCCATCCTGCTGCCGCTCACCTTCTCGATGCCCAACACCACCGCCATCATCATGCTGGCGGCGATCTATTGGGGCGCGCTGTTCGGCGGCTGCATCAGCGCCATCCTGTTCAACATCCCGGGCGAACCATGGTCGGTGGCCACCACCTTCGACGGCCATCCGTTGGCCAAGCAGGGCCGCGCCGGCGAAGCGCTCACCGCCTCGCTGTCCTCCTCCTTCGTCGGCGCCTTTTTCGCCACCATCATGCTGACTTTCATGGCGCCGGTCGTCGCCAACTTCGCGCTCGATTTCGGCCCGCCGGAATATTTCTCGGTCTACCTGCTGACGTTCTGTTCCTTCGTCGGCATGGGCCGGCAGTCCCCGTTCAAGGTCATATCGGCGATGATGCTGGGCTTCGCCTTTGCCAGTGTCGGCACCGACGAAATCACCGGCGGCCTGCGCCTCACCTTCGGCACCGAGACGCTGCTCACCGGCTTCCACTTCCTGATCGCGGTCATCGGCCTGTTCGGCATCGGCGAGATCCTGGTGACGGTGGAGAAGGGGCTGCAATTCGAAGGCCGCGCCGCCAAGATCAACCCCTTCGTGGTGTGGCAGACCTGGAAGAAGCTGCCGCAATATTGGGTGACCATCATCCGCGGCACTGCGGTCGGCATTTGGCTCGGCGTCACGCCGGGCGGCGCCACGCCCGCCTCGTTCATGAGCTATGGCCTGGCCAAGCGCTTCTCCAAGAACGGCCATCTGTTCGGCACCGGCCAACTGGAAGGCGTGGTGGCGCCGGAAACCGCGGCGCATGCCGCCGGCACCTCGGCGCTCTTGCCAATGCTTACCCTCGGCATTCCCGGCTCGCCGACCGCGGCGGTGCTGCTCGGTGGCCTGTTGATCTGGGGTCTGCAGCCGGGGCCGCTGCTGTTCGTCGAGCAGAAGGATTTCGTCTGGGGTCTGATCGCCTCGATCTATCTCGGCAACTTGGTGGGCCTGGTGATCGTGCTGTCGACGGTGCCGTTCTGGGCCTCGATCATGAAGATCCCGTTCTCGATCATCGCGCCCATCATCATCGCGGTCTGCGCCATCGGCTCCTATACGCTGTCGAACGCGCCGGCCGATCTGATCTTCATGGTGATGTTCGGCATCATCGGCTACCTGTTCAAGAAGCTCGACTATCCGCTGGCGCCCATGGTGCTGGCGATCGTGCTGGGCGGGCGCGCCGAGAGCTCGTTCCGCCAGTCGATGATCGGCTCGCAGGGCGACGTCAGCGTGTTCTGGTCGAACGGGCTGGTCGGCACCATCACCGCGCTCAGCATGCTCATGCTGTTCTGGCCGCTGATCTCCAAACTGCTCGGCAAGCTCATGCTGCGCATGCGCGGCGGCGGGCTGAAGCCGGCGGAATAGGCGGAAGGGCCCGCCCGCGGCGCGTCCGCGGGCCGCAAGTAACGGGGTTTTTGGATGAATCGGCACGGCAATAGCGACCCCGGTTGCGGGGAAAGGCAGTTCTGGCATAATGTATACCAGTCATGAGTAACCGAGACCGTCCCGTCCGCCGCGCGCCCGCGCGGAGCCGCCGAACCGCCCCCGCCGCCGCGCTCGCTCCGGTCGCTTCCCATCCGGTGCTCGAGCCGATCGACACCACGCCGAGCTTCAAACACAAGGCCTATGCCGCCTTGAAGAACGCCATCGTCGCCATGGACATCTACCGCAGCCGCGACGACATCCGGCTCGATGAGCGGAAACTGGCGCAGGATTTCGGCATCAGCCGCACGCCGGTGCGCGAGGCCATGGCGCAGCTCGAGAGCGAGGGCTTCGTGCGCTCGGTGCCGCGCCGCGGCATCTACGTGGTGCGCAAGACCAAGCGCGAGGTGATCGAGATGATCGAGGCTTGGGCCGCGCTCGAGAGCATGGCGGCGCGCCTGATCACGGAAGTTGCGAGCGACGAGGAGATCGCCGGCCTGCGCCGCATGTTCGCCACCTTCGAGAACGGCAAGCATCGCGCCCATCTCGACGAATATTCCGACGTCAACATCGAATTCCACCAGGCCATCATCCGGCTGTCGCGCAACGCCGTGCTGATCGACCTGGCCGAGAACCTGTTCACCCACATGCGCATGATCCGGCGCAAGACCATCGGCGAGAAGGACCGCGCCGACCGCTCGATCCGCGACCACATGAATATCATCGAAGCGCTCGAAGCGCGGCAGACCGACCGCGCCGAGGATCTAGTGCGCGACCACGCGCTCGGTCTTGCCGAGCACGTTTCGAAATACGCCGACTATCTGGACTGACTGTCCGACCACCGGAATTTTGCGACGGAGGATTCCCCATGGCTGAAGCAGCAGTGAAAGAGCAACGCCATGCAGCCGAAGCGGAGCAGGAACTGACCGACGGCTTTCACCTCGTCATCGACGCGCTCAAGCTCAACGGCATCGAGACGATCTACGGCGTGCCCGGCATCCCGATCACGGATTTCGGTCGCATGGCGCAGGCCGCCGGCATTCGCGTGCTTTCGTTCCGCCACGAGCAGAACGCCGGCAACGCCGCTGCCATCGCCGGCTTCCTCACCAAGAAGCCCGGCATCTGCCTGACCGTGTCGGCGCCCGGCTTTCTCAACGGCTTGACCGCGCTCGCCAATGCCACCACAAACTGCTTCCCGATGATCCTGATCTCGGGCTCGTCCGAGCGTGAGATCGTCGATCTGCAACAGGGCGACTACGAGGAGATGGACCAGCTCGCCATCGCCCGGCCGCTCTGCAAGGCGGCCTTCCGCGTGCTGCATGCCGCCGATATCGGCATCGGCGTGGCGCGCGCCATCCGCGCCGCCGTCTCGGGGCGTCCGGGCGGCGTCTATCTCGACCTGCCAGCCAAGCTGTTCGGCCAAGTGATCGACGCCGCCGCCGGCGAGAAGTCGCTGGTCAAGGTCATCGACCCGGCGCCCGCGCAAATCCCGGCGCCGGCTGCGGTCAAGCGCGCGCTCGATGTGCTCAAAAGCGCCAAGCGCCCGCTCATCATCCTCGGCAAGGGCGCCGCCTACGCGCAGGCCGATGACGCGCTCCGAACGCTCATCGAAAAGAGCGGCGTTCCCTTCCTGCCCATGAGCATGGCCAAGGGCATCCTGCCCGACACCCACCCGCAATGCGCCGGCGCCGCGCGCTCGACGGTGCTGAAAGATAGCGACGTCGTCATGCTGATCGGCGCCCGCCTCAACTGGCTGTTGTCGCACGGCAAGGGCAAGACCTGGGGCGACGCGCCCAAGAAGTTCATCCAGATCGACATCGAGCCCAAAGAGATGGACTCGAACGTCGAGATCGCAGCCCCCGTGGTCGGCGATATCGGCTCCTGCGTCACGGCGCTGGTCGAGGCCATGGGCGGCAGCTGGCCGGCGCCGCCTTCCGACTGGGTCGCCGCGGTCAAGAGCAAGAAGGAAGAGAACATCGCCAAAATGGCGCCGCGGCTGATGAATAATAACGCGCCGATGGACTTCCACGGCGCGCTCGGCGCGTTGCGCACCGTCATCAAGGAGCGCCCCGACGCCATCCTGGTCAACGAAGGCGCCAACACGCTCGATTTGGCGCGCGGTATCATCGACATGTACCAGCCGCGCAAGCGGCTGGACGTCGGCACCTGGGGCGTCATGGGCATCGGCATGGGCTTTGCCATCGCCGCCGCCGTGGAAACCGGCAAGCCGGTGCTGGCGGTCGAGGGCGACTCGGCCTTCGGCTTCTCCGGCATGGAGGTGGAGACCATCTGCCGCTACCAGCTGCCGGTCTGCGTTGTCATCTTCAACAACGACGGCATCTATCGCGGCACCGACGTCAACACCGCCGGCTCGGACCCGGCCACCACCGTCTTCGTCAAAGGCTCGCGCTACGACAAGATGATGGAGGCCTTCGGCGGTGCCGGCGTGAACGTGACGACGCCGGACGAGCTCAAGCGCGCGGTCGACGCCGCCATGGATTCCGGCAAGCCGACGCTGATCAACGCGGTGATCGACCCGGCCGCCGGCACCGAGAGCGGCCGCATCGGCAAGCTCAACCCGCAAAGCGTGGTGAAGAAGAAATGATTTAAGCCGCTCGTCCCCGCGCAAGCGGGGACCCAGAGCAACGTCGCAATGTCGCACTGGTTTGCCCGCTGGCGTTTGGCCCCGACTCGATCGGGGCGGGGGCATGACAGACAGAGAATTAGGAGGAACTGAATGGGCAAGAAGAAGCACAAGAAGGACAAGAAGGCGGGCAAAGCCGCCGCCAAAAAATCCGCCCGCAAGGTGGTCAAGCTCGCCAAGAAGCCCGCCGCCAAAGCGAACGGCAACGCGAAAGCCAACGGCAGCGGCCTGCCCAAGCCCTCGAGCAGGCCCTACGGCCAGGCCGGCAAGGCGCTCACCGGCGTGCGCATCCTCGACTTCACCCACGTGCAGTCGGGCCCGACCTGCACGCAGCTCTTGGCCTGGTTCGGCGCCGACGTCATCAAGGTCGAGCGGCCCGGCATCGGTGACATCACGCGCGGCCAGTTGCGCGACGTGCCCAATGCCGACTCGCTCTACTTCACCATGCTCAACCACAACAAGCGCTCGATCACCATCGATTCCAAGCACCCGCAGGGCAAGCGCGTGCTCGACGAATTGATCAAGACCTGCGACGTGCTGGTGGAGAATTTCGCGCCCGGCGCGCTCGACCGCATGGGCCTGACCTGGGAGCACATCCACAAACTCAACCCGCGCATGATTGTCGCTTCCGTCAAGGGCTTCGGCCCCGGCCCCTACGAGGAATGCAAGGTCTACGAGAACGTCGCGCAATGCGCCGGCGGCTCCGCCTCGACCACCGGTTTCCGCGACGGCCCGCCGCTGGTGACCGGCTCGCAGATCGGCGACTCAGGCACCGGCCTGCATCTCGCGCTCGGCATCGTGTCCGCGCTTTACCAGCGCACCCGCACCGGCCGCGGCCAGAAGGTGCTCGCCGCCATGCAGGACGGCGTGCTCAATCTCTGCCGCGTCAAGCTGCGCGACCAGCAGCGCCTCGCGCACGGTCCGCTCACCGAATACAGCCAGTACGGCGAGGGCGCGCCGTTCGGCGATTCCGTGCCGCGCGCCGGCAACGATTCCGGCGGCGGCCAGCCGGGCTGGATCCTGAAATGCAAGGGCTGGGAGAGCGACCCCAACGCCTACATCTATTTCATCACGCAGGCGCCGGTGTGGGAGAAGATCTGCGACGTCATCGGCGAGCCGACCTGGAAGACCGATCCGGACTATGCCACGCCCAAAGCGCGGCTGCCCAAGCTCAAGCAGATTTTCGCCCGCATCGAGGCGTGGACCATGACCAAGTCCAAGTTCGAGGTCATGGAAATCTGCAACAAGGTCGATATCCCGGTCGGGCCGATCCTGTCGATGAAGGAGATCGCCGAGGAACCGTCGCTGCGCAAGACCGGCACCGTGGTCGAGGTCGACCACCCGACACGCGGCAAATATCTGACCGTCGGCAATCCGATCAAATTGTCCGACTCGGTCTCGGAAGTGACGCGCTCGCCACTTTTGGGCGAGCACACCGACGAGATTTTGAAGGACGTGCTCAAGTTCTCGGCCAAGGACATCGCCGAGATCAAGAATTCCGGCGCGCTCAGCGCGCCGCCGAAGAAGGAAAAGGCGGCTTAACTTCCCTCTCCCCACGCCGCTTCACCTCTCCCCATCGGGGTAGCGGTCGGCCGAGCGAAGCGAGGCCGGGTGACGGGGGTCAGATCGAACGAGCGGGAACGATCCCGCCTCACCCGGCTCGGCGCGTTCCGCGCCTCGCCGACCTCTCCCCGATGGGGAGAGGTGCAGGAAAGGATTTTGGGGAGGAGTTGCTATGCGTATCGTCGTCCACGGCCAACAGGCGTTCGGCAAGGCCGTGCTGGAAGCCCTGCTCAAGCGCGGCGACAACGTGATCGCGGTCTATGTCGCGCCCGAGAAGGAAGGCGCCAAGGCCGACCCGCTGAAGGAAGCCGCGCTCGCAGCCTCGCTGCCGGTCTTCCAGCCCGCGTCCTACAAGGACGCCAAGGTGCTGGAGGAGTTCAAGGCGCTCAAGCCGGACCTGCAGGTCATGGCCTTCGTCACGCTGTTCGTGCCGGAAGAATTCCTCAACAGCCCGACCCACGGCTCGATCCAGTATCACCCTTCGCTGCTGCCGGCCTATCGCGGCGCTTCCGCCATCAACTGGCCGATCATCCTGGGCGAAAAAGAAACCGGCTTGTCGATCTTCTGGCCCGACAACGGCCTCGATACCGGCGACGTGCTGATGCAGAAGAAGACGCCGATCTCCGATAGCGACACGCTCGGCTCGGTCTATTTCGACCGCCTGTTCCCCCTGGGCGTCGAGGCCATGCTCGAGTCCGTCGACTTGGTGAAGGCCGGCAAGGCGCCGCGCCTCAAGCAGGACGAATCGAAAGCGACTTACGAAGGCCGCTGCGGCCCCGGCAACGCCAAGATCGACTGGGGCAAGTCCTGGCGGCAGATCGACCCGCTCATCCGCGGCTGCAACCCGGCGCCCGGCGCCTGGACCACGCTCGACGGCAAGACGCTCAAGATTTTCGACGCCAAGCCGCTGCCGGCCAAGGACCCGAAAGGCATCGCCGGCAAGCTGGGCGAGATCGTCGCGGTCGACGCCGACTCGTTCACCGTGGTCTGCGCCGACGGCCGCTTCAAGATCACGCGCGTGCAGCCGGACGGCGCCAAGAAGATCGACGCCGCCGAATTCATCGCGACGGCCAAGCTCGCAAAGGGGGCGCGCTTCACCTGACTTTCAAATACCCGCCAATCGCCGGCTCACACTTTTAACGGATAATCCCATGCCCGCCTCGCAGCATCAAAATCCGAAGTCCGACATCGAAATTGCCCAGGCCGCGAAGAAGCGGCCGATCATGGAGCTCGCCAAGGAGAAGCTCGGCATCGCGCCTGAAAACCTCGACCCCTACGGCCACTACAAGGCCAAGGTGTCGATGGACTACATCAAGTCGCTGCAGGGCAAACCCAACGGCAAGCTGATCCTGGTCTCGGCCATCACCCCGACGCCGGCCGGCGAGGGCAAGACCACCACCACCGTCGGCCTGACCGACGCGCTCAACAGCATCGGCAAGAAGGCCATGTGCTGCCTGCGCGAGCCCTCGCTCGGGCCCTGCTTCGGCGTCAAGGGCGGCGCCGCCGGCGGCGGCTACGCCCAGGTGGTGCCGATGGAAGACATCAATCTGCACTTCACCGGCGACTTCCACGCCATCGGCGCCGCCAACAACCTGCTCTGCGCGCTGATCGACAACCACATCTATTGGGGCAATTCGCTCGGCATCGACGGCCGCCGCATCAGCTGGCGGCGCGCGGTCGACATGAACGACAGGTCTCTTCGTTCAATCGTCTCCTCGCTCGGCGGCGTCGCCAACGGTTTCCCGCGCGAGGATGGCTTCGACATCACCGTCGCCTCCGAGGTGATGGCGGTGTTCTGCCTTGCCAAGAACCTCGACGACCTCAAGCAGCGCCTCGCCAATATCATCGTCGGCTATACCCGCGACCGCAAACCGGTGCGCGCCGGCGACGTCAAGGGCCAGGGCCCGATGACCGCGCTGCTGAAGGACGCGCTGTCGCCCAATCTGGTGCAGACGCTGGAAGGCACGCCCGCCTTCATCCATGGCGGCCCCTTCGCCAATATCGCGCATGGCTGCAACTCGGTGCTCGCCACCACCACCGCGCTCAAGCTCGCCGATTACGTGGTGACCGAAGCCGGCTTCGGCGCCGATCTGGGCGCCGAGAAGTTCCTCGACATCAAATGCCGCAAGACCGGTCTCGCGCCCGACGCCGTGGTGCTGGTCGCCACCATCCGCGCGCTCAAGATGCATGGCGGCGTCAAGAAAGAGGACCTCAAGAAGGAGGACCTCAAGGCGCTCGCCGCCGGCATGGCCAACCTGCAGCGCCACATCGAGAACATGCAGAAATTCGGCATCGTGCCGGTGGTCTCGATCAACCGCTTCTCCGCCGACAGCGAGGCCGAGATCGCGCTGGTCAAGGACGCCTGCGCCAAGCTCGGCGTCGAGGCGCTGATGGCCGATCATTGGGCCATGGGCGGGGCGGGCGCCGCCGACGTTGCGCGCGCCGTGGTCAAGGTGGTCGAGAGCGGCAAGTCGAAGCTCAAGCTGCTCTATCCCGACGACATGCCGCTCTTGGAAAAAGTGCGCACCATCGCCAAGGAGATCTACCGCGCCAAGGACATCGAGGCGCCCAAGGCGGTGCGCGACCAGCTCGCCAATATCGAAAGCATGGGCTTCGGCAAGCTGCCGGTCTGCATCGCCAAGACGCAGTACAGCTTCACCACCAATGCCGACGCCAAGGGCGCCCCCACCGACTTCATCATTCCGGTGCGCGAGGTGCGGCTCTCTGCCGGCGCCGAATTCGTGGTGGTGATCTGCGGTGAGATCATGACCATGCCGGGCCTGCCGCGCGTGCCGGCCGCCGACGCCATTGACGTCGGCCCGGACGGGCGGATTACCGGGCTGTTTTAGCTGAATTGTCGTCCCGGGCGACCCCCGACTTGATCGGGGGGAGGCCCGGGACCCATACGCTGTGTGCTATCGTTAAGGCACAGCTTATGGGTCCCCGCCTTCGCGGGGACGACGATGGAAACGGGGAAAACTATGATCAAGTTCTACTACAGCGGCGCGCCCAATCCGATGAAGGTCGCGCTCATGCTCGAAGAGTGCGGCCTGCCCTACGAGCCGGTCCCGGTCGATACCCGCAAAGGGCAGCAGCACACGGCGGAATTCCTCGCGATCAATCCGAACGGCAAAGTGCCGGTGATTATCGACGGCGACGCCACCGTGTTCGATTCCAACGCCATCCTGCTCTATCTCGCCGAGAAGACCGGCAAGTTCCTGCCCGCCAACACGCTTAAAGCGCGCGGCGAATTGCTGTCCTGGCTGATGTTCGTCGCCTCCGGCGTCGGGCCCTTCTCCGGCCAGTCGGTGCATTTCCGCCAATACGCGCCGGAGAAAATTCACTACGCCATCAACCGCTACATGTACGAGGCGGAGCGTCATTACGGCATTCTCAATGAGCGCCTCGGCAAGCACAAATACGTCGTCGGCGACGCCTACGGCATCGTCGATATGGCGGTGTGGGGCTGGGCGCGGCTCATTCCGGTGGCGCTCGGCGAGGAACACTGGGCCAAGTTCCCCAACCTCAAGCGGCTGGTGGACGAGATTTCCGCGCGGCCGGCGGCCAAGAACGCGGTTGCCATCAAGGACAAGCACCAGCATGCCTTCAAGGCCGAGTTCGACGAGGAAGCGCGCAAGGCCATGTTCAAGCACCAGGACGTGAAGGTCGCCTGATCGTCGCTTGTGCCGTTTGTGCTTTGCGGGGCCCGCCGTCAGGCGGGCCTCGGCCTTTAGGCAGCTGCGTATTGCTTAATCGGCCTTTGCCGATTTCGCTAAAATTTTCGCTTTTTTGCGCGCGGCCGAAACAACGGCTTTTTTGCACCTTGGCGGTATCCTGTTGCCAGTGACCACCAGCCCAGGACACTGCCGCTGCCATGCTCAACTTTGCCGTTCCCGACGAGATTGCCGCCGAAACCCCCAATCTGATTGACGAACTGATCGGCGCGGTCGCCGGCGGCGACGTCGGGCAGCGCCTGCGCGTGCTGCAGCGCGTCACTGACCTGTTCGTGGCCGGCTCGCGCGGTTTTTCCGACGAGCAGATCGGGCTGTTCGACGACGTCATGCAGCAGCTCGCCGCCGATATCGAGGTCAAGGCGCGCGCGCGGCTGGCGAGCCATTTGGCCGGCGTCGAGCGGGCGCCGCCCCGCCTGGTGCGCGCGCTCGCCTTCGACGACGAAATCGATGTGGCCGGGCCGGTGCTCACCCATTCGCAGCAGTTGAGCGACGCTGACTTGGTCGAAAACGCCCGCAGCAAGAGCCAGCAGCACCTCCTCGCCATCGCGCAGCGCCTGAAGCTGAACGAAACCGTCACCGACGTGCTGGTCGAGCGCGGCAATGCCCGCGTCGTGCGCAAGGTGGCGCACAACAAGGGCGCGCGCTTTTCGCTCGCCGGCTACGACAAGCTGACCGTGCGCGCGCAGCGCGACCGCAGGCTCACCCTCATCCTCGGCGCGCGCGGAGATCTTCCACGGCAATGCTTCCTCAAGCTCCTGGAAAACGCCTCCGCCGCGGTGCGCGCCAGACTGGAGGCGGTCAATCCGCAGGCGGCCGCCGCCATTCGCGCCATGGTCGACGACGTCGCCACCGCCATGCAGCGCGAGGTGCGCGAAACCTCGCATGAATATTCCGCCGCCGCGCGCAGCGCTAAGCGCCGCTTCCGCCGCCAGCCGGTCAACGAGGCCGACGTGCACGCGCCCGCGCATGCGCAGGAATTCGAGAAGACCGCGGTGGCGCTGGCCAAGCTCGGCTGTTTCCCGATCGATCTGGTCGAACGCGCTTTGCTCGACGAGGGCGAGGGCATGGTCCTCATTCTGGCCAGGGCCGCCGGCTGCTCCTGGAGCACGGTGCGCGAGCTCTTGTTGATGTTTGCCGCCAAGCGCAACCTGCAGCCGGACGAGCTCGCCCAGGCCTTCGAGCGTTACAAGAAGCTCGGCCAGGAGACCTCGCGCAACGTCATCGCCTTCTACAAGAAGCGCATGTCGCTGCACGCGCCCGCCGCCGCGCCCAATCAATCGAGCGCGAAGCTCGTCCAGCGCAGCGCCGCGTTGAACATGGCGGCGCGCACGCGCGTCACCGCGTAAGGCACGCCAAACACCCGCAGCGTCTCCTTGTCGTGGCCCTGCACGAGCACGACCGCGGCATGTTGCTCGCCGGTCTTGCTGAAGATGCGCTCGCGGACCTGCTCGGCAAGCTCGGCGAGCGCCGCGCAAATCAATCTTTGTGTGCCGCAGGCAGCGCGGAAAACGCGGATATAGCGCGCGGCTGTATTTTTGTGTCAGCGTCGCGCTTCACCTCTCTGCGCGCATCTTCTTTCGCGTCATTCCGGGACGCTCGCCAACGGGTCCGCGCGAAGCGCGGCCCGATGACAGGCTCCGCGAGCGGACCCGGAATCCATACTCCGCAGCGCCGGGATTATGGATTCCGGGTTCGCGGGCTTTCGCCCGCGCCCCGGAATGACGGAGAGGACTTGTGGGGAGAGGGAAGTCAGCCCGACAGCCGCGGCGCGATGCGGCGCGCTTCCGCCACCAGCGCGGCGGCGATCGGCGTCATCGGCTCGCGCGGCGGCACCACCAGGCCGATGGTCTGCACCGCTTCCGGCTCGACGATGGGAATGGCGCGGATGGTCTCGGTCAGCCCGAGCGTCTCGGCGATCTTGGCCGGCATCACGCTCGCCCAGCGCCCGGTGCGCACGTGGCTGAACAGCAGGATCATCGAATCCGATTCCAGCGTCGGCCGCGATTCCCCGCCCGCGCCCTTCAGCAGCCGGTCGATGATGCGCCGGTTCTGCATGTCGGGCGTCAACAGGCAGAGCGGCACCTGCGCCACCTCCGCCCAGGTCACGGTCTCGCGGTTGCCGAGCGGCGCGTCGGACGAGGTCAACAGCCGGTAGTGCTCGCGGTAGAGCGGCACGGGTTTGACGCGGCCGACCGGTTCGTTCTCGACGTAAGTAATGCCGGCGTCGATCTCGAGATTTTCCAGCAGCTCGAGGATCTCCAGCGAGTTGCGCGAGTAGATGGTGAACTGAACGTTGGGATGCTTCTCGCGATAGGGCGTGGTGATCGCCGCCACCATGGCGAGCGCGGTCGGGATCGCTGCGATGCGCAGGCGGCCGGTGAGGCCGTGGCGCAGCGAGTTGATCTCGTCGCGCATGTTGCGGGTGTCGCCGACGATGCGGCGCGCCCATTCCAGCACGCGCTGGCCCTCCGGCGTGAAGCCCTGGAAGCGCGAGCCGCGGTTGACCAGCAGCACGCCCATCTGCTGCTCCAGCTGCTTCAACCCCGCCGACAGCGTCGGCTGCGTCACCCCGCAGGATTCAGCCGCCTTGCCGAAGTGCTTCTCGCGCGCTAGCGCGATGATGAATTCCAGCTTGTCGATCAAATAAATTGTCCTTTCTTTTCAGCGGCTTGTGAAAGTTCGCGCAAAAAATAATCAGCAATGACCATAGCATTGATAGAGATTTTCTATCAACCTCATTCCAAGCACGGGGTTGTTCGAGCCTCTAAAGGCCTGCAAATCATGGGTTGGAGACACCAATGAACATGCAGAATCCGCCGCGCCTGGGGGGCGAAGGCACCGGCCGCCGCCGGCCGCCGCGCACGCCCAAGGGCCGTCAGGTCGACCCCGCCGCGCTCGAGGAAGTGCGCGCGCTGCTCACCGACCGCCCGCGCCGGCGCGACCTGCTGATCGAGCATCTGCATCTCATCCAAGACCACTACGGCCACATCTCCGCCGCCCATCTCGCCGCGCTCGCCGCCGAGATGAAGATGGCGCTGACCGAGGTGTACGAGGTCGCGACTTTCTATGCGCATTTCGACGTGGTGAAGGACGGACCCGCACCGCCGGCGATCACCGTGCGCGTCTGCAATTCCTTGTCCTGCGCCATGGCCGGCGCCGCGGCGCTGCTCGACAGTCTGCCCGCCATCCTCGGCAAGGACGTGCGCGTGGTGCGCGCGCCCTGCATGGGCGCCTGCGACCGCGCGCCGGTTGCCGCCGTCGGTCACGTGCAGAGCTTCAACGCTACGCCCGAGAAAATCGCCGCCGCCGTCAAGGCGAAGCCCCATGCGCATGCCTGGACGTCGCACGTCGGTTTTGCCGCTTATCAAAAAGACGGCGGCTACGCGCTGCTCAAAGCCTGCCTCGACAACACGCGCACGCGCGACGAGCTGATCAAGGTCGTCAGCGACTCCGGCCTGCGCGGCCTCGGCGGCGCCGGCTTCCCGACGGGGCGCAAGTGGCAATTGGTGCGCGCGGAGCCGAGCCCGCGCATGTTCGCGGTCAATGCCGACGAGGGCGAGCCCGGCACCTTCAAGGACCGCTACTATCTCGAGCGCGACCCGCACCGCTTCATCGAGGGCGTGCTGATCGCCGCCTGGGTGGTGGAGGCGGTCGAGACTTATATCTACATCCGCGACGAATATCCCGAGCTGCGGCTGATGCTCGCCGACGAACTCGCCAAGGTGGAAGCGGCGGGTCTCAGCCCCCACACCAAGCCGCACCTGCGCCGCGGTGCCGGCGCTTATATCTGCGGCGAAGAGTCGGCGATGATCGAATCGATCGAGGGCAAAAGGGGATTACCTCGCCACCGCCCGCCTTACGTCGCGCAGGTCGGCCTGTTCGGCCGCCCGACGCTCGAGCAGAACGTGGAAACCATGTTCTGGATCCGCGACATCGTCGAGAAGGGCGTCGCCTGGTTCACCTCGCACGGCCGCCGCGAGCGTAAAGGTTTCCGCAGCTTCTCGGTCTCCGGCCGCGTCAAAAAGCCGGGCGTGGTGCTGGCGCCCGCCGGCGTCACCATCCGCGAGCTGATCGAGGAATTTTGCGGGGGCATGACCGAGGGTCATGTTTTCAAGGGCTACCTGCCCGGCG
The DNA here is from genome assembly GCA_963819955.1 of uncultured Pseudomonadota bacterium. Classification (GTDB taxonomy): domain Bacteria; phylum Pseudomonadota; class Alphaproteobacteria; order Rhizobiales; family Xanthobacteraceae; genus Pseudolabrys. Next base: position 1,077,795 of record CAWFYB010000009.1, on the reverse strand, counting down.
GCGCCTCCGGCGGCGTGTTCCCGGCTTCCATGGCCGACATCCCGCTCGATTTCGGCACGCTCGAGCCGCATGGCGGCTTCGTCGGCTCGCACGCCGTCGTCATCCTGTCCGACCAGGACGATATGAAGGCGGTGGCGCTCAATCTGATGAAGTTCTTCGAGGACGAAAGTTGCGGCCAGTGCACGCCCTGCCGCGCCGGCACCGAGAAGGCGGTCAAGCTGATGGCCAACGGTCCCTGGGACCCGGCGCTGCTGACCGAGCTCTCGGCCGCCATGCGCGACGCCTCCATCTGCGGGCTCGGCCAGGCGGCGCCCAACCCGCTGCTCTGTGTGCTGAAATATTTCCCCGACGAATTGAAGAAACCGCTGGGACATTGGTATGACGGACGGCGCAGCATACCTAAGCGTCGTCCCCGCGAAGGCGGGGACCCATACGCCGCAGTCTATCGATGGGCTGCGGCGTATGGGTCCCGGCCCTCGCGCTTTGCGCTCGGCCGGGACGACAGATGAGAGGTTGAAGCGATGGCTAAAGGCAATGGCGCAGCGAACAGCCGTGAAATTCACGCTCGACGGCCGCGAAGTCGAGGCGCGCGAGGGCGAGACCATCTGGCAGGTCGCCAAGCGCACCGGCATCGACATCCCGCATCTGTGCTATTCGCCCGAGCCCGGCTACCGCGCCGACGGCAATTGCCGCGCCTGCATGGTGGAGATCGAAGGCGAGCGCGTGCTGGCGGCGAGCTGCATCCGCAAGCCGGCTGCCGGCATGAAAGTGAACGTCAGCAACGCGCGCGCGACGACCGCGCGGCAGATGGTGTTCGAATTGCTGATGGCCGACCAGCCGCAGCGCGAAACATCGCACGACCCGCAGTCGAAATTCTGGGCCTGGGCCGAGCGCATGAACGTCGCCGCCAGCCGCTTCGGCAAGCGCGACGCGCCCGCGCCCGACCGCAGCCATCCCGCCATGGCGGTCAATCTCGACGCCTGCATCCAGTGCAATCTCTGCGTCCGCGCCTGCCGCGAGGTGCAGGTCAACGACGTCATCGGCATGGCCGGCCGCGGCTTCGGCGAAAAGATCGTGTTCGATTTCGACGACCCGATGGGCGCTTCCACCTGCGTTGCCTGCGGCGAATGCGTGCAGGCCTGTCCGACCGGCGCGCTGATGCCGGCGACCGTGGTCGACAACGACAACGTGCGCACCGAATTCGCCGACCGCAAGGTCAACTCGGTCTGCCCCTATTGCGGCGTCGGCTGCCAGCTCACCTACCACATCAAGGACGACAGACTGCTCTACGTCACCGGCCGCGACGGCCCGGCCAACGAGAACCGGCTGTGCGTCAAGGGCCGCTTCGGCTTCGACTATGTCAGCAACCGCGAGCGCCTGACGCAGCCGATGATCCGCAAGGAAGGCGTGCCGAAAATTCCGCACGAGCAGTCATCGACCCGATGAACCCGTGGACGCATTTCCGCCCCGCCACTTGGGAGGAAGCGCTCGACAAGGCCGCCGCGGGCATCCGCAAAATCCGCGACCGCGACGGGCCCAAGGGCCTGGCCGGCTTCGGCTCCGCCAAATGCTCGAACGAAGAGGCTTATCTGTTCCAGAAGCTGGTGCGCGCCGGCTTCGGCACCAACAATGTCGACCACTGCACGCGGCTGTGCCACGCCTCCTCGGTGGCGGCGCTGCTCGAAGGCGTCGGCTCCGGCGCGGTGTCGGCGACCTTCAACGAGGTGCAAGAACTCCGACGTCATCATCGTCATCGGCGCCAACCCGACCGAGAACCATCCGGTCGCCGCCACCTTCTTCAAGCAGGCGGCCAAGCGCGGCGCCAAGCTGATCGTCATGGATCCGCGCGGCCAGGCCTTGAAGCGCCACGCCTGGCGCATGCTGCAGTTCAAGAACGGCACCGACGTGGCGATGCTCAACGCCATGCTCAACACCATCGTCACCGAAGGCCTGCACGACAAGCAATATGTGCAGACCTACACGGAAGGTTTTCCGCAGTTCGCCGAGCACATCAAGGACTTCACGCCGGAGGAGATGGCGCCGGTCTGCGGCGTGCCCGCCGACACGCTGCGCGAGGTGGCGCGCACCTTCGCGCGCGCGCAGTCGGCCATCATCTTCTGGGGCATGGGCGTGTCGCAGCACACCCACGGCACCGACAATGCGCGCTGTCTCATCGCGCTGTCGCTGATCACCGGCCAGATCGGCCGTCCCGGCACTGGCCTGCATCCGCTGCGCGGGCAGAACAACGTGCAGGGCGCCTCCGACGCCGGGCTGATCCCGATGTTCTTCCCCGACTACAAATCGGTGGAGACGCCGGAAATCCGCGCCAAGGTCGAGAGCCTGTGGGGCGCCAAGCTCGACCCCAAGAAGGGCCTCACCGTGGTCGAGATCATGGACGCGGTGCATGCCGACGTGATCAAGGGCATGTACATCCTGGGCGAAAACCCGGCCATGTCCGATCCCGACTTGAACCACGCGCGCGAGGCGCTGGCGCATGCTCGAGCACCTCGTCGTGCAGGACCTCTTCCTGACCGAAACCGCCTGCTATGCCGACGTCTTCCTGCCGGCCTCCGCCTGGCCGGAGAAGGACGGCACCGTCACCAACACCAATCGCCAGGTGCAGATGGGCCGCGCCGCGCTGCCGCTGCCGGGCGATACCCGGCTCGACTGGTGGATCACGCAAGAGATCGCGCGCCGCATCGGGCTTGCCTGGAACTACGTCGGCCCACACGAGATCTACGCCGAGATGGCCTCGCTGATGCCCTCGCTCGACAACATCACCTGGGAGCGCGTTGCGCGCGAGAGCGCGGTCACTTACCCCTGCGACGCGCCCGACCAGCCCGGCCGCGACGTGGTGTTCGACAAGGGCTTCCCGCGCCCCGGCGGCTTCGGCCGGCTGGTGGCGGCCAAGCTGATGCCGCCCGACGAGACGCCCGACGCCGACTACCCGTTCATCCTCACCACCGGCCGCATGCTGGAGCATTGGCACACCGGCGCCATGACGCGGCGCGCTTCCGTGCTCGACGCGCTCGAGCCGGGGCCGACCGCGGCGGTCTCGCGCGGCACGATCGAAAAGCTCGGCATCATGCCCGGCGACATGATCCGCGTCTCGACAAGGCGCGGCACGGTCGAGCTCGCCGCGCGCCAGGACGACGGCATCCCCGACGGCGTGGTGTTCATCCCCTTCGCCTTCTTCGAGGCGGCCGCCAACAAGCTGACCAACCCGGCGCTCGACCCGTTCGGCAAGATCCCGGAGTTCAAATACTGCGCCGCGCGGGTGGAGAAAGCCGAGCCACGCATGGAGGCGGCGGAGTAAGGCGCAGAATCGCAACACACTCGGCTGTCGTCCCCGCGAAGGCGGGGACCCAGTAAACACAGAACATTCAGTGATTACTGGATTGCCCGCTTTCGCGGGCAATGACACCGGAGCAGGTGGCTCGGGGTGGAACTGCGCCAGCAATCTTGCGCTAAAGCCAACCCCGTGGCACGGCTTTGCTTCTTGCAGTTCCCAGGGCGTCGCCATGACTGAAGGCGCAGCAGCCAAAAACCTACTACGCCGTTTTTTCGCTGGCGCCATCCTCATTGCCTTGGCGGCCTTCAGCGCCCGCCCTTCCGCCGCCGAAACCCCCATCGTCATCGGCGCGCTCTACAACCTCACCGGCGGCCAGCAGGACCTCGACATTCCCGTCTTCGCGCGGCGCCAAGCTCGCGGTCGAGGAAGCCAACAAATCGGGCGGCGTGCTCGGCCGCCCGGTCAAGCTCATGCTGGTCGACGGCCAGACCAAGCCGAACGTGATCGCGCGCGAGACCGTCAAGCTGCTCGCGCAGCAGCCGGCGCCCGCCGGCCTGATCGGCCTTTCGGACACCGACATGGTGCTGGCCGCCGCGCGCATCGCCGCCGTGCACAGCCACGTGTTCATCACGTCGGGCGCCACCTCGCCCAAATTGCCGCACGAGGTGCCGCGCTATCTGTTCCTCGCCTGCTTCGGCGACAATGTGCAGGCCGCGGCCGGCGCCGAATTCGCGGTCAAGACGCTGAAGGCGCGCACGGCGATCGTGCTCTACAAGGAGAGCTCGACCTACGCCAAGCTGCTGCACGGCTATTTCGAGACCCGCTTCAAGGAGCTCGGCGGCAAGGTGCTGACCGTGCGCGGCTATACGGCCGCCACCGTCAAGGCCAAGGTCGCAGGGCCTGCCCAAGGCCGACCTCGTCTATCTCGCCGCGCAGCCCGACGACGTCGCGGCCGCGATCCCCGCCTTGCGCGGCGCCGGCATCGCAGCGCCCATCCTGGGCGGCGACGGGCTCGATATCGGCGCCGCCTGGCAACAGGTGGCGCAGGCCGATCATGTCTATTTCACCACCCATGCCTATCTCGGCGCCGACAATCCCGACCCGCGCGTCAAGGCGTTCCGCGCGGCCTTCGCCAAGGCCTATCCGGACAAGCAGCCGGACGCCTTCTCGGCGCTCGGCTACGACGCCGCCCGCCTGCTGCTGGCGGCGATCAAATCGGCCGGCGGCACCGAGCCCGAGGCGGTGCGCAAGGCGCTCGCCGCCACGCATGATTTTGCCGGCGTCACCGGCACCATCAGCTATCGCGGCGGCAGCCGCATCCCGGCCAAATCGGTCACCGTCATGTCGGTCACGGGCGGCCAGCAGTCCTTCGTGACCACGCTGCTGCCGGCGAAAATCCCGCCGCCATAATGGCTCCGTCTAGTAGATGATGCTGAGCGACGCCGGCGTATCGATGATCACCTTGCTGCCGCGAACGCCGGCCCAAAGCGCCACGACCGTCTGCGGCTTGACGGTCAGCGGCACGCTTATCGCCAGCGTCGTCGGGATGCGGCCGAAGCTTGCCGGCCGTTGCTCGCTGTAGGTGAAGCTCGCCACCACCGGCGAAACCGCCCCGTTCACGCTGATACCGAGCGTGGCGCCGGGAAAGTTGCTTCCCTCCGCGTAGGGGTTCGGCAAGTTCAGCAAGACGACGGCGCTTTCCCCGTCGCCGAGCGGCATTTTCAGCTCGAGGGCTGGGATTGGTGTGAGATTGGCGGAGCTGGTTGAGGCGGACGAAGGGCTTTGCGCATAGAGGATAGGCATGGGTCTCCCCTTTGATTGAACATTATAATAATACCTCTAAAAATTGTGGCGGCCCTAGCTGTATTTTGGTGGTGGGGCGGACTTGCCAGTCCAGACATTATTCCTAGCGCGGAATTGAGCCGAGAGCGCGCGCGCGGCGAGTAGCCTGGATAGAGCGAGCGCCAGCGTGCGATTTCCGGGGAGCGGCCTATGCCACGTCGTCTCGGACGTCGCTTCGCTCCGTCCGGGCTACGCGTTACGGCGGCTTTGGGCGCCCGGGCAGCACCAGTAGCCGCCGCCCCAACCAAAGAATTTTTTCCGCAAACCTCTTGACACTATTCCCAAGTATATTATCCTAGCGTCATCCTCCCCAACCGAGGGCGTTCTCATGAGACGTCAGGAGGGCGGGGGAGGTGCGGCGCCCGCGGGCGGGATTCGTAACCCCGCGCCCGGGAGGCCCCGGCCGAGCCGTCCGCCCGCATTAAGACGGGCTGCCTTGAATGGCTGGACGCGGCGGGAACGAAGGGGCGGCGGAAGCCGCCCGGATCGGGAGCCCCGCCGGGGCCCCCGTTCCCGCCCGGAAGCACGGCGCCGGGGACAGAAATCGCCGCAAATGGAGCGCCGCGAGGCGAGCGCGTCTTCGCCGACGCGCCCGCGCCTCGCAAGCGCGGACCAGTGGTGGCGCCTTGCGGCGCTCCATTCCCTCGGGTTTGTCCCGGGGGAGAACGAAAGGCCCCGCTCCGGCGGGGAGAGACGACGGCGTACCCCGCGCCGCAAAGAACAGGGGCAGCGAAGCGTTGGCTAAACGGCTTCGCGGGCTGTTTGACAGTTGAATCAGTCGCCCATCCGGGCAGGGGCGCAAAGGGAAGCGCCGCGGCTTGTCAGCGCACGCCTTGCGCCATCGCCACCTTGCCGGCATCGGAACTGCCCAGCGAAAACGACAACACGATGTCCTCCGGCTTCTGCCGGAATTCGCTAGTGACCGTCTTGCGCACCGTCACCGCCAGTTCGCGCAAGGGCTTCGCGTCGTAAAGCCGGGGAAATTGCACCGTGACCCGTGTCAGCCACCCATTGGACCAATTGAATCCGACCTGCGGCCGCATGCCGATCGAAGTCTCCAAATCGGCTTCAACGGCCTTCGCGTGCTTCCAGCCGTCCACCAGCGAGTTGAAACTATCGCAGGCCGCCAGGCTGGCCGCGAAAACGAGAACCGCCGCGATCCTGAGCATGGGAGCGCCTCCAATATGCAATCGCATGACCAAATTTCGCATAGCGAAGGCAACAGCTGCAAGCGGCGCCGAATATCAATGCAAAGTCGGCCTTTCCTCCACCACCCGCAGCTCAAGCTGCCCGATCCACTCCGCCCGCATCGCTTCGGAAGCGCGCAAGGCTGCCTCGATCTGGCTCCAGGTGGTGGCGTTGGAGCCCAACAGCACGATGCCGCCGATCACCGCCGCCAAAGCGGCGATCAGCAGCAAGGGCACGAACGGCACCAGCCAGAGCACCGTGAGCGCGAGCCAGGCCGCGCCCGCGCCGATCGCGATCTTGGCGGCGAGCGACAGCTTGGCGCAACGCGCGACCTGCTCCTGCAGGTCCGCGATGCGCTCCTCGATGCGGGCGATGTCCTCGCCGGAAACCTTCTCGTCCATGGCCGCTGCCGGGCGCGCGCTTCATGCGCGCACCCCAACGGTAGCCCGGAAGGCCGCCGAGCGGAATAACCGGGTGCCCGGCCGCGCGTCAGCCGCGCTTGTCGTTCGGCGTCAGCCGCTTGGCGATGTCCTTGTTGACGGTGATTGCGGTGTAGCCTTCGACGCCGTCTTCGGCGGCCAGGTAGTCGACGGTGACTTCATCGCCGGCTTGCAGGTCCTGCGGCACGGCGACGTCCTCGGGAATATTGGCGAACTGCGAGCGGTCTTCCAGCGTGATGGTGCGGGCGGCCGCGTCCCACTGGGCAACCTTGGCGGTGACGGAATCGGCGAAGGCGGGGCCGCTCCGCCAGCAGGCCGGCGGCCAGGAACAAAGCGCGCGTCATCATGATCGGTGTCCTTTCAGGATCCGTTTGGTCTTGTCGATGGTTTGCGGCTCATGTCGCGACCGGCTGTTCGCCGGCGGCTTGGGCCTCCGGCGGCCGGCAAGCGAGCGGCCGGGAGGAGGGCTTACGCGGGGCGCGTTTCATTCCGCGAGCGAAAGAGCATCGCCCCCGGTATGGCGCGATTGCGGCGAACGGGCGCGCGATCGAGAGATTTTACGCCGCGCGCGTATATTTTACGGCGACGTTACGGGCTGCGGCTTGGTTTCGCGCGAAGGCGGGCGCTAGCGCTTGGGCTTGGAAGAGTCGGTGCCGCGCATGGTCGCCCAGGGGTCGGTCTTCGCCGGCTTGGCGGCGGAATTGGTAGCACGCAGGGTGCGCTGATATTGCTGCTCGATCACCGCGTGCTGCTTCTGCTGGTCGTGGTATTCCTTCAGCAGTGGATTGGCTTCTTCGCGCTTCTTCTCTTCCTCGTCCGCCTTGGTTTGCGCGAACGCATGCCCCGCCGCGATCGCCAGCAGCAGCAGGCCGATTGTGATCCGTTTCATCGCTGTTACCCGACTGTGACCCATCCCGGCGTTAACGCTAGCACGCCGCCGGATGCAACCTCAATCCGATGGAATCATGGCGCAATTTGGCCTAACAGTGCGCCCCCATAGGGCGCGTAAAGAGCGCGCCTGGCTTCGTTTGGGGCGCCAGGAGGTGACGGCATGACGTTGGCTCACGAGACGAGGCCGCCCGCGGGCGTTTCGCTTGCGCCCCGCCACGATTGGACGCGCGCGCAGGTGGCCGCCCTGTTCGCGCTGCCGTTCCCCGAGCTCATGTTCCGCGCCGCGGCCCTGCACCGGGAAAATTTCGATCCCGCCGAGGTGCAGATTTCGACCCTGCTGTCGATCAAGACCGGCGGCTGCCCGGAGGACTGCGCCTATTGCCCGCAGTCGGCCAAATACGACACTGGCGTCAAGGCCGAAAAGCTCATGAGTCTCGACGCGGTGTTGCGCGAGGCGCGCGCGGCGAAAGATGCCGGCGCCCAGCGCTTCTGCATGGGGGCGGCCTGGCGTTCGCCGAAGGAGCGCGATCTCGACCAGGTCTGCGCCATGGTGGAAGGCGTCAAGGCGTTGGGCCTGGAGACCTGCGTCACCCTCGGCATGCTCGAGCGCGCGCAGGCGCGGCGCCTCAAGCAGAGCGGCCTCGACTACTACAACCACAATCTCGACACCTCGCCGGAATTCTACGGCGCGATCATCACCACCCGCACGTATCAGGACCGCCTCGACACGCTCGGCCACGTGCGCGCGGCCGGCATCCATGTCTGCTGCGGCGGCATCGTCGGCATGGGCGAGGGCGAGGCGGACCGCGCCGGCATGATCGCCACGCTCGCCTCCCTGCCGCAGCATCCCGAAAGCGTGCCGATCAACATGCTGGTGCGGGTGGCAGGCACGCCGTTGGCCGATGAGCATGCGCTCGACCCGCTCGATTTCGTGCGCACCATCGCGGTGACGCGCATCACGATGCCGGCTTCGGTGGTGCGGCTGTCGGCCGGCCGCGAGGACATGAGCGAGGCGTGCCAAGCGCTCTGCTTCCTCGCCGGCGCCAACTCGATCTTCTACGGGCCGAAGCTGCTCACCACGCCCAATCCCGGCCGCGACCGCGACATGGCCTATGCTCGACAAGCTCGGCCTGCGGCCGATGGAATGATGGGCCTCTTTTCCCGGGCGCGGCGCAGCACGAAGTGGTGCGCCGCAGACCCGGGACCTTTCCAAATTCAGAATTCGCAAATGCGCTGACTTACTTCTGCTTATTGTTCTCGCCCGGCTTGCCGTATTGCAGCACCTGCACCTTCTCGAGCGTGATGAGGCCGCTCGACATCATGCCGTCGAGCACCGGCAGGAAGGCGTCGATCTTCTCCTTCTCGTCGACGATCTCCACCACGATCGGCAGATCCTGCGACAGCCGCAGGATCTTGGTGGTGTGGATACGGCTGGAATGACCGTAGCCGGCGGCGCCGCGCAGCACGGTGGCGCCGGCCAGATGCAGCTCGCGCGCCTTCAGCACGATCGCCTCGTACAGCGGCAGCTTCTCGAACTTGTCGTCCTCGCCGAAGAAGACGCGCAGCAGCACCGCGTCGCGTGGGATCTGCATGGTCACACCCATTTCATCGTGTTCAGGCTGACGGCCAGCGCATAGCCGGCCCAGACCGCGGCGAGACACAGGATCACGGAGATGGTGATGTTGACGCCGGCATAGGCCCACTCGCCGTCCTGCAACAGGTTCAGCGTCTGCAGGCTGAACGAGGAGAAGGTCGTGTAGCCGCCGCAGAAGCCGACCATCACGAATTGGCGCGCGCTCGAGCCGACGAAGACGCGGCCGTCGGGGCCGGTCAGCGTGGCGAAGAAGCCGATGACGAAGGAGCCGACCACGTTCACGATCAGCGTGCCCCAGGGGAAGGTTTCGCCGATCAGCCGCGCCGCCACGCCCGAGCAGAAATAGCGGCCCATGCCGCCGAGCGCGCTGCCGATGGCGATCCAGAGATATTCAGCGATCATTGTGAGCGTCCTGGCTGGGGCGGCCGAGTCGAGGCGGGAAAGACGAGAGCGACAAACGAAAGACCCGGCGGTCACGCGAAGCCATGGGCGCAGACAAGCGCCGACGAAAAACACGAAAACCGCCTTGCACCTGCTCCTGCCACCATGGTTCAAGCGGTCAAGGTTAGCGGTAGTCATCAGCCGGTGCGGCGGTTAGCGGGGGAACTCCATCCCCGTGGCGCCGGAAATTATCGGCCGCGCCCGGCGCGGTCAACCGCCGGGCAGACAGAGCCGGCCGGGTCGGCTAGAATGCCGATGCTCGGAATGCGCGAAGGAGGCGGCGATGTGCCACCACGTCCATGTCACGCTTTCGGCCGAGGACAGAGCGGCCGCCAAGAAAATGACCGGCTACATGATCCCGGTCTACGCCTCGATCCTGCTGGCGATCGTCGCGCTCGTGACGCTCACCGCGCCGCAGCGCCAAGGCGAGCTCATCGCCTCGGCCTCCGCCCCGGCCGCGCAGCGCTAGGCCCACGCGCCTAAAGCTCGATCTTGCTGAAGATGGTGACGTCGAGGTCGACTTTCTGGTTCGACAGCGTCACCGCGGTGGTGAGGGTTTCGCCGTTGTGCAGCGTGCCGTTGGCGAGCGCGCTGCGCACGACTTTTTCCAGCTCGCGCCGCGCGTTGAAGCTGACATTCGCCAGGAAGCTGTCGACCGCTTTTTTCAATACCGCGTCGTTCATGGCGCTAGCTTAGACCCGCGCACGGGGTGCAATTCAAGCGGCTGGCGCCGCGCGCATGCGGATTTAGTTAACGCACGCGGCTGCATGTCCGCGGCGTTATGGATAATGCCGGATTCCGTTTGGCTTATCTTCGGCGGCGATGGAAATATTGGCGCACGGCTTCGGCGCCGCGCCGGTTCGCCGGTGCCCATGACAGGCCTTAACGGAGGAGAACGGCGTTGAACTATTTTTCGCAACCGAAAGTCCCGCACGAGCCGATCAAGGAAAGAGCGGTCGAGCCGAGAATCGCCGGCGCCGCGCCGGTCAAGGCTTCACCGGAAATCGTCTCCACCTTCGGCACCGGCATGTTGATCACCGGCAACATCGTCTGCCCCGGCGCCTTGCAGATCTACGGTCGCGTCAACGGCGAGATCCAGGCCTCGCACCTCACCGTCTGCGAGGGCGCCAAGGTCGAGGGCAAGATCATCGCGCAGGAAGCGATCGTCCACGGCATTTTCAACGGCACCATCCACGCCAACAGCGTCAAGCTGCAGGGCGCGGCCAAGGTCGACGGCGAGATCTTCAACAAGTCGCTGACCATCGATCCGAACGTGCAGTTCGAGGGCGTGTCGCGCCGGCTCGAGCGGCCGGTCGATGCGCCGAAAGTCGGCCAGTCCGCCACCGCCAAGCCGGAAGTGGCAAGCCTGGCGCCGCGGCTCGCCGAACCGGTCGTCTGAACCGTAACGCTTTTATACAGGCGGCCTGCGCCGCACAGGCGCGGGCCGCAATCTTTTGGTTCGCATGGCGCGCTATTTGGTCAGGCGCGCTTCCTGCACGACCTTGTTGAACAGCGCGTTCATGGCCTCCGCAATGCCGTCGGTCGGACTCACCTCGAAATAGTAGCCGGGCGAGGCGCAGGCCTGCATGTTCTTCGCGATTTCGCTGTTGACCGAGGGGCCGTAGGGTCCGGGATTGAACGGATCGATCCAGGTCATGTACCAGCCATCGGTCGGTAGCGCCAAATAGGTCGTATAAAGCACCGCGATCTTGATCCCGCGATTCTTCAGCGCCGTGCAATTGGCCACGGTCAGCGGCTCTTGGCAGCGCCCACCCGTGGTCGGCTTGGTGCAGGTCGAGGGATAATAGGCGTCGCTGACGCCGTCCGAGACCAGGAACAGCATCTTCATCGGCTTCGACGGAGTGGTGCCGTCGCCGGGGTCGCCAATCTCGTTGTTCATCTTCGCCAGTACCCCGTCGAAATCGGTATCCTGGTCGTTGTTGTAGTTTTGATACTGCACCGTCATCAGGTCGATTTTGTTGGCCGCCGATTTCGCGCCCGAAAGATCGGAGGACAGCGAATAGATGTTGGTGAGGCCGAGAGTCTTGTCCGAGCTACCGAAGGTATAGATCGCCATGCGGAACTGGTTGGGCACGGTGGCGGTCGAGGCCGCGGTGTCCATCAGCTGCTGTGTTGCGCCGCGCACTACGTCGATGCGGGTGGTGACGCCGAGCTTCTTGGCGAGGCCGTAGTAGTCGTTCGGCGCGGCCGACAGATCGTGACAGGCGAAGGCGCATTGGTCGGGCGTATTGGCAACCATGGTTGCCACGTCGCCCGGCGTTGCGCCGACGCCCATCGACGGCGTGTTGTCGAGCAGCAGATAGAAATCCATGTAGGTTGGCAAGCCGGACGAAGCGGTCGAGGAGCCCGAGATATTGATCGTGTTGATGTCGAGCAGGCCGAGGAAGGTCGTGGGTACGCTGGCGGTGTAGTTGATCAAAGCGGTGCGGCCGTCGGAGCCGTCTTTGACCTTCACGCTCACCGAGGTGTACATGCCGCGCTTGAGCATGCTGGCCTGCGCCTGGAAGTATTTCTTGGCCAATTTCTTGGCTTCCGACGTCGACATTTGCATCGCAGTCTGATTGACCGCCGACAGTGCGGCCATGTCGGCATAGGCGTTGAGCGCGGCATGCGTGCGGTTGGCGAAGCTGTAGTCGATGGCGCCGCCGACCATTACCATGATCGGAATGGCGGCGATGCAGAAGATCACGGCGACGTTGGCGCTTCGGTCGGCGCAAAACGCTTTGAATAGTCGCTGGATCTTGCGGCACGCCGACGCGACGAACATGACTATGCACCGATGAATTCGATGCGAGCGCTTTTAGTGAAAAGGTATGAAAGCGCTGTAAAGCACATGGACGCGCCGGCGTCGCACAAGGTACCAATCTTTTAGGTTAATGCTTCGTATTGTCTTTAATGCACCGCCGCGCCGGCGCGCGGCATGATGGCGCCGCGATGGCGGATCACGGCGCCGGCGAGCTTGTGCGCGGCCTCGGCCGCTTCCAGCGCGCCGCGGCCGTTGAGCCGCGCGGCGAGATAGCCGGCGTTGAAGCCGTCGCCGGCCGCGGTCGCATCGACCGGCACCACGACTTCCGGCACGGGCACCGCCTCGCGTTTTCCCGCCAGCGCGATCAGCGCGCTGTTCGGGCCGTTCTTCACCACCACCTCAGCCACGCCGAAGGCCTGCAGCCGCTCGATGGTCGCCTCGGGGCTTGGGTCGCCCCACAGCACCGCCTCGTCGTCATAGGCCGGCAGCGCGATGTCGACGCGCTTGAGCGCTTCCGCGAACACCGTGCGCGTGCGCGTCAGGTCGCCCTTCCAGTCGCGCGGGCGGAAATTGCCGTCGAAGGCGACCTTGGCGCCGTTGCCGCGCGCGAGCTCGACCGCCGCCAAGAAAGCGGCCGAGCCCGATATTGGAATAAAGCGACAGCGTGACGCCGGAAAAATAGACGAGCAGCCGCGCCGAGCAGGCCTTCCGCCACGCGGCTCCAGTTCGGCAATTCGAACAGGTCGCGCGCCGGCGCCGCCTCGCGCCAGGCGTGGACGCGGCGGCTCGCCCTCCGCGTCGGCGTCGATCAGCGACAAGGCGGGCAGCCGGCCCGCGACGCGCAAGACCAGATCGGTGGCGACGCCGTCCGCCTCGGCCAACGACACGATCGCGTCCGAATAGGGATCGTCGCCGAGCGCGCTGGCGAAGGCGGTGGCGACGCCGGCGCGCGCCAGATAAATCGCGGTGTTGAAGGCATCGCCGCCGAACTTGCCAGCGCGAAGCGCCCGTCGGCGCCGCGCGCCAGTTCCACCGTCGCCTCGCCGACGCAGATCGCGCGTTTGGCTTTCGCTCATGCGGCGTCTTCTATCACGCTCTCCCGTTCCTGTCGCCCGCGCACGGCGAGCGCGGCGAAATAGAAGGCGGCGCTCAAGATTGCGATGCAGAAGCTCACCGGCCAGTCGGTATAGAAGGCGAGCGTCAGGCCGAGCCAGGCCGCGGCCAGCGCGAACAGCGCGGAAGCCGCAAGCCCGCTCCATAGGCCGGCGGTCAGGCGCTGGGCGGCGGCCGGCGGCCCGACCATCAGCGTGAACACCAGCAGCACGCCGACGATCTGCGCGCATTCCGAGACCGCGATCGCCACCACCGCGAGGAAGGCGGTCGACACGAAGCGCAGCGGCACGCCTTTGGCCTCGGCCAGTTCCGGCTGCAGGCTGGCGAAGATCAAGGGCCGCATGATCGCGGCGAGGCCGGCCGAGCGTGACGAGGCCGAGCGCGGCCAGCGTCGCGATCATGGCGCGGTCGACCGCCAGAACATTGCCGAACAGCAGCGCGGTCGCTTGGCTCGCGAAGGCGGTGTAGTAGTGCAGGAACAACAGGCCGAAGCCGAGCGCCAAGGCCAGCACCACGCCGATGGCGACGTCGCGGTTGCTGATGCGCTCGCTCAGCAACCCCATCGCGATGCCGGCGGCGAGCGTGAAGCCGATCAGCCCCCAGAGCGGCGCCAAGCCGATCAGCACGGCGCCGGTCGCGCCGGCAAACCCGATATGCGAGAGCGCGTGGCCGGCGAAGGTCTGCGCGCGCATCACCAGGAAATAGCCGACCACGCCCGACACCACCGCGACGATGCCGGCGGCGGCGAAGGCGTTGGTCATGAATTCGTATTGGAACAGGTGCGCCTTCTTTCATCCCGGCCCCTGGAGCGGCCCGCGACGGGTCGAATTCGGCCGGAAGAGCCGATCGGGGTGGCGGTGAAGTCTGGACGGCCGCCGCCCGGCATGACCGTTAGTGATGATGCCCATGCCCATGCTCGTGCTGATGCTCGACATGCTCGACGTCGCGCCCGCGCGCCATCACGAAGATGTGGCCGTCCGCGCGCACCACGTGGATGTCGGTGCCGTAGAGCCGCGACAGTACCGGCGCGGTGATCACTTCCTCGACCGTGCCGAGCACCGCCTGGCCGTTGCCGAGATAGAGCACGCGGTCGAGCGTGCCGACGAGCTGGTTGAGCTCGTGCGCGCTGAATAGAACCGTAGACCCCGCGCTCGCGGCAGACCCGGCGCACCGTCTCGATGGCGACTTCCTGATGGCGGGCATCGAGGCTGATCAGCGGCTCGTCGAGCAGCAAGAGTCGCGGACGGCCCATCAGCGCCTGCGCCAGCAGCAGCCTTTGCCGCTCGCCGCCCGACATGTCCGACAGCGGCCGCCGCGCCAGCTCGCGCGCGCCGACCAGCGCCAGCGTGTCGTCGATCATGGCGTGGTCGGCGCGGCGACAGATGCGGCAGGCCCCAGCGCTCGCCGTCGAGCGATGAGGCGATGAAATCGCATGCCGCGCAGCCGCAAGTCGGGCAGCACGGTGCGCACTTGCGGCAGATAGCCGATGCTCCCGTCGCCGAGCCGCGGCGCGTGGCCGAACACGCGCAAGGTGCCGGCGCTCGGCGGGCACAACCCGAGGATGGCGCGCATCAGCGTGGTCTTGCCGGCGCCGTTCGGCCCCAGCACGCCGATGAACTCGCCGGGGCGGATGGCGAAGCTCACGTCTTTCAGCACGTCGCGTCCGCCCAGGCGCAGCGTGACGCGGTCGAGCGCGACGGCGTCGGTCACGAAGAGGGCCCCGCCAGCGCCTTGTCGAGCGCGCCGAGCTGCGCCAGCATCCAGTCGGCGAAGCTGGTGTCGGCGGGCTGCGTTTCGGTCACCGCGCACCACCGGCACCTTGGCCTTCTTGGCGATGGCGATCAGCCGCTCGGTGAGCTTCTCCGACACCTGCCTGTTATAGATCAGTGCCTTGACCTTGTGCTGCTTGAGGTCGTTCTCGAACGCGGCGAGGTCGCGCGCGCTCGGCTCGGTGTCGTTCATCATCGCGGTCTGGAACGCCCGGTTGCGCATGTCGAGCCCGAGCGCCGCGGCCATCGGTCCGAACACCGGCTCGGTCGCGGTCACCGGCAACCCGTGATATTTCGCGCGCATTTGATAGACGCGCGCCTGCACGCGCGCGAGCGAGGCCAAAGTCACCTTCAGCCGCGCCCTATAGTCGTCGGCATGATCGGGATCAGCCTTGGCGAGCGCCGCCGTCAGCGCCCGCGCCAGCTTTCGGCATGGTGGCGGGATCGTACCAGAGATGCGGGTTGCCGCCGGGCTGCCAGCCCGTCAGCCGTGCGACGTCGATGACAACGCGCGCGGGGCGCGGCGCGGTCTGCAGCAGCTTGCTGACCCAGGGGTCGTAGTCGGCGCCGTTCACGATGACGACCTGAGCGTCGGCGAGTTGGCGCGCCACCGCGGGGGAAGCCTCGAACAAATGCGGGTCCTGGTCCGGGCTGTTCAGGATGCTGGCCACCTCGACCAGCAGGCCGCCGATCTGGTGCGCGATGCCGCCGTAGAAATTCTCCGCCGCCACCAGCTTGACCGGGCCGCCGGCGGCGCGCGCCGGCAGGGTCTGGCTGAAGCTCAGGAAAACGCCGAGAACGAGGGCGGCCGCCAAGCGGGCTTTCATGCTGCGTTCCTTGCAGTTTCCGGCAGCGGCCGGGCGCGTATCGTAATATTATAACATATCGACTGGCAAGCCATGGCCGGCCCGCGCGTACCTGCCGGGACACGCCAAGCCGAATAAATTTTGTGGATGTGAGCCCCGTCACAGGCTGCCGTCCGGGCCGGGCCTAGATTGGTTTTACGATTTGCGCCATAGGATGGCGCAAGAGGGTAACCGACCGTGCGGGCGTTTTGTCTGGTAGTGTTTTTTGCGGCCCTGTGCCTGCGCGTCGCGGCCTATTCCACCGCCGACGCCGCCGATCCCGCCTATATCGGCACCTGGCAATTCATCGGCGCCGTGCCCGCGCCCTGGACCGGCGCGGCGCCCGACAGCGCCGAGCGCGCGCGCCTCTTGGGCAAGACCCTCGTCTTTTCATCGAAAGCGATCGCCGGGCCGTCGCCCTTCGCCTGCCAGGGCCCGCGCTACGCGCTGCGCGATTTCAGCGCCGACTTGCTGTTTCAGGGCGCCTTCGACGAGATGCATCGGCGCGACAGCACCGCCGATCCGGTGAGCATCGCCGCCCGCCTCGGCTTCAAAGGCGCAACCGTGCGCACGCTGGAAACCGGCTGCGACTTCGATTTCCATTTCGTCGACGCTTCGACCGCGCAGGTCGCGCTCAACAACGTCGTCTATACCCTGAAGAAGCAGCAGTAGGCCTTATCGGCCGAAGCTTGCCGCGCGCCCCGCCTGCCGCGCTGCGGCCAAGTTTAGCCGCATTGTCGTCCAGTGATAGGCTTAAGGCGACTTGACGAATTCCCCCGACCGCGCGAGGCCCGCAATGCGCAGTTTCATCGTCTCACTTTTCGTTGGTATCGTCTTGGCAGGCTCCGCTTGGGCGCAACCGGCGCCGAAGCTCGAGACCAACCAGGCCTATGTCGAAAGCGTCACCGCCAAGACGAGCCTGGCGGTCGATGATCCGATGGCGGTCCTTGCCTATGTGCTCGACAGTCTGCCGGCGCGGGTCAAGGTCTATCCGACCGAGAACCACTATTACTTTTCCTTTCTGCTCGACGGCATCCGCTATGCCGGCAACATCAAGCTCGACGCCCAGCTGCGCCGCGAAGGCAAGGTAGCCTTCACCTATTTCGAGGACCGGCCGGTCTGGCTCAGCGACAAGGAGGGGACTAGCCGCGTGCTCGGCGCAGCGCAGGGCCTGACGGTCGAAAAGCTCGACGCGCTCACCTACAAGCTCACCTACAAGGAAAAGAGCGTGGTGTTCGCGCTCAACGACCTGTCGCAGGTCAAGCCGCCGGCCGCGGTGCTTGAACCGGGCGAGAAGTACATCGGCCCGGTGTTCGACGATTCGGCCGTGCGCTTTTTCTTCGTGTTCGATCAGAAGCTGAAGCTGTTCCACTATATTCTCGACGAGACGATCAAGCCCGCCGATGTGTTGGTGCCGGCGCCGGTCGGGGAGGGGCGCATCCTGATCGGCAAGCGTACCGGCTTTGCCTTCTACCGCGACAAGCGGCGCGACCGGAAGATTCTGATCGGCGCCTATGAAGGCAACGTCATCGCCAATAATTATCTCGACGGCCCGTTCGATCAGATGCCCGACAATTTCCTCAAGGACGATTCATACCAGCAAGCGGTTATCGCCGCCGCGCCCGATCTCAAAGGGAAAATCAATCGCTACGGCAGCTTCGCCGACGGTTCGCGCATCACGATCCAGCCCTATATGCAGTACCGCAGCCCGAAGGATCTGGAAATCTTCGACCGCTGCGCCACCAGTCCGCACATTGCGGCCGATTTGTACGAGGCCTGCTTCTCGTTGCCGATGGACCGCGACCCGGACCGAACCTCACGGCCGATCGCCATGCTGCGCTCCCGCTGAGCATGCACGCAAAAAGCAATCGGGCCGCCGGCAATCAAGCCCGCGGCCCGTCGCTCACGTTACCTTTTGCAGCCTAGTACCACGAGCACCGCGTGCGCGAGTAATAGTGGTGGCGGCAACGCCGCCGCCGCCGCCGGTACCTGCGATAGTAGATCTGCTTCAGCGGCTTGAGAATTTTGAGCGCCGATCCCACGGCAGCGCCGTTGGTCGGAGCCGCCTGAAGGGCCGGCATGCTGAATAGGCCGAAAACCAAGGCCATCAGCACAGCGATCATCGTTCTTTTCATGTTTTCTGCCCTATTCGTTACTGAGTCCAAGTCGGGACGAACCTTTCCGCACCTAGATCGCTCAGCTAATTCGTTGCGATGCCTTCCGGGAATGATCCTTTCCGGCACGCCGCGAGTTCGGCGAGATTACCGCAGTTTCTGGAATTTTAACAAGGGGGTGTGACTTTTCCACCCACACCCCCGCCAAAAACAGCGATTTCACAGGCGCTAACGGCCATTCCGCCGCTTTGGTTCCCGAGCTCAGTCGGTCTCGTCGCGCGAAAGCGCCATCGACTCGTAATACACTTTTATGAAAGGCGAGAAGATCCGGTACAGCAGGCTCTTGGCAATCAGCGTGTCATGCAGCGCCAGGTAGTCGATGCCGGTGTAAATGAAGCAATTCATGGCGTCCTGCGGCGTCTCCACGATCGGCTCGCCCTTGATGTTGAACGAGGTGTTGACCAGTACCGGCACACCGGTCAGCTTCTCGAATTCGCTCAGCAGGTCGTAAATGCGCTCGTTCTGCTCGCGCCGCACCGTCTGCACGCGGGCCGTGCCGTCGACATGCACGATCGCCGGGATGCGGTCCTTCCATTCGGGCCGCACCTGTTTGGCGCGCAACATGAACGGCGATTCGTCCTCGCCGACGAAAATGTCCTTGGCGCGCTCGTGCAGCACGATCGGCGCGAACGGCCGGAATGCCTGGCGGAACTTCACGCGCTTGTTGAGGATGTCCTTCATCTCGGGCCGGCGCGGATCGCCGAGGATGCTGCGGTTGCCGAGCGCGCGCGGGCCGAACTCGGAGCGGCCCTGGAACCAGCCGAACACCTTGCCGTCCGCCAAGAGCTTGGCGGCCTCGCGGCAGATGCCGCCGGCTGAGCCGTCGAACGTCTTGCGCGTGACCAGCAGCGGGTTGCCGACGCGCGCCTCGGCTTCGGTATATTCGCGCCCCAGCGTTGCCTGCTTCATCACGAAGGAGCGCGGCTTCTTCTGCACCGCCAGCCGGCCGTAGAGCGCGCAGCCGATGGAAATGCCGTTGTCGCCGGCGGCGGGCTGGATCCAGACATTGTCGAAGCCGGCCTCGCGTATGATGCGCCCGTTGGCGACGCAATTGAGCGCCACGCCGCCGGCCAGGCACAGGTTCTTGGCGCCGGTGGTCTCGCGCAGCCAGCGCGCGCGCGCAATCAGCACCTCCTCGCTGTCGTGCTGCGCGCGCCAGGCCATGTCCTCCCAATGCTTCATATGGGGGCTTGCTTCCCATTTCTTCTCGCCGTCCGGCGCCCAGGGCTGATTGAAGCTTTGGTCCCAGACGGGGATATCGAGATCGCCGTTGTCCTTCAATTCGATCAGCCGCCGGAAGGCGTCCGGCCGGCCATAGGGCGCCAGCCCCATCACCTCGCCGCATTTGTTCCAGTCGGCGAAGATATAGCTCGACACCCGGCTGTAGAGCGCGCCCAGCCCGTCCATGGTGAAGAACTCGTCGCTCAACATGCCGCGGCGCGGTTGCAGCCACACCTTCTTGAGCGTCGTGAGCTCGCTGCCCTTGAAGCGGTAGTAGCTCTCCAATTCGCGCGCCAGCGGATTGACGCCCTCGGTGAGCTGGCCCGGCTCCTTGATGTCGGCGCTGTAGCTGCCGACGCCGTCCACGATCATCACCACGCCCTCCTCGAACGGGCAGGCGGCGAAGGCGCTGTAGGCATGCGCGAGGTGATGCGAGACCGTCATCACCTTATTCGACTTGGGCAGGAACAGCGGGCTCTTTTCGGCCTGCTCACGCTCGCCCTCGGCCACGTCGCCCTGATAGAGCAGCCTGACCTCGAGCTCCTCGACCGGCAGCACGTAGCAATTGCGCACAACCAGCTCGATATCGTCGAGCGTGATGCCCTCGGCGGCGAGCAGATAGTCGACCGGCTCCTGGAAAAAGCCGCCGGCGTGCTTTACGCGCGTGATGCGCTCTTTCTCGATCGCATGGGCGATCTCGCCGTCGCGCAGCAGGCAGGCGCTGACGTCGTGGTCGTAGGCGTTGATGCCGAGGATATAGCTGTGATTTTTCGCCATCGGGGTGGCGATGTTGTATCAGGCGGCGGGCGCTTGGCAACCGGGCGGGCGCGCGCTATGGCGAGGGGGGTGCGGCTGCGGGCTTAATATCGTCACAATGCGCAAGAAGGCGGATGGCGAGATGACGGCGGCAAAGCGCATCGACCCCGCGCGCTGCGCGGCCGTGATTGTCGATCTGCAGGGCTTTTTCTTGTCGCAGATCGCGCCGCGCCTGCGCGCGCGCGTTACGGCCAACACCGCCAATCTCGTCCGCCTGCTCGGCGCCTTCGGCGTGCCGGTCGTGGTGACGCTGGAGCGCCCGGTGGGCCGCAAGGGCGAACTGCCGAAGGAGGTCGCGCGGCGGCTTCCCCCGCGCGCTGCGACCTTCCAGAAGGACTTCTTCGACCTCACCAAGGACGGCAAGATCAAAGCGCATCTCAAGCGCCTCAAGCGCCGCCAGATCATCGTGGCCGGCTGCGAAACCGACGTCTGCGTGCTGCAGTCCTGCCTCGGCCTCATCGCGCTCGGCTACGAGGTCTATGTAATGGAGGAATTGATCTTCTCATCGGCGCGCAATGTCGAGGCCGCGCTCGCGCGCATGAAGGACGCGGGCTGCGTGTTCATCACGTACAAGATGCTGTATTACGAGCTCACCGCCTCGGTGGAGGGCCCGGGCGCGCGCTTCGACGCCTTCGGGCCGTTCCCCGAGGACCTGCCTGACGCCGCGCTCTAATCCGCGAAATAATAAGCCGCCAGCACCACGAAGCCGGCCACCGCGAAACTGGCGTGCAGGGCAATCAGCGCGCCCGGCACTTTCCCGCGGCGCAGCCGCGCGGACAGGAGCGCCACGCCCAACAGCGCCGCCAGCGTCAGCAGGACGGCCGCGCCCGCGCCGAAGCCCGCGGTGCCTTGCGCTGCGCCGCGCACCGGCCCGCGCAGCGAAAGCGCAAGCGCGCCGAGCCCGCCGAGCGCAATGAGCCCGTGCAGCGCGGCGAGCGGCCAGGCCGGCAGCCGTGCGGCCGCGCGCAAATGCAGCACCGCGAGCAGCGCGCCGAGCAGCACGGCGATGGTGAGGGCAAGGAATGCGGCGCTCAGCATGGCAGACCAACCGATGACGCGCGCCCTTGGGTCGCGATCATGCGACGAACACGGCGCGGGTAGCAAGTGTTACCGCCCGGTTTGGCGGTACGCGGCAAAACATTTGCGCGCGCGGGAACCCCGCCAGCGCTTTCACGTTGGCAGTCCGGTGGGGGACGCATAGAAACCCATGGAGAGTACAATGCGTAAGATGATAGCGCTTGCCGCCGTCCTGTCGGCCTTCGGCCTCGCGGTCCCGGCCGCCTCGGCCGCCGGCATGAGCGGCAAATACTGCCTGCAGGGACCCGGCGGCCAGATGAGCTGCAAGTATGAAACCATGGCCGCCTGCAACGACGCCAAGCAGGGCACGCAGAGCTGCATCGCCAGGTCGGCCAGCACGACCGGCGCCGGCATGAGCCACAGCAAGACCAAGATGAACAAGTAGTCTTCCCCTGCGCGGGCGGTGCTACCGTCGCGCGCTCGCCAAGCATGACGAAGATACCGGCAGGCGCCCGCGCGGCGCCTGTCTTTTTTGTGTTGGGGAAGGGCGACGCGGCGCCCCTATCGGGGCCATTCGGGCTTTGGCTAGTATGGCCGGCGCGGGGAGATCGCGCGCGCTCTGCGCCTGAGGGCGGCCGGTGCGCCAAGTGGGGGAGTGGCGATAGCGTGGCCAAGGCGATCCGCGCCGAATGGTTCCTGGGCGTCAGTCTGGCGACCGCGCTTGTTTTCGCGCTGGCCGGCAGCGCGCTGTTCGCCGCGCTTTCGCGCCCGCTTGTGTTGGCGATCGTTTTCGTTTGGCTGTTCGGCGTGGTGCTGGGCTCGGCGCTTTCGGTGGTGCGCCACGCCGACCACGTCGCCGAAGCGCTGGGCGAGCCTTACGGCACGCTCGTTCTCACGCTCGCCGTCACGATGATCGAGGTCATGAGCATCTCCGCCGTGATGCTGCACGGCGAAAACAATCCGACGCTGGTGCGCGACACGCTGTTCGCCATCATCATGATCATCCTGGGCGGCATGGTGGGCGGCTCACTCTTGATCGGCGGTTGGCGCCACCGCGAGCAGCACTACAATCTGCAGGGCGCCAACGCCTATCTCGGCGTGATCATCCCGCTGGCGGTGCTCTCGCTCAGCCTGCCGAATTTCACCGTGACCACCGCCGGGCCGACGCTGTCGGCGGCGCAGCAGATCTTCTTGGTGATCATGTCGCTCGGCCTCTACGCCGCCTTCCTCGCCATCCAGACCGGCCGCCACCGCGGCTATTTCACGCTCGAGGAGGAGAACGAGCGGCCGGTGCGCGACCGGCGCGACCGCCAGGCGCCGCTTTACCGCCACGCCACTTTGCTGATCGTCTATATGGCGCCGGTCGCCTATCTCGCCGAGCAGCTTGCCCATCCGATCGACTATCTGATCGAAACGCTTAAAGTGCCGACCCCGGTCGGTGGCGTCATCATCGCCATGCTGGTGGCGACGCCGGAGGCGATCAGCGCCGCCCGCGCCGCGCTGGCGAACCGGCTGCAACGCTCGATCAACATATTCCTCGGCTCGGTGCTGTCGACCATCGGCCTCACCGTGCCGTTCATGCTGGCGATCAGCTACTATACCGACCATACGGTCGACCTCGGCCTCAACCCCGCCAACGACCTCTTGCTCGTGCTCACGCTGCTGGTCAGCGTCGTCACCTTCGCCAGCGGCCGCACCAATATTCTGCAGGGCGCGGTGCACGTGATGCTGTTCGCGGCCTTCCTGATGCTGATCTTTCAGGCGTAACGCCGATGGCGATGCGCAGCATCGAAGTCATCGTGTCCAAGGGAGACGTCGACAAGGCCATGCGCGTGACGTGCGGCGCCGAGGTCGCCGACGTCTGGTGAGCGCGGCGCCGTCAGCCCCTTGCCTGCGATCGGGCGCGCTCCAGCGGTAAATTGTTAGGGGCGCGGATGCCGCCGGCGCGGGGCTCGCTCATATTCACAAAATTGCCGCTGCTCCATTAACGGTCATACAGAGATTTTCCGGCAGATTCGGCTCGAATGGAGAGCACGACAATGTCCGCACATCGCTTACAACTGCCGAAAAAAGCCGTGTACCACCGCGGCGTGGTCGTTTGCCGTAAATGCGGCGCCTCCATCCTTGTCTACAAGCTCAACGCGGTCGGCGACGATTTTGCGGTGCGTTGCGCGCAATGCGGTGAGCGCGGCTTTTATTCGAAACGCGAAATGGTCATCGAAGCCTTGCCCGAGCGGCGAAAAAAGCCGCGCCGCTAGCCGGCTCCGGATTTTGCGGCTGCGGCGGGCGGCGGCGGCGGTTCCGGCTGGTGGTTCGCCTGGCGCCGGCGGCGCGCAGCCTGATTGAACTTCCCGGGCGCGGATGGGAAAGTCTCCACGCCCGGGGAGGCCCATGGACCAGGCCGCGCATTCCTTCTCGCTCAAGCCGCTGTCGCCGCATACCGGCGCTGAGATCGGCGGGCTCGATCTCACCCGCCCGCAGGATGCGGCAACGCGCGATGCCCTCATCCAAGCCTTCGAGGATCACGCGGTGCTGGCCATCCGCGGCCAGCGCCTGAGCGCGCCGCAATTCCTCGCAGCGATGCGGATTTTCGGCGAGATCTTCCCGCAGCACAATCCGCGCTTCGCGCTGCCGGAATGTCCGGCCATCCACTACATTTCCAATCAAGACCGGCTGGAGGACGGCCGCGTCTATATCCCGGGCGAGGGCTATCACACCGACCATTCCAACGACGCGGTGCCGCCCAAGGCGACCGCGCTGCATGCGGTCAGGCTGCCGCAAAGCGGCGGCGACACCCAATTCGTCAACATGGTTGCGGCCTATGACGCGCTGCCGGCGGCCATGAAGGCAAAGATCGATGGCTTGCAGGCGCGCCACGTCTATCAGAGCAAGCACAGCGCGCGGAAGCTGCCGCAATTGCCCGGCGCGCGCCGGAAAATCGCCGATACCTCGGTGCTGCACCCGCTGGTGCGCAGCCATGCTGCAAGCGGCCGCAAGGCGATCTACCTCAACCCGATCCGCGTCGAGGCGATCGTCGGCATGGACGACGCCGAGGCCTTGCCGCTGCTCGACGCATTGCTCGCGCACGCGACGCAAGACGATTTCGAGTATCGCCACAAATGGCAACCCGGCGACGTGGTGATCTGGGACAACCGCCGCCTGCTGCACAAGGCCAACGGCGATTATCCGCCCGACGCGGTGCGCTATCTCTACCGGCTGATGCTCAAGGGCGAGAAGCCCGCTTAAAAACGCCGCTAGCGCGTCAGCACGATGAAGCTGGTGGAATTGTCGGTCTCGTCGCTCAGCGCGTTGTCCGACACGATCAGCGAGGAGCCGGGGATCAGCAGCGCGGAAATCCGCTTCACCGCTTCCGGCGGCAGGGTGATGCGGTCGAGCGCCTCGACCGCGCTCACGGCCGCGGGCTTTGCCGCGTCGGTGTCATCGTCCTCGGCGTGGCGATGCCGCCGCTCGGCGTGGCGGCGGGGATGGCGGTAGCTGCTGGGGATCGACATCACCGTCCAGCGCATCGCCTTGCCGTCGTCGGTCGCCGCCATGGCGGTGAATACATGGGTGCCGATCGGCTGGTCCGGCTCGGCGATGGTGGCCGGCATGTCGAACAATTCGACGAAGCCCTGGCGCACGAACA
Organism: uncultured Pseudomonadota bacterium; assembly: GCA_963819955.1. Taxonomy (GTDB): domain Bacteria; phylum Pseudomonadota; class Alphaproteobacteria; order Rhizobiales; family Xanthobacteraceae; genus Pseudolabrys. The sequence goes on along the minus strand of CAWFYB010000009.1, from coordinate 1,052,739 downwards.
CCTTGCTTTGCTTGCGGCTGACGAACACCGTGACCGGGCCGCTCGGTTTCGGCTCATCGCTCGCCGCCGGTTTTTGCTTGGCCGGCGCCGCCGGTTCCGGCAGCGCGATCACGCCGGTCGTCGCCGGCCTTGCTGCGTCACCCGCCGGCTTGGCGTCGGACGCGGCGGCGTCCGCGCCGGCCGCTTTGGCGGCGCCGGAAGATTTCGTGGCCGTCGATTTCGCCGCGAAGCTCATATGCGTGCCGGCTGCGCTGGCGTCGGCCACCGCCACCGGTCTGTCTTGCGTCTCCGCGGCGTCCTTCTGCGGCGCCGGCACGAACAGTTTGGGGCTCGCGATCGGCACCGGCGCCACCGCCTGGCGCGTCACGATCACCCGCGCGCCGACCTTGGTCGTCTTGAACAGCCGGACGGCGAAATCCCCCGGCAGCCGGATGCAGCCGTGCGAGGCCGGATAGCCGGGCCGCGGTCCCTCGTGCATGGCGACGCCCGACCAGGTGATGCGCTGCATCCAGGGCATGGGCGCGCCGCTGTAGATGTTCGATGCATGCCAGCGCGCTTTCGAGAGCACGCTGAACACGCCGGTCGGCGTCGGATGCTCCGGCATGCCGGTTGAGATCGGCGCGCGCCCGACCAGCCCGTCCTGACCGAACAGCAGCACCTCCTGCTGCGCGATGGCGACGACGATCTGGAACGGACCCTTCGCCGATTTCGGGTTCCAGTCTTCTTCTTGCTTGCGGCGTCTGTGCTTGGCCTCGCGGTGATGCGTGCGGTGCGCCCGGCGGTGCGAGGCGCGCGGGCGCGCCTGTTCCATGTCGGAAAACTGCGGCGGCGGAGGCGCGAAAATGTCGAAGAATTGCGCGCCGGCCGGCGCAGAGGAAGCGAGCGCGAACGCAAACCCGGCCGCCGGCAGAGCCCCAAGCAGCAAGTTCCTGACCGAGTTCCGCACGCGACCACTCCTCGAGTTAAGAATTGTTAAGACCATTCTACAGCAGATGCGCGGCGCGTGAAGATGCGCTTTGCCCTGTCATGCGTCGGTCATAGGGGGCGGAACGTTCGAATTGGCGGCGATTTTATCTAAAATTGTCTGCCCAATGCCTGGGCAGCTTGGGCCGGCTTGGCCTTAACGAAAGGTTAAGTCGGCGTGGCCGAGGCTGGGGGCCCCGCCAAATGATTCGGCGCAACGCCAATCCATCGCCGCCAAAAGTCGAGCCCCACCGGTGAAATCGCCGCCGCCCGATCTCGCAGCCGAAATCGCCAGCGCGGCGATGCGGGCGGTCGGCTGGCCGCGCCTGCCGGTGGTGGCGAAACGCGCGCCCCTGCCGCCAATTGCGATCGGTGCGCGGCCGGTCGCGAAGCCGCGCGATCCCGAGCCTGACCCGGAGCTATTCGAAGTCGCGGACCTACTCGAACAGGTCGCGCCCACCGTCGATGCCGAGGGCCGCCATTACCCGCGCCTTACCGGCGTACCGCATAGCCGCGAGCGCGAGCTTGAGCTTGCGCTCAAGGATCAATGGCGGGAATTGTCCGCGCGCTGCATCCAGATCGCCGACCTGTGCAATGCGCAGCAGCAGCAGGCGGCCGAATTGCAGACCGCGCGCAACGCGCTCGCCGAGCTCGACAAATGCGTCGGCCTGCTGCAGGCCGCCTTGTCGCAGCAGGAAACCGAGACCGCCACCGCCAGGCAGGCGCTCGCGCAGGCCGAGCAGGAAACGGCCGCGTTGCGCACGCAGCTTAAGGCTACGCAGACCGACGCTGGCAAATCGCAACAGCAGGCCCGCGACCTCGCGACGGCGTTCGAAGCGCGGGGCGCGGCGCTCGCCGCGGCGCGGCAAAAGATCGACACGCTGGCGGCCGAACTCGCCGCCAAGACCGCGGAAGCCGAAAAGCTGGCGGCGCCGATCGACGAAGAGCGCCGGCAGCACCGCACCGAGCTGACCCAGCAGCGCGTCCGCTTCGAGACCGAAATCGCCCGTCTCACGCGGTTGCTCAACGAGCGCGACCAACAGCTCGCGACGCTGCAGGGCGCGCACACGCGGGTCGCCAAACGCTATGAGGAATTGGCGCGGACGGCGGAGGCGATCGAGGCCGCGCAGAAGACCACGCACGACCATGTCAAATCGCAGGCCGAGCTGATCCAGGTGCTCGAGGCCCTGCTGAAAGTCGAGCGCGAAACCGCCGAGGGTAAGATCGCGGAATTGACCGCCGCGCTCGAGCGCGAGCGCGCGGCGCGCGCCGACGCGGAACGCGTATCGGCCACCATGCGCAAGGACATCGTGCATCTGCTGCCGAAGCTGGTGGCGCGGCGCGGCGGGGCGGAGGCATCGCAAGCCGACGCGCCGGCGCAGCGCGAGGATGCCGCCTGATTCTTGTTCTTCGTTTGCGCCGGAATGAGCGGCGAATGCGGCTCAATGCCAGTACGGCGGATAGTCGGTGTTCTTCTGCTCGGCTGCCAGCAGGCGCAGCATGGCCGGCCATTCCAGCACGCCGTAGGGCCGCCGCGTGCCCGGCTGATAAAGATGCGCGGTGTGCGCCAGCACGTTCTCGCCCGGCATTGTCAGCTCGGTGCGCGCCGCCATGGCGTCGACCTGCGAGCGGCACGACAATTCGAGCTGGTACATGGTGTTGAACGCCTGCTGGACGGTGGCGCCGCAGGTGAGCAGGCCGTGGTTGCGCATGATCAGCGCGTCGTGCGGTCCGAGGTCGGTGACAATGCGCTCGCGCTCGTCGACGTCGACCGCCGGGCCCTCATAGTCGTGATAGCCGATATGGCCGACGAAGCGGATCGAGGTCTGCGACAGCGGCAACAGCCCGCAGGCCATCGCCGCCACCGCCATGCCGGCGCGCGTATGCGTGTGCAGCACGCAGGCGACGTCGGGGCGCGCCTTGTGGATCGCGCCGTGGATCACGTAGCCCGACTTGTTGATGTCGTAGTCGGTGTCGGGCTTCCAGATGATCTCGCCGTCGACGTGGATCTTCACCAGGCTCGAGGCGGTGATCTCCTTGTAGAGCAGGCCGTAGAGATTGAGCAGCACGACGTCCTCTTCGCCCGGCACCCGCGCGGTGATGTGGTTATAGATGAGGTCGGTCATGCCGTATTTGTCGACCAGGCGGTAGCAGGCGGCGAGATCGAGCCGCGCCTGCCATTCCTGCGGCGAAACCTCGTCCTTGATCGAGGCAAAATCGGTCGAAGTGTTCATGGCCTTCCTCACCCATCCAGCGCTTGTCGCGCGCTTTGGCGTTAGCTTAGCGCCCGGCGGCGCAGCGGGCCAAGGAGGGGGTGCTCAATTCTGCTCGCCGTAGCGTTCCTTCACCGCCGCGGCGATGAACAATTTGCGCCCCTGGCGGCCCGGCGTGGTGCCGTGCGCGGCGCACCAGGCCGGGAAGGTGGCCGGATCGATGCGCACTTTCATCACCGGATGGCCATAGGCTTCCAGGCCCTTCTTCATCTCCTCGGCCATTTTCAGCCACTGCGCCCAGCTGGGCGGCAGCGTGGCGCCGTCCTCGAACAGCGCGCGCACGGCCGGATAGTCGGCCTCCTCGATCCAATAGGCGCCGACGGCGGGGAGCGGCTTTTCGTCGGAATGGGGCATGGGGCGAGGCTAACACGTCGTCCAGGCCAAGATTGTGTCGCGCGCCGTCCAATTCTACAGTTGCCCATCGATGACAGCGTCATGGGGGACGGCGATGAAACGACTGGCGCTCATGGTAATTCTTTGCCTGCCGGCCATGCCGGCAGATTCCGGCGACGAGGCCTACATGATCCGCATCATGGCCTGCACCGGCTCGGATGCCAACATGGAGATATATCTGCCGCAGTCGGTCGTTTTCCGACACAACGACCGGCCCGATCTCGACAATATCCTGGCGATGCCGCCGACGATCGGCTGGTACGCGCTCGATCTGACCGGCGCGTCGAAAGGCAAGCCGCTGGAGCCCGTGCGCCTCAGCATAGCGCCGGACAAGAAACATCTGATCGTCGATCAATATACCCGCGGGCTGCCGGCGACCTCGATTTCGATCGCGGGCGGCACGGTGGACTTCGACCAGCGGTTCGGCACCGGGGCGAAGTGCGGCGCGTTGAATTGGCACGAGTGACGGCGCCCATCGCCCGGTGGTGCGGCGCCGGCGGGATTCTGCTAGAGAGTGCCGCCGCAGCAGCACGCACCAGCAAAAGGGCCGACATGTCGAAGCAGGAAATGCGCGAAGAAACCGAGCGTCTCATCCGCGAGGCGCTGGAACGCAAATCGGTCACGGTGAAGCAGGGCGACACGCGCATCGAGACGAAGTGCGGCAAGTGCGGCGCGCCCAACCGCGTCAAGGCGCCGAAAGGCCAGACCCGCGTCGAATTCACCTGCAAGGAATGCGGGGCGAAGCAGAAGACGCTGTGAGGGGCATGCGCGCGGCCGCCATCGCAGCCGGTAGCCGGCAAGGCCTATGCCGCCGGTCTCTTGGAGAATGGCAGATCACGTGACCGCGTAACTCATGGCTTCAAGCGAAAACGCTATGCGAGAGCGTGAGCTCGCTTTCGGGGGCGACCCGCTCGTGCTTTTCGGCCATGCTCTTGATGCGGTAGCACGGGTCGCCGGGATCTCGCTCCGAGGCAGGAACGAGATGACGAATTTCGTAAGGGCCCGGGGCAGACGCTCGAAGCACCCTCGCTTCGAGGTCGACGAGCTGGCCGATAGTGAACTTATGAGCCACGAGGCTCTCCTTTCATCATGTCGGGTTTGGAAACGCCGCCGGCGGGGTTCTCTTCGTCTTTGTGGTCATGCAGGAAGCGGGCAATCTGGCCGCGCAACGCGGCCGTTTGCAAAACGTCCCCCAGCGAACCTGCGGTATCGAACAGCTCGCGTTGGAGCTTCGTCGGGATCGTGTTCCACTGCATGATGACGGCGGCCCCGAGGCATCGAAGGATATGCTCCTCGATTTCCGCGACAGTTCTGCGGTCGGCAGTTTTTCCGGCAACTTCGTCCCGCGGGTGCAGGTCTTGCGACTTGTGTTGCGACTTGATGATTTTGTCGAAATTATTCGCAAGCCAGTCTTCGTTTTGCGCCAACAGGCTGAAGCTTTCCTTCGATCGCTGAAATTCGCGGATTTCGCTCGGCACGTCGGTATGTTTGAGTGATTCGGCGCTTTCCGCCGCTTGTGCGCGAAATTGCTCGGCCGTGAACATGGGAAGCTCCCTCCGTGGCACACTGCGAGCGCTCTCACGCTCGGCGGTGCCGTAAAGTCTGCTTGTTAGGTGTTGACGCTATATAGGGACGATCAAGTCGCATTGCGACGACTGTTACGCGTTTCCCGTAGGCATTTCGCGAAATGCGCTGGCCATGGGCTGATTTGCGCCTTATTTGCTCGCCCAAGCGCGCGGCAGCCGATATTTATTTCAAGCCGGCGATCGGCTGCCCCTGTGGTTACCCGCAATTCATCACCATATAGGGTGATAGTTTGAATGATGCACATTCAAATGATGTTTCATGGATATTTTGGAGATAACTCTCATGAACGCCCAAACCACGAATACCGCTCCGGCAGGCACCGGAAATTCCGCCGAGAACAAGCAGATCCTTCTCAAGGACATCGGCACCAAGTGGAGCAAGTTTTCCGAGCAGGAGCTCGGCGCGCTCAAGAACCGGGACGACCTCGTCACCCAGGTGGTCGCCAAGTACAGCATGGACAAGACGCAGGCGCAGCGCGATGTCGATGCCGTGATGAAGGGCCGCCAGATCTGATCTGGACGCTCACCAAACGCGAGGCCGCCGATAGGCGGCCTCGTCGTTCGACGACTGTCTTTGCCTAAGCCGGCGTGACGTGTCGCGGTATCGTGACAATGAAGCGCTCGAACTCTTCGCGAATAAAAGCGTATGGTTGTTCGAATAAGACGCGTCACTGGAGCGTCTCGGCGTTCGCGCCAACTTAATGCGCTCGCGCCAACTTAATGAAAATTTGCGCTGCCTTGCCCCTGCTCGAAAGCCGGGCGAAAGGTTCACATGTTAACTTCGGCGCTGTCGAAGGAAGCACCGTTCGTCGATTTCCAGGACGGAATTGAACTCGCGCATGCCATCGTCGATACCGTCCGCGATCCGCTGGTGGTGCTCGACCACGATCTCCGCGTTACCGCCGCCAGCCGGTCCTTCTACAAGACCTTTCGGCTCGTCCGCGAAGCTGTCCGCGGCCATCTGCTTTATGAGATCGACGGCGGTCAATGGGACATCCCGGAGCTTCGCGATCTTCTGGAAACGATCGGCAATGGCCAGGCGACGATCGAAGGTTATGAGGTCGAGCGCGAGTTTCCGGCGATCGGGCATCGCGTCATGCTGCTCAACGCCCGCAAGGTCTTCTACGAGAAGGGCACCCACGCCACCATCCTGCTGGCCTTCGAGGACATCACCGGCCGGCGCGCCATAGAGCGGCAAGTGCAGGAGTTGCTGCGGGAAAAGGACATGCTGTTGGAGGAGATGGCGCACCGCGTCGCCAACAGCCTGCAGATCATCGCCAGCATCCTGCTCATCAAGGCGCGAACCGTGCAGTCGGAAGAGACAAGGCTGCAATTGCAGGACGCGCATCAGCGGGTTTTGTCGGTCGCCGCCGTCCAGCAGCACCTGCATTTCTCCGGCCGAAACGAGCCGATCGAGATCGGCAGTTACCTGACCAAGCTATGCGAAACATTGGCGCAATCGATGATCGGCGACAGCCGGTCGATTTCGCTCAAGGTCGAGGCAGATGCCGGCACCGCGCTCTCGCGCGATGCCGTGAGCATCGGGTTGATCGTCACCGAATTGGTGATGAACGCATTGAAGCATGCATTCCCCGATAAGAAGCCGGACGCGGCGATCGTCGTTTCCTATAGCGTCGCCGGAAACGACTGGAAGCTGACGGTTTCCGATAACGGGATCGGCAAGCCCGATGTGGGCGCCGGCGACACCAAGCCCGGGCTCGGCACCAGTCTGGTCAAGGCGCTGACGAGACAGCTCGATGCCGTCGTGGCGATCGACAGCGATTCACGCGGCACCGCCGTTTCCATTACGCACGCGACCTTCAAAGCGAAATCGTCCAAGGCGGACGCAATGGTGCCGGCCTGAACGCGGCAGCCTGGAAAGAACCCCGATGCTCACGCGAACGACCCGGGAAACCGTAACATTCCGCAGTCCTTTCTCGCTCAAAGGCGTCGGCCGGCTGCTGCCCGCCGGCAATTATGAAGTCGTGACCGACGAAGAGATGATCGAGGGATTGTCGTTTCCCGTCTATCGCCGTGTCGCGACGACGATGCTGGTGCCGGCGCAGTCTTGCCTGGGCTCGCTCGAAATGCTGGCCGTCGATCCGCCCAGCCTCGCGGCGGCGAAAGATCGCGATGCGGCGGCTTCCTCCGACATAGCCGGTGGCGCTCCGGCCAAGGTGCAGTGATGTGGCTTCCGTGGCTGCCGCAAAACCGAAAGGCTACGAATATGGCGATTAATTTTCCCAACCACAGCCGCAGCTACGATGCGACGCGGCGCGCGGTCCGCTTCTGGGGCTATGACCGCTCCATGGAGAGCTCGTTCTTCGTGACGGCGGACGCCCTCAATCAGATGCAGCCGAACCTGCGGCCCGACGCGGTCGATCTGCTGCGGGCGTTCGACAACAACCGCGACCGCATCTACGCGATCGCCGCCAAGGTCTACGCCCGTGGGCGCCGCGGCTCCTACGATCTCGTCGCGGCCGACGTTTGACGGCGCGGGCGGGCGCCGATAATACAAGCACAATTAAAGGAAGACCCATGAGCAAAGAGAACATGAGCAAAGAGAAAAAGAGCAAAGCGGCAATACGCGAAGAAGCATCGAACGAAGAACCGATGCACGAAGAACCGAAGGTCCACGCGCTGAAGGCCCAAGAGCTGGAGGTGCAAGCGCCAAAGATGCAAGAACCAAAGCACCAGGAGCTGAAGCTCCAGGAAACCAAGAAGCCGGCAAATCTGCCCGCGAACGCGATGCCGGTCGACGGCTATGTCTTGTCGATCGACGGCAAGCTGAAGAAGCGCTACGCGAGCGCGCAAGAGGCCATGGCGGCCGGTACGACGCTCAAGCAAAGCTACCCGGTGATTCAGGTCGCGGTCTATGACGCGGCCGCGCGGAGCTATACGCCGGTGGCGTTGCCGGAAAAATAGCGCGTAGGGCGCCTTAGCCAACTTGTCAGCCCAACGGGTCCGGCCATCCAAGTCGGCTATAGCCGACTTGGACATTGATAACTGCCGATCTCGGATAACCCGAGATCGGCTGGCCGACCCGGTGGCTAATCCGCCCTCCGAACTGTGCGACGACGCAGCGGCGGCAAGACGCTATGTCTTGAGCGCGCGCTTCATGATTGCGACCCAAAAGGGCGCGCTGGCGGTCATTGTCGGCGTCATGCCCTGTCCAAGGGTCACCATTTTGGATTCGCCGATCGCATAGGCGCCGGAGATCGCCTCCCACCCCTCGGCTCCCAGTTTGTTGAGCGCGGCTTGAAAGCTCTCGACGGTTGCCGCGCGGGCGATTTGATATTCCCAGTTCATGGCGGTCTCGTTTGCTTGCGGGCGCGAAGACTCATGCATCGCGAGCCTTGCGGCGGGCGCATTTGCTAGCACGTCAGCCTTAATAATCCTGCCGGCGGTAGGTATTCCGTGCCGGGCGCCAAAGAGCGAAGCAGGGCGGGTTAGCCGACTTGTCCGCCCAACGGGTCCGGCCAAGTGGCCGACCCGATGGTAAACTCCGCCCGCGAGGGCGAAGGTGGAAGGCGTAACCCGCCGCTCTATTGGGGAATGGCGGATTACGCGGCGCTCATCCGCCCTACGGCCGCATCAGCCGAACAGCATTTTTGCCAGCTGACCGAACCAGGTGATGACCGGGAACGGCGTCAGGAATTGCAGCGCCATGGCGATGCCCGCGACCACCGCCACATTGATGATCGCCCCGACCAGCAGCCGCTGCGCCAGTGGCGGGTACGGTGGCTTGTTGTCGGCGGGCCAGGCAAAAGTCTCTTCCCATTGCGGCTGCGGAATGTGGGCCGGCCTGATTTTCTCGAACGGCACCCACGCGCGGTAAGCCGCAATGCCGCGCTCGCGCGCGATCGTGTTGCGCAGCCAGAACGCATTATGCCGCCCGATCAGATCGACCAGCGCGCCGATCGCGAGCCGGATGAGGTAAAGGATCAACAGACAGGCGAGATAGACGTAGCCGATCCAGAAGCCCGACGTGAGCCATGATTTGGTGAACGACCGCACGTTGAACACGGCGGCGAACAAATCCACGGTGGCGCCGACAAGCTTGTCGAGGCCCGTGAAGATGCGGCCGAGCGCCGACGTCGCATCGGCGGCCTGCAGAAACAGGATCAGCGCGACCACGATGGCAAGCTGGAACAGCGGAAACCGCACGATGCTGCGGATCGGCGCGGTAATTTGCTTGAGCATGCCCATGGTGGCTCCTGGAAGTGGCTAAACAAGTGATTTGTCGCCTGAGGCGCGGGCTTGTCCGCCGATAGACGTCCATTATGGGGGCTAGTGGTCCGATTCCGATATTTGCATGCCGCTGCTGCAAGCTCCCGAGCAAATGTCGGAATCAAAGGACCACCAGCAACAAATTGATTCTAGTGGAGCTTTGAATTTGACATTTGATGAGAGATTGGCCGCAAATGGGTATCAAATGTCAAATTCGCTCCACTAGCGTTGAACAGGCCTATTCTCGTTCCTGATTGAACCTTCGCCGCTCGCGCGCGTTATACCTAATGGAAATAAATACTGCCACGGCGGAGCATCGCTCCTACTCGCCGGTGGCAGGTTGAGAGGCCTGATCAGCGTCCAGGGCGGCGTACGTAGGCTCTCACCAGGAATCGCCCCAAGGAAAAATGCCATGACAGAAAACAAAACCAGCGCCGGAACCAAATCCGCCGGCGCAGCGACGATGGCAACCCCGCAGGCCATGCGCGAAATGGCCGAAAAGGGCACCGCGCAAGCCAAAGCATCCTTTGACAAGATGAGCGCGGCCACGGCGGAAATGTCTGGCGTGCTCAAGAACGCCGGCGCGACCGCCGCGCAAGGGTTCAAGGACAGTAACGCCAAGGTCCTCGAATTCGCGCGCACCAACAGCAACGCCGCCTTCGACTATGCCAACCAGCTGCTTGGCGTGAAGTCGCCGTCGGAGTTCATTCAACTGTCGACCGAACATGCGCGCAAGCAGTTCGACGTGCTCTCCGCGCAGAGCAAGGAACTCACCGCGCTCAGCCAAAAGGTGATGCTTGAGACGGCGGAGCCGCTCAAGGCCGGCGCCGCCAAGGCGTTTGGCGGTCCGCACAGCTGAGGCGCCGAGCTGACGCCAGCTTTCAAATCGATGCAAAGCCCGGGCCGGTGGCCCGGGTTTTTTGTTTGCGGGCGCGTTGGCCGACTTGTCCGCCGAAGCTCGAAGAGCGAAGGCCGGAGGCGTAACCCGCCGGTCGCTCGAAGAATGGCGGATGACGCTGCCTAATTCGCTCTACGATCTCTATTTGACCTATGTCATTTCCGCGTGGCGGCCGTAACGCTTATATACGTTGCAATCGTCCGCCCTGCGGAGGCCACGTGCGCCATATTGCATTCTCAAGCCTCTTCATCGCCGCGGCATTCGCGCTACCGGCCGGAGCGCTCGCCCAGCCTGATAACAGGCATTCTCTGGGACGCCAGGTCGCGATGGAGCTTTGCAGTTCCTGTCATCGGGTTACCGAGCGGCAGCCCCACGCTGACGGGAACGTCGCGAGCTTTTTTGCTATCGCCAATTTGCCGTCAACCACCGCCCTTTCTTTGAAGGTGTTTCTTCGGTCAAATCACAAGGGCATGCCTAATCTGATCGTCTCTGAACCGGATTCCGACAAACTCATCGACTATATCCTCAGCCTTAAGCGGCGATAGGTTTTGCACCGATAGCGGCGGCGCTGCTACACCCGCTTGCGCGCGAGATAGACCGTCTGCGTGAACGGCTTGTTTTGCAGCGGATTGTGAAACGTCACGGGCTCGGCGCGCGCCTCCGCGAACACGCGCGCCAGCCGCGCGGTGAAGGCGTCGTCGGCACGCTCGTTCGACCATAGACCGAACACGCCGCCGGGCTTTAGATGCGCGGCCAGCCGGGCGAGGCCCGCTTCGCCGTAGAATGCGGCGTTGCCCGCATCGAGCAGCGCGTCGGGCGAATGGTCGATGTCCGCCAGCACGGCGTCGAACGCGCGCCCGGGCGAGGCCGCATCGAAGCCCGCTTGCGAAGCCGCCAGGGCGAAGAAGTCGCCGAGCACAAAGCGGCAGCGCGGCTCGGCGGCGAGTTCGCGGCCGAGCGGGACCAGGCCCGCAACGTGCCAGTCGATGACCGGCTGCAGCGCCTCGACCACGATGAGCGATGACACCGTCTTGTGCTCCAGCACGGCTTGCGCCGTGTAGCCCAGCCCCAGCCCGCCGACCACGACATCGAGGGCTTCGTTGGAGTCTTGGCGGACCAGCGCGGCCAATCCCAGCCGCGCCAGCGCGATCTCGGACGCGGTGAACAGGCTCGACATCAGGAATTCATCGCCGAGCTTGATCTCGAACACATCGACGCCGAGGCTCAGCTCGCGCCGCCGGCGCAGGCTCAGGCCGCCGATCGGCGTCTGGCGATAGTCGAGTTCTTCGAACAAGCGGCTCATGGGACGCACTCTCTACGCTTGTTTTGGCCGGACGGCATGCCGCAGCCTGCTCCCTCTCCCACCCCAACTCGGGTTTACCCGAGTTGGGCACTATAGATTGGTCGAAGTCGGATATATCCGACTTCGAATGGGGGAGGGTTGGGGTGAGGGGGCAAGTGCGTGGGGCGGGTTAGCTGACTTGTCCGCAGTAGCCCTTTAAGGGCGAACGCGAAAAGCGTAATCGGTCGGGTCGTTCGCAATATGGCGGATGACGCTGCGCTAATCCGTCCTACGGGCTGTCACGAATAGACCGCCGCCACCCTGATGTGTCCCTCGTTGCGCAACACCTGGAGCGACACGTCGTTGCCGTGTCGGCGCAGCATCAAGTCCACGACCGATTGGCCAAGACGCAGGTTACGGAGCGTCACCTCCTCGAGAAACCTCGGCAGTCGGGGGTTGCGCAGCAGGATTTCGTTGCGATCCGAATCGAATTCGAGACCGAGAGAAGACTGTAGAAGTAGAAGTGGTGTGCCTGCGGCCCAGGCCTGCGGCGAGCAGGCGACCGGATAGAGAGTCGGCCCGCGCTGGCGTCCTCGCTGAAAGCCGCAATACAGTTCCGGCAACCGCCGCAGGTCCATATAGCTCGCGGCATCGAACAGGCCCTGGAACACGCGATCGATCGCGTCCTTGTGCCCGTAGCGCGCGAAGCCCGCTGCGATCAGCGCATTGTCGTGCGGCCAGACCGAGCCATTGTGATACGACATCGGATTGTAGTGCTGCTCTTCGCGCGCCACCGTACGGATGCCCCATCCGGAAAAGAACGATGGCCCCATCAGGTCGCGCATTACCGCTTCCGCGCGCTCCGGTGCTGCGATGCCGCTGAACAGCACCTGCCCGGCGTTCGAGGTTCGCACGCGACACGGCCGCTTCTGCCCGTCGAGCGCGAGCGCATAGGTGCCGATCTCCTCGCACCAGAATGCCGCTTCAAATCGTTCGGCGAGCTTGGTCGCCGCCGCATCGAGCATGTCGCCGCGCGCATGTTTGCCGAGCCGGCGCGCGCCGCGCGCCGCCAGGCGCTTCGCCGCATAGACATAGCCCTGTACCTCGCAGAGCGCGATCGGCCCCTGCGCGAGCGAGCCGTCTTTGTGGAAGATCGCATCTTGGGAGTCCTTCCAGCCCTGGTTGACCAGTCCCTGGTGGTCGGCGCGGTGATATTCGACAAAACCGTCGTTGTCGGGATCGCCCGGCCCGTCGATCCAGCCCAGCGCCGCTTCGACGTTGGGCCACAGCTCCCGCAGCGTCTCGATGTCGCCGGTATGCTCGGTGTAAAGTCCGGCCAGCAGCACGAACAGCGGCGTCGCATCCACGCTGCCGTAATACAGGCCGAATGGAACCTCGCGCAGCGCCGCCATCTCGCCACCCCGCATCTCATGCAGGATTTTGCCGGGCTCGGCGTCGGCGAGCGGATCAAATTGGCTGGCCTGATAGGCTGCGAGCCGCCGCAGCACGCCTTTGGCAATGTGGGAGTTGCACCACAACATCTGCAGCGCCGCGATGATTCCGTCGCGGCCGAACGTGGTCGAGTACCAGGGAATTCCGGCATAGGGGTACGGGCCTTGCGGCGTGCTGGTCGTCAGCATCGCGAGGTCGGCCATCGAGCGGCATACCACCTCGTTGAAGATATTGTTCGAGCTGACAATCGTGGCGAGGCCACGGCTCGCCGTCTTGTGCTCCTTGAACGCCGCACGCAGGCCCTGGCGGAATGGAAGCGGATTGATTTCGCCGAGGCCGTGGTCGCACTTCACGGTCACGTAGATCGACCGGCTTTCGTTGGGCTGCAGCGCGAACTCGTAGGATGCCATGTTGCGGGAGAGTTGCTCGGGCGCAGGCTCGAATAGCATCATTGTCTGCCGCCGATTGCCATCGAGACCCATGTAATTCAGTGCCACCTCGGTTTTGCTGCGGATCTCCGAGGTAGAGGTACCGCGGCGTTCGCGGCGCAGTCCACGGACTTCGAACAGGTCGGCGAAATCGCTCGCGAAAGAGAGCGAAAGCCGGACATCAAACGGCGCGTCGCCGTGATTCTGCATGCCCAGGCGCTGATAGGCGGTGCCGCGCCAGAGAAAAATCGTGCGCACAATGTGCAGAATATCCTTCCGCTGCACGAGCCCCTGATCGAGATAGATGTCAGGGTTCGTCAGGTCGACGGTGAGGATAGAATTGTCATCACGGATGTTAGAGCCCAGCAGCAGCGGCTGCTTGCCGTTGAGCAGCATCTCCAGGTGCGAGAGATAACGAGTATCGTTGAAGAAAATGCCGTCCGCTCCGCCAGCGGCCGCTCCGATGTCGGCATGGCTGTCGAGCACGGCAAAGCAGTCGCCATGTTTCAAGGTACGGCGGGGCCGCGTGGAGGCTTCTGTCCCCCGAACATAGAAGGGGGTCTCCGGCGCCTCCGGGGTCTCCGGTGCCTCCTCGACCAGCGTCGCGGTCGAGTGCTGGCTAGTCAATTTGAGACCTCAGGATGATCGCATCCGCGCCGTTCCCTAAGGGGTGCGGGGCAATCCGCACGTTAGCGTCAAGGGACCCCGACGACGCAAGTAGCGAGCGATAGACACCGACATAATCGTTTGCCATGCGCGTGGCAGAAAAGCGCTGCTCGAAACGCTGGCGCACCTTATTCCGATCGAGCGCGATGACGTGCGGCAACGCCGCAATCGCCTCGTCCACGGTGTCGACAATGGCGCCGGTGACACCATCCTCGACGATCTCCGAAACCGCGCCACAACGGAACGCCAGGACCGGCGTGCCGCAAGCCATGGCCTCGATCATGGAAAGGCCAAATGGCTCCGGCCAATCGACAGGAAACAGCAATGCCTGCGCTTCGCCCAGGAATTGCGTCTTTTGATGTTCGTTGATCTCGCCGATGAACTCGACGCCCGGGCCGTCAAGCAGCGGCTCGATCTGCGTGCGGAAATAGACATCGTCGGCGCGGTCGACCTTGGCTGCGATCTTGAGTGGAATACCAAGCGCTCGCGCGATCAAGATGGCGCGATCGGGACGCTTTTCCGGTGATATGCGGCCGAGAAAGGCAAGATAGCCGCCACGAGGCTGCGTGATGGGGCGGTGCAGAGCGGTCGGGAGACCGTGGTAGACGGTTGCCGCGAAGTTTGCATTCGGCACCGGACGGCGCTGATCGTTGGAGATCGAAACTAGCGGCATGTTGTCAAAGCCCAGATAGAGCGGAAGAAGATCGGGCAGGTCCTGGCGGCCATGCAATGTAGTGACGGTGCGGCCCGCGATTGAGCGGAACAGGGGAAATTGAAACTGGTCGATATGAAAGTGCAAGATATCGAAGTCGTCAGCACGCTGGCGCACACGATCGAGCATCAGCATGTAATAGGGAATCGGGTCGCGGACGCTCGCGTCGAGCCGCAGCGCCTTGGGCACGCACGGCACCAGATTAGACGCCGTGATCGAATCGCCGCTCGCGAACAGCGTCACGTCGTGGCCTAGCGCCACCAACTCCTCGGTGAGGTAGGAAACGATCCGCTCGGTGCCGCCGTAAAACCGTGGTGGCACGCTTTCCATCAGGGGCGCAATCTGCGCGATTTTCATTCTATGCCTTTGATCGCCCTGACAGGACTGTGGCGCCTTGAATGCTCTTGTTCGAGCATGCACCTTTGGGGGCTGTTGGTCATCTATGAACGAAATGACCCGCTACAAGGGAATGAACGATGTAAATGCCCGTCGCTACTAGGGCGCGGCCAAGCTTTTTGCACCTCCTCCCCATAACCTCTATATCTCCCCCATCACGGAGCCCCCATCCCCAATGCCCCCCACGCCCGACGCCGCCCCCGAAAAAATCCCCGTCACCGTGCTCACCGGCTATCTCGGCGCCGGCAAGACCACGCTGCTCAACCGCATCCTGTCGGAGCCGCACGGCAAGAAATTCGCCGTCATCGTCAACGAGTTCGGCGAGATCGGCATCGACAACGAGCTGGTCGTCAACGCCGACGAGGAAGTGTTTGAGATGAACAACGGCTGCATCTGCTGCACCGTGCGCGGCGACCTGGTGCGCATCATCGACGGGCTCATGAGGCGAAAAGGAAAGTTCGACGCCATCATCGTGGAGACCACCGGCCTCGCCGACCCCGCGCCGGTGGCGCAGACCTTCTTCATGGACGAGGCGGTCGGCGCCAAGACCAAATTGGACGCGGTGGTCACCGTGGCCGACGCCAAATGGCTGAAGGACCGGCTCAAGGACGCGCCCGAGGCCAAGAACCAGATCGCCTTCGCCGACGTCATCATCATCAACAAGATCGACCTGGTCGCGCCCGAGGAGTTGGCCGAGCTGGAAGCGCGCATCCGCGCCATCAATCCTTACGCCACGCTGCACCGCACGCAGCGCGCGCAAGTGGACATCGCCGACGTGCTCGGCCGCAACGCCTTCGATCTCGACCGCATCCTCGACATCGAGCCGAAATTCCTCGAGGCCGACGCGCACGAGCACGACCATCATCACGATCATGGCGACGGCCATCACCACCATCATCACGGCGGCGTCTCAAGCTCTATCACGACGAGGACATGCAGTCGTTCGCGCTGCGCAGTGACAAGCCGCTCGACCCGGACAAGTTCTTTCCCTGGATCCAGGACCTGGTCGCCACCGAAGGCAAGGATATCCTGCGCTGCAAGGGCATCCTGTCGTTCAAGGACGATAACGAGCGCTTCGTGTTCCAGGGCGTGCACATGATCCTGGACGGCGATCACCAGCGCGCCTGGAACGACGACGAGAAACGCAACAGCCGCATCGTCTTCATCGGCCGCAATATGCCGGAGGACAAGATCCGCGCGGGCTTTGAGGCCTGCGTGGCGTAAACTTCAATCGGCCTCATGGTGAGGAGCCCGCGCAGCGGGCGTCTCGAACACCGCAAGTCGGCTATAGCCGACTTGCGCCATATTATGTATCGATCTCGGGTGAACCCGAGATCGATGGGGCCGCCCCATCCTTCGAGATGCGTCGCTTCGCGACGCTCCTCAGGATGAGGGCGGAGAAAGGCATGTCCGACACCACCTTACCCTCCTTGACCGAGCGCCTGCGCACGATTGCCGCCGGCGCCCCGATCGTCGGCCTGCACTTCCTCGGCGCCACCCCGGTCTTCGTGCTGGGCGAGGAAGCTTTGCTGTTCGCCGGCGAAGACGGCGTGCGCCGCGTCAACGTGCATGCCGGCGGCATCCTCGCCAGCACATCGGACGGCGCCCGCATCGTAACGGGCGGCGACGACGGCTTCCTGATCGAGACAAACGCATCGGGCGAGCACCGCGCGCTCGCCACCGACGCCAGGAAGCGCTGGATCGACCAGGTGGCGCTGGCGCCCGACGGCGCGGTTGCCTGGTCGGCGGGCAAGACCGCGCATGTGCTCACCACCAAGGGCGACGACCGCACTTTCGATGCGCCCTCGACCGTCGCCGGCCTCGCCTTCGCGCCCAAGGGCCTGCGGCTGGCGATCGCGCATTACAACGGCGCCACGCTCTGGTTTCCCAACGCGCCGGGCACGCCGCCGCAGCTGCTGCCATGGAAGGGCTCGCATCTCGGCGTGATCTTCAGCCCGGACGGCCGCTTCCTGATCACTGCCATGCAGGAGCCGACGCTGCACGGCTGGCGGCTGGCCGACGGCCAGCACATGCGCATGTCGGGCTATTCGGCGCGCGTGCGCTCGCTCGGCTTCACGGCCGGCGGGGATTACCTCGCAACCTCCGGCTCCGAACAGCTCATCCTCTGGCCGTTCGACGGCAAGCAAGGGCCCATGGGCCGCCAGCCCAAGCTCATGGCGCAGCGCGCCGCCCGCGTCGCCGCGGTCGCCTGCCACCCCAAGCAGCCGGTGGTGGCGGCAGGCTTTAGCGACGGCGCCGTGCTGCTGGTGCGCCTCGACGACGGCGCGCTCGTCCTGGTGCGCGCGGCCGACGCCCAGCCGGTCTCGGCGCTTGCCTGGGACGCCAACGGCCAGCAGCTCGCCTTCGGCACCGAAGCGGGCAGCGCCGGCGTGCTGGCTTTCTAGCGCGCGATCATGGAACCGCCCCATTCGTCCGCTCGTTGGACTTACAGTCACGGGAGCCGACCGCAATGAAAGCCATCGACCTTCGCCGCCTGCTGCTCGCCTTGCTGACCGGCTGCGTGTTCATGCTTACCGGCGCGCTCGTGCCGGCGAGCCCCGCCGCCACGCCGGCCTATGCGCAAATTTCGGCCGAGTTCCAGGAGGCGCTTTCGCCTTACGGCCATTGGGAGCGGCATGCGCGCTGGGGCCAGGTCTGGGTGCCCGACGATACGCCGCCCGACTGGCGCCCCTATCAATACGGTCACTGGGTCTATACCGACGAATGGGGCTGGTACTGGATCTCCGATCCGGAAGAGGAGGATTGGGGCTGGGTCACCTATCACTACGGGCGCTGGATTCATGACCGAGAGACATGGTTCTGGATTCCGGGCGACGAATGGGCCCCCGCCTGGGTCGATTGGCGCTATGGCGACGACTATGTCGGCTGGGCGCCGCTGCCGCCCGAGGAGCTGATCGACGCCTATGACGACGAGCCGGCCTATTGGGTCTTTGTCGCGGCGCGCTTTCTGACGGCGCCGCGGCTGCATGCCTATTTCGTGCCGCGCGACCGCCACGCCGCAGCCTTCCGCCGCAGCCATGTGGTCAACCGCACGCTGCGCTTCGACCGCCGCCGCGCGGCCGTCAACCCGGGCATCTCGCCGGCCTTCGTCGCGCGCCACACCGGCCACGCGCTGCCGACCTACCGGGTGAGGCCGCACGTCCTGACCGGCACGCAAGGCGTCGCCGGCGCGCTGCGGGTCAGCCCGCAGCAATTGCGCGCCACCGGGCCGCGCGGCCGCCGGCCGAGCACCACCCACCTACACGCGGCGACCGTGCAGCGCACGACCACCACCATCAAGGCCGGCACGACGACATATGTGCCGCAGCCGCTCGGCAAGACCCAACGCGGCCAGCTCGGCAGCCATCCGCCGCGCGCCGCGCAAGGCGCAACGCCGCAGCAGTTGCAACGGACGCCGGCTAAGCCGCTACAGCCGAAACAGCCGGCGCCGCAGCAGCTCAAACAGACGCCGGCCGCGCCGCCGCAACCCGGCCTGCGCAAGCCGCCGCCGCCCGCGCTGACCAAGCCGCCGCCGGCGAAAACCGTCACGCCGCCGAAACCGCCGCAGGCGAAGCCGATGGCGCCGGTCGCGCACCCGACGCCGCCGGACGTCAGGCGTCCCCCGCCGCCGACGGTCAAGCACGCCGTGCCGCCGCCGACGGTCAAGCGTGTCGCGCCGCCACAGATACGCAAGCCGCCGCCGCCTCCTGCGCAGGTGCGCAAGCCGCCGCCGCCGCCGCCTCCTGCACAAGTGCGCAAGCCGCCGCCGCCGCAGGGCAAGCCGCCGGCCAAGCCGGGCGCCAAGAAGCCCGACGAGCAGGTGAAGTAGGCGGACCGCAGCGAAAGCCAAATCGGGCGGCCGCGCGGCCGCCCGTTGCATGTCCGTCAGCCGCACGCGGCTTACCGCACCAGCACGTTCTTGAACTGCCAGGGATCGCGCTTGTCGATGTCTTCCGGGAACAGCCCGGGCCGGCCGGTGATCGGCGTCCAGTCGGTGTATTGCCCGATCACCGGCCCGAGATAGGGCAGCTGCACGTCCAGGCAGCGCCGGTAATCCATCTCGTCGGCTTCCACGATGCCGGCCTTCGGGTTCTCCAGCGCCCACACCATGCCGGCCAGCACGGCGCTGGTCACCTGCAGGCCGGTGGCGTTCTGGTAGGGCGCCAGATCGCGCGTCTCGTCGATCGAGAGCTGCGAGCCGTACCAATAGGCGTTCTTCTTGTGGCCGTAGAGCAGCACGCCCAATTCGTCGATGCCGTCGGCGATCTCGTCCTCGTCGAGGATATGCACGTCCTCCTGCCGCTCGCCGGCGCGCCCGAACATCTCGTGCAGCGACAGCACCGCGTCGTTGCAGGGGTGATAGGCGTAATGGCAGGTCGGCCGGTAGCTCACCTTGCGGCCCGCGCGCAGCGTCAGATAGTCGGCGATCGAGATCGACTCGTTGTGGGTGACCAGGAAGCCGTATTGCGCGCGCGCGGTCGGCGTCCAGGAGCGCACGCGGGTATTGGCGCCGGGCTGCAGCATATAGATCGCCGCCTGGTTGCCGGTCTTGTGCTTGCGGGCGTTGGCCGGCATCCATTTCTCGTGCGTGCCCCAGCCGAGTTCGGCCGGCTGCATGCCCTCCGAGATGAAGCCCTCCACCGACCAGGTGTTGACGAACACGTCCATCGGCTTCGGCTTGAGGGCGCGCTGGGTGTCGCGCTCGGCGATGTGGATGCCCTTGACGCCCAGGCGCTTGGCAAGCCGCGCCCAGTCCTCGCGGGTCGTCGGCGCCTTGAACTTGAGGCCGGTATCGTTGGCGACGTTGACCAGCGCCTGTTTGACGAACCAGGACACCATGCCGGGATTGGCGCCGCAGCACGACACCGCCGTGGTGCTGCCCGGCTTGCGCTTGCGTTTTGCGGCCATGGTCGTTTCGCGCAGCGCGTAGTTCGAGCGCGCCTCCGGGCCGAGCTTGGCGTCGAAGTAGAAGCCCACCCAGGGCTCGTTGACGGTGTCGATGTAGAAGGCGCCGACTTCGTTGCACAGCTCCATGATGTCGACCGAGGAGGTGTCGACCGACAGGTTGACGCAGAAGCCCTGGCCGCCGCCGGCGGTGAGCAGCGGGGTCAGCAGGTGGCGGTAATTGTCCTTGGTGACGGCCTGATGGATGAAGCGGATGCCGCGGTCGTCGAGGATCTTGCGGTCCTTGTCCTCGGGGTCGATGACCACGAAGCGGCTCTTGTCGTAGCCGAAGTGGCGCTCGATCAGTGGCAGGGTGCCCTTGCCGATCGAACCGAAGCCAATCATCACGATGGGCCCGTCGATGCGGGCATGAACGGGCCATGCTGCCATTCTTTTTTTCCTCCAACCTTGAGTGCGGTGATATCCGCCACGGCGCGTGCAGGGAAGGCTTGCCGCGCCAAAAAACGGCGCGGCATCCACGATTTTCTGCCCTTTGGGCTTAGGCGGCGGCCGCGATCGCCGGCTGCGGCAGCATTTGGCCGTTGGCGCGAATTAGACCCGCGGCATCGTCGAGCGCGCCGGGCCTAAGCTCGAGCGCGAGCAGGCGGTGGCGCTCGAACGGGCCCGGGCAGCCGCAAGCGCTCCCGTCTTGGCGCTCGAAAAGCCGAAGCGGCCGTAATAGGGCGCATCGCCGACCAGGATCACGGCGCCGTGGCCGCGCTTGCGCGCTTCGCGCAAGGCGCGGCGCACCAGCGCTGCGCCGATGCCGCGGCTACGGCAGCCGGCTTCGACCGCCACCGGCCCGAGCAACAGCGCCGCGTGCCCGCTGGCGGCCGTGACGTGCCACAGCCGCGCGGTGCCGAGGACTTGGCCGCGCGCGGCGGCGATGAACGATAGCCCTTCGGCCGGCAGGCGGCCTTCGCGCAGCCGCTCGGAGCTTTTGCGCCGGCGGGTCTCGCCAAAGGCCTCATCGAGCAGCGCCTCGCGCCCGTCGATGTCGGCCAGTTTCTCGTGCCGAATGGTCACCATTTCAGCTCATCCCCGCCAGGCGCGCGCGCGAGCGCGCGGCCTGAGGCGCTGTCAGTTCGAAAGGAGCGGGAAGGGGAGGCGGCGGACCGCCTCCCGTCGTCATCAGATGTGGTACGTCTTCAGCGGCGAAAAGCCGTTGAAGGCCACCGACGAATAGGTCGCCGTATAGGCGCCGGTGCCCTCGATCAGCACCTTGTCGCCGATCTCCAGGCTGACCGGGAGCAAATACGGCTCCTTCTCGTACATCACGTCGGCCGAGTCGCAGGTCGGGCCGGCCAGCACGCAAGGCGCCATGCTATCGCCGTCGCGCGGGGTGCGTACGGGATAGCGGATCGACTCGTCCATGGTCTCGGCCAGGCCGCCAAACTTGCCGATGTCGAGATAGACCCAGCGCACGTCGTCTTCCTCGCTCTTCTTGGAGACGAGCACCACCTCGGCCTCGATCACGCCGGCGCTGCCGACCATGCCGCGGCCCGGCTCGATGATGGTCTCCGGGATGCGGTTGCCGAAGTGCTTGCGCAGCGCCTTGAAGATGGCGTTGCCGTAGGTTTTTACCGTCGGCACGTTCTTCAGGTATTTGGTCGGGAAGCCGCCACCCAGATTGACCATCGACAGGTTCATGCCGCGCTCGCCGCACTCCTTGAACACGGCGGCGGCCGAGGCCAGCGCCCGGTCCCAGGCATGCTGGTTGCGCTGCTGGGAGCCGACATGGAACGACACCCCGTGCGGCTCCAGGCCGAGCTTGAGCGCGTGCTCCAGCACGTCCACGGCCATGGCCGGCTCGCAGCCGAACTTGCGCGACAGCGGCCATTCGGCGCCCACGCAGTCGGACAGGATGCGGCAGAACACCTTGGAGCCGGGCGCCGCGCGGGCGACCTTCTCCACCTCGGGCTTACAGTCGACCGCGTAGAGGCGCACCCCGAGCTCGAAGGCGCG
This sequence comes from uncultured Pseudomonadota bacterium, assembly GCA_963819955.1. GTDB lineage: Bacteria > Pseudomonadota > Alphaproteobacteria > Rhizobiales > Xanthobacteraceae > Pseudolabrys. The sequence continues at coordinate 1,030,551 of CAWFYB010000009.1, read as the reverse complement.
CGCGATGTCGCGCTCCTTCTTGATCGTGTTGCCGTAGCTGATTCGGTCGGCGGTGGCGCCCGCCGCCAGCGCCATCTCGATCTCGGCGAGCGAGGCGGTGTCGAAGCAGGAGCCGAGCTTGGCCAGCAGGGCCAAGACCTCGGGCGCCGGGTTGGCCTTCACGGCGTAGAACACGCGCGTGTCGGGCAGCGCCTTGGCGAAGGCGTTGTAGTTGTCGCGGACGACCTCGAGGTCGACCACCAGACGCGGCCCGTCCGCGGGCTGCGTACGCAGGAATTCGCGAATGCGCTCGGTCATTGGCGCATACTCCCAGGCTCTCGGGGCTGCTTCGCCCCTGATGTCGCGGGATCCCAAGAGGCTCGCGGTGGCGCGCGTTGGGGACGCGCCGGCGCTTCGCGCTCTCAGACCCGCTCATGCTGCCTTGGATTGGAAGGGGAGTACCCCGTCCGCACGGCCGGCAAAGATGAACAAGCCTCTTCGGTGCGCCGGCGGTGGAGACCGGCAGAGACCAAGGAAGCCCGATCGTCGTTGCTTTAAGCCGCGTCCCCTGCTGAGAGCAGGGTGTGCTGGTTTCGCCTCCAGCTGCCGGTCAGATTTCTTGGAGAGCTTGGCTTTTCTCTCCAGGCGGCTGGCGGGCCTCTTGTCCCGCTACCTACCGACCGACACACGGCCACAGGCACGTGCGAAATTGGGCACGAGTGAGATAACAAGTTTTGCGCGCGACGCAAGAGAATTAGTTCGCGCGAAGCAAAATCTTCGTTAACTTTTTTCCGGAAGGCGCTCGTCGCTCGCGCGCTCAGCGGCGCGCGGTGAACGGCTCGATGCGGTGCGCGGCGCGGACGAACTGCGCCATGATGGCGATGCCGCAGAGCACGAACGCACCGTCCAGGATGCGCTGGCCGATGGTGCCGAAACCGAACAGCGTGGCGAGCGCCCAGGACGAGGCGAAGGCGGCGCCGAACACTTCGGCGCCGATCAGGATGGCGGCGCTGACGACGGTGACGACATTGAGCCAGACGATGCGGCGGCCCTGGGCCATGAGACGCTCCCTTGCGAGGCCCGCAATCAAGCCGAATCCGGGCGTTGAATCAAGTCTTTAAGCGCGCGTGCGTGCAGGCTTTATGCTTTGATCTTGCGCATGGCGCCGCCGCCGCGGCGCTGCCACTTAGTCAGCATGGACACCGCCCGCAGCCTCAAACTCGCCCGCCCCTTCCTCGCCGGCCTCGCCGCGGCGGGGCTCGCCGGCGGCTTCGGCGTGCGGCTCTTCGGCCTCGAGGCCTGGTCGGGTACGGTCTGGGCGGCGGCGACGCTGCCGGTGCTGGCGGCGCTCATCGCCGAGATTGTGACCAGTTTGCGGCGCGGCGACCTCGGCCTCGACATCGTCGCCGCGCTGTCGATGACCGGCGCGCTCGCCGTCGGGCAGAACCTCGCCGCCGCCATCGTCGCGCTGATGTATGCCGGCGGCCAGCTGCTGGAGAGCTTCGCCGAGCGGGCAGCCCGGCGCGAGATGACCGCGCTGCTGGCGCGGGTGCCGCGCACGGCCGTGCGCCACCGCGACGGCGCGCTGGAGGAGGTGGCGCTCGATCTGGTGATGCCGGGCGACCGCCTGCTGGTGCGCCAGGGCGACGTGGTGGCGGTGGACGGCACGGTGGTCTCAGGCGTCGCGGTGCTCGACCAGTCGGCGCTCACCGGCGAGGCGCTGCCGGTGCAGCGGGCCGCCGGCCAGGCGGTCATGAGCGGCTCGACCAATGTCGGCGAGGCCTTCGATCTTGCCGCCTCGCACCGGGCCGAGGAGAGCACCTATGCCGGCATCGTGCGGCTGGTGGAGGCGGCGCAGCGCTCGCGCGCGCCGATGTCGCGGATGGCCGACCGCTACGCCATCATGTTCCTGGCGGTCACCGTGACGCTGGCGGTCGCCGCCTGGGCGTTCTCGGCCGACCCGATTCGGGCGGTGGCGGTGCTGGTGGTGGCGACGCCCTGTCCGCTCATCCTGGCGGTGCCGGTGGCGATCGTCTCCGGCCTGTCGCGCGCGGCCAAGCTCGGCATCCTGATCAAGGGCGGCAAGGCGATCGAAGCGCTGGCGGCCGTGCGCGCGCTGGTGATCGACAAGACCGGCACACTCACGCTCGGCCAGGCCAGCCTGGTCGAGACGCGGGTGGCCGATGCCGTCCAGCCGGACGAGTTGTTGCGGCTGGCCGCCTCGCTCGACCAGGCCTCCAAGCACATCATCGCCGAGACCCTGGTCGCCGAAGCCCGCGGCAAGGGGCTTACGCTGGCAATCCCGTCCGAGGTCATGGAGACGCCGGGCGAGGGCATCGCCGGCAAGGTCGAGGGTCACGCGGTCCTGGTCGGCGGCCTGCGCTACGTCGAGAGCAAGACCGGCTTGAGCCTGCGCGGTCTCGCCGGCGAGCGCCAGCCCGGGGCGGTGGCGGTGGCGGTCGCGATCGACGGCAAGCCGGCCGGCCTGCTGATCCTGTCCGACGCGCTGCGCGCCGGCACCGAGCAGCTGCTGCGCAACTTGCGCGCCATCGGCATCGACCGCATCGTCTTGGCGACGGGTGACCGGCGTGAGGTGGCGCGCGTCGTGACCGCCGGCCTCTCCATCGACTCGGTGCGCTCCGAGCTCACCCCCGACCAGAAGATCCTGGTGGTGCTGTCGGAGCGCAAGAACGGCCCGGTCATGATGATCGGCGACGGCGTTAACGACGCGCCCGCGCTCGCCGCCGCCGATGTCGGGTTGGCCATGGGCGCCAAGGGCGCCGCCGCGAGCGCCGAGGCGGCCGACGTGGTGCTGCTGGTCGACCAGCTCGACCGCGTGCTGCCCGCCATCCAGATCGCGCGCCGCTCGCGCGGTATCGCCCTGCAGAGCGTGATCGCCGGCATGGGCCTGTCGATCGCCGCCATGGTGGCGGCGGCGCTCGGCTATCTGCCGCCGGTCGAGGGCGCGCTGCTGCAGGAGGTGATCGACGTGCTGGTCATCTTCAACGCGCTGAGGGCGTTGCGCGGCTGACGGGGCGCCCGTAGATAGGGCCGATGACCGACCCGCAGACCTCCCAAAACCCGCTGCTCACCGACTGGACCGGCGCCTTCGGCCTGCCGCCCTTCGCCGCCGTCGCGCCCGACAAGTTCCGCCCGGCCTTCGACGCCGCCTTGGCCGCGCACCGCGCCGAGATCGATGCGATCGCCGGCGATCCGGCCGCGCCCACATTCGACAACACCATCGTTGCGCTCGAGCGCTCAGGGCGCGCGCTCGACCGGGTCAGCAATCTGTTCTGGGTGCTGGCCGGCGCCGACACCAACGACGCCATCGAAGCGGTCGAGCGCGAGATGTCGCCGCTGCTCGCCCGCCATTCCAGCGCCACGTATCTGAACCGCGCGCTCTTTGCCCGCATCGCCGCGCTTTACGCGCGCCGCGAGGCGCTCGGCCTCGACGCCGAGCAGGCCCGCGTGCTCGAGCGCTACCACACCCGCTTCGTGCGCGCCGGCGCCGCGCTGGACAAGCCGGCGCAGGAGCGACTGGCGGCCATCAACGAGCGGCTGGCGAGCCTCGGCACTCAGTTTGCCCAGAATGTGCTGGCCGACGAGAAGGCTTACGCGCTCATGCTGGAGGAGGGCGATCTCGCCGGCCTGCCCGACTTCGCGCGCGCCGCCGCGCGCGCGGCGGCGGCGGAGCGAGGGTCACCGGGCAAATTCGCCATCACGCTGGCGCGCTCCTCCTGCGAGACCTTCCTGCAGTTTTCGTCGCGCCGCGACCTGCGCGAGAAGGTGTTCCAGGCCTGGATCAGGCGCGGCGAGAACGGCGGCGCGACCGACAACCGCGCCATCATCGCCGAGACGGTGCGCTTACGCGCCGAGCGCGCCAAGCTGCTCGGGTTTGCCACTTTCGCCGACTACCGGCTCGACGACCAGATGGCCAAGACGCCGGCGGCCGCGCGCAAGCTGCTGGAAGAAGTCTGGGGCCGTGCGCGCGCCAAGGCCGCCGCCGAGCGCGACGCCTTGCAGAAGATGATCGCGGCGGAGGGCGGCAATTTCGCGCTCGCCCCGCACGACTGGCGCTATTACGCCGAGAAGCGGCGCAAGGCCGAGTTCGATTTGGACGAGGCCGAGATCAAGCCCTATTTTCAGCTCGACAAGATTATCGACGCCGCCTTCGAGACTGCGCGCCGGCTGTTCGGCCTGACCTTCACAGCCGTAGACGTGCCGCTCTATCACCCGGACGCGCGCGCCTTCGAGGTGAAGGACGCGAGCGGCAAGCCGGTCGGCCTGTTCATCGGCGATTATTTCGCGCGCTCGCTCCAAGCATTCGGGCGCCTGGATGACCTCGCTGCGCGACCAGGAAAAGCTCACCGGCGAGGTGACGCCGGTCATCCTCAACATCTGCAATTTCGCCAAGCCCGCCGCCGGCGAGCCGGCGCTGCTGTCGTTCGACGATGCCCGCACGCTGTTCCACGAATTCGGCCACGCGCTGCACGGGCTCCTGTCGAACGTCACCTATCCGCTGCTCGCCGGCACAGCGGTGCCGAGCGATTTCGTCGAATTGCCCTCGCAGCTTTACGAGCACTGGCTGGAGGTGCCGGAGATCCTGCAGAAATACGCGCGCCACGCCGCGACCGGCGAAGCCATGCCGCAGGCGCTGCTCGACAAGCTCCTGGCCACGCGCACCTTCAACCAGGGCTTCGCCACCGTCGAATACACTTCCTGCGCGCTGGTCGATCTCGATTTGCACGGGCTCGCCGACGCAAGCGGCCTCGACGTGACGGAGTTCGAGCGCCGCGATCTGGAGCGCATCCATATGCCGGCGGAGATCGTGATGCGCCACCGCCTGCCGCATTTCCAGCATTTGTTCTCCGGCGGCGGCTACGCGGCGGCTTATTACTCCTACATGTGGTCGGAGGTGCTCGACGCCGACGCCTTCGCGGCCTTCGAGGAGGCCGGCGACGCCTTCGATCCGGCGACCGCCCGAGCGCCTGCGCGAATTCATCTACGGCGCCGGCAATTTGCGCGACCCGGCCGAGGCCTACAAAGCCTTCCGCGGCCGGCTGCCGGCGGTCGACGCGCTGTTGAAGAAGCGCGGGCTTACCGAAGTGGCGGCCTAGCCACGCGGCTGCTAGGCTTGCGCGCATGGCCGAGCCCGACCCCGATATGCCCGACTGGCGGCTCACCGGAGACTGGTGGGACTTATGCAATTGTGCCATCGGCTGCCCGTGCAATTTCGGCTCCGATCCGACGCTCGGCTATTGCGAGGGCGTGCTGACCTGGCTGATCCGCGACGGCCATTATGGCGACCTCAAATTCGCCAAGGACCTCGCGGTCGTCCTGATCATCCATTGGGAGGGCAATGTCTTCGAGAAGAACCGCGAATTCGGCTTCCTGATCGACGACCGCGCGCAGGCGGCCGAGCGCGTCGCGCTGGAGAAGATTTTCACCGGCCATGCCGGCGGCGCCTTCGCCGCCTGGCGCGACCTCACCTTGCGGGTGGACGGCGTCGAATTCGTGCCGATGAAGGTTTCCCACGACGCCGAGAATTGGCGCGTCGAAGTGCCGGGCATGGTCGAGGGGCTCGGCGGGCCGTTCCGCAAATACATGGTGCCGGAGAACGACACCTGCCGCATCTACAACGCGCCGCGGCCCGAGGTGACGCCCGGCTTCCTCACGGTCGGGCAGGCCAAGCGCAACGTCGTCACCGGCGCCTTCGGCCGCATTTGGGACTGGTCGCAGCGCTCCTCCAAGCACATCGCCTTCGACCTGCGCGGGCCGAAAACCTTCTCCTGGCGGCAATCGCTGCAAGCGCAATGAACGTGTCGATGCGGTGGCTTGAGTCCGTGCGCGTGCCGCGCACTCCCTTCACCTCTCCCCGGTGGGGAGAGGTCGGCGCGCGTAGCGCGCCGGGTGAGGGGGTAAGTGACTATAAAGAGTCACTTGCCCCCTCACCCCAACCCTCTCCCCCAAGGGGAGAGGGAGTTCCGCCGTGCTTGCGGCGCGCTATTTATTCCGTTGCGAGCGCGGCATGACCCTCCACACCGCCGGCCACGCCAAAGGCGTCGTCTGCGCGCCGCATGCAGCCGCCGTCGAGGACGGCCGCGCCGTGCTGGCCGAAGGCGGCAATGCCGTCGAGGCGATGCTCGCCATGGCGGCCTCGATCGCCGCGGTCTATCCGCACATGAATCATATCGGCGGCGACGGCTTCTGGCTGGTGCGCGAGCCTTCCGGCCGCGTGCGCGCGCTGATGGGGGCGGGGCGCGCGGGCTCACGCGCCACCGATCGCGCTCTACCGCGAGGCCGGCTACGACGAAATCCCGGCGCGCGGGCCGCTCGCCGCGCTCACCGTGCCGGGCGCGGTCGCCGGCTGGCTGCTGGCGCAGGAAGCGGCCAAGGCGCATGGCGGCAAGCTGCCGCTCGATGTGCTGCTGGCGCCCGCCATCAAGCACGCGCGCGAAGGCTACACGGTCACGCGCAGCCAGGCGCGGCTTACCGCCGAGAAGCTGCCGGAGATGAAGGAAGCGGTCGGCTTCCGCGAAAATTTCCTGCTCGACGGCAAAGTGCCGGAAGTCGGCGCGACGCTCAAGCAGACCGCCTTCGCCGCCACCCTCGATCATCTCAGCCATGCCGGCCTCGACGATTTCTACCGCGGCGATGTCGGGCGCGAGCTCGCCGCCGATCTGGAACGCATCGGCAGCCCGGTGACGCGCGCCGATCTCGAGCGCTACCGCGCCTGGGTCGATGCGCCGCTCAGCGTCGCGATCCAAGCCGGCACGCTCTACAACGCGCCGCCGCCGACGCAAGGCCTCGCCTCGCTGATCATCCTCGGCGTGTTCGACCGGTTGCGCGTGCGTGAGGCCGAAAGCTTCGAGCACGTCCACGCCATCGTCGAAGCGACCAAGCGCGCCTTCCGGGTGCGCGACAAGGTCATCACCGATCCCGACCGCATCACCGTCGATCTCGCGCGCTTCCTGTCGCCGGCCTTCCTCGACGAACAGGCCGCCAAGATCGACATGAAGAAAGCCGCCCGATGGCCGGCGCCCGATGGCGCAAGGCGACACCATCTGGATGGGCGCGGCGGATGCCTCGGGCCTCGTCGTCTCCTACATCCAGTCGCTCTATTGGGAGTTCGGCTCAGGCTTGCGTGCTGCCGCAAACCGGCGTGCTGATGCAGAACCGCGGCGCCAGCTTCTCGCTCGACCCCAAGGCGCTCAACGCGCTGGCGCCCGGCCGCCGCCCGTTCCACACGCTCAATCCGGCGCTCGCCGCGCTGAAAGACGGCCGCGTCATCGCCTATGGCGCCATGGGCGGCGACGGCCAGCCGCAAAGCCAGGCCGCCGTGTTCACCCGCCACGTCACCTTCCGCCAGCCGCTCGAGCAGGCGCTCGATGCGCCGCGCTGGCTGCTCGGCCGCACCTGGGGCTCGAGCCACACCAATTTGCGCCTGGAGTCCCGCTTCGACGAAGGCCTGATCGACCGCCTGATGTCGGCCGGCCACGACGTCGCGGTGCTCGACGCGCCTTACTCCGACACCATGGGCCATGCTGGCGCGGCGGTGCTGCATCCCGACGGAACCCTGGAAGGCGGCCACGACCCGCGCGCCGACGGCGGTGCGGCGGGGGTGTAGTTTACTGTCATTCCGGGGCGCGCGCGCCAGCGAGCGAACCCGGAATCCAGGGCGACAGCCGAGAGCGTGCGGCCCTGGATTCCGGGTCCGGCGCCTTCGGCGCGTCCCGGAATGACGAGGTGGATGTTCTAGTATTCACCCGCCCAACCCCTACCTTGCAATTCGCCATGCACGGCGGCCACGACCACAGCCATTCCCACGCGCCGAGCAATTTCGGCCGCGCCTTCGCCATCGCCACCGCGCTTAACGTCGCCCTGGTCGCCGCGCAGGTGGTCTACGGCCTGCTCACCAACTCGCTCGCGCTCTTGGCCGACGCCGGGCACAATTTCGGCGACGTCATGGGCCTGGTCATGGCCTGGGGCGCCTTCGCGATGGCCGACTGGCGGCCGAGCGCGCGCTTCACCTACCGCATGCGTGCCGCCTCCATCATGTCGGCTTTCGCCAACGGGCTGATCCTGCTGGCGGCGGTCGGCGCCATCGGCTGGGAGGCGATTCACCGCCTGATGCAGCCGGAGCCGGTAGCGACCGGCACGGTGATCGTCGTCGCGGCCGTGGCCGTGCTGATCAACGGCGCCTCGGCCTGGCTCTTGTCGCGCGGCGGTCAGTCCGACCTCAACATGCGCGGCGCCTTCCTGCACATGCTGGCCGACGCCGGCGTGTCGGTGGCGGTGGTCGCCGCCGCCGGCGGCATCATGTTGACCGGCTGGCAATGGCTCGATCCCGCCGCCAGCCTGCTGATTTCGGTGGTGATTCTCATCGGCACCTGGCGGCTGTTGCGCGAGGCGCTGCGGCTGTCGCTCGCCGCCGCGCCCGCGAAGATCGATCCCAACGAAGTGCGCCGTTATCTGGAAAGTCTGCCCGAGGTCGCGGAAATCCACGACCTGCACATCTGGGCCATGAGCACGACCGAGACCGCGCTCACCTGCCATCTGGTCACGCCCGGCGGCCATCCCGGCGACGCCTTCCTGCAGCGCGTCGCCCATGAGCTGCAGCACAACTACGAGATCGGCCACGCCACCATGCAGATCGAGATTACCGACGGCGGCCAATGCGCGCTGCGGATCGGAGAATGTGGTGTGAGGAAATTCGCTGTCGTCCCGGCCGCAGCGAAGCGAGGGCGCGGCAGACCCGGACTCCAGCAGGATATCGATAGTCCCGATGGCTAGGGTGTCACCCGCCTTACGCGCGGGACGACACGAGGAGAATCACGAAAAATCTTCTTCCCTCAACTCGATCGGCTGCCCGTGCGGCGTGCGCTCGCAGGCGTGCTCCCAGGCGTGCTTGGTGCGGGCAAGCGTCTCGCCCGAGGTCACGCCCTTCTCCGCCACCAGCCGCTCCAGCGCCGCCAGCCAGTGCAGATAATAAGTCTCGCCGGTGTCGGGATCGCCGGCATCTTGCGCGCGCTTGATCTCGGCGGCCAGCGTGTCGGCCCATTCCTTCCAGGAGAACAGCCCGCGCGCGTGCAGCGCCAGGGCAAGCGCGAAAGCCTGCGCCTCCCACGGCTCGCGGAACACCGGCCCGTCGGCGTCACGCGGGATGCTGGGCACTGCCTGCGTGGCGCGTTGCGCGGCGGTGGGATCGATGGCGGGCATGTCAGGCCGGTTCGAGATAGGGCTCGAACGCGTCGATCGACACCTTGAGCGTCGGGTCGGCGTCCGCGCCCCACAATTCGCGTCCGTCGAACACCACGGTATAGAGCCATTGCGGATCGTCGCCGCGATCGACCGCGACCGAATCCGGAAACATGTGGCAGCCGTGGCAGCGCTCGATCACGCCGAGCTTGCCGCGCGTGTAGCGCGGCAGCCGCGTGTGGGTTTTCGGATGGATGTTCTTGGCGCGCACGCGGTCGCCCGGCTTGAAGCGCGCCGGGCCCTGCTGCTGGCGGAAGAACGAGCCGCGCGTCAGTCCAGCCTGCACCACGGCGGCCGTGAGCTTGCGCGGCAGCGCCTTGCTCGGCGTCGATGCATGTCCCGCCTTCAGCTCTTCCGCCGTGGCGAGCCCGCGCTCGACCAAGTTCGTCTCCATCGCCAGTTCCCATTTCTGGTAATAGGACGACGAGAGATAAGTGAGCGGCGGCAGCCGCTCCTGTGCCCAGCGCGCGTGGTCGATGTGCCAGGCGCCGGCGTAGCCCATGGCGCGCTGCAGCGCCAAGACGCGGCCCTCCCAGGCGGCGTGGAAGGGCGGCTCGTTCGGCTCCGGCTCGACCTTGCCGAAGCCGTCCATGCCGCCCATGTCGTGGATGCTGTCCATCAGCTTGCCGCTCCGGGTTGTTTCGGCAGTCCGGTGCCGATCATCGAGTCGCGGGTGACGAGCTCGGCGAGCTGCTCTTCGCCCCAGCCTTCGGTGCCGGCAGGCCGCATCGGCAGCACCAGGAAGCGCGTCTCGGCGGTCGAATCCCACACGCGGACCTCTGTGTCGGCCGGCAACGTCACGCCGAAATCGGCGAGCACGCCGCGCGGGTCCTTCACCGCGCGCGAGCGGTAGGGCGCCGACTTGTACCAGATCGGCGGCAGGCCGAGCATTTCCCACGGATAGCAGGAGCACAGCGTGCACACGACCATGTTGTGCCGCTGCGGGGTGTTTTCGACCGCGACCAGATGATCGCCGGTGCGGCTGAAATGGCCAAGCGCCGCGACCGCTTTGCTGGCGTCTTCAAGCAGGGCCTGCTTGAACGCCGGGTCGCTCCAGGCCCTGGCAACGACGGCGGCGCCGTTGCGCGGACCGACGCGGGTCTCGTAGGCCTCGACGATGGCGTCGAGCGCGGCCGGGTCGACATAGCCCTTCTCGGTCAGCACCGTCTCCAGCGCGCGCACGCGCAGCTGGGTATCGGACAGCTCGGAATGGTCGTGATCGTGGTGGTCGTGGTCGTGGGTGTGTGCCATGGCCCTAATTTAGCGGAAGGCCCTGCTTTATGTCATCATCGGCCATGGCCTTTCCCGGCGCATTAATCAGGCTCGCCGACCTTATCGACCGCCTCACCACGGCGGTGGGCCGCGCCGTCGCCTGGCTGGCGCTGGTCATCGTGCTCCTGCAATTCGCGCTGGTTCTCGCGCGCTATGTGTTCGGCTTCGGCTCGATCTGGCTGACCGAGACGGTGATCTACGCCAATGCCGCGCTGTTCCTGCTGGCGTCGGCCTGGACGCTGCGTATCGGCGGCCATGTGCGGGTCGACGTGTTCTACGCGCACGTCTCGGCCCGCGCCAAGGCGCTCATCGATCTGATCGGCGCGCTGCTGTTGCTGCTGCCGTTCGCCGCGGTGCTCATCTGGCTGTCGGTGCCCTACGCCGCGCGCTCCTGGGCCATCCTCGAGCGCTCGCAGGAGGCAAGCGGCCTGCCGCTGGTGTTCCTGCTCAAGAGCTTCATCCCGCTGTTCGCCGCACTGATGGCGCTGCAGGGCCTGGCGCAGGCGATCCGCGCGATTGCTGTTCTCAGCAACGGAAGTCAGCGATGAGGTTCGGAGCGCGCAGCGTGTCTCCCTCCCCCCTTGCGGGGGAGGGATGGGGAGGCGGGTAGAAAAGCGCGCCGGCGTTTGTTGCTTACCCCCCTCCCGACCGCCTTCGCTGACGCTTCGGCGGTCGACCCTCCCCCGCAAGGGGGGAGGTGAACTCGTTGCGCATCCGCCATGCCCTTCGCTGAAATCCTCGCCATCCTGCTGGTCGCCGCCGTCATCGCGGCGCTGCTGGCCGGCTATCCGGTGGCGCTGACGCTGCCGGCCTCTCGCTCGCTTTCGCCGTCGCCGGCCATCTCACCGGCGCCATGGGGCTCGGCATTCTCGGCGCGCTGCCCGACCGCATCTTCGGCATCATGACCAATCCGGTGCTGCTGGCGGTGCCGCTCTTCATCTTCATGGGCGTCATGCTCGAGCAATCGCGCATTGCCGAAGCCCTGCTCGAGCGCATGGGCCGGCTGTTCGGCAGTTTGCGCGGCGGCTTGGGATTTTCCGTGGTGGTGGTGGGCGCGCTGCTCGCGGCCTCGACCGGCATCGTCGGCGCCACCGCCGTCACCATGGGCCTGATCATGCTGCCGGCCATGCTGCGCCACGGCTACGATCCGCGGCTTGCCGCCGGCACGGTGGCGGCCTCCGCCACGCTCGCGCAGATCGTGCCGCCTTCCACCGTGCTGGTCGTGCTGGGCGACCAGCTCAACAACGCCTATCAGGCCGCCCAGCTCGCGCAGGGCAAGTTCTCGCCCAATGTCGTGTCGGTGAGCGACCTGTTCGCCGGCGCGATCCTGCCGGGTCTGCTCTTGGTCGGGCTTTATCTCGCCTACCTCGCTCGCCATGGCGCGATCTTGCGCCCGGCCAGCCTGCCCCGCCGTCGGCGCCGGCGAGGCGCCGCACGGCAGCCTCACCGAGGCGCTGCTGGCGCCGGTCGCGCTGATCGTGGCGGTGCTCGGCTCGATCCTGTTCGGCGTCGCGACGCCGACGGAAGCGGCATCGGTCGGCGCGGTCGGCGCCATTTTGCTCGCCGCGCGCAAAGGCGGCATCGGCCGCCATCTGCGGCCGGTGGTGGAGAAGACCACGCAGATCACCGCCATGATCTACCTCATCCTGATCGGCGCCACCGTGTTCAGCCTGGTGTTCCGTGCGCTCGGCGGCGACGTGCTGGTGCATAGCGCGCTTGAGCATCTGCCGGGCGGCGTCAACGGCGCGCTGCTCGCGGTGATGCTGGCGATCTTCCTGCTCGGCTTCGTGATGGACGCCTTCGAGATCATCTTCGTGGTGGTGCCGATCGTGGCGCCCGCGCTGTTGAAGATGCCCGGCGTCGATCCGGTCTGGCTCGGCATCTTGATGGCGGTGAACCTGCAGACCTCCTACATGCACCCGCCGCTCGGGCCGACGCTGTTCTATCTGCGCGGCGTGGCGCCGCCTGAAATCACCACGCGCGCCATCTATGTCGGCATTATTCCCTTCGTGCTGATCCAGCTATTTGCGCTGGTGGTGCTGTGGTTCTTGCCGGCGCTTGCCACCGCGCTGCCGCACGCGCTTTACGCACGCTAGTTTGGAAACGTCGCGCAGATCACCCTGGGCCGCTACAAGACCGCTGAGACCTGCGTGCGACTGCATCTTTTGCCGTATGTCGGCAAAAGGCGCGTCGCCACCGCACGCCCCTGGATCAGGTCTCAAACGCCTCCGGCGATTGAAGGATCATGCGGTAGCAGGACATGCCGCCTGAGAGAAACTCGTAGGCGGCGCCCCAGAGGTAAAGTCGGAAACGACGATAATTGAACTCGCCGAAGCGGGCGATGATAGCCTCGCGATTGTTGTCAAAGTTGAAGGCCCATTGCTTGGCCGTCAGGAAATAGCTGACGCGGTCGTTGTGCAGCTCCAGGACTTCAAGCAGCGTGTTGGAAAGCTGCTCGAGAAAGTCATGCAGAACCAGGTAGCTGTGATTGCCGGCATAGATGTATTTCACGATATAGGAGGATTGGTCGTATTTCTTCTTGTCGGCACTGCCGTCGAGAAAGATCTTGCCGCCTGGCTTGACCAGCGTCACGAATTTATCGAGCACATTCTTGTAGTCGGGTAGGTGCTCGATCACGCCCATGATGACGATGGCGTCATATTTCCGGTCGGTCTGGTATTCCAGAAGGTCGATATTGATAAGTTCCCAGTCGAAACCGAGAGCTTTCGCCCGCTCCGCGAGATAGTCGATCGAGACCTGGGAAATGGTGATGCCCGTGCATTTCACGCCGCGGCGCGAGGCATATTCGAACCACGCGCCCCAGCCGGGTCCGATCTCAAGGATATGGTCGCCGGGCTTCAGACCGCATTTCTCGAAGCAGTAGTCGAACTTCCTTAGCGTCGCCACATCGAGCGGCTCGTCCGCCGTCTCGTACATGCCTTGCGTGTAGCAGGGCGTTTTCGGATCGAGGAAGCATAGGAAGAAGTCTGGAGCCATTTCGTAGTGGGCGGTGATCGCCTGCTTATTGGTGCGAACTTGGCCAAAAAGCAGCGGCTGCAGGAAGCGCCAGATCGTGGTGAGGGGATGAAAATCCTTCATCGCCCCCCGCAAGGCATAAGGGGCCAGCATGTCTCCGTCGATATCGACATCGCCGGCGACGTAAGCATCGGCGATACGTCCCTCGTCCATGCTGCTCACCGCGCGCAACGCCTTGGCGTTCTTCAGCGTGACCTCGAAGCGCGGCGCATCCTTTCCGAAAAGCTGAACGGAACCGTCGGGGAGAATGACCTTGAACGATACAGGAGAACTATCGAATTGCCGCGCGTATTTGCCGAGAAGCGAACGCGTCATCTTCGGGGCCGACGTCTGGTCGGATAATGCCTCGCGCTGCAGGTTTGCGGAATGCTCGTTCATATGCCCCCTTCCATACCCAATGTCCGCCGGAAGGCGGGTCCTTTGAGACTTCAATCGGCATTCGCCTGATGGTCTGATAATGCTGCCATAAGCGAGTATTGGCAACCCTGGACTGTCGCCACAGGCGCTGCCTTGTGAGCGGCAAAAGCAAAAGCAACCCCCCGGGCCATCGACCGGGGGCTAAATGTTGAAGGCGCTGTAGCATTGTGTGAAACAGGTCTTGGATAGAAGACCCTACGAGAAGAGAGGTCCGAGTAGGATCGTCAAAATTCGATCCGATTGACTCCATCGCGGACTCGCGGACAGCAAAAGCGGCTTCACCAGTAGCCGCGACGGCGCCCAAAGTACCCTCCGCCACCGAAGAGCAGAAAGAGCACAACGATAATCAGAAGTAATTCCATTGGAAGCCTCCTTTAGAGTGAGGCGTCGCGGAGATGTGTAGCCGAAAGCGTCCGCGATAACTGGCGCCGTTTCAGACCCTAATCGATTGGCTGAATACGCATCCCAACTTGCGCAGGGCCAGAAAGGTTCCAATCATAATTTCTGCTCGGACCACGTCCGCAAATGGCGATACGCGCCCTGAGAGAATGGACCTGATCGCCATCTATGTCGGCATTATCCCTTTCGTGCTTCCAGCTATTTGCGCTGCTGGTGCTGTGGTTCGCGCCGGCGCTTGCCACCGCGCTGCCGCACGCGCTTTATGGGCGGCGATGACTCTCCGTCGTCATTCCGGGGCGCGGCCGAAGGCCGCGAGCCCGGAATCCATAACCTCAGCGCTGCGGAGTATGGATTCCGGGCCCGCCGCTTCGCGGCGTCCCGGAATGACAAGCTGATTATTCCAGCATCACCCCCACACTCGCTCCGCCAGCACCCAAGCCCAAGTCACGCCCGCCGCCGTCAGCGACAGAAAAATAGCGGCCGAGCCCATGTCCTTGACGCGCTTGATGATCGGATCCTGGTCGCGCGTGACGCGGTCGGCGAGCTTCTCGATCGCGGTGTTGAGCAGTTCGATGATCAGCACGAAAAACAGCGTGCCGATCAGCGCGAAACGTTTCCCCGTGTCGCCCGTCAGGTAGAAGGCGAGCGGCACGCCCACCACCAAGAGCGACAGCTCCTCGCGGAACGCCGCTTCCGAGCGCGTGACGGCAACCAGGCCGTGCCAGCTGTTGATGGTCGCCCGCCAGATGCGTTTCACGCCGCCTGCCCGAATCGAAAGCGCCTGCGGCCGCACGCTACGCGGGCGCTTGCGCCTATTCCATAGGGCGCCGGCCCATGTGTATAAGACTGTCATGAAAGCAGCCGACATGTTCAATCTCAAGGGCCGCGCCGCCCTGGTCACCGGCGCCTCTTCGGGGCTCGGCGTGCAATTCGCGCATGCGCTGGCCGACAACGGCGCGTCCGTCGCGCTGGTCGCCCGCCGCGCCGAGCGCCTTAAAGTCGCTCAAGGACGAGATCGAGGGCAAAGGCGGCAAGGCCGTCGCGATCGAGGCCGACGTCACCGACCGCGCCGCCATGACCCGCGCCTTCGACGCCGCCGAGCAGGCCTTCGGCACCGTCACCATCCTGGTCAACAATGCCGGCATCGCCATGAGCCCATCGCGCGCGGTCGAGGTGCCGGCCGAGGAATGGCGCAAGGTGCTGAGCGTCGATCTCGACGCCGTGTTCTATTGGGCGCAGGAGGGCGCGCGCCGCATGCTGGCGGCCAAGCAGCCGGGCGCCATCGTCAACATCGCCTCGGTGCTCGGCTTGGGCGTCGCCAAAGGCGTCGCGGCCTACGCCGTCGCCAAGGCCGCCGTCATCCAGGCCACCAAGGCGCTGGCGCTCGAGCTCGCCTTCAAGGGCGTGCGCGTCAACGCCATCGCGCCCGGCTGGTTCGTCACCGAGATCAACGACACCTATCTGACGGGCGAAGCGGGCGCCGCCATCAGGCGCGAGATCCCCATGGGCCGCTTCGGCGCGGCCGGCGATCTCGACGGCGCGCTGTTGCTCTTGGTGTCGGACGCCGGCAGCTACCTCACCGGCCAGACGCTGGTGGTCGACGGCGGGCAGGTGGTGCAGATCAAGGGGTGAGCGCGTCGCTGGCAGCGGCGCGGCGACCTCTACTTGGCCACTGCCTTGAGCGAAGGCACGCAGAGCGCGACCGAGCCGCCGACCGTGAGCAGCTGCGAGCCGAATTGGTTGGTCACCTTCACCTTCTTGCCGGCGTTCTTGGCCGAGATTTGGTAGCAGGTGAGGTGCGTCTTCTCATCCTTCACCGGCTCGCCGTTCTTGGAAACCGGCGTGCAGAGAAACAGGGCGCGGCCGATCTTGCTGCCGAATGCCCCGAACTGATCCTTGAGCTTCACTGCAGTCGGCTTCAGCTCCGTCGTCTGCGAAACGCGATAGCAGAGAAAATGCGTCGGGTTGACGCCGGGCGGATCCTTGGCCTGCGCGGGCGCTATCGCCAGCGCCGCGATGCCGATCGCCAATGCCATTGTCGTTCTCATGTCGCACTCCCAGTTGGTGCTCCCGGCGGGCCGGCCGCCGCGCCGAGCTTCCCGCATAGGTAGCAATGCTACCATATTTCTCCTATGCGTCTATTGGGTCGGCGGAGCGATCGGATCGCGCCGGCCGCGACTTGCTCAGCCGAGGCCACCCGTTCATTAAGGAGGCGCATCAAGCCGCGGGACATCGGTCATGGACTTCACCCTCTCACCCGACATCGAAGACCTGCGCCTGCGCACGCGCGCCTTCATCGCGGAAAACGTGCTGCCGCTGGAGGCCGATCCGGAGAATTTCTCCGACCACGAGAACATCCCGCACGCCCGCCTCGAACCGGTCAGAGAGAAAGCCAAGCAGGCCGGCCTGTGGGCGCCGCAGTCGCCCAAGGAATATGGCGGCATGGCGCTGCCGATCGTCGCCTGGGCCGCGCTCTACGAGGAGGCCGCGCGCTCGATCTTCGGCCCGCTCGCCATCAACTGCATGGCGCCCGACGACGGCAACATGAACTTGCTCTCGAAGGTCGGCACGCCGGAGCAGAAGGAGAAGTTCCTCCGCCCCATCGTCGAGGGCAAAGTGCGCTCGTCCTTCGTGATGACCGAGCCGTCGCCCGGCTCCGGCTCCGATCCCGGCATGATGCTGACGCGCGCCGAGAAGCGCAACGACCGCTACATCGTCCGCGGCCGCAAATGGTTCATCACCGGCGCCGACGGCGCCGCGCATTTCATCCTGATAGCGCGCACCTCCGACGATCCGCGCCGCGGCCTCACGGCGTTCCTCTATCACAAGGACCAGCCCGGCTGGCGCATCCTGCGCCGCATCCCGATCCTGGGGCCCGAGGAGCACGGCGGCCATTGCGAGATCGAATATGACGGCCTCGAAATCCCGCTCGAAAACCGGCTGATGGAAGAAGGCGACGGCTTGCGCGCGACGCAAATCCGCCTCGGCCCCGCGCGCTTGACGCACTGCATGCGCTGGCTCGGCTTCGCCAAGCGCTGCATGGAGATCGCGCAGGAATACGTCGACCGCCGCGAGGGCTTCGGCGTCAAGCTCGCCGACCGCGAAAGCGTGCAGATCAAAATGGGCGAGGTGGCGCAGCAGATCGAGATCGGCCGCCTGCTCACCATGCACGCGGCCTGGAAGCTCGACCAGGGCGGCCGCGCCCGCAAGGAAGTGTCGATGGCCAAGGTGCACGTCGCCGACACGCTGCATCTGGCCGCGGACGTCGCGATCCAGCTGCAGGGCGCGCGCGGCTATTCCAAGGACACGGTGGTGGAATGGATCTACCGCTACGGCCGCTCGGCGCGCCTGGTCGACGGCGCTTCGGAAGTGCACAAGATGGTGCTCGCGCGCTTCATGCGCGAGGAGGGAAGAGATTTCTGGAAGTGGGGGTAGGGCGCGGCGGTGCGCCGGACTCTCTCGGCCTCATGGTGAGGAGCGCCGCGTAGCGGCGCGTCTCGAACCATGGGGCCGCCGCATCCTTCGAGACGCATCGCTACGCGATGCTCCTCAGGATGAGGCGGAGAGGGGCTGCGGCGTATGGGTCCCCCGCCTTCGCGGGGGACGACAGCCGAATTTGCCGCTACGGCGCATCCGCCGGCGCCTGGTGCACCTCGACCACATTGCCGTCCGGGTCGTAGAAGAAAATCTGCTTCCAGCCGGTCATCGCCCAGTCGCCGAAGTCGGAATATTGAATGCCCTTCTCGTCCAGCCGCTGCTTGAAGGCGTCGAGATCGTCGGTGCGGAAGGCGATGTGGCCGCGCTCAACCGGGTTGACCACCTTGCCGGTGCGGAAGCCGATATTCATGTCCTTCTCGGCGATGTGCATCTGCAGCGCGCCGTCGGTGACGAAGGCGACGTCGCCCGGATAGCCCTCGTCCTTTTTGCGGTTGCGGCCCATGCCGGGGATGGTCTGCATGTCGAGCACGTCGCGGTAGAACTTGTCCATTCCGGCCACGTCGGTCGTGGCGAAATTGACGTGATGCAGCTTCAGCTTCATGGGCCCACCGCCTTTCGGATCGCCGCCGTTTCGTTGCGCGCGGCCATCATCAGATATTGCACGTCGGAGCCCGCGATCACGAAGCGGGCGCCGAGCTTGACGAGCTCCGCCACCTGCGCGACGTCGCCGCGCACGCCGCCGACGCCGAGCACCTTGTTGTGCGCCTGGCAGGCAGCAATCGTGCTCTCATATGCCGCGCGGACCTTCGGATGCTTCAGCTCGCCCGGAATGCCGAGCGCGGTGCACAGATCGTTGGAGCCGATCAGCAGCACGTCGATGCCGGGCACGGAGGCGATGCCGTCGGCATTGGCGATGCCTTGCGGCGTTTCCAGCATGGGAATGAGCAGCGTCGCCGCGTTGCCCTGCGCGTTGACCTCGCCGAGCGGGGTGGCGCGGTAGCCCTGCAGCGGGCCGGGGCCGGCGACGGAGCGCTCGCCCAGCGGCGGAAAGCGGCAGGCGCGCACGAATTCTTCGGCTTGCGCGCGCGTCTCCACGTTCGGGCAGACGATGCCGAGCGCGCCCATGTCGAGCAGCCGCGTGGCGTCGGCGAAATTGTGTCCGGCGATGCGCACCAAGGGCGTCACGCCCGCGCCCAGCGCGGCCATGCAGATCTGCGCCGTGGCATCGAGTGAGATGGTCGAATGCTCCATGTCGACGAACAGCGCGTCGAAATCGCAAGCCTCCGCGATCATGGCGATCTCGGCCGTGCGTGCGAGCCTGGTCGCCATGCACAGGCCGACCTCGCCGCGCGCCAGTCGCTCCTGCAGGCGGTTGGTGGCAGGCATGGATGAGATCGCCCTGTTATTAACGCGTCATTCCGGGACGCGCCCAACGGGTCCGCGCGAAGCGCGGCCCGATGACAGGCTCCGGCGCGGGCCCGGAATCCATACGCCGCAGCGCTTAAGGTTACGGATTCCGGGCTCGCGGGCTTTGCCCGCGCCCCGGAATGACAGAAAAATTCTAATTGCGGTAGCTGCGGTCGATCTTGTCCAGCATGCGCAGATAGGCCGGCCAGTCGGCCGAACCGCGGCCGGCGTCGTGGCGGGCATATTGCTCCGCGGTCTTCTCGCAGACCTCGGCCGGCACCTCCAACAGCTCGCCGCCCGCCGCTTCCATCTTGAGCTGAATCTCGGCGGCGTCGCACAGATAGCGCATCAGCACGAAAGCCTCGCGCGCCGTCTTGCCGACCGTCAGCAGTCCGTGATTGTGCATGATCATCGCGCGGTTCTTGCCGAGATCGTGGTTGATGCGCGCGCGCTCGTCGAAGTCCTCGGTCAGGCCCTCATAGGCGTGATAGCCGAGCCGGCCGTAGAAGCGGATCGAAGCCTGCGACAGCATGCGCAAGCCTCGCTTCAAGCCGGAAATGGCGATGCCGGCATTGGTGTGGATGTGGATCGCGCAATTGACGTCCTCGCGCGCGGAAAGCACGCCGCCGTGCAGCGTGAAGCCGGGGCGGTTGACGCCGGCCTTCTCGTCCAGGTCCTCGTCCATCGACACCTTCACCAGGTTGGACGCGGACACCTCGGTATAGAGCAGCTCGTGCTGCTTCATGAGGAACATGCGCGGCTCGCCCGGCACCCGCATGGACGAATGGTTGTAGATGACGTCGTCCCAGCCGTGCTGGGCCAGCAGCCGGTAGACGGCGGCGAGATCGACCCGCGCCTCCCATTCGGCGTCCGAAATTTTACCCTGTGAAATCTTGGCGACCTTGTTCATGGGCGCATCCTCCTATTATAGCCAGTCTAGCACAGCACGGGTCCCGCCGGTATAGACACGCGCATGAGCGCCCCTATCCATATCTGCATGGCCGGCTACGGCCCGCCCTCGACCGGCTTCTCCAAGGCGTTGAAATTCATCGGCGATAAATTACAGGCCGAATTCGGCGACGGCGTCGCCATCGACTATGTCTGGAACATCATGGACCGTGGCCACAAGGCCGAGGACATCCTCACGCTGGTCGAGAGCGGCGAGATGACGCTCGGCTACCAGTCGTCGAGCTATCTCACCGACCGCGTGCCCGAGCTCGGCTTTGTCGATCTGCCCTTCCTGTTTGCCAACAACGCGCAGGCGCGCGCGGCCATGGACGGGGCGCTGGGGAAATTCCTCGCGGCGAAAACGCAAGAGCGCGTCAATTACCGCATACTCGGCTGGTTCGAGAACGGTTTCCGCCACATCTCCAACCGCCTGCGCCCCATCCGCACCCCGGCCGACATGAAGGGCATGAAGATCCGCGTGCTGCCGAGCGAGATCCAGAAGCGCACATTCGAGCTGCTCGGCGCCATCGCCATGCGCATGGACTTGACTGAAGCCATCGCCATGATCAAGGCCGGTACTTTGGATGCGCAGGAGAATCCGCTGGCCAACACCGTCACTTACGGCGTGCACAATTTCCACAAATTCCACACGCTTACCTCGCACTTCTATATTTCGCGCCCCGTTTTCCTGCACCGGCCGACATTCGAATCCTGGCCGGACGATTTGCAACGCGCGATGCAGCAGGCGGTCACCGAGTTGGTCGCGTTTCAGCGCAAGCTGGCGGTCGAGGAGCACGCGCAGTCGCGTCGCATCATCGCGGAGGCCGGCTGCGAGATCGTGGAGCTGACGCCCGCCGAACACGCCGCCTTCGTCGATGCCGTGCGGCCGCTCTTGGCCGACGCGCGTGCGATGTACGGCGAGGAAATGTTCAAGATGGCACAGGCCTGACTGTCATTCCGAGGCGCGCTCCGGAATGACGGGCCGTTACGCATACGCTTCTCTCATCCGCGACCGCATCACCAGCGTGCCCACCACCACAAAATTGAGAATGTTCGACCCGATGCCGGCCGCGAAGGCCGGGGCGTAATAGCCGTAAGTGTCGTACAAGAAGCCGGCGAGCCAGCCGCCCAGCGCCATGCCGCCGCCGCTGAACAACAGCAGCGTCGGAATCCGCCAGGAGGCCTGCGAGGCCGGAAACAACTCGCGCAGCGCCAGCACATAGGCCGGGATGATGCCGGAGAAGCCGAGCCCGAAGGCGGCGGAAACCATGAACAGCCCGGCTGCGTTCTGCGTCAGCAGGAAGGCGATCATGGCGCTGCATTGCCAGGCCGAGCCGATCAGCACGGTCGAAAGCCCGCCGATGCGGTCGGAGATCGCGCCCCAGATCTGCCGCGACAGGAACGCGGTGCCGAGCAACACCGACAACATCAGCGCGCCGACCGAGCGCGCGATGCCGAGATCGCTGCAGAAGGCGACCAGATGCGCCTGCGGCATCGCCATCGGCACGCAGCACATGACCGCCGCCGCGCACATCATCGCGAACACCAGATTGGGCGGCCAGCCGAGCACCATCGGCGTTTGCGCCGTGCCGGGCGCCGCGGCCTCGTCGACCACTTCCGGCGGCGCGCGGAAGAAGATCGCCGCCAGCGGCACGATGATGACGATCTCGGCCAGCGCGTACCACAGCATCGTCTCGCGCCAGCCGAAAGTGGCGATGGCGCGCTCGAAGATCGGCGGCCACAGCGCGCCGGCCAGATACGAGCCGCTGGAGATCAGCGCCAGCGCCGAGCCGCGCCGGCGGTCGAACCAGCGGCTGACATAGATGTAGAGCGGCGCGTTGATGCCGCCGAGGCCGATCAGCCCGATGAACAGCCCGTGCCCGATCCACAGTGGCCAGGGCAGGCCGAGCGTCGAGATGGTCAGGCCGGTGCCGATCATCAGCGCGCCGCAGATCACCGTCCAGCGCGTGCCGACCTTGTCGGCGATGCGGGCCATCATGATGCCGCCGGCGCCCGAGCACAGCCAGGCCAGCGCGCTCGCCAGCGCCGGCACCGTGCGCGCGCCGTTGACTTCGGCGGCGATGTCCTTCAGCGCCACCGCAGTGATCCAGGCGGCGCCGAACGCCATCATCATGGTGACCAGCGCCGCGCTCGCGGTCACCCAGGACGACTTGCTCTCGACCGAAGCGGAAGCGGATTGCAGCATGTAATAGGGACCCGGCGGCCGGCCTCTATTACAGACGGCGGGCGATTTGACCAGCCATGCCGGCGCGGGGCTGCCTTGCGGCGCCTAAAGCCCGAACGGATATGTGTCCGGCATCGCCTCCAACTCCCGCGTCTTGAACGGCGTCACGGCCTTGCTCTCGTCGAACCAGATGTATTCGTCGAACTGGCGCGGCAGCACCGCCTCGAAATAATGGCTCAGGCGCTCGCTCTCCGGCCGGTAGATCACGCCGATGGCGCGTTCCAGCCGTGGCGTCGTGAGCCCGCGCGCATGTACGCTGTCCCCACGCAGCGGCAGCGTGAAGCGCGGCACGGCAACTTCGTGGCACAGCCGCTCGTAGCTGTTGGCGAGCGCGGGCCGCACCTGCTTGATCTCCATCGGCGCGTCCCAGTCGGAGGCCGCCGCCACCGTGCCGTGATCGGTGCCGAAGCCGATGGCGTAGCAGGCGTCACCAAACGCCTGCCGGCACAACTGCCCGATATTGTGCTCGCCGCGCGCCGACATTTCCGTGGCTGAAGCATCGCCGATATGCGAATTGTGCGCCCACACGATGCCTTTGCTCTGCGGCCCGTGGTAAGCGAGCAGCGTCTTCAGCGTCTCGAACATGTGGCCGTCGCGCAGGTTCCACGAAGCGCGCGAGCCGTAATACATGATGCGGTAGTAGCGCTCGGCATTGGCCACCAGTCTGGCGTTCTGCACGGCGTCGAGGAAGCGCTCGCCGTCTTGCGCCGCATAGGTCTGGCGCTTGCCGAGCAGGTCGACGAGCGCGTGCGCGACGTCCTCCTCGCAGGTCGGATAGCTGCCGGTGAGCGCGGCATGGCCGTAGGTCGCCGGATCGGCCTGCCATGGCGTCAGGCAGCCGTAGCGCTCGCGCGCCACTTTTGCCGACTGCGGATCGACCTCGTCGAGATAGTCGAGCACGGCGCGGATGGAAGAATACAGGCTGTAGAGATCGAGCCCGTGGAAGGCGACGCGCTCGCCCGGCTTGAACACGGCGTTATGGCCGCGCAGCCAGTCGACGAAGCCGCGCACTTCCGCGTTGCGCCACATCCAGGTCGGAAAGCGCGCGAAGGCCGTCCATTCCGACGGCGGCGTCTCGCGGTGGCGAACGTAATGGTCGATGCGCGCGGCGTCCGGCCAGTCGCCCTCGATGGCGACGAAAGAAAAGCCCTTGCGCGTGATCAGCTCGCGCGAGATGCGCTCGCGCATCGAATAGAACTCGGAGGTGCCGTGCGAGGCTTCGCCCAGCAGCACCACGCGCGCTTCCCCGATGCGCGAAAGCAGCGGCGCCAAATCCGCGCTTGCGATATCGTCGAACGGCTCGGCAGCAGCAGCAATCGCATGCGCCAGCGGCTCGCCGCGCAGCTTGATGACGCGCCGCTCTTCTTGCGCCGGCGCCGCGAAGCCTTGCTCGCCCAGCAGCGGCACGAAGCGCACGTCGGCGAGGTCTTCCTGCTTGTATTCGTCCTGCGCGATGCGCGTCACGCGCGTCAATTCCTGCGCGCGCGGGTCGTCGCCGATCGGGATCACCAGCCGTCCGCCCACTTTCAATTGGGCGCGTAGCGCCTCCGGCACTTTCGGCCCGCCCGCCGCCACCACGATGGCGTCATAGGGCGCGTGCTCCGGCCAGCCGCGCGTGCCGTCGCCGTGCAGCACGTGGACATTGCGGTAGCCCAGCCCGCTCAGCACCGCGGCCGATTTTTCGGCGAGCTGCCCGATGCGCTCGACCGTGTAGACTTGGCCGGCGATCTCGGCCAGCACGGCGGCGGCGTAGCCCGAGCCGGTGCCGATCTCCAGCACGCGCTCGCCGCCGGCGAGCGCCAGCGCGTCGATCATCAGCGCGACGATATAGGGCTGCGAAATGGTCTGCTCGGCCGCGATCGGCAGCGGCGCATCCTCATAGGCGAATTCGTGCAGCTCATGCGGCAGGAAGGCCTCGCGCGGCACCTTGCGCATGGCCGCCAGCACGTTCTCCGCGCGCACCCCGCGGGCGCGGATGTGCTTCTCGACCATCTCCTCGCGGAGCCTGGCGAAATCGGGCAGCAGGTTTTGTTGGGCGAGGGCCATGACCGCGTAACATGCCAGGGCCGGTTCCGGTTGCATTGATCGGCGTCAAATCGCTAGGCTTGCCGGCAGACCGGGGACTTTTGCCATGCACGACTACATAATCGTCGGCGCCGGCTCGGCCGGCTGCGTTTTGGCGGCGCGGCTGAGCGAAAATCCGCAAAACAGTGTGCTGCTCCTGGAAGCGGGCCCCCGTGACAAGGCGCAGGAAATCCGCATCCCGGCCGCCTTCGCCAAGCTGTTCCACGGCGAGCTTGACTGGAACTACATGACCGAGCCGGCGCCGCAGACCGGCAACCGGCCGCTTTATTGGCCGCGCGGCAAGGTGCTCGGCGGCTGCTCGTCGATGAACGCCATGATGTATGTGCGCGGCCATGCGCGCGACTACGATCAATGGGCGCAGGCCGGCAATCGCGGCTGGGGCTTTGCGGACGTGCTGCCCTATTTCAAGAAGAGCGAGGGCTTCCACGACGCCAAGGGCGATCCCGGCTTTCACGGCAGCGAGCGGGCCGCTTTGCAGGTCACCAGCCAGCGCTCGCCCAATCCGCTCACGCAAGCTTTTGTCGAAGCCGGCGCGCATGTGGGCCTTGCCCGTCTCGACGACATCAATGGCGCCAGCCAGGACGGCATCGCCTTCACCCATGTGACGCAGCGCAACGGCCGCCGCTGCAGCGCGGCCGACGCGTTCCTCAAGCCGGCGATGAAGCGGCGCAATCTACGGGTCGAAACCGGCTGCCTGGTTCGCAAGATTGAGTTCGACGGCAACAAGGCCGTCGCGGTGACCTACGAGCAGGGCGGCAAAACCGTCAGCGAGCGTGCTACGCGCGAGATCGTGCTGTGCGCCGGCGCCATCGGCTCGCCGCAAATCCTCATGCTGTCGGGCGTCGGCCCTGCCGCGGCGCTATCGCAGCTCGGCATCGCGGTCGTCGCCGACTTGGCGGGCGTCGGGCAAAATCTGCAGGACCATCTTGCGAGCGGCGTCACTTTCCAATGCAAGCAGCCGGTCAGCCTGGCGAGCGCCGAGAGCCTCGCCAATCTGGCGCGCTATCTGATTTTCGGGCGCGGCCCGCTCACCTCCAATGTCGCCGAGGCCTTGGGCTTCATCCGCACCCGCGATGGCTTGGACGCGCCCGACATCGAGCTCATCTTTGCGCCCGCCTTCTTCATGGAGCACGGCGCGGCCAATCCGCCCGGCCACGGCTTCACCATCGGCGTCATCCTGCTGCGGCCGGAGAGCGCGGGCTCCGTGACGCTCAAGAGCGGCGATGCGCGCGCGCATCCCGCCATCCGGCCGAACTATCTGGCGGCGGCAAACGACGTGACCGCGCTGATCGCGGGAATTCGCTTCGCGCGGCGGCTGGCGGCGGCGGCGCCTTTCGATCCCTATCGCGGCGACGAGGTCTGGCCCGGCGTCGATGCGCAGAGCGAGGCGCAGTTGACGGATTTTCTCCGCGCCAAGGCCGAGACGCTCTATCACCCGGTCGGCACCTGCAAGATGGGCTCGGATACGCTGGCAGTGGTCGACGACCGGCTGCGCGTGCGCGGGGTCGATGGTTTGCGCGTCGCCGACGCCTCCATCATTCCGACCATTGTCGGCGGCCACATCAACGCGCCGGCGATCATGATCGGCGAGAAGGCGGCCGATCTCGTCGCTGGCGCAGACGCGTAGTCCGATCTCAGGGCCGCATTTAAAAGCGCCAAAATACGGAACACGCCCCGCCGGACCGGATAATTAGCGCCTAGTTTGCGCGAAATTTTAGCTAGCTTCTCGTCATTCGCTTTATCGGTTCTTAGAGCGGCGGTTGTGGAATACCCCTCGCAAATGAATGCATTTTGGCGAGGTTTTTATGTTTATCGTAGACATCGGCGCGCGAACTCTCGCGGCGATCCGCCGCTTTTGTTCCGCTCAGCACGGCAATGTCGCGGTGACCTTTGCATTTACGACGCTGCCGGTCATTGCCATGATCGGAGCCGCCGTCGATTACAGTCACGCCAACGCGGTCAAGGCGGACATGCAGGCCGCGCTCGATTCCACCGCCTTGATGCTGTCGAAGAAAGCCGCGCTGTTGCAGAGCAGCGATCTGCAATCGACGGCGCAGGCTTATTTTACCGCTCTATTCAAGCGGCCCGATGCCACCAACATCAATGTCGCTGCCACCTATTCATCGACGGACGGCTCTTCACTGGCCGTAAGCGCCACGGCGTCCGTTCCGACCGACCTCATGACCATCTGGGGCCAAGACTCGATTTCGATCGGCGCAAAATCCACCGCCAAATGGGGTTTGTCGCGTCTGCGCGTCGCACTGGTCCTCGATAACACCGGCTCCATGGCCGACAACGACAAGATGACCGCCTTGAAGACGGCAACGAGCAATATGCTTTCGCAGCTGCAAACGGCGGCAACCACCAATGGCGACGTCTACGTGTCCATCGTTCCTTTCGTCAAAGACGTCAACCTCGGCGCGGCCAATTACAGCTCCGATTGGATCGATTGGACGGATTGGAACACCAAGAACGGCAGCTGCAGCGTCTGGGGTTATCACTCTAAGAGCAGCTGCACGAATCATGGCGGGGCGTGGACGCCGGCGAGCCACGACACTTGGAATGGCTGCGTCGTCGATCGCGGCGGTCAATCGGCGCCGGATTTGGCGAATTACGATACCAATGTCATCCAGCCGACCACCACCATCACGGCGACGCTGTTTTCCGCCGAACAATATTCGTCCTGCCCGCAGGCGGCGATCGGCCTCAGCTACGACTGGCCGGGCATGAACACGCTCGTCAACAATATGAGTCCGGCCGGCAACACCAATCAGGCGATCGGTCTGGCGCTAGGCTGGATGTCGCTTTCCGGCGGCGGCCCTTTCACCGTGCCGCCGAAGGCTCCCGGCTATACCTACACCAATGTGATCGTCATCTTGACCGACGGCATGAATACCCAGGACCGCTGGTACAACGACCAATCCTCGATCGACGCCCGCCAGCAGATAACCTGCGACAATATCAAGGCTGCCGGGGTCAAGATCTTTGCCGTGCAGGTCAATACCAGCGGCGATCCGACCTCCAGCTTGCTGCAAAGCTGCGCCAGCAGCTCCGACAATTTCTTCCTGCTCAGCTCGGCCGACCAGATCGTCAGCGCGTTCAATACGATCGGGACCAACCTCACCAAGCTGTATATTGCCAAGTAGCGGCACCGAGAACCTTTATCACCCGGTCGGCACCTGCCGCATGGGCGCCGATGCGCAGGCGGCGGTCGACCGCGTGTGCGTGGCGTCGAGGCCTTAAGGGTCGCCGACGCCTCCATTTTGCCGACCATCGTCGGCGGCCACATCAACGCCCCGGCGATCATGATCGGCGAAAAGGCGGCCGACCTTATGGCCGCCGCCGGGATCTAGTGGTTGAAATCCGGCGCTTGGTACCCATGCCATGAAATGCCGCCTGAAGCGGGTTTGGTCGAACCGCTTTTGGCAATCGCGCCCTTTTGGGCTCATGCCTTGAATGGTCGCTTTCCGTGCGAAGCGGACGTTCGTCGGCATGGGCGCTGGATCGCTCGTTCGCTAATGACCCTGGCTGTGTGAAAACGCATCTCTGGGTTTGATTCTCGGGATAAGATTCTCGCGCGATTTGCGGGAGGGTCAGATGAAGCGCTTCGTTGAAGGCATGGATCGCGGGCAGAGGACGCTGTTTCCCGAATGCCTGGAAGACTGGATCGACGAGAACAATCCGGTTCGGGCGGTCGATGTTTTTGTTGATGGGCTTGATCTTTCCGAGCTGGGATTCGATGGGGTCGTTCCTGAGGCAACTGGCCGACCTTCATATCATCCCGCGGGGCTGCTGAAGCTCTACATCTACGGCTATCTCAATCGGGTGCAATCGAGCCGCCGGCTCGAGCGTGAGGCCGGTCGCAATGTCGAGGTCCTGTGGCTGACAGGCCGGCTGGCCCCCGACCACAAGACGATTGCCGACTTCCGCAAGGACAATGGCCCTGCGATCCGCAAGGTGTGTGCGCGCTTCGTCGAGCTCTGCCGCACAATGGGCCTACTGGCGACAGCCAGCGTTGCCATTGATGGCAGCAAGTTCAAGGCGGTGAACAACCGGGACAGGAACTTCACGCGCGGGAAAGTAGAGCGTCGGCGCGTGCAACTGGAGGAGAGCGTGGCGCGGTATCTTGCGCAGCTCGACACGGCTGACTTGCAGGAACCATCCGAAGCGCTGGCAGCGAAGACGGCACATCTGAAGGAGAAGCTGGTCAAGCTCGAAAGCGAGATGCAGCGCCTGGCGGCGATGGAAAAGCTGATGCTGGCGTCACCCGATCAGCAAATCTCGCTCACCGATCCCGACAGCCGCTCGATGGCGACCAGCGGGCGCGGGTCCGGCGTGGTCGGCTACAATGTGCAGGTCGCGGTCGATACGAAACATCACCTGATCGTCACGCACGAGGTGACGAATAGCGGCTCGGATCGGGCACAACTCGCAAACGTCGCCTCACAGGCGAAGGAAGTGCTCGGCGTCGACAAACTCGAAGCCGTTGCGGATCGCGGCTACTTCAGCGGCGAGGAAATCCTCGCGTGTGACAAGGCCGGAATCGCCGTAACGCTGCCAAAGCCGATGACATCGGGGATTGAGGCGAGGGGTCGCTTCGGCAAGCAGGACTTCGTTTATCTCAGCGACGAGGATGTCTATCGCTGTCCGGCTGGCGAAAAGCTGAAGTACTATTACACGAACGAGGAGAACGGGCAGAAGTTGCGGCGCTATTGGACGAATGCATGTCGCCACTGTGCAATCAAGCATCGCTGTACGACCGGCGCGCAACGACGCATCACGCGCTGGGAGCATGAGGACGTGCTAGAGGCCGTGCAAAGGCGTCTCGATAACAATCCGCAGGCCATGCGCCAGCGCCGTGAGACGGTGGAACATCCCTTCGGTACGCTAAAGATGAGAATGGGGGCGACGCACTTTCTGATGAAGCGTCTTCCGAAGGTCGCCACCGAGATGGCGCTGCACGTGCTGGCCTACAATCTGACGCGCGTCATGAATATCATCGGTGTCCAGCCACTTATGGCGGCGATGAGGGCATAGTCGGACCCGGAAAAGGGCCCCAAGTCTGAGGCCAGAAACGGCGCTTCTGATCCCAAAGCGTTTTTACACGACCAAGACCCATGAGCGACATCGGCCACCGTCGACGATAGAAGCAAACCTGTGGACCGCTTGGCCTGAGATAAAGGGTGCTCTGGCGTTCGTCAGCGCTCCAACTTAGCGGAAAAGCTAATGTTTCTACGGTTGAAGCAAATTCGCAACACTCAAGCTAAATCGCGCCGACGGCGGTGATCCTGGTTGCCCGCCGGGCCGAATTAGAAGATTCTTGTGGCTCAACCTGCTTGACGGAATGGCAAGTTTTGGGGGCGTCGTTGAATTGTTAGGGGCGGCAAGGGTGCGTACCAAAATTGCAGTTATTATTGCTGCGGTCGCCTGTTTGCTTTCGGGGCCTGCGTTTGCTCAAGCCCCGCCCGCTATTGTCCCGGTCGCGAATGGCTCGAATTCTGCGCGTGCCAGCAGTTGGGTTGCCGGAGGGCAGCTTGGTTACGATTGGCAGTACGGTGCATTCGTTTACGGCTTAGAGGCCGATCTGTCCGGTATGAATCTCAAGAGCGAGATGAACGGCGGAGTGACAGGCGCATTCCCCGCTTCGGCCAGCACAACCGCGAAAGTTGACTGGTACGGCACCGTCCGCGGCCGGCTCGGCTGGGCGGCCGGTCCATGGCTGTTCTACGGGACGGGTGGTCTCGCCTACGGCAAGGTTGAATTGAGCAGCAACTTTAATGTCGCTTTCCCGCCGTCACCCGCATCTCTGAGTTCGCAAACGTCACCCGTGAAAACCGGTTGGGTGGCAGGCGGGGGTCTCGAATATATGCTGCGTCCCAATCTGACGCTGAATCTCGAGTACCAATATATCGATCTCGGAACGGTCAGCTTAGCCGACCCACTGCCGGCTACCGTAACATTAAGTCAGAGCGCCAACGCGCACGCTCAATTCAGTGTGGTCACGGTCGGCTTGAGTTGGCGGTTCTTTCCAACTGATACGGTTCCGCAAGCACCATGGGAAGGAATGTATGTCGGCGGCCACGCCGGTGGCGCGTGGGGGAACAGTGCGAGTGCTGATTATTCAGCGAACTGCATCGGCTGTTTCATCGTCTCCGACGTCCGACTCAAGCGCGACATAGTGTTGGTCGGCCGTCTCGAGGACGGGCTCGGGATTTACCGCTATCGGTATCTGTGGAGCAACACGGTCTATGTCGGTGTCTTGGCGCAGGAAATTGCACTCGATCATCCCGACGCCGTCGTTCGCGGTCCTCTCGGCTATCTCATGGTCGACTACGGCAAGCTCGGCTTGAAACTGATGACGCAGGCCGAGTGGGATGCTGTTCGCGCGCGGCACGCGCTCGCGCTTTGTTGTTCACAGTAAGGCGATATAGGTTCGATCGACTCCGACGGTTTGCATTCGGCCGGCGCGGCATTTCCGCTTGTGGCACTTAGCGTCATTCGCGGCATGGCAAAAGTTCGGTCGCTATTGGGTGCACAGCGGACAAACTACGTCAGCTAGCCTTACCTGCCTCCGCAGCGTTTGACCCATTGCAGACCTCACGCGGATGACCCTCAATCCAAATCGTCAAAGTCTTCCGGCTCAAGTTTAAGGGCGGCCGCAAGCACATTATCCTCAAGGTGATCTATGGATCGAGTGCCGGGGATTGGCAACATAACCGGAGATTTTGCGAGCAGCCAAGCAACGGACAAAGCGGCATGCGTGAGACCGCAACGCGAAGCGACTTGCTTTATCCGGAGTGCCTTTAGGCTGCGTTTGCCACCCAAGGGATACCAAGGCAGAAAAGCAATTCCAAGACGCTCGCACGCGGCTAGTACGTCTTCGCTACTTCGGTTTCGCAGATTGTACATGTTCTGAACCGACACGATTGGTGTGATGGAGCACGCCACTTCCAGCTGCGCGACCGTGACGTTCGATACACCTATATGGCGGATTTTGCCCAAGCGCTGCAAATCAGCCAATGCTCCAATCGACTCAACAAATGGCACATTGGGATCAGGCGCATGGAGTTGATACAGATCGATGCGCTCTAACCGCAGGCGGCCCAAGCTACCTTCAATCGCTCGCCGCAAATGGTCGGGGCGACCGTCTTCGACCCAAGATCCGCGGTTTGGCCGCACCAAGCCACCTTTCGTGGCAATAACCAAACCCGGAGGGTAGGGATACAGCGCCTGCGAGATCAATAACTCATTCGTCTCGGGGCCGTAACTATCCGCAGTGTCGATAAAATTCACGCCAAGTTCGACCGCGCGACGCAAAACCCGACTGACGTGCTCTCGATCCCTTGGTCTTCCCCAAGCATAATCTCCGCAAAGACGCATTGCGCCGAAGCCCAATCGATTAACCGTTAGCTCACCGAGGTCAATCGTTCCAGCAAGCGCTGCGCCATGGTAGAAAGACTGTTTCACCCGCAACTCCATCTTGTCGGAACCGCAACGCAGTCGCGAGGGACAAACTGTTGCGGGCGACGTTGATCGTCAAGCGAGAGACAAGCATAGCCGGTGAGCTTTGACCGGCCTTTACGACCGCGGGGCTACATTTACACTGGCTTAAATTGCAATTTTCCTTGCGTGCGTAACCCCAAGCGCCTTCGAGCAGCCGAGTGCGGACTTGCGGCATTGAATGTCTCTTGTTGGCAGCCGGCTCAACCGATCGATGCAACACAGGCGTTAAATCTCTCTGCTGGTGTTTCGAATCCCAATGTCTCGCGTGGTCGTTCGTTGAGCTGACGCGCCACTTTATTCAGATGGGCTTGCGAGTGCACCGAGAGGTCGGTTCCCTTCGGAAAGTACTGTCTCAGCAGACCATTGGTGTTCTCGTTCGACCCGCGCTGCCAGGGGCTTTGCGGATCGCAGAAGTAAACGTCGATGTTGGTCGCCAGCGAGAATCGTCGATGATCCGTAAGTTCCTTGCCCCGGTCCCAGGTCAGCGATTTGTATAGCTCACTCGGTAGCTTTTTCGCCTGCTTGATGAGCGCGGATACCACCGTCTGGGTGTCTTTATTGGGCACCTTTGCCAACATTACGTAACGCGTGTGACGTTCGACCAAGGTCGCGATGTAACTGTTCTTCGACCCGGACAACAGATCGCCTTCCCAATGACCGGGGACCGCCCGATCTTCAACCGCTGCCGGTCGTTCACGGATCGAGACGATATCTTTGATCTGCCCCCGTCCATCGCCATTGAGACCCGCTCGCTTCGATCGACGGATGGTCCGCCTCGATCGAAGATAGCCGAGCAGCTCCTTCTTAAGTACCCCGCGGGCTTGAACAAACAGACTGCGATAGATCGTCTCGTGGGACACGCGATAATTCTCATCGTCAGGATGCGATCTCTTGAGCCAGCCGGCGACCTGCTCGGGCGACCAATTCAGTCTGAGCTTGCTGGCCACCGACCGTCGCAGCCACGGACTGTTCGCCAACTTGCAACGTTTCGGGCGACGAACTCGGGCCCAGGCATTCTCGTCAGCCAGCGCAGCTCGGTATCCATCATAGCCGCCATTGCGATTAAGTTCTCGGCTAACCGTCGAGGCCGAGCGGCCCAGCAACCGAGCCATCAATCGGCACGATTGATGCGCCGCAATCCCTCTGGATATTTCCTCGCGTTCGGCCAGCGTCAGTGCCAATCGCGAACGACGCCGTGGCGAGGGCCGAATCCCACCGTGCGGCGCCACTTGGTGATAAATAGACGATGATGGCTTACCAAACGCTCGCCCAATCGCTTTGAGCGACTCCCCCCGCTGCCAGCGATCCCACAACTCCGTCTTCTCTGCCGCAGTGAATCCTCGACGAAATCTCTGATCCATCGTCACACTCCATCTTTTATGGTCAAGATAGAGTGTTGCGTCGACCGGTTGAGACCACCGCACAAAGCGGACAAGCCGACCGCAGGGGCGTTTGTCCGCTTTCGGAGTGGAGCGGACATCGTCCGGCACTGACGAGCAATTGCTAACCCCCGGTATCTTCCCCGCTCAGAGCCCTGGGGGAGAGGGAACCGGCCGAGTTTGCGGCCTGCTTTGGTTCAACGTCAGCGGGACGTGCTCTAGATTGACTCGTGTCTGCATTCTGTTGCATTGCGCCAAAATGCGTGGGCAGCGTCCCCGGCGAAACTTCCTTCCAAATCGCGCCCCGCCCGTGAAATTCTCCCCAGCCTGTTGAACAAACTGACTTAATTCGCATTGACCGGTTTTATCTGCCGTCCGACAGGCCTATATGCTAGAGGTCCGCCGGAAGCTCCTTTGCGCGAGCCAGCCCATGACGCTCCATACCGTTAGCCTCGACGACAAATACGACCTGTCCAAGTCCAGCGTCTTCGTGACCGGCTACCAGGCGCTGATCCGCGCCCTGCTGATGCAGAAGGAGCGCGACCGCCGCGCCGGCCTCAATACCGCCGGCTACGTCACCGGCTACCGCGGCTCGCCGCTCGGCGGCCTCGACCAGCAGATGCTGCGCGCCGGCAAATTCCTCGCAGCCCAGGACGTCAAGTTCCAGCCCGGCATCAACGAGGAGCTGGCCGCCACCGCGCTCTGGGGCACGCAGCAGGCCGAGTTGCGCGGCGAGGGCAAGTTCGATGGCGTGTTCGGCATGTGGTACGGCAAGGGTCCCGGCGTCGACCGCTCCGGCGACGTGTTCCGCCACGCCAATCTCGCCGGCACCGCCAAGAACGGCGGCGTGCTCGCGCTCATGGGCGACGACCATACCGCGGAATCCTCCACCACCGCGCATCAGTCCGAATTCCATTTCGTCGACGTGATGATGCCGATCCTCAATCCGGCCGGCGTGCAGGAGATCGTCGATTACGCGCTCTATGGCTGGGCGCTGTCGCGCTATGCCGGCGTCTGGTCGGCGCTCAAATGCATGCATGAAACGGTCGAGTTCGACCGGCGTCATCGACGGCAACCTCGAACGCATCAAGCTCGTCACGCCGGACGACTTCGTCATGCCCGAAGGCGGGCTCAACATCCGCCTGGTCGACACCATCCTCGGCCAGGAAGCGCGCCTGCACGATTTCAAGCGCGACGCCATGCTGGCCTTCCTGCGCGCCAACAAGCTCAACAAGATCGTCACCTCCGGCGGCCGCAATCCCAAGATCGGCATCGTCACCACCGGCAAGGCCTATCTCGACGTGCGCCAGGCTTTCGACGAGCTCGGCATCGACGAGATCAAGTGCAACGCGCTCGGCATCAGGCTGTTCAAGATCGGCTGCCCCTGGCCGATCGCGCGCCGGGAATTGGCCGAATTCGCGCAAGGCCTCGACCTCATCATCGTCGTCGAAGAGAAGCGCTCGCTGATCGAAGTGCAGGTGCGCGAGGAACTGTACGGCACCGCCAATCAGCCGGTCTGCATCGGCAAGAAGGACGAGCAGGGCAATTGGCTGTTCCCGGTCAAGGGCGCGCTCGATCCCAACGACGTCGCCATCTGCATCGGCGAGCGGCTGCTGCGCTTCGGCGAGAACGCGGAAATCGCCGCCAACGTTTCGCGCTTGAAGGAGGCGCAGAAGGCGCTGGCCGAGACCAGTGACGTCGCCCTGCGCATCCCTTATTTCTGCTCCGGCTGCCCGCACAATACCTCGACCCGCGTGCCGGACGGCAGCCGCGCCTATGCCGGCATCGGCTGCCACTTCATGTCGCAATGGATGGAGCGCAAGACGCTCGGCTACACCCAGATGGGCGGCGAGGGCGCCAACTGGATCGGCGAGGCGCCGTTTTCTAAGCGCGAGCACGTGTTCCAGAACTTGGGCGACGGCACCTATAACCACTCCGGTTATCTCGCCATCCGCGCCGCGGCCGCTTCCGGCGTCAACATGACCTACAAGATCCTGTTCAACGACGCGGTGGCCATGACCGGCGGCCAGACCAACGAGGGCGGGCTGAACGTGCCGCAGATCGCCCGCCAGGTGGCCGCCGAAGGCGCCAAGCGCGTGGTCGTGGTCACCGACGAGCCGTGGAAATACCCCAAGGACACCGACTGGCCGCGCGGGCTCACCGTGCATCACCGCGAAATGCTCGACGCCGTGCAGCGCGAGCTGCGCCAGGTGCCCGGCCTCACCGTGCTGATCTACGACCAGACCTGCGCGGCCGAGAAGCGCCGCCGCCGCAAGCGCGGCACCTTCCCCGATCCACTCAAGCGCGTGGTCATCAACGATCTGGTCTGCGAAGGCTGCGGCGACTGCGGCGTGAAGTCGAACTGCGTTTCGGTGCAGCCGCTGATGACCGAATGGGGCCGCAAGCGCACCATCGACCAGTCGAGCTGCAACAAGGACTATTCCTGCCTCAACGGCTTCTGCCCGTCCTTCGTCACCGTGCACGGCGCCAAGCTTAAAAAGGGCGAGAGCGTCGCCGAGCCCAAGGACTGGCCGGCGCTGCCCGCGCCCAGCCTGCCGTTAGTCAACCATCCCTACGGCATCATCGTCACCGGCGTCGGCGGCACCGGCATCGTCACCGTCGGCGCCATCATCGGCATGGCCGCCCATCTCGACGGCAAGGGCGCCGGCATCATCGACATGGCCGGCCTCGCGCAGAAGGGCGGCGCGGTCTACAGCCACATCCGCATCGCCAACACGCCGGACGACATCCACGCCATCCGCGTCGCCGCCGGCAGCGCCGATTTGGTGCTGGGCGGCGACATCGTCGTGCTCGGCTCGAAGAAGGTGCTGGGCGCCATCAAGCAGGGCCACACCCGCGTGGTGGTCAACACCGCTGAATTCCTGCCCGGCGATTTCACCCGCAATGCCGACTTCTCGCTGCCGACCGAGCGCTTGAAGCGCGCGATTACCGGCCATGCAGGCAGCGGGCAGAGCCATTTCGTCGACGCCGGACGGCTCGCCACCGCGCTCTTGGGCCAATCCATCGGCGCCAACATGTTCATGCTCGGCTACGCCTATCAGCTCGGCGCCCTGCCGCTCACGGCCGAGGCGATCGAGAAGGCGATCGAGATGAACGGCGAGGCGGTCGTGATGAACACGTCCGCCTTCCGCTACGGCCGCCGCGCCGCGGTCGACCCCAAGGCGGTCGAGTCGCTGGTCAAGCCGCAAGCGGGCCTGGAAAACGATTCACTCAAGCTTTCGCAGTCGTTCGACGAGACGGTCGCGCGCCGCATGGCCTTCCTCACCGACTATCAGAACGCGGCTTACGGGCGGCGCTATCGCGACTGGGTCGAGAAGCTGCGCGCGGCGGAAGCCGCCAAGGCGCCCGGCCAATGCGCGCTGTCGGAGGCGGTGGCGCGCTATCTGTTCAAGCTGATGGCCTACAAGGACGAATACGAAGTGGCGCGCCTCTACAGCGACACTTCTTTCGTCGAGCGCGTGCTGTCGAGTTTCGACGGTGACAATTTGCGCCTGCAATTCCACCTGGCGCCGCCGCTTCTGGCGCGCACCAATCCGGCGACCGGCGAGCCGCGGAAAATCGCCTTCGGGCCGTGGATGCTGAAGGTGTTCGGCGTGCTGTCGAAGTTCAAATTCCTGCGCGGCACGCTGTTCGATCCCTTCGGCTACACCAAGGAGCGCCGTACCGAGCGCAAGCTTATCGCGGATTATGAGACCCTGCTCAAGACGCTGGTCGCCGAACTGAGCCCGGCCAACCACGCCGCCGCGGTGGCGCTCGCCGCGCTGCCGGAGAAGATCCGCGGATTTGGACCCGTAAAGATGCGTAGTCTGGCGGTCGTCAAGGCCGAGGAATCGGACCTCTACGAGCATTTCCGCTCTGCGGAACAGCCGTTTCTCAAGGCGGCCGAGTAGGTTAATTCCGCGCTTGCGACCTTTTTCCAGGTCGCCAAAGGCTTGACCCGTCTTCTAGGGTGTTTTCATATCCAGACAAACAGTCCGCCCCGCCAAGGGCGGCGAGGGGTACGCGCCCCGCGTGGAAGGGCGCCGTCATTTTGGGAGGAGCAGGCTGTGGCGACGAATGCCGCCGCTTCGGCGGATACATTTCCTAAGCTGTTGATTCGTAACGCCCAATTGTACGGGTCGCGGCCGTCAATGCGGCACAAGGACATGGGCATCTGGCAGACCTGGACCTGGGCCCAGGCGCTGGAGATCGTGCGCGCCTATGCGGTCGGCCTCAACCGGCTCGGCCTCAAGCGCGGCGAGACCATCGCCATCGTCGGCGGCAACCGGCCCAAGCTCTATTGGTCGATCCTGGCCGCCCAGACCCTGGGCGCCGTGCCGGTGCCGGTCTATGCCGACGCGGTGGCCGACGAATTGGCCTTCGTGCTCGCCCACGCCGAAACGCGTTTCGCCGCCGTCGAGGATCAGGAGCAGGTCGACAAGATCATCTCGGTCAAGGACCGGCTGCCCAAGCTCGAGGAGATGGTCTACGACGAAAAGCGGGGCTTGCGCGACTACGACCACAGCCGCCTGCATCCGATGGACGAGATCATCGAGGATGGCCGCAAGGCGCTCGCCGAGGATGCGTCGGTCGGCGCCTGGCTCGACAAGGAGATCGCGGCCGGCAAGGGCTCCGATCCCTCCATCATCCTCTACACCTCCGGCACCACCGGCGCGTCCAAGGGCGTGGTGCTCACCGGCGAGCGTTTGATCAAGGCGTCGTCCGACACGGTCGAGTTCGACAAACTGACCGAAAAGGATGTCGTGCTCGCCTACCTGCCGCCCGCCTGGGCTGGCGACCATTATCTGAATTATTGCCAAGGGCTCGTTGCCGGCTTCTGCACCGCCTGCCCGGAAAACCCGGACACCGCAATGCAGGACCTGCGCGAGATCGGCCCGAGCTTCTATTTCGCGCCGCCGCGCACGCTCGAATTGTTGCTGACGCGCGTGATGATCCGCATGCAGGATGCGGGCTTCCTCAAGCGCAAGATGTTTCACTTTTTCATCGGCGTGGCGCGCAAATACGGCGAGCGCATCTTGAACAAGGAGCCGGTGCCGCTGACCGGCCGGCTGCTCTATTGGCTGGGCAATATCCTGGTCTACGGGCCGCTCAAGAACGTGCTGGGCTTTTCGCGCGTGCGCGTCGCCTACACCGCGGGCGAGGCCGTCGGCCCCGACCTGTTCGCGTTCTACCGCTCGATCGGCCTCAACCTGAAGCAGCTCTACGCGCAGACCGAAGCCGGTCTTTATATCACGGCGCAGCCGGACGGAGAGATCTATTCCGACACGGTCGGGTCGGCTTGTCCGAATGTCGATATCCGCATCGCTGAGAACGGGGAAGTGCAGTTCAAGTCGCCTGGCATGTTCACCGGCTATTTCAAGGACAAGGAAAAGACCGCCGAAGCGATGACGCTGGACGGCTATGTGAAAAGTGGCGATGCCGGTTTCTTCGACGAAAAGACCGGGCACCTGAAGATCATC
Source organism: uncultured Pseudomonadota bacterium (assembly GCA_963819955.1). Taxonomy (GTDB): domain Bacteria; phylum Pseudomonadota; class Alphaproteobacteria; order Rhizobiales; family Xanthobacteraceae; genus Pseudolabrys. The sequence goes on along the minus strand of CAWFYB010000009.1, from coordinate 991,705 downwards.
GACCGCGCCAAAGACGTCGGCAAGCTCAACGACGGCACGCTGTTCCCGCCGAAATACATCGAGAACAAGCTCAAGTTCTTCCCCAATATCCGCGAGGTGGTGGCCTACGGCGACAAGCGCGACTTCGTCGCGGTCATGATCAATATCGACCTCACCGCGGTCGGCAGCTGGGCCGAGCGCCACAACGTGGTCTACGGCTCCTACCAGGAGCTCGCCGGCCATCCGCTGGTCTACGGCATGATCGTCGAGCACGTCGCGGAAGTGAACCGCTCGCTCGCCGCCGACAAGGTGATGGCGGGCGCGCAGATCAAGCGCTTCCTCATCCTGCACAAGGAGCTCGATGCCGACGACGGCGAGCTCACGCGCACCCAGAAAGTGCGGCGCGGCTTCATCGCCGATCGCTACGGACCGCTGGTCAAGGCGCTCTATGACGGCTCCGAAGAGGCCGACATTGCGACCGAGGTCACCTTCGAGGACGGCCGCAAGGGCGTTATCAAGGCGCGCGTCAAGATTCGCGACATGCAGACCGAGCCGGCCGCGCCGGCGATGGGGAAGGCGGCATGAGGGCGCCGAGCGGACCCGACGTCGCCGTCGGCGACGTGCTGCTTTCGGTCGAGAACGTGTCGCTGTCGTTCGGCGGCGTGAATGCCGTCAGCGACGTCTCTTTCGACATCCGCAAAGGCGAGATCCGCGCGATCATCGGGCCGAACGGGGCCGGCAAGACCTCGATGCTGAACGTCATCAACGGCTTCTACCATCCCCAGCAGGGTCGCATCACCTTCAAGGGCGCGACGCGCTCCAAGATGCGTCCCTACGAAGCCGCCTTCGGCGGCATCGCGCGCACCTTCCAGAACGTCGCCTTGTTCCGCGGCATGACCGCGCTCGACAACATCATGGCCGGCCGCTCGCTCAAGATGCACAAGAACTTGTTCTGGCAATTGCTGCGCTGCGGGCCGGCGATGACGGAGGAGGTCGAACACCGCCGGCGGGTCGAGGAGATCATCGATTTCCTCAAGATCCAGGAAATCCGCCGCACCCCGGTCGGGCGGCTGCCCTACGGCCTGCAGAAGCGGGTCGAGCTCGGCCGCGCGCTCGCTATGGAGCCCGAGCTCTTGCTGCTCGACGAGCCCATGGCCGGCATGAACCTGGAGGAAAAAGAGGACATGTCGCGCTTCGTGCTCGACGTCAACGATTACTACGGCACCACCATCGCGCTGATCGAGCACGACATGGGCGTGGTGATGGACCTGTCCGACCGCGTGGTGGTGCTCGACCACGGCATCAAGATCGCCGACGGCACGCCCGACCAGGTCAAGAGCAATCAGGCGGTGATCGACGCCTATCTCGGCGTTGCGCATTGAGGACGATGCGATGCACCTCCTCTACATGATCTTCATCGACCCCTTCGTGCAGATGGTTGCTGCGCCCGATCTCTTGGCGCAGACGCTCTGGGAAGGCCTGGTCGGCGGCATGCTCTACGCGCTCATCGCGCTCGGCTTCGTGCTGATCTTCAAGGCCTCCGGCGTGTTCAATTTCGCGCAAGGCATCATGGTGGTGTTCGCTGCCCTCACGCTGGTCGGCCTGTACGACGCCGGCATGCCGGCCTTCGTCGCGCTCGCGCTCACCATCGCCGTCATGTTCGTGCTGGCCTGGACCATCGAGCGCACGGTGCTGCGGCCCTTGATCAATCAGCCCGACATCATCCTGTTCATGGCGACCTTCGGCATCACTTATTTCCTCATCGGCTTCGGCGAGCTGGTGTTCGGCGGCGATCCCAAGGTCATGCCTACCAACGCGCTTTATTTGCCGAAGGGCTCCGTCACCTATCACACGCTTGGCGGCGTCGTGCAGCTGCAGAAGCTCGACATCGCCGCGGCGATCGTGGCCTCCATCATGGTGGCGGGGCTGGGGGTGTTTTTCTCCAAGACGCGCATCGGTCGCGCGCTGCGCGCGGTCGCCGACAGCCACGAGGCGGCGCTCTCGGTCGGCATCTCGCTCGAGCAGATCTGGGTGATCGTCTGGTTCGCCGCCGGCCTGGTGGCGCTGGTCACGGGCATCTTCTGGGGCGCGCGCTCCGACGTTTCCTTCGCGCTCGAAGTGATCGCGCTCAAGGCGCTGCCGGTGCTCATCCTCGGCGGCTTCACCTCGATCCCGGGCGCCATCGTCGGCGGCCTGATCATCGGCGTCGGCGAGAAGCTCGCCGAATTCTACTGGGGGCCGCTGGTCGGCGGCGGCACCGATGCCTGGTTCGCCTATGTGATCGCCCTGGTCTTCCTGCTGTTCCGTCCGCAAGGGCTGTTCGGCGAACGAATTATCGAGCGGGTGTGAGGACGGGACGATGCTTTACCGCGAGGCCGGCCAGTACAAGACCGATTACGCCAGCGACCAGGCGATCTTCCCGATATTGCAGGACCGCATCGGACTCGGGGTTATCCTCATCGTGGCTTTGCTGATCCCGCTCACCCACAATGACTTCCTGATCAATGCGGTGATGATTCCGTTCCTGATCTTCGCGCTGGCGTCGATCGGCCTCAATTTGCTCACCGGCTATACCGGCTTGCTCTCGCTCGGCACCGGCGCCTTCATGGGCGTGGGCGCCTATGCCTGCTACAAGCTGACGACGATCTTCCCCAACGTGAATATCGTCGTCTGGATCGTCGTCTCCGGCTTCTTCTCGGCTGCGGTCGGCACGATCTTCGGTCTGCCTTCGTTGCGCATCAAAGGCTTTTATCTCGCGATCGCCACGCTCGCCGCTCAGTTCTTCCTGGAGTGGTGCTTCATCCGCATTCCGTGGCTCTACAATTACAACACCTCTGCCGCGATCGAAGTGCCGCAGCGCGAATTGCTCGGCATCATCATCACCGGCCCGCGCGCGACGTCCGAAGTGCGCTACTATATCGTGCTTGCCATCGTGCTGGCGATGACCTGGACCGCCTCCAATCTGGTGCACGGGCGGATCGGGCGCAGTTGGATGGCGGTGCGCGACATGGATATCGCCGCGGAACTGATGGGCATTCGCCTGTTGCCGACCAAGCTCTTGGCCTTTGCGGTGTCGTCGTTCTACTGCGGCGTCGCCGGCGCGATGCTGGTCTTCCTGTGGTACGGCGGCTCGGAAGCCTCGGTGTTCAACATCAACCAGAGCTTCACCACGCTGTTCATGATCATCATCGGCGGGCTGGGCAGCCTGCTCGGCGCATTTCTCGGCTCGGCCCTGATCTTCATCCTGCCGATCATCCTGCGCTTTGTGCCGGAATGGCTCGGGATTCCGCTGCGTGCGGACACGGTCGAGCATTTCACCTTCATGTTCGTCGGCCTGCTGATCATCTTCTTCCTCATCGTCGAGCCCGCCGGTTTGGCTCGGCTTTGGCAGGTCGCAAAGCAGAAACTGAGGGTATGGCCGTTTCCGTATTGATGGTGCAAGATGGCAACTAATTTCCGACCACGGCCACGCTGAGGCCGTAGGTAAGAAATCGCCTCCATTCAGAAAGACCGGATGGGGACGAAATACGTAACCAGAGGCGCGCCATGATCGGCGCGAACCCAAGGGAGGGAAGACAATGAAGGCAAGACAACTGCTCGCCGCGTGGATCTGCGCAGCTTTGCTGGGCGGCGCGGTTTATGCCGGGAAGGCGCAGGCGCAGGACACGATTTATGTCCCGCTATTCACCTACCGCACCGGTGCTTACGCCAATTCGGGCATTCCGATCGCCAACGGCATGCACGACTATCTTACCATGCTCAACGAGCGCGACGGCGGCATCGGCGGCGTGAAGCTCGATGTCCAGGAATGCGAAACCGGCTACGACGTCAAGAAGGGCGTGGAGTGCTGGGAATCGATCAAGGGTAAGCACGCGACCGTGGTCAATCCGTTCTCGACCGGCATCACGCTGCAGCTCATTCCGAAAGCGGCGGTCGACAAGATCCCGATCCTGTCCATGGCCTATGGCCTGTCCGCCTCGGCGGTCGGCACCGACTTCCCGTGGATATTCAACCCGCCGGCCACCTATTGGGACGGCATGTCGCAGTCCATCCGCTATATCGGCGGTAAGGAAGGCGGCCTCGACAAGCTCAAGGGCAAGAAGATCGGCTTCATCTATCTCGACGCCGGCTATGGCCGCGAGCCGATCCCGCTGCTGCAGCAGCTCGCCAAGGATTACGGCTTCGAGGTGAAGCTCTATCCAGTCGCCGGCAAGGACATGCAGGACCAGTCCGGCACCTGGCTGTCCGTGCGCCGCGATCGTCCGAACTGGATGATCATGTGGGGCTGGGGCGCCATGAACCCGACCGCGGTCAAGCGCGCGGCCGAAAACGGCTACCCGATGGATCACTTCATCGGCGTGTGGTGGTCGGGCTCCGATGACGACGCCCGTGCCGGCGGCCAGGCGGCTAAGGGCTATCTTGCGATGAACTTCAACGGCCTCGGTTCCAACTACCCCGCCATCCAGGACATCAAGAAATACGTCGTGGACAAGGGCAAGAGCCAGGTCGAAAAGGACAAGTTCGCGGACAACTTCTATAACCGCGGCGTGTTCAACTCGGTGCTGATCGCGCAGGCGATCCGCAACGCGCAGAAGATCACGGGCAAGAAGGTGGTGGATGGAGCGGACGTGCGCCGCGGTCTGGAAACCCTGAATATCACCCTCGCCGATTGGACCAAGCTCGGCTTCCCGAACTTCGGCACGCCGATCCACGTGACCTGCACCGACCACAACGGCCACAGCTCCGTCTATATGCAGCAGTGGGACGGCAAGAAGTGGGTCAAGGTCTCCGACCTGATCAAGCCCATGAGCGACAAGGTCGAGCCGTTGCTGAAGAAGGCGGCCGCCGACTACGTCAAGAAGAACACGGGTTGGCCGAAGCGCACCGAGCCTTGCGACAAGTCGTCGTAAGCTGAACGAAGAAGACCCTCGTCCGGAGGAACGCCGTAAGGCGCGTCTGGAAGGACGAGGGGCCGCTTGAATAAACGCCCTCATCCTTCGAGACCAGGATGAGGGCGGCCTTAATGGAGCAGCCCATGTCCGCCGTCGAGCATGCCGCGCCCGCGCCCGCCGCAAAGGCCGACAACATCCTCGCGGTCAACAATATCGAAGTGATCTACGATCACGTCATCTTGGTGCTCAAGGGCGTGTCGCTCGACGTGCCCAAGGGCGGCATCGTGGCGCTGCTCGGCGCCAACGGCGCCGGCAAGACCACCACCCTGAAGGCGATCTCCAACCTGCTGCACGCCGAGCGCGGCGACGTCACCAAGGGCTCGATCGAGTTCGAAGGCAACGAAGTGCAGGACCTCTCGCCCAACGAGCTGGTGCGCCGCGGCTGCATCCAGGTGATGGAAGGCCGCCACTGTTTCGGCCATCTCACCATCGAGGAAAATCTCTTGACCGGCGCCTTCACCCGGCGCGACGGCAAGGCCGCGATCAAGCGCGACCTCGACATGGTCTACGGCTATTTCTCCAAGCTCGCCGAGCGCAAGGATTCGCTCGCCGGCTACACTTCGGGCGGCGAGCAGCAGATGTGCGCCATCGGCCGCGCGTTGATGTCGCGCCCCAAGATGATCCTGCTCGACGAGCCGTCGATGGGCCTGGCGCCGCAGATCGTCGAGGAGATTTTCGCGATCGTCAAAGACCTGAACGAGAAGGAAGGCGTCTCCTTCCTGCTCGCCGAGCAAAACACCTACATGGCGCTGAAATTTTCGCGCTATGGCTACATCCTAGAGAACGGCCGCGTGGTGATGGACGGCGCCGCCAAATCGCTGGCCGAGAACGAGGACGTCAAGGAGTTCTATCTCGGCACCTCCGGGGGAAAACGCAAATCCTTCCGCGACGGCAAGCATTACCGCCGAAGGAAACGTTGGCTGGCGTAACGAATGGCCGATCACTACGACCCGCTGGAAACCCGCGTCCGCACCCTGCGCGACAGCGAGGAATTTGCCACGCTGCCGAAGATCGTCGCGCATGCCATGCGCGCGCCGGGCTGGGCCAAGCATCTCGCCGGCATCGACGCCAAGCATGTGAATTCTCGTGCGGCGCTCGCCAAGCTGCCGGTCCTGCGCAAATCCGACATCGCCGCCTTGCAGAGGGAAAATCCGCCCTTCGGCGGCCTCAACGTCACGCCGGCCGGCAAGGCGCGCCGGCTCCTGATGTCGCCAGGGCCGATCTTCGAGCCGGAGGGCGAGGGCAAGGACTGGTATGGCGCGGCGCGTGCGCTCTACGCCGCCGGTTTCCGCCCCGGCGACATCGTGCATAATTCCTTCGCCTATCACCTCACGCCCGGCGGCTTCATCCTCGAATCGGGCGCGCACGCGCTCGGCTGCGCGGTGATCCCGGGCGGCGTCGGCAATACCGAGCTGCAGCTCGACGCCATCGCGCATTACAAGCCGTCCGGCTATGTCGGTACGCCGGACTTCCTCAAGATCCTGCTCGATACCGCCGCCAAGACCGGCAAGGACGCCTCCTCGATCAAGCGCGCGCTGGTCGGCGGCGCCGCGCTGCCGTCCAGCTTGCGCGCGGAGCTTGGCCAACGCGGGGTCGCGGCGCTGCAATGCTACGCCACCGCCGAGCTTGGCGTGATCGCCTACGAAAGCGAGGCCAAGGAAGGCATGATCGTCAATGAGTGCCTGCTGGTGGAGATCGTGCGCCCCGGCACCGGCGATCCGGTGGCGGAAGGCGAGGTGGGCGAGGTGGTCGTCACCACGTTCAACCACGACTACCCGATGATCCGCCTCGCCACCGGCGATCTGTCCGCGCTGCTGCCCGGCCTGTCGCCCTGCGGGCGCACCAATATGCGCATCAAGGGCTGGATGGGCCGCGCCGACCAGACGGCGAAGGTCAAGGGCATGTTCGTGCATCCCAGGCAGATCGCCGAGGTGGCGGCGCGCCATCCCGAGCTCGGCCGCCTGCGCCTGGTGGTGGGGCGCGAGGCCGAGCAGGACACCATGACGCTGGTAGCCGAATGCGCCGCGCCCGCGGCATCGCTCGAGGCCGCGGTCGCGGCGACGCTGACCGCCGTCACCAAGCTCAAGGGCGCGGTCAAGTTCGTCGCGCCGGGCGAGCTTCCCAATGACGGCAAGGTGATCGCCGACGAGCGCCCGGTGGGGTAGGGCGCCCACTTTTACCTCTCCCCGCAAGCGGGGAGAGGGAACAAGCCTTGACCGCGCGCGCCGTTTCCCGCTCATAGCGTGATTATGAGCGACGTTTCCCAGGGTCTTCAGGACCAAGCCACGCCCGGCCGCATCGGCGTGCTGCTGGTCAATCTCGGCACGCCCGACGCCACCGACTATTGGTCGGTGCGCCGCTACCTGAAGGAGTTCCTCTTCGACCGCCGCGTGATCGAGGAGCATCCGGTCAAATGGTGGCTGGTGATGAACTTCATCATTCTGACCGTCCGTCCGGGCCGCAAGGGCCGCGACTACGACAAGATCTGGAACAAGGAGCGCAACGAATCGCCGCTCAAGACCATCACGCGCTCGCAGTCCGACAAGCTTCAGGAAATTCTCGACAAGCTCGACGAGCGTATCCGCGTCGACTGGGCCATGCGCTACGGCCATCCCTCGATTGCCTCGCGCCTGGATGCGCTCGTCGCGCAGAATTGCGATCGCATCCTGCTGGTGCCGCTCTATCCGCAATACGCCGCCGCCACCACCGCGACCGTGTGCGACGCGGCCTTCGCCGCGCTCGGCAAGATGCGCTTCCAGCCGACGCTACGCGTCGCCGCGCCTTATTACGCCGAACCCGTCTATATCGAGGCGCTCGCCAATTCGCTTAACGCCGCACTCGCCAAGCTCCGTTCAAGCCGGAGGTGATCGTCGCCTCCTATCACGGCGTGCCGGAGGAATACGCCGCCAAGGGCGACCCTTACCCCGAGCAATGCGCCGCCACCACGCGGCTCTTGCGACAGAAGCTCAAGCTCGACGAGGAGCGGCTGATCATGACCTTCCAGTCGCGCTTCGGCAAAGCCGAATGGCTCAAGCCCTATACCGACGCCACCATGCGGCGGCTGGCGGAACGCGGCGTCAAAAGCGTCGTCGCGATCATGCCCGGATTTGCCGCCGATTGCCTGGAGACGCTGGAGGAGATCGCCATGGAGAATGCCGAGATCTTCCGCCACGCGGGCGGCGAGAACTTCGCCGCCGTTCCCTGCCTGAACGACAGCCCGGACGGCATGGCCGTGATCCGCGACCTGGCGCTGCGCGAGCTGAAAGGCTGGGTGTAGGCGCGCCGCAATCTCCCTCCCTGCCCTGAAAGGGGAGGGTTGGATCGCCCAACGGGTCCGGCCGAAGGCCGGCCCGATGACAGGCTCCGGCGAACCGGGGTGGGGTCTAAGCGCCAGCCTCCCGGCAACGTCTCGTTAACCATGCCCCTTTAACGTCCGTTAACCACTTCCCGCTGTTCCCGCGGGGCATGCGCCTATGCGCGCACCCGTGCGGGACGGCTCATGGAGGCCGCGAAACGGACGTGCAGCGCCTTCGTCCCTTCAGCCCGGCTGTACCGCTTGGTCTCGGCCTGCTGCTGACCGCCTGCCTGGTCCCGGGGCAGGCGCGGGCGCAGAGCGCTCTGGTCAATCCCGATCCGTTCGCGCCCAAGCTCGAGACCAAACCGAAAAAGCCGCCGCGCTTCCAGAAGTCCACCCGCTCGAAGGCCAAGCGCGCAGACGCGCCCACCACCTTTGCACCGCCGGCTTCCGGTGCCGGCACCACCGGCTTCGACGCCAGCAATGACCCCGACCGGCCCGCAAAGCCCAACCCTAAGGGGTCTGCAACAGCCGGCGGCCGGACGCCGGCACCGGGCGCCGCCGCCACGGCGCCCACGTTCGGCGCCGTCGCAACGCCGCCATCTGCGCCCTCGCCCTACGATCAGCCGCAGATCGCCCCGTCCTCCGACGAGGCCCATGCCGCGCTTGCCGCCGTGCCGCCCGGCGCGCCGCCGGTCCCCAATATCGGCCCGATCCGCAAGAAGCCGCCCAAGCGCAAGGCCCATGTCGAGTTGGAAGACCCCTATGCGCCGCTCGGCATCCGGGTCGGCGCGTTCGATGTCTTCCCGGCAGTCGACGTGCTCGGCGGCTACGACACCAATCCCGGCCAGGCGCAGAACGGCAAGGCCGCCTGGCTCTACACCGTCAAGCCGGAACTGCGCGTGCAGTCCGACTGGTCGCGCCACTCGTTCAAGGCCAATCTGAACGGCAGCTATACCGGCTACAGCCCCGACCAGACGCCGACGCTGAGCCGGCCCTATTTCAACGGCATCACGGAAAGCCGCATCGACGTCACCCACGACACCCGCATCGAAACGCAAAGCCGCGCGCTGGTTTCGACCGACAATCCCGGCAGCCCGAACCTGCAGGCCGGCCTCTCCGAGCTGCCGATCTACACCACCTTGGGCAGCACGCTCGGCATCGCCCAGCGCTTCAGCCGGCTCGACCTCTCGCTCAAGGGCGACTTCGACCGCACCGCCTATCAGGAGTCCCATCTCACCGACGGCACCACCTCCAGCAACGAGGATCGCAACTACGACCAATATGGCGGCCGGCTGCGAGCCGGCTACGAGCTCTTCCCAGGCGTCGTACCCTTTGCCGAGGTCAGCGCCGACGAACGCAAGCACGATCTCAATACCGACTCCTCCGGCTACCAGCGCGACTCCAATGGCATCACCGGAAAAGCCGGCTCCAGCTTCAAGCTCAGGGGCACGCTCACCGGCGAGTTCTCGCTCGGCTACACCACGCGCCGCTACGAAGATCCGCGGCTGTCCGACGTCGCCGGCTTCGTCGGGGACGGCTCGCTGGTGTGGACGCCAAGCGCGCTCACCACCGTGAAGCTGACCGGCGCCTCGACGGTGGGTGAATCGACCGTGCCCGGCGTCTCCGGCGCGCTCTACCGCGACGTCGGCGTGCAGGTCGATCATGCCTTCCGGCGCTGGCTGATCGGCACCGTCAAGCTCGGCTACGGCAATGACGACTATATCGGCATGTCGCGCGACGACAACCGCTATTCGCTTGGCGTCGGCCTCACCTACAAGGTCAACCGCTCGCTGCAGATCAAGGGCGAGATCGACCAGTATTGGCTGCGCTCGAACCAGCCCGGCAACAATTACAGCGACACGCTGTTCCAGCTCGGCATCCGCCTGCAACGGTGAGGCACGCGGCCTCTATCAATCATTGAGGGCGTAGCGGGTTGTTGCGCGGCTTAGCACCGCGCGCGCAAGCTTGCCCTCAAGACGCGGCACCACCACCAGTCGCTCGACCTTGCCGTTCTGGTAGGCGCGCAGGAACTTCGCATAATGCTTGAACGACACGCATCCGTTCGACTGGCCTGACGGGCCGAGCATGTAGGTATGCGCCAGCATGCCGTCGCGTCCGAACATCTTGTCCTCGTCGACTGGATTGAGCCGGATGGCGCGCACGCCGTGGAACAGGCGCTCGCGCAACGACAGCTCATAGACATTGGGCGGCGTCGGCCCGCGGTTCCTGCGGTCGACGTAGTGCGGATTGTCGCGCCGGAAGCCGATGCCAGAATGCGCCTCCAGCCGCGCGCCGTTGGGCATAAAGACGGTGTGCGCGGCGATGTCGTAGACGGCCGTGCGGTCGTCGAAACCCGGTATGTCGTTGCGCGCTGCCTGCTGCGGGGTCGGTTGCTTCGGCGCGTCAGGCGGCGGCAGGCTGGCGGTGGTGAGCGCGGGCGCGGCGCGGCCGTACTGGCGCGGGCGATTTCATGCGTCGCCACGACCGGCGGGCCGTCCGCCGGGCGCCGCGGCGGCAGCGGTACGCGGTTTGCGGCTGCCGGAGTGGGGTTCGGCGCAGGCGGCGCGGGCGCCAGCTTGGCGACCTGCGTGATTGGGGCGGCTTTGACGATCGGCGTTGGCGCAGGCAGTGCGGGTTGTGCCGGCACGGTATCGACGCGTGCGATGACCGGCTTCGGCGGCAGCGAGGGGCGCGCGGCCGCCAAAGCGCGATGCAGTTCCGCTTGCAGCGCGCGATCGCGCGCATAAGCGGTACGGGTCATGCTGGGGGCGGCACCGGCGAACTGCGCGGTGCCGTTGAGCCTGAGACGCGGCCGGCCGGCGAGCGCCCGCATTTCCGGTGTCAGCGGCATGTGCCCGTGAAAATTGGGATTGGTCGAGAGCACGGCGCCGAGCATCCAGGTGGCGCCGAAAATAACCGCGGCGCATAGCGCCAATGCGGCGGCCAGCGTCGCGAGGCCGATGACGACGGGTCTGAAAACGGCGCGCCGGAAATCGCCGCGTACGACGGCAGGCCCGCCGAAAGAACGCGCGTCGGCAAACGTCGCACCCGCATACGCCATGGTACGCTACGCCCGATGCGGATGGATTTAGATGAGAGCCATGGCCGCGTGCCGCGTGCGCGGCCCGGCCGATCTTGCTCGTTCCAGAGAATGTGAATTTGTCATGTTGACCCCACCGCCTTACGCCACGCGACGATTGGGTAAGAATGCAATGATTAAGGTTAAACGCCTGTAAACGGTGGCAAAAATGCCTGTTACACCGGCGCGTCTGGCGCCTCGGTTGCGGTAATCGGTGGGCAGTAACGCTTGAAGGCGTTATCGATCGCCCAGCACGCGCGCGAGCTCGGCGCGGAAGCCGGGCGCGATGTCGGGGCGATCGAGCGCATAGGCGACGTTGGCGGTGAGGAAGCCGATCTTGGAGCCGCAGTCGAAGCTGCGGCCCTCGAATTTCAGCCCGTAGAACGGCTGCGTGCGCGCGAGCGCCACCATGGCGTCGGTGAGCTGGATTTCGCCGCCGGCGCCGGCGGCCTGCTTTTCCAACAGCTCGAAGATCTGCGGCTGCAGGATGTAGCGCCCGGTGATGGAGAGGTTGGACGGCGCGTCCTCGCGCTTCGGCTTCTCGACCATGCCGGTGATGCGGAACGCCTTGCCCTTGCTTTCGCCGACGCCGACCACGCCGTACATATGCACCCGCTCGGCCGGCACTTCCTCTACCGCGATCACGTTGGCGTCGGCATCGAGCGCGCTCGCCGCGTCGATCATTTGCGCCAGACAGCCGCGCGGGTGCTGCACCAGCACGTCGGGCAGCAGCAGCGCGAAGGGCTCGTGCCCGACCAGTTCGCGCGCGCACCAGACCGCATGGCCTAAGCCGAGCGGCGACTGCTGGCGGGTGAAGCTCGCGGTACCGGCCTCCGGCAGGTCCTGTGACAACAGCGCGAGGTCGGCCTTCTTGCCGCGCTCGGTCAGCGTCAGCTCCAATTCGAACTGGCGGTCGAAATGGTCCTCGATCACGCTCTTGTTGCGGCCGGTGACGAAGATGAAATGCTCGATGCCGGCCTGGCGGGCCTCGTCCACCACGTGCTGGATCAGCGGCCGGTCGACCACCGGCAACATCTCCTTCGGCATGGCTTTGGTCGCCGGCAGGAAGCGGGTTCCGAGGCCGGCCACCGGGAAAATGGCTTTGCGGATATGGGTCATGGGGGTGGGGTATCTCACGAACTTGAGAAAAAAGCACGGGGGGCGGGCCGGCGGGCCGGATGGCGCTCGGCTAGGCTATTCCATTAACGTGCTCGAAACGATATCGGGGCACCGATAGGGCGCACCGAGGGGCGGAACAGGCAAACCGAGCAGCACCGGCATGCGAAAGTCCTTTATCGTCGCCGCGATCCTGATCGCGGCGGCCAGCGGCACGGCCGCGGCGCAAAGCGGGCGCGACGTGGGCGCCACCGGGGCGATCCCGCCGGCCAAGCCGGGCATGCGCGCGCGCGCGCCGGCCTGGAGCGGGCAGAGCGGGACTTCCGGCGATCCGCGCATGAGCGCGCAGGCGATCCGCGCGGCGGCGGCCGATTTCCACCGCTGCCTCGAACGGCTGTGGCCATTGGCCGCGCGCCGGCATGTCGCGCGCGCGACCTTCGAGCGCTACACGCGCGCGCTCACGCCCGACTTGCGCATCATGGACCTGCTGGACAACCAGCCGGAATTCGCCAAATCGCTCTGGGACTATCTGGATATTCTGGTCACCGACGAGCGCGTCGCGCAGGGCCGCGCGCTGCTCGCCAAATATCGCGCGAGCTTCGACGCGGCCGAGCGCGTCTACGGCGTCGACCGCCACGTCATCGCCGCCATCTGGGGCGTGGAGAGCAACTACGGCACGCGGGGCGGCGACCGCCCGGTGCTGCGCTCGACCGCGACGCTAGCTTGCGTCGGCCGCCGGCAAAAATATTTCCACGGCGAATTCGTCGCCACGCTGGAAATCCTTCAACACCACGACATACGTCCCGATAAGCTGGTCGGCTCCTGGGCCGGCGCCTTCGGCCCGACGCAGTTCATGCCGACCGCCTTCCTGCGCTACGCCGTCGACTTCGATCGTGACGGCCGCCGCGACGTAGTCGAACTCGGTGCCCGACCTCATCGCCTCGACCGCCAACAATTGCGCAAGGACGGCTGGGTCGGCGGACAGACCTGGGGCTACGAAGTCGTGGTGCCGGCGAACTTCAATTTCATGTTGGCCGACCACCATCGCAAAATACCTCTCGGCGAATGGCAGCGCCTGGGAGTCAAGCGGCCGCACGGCAAGCCGTTCCCGCGGCCGACCGACGAAGCCTTCCTCTTGGTGCCGGCCGGCGTGCAGGGACCCGGTTTCCTGATGTTGCGCAATTTCCGCGTCATCATGCGCTACAACCCGTCCGAGGCCTATGCGTTGGCCATTGGCCATCTGGCCGACCGGTTGGCTGGCGGCGGCCCCTTCGTCCAGAGCTGGCCGCGCTACGAGCCATTGTTGTCGCGGGTCGAGCGGCTGGAGCTGCAGCAGCGCTTGGCCCGCCATGGCTACGATGTGGGCGACCCGGACGGCCGCCTCGGCGCCAAGACCAGGTCCGCGATCCGCCAGTTTCAGGCCAAAAACGGCAGAGTCCCGGACGGTTTCGCCTCCATGGTGATCCTGAAGCAGCTGCGCGCCCCTTGAGGGTTAACGGGTCGGCCACCTTCGAGTTGACATTTTTTGCGGGCTATTGGCCCATGGAGGCGGCGGCGCTGGCCGGTTTGCGACGGCAGCGCCCGCGCCAAGTCGTTGGGCGATCGGCATGTTCGGCAAATCGCGGATTTCGTGTTGGCTCATTGGGACGGTCATGCTGGCCGTGCTCGAATGCGTGAGCTTCGCCGCGCTTCAGACCGTTTGGTCGTCACCCGCCCAGGCGCAGTGGCGCGACGACCGTTATCCGGCCCAGCAGCACCGGCAGCGCTCGGGTGGCTTCTTCCAGGACCTGTTCGGGCCCTATCAGCCCCGTCGCGACTACGAGCGCAGCCGCACGGCCCCGCGCGTCGACCATTCGCGCGCCCCGCCGCCGCGCAAGGCGGAAGCGGGCGCGCCGCCGCCCACCACCAGCATCGTGGTCATGGGCGACGGCATGGCGGACTGGCTCGCTTACGGGCTGGAGGATGCCTTCTCCGACACGCCCGCGGTCGGTGTCGTGCGCAAATACAAGCTGCATTCCGGGCTCCTGCGCTACGACGCCAAGAGCGATCTCGACTGGTGGCACCAGGCGCGCGACGTCCTCACGCAGGAGAAGGCGAAATACGTTGTCATGATGCTCGGCCTCAACGATCGCGAAAACATCCGCGAACGGGACTTGGCCAAGGAAGCGGAAAAACAGCAGGCCGAGAAAGAGCAGGCGGAAAAGAAGAAAGCGGAAAAGAGCGGCGACAAGAGCGCGGACAAGGATAAGGACAAAAACAAAAAGGACGCCGACAAGAAGAAGGCCGCCGCCGAGCCCGCCAAGCCGAAGCCGCGGCTGCCCAACGGCGTCATCGAGTTCCGCAGCAACCGCTGGGCGGCGATCTACGCCAAGCGCATCGACGAGACCATCGCCGCGCTCAAGAGCAAGGGCGTGCCGGTGTTCTGGGTCGGCTTGCCGTCGATCCGCGGCACCAAGTCGACCGCCGACGCCGTCTACCTCAACGAGCTGTTCCGCGCCCGCGCCGAGCGCGCCGGCATCGTCTATATCGACGTCTGGGACGGCTTCGTCGACGACGCCGGCAAATTTTCGACCTACGGCCCGGACTATGAAGGCCAGACCCGGCGGCTGCGCACGTCCGATGGTGTGTTCTTCACGAAATACGGCGCGCGCAAGCTCGCGCATTACGTCGAGCGCGAGATCCGCCGCTATATGAGCAACCGCTCGCTGCAGGTGGCGCTGCCGACCGGACCGGTGAACGTGCCGAAAGCCGGCAAATCGACGGCGCGCCCGGTGGCCGGCCCGGTGATCCCGCTCACCGCCACGACCGGAACCGCCGACGAGCTGCTCGGCGGCGGCGGCAACCGCCCGGCGCACGGCGATTCGATCGCCACCCGCGTGCTGGTCAACGGCGAGCCGGTGCCCATGCAGCCCGGCCGCGCCGACGATTTCGCCTGGCCGCCCGGCAGCTCCGCCAACCGTCCCAAGCCGCCGGCTGCGGGCGAACAGGCGCCCGCCACCAGTCGGCAATCAGTTCTGGCGCCGGCCGCGGCACCCGCGGCCGCGCCCAACGTGCGGCCGGCCGTCAGGGTAATCGTGCCGGGGCAGCCGAATCCGGCGCCGAATGAGATCAAGCAAACGCCACCCGCTCGCCCAAGCCGAAGATACCGCGCAAAATGCCGGCACGCCGAAGGTCGCGCCGCCGGCCGAGGTCAAGCCGCCTCCCGTGCACCACACGGCGCGCCGGCAGCAGTTCCATTTCCCCTTCCACTTCAAGAATCCGTTCGACTTCTTTCGCTGAGCCGCGTCGTTATCGCGGCAGCGTCGTCGTTCCCATCAGGAACTTGCTGGCCGCGTCGGCGGCTTTTCCTTTTTCGCCGATCGATCGTGCCGGGAATGGCTTTTCGCCGGCTTATGTCCACGCGGTTTGGCGGGCGCTTCGCTGTCGGCAACCTTCGGCGGCCAGGCTCCCATCCAGGTCGCGAGCGACATGACCAGCGGCGGCTTGCCGTAATCCACTAGGCTGGCGTCGATCGCGTAATAATCGCCGCCCTTTTCCTGCAGCACCGCGGTGTTGCGCATATTGGGGTCGGTCAGCGAGCCGGCATTGGACAGCGGCGCCACGCGGTGGAAGTGCAGCAGGTCGCCGCGCTCCATCAGGCTCATATAGGTCCAGGTGTTGACCGCCTCATCGACGCAATCGAGCTGCGTGGTATCGCCCAGGTTGGGCAAAATGAGCATGTTCTTGTGCGTCCATTGGTGGGCGGCCGTGCCGGTCTGCGGCCCGACCAGGCGCTCGATCAGCGCCACGGCCTGCGCGACGCGCTCGCGCTCGGCGCGGGCGTTCTTGGGGCGCGGCCGGAAGACGGCGATGACCTTGTGCCACTCGGCCAGGCTCAGGCTGGCGTGCGAGCGCTCGCCGCAGCCGAAGCCGTGGCACACGGTGAACTCGGCTAGCGTCGGCTTGGACGTGGCGAAACGGTCGACATAATGGGTGGTCAGATGATTGGCATTTTCCGCGCAAGCGGACACGGCCAGCGCCGCAATCAGCCCCGCCAAGACGCTACGCACCTGCACCGCCGTGCCTCCCTTATTTTCGGCATGCTAGCCCAAGTGCCCGCGCGGCAGTAGTCCGGAAATGTCACAGGCGCGCGGAAAAATCCGCTGGTGTGCAACAAGCCCGGCTTCTGCAAGCGGAAAATCACCCCGCCCGGGTCGCGCAAGCCGGCCGCGGCCGCGCCGTCAGCGCGGCAGCGTGGTCGATCCCATCAGGAACTTATCCACCGCGTGCGCGGCTTGGCGGCCTTCGCGGATCGCCCACACCACCAGCGACTGGCCGCGCCGCATGTCGCCGGCGGCGAACACTTTCGGGATCGAGGTGGCATAGGCGTCGGTGTCGGCCTTGACGTTGCCGCGCTGGTCGAGCTCGACCCCGAGCGCCTTCACCATGCCCTCGTGCAGCGGGCTGACAAAGCCCATGGCGAGCAGCACCAGCTCGGCCTCGATCTCGAATTCCGTGCCCGCCACCGGCTTGAACTTGCCGTCGACGTGCACGCAATGCAGCTTCTTCACCGCGCCGTTCTCGCCGGAGAACTTCTGCGTCAGCACCGCGAATTCGCGTTCGGCGCCTTCCTCGTGGCTGGAGGAGACGCGCAGCTTGAGCGGCCAGTCCGGCCAGGTCAGCATCTTGTTCTCGTGCTCGGGCGGCTGCGACATGATCTCGAAATTGGTCACCGACACCGCACCCTGGCGGATCGAGGTGCCGATGCAGTCGGAGCCGGTGTCGCCGCCGCCGATCACCACCACTTTCTTGCCGGTGGCGAGGATCGGCTCGCCGCCGGCCTGCGGCTCGCCGCTGACGCGCCGGTTCTGCTGCGGCAGGAACTCCATGGCGAAATGGATGCCCTTGAGCTCGCGCCCCGGGATCGGCAGGTCGCGGCCCTTCTCGGCGCCGCCGGTCAGAACCACGGCATCGTGCTCATCGACGAGCTTGTCTACGGCTAAGTTGACGCCGACATCGGCGCCGTAGTGAAAGATCACGCCTTCCGCCGTCATCTGCTCGACGCGGCGGTCGACATGGATCTTCTCCATCTTGAAGTCGGGAATTCCGTAGCGCAACAGGCCGCCGGCTTTCGCCCAGCGCTCGTAGACGTGCACGTCGTGTCCGGCGCGCGCGAGCTGCTGCGCGCATGCCATGCCGGCGGGGCCTGAGCCCACCACCGCCACCTTCTTGCCGGTCTTGTGCGCCGCCAGTTCCGGCTTCAAGCCTTGCGCAATGGCGCGGTCGGCGACCTCGCATTCGATGGTCTTGATGGTGACCGGGTTCTCGTCGATGTTGAGCGTGCAGGACGCTTCGCACGGCGCCGGGCAGACGCGGCCGGTGACTTCCGGGAAATTATTGGTCGAATGCAGGTTGCGCGCGGCCTCGTCCCAGTGATTGCGATAGACCAGGTCGTTCCAGTCGGGGATCTGATTGTTGACCGGGCAGCCGGTGGGCGCGCCGGTGATGCGGTTGGTGCCGTGGCAATAGGGCACGCCGCAATCCATGCAACGCGCGGCCTGGTCGCGCAATTCCTGCTCGGGCAGTGGCAGCACGAATTCGTGCCAGTGCCTGACGCGCTCGGCGACCGGTTGGTATTTGCGATCGTGCCGCTCGAATTCGAGAAAGCCGGTGACCTTACCCATACTACTCCGCGGCCTGCATGGTGGCGGCCTTCTCCTTTGCCATCTCGGCCAGCGCGCGGCGGTATTCGACCGGCATTATTTTTTTGAATAGCGGGCGGTAGCGCTTCCACTGGCTAAGAATCTCGGCCGCGCGCTTGGAATTGGCGTAGCGCGCGTGGTCGGAGATCAGCTTGTGCAGACGCTCGGCGTCCATGCAGGTCAGGTCCGCCATCACGTCGACGCGGCCGTGCGATTCCAGATCGTTCTGCTCGTGATATTCGCTCTCGGCGATCGCTTCTTCCGCGGGCACCGGTTCGAGTTCGACCATCGCCAGATTGCAGCGGGTCTCGAACGAGCCGTCCTCGTCCAGCACATAGGCGATGCCGCCCGACATGCCGGCGGCGAAATTGCGCCCGGTGTAGCCCAACACGACCACGACGCCGCCGGTCATGTATTCGCAGCAATGGTCGCCGGCGCCCTCGATCACCGCGATGGCGCCGGAATTGCGCACGGCAAAGCGCTCCCCGGCTACGCCGCGGAAATAGCATTCGCCGGCGATGGCGCCGTAGAGAACCGTGTTGCCGACGATGATCGATTCCTCCGGCACGATGCCGCTCTCGGCCGGCGGGCGGATGATGATGCGCCCGCCCGACAGGCCCTTGCCGACATAGTCGTTGGCGTCGCCTTCCAGCTCGAAGGTGACGCCGCGCGCCAGCCACGCGCCGAAGCTCTGCCCGGCGGTGCCGGTGAAGCGCACATGGATGGTGCCGTCCGGCAGGCCCTCGTGGCCGTAGCGCTTGGCGACCTCGCCCGACAGCATGCCGCCGGCGGTACGGTCGATGTTGCGGATCACGGCCTGCAGCCGCACCGGCGCGCCGCGATCGAGCGCGGCTTGCGATTCGGCGATCAGCTTGCGGTCGAGGATGTCCTTGATCTTGTGGTCCTGTTCCTCGCAATTGAAGATCGCGGTGCCCTTGTCCGCCTTCGGCTTGGTGAAGAGCTTGGAGAAGTCGAGGCCCTTGGCCTTCCAATGCTCGACCAGGCGGCGTTGATCGAGCATCTGCATCTGCCCGATCATCTCGTCGAAGGTGCGGAAGCCGAGCGCGGCCATCAGTTCGCGCACTTCCTCGGCGACGAAGAAGAAATAGTTGATCACGTGCTCGGGTTGGCCTTTGAAGCGCTTGCGCAGCACGGGATCTTGCGTCGCCACGCCCACCGGGCAGGTGTTGAGATGGCATTTGCGCATCATGATGCAGCCGGCGGCGATCAAGGGCGCAGTGGCGAAGCCGAATTCGTCGGCCCCCAGCAGTGCGCCCACCACTACGTCGCGCCCGGTACGCACGCCACCATCCACCTGCACCGCGATGCGCCCGCGCAAGCGGTTGGCGACCAGCGTCTGATGGGTTTCGGCCAGGCCGATCTCCCAAGGGGAGCCCGCGTGCTTGATCGAGGTGAGCGGGGAAGCGCCGGTGCCGCCCTCGAAGCCGGCGATGGTGACGTGATCGGCGCGCGCCTTGGAGACGCCGGCCGCGACCGTGCCGACGCCCACTTCCGAGACCAGCTTCACCGACACATCGCCGGCCGGATTGACGTTCTTCAAATCGAAGATGAGCTGGGCAAGGTCTTCGATCGAGTAGATGTCGTGGTGCGGCGGCGGCGAGATCAGGCCGACGCCCGGTGTCGAGTGGCGCACCTTGGCGATGGTCTTGTCGACCTTGTGGCCGGGCAATTGCCCGCCTTCGCCGGGCTTTGCGCCTTGCGCCATCTTGATCTGCATCATATCCGAATTGACGAGATACTCGGCGGTGACGCCGAAGCGGCCCGAGGCCACCTGCTTGATGGCCGAGCGCATGGAATCGCCGTTGGGCAGCGGCTTGAAGCGGTCGGTTTCCTCGCCGCCCTCGCCGGTGTTCGACTTGCCGCCGATGCGGTTCATGGCGATGGCGAGCGTGGTGTGCGCCTCGCGCGAGATCGAGCCGAACGACATGGCGCCGGTGGAGAAGCGCCGCACGATGTTCTTGGCCGGCTCGACTTCCTCAAGCGGAACCGGGCTGCGCCCGTCCTCCTCCGCCTTGCCGATCCGGAACAGCCCGCGGATGGTGAGCAGGTGCTCGTTCTGCTCGTTCACGATCTTCGCGAAGGCGCGGTAATGGTCCTGCGAATTGCCGCGCACCGCGTGCTGCAATTGCGCCACGGTCGTGGCCGTCCACACGTGATCCTCGCCGCGCACGCGCACGGCATAGTCGCCGCCGACGTCGAGCATCGACTTGTAGATCGGCGCGTCGGAGAAGGCGTCGCGGTGGCGGCGCACGGTCTCTTCCGCGATCTCGGCCAGCCCGACGCCCTCGATGCGCGTGTGGGTGCCGGTGAAATACTGGTCGACGAATTCCTGGCGCAGGCCGACCGCGTCGAAAATCTGCGCGCCGCAATAGGACTGGTAGGTCGAGATGCCCATCTTGGACATCACCTTCAGCAGACCCTTGTCGATCGCCTTGATGTAGCGCTTGACGACTTCTTTCTCGTCGAGCTTCTGCGGCAGGTCGTCCTTGGCCGCGATCAGCGTCTCGAAGGCGAGGTAAGGGTTGATCGCCTCGGCGCCGTAGCCGGCCAGACAAGCGTAATGATGCACCTCGCGCGGCTCGCCGGTTTCCAGCACCAGCCCGACCGAGGTGCGCAAACCTTTACGGATCAGATGGTGGTGCACGGCCGCGCAGGCCAGCAGCGCCGGGATCGGGATACGGTCGGCGCCGGCCTTGCGGTCGGACAGGATGATGATGTTGCAGCCCTGGCGCACCTCTTCCTCGGCGCGGTCGCACAACTCATCGAGCGCCCAGCCCATGCCGTCGGCGCCGTGCTCGGCCGGAAAGGTGATGTCGAAGGTGTGCGACTTGAAGTGATCGCCGCTCATCTGGGAGATTTCGCGGATCTTCTCCAGGTCCTCGTTGCTGAGGATCGGCTGGCGCACCTCCAGCCGCTTGATGGTCGAGGTGCCTTCGAGGTCGAACAAATTAGGCCGCGGCCCGATGATGGAGACCAGGCTCATCACCAGCTCTTCGCGGATCGGGTCGATCGGCGGGTTGGTGACCTGCGCGAAGTTCTGCTTGAAATAGGTGTACAGCGGCTTCGGCCGGTCGGACAGCGCCGAGATCGGCGTGTCGTTGCCCATCGAGCCGACCGCTTCCTCGCCGGTGGTGGCCATCGGCGACATCAGGAATTTCAGGTCTTCCTGGGTGTAGCCGAACATTTGCTGGCGATCGAGCAGCGCCAGGTTGGAGATCGGCGCCTCGTTGCCGGTGCCCTGCAGGTCCTCCAGCACGATCTGGGTGTTCGTCAGCCATTCCTTGTAGGGGTGGCTGCGCGCCAGCGTCGCCTTCAATTCGTCGTCGGGAATGAGCCGGCCCTCGTCGAGATCGACCAGCAGCATCTTGCCCGGCTGCAATCGCCACTTCTTGATGATGTCCTTTTCCGGAATCTTCAGCACGCCCATTTCGGAGGCCATGACGATGCGGTCGTCGCGCGTCAGCAGATAGCGCGCGGGGCGCAACCCGTTACGGTCGAGCGTGGCGCCGATCTGGCGGCCGTTGGTGAAGGCGATCGCGGCCGGGCCGTCCCACGGCTCCATCAGCGCGGCGTTGTATTCGTAGAAGGCGCGCCGCTCCTCGTCCATGAGCGGATTGCCCGCCCAGGCCTCGGGGATCATCATCATCATGGCGTGCGCGAGCGAGTAGCCGCCCTGCGTCAGGAATTCGAGCGCGTTGTCGAAGCAGGCGGTGTCGGACTGGCCCTCGTAGGAGATCGGCCACAGCTTGTGGATGTCCTTGCCGAACAGCGGCGAGGCGACGGAGGCCTGGCGCGCCGCCATCCAGTTGACGTTGCCGCGTAGCGTGTTGATCTCGCCGTTGTGCGCGATCATGCGGTAGGGATGCGCCAGCGACCAGGTCGGGAAAGTGTTGGTGGAGAAGCGCTGGTGCACCAGCGCGAGCGCGCTTTCGAAATCCGCATCGTGCAGATCGGGATAATAGGTCTCCAGCTGGTCGGCGAGGAACATGCCCTTGTAGATCACCGTGCGGCAGGAAACCGACACCGGGTAATAGTCGGAAACGCGGCGGTCGCGCCGGCGGTAGATGGCGTTGGAGATCGATTTGCGCAGGATATAGAGCCGGCGTTCGAACTCGCTCTCGCTGAGCTTCTTCTTGCCGAGCCCGATGAACACCTGCATGTGCTTGGGCTCGGTCGGCTTGACCGACTCTCCCAGCGTCGAATTGTTGGTCGGCACGTCGCGCCAGCCGATGAGGGTGAGCCCCTCGCGCGCGATGATGTCGGCATAGATGTCGCGGATGATCTGCCGCCAATTGGCGTCGCGCGGCATGAACAGTTGACCGACCGCGTATTCGCCGGGGGCGGGCAGGGCAAAGCCGAGCTCGGCCGCTTTCTTGGCCAAGAACTTGTGCGGGATCTGCACCAGGATGCCGGCGCCGTCGCCCATGCGCGGGTCGGCGCCGACCGCGCCGCGGTGCTCGAGATTGCACAGGATGCTCAAGCCGTCTTCGACGATCTGGTGCGACTTGTGGCCCTTGATGTCGGCGACGAAGCCGACGCCGCAGGCGTCCTTGTCGAGCGCGGGGTCGTAGAGACCCTGCGGGGCCGGCGTACCGGGATCGGCACTGGCGCAGGCGCGCAACGACGCGCGCGCGGCCGCGCGCCTCATCGTCTTTGCGCCATGCTTGCCTTCGCCCATCTTGCCCTCGCTCGCCGATGCTCATAACGAGCCTCCGGCGCACCTACCGCGTCCGCAGCGTCCGAAGACGTCGCGGCCGACGCGCAACCGATCTCGAGAAGGGCAGCCTTGCCAGTCGTCGCCGTGGCTGCTCCCGTTGGGCGCCAAGGACGTCAGCCCCGCCTCGAAGGGCCGGCACCGTGGCCGCCACCATTAGGACAGCATTGCTGTCCTAATGGACAATGCCAAATTTTGCCCTGCCGCACAAGGCTGGTCCACGCCGGAATTGGTGGAACCAGCCGTTTTGTTGCGGCGCCGGCATCCTAACAAGCAAGAAGAGGACCACGCGCGCGGTCCCCGCGCAATGCCGTTGCGCCGCTTTCCCGCGCCGGGTGCACCGGGGGGTTAACCGTTTAACCGTGGTGACGGGAAAAAGCCGCATCAAGCCCCGGCTTGGCTAAGCTCCGAAAAAAATTCGGGACGGAGTGGGCGTCATGACGGACCAGATTGCGGCCGCCGCGGGGGCGGCGAGCATGAATGAGGCAACCGCCGCGCTGTCGCGGCTGACCGACCGGCTGGCCGCGGTCATCCCGCCGCCGGCGGCGGCTGGCTTGGCGGCGCCGAGGCCGCAGCCCCTGCGCTTTTCGCCGGCGGTAACGGCGGCGCTGAGCACCAGTGCGGCGCTGGCGGCGCAGGCCGACCGCCGGGCGCGGCGCTCGCGCTCGATCACCGGCACGCTGGTGCGCAGCTTCGTCGCGGCTTGCGCCTTCATCCCC
Source organism: uncultured Pseudomonadota bacterium (assembly GCA_963819955.1). Taxonomy (GTDB): domain Bacteria; phylum Pseudomonadota; class Alphaproteobacteria; order Rhizobiales; family Xanthobacteraceae; genus Pseudolabrys. The sequence goes on along the minus strand of CAWFYB010000009.1, from coordinate 968,146 downwards.
TATGCGCTGGTGGCGCTGGTTTTGAGGCTCGCCATCGCGCGAGTGTTCTTCCTGGACGGGCAGACCCGGGTCGACGGTTTGCCGGTGCCGCTCACCCTGCACGGCTTCGATTTCTCCTTCATCCTGCCGCTGCAGGTGAAGACGATGACCTACAGCTCCTTCCTCACCGGCTATCTGCCGCTGCCGGTGCCGCCCGGGCTTGCCGCTTATTTGGTCAGCGGCGCCGAATTCGTGCTGCCGGTCATGCTGGTGCTCGGCTTCGGCACCCGCATCGCCGCCTTCGGCCTGCTGCTCGTCACCGCGCTCATGCAGATCTACGTGACGCCGCAGGCGCTGTGGAGCGCGCATGTCTACTGGGCGTCGATCCTGCTGGTGCTGATCTCCTGCGGGCCGGGGCAATTGTCGATCGACAACTTCATCAAGCTGGCGACGCGCGACTAACAGGGGGCGGGGTTTGAAAAAGCGGCTGACCGTCGGGGTGATCGTAGCGGCGATGGCGGCCACCATGTCGTTCGTGGTGGCCGGGCCTTACGGCCATGAGCACCAGGCCGCGGGACCGCTGCCGCCCGATCAGATCGTCGCCAGCGTGCAATATTTGGGGCTGGTGCCGACCACGCGGGCCTTCCGGCGCGGGCCTTATTACGTGCTGCATGCACTCGACCGGCGCGGCAATCAATTTCGCGTGGTGGCCGATGCCGCGCTCGGCGACATCGTCGACATCACGCCGGTCTACGAGCCGCGCTTCGACGCCGGACCGCGCATCATCCACGTGCCGCAGCCGGGCGAGCGCGACGAGGCCGCCTTGCCCGATGAGAAAGCCGTCAAGCGCGCGCCGGCGCCGCGTCATAGCGCGCGCCCAGCGCACCGCCGCACGGTCAAACACGCGCCCGCGCCCGCGCCGGCGCCGCAGCCGCGCCGCGGCGTGCTGAGCGTGCCGCCGCCGCCGGCGGAAGGCTTGAGCCCGATCTATCCGACGCCGCGCTTCAAGGCCAAGCAAGCTGCGCCGCGGGCCAGCGCGCGCGATGGAAAGAGCGCGGGGCAGGAGCAAGCCGGCGATACGGGCGCGCAGGAGCAAACCGACAAGGCTGCCGAAAAATTCCGCGCGCCGGACGCGCAGGCCGACCGCACGCGGCTGGCGCCGCCGCGCTATTCGCCGCCGCCGCCGGCGCAGGACTGACCGCCCAAAACAAAAGCGCCCCGGGGCATCCGGGGCGCTTCCGCGTTTGAAGGTAAGGCTTGAGCTTTAAGCCGCCTTGGTCTCGATCACCTGCGGCTTCGCCTGGCCGTTGCCGATCGGAACCTGGCGCGCCTTCTTGGCTTCGGGAATCTCACGCACGAGATCGACGTGCAGCAATCCGTTCTCGAGCGCCGCGGCCTTGACCTGGACGTGGTCGGCGAGCTGGAAGACGCGATCGAAAGCGCGCGCGGCGATGCCCTGATAGAGCACCTCGCCGTTCTGCTCTTCCTTGGCCTGCTTGGCGCCCTTGATGGTGAGCGTGTTCTCTTTGACTTCGATGGAGAGTTCGTTCTCGGCAAAGCCGGCTACCGCGACGGTGACGCGATAGTCGTTCTCGCCGGTACGCTCGATATTGTAGGGCGGGTAGCCCGGCGCGGCGTCGAAGCCGCTGTCCAGCATCGAGAACAGCCGGTCGAAGCCGACGGTTGAACGGTAAAGGGGAGCAAGATCGAAAGTACGCATGGCATATCCTCCTGTTGAGCGACATGCGGGCGGTCCGCCAAATGGCCTGACCGAAGTGCCCGTTGCGCAGCCGTCATTGGCCTGCGCTTAATTGATATGGGAAGGCGATTTTGGGCCCGCAAGAGGCGCCGGTGCCGCAGCATAAACCGTTGAAAAGCCGGATAATTTGCCGCCGCAAGCAAGCGCGATTGAGCCCGCGCGGCCGCCTGCTATAAGGCGCGGGGCTACCCCGCACCGGCACCTCCCGCCTGCATGAAACTCGTCTCCATCCCCGCCAATCCGGTGCCCGACAATGTGGTGGCCGGCAGCATCAAGACCCCGGACGGGGTGAATTTGCGCTTTGCGCGCTGGGCGCCGCCGCCCGGCCGCAAGGGCACGGTGGTGCTGCTGCAGGGCCGCGCCGAGTTCATCGAGAAATATTTCGAGACCGTGCGCGACCTTCGCGCGCGCGGCTTCGCGGTGGCGACCTTCGATTGGCGCGGGCAGGGCCTGTCCGACCGCGCGCTCAAGGACCGCTACAAGGGCCATGTGCGCAATTTCGCGCAATACGAAACCGATCTCGACGCCATCATGGCGCAGGTGGTGCTGCCCGACTGCCCGCCGCCGTTCTTTTGTCTGGCGCATTCCATGGGCGGGGCGGTCGCCATCCGCGCCAGCCACGTCGGCAGCCGCTGGTTCGACCGCGCCGTGCTGTCGGCGCCGATGATCGCGCTGCCGCCCGGCCGCTTCACCAGCATGGCGGGGCCGCTCGCGCGCGTCATGCGCCTGCTCGGGCGCGGCTCGGCCTATGTGCCGGGCGGCGGCCCCGGCGTGATCGGAAGCGAGGATTTCCTCGGCAACGTGCTCACCACCGACCCGGTGCGCTTTGCGCGCAACCACGCGGTGCTGGAGGAGGATCCGCAGCTCGGCCTCGGCTCGCCGACCATCGCCTGGGCGGACGCGGCGCTGCGCCAGATGCGGCAGTTCGCCGAGCCCGGCTATGCCGGCCATATCCGCCAGCCGCTGCTGTTGGTGGCGGCCGGGTACGACCAGGTCGTGTCGACGCCGGCGATTGAGCAATTCGGCATGAATCTCTTGGCCGGCCGCCATCTCATCCTGGCCGGCGCGCGCCACGAGCTGCTGCAGGAGCAGGATCAATACCGCGGGCAGTTCTGGGCGGCGTTCGACGCCTTCGTGCCGGGCACGCCAAGGTATTAGCCCGCCTTGCGTCTGATGCTCTCGAAGGCTTGCTTGATGCGCATCGGCGCGTTGGGCCGCGCATACATCGCTTCCAAATAGGCGTCGAGCGCGGGAAATCCGTCGAGCAGCCTGACCAGCTTCGCCCAATCGAGCGTATAGGCCAGCACGAAATCGGCGACCGTGACATGGTCGCCGACGAGGAATTCGCGGCCGCGCATATGGTCCTCGACGACCTGCGCCATCGGCGCAAAGTCGGCGCGCGCCAACTCGACCTCGGCGGGCAGCCGCTTGTCCTTCGGATAGATATTGCTGTGGCGCGCGATGCGCCACAGCGGCTGCTCGAGCTCGGTAGTGGTGAACAGCAGCCAGCGATAGACCTGCGCGCGCTCACGCAGGTCCTTCGGCATCAATCCCTTTTCGGGATATTTCTCGGCCAGATAGAGCGCCGCCGCGATCGATTCGGTCAGCACGAAATCGCCGTCGACCAGCGCGGGCAGCTTGCCGGCCGGATTGATCTTGAGGAATTCCGCGCTGCGCTGCTCGCCGGCCATCATGTCGACGGTGACGGCCTCGAAGGGTACGCCCAGTTCCTGCAGCGTCCAGCGCACGCGGATCGAGCGTGTCGGGGCGAATTCGTAGAGTTTCATCGCGATCTCCTGAAGGGTGCCGCAATTGAGCCCGCCTTCATCCTTCGAGACGCGTCGCTTCGCGACGCTCCTCAGGATGAGGCGGAGAAAAGCCAACGCTCCGCCGCCCCTGTTAATTTGGTCGGCCCGGGGCAGGCCGCATTCCAAACCGCTCGTCCTCGAAAAGCACCGAGGGCGCGCGGGACGCCAATGGGTCCGAACGGACCCACGGGCCTCGATGCCTCGCGGCATCGAGGCGCCCTCCTTCGCGCCGTCGCGCTCGGGAGGTAAAATCCGCAAGTCCGCCATTCCCAAGGCGTCCCGCGCGCGGTGTTTCTTAGGCTTGCTCCGCATCGCCCCCGGTGGACTGACCTTTCAGGCGACCCGCCTCTCCTTGCGAATTGGAAGGCCGCCTATCCACCGCTCTCGGGCCCAAACGGTGCCCAGCACATCTGACCGTGCCGGCCGCCGCTGTCAGCGGGGCCCAGTGGCGCGCGGCTGGCGCGCCGGGACACATGCGGCTTGGACCGCCGGGCCCTCGCATCGCATCTCCGATGCAAGGTCATTCCCCGGCCACCGCTCCCCGCCCCGCGTCTGAAGATGCTGTACAGACACCCCTCGGTACGAGGCGGGATGGACGCATGATAAGGCCGCTTGGGAGACCGGGGATAACTTTTTTTCCTATATTGTTTTTGCAGGGTTTTTGCGCCGGACCCGCGATAAGTCTCGCTCCGCCTCATCCTGAGGAGCGGCCGAAGGCCGCGTCTCGAAGGATGGGGCGGCCCCATGCTTCGAGACGGCCGCCTTCGCTAAGGCTTCGGCGGCCTCCTCAGCATGAGGCCGTGAACGGCCTGGGCTTGCCGGGCTCAGCGCTTCGGCAGGGGGCCAAAGCGTGAGACCCCCCGGCCTCTTGATCCAGGACAAACGAACACGGGTCCGTGAATGGTAGCCATGCGCGGGTGAACGGCACGGTGAGTTGCAAAGCGGGCGGAATGGCCTATTTGTGCCAGAGGGCGCCTTTAGCCCAGGAGAAGCATGATGGCAGCGAGCGACCCCCCTCTATTGCGGGCCAACGAAAGAGGCCTCGACCGCGTGATCCGCGCGGCGGTGGGCGCGGCCATGCTGACCTTCGCCGTCATTACCTTCACCGGGCCCTTCGCGGTGGTCGAAGGCATCATCGCGCTCGCGCTCGGCATCGCCGGCGTGATCGCGCTCGGCACGGGATTGCTTGGCTGGTGCCCGTTTTATGCAATGCTCGGCGTCACCACCTGCGAGGCCCGCGTGCGCCGCGCGCAGGCGCGGCGCTGAAGGCCGCTCTGGGGTCTCCGCTTTCCATCCCATACGCCACGCGCCGGCTAAGCGCGCCAATTTCGCTCAATCCGTCGCCTTCATTCGCCTGTAGCGAAAGTCGCAGCGGCTGGCGCCCTGCATGATGGTTTGCGTGCGCGCGAGCGTGATGTCGGGACCAAACCCTTCCGCCATCGGGAAGTCCGCGCCGCACACCAGCAGGAATCCAAGCTCCGGCTCGCCCAATTCCTTGTAGAATTCGGCGTAGCGGCATCTTGTAACATCGATCGCGAAGGCGTCTTCCGACTGCTCCACCACGTGATAATCGAGCGCGTCGTCACGGGCGAACGTCGTGAACGCGGACGTCATGACGTTTCCAAGGTTTTTCTCGTTCTTCGCGCGCCAGAACTCTTCACCGTGGCGACGGTAGACGTCGCCCAGGGCCTTTCGCACGAGGGCGTTCGCGCGCTCCTTGCCCAATTCCGTCTGCAAGGCCTTGATCAACGGAACGAGTACTTGAGCCTGGATCTTGGCTTGTTGGATGACAGGAATGCTCACGGACAACCTCCCCGCAGCGCTCTACCGGTTCAGCAATTCCAACGCCGCTTCATGCACGCGCGCATCGCCCGCCACCACGATGCGGCCGCCTGCCTGCGGCGGAGCGTTCTCCCAGGTGGTGACGATACCGCCGGCGCCGGTGATGATCGGGATGAGCGGCACGATGTCGTGCGGCTTGATCTCGGTCTCGATGACGAGATCGATCTGCCCCGCCGCCAGCATGCAATAGGCGTAGCAATCGCCGCCGTAGCGCGACAGCTTCACGGCGTTTTCACACCGCCCGAAGCAGGCGCGGTCTTGCGCGTTCATCAACAGCGGACTGGTGGTGAACAGCAGCGCGTCGCTTAATGACGCGCAGTCACGCACGCGCAGATCGCGGTCGCCGGCCGGGCCGCTGTAATGCGCGGCGCCGCCGTCGCCGGAAAATTTCTCGCCGATGAACGGCTGATGCATCATGCCGAACACCGGCTCGCCGAAACGCATCAGCCCGATCAGCGTGCCCCAGGCCGGCATGCCGGCGATGAAGGATTTGGTGCCGTCGATCGGATCGAGCACCCAGACATATTCGGCGCTGGTTTGCTCGGCGCCGTATTCCTCGCCCAAGATGCCGTGGTCGGGAAAATGCTTGCGGATGAGCGCGCGCATGGCGTTCTCGGCGGCGCGGTCGGCGGCGGTCACCGGATCGAAGCCGCCTTGCTTCTTGTTCTCCACCGCCAGCGCGGTGCGGAAGAACGGCATGATGGTCTCGCCCGACACCTTGGCGAGCTGATCGACGAAGCTGGCGAAATCGATGGCCGACATGGCACCTCGGGGCGCGCGCGCGCGGGCAAGCCGCTTCGGGCGGGCCGCCCTGCACCTAACGGACGCCGCCCGAGCCGGCAACTGGAACCGGCGGCGAGCTATGCGCGGCCGCGCCTTTGCGGGGCTGAATAAGCTGGTGGAGCGTGGCCTTTGGGCAACGATCTACCGTTAACTATCGAATTTGCTTGGCAAATCACACGTAGAGCTATGCGTGTTTTGCATGTGGATTGGCGTTTGTGGCCTTGATTTTTGTGCGGCGCGGTGTAAATTATTGCAATGCGGTAGCGATACCGCTGCCCTCCTTGGGCGTTTCCTCCCTAGACTTGGGCCGCTCTTCGTGAGCGGCCCTTTTTTTTGTGCTGGGCCGCGCGCGCACGCGCTTCACCTCCCCCTGGAGGGGGGAGGTCGCCGGCCGAGCGGAGCGAAGGTCGGCGGGAGGGGGTGATCATCATCGCCGTTCACCCCACCCCGCCTCGCATCTTCGATGCTCGGCGACCCTCCCCCTCCAGGGGAGGGTGAAGGCGGACGCGCCTACTCCGCCGCCGCGCGGTAGGGCCGCAGTTCCTCCAGCGGGATCTCGCCCAGCCGGCGCGCCAGCGTCTCCAGGTCGGCGGCCAGATGCGCGAAGTTCTTCGAGCGCTCGTAGCGCTTCTCGTCCATATAGAGCGCGCGGTTGATCTCGAGCTGGATGGAATGCAGGCCGGCGGCCGGGTTGCCGTAATGCTCGGTGATGAAGCCGCCGGCATAAGGCTTGTTGCGCGACACGCTGTAGCCGAGCATGCGCAGCGTGTGTTCCACGGTCTCCGACACGGGCGCAACGCAGCTGGTGCCGTAGCGGTCGCCGAGCACGAATTCCGGCCGCGGCCGCTCGTCCTTGTGGCCGGCGGTCGACGGCATGGAATGGCAGTCGACCAGGACGGCGGCGCCGAAGTCCCGGTGCAGGCGGGTGAACAGCCGCCGCAGCGCCCGGTGATAGGGCTTGTAGAGCATCTCGATGCGGGAGAGCGCGTCGTCGACCGGGATGCGCTGGTCGTAGATTTCCTGCGCGTCGCCCACCACCCGCGCCACCGTGCCGAGGCCGCCCGCCACCCGCATCGAGCGGGTATTGGCGAAGGAGGGCAGCCGGCCCTCGAACATGCGCGGGTCGAGCTCGTAGGGCTCGCGGTTGACGTCCACGAAGCAGCGCGGGAAATGCGCGCGCATCAGCGGATAGCCGTGCTTGACCACGCCGGCGGCGAGCGCGTCGACGAAGCTGTCCTCCGAGCGGCGCAGCGTGCCGATATCGAGCCGGGAGGCGGCCAGGAAGGCGCGCGGATAGGTCGAGCCGGAATGCGGCGAGTTGAACAGCACCGGCCCCGTATAGGCGGCGGGCTCCAGGATCTCGAACGGCGGATCAAGCTCGTCGCGGATTTCGCTCATGGACGGTGACTGGTTCTCTTAAAGGGGGCGGTGGCGCTTAGCGCGGGCCCTGGTTAGCATGGCGGAGGGAGCGGACTTAAGACCTAGTTTACGGGTTTATTGTCTATGCCCGGAGGGATAAAGCCAAGCCATGCTTTCGGTTCACGCGTTATTTACCCGGCATAAGTCTTATGGGGCGGCTGGAGCCGGCCCGTGGGGATAACCGTTAGCGGGGCGGCCGGGACGGGGCTTGTAGCGTATGTCGAAAATCCTCCTGGCTGAAGACGACACCGATATGCGGCGCTTTTTGGTCAAGGCGCTGCAAAACGCCGGATTCGACGTTACCTCCTACGACAATGGGCTGTCGGCCTATCAGCGGCTGCGCGAGGAACCGTTCGAGCTGCTGCTCACCGACATCGTGATGCCGGAAATGGACGGTATCGAGCTGGCGCGGCGGGCGGCCGAGCTCGACCCCGACATCAAGATCATGTTCATCACCGGTTTCGCCGCGGTCGCGCTCAACGCCAATTCGACCGCCCCCAAGCACGCCAAGGTGCTCTCGAAGCCGATCCACCTGCGCGAGCTGGTGAGCGAAGTGCAGAAAATGCTGGCGGCGGCGTGAGCCGCGCCCTGCTGTCCTATCGGTTCCGTCGGCCGCGACAAGCGCGGGCATGACCAGCGTGGGGACCGGTCTTGCCTCCCCCGGGCGGAGCCGATAGATCATCCCCAATAACGGGCGCGTAGCTCAGCGGAAGAGCACTACCTTGACATGGTAGGGGTCACAGGTTCGATCCCTGTCGCGCCCACCATCGCCTCACAACGACATCAATTCGCAGATGGTCAACCCTACACTCGAGCGTTCAAGCCCGGTGGCGCTCTACCAGCAGATGGCGGTGCGCCTGGAAAACGACATCGGGCAGGGCCGGCTGCGTCCCTTTCAAAGGCTGCCCAGCGAAGTCGAGCTGATGGCGCAATACGCGGTCAGCCGCATCACGGTGCGGCAAGCCGTCGATCTGCTGGTGCGGCGCGGGCTGGCCGTGCGCCGCCACGGCAAGGGCACCTTCATCAGCGGGCCGGCGCTCAATCACGATCTGCACGAGCTGCGCGGCATCTACGAAACGCTGCAGTCGACCGGCCTGTCGCTGCGCACCAAGCTGATCGATTTCTCCTTGCACGCGCCGCCGGAGCGGGTGCGCAAGCTGTTCGGCGCGCGCAAGCCGCTGATGCGGCTGAAGCGGCTTTATTGCGTCGACGCGCGGCCGCTCGGCCTGCTGGTCTGCTGGTTGCCGCCCGGCGCCGAGCGCTTCACCACGGCCGACGCGGAGGCCAACACGATTTACGCGCTGCTGCGGCTGCTCAAGCTCGACGTCAATCGCGCCGACCTGACGATCGGCGGCGGCGCCGCCGGCCGCCGGCTCGGCCGCCTCTTGCGTTGCGCGGCGAGCGCGCCGCTGCTGGTGCTGGAGCGGGTGTCCTACGGCAGCGGCGACGCGCCGCGCGAGCTGACGGAGTTCTTCGTGCGCTCGGACGGCTACCGCTTCACGCTCAGCCTGCAGGGGCCGATGCCGCTCGCCTACAATATCCGCCCCAGCGCCTGAGCGGGCGGCGCCCGCTGCCCGGCCGTTTACAAGACGTCCTATAACGTCCTATAGTTTTGCCCCGTTGCGGGGAGGGCACGCGTGCGGCTGCGCGAACAAGAAAAGGCGATGCTTGCGGGCGCGCAGGGCGAGCCGCGCCGCTGGGCGCTGCAGCACCAATGCCAGGTCGGCGCCTTCTTCGACGCCGAGGACCTGGTGCCGGTCGCGCAAGCCCACATCATGGCCGACACCGAGTCGCTCGGCGAGCACGGCGTGGCCTTTCTCGAAGGCCTGGCGCGGCAGGCGCCGGCGGCGCGGCGCATGGCGATCCCCACCATCACCGACCCGCGCGGCGTCGATTTCCGCGTCTACAAGAAGCTCGGCCAGCAGCAATGGATGGCCGATCTGGAAGCGCGCGCCATCGCGGCCTTCCAGGCGCTCGGCGTGCTGATGACCGACACCTGCATCAACTATCAGACCATCATGCCGCCGGTGCTCGGCGAGCACATGGCCTATGGCGACACCGGCGTCGTCATCTACAGCAACAGCGTGCTGGGCGCGCGCAGCAATTTCGAGGGCGGGCCGTCGGCGTTGGCCGCCGCCTTGACCGGGCGAACGCCGCGCTACGGCTTTCACCTCGACCGCAACCGGCGCGGCACGCACCGCTACGCCGTTGAATTCGCGCCGCAGGACTGGAGCGAGTGGGGCGCGCTCGGCGGCTTGATCGGGCGCATGGCCGGCAACTACTGGGCGGTGCCGGTGGTGGAAGGCATTGCGCAGGCGCCCGGCTCCGACGCGCTCAAGCATTTCGGCGCGGCCATGGCGAGCTTCGGCTCGGTCGGCCTGTTCCACATGGTGGGCGTGACGCCGGAGGCGCGCGACGCGCGCGATCCGTGGGACGGCAAGGCGCCCGAGCCGCGGCGCATCACGCGCGCCGATCTCGACAAATTCTTCGCCGGCTATGCCAGCGGCAGCGACAAAGTCGACGTCGTGGTGTTCTCGGCGCCGCAGCTTTCATTGGTCGAACTGGCCGCGCTCGCCGACCGGCTCGACGGGCGTCACGTCAACAAGGCGACCGCGCTGCTGGCGGTCACCTCGCCCGAGAACAAATCGGCCAGCGACCGCATGGGGCTGACCGCGCGCATTGAGGCCTCCGGCGCGCTGGTGCTGTCGGGGGTCTGCTTCTACCAGAGCTACGCGCGCGAAATGGCCGAGGCCAATGGCTGGCGGCGGCTGGTCACCAACTCGGCCAAGCTCACCAACATCATCGGCGGTTACGGCTACGAGCCGACGCTTGCCAGCATGGACGCCTGCATCGAGGCGGCGGTGAGCGGACGCATCAAGGCGCAAAGGAGCGTGGCATGAGCGTGCGCACCTTCACCGGCCATGTCGGGGTCGGCCCGCGCGTCGAGGGCATCGCGCTGGTCGCCAAGGACAATTTCAGCGCGCGCTACGATCTCGACCGCATCAAGGGCATCTTTTCGCGGCCCGCCCACGCGCTCGCCGGCCAGTCCTATGTCGACCGCATCCTCGTGCTCGACAACGCCAAGGGCGGCGTGGCGACGGCCTGGATGCTGGCGGAGATGGCCGCGCGCGCCATGGCGCCCAAGGCGCTGCTGTTCAACCGGGTCAATCCGATCCTGGCGCAGGGCGCCGCTTTCGCCGGCGTCGCGCTGGTCGACCGCTTCGATGCCGATCTGACCGATGAAATCCGCACCGGCGACCGGCTCGTCGTCGATCCGGCCCAAGGGACCGTCGAGGTGCATCGCGACGAATAACCGAACTTTGTGAACAACAATAACGATCAAGGGAGGGACCAGATGAGACTCGCAAAGATGGCTTTGTTGGCAGGCATCGTGGCCGCCATCGCCGTTTCCGGTGAGGCGAGCGCGAAAGTGCGCCTGTCGCTTTCGACCTGGGGCAGCCCCAAGCACCCGCAGGTTTCCCAGTTCATCGATCTTTTCACCAAGGCGGTGGAAGCAAACAGCAAGGGCGAAATCACCTTCAAGGTGTTCGCCGGCGGCGAAATGGTGAAGCAGCAGTTCGTTTCGACCGCCGTGCCGCAAGGCACCGTCGATATTTCGCTCACCACGCTCGACACCTGGTCGGGGCGCATCCCCGAAGTGTCGGCGACCGTCAGCCCGCTGTGGCCCTACTCCATGCAGATGGCGCGCGACGACTTCCTGCCCGGCAAGCCGATCTTCGAATACTACAACAAGCGGCTGCAGGCGAACGGCGCCGTCCTGCTCACGCTGTTCGATATCGGCTCGCCGGTGCTGTCGACGCGCACCAAGATCGTCAAGCCGGAGGATATCGTCGGCAAGACCATCCGTACCTATTCGAAAGGGGCGAGCGAGCTGCTGCAGGCGGTGGGCGCCTCGCCGGTGACCATGGGCGTTGGCGACGTCTACGCGGCGCTGCAACGCGGCGCAGTGCAAGGCGCGCTCGGCGGCATCCAGGGCGCGGTCGGCCTCAAACATTACGAGGTGACCAAATTCGTCATGGTGCCGAACGGGCTGTTCGGCACGCTGGTGCACGCCTATGTCATGAACAAGGACAAGTGGGACAGCCTCACGCCCGCGCAGCGCAAGATCGTGCAAGACGCGGCTACCGCGGCGCGCAACCACTCGGAAGACTTCATGATCGCGTCCTACGGCAAATTCGTCCAGGTATTCCGCGACAAGGGGCTGACGGTCACCGAGATCAAGCCGGACTCCGCCGACTGGAAGCTCTGGCAGGCCAAGCTCGCGCCGCTTGCCGAACGCGACCGCAAGCGCTACCCGGCGCAGTTGATCAAGCTGCTGCGGGAAGCGAAGTAGACCGAAAGTCCAGGCCCGGAACGCCAGTCGGCGCTCCGGCCGGGGGGAATTCGAGAGCGTGACAAACCGGCTGGCGGCCCAGCTCGAGGCGATCGCCCGCGCCATGGCGTGGCTCGGCATCGCCATCATCGGCCTGTTGCCGTTCCCGATCGCCTATGACGCGGTCGCGCGCTTTTTCGGCGAGCCGACGATCTGGGTGTTCGAGACCTCGCTTTACGCGCTGGTCGCCGCCGCTTTCCTCACCAACGGCATGGCGCTGGCGGAGGGCACGCATTTCCGCATCACCATGCTGGGGCAGCTGTGGCCGTCCGCCAAGAAGAGCCTCGATATCGCGGCGCTCCTGGTGACGCTCGCCTTCGCGCTGACGCTGATCTTCGCCTCGGCGCGCTTCGTGCAGTATTCCTGGGATTTCAATATCCGCTCCAACACGCTGCTGTCGGTGCCGCAATATCTGCCCGAGCTGGCGCTGCCGCTCGGCGGACTGGCGCTGGCCTTGCAGACCCTGGCGCAGCTTTTGCGCGGCGCCATGCCGGGCGCGCCGGACGAGCGCAACGAGCCGGGCGCCTAGGGGAAGGCAGCGGACCGCCATGCCATTCCTCGACGCCCTTTACGACTACGCCGGCTTCATCTCGATCTTCCTGCTGTTCGCCTTCATGATTCTGGGCGTGCCGGTGTTCGTCTCGATGGCGATGGCGGTGCTGCTGTCGTCGCTGATCACCGAGGCGCCGGCGCAGGTGCTGCGCAATTTCGCGCAGATCACCTGGCAGGGCTCCTCGATCTTCGAACTGGTGGCGTTGCCGCTGTTCATCCTGACCGGCACCATCATGCAGCGTTCCGAGGCGGGGGCGGATCTGTTCGCCGCCACCAAGGCCTGGTTCGGGCGGGTGCCCAATTCGCTCGGCGTCGCCACCATCAGCGCCTGCACGATCTTCGCGGCGATCTCGGGCTCCAGCATCGCGACCGCGGCCACCGTCGGACTGGTCGCCATCCCGCTCTTGCAGGCGGAGGGCTACGGCGACCGGCGCTCCGGCGGCTTCGTCGCCGGCGGCGGCACGCTCGGCATCATCATCCCGCCCTCGATCCCGCTCATCCTCTACGGCGTGCTGACCGAGACCTCGATCGGCAAATTGTTCATCGCCGGCATCGTGCCGGGCCTGATCATGGCGAGCCTGTTCGCGCTCTACGCCATGCTCAGCCGGCCGGCGGTGCGCGTCGCGCACGGCATGGACTGGCGGGAGCGCATCGACGCCACGCGGCGCGGCGCCTTCGTGCTGATGCTGCCGGCGGTGATCATCGCCTCGATCTATCTCGGCATTTTCACGCCGACGGAAGTCGGCGCGCTGTCCACGCTCTACGTGCTGGCGCTCGGGCTGGCGCAGCGGCGGCTGGACTGGCCGAAAATCGTGTCAGCCGTGGTGGCGGCGACGCGCACCAGCTGCATGCTGTTCATGCTGATCGTGTTCGGCCAGTATTTCGCGCATTTCCTCACCTTCCAGGAGATCCCGCAGGCCATCGCCAAGGCCATCATCTCCTTCGCGCAGGGGCCGGTGGCGGTGAGCCTGATGATCTTCGTCTATGTCGTGCTCGGCATGTTCCTGGAAAGTGCGGCCATGCTGTTGATCACGGTGCCGATCTTCGAGCCGGTGGCGCACCAGCTCGGCATGGACCCGCTGGTGTTCGGCATTTTCGCCTGCATCGCCATGGAGATCGCGCAGATTTCGCCGCCCATCGGCGTCAATCTGTTCACCATTCACGGCATTTCGGGCATCAAGCTGTCGACGCTGTCACGCGGCGTCGTGCCCTTCATCGCCGTGCAGATTCTAATGCTCTATGTGATCTACTTCTTCCCGATCCTGGTGACGTGGCTGCCGTCGACCATGTTCGCGAATTGAGCCTGATGGCGGCTCAACTCACTGATTGGCCGGCGCCACGGAGGCGGGCGCCGCCGCCTGCTTGCGGTTGCGGCGGCCGCGCCGCAGGCCCTCGATGAAGACGAAGGCGATGACGATGACCAGGACGTGGCCGATATATTCCTTGGCGAAATAGTCGAAGCCGTTGTTGTCGAACAGCAAGAGCGCGCGCCGCAGATTCTCGTCGGCCAAGGGAGCCAGGATGATCCCGAGCACCATGGGCGCCGACGGGAACTTGAACATATAGAAGGCGTAGCCGAGGAAGCCGCCCGCCACCATGATCCAGACGTCGAACATATTGGTGCGCACCGAATAGGCGCCGATGACGCAGATCGGGATGATCAGCGTCATCAACAGGCTGTGCGGCAGCGAGAACAATTTCACGCAGGGCTTGATGAGCGCGAGCGCCGCGCCGAACATCATGAAATTGGCGATGATCAAGAGCGCGTAGATGAGCTGGATCAATCCCGGCTGGTCGATGGCGATGGTGGGGCCGAGCTGCACGTTCTTGAGCTGCAGGGCCGCCATCATGGCGGCGGCCGGCGCGCTGCCGGGAATGCCGAGCGTCAGCGTCGGCAGCATGGCGCCGCCGATACTGGCGTTGTCGGCGCATTGCGCGCAGACGATGCCCTCGAAGCTGCCCTTGCCCCATTTCGCCTTTTCCTCCGGCTTGGCGCGGCGGCGGCCGATGTCATAGGCGAGGAAGCCGGCGATGTTGGCGCCGGCGCCGGGAATGGCGCCGACCACGGTGCCGATCAGGCCGGAGCGGATGGCGGCCGGCATCGACTTCATCAGCAGGTCGAACGACGGGATGGCGCGGCCGACGTTTTCCGGGATCGGCGTGTGCTCGCGCTGCGGCAGCACCTTCATGATCTCGCACAGGCCGAACAGGCCGATCAGGATGGCGACGTAGCTGATGCCGTCGTAGAGCGCCGGCATGTCGAAGGTGAAGCGCGGCACGCCGTGGATGGCGTCATAGCCGACGAAGGCGACCAGCATGCCGAGCCAGCCGGTCATCCAGCCCTTCAGCGGCATGGTGCCCGAGGTCATGGTGCCGCAGATCGAAATGCCGATCACCGCCAAGAGGAACATCTCCCAGGAGCGGAACTGCAGCGCGATCGCAAGGATGAGCGGCATGCAGGCGACCAGCAGCAATATGCCGACCCAGTTGCCCATGAAGGAGGCGGTGACCGACAGGCCGAGCGCCTGCCCGCCCTTGCCCTGCTTGGCGAGCGGATAGCCCTCGATCATGGTGCAGACCGAGTCCGGCGTGCCGGGAATATTGATCAGCACCGCCGAGATGGCGCCGCCGAAGGTCGAGGCGGTGTAGACGCCGAGCATGAAGGCGAGCGCGGTCTCCTGCTTCATGCCGACCGACAGGCCGATCAGCAGCATCATCGCCATGGTGGTGGACAGGCCCGGCATGGCGCCCCAGAAAATGCCGAGGCAGACGCCGGCGAGCGTGACCAGCAAGAGATAAGGGTGCAGCGCCTGCAGGAATGCGTCGATCACGGGGCGGGCCTCAGGGCAGGGGGATCTGGAACAGCATGCGGAAGACGATCGACAGGAAGGCGATCCAGACGACGATCACGGCGAGGCAGTCCCACAGCGGCGCCCGCCAGTAGATGCGCAACAGGCCGGTCAGGAACACCACCGACACCGGCTCGAAGGCGCCGATGACGAAATGCAGCCCGCCGATATTGAAGCTGGTTCCGAACGGCGTGAATTGCAGCGCCAGCACGTAGAGCGCGACGATGCCGCCGAGCGTGAGCGAGCGCAGCGCGTCGGGCGGGATCTCGAAGCGGTCGAGCGCGCGCGGCGTGAGGCGGCGGCGTTGCAGCGCGGATAGCCCGAGCAGCCCCGCCATGACCAGCAGGCTCGCCGATGTGAGGAAAGGCAAAAGGCCGGGCGCGGTGAAGATGACGCCGCCCGGCTCCGGCAGGCGCAGCGATTCGATCGCCAGGAACACCGCGATTGTCGCGATCACCGCGGCCGCGGTCAGGTCCATGACCGGGGTGCCGAAGCCGGCATTGGCCTCTTCCGACAGCACGCGCTTTTGCTCGTCCGCCGCTTGGTCGCCGGCCATGGTGCCGCCCCTCAGGTCGCGCCGATTTCAAGGAAGCCGCGGCGGGCAGGCGATCGAGCCCCGCCCGCCGCGCAAGCGAGGTTAGGCGCCGACCGGCTTATAGCCCTTCGGCGGCCACCACTTGTCGAAGTCCTCAGGGTCGGGCAGGCCGAGCTCCTTGGCGGTCTTCACCTTGCCGCCGATCTGGTCGCGGTATTTGTTGAACAGGAAGGCGGTGTTGACCTCGAGCTGGGCGGCGCGCTTGTCGGCCGCCTCGCCGGTGAGGATGTGGCGCTCGAAGAACTTCTTCTCGCACACCGCGGCTGAAGGCGGGCGACTTGGCGGCTTGCACGAAAGCCTCGGTGATCTCCTTCTGCACCGCGACCGGCACCGTGCGCCGCATCAACAGATTGTAGTTGCCGCCGAGCGGCAGCAACGGCTTGGTCGCCGGCCGCAGCGTGCCGATCGAGGAGAGCACCTTGCCGTCCTTCAAGTGGATGTCGGCGGTGCCGCACTGGAACAGGTTGCGCAGCTTGCCGGCGCGGATCAATTCGATGTGCTCGTGCACGCCGCCGCCGGCGATCATGGTCTCGCCCTGCAATCCGGCGAGCGTCGCCGGCTTGCCGCCCTTGTAGGGCACGAAGTGCACGGTGATGCCGAGCTGGCGGGCGATCTGCATGGCGACCTCGTGCCAGATGCCGCCGGTGCCGGAGGTGGAGATGGTGAGCTTGCCGGGATTGGCCTTGCCGAACTTGACCACGTCGTCGACGGTCTTGAACTCGGAAGCCTCGCGCACCGACCAGGAGGCGAGCGAAGAGGCCGCCTGCATGATGGTCCAGTCCTGCCACGACTTGCTGTCGGTGTGGCCCATGACGCGCACGAACTTGTTGAAGTTGGCGGCGCCCAACAGCGTGTAGCCGTCGGCCGGCTGCTGCAGCACGTAATTGGTGGCGATGCCGCCGACCGCGCCGGGCTTGTTGATCGGCTCGATCGACCAGCCCTTGGCGACGGCCATCTCCTTGGCGATCAGGCGCATGACCACGTCGGTGCCGCCGCCGGCCGCGTACATGATGACGAGCGTGACCGGCTTGTCCGGCCATTTGGCGGCGTTGGCGGTGCCCGGCCGGATGACGAAGGCGCTGGCCGCGCCGAGCGCGCCGGCCAGCACATCGCGACGCCGGATCAGATTGCGGTTGCCACTCCCATTCGAGTCGTTCATCTCGCATCCTCCCCTGTGGTGCCGTTATGTTTTTTTTGTTGGGCAATGCCATGTTAGTCGAGCGGCTTGCCTTTCGCCAGTAGATCGCCGCGCACGCGGAACCTGGCGAAGTCCGCGCCGCGTTAAAGCTTGTCAGGCCGCCGCCTTCACCTCGTCGGGATCGAGCGGCAATTTCACCGGCGCCTTGCGCTTGGCGGACAGATCGAGCGCCTTGGTCAGCATCAGGTTGCGGTGCGCTTCCTCGACCGTCGCGGCCGCGGTCGGCAGGCCGAGCGCGACGCGGTTGAGCCAACTATCGGTCTCCTCCGCCATCGGCCCGCGCAACTCGCCGAACGCCATGTCGCCGGGCGGATAGCTGCCCATGAAATCCACGAGCCGCGTGGCGTCGGGGTTGTAGCCCTCGCTCTGCGGCTTCGACACCGCCAGCACGATGTCGCGATGGGTATCGTCGATGGTGAGCACGCCGGTGGTGCCGACGATGCCGACCTCGAGCGAATAGACCGCGGCCGGCCAGGTCACCGGCAGCGCCCAGGTCATGGCGAGGTGATAGACGGTGCCGTCGGAGAAATTGATCATGCCGCAGGTGCCGTCGATGCCCTTGTAGAGCGGGCCCAGCACCTTGTCGACCGAGCGCGCATAGCACTCGACCGCGGTCTTCTCCTCCAGGCACCACATGCAGATGTCGAGCGCATGCGTGCCGGAGATCACCATCGGCGAGATGGTCGAGGGATCGTCGGTGCGCTTGTAATTGTCGATCGCCACCAGGCGGTTCATGAAGGCGCGCGAGGTGACCATGGTGACGTCGCCCAAGGCGCCGGTGCGGCATTTCTCCTTGGCCGCCAGCCAGCGGCGGCGGAAGCGCTGGGTATAGCCGACCACGGCGTCGACCTTGGCGTCCTTGATCGCTTTCAGCACGCGCGCGGACTCGTCGAGCCGCGTCGCCAGCGGCTTTTCGATCAGCAGCGGAATGCCGCGCTCGATCGCGACCATGATGGGATCGACGTGCAGATGCTCGTCGGTGGCGATGATGGCGGCGGTCACTTCCGGGCGCTTGAGCAATTCGACGTGACTTTGCGTCACGAAATCGGCGCTGATCTTCGGACCGACCTCGCCGGCGCGGTTCGGGTTCTTCTCGGCGAGGCCGATCCATTCGACCGACGGATGGCGCGCGGCCACCTCGCCGCGAAACAGGCCGACCCGGCCGCCGCCGATGATCGCCAGGCCGATGCCTTTGGCGTTGTGCTTCATCAACCCCTCCCGTCACGTTCGCAGCGTTTTTTTTCTGACGATGAACTCGCGCGCTGGCGGCCAAACACTAGCCCACGCCAATAGTTGCCGGAAGGCCGTGTCTTCGCGGCGCGCCAAGTTTTCACGCTATGCAATCGTTCGCATTCGCAAGTGGCGATGCGACCCGGCTCGCGGTACAGTCAGAGTGAAGCGTCGGCCAGCACGCGTGCCTTGCCGCGCCGGTTGGCCGACGGCTTCTTCACTCTGATTTCGACATCCGAGCCGAGCGCCAGCAAGGCCTGCAGCAACCGGTCCATCGAAAAGCCGGCAAAATGACCGCGCAGAAGCCGCGAAAGGTCGGGTTGAGATATGCCGATGAGGCGCGCGGCCTTGACCTGAGACAGCTTTTTGCTTGCGATCAGCTTTGCAAGACCGATTACGATGTCGGCCTTGAGCGCGTGCTGGTCTGCGTCGGGTAGCCCGATGTCCTTGAAGACGTTGCCCGAGCTGCGGGTAATCTTGGTTCTGGCGGAGGTCATGTTAAACACGTTTCTCTTTCATTTTGTTGACGTAGTCGCGCTCGGCCGCCCTTAATCGGGATTTGATCAGGTCTATGTCCGGCTTCGGCGTTTTCTTTCCTTTGGCGGACTTCTTCTTGAAGACGTGCAGCACGTAGATGATGCCGGCGAACTTGACCGTATAGACCGCGCGGTAAGTGTCACCCTCGAAATTTTCCACCACCTCCAGCACGCCGGCCCCGCCGAATCCCGAAAGCGGCTTCGCGTCGGGATGCTTTTCACCGCGCTGCGCCGCGCGGATGGCGAAGCCGAAGATGCGCTTCACCGGCGCGGGCATTTGCGAAATATCATCGAGCGACGAGCCGACGAATTCGCAAAGCTTCATTATCGGCGGCTGCACCGACGGTCGTCCTATGGCAAAAATACCCTAGGCGCGCGGGCCCGCCATGTCAATGGTAGAACTGCCATAGGCGGCGGGTTATAAAGAACCGGCCCCGGATTTTGTCCGGGGCCGGCCGATTTTGCCTTCGATGCGCGCATTACTTCTTGGTCAGCTCCTTGACCAGGGCGCCGTACTCCTTGTCCTGCTCCATGCGCATCTTCTCGTATTGGTCGCCGCTCATGAATTCGTCGTTCTCGTCGAGCTTCTTGAGCAGCGTCATGTAGGTCTTGTCGTGCGACATCTTGGCGAAGGCCTCGCGCAGCTTGGCGAGGCGGTCCTTCGGGATGCCGGCCGGCGCCAGCACCACGCGCTGCATGGTGGCGATGGTGGCGACGTTGGGGAAGCCGAGCTCGCCCGAGGTCGGCACGTCCTTGAACACGCGCTTGTCGGCGAGCGTGACCAGCGTGCGCACCTTGTCGCCCTGGCTGGTGATCACCGAGGGGAAGGCGACGGTGAAGTCGACGTCGCCGGCGAGCACGCCGCGCATGGCCGGGCCGCCGCCTTTATAGGGCACCAGCGTCATCTTCACGTCGGCCGCCTGCAACAGCGCCGCGCCCGGCACCATGGCGGCGCCCCAGTTGCCGCTGTGGCCGAACTTGACTTCGCCGGGATGCGCCTTGGCGTAGTCGAGCATGCCCTTCAGCGTCTTGAACTTGCTGTCGGCGCGCACGACCAGCGAGGGCGGCGCGTAATTGGTGCGCGCCACCACGACGAAGTCCTTGTTGGGATCGTAGGGCAGCTTGGTGACGTGCTGCTGCAACTCGTCGATGAAGTTGTGGGTGAACAGCAGCGTATAGCCGTCGGGCTTGGACTTGGCGGCGGCCGCAGGTGCCGATGCGGCCGCTGGCGCCCGGCATCAACTGCACCACCACCGGCTCGCCGAGATATTGCGGCAGCACCGAGGTCATCACGCGCGCGTTGAGATCGTGCGAGCCGCCGGCGCCGAGCGGAATGATCATGGTGATCGGCTTGTCGGGGTATTTGTCCTGGGCGAGCGCGGACCCGCTCAACCCTACGGCGGCGGCGACGGCCGCCGCGGTGAAAGCCCGTCTTGAAAGCTCTGACATTTGCCGTTCCTCCCTTTCGCGCGTTTTGCGCAAGATTTTGGCTTTAGGCATTTCCTCGAATGGCGCCGCCTGCGTGGGCGGGGCTCGTTATTCGACCGCCAGCGGTTCCGGGCCGCCGACCGGGTCGGATTTCCTCAGCTTGCGCGTCCGGTACCACATCAGCCAGGTCAGCACCGGCGTCGCCAGGATGATGCCGAGCGCGAGCGGGCGCTCGATCACCACGTAATGGAACAGGTTGCCCTGCGACAGCAGGATCGACTGGCCGAGAGAATATTCGAGCACGGGGGTCAGGATAAAGGCCATCACCAGCGGCGTGACGTCGAAGCTCAGCTTGCGCGCGGCATAGCCGATGAGGCCGAAAAAGATCAGGAAATAAAGGTCGAATACGTTGGAGCGGAAGACATAGGTGCCGACGAAGGCGAACACGATGGTGAGCGGCACCAGATAGGCCTTGCGGATCATCACCACCTTGGAGAACAGCGGGATCAGCAGATAGCCGAGCACGTAGAGCAGCACGCAGCAGATCACCATGCTGAACAGGATGGCGTAGATCAGCGTCGCCTGCTGGACGAACAGCTGCGGCCCGGGCCTGAGGCCCTGCACCACGAAGGCGCCGAGCAGGATGGCGGTGATGTTGTCGCCGGGGATGCCCAGCGTGAGCAGCGGCACCATGGTGGGGCCGTTGACCGCGTTGTTGGCCGCTTCCGGCGCCGCCACGCCTTCCAGAATGCCGGTGCCGAATTTCTCCGGGTGCGGCGAGGCGGTCTTGGCGGCGGCATAGGCCATCAGCGCCGCCACCACCTGGCCGACGCCGGGGATCATGCCGATGATGGCGCCCAGCACGGTCGAGCGCGCGATGGTGCGCTTGCAGGCGGAAAGCTCGGCGAGCGTCAGCCGGTCGCCTTCCGGCCGCACCGACTTCTCCACGAAGGGTTTGTCTTTTTCCTCGATCGCCAGCAGCACTTCGGGCATGGCGAACAGGCCGATCAGCATGGGCAGGAGATCGATGCCCGATTGCAGCGGGAAGAAACCGAAGGTGAAGCGGCTGAGCGCGCCGATCGGATCCTGGCCGACCATGGCGAAGAACATGCCGAGCAGCAGCATGACCAGGCTCTTGACCACCATCGTGGTGCCGGAAAAGGCGATCACCAGCATGCTCAGCACCATGACGGCGGCGAGCTCCGGCGGGCCGAACTTCATGGCGACGAGCGCGATCGGGCCGATCAGGACGACGGTGGCGAAGCTGGCGGCGAAGTCGCCGATGGCGGAAGCGGCGAGCGCCATGTCGAGCGCCTTGCGCGACTTGCCCTTCTTGGTCAGCGGCAGGCCGTCATAGGTGGTCGCCACCGAGGCGCCGGTGCCGGGAATGCCGACCAGTACCGCCGGAATGCTGCCGCCGTAGATGCCGCCCTTGTAGACGCCGATCAGGAAAGGAATGCCGACCACCGGACTCAGGAAGAACGAGATCGGCAGCAGCACCGCCATCGCCATGGTGGTGGTGAAGCCGGGCAGCGCGCCGATGAAAATGCCGAGCACCAGGCCGAGGCTCATCATCAGCAGCGTGTCGACGCGCATCAGCAGTTCGATGCTGGTGAGGATGGTGTGCAGCACGTCAGAAATCCGGAAGTTCGGGCAGCGCCACCGCCAGCACGCGGCGGAACACGACATAGACGATGCCGGGCACGCCGAGGGCGACGATGACAATGGTGATCCAGTGGCGCGCGCCGTAGAAGATGCTGAGCACGGCGACGGTGAGCGCGCTCGAGACGACGAAGCCGAGCGGCTGCAGGATTGCGGCGTAGACGATGAACATCAGCGTGGTGAAGGCGACGCTGAGATAATTGTCCCGTTTGAGCCCGCGGAAGCCGTTGACGTCGTTGAGGCGGAAGCTCGCGCACAGATACCAGAGCCCGACGATCAGGAAGCAGGCCGCCACCAAATGCGGGAAAAAGGCGGGGTCGAGCCCGTTCGACTTCTGACCGAACAGCACCGGCGGCCGCTCGACCTCGCTCGGGATGACGGCGAACAGGAAGATGGCGAACAGCACGCAACCGCCGGCGAGCACCGTATTGAAATTGATCCGGCCGCCGCGCTGCGGCGGACGCTCCGCCTCGGCGCTCACGTTTGACTTCCTCCCAGGATGGCCGGTTGTCCGGCTCATTTTCGTCTTGGCGCGGGTTATCGGCGTGTCGTCCCGCGGCCTTCATATCGGTTTTTCGGGCGCCCGCACAGCCGGAGAGTGGGCAAAGGCTCGTGTTTTGGCCGGTTATCGGCCCGCGATGTGGATCAGCGGCCGCGCCGGGTTGCCGCCCAGGCGGCGGCGATGGCGCCGAGCGCCAGCACGGCGACCGCGGCATAGGCCACGGTTCCGGTCCAGTCCCCGCCATGCGAGAGCGCGAAGTCGAGCAGGAACGGAATCGGGAACAGGAAGAAGACGACGGTGCGGAGGATGAGGCCGAGGTTGTCCATGCATTTCCTCGCAGATCATTCCGGGGCGCGGCCGAAGGCCGCGAGCCCGGAATCCAGTTACCCTGCTGCGGCGTATGGATTCCGGGTTCTCCGTCGCATTTCAGGCTGCGCGTCCCGGAATGACGGCTGAGAGCTATTTCCAAAACTGCCGCGTCGCGATCCTGGCGCCCTCCGCCATGGCCGCGAGCTTGGCGAACACCACGTCGGGATCGACCGCGGCCTGCCCGACCCAGGTGCCGAAGCCGCAGTCGGAGCCGGCGATGACGTTCTCGCGGCCGACCAGCTTGGCATAATGCGAAATGCGCTGCGCGATCAGCTCCGGGTGCTCGATGAAGTTCGATTTCGATTCGATCACGCCGGGGATCAGCACCTTGCCGTCCGGCAACTTCACCTTCTCGAACAGCGTCCACTCATGCGCGTGGCGCGGATTGGCGGCCTCGAACGACACCGCGGCGGGCTTGGCCGAGAACACGATGTCGATGATGTCGGCAAGCGCCACGTCGTGATGATGCGGGCCCTCGTAATTGCCCCAGCAGACATGCATGCGCAATTGCTCGGCCGGGATATTGGCGACGGCGTGGTTGAGCGCTTCGACATGCAGCGCCGCGCGCTTGCGGAATTCCGGCAGCGTCAAGGCGGCGTATTGGATGTGGCGGCCCATGGCGAGGTCGGGGCAGTCGATCTGCAGGACGAAGCCGGCCTTGGCCACGGTCTCGTATTCGTGGCGCATGGCCTCGGCGATGGCCGCGAGATAGGCCTCCTGGCTCGGGTAATGGTCGTTGCGGAAGAAAAGACCGATGACGCCGGGCGAGGCGGCGCTCATGAAGCCGCCGATGCAGTTGACGCCGTCGAGCGCACTTTTCAGGTTGTCGGCGTCGGTCACCGGCGCTTGGCGCGTCGCGCACGCTGATGGCGGCGTTGCAGGCGGGCGTCTTGCGGCGCGAGCGGCCGGGATCGCCGAACACGCGTTTTTCCAGGCGCGGGAAATCGGCGAGGTCCTGATAGACGAAGGTGTTGCCGGTGCCGCCGAAGCCGTCGAGCCGGTCCTTGATATAGGTGGCGTAGCTCGGCTTCGACATTTCGCCGTCATTGATCAGATCGACGCCGGCCGCGGCCTGCTTCCGCACCACCTCGGCGACCGCCGCGCGCACTCTGGCGGCGAGCGCGGCGGGGTCGACCGGCACGCCTTCCTCCTTGGCGTACATGGCGCGGATCAGGTCGTCCGGCCGCGGCAGGCTGCCGGTATGGGTGGTCAGAAAGCGGTCGCTGCTGCGTTGCATGGCTTTTCTCCCGGCGGCGCGACTTTAGGGCAGGCAGCCCCTGGTAACCACCGCTGGGCGCTTTACGTTGACAGTCACCGGTGCGGCCACTAGAACGCCCGCCAAACAGGCATCCAGAGACCGTCATGAAAGTCCGTAACTCATTGAAATCGTTGCGTACCCGGCACCGCAACAACCGGCTGGTGCGGCGCAAGGGCCGCTTGTACGTGATCAACAAGACCAACCGCCGCTTCAAGGCGCGCCAGGGCTAAGCGCCCCCCGGCCCCCGCGGGGCCGCATTGCATTGCCGCATATTGGCCTTATCCGGCGGAGACATTAGTCTCCGATCATGCGCGCACGATTCCGTTTCTGGCTGTTGCCGCTCTGGCGGCCACGGCGCTCGCCGTGCCGGCCATGGCCGCCGAGCCGAACCTCGCGCCCAACCTCACGCCCAAGCTCGCGCCCGCCCGCGCCCAAGATCGGGCCCAAGGGCAATTGGGTGCAGCCGCCCAAGAAGCTGCCGCATCTGAGCATGCGCGACAGCGTCAACAATCTCGATTTCCTGTTCGGCGCGCTCAAGGCGGCGCCCGACGAGGAGACCGCCAAGGCGATCGAGCAGCGCATCTGGGTGCTGTGGATGCGCTCCAAGAGCGACACCACCAATCTGTTGATGAGCCGCGTGCAGAAGTCGATCGAGGGCAAGGACGTCGATCTCGCGCTCAAGCTGCTCGACGCCATCATCAAGATCAAGCCGGACTATGTGGAAGCCTGGAACCGGCGCGCCACCATCTATTACATGAAGAAGGAATATGGCCGCTCGCTCGCCGACATCCGCCATGTGCTGCGGCTGGAGCCGCGCCATTTCGGCGCGCTCACCGGGCTGGGGCTGATCCTGCAGGACATCGGCGACGACAAGCAGGCGCTGGAAGTCTATCGCCGGGCGCTCGCCGTCTATCCGCAAGCTCGAGCGCGTGCCGGACATCGTCAAGAAGCTGAGCGAGAAGGTCGAGGGGCGCGATATCTAATCCGCCTCATCCTGAGGAGGCGGCGAAGCCGCCGTCTCGAAGGATGGGGCGGCCCACCCGATGTCGGGTATACCCGACATCGGGCATTTAAGAGTGCGCAAGTCGGGTAAACCCGACTTGCGATGCTTCGAGACGCGCGCTGCGCGCGCTCCTCAGCATGAGGCCGAGAGATTGCGCGCCGCGCACATCGGCGCAGCGTCTTCGGCTCACGGCCCGATGGCGCTTGCCACTTCGGCGAGCGCCTGCCGGCAGCCTTTCTCATCGCCGGCGTTATCCGCCTTCTGCGCGCGGTCCATCGCGGCATTGACCTTGACGATCGTGCTCGGCGACAGGTCTCCCAGCTTGCGCTCGGCATTGGCGATCGAATTGGGCGTCGGCTCACGGTGCATTTGGGCCCCGACGCTCTGCTTGGCGCTCGGCCCGGTCGCCGCCGCCGCGCCCAGCCGGGCGTCGATTTTCGCCTGCATGCTGACGATGTCCTTCGCGCAGGGGCCCGCGCGGCATGGCAGCGTCGAGAGCAAAAGACCCGCTGCGCCGATCAGCGCTAGTTGCCGGATGGTCATGGCACGTCTCCTTGGCGCTCGCTCAGGATCGGGCACTATTCAACCGTTAAGCCAAATCCGGCAAGAACCTATGCTGCAAATCGAACGGCACTATGCACGGGATAGCCGGGCTTTTAGGAAAATTGTAGCGCCGGGCGCGCTTGCTTGGGGGATAGCCGGACAGCCCGCCATATGACCGCGATCATATGGCCGCCCGGTCGCCGGCGCTAAACTAGTCGCCGAAACCGCAGGGATATGAATAATGTTGACGATCGATCGCGCCGGCCGTGCTGGCCGGCTTGCGGCTGCGCCGCTGGCCTTCGCGCAGGGCGGCGGGTCTATGCATAACCCGCAAATGCACCAGTGGCGCCGGCGCCCGCCATGCAGCCGCCCGGCGGCGAGGATGCGCGTGAGCTCGTCAAGCTGCCGCCCATGATGCAGGAGCACATGCTCGGCAACATGCGCGACCATCTCGTCACCTTGAACGGGGTCATCGGCGACGTCGCCGACGGCAAGTTCGACGAAGCGGCCAAGCTCATCGAGGCGCGGCTCGGCATGAGCTCGCTCAGCCTGCACGACGCCGCCCACATGGCGCCCTATATGCCGAAGCCCATGCAGGACGCCGGCACCGCCATGCATCATGCGGCAAGCCGCCTCGCCATCGTGCTGCAGGACGCCGGCGTGTCGCCGAGCGTGGAGTCGCTGCGCAAGGTGAACAGCGCGCTGCACGAAGTGACCAGCGCCTGCATCGGCTGTCATACGAGTTATCGGATACGGTAGGTCTCAATCGGCCTCATGCTGAGGAGCGCTCGTTAGAGCGCGTCTCGAAGCATGGGGCCGCCCCCATCCACCGATCTCGGGTTTACCCGAGATCGGATTGTTAAGTGCGCAAGTCGGCTATAGCCGACTTGCGATGACGCGTCGCTTTACGCGACGCTCCTCAGGATGAGGGCGGAAGATCAATCCCCCGTCTCCGCCCCCACGCCGCCCATCACGGCGAAGTGCTTGCCTGCCTTGGGCGCCACACGATGCCGCCGCCGCGCAGGCGCAAGCCTAGCTTTGCAAGAAGCAGCAGGCAGCCATAGGCGATCTGCACGCGCCGCAGCGGCGACAGCAAGGAACGCCGCTGGTAGAAATCGCCCGCCAATATCGTGATCAATTCGTGGCGCGTATTGAAGATGTCGAATGACGACGTGAGCAGGTCGCGCAAGACCGGTGAATTGATCCGGTAAATGAGCCAAGCAAGCGAGCCGAGACTGCGGCGTATCTTGCGTTCATAATCGCGCACCAAGCGGCGCGTTTCGCGGCCATGCAGGTATGCATCGACCACCGAGGCGCCGAATTCCGCACTGCTCATGGCCATCATGACGCCGCTCGAAAACAACGAGTCAATGAAGGCGGCGGCGTCCCCGACGAGGATGTGGCGCTCGCCCACGTAATGCTGCGCGTCATAAGAGTAATCCGCGCACGCGGCCAATGCGCCGATCGGCTCGGCATTCGCCATATGCGCGGCAAGGCTTGGGCACGAAGCGACAGCCCGCGCGAAGAATGAGTCGATATCGGCTTGCCTTGTCTTGAAAAATGCCTGCGTACCGACGAGGCCGACGCTCATCACGTCGTCGGGTAACGGGATCAACCAGAACCATCCGTGCTCGAACAGATAGACGGTGATCATGCCGGCTTTGTCGCCGGGCCGGCGCGCAACATTGCGGAAATGTCCGAACACGGCCGCGGTGTTGTTGCGCTTGTCGATGCGTTTAAGGCCGAGCCGGCCGGCGAGCAAGGTGTCTCGCCCCGAGGCGTCGACGAGAAATCGGGCAAGCCATTGCGTCGGCGTCCCGTCCGGTCCGGTCGCGGTGACACACGAGCGATGCCCGGCGCCCAGCGCGACGTCGGTGACGCGGGTGCCTTCCAACACCTGGGCGCCGAGCCGCCGGCTGTTGTCGAGCAGCAGCTTGTCGAAGTCGGACCGCCTGACCTGGTAACTGTGACCGACGCGCAGATATCGATTGTCGCAGAAGCGGAATGTGGCGGCCGCCTGGTGCGCGTCGGAGATGAGCTCGGCGCCGGGCTTGTAAACGCCGATGCGGCGGACCTCGTCGGCGACGCCCAGGCGCTCGAACAGCGGCAAGTTGAGCGGCAGCAGGGATTCGCCGACGTGGAAGCGCGGGAAGCGCTCTTTTTCCAGCACCACGACATGGTGGCGCTTCTGCGCGAGCAGCGCGGCAACGGTCGAACCGGCCGGCCCGCCGCCGACAACGACCACGTCGCACGCCTGACGGTTTGCCATGACCGCAACGGCCCTCGAAAGCCTAGGAAAGCTGGCACGATACTGTGCCTTGATCGTGGCAATGTGTGGAGAGCGGTGGAATAGCGGCCGGGCGGCTTAAAGCCGTCTTCGCGCAAAGCTTTGCTCAGTCGTCCGCCAGCTCGCCGCCCACATAGGCGATGCGCAGCATGTTGGTCGCGCCCGGCGTGCCGAACGGCACGCCGGCGACGGTGATGATGCGCTGGCCCGCCTTGGCGAAGCCTTCGCGGAAGGCGATGCGGCAGGCGCGGTCGACCATGTCGTCCTGGTCGCGCGCGTCCTCGGTCACCACGCAATGCACGCCCCAGACCACCGCCAGCCTGCGGCCCGGTGGCGATATTGGGCGTCACCGCCACGATCGGCGGGCGCGGGCGCTCGCGCGCCACGCGCAGGGCCGTCGAGCCCGACGAGGTCCAGCACACCACGGCGGCGAGATCGAGCGTGTCGGCGATGTGGCGGGCGGCGTCGGCGATGGCGTCGGCGCCGGTCGCCTCCGGCGTTGCGCGCTGGGCGCTGATGATGCCGCGATAGACGGCCTCGCTTTCCACTTCCTCGGCGATGCGGTTCATGGTCGCCACCGCCTCGAGCGGATATTTGCCGGCCGCCGATTCCGCCGACAGCATGACCGCGTCGGCGCCCTCGAAGATGGCGGTGGCGACGTCGGAGACCTCCGCGCGCGTCGGCACCGGCGAATTGATCATCGATTCCAGCATCTGCGTCGCCACCACCACCGGCTTGCCGGTGGCGCGGCCGAGCCGCGTCATCTGCTTCTGCACGCCGGGCACTTTCTCCAGCGGCATTTCCACGCCGAGATCGCCGCGCGCCACCATCAGCGCGTCGGCGTGCTCCATGATCTCGTCGAGACGGGCGACCGCCTGCGGCTTCTCGATCTTGGCCATGACCGCGGCGCGCCCGCGCGTGATCTTCTTGGCTTCCGCGATGTCCTCCGGCCGCTGGATGAAGGACAGCGCCACCCAGTCGATGCCGGCATCGAGCGCGGCTTCGAGATCGGAAATGTCCTTGTCGGTCAGCGCCGAGGTCGGAATGGTGGTGTGCGGCAGGCTGACGCCCTTGCGGTCGGACGAGCCTGCCGCCGACCTCGACGCGCGTCACCATGCGGTTGGCTCTCGGCTTCGGTGACGGTCAGCCGAATCTTGCCGTCGTCGATCAGCAGCGTGTGGCCGGGCTCGACCGCCATGAAGATTTCCGGATGCGGCAGGTAGACGCGGGTTGCGTCGCCCGGGGCGGAATCGGAATCGAGGACGAAGCTGTCGCCCTTGGCCACCATGGCCTGGCCGCCGAGAAAAGTGCCGAGCCTGAGCTTGGGGCCCTGCAGGTCGACCAGCACGCCGATCGGGCGGCCGCTATTGCGCTCGATGGCGCGGATCGTCGCGATCAACTCGCGCATGCGGTCCTGGCTGGTGTGGCTCATATTGATGCGGAACACGTCGACGCCGGCCTCGAACAGCCGCGCGATCATCTCGGCGCTGGAGGAGGCCGGCCCGAGCGTGGCGACGATCTTGGCGCGGCGCAGGCGTCTCATGGCTTGTTGCCTTTGCCGTTGGCGGGCGGCGGGCTCGCCGCCGGGCGTTGCGGGCTTGCCGGCGGACGCGTCGCCGCCGGTTTGCGCGCGGGCGATTGCTCGGCGCTGTCGGTCAATTGCACCGTCCAGGAGCGCTGCTCGCCGGTGTCGACCTCGAAGAAGCCGGTGCGGTCGTAGCCGCGCGCCAGGCAGTTGTCGGATGCCGCGAATGGTGAACTCCTTCTCGCGCGAGCACATATAGGCGTGGCCGGACCATTCGCCGCCGCGGTCGTAGTCGACCGCGTAGATGTAATAGTAACGCGCCACCAGCGCGCCGCGCAGCAGCGTCTCGCAGGTGCGCGGGCTGACGTTCCACCAGCCTTCGGTGGTCCAGCCCTCGGCGTCCTTGTAGCCGAGCGCGATGCCCACCCGGCTGCCGGTGTTGTTGCACAGCCGGAAATCGGCAATGGCCGGCGGCGCCGACGCCGACAACAACACCGCCGCGATCGCGGCGAGGACAAAAATGCAGCGCCTGGCGGCGATCGGAGGCAATAGGGTCACGTTGCTTCGATATCGATCGCTGAAGGTTGTCGCGTGATCGCTCACGGCCTGTCAACGACGATGGCCCGGAAGTCGTTCACATTGGTGAAGGTCGGCCCGGGCGTCAAAAGGTCCCCGAGCCGGGCGAAAAAGCCTGTGGAATCGTTGTCGGCGAGAAAGGCGGCAGGATCGAGGCCGGCCGCCTGGGCGCGGGCGACGGTGTTCGCCGTCGATGACGGCGCCGGCGGGGTCGCTGGCGGCGCCGGTGCCGCCGTCGGTGCCGTCGGTGTCGCCGGCGAGGGCGGCAAAAGCCGGCATGCCGGCAAGCGCGATCGCCAGCGCCAGGGCATATTCCTGGTTGGGCCCGCCGCGGCCCTGGCCGCGGATGGTGACGGTCAATTCGCCGCCCGAGAGGATGACGGCGCGCCGCCCTTGCGCGCGGAGCGTGTGCGCCATGGCGGCATGCTCGGCCGCCACGCTGCGCGCCTCGCCCTCGACCCGGTCGCCCAGTGAGACGCACTCATAGCCGGCGGCGCGACGGCGGCTTGCGCGGCGCGCAAGGCGTCGGCCGGGCGCGCCGCCAGCATGAAGCGGCTGCCGGCGAACACTGGGTCGCCCGGCTTCGGCGTCTCGTTGGCGCGGTCGGCGAGCGCGCGCGTCACATTGGCCGCGACGTCGAGCTGGTATTTGGCGACGATCGCGCGCGCGTCGGCCAGCGTGGTCGGATCGGGCACCGTCGGGCCCGAGCCGATCGCCGACGGATCGTCGCCCGGCACGTCGGAGATGGCGATGGTGACCAGCCGCGCCGGATAGGCGTGGCGCGCCAGCCGGCCGCCCTTGATGCGCGAGAGATGTTTGCGCACGCAATTGATCTCGCCGATATGGGCGCCGGAGCGCAGCAGCGCGCGCGTGACGGATTGTTTGTCCTCAAACGATATTCCGGGCGCCGGCGCGATCCAGTTGGCCGAGGCGCCGCCCGACATCAGCACCAGGACGAGATCGTTGGGGCCCCCACTATCGGCCAGGGCGAGCGCGCGGTCGGCGGCTTTCAGGCCGGCGGCGTCGGGTATCGGATGGCCGGCCTCGATCATTTCGACCGCGCGCGTCGGCCGTCCGTAGCCGTGGCGCGCCACCGCCACACCGATAAGACGTTCACGCGCGAGCTTAAAACGGTCGAAATATATTTCTTCGGCCGTTTCCGCCATCGAACCGGCGGCTTTGCCGGCGGCGAGCAGGATGACACGGGCCGACGGCGGCGGGGGCAAGAGCGGCGGCAGACAGGTCGCGGGATGGGCGGCCGCTACCGCAGTGCGATAAAGGCCGGCGAGAAATTCGCGCAAAGTGGCCGTCATTTGCCAATCCTTGGCTGTCCACTCCTGCGGAATTCTGCTTATAATTGTTTTTACTAAAATCTGCCTGTCCCGCCGGGTTCAGAGCGCGTCGGGAGGGGAACACGCCGCGGCCGCAGAGGTGCGGAACGGCCAACAAGCGCGCGGATCAACCGCTCTTCAATAACAACCTCGACTCTCGTGGGAGAGAAACAAATGGCTATCAAATTCAAGATCAATGGAAAGACGGCGCATGTCGATGCCGAGCCCGACACGCCGCTGCTGTGGGTGGTACGCGATCACCTGATGCTCACCGGCACCAAGTTCGGCTGCGGCGCTGGCCTGTGCGGCGCCTGCACGGTGCATGTCGACGGCAAGGCGGTTCGCTCGTGCCAGACCGCCGTCTCGCAAGTCGCCGGCAAGAAGGTCACCACCATCGAAGGCCTCCACAACAAGCATCCGCTGCAGAAGGCCTGGGTCGAAGAGCAGGTGCCGCAATGCGGCTACTGCCAGTCCGGCCAGATCATGCAGGCGGCGGCGCTGCTCGCCAGCAACAAGAAGCCGACGCGCGAACAGATCATCGTCGCCATGGACGGCAATATCTGCCGTTGCGGCACCTACACCCGCATCATCGCGGCCATCCAGAAAGCGCGCGGGGGCCTGACCATGACGACACATATTCAAGCGCTTTCGCGCCGCAGCTTCCTGGTCTCCTCCGGTGCCGCCGGCATCGCCGTCACCTTCGGGACCTTCGACAACATGCTGCCGGCCAACGCGGCGGCCGATTTCACGACCAATGCCTGGGTCTCCATCGGCAGCAACGGCATCGCCACGATCATGTCGCCGGCGGCGGAAATGGGCCAAGGCACCATGACCTCCCTGCCGGCCTGCCTCGCCGAGGATCTCGATGCCGATTGGGCCAAGGTTCACGTCGTGACCGCGCCCGACAACGAGAAGCTCTACGGCAATCCGAAGTTCTTCGGCCACATGGTCACTGTCGGCAGCCGCGCCGTGACCGGCTATTACGAGATCGTGCGGCTCGCCGGCGCGCAGGCGCGCAAGATCCTGGTCGCCAACGCCGCGCGCATGCTGAAGGTGCCGGAATCCGAGCTCACGACCGAAATGAGCACGGTCGTGCACAAGAAGTCCGGCCGCAAGCTCAGCTACGGCCAGATCGCCAAGTCGGCGAAGATGCCCGACCCGATGCCGAAGGCGACCAAGGCCGACCTCAAGCCGCTCAATCAGTGCCGCTTTATCGGCAAGGACCTGGCGCGGGTCGACATCCCGCTCAAGGTCAACGGCACGGCCAAATACGGCATCGATACGCAGCTGCCGGGCATGCTCTACGCCTCGGTGCTGCATCGTCCGGTGCAGGGCGAGAAGCCCGACAAGATCGACGACGCGGCGGCCAAGGCCGTCAAGGGCGTCGTCGCCGTGCAGCCCTTGCCGAACGGCGTTGCCGTGATCGGCCACACGCTGGAAGCCACCACGAAGGGCAAGGCGGCCTTGAAGGTCACCTGGACCAACGCTTCGCCGGCGCGCAAATGGAGCAACGAATCGCTCGCCGAGGAATACACCAAGATCGCCGGCGATAAGGCGCAGCAAGGGGTCGATATGCTCAAGAATGGCGACGCCCCGGGCGCCATCGGCAAGGCGAAGAAAGTGCTGTCCGGCGATTACGTCGCCGATCACGTCGCCCACTGCTGCATGGAGCCGCTCAACGCCACCGCCCTGGTCGAGGGCGACAAGGTGCATTTGTGGACCTCCAACCAATCGGTGATCGACATGGAGCTGGCCGGCTCGATCGCCGGCGGCACCAAGCCGGACAAGGTGAAGGTCGAGCGGCCGTTCCTCGGCGGCGGCTTCGGCCGGCGCACCGATTGGGACGTGGCGTTCGAGGCGACGCTGCTTGCCAAGAGCATGCCGGGCAAGCCGATCAAGGTGGTGTGGAGCCGCGAGGACGACGTCACCCAGGACATGTACCGCCCCTTCGCGGTGCAGCGCATCGAGGTCGGCCTCAACGAGAAGAACGAGATCGTGGGCTGGCATCACCGCATCGTGGCGGCCTCCTATCTCGCCCGCGCGATCCCGCCGCTGTTCAAGAAGATCGGCGGCAGGGATCTCGTCTCGGCCGGCAACGGTGAATTCCGCTATGCCGTGCCGGCGCAGCAGGTGGACTATGTCCGCGCTCAGAACGGCTTCGAAGTCGGCGCCTGGCGCGGCATCTCTGCCGGCTACACCAAGTTCGCGATCGAGACCATGATCGACGAGATCGCCGCCACTACGGGCGGCGATCCGCTCGAGCTGCGCATCGCGCTCCTGCGAAAGCATCCGCGCGCGATCGCGGTGCTCAATGCGGTGGCCGCGATGTCGAACTTGAAGCAGAAGCCGGCGGCGGGCCATGCGCTCGGACTTGCCTATTCCGACGCGCTGGACACCCACACCGCCGCGGTGGCCGACATTTCGCTCGACGAGAAGAGCGGGATCATCAAGGTGCACCACGTGTGGGCGGCGGTCGATCCCGGCGTCGTGGTGCAGCCGAAGAACGTGCTGGCGCAGATGGAAGGCGCCATCATCTTCGGCCTCGGCGCGGCGCTCAAGGAGCAGATCCACATCAAGGACGGCGTGCCGCAAGAGAGCAACTTCGACACCTATCACGTCAATCGCATGTCGGAGATTCCGCCGATCGAGGTGAAGGTGATCTCCACCGACAACTACCCGACCGGCATCGGCGAAGCCGGCGTGCCGGTGGTGGCGCCGGCGATCGCCAATGCGTTTGCCAAGCTCACCGGCGGCAAGCGGCTGCGCCAGCTGCCGATGTCGCCCGAGCGCGTCAAGCAGGCGTTGCGCGGCGCCTGACGGTCGCCGCAAAGAACCGCCCGCCGCGTCCTTTCCCGGCCGCGGCGGGCTTTTTCTTAGCCTATGGAATAAACCCGCGCGCGCGCCTATCTTCGGCTTCGAAGCAGACAAAGGATTTGGCGTCATGGATCCCAAGACCCGCACCGAGCTGGAAGCCGCCGTCTACCGGCGCCTGGTCGATCACCTGCGTGAGCGCACCGACGTGCAGAACATCGACCTGATGAATCTGGCCGGCTTCTGCCGCAACTGCCTGTCGAACTGGATGAAGGACGCCGCCGACGGCATGGCCGTGCCCATGACCAAGGACGAGAGCCGCGCCGTGGTCTACGGCATGCCCTATGACGAATGGCGCAAGAAATACCAGAAAGAAGCCGCACCCGAGCAAAAGGCGGCGTTCGAAAAGTCCAGGCCCCAGCACTAGTTTCGATACCGGCGCTGTGAACAGCGTGGATGACGGCGTCGTTCGCTTGACCTGAGGGCGGCCAACTCCGAATGCTCTCCCTGGGCGCATGATCCCGAACTAACCCGTCGGCGGCTTGCCCGCGGGCGGGTGCAGGGTTTCGGACGAGATCATGCGCCACCGGGATTTGTGTCAAGGAGACCGCGATGTCCGTCAGCGCCGCAGCCGAAAAAGAACAACCGGCGACCCGCTTTGCCAAGGATCAGCTGAAAGCTATCGTCGAGCGCATCGAGCGGCTCGAGGAAGAAAAGAAGGCGACCAGCGACGACATCCGCGACGTCTATGCCGAGGCCAAGGGCAACGGCTTCGACGTCAAGGCGCTGCGCTCCATCGTGCGCCTGCGCAAGCTCGACACCGACGAGCGCCGCGAGCAGCAGGAAGTGCTGGAGACCTACCTGCACGCGCTGGGGATGCTGCAGTAATTAACCGAGTGTCATCGCCGGCGAAAGCGGGCGACCCAGTAATCACGGAAGCGATGGTGGATTACTCGATGCCCCGCTTGCGCGGGGCATGACACCGCCTATTTGGCTCGCTTAATGCTAAATCTTACCGCAGCGTGAGCGCGGTCGGCGGCGTGAAGGTGGCGGTGGCCACGAACACCACCGCGTGGCCGGTGAAGCGATCGGTCACCAGGCCGAGATGCGGATCGGCCGAGAAGCTCATCATCACCGCCTGCTCGGGCTTGTGCAGCAGGCTTGCCTGCCATTTCGTATCGATATGGCCGAACCGGGTCGCGGTCATGAAGGCGGTCACGCTCGGCGTCAGCATGGCGGCGCGCAGCCAGGGGCTGTCGGTGTGCCGGCCGCTCAGCGGCGGCTTCATTGCGACCGAGTTGTTGCCGTAGGTCGGGATCACGGTCGCCTCGCGCGCCAGCCGCGGCACCGTCTTGCCCATGGGACGCACGCGCGCAACCGGCGTCGGATCGCTCTCCGGCGCATAGGCGAGCGCTTCATGCACGGTGCTGCCGGTGGCGGGGGGCTCGGCGGCGGCGACGTCGAACGGGGAGGCTGAGCCTTGCGCGCCCGGGCCGCTGCGGATCACGTCGCCCCAGATGTTGCGGGTGGTGACCAAGGTGGACGTGAGCGAGGCGGTCTGCATCAGTGGCGCGGCGGTTTTGCGCTTGGCGGCGGCCATCACGATGGTGTGCGGGCGTGCCGCCGGCAGCGGCACATGGCGCCCGCCATGCTTGGCGGTGACGCGTTCGGGGACGACCGGCTTGGGCACGACGGCGCTGGCAACTCGCAGCGGTGGGCGCGCGCGCTGGGCGGCGAGCGGCGCCATCATCGCGTCGGCGCTAGCCGTATGGCCGGTGCCGCCGGTCAGGCCGGCGAGCAGCGTGCGCTGGCCCTGCGGATGCTCGGCGATCAGCGCGGCCTCGCGCACCTGGCCTTCCGAGATCACGCCGGCGGCCTGCGCTGCGGCGAGCGAGCGCCCGTTCGGCGCGTTGCCGCGGCGCTCGATATCGGAGAGCGCGGCGGCGTAGTTCTTGAGCGGCTTGCCGTCGGAGGGGATGTGCACGGTGCGGCCGTTCGGGAAGATCTTCACCAGTTGCTGGCGCGCGATGTTCGGCCAGTGCCGCACCAGCCCGACGTCCATATGCACGAAGGGCGAGCCCGAGGTCGGGTAGAAGCCGACGCCGCCGCGCTGCATTTCCAGCCCGATGGCGCGGATCTTGGCGAGCGGCACGCCGGGAATGTAGAAGTCGATCGCCTTGCCCAAGATGTGCTCGCTGTGGCGGGCGACGCCTTTGGAGCGCGCGTGCAGCATGGCGTTGGTGCCGGGCGAGCGGTAGCCGCAGATGATGTCGATCGGTTGGGTGGCGCCGCTATCGCGATAGACCTGCCACAACAGGTCGAACAAATGCGGGTCCATGTCGTGCGCTTCGCCTTTGCGCCAATCGCGCATGAACCAGTCGAGCTTCCGGAGCGCGGCCTGGTCGTAGCGGCCGTCGCGCTTGAAGGTGACGGTGATGTCCTCGCCGGTATGGACGTGATGGAAGGAGAGGGTGCGGGTGTCGCCTTCGGCGATGGCGCTCTGCAGGGCGTTGCTGGCGGCCAGCACCAAGAGGCCCGCCATGCCGAGCCGCGAGCCGGCGCGCGCAAGATTCAAGAGCCGAGGACGCTCACGCGCGCGGTCCAGCAGCACTGCCGTCTTCCGTGAAATTCGCCGTCCCACGTCGCCGCTACGCCCCTCGTGGCCATCTTGACGACAGCCCGTAGTGTTTCCCGGGATCGGTTAACGCGCTGTTACCGCGCGTCCGCCCCCCATAACTATACTGCCTGACTATCGGCTGAACATGGCCAAAAATGAGGCGGGTGGTGGGCCGGCCGCGAGATTCGGCGGGAAAAAGGCTCCAGAACGCGTTGTCCGGGGCCAGGACCCCGGACAAACCGGTATTCCGGTGCCGTAGCGGCCGGGACTAGCGGAAAAGCTTCTCGAAAAAGCGCATGGGATTGAGCGCCTCGCGCCGCTCGACCCGGCGCAGGATTTCCTGGCTGCTCTGCACGGTGGCGAGGTCGCGCTTGGGGTCGGGCGGCGGCGCGACGTCGGCGATGCGGCGCTCCTTGCTGTGCATGATGGCGTGGATGCGGGCATCGAAGCCGTAGATGTCGTCGCGCAATTCGAGCTTGCCGGCCTCGTCGACGAAGGCGGTCTGATAGGTGAGATGCACCTGCGGGCGGCGGGCGAAGCGGAACACCTTTTCCTCGCGGCCGAACAGGGCGTCGAGCTGGCGTTCGCTCGGCGTCGGGCCGTTCATCGCCAGATGCAGCATGATCTCGCCGAAGCGGGTCGGGTCCTGCACGCGCATGCAGCCGTGGCTGAAGGCGCGCCGGTCGTATCGGAACAGGCGCTTCTCCGGCGTGTCGTGCAGATAGACCTGGAACTTGTTGGGGAAGTTGAACTTGATGCGGCCGAGCGCGTTGGCGGCGCCGGGCGGCTGCACCACGTTGATATGGCCGTCCGGGCCCCGCTGCACTTGCAGGCCCATGCGGTCGAAGATGTGGGGGTCGCTCTGATAGGCCGGCAGCAATTCGTTCTCGATGATCGATTGCGGCACGTACCAGGACGGGTTGACGATGACGTTGTCCATCGTCGCGGTGAGCAGCGGCGTCGGCGTCTGCGGCTTGCCGGCCACGATCTTGGTGCGCCAGACCACGCGGTGGTCGTGCACGACCTTGAGCGTGTAGTCCGGGATGTTGACCATCACATAAGTGTCGCCGAGATCGCGCGGCAGCCAGCGCCAGCGCTCCATGTTGGCGGTGATCTTGTCGATGATCTGCCCCGCGGTCAGCGGCTTCGGTCCGTTAATCGCGGCGATGACATTGGCGCCGATGATGCCGTCGGGGCGCAGGCCGTGGCGGCGCTGGAAGACGCGTACCGCATTGTAGAGCGCGCGGTCGTAACGGGTGTCGTCCGGCTTGCCGCGCAGGCCGAGCCGCCTGCGCAACAGCGGCACGCGCGGATCCTGGGCGCCGGGCTTGATCGAGGGGCCGCCGGGCATGCGCTCCGGCGGCTCGGCGGCGGGCGCAGTGGCGGCGCTGGCGCGCAATTCGGCGAGCTGGGCCTTGAGCGCGCGGAAGTCCCGGTGCGGCGGGTCGAAGCCGTCGAGCGCGGCGTCGATG
Organism: uncultured Pseudomonadota bacterium; assembly: GCA_963819955.1. Taxonomy (GTDB): domain Bacteria; phylum Pseudomonadota; class Alphaproteobacteria; order Rhizobiales; family Xanthobacteraceae; genus Pseudolabrys. The sequence goes on along the minus strand of CAWFYB010000009.1, from coordinate 929,819 downwards.
TCGCTTGCCTGCGCGAGCGTCTTGAGGATGGCGGCCGGCTCCGGCGCGTGCTCGGGATATTGCACCTGCGCGTAGACGCGGCGCGGCGCGATGCGCCCGACCTGCAAATGGCGCGCGAAGGTGAGCACCGAGAGGGTGAGGTTGATGTCGCCATGGGCGAGCGCGGCGGCGCCGCTGAAGCTTGCGAAGTCCGGCACCGGATAGTCGGACGCCACCAGGCCTTCGGAGGCGGCGCCCTTCAGCCGCGCGATCACGCGTTGGGCGCGGGCGGTGAGGCGGCCGTCGTGGATCCAGAGCGGGGCGTAATTGCGCTGCGCGTAGAAGGACTGCATCGCCTTGCGCTCGACCACGCGCTCGATGCGCCGGTCGAATTGCCGGGCCGTGACGGTTGCGCGCAGCTGGTCGGCGATCTGGGCGTCGCTGGCGGAAAACAGTTTCTCGAACGTGCCCTTGATGTCGAAGCCGCCCCCGGTCGCGCGACGGCGCGGGCGGCGGTTCGGCCGGGGCGGCTGCGGCGCGCGCGGTCTCGGGCGGCGCCGCAGGCTGCGGCGCTTCGTGCTGCGCCGGCGCAGGCGACGGCGCGGGCTGGCGGATCGCGCGCTGGCCGTTGAGCGAGGGCGGCGGCGGCAGCGCCAATTCGACGCGGGGGCGCGCATCGGTCACAGCCGGCGCGGCGACGATCAGCGCCAGCGCGGTGCCGGCGATCAGACGGTCGAATCGACTACGCATTTACGCGAACTCCAACCATGCGATTGACCATATGCATGGCGCCGGCTCGAGCGAGCCCGTCCCTTGCACGCCACGCACGGCTTTACGGCGCCATTATGCGACGCAAGCGCTGTACGCACGAATGAAATCGGAATGCCGGCGGCGAATACCTTCGATCAGGGCTAACGCGGCGCGGAATAGTTAAAATTGAATCTTTCTTGGTTACTCTGCCGCCGCGCTTTCCTTGAGTTCGGCGGCGCCGTCGTCGAGCCCGAGCCCTTCCAGCTTGCGATAGAGGGTCGAGCGGCCGATCCCTAAGCGGCGTGCGACCTCCGACATCTGGCCGCGATAATGCGCGATGGCGAAGCGGATGGTTTCGCGCTCCAATTCGTCGAGCGGGCGCACATTGCCGCGCGGGTCGATCAGCATGAGCGACGGCATGGTTAATGCCGGTGCCGGTTTTTCCGGCTCGTCGCGCTCCGGCAGCGCCGCCGCCATGGCGGGCGACGGCTCGACCAGCACTTGCGCCGCGTCGGCGCCGGCAGAGCGCGGCGATCTGCGGGAATTCGTTGACGCCAAGCTCCTCGCCTTCGGCCAGCACGACGGCGCGGAAGATGGCGTTCTCGAGCTGGCGCACATTGCCCGGCCAGCGGTAGGCGGAAAGCAGCGCCAGCGCCTGCGCGCTCAAGGAGCGCGCCCGCTTGCCTTCCTCCGCCGCGATGCGCGCGAGGAAATGGCGGGCGAGCTCGGGCATGTCCTCCGCCCGCCGGCGCAGCGGCGGCACCGAAATCGGAAACACGTGCAGGCGATAGAACAGGTCCTCGCGGAAGCGCCCGGCCTTCACGTCGGCGATCAGGTCGCGGTTGGTGGCCGAGACAATGCGCACGTCGACCTTCACCGGTTTGCGGCCGCCGACCGGCTCGACCTCGCCTTCCTGCAGCGCGCGCAGGAGCTTGACCTGCGCGGCCGGCGGCAATTCGCCGACCTCGTCGAGGAACAGCGTGCCGCCGTCGGCCTCGACGAATTTGCCGGTGTGCTTTTCGGTGGCGCCGGTGAAGGCGCCCTTCTCGTGGCCGAACAGGATCGAACTCGACCAGGTTCTCCGGCAGCGCGCCGCAATTGACCGCGACGAAGGGCTTGGCGCGGCGGGCGCCCGAGCCATGGATGGCGCGCGCGATCATCTCCTTGCCGGTGCCCGACTCGCCCTCGATCAGCACGGCGATGGTGGAGGCCGCCACCTTCTCGGCCGCGCGCAGCACCGGCTGCATGGCCTGTGAGCGGGTGATGACGTCGGCCAGGCTGAGCGTGCCGTCCTGCTTGCGCTTGAGGCGCTGCAATTCGCCGGCCAGCCGCCGGGCGGCCAACGCGTTGCGCAATGAGACTTGCAGGCGTTCGGGCTTGGCCGGCTTGACCACGAAATCGGCGGCGCCCGCCCGCATGGCGGAGACCACGTTGTCGATGCCGCCATGGGCGGTCTGCACGATGACGGGGATATCGACGCCCGCCTCGCGCATGCGCGCCAGGACGCCGAGCCCGTCGAGATCGGGCATCACCAGGTCGAGCACCGTGCAGTCGATTTTGGGGGCATCCGGGCCGGTGAGCAGGGCGTTCGCCACGTCTCCACCCTCGGCCAGCAGGGTCCGGTAGCCGAAACGCTGCACCATGGCTTCGAGCAGGCGGCGCTGGACCGGATCGTCATCGACGATGAGCACGACTTCGGACATGGTACCCCTCACGCTGTGCCGAATTGGTGCAATGTCGCCGGTCTCGCTTAATGGGCTGTTAAATGGGCCGGCCAAATTGGGGCCGTGTACGGCCCTGTTGAAAAACTCCCCGCCGGCCATCGCATCGCCACGAGCGCCGGCCTAAATGAGGCCTTAACCCGCCGATTTCCCCCTTAGAGAATTGCGCAAATCCATGGCCAAAAGCGCTTCCGCCCGCAAATCCAAGTCCCCCGCCAAGTCCCCCGGCAAGTCCCCCGCCACACTCGGCCACCTGCCCGAATGGAATCTCAACGACCTCTATCCCGGCATCGACAGCCCGGAGGTCGAGCGCGATCTGACGCAAGCCGCCGACGACTGCGCGGCATTCGAGCGCGACTTCAAGGGCCGCTTGGCCGAGATGGCGGCGGGCGAGGACGCCGGCAAACGCCTTGCCGAGGCGGTCAAGCGCTATGAGGCGCTCGACGACAGGCTCGGCCGCCTGGTCTCCTATTCCTCGCTCAGCTATGCCGGCAACACCACCGATCCGAAGATCGCCAAGTTCTACGGCGACGTGCAGGAGCGGTTGACCACCGCCTCGATCCACGTGCTGTTCTTCACGCTCGAATTGAACCGCGTGGACGACGCCGCGCTGGAGGCCGCCATGCGCGATCCGGCGCTCGCGCATTACCGGCCGTGGCTGGAGGACGTGCGCAAGGAGAAGCCCTACCAGCTCGAGGATCGCGTCGAGCAGCTGTTCCACGAGAAGTCGATCACCGGCTATTCGGCCTGGAACCGGCAGTTCGACGAGCTGATCGCGTCCTTGCGCTTCAAGATCGGCGGCAAGCCAATGTCGATCGAGCCGGCGCTCAATTTTCTGGTCGACGCCGACGGCAAGAAGCGGCGCGCGGCGGCGCAGGCGCTGGCCGTCACCTTCAAGCAAAACCTGCGGCCGTTCACGCTGATCACCAATACGCTTACCAAGGACAAGGAGATTTCCGACCGCTGGCGCGGCTTCAAGGACGTCGCCGACGCGCGCCATCTATCGAACCGCGTCGAGCGCGAAGTGGTGGACGCGCTGGTGGCAGCCGTGCGCGCCGCCTATCCGCAGCTGTCGCACCGCTATTACGCCCTGAAGGCGAAATGGTTCGGCAAGAAGAAGCTGCCGCACTGGGACCGCAACGCGCCGCTGCCCAAGGTGGCGCAGCGCACGATCTCCTGGACCGACGCGCGCAACACCGTGCTCACGGCTTACGGCGCCTTCTCGCCCAGGATGGCGGAGGTGGCCGACCAGTTCTTCGAGAAGCGCTGGATCGACGCCGGCGTGCGCGAGGGCAAGCAGCCGGGCGCCTTCTCGCACCCGACCGTGCCGTCGGCGCATCCTTACGTGCTGCTCAACTACCAGGGCAAGCCGCGCGATGTGATGACGTTGGCGCATGAGCTCGGCCACGGCGTGCACCAGGTGTTGGCGGCGCCCAACGGCCCGCTGATGGCGCCGACGCCGCTGACGCTGGCCGAGACCGCCTCGGTGTTCGGTGAGATGCTCACCTTCCGCAAGCTGCTCGCCAACACCACCGACAAGAAGCAGCGCAAGGCCATGCTCGCCGCCAAGGTCGAGGACATGATCAACACGGTGGTGCGGCAGATCGCGTTCTATAGTTTCGAGCGCAAGGTGCATCTGGAGCGCCGCAACGGCGAATTGACCAGCGACAAGATCTGCGAATTGTGGATGTCGGTGCAGGCGGAGAGCCTGGGTCCGGCGATCGAATTGAAGCCGGGCTACGAGACCTTCTGGGTCTACATCCCGCACTTCATCCATTCGCCGTTCTACGTCTACGCTTATGCGTTCGGCGACTGCCTGGTGAACTCGCTCTATGCGGTCTACGAGCAGTCGGCGAGCGGATTTGCCGAGCGCTATCTGGAGATGCTCTCCGCCGGCGGCACCAAGCACCATTCCGAGCTGCTGGCGCCGTTCGGGCTTGACGCGCGCGATCCCAAGTTCTGGGACGGCGGCTTGCGGGTGATCGCCAATTTGATTTCGGAGCTGGAGGGGTTGGGGTAGGGGGCTATAACGATTTGATATTTATAATGATTTTTCTCATAACACCATGACGACACGTGGTGTTTTGTAATACCTTGTAATACGTTCTCCCACGTTGTACGTTTTGTACAACGTAGGAGATGGCCGATGAATAAGCCCGTCCGTGATGGCGATACACAAGGTGCCGTTCTTAGCATCAAGAAGATCGGCAATTCGGTCGGTCTCATTTTGCCGAAAGAACTGTTGGCGCGCCTCAAGCTTAAAGAGGGCGACAAGTTTCACATCGTCGAGCAGACCGAGCGCGGCATCAAGCTGACCCCTTATGATCCCAAGCACGCCGAGGCGATGGAAATAGCGCGCCGCTCGTTCCGCAAATATGCCGACACTTACAAGGCCTTGGCGGAGTGACCGAGCCGCGATGGCTCGACACCACCATCGTTCTCGATGTTCATGCCGAGCAACTCGCATTGTTTGGCGGAGCCGATGGAATCCGTGATCTCGGACTTCTCGAGTCCGCTTTAGCGAGACCCATCAACAAATTCGGTTACGGCGAGAGCGATCTCGCCGCGTTGGCGGCTGCCTACGCATTTGGCATTGCACGCAACCATCCGTTCGTGGATGGAAACAAGCGGGCGGCTTTCGCCTCGATCATCGTCTTTCTCGGTTTGAACGGCTTGGATTTCGACGTGCCGCCTGAACAAGCCACTGCCATGATCCTCGCGCTCGCCGCCGGCGAAGTGAGCGAGGAAAGCCTCGCGCGTTGGATCAGGGACAATTGGCCGGCGACGTGAGGATGACATGCCCAAAGTCTGGATCGAAGCGGCGCTCAACGGCGCCTGGACGCGCGAGCGGCAGCCGGCAATATTCCCGTGATCGATCGACGAGATCGTCGCCGACGGCATCGCGGCGGCGCAAGCCGGCGCCGCGATCATTCACCTGCACGCCTACGACGCCGCAACCGGCCGCCAGCGCGACGATTACGAAACCTATGCGCCGATCATCGAAGGCATCCGCGCCAAGGTCGACGTCATCGTCTATCCGACGCTGCCGATCACCGGCTCCGGCTATGCCGGCGACTTGCGCAGCGCGCGAGGAGCGCTACGCCCATGTCGAGCGGCTCGCCCAGAACGGCTTGCTGGAATGGGCGGTGGTCGATCCGGGCTCGGCGGTGTTCACGCGCTTCGACGAGATTGCGCGCGGGCAGGCGGGCTACACCTATTTCAATCCGGACGAGCATTTCCGCGAAGGCATGCGCATCGCGGCGCTTTACGGCGTGCGGCCGAGCTACGCGATCTACGAGGCCGGCTGCACGCGGCTCGGCGCCGCCACCGCCGCCGCCATGCCGGACAAGTGCCGACGCCGGTCTACCGCTTCATGTTCGCGCGACGAATTCTGTTTCGGCTTTCCGCCCAAGCCGAATTATCTCGACGCGCATCTCGCCTTGCTTGGCGAGGTTGCCGCCGGCGCGCCCTGGATGGTCGCCGGCCTCGGCGTCGACATCAGGCCGCTGATTGTGCCGGCGGTCGAGCGCGGCGGGCATATCCGCGTCGGCCTGGAAGACCGGCCCTGGGGCGTGCGCGAAACCAACCGCGGCCTGGTGGAGGAGGCCGTGAAACTGGTGCGGGCGGCGGGCGGCGAGCCGGCGACGGCCGCCGAGGTGCGCACGGCTTGCGCGGGTATCGACGCGGCGCTCAAGCGCGGGTCGTGATCGAAGACGCCGTCGCGCGCTTCACGCCTTGCGCAGCAGCATGGTGAAGGAGCGCGCCGGCGAGACGAGCTCCATCAGCCGCCAGCGGTCCCAGGGCGCGAGCCGGGCGAAATCCGCGCGCCATTGCGGCGGCAGACGCCAGGGCTCCTCGCGCCCTTGCCCGAGCATGTGCACCACGCCGAAACCCGCCGCTTCGACCAGCCGCCTGATGTCGGGCACTTCATAGGCGCGCTCGCAAGGGTGACAGAAATGGTCGATCCACGGCGCGTTCAGTTCGCGGTAGTCCTCCTGCCAGGCCGGCGACCAGCTGGTGCCGCGCGCGCGGCGGCGCGCATTGCTTGCGAAGCGGCGCAGCCGGCGGGCAATGTCGAGCGGCGAGGTGTCGAGCAGCCGGCGTAGGCGGCCGGCGGAGCGACGGTGCTCGATGAGTTGGCGGTAGAGCGCGAAGCGATGTTCGTGCGCGAACAGGTCGGGCTCGAAGATCGACAGCATCTCCTTGATGTCGAATTTTTCGGCGTCCAGTCGGCGGCCGTAAAGATGCATCGCCAGCCAGCCGTCGTCGGCGAGATAGCTGCGCAGATTTTTCAGCGCGGCGACCGGATCCTCGGCGTGGTGGATGGTGCCCATGGCGGAGACCACGTCGAACGGCGCGCCGTCGAACGGCAGGGGCTCCAGATAAGAACCGCGCGCCAGCGTGACCTTGGCGCCGTGCCGCTCGGCCAGTTGGCGCGCGATCGTTAGCGACGCATCGGACAGATCGATGCCGAAGCATTGCCAGTCCGGATGCGCTTTGGCGACGCCGACCAGCAGATGCCCGGTGCCGCAGCCGGCCTCCAGATAGCGCAAGGCCCCGCGCTTGTTCAGTTCGTCGGCGATCGGCGCGAAAAGCGGCCTTGCATCCTTGAGCGCCGCGCCGAGATCGGGGTAGGGCGCGAATTCATACATGCGGCGCACGGCCGTTTCCGCGCCGGCCGACTGGTCGGTCGCACCGGCGTGGCGTCGCGCGTCGTCGCTCGTCATGGCAAAACGCCTGGGCGCATGGCTACTACCAGCTAGGCTATGCATTGACAATTACGGGGCGGATGCCGGCGGTTCACCCGATTATCGTCGTCCAAGCACCCGGCCTTATTTTTCGCCTGCTGCTGCATTAGATGAGGGCGGTGAGTTCATCCATGCCGCCTTCCGACAGCGAAAAAAACCGCTTCTCCGCCCGCGCCCGCCGCTACGCCAAGGTCGGCAGCAGCGTGGGCGGCGTCGCCGCCCGCATGGCGGGCGAGCGCGTTCTCGGCCGCACGCCGAACCGCGCCGGCAACGCCATCGCGCTCACCGCCGCGCTCGGCGGGCTGAAAGGTCCGATCATGAAGGTGGCGCAGCTGCTCGCCACCATTCCCGACGCGCTGCCGCCGGAATACGCCAACGAGCTGATCAAGCTGCAGAGCCAGGCGCCGCCCATGGGCTGGGCCTTCGTCAAGCGCCGCATGCAGGCGGAGCTGGGCGCCGGCTGGGAGAAGAAGTTCGCGAGCTTCGAGCACCATCCGGCGGCCGCCGCTTCGCTCGGCCAGGTGCACCGCGCGCGCGCGCTCGAGGAATCAGCGCTGGCTTGCAAGCTGCAATATCCGGACATGCAGTCGGCGGTGGAAGCCGACCTGAGCCAGTTGCAATTGCTGTTCGCCATCCGCAAGCGCTTCGATCCCGCGATCGACACTTCCGAGATCGCGGTCGAGATCGCGGCGCGCTTGCGCGAGGAGCTCGACTATATCCGCGAGGCCAAACATGTCGCGCTTTACAGCGCGATGCTGAAAGACCAGCGCGCCATCCGCGTGCCAAGAGTGTGGCCGGAATTGTCGAGCGGGCGTCTGCTCACGCTCGACTGGCTCGACGGCTCCAAGATGCTCGCCCACAAGGACGACGCGCTGGACGTGCGCAACCGGCTCGCCACCGCCATGTTCACCGCCTGGTGGCTGCCGTTTTCCCGCTTCGGCGTCATCCATGGCGACCCGCATCTCGGCAACTATTCGGTGTTCGAAGAGGACGGCGCGCCGGCCGGCATCAACCTTTTGGATTACGGCTGCATCCGCATCTTCCCGGAGAGCTTTGTCGGCGGCGTGTTCGCTCTCTATCGCGGGCTGCTCACCGGCGACGACGAACTGGTGGTGCACGCCTACAAGACCTGGGGCTTCAAGCGCCTCAGCAAGGAGATCATCGAGGCGCTCAATATCTGGGCGCGTTTCATCTACGGCCCGCTGCTCGACGACCGCGTGCGCACCATTGCCGACGGGGTCAAGCCCTCCGAATACGGGCGCCGGGAAGCCTTCCGGGTGCACCGGGCGCTCAAGGAGCTGGGGCCGGTGACCGTGCCGCGCGAATTCGTGTTCATGGACCGCGCCGCGGTGGGCCTGGGCGCCGTGTTCCTGCATCTGGCGGCCGAGCTGAATTTCTATCGATTGTTCAATGAGGCGATCGAGAATTTCGACTCCGCCAAGGTGGCCGCGCGGCAAAGTGCCGCGTTGGCGGCCGCCGGGCTGGAGCCGGCTGGGACCGGCTGAGCCGCCGGGCGTTGCTCTCATGCCGCAATTGCGCTAACCCCTTGCGCGGCCCACTCCTCCGCGGCCTTCATCTGTTTCTGGAGACTTCCCCCCATGGCCGAACACGGCACCGTCGAATATGCCACCGCCGCCGGCAACGACTATGCGGCGCACGAGCAAAGCTACGAGCGCTTCGTCCAGTTCACCTTCGTCGGCATCCTCCATGTCGTCACTATTCTGCTCGGCTTAACGGTCGGCGGGGTCATGGGCCACTGGTTCGCGGCGCTGGCGATTTTTATCATCGGCCTGGCGGGCGCAATTCCCAGCCTGTTCAGCGGCTCGAAATCGGCGATCTCCGTGGCCTTCGTGCTCTGCTTCCTGATCTTCGCCTTTTTCGGCATTTCGCAGTAAGGCATCGGTTCGGAGGCGTGCATGCGAATAGCCGTCGCGCGTGAATTGGACGCCAACGAGCCTCGCGTCGCCGCCACCCCGGATACCGTCAAGAAGCTGATCTCCTTCGGCGCCGAGGTCGCGGTCGCGCGCGGCGCCGGCATCGGGTCCGGCATTCCCGACGCCGAATATGAGGCCGCCGGCGCCGAGATCGGCGAGGCGGTCGAAAAGACCGCCGATGTGGTGCTGAAGGTGCGCCGGCCGGAGGCGGGCGAGCTCGCCGGCTACAAAAAGGGCGCGCTGGTCATCGCCATCATGGACCCCTACGGCCATGAGGCGGAGCTCAAGCAGATGGCCGACGCCGGCTTGACCGCCTTCGCCATGGAATTGATGCCGCGCATCACGCGTGCGCAGTCGATGGACGTGCTCTCCAGCCAAGCCAATCTCGCCGGCTACCGCGCGGTGATCGACGCGGCGGAAGAATATGGCCGCGCGCTGCCGATGATGATGACGGCGGCCGGCACCGTGCCGGCGGCCAAGGTGTTCATCATGGGCGTCGGCGTCGCCGGCCTGCAGGCGATCGCGACCGCGCGCCGTCTCGGCGCCGTGGTCACCGCCACCGACGTGCGCCCCGCCACCAAGGAACAAGTCGAAAGCCTGGGCGCCAAGTTTCTCGCGGTCGAGGACGAGGAATTCAAGAACGCGCAGACCGCTGGCGGCTACGCCAAGGAAATGTCGAAGGAGTATCAGGCCAAGCAGGCGGCGCTGGTGGCCGAGCACATCAAAAAGCAGGACATCGTCATTACCACCGCGCTGATCCCGGGGCGGCCGGCGCCGCGGCTGATCAGCAAGGAAATGGTGGCGTCGATGCGCCCCGGTTCGGTGATCGTCGATCTCGCGGTCGAGCGCGGCGGCAACGTCGAAGGTGCGCGCGCCGGCGAGGTGGCGCTGGTCGGCCCCGTCAAGATCGTCGGCTATCTCAACGTGCCGGGGCGGCTGCCGGCGTCGGCTTCCGCGCTCTACGCCAAGAACCTGTTGAATTTCGTCGAGACCATGATCGACAAGAAAGAAAAGAAGCTCGCGGTCAACTGGGACGACGAACTGGTCAAGGCCACCATGCTCACCCGCGACGGCGCGCTGGTGCATCCGAATTTTCAGCCCAAGACGGCGGCGTGATGATGATGAATTTAAACTCGTCATTCCGGGGCGCTCGCGTAGCGAGCGAACCCGGAATCCAGATGCAGGCACCTAGCTTGTTTCTGGATTCCGGGTCCGCGGCCTACGGCCGCGTCCCGGAATGACGGATTAAGGAACGACACCATGTCCGAACTCGCGACCGCGGTCGATCCCTTCGTGTTCCGCCTGTCGATCTTCGTTCTCGCCGTCTTCGTCGGCTATTACGTGGTCTGGTCGGTGACGCCGGCGCTGCACACGCCGCTGATGTCGGAGACCAACGCCATCTCCTCGGTGATCGTGGTGGGCGCGCTGCTGGCGGTCGGCGTCGGTTTGGTGGCCAACGATTCCGGCCCGGTGTGGGCGCGCGCGCTCGGCTTCTTCGCGCTGGTGTTTGCTTCCGTGAATATCTTCGGCGGCTTCCTGGTCACCCAGCGCATGCTGGGGATGTATCAGAGGAAGAAAAAGTGACGACCATGGGGGTGATGATGTTCTGTGAGGCGCGGCTGCACGTACCTCTCCCCGCTTGCGGGGAGAGGTCGACCGCTGCCGCGCAGCGGCGGCGGTCGGGTGAGGGGGCGTTGCCGAAACGCTCTGCGTCGCGGCTGCGCCCCCTCACCCCGACCCTCTCCCCGCAAGCGGGGAGAGGGAGCGCGCACTGCCGGAGCGCCAAGCCATGAGCCCCAACCTGGTCGCGCTGCTTTATCTGGTCGCCGGCGTCCTGTTCATCCTGGCGCTGCGCGGGCTGTCGAGCCCGGAGTTCGAGCCGGCGCGGCAATCAGTTCGGCATGATCGGCATGACCATCGCCGTGCTGACCACGCTCGGCGCGCACCCGCCGACCGATCCGCTCTCCTGGGGGCTGGTGGTGGGCGGCATCGCGCTCGGCGGCGGCATCGGCGCGGTGATCGCGCGGCGCGTGCCGATGACCTCGATGCCGGAACTGGTCGCCGCCTTCCACTCGCTGGTCGGCACCGCGGCGGTGCTGGTGGCGGCGGGCGCCTTCTACGCGCCGGCGGCCTTCGGCATCGGCGGCGAAGGCCACATCCATCCGCAAAGCCTGATCGAAATGTCGCTCGGCGCCGCCATCGGCGCCATCACCTTCACCGGCTCGGTGATCGCCTTCCTGAAACTGTCCGGCCGCATGAGCGGCAAGCCGATCACGCTGCCCGGCCGCCATGTCGTCAATCTCGCGCTGGCGGGCGCCCTGATCGGCTTCATAGTCCACTTCTATCTGGCGCAGAGCGCGCTCGACTTCTGGGCCATCGTGGCGATTTCGCTCACGCTCGGCGTGTTCATCATCATCCCGATCGGCGGCGCCGACATGCCGGTGGTGATCTCGATGCTGAACTCCTATTCGGGCTGGGCGGCCGCCGGCATCGGCTTCACGCTGGGCAATTCCGCGCTGATCATCACCGGCGCGCTGGTCGGCTCCTCGGGCGCGATCCTGTCCTACATCATGTGCAAGGGCATGAACCGCTCGTTCATCTCGGTCATTCTCGGCGGCTTCGGCGGTGAGGTGGCGGGGCCGTCGGGCGCGGCCGAGCAGCGGCCGGTCAAGCTCGGCTCGGCCGAGGACGCGGCCTACATCCTGAAGAATTCGTCGAAAGTCATCATCGTGCCGGGCTACGGCATGGCGGTGGCGCAGGCGCAGCATGCCCTGCGCGAAATGGCCGACAAGATGAAGGCCGAAGGCGTCGAGGTGAAATACGCCATCCACCCGGTGGCCGGCCGCATGCCCGGCCACATGAACGTGCTGCTGGCGGAAGCGAACGTGCCCTATGACGAGGTGTTCGAGCTGGAGGACATCAATTCCGAGTTCGCCCAGGCCGACGTCGCCTTCGTCATCGGCGCCAACGACGTTACCAATCCGGCGGCCGAGGACGACAAATCCTCGCCGATCTACGGCATGCCGGTGCTGCAGGTGTGGAAGGCCGGCACGGTGATGTTCATCAAACGCAGCCTGGCGTCGGGTTATGCCGGCATCGACAACCCGCTGTTCTACCGCGACAACACCATGATGCTGCTCGGCGACGCCAAGAAGATGACCGAGAGCATCGTGAAGGCGATGTAGCGTCTTAATTCGCCCTTCTTCAAAAATTCATAAGCTCTATCAGTGACTTGTTGATAATTTGCCTATTTGACGTCATATCTTGCAATATGGCGTCAGAATTACTATTCTGATATCATAAAATAGGATTTGATGGCGCCATGTCAAATGCTGCGAAGAAAGCAACAACGATCCGGCTTGATCCTATCGTCAAGGATCGTTTGTCCAGACTGAGCGTCCTGACCGATCAATCCATCAACGAGCTCACGAACGAGGCGCTGCGCGATTATATCGGCCGCCGTTCCCAGGAGTTGGAAAAAGAGCTCGAGGCGAAGCTCGAAGACTTGCGCGCCTATCGCAGGAGCGATCCCGGTTTCAGGCGCGCGATAGCCGAAGTTGCCAAGGCCGAAGCAGCCTTGCAAGACGATCCCCTCGAGGGAAAGATCATCACGAAATTGACGCGGGCCGACAAGCGGGCGCTTGGGCTGCCAGATGAGTGATTGGGATCAAGACAGTCCTCAACTGCAAGCCAATATAGAGCGATTACTTATCCATGTGAGCGAAGAGGCGTTTCGTCGCGCCCTTCCTACAATGGAAGCCGCAAAGCGATGGCACGCCATCCTCATGCAGGGCTTCAAAATTGAATACGAGAACATTGAGAAATTCGCCGGCCGTTTCCGCGGCGACCCCGGGCTTGAGGGTTGTGAAGTAAAGATCGGGCCTGCTTATGGTGTCCGCTCCGATCTTGTCGCCGGCCAATTGCGTAAATTCGAAAAGCAGCTCCAACAAAGGGTAAAGCTGCTCGACAAGAAAATTGGACCCGACCAGAATCTCAGAGATAATGAAAAGATCGCCGTTATCGAGCTTTGCGCGTGGGCGCATTGTGAGTGGGCGCGAATTCACCCGTTTGGAAACGGCAATGGGCGTATCGCACGAACCTGGGCGAATTTTCTGGCCATGCGTTACGGCGCGCCGCCCTTCATATTGATTCGTCCTCGCCCCGGAGGCGGTTACGGGGCGGCCGGTGCGGCGGCAATGAGGGGAGACTGGAAACCGACAGTCCCGATATTTAGGAGAATGTATGATGAATTTACTCTGCCGCCCAGGAATCCGAAGACGAAATAGCCGAGACAATAATCAACCCGCGACAACACCATGATGCTGCTCGGCGAAGCCAAGAAGATGACCGAGAGCATCGTCAAGGCGATGTAGTCCCGGCGGGCGGGCCCGTTTGGCGCCATAATCGCGCGCCCGACGAACAGGGGCGTCGCAATGCTTTCCCTCAACCGCCGCGCCTTACTGGTCGCTGCCGGCGCCTTCGCCGCGGCCCAGGCCGCGCGCGCCGCCGTGCCTTTCGTATGGCAGACCATTGCGCCCGCCGAGACCGGCTTGGCGCCCGATATGGCGGGGCGGCTCGACAAGCTGATTACCGCAAAGCGCGTCTGGGGCCTGCATGGCGTCGTCGTCGCTCGGCACGGAAAGCTCGTGTTGGAGCGCTACTTCGCGGGCGAGGATGAAAACTGGGGTGCTCCGCTCGGCCGTGTGAGCTTTGGGCCTGACACGCTGCACGACCTGCGTTCCGTGACAAAAAGCGTTCTCGGTCTGCTTTACGGCATCGCGCGCGCGCAGGAAAAGGTGCCGCCGCCCGAACGGCGTCTGCTCGAAGCATTGCCGGAATATGCCGATCGCGCGACCGATCCGCGCTACAAGAAGCTCACGGTCGCGAACGCCCTGGCGATGACGCTGGGCCTCGATTGGAACGAGGATATTCCCTATCAAAATCCGGCGAACAGCGAGATTCAGATGGAGATGGCGCCGGATCGCTATCGCTACATTTTCAGCCGCCCCTTTATCGCGGAGCCTGGCACGCGCTGGATTTACGGCGCGGCCGGCCCGCAACTGATCGCAAAGCTGATCATCAAAGGAACCGGGCAGTCGCTACCCGACTTTGCGCGCGCCAATCTGTTCAATCCGCTCGGCGTCGGCACGACACAATGGAGCAATGGCTTGAGCGGCGAGCCGGCGCCGGCCTCCGGTTTGCGAATGACTCCGCGCGATCTTGCGCGCATCGGCCAACTCATCCTCAATCGCGGGACATGGGAAGGGCGAAGCATCATGCCGGCCGCGTGGCTTGACGCATCGTTTCAGCCCTACGTGCCTTGCGACGAGCAGCGCCGCTACGGCTATTTCTGGTACAGCGGCGATTTCCTGTATGGTCATCCACCGAACCGTCCGATCGCGCACTGGATCGGCGCGTTCGGTTACGGCGGCCAAAGGCTGTTCGTATTGCCGTCGCTTGATGCCGTCATTGCCATCACGTGCGGCAACTACGCGGATCATATGCAATGGGTGCCGCCGATTCGCGTTGTGCGCGAAGTGGTGTTGGCGAGCATTGCGTGAGACTTCAGTCTGCTCAGAAGCGCATCACGTAGCTGCCCTTGACGCCCTGGTCCTGCGCGTCGCCGCCGAACTGGCCGACATAGGCCACGCTCAGCTCCACGTTCGGCGTCACCTTGCCGCTGACGCCCAATTCGACCGCGGCGGCGTCCTTGGCCACCGGCAGTCCCGCCACCGTGAACGGCGTGCCGCCCGCGGCGAAGCTGAGCTGGGTGGTCGGCGTGATCGTCCCAAAAGCATGGCGCCAGCCGACAGAACCCTTGGCGGTGAGCTTGTCCATGCCGGGCAGCGGCGTGGCAGCGCGTAGGCCGAGGGTCGAGAAGGTCGCGTCGGCATGGCCGCCGGCGCCGATCAAGGCGGCGGCCCCGCCGGTTTCCGTGAAAGTCGCGGTGCGCACGTCGACATAGGCGATTGCGGCATAAGGCTCGAACGCGATCTGCCGCCAGGTCACGCCATAGCCGGCCTCGCCGAACACCTGCGCCGAGTGCCCGCCATAGCTCGCTTGCGTCGCGTCGTTGAACCCGGGGAAGACGATGCTGCGGCTGCTGGCCACGTCCTGCCATTCATAGGCGGCACCGCCGCGCAGGCCCAGCGGGCCCTGCTGGGTGCCGGCATAGGCGGCGAGATCGTAAGTATCGATGCCGCCGGAGGAGCCGCGGTCGTCGACGTTAAGCGTCGTGCGCTGGTAGCCGCCGGCGAGGCCGAAGCGCCAGAGACCGCCGCCCGCGTCGGCAAGCGTCTTGTCGATGCCGGTCAGGAAGCCGCCATTGGTGCGGTCGAGCGCGCCGGCATTGCCGTCGCTCGCGCTATGGCCCCAATTGCCGAAGCTCTGCGCCCAGGCGGTGAACGAGGCGCCTGGCGCGCTTGCCAGCGCGCGCTCGATCGCGCCCGGCGCCCGTTCGCCGCCGGCGCCGGCGCCGGCTAAGCCAGCGCGGAGCTTCCGAGCTCGCGCGTCGCGATCTGCGGCGCGAACAGCGCCGCCGGGCCGCCGACGAACTGGCGCAGGCGCCCGTCGATGGTGTCGCGGATGAAGCGGCTCTGTTCCAGCAGCATGGTCAGGATGCTGGCGTGGATTTCGCCCGACAACAGGTCGAAGGCGTGGCGCGCTTGGTCCGCGCTGAGCGGCAGCACCGCGTTGAAGATAGGATTGCCGGCGCCAAGCGACGTGATCGCGCCGGCGGTGGCGATCTGGTTGCGCGTCTGCGCCACCTGCTGGAACGACACCGAACTCATAATGACGTCGAGATAGACATTGTCGAGATCGTAGGCGAGCTGGAAATCGACGAAGGGTGCGTTGTCGGTCAGCGTCGCATAAGTGCCGGTCACGCCGGCCGAGGCGGTGAGGATCGTGTAGCGGTGGCCGACCGTGTAGAGGCCGGGCGCCGCCAATACACTCACTGTAGTGCCGCCTTGGATGGTGGCGGCGCCGGTGACGTTGACGAGATCGGAGGTGGTGGTGTTTACCTCCGCGGTATAGGTCGAGCCGGTGGCCTGCGTGTAATTGCCGGTGATGTTGAGCGTGCCGATGGAATTGCCGGGGGCGACGGTGCCGTTGACGGTGACGTTGCCGATGACGTTGCCGGTGCCGCCGAGGCTCGCGCCGGCATCGACCGTCACCGTCGGGCTGGTCAGCGTGCCGTTCACGCTCAACAGCCCGCTCTGCACCGTGGCGCTGGTCGAAAACGCGCCGCTGCCGGTCAGCGTCCAGGTTGCGCCTTGCATCGACAGCGTCTCGAAGCTGAGGAACTTGCCGATGTCCTCGCTGCCGGTGCCCATCAGCACCAGATTGTCGGTGCCGGAGCCGCCCTGCACGTTGCCGCCGAGCACCGAGCCGGTGTCGAGATTGAGCGTATGCACGGCGGCGCCATTGAACACGATCGCGCGGCCGCCATCGGTGCTTTCGATAGTGCCGCTATTGGTGATCGAACCGGCGCCGGTGAAGCTGATGCCGGAGTCGCCTGTCGTGCTGTTGGAGGTGAAGGACCTGATGATGCCGGTGTTGACGAGAGTACCGCCGGCGTCGAACTCGATCGCTGAGCCGCCACCCTGCGCTTTTGAGGCTTCGAGGTAGCCGTGGTTGGTGATCGTGCTCGCGCCGGTATAGGTCCAGATGGCGTTGTAGGCGCCGAGAATCTGGGCGCCGGTGTAGTTCGTCAGCGTGCCGCTCAGTAACGAGACGCCGGTGCCGTAGCCGGTATCGTTGCTCTGGATGAGCCCGTAATTGTCGATGACGCGGGTCGTGCCGCCGACCACCGCTGCGGCATTGGCTTGATCATGTGCCTGAATCACGCCGGTTGCCAGATTGGTGACCGTGCCGCCGCCCCAGAGGCTGATTGCCTGGCTGGCGCTGGTGATGGTTCCCGCATTGGTCACGATGCCGGCGATGCCGCTGCTTGAGCCAATAACAATGCCGCCGCAGCAGCCTGGGCTGCTAATGGTTGCACCAAGCTTGTTATCGACCGAGGCGCTGGCACCGCCCTCGATCGTGATCGCATTGTCGCCACTGATGCTGCCCGAGTTGATGATGGCGCCGCCGGCGTTGAAGATCACGCCGGTCCCGAAATCCGCCGGGCCGATCGTGCCGTCGTTGGTCAGGGTCCATGCGTGGGTCGTGGCGCAAATGGCGGCCAGGCTCCCCGCGCAATTAAAGTTGAACGTCGTATTGGAGACGGTCACGCCCGGAAAGACTTTTGCGGTCGTGCCGGCGAATGCGTCGAGGACGATGCCGTTATTGGTGTCGGTGGTGATGTCGACATCGGCCGCGCGCGCGGGGGCGTTGAGCTGGCAAATGCCGACAGCCAGGGCTAGTCCGCACACGGCCAGCCCCAAGCGCCTGAAACGCAATGTTTTTAACCGCGCTTGCCCCCGCACGGCCTTCGCCAACCCGACGCCCACCAACGCCACCCCCGCCATCTACGCCCCCTCACGGCAGCACGCGCACAACCCAAGCCCGCCGCTCCGGCCGGGGAGGCGCGGGGGCGCACTGCGTTACGCCAGTACCGATGATGGCCGAGGCAACGTCAGGTGAGCGTCACGCAAAGCGTCAAAAGCACCGTCAAGGCGCACAAGAGCACAAATTTTTTTGGTGACGTGGCCCGCTCCACACACTGCGACGCCCACGCGAAATCGGCGTAAGCATGGGGTGGGGCCTGCGCTCGGACGGCGCGAAGCGCCGCTTGTGGTCTTCGCCCGCTCGCTTGCTACCCGGTCGGGTGCGCAAACGCGAGGCGCAGGCCTTGCATCAGGCGCCGCGGCTCCGACCCCTTCTCCGACGTTCCGACCAGCCGCGCCGTCATGCGCTCGACGGTCAGCCAGGGCGCCAGCCTGCGCGTCTCGGCCGCTTGCTTGGCCGCGCTCGCCGCATCACCCTTGAGCGCGTAGTCGGCCGCCAACGCCGCATGCGCAAAGGCACTGCGCGGCGCAAGCTCGATTGCGCGCGTCAGCCAGTCGAGCGCCTCGTCGTCGCGGCCCTGCTCGAGCGCGATCTCGCCGCCGAACAGCGTCCAGATGCCGACGCCGTGGTCCTTCGGACTGAGGCGGATCGCATAGCGCACATGCTCCATCGCCTCGTCGAGCCGGCCGAGGCGCGAGAGCACGTGTCCGATCTGCGCATAGGCCGGCGCGTAACTCGGGTTCAGGTCGATGACCTTCATGAAGTACTTGAGCGCTTCGCGCGGTCGGCCGCGCGCCTTGTCGAGCGTGCCGAGATAGTAGTACGGCATCATATGCCAAGGATTACGCTCGACGGCGCGGTGCAGCAGCTTCTGCGCCTCGGCGATATGCGGCCGCGGGTCGGGCGTCATGAACATCGCCACGGCCTGCACGTGATAGGCGCCGAGACCGGTGAGCGCAGAGACGTTGTCCGGATCGCGCTTGAGCGCAGCCTCGAAATAACTGTCGGCCCCCGCGGTGCGGTCGCCGGCGATCATGCGGATGATGGCTGCCCATCCCCTGGCCACGAGGGCGCCTTCCTCGCTCCCGGGCGAACCGGGACGCGGCGCGCGGCGCCGATCTTCGGCGAGCACGACATTGACCTGGAGCCGGCGGGCGAGCCCGCGCATGAGGTCGTCCTGGAGCTTGTCGATCTCCGCCCGGTCGCGGTCGAAACGTTCCGACCACACCTGCAGCCGCGTTGCGGCATCGTCCAGCGAGACGTCGATGCGCGCGTGCTGTTCGTCGAGGCGCACGCTGCCCTCCACGACGTAGCGCACGCCGAGCTCGGCGCCGATTGCCGCGACATCGACCGGATGGCCGGCGTAGAGCCGTGAGGTCTGACGCGAGATCACGCGCAGGGCCGGCACCCGCGACAGGTCGTTGATGAGGTCATCGGTTATGCGGCTGGCAAGCCGCGTGTCGGGGCTGCCATCGCCGCCCTCGGCCGTGAAGGGAAGCACGACCACCGCCGAGATCGATTGCGCCGAGAGCGCCGCGTTCTGCGCGCTGACATTGGCCAGAAGGCGGGGCGGGCGCCATGACGGCGTTGCTGTGGCGGCATCGCCGGCAGGCGCCACCGACTGGCGCAGGCCAAAGATCCCGACGATCACCGCTGCGGCAACCGCGCCGCCCGCGATCCATGCCGCCGTCCGTCTGCGTGCGAGATTGCGGGGCTCGCCGCGCGCAATTTTGGCCTCGGAGCCGGGACCGGGAGGCAGCCCGGGCACGGCGGCCATCGCCCCGCGCGCCGGCGCCGGCTCCCCCGGTGCATCGGCAGCGGCCGCTTTCGGCGCGGGCGCACTGCCGTTGCGCAGGCCTTCGATGAGCTGCATCGTTTCCGCATCGGGCTCGGCGCCGAATTCACGCCGCAGCGCGGCGATGAAATCCTGCGCGTGGGCATAGGCCGCGTCCCGGCCACGATGACGGGCAAGAAGACCGATCAGCAGACGTTGCGCGGGCTCGCGCATGGGATCGAGCGCGACAAGCCGTTCGGCCGCGCCGACGGCCTGCGGGCCATGTCCGGCCCGATCCTCCCGTGTCGCGCATTGCTCGAAGACATGGGCCGCCGCCGCCGCCATCCGGCTGCGCTCATTGCGCAGCCAGGCGCCGAACGATTCGGCGTCGATCACGAGGCCCTCGAGAAACGGTCCACGGTACAGTTCGGCGGCGCGCGCCAGGTCGGCTAATTCATCCGAATGCGCCAACGCCAGGAACTCGCGGGCATCCACCGCGATCGTGGTTTCGTCGAGCGCGACCGTTTCGCGCCCGACGATCAGCGGCGCAGCCCCGACCGCCTGAAATTCCTGCCGCAGCGTCAACAGGCACTGGCGCAAGCTCTGGCGCGCCTGCCGGTCGGAACGGTCTCCCCACAGCAGCGCGGCGAGCTGCTCGCGCGTTTCCGCCATGCCCGGCTGCATCGCGAGGTAGGCAACGAGGGCGCGATGACGCGGCGCGGACATTGGCAGCGCGCGCGGCGGCTCGCCATCGATGCCGGCAGCAAACCGTCCAAGAAGCTGTAACACAATCCGCATGCGGGTCGGCATCTGCTGTGTCGGCGGCGAGAAGACCTATGGCGCGACGAGCTTAGCAATATAACCGAACAAAACGAAGCCCGCGGATATGGCCGCCCGCCATGCGGCGGCTGCGGCTGTTGCGGGATGCGGCGTTGAGGAGGCAGCTAGATTTGCGGCTCCCGCGGCAGCGGCACGGCGCATTGCACGTGCACGCCCTCCGGGCGGTAGTCGATGCGGCTGCGCGCCCGGATCTGCCCGGGCAGCACGAAGTCGAGGAGGCGCGAGCCGAAGCCCTGCCGGCTCGGCGGCGAGACCGGCGGGCCGCCGCTCTCCACCCAATCGAATTCCAGCGTGCGCCGAGCGGCTTCGTCGATCACGCGCCAGGTGACGTCGAGCTTGCCGCCATAGACCGAAAGCGCGCCGAATTTGGCCGCGTTGGTGGTCAATTCGTGGATCGCCATGCCGAGCGACACCGCCAGCCGCGACTCGATCTCCACGCGCGGGCCCCGCAGGCGGATGCGGTTTTCGCTGCCGTCGTCGAACGGATCGAGCTCGTTATGCAGTATCTCGGAAAAGGCGATGACCGCGCCTTCCTCGCTCAGCAGCAGATGGGTGCGCGCGAGCGAGCCGATGCGCCCGATCATGGCGTCCTTGAATTCCTCGATTGTCGTGGCCGAGCGCGCGGTCGAGCCCATGATCGCCTGCACCGTGGCGAGCGTGTTCTTGACGCGGTGATGCAGCTCGCGCACCAGTAGCTGCTGGTGCTCCTCGGCGCGCTTGCGCTCGGTGATGTCGACCAGCATGTTGACCGCGCCCACCAGCCGGCCGGCCTCGTCGTGCAGCGGCGTCGGATAGGGGATGAACGGCACATAGCTGCCGTCCGGCCGCTCGGCCATCGCCTCCATGCCGCGCACCGGCCGGTCCTGCTCGAGCGCGATCGCCATCGGGCATTCCGCGTGCGCCATGGGCGTGCCGTCCGGCCAGGCGAGCTTCCAAGAGCCGCACCATTCGCTGGTGCCGAGCGGCGGGCGCCGGCCCCACAGTTCGGCGGCGGCCTCGTTGTAATAGGTGATGCGGCCGGCGGCGTCGGTGGTGTAGACGGCGGCGGGCAGGCCATCGAGCAATTCGCGGAACCGGCGCTCGCGCTCGTGCAAGGTGACTTGGCTGCGCAGCGCGCCGGCAATCGGCACCACCTTTTCGGTTTCCGCCCCCTGTTCGTGCGCCGCCAGCGCCCGTTCGAGCTCGCTCTCGAGAAATCCGATCGGCAATTCCATTTCCGGCCCCAGATTACGCAGTACTTGTTCCCCACGTCGGCGCTCACCCCCGCCGTCTTTGCGCAACGCGCGACGCACCGAATGGTTGCGCCGCGGCGAAATTATTTCACGCGACCGCCATATTTTACCTTAAAGATTTCAGATAGTTCCGCCGGAGCCCGGTTGCCGCCGCCTTGCTGCCGCCGAATCGCCGTCCAGCATTCGGATTATGACATAGGCGTCCATCGGGCCGAGCCGCGCTTGTTGGCGCGCAGCGGAACGAAGCGGTCGCACGGGATTGGATAGATCTCGCCGGCGCGCAAGGTCGGCTGCAGGTTCGCCCAAATGGCGTCAATCGTCGCTGGGCTTGGCCGACCAGATTAGCATGGTATTCACCTAACCCGTCGCCCGGCGGCAACAAAGCGCGCCAAGCCCTCCAAACTCTGCAATAAAGCCCGCTGCGGGCCGCGACCGTTTTAGGAGGGTCCTCAATTCAGGAGAATATGCACATGTCTCAGACGCTGGACAGCTTCGGCATTGTCGGCCTCGGCAAGATGGGAGCCGGCATGGCGGAGAACGCCCTCGCCAAGAAATACGGTGTGGTTGGCCTCGACACCCACGCGGTATCCGACGAGCTCAAGCGTGCGGGCCTGAAAGTCGCCACCGCGCTCAAGGATTTCGCCACGCTGCTGAAGCCGCCGCGCTTTGTCATGATCTATGTCCCGGCCGGTCCGCCGGTCGATGCGGTGCTTGATGAGCTTGCCGGCGCCCTGTCGCCGGGCGACATCATCGCCGACGGCGGCAATTCCTATTGGGGCGATTCCATCCGCCGCCATCAGCGGCTCAAGAAGAAGGGCATTCACCTGATCGACGCCGGTACCTCCGGCGGGCCGGGCGGCGCGCTCGACGGCGCCTGCTTCATGGTCGGCGGCGAGAAAGAGCCGGTCGCGCTGGTCGAGCCGCTGCTGCGCCAGCTCGCGGTCGCGGGCGGCTTTATCCATTGCGGCGGGCCGGGCACCGGACATTTCGTCAAGCTGGTGCACAACGGCATCGAGTTCGGCATGTTGCAGGCGATCGGCGAGGGTATCGACCTGCTCGCGCATTATCGCGAGCCGCTCGCCATCGCCGATATTCTCGAAAACTGGCGGCACGGCTCGGTTGTGCGCTCGTGGCTGATCGAGCTGATGGAGAAGACCTACCGGGAACAGGGCGGCCTCGCGAAAGTGCCGCCCTATGTCGAGGACACCGGCGAGGTGAACTGGCTGGTCGACGACGCGCTGCACATGGAGGTGCCGATTCCCGTTATCACCCAGTCGGTGGTGCAGCTCGTCGCCTCGCGCGACCCTGACCGCGATGCCGCGCGTGCCGTGGCCATGATGCGTCACGGCTTCGGCGGCCATCCTTACGGGCCGGCCGAAGGCATCGCGCATGAGCGCCACACCGGCCGCGTCGGCGGCTTTATCGGTAAGGGAAAGGCCTGAACGCCATGGCAAAAGAAATCGGACGCCGCGCCTGGGCTGTCGCCGAAGGCTATATCCCGCCGGCCTCGACCGGCGAGACGCGCCAGCTCACCAGCCACGAGACCATCTGCATCCTCAACGCCGGCGACGAAGACGCGCAGGTGGAGGTGACCATCTATTTCTCGAACCGCGCGCCGGTCGGTCCCTACCGTTTCACGGTGGGGGCGAAGCGAACAAGCCATCTGCGCTTCAACGAATTCACCGATCCGGAGCCGGTGCCGAGGGACACGGATTTTTCCAGCGTCATCGTGTCGAACGTGCCGATTGTGGTGCAGCACACGCGGCTCGACAGCCGGCAGACGGCGCTGGCCCTGCTCAGCACCATGGCGTTTCCGGTCGACAGCGCGTGATTTAGAAAAAACCGGCTCCCGGCCCGATCGGGAGCGGGAGCCGGTTTTCGCAAAACGCCGGCGCAACTGCGCCATCGCGCGCGCAAATTTGATCGCTATTCGGCGGCTTCCGCCGGCGCCTGCGCCAGCGTCGGGTTCAATTCGCAGGCCTCTTCCCAGCTCACCACGTTGAGCGATTTCACGAACTTGCCGACGCCGTCGGTCTGCGCGCACAGCATGCCGAGCTCGATGATCTCCTCGTCGCTGAAGTGCTTCTGCAAGTCGCGATAGACCTCGTCCTTGTCGATGGCGTGCTCGCCTTGCTTGAACAATTCGGCGTAATGCAGCGCCGCCTTCTCGCGCGCGGTGAGCCTGCCGCTTGCCGCATAGTCGCCGAGCAGATCGTCGATCATGTCCTCGGTCAGGCCTTCCGCCTTGGCGACGTTGGAGCGCACGGTCGAGCAATAGCCGCATTGGTGCGCGACCGAGATCTTGATGCGGCACATTTCCTTGAGCTTGTGCGGCAGCACGCCGTCATAGAGCACCTTGTTCCAGCATTCGACCCAGGCCGTGCCGACCGCGCTGCGCGTCATGATGGAGACCACGCGCGGATCGGGCGCGCCGGTCTTCTTGGCGCTCTCGATCATGGCGCGGGCTTGCGGCGTCTTCTCGCTGTCCTCGATATAGCGCAGGCGCGGCATGGCGCTTTCTCCCTGTTGCGTGGACGAAACGCTAGGGGGTGAGGGCGGCCGCGGCAAGCCCGCGCTCGCTCACGCTTGTGTTATGAGAGACGCATGACCGTCCTGAAATGGCTCCTTATCGTTGGCGTGCTCGGCTATGGCGGCCTGCTGGCACTGATGGTTCTGTTCCAGCGCCAACTGATGTATTTCCCCGACGCGCGCCGCCACGACCCGGCCGCGGCCGGGCTGCCGCAGGCGGAGGAAGTCGCGCTCACGGCTTCAGATGGTGAAAAGCTGCTGGCCTGGCACGTGGCCCCGCGCGGCAATAAGCCGGTGGTGCTCTATTTCCAGGGCAATGCCGGCGCGCTCGACCTGCGCGCCGGGCGCTTTGCCTGGCTGATCGCCGACGGCACCGGGCTCGTGGCGCTCAACTATCGCGGCTATGGCGGCTCGAGCGGTCGCCCAAGTGAGGCCGGGCTCATCCGCGACGCGGAGGCCGCCTACGATTTCGCCGCCGCGCGCTATGCGCCGTCACGCATCGTGCCGTGGGGCGAATCGCTCGGTACCGCGGTCGCCATCGCGCTCGCCGCTACGCACGCGGTGGGCGGCCTCATTCTCGATGCGCCCTTCACCAGCGCCGCCGATGTCGGCGCCGCCGCCTATCCTTTCGTGCCGGTGCGATGGCTGATCAAGGATGCCTGGCGGTCGGACCGGCGCATCGCGCGCGTCACCGCGCCGGTGCTGGTGCTGCATGGCGAGCGCGACCGCGTGGTGCCCATTCGCTTTGGCGAAAAGCTGTTTGCGCTCGCCAACGAGCCCAAGCGCATGGTGCGCTTTCCCGCCGGCACCCATGTCGACCTCGACGACCACGGCGCGGTGGATGAGGTGCGCAAGTTTTTGGGGGAGCTAAACGGTGTCGTCCCGGGCGACTGAGCGAAGCGAAGGAGGTCCGGGACCCATAACCCCTGTGTTTCCTTGCCTTGAACACCGGGGTTATGGGTCCCCGCCTTCGCGGGGACGACGGCCAACATGTTGGACATCCATCGTCCGACGAATATGATCCCCCGAATACGTCTCTTCGGGGGAAACCATGCTGTTCAATCTCTGCAACTGCGTCGCGCCGTCCGCGCTCGGCGCCGGCAGCGCCGGCTTCGTCACCGCCATGATGGCGGCGCTTGCCGCCAGCGGCCGCACGCAAGCCGCCAAGACCTTGCGCGGCGAGGTGCCGGTGGTCGACCGGCTCGCCGTGCGCATCGTCACCGACAACGTCATCACCCAGTTCGTGCCGAACCTGAAGCGCGAAGGCCTCACGATCGAGCGCAACAACGGCAATACCCATCCCGACCAGCCGCCGCGCACCGTGCTCAACGGCGAGTGGGGCCTCGCCATGCACGCCGAGTCGAAACGCGGCGACGAGACGCGCCATCTGCTGATCGACTTCGGCTACACGCCGGAAACGCTGCTCAACAACATGGAAATCCTCAAGGTCGACCCGGCGCTGTTCGACGCCATGGTGCTGAGCCACGGCCATTACGATCATTTCGGCGGCATGGTCGGTTTCCTCAATGCGCACAAAGGCGCGCTCAAGAAGAACATCCCGTTCTATGTCGGCGGCGAGGACTGCTTCTGCATGCGCCGCAATTCCGGCGGCCAGTTCGGCGCGCTCGACCGCAAGGCAATTCTTGACGCCGATCTCTCGCTCATGATGGCCGAGGAGCCGGCCATTATCGCCGACCACGGCTTCACCACCGGCCGCATCGGCCAGCATTCGTTCGAGAAGCCCTTACGCGCCACCAACGAGATCGTCGGCATTTTCGACGGCTTCGGCTGCTATCCGGAGAAGATGCCGGCGGCGAAGAACACCGGCGACTACATCCCCGACGATTTCGAGCACGAGCTCGCCACCAGCTACCTGATCAAGGACAAGGGCCTGGTGGTGCTCACCTCCTGCAGCCACCGCGGCGTCATCAACACCGTGCGCCAGGCGATGGCCGCCTCCGGCGTCGACAAGGTGTTCGCCGTGCTCGGCGGCTTCCATATCGTGCCGCCGCTCGACGACGCCTATATCCGCGGCACCATCGAGGAATTCAGGAAGATCGATCCCACTTACCTGATCGTCGGCCACTGCACCGGCGACCGCTTCTACGACCTCGCCCGTGACGCGCTGGGCGAGAAGGTGATCCACTCGGCGGTGGGGACGAGGTTCGTGTTCGGGGCGGGCTAGGCGTCAGCCGCCTTGCAGGGCCGGTCGAAAAAGATAGGATTGCCGCCTGCAACAGCCATGAGAGCCCA
Source organism: uncultured Pseudomonadota bacterium (assembly GCA_963819955.1). Classification (GTDB taxonomy): domain Bacteria; phylum Pseudomonadota; class Alphaproteobacteria; order Rhizobiales; family Xanthobacteraceae; genus Pseudolabrys. Next base: position 903,608 of record CAWFYB010000009.1, on the reverse strand, counting down.
ATGCCGCGTTTGTGGATTCTGGGGTTCTGTATTTTGGCGGCGGTGGCGCCGCTTCGCGTCAGCGCAGAAGAGACGCCGTTTCCCGCGCATCCGACTTTCCGCTTCATCCGCGTGCAAGTTCTTGATCGCGATGGCGATCCCGCGCGTCAGCGGCCGGCGCATCTGATCGGCTTGTCGCGCGGATCGATCCGTCCCGAGGCCGGCAGCGCCGGCTTGAAGTATTGGGATTTCACCACCGACGCCGAAGGCCGCTTCAGCGTCAAGCTGGGGGAGTTCGATAGCTGGAAGGACCCCGAGGAAAGACCGGGCTGGGGCACTTATGCGGTCATCGTCGATGGCGCGGGCAAAGACGCCGGGGCCGTCTCCAACGAATTTGTTTCATCGCTGAAAGCCGAGATCGAAGCCGAACCGCCGGCTGCCGACTGGGAGTGGGGACCTAAATTGTCCGTCCCGGCAAAAGGCATGCAGCTTGTTCTGCACGCGCGCAGGGGGCTCGTGCTCAAGGGCCGTCTCCGGGATACCGCGCATCGCGGCCATCCGCTCGCCGGCATATCCGTCTACACCAACAACGACCTTTCTACGGACACGCATACGGGTCATGGCGGCGAAATCTTCACGCAGAGCGCCGTCACCGACGCCGACGGCGCTTTCACGATTCGCAATATCTATCCGGTGAAATTTTATGTCGGCGTCGGCGGGCCCTATGGGTTGCACGATGTGCCGGCGCCGAAGCCGGGTTATTGGCTGAAGACCAAAGTGAAAGGCCGATGGAAAAACGGCCCCGGCGACGAAATCGTGCCGCGCAAAGGCAGGAACGTTATTCATTTGGAGATGATGGGCACGGCGCGGCCGTCCTTTTCCTATTCGGGCCGCGTCGTCGACGACCGCCACCAACCGGTCGCCGGCGCGGAGGTCACCTTCGGACTTTCCTATCATCCGGAGACGACCACCTTCGAAGACGATCATGCATATCCCAAGGTGACGACCGATGCTCGAGGCAACTACACATTGATGCTCGGCACGCCTTGGGTCAGAGGCATCGCCGTCGAGGCAAAAGGCTATGCACGCGCCGACCGCTGGACCAAATCGGATGCGCCCAGCATCGGCCCCGGCAGTTACGATTTTACGCTGCATCGCAAGCAATAGGCCGGCTTGCCGGTCAATCCGTCATTCCGGGATGCCGCCATAAGCGCGTTTGCGCGCGTCTTCGACGCGCTATGGCGGCCGGCCCGGAATCCGTACTCCGCAGCGCTGGGGTAATGCATTCCGGGTTCGCTCGCGCCCCGGAATGACAAAGGGAGTTGGTCACCCGGAACTCGTATCAAAACGTCTGATACGCCGTGCCGTATTGCCCGCCGACGCGCGCGAAGCCCTGGCGCGCCGGCTGGTAGCTCTCGTCGATATTGATGGCGCGCGCGTAGGAGCCGGCCGCCTTCTGCTTGTCGCCCAGCCGCTCATAGGCGAGCCCGCGGGCAACCCAGGCCTGCATGTTCTGCGGGTCGATGCCGACCGCCTCGTCGAGGTCGCTGGCCGCGTCCTTGTAGTTCTTCACCGCGATGTAGCTAAGCGCGCGCGCGATATAGGGCGGGGCCTGGTTGGTCGAGAGCCCGACGGCGGTGGTGAAGTCCTCGATCGCGAAATTGTGCTGGTGCTGCGCCTGATATAGCAGGCCGCGGTTGTAATAGGCCTGCGCGCTGTCGGGGCGGATGGCGATCGCCTTGTTGAAGTCGTTGAGCGCCAGCCGCGGCTTGTTCTCGGCGCGGTAGACCATGCCGCGGCCGAGATAGGCGTTGGAATAGTGGTCGTCGATGCTGATCGCCTTGTTGTAGTCGGCGAGCGCGGGATCGAGCCTGCCGGTCTCGCGATAGACCAGCCCGCGGTTGGCATAGGCCTGCGCGTAATTGGGATCGATGCTGATCGCCTTGTCGAAATCGGCGAGCGCCTCTTCGTAGCGGTGGCCCTGGCCGAACACCGTGCCGCGCATATTGTAGGTCTGCGGGTCCTTCGGATTGCGCGTCACCACCTCGGTGAGCGAAGCGATATTGGCGGGCGAGGTGGCATAGGCCGCATCGCCGGCCTCCGGCGCGCCGGCGGTGAGCGTGTTTGTGCCCAGGCTGGAACAGCCGGCGAGCAGCGCTGCCATGAGCGGCACGGCGACGAGTGTGAGCCGGGCGCGGCGGTCAAGTCTCGGCTCGCGGGTCATCCCAGGGTCTCGCTGCTCGGTCGCGCCCGGCGCCACATCTGCCCCGGAATGCGGCGAAGGTTCGGCGGTGCGGCTATTTTAGCGGCTAATCGTTGGCGGCCAAAAACAATAGCGCGGGCGACAAAGGGCCCGCGCCACCGGTCGAATTCTGTCACGGCCCTTGACGGGAACCGCGGGGATCAGCCGAAGCGGCGCGCGCCGCCGCCGCCGGGTCCGCCACGGCCGGCACCGGGGCCGCCTGCGCCGGGGGTCACGCGGGGCTTGGACGGAAGCAGGCCCTCGCGCTGCATCTTCTTGCGCGCGAGCTTGCGGGCCCGGCGGATCGCTTCCGCCTTCTCCCGCGCCTTCTTTTCCGACGGTTTTTCGTAATGGCCGCGAAGCTTCATCTCGCGGAATATGCCTTCGCGCTGCATCTTCTTTTTGAGCGCCTTCAGGGCCTGGTCGACATTGTTGTCGCGAACGAGAACTTGCACGCTGTCTCCTTGTTGAGGCTCGGAGCGGGTTTTGCCCAAACGCCCCGCAGTGGCGCGGGCGTTTGAGTCGGGCGGCTCTAGCAGAAAAGCCACCGAGAGTCCATGAAGAGTCCGCCGGAACCGGCCCAAACGGCCCGTTTCCGGCCTATTTGCCATATGGGGAAGGGGTTTAGCGGGCGCCAGGCCCTTGTTTCTCACGCCGCCGGCTCGAGCGCGGCCGCAAACAGCGCGGCCAGCCAGCCATTGACCGCGGCGTCGATCACCAGGTGGACGCGGGGCTCCGCGCCCCGGTTGGCGACGCTGTGCGGGTCGGACAGGCGCAGATACCAGCTCGAGCCCGCCGGCATGACGCAGCGCCGCCCGTTGAGGCGGAAATCGACCTGCGCGTTGGTGACGACCGGGATATGGATGCGCACCTTGCCCTCCTCGAAGGCGAGGTCGTGGTCCTTGTGCTCCTTGATGGTCGAGCCGGGCGCAAGCCGCATCAGCCGCGCCGACAGCAGCGGGCAGGCGAACGCCGCCAGCGCGTCGCGCAAAGAGGGCGCCGCCGCCAGCAAGGGCGTGTCGACGAACTCGCTGCAGGACGGATCGGAATAGATCATGCGCACCGGGTGGCTCTCGCCCTTGGGCGCGCGCAGCGCGATCACGCTCCAGTCGCCGTCATAGTTCTGCTTGACGAAATGCTCGGTCCAGCCGGCGCTCTCGACCGCTTTGAGATCGGCGGCAAGCCGGCCGGCGTCGAACGCGAGCGGCAGCCGCAGGCGGTCGGGGAAGCGGGTGGGCATGGCAATGATGATAGCGGGCGGGCAGGGTCGCCGCACGCGGTTTCTCGCCGCGCCGGCCGTGGTGTCGCGGCATGATACAAAACCTTGACCGAGGTATCATGTCATGATACTATTAACGCGATGATCCGGGGCTTTAGGGGCAAGTTCGCCAGAGCGGTTCTGGTGGAACGGACGGTGCCGAAAGGTTTCCCGGCACAGCTAGCGGAGGTTGCCCGGCGCAAGCTGGTCATGGTGAACAACGCGGTCCGTCTGGACGACGTGAAGTCGCCACCGGGTAACCGGCTTGAAGCGTTGAAGGGTGATTTGGCGGGCAAGCATTCGATCCGCATCAACAACCAGTGGCGCGTCGTGTTTCGCTGGACGCGGGACGGGCCGGATGACGTGGAAATTGTGGATTATCACTGAATAACGAGGCTATGAGGAATCCGCGATGGCTAAAAAACTGGCTCCGGTTCATCCGGGCGAAATTCTGCGCGAAGAATATCTGAAGGAGCTGCGTCTGACGCCCTATGCCGTCGCGGCAGCGATCGGCGTCCCGCGCACGCGCATCGAGCGCCTCGCGCGCGAGGAAACGCCGGTTACCGCGGACACGGCGCTGCGTCTCGGCAAATTCTTCAAGACGACACCGGCGTTCTGGATGAACATGCAGGCGCAATACGACCTCGAAATGGCCGCGGACAAATTGGCGCCGGAGATCAAAAAGATAACCGCTTACCAAGCGGCGTGAGCGGGCGTCACTTCGCCCACACCCTCGTCACATGCCCCATCTTGCGGCGCGGCGCGCGCCTGGCCCTTGTGGTAGACGTGCAGCGCGGCGCCCGGCACCGTCAGCCAGCGCTGCGCCTCGTTGATTTCCGGCCCGATCAGATTGATCATCTCGACCTTGCGGCCGAGCCGCACCGGCTTGGCCAACGGCCAGCCTGCGACGCAGCGGATGTGCTGCTCGAATTGCGACACCGTGCAGGCGTCGATGGTCCAGTGCCCGGAATTGTGCACGCGCGGGGCGATCTCGTTGACCAGCACGTGCTGCTGGCGCCCCTGCCGCACCACGAACATTTCCACCGCCAGCACGCCGACATATTCGAACGCCTTGGCGATGCGGGTGGCGATGCGGCGCGCTTCCGCGGCGAGCGCCGGCGTGACCTTCGCCGGCACGCGCGAGATGTGCAGGATGTGGTCGCGGTGCTCGTTCTCGGTCACCTCGAAGCATTCCACCTTGCCGTCGGCCGCGCGCGCCGCCACCACCGAGACCTCGCGCTCGAACTTGATGAAGCCTTCCATGATGCAGGGCGCGGTCTGCACCGTGCGCCAGGCCGCCATCGGGTCGGCGCCCTTGGCGATCTTGGCCTGGCCCTTGCCGTCATAGCCGAGCTTGCGCGTCTTCAGCACGCGCCGGCAGGCCGATCATCTGCACCGCGTCGGCAAGCTGCACCGCGCTGTGCACGGCGGCATAGGGCGCGGTCGCGATCTTCAGGCCGCTGATGAATTCCTTCTCGATCAGCCGGTCCTGCGTGATCTCCAGCACCTGCGGGTCGGGCAGCACGGGCTTGCGCTTGGCCAGGAAGGCCGCGGTCTCGGCCGGCACGTTCTCGAATTCGTAGGTGATGACGTCGACCGCGCCGGCAAAGCGGCCGAGCGCGGCCTCGTCCTCGTAGGTCGCGCAGGTCGCGCGCGTGCACCACGTCGAAGGCGCAGGACTGCTCGTCGGGCGAATAGACGTGGCAGCGCAGGCCGAGCCGCGCCGCCGCCAGCGCCAGCATGCGGGCGAGCTGCCCGCCGCCGAGAATGCCGATGGTCGCGCCGGGCTTTAACAAGGGTCAATCCTTCGGCCGCTTGGCGACGGACTTGGTCTGGCGCGCGCGCCAGGCGTCGAGCCGCTTGGCGATCTTTGCATCCGACAGCGCCAGCACGCGCCGCCGCCAGCAAGGCGGCATTGATCGCGCCCGGCTTGCCGATGGCGAGCGTGCCGACCGGCACGCCGCCCGGCATCTGCATGATCGACAGCAGCGAATCCTTGCCGTCCAGCGCGTGCGTGTTCATCGGCACGCCGAATACCGGCAGCGGCGTCATCGCCGCCGTCATGCCGGGCAGGTGGGCGGCGCCGCCGGCGCCGGCGATGATCACCTTGAAGCCCGTTCGTCGCGCGCCGTTGCGGCGAAATCGTAGAGCCGCTTGGGCGTGCGGTGGGCGGAGACGATCTTGGCCACATAGGGGATATTGAGCGCGGCGAGCGTGTCGGCGGCGTGCTTCATGGTCGCCCAGTCGGACTGGCTGCCCATGATGATCGCCACCGGTTTTGCCGCCATTTTGCTCCCCAGTTCCGGGCCCTCAACGCCGAAAGGAAGCGGCGGATTATAGGTTGAGGCTCCCCCGAGGCAAGGCGGAAGCGTTATGATCGCGCGGGCAGCAAGGCGATTCGCGCATGAAGGTCGGGACATGAGCGCCGAGCCGGCCGAAGCGCGCATGGTCGGCGGCACCGGGCGCTCGGCAGCCGGCTTGCGCGCCGAGGTCGAGCGGCTCAAGGCCGAGCTGGCGCAAGGCCCGCGCGACGATCGCCGAGCTCGAACTGCGCGCCGACGTCGATCCGCTGCTCGACATCCTCAACCGGCGCGGTTTCGAGCGCGAGCTCAGCGCTCGCTCGCCTATATCAAGCGCTACGGCACGCCGGCGGCGCTAGTCTATATCGATCTCGACGGCTTCAAGGCGATCAACGACCAGCACGGCCACGCCGCCGGCGACGCGCTGTTGCAGGCGGTGGCGCGCGAATTGACCGCCCGCGTGCGCGCCTCCGACGTGGTGGGCCGGCTGGGCGGCGACGAATTCGGCGTGCTGATGTGGAACGTCAGCGGCCCGCAGGCCGCCGTGCGCGCGCGCGAACTGGAGAATCGCATCGAGTGGCTGAGCCTGGCGCAGGGCCCGGCGCGGCTCGGCGTCGGCGCCAGCGCCGGCGTGGTCGCGCTCAGCCCCGAGCTCGACGCCGCCGGCTTGATCGATGCCGCCGACCAGGCGATGTATGCGCGCAAGCGCGAGCGGCGGGCGTAGCAGCGCTTTACCTCTCCCGGCAAGGCGGGGAGAGGGAAGCTACGCAATAATGTCCGGCGTGAGCTGGTCCTCGATCATGCGGATGCGGTCGCGCAGGATGAGCTTGCGCTTCTTCAGGCGCTGTACCTGGATAAGGTCGGAGCCGGGGGACATGGCGAGCGCCGCAATCGCGGCGTCGAGGTCGCGATGCTCCTGCTGCAGGCGCGCCAACAGCTCCCGCAACGCGCGTTCTTCCTCTTTGGTCATCGCCACCGCAGGTTCGCTTTCCCGGGGGCTGGAAGGTCCCGCCCGCGGCATAAAAGCGTCAATAATTATCGCGTTTTCCACAGAGCCCGTTCAAGGCTGGCGAAAAAACCGCCGCCGATCAAAGGCTTTGGGTTCCATTTGCCGGTCGGGCATACCGGGTATACCGTCGCCCTTGTGAAGCATCTGCGCTAGACTTACTTGGTCTTCAGGAGCCACTGATTGAGGAGACATTCTGCATGTCGATGCAATCTCATCTCGCGGAGCTCGAAAAGAAGCATCAGGCGCTCGAGCAAGAAATCGACGAATGCCTGACCCATCCCGCGGTCGATGATCTGAGAATTGTGGAGCTCAAGCGTAAGAAATTGCAGGTAAAGGACGAGATCGAGCGGCTCAAGCATAACGGCCAGGCCAGCGTGCACTGACCGCTCCGGTCCCGAGACAGATCCCAGGACTTGAAACCGCCGGCTCGCCCGCCGCGAGGCGGCGGTTTTACATTGCGCGAGGCGCAAACCCGCAGGGCCGGCGGCCGCGGGTAAAATCGGCGTAAATCGGCCGCTTAATCCGCGCCGCGGTGCGGCCATATTTTTCTGGCCTCATGGCCGCGGAACTACTAGGGTGGCAAGGCCATGACACACCGCACGCACCGTTTCGTCATCATCGCCGCTTGCGCGACCGCGGCTGCGCTTCTCGCCGCGCCCGCCGCGCAGGCCTTCACCTTCGAGCGCGATGCCGCCGGCGACAACGGCGCGGCGCTGAACTACAGCGATCCGATCGACAATCTCGCGCCGCGGCAGCCGGGCGATGCCTCGCACTTCGACGGCAGCGGCCACGGCACCGTCTACCAGCAGGGCGGCCTGTCGCTGCAGATGAACCAGGGCGGCGGCGGGGGCTCGTTCGACAGCCGCTACAACGCGGACAATCTGTTTAATCCCTTCGCCCGCGACGGCCGCTGAGGGCCGATAAGGCGATGCGTTGGTCCGGCTGGGGCTCGCCAGGTGGGCTCGAAGCCTTGATCCTCACCAGCCTCACCATCGCCGGCACGATCTATCCCCCGCACCTCGCCGGGCTTTTTTAGCGCGCGCGATTTCCGTAGCGTTGCCGCCTCTTGCCTCTCCGCGCGAAGCGGGGAGAAGGAAAAGCGCCTCACTTCTTGCGCGCGAGAAAGGCCATGAAGGCGGCTTTGGCCTCCGGCGAGGAAAGCCGCTCGGCGAAGATCGCCACCTCCTCGTCGATGCGCGCGATGGTCTCCTCGACCGGCCCCCGCATCAGCCGCCGCGCGATCCTGACGCCTTCGGGCGGCAGCGCGGCGATCTCGCGCGCGGCTGCAAGCGCCGCCGCCTCCAATTCCGCCGGCGCGACCACGCGGTTGACCAGGCCCGCGGCCTTCGCCTCCTCGGCCGAGAACGGGTGCCCCATCACCATGAGCTCGAAGGCGCGCGCATGGCCCATCAGCCGCGGCGCCAGCAGGGTCGACGCCGCCTCCGGCAGCAGGCCGAGCGCGACAAAGGGCGTCGACAGCCGCGCGTCGCTCGCCGCCACCACGTGATCGCAATGCAACAGCATGGTGGTGCCGATGCCGACGGCCACGCCGTTAACCGCGGCCACCAGCGGCGTCTCGCAGCGTGCCAAGACGTGCAGGAAGCGCGCGGTCGGCCCGCCCAGCGCGCCGCCCGATTGCGCCGCCGCCAGGAAATCGCCGATGTCGTTGCCGGCGGTGAAGCCACTCTCGTTGCCGGCGATGACGATACAGCGCAGACCTTCGCGCGGCTCGCTGAGCGCAGCGCACAGCGCCTCGTACATCGGCCGTGTGAGCGCGTTCTTCTTCTCCGGCCGGTTCATGCGCACGATGCGGAGCGGGCCGTCGTCGGTGACGAGGATCAGGGACATGGACGTTCTTCCCAAAAACGCAACAGAAATCGGGTGGCGGCGCGCCGGCCGCGCTGGCATGTCAGGCGCGGCAAGCGCGTAAGGAGCCTAGCATGGCCGAAGCCTATTACAGCACCGTGTTCGAGCACAGCGCTGCGCAGGTGTGGAGCGTCATCCGCGACTTCAACAACTACCCGGTGTGGGTGGACGGCGCCGGCGCAAGCGAAATCGAGGAGGGCAGGGCGGGCGACGCGGTAGGCTGCGTGCGCAACGTGCTGTATGACGGCCGGCGGCTGCGCCAGCGGCTGTTGGCGCTGTCCGACATCGAGCGCGTGCAGACTTACGGTTTCGCCGAGGAGGCGGCGGCCCCGGTCAGCGCCTATCGCGCCGCGCTGCGGGTGACGCCGATCGTCGACGGCGACCGCGCCTTCGTCGAATGGTGGGCGACGTTCGACTGCGAGCCGGCCTCGCGCGACGGCCGCTGCGACTTTTTCCGCGATGCCTTTGCGGGCTGGTTGGGGTCGCTGCGGCGGCATTTGCAACGGCATGCGCAGGCAGCGTGAGCCGAAAGCCCGACATCACGGGAGGCCGTCACATGAAGGCGCGTTCTTTCACGGTGTCTCGAGCCTCTACGGTTACGGCCGCAGAGGCGCGGGTCGCCGCCCATGACTGGCAGGCGGTCGCCGGCGACCTCGACCAATATGGCTGCGCCGTCTTGCCGAAGCTTCTCTCGCCCGCGGAATGTCGTGCGATCGCGGCCTTCTATCCCGACGAGAGCCACTTTCGCAGTCACATCCACATGGCACGCCACGGTTTCGGGAAGGGCGAGTACCGCTACTTCAAATATCCGCTTCCCGATCTCCTCGCGGGCTTGCGAACGGCCCTCTATCCGCGCCTCGCCGGCGTGGCCAATGTGTGGAACGAGCGCATGGGGATAGACGAGCGCTATCCCGATGACCACGCGTCGTTTCTGAAGCGGTGCCACAGAGCCGGCCAAACGCGCCCAACCCCGCTCCTGTTGCAGTACGTCGCGGGGGACTTCAATTGCCTCCACCAGGATCTCTATGGCGCGCTCGCATTCCCGACCCAGATTGCGATCCTGCTCTCGGAGCCCGACAAGGACTTCACCGGCGGGGAGTTCGTCCTGACCGAACAACGGCCGCGCATGCAAAGCCGCGCCGAGGTCGTGCCGCTTCGGCAGGGCGATGCCGTGGTCTTCGCCGTTCACAACCGGCCAGTGCAGGGATCGAAGGGCAATTACCGCGTGAACCTCCGCCACGGCGTGAGCCGCGTGCGCTCCGGCATGCGCCACACTGTCGGCATTATTTTTCACGATGCGACTTAGCCAGTAGGCCGGGTTAGCCGAAGGCGTAACACGCCGGCAGACAGGTGAATGACGGATTACGCGGCGCTAATCCGCCCTACGCGCGAATTTTTCCGCGAGGCATTTGCGGGCTGGCTGGGGTCGCTACGGCGGCATTTGCAACGGCATGCGCCGGTGGCGTAGAAAGCATCGTTGCAGCAAAGGGGACGTTATGCGGTTTGCGACGATACTTGTGATCCTGGTGACCCTCGCGGGCTGCGCGCAATACGATGCCACGCGGCAGGCAAACCTGAAGGCGGCGGCGCAGGCGAGAGTGGCGGCCGATGATGCGAACTGCCGGTCTTCCGGCGCACAGCCCGGCTCTCCGGCGTACGAAGATTGCCGGAAAAGGTTGGAAAACCAGCACGCCCAAGCGTCGCACAGCCAGGAAAATCTCGCCAACGAAATGTTGAAACCGACTTCGATTGGCGATCCGGTTGGCCAATAGCGCCGGTAGGCAGCGCGCATGGAGCGCAGCTACACCCCCTTCGCCATCTCCCGCAGCTTGAACTTCTGGATCTTCCCGGTGCTGGTCTTCGGCAGTTCCGCGAACACCACGTAGCGCGGAACCTTGTAGCCGGCGAGATGCTTCTTGCACCATTGCACCAGCTCATCGCTTGTCGCCTGCGCGCCGGGCTTCAATTCGATGAAGGCGCAAGGGGTCTCGCCCCATTTCGCGTCCGCCTTGGCAACAACAGCAGCAGCAGCAACAGCAGGATGCTTGTACAAAGCGTCCTCCACCTCGATCGAGGAAATATTCTCGCCGCCGGAAATGATGATGTCCTTGCTGCGGTCCTTGATCTGGATATAGCCGTCACTGTGCATCACGCCGAGATCGCCGGAATGGAACCAGCCGCCGGCAAAGGCGGCGTCGGTCGATTTTCTATTCTTCAGATAGCCCTTCATCACCACATTGCCGCGGAACATCACCTCGCCGATGGTTTGGCCGTCACGCGGCACCGGCTGCATCGTCTCCGGGTCGCGCACGTCGAGCGCCTCCAGCGCGCCGTAGCGCACGCCCTGGCGCGCCTTCTTCGCCGCCTGCTCGCCCAGGCCAAGCGCGTTCCATTCGGCGTGCCAGTCGTTCACCACCGCCGGCCCGTAGGTCTCGGTCAGCCCGTAGAGATGCGTGACGTTGAAGCCCGCTTCTTTCATCGCGGCGAGCACCGCTTCCGGCGGCGGCGCCGCGGCGGTGAAGAACTCGACGACGTGCGGCAGCGGCTTCTTCTCGGCCTCCGGCGCGTTGAGCAGCGTCGCCATCACGATCGGCGCGCCGCACAGATGCGTCACCTTGTGCGTCGCGATCGCGTCGTACATCGCGGCGGCGCGCACCGCGCGCAGGCAGACATGCGTGCCGGCCGCCACCGAAATCGACCAGGGAAAGCACCAGCCGTTGCAGTGGAACATCGGCAGCGTCCACAGATACACGGGGTGCTTGGCCATCGAGCAGGTCACCACATTGCCGACCGCCAACAGATGCGCGCCGCGGTGGTGATAGACCACGCCCTTCGGGTCGCCGGTGGTGCCGGACGTGTAGTTGAGTGAGATGGCGTCCCATTCGTCCTCCGGCATCAGCCAGGCGTAGTCGGGATCGCCTTGCGCGATGAACTCTTCGTATTCGATTGAGCCCAGCCGCTCGCCCGGGCCGGAATATTCCGGATCGTCGTAATCGATCACCAGCGGCTTCACTTTGGCTAGAGCGAGCGCCTCCTTCATCACCTTGGAATATTCGCGGTCGGTGATCACCACCTTGGCTTCGGCATGGTCGAGCGAGAAGGCGATGATCGGCGCATCGAGCCGCGTGTTGAGCGTGTTGAGCACGCCTTGCGTCATCGGCACGCCGTAGTGGGCCTCAAGCATGGCCGGCGTATTGGCGAGCAGCACCGAGACCGAATCGCCGCGCTTGATGCCGTGCTTGGAAAGCGCCGAAGCCAGCCGGCGCGCGCGGGCGTAGAACTCGGCATAGTTGCGCCGCAGCGGCCCGTGGATGATCGCGGTGTGCTGCGGGAATACGCTCGCCGCCCGTTCCAGGAAGCCGAGCGGCGTCAGCGGCTGGAAATTGGCCGGGTTGCGGTCGAGATCGGTGTCGTAGGGCGTCTGCGCCATGGGTGGTTTCTCCCTCGGGGCGAAAAGCTAGCGGCCTCACGCGGCTTTGTCATCGGTGCGGCGCTGGCCGCCCGCGCGGGCCTTGCGTCAAACACCCCCTTGTCGCGTGTCGCGGGCCGGAAGAATATGCCGCCGTTTTGGCCGGCGGCCTGGGGGAAAATCATGTTCGGGCTTCGGAAGGTGCTGCCGCTTGCGGCGGCTTTTTTTGTCGTATGCGCGGCGCCGCTGGCGCTCGCGCCTCTTTCAGCCTGGGCCGGCCCGAGGGAAGACTGCTTTTCCGCCACGGCGAAGCCGGAGGCTAAGATCAAGGGCTGCACGTTTGTGCTGCGGCATAGGGCCTCTAACAGCCGCAATCCACCATCTTTTGCCTATAACAATCGCTGTCTGAGCTATAACAAGCTGGGCAAGTACGATCTCGCGATCGCCGATTGCACGAAATCCTTGGACCTGAAAAATCCGGGGCCCCAGTTTCCCTATAAGAACCGTGGCGACGCCTATGCCGGCAAGGGCGACTACGACCACGCCATCGCCGATTACACCCGCGCCATCGAACTGCTTCCCTCCTACGACCAGGCGCACCAGGCCCTGGCGGCGGCGACCAGATTGCGCGACGAACGAGTCAAGGTGCCGCTTGCCGACCAGGGCAAGGTCGAAATCGTACCGCCGGTGCCGCACTCGCAGCGGGTCACCTCCGTGGCCTTCTCTCCCGATGGGAGCCTCGTCCTGTCGGGCAGCGACGATGGGAAGCTGAAACTGTGGCAAGCAAGCACCGGCCGGCTCATCCGCACCCTGCGCGGTCACGCGCGCGTCAATGGCAGCGGCGTTTCTTCGGTGGCGTTCTCGCCGGATGGCAAATGGGCGCTATCGGGAGGCTCTGACACGGCGGTCAAGCTCTGGGACGTCGTCACCGGGGAGTTTATCCGGGGCTTCTATGGGCACACCAAAGGCGTCACTGCCGTAGCCTTCGCGCCCGACGGCAAGCGCATGGCGTCCGCCAGTTACGACAACACCGTCGTCGTCTGGGATGCGCTCACGGGCAACCGCCTATTCACGTTCAGACGGCACGTCGGCTCGGTCACCGCACTCGCCTTTTCGCCGGATGGCACGCGCATCCTGTCTGGCGCCGGAACTCGAGATCTACCCGCGCAGGGCCGACAACTCGGCGAAGCTGTGGGACGCCGCAACTGGGCGCATTATCCAGACCTTCCACCACGCCGGCGAGCTCGCATCCGTTTCGTTCTCGCCCGACGGGACACGCGTTCTTACCGGAAGCAACGACAAAACCATGAAGCTCTGGGACGCCGCGAGCGGGCGGCTTCTCCATTCGTTTGGTGGATATTCTTATCCTGTCTACTCAGTGACTTTTTCCCCCGACGGAGCCGATGTGCTCTCGGGAAATCTCGATGGAATCAAGCTGTACGAAGCTGCCAGCGGCCGATTGATGCGCGTCTTCAAGGACGCGAACGGCGTCGAACTCGGCAAAGATTTCGCCTGAGGGAAGGCGCGTTGCCAGCGGCACGTTTCAGAACACGGTTGAATTGTGGGATTTCACCACTGGCCAGCGCAGCTATGTCGCAGGCAACCCGGACTCCCGGGCGTCTCCAACGGCCGTGGGCTTCACGTCGGATAACGCACACGTCGTATCGGGAAGCGAAAGCGAACTTCGCCTTTGGGACATTCCGAACGGCGTGCGCGTATTCACCGAGGACTCCACACGGATCGCGGTGTCCCATGACGGCAACCGCATCCTGGCCGGCGGCGGCGGCAAACTGAGAATTGTCGACGCGGTGACCGGCCAGGACATCCGCACGATATCGGGGATTTTGAATAGTTTGAACGCGGTCGCCTTCAGCCCGGATGCCAAGCGCGTCATCGCGGGATTGGGCTACGGCTCGGATGCCGCTGCCCCCGACTGGGGCAAGATCAAGATGTGGGACGCGTCGAGCGGCCAGCTCCTGATGACCTTCCGCGGTCACGGCGGCGGAGTTAGTAAACCAGCATTCAAGGGGGTCGGCGCTGTTGCCTTCTGGCCCGACGGTACACGCGTCGTGACGGGCGGTAGTGCCGACGGCGCACCTACCAATGCTCCCATTGGAAATGGCAAGCTCAGGTTTTGGGATCCGGCGACCGGTCAACTGCTGCGCAACGTTAACGCCCAATATTATGATGTCACTTCGCTCGCAATTTCGCGTGACGGTTTGCTCATAGCGACGGGCAGCGGCTACGATCCAATCACTCAGGGGACATTGATTACGTCGATCCAGACGCTGCGCATTTGGGACGCTAAGACCGGTAGACTGCTGCACTCCATAGGTCCCAACGCCCAGGTCAACGCGGTCGCTTTTTCACCCGACGGTCGGCAGGTCCTGTCCGGCAGCGACGACAACCAACTGATCCTCTGGGACAGCGCAAGTGGTGCGGTCGTCCGCCGCTTCGACGGACACTCGGGAAGCATCACCGCTGTAACCTTCTCCGCCGATGGCGCGCAGGTGCTATCTGCGAGCGGTGATGGAACGGTCAGGATCTGGAACCGGGGCACCGGCGAACTGCTTGTGACTCTCATCGGAACAGCCGATGGGGAATGGCTTGAATTCACACCGGAGGGCTTTTTTGCAGGTTCCAGCGCCGGTGGGCGCCTTCTGAGTATTGTGCGCGGGCTAGAGCTGTATTCGATCGACCAGTTTTATCAAGCGCTCTACCGTCCCGATCTGGTGCGCGAGAAGCTTGCCGGCGACCCGCGCGGGCTGGTGCGGCAGGCGGCGGCACGTCTCGACCTCGCCAAGGTGATCGCCAGCGGCAATGCGCCTTCGGTGCGATTGCTCTCGCCGGCCGGCGGCGCCAGCGCGGGCGCGGCGCAGGTCAACGCCGAGGTTGAAATCACTCCGCGCGCTGGGGGGATCGGCCGCGTGGAATGGCGCGTCAACGGCGTTACGGTGGGCGTCGACCGGCCGGCCGCGCCGCCCGCCGGCCAACCGCTGCAATTGACGCGCGGGCTTGCGCTCGACGAAGGCGAGAACCAGATCGAAGTGGTGGCCTATAATGGCGCCAATCTGGTCGCCTCCGTGCCGGCGCGCGCCGCGGTGACCGGGCCGGCGCCGGCAGCCGGTGCGCAGGCCCGCCTGTTCGTGCTGGCGCTGGGCTTGAACAAATACGCCGATGCGCAATTCAATCTCACTTATGCGGTTCCCGACGCCAAGGCGCTGGCGGACGCGCTCAGGCTGACGGGCAAGGGGCTGTATAGCGCGGTCGACGTCACCCTGCTGAGCGATGCGCAAGTCAAACGCGGCGAGCTCGACAAGACCTTCAACGACCTCGCCGCCAAGGTGAAGCCCACCGACCTGTTCGTGTTCTACGTCGCCGGCCACGGCAAGACGGTGGACGGGCGCTACTACTTCGTGCCGCAGGACTTCCACTTCGACGGCGATCGCTCAAGTGCCGCCGCCGTCAACAAAGCGGTCTCGGCGCAGGGCATCGCGCAGGAGCAATGGCAGACCTGGTTCGCGCGCATTGCGGCGCGCAAGAGCGTGCTGCTGTTCGACACCTGCGAGGCCGGCACGCTGACCGGCGACGCCACGCATGCGCTGGAGCGCGGCGCCGCCAACGACCGCATGGCGCAAGCGACGGGCCGCACCATCCTGACCGCTTCCGCCGGCGACAAGGAGGCGCTGGAAGGCTTCCACGACCACGGCCTGTTCACCTACAGCGTGCTGGAGGCACTGCAGAGCGCCGACAGCAATGGCGACGGCAAGATCGACGTAGCGGAGCTTGCGGCCTATGTGCACGCGCAGGTGACGGCGCTGAGCGAGAAGGTGTTCAAGCAGCGCCAGGTGCCGCAGGTGCGCATCACCGCCAACTATCCCTTTGCCAAGCCGGGACAGGTGCTGCCGGCAACGGCGCCCGATATCGTGATCCCCGACCAGCCGACCGACCAACTCTCCGCCGACGCGGAACTCCTGGTGCTGCCGGCGCCGGGCGCGCGCCAGGTGCGCAAGCTCGAGGCCAAGACGCCGCTCACCCGCCTGCGCAGCGAGGGCGGCTGGACGCTGGTCGCCAGCCACGGCCAGCCCATCGGCTATGTGGCGACGCGCGACCTGGCGCCGATCCACTGAACCGCCGCCCGCTCACTTCAGCATATCCAGCATGCTCTTGCCCTTGGGCGCGATCTCCCATTCGGTCGAGACATTGACGCCGAGCTCCTTGAGCGCGATGCGCGCGGCCATGTCCTTCGGCACCAGCCGCAGGATGGCCTGGTAATCGGCGATCGCCCGCCCCTTGTCGCGCTGCATGCGGTAGGCGGCGGCGCGCTTGCGGTAGATCAGCACCCAGTCCGGCCTGAGTTCGATGGCCGCGCCATAGTCGGCGATGGCGCGGACAAGGTCACCCATCGCCACATAGGCATTGCCGCGCACGGCCAGCGCACCGGCGTGTTTCGGCTCGATGCGCAGCGCCTCGGTGCAGTCGTCGACGGCGGCGCGCGTGTCGCCGGTTTCGATCAGCACCAGCGCCCGCCGGATATAGCCGCGCGTTCCTTTCGGCTCGTGCTCGATCAACAGGCTGTAGTCGGCGATCGCCGCCTTGCGGTCGTCGATGGCCTCGTGCGCTTCGCCGCGATAAAAATAGGGGTCGGCATAGTTCGGGTTCAGGCTGATCGCCATGTCGTAATCGGCGATGGCGCGGTCGAATCGACTGGCTTGGAAGTTCAGCTCGCCGCGCCACTGATAGGCCAGCAGGAATTTGGGATCGCGCTTGATCGCCTCGTCGAGCTCGGCCATGGCACGCGTGGCGTTGCCGAGCTGCTGGTAGATGTGGCCGCGGTTGGCATAGGCCGCGCCCATCGGCGCCAGCTTGATGATGGCGTCGAAATCGGCGAGCGCCTTGGGGTAGTCCTTTTGGTATTCGTAGACGACGCCGCGGTAGAAATAGGCGGCCGCCCGCGTTTTGGCGGAGATCGACTGATCCTCGATCAGCGCCGTGCAGCCCTTGATCACCCGCGGATCGTCATGCGACGTGCAGTCGACGAAATCGTGCGTGTCGGCGGCGCCGGCGGCTCGCGCCAGGGCGGCCAGCAGGACGGCGGTCATAAGCGCGATGCGCATGGCGGGCCCCCGCGCGGGTGAGACGGGCTATCTTAGCTTAAGTGGCGCCCGCTTGGCGCGCGGTTCATAGCCGGCGCCGCCGTCAACCCCGCAATACATGGCTGGCGCCGGTATAGATCAGCTGCAGCCCGATCAGGAAGATCAGCAGATAGACGATTCTGTAGAAGGCCTCGGTCGGCGTGCGCCGCACCAGCCAGACGCCCGCCATGTTGGTGACGATCGCCAGCGGCAGCAGCACCGCCGCGGTCGCCATGTTCACCGGGTTGAGCTGGCCGAGCAGGAAATAGGGCACCACCTTGAGCGCGTTGCCGGTCGCAAAGAACAGCGAATAGGTGCCGACGAAGATGACCTTGTCGAGCTTCTGCGGCAGCACATAGATCTGGAACGGCGGCCCGCCGGTATTGGCGATGAAGCTGGAAAAGCCGGCGACCGCGCCCCACAGCCGGCCGGCGATCACGCTCGGGTGTTCGCTCGCGACCTTGCCGGCCAGCCCGAACCATTGGCTGAGCGCGAACAGCACGGCGATCAGCCCCACCACCAGCCGGATCGCCGAATCCGGCACATAGGCCGCGATCGCCCAGGCCAGCCCCGCGCCGGCGATCTGGCCGGGGATCATGATCTTGAGGATGCGCGCGTCCCATTGCCGCCAATACGACCACACCGTCACCACGTCCTGCGTCAGCAGGATCGGCGTCAAAATGCCGATCGCCTGCACCGGCGGGATCACCAGCGCCATCAGCGGCGCCGCCAGCGTGCCGAGCCCGGAAAAGCCGCCCTTCGACAGGCCGAGCGCGGTCACCGCCGGAATGGCCACCAGGTAGAACAGCGGGTCGGAGATGATGGGCACGGTTCTTCTTCTTCACCTCTCCCCTCCGGGGAGAGGTCGGCGAGCAGCGAAGCTGCGAGCCGGGTGAGGGGGATCGCACCTACTGGTCAGTTGCCCCCTCACCCGACCTCGCTTCGCTCGGTCGACCTCTCCCCAAAGGGGAGAGGTAGAGGGGGCTCGGCACCGCCCTGCCTACGCAAAAGGCCGCAGCTTCGCCAGCCTTGTTTGCGCAATCGCGGCGTTCCACAATCGGGCCAAAGCCAACATAAGCCGGAGGAACCCGCCCATGGACGCCCGCGCGAGCCGCTACCAAGAAGTCTATGCCCGCTGGCAGCGCGACCCGGAAGGCTTCTGGGCCGAGGCGGCGCGCGCGATCGACTGGTATGAGCCGCCCAAGAAGATTTTCGACGCTTCCGCCGGCATCTACGGCCGCTGGTTCACCGGCGCCACGTGCAACACCTGCTACAACGCGCTCGACCGCCACGTGCTCGCCGGCCGCAACGACCAGCCCGCGCTCATCTACAATTCCCCCGTCACCGCCACGAAACAAACTTTCACCTACGGCCGCCTGCTGTCCGAGGTGCAGCTCCTGGGCGCCATGCTGCGCGACTTCGGCGTGACCAAAGGCGACCGCGTCATCATCTACATGCCCATGGTGCCGGAGGCGGTCATCGGCATGCTGGCCTGCGCGCGCATCGGCGCCATCCATTCGGTGGTGTTCGGCGGCTTCGCCGCGAAAGAGCTCGCCACCCGCATCGACGACGCCAAGCCCAAGGTCATTCTTTCGGCGAGCTGCGGCATCGAAGGCGCGCGCGTCATCCCGTATAAGCCGCTGCTCGACGAGGCGATCGAGATCGCCCAGCACAAGCCCGACGCCTGCCTCATCCTGCAGCGCCCGCAAGCGGAAGCCTCGCTGGTCGAAGGCCGCGACCACGACTGGCGCAAAACGTGGGAGCACGCGGTCGAATACGCCAAGACCAGCGAATGCGTCCCGGTTGCCGCCACCGACCCGCTCTATGTGCTCTACACCTCGGGCACCACCGGCGTCCCCAAGGGAGTCGTGCGCGACAATGGCGGCCACATGGTCGCGCTCGCCTGGTCGATGCAATATCTCTACGGCGTCGATCCCGGCGAGGTGTTCTGGGCGGCGAGCGACATCGGCTGGGTGGTCGGCCATTCCTACATCGTCTACGCCCCGCTCATCCACGGCTGCACCGGCATCCTCTACGAAGGCAAGCCGGTCGGCACGCCCGACGCCGGCGCCTTCTGGCGCGTGATCGCCGAGCACAAGGTGGCGGCGATGTTCACCGCGCCCACCGCCTTCCGCGCCATCAAGAAGGAAGACCCGGACGGCAAGCTGCTCAAGCAATACGACCTGCGCCGCTTCCGCACGCTGTTCCTGGCCGGCGAGCGCGCCGACCCGCCGACCATCCAATGGGCCGAGGACATGCTGAAGATACCGGTGCTCGATCACTGGTGGCAGACCGAAACCGGCTGGTGCATCGCCGGCAATCCGGTCGGCCTCGGGCAGTTGCCGGTGAAATACGGCTCGGCCTGCGTGCCGATGCCGGGCTACCAGGTCGACATCGTCGACGAGGCCTGCAGGCCGCTGGCGCAGAACACCATCGGCTCGATCGTGGTCAAGCTGCCGCTGCCGCCCGGCGCCTTCCCGACGCTGTGGCAGCAGGACGAGCGCTTCAAGGAAGCCTATCTCGACGAATTCCCCGGCTACTACAAGACCGCCGACGCCGGCTTCAAGGACGAGGACGGCTACATCTACGTCATGAGCCGCACCGACGACATCATCAATGTCGCCGGCCACAGGCTTTCGACCGGCGGCATGGAGGAGGTGCTGGCCGCGCACCCGGACGTCGCCGAATGCGCTGTGCTCGGCATCAAGGACGAGTTGAAGGGCGAGGTGCCCTGCGGCTTCATCGTGCTGAAAGCCGGCGTCAACCGCCCGCCGAGCGAGATCGAGAAGGAGATCGTCGCGCTCGTGCGCGAGAAGGTCGGGCCGGTGGCTTCCTTCAAATTGGCGATCACGGTGGCCCGTCTTCCCAAAACGCGCTCCGGAAAAATTCTCCGCGGCACCATCAAGAAGATCGCCGACGGCGAGCCGTGGACCATGCCGGCCACCATCGACGATCCGGTGATCTTCGATGAGATCGGGGAGGCGCTTAAGGAAAAAGGACTGAGGCCGCAGAACGATTGAGCGACAAGCGATGGAAATTCGCCAAGCAATCTTGATTGGGTGCCGAAGTTGGTATGCTGCAGATAAGCAGGAGCATCTACGCAATCAACTTGATGCATCAAGTGAGCTCTTAGAATATGCAGAGGATCATCTCTGGCGTCGGTCTGCATTAGTCCGAAGCATTTTATCAATTCCAAAAAACTTTGAGAAATATACACAACGTGTCTTCTGCGATGCGAACATAGTATCGGACTATTTAGTCCACATCTATTATGCAATTCTAAATTTAGAGAGCTCTCCCAGAATTTATTAATGCGCCTAAAGACGATTTTTTTCGCTTCGAGAAGTTTTTTGACAATCTGATGCCAATAAGTGGAGGAGAGGCTGTAACGATACCGAAACGATCGGGGCTAAAATCGACAAACTTGCTCTACCTTGAGCCCTCTGAGTTATCGCCAAATCTTGGTGACGGGCGGGATCAGGCGGCAGCGGTTTGAGCTTGCGATCTGACGACCTCAATTCCGTCGTTGAACTTTACTCCGAGGATGACTTTTGGCAACTGGTCGTGACCGCGCAGACGACGCCAGCTTTTCTCGGCGGCCTCGGCGAGCTTGAAGATCATGGCGAGCGCGGTCTTGTTCGAGAGACATCCCTCTCGAGCGGACCGTTCGATGGCGAACGGTCGCGAACGTGCTCTCGATCGGGTTGCTCGTGCGCAGATGCTTCCAGTGCTCGGCGGGGAAGTCGTAGAAGGCGAGCAGGGCTTCGCGATCCTTGATCAGGCACTCGACCGCCTTGTCGTATTTGACGCCCTAGCTTTCGATGAAGGCGTCGAATGCGGCCTCGGCATCCTTCCTGGTCTCGCGCCATCCAGATGTCTTGCAGGGCACGCTTGGCCTTCGCTTGCTGGCTCTTCGGCAGCTTGTTCAAGACGTTCGCCGTCTTGTGCACCCAGCAGCGCTGCCCGCGGGTCTTCGGCCATACCTCTCGATCGCCTTCCAGAAGCCGAGCGCCCCGTCGGCGACGGCGAGCTTCGGGGCGATCGCCAGCCCGCGCCGCTTGAGGTCGAGCAGCAGCTCCTTCCAGGATTGCGCGCTCTCGCGCATGCCGTCGGTCAGCCCGACCAGTTCCTTCTTGCCCTCGGCGGTCGCGCCGATGATCACCATTAGACACTGCGCGTCATCCTCGAGCCGGGCCTGGACGTAGATGCCGTCGGCCCAGAAGTAGACGTAGCGCTTGGCCGACAGGTCGCGCTTGCTCCAGCGGGCGTGCTCGTCCGACCCAGGCCTCCTTCAGGCGCGCGATGGTCGAGGCCGACAGCCCGCCGGCGTCCTTGCCGAGCAGCGCTGCCAGCGCCTCCTCGAAGTCGCCGGTCGAGACGCCCTTCAAGTAGAGGATCGGGATCAGCACTTCGAGGCTCTTCGAGCGGCGCGCGTAGGGCGGCAGAATGCGCCGACTGAACCGGATGCGCTCGCCCCCTTCGGCCGCGCGGTCGCGCACCCGGGGCAGGCGCACGGCGACCGGCCCAATGCCGGTCATGATCTCGCGCTCGGGCAGATGCCCGTGGCGCACGAAGCGCTGGCGGCCCGTCTCGGTCTTGAGATCGGCGTGCCGCGCCGAGGAAGGCGGCAACCTCCGCCTCGACCGCCTGCGCCAGCAGCGTTCGTGCCCCGTTGCGCAACACCTCGGTCAGCGGATCGGTAAAAGTCCCTGGCTGAGCCAGCTTGAAACGTTAGTCTCGGTCACGGCGTATCACTCCTTCGGTGGAGAAGTGGAGGCGTCGAACACCCCCACGATACGCCGCCTTACCCCTTCATGCCGTCACCAACTTCCGCCCATAGCTCGAGCCCTCTTCGCCTCTGTCCGACGTCACGGCCGCCGTGCGGTTAATTGGGCTAGACTTTCCCGCTATACAGCCGACGATAATTGACGATATAGCAATTCTTCCAGGCTATGATATCCCTCCCGAGAGTATGACAGCAATACGCCGTCGTCCTTTGGTACCATATGAGCGTGCAGATATTAATGTCCCGCAATCGGTCGTGGCCTTGGCTAATGTGCAAATTTTGTCGGCTATTTGCGAGCATCACACAAAGCTATTGCGGAATCATCCCTTCATAAAATGGGGATTAGAAAACTACCTTTCTGATTTAAATAAAAAGGGATCAATTAGTTCGACGTATCAATCCACCTTTGTGCCCGATTGGACTGGGGCAGCATTGTTGGCCACACGTATTGAAGATTCGAGCCGCAAAGTGAATAAGGAGATTTTGGAAAATCTAATTGTTGTCCTGTGGCGTGCAGGTGCGTTTCAAGTGATCAAAGATGTCAACTATATAGGTCACACAAATAATGCGTGCAAAGGTTTATTGGAGGTCTTGGATGCCTCATACGAAACAACTCTGCGAACAATAAAAAAACTTCGAAATTATACTGAGACGCTGGCGTCGTTTTTAAGAGAAGCCGTTAGCGTCGAAATTGCCGAAACCAATATTGGCCTTCAGCGGTCCGTGGGGCGGCTTACTATCTTAGCGATCGTGTTGGGCATTCTTACAATAGTTGTGGGCATTATGCCGGAAACGATAAAAGAAAAAATTTATAACCAAGCAATTGAATTGGTTCATCGGCTGCCGCCCATTAAATAGGCAAGGGTAGCAAGCGTGCAAGTGTACCCGGATGAGCGAATTGAAATCCAGGCTGGTGCTGGGGATCTCTTGCATCGTTCTCCGACGCTCACGGAAAGTCGGCTGGTCCATCCTCCAGCACCGCTCACTTCCCCTCCTGCTTCTCCGCATAAGCATCCACCAACGCCCGGATCATGCGCTGATAGGGTACGCGGCGCTTCCTGGCGGCGCGCTTGAAGAAATCGACGCTGCGGCGCGACAGTGCGAGCGTGACCTTCACATTGTCCTCGCGTGCGACCAGCTCGTCGGGGGCGGGCAGGAAGTCCTCGACCACGCGCGCGTGGCCAATCTCGTCTGCGGTGAACTTATCGGTTCTGCTGCGCATAAGTCTCTCCGCAGTCATGCGCGGGCTTGACCGGCGCATCCATGATGAATTGCCGCCGAAAAATCTTACCGCTGAATTTTGGATGCCCCTTATGGATGGCCGGGTCAAGCCCGGCCATGACGGGGAGAGGGCGGGGACGCCATGCAAACCCTCATTCCCGGCAGCCGCCAAAGTGCCGGCGCTTCAACGCCGGGCGCTAAGCGTCGATTTAGCTGTATCAATCGCCGCACTAAGCGCGCATAGTCGCGCGATGGAAAGAGCGATCACCTATTCCTTCTGGGGGTTGGGATTTCTGGCCCTCGGCGCGATCGCGCTCGCCATGCTCGTTTGGTGAGCGCGCCGCTCGGCGCCCCATTCCTCCAACACCTGCCATCGAGGTTGCCGCCGATGACGCGCCCGAAACGCGTGACGCTGACGTTCCAGCATCCTTTCACACTCAAGGGTGTCGGCCGCCAGCTGGCGCCCGGCCAATACGAAGTCGTGACCGACGCGGAGCTGATCGACGAGCTGCTTGTCCCGGTCTATCGCGGCGTCACGACGCTGATCTTCCTGCCGGCGCAGGCGCATCGGCCGTCCTCCATCGCAAGGGTGAATGTCGATCCGGCCGATCTGGCGGCGGCGCATGCGCGCGACCAGGCGATGCTATCGGCGGCGCCCGCCGCGCGGCGCGCGCCATGAGCATCGGCAAGGTCTTGGATGCCGTCGACTATTTCGTGGTGGTGAAGAACCGCGCGCGCCTGCCGAAGCCCTGGCGCTGGGAAATCCACCGCTCCGGACGGCAGAGCCCGGTCGCGCAGTCGCCGGGGTTTTTCGATTTGCGCGGCGCGGCGATCATGGACGGCCGCGCGGCGCTCGACGTGCTGCTGAAAAAACCGAAGCGTTGACGTAACGCAGCGCGGCACGGCCGCCGCTCACGGAAGATGAAAAAGCCCGGCGCGCGGCCGGGCTTTCATTTTTTCAACGGCCGCGCGGCTTACTTCTGCTGCGGCGGGCCGGCCGGCTTGTCGGTGCCGGGTTTGTTGCTACCTTGCTGCTGCTGCGGGGCGGCACCAGATATTCGCTCATGCCTGAGAAACGCTACCTCATCGCCGCCGTCATCGTGATCGCGATCGTCGCGCTGCTGGCATTCGTCAGGTTCTAGCGCGCTCGCTCGCCGGCGTGCCGGCGCTGCAACTCAATGCACGGAACGCGTGCGGCAGCGGTTGTAGTCAGTTACCGGACACCGCGCGCCGGCGTGTATGAGCTGCCTCACACAGCGGCATCAACATAGATTGATGCGCTCAGCCGTCCGCGCGGCTTGTGTTCGCGCCGCATTGGCTTTTCCCTTGTCCTGCTGCCAACCAGCGGGAGCAAGCCATGCCAACGAACAAATCCCACGATGAAGCGGTCGACGACATCGCCATTGCCATCGACGAGCTCGCTGCCACCGCCGCCTGCCTCGGCGAGAAATCGCTCGCCTACATCCTGCGCATGGCGGAGATCGAGGCCCGCCGCTCGATCGGTTCGGGCCCGGCGCCGGAAAAGCGCGCGGTGCGGCCGGCAAAGGCCGTAAACGGCCATAGCGAACACGCGCATATGCGCGCGTGACGCAGACCACTGCCGCACGGCAGGCAAAAGATCAAAAGCCCGGCGCGCGGCCGGGCTTTTGCGTCTGATTGCGGCGGCGGTGTCGAACGCGCCGCGGCGCGCGCGGGGGCGCTCACTCCGCCAACAGCTTTTCGATGCCCACGCATTTCGCCTCGAGTGCCGGCACGCAAGCGATGATGCCGTGCATCCGGAAGGACGCCGCCGGCGTGCGGAAGCTTTCGCGGCTGGCGCTGCCGGTGGTCGCCGGCGGAAGCCGGCGCGGTTTGCGTGCGCGCGGCCGCCGGGGGTGAGCCGGTCTTGGCCTGCCCATGGAGGCTGTGCGCCCCCGCCGCCGTCGCGATCAAGGCGACGGCCCCAAAGGCGGCCGAAAGATACTTCGTTCGACGTGACATCATTTTTTCATGCCTTGCGTTCGTGTCCTTCCCCTCGGACGCCGAGCTAGCCATATTATTGCGGCGCACAAGCGGCAGCCGCTTCACGTTAAATTGTCCTGCAAAGGTATGGCGTTAAGGAAATATTGCGCCGCACGCATAGCGGCCGCCGCCGCGCCTTCCACGGAAATCAGGCTCCGGGACCCGACCGGGCGGCACTACGACCGCTCCGCAGGGAGCTCTGCTGGACTGGGACTGGCCTGTCGCCTCGTCCCAGGAAGCGCGGACCCGGAGACAGAAATCGCCGCGATGGCGCGCCGTCCCCCCTCGGCTGTCGAGGGGGAAGGAAAGAAAGGCCTGGCCCGGGCCTCGACAAAAAGCAGTGCGGCGGAGCGTTGGCTAGTCGGGCCGTTTGACAATCGAATTTGCGGAACACTGCGCGAGCAAAATATTCGGCGTCATGCCCGGCCTTGTGCCGGGCATCCACGTCTTGCTAGCGGTGAGCTAAAGACGTGGATGGCCGGGACAAGCCCGGCCATGACGGAGGCGACCATGCCCCACTTCATCTGCACCGCCTGCGGCATGCAATATCCCGAGAGCGCATCGCCGCCTGCGCAATGCGCAATCTGCGAGGAAGAGCGGCAATACGTGCCGCCGCGCGGGCAGAGCTGGACGACGCTCGGCGCGCTCGCGCAATCCCACATGATCGCCATGCGCGAA
The DNA here is from genome assembly GCA_963819955.1 of uncultured Pseudomonadota bacterium. Lineage (GTDB taxonomy): Bacteria > Pseudomonadota > Alphaproteobacteria > Rhizobiales > Xanthobacteraceae > Pseudolabrys. The sequence goes on along the minus strand of CAWFYB010000009.1, from coordinate 877,724 downwards.
TACGAGCCGGGCGTCATCGGCCTCGGCGCCACGCCCGCCTTCGCCATCGGCCAGCGCGCGCTGCTGCTGCGCACCGAAAACGGCAACGTGCTGTGGGACTGCATCGCGCCGCTCGATGCCGCCTGCGTCACCGCGCTTAAGGCGCTCGGCGGCATCGACGCCATCGCCATCTCGCATCCGCACTTCTACACCACCATGGTGGAATGGGCGCACGCCTTCGAGGCGCCGATCCATCTCAACGCCGCCGACAGGCAATGGATCATGCGGCCCGATCCCGCCATCCACCTGTGGGAAGGCGACACTTACAAGCTGTGGGACGGCGTCACGCTGGTGCGCTGCGGCGGCCATTTCGAAGGCGGCACGGTGCTGCATTGGGCGGGCGGCGCCGGCGGGCGCGGGCTCGTCTGTTCCGGCGACATCCTCACCGTCACCACCGACCGCAAATGGCTGACCTTCATGCGCAGCTATCCGAACTTCCTGCCGGTTTCGGCGGCGGCGGTCGAGCATATCGGGTCAGGCGCTATCGCCCTTCGCCTTCGAAGTGATCTACGGCCACTATTTCGACCGCGTCATCGCGCACGACGCCAAGGCGGTGCTGGCGAAGTCGGTGCGCGTTATGTGGCGGCGGTGAATGGAACGCGGGGGTATTAATTCTGTCATTCCGGGGCGCGCCGAAGGCGCGAGCCCGGAATCCAGGGCCGCAAGCACGGAGAATGCCGTCCTGGATTCCGGGCCCGCCGCTTCGCGGCGTCCCGGAATGACGAAGGAGGCTTACTCCTCCTTCTCCTCTTCGCCCTTGCCGCCGATCTGCTTCAGCTTGGCGAACACGGCGGAAACATCGAGCTCGCCGCCCGGCCTCTGCTGGGCTTCCTCCGCGGCGGCGGCGACTTCCGCCTCCTTGCGCGCGGTGGTCTCGGCGGCGGGCAGCAGCGTTGCGCCGGTGTCGACCGGCACGGGCTTTTCCTTGTTGGCGCGCTGCACTTCGAGGTCGAGATCGATCTGCGAGGCAAGCCCGAGCGTCACCGGATCCATCGGCGACAGGTTGGCCGAGTTCCAATGGGTGCGGTCGCGGATCGCCGCGATGGTCGACTTGGTGGTGCCGACCAGCCGCATGATCGCGCTGTCCTTGAGCTCGGGATGATTGCGCACCAGCCACAAAATGGCGTTCGGCCGGTCCTGCCGGCGCGACACCGGCGTATAGCGCGGGCCCTTCTTGCCGCTGCGCTCGGTCGAGGGCACCGAAACCTTCTGGTCGGCGAGCTTGAGGCGGATGTCGTGGTTGTTCTCGGCCTCGGAAATCTGCTCGCGCGTCAACTGGCCGGTCTGGATCGGGTCGAGGCCCTTGATGCCTTGGGCGGCGTCGCCGTCGGCGATCGCCTTCACCTCGAGCGGGTGCAGTTTGCAGAACTCGGCGATCTGGTCGAAGGTCAGCGCGGTGTTATCCAAGAGCCAGACGGCGGTCGCTTTCGGCATCAGCGGGGCGGCGGTCGCCATGGGCAAAATCTCCTTGCGGCTTCGCCCGCCCTTCCGGGCGAAGCAGTAGATCATCGGCGATGATCGAAAGTGGCCGGAATATAGGGGGTGGTCCCGGTTCCTGCAACCATGCCGCCTTGACAGGGTGGGGCGGTGCAGCCCATGTCGGGGGTGGGGCGACGCTAGTGAAACCGCGCGGTTTGCGCGCAAAAAGAGGGCCGCAATGGCCGAAAAACCCGTTCTCCACGTGCTGATGTGCTCGCCGCGCGGCTTTTGCGCCGGGGTGGTGCGCGCCATCGAATTGGTGGAACGGGCGCTGGCGATCTACGGGGCCCCGGTCTATGTGCGCCACGAGATCGTGCATAATCGCTACGTGGTCGAAGGCTTGAAGAAAAAGGGCGCGATTTTCGTCGAGGAACTGGCGGAAATCCCCGATACCGGCGCGCCGGTCATCTTCTCGGCCCATGGCGTGCCGCGCTCGATCCCCGACGAGGCCGCGGCGCCGCAAAATGTTCGCCATCGACGCCACCTGCCCGCTGGTCACCAAGGTGCACCGCGAGGCCCAGATCCATTTCCGCCGCGGCCGCGAGATCGTGCTGATCGGCCATGCCGGCCACCCGGAAGTGGTCGGCACCATGGGGCAATTGCCGGCCGGCTCGATCACGCTGGTGCAGAGCATCGAGGACGTCGAGCGCTACACCCCGCACGACGAAGGCAAGCTCGCCTATGTGACGCAGACCACGCTGTCGGTCTCGGACACCGCGGTGATGGTCGAGGCGCTCAAGCGCCGATTTCCCCGCATCGTCGGACCGCACAAGGAAGACATCTGCTACGCCACCACCAACCGGCAGGACGCGGTCAGGCGCGTGGCGCCGGTGGTCGACGCCATGATCGTGGTCGGCGCGCCCAACTCGTCCAATTCGCAGCGGCTGAAGGAAGTGGCCATCCGCTCCGGCTGCCCGCGCGCGACGCTGGTGCAGCGCGCCGCCGACCTCGACTGGCGCCTGCTCGAGGGCGTCTCGCGCATCGGCATCACCGCCGGCGCCTCCGCCCCCGAAGTGCTGGTCGAGGAAGTGCTCGGCGCGCTCGCCGAGCGCTACGCGCTCGACATTTCGACCGTCTCCGCCGCCGAGGAGCAGATGTTCTTCCCGCTGCCCCGCCCGCTGCGCGAGGAGCAGGCGGCGGAGTGACGCTTACATGGCCGTCTATACCGACGTCACGGCGGACGAACTCGGCGAATTTCTCAAGAGCTACGACATCGGCGGCTTGCTCTCCTACAAGGGCATCGCCGAGGGCGTGGAGAATTCCAATTTCCTGCTGCACACCAGCGCCGGCAGCTTCATCCTCACGCTCTACGAGAAGCGCGTCGCCGCAAAGGACCTGCCGTTCTTCCTGGCGCTGATGGAGCATCTGGCGGCGCGCGGCATCACCTGCCCGCAGCCGGTGAAGAACCGCGAGGGCACCGTGCTCGGGCGCCTCGCCGGGCGGCCGGCGGCGATCGTCACGTTCCTCGAAGGCTTGTGGATCAGGCGTCCGACGCCCGCGCATTGCGCCGCCGTCGGCGAAGCGCTCGCGCACCTGCATCTCGCCGGCGCCGATTTTTCGATGAAGCGCGCCAACGCGCTCGGCATCGAAAGCTGGCCTGTGCTCTACCAGCACGCCAAGGGCGGCGGCGACGGCGTGCGCGCCGGGCTGTGCGCCGAGATCGCGCGCGAGCTCGACGCGCTCGACAAAGCCTGGCCGCGCGCGCTGCCGCAGGGCGTCATCCATGCCGATCTCTTTCCCGACAACGTGTTCTTCCTGGGCGGCACGCTGTCCGGCCTGATCGATTTCTATTTCGCCTGCACCGACACGCTCGCTTTCGACATCGCGATTTGTCTCAATGCCTGGTGCTTCGAGCCCGACAATTCCTACAACGTCACCAAGGGCCGCGCGCTGGTGCGCGCCTACGCCAAGGCGCGCCCGCTGTCGGCGGCCGAGCTTGCGGCCATGCCGGTGCTGGCGCGCGGCGCCGCGCTGCGCTTTTTGCTGACGCGGCTGGTCGACTGGCTGGCGGTGCCGGACGGCGCGCTGGTCAAGCCGAAGGACCCGCTTGAATATTACTACAAGCTGCGCTTTCACCAGTCGGTGAAGGGCCTTAGCGATTACGATTTCGGATCATGAGCGATCAGCACGTGACCATCCACACCGACGGCGCCTGCTCGGGCAATCCGGGGCCGGGCGGCTGGGGCGCGATCCTCACCTTCGGCGACCACGAGAAGGAGCTGCAAGGCGGCGAGCCGCACACCACCAACAACCGCATGGAATTGACCGCGGCGATCTCGGCGCTGGAGGCGCTCAAGCGGTCTTGCGTGGTCGATATTCACACCGACAGCCAGTACCTGCGCAACGGCATCATGAGCTGGATCCATTCGTGGAAGCGCAACGGCTGGCGCACCGCCGACAAGAGCCCGGTCAAGAACGTCGATCTGTGGAAGCGGCTCGACGCCGTGCTTGCCCAGCACAAGGTGCATTGGCACTGGGTCAAGGGCCATGCCGGCCACGCGCTGAACGAGCGCGCCGACGAATTGGCGCGCGCGGGGCTGATCGCCGCGCGCGCCGGCGCCAAGGGTGCGATGAAGCGGAAGTAGCTAGATGTCCTTCAGCAGCGTCTGCCCGTTGGTGACCTCGCACTTGCCGGGCGCGTCTTCGACATGAAAAGCCTTCACCACGCCGTCGTCGACCAGCATGGAATAGCGTTTCGAGCGGATGCCGAGGCCGCGTTCGGAGCCGTCGAAATCCATGCCGACCGCCTTGGCGAAATCGCCGCTGCCGTCGGCGAGGAAGTCGATCTTGCCGTCGGCGCCGTTCGCCTTCTTCCAGGCCTCCATGACGAACACGTCGTTGACGCCGGTCACCGCGACGGTGTCCACGCCCTTGCCTTTGAAGGCGTCGACATTGTTGAGGAAGCTCGGCATGTGCACGTTCGAGCAGGTCGGCGTGAAGGCGCCGGGTATGGCGAACAGCGCCACCTTCTTGCCCTTGAACACCTCGTCGGTGGTCTTAGGCTTTGGGCCTTCCCCCGTCATCACGTGGAACCTGGCATTGGGCACTTTGTCGCCGACCTTGATGGGCATGGCTGTTTCCTCTCGTCCTGACGTCGTGGCGTTTCTGGAGACGCAAAATAGCGCAAGCCACGAATTAGTCGAGACGGGTCGTGACTTGAATCGGGCGGCCGCCCTCCACGATGGTGAAAGTCAATTCGAAATGGCCTTTCGGATCGACGCCGGGCGGCAGGCCGTCGAGCTGGAAGCCGAATTGCTGGTGGCCGGCGGGCGCGCCCGGCGCCGGTTTGGGGATGGGCAGCGCCCACTCGGGCGTCGGCCCTTCCACGAACATCTCGACCTTCGCGCCGGCCGGCGCCTTGAGGTCGACCATGATCAGCGGCTTGGGCGCATCGTTCACGCGCTTGACGGTGAGCCCGGCCTGCGCGGCCGAGACCTCTTTCGGCACGCGCGCTTCGGCGGCGGCAAGCGCTGGCTCCTGCGAACTGCCGCCGGGCGCGAGCGTCAATTCGGCGCTGCCTTCGACCGGCACGCACAGCTTGGCGCAGACCGCGTAGAACGAGCTTGACGTGCAGCTTGACCGGCTTGCCGGGCTGACGGGCCGTCACCTGCAATGGGAAGGTAACGCCGTCTTTATAGCCGAGGGTATTGCCGGTTTCGTCGCTGTAGAGATGCGGCGCCGGGTAGCGCACTTTTGCCGTGGCGAAATTTTCCGAGCCCGAAAAGTCGAAGCGCGGCGGCACGCCCGAATCGCCCGGATAGCGCCAATAGGTGTGCCAGCCCGGCTGCATCTTGATCTCGATACCGGCGCGCATGGGCGTGGCGCCCGGTTTGTCGGCGCCGGCGATCAGCCGAAACGCCGAATGGATTTCCTGGCTCCAGGAAGAGGCGTCGGCGGCGCGCGCCGGGCCGATCGTGGCCGTGGCAAGCGCGCCCGCGGCGGCGGCGGTGAGCAATGTTCTGCGAACGTTTTCCATGGGGTCCGATCTAAATGGTAAGTCCGTGCCGCGCCACTGAATTCATTGTGAGCAGGCCTTGAACAAGATCAAGGCAATGCGGCGATTTCGCCACAATTACCGGCTTGAATTATGACGGTGGGTTGATTGAACTTTCCGCAGCATGCGTCGTTTGCAAAGGCGGAGCGATTAGGTAACCTTGCGCCATGAAGCTTCCCCGGAAATCGGATGAACCGACGTCGGCGCGCGGCTATCTCGACGGTCAGATGTTGATCGCGATGCCGGCTATGAACGACGAGCGTTTCACGCGCACCGTGATCTATGTCTGCGCGCATTCCAGCGAAGGCGCCATGGGCATCGTGGTCAACCAGCCGGCCGCCAACATCAAATTCCCCGACCTGCTGGTGCAGCTGGAAGTGATCCCGGCGAGCGAGCGCATCGAGCTGCCGACCAAGGCGGAGGGCGTCAAGGTGCTCAAAGGCGGCCCGGTGGAAACCGGCCGCGGCTTCGTGCTGCATTCGGCCGACTATTTCATCGAAAACTCGACGCTGCCGATCGACGAGGGCATCTGCCTCACCGCCACGCTCGACATCCTCAAGGCGATCGCGCGCGGCAACGGGCCGGCCAGCGCCATCCTCGCGCTCGGCTATGCCGGCTGGGCGCCCGGCCAGCTCGAGCACGAGATCCAGGAGAACGGCTGGCTGCATTGCGCCGCCGATCCGGAATTGATCTTCGGCAACGACGTCGACGGCAAATACGATAAGGCGCTGCGCAAGATCGGCATCGATCTGGGCCAGCTGTCGAGCGAAGCCGGCCACGCCTGACAATCCGCAGCTTTTCAAGTCGGTTCAGCGCGCGGTTTCCATGTGGGCGGCGCTGAGCAGGCCGCTCGCGGCTTGCGCGCTCATCGGCTCGCCGAAGGCGAAGCCTTGCGCGTATTCGCAGCCGAGCTGGTAGAGCTCGACCGCGTCCGAGTCGGTCTCGGCGCCTTCCGCCACCACTTCCATGCCGAGGTCGTGCGCGAGCGCGATGATCGAGCGCAGGATCACCGGCCGCGTGCCGCGCGCGGTGGTGCGCACGAAGGACTGGTCGATCTTGATGGTGTCGAAGGGAAAGCGCTGCAGATAGGCGAGCGAGGAGTGGCCGGTGCCGAAATCGTCGAGCGACAGGCCGGCGCCCAATTCCTTGATGCGGGTGAACATCTGCGCGGCGTGCTCGGGATTTTCCATCACCAGCGACTCGGTGATTTCCAGCTTGAAGGTGCCGCGCGCGATCGCCGAGCGGCCGAGCACGCTGCGCAGGTCCTGGATCAAATCGTGGCGCAGCAATTGCCGCGAAGAGACGTTGACGCTTGCCGTGATCGGCTCGCGCCCGCGGTTTGCGGCCTGCCAAGTGGCGAGCTGGCGCGCGGTGCGGTCGAGCATGAACAGGCCGAGATCGACGATCAGTCCGATCTCCTCGGCGATGGAGATGAACTCCGCCGGCGACAGCCGGCCCAACTTGGGATGATCCCAGCGCGCCAGCGCCTCGAAGCCGGCGATGGCGCGGTCCTCCAGCCGCACGATCGGCTGGTACAGTACCTTGATCTCCTCGCGCTCGATGGCGCGGCGCAATTCCGACTCCATGGTGAGCCGGTCGGTCTTGCGCGAGCGCATGGCCGGCTTGAACACTTCGATGCGGTCGCCGCCGATGCGCTTGGCGTGATACATCGCGAGCTCGGCGTCTTTCAGCACTTCCTCGGTGCGGTGCGGCTGGCTCTCGGCCAGCGCCAGGCCGATCGAAGCGGTGAGGAAGATTTCGCGGTCGTTGAAGGCAATCGGCGCGCGCAAGGTTCGGCGCAGCGTCTCGGTGAAGGCGACGATGCGCGCGGGCTCGCGCTCCGACATCAGGATGAGCGCGAACTGGTCGCCGGCAAGGCGGGCGAGCGTGTCCTGCGGCTTCAACAGACGCGCGAGCCTGCGCGCGATGGTGAGCAGCACCGAATCGCCGACCGCGATGCCGACCGAATCGTTGACCTGCTTGAAGCGGTCGATGTCGATCACCAGCACCGAGGGCCTGATCTGCGGATCGGAGCGCGCATAGGCGAAGGCCGCCTCCATGCGGTCGAGGAACAATTCGCGGTTGGGCAGGCCGGTGAGATTGTCGTGCACCGCGTCGAACAGCAGCCGTTCCTCGGACTTCTTGAAGTCGCTCACGTCGGTGAGCGTGCCGACCAGCCGTACCACCTCGCCGTCCGAGCCGACCACCGGCCGCGCTTTCAGCTTGAACCAGGCGTAATGGCCGTCCTGTGCGCGCAGGCGGAAATCCTGGGTGAGGCGGCCGCGCCGCTGCTCCACCGCGCTGTCGAGCGAGGCGCGGAAACGGTCGCGGTCGAGCGGGTGCAAGATGTCGAGCCAGGCGGCGGCGGCGCCTTCCAGCGCGCCGCGCTTGAGGCCGAGAATGTGCTCGGTTTCCGGGCTGGTATAGATTTTGTCGGCGGAGACGTCCCAGTCCCAGATCAGGTCGCCGGCGCCGGTGAGCGCGAGCGCACGGCGCTCGACGTCGGACACGATGCCCTGGGTGATGCCGCCGGCGAAGGCGTGCTGCATCACGGTGAAGCCGATCAGCATGACGATCAGCACCAGGCCGCCGAGCAAAGCGGGGCCGATGATGTCGTTGGTCACGACGCCGGTGACGGCAAGGCCGGCGCCCAGCGTCCACACCACCAGCAGCAGCCAGGTCGGGATCAACAGCACCGCGCGGTCGAAGCCGTGGGTGGAGAGATAGATCACCAGCGCCAGCCCGACCACCGCGATGCCGGCAAGCGACATGCGCGCGATGCCGGAGGCGATCGCCGGCGCGAACAGCGCGACGCCGATCAGGGCGGCGAGCGCGGCGAGCCAGGCGAGCGTGATGTGCATATAGCGCACGTGCCAGCGCGAAAGGTTGAGGTAGGCGAACAGGAACACAAGAAGCGTCGCCGCCAGGATGGCCTCGCCGCAGGCGCGCCAGACGCGCTCGGCGCCGGCCGACATGTCGAACACCTTGCCCCAGAAGCCGAAGTCGATGCCGATATAGATGAGCACCGCCCAGCCGAGCGCGGCGGCGGCCGGGAACATGATCGAGCCCTTGACCACGAACAAGATGGTGAGGAAGAGCGCGAGCAGGCCGGCGATGCCGATGACGATGCCGTAATAGAGCGTGAAGGAGTTGACCTTGTCCTTGTAGGCGTCGGGCTCCCACAGGTAGATCTGCGGCAGCTTGCTGCTGCGCAGTTCGGCGACGAAGGTGATGACGGTGCCGGGGTCGAGCGTGACGCGGAATACGTCGGCCGTCGTGCTGACCTGGCGCACCGGGCGGTCGCCGGTCGAGGGCGTGATGGCGACCACGCGCGAGAGGCCGAGATCGGGCCAGAACAGGCCGGAGCCGACCATGCGGTAATGCGGCACGACGATCAGGCGGTCGATCTGCTCGTCGGAATTGTTGGTGAGCGCGAACACCGCCCAGTTGGTGCTGCGCTCGCGCGCGCGCACCTCGATGCGGCGCACGATTTCGTCGGGGCCGGGCGCGGTCGAGACCTGGATGCGGTCGGTGTCGGTTTTCTTCAGTTCGGTGGCGGCGGTGAGGTCGATGGCCGAAGCGTCGAGCCGCACGCTCACGGCTTCGACCGCGTGCGCAGGCGTAGCCGCCATGAGCGCGGCGGCGAGCGTCAGGAGCAAAGCGGCGGCCGTCAGGCGGCGTGTCGCAGTCAAATCGAAACCCCCGGCCGCGGCAGCGCCTGCCAGCCGGCCGATCCGGCGCCTGCGACGGTGAAAATCTTCAAGTTCCCCACAGCAATCCCGCTTACTTTAGCCCCGACATTGCGCCGATTCCGCGGCTCTTGGCGGCCAGAATAACATTTGCGCCATCAAATGGTTAGCACGATTTTGCCGATGTGGGCGCTAGTTTCCATGAGCGCATGCGCTTTGGCCGCCTCATTCAGCGGGAAGGTCTTGTAGATGAGCGGCTTGACCTTGCCGGCTTTGATCAGCGGCAGCACGTGCCGTTCGAGCGCCCGCGCGATGGCCGCTTTGTCGGCGACGGCGCGCGCGCGCAGCGTCGAGCCGGTGTGGTGCAGGCGCTTGAGCATCAGCCGCAGAAAATTGACTTGCGCGGAGGGCCCGCCCTGGAAGGCGATCTGCACGATGCGGCCCTCGATGGCGGCTGCCTCGTAATTGCGCTCGATATAGCTGCCGCCGATCATGTCGAGGATGACGTCGGCGCCCTTGCCGGCGGTGGCCTCCTTGGTGGCGGCGACGAAGTCTTGCGTCTTGTAATCGATCGCGACATCGGCGCCGAGCTTGCGGCAGGCCGCGCATTTTTCGGGCGTGCCGGCGGTGACGATGACGCGCGCGCCGAAGGCCTTGCCGAGCATGATCGCGGTGGTGCCGATGCCGGAGGTGCCGCCGTGCACCAGCAGCGTCTCGCCCGATTTGAGCGCGCCGCGCTCGAACACATTGTGCCAGACGGTGAAGAAGGTCTCCGGTACCGCGGAGGCTTCCACCATGGTGAGGCCGTCGATCGGCAGCGCGTGGCTTTCATGCGCGAGCGCATATTCGGCATAGCCGCCGCCCACCACCAGCGCCATGACCTGGTCGCCCAGTTTCCAGCGCGTCACGTCGTCACCGAGCGCCGCCACCTCGCCGGCGATTTCGAGGCCGGGAATATCGGGCGCGCCGGGCGGCGGCGGATAGAGCCCCTGGCGCTGCATGACGTCGGGGCGGTTGACGCCAGCAGCCTTAACCTTGACCAGGATCTCGCCGGCGCCCGCTTTCGGCACCGGGCGCTCTTGCGGCACCAGCATGTCTGGCCCGCCGGGCGCTTTGATGCCGATCGCGGTCATGCGGCTGGGGAGAGCGGCCATTTTGTTCCTCGCGCTTTGGCTGAAGGCCGGGATTGTTTAGGCGGGCAGTCCCGATGTGACAACCCGGGCTGCTGCCGCTAGTTTTCTCTCAGTCATTCCGGGACGGCCCGAAGGGCCGGACCCGGAATCCAGAGACAGAGAATGTGCCTGCATCTGGATTCCGGGCTCGCTCGCTTCGCGCGCGCCCCAGAATGACGTGGAGAGGGAGACCACGCCATGCCGGCAATCGACGACGACGACAGGCCGAAAAAGAAAATCGCGCATGAGATCGGGCAGGACCTGACCCTGCTGTCGGTCGAGGAGTTGGCCGCGCGCGTGCAGCTTCTGCACGACGAGATCAACCGGCTGGAAGCCGACATCGCGGGCAAGCGCGCCAAGCGCGCGGCCGCCGACCAGTTTTTCAAGCGGTAATCGGCTCCCTGAAACGCCGACAAGGTTTGCAAAAAATCTCGCATTAACCGTGTTTCGGTAAGGTGTCGTTAAGCTTTCTCGATCATTACTGGTCGCGTCCATCTTCATGGACATTGAGTGGCTCCTGTCCACTCTGTTTGACGCCTCCCTGTTATCAACTTTGAGCCGCCGGCTTTCGGCGGCTCTTTTTTTTGTCCCATTTCGGGTCACCTCGCGCGCAACCCGCGCATTTTCCGCGTGTTCCTTAAGCTTGCCCGGCAACTATGTCGCAATCTTCGCCTGGACAGGACGGGGCGAGCCGCGCCATGCTTACCCATTCGTTTACGGGGTATGGGTCGGGTTGAGTAAAGTGAGGCGTAGCGTCATGTCGGACAAGTCCAACTTGAGCGAGAAGCAGCCGGTGTCGTTCGGGGAGCGGCTCGCCAACAGCCAAGCCTTCGCCGATCTGTTCCACGACGGCATGGCGCTGGTGGAGGAAACCGCCACCTATCTCGATGGCCCCGGCCGCGCCGAATCCAAGCAGCTGCCGCGCGCCGGCGCGCTCGCCTACGCCACCGAAAGCATGCGGCTGACCACGCGGCTGATGCAGCTCGCGTCGTGGCTGTTGCTGCACCGGGCGGTGAAGGAAGGCGAGATGTCGCTCGCGCAGGCCAACAAGGAAAAGACCAAGGTGAAGCTGGCGGCCAGCGACCATCACGACGCCGACAATATCGAGCTGCTGCCGGAGACGCTGCGCGATCTGATCGCGCGCTCGCAGACGCTGCAGCTGAAAGTGCGCCGGCTCGACGCCACCATCCACAACCATGCCGACGCGGAGCAGGCGGTGACGGTCAACCCGGTCGAGCGCCAGCTCGGGCTGTTGAAGGCGGCGTTCGGGGCGGAGAGCATTTAGTTTTCTTTGTCATTCCGGGACGCCCGCCATAGCGCGTCGAAGACGCGCGTAAACGCGCTTATGGCGCGCGGACCCGGAATCCAGGGGCGTCGGTGCAAAGCGGCTCTGGATTCCGGGTTCGCGCCTTCGGCGCGCCCCGGAATGACCGGGAAGAAATTGTCGGCGTCTCGCACAAAGCGAAAACCCCCGCGCAAACCGCGGGGGCTTTGCGTTTTACCGTCGCGTACCGCTTACTTCTTCTCGCCCAAAAAGCCCGAGAACTTCTTCTGGAAGCGCGAGACGCGGCCGCCGCGGTCGAGCAGGTGCTGCTGGCCGCCGGTCCAGGCCGGGTGCGACTTGGGGTCAATGTCGAGATGCATGACATCGCCTTCCTTGCCCCAGGTGGAGCGGGTACTGAACTCGGTCCCGTCGGTCATCACCACCTTGATGGCGTGATAATTGGGATGAATCTCGGACTTCATGGCGTTGTTCCGTTCGGGGCGCGCGCCTTTGGCGCAAGCGCCGCAATTGCATTGGATTTGGCGGCTCTATACAGCAGGCGGGTGCGGGCGGCAAGCGGGGCGGCGATCTTCGGCCTGGGACTAAGCGACGATGGATAAACAGGAATTCCGAGCCGCCGGCTCGCTCGCGGCCGTGTTCTCGGTCAGGCTGCTCGGCCTGTTCATGATCTACCCGGTGTTCGCGGCCTATGCCCGCGGGCTCACCGGCGCCACCCCCTATTTGATCGGCGAGGCGCTCGGCATCTACGGGCTGACGCAAGGCCTGCTGCAGATCCCGTTCGGGCTGTTGTCCGACCGGGTGGGGCGCAAGGTCATGATCGTGCTTGGGCTGCTGCTGTTCGCGACCGGCAGCGCGGTGGCGGCAATGTCGACCTCGATCGGCGGCGTCATCATCGGCCGCGCGCTGCAAGGCGCGGGCGCGGTCGGCGCGGTGATCCTGGCGCTGGTCGCCGATCTCACGCGCGAGGAGCACCGCACCAAGGCCATGGCCACGGTCGGAATCTCGATCGGCGCCTCCTTCATGGTGGCGCTGGTCGCCGGGCCGATCGTGGCGCGCTTCATCGGTGTCGCCGGCATATTCTGGCTGATGGTGCCGCTGGCGTTGGTCGGCATCTTAATCACCGAATTCGCGGTGCCCGCCCCACGCCGCGTGCGCGTGCACCGCGACGCCGAGACCGTGCCGGCGCTGATCGGCGGGGTGCTGCGCAACGGTGAATTGCTGCGGCTCGACTTCGGCATTTTCGCGCTGCACGCCATGCTGACCGCCAGTTTCCTGGTGGTGCCCGGCCTGCTGCGCGGCACGCTCGGCGTTACGGTGCACGACCAATGGATGGTCTGGCTGCCGGTGCTGATCGTTTCGGTCGCCGTCATGATCCCGGCGATCATCGTGGCCGAGAAGCACCGTCGCATGAAGGGCGTGTTCGTCGCCGCGGTGGCGGCGTTGGTCATCAGCCAGGCCATGCTGTTCTTCGGCGCCGGCAATCTCATCGTGCTGCTGGCGGCGCTGGTGGTGTTCTTCTCGGCCTTCAACATCATGGAGGCGAGCCTGCCCTCGCTGATCACCAAGGCGGCGCCGCCCGACGCCAAGGGCACCGCCACCGGCATCTATTCGAGCGCGCAGTTCCTCGGCATTTTCGTCGGCGGCGTGGTGGGCGGCTGGGCGCATCAGCACGGCGGCATCGACGGCGTGTTCGCGCTGACGATCGCGGTCGCGCTGTTGTGGCTGATGGCGGCGGCCTCTATGGCGCAGCCGAGCTACCTCACCACGCGGCTGCTGCCGATCGCCGACGGTAAGGCGGCCGACGCCGCCGGCCTCGCGGCGCGCCTGCGCCAGGTGCCGGGGGTGGCGGAGGCGGTGGTGATCGAGGAGGAGAAGCTCGCTTATCTGAAGGTGGATTCGAAGGCGTTCGACGCGGCCATGGCGGAGGCGGTGGCGGGCGGGGCGTGATCTTTCGGCGACGCGCGAACTGGTAGGGTGGGCCGAGCGGAGCGAAGCCCACCGGCGGCGTTGCGACTTGTTGCTCGCTCGCGGTGGGCACGGCGCTGATTGATTCTCAGCGTCATTCCGGGGCCGGCCCAACGGGTCCGGCCGAAGGCCGGCCCGATGGTAAACTCCGGCCGGAGCCCGGAATCCAGGGCGGCGATTATCGGCCCTACCGTGTCGCCCTGGATTCCGGGTTCGCTCGCTTCGCTCGCGCCCCGGAATGACGAGCGCGGTAGCCAACGCTCCGCCGCCCCTGTTGGTTTGGTCGGCGCGGGGTTCGCCGTCGTCTGTCTCCTGCCGCGGCCTTCGGAAAAAGCACCGAGGGCGCGCGGGACGCCAAAGGGTCCAGGGCGCACTCAAGTTTACGCAGTGTGCGCAAACAAAAATGCTCGGACCCACGGGCCTCGACACCTCACGGCATCGAGGCGTAACGCCCTCCTTCGCGCCTCGCGGCGCTTCGAAGGGTAAGCCCCGCGGCGCTTTTCGCGCTTCGCAAGGGCTCCGCAAGTCCGCCAGTCCCAAGGCGTCCCGCGCGCGGTGTTTGAGGTTTGCTCCGCATGGCCCCCGGTGGACTTACCTTTCAGGCGACCCGCCTCTCCTTGCGAATTGGAAGGCCGCCTATCCACCGCTCTCGGGCCCAGGTCGGGCCGGCAAACCTGTGACCGGTTGCCGGCGCCGCCGTCACGGGGCCCAGTGGCGCGCGGCAGGCGCGCCGGGACACATGCGGCTTGGACCGCCGGGCCCTCGCATCGCATCTCCGATGCAAGGTCATTCCCCGGCCACCGCTCCCCGCCCCGCGTCTGAAGATGCTGTACAGACACCCCTCGGTACGAGGCGGGATGGCATGGAATATGATCCTAGATTGTGGCGGGATTATGGTCCTAGTGCCTATGGCCCATCTCGCCATTTCGCGATGCGATAACTTGTCCGCTTTCAGGAGCCGGCTCAACCGGATTTACGACTATGTGCCTTAATTCAGAACTCTGTTCGCCGTCACTGACGAATTATTTTTTGCGGGCTTTCAGCCGCGCTTTCAGCCGGGCGATATAGGTTAGCTCTGCTTTGCTCTTCTGATCGTTGGGATCCATCGTCAGGCAACGCATGTAGTTCGCCTCCGATTCGTCGAGCTTGCCCATTTCCGTCAGCACGTAGCCGATCCCGCGACAAGCTTTCGATTTCATCTCGTTCGCCACCTTCTGATTGGGCGTCAGCGCGCTATCTTGTTCAGACTGTTTGAACATTGCGAGCGCTGCTATGAAGTCGCGCGCCTGCGTGAGTAAGTGCGCTCGCTCGTTCAAATACTGGGAGTTGTTCGGCGCCATCTTCAGCACCCGGTCGAGCTCCTTGGCTGCATCCGCAGGTCGCCCGAGTTCGGTCAGGGAATAAGCCTTCAGATAGATTGCGTCACACCAAAGTGAGCCGATTGCAATCGCGCTCCCTTTCTTTGCCGTGGACTTCATCAGATACAGAACCGTCTCCTTCGGACCTCGGCTGCAATAGACGCGGGGGCCGCCGGCGTAGGCGTCCCGGAATTTCTGGTCGATTTCGTTGAAAATCTTTACAGCATCGTCAAGCTTGCGCGCCCTCACCGCCTGGACCCCCTCGGTCATCAGCGGCCTCAACGACACTTCATCCAGCCGGCGCGTCGGCTTGCTCGTCTCCCCAGCCCATGCCGGCAAGAAACTGCATACAAATAGCGTCGCAAGCGCACCGAGAACGAAGTGACACATTCTTCGGCTACATGCGTGGGACTCTGGACGTTTTACGCCAGTAAACGTTCGATTTCTTCAAGCGGGATGCTGTCGAATGTTGAAACATGGCTCATCTCCTCAACACCTAAACCGTCGCATACTGATACGGTATGGCAACTCGATATTTCACCTCTGCGCATCAAATTGGTCGCTTCTGGCACTTCGCGGCCTTCGCGGCATGCCCCCGATTTGGTCGCTTTCCGACCAAAGTGGACAAACAAGGGCGTCGACCGCGAGCGGCCCTAAGCCGAAGGGACGCCGATGTCCCAGGCTGACCAACCGGTCCCGGCTTGATAACATTGGCCCCAAACCACGATCGCCGCGAGAGGGACGCCCATGCAGGAGACCTTGGCCAGGACGCAGTCCGAGACGCAGCGCGAAGCGCGCGCGCGCGCCTACGCGATGCCGCTCAGCCAGTTTCACGTCGGCAACCCGGAGCTGTTCCGCACCGACACGCTGTGGCCCTATTTCGAGCGCTTGCGCAAGGAGGAGCCGGTGCACTGGTGTTCCACCAGCCCGGTCGGCAACTACTGGTCGGTCACCAAGTACAACGACATCGTGCAGGTCGAGAGCAACCCTGAGATCTTCTCCTCGGACGTGCGGCTCGGCGGCATCATGCTGCGCGACGTCGATGCCCGCTACGAATGGCCGAGCTTCATCGCCATGGACGAGCCGCGCCACGCCGAGCAGCGCGGCGCCGTGCAGCCGCTGTTCACGCCGCCCGAGCTGGTCAGGATGGCCGCGCTGATCCGCGAGCGCTCGGCCTCGGTGCTCGACAACCTGCCGCGCAACGAGACCTTCAACTGGGTCGAGCGCGTGTCGATCGAGCTCACCACGCAGATGCTGGCCACGCTGTTCGATTTCCCCTGGGACGAGCGGCGCAAGCTCACGCGCTGGTCGGACGTCGCCACCGCGCTGCCCAAGAGCGGCGTGTATGCCAACGAGGAGCAGCGCCTGGCCGAGCTCGCCGAATGCGGCGAAACCTTCGCCCGGCTGTTCGCCGAGCGGGCGCGGGCGCCGATGAAGAGCGACCTCATTTCCATGATGGCGCACAGCCAGGCCACCCGCGGCATGGACCGCGATAACCTGCTCGGCAATCTCATTTTGCTGATCGTCGGCGGCAACGACACGACGCGCAACTCGATGACCGGCTCGGTGCTGGCCTTGAACGAGAACCCCGAGCAGTACGACAGGCTGCGCGCCGACCCGGCGCTGATCGCTGGGCTGGTGCCGGAAGTGATCCGCTGGCAGACGCCGCTCGCGCACATGCGCCGCACCGCGACGCAAGATTGCGAAGCTCGGCGGCAAGACCATCCGCAAGGGCGAGCGCGTGGTGATGTGGTACGTCTCGGGCAACCGCGACGAAGACGTGATCGAGGATGGCGACAGCTTCATCATCGGCCGGCGCCATCCGCACAACCATTTGTCGTTCGGCTTCGGCATCCACAAGTGCCTAGGCCTGCGCGTCGCCGAGATGCAGCTCCGGATCATCTGGGAGGAGATCCTGAAGCGCTTTACGCGCATCGAGGTGGTGGGCGAGCCCAAGCGCGTCTATTCGAGCTTCGTGAAAGGCTACGAGGCGCTGCCGGTGCGTATCGTGGGGTGAAGGGGCATGACGATTTTGCTCGTGCGCCACGGCGAGACCGACGGCAACGCGGCGCGCATTATGCAGCGCCCCGACGTTCCGCTCAACGAACGCGGGATGCGTCAGGCCGAACAGCTCGCGCAGCGCTTGTCCGCTCACGGTTTCGTTCGCATCTTGTGCAGCGACTTGTCGCGCGCGCGCATGACGGCAGCTCCGCTCGCCGCCCGCTCCGGAATTGCGATCGAAGAAAGCCCGCTATTGCAGGAGCGCGATTTTGGCGATCTGCGCGGTGTGCCCTATGCCGCGCTGACTGAAAATCCGTTTGCACCCGGCTTCGTGCCGCCCAACGGCGAAGACTGGCCGACATTTCACGCGCGCGTCGCCGATGCATTCGCCTTCATCGTGAGCAGGCGTCGCAGCGCGAACGGCACCCTGGTGGTGGTCACGCATGGTCTGGTTTGCCGTGCCCTGGTTGAGCGGCATGCGCTGTTGCCCGATGGCGCCGTGGTTCCGGAGCGTTTCGACAATACGAGCATAACGGTGCTGCGCGAAGATGCGCCGCACGGGGTGAGCTTGGTCAATTGCACGCGGCATCTCGGGACATCGCTCGAAAGCGGCCGCGATGGCGGCCCGGCTTAGCCGGCCGGCGCCCGCCAGCGCATCCTGTTCACCGGCACGACCGCTTGCGCAAACGACCGTCGCCGGTATCACGCTCGGCGCAGGTGTCTGCGAACCGCCGCGCCTGCCGATCGGCTGAGAAACAATTCGTGATCGATCCGAACCGAGGCGCGGCGCGTTCACTGCCGATGGGATGTCTTCGTGGGAGGTCTCAATCGACCCGCAGGAGCGTAACATGACACCGAAATCGACAGTGTTCGCCGCGGCCATCCTCGCCGCGGCATTGGCCAACCCCGCCGCCGTTGCGCAGGCCGCCCCCATCGCGCCGGTGCAACCCGCCGCCGGCAACACCGCCGTGACGCCGGTTCAGTATCGGCACGGCTATCGCGGGCGCGCCTATCACCACCCGTACCGTTACCATCGCCGCTCCGGCTACGATTGGTATTTGCGTCACCCGCTCGCTGGCGGGGCCTATGCCTATCAACCGGAGAGCGGTTACGCGGGCGAGGGCTATCAACCGAACGTCAACACCGGCGGCTGCCCTTACTATGGTTCCAACGAGCTTTGGTGGTGCCATTGAGGCGGATTACGGCCGCCAGCGCATCCTGTTGACCGCGATGCCCGACACCGGGTTCTTGTCGTCGCCGGCGTAAGAGAAGCCGTGCTTCTCATAGAAGCGGATGGCGCGGGCATTGTCCTTGTTGACCAGCAGGTCGATGCCCGCGGGCGAGAGCCGCTTGGCCTCGTCGAGCAGCGCGCGCGCTAGCCCTGAGCCCCACGCCTCCGGCGCCACCACGATCTGGTCGAGGTAGCCGGTTTTCGGATCGATGGTGACGAAGCCGACGAGGTGGCCTTCCGTTTCGGCCAGCACGATTTGGGCCTTCGGCACCAGCTCGTTGCGCCAGCGCGCGCGCCACCAGGCAACGCGCGCGGTGAAGTCAATGCGCGGATAGTGCTGGGTCCACGTGCGCCGCCACAGCTCGATCGCCGCGTCCTCGTCGGCGGCGGTGTAGGGGCGGAGGGTCGTATCGGAAGCCACGTCAGACGCGCCTGCCGGTAGACTTCACCCGCACCTGGCGCGCGACGGCCACGATTGTCCCGCGGTCGCAGGCGAGCGCGCCGTAGCGAATAGCGCGGCGCCGCTCATACGACGTCAGATCGTAATGCGGCGCCGAGGTCTTGGGCGGCCCCTGGTAAGACGCGCGATGCAGGCCGAGCCGGGCGGCGAAGCGGTGCAGCTCGTCGGTCTCGTCGGCCAGCAGGTGGCACCATTTGCGCCCCTGCCAGGCCCAGATCGCGTCGTCGACGTAAACGGCCATCGCCCCGTTCACCGCTCCGTCAGCTTGAACTCGATGCGGCGGTTGCGGCGGTAGGCTTCCTCGGTGTTGCTGGGGTCGATCGGCTGGAATTCGCCGAAGCCGGCGGCCACCAGCCGCTTGGGATTGACGCCCTTGGCGATCAGATACTGCACCACCGAGATGGCGCGCGCGGCCGACAGGTCCCAGTTCGACTTGAACTGGCCGCCGGCGCCGACCGGGCGCACGTCGGTGTGGCCGTCGACGCGCAGCACCCAGGCGATGTTGGCCGGGATCTGCTGCTCGAGCTGGAGCAGCGCGCTCGCCACCTTGTCGAGCTCGGCGGTGCCGGCGGCTTTAAGGTCGGCCTTGCCGGTGTCGAAGAACACTTCCGACTGCAGCACGAAGCGGTCGCCGACGATGCGCATGTCGGGGCGGTTGCCGAGGATCTGGCGCAGCTTGCCGAAGAAGTCGGAGCGGTACTTGGTCAGCTCCTGCACCTTCTGCGCCAGCGCGACGTTGAGGCGCTGGCCGAGATCGGTGATGCGGCTCTGCTGCTGCTTGTTCTTCTCTTCGGTGGCGTTGAGCGCGGTCTCGATTGCCGCGAGCTGGCGGCGCAGCGCGGCGATCTGCTGGTTGAGCACCTCGACCTGGGCGAGCGCGCGCGCGGAAATCGTCTTCTGGCCTTGCAGCTCCTTGGTCAGCGCCGAGGCCTTGCCTTGCGCGGCGGCGACGCCGGCGCCTTCGCCTTCGGCGAGGCCTTTAAATTTGTCGCGCTCGCTCTGCGCGGTGGAGAGCGTGGCGCGCAATTCGGCGAGCTGGTTTTCCAGATCCGCCTTGCCGGTCTTCTCCAGCGACAACAGGTCGGTGAGCTGGGCGATCTGCGCGTTGAGCCGCTGCAGCGCGGTGTCCTTGCCCTGCACTTCCTGCTGCAGATAGAACTGCACCACCACGAACACGGTGAGCAGGAAGATGATGCCGAGGATCAAGGTCGACAAAGCGTCGACGAAGCCCGGCCAGTAGTTCATGCCGGGTTCACTGCGGCGGGTGCGTGCAAGGGCCATAACTCAGTCCAACTCTTTGTGCCGTCGCCAACCGCTCAGCGATTGACGTTCTCGCGCACCATGATCTCCAGCAGCCGCTTGATCTCGCGCTGCTGCTCGGCCTGGCTGTCGACCCAGTCGCGGATCATCTGCTGCTCGGTGCGCATGTGGTGCACCAGGCCCTGGATCGCTTCGGCCAGGTTCGACATGGCGGCGGAGGCGGCCTTGGAGCCGCCGGCTTCTTCGACCGCCTCGCGCAGGCGCTCCATGGCGCTGCGCACTTCGCCGGCGCCGCCGGCGGCCATCGGCTCGATGGCGTGATCGTAGACGGTGGTGGAGAGCCAGTCTTCCAGCTCGGTGTAGAAGCGGTTCTGCGCCTGGCTCGATTGCAGATCGAGGAAGCCGAGCACCAGCGAGCCCGCCAAGCCGAACAGCGAGGACGAAAACGAGATGCCCATGCCGGAGAGCGGGGCGGCAAGGCCTTCGCGCAGGGAATCGAACATGGAGCCGGCGTCGCCGGTCGCCTTCAGCCCCTGGATGACGTTGCCGACCGAGCTGACGGTCTCGATCAGGCCCCAGAAGGTGCCGAGCAGGCCGAGGAACACGAGCAGGCCGGTCATGTAGCGCGAGATGTCGCGCGCCTCGTCGAGCCGGGTGGCGATCGAATCGAGAATGCCGCGCATCATCTGCGCCGAGATCGCCATGCGGCCCATGCGACTGCCGAGGATCCCCGCCATCGGCGCCAGCAGCACCGGCGGCTTTTCGACCGCCAGGCCCGGATCGGCCAGGCGGAAATTGTTGACCCAGGCGACCTCCGGATAGAGCCGGATCACCTGGCGCAGCGCCAGAACGATGCCGATGACCAGCACCGCGATGATCAACGTGTTGAGCCCGGGATTGGCCATATAGGCGGTCTCGATCTGCTTGTGCAGCAGGAAGACGACCAGCCCGCCGAGCACGACAAAGACCAGCATCCGGAACAGGAAGATGCGGGGTGAGGAGAGCTTGAGCGGATCGAGGTCTTTGGCCATGGGCGAAAAGTTAATGCCGGATTCTTGTGCGATTGCGCATGATCTTATCCGAAAACCGGTACCCACTTTTCGGGATCATACGCTGGGTCTGCCACGCAATATGGCACAGACCCGTGACAAGGAAAAAGCAAACGTGCCGGAACCCTTAAAGGGTTAAGCGGGGGAATGAGTTCAAATTGCGGTGTTCGAAGCAGTGTTATTGACGGTCATTCCGGGACGCTCGCGCAGCGAGCGGGCCCGGAATCCAGGGGCGACACGGCGCTTGGCTCTGGATTTCGGGTTCGCGTGCTGCGCACGCGCCCCGGAATGACGGTGAAAAGCGCGGCTAGGGCGTTGCCTCACGCCTTATCCGCCTCCTTTAGCACGCGCAGGATTTCCTTGTGGATGGCCTCGTTGCCGGCCGCGATTTGGCCCTTGGTCATGATCTCGTCGCCGCCGTCGCAGTCGGAGGCATAGCCGCCGGCCTCGCGCACCAGGATTAACCCTGCCGCCATGTCCCAGGAGTTGAGATCGCGCTCCCAATAGCCGTCGAGCCGGCCGGCCGCCACCCAGGCGAGATCGAGCGCGGCGGCGCCGAAGCGGCGCAGGCCCGCCACCTGCTCCTGCATGCGGTTGGTCTCCTTGGCCGCCAGCTTGATGTCGCCGCGCCCGATATGCGGCAGGCCGCAGGCGATCACCGCGTCGGCAAGCCGCTTGCGGGCGGCGACGCGGATGCGCTGCTCGTTGAGGAAGGCGCCCTTGCCGCGCTCGGCGGTGAACATCTCGTCGGTGGCGGGATTGTAGACCAGGCCCGCCACCGCCGTGCCCTCGCGCTCGAGCGCGATGGAAATGGCGAATTGCGGGATGCCGTGCAGGAAATTGGTGGTGCCGTCGAGCGGATCGACGATCCAGGTGTGGGTCTTGTCGGCGCCTTCGCGTTTTCCCCCTTCCTCGCCGAGAAAGCCATAGCCGGGGCGCGCCTTGGAGAGCTCGGCATAGAGCGTTTCCTCGGCGCGGCGGTCGGCGGCGGACTGACGAAATTGGCCGGGCCCTTGAGCGAAACCTGCAAATGCTCGATCTCGCCGAAATCGCGCTTGAGCGCGCGCGCGGCTTTACGCGCGGCGGCGATCATGACGTTGAGCAGGGCGGAGCGGAGCATGGCGCGTGCGGTCTGCCCGTGCAGCGCTCCGGCGTCAAGGGCGCGGCCTGTCCGCAGTCATTCCGGGACGTGCCACAAACTCACTTCACCTCTCCCATAGGGAGAGGTCGACGCGCGAAGCGCGTCGGGTGAGGGGTTACAGCCCATCGAGAGTCACGATCCCCCTCACCCCAACCCTCTCCCCAACGGGGAGAGGGAGCAGGCAGTGCGTGCGGCACGGTCATCGCCGAAGGACGCCGCGCGGCGATCACGAATGCGGCCTTGCGGTCGCCAGCCACTTCTTGGCTTCCTTCTCGGCGGCGGCGCGCGCCTCGGCGCTCTGCTTGGATTGGAAAATGTCGAGATCGGGATCGCTGGCGCCGCCGGCCTTGGCGACGATGTGCCATTTGATCGCCTCCGCCGCATCGGCCGGCAGGCCGCGCCCGGCCATCAGGATGCGCGCCAGCCGGTCCTGCGCGACCGGGCTGCCGAGGCGCGCCGCCTTGAGGAACAGCTGCGCCGCGGCGGTCTCGTTCTTCTCGAGCCCGGTGCCGTTGAACTGCGCGATGGCGTATTCGACCATGGCGTCGAGATTGCCGGCGACCGAGGCGAGGCCCATCAGCTGCATGGCCTCGTGCATGTCCTTGGGCACGCCGCGGCCTTCCTTGTACAGCGTGCCGAGCGCGTATTGCGCCGGCGCATTGCCGGCGGCGGCGGCCGAGCGGAACAGTTCGGCGGCGCGCTTGTAGTCCTGCGGGAATTCGTTGCCCTGCAGATAGAGCAGGCCGAGATCGTATTCGGCGACCGGGTGGCCGAGCTTGGCGGCCTCGCTCAAATATTTGGCGGCCTTGTCGGGATCGCGCGGGCCGTTGCGCCCTTCGAAGGCGAACATGGCGAGCGCGAACATGGCGTTGCGGTCGCCGTGATCGGCGGCGCGCTGGTACCATTGCGCGGCCGTGGCGTCGTCGCGCGGCACGCCAAGCCCCTCGGCGTAGAGCTGGCCGAGCAGGGTCATGGCGGCGGGGTCGTTCTGCTTGACGCGCTTTTCGGCTTCGGCGCGCGCGGTCAGATAGTAGCCGCGCTGGAAGGCGCCGTAGGCGAGATCGACATTGCTGCTTGGCGGGGCGGCGGGCGCCGGCGCCGGCAGCGGGGTTTTCTTGGCGGGCTGCGCCAGCGCGGAAGAGGCAAGCGCGAGCGCGCAAAGCGCGGCGGCAAGTTTCAGCCGCGCGCTCAAATCGCCGGAGCGGCGGGCGCCGCTCATGGCGTCGGCTCCGGCAGCTTGAGATCGCGCGCGGCGGCTGCGACGAGGCCCAGCGGGTCGCGCCACAGCCAATCGCCGAGCGCGACGAAATCGGCGCCGGCTTTGACCAGCGGCGCTACTTCGTCGAGCGATGCGGCATAGCCGACGCAAGGCGCCTCGAAGACTTCCGCCCACCAGGCGACGCGCTCGGCGACCGCGGCGAAACCGGGGCGATCGCCGTTCTCGTCCGGCTCGCCGAACATAACGTAGTCGGCGCCGGTCTCGGCCGCGGCCATGGCGTCGTGGCGGCTGAACAGCCCGCCGCAGCCTACGATGCGCTCGGGCTTGAGCGTGTCGAGCGCCGCGGTGAAGGCGGCCAAGCCGGTGAGATGGGCGCCGTCGCAGCCGGCGCGCGCGACCAGCGCGGCATGGCCGTCGAGCAGCAGCGCCGCGCCCTTGTCCTGCGCGGTGGGCACAAGCGCCTTGGCGCGGTTGATCAGGCTGCGCTCGTCTGCCGGGGCGAGCCGCAGCAGCACGGCGGCGACGTCGCCTGCCGCCAGCGCTTGCGCGAGCAGCGGGGCAAAGCCCGCGGTCTCGTCGAGCCGCGGCGTCACCAGATAGAGGCGCGGGGCCGGGCGCGGGTCCGCTCGTTTTGGTCGCTCAGCCATGGTCTTCGCATGGTAGCGCAATCCGGCGGAAGATTGGCAAGGCTCTCACGTGCGTGTCCCCGGCGCAGCGCAGCGCGAAGCGGTGCGCTGCAGACCCGGGACCGCTACGGATTCAAGGCTTGGAACGGCCCCGGATCAGCAGCGCATCACTTCGCTAACGCTCGTGCTGCGCTGCATCCGGGGCACGCATCTCACGGCATCGGGATCGGGCCCATATCCTTCGGCACGGCGTAGCCCTTCTGCACCGCCGGGCGCTTGGCGATCGTCTCGTACCAGCGCTTGACGTTGGGGTACTGCTTCATGTCGATGGTCTGCCATTCGAAGCGCGAGATCCACGGCCAGATGGCGATGTCGGCGATGGAATAATCGTCGGCGACGAACTCGCGGCCTTCCAGGCGCGTGTTGAGCACCTTGTAGAGCCGGTTGCCTTCCTTCAGGTAGCGCTCCTCGGCGTAAGGCGCCTTGCCCTTGTTGTATTTCACGAAGTGGTGGATCTGGCCGAGCATGGGGCCGGGGCCGCCCATCTGCCACATCAGCCATTCGATCACGCGGTAGCGCGGCTCGCCCGAGCTCGGCAGCAGCTTGCCGGTCTTGTCGGCGAGATAGATCAGGATGGCGCCCAATTCCATCAGCGCGATATTGGTGTTGCGGTCGACGATGGCCGGGATGCGGTTGTTGGGGGCGATCTTGAGGAAGTCCGGGGCGAACTGCTCGTCCTTGGAAATGTCGATCGCGTGAACGGTGTAGGGCAGGCCAAGCTCCTCCAGCGCGATGGAAACCTTGCGGCCGTTGGGCGTGGTCCAGGTGTAGAGATCGATCACGATAATGTCCTTTGCGTTTCTGCGTCATGGCCGGGCCTGTCCCGGCCATCCACGCCTTAGGCGCGGGCGGCAAAAAAAAGACGTGGATGCCCGGCACGAGGCCGGGCATGACGCGTTATTTATCGAAATTGGCGCGATCCGTCACCTGGGACACGGCGTTTTGATCAAATGTATTCAGTGCCCCTTTTTGCGATATGAAAGCCGGCGCCGATATGTCTCACAATCAACAAAGTCGGCGGGCCTGGTGCCGGTTGACGCGGGGGCGCCGCCGAGTATTGGGAAAGCGTCATGCGCGCCCGTTTGCCGTCCTTGTCCGCCCTGGCCCTGATCGGGCTCATCTTCGCCCTGGCTCTGGTGGCCTTCGGGCCGGCGCGGGCGTGGAATTCCACCGACATGACCGGCGCACTGCCGGCGCTCAAATTCGCAATGACGCGGGCGAGCGACGGCAAGACCGTCACGGCGGCCGATTTCAAGGGCAAGATCGTGCTCCTGTATTTCGGCTACACCTTCTGCCCGGACGTCTGCCCGACCACGCTGCTCAATATTTCCGACATGCTCAAGAACATGGGCAAGCAGGCCGACGCCGTGCGCGTGCTGTTCGTCACCGTCGATCCCGCGCGCGACACGCTGGCGGTGCTCAAGCAATATACGGAAAGCTTCGCGCCGCAGACCGTGGGCCTGCGCGGCACGCGCGATCAGCTGGCGACGCTGGCCAAGCGCTATCGCGTCGCCTATTCGGTGACGCCGGCGCGCGACGGGCAGCCTTACGAAGTGACGCACAGTTCGGCGGTCTATGTGTTCAACCGCCAAGGCGACGTGAAGCTGCTGTTCAGCGGGCTTGCGACGCAGACCGCCAAGCTTGCGCCGATGAGCGCGGACCTGCGCGCGATGGTGGCGGGCGAGGGCGGCGGCAGCTGGTGGCGGCGGCTGTTGGGGTGGTTGTGACTACTTCCCGCCCGGGCCCTTGACCGGAAACTGCGCGGTGAGCGTGTCGCCGCCGGAAAATTTCAGCGTCATCGGCACGCTCTGGCCGATCGCCATCTGCGGCTGCATGCACATCAAATGATAGCCGCCGGGCGAAAAACTCACGGTGCCGTGCGGCTGCACCGTCAGGCTCTTGACCGGCAGCATTTTCTCGACGCCGTTTTCTTCCTTCGACTGGTGCAGCATCACCATGCCGCAGGCGCTGGAAGAAGCGCCGGTGAGCGCCACCGGCTTGTCGCCGTTGTTGCGCAGCGTGAAGTAGCCGGCGGCCGGCCGCGCCTTGATGATCAGGCGGATCCAGGGCTGCTCGATGCTGACGCCCTTGGGCGCGGCGGAAGCGGGCGCGCCCAGAAGAACAGCGAGCAGCAGTGCGGCGCTAACCGCCGGTCCACCGGCTGGCATCGATGATCGGGCGGGTATCGTCTTGGTCGTCTGCATCCTCGCTTGTCCTTTCCTCGGAGCGCCGCAGCGCGTTGAGCACCAGCACCAGCGCCAGCACGCTCATCATGGCCGGCGGAATCCAGGTGATCAGTCCGCCGATCACCTGATCGTAGTGCGCCCCCATTTC
The DNA here is from genome assembly GCA_963819955.1 of uncultured Pseudomonadota bacterium. Classification (GTDB taxonomy): domain Bacteria; phylum Pseudomonadota; class Alphaproteobacteria; order Rhizobiales; family Xanthobacteraceae; genus Pseudolabrys. The sequence goes on along the minus strand of CAWFYB010000009.1, from coordinate 851,362 downwards.
CGGATAGATGCGGCCGCACAGGTCGTAGAAGGAATAGAGATCGCGCGCGCTGAAACTGATGAAGGCGCCGCCGACGATCTGCGGGAACATCACCAGCATGGCGAGTGCGGCGCGCACACCGAACGATGCGCGCGCCGGCGGCTTGGGCCGCGGATCGAGCACCAGGCACCAGAACAGGATGCCGTCGGCCACCATGGTCCAGTTCATCAGCGCGAACAGATGCGGGTCGATCATGGCGCGGAAATGCACCGCCGGGATCAGCCAGAAAAAGAACGAGCCGGAGAACAAAACGGCGGCGAGCGCCGGCTGCTGCAGCACGTAGACGGTGCCGGTGACGGCGCGGTTCTCGACGATGCGTCGGCACCAGGCCGGCATGCCACGCATGAGCGTATCGCCGGGCCAGGCAAGCGCGAACAGGAACGGCCCGACGTGGTGCATGACCACGTGCTGGATGCGGTTGAAGAAGAACTGGTGCTCGGCGAGATATTCGTAGCGCGTCTCCAGCACGGCGTAGGTGACGATGAGGCCGGCGAAGAAGGCGAGGCGGCGCGCGCGGCCCGGCCGCTCGGCCGGCGGCGTGCGCGAAAGTCCGCGCCAATACCAGAACAGCGCCAGCCAGCCGGAAAGGAATTCGACGAAGGAGAAGTCCCAAGGAGCGAAGACCGGCAGCAGCGAGGAATGCTCAGCCGCCAGCCACCACAGCAGCACGGCGGCGCCGAAGATGACGGCATAGACGAGGGCGCCGGCGGCGATGGCGCGACGCGGCGCGGGCAGGCGATCGGCGCGGATGTCGGCTTGAGCCAAGGGTTAGATCAATGCGTTACGCAGGCCGGACGCGCAATGCGCATTCGGCTCGCCGTGAGTGCCGCCCTTGCGGTTGCTTACTACGGGGCGGCCCGGGCGTGAATAAGGCGCTTTGTCCCTCTCTTTCCTCGCTTTCGCTCGGAAGTCGACCTCTCCCCGCAAGCGGGGAGAGGTGAAAACTTACGCCGCCTTCTTCTCCATGTCGGCCTTCCACTGGCCGAGCGCGGCGAGGCCGTTCATCCGGGCGCGGTGCGCGAAGGCGCGCTGGGCGGCGGCGACGTTCTCCGGCTTGCCCTTCCAGGTCGTCTGCGGCGCGTGCTGCAGCGCGCGGCCGTAAGAGAAAGTGAGCTTCCAGGGCAGGTTGCCAATTCTGTTCATGGCGTCGAGATGGGCGGTGGCCTGCTCGTCCGACTGGCCGCCGGACAAGAAGGCGATGCCGGGCAGCAGCGCCGGCGCGCAGATCTTGAGCACCAGCACGGTCTTCTCGGCGACTTCCTCGACGCTCGCCTGCTTGGCGCTCTTCTTGCCGGGGATGACCATGTTGGGCTTGAGCACCATGCCTTCCAGCATGACGTGGGCCTCGAACAATTCGTTGAACACGGTCTTGAGCACGCGCTCGGTTACCGCGAAGCAGCGGTCGATGTCGTGATCGCCGTCCATCAGCACTTCCGGCTCGACGATCGGCACGATGCCCTGCTCCTGGCAGAGCGCGGCGTAGCGCGCCAGCGCGTGCGCGTTGGCGTCGATGCAGTTTTGCGTCGGCATGCCCTTGCCGATATCGATGACCGCGCGCCATTTGGCGAATTTGGCGCCGAGGCCGCGGTATTCGGCGAGCCGCTCGCGCAACCCGTCGAGCCCTTCGGTGACGGTCTCGCCCTCGTGCGCGAGCGCCATGGGCTTGGCGCCCTCGTCGACCTTGATGCCGGGCGCGGCGCCGGTCTGCTCGATCAGCTTGACCAGCGGCGTGCCGTCCTTGGCCTTCTGGCGGATGGTCTCGTCATAGAGGATGACGCCGGAAATGTGCTTCATGCCCTCGGCCGAGCGGAACAGGAGCTCGCGATAGTCGCGGCGGCTGTCCTCGGTCGAGGTGACGCCGATGGCGTCGAAGCGCTTCTTGATGGTGCCGGTGGATTCGTCGGCGGCGAGAATGCCTTTGCCGGGCGCCACCATGGCCAGCGCCACTTTGTTGAGTTCGTCGAGATTCATGGGTCGTCTCTCCCGGAGCTTCTTCGTTAAGCCAAGCCAAAGAACAGCGCGAGTGCACGATTGACGGCGAGCATGTCGGCTTCGCGGACACTGCCGAACTTTCCGCCGATTTTCTCGCGTGGAACGGTGATCGCCTTGTCGATCATGATCTGCGAGCGGTTCTTGAGTTGCGTTTGCTCGTCGGCCTCTATGGTGATGCGCACGACGGGCGTGGGCCTGATCTCGCTAGTGACCGGTAGGACGGTGCACGAAGGATGCGCCTCGAACAGATCGGACTGGATGATCAGGGCCGGGCGCGGTTTGCCATAGTCGCCCGGCAGGGCAACGCGCACGAGGTCTCCCCGTTTCATTTCCAGCCTCTGACATCGGCGACGGCGGCGAGTTCCGCAAGGATCTCGCGCTCGTGCGGATCCTTGCGCAGCAGCAACGACTGCCGCCGGCATTCGGCGGCGAAACCCTTTTGCGCCGGATCGGGCACCCAGATCTGCAACAGCTTCATACCGGCGTGCCGCATCTTGGCGCGATGCTTACGCACGCGGTCGGCGCTGCGCGGTTGTTGCGCGCGGGCCGCCGCGCGCTTGCGCTTTTGGGCCACCTTGCCGTTTGCCATGCTCGCCTCCGTTACATGTAACGTAACCGAAAGCTATTTTGCCCGCAACACCTCGACCCCCGGCAAGGGCTTGCCCTCCAGCCATTCCAGGAAGGCGCCGCCGGCGGTGGATACGTAAGTGAGGCGGTCGGTGACGCCCGCGGCATTGAGCGCCGCCACCGTGTCGCCGCCGCCCGCCACCGTGACAAGCTCGTGGTTGGCGGTCAGTTCCGCGGCCGCTTCCGCCACTTCCACGGTGCCGTTGTCGAACGGCTCCATCTCGAAAGCGCCGAACGGGCCGTTCCACACCAACGTCTTGACGCGCGCCAGCACGGAACAGACGAATTCCACGCTGCGCGGGCCGATGTCGAGGATCATGTCGTCGGAGCCGACGTCGTCGAGGCCGACGGCGCGCGAGGGCGCGTGCGCCTTGAATTCCTTCGCCACCACCACGTCGACCGGCAGCACGATCTCGCGTTTTTGCGCTTTGGCTTCGGCCATGATTTTGCGCGCGGTATCGACGAGGTCTTTTCAACGAGCGACTTCCCCACCGGCTTGCCTTGCGCCAGCAAGAAGGTGTTCGCCATGGCGCCGCCGATGATCAGCGAATCCACTTTCTTCAGCAGGTTGGCGAGCAGGTCGAGCTTGCTGGAAATCTTGGCGCCGCCGACGATGGCCGCCACCGGGTGCTCGGGATGCTCGAGCGCCTTGCCGAGCGCTTCCAGCTCGGCCTGCATGGTGCGGCCGGCATAGGCCGGCAGCACGTGGCCGAGGCCTTCGGTGGAAGCATGCGCGCGGTGGGCGGCCGAGAAGGCGTCGTTGACCCAGATGTCGCCGAGCTTGGCGAGCTGGGCGACGAATGCGGGATCGTTCTTTTCCTCGCCGGGATAGAAGCGCGTGTTTTCCAGGCAGATAATGTCGCCCGGCTTCATGGCGGCGACCGCCTGCTCGGCCACCGCGCCGATGCAGTCGTCGACGAATTTCACCGGCCGCTTGATGATGCGGGCGACTTCCGCGGCGACGGGTTTGAGCGAATCCTTCGGCTCGCGCTTGCCCTTGGGGCGGCCGAAATGCGAGAGCAGGATCACCTTGCCGCCCTTGTCGGCGAGCTCGGTGATGGCGGGGCCGACGCGCTCGATGCGGGTGGCGTCGGTGACCACGCCGTGCTCAAGCGGCACGTTGAGGTCGACGCGCATCAGCACGCGCTTGCCCTTCACGTCGACGCCATCGAGGGTGCGGAAGTTTGTCATCACTGATTAAAGCTGGGTCCCTGGTCTGCAGCGCACCACTTCGTGCTGCGCTGCGCCCGGGACACGGAAAGCTCTAAATCAACTTCCCCATCGCCACGGCGGTGTCGGCCATGCGGTTGGAGAAGCCCCATTCGTTGTCGTACCACGCCATCACCCGCACCAGCGTGCCGTCCATCACCTTGGTCTGCTCCATGTCGAAGATCGACGAGCGGGGGTCGTGGTTGAAGTCGATGGAGACATTGGGCGCGGTGTGATAGCCGAGGATGCCTTTGAGCTGCTGCTCGGCGGCGCGCTTGATGGCGCCGTTGATCTCTTCCTTGTCGGTCGATTTCTTGGCGATGAATTTCAGATCGATCACCGACACGTTCGGCACCGGCGCGCGGATGGCGACGCCGTCCAGCTTGCCCTTCAGCTCGGGCAGCACCAGGCCGACGGCTTTTGCCGCGCCGGTCGAGGTCGGGATCAGCGACAGCGCGGCGGCGCGCGCGCGGTGCAGGTCCTTGTGCACCTGATCGAGCAGATGCTGGTCGTTGGTATAGGCGTGCACCGTGGTCATGAAGCCCTTGTCGATGCCGACGGCGTCGTTGAGCACCTTGGCCACGGGCGCCAGACAATTGGTGGTGCAGGAGGCGTTGGAGACGACCTGGTGCTCTTTGGTCAGCTTGTCGTGGTTGACGCCGTAGACCACGGTCAGGTCGGCGCCGTCGGAGGGCGCCGAGACCAGCACGCGCTTGGCGCCGGCGGTCAGATGCACCTTGGCCTTTTCCTTGGCGGTGAAGATGCCGGTGCATTCGAGCGCGATGTCGACGCCGAGCTCCTTCCACGGCAGCTTGGAGGGATCGCGCTCGGCGATCACCTTGATGGCGCCGTTGCCGACGCTGATGGTGTCGCCCTCGACCGTGACCTCGCCGGGGAAGCGGCCGTGCACCGAGTCGAAGCGCAGCAAGTAAGCGTTGGTTTCGACCGGCGCCAGGTCGTTGATGGCGATGACTTCGATGTCGCTGCGCTTGGCTTCGGCGATGGCGCGCAGGATGTTGCGGCCGATGCGGCCGAACCCGTTGATGGCGACGCGTACTGTCATTTAAGTCGCTCCCGGCTCGTTCAAACTGTCAGGACCGCGGTCCGGACATGCTCAATATAGTCCGCGCTCAAGCCTTCCCAAGGCCGCGCAATGCCGCATCGGCAACCGCTTCAGGCGTAACGCCGAAATGCTTGTAAAGGTCCTTGTAGGGGGCGCTGGCCCCGAAAGATGACATTCCGATGAAGGCGCCGCGCTCGCCGATGACGGCGTCCCAGCCCTGGCGGACGGCGGCTTCCACGCCGACGTTGACGCGTGCGTCGCCGATCACGGCGCGGCGGGCGGCTTCCGGCGCCTCGGCCAACAACTCGAAGCAGGGCACCGATACCACGCGCGCCGGGATGCCCTTGTCGGCCAGCAGCTTTTGCGCGGCGACGGCAATCGATACCTCCGAGCCGGTGGCGAACAGCGAAACGTCGGCCTTGCCGCCGGCGGGGGAGATCTCGTAGGCGCCGGCGGCGCATTTGTTCTCGGCATCGAGCGTGCGGCGGAGCTGCGGCAGGTTCTGGCGGGTGAGCGCCAGCACGCTCGGACGGTCCTTATGCTGGAGCGCGAGCTGCCAGCATTCGATCACTTCGACCGCGTCGGCCGGGCGGAATACCAGCAGATTGGGGATGGCGCGCAGCGCGGCGAGATGCTCGACCGGCTGGTGGGTCGGGCCGTCCTCGCCGAGGCCGATGGAATCGTGCGTCATGACATGGATGACGCGGATGCCCATGAGCGCGGCAAGCCGGATGGCCGGGCGGCAATAATCGGAGAACACCAGAAAAGTGCCGCTGTACGGGATAATGCCGCCGTGCAGCGCCATGCCGTTCATGGCGGCGGCCATGCCGTGCTCGCGCACGCCGTAGTGAATAAAGCGGCCGGAGAAATCCGACGCGGTGATCGCCTGCATCGCCTTGGTGCGGGTGTTGTTGGAGCCGGTCAGGTCGGCCGAGCCGCCGATCATTTCCGGCAGCGCCGGCACCAGCGTTTCCAGCGCGAATTCGGAGGAGGAGCGCGTGGCGATGTCCTTCGGCGCGGCGGCGAGCGACTCTTTGACTTTGCGCACGGCGTCATCGAACGCGGGCGGCAGCGTGCCGTTCATGCGGCGCTCGAATTCCGCGCGCGTTGAAGCGTCGAGCGATGCCAGGCGCTTGTTCCACGCGTCATGCGCGGGCTTGCCGCGCGCGCCGGCTTCGCGCCAGGCTTGGAGAATGTCGTCGGGGATTTCGAACGGCGCGTATTCCCATTGGAGCGCGGCGCGCGCGCCCTTGATCTCCTCGGCGCCGAGCGGCGAGCCGTGCGCCGACGCCTTGCCGGCCTTGGTGGGCGCGCCGAAGCCGATCTGCGTCTTGCAGGCGATCAGCACCGGTTTGTCGGACGACTGTGCCTTGGTGAGCGCATCGGCAATCGCCGCTTGATCCATGCCGTCGATGCGCCAGGCGTTCCAGCCGCAGGCCTCGAAGCGCTTGACCTGGTCGACCGAGTCGGAAAGCGACAGCGCGCCGTCGATCGAAATGCCGTTGTCGTCGAACAGCACGATCAGTCTGTTGAGCTTGAGATGCCCGGCGAGCGCGATGGCCTCGTGGCTGATGCCTTCCATCAGGTCGCCGTCGGACGCGATCACGTAGGTCTTGTGGTCGACGATCTTCTCGCCGAACACGGCGGCCATGTGCTTCTCGGCGATCGCCATGCCGACCGCATTGGCGAGACCCTGCCCAAGCGGGCCGGTGGTGGTCTCGACGCCGGGGGTATGGCCGTATTCCGGGTGGCCGGGGGTGATCGAGCCGAGCTGGCGAAAGCGCTTGATCTGATCGAGCGTCATCGCCGGATAGCCGGTGAGATAGAGCAGGGCGTAGAGCAGCATGGAGCCGTGGCCGGCCGACAGCACGAAGCGGTCGCGGTCGGGCCATTGGGCGTCGCTCGGATCGAATTTCAAAAAGCGCGTGAACAGCACGGTGGCGACGTCGGCCATGCCCATGGGCATGCCGGGATGGCCGGATTTGGCCTGCTCGACCGCGTCCATGGCCAGGGCGCGGATGGCGTTGGCCATGCGCGCATGGGCCACGGCGGAACCGGCGGCGGCTGCCCCGCGCCGCCCTGAAGGTGCCACGGCTGCCGTCGACGAAGCGTTTGCGCTCATGGAAAAGCCTGTTGGTCGCGGGTGGATAGCATGTGCGCCTTTTGAGTCAATGTGACGGCGGAACCGGCCCGGCTTCATGCACAGGCGGCCGAAAACAACGGGGCATATCTTTTCGCCGACGTTGACGGCGCTAGCGCGCAGCACGTAAGATTCTTTGCCTAAGGGTTTGCCGCCGCAAGGCTTTTTGTGACTGCTTTTCGTGATTTGGGACGCGTTGCGATGAGCGACCAGAACGCGATCGATTCCGCGGTCAAGCGCCTGGCCTCGGCGCTCGACGGGCTCGATGCCGCGGTCGAGCGTCGGCGCGAGGGCGACAACCGCGAGGACGACCTGGCGCATCAGGTCGAGGCGCTCGGCGTCGACCGCACGCGGCTCGCCGCCGCGCTCGACGGCGAGGCCGCGCGCTCGCGCAAGCTGGAAACCACCAACCGCGAGATTGCCGGCCGGCTGGACGCGGCCATCGTCTCGATCCAGGCCGTGCTGGACGCCAACGAGTAGCGCATGATCCCGAAAAGTGGGACGGGGACCGGTTTTCGGAAAAAGATCATGCGCAAGGGACAAAGCCGATGAACGCCATGACCCAGGTGAATGCCACCATCGCCGGCCGTCAGTTCCGCCTCGCCTGCGAGGACGGGCAGGAGGACCATCTGCACGCGTTGGCCGGCGACATCGACACGCGCATCGAGGGCCTGCGCCGGAAGTTCGGCGAGATCGGCGACACGCGGCTGACCGTGATGGCGGCGCTGATGGTGGCCGACGAACTGGCGGAGGCGCAGCGGCGCCTGCGCCGGCTGGAGGAGGAGATCGCCGGTTTGCAGGACGGCCGCGTGGTCGCCGCCGACCGGGCCAAGGCGGCCTCGGCCGCGGTGGTCAACGCCTTCAACTCGGCGGCCGAGCGCATCGAGGGCATCACCAGGAAGCTCAACGCCACGGTCGCCAACGGCAACGGCGCGGCGATTGGGTAGCCGCTGCCGTGCCGCACGCTCGGCGTACACCTCTCCCATAGGGAGAGGTCGACCGCCGAGCGCAGCGAAGGCGGTCGGGTGAGGGGTTAGAGCATATCGTGGGGCTATAACCCCTCACCCGGCTCGCTTCGCTCGCCGACCTCTCCCTATGGGAGAGGTGAAGTGCGGCTGTGGCGCTTCCCTGCCATAACCACTACATTCCCGCGCGCGGGGCTGCGAGGTGCGACAGAGACACATTCCCCGGGGCCTTACGATCCCAACGGGAGCTGTCCCTGGCCGAGCTCGTGGGTTCGGTCATATGGCGCCCACCTACTTATGTAGGTTCCCGGGATCACGCTCTGACGGCCATCGCGGCTCCGCACTTGATTTCTCGTCCCGGGCGCAGCGCGCTACGCAAGTGGTGCGCTGCAGACCCGGGACCGCACAAGTGTTTGGCGGTCCCGGACCTGCCTGCGCGAAGCCGAAGCGGCTTCGCTTCGGCGAAGGCAGGTCAGCGGTGCACCGCTACGCTGGCGCTTCGCGCTGCACCGCATCCGGGACAAGAGTTTGTCGACGTCCACGCCTTCGATCTCCGATCAAAAAGCAAAACTGCGCGCCGCAGCGCTGGCGCGGCGCGACGCGCTGCCGGCGGAGATGCGCAGCGCAGGCCGCCGAGGCAGATTGCCGCGCGCGGGCTGCCTTTCGAAGTAACGCCCGGCAAGATCGTCTCCGGCTTCATGGCGATGAAGAGCGAGATCAATCCGCTGCCGCTGATGCGCAAGCTCAGCGAGGCCGGCGCGCGGCTGGCGCTGCCGGCGATTGCCGGGCGCGGGCATCCGCTGATCATGCGCGCCTACAGCTTCGGCGATGAGCTTGCGCGTGGGCAGTGGGGCATCCGCGAGCCCAAGCCCGAGGCGGGCGAAGTCGCGCCCGACGTACTGCTGGTGCCGCTTGCCGCCTTCGACCGCGCGGGCAATCGCATCGGCTACGGCGCCGGCTATTACGACATGACTATCCATGGCCTGCACGCGGAAGAAGCCGGTCACCGACTATCGGCCTCGCCTTCGCCGCACAGGAAATTTCGCGAGGTCCCCGCCACGCCCCGCGACGAGCGGCTCGACTTCGTGCTAACGGAGCGCGAGACGATCGATTTCCGCGAAGCCTGAGCGAATGCCGAAACATCACGACATGTTTCTACCCCCCTCCCTAACCCTCCCCCGCAAGGGGGGAGGGAATATGCCGTGCCTGCGGCTAGGTCGTAGCGACATGCGCATCCTCTTCATCGGCGACGTTGTCGGGCGCAGCGGACGGGCGGTCGCGCTCGAGCACATGCCCAAGCTGATCGCCGACTGGAAGCTCGACCTGGTGGTGGTCAACGGCGAGAACGCCGCCGGCGGCTTCGGCATCACCGAGACGATCTACCACGAGCTGATCGACGCCGGCGCCGACGCCGTCACCCTCGGCAACCATTCCTGGGACCAGCGCGAGGCGCTGGTGTTCATCGAGCGCGCGCCGCGCCTGATCCGGCCGGCGAACTATCCCGCCGGCACGCCCGGCCGCGGCGCCGCGCTGGTCGATACCAAGAACGGCAAGCGCGCGCTGGTGATCAACGCCATGGGCCGCATCTTCATGGACGCGCTCGACGATCCCTTCGCCACGGTCGACCGCGAGCTCAATGCCTGCGCGCTCGAGCGCGATGTCGACGCCATCGTGCTCGACATGCATTGCGAGGCGACCAGCGAGAAGCAGGCCATGGGCGCTTTCTGCGACGGGCGCGCCAGCCTGGTGGTCGGCACCCACACGCATTGCCCGACCGCCGACCACCGCATCATGCCGGGCGGCACGGCGTTCGTGTCCGACGTCGGCATGTGCGGCGATTTCGACTCGGTGATCGGCATGGCGAAGGACGAGCCGCTTCAACGCTTCCTGCGCAAGATCCCGGGCGCCAAGTTCGAGCCGGCCATGGGGCCGGCCACGCTGTGCGCGATCGCGGTGGAGACCGACGACGCCACCGGGCTGGCGGTCAAGGTCGGCGCGGTGCGGCTGGGCGGCGCGCTGGAGGAGGCAAGGCCCAATTTTTGGGCGTAGTGCCATTTCTTTCGCGGTTGACCGCAACTCGCGGCGATGATTCGTTAGACCAAGATGATTCGCCGGCCCGTGCCGCGTCCGGCAAGGCAAGTCCCCAGCACGGGTCGCAATGGCGCTTCATACCCAAGGCAATCTCGCGCGCGCAACCGCAGCCGACGCCGCGCGCTGGTCGCAACAGCAGACATCCGAGCCGGCGCAAGGGCTTGCACATGACGAGCGCGCGCAATTTGCCGCGCAATTCATTCCCGCCGGCGCGCGCGTGCTGGAACTCGGCTGCGGGCGTAGGGTCCTCAAGCGCTATCTGCCGAACGGCTGCCAGTATCAGGGTAGCGACCTGACCGCGCGCGACGACGAAACGATCGTCTGCGATCTCAATGCCGGCGAATTCCCGACCAAGGAAGCGGGAGAGGCCGACGTCATCGTCATGCTCGGCGTGCTGGAGACCGTGGTCGACGTGGAGAGCTTCTTCACGCATCTGCGCTTCTGCAAGCGCGATGTCGTCCTGAGCTATTGCGCGACCGATCTGACCGGATCTTGCGACCGCTCGGCGCTCGGCTGGGTCAACCATTTCAGCTATTTCGAGCTGGCGCGGCTGTTCGACCGCTTCGGCTTCCGCATCGAATGCACCGCGCCGATCGACAGCGCGCAGGCCTTGATAAGGCTGACGCCGGCCGAGCGCATGATGCCGCTGGCGCCCTGCCGGGTGGCGGTGGTGTCGGACGGCGGAGCCACGTTCGGCGGCCGGCTTGGACGCATCATGATGAACACGCTGCTGCCGGGCGAGGCCGACGTCCATCACCTGAGCTTCGGCGGTTTGGGCGAGGCGCGCGCGTCATACGATCTCGCGGTGATCGGCACCGGCAGCAGCCTGTTCCAGCCGCTGATCGGCGACGCGCTCATCGAGTTCGTCGGCCGCGCCAAGGCCTCGATCGGCATTTTCGGCACGCAATACCGCGAGCTGATCCCGCGCGCAGGCGCCGAGCGGCTGATCGAGCGGCTCGATACCTGGTTCGCGCGCTATCAGGACGATGTGTTGATGTATGGGCGCGGGCGGGGAAACGTCGAGCATCTCGGCGATTGGGCGATCGATCTCTTTCCGCTCGCGGCGGCAAGCGACGACGAGCCGTTCACCATCGGCGCGGAGGCCGACGCGCCGGCCGCGCGCGCCATTGCGGAGATCCAGCGTCACAAGCGCGTGTTCTCGTCCAGGCTGCACCCGCTGCTGTGCGCACTTACCGCTGCGGAGACCGCGGCCTATGCCGAGGAACCGTCGGCTGAGGCGCCCGACATCGTCTCCGGCACGTTCCGCAGCATGCTGATCGACATTTTCGGCCGCAGCTATCCGGAGCGGCAGTTCTTCCTGGTCGACCGTGACGCGGTTCGCCGCTACAAGGCGCGCGTCCACCGCAATGTCGCGGGCGTGCGCCGGCGCATCGATACGCTGCTGCGCAACTTGGCGGTAGCGGCGGGGTAATCGACCGCTTCCACTTTGGCGGCGACACGCTGCTGGCGCGGTTCGGCGAGCGCTGGCGTTTTGCCTTGCAGGCTTTCGTCGGGGTTAGCTAATATCGCGCGCCGCCTGGCGGGCGTTGGCGAATGTTGTCCAAACTACAAAAGCAATTACATTGCTTTCAACCGTACGGGTTGGCGCTCGCGGTCTATTTCAGCTCGCGTCTGGTTGTCGTGCTCGCGATCGAATTCGCGGTCAAATTCGTTCCAATGCACGGCGCCAAGGCGTCGGCCGACGGCGCAAATTGGTATCACCACCTCTTGCACTGGGATTCGGGCTGGTATGTGCTGATCGCCACGCAAGGTTACAGCTACAACGGCAATCCGGAGCAACAGCAGCCCATCGTTTTCTACCCGCTTTACCCGCTGTTGTCTCGGCTGGTGGCGGCGACGTTCGGCATCTTCGCGGGCGACGCGCTACTCATCATCGCGAACCTGTCCAGCTTTGCTGCCATCCTCCTTTTGTTCAAGCTGGTCCGCGAGCGCTTCGGCGACGATAGCGCGTTATTGACCATCGCCCTGCTCAGTTTCTTTCCGACCTCGTTGTTCTTTTCCGCAGGCTATACGGAAGGGCTGGCATTGCTGTTCATCGTCGGCTTTTTCCTGCTGATCGAGCGCGAATCCTGGCTGTTGGCCGCGATCTTTGTCGCTCTGACGCTTGCCACCCGCGCGACTGGCATCGTGCTGTTGCCGGTCTTGCTGTTGGCGATGTGGCGCAAGGCGCGCGGCGACTTTGCTTGGCTCGCCTGGTATGCGCCGCTCTGCTTGGCGGTCGCCAGTTCCGGCCTTTGGCTTTACATGATCTACCTGTGGGCCGCGTTCGGCCATCCGTTTGCCTTCGCGCAGGGCCAGGCGGCATGGCATGGGCACACGAGCTTGGGCCATCGGCTGTTTTCTTTGGTGACGCTTAGACCCATAATTTTCGCTCACTACATGAGCATCGCACCCGCCGCATTTGATGCTTGGTTCGGCGTCATGTTCTTGGCACTCTTGTTCCTTGCCCGGCGGCGGTTGCCGACCACAATGCTGCTCTTCGCGCTCGGCGTCGTGTTATTGCCGCTCCCGACACTGGCCAACGGACAATTAACCAGCATGAGCCGCTACGGCCTATTGGCGTTTCCGATTTTTATTGCGTTGGCCGATTTCTGCCGCGAACGGTCTTGGCTCACTTTCTCTATATTTGGTCTTTTTGGCGGGATGCTATTCATGTATTCAACCTTGTTCGCTCAGTCGTACTGGGTCGATTGAGCTGAGCGAAAACTAACGGAAGGCACATGGCCGGTCATTCCCAATTCAAGAACATCATGCACAAGAAGGGGCGCGCGGATAAGGCGCGCTCCAAGCTGTTTTCCAAGCTGGCGCGCGAAATCACCGTGGCGGCCAAGCTCGGCATGCCCGATCCGGCGTTCAATCCGCGCCTGCGCGCCGCGATCCTGGCGGCTAAGGCCGAGAACGTGCCGAAGGACAATATCGAGCGCGCCATCAAGAAATCGCAGGGCGGCGACAGCGAGAGCTACGACGAAATCCGCTACGAGGGCTACGCCCCCGGCGGCGTCGCGGTGATCGTCGAGGCGCTGACCGACAACCGCAACCGCACCGCCGGCGAGGTGCGCGCCATCTTCACCAAGAACGGCGGCAATCTGGCGGAAACCGGCGCGGTGTCGTTCATGTTCGATCGCGTCGGCGTGGTGGAATACGACGCCGGCGTGGCGAGCGCCGACGCCATGCTGGAGGCCGCGGTCGAGGCCGGCGCCGAGGATGTCGTCTCCAGCGACGATGGCCACCAGATCTTCTCCACCCCCGACACCTTGGCCGAGGTCGCCAAGCCGCTGGAAGCGAAATTCGGCGAGCCGCGCAAATCGGCGCTGCTGTGGAAGCCGCAGAACACGATCGCCGTGGACGACGAGTTGGGCGAGAAGATCATCAAGCTGATCGAATCGCTCGACGACAATGACGACGTGCAGAACGTCTACGCCAATTTTGAAGTGTCGGACGCGCTGGTGCAGAAGATGAGCGCGTGAAGCGCGCTCAGTGCAGAAATTGGTCGAACACCGGCATGCTGGCCAACGCGGCCAGCGCCACGATGACATAGGCGATGCGGCGATAGGTGATATCCGACGCGCCGTGGAACCAGCGTGCGCCGATGACGAACGCTACGATGTAGACCGGTCCCAGCAGCGCCGCGAGCGCGAGCGGTGTCGCGGTGACAAGGCCTTGCCAGGCAAAGCTCGCCATCAGCGAGATCTGGAGCAGGACGAGATAGACGATGAGATTGACGCGTACGGTCGCGGCGCTGTCCGGACTGCCGAGCCAATAGAGGATGACGGGCGGTCCGCCGAGCTGCGCGGCGCCGCCGGTAAATCCCGACAGCGCGCCCGCTCCGATCGCGGCCGGTGTGCTCGGCTTCCAGGGATAGCGCCAACCCGCCGCCAGCAAGATCACGAAGGCGAGCACGAACAGCGCCATGCCCCAGCGCAGGATCACCGGATCGACCGCCTGCTGCGCCATGGTGCCGAGCGGAACCACCAGCATGGCGGCGACGAGCGCCGGCAGCACTTCGCGCCAGCGCGCTTGCCGGAAGGCGTGCAGCGCGAACGGCGCCACGCACACGAAATCCATCAGCACGAACGAAACGGTGGAGACGTGCGGCTCATAGACCGCGGCGATCAGCGGCACGTAGATCAGCGCCGAGCCGAAGCCTGAAAAGCCGCGCACCAGGCCGGCCAGCACCGTGATGCCAGCCGCCGCGACGACGCGGGGGTCGCTGAGCGCGGCAGCGAAATCGGCAATATGGGGAAGTTCGATCATGCGGGGGGTCGGGGACCTGGGCTTTCCCTCCTTATCAGGGACCCTGCGTGCATGCGACTTAAGCTACCCGCTCCGCTCGATGCCGCCCGCTTTTTTGCGGTCCCTAGGCGGGGGCGGGCGGCGGGGCTATCAACGGGGTCATGCGCCCGCACCCGATTCGCATCCTCGGCATCGATCCGGGGCTTCGCCGCACCGGCTGGGGCCTGATCGAGGCCGACGGCAACCGGCTGATCCACGTCGCCTGCGGCTCGCTCGCCACCAGCGAGCGCGCCGCTTGAGCGTGCGGCTGCTGGCGATCCATGACGGCTTGCTGGCGGTGATCGAGCAGTTCCGCCCCCAGGAGGCGGCGGTGGAGGCGACCTTCGTCAATGCCAACGCGGCGGCGACGCTCAAGCTCGGGCAGGCGCGCGGCATCGCCATGCTGGTGCCGGCCAAGGCGGGCTTGACGGTCGCCGAATACGCGCCCAACCTGGTGAAGAAATCGATCGTCGGCGCCGGCCATGGCGAGAAGGCGCAAATCCGCATGATGATCGGCGTGCTGCTGCCGCAGGCCGATCCGCAATCGGAGGACGCCGCCGACGCGCTGGCGATCGCGGTCACGCACGCGCATCATCGCACGAGCGTGCTGATGAAGGTGGCGGCGCGATGAGGCGCACCTGTTGCGCAATGGCGTGCGGCGAGCATGGCTTGCGAGTCCGGACATCCGCGCCTCAAGGCTGGGGAGGGAACGCATGCCGCTCGCGCGCGGGCAAACGCGAGGCCGTTGATGATCGGCAAGCTCAAAGGCGTCATCGACTTCTACGGCGAGGATTACGTCATCCTCGACGTGGGCGGCGTCGGCTATCAGGTGCACTGCCCGGCGCGCGTGCTGCAGGCGCTGCCGGCCAAGGGCGAGCCGGCGACGCTGTCGATCGAGACCTATGTGCGCGAGGACCAGATCAAGCTGTTCGGATTTGCCAGCGACGCCGAGCGCGAATGGTTCCGCCTGTTGCAGACGGTGCAGGGCGTCGGCGCCAGGGTGGCGCTGTCCGTGCTCGGCACGCTGAAGGTTTCCGAGCTCGCCAATGCGGTCGCCATGCGCGACAAGGCGGCGGTCGCGCGCGCGCCCGGCGTCGGGCCGAAGGTTGCCGAGCGCATCGTGACGGAATTGAAGGACAAGGCGCCGGCCTTCGCCGATCTCGACGCCGGCGTCGTGCATCTCGCGGGCGCGCTCGACGAGAAACGCGCGCCGCGCCCGGTGATGGACGCGGTATCGGCGCTGGTCAATCTCGGCTATGGCCAGCCGCAGGCGGCCGCGGCCATCGCCGCCGCCGCGCGCAACGCGGGCGAGAGCGCCGATACCGCGACGCTAATCCGGCACGGCTTGAAGGAGCTGGCCAAGTGAGCGGGCAAAACGTGAGCGGGCAGAACTTGAACGAGCAGGAGCCGGGCGCGCAGGAGCCCGACGCGCAGGACTTCGAGGCGGCGGAAGAGGCGGCGAGCGATGAGCTGCCGGTCCTGCTGCGCGGCCTCGGCATTGTCGGCGTGTTCCTGTTCATCGGGCCGCCGCTTGGCGGCTATACGCTGCTCGTCATCATCTTCGTCATGGGCGTTTTCGATCACGGCATCAACTGGCAGCGGCTGTCCGATGCCTTCGTCGGCGCCATGTTCTTCACCGCGGTGTTCTCCTATGTGTTCGGCGGCATGGTGGCGCTGCTGACCGGGCTCATGGTCACGGTCTCGCGCGTGGTCGGCGGACGCACCACCATCCTGACGCCGATCTTTGCCGCGGTGGCGGCCAATGCCCTGGCGGTGCTGCTCAACATGGTGGTTGCGACCAAGTCGCTGGAGCTGAACCTGCCCGGCAAGCTGCCGTTGACGGCCGGCCTGTTGCCGAGTTCGATATTCGCCGCGATCCTGTGCTGGTGGCTGGCCAAGAGGTGGAAACTGGCATGAGCACGACCCCGCGCCGCCTGGTGGCCGCCGAAAGCCGCGACGACGACGTGGACGCCTCGTTGCGCCCGCAGCGGCTCGACGACTTCGTCGGCCAGGACAAGGCGCGCGCCAACCTGAAAGTATTCATCGAGGCGGCGCGCGCGCGCAAGGAAGCGCTCGACCACGTGCTGTTCGTCGGCCCCCCGGGCCTCGGCAAGACCACGCTGGCGCAGATCGTGGCGCGCGAACTGGGCGTCAATTTCCGCGCCACCTCCGGCCCGGTGATCGCCAAGGCCGGCGATCTGGCGGCGCTGCTCACCAATCTGGAGCCGCGCGACGTCTTGTTCATCGACGAGATCCACCGGCTCAATCCGGCGGTGGAGGAGATCCTCTATCCGGCCATGGAGGATTTCCAGCTTGACCTCATTATCGGCGAGGGCCCGGCGGCGCGCTCGGTGAAGATCGATCTGGCGCCGTTCACGCTTGTCGGCGCCACCACGCGCGCGGGGCTCTTGACCAATCCGCTGCGCGACCGCTTCGGCATTCCGATACGGTTGAATTTCTACAGCGAGGCCGAGCTCGAGCAGATCGTCAACCGCGGCGCGCGCGTGCTCAGGCTCGCCATGACGGCGGACGGCGCCAACGAGATCGCGCGTAGAGCGCGCGGCACGCCGCGCATCGCCGGAAGGCTGCTGCGCCGCGTGCGCGACTTCGCCCATGTCGAGGGCGCCGAGAGAATCGACCGCAAAATCGCCGACCGCGCGCTCGGCGAACTGGAGGTGGACGCGGCGGGCCTCGATGCCATGGACCGGCGTTATCTTTCGACCATCGCGGAGAATTATGGCGGCGGGCCGGTGGGTGTCGATACGCTAGCGGCGGCTTTGTCGGAGCCGCGCGACGCCATCGAGGACATCATCGAGCCGTTCCTGATCCAGAAAGGCTTCATCCAGCGCACCCCGCGCGGGCGGCTGTTGACGGGCGCGGCGTTCAAGCATCTCGGCTTGGCCGAACCGGCGCGCGACCCGGGGCAATTCGGGTTGTTCGGGGGCGAGGAAGACGATTAGGTTCGGAACCGTTTCGTTGGCATTCTTCATCCCGCAGACCGGTGCGCGCATGGTTTTTGTTCGGATTGCCTTGGCGTTTTTTCTGGCGGCGGCGCCGGTCCCGGCGGCCTTCGCGCTCGACAGCGCCCCGGTTGCGGTTTCCCAGGAACTGGTGCCGTTCGCCTCGCAAGAAGGGCTTGCGCGGCTGGCGCGCGCGACCGCCAAGGCGGACTTTCCCGCGCTCGCCAATCAATTCGAAGCGCAATCCAACGCGGTATTCTGCGGGCCGACGTCGGCGGCCATCGTGCTGAACGCGGTTCGCGGCCGCAGCGCCGACCTGCCGCACGACCGAAGCCGGTTGCACCCGGGGGACCTGAAATACATTCCGGGCCGCTTCGATCCGACGCTGCCGCGCTTCACGCAGGACAACGTGATCAGCAAGGGCCGCAAGACGCGCGCGCAAGTGCTCGGCGAGCCGGTGACGATCGGCGGCAAGCAGGTCAAAGATTTCGGCTATCAAGTACGGCAGCTCGCCGAAATGCTGCGGGCGAACGGCGTGGCGACACGGCTTGTCATCGTCGACGCCGGCAAGAGCGAGGACGAAATTCGCAGCGATCTGATCGGCAACCTCATGCGCCCCGGCGATTACGTGATCGTCTCCTACCTGCGCAAGGCCGTGGGCCAGCGCGGCGGCGGGCATATTTCTCCGCTCGGCGCCTACGATGCCGCGTCCGACTCATTCCTCGTTCTCGACGTCAATCCCACCAGCGCGGGTTGGGTGTGGATGCCGGCGGCGACACTGATCAAGGGCATGCGCACATTCGATACGGTCGAAAATCGCGGCTATATTCTCATTATCGCGCACTGAAGCTTTCTCGATGGCGGGCGAAGCGCGGAGGCGATGACATGAAGACGATGCAAGGCGGCTGTCACTGCGGGCGCGTGCGGTTCACGGTCACCGCCGAACTTTCTCGCGTCACTTATTGCAATTGCTCGATCTGCAGCAAGAAGGGTTTTTTGCATTTGATCGTGCCGCCCGAGCAATTCGAACTGCTGAGCGGCGAGGACGATCTCGCCACCTACCGGTTCAACACGGGAGTGGCCAAGCACACCTTCTGCAAGACCTGCGGCATCCACCCCTTCTACGTGCCGCGCTCCGATCCCGACAAGATCGACGTCAATGTGCGCTGCCTCGACGACGTCGACCTGTCGGCGTTCACCATCGGCACGTTCGACGGCAAGCATTGGGAACAGGCGATGGGCGGGCGGGTGCCATGGCGATGAATCCCCTTGACGGCGAAATCCGCAACGGCAAGCACCATCAGGCAGTGCGGGTCTATTACGAGGACACGGATTTCTCCGGCATCGTCTATCACGCGAGCTATCTGCGATTCATGGAGCGCGGGCGCACCAATTATCTCCGCCTGATCGGCGCCGACCACCGCGCGCTGTTTGAGCAGGCGGCGCAAGAGGCGCCCGGCTTCTCTTTCGTGGTGCGACACATGGGGATCGACTTCAAGAAGCCCGCTTACATGGACGACGTGCTCGACATCGTCACCACGCCGGAGGAGGTCAAGGGCGCCTCGGTGATGCTCAATCAGAAGGTCATGCGCGGCGACGAGCTGATCGTGGAGGCGCATGTGCAGGTCGCTTTCGTCTCGGGCGGGCGGGCCAAGCCTATCCCCAAGCCGCTGCGCGTGGCCATGGCGGCCGATCTGGAATCGGGTGGCGCGGACGGCTAGCCGCGCCCCATATCTGAACCATGAGCGATTTTTGCTTTGCCCTCTTCGACACGGCGATCGGCGCCTGCGGCATCGTCTGGAGCGCGCGCGGGGTAGCCGGCGTGCAGTTGCCCGAGAAAGATGTGGGCGCGACGCGGGCGCGCCTGTTGCGCCGCCATCCCGACGCAAAAGAGGCGGCGCCGCACCCCGACGTGCAGCGCGCGATCGACGGTATCGTCGCGCTGCTTGTCGGCGAGCGGCGCGATCTTTCGCCCATCACGATCGACGACGACGGAGTTTCGGAATTCAACCGGCGCGTCTATGCCATCGCGCGCGAAATCCCGCCCGGCGCGACCATGACCTATGGCGAGATCGCCGAGCGGCTGGGCGACAAGACGCTGGCGCGCGCGGTCGGGCAGGCGATGGGCGAGAATCCGACGCCGATCATCATGCCCTGCCACCGCGTGCTGGCGGCCGGCGGCAAGACCGGCGGCTTTTCCGCCGCGGGCGGCGTGGTCACCAAGCTGCGCCTGTTGACCATCGAGGGCGCCGAGCGGGGCGGCCCGACGCTGTTCGAGCGCTTGCCGCTCGCCACAGCGCCGCGCCGGCGATAAGCGCGGGCTTGCCCGTCTTCGGTCAAATCCACTCCTCCTGCTCCTCATAGACCGCCGGAAACATGTTGATGTATTGCACCAGGCGCGGCGCCGAGCCGCGGTTAGGGCTGGCGCCGTGCGGCAGCGCCTGATGCCAGACGATGAGGTCGCCGGCGCGCCCGCCGATCGGCCGCGGCCCAAGCGCCTGCAAATCCTGCCGGCGCGGGTCGGCGCCCGGCGGCAGCGAAGCCAGCCACGCTTCGCCCCAACGCTGAAAGCCCGGCACCAAAGTGAAGGCGCCCTGTTCCGGGGGCGTGTCGGTCAGATAGAGGATGCCTTGCGTGCCGAACGGGATCGGCGGCTTCACGCTGCAATCCCAATGCAGATGCGGGCCGGGAAATTGGCAGCCCGCCCGCTCCGGCGCGTTGAAGCCGACGCGGTCGGTGGTGGCCCACAGATCGGCGGTGCCCCAAAGCTGCGCGAAGGCTTTGTGAATGCGCGGCGCGCGCCGGTTGGCTTCGAAGGCGGGGTGCTGGAAATACTGCACCATGATGCCGTGGTCGCGCCGCGCGTACCAGGTCTCGGGTTCGTTGGCGCGGGCGCCGAGCCGGTTCCACAGCGCCTGCGCGGCGGCCTCGCGCGCTTCGCGCGGCACAGCGTCGTGCAGCACGACGTAGCCGTGCGCGTGCCAGAAGGCGAGGTCGTCGGGTGTGAGCACCAGCGTGCTCGCTTCGACCGCGGCCAGCCAGCGCGCGGTTTCGGGCGGCGCGGGTTCGCCTGCGACCGCCGCATTGATGCGCGCCACCCGCTCGGGCGCGACGCCGCCGGTGATCTCGACGATCCAGTGTTCGAATTGTTCGAAGCTGGGCGCGGCGCGGCCGAGATAGTCGTTCGCCTGCTCGAGCCCGAGCCCGCAAGCATGCACGACCAGATAGTCGAGATGGCGCTCGTGCGCGCTCGCCGGCAGCGGGCGGCCGTGGAGCGCGGCGAGCCTGCGCGACCAAAGCCGCTTGAGCTGGAAGATGCCGAGCGCGCCGCTTTCGATTGCGTCGGCCAAAGGCGGGGGCGCCGATCTCGCTTGCATCGTGGGCATGAGGTGTCACAACCTTGGCGTGTCGCAGGGGCCGATCAAAATCGAAGTCGGCGCGGGGGTCAACGCCGCGCCATCGACGCGGCTCTCGCCCTAATGTAAAAGCCATTTACATGAGATTCTCTATCATGCCCGGCACACCATGACCTGGGGCAGGCGGGGCCACGGCCCGCGCAGCTATCACCACGGCAACCTCAAGGAAGCCCTGGTGCGCGCGGCGCTCGAACTGATCGCGGAGAAGGGGCCGGCCGGCTTCACCTTCGCCGACGCCGCGCGCTGGGCCGGGGTGAGCCCGGCGGCGCCCTACCGGCATTTCCGCGACCGCGACGCGCTGCTGGCCGACGTCGCCCGCCGCGGCTTCGACGAGTTCACCGCCACGCTCACCAAGGCCTGGGACGACGGGCGGCCGGACGTGCTCAAGGCCTTCGACCGGCTCGGCAAGGCCTATCTCGATTTCGCCAAGCGCGAGCCGGCCTATTACTCGGCCATGTTCGAGGCCGGCGTGCCGGCCGATGCCGATCCGCTGCTGCGCGAGGCCGGCGAGCGCGCCTTCGGCGTGCTGCGCGCCGCCGCCGAGAAACTGGTGGCGCTGATGCCGGAGAACGGCCGCCCGCCGGCGCTGATGGTGGCGCTGCACATCTGGTCGATGACGCACGGCATCGCCTCGCTGTTCGGGCGTGGGGACGCGGCGCGCCGCACGCTGCCGATGCCGCCGGAGGAGCTCTTGGAGGCGGCGGTGCTGATCTATCTGCGCGGGCTCGGGCTGACGGACGGCGCGGCCGCGGGCCGCAGCTAGATGGCGGCGCGGAAGTGCAGCCGCGCCCCCTCGACCGGCCTTTGTGATTTCCTATGTGAAGGGTGTTGACATCCGCATGCCCTGGCTCTAGGTATGTAAATGTTATTTACATTCACGCGAGGCTGACAATGCCTATCACCGCAAAGCTCGACGAATTCGGCAAACCCGCTTGGATCGCGCTGATCGTCCTCGGGTTCTGGGCCTGGTGGCCGCTCGGCCTCGCCGTCCTGGCCTTCACACTATGGAGCGGAAGAATGGGTTGCGGATTTCACAGCGGCTATGGCTACGGCGGTTACGGCCGCTGGCAGCACAAGATGGAGCGCATGCAGCGCAAGATGGATTGGATGCGGTCGCGTATGGCGGGTGGGCCCTGGACCGGCGCGTCCTGGGCCGGGCCGCCCTCCAGCGGCAACCGCGCCTTCGACGAGTACCGCATCGAGACGCTGCGCCGGCTGGAGGAAGAACAGCGTGAATTCCGTGACTTCCTGGAGCGGCTGCGCTTCGCCAAGGACAAGACCGAGTTCGACCAGTTCATGGCCGAACGCCGCGACCGGCCCGAGCCCGAAAGCCCGCCGCCGCCGCAGAATTAGAATCTACCGCCCGCGCTTCCCCTCGCGCGAGCTAGCGGCCGTCCGCCTTCCCCGAGGCGGGCGGCCGTTCTCATTTGTGGTGCGATGCGGTACCTGAGGCCCGCTCGGTTAACGGCTCCTTAACCACAATCGGCGCTGTTAGGACGGCCAAACCCCCGGCCCGGCGCCCGGCCGCGCCCAAGTTCGGCCAAGTTTCGCGCGGATTTCCTGGGCCCGCCGGCGGCGGGATTTTGGGGTTTCGCAAAAGCAGCGGTTTTGGCGGAGCGCGTCAGGCGGCTTCGCCGCGGCGTTCCTTTTGGTCCGACGATTGTTTGAACGCCGCGCCGGCCTCGACCCGGCGGAGCCGGGTCAAGCGGAAAGGACGTATTCATGCATCCTGCCGACGTCGCCCAGTCGGTTCTCCCGGTCACCACCGACCTTTCCCTGTTTACGCTGTTCTGGGGCGCCAGTTGGATCGTCAAGGTCGTGATGATCGGGCTCTTGATCGCCTCGATCTGGGTCTGGGCCATCGCCATCGACAAGACCGTGCTCTATGCCCGCACCCGCCGCGGCATGGACGC
Source organism: uncultured Pseudomonadota bacterium (assembly GCA_963819955.1). Lineage (GTDB taxonomy): Bacteria > Pseudomonadota > Alphaproteobacteria > Rhizobiales > Xanthobacteraceae > Pseudolabrys. The sequence goes on along the minus strand of CAWFYB010000009.1, from coordinate 828,654 downwards.
CTTCGAGCAGGCCTTCTGGTCCGGCCAGTCGCTGGAGGAGCTCTACCGCACGCTGTCCTCGCGCCCGAACCATTCGATGGCCGCGCTGTTCGTGGCGGCCATGCGGGAATGGAAGCGCAGCCTGGAGGGCTCGCCGCGCTCCTTCGCCGGCCTGCAGATGCGAATCGAGAAGGTGATGGAGGTGACGATCGCGCGCGAGGTCGAGCGGCTGGAGCGAAGGCTCCTGGTGCTGGCCACCGTCGGCTCGGCCGGGCCCTTTATCGGGCTGTTCGGCACGGTCTGGGGCATCATGACCAGCTTCCAGTCGATCGCGGCCTCGAAAAACACCTCGCTGGCGGTGGTGGCGCCGGGCATCGCGGAGGCGCTGTTTGCCACCGCCATCGGCCTTGTCGCTGCCATACCGGCGACCATTTTCTACAACAAGTTCGCGTCCGAGGTGAACAAGCAGGCCCAGCGGCTTGAGGGGTTTGCCGACGAATTCGCCGCCATCCTGTCGCGGCAGATCGACGAGCGTGGGTAGGGGACGTTAGCGATGGCAGCAGCCAATGCCGGTACCCCGATAATCGGTCGGCGGCGGCAACGCCGGCGGGCCGTCATGAGCGAGATCAACGTCACGCCCATGGTGGACGTGATGCTGGTGCTGCTGATCATCTTCATGGTGTCGGCGCCGCTGCTCACGGTCGGGGTGCCGATCGACCTGCCGCAGAGCCAGGCCAAGAGCCTCGAACAGGACAAGGCGCCGCTCACCATCTCGGTCAACGAGAAGGGGCAGATCTATCTGCAAGAATCCGAAATCGACGCGGACGGGCTGATCACCAAGCTCACTGCGATCGCCGAGGCGCGCGGCGGCACCGACGCGCGCATCTACGTGCGCGGCGACAAGAACGTCAGTTACGGTACGATGATGAAGGTGATGGGCCGGTTGTCGGCGGCCGGCTTCCATCGGGTGGCATTGGTGACCCAATTCGAGCAGGGCTCGAAAGCGCAATAATGCAGTTCAGAACGGCGTCAGTGATTTCGACCGGGCTCCACGCGGCGGTGCTGCTGTGGGCGCTGCTGTCGTTTTCAAGCTCGCCCTTCAAGGTGACGCCGGCGGAATCGCTGCCGGTCGATCTGGTGAGCGAGAAGGAGTTCTCCGAGCTCACCAAGGGCATCAAGGATGCGCCCAAGCCGGTCAAGAAGCCCAAGCCGGTAGTGGAAAAGATCGATACGCCGACGCCGAAGCCGGAGGATTTGAAGGCCAAGGTCACCGAGAAGAAGGAGGTCAAGGCCACGGCGCAAAAACAGCCGGAGCCGGCCCCCGAGCCCAAGCCCGATCCGATCGCCAAGGAAATCAAGAAGGATCAGAGCCAGCACGTCGTCAAGAACGAGCCGCTGCCGCCGCGCCGGCCGCCGCGGCCGCACAAGAAAGAGCCCAAGTTCAACGCTGACAAGATCGCGGCCCTGCTCGACAAGCGCGATCCGACCCGCAATTCGATCGCCGGCGCCGAGATCAACAGCGCGCCCACGCTCGGCACCGCGCTCGGCAACGCCGCGCAGCTCTCGCAGTCGGAGCTGGATGCGCTGCGCGCGCGGCTGATGGCGCTATGGAATCCGCCGGTCGGCATCAAGAACCCGGAAGACTTCGTCATCCACATCCGCATGCGGCTCGGCCGCGACGGCCGCCTGACGGCGCCGCCGGTGGTACTCAGCCGCGGCAATGGCGTGATGTTCAACAGCGCGCGCGACAGCGCGGTGCGCGCGGTTTTCCGCGGCCAGCCCTTCGACATGCTCAAGCCGGAGCATTACGACACCTGGAAGGACATCGAAGTCACCTTCGATCCCAGGGACATGTTTCACGGCTGAACCCCTCTTGATCCGCGAAAGTCCAATGAACCGAACGATTTTCGATCCGACGATTATTTCGCGCCCGCGGCGCGGCCTGCTCATCGACCGCCGCCGCCTGATCGTCGGCGCGGGCGCCGGCGCGCTCGCAGCGCTCGGCTGCCGTCCCGCCGGCGCGGTGGTGCACCTCGACATCACGCAAGGCAACATCCAGCCGATGCCGATCGCGATCACGGAATTCGTCGCCGGCAGTGCGGGCGAAGCGGAAACCGCGCAGGGCGTGACCGGCGTGATCACCAACAATCTTCAGCGCAGCGGCCTGTTCGCGCCGATCAATCCGCAGGCCTTCATCGAGAAGGTCACCAATACCGACGGCGTTCCGCGTTTCGCCGACTGGCGCGCCATCAACGCCCAGGCGCTGGTCTCCGGCCGCATCACCAAGCAGCGCGACGGCCGCCTGAAGGCGGAATTCCGCCTGTGGGACGTGTTCGCCGGCCAGCAGCTCGACGGCAAGCAGTACTTCACCACGCCCGACAACTGGCGGCGCATCGCCCACATCATCTCGGACGCGATCTACCAGACGCTCACCGGCGAGAAGGGCTATTTCGACAGCCGCATCGTGTTCGTCGACGAGACCGGCCCGAAGAACCACCGCATCAAACGGCTCGCCCTCATGGACCAGGACGGCTACGGCGTGCGCTATCTCACGCGCGGCGACGAGCTGGTGCTGACGCCGCGCTTTAATCCGTCGACGCAGGAAATCACCTACATGGCCTATGGTCGCGGCCAGCCCAAGGTCTACCTGCTCAACATCGAGACCGGCCAGCGCGAGATCGTCGGCAATTTCCCCGGCATGTCGTTTGCGCCGCGCTTCTCGCCCGACGGCCAGCGCGTGATCATGAGCCTGCAGCAGGGCGCGAACGCCAATCTTTTCGTCATGGACCTGCGCTCCAAGCAGACCACGCGGCTCACCGACACGCCGGCGATCGACACCGCGCCGTGCTATTCGCCGGACGGACGCTTCATCTGTTTCGAGAGCGACCGCGGCGGCACGCAGCAGATCTACGTGATGCCGGCGGCCGGCGGCCCGGCGCAGCGCATTTCATTCGGCGAGGGCCGTCACGCCGGCCCGGTGTGGTCGCCGCGCGGCGACTTCATCGCCTTCACCGGCCTGATCGGCAGCAAGTTCGCCATCGGCATTCTCAAGCCGGACGGCTCGGGCGAGCGCATCCTGACCGAAGGGTTCCACAACGAAGGCCCGACCTTCGCGCCCAACGGGCGGGTACTCATGTTCTTCCGCGATCTCGGGCCGGGACCGTATCTGTTCACGATCGACGTCACCGGACGCAACGAGTTGAAGGAAGTAACGCCGAGCTTTGCCTCCGATCCAGCCTGGTCGCCGCTATTGTCCTAAAGCGCGGCGTCCTAACAAGGCCATATTTTCACCGGCTCTTAACCATCAAGGAAGGTTTACCCGGTTGCGGTGCATTTAACGAGGCGGTGCAAGGTTCCATCAAGGTTGATGGAACGTTCGATTAACTTACCGCCTGCTAGACCAAAAATGCCAAGGTCCGCCGTTTGTGCGTGAGTATGGAGGCAGCGGAATGATCGATCTCAGTCAAATCACGCGTGGCATTCGCTTCGCGGCGGTGCTCGCTGCGGCGCTGGCGATTTCGGCCTGCGCCAACCAGCAGAGCGCGCAGAACGGCGCGGGTGCGGCGGCGACCCCCGGCAGCCAACAGGACTTCGTGGTCAATGTCGGCGACCGCGTGTTCTTCTCAACGGATTTGTCGGAGCTTTCGGCGCAGGCGCGCGCCACGCTCGACAAGCAGGCGCAATGGCTCAACCAATATAGCCAATACGCCCAGTTCACCGTCGAGGGCCACGCCGACGAGCGCGGCACGCGCGAATACAATCTCGCGCTCGGCGCCCGCCGCGCGCAGACGGTGCGCGACTACCTGATCTCGCGCGGCATCGCGGCCAGCCGCGTCCGCACCATCTCCTACGGCAAGGAGCGGCCGGTGGCGCTGTGTGACGACATCTCCTGCTGGTCGCAGAACCGGCGCGCGGTCACCGATCTCAACGCCGGCGCTTCGTAAAGGCAGATATCCACTGCTACCGAGCGGGCGGCGCTGCCTTGGCGCCGCCCGCTGCTTTTTCGCGCCCATGTCGCTTGCAAATCCGCGCAAATCGCGGAACCTTGGCGCTCGGGTAGAGGTGCACCAGGGGGCCATCGAGCATGGGCACGGCGCTGTCGATCGGGCGAAATTGGCGCGTAGCCGCCGCGCTTTTGGCGCTGGCGGGGCTTGCTGCTTGCGAACAGAAGAACACCTACGTCCCGCCGCCGCCGCCCAAGGTGACGGTGGCGCATCCGGAAAAGCGCGCGGTCACGCTCTTTCTGCAGGACACCGGCAGCAGCGCGGCGGTCAATACCGGCAATCTGGTCGCGCGCGTGTCCGGCTTCGTCGAGACCATCAATTACAACGACGGCGACTTCGTGAAGAAGGGCAAGGTCCTGTTCACCATCGAGCCGGAATCCTACAAGCTCAAATGGGAGCAGTCGCAAGCGGCGGAAGCTGCCGCCCGCGCCACGCTCAAACAGAACCAGGCCGATTTCGAGCGGCAACAGAACCTCGTCAAGTCCAACGCCGTCTCGCAGTCTGCCTTTGACGCGGCGCGCGCCACCCGCGACATTGCCGTGCAAACCGTCAAGCAGGACGAAATCGCAACCAAGCTCAACGCCATCAGTTACGGCTACACCAGCGTGAGCGCGCCCTATGACGGCATCGTCAGTGCGCGCCAGGTCTCGGTCGGCGATTATGTCGGCGGCAGCACGACGCCGACCGTGCTGGCGAGCATCGTGCAGCTCGACCCGATCTACATCAATTTCAACATCGACGAGCAGGACGTGCTGCGCATTCGCGCCGAGATCCGCAAGCTCGGGCTGACGCCGGCGGAGCTCAAGAAAGTGCCGGTCGAGGTCGGACTGCAGACCGACGAGGGCTATCCGCACAAGGGCCATCTCGACTACGCCTCGCCGACGGTCAACTCATCGACCGGGACGCTGGCCGTGCGCGCCGTGCTGGAAAACCCCAAGCGCGTGCTGCTGCCCGGTCTGTTCGTGCGCGTGCGGGTGCCGACCGGCAAGCTGGATGACGCGCTGCTGGTGCCGCAGACCGCGCTCGGCACCGACCAGGCCGGGAGCTATCTCTTGCTCGTCGGCAAGGACAATGTGGTCGAGCAGCGCAGCGTCACGGCCGGCCCGAACGACGGCGCCATGCGGGTGATCGTGAAGGGCCTGAAAGCCGACGACCGCGTCATCGTCGCCGGCCTGCTGCACGCGGTGGCCGGTCAGAAGGTCGACCCGCAAATGGCGAAGGCCGCGAAGTGACGGCCGCGCCATGATCTCCAAATTCTTCATCGAGCGGCCGATCCTCGCCAATGTGATCGCGATCCTGATCGTGGTGATCGGCGCGGTCGCGGTGTTCTCGCTGCCGGTGGCGCAATATCCCAACGTCGTGCCGCCGACCGTGCAGGTGACGACGATCTATCCGGGCGCCAGCGCCCGCACCGTCATCGACACGGTGGCGCTGCCGATCGAGCAGCAGGTCAACGGCGTGGAAGGCATGATCTACATGCAGTCCTACGCCGCCGCCGACGGTAGCTATTCGCTGACCGTGACCTTCAAGATCGGCACCGATCTCAACTTCGCGCAGGTGCTGGTGCAGAACCGGGTGCAGGCCGCGCTCTCCTCGCTGCCGCAGGCGGTGCAGTCGCAGGGCGTGGTGGTGCAGAAGAAATCGACCGCGATCCTGCAGATCGTCACGCTGACCTCGCCCGACAAGCGTTTCGACAGCCTCTATCTGGCGAATTACGCCACCATCAATCTCAAGGACGAGCTGTCGCGGCTGCCCGGCGTCGGCAATGTCAACGTGTTCGGCGCCGGCCAATACGCCATGCGGGTGTGGCTCAATCCGGATAAGATGAAGGCGCGCGCACTCAACGTGCAGGACGTGATCAACTCGCTGCAGCAGCAGAACGAGCAGGTCACCGCCGGGCAGATCGGCGCGCCGCCGGCGCCCGGCCAGGTGCCGTTTCAATATACGCTCAACGTTTCCGGCCGCCTCGATACGGTGGCCCAATTCGAAAACGTCATCGTCAAGACCGGCTCGAGCGGCCAGATCACGCGCGTGCGCGACATCGGCCATGTCGAGCTCGGCGCGCAGACCTACGGCCAGATCTTCACGCTCGACCGCCTGCACGCGGCGGGGCTGGCGGTGTTCCAGGCGCCGGGCGCCAACGCGCTCAATGTCGCGACCGAGGTGAAAAAGCGCATGACGGAGCTTTCGCGCGCCTTTCCGCCCGGGCTCGTCTACGACATTCCCTTCGACACCACGGTTTTCGTGAAGGCCTCGATCGACGAGGTCTACAAGACGCTGTTCGAAGCGGCGATCCTGGTGCTGATCGTCATCCTGGTGTTCCTGCAGGACTGGCGCGCCATGCTGGTGCCGGCGACCACGGTGCCGGTCACCATCATCGGCGCCTTCGCCGCCATGGCGGCGCTCGGCTTCACCGTGAATTTCGCCACGCTTTTCGCCATTGTGCTGGCCATCGGCATCGTGGTCGACGACGCCATCATCGTGGTGGAAGGCGCCTCCCACAATATCGACAAGGGCATGAGCGGGCCGCAGGCCGCGATCCAGGCCATGCAGGTGCTGTTCGGGCCGATCATCGGCATCACGCTGGTGCTGCTGGCGGTGTTTCTGCCGGCCGCGTTCCTGCCCGGCCTGACCGGACAGATGTACGCGCAATTCGCGCTGGTGATCGCCGCCACCGCGCTGATCAGCGCGATCAACGCGGTGACCCTGAAGCCGACGCAATGCGCGCTGTGGCTGCGGCCGACGGTGCCGATGGAAAAGCGCAACGTCTTCTACCGCGCCTTCGACGCCGTCTATATCAAGGTCGAGCACGGCTATGCCGCGCTGATGCGTCGCCTGGTCGGCGTCGCCGGCATTATGTCGCTGGTGGCGATCGCGATCATCTGCGTCACCATGTACGAATTCACCCGCATCCCGACCGGCTTCATCCCGATCGAAGACCAGGGCTACATGCTGGCGACCGTGCAATTGCCGAACGGGGCCTCGCTCGAGCGCACCCAGAAGGTGCTCGACCGCGTCAACGAACGCGCGCACGCGACCGGCGGCGTCGACAAGGTGATCACCATTGCCGGCGTCTCCGCGCTCGACAACAACGCTTCGCTCTCCAGTTCCGGCATCGCCTACATCATCCTCAAGGATTGGGCGGTGCGCGGCAAGAAGGAGGGCCTGCTGCCGATGCTCAACAATCTGAACAAGGCGATGAGCGGCATCGAAGAAGCGATCGTGCGCGTGCTGCCGCCGCCGCCGATCCAGGGCATCGGCTTCGCCGCCGGCTTCACCATGCAGATCGAGATGCGCGACAACAGCTACGATTTCAACAAGCTCGGCAACATCATCACGGCCATGCTCGACAAGGCCAGCCCGCAATCGACCCTGCGGCTGGTGCTGAGCTCGTTCCGCGCCGATACCCCGCAATTCACGGTCGATATCGACCGCGTGAAGGCGCAAGGCGTGGGGGTGACGGTCGATCAGGTCTTCAGCACGTTTGCCGGCTATCTAGGCTCGTCCTACGTCAACCAGTTCACCAAATTCGGCCGCACCTTCCAGGTGTTCGTGCAGGCCGACGCCGCCTTCCGCCTCAATCTCGACGACCTGCGCAATCTGACCGTGCGCAACAGCGCCGGCAACATGATTCCGATCGGCACGCTGACCAAGATCACGCCGGTGTCGGGGCCGGCGCTGATCAGCCTGTACAATCTCTATCCGGCGGCGAGCATCATCGGCATTCCGGCGCGCGGCTATTCGACCGGGCAGGCAAGCGCGCTGATGGAGCAGATCGCCGCGCGCACGCTGCCGCCGCACGTGAACTACGAATGGACGGCGATGTCGTATCAGGAGCAACTGGTCGGCAACCAGATGTATGCGGTGTTCGCCATGGCGCTGCTGCTGGTCTACCTGGTGCTGGCCGGGCAATATGAAAGCTGGTGGCGGCCGCTGGCGGTGATCCTGGCGGTGCCGATCTCGCTGATCGGGCCGGTGGCCGCGCTGAGATTGCTGCGCATCGACAACAATCTGTATACGCAGATCGGCATCGTGCTGCTGATCGCGCTGTCGGCCAAGAACGCCATCCTGATCGTCGAGTTCGCGCGCGAATTGCGCGCCGACGGCAAATCGATCATCGACGCGGCGGTGGAAGCGGCGCGCGCGCGCTTCCGGCCGATCGTGATGACCTCCTTCGCCTTCATCCTCGGCGTGCTGCCGCTGGTGCTGGCGACCGGCGCCGGCGCCAACGCCCGCGCCTCGATTGGCATCACGGTGTTCACCGGCATGCTGGCCTCGACCTGCCTGGCGGTGCTGTTCGTGCCGGCGTTCTTCGTGATGACGCAGCGCTTCGAAGAGTACCTTGCTGAGCGCAAGCGCCGGCGCACGGCGAAAGCCCCCGCCGAATGACCGCAGCCGTCGCGGGAAACGGCGGTTTCGCGCCCGTTCCGAGTTCTCCCGGCCATAATCTGGTCGTACTCGGTGGGCTATGCTAGCAAATCGCTGCAATCACCCTTATCCCTAGCGTTTTGGCACCGAACCCGCCGATGACACGTCTCCGTCTCTGCGCGCAGCTTCGCTGCACGCTCCCGGTCGCGGTCCTCGCCGCCGCGCTTATGGCCGCGCCAAGCGGCGCGCTGGCGCAGGAGCGCTCCGGCAGCTTCCTCGACAATCTGTTCAATCGCGGGCAGCAGCCGGCGCAACCGGCGCAGCCGATGCCGCCGGCGCAAGCGGTGCAGCCGGCAAGCCGCCGCCGGGCGCAGTGGCGCAAGCCGACGCCAACTCCAACGACGTCAATACCCGCATCGACCGCATCGAGAGCGCGCTGCGCCAGCTCACCGGCACGATCGAGCAATTGCAGCATCAGAACCAGATGCTGCAGATGCAGCTCAAGCGCATGCAGGACGATACCGAATACCGCTTCCAGCAATTGGGCTCGCGCGGCGGCAGCCCGGCGCCGATGGCGGCGCCGGCCAATGCGCCGGGCAATCCGGCCCCGGCGGCCGGCGCTCCCGGGCAGCGCTCCGACGTCTTCAATCCGGCAACGCATCCCAATGCGCCGGGCGCGCCGCGTACGCTCGGCAATCCGCAGGCGGTCGCCGCGCCCGAGGCGCAAGGCGCCAATGTCGCGAACGGCCAGCCGATCGGCGCTCCCGGCGGGCGGCCGGCCGGCGCGCCGCTCGATCTGTCGACGCTTGCCGGCAACGCGCCGCCGCCGCCGCCTCCGCCGCCCGCGCCGGCGGCCAATGCCCCGCCAATGGCGCAGCCGCAAAGCATGCCCATGCCGGCGCCACAAGGCGAACGACTGCCGCCGCCGCCGCCACGCAACACCAATTCGACCGGCGTGAAGCTCGCGACGCTGCCGCCTTCGTCCTCGCCCAAGGACGAGTATCAGCTCGCCTACGGCTACGTGCTGCACAAGGACTACGGGCTGGCCGAGCAGGCCTTCCGCGATTTCCTGCACAAATATCCGCATGAGAAGCTGTTGCCGGACGCGCAATATTGGCTGGGCGAAAGCCAGTTCCAGCAGCAGCGCTATCGCGACGCCGCCGAATCCTTCCTGGCGGTCTCCACCAAATACGAGCATTCCGGCAAGGCGCCGGAGGCGCTGCTGCGGCTCGGCCAGTCGCTCGCCGCGCTGCATCAGAAGGAAGCGGCTTGCGCCACGCTGGCCGAAGTCGGGCGCAAATATCCGCATGCGGCGCGCGCGTGAAGCACGGCGTCGCGCGCGAGCAGAAGCGCACGCACTGCTAGGATGCGGCATCATCAACTCGCTAATGGCCCGCATGACAGACGCCAATACCCTGACGTAACTTCGCTGTTTGGGGGGCAGCCGACATGCCCGGACATACTGCTGGCCACGTCCGGTCGAGAATGACCCGAAAGCGGACCTTGAGCAGCTACGTATTGCGGTAATCGACTTTCACAGCGACGCTTAATCCTCCGAACTCCGTAAGCGCCTGCCACCGGGCGGGGTGCTGTTTTAATGTCTTCAGTACCGCGCCATATCCCTTTCTATATTGATGATCATTAAGCCAACTCCGCAAAACACCATTCAACACATCTCCCGATACTTCCGAAGCAATGCAAGCTGAAAGGAGAAAGCCAGCGTATTCAGTGGGCGAAGCGTGGCTCTGCTCAAGGAATTCTTGTGCGCGATTAGGATATTTTCGAAACCCACGCGCCAGCGCCTGTGTGGCTACACGCTTGTGCCCGGGCGCTGATTGACCGCTCAGAAACAGCAAAGCATTCGGGACGTTGTTGGCGAGACAGCGTCCGAGCGACCCGAGTAGAAAAGTTTTGTTTCTTATGTCGGGTTCAATTTCGATCGCATCGAGCGTGAGTTCGACGTAATGTTGACTAGCCTTGCTTCCGGCAAGGAGCGCTATCAGCAAGCTACGTTTGGCCCCGCCTGTCGCATGGAATAACGCCTCCTGGCCCTTGTGCATCCATTCTCCTGCACCATCCGAACGTGTAATGAGTGTCCTCAACAGCTCGTAAGCGTGGAGGTGATTTGCGTTGAGGTCTAACCAAATTCGAGCAACCCCGATCACCTGATCGTCTGCCGGGCGTGCGGCCACCACAGCCTTAATCAATTCGTAGGCCTGCTGGTGCGTCGGGTTGTCTTCCACCCACTTGAGCGCAATGCCGACCACCTGATCGTCTGCCCGGCGCGCGGCCACCAAAGCCCTAATTAATTCGTGGGCCTGCTGGTGCGTCGGGTTGTCTTCCACCCACTTGAGCGCAATGCCGACCACCTTGTCGTCTGCCGGGCGTGCGGCCACCACAGCCCTAATCAATTCGTAGGCCTGCTGGTGCGTCGGGTTGTCTTCCACCCACTTGAGCGCAATGCCGACCACCTGATCGTCTGCCGGGCGTGCGGCCACCAAAGGCGCAAGCACGTGATAGGCCTGCTGGTGCGTCGGGTTGTCCTCCACCCACTTGAGCGCAATGCCGACCACCTTGTCGTCTGCCGGGCGTGCGGCCACCAAAGGCGCAAGCAACCAGTAGGCCTGCTGGTGCGTCGGGTTGTCTTCCACCCACTTGAGCGCAATGCCGACCACCTTGTCGTCTGTCGGGCGTGCGGCCACCAAAGCCGCAAGCACGTGATAGGCCTGCTGGTGCGTCGGGTTGTCTTCCACCCACTTGAGCGCAATGCCGACCACCTGATCGTCTGCCGGGCGTGCGGCCACCAACGCTTCAAGCAACCCGTAGGCCTGCTGGTGCGTCGGGTTGTCTTCCACCCACTTGAGCGCAATGCCGACCACCTTGTCGTCTGCCGGGCGTGCGGCCACCAAAGCCGCAAGCACGTGATAGGCCTGCTGGTGCGTCGGGTTGTCTTCCACCCACTTGAGCGCAATGCCGACCACCTTGTCGTCTGCCGGGCGTGCGGCCACCAACGCTTCAAGCAACCCGTAGGCCTGCTGGTGCGTCGGGTTGTCTTCCACCCACTTGAGCGCAATGCCGACCACCTGATCGTCTGCCGGGCGTGCGGCCACCAAAGGCGCAAGCACGTGATAGGCCTGCTGGTGCGTCGGGTTGTCCTCAACCCAGCGCTGACCTGCTAAGATAACTTCCTCATCTTGCGGCCAACTGCCGATTAAAGTACTGATTGCAACGTACCCATCCTCAAAGGTCGGATTTTTCCGCAGCCACTCTTTGCAAAGTTGCAGCGCGGCTTCGCGATCTTTGCTCATAGCAGCGATCGTACGCAACGTCGGCCCGATACCGCGTTTCGGCGGACTTACAGAAATGATAGATTGAGCCGCCGTTTTGAGTTCGTCTGCCAAATCGCGGTGTTCCTCAATTTCACTCAGGCGCCAGAGCCACCCAGCAACATAAGGTGGCATCACGGTTACGCGCGATTTGTCGTTCGTTAGTTGTACTGCTTGCCGAATTGGATCAGGATTGAGAAGTCTTCACAAATCCCCTGAACATCACTTCGAGCCAACGCGGCAAAGCCGGCATTGACTCCGCAAGCGAGAGTTCGGCGGACTGCTTGCGATAAAGCTCGCTCAATGCCTGGTCTATGGTCCCCGCTTCAATATGCAAATTCTCGATTCCCCCTTCTGACAATTTGGAGGATGTGCTCAATTGAAAAATAAGCTCGTTTTCCAAAGGCCAATCATGGCATTTGGCAGCCGCTATTAGCGAGTCCCCGAGATCCCGCCCCCAATGCTGCGCAAGCGTTGCCGGGGGCGAGGCCCACTCTCGATAGAGTTGCCAATCAATCTGCGGATGCGAAAGCCGGTATCCTTCAAGTGTTTCTGTGTCACTTCCTACCGCTTCGAAATGAAGCTGCGAATCCGCGCACAATGCCTGAAATGCATCTCGCTTGCTGTCAGATATGCTCTCGACAAGCTCCGACGGAGCTGGCAACTCGAGCGCGTTGACGGCTAAAATTGATCGCGCAACATCGAACAAATCGAGCGCAGTCAACCGACGCCTAAAATTTCCTGCAAACTCGCGAATGGACTCGCCGCGTAAGAGTTCGAAAATCCAGACAACAAGCATGCGGTTGGCTACATCGGTCGCATCAACTTCCACTTTTTGATTGGTTCGTTCCGCAAACCACTTTCGGAAGTCCTCCATCTCGCCGCTTTCGAGATTGGGAACTGGAAACTCCAAAATGTCAAAAAAGCTGTAAAAATCAGACTGGAATATCTTGCGCTCGAGCGTTGGACCGCAAGCAAGCACAACCACTCGCGGCGGCATCAAATCTGTCGCGGCTCTTAGCCTGGCCTCCCATTCCTCGCGGTTGCTTATGAAATGGACGTCGTCCACGACAGCAACAGCGGGAAGCCAACCCGAAATCCGCCTGACCCCGTTGAATATCGCGCTGATTCTCCACCCAATCGGGTAGTTCGTCGGCTGAACTTAGGTACGAGATGACGGGTGAGTGAATACTCGTCAAGATACGCTGTACGAGTTGAAGCAAGAGCACCGATTTGCCTTCGCCAGAGCGGCCTTCTATCCAAAAGATCGGAATGCTGGACATTTCCTCGGCCGTAATAGCTTCGCGCCACCAAGGATCGAACCTCATGACGAGGTTCGAGAAAATAGTTGGACGCTCGCGAATGCGACCAAGCCGGAGGTCGCGCAGTTGGGGCCGTCTATTAAACAGGACTTCCCGGTCGGCGTCACACTGAGGGTCAAGCGCAACGTCCTCCTGTTCTAGAGCAAAACCTATTCGCCTGGTGGGACCAGGACCCAAGTCGCGAGCCGTCTGAAATACACGGCTCAAATCCCAAGCCAATTGGCTGATTACTGCATCACTTGGTTCTGCAAAAAGCCGAAGTAAAACTCCGAGGCAGTTGTCGACAAAGCCGGCGGCGTCCCGGATGCCAACGTGCCACAAAAAATCGTAAAGATGATCGAGTGGGTCGGGCTCCTCAATTATTGCGCCGTCTTCGTTAAAGCAATCTAGGAGCCGCTCCCAGGTCTCCGCGTCGGCCGCATCTCCTCCAATCTCCTCCACACCGAAATCCCTGGGCCGAGCAGGCGTCATGCATTCCAGGCAGGCGATTTTGAAGCGGAGCTTGGCCAAAAACTCTGCCTCGCAGAGCTTGGCAATTTCATAAGCTTCTCGAAGTGCCGCCGCCAACCTTGGGCGGTCCAGAGTGCGCTTGACCTGAATGAGTGTGTACACGCCATCCTTTGGCACCAGGATGTCTGACAGCAGTTCCGTCTTTGCGAGCTCAGGAGGAGGCTTTATGCCGTCTTGGAGTCCCTGAAAGAAGCGCAACAGATAGATGGCAGACTGGAACGAAAACCCGGCAAGCGCCCACCAGCCGCCTCTGGCACGACGGTCTCTCGTCCAAAGGGACAACAGCGTTTCGATGTTGCCAGCTCTGACGGAAACCTCGTGAACTCCGTTGCGGCTGGCGCCGGCTTCCGATGCCCCGCGCAATACCCCTCATCCCCTGCTACTGCCAGTTGTAGCTTATCGGATATCGCGACATGAGCAAACATCCGCTAATGGCTCATCGCGTCATTGCGCGGGGAACTCAGCAATTCGGCCGCTTTCGGAGCGAAGCGGACATCAACTGAGCCGCACTCGTAACCGGATTTATGGGGAAGCACCCTAGGGCTCGGCACCGAAAGTGATAATCGGGCGTCATGCCCGCGTCCCACGCCAAGCCGGTTTCGCGCGCGCAAGCCAAAGCGCTGTTCGCCGGTCTTGCAGCCTTGCCCGCGCTGGTGCTCGCGGTGTCGGGCGGCCCGGACTCGACCGCGCTCATGGTGCTCGCCGCGCGCTGGCGCGACGCGCTCAAGGGCAACAAGCCGAAGCTCATCGCGGTCACGGTCGATCACGGCTTGCGCAAGGAATCGAAACGCGAGGCGGCCGACGTGGCGCGGCTGGCGCGCAGGCTCAAAATCGCGCATCGCATTGTGCGCTGGAGCGGACGCAAACCGGCGACCGGCTTGCAGCAGGCCGCGCGCGCGGCGCGCTACCGGCTGCTGGCTGAGGCCGCGCGCAAAGCGCGCGCTGCGCACATCCTCACGGCGCATACGCTCGACGATCAGGCCGAGACCGTGCTGATCCGAATGATCGCGGGGGAGTGGGCTGAAGGGGCTGGGGGCGATGCAAAGAATTTCCGTCATTCCGGGGCGCCGCGAAGCGGCGAGCCCGGAATCCATAACCCCGGCGCTGCGGAGTATGGATTCCGGGCCCGGCCCTGCGGGCCGTCCCGGAATGACTGAGAAGGATAGGCCGCTCTGCCTCGTCCGTCCCCTGCTCGATATGCCGAAAACGCGGCTGGTCGCCACGCTGAAGGCGGCGAAAATCCCCTATGCCGACGACCCCTCCAACCGCGATCCGCGTTTCACCCGGGCGCGGCTGCGCGGCCTGATGGCCGATCTCGCGGCCGAGGGGCTGAGCGCGGCCCGGCTGGCGCTGCTCGCCCGCCGGCTGCAACGGGCGGAGCGGGCGCTTGTCGCGCTCAGCGACCGCGCCGCGGCCGATCTGGCCGTGCCGACGGCGGTAGCGGGCGGCCTTGCCTATGACGCGGGCGGCTTTGCGCGCCTGCCCGCCGAAATTGCGCTGCGGCTCATCGGCCGGGCGCTCGGTGAGGCCGGCGACGAAGGCCCGGTCGAGCTCGCCAAGCTGGAATCCTTGAAAACCGCGCTGGATAAGGCCCAATCGGCCGGCCAGAGGCGCTTCCGGCGGAGTCTCGCCGGCGCGCTGGTGACGCTTACCGGCGGCCAAATCCTGGTCACCCGTGCGCCGCCACGGCATGGCAGACCCTTAACCACGGGCGGAGCCAGAACGCCGAAACTGCGCTAGAAAGCGTACAATATAAAGATTCGAGGCCTTTCCCTGGAGGCGGGCGCTGCCTACATTGGGATCAAACTGGTGGACGCGAAGTCGCCACGAAGATCGGGCATAGGAAACTCTGGCCGCGGCGGCGCGCGCGGCCGTTAAGGGCAGTTGATGAACGCCAATCTCCGCAATTTCGCCCTCTGGGTGATCATTGTCCTGCTGCTTCTGGCGCTGTTCACGCTGTTCCAGAATCCGGGCCAGCGCACCAATTCGCAGGAAGTCTCGTTCTCGCAACTGCTCAGCGAGGTCGACCAGGGCCGCGTGCGCGACGTGGTGATCCAGGGGCCGGAAATCCACGGCACCTTCACCAACGGCACCAATTTCCAGACCTACGCGCCAAGCGATCCCGGCCTGGTGCAGAAGCTTTACAAGAAGGGCGTCTCGATCACCGCGCGGCCGCCGTCGGACAATGTGCCGTGGTTCGTGTCGCTGCTGGTGTCGTGGCTGCCCTTCATCGCGCTGATCGGCGTGTGGATTTTCCTGTCGCGCCAGATGCAAGGCGGCGCCGGCAAGGCGATGGGTTTCGGCAAGTCGCGCGCCAAGCTGCTGGCGGAAGCGCATGGCCGCGTCACCTTCGAGGACGTCGCCGGCGTCGATGAAGCCAAGCAGGACTTGCAGGAGATCGTCGAGTTCCTGCGCGATCCCGGAAAATTCCAGCGCCTGGGCGGACGCATTCCGCGCGGCGTGCTGCTGGTCGGCCCGCCCGGCACCGGCAAGACGCTGATCGCGCGCGCGGTCGCCGGCGAAGCCAATGTGCCGTTCTTCACGATCTCCGGTTCCGACTTCGTCGAGATGTTCGTCGGCGTCGGCGCTTCGCGCGTGCGCGACATGTTCGAGCAGGCCAAGAAGAACGCGCCCTGCATCATCTTCATCGACGAAATCGACGCGGTCGGCCGCCATCGCGGCGCCGGCCTCGGCGGCGGCAATGACGAGCGCGAGCAGACGCTCAACCAGTTGCTGGTCGAGATGGACGGCTTCGAAGCCAACGAAGGCATCATCCTGATCGCCGCCACCAACCGGCCCGACGTGCTCGACCCGGCGCTGCTGCGCCCCGGCCGTTTCGACCGCCAGGTGGTGGTGCCGAACCCGGACGTGGTCGGCCGCGAGTCGATCCTGAAGGTGCACGTGCGCAAGGTGCCGCTGGCGCCCGACGTGAACCTGAAGACCATCGCGCGCGGCACTCCTGGGTTTTCGGGTGCCGACCTGATGAACCTCGTCAACGAAGCGGCGCTGATGGCGGCGCGGCGCAACAAGCGCATGGTGATGCAGGCCGAGTTCGAGGACGCCAAGGACAAGGTGATGATGGGCGCCGAGCGCAAGTCGCTCGTCATGACCGAAGAAGAGAAGATGCTCACCGCCTATCACGAAGGCGGCCATGCCATCGTCGCGCTCAACGTCAAGGCGACCGATCCGGTGCACAAGGCCACCATCATCCCGCGCGGCCGCGCGCTCGGCATGGTCATGCAGTTGCCGGAACGCGACAAGCTGTCGATGTCGCTCGAGCAGATGACCTCGCGGCTCGCCATCATGATGGGCGGGCGCGTGGCGGAAGAAATGGTGTTCGGCAAGGAGAAGGTGACGTCCGGCGCGGCTAGCGACATCGAGCAGGCGACCAAGCTCGCCCGGCTGATGGTCACGCGCTGGGGCCTGTCCGACAAGCTCGGCACCGTGGCCTATGGCGAGAACCAGGACGAGGTGTTCCTCGGCTACCAGGTCTCGCGCCAGCAGAACATCTCGGAAGCGACCGCGCAGACCATCGATGCCGAGGTCCGCAAGCTGGTCGAGGCCGGCTATGCGGAAGCGACGCAGATACTCACCGACAAGCGCGTCGATCTGGAAACGCTGGCGCGCGGGCTGTTGGAATTCGAGACGCTCTCCGGCGACGAGATCAAGGACCTGCTGCTGGGCAAGCGCCCGGTGCGCGAGTTGGTGATCGAGCCGACCGGCCCACGCTCCTCCGCGGTACCGCCGGCCGGCAAGCAGCGCCCGCGGCCCGATGCGCCGGCCGGCGAGGTCGCGCCGCAGCCGCAGGGGTAGTCCGTCGCAAAATCCGCTAGAAGCCCGGGCCTTTTGCCGGGCATTTGTTTTCGTAGCCATTGCGCTCTGAGAAGCCGTCGTGTTGAGAGGACACTTTGAAGTGAACCGAATGAACACGATGATGGACATTCTGCTCAAACTGACAGAGCAAGATATGCTCAGCGAGATCAAAAAGCCAAAAGCGTTGCGCCTCTATCCTCGCCTTGGCACCAGTGACCCTGACGACATCGAGATTCTTTGGGCTCCCTTTGACTACGTAAATCGCGATGCCAATTTGGTAATTGTTGGTGTAACGCCCGGACCGAACCAGGCCCTCCTAAGCTTTCGGGCCATGCAAAAGACCGCTGCTACAGGAAGTGATCCACAAGCAGAACTTGAGAAAATCAAGGCTAAGTCATCATTTCGCGGCGACGTAATCGAATCAAATTTGAAGTCATTGCTGGAGCATAGTGGCCTAGCGGAACGGGCTGGCATTCAAAACATCGACGGCCTTTGGACGAGCGAAGCATTTAAGGTGCACTTCACGTCGACGGTGCGATATCCGACCTTCATAAATAGCCAATTGTTTAATAACCAAATCGATTCACTGCGCCATTCAGAGCTTAGAAAGTACATCGAAAGCTATCTTGCCGAAGAGCTTGCTAGCGTACGTGCGGATGCGGCGATTGTCGCTCTGGGTCAAAAAGGCCCCAGACTTGTACGCCACGCTGCTAAAGTAGCAGGAATTGACCCAAGGCGTGTTGTGGCACTCCCACATCCATCAGGCAGTGCGACTGGTGCCGTGCGCGACTTCTTATCAAAAAGAAGAACACAGAGTGTGCGACCTTGCCGCTGTATGCTTTGTGATCGCACGCGCATCCCAAAAGGATGGGACCTATCTAATCGTTATAATCTTCATGATATTTCGCATGGAAGAATCCCTCAGGTTTAACAGGCGGCTGCCGCTGCCAAACCGCGTCGATCCCTTCGGCAATCTCTTCGCCACGCCGGCGCGCGGCACGCTGCTGGGTAATCGCGGCGGACGGTTTCATGGCGACGGCCGCAAGCTGACCGGCCGCCGCTGGGCCTCCAAGCAGTGGATCTGCTGCGTGCTCGAATTCAAGAACCGCCATCGCGAAGTCTGGGGCGAGGGCTACACCGAATTGTTCTTCCTCGACGAGGTGACCGGCTTTGCCGCCGGCCATCGGCCCTGCTTCGAATGCCGGCGCAAGGACGCCGAGCGCTTCGCGCTGCTGTTTAGCGGCAAAAAACAGCGGGCGAGCGCCCCGGCCATGGACAAGGTGCTGCATGCCGAGCGCCTCGACGGCAAAGCAAAGCGCGTCCACTTCCGCGCGTTCGACGCGCTTCCCGACGGCGCCATGATCGCGCGCGATGGCCTGGCCTTCGCGGTGCGCGGAAAACACCTACTGCCCTGGACGCCGCAAGGCTATGCCGCCGCACAGCCCCGCCCGCGCGGTATCCAGGCCGACGTCCTCACGCCGCCCGCGATCCTCGCCGTGCTGACGCGCGGCTATGCGCCGCGCTGGCATGAAAGCGCCGCCTGACGCGGCATCGCGTCGCATAAAACTATGCGCCAGATCAAAGAAGCCGGGCGGGAAGGGGGCTAAAGGCGCCTCCTGGAGGTAACCGCCCATGGCCATGCCCGCCGCTCTTAGCCCGCCGCCGCGACTATGCCGGCCCGGCGCTGTTCTCCTACGGCTTCCGCCCGTTCTTCCTGGCCGCCGGCCTGTGGGCAGCCTTCGGCATCCTGCTCTGGCTGCCGCAATATCTGGGCCTGCTCACGCTGCCGACGGCTTTCGACGCGCGCGACTGGCACATCCACGAGATGCTGTATGGCTATGTGGCCGCCAGCATCGCCGGCTTCCTGCTCACCGCCATCCCGAACTGGACCGGAAGACTGCCGGTGAGCGGCTGGCCGCTCGCCGGCCTGGCGGCGCTTTGGCTCGCCGGCCGCGCGGCGATCCTGTTCTCGGCCGATATCGGCGGCGTGGCCGCCGCGGCGATCGATGTCAGCTTTTTGGCGACGCTTGCCGCCGTCGCCGCGCGCGAGATTATCGCCGGCAAGAACTGGCGGAACCTGCGCGTGCTTTCCGTGCTCGGCGTGCTGATCGCCGGCAATGTCGTCTTTCACGCCGAGGTGCTGATGCGCGGCGCCGCCGATTACGGCATTCGCATTGCCATCGCGGCCATCATCCTGCTGATCTCGCTGATCGGCGGCCGCGTCGTGCCGAGCTTCACCAATAACTGGCTGGCGCGCAATAATCCCGGGCGGCGGCCGGTGCCGTTCGCGCGCTTTGACATGGCGACGATTGCGCTGAGCGCGCTGGCGCTCGTTGCTTGGATCGCGGCGCCGGCTGTGCACGCGAGCGGCGCGCTGCTGCTGCTCGCCGGCGTCATGCAAGCTCTGCGGCTGGCGCGCTGGGCCGGCGACCGTACTTTTTCCGACCGGCTCGTGCTGGTGCTGCATGTCGGCTACGCCTTCGTGCCGCTCGGTTTCCTGTTGATCGGCGCTTCGACATTCACCGAGGCGGTGCCGACAAGCGCCGGCATCCATGCTTGGACCGCCGGTGCCGTCGGGCTGATGACTTTGGCTGTCATGACCCGCGCGACGCTCGGCCATACCGGCCGCGCGCTGCAAGCGGGACCGGCGACGCAAGCCATCTATGCGCTGGTGCTGCTGGCGGCGCTGCTGCGCATCGTCGCGGCCTTCACCGGCTCGCTGGCGCTGATCGAAATCGCCGGCGCCGCCTGGATCGCCGGCTTTGCTTGTTTCGTTGCGTTCTACGGGCCGCTGCTCATCCTGCGCAAGCCGGCCTGGGCGGAGCAAGCTGCTGATCCTCACGGCGGCTCGATCGCCGGCGTGTCCGGCGCCGGCGGCACGTGGCGGGCCCAGATGAAATAAACGATGCCCGCCATCGCGGCGAGCATCGCCACCACCAGCGCGACGCAGGCCGGCCAGCCGCCATAGGTCCAGGTGACGCCGCCGAGCGCCGCGCCGAAGCTGCCGCCACCATAGAAGCTGGTGACGTAGAGCCCGACCGCCGAGGAGCGCCCGACCTTGGCGGTGATGGTCACGTAGGCGGTGGAGATCGCCTGGCTGAGCAGCCCGCAGGCGGCCGAAATGGTCAGGCCCAGCACGATCAGCCAGAGCGAGGGCGCCAGCGTCAGCGCCGTGCCCGCCGCCCACACCGCGAACATCCGCACCATGAAGCGCCGGCGCCCGAAGCGGCCGACCGCCCAGCCGGCCCACGGCGTCAGCATGGAGCCGGCGAGATAGGTCACGAAGATCGCGCCCAGCCAAGTGGCGGAAAGATTGTAGGGCGGCGCCGCCAGATGGAAGCTGACATAGGTGAAGGTGGCGATGAAATTGAACAGCACGCCGAAGCCGACCGCGAAGGTCGCGAGCAATTGGCCGTTGCGGAAATGCGCCAGCATCTGGCGGGTGGAGGCGGCAAGCCCGCTCGAGCGCACGAATTTGCGCTCATGCGGCAGCAGCGCCATCACCGCCAGCGCGCCGGCGAAGGCGACCGCGGCAAGCGCATAGAAGCCGTAACGCCAGCCGATAAGGTCGGCGAAGAAGCCGGTGATCAGGCGGCCCGAAAAACCGCCAATGCTGGAGCCGGAGGAGTAGATGCCGGCGGCGGTGGTAGCCTCGTGGTGGGGCCATTCGTCGCCGATATAGGCGACGGTGACCGCGAAGATCGGCGGCAGCACCAGTCCCTGCACGCCGCGCCAGAAGATCATCCAGGACAGGCTGGGCGACAGCCCCACCATCACCGTCGGCAGGACAAGCGCGAACATGGCGGCGACAATCACCCGCTTGCGGCCGAGCACGTCGGCGACCGTGCCGGTGAAGGGCGCGGTCAGCGCCACGGCAAGCGTGCTCACGGTGATGAGAAAGGAGACTTGCGCAGCGCTCGCGCCGAACTCGGTCGACAACAGCGGCAGCAGCGACTGCGGCGAGTAGAGATTGATGAAGCAGCAATAGCCGGCGAGCCCGACCGCCAGATGGCGCGCGGAAAAGGTCGAGCGATGCGCAGCGTTCATTGCGTGGACCCGGCGGAGACGCGAATTCGAGCCATCAAGCTATGCATTGCTTTTGCACCGTCCGCCAAGGGGGTGGCGCGGCGGGGCTGCGGGGCGCCCCGCGCATGGCTCGGCTCACGCGACGCCGAGCGCCCGGCGCGCGCGGGCAAGCGTATCGGCGGGCGGGCCGGCAGCATCCACCTCATGCCAGTCGAGCGCGCCGAGATCGTATTGTTCCTGCGCCCGCGCCACCGCGGCGTCGGCGTCGGAGGCGTCCGCGCCGCGCTTGCCGACGCGGGCAATGCGGGTGCTCAAATCGGCGGTGAGGAAAAGCCCGTGGAACACGGCAGCGCCGGCCGCGCGCGCGATCGCCGCGCGCTCGTCGGCGTCGGCGAACACGGCGTCGGCGACGGCCGAATGGCCGGCGGCCAAAACGCGGCGCGCTTTGTCCTCGAGCGCGGCATAGACGCGCGCCGTTACTTTGCGCTCGTAGGCTTGTTTCGGCAAATGCTCGGTCTCGCTTAAGCCGAACAGCGCCTTGCGCTCGACGTCGCTGCGCAGCACCACCGCGCCCGGCGCGGGCGCCAGCTCCGGCGCGAGCGCGCGCGCCAGCAGCGATTTGCCGGTGCCCGACAGCCCGCCGACCGCCACCAGTCGCGGCGCGGGCGGCGCGATCAGCCTTTGCGCCAGCGCGAAATAGTCGCGCGCGCTTTGCTCGGCTTGGCCGCGCTGGTCGCTGTGTCGCGCGCGCGCGGCAGTGACCTTGGCACGGATGGCGGCGCGCACCGACAGGAACAGCGGCAGCGCGGCCAGCGCGTCGAGATCGTCGCGCCGGTGCGTCTCGGCGAGATAGCGGTTGAGCACGATATTGGCGGCCGCGCGCAAATCGCGCTCGATCAGGTCCATGAGCAGGAAGGCGAGATCGTAGAACACGTCGCCGGTGGCGATGCGCGGATCGAATTCGATGGCGTCGAACAGCGTCGGGGCGCCGTCGAGCAGCACGATATTGCCGAGATGCAAATCGCCGTGGCAGCGCTTCACCTGCCCGGCGCGCTCGCGCGCTTCGATGAGCGGACGCTGGCGCGCGAAGGCCGTGCGCGTCGCTTGGCCGAGCGCCGCGACCTGCGGCGGTGCGAATAGGTCGGGCCGTTCGGCGAGCTCGGCTTCGTTCTGCGCGATGATTTCATCCAGCGCCGCGGCAAAGCCGTCGCCCGCCGGCGCCGCCGCATGCGCCTGCGCCACCGCGCGGCCGAGCGCGTCGGCCAGCGCTTCGTCGATCTCGCCGCGCGCGGCCAGATGATCGAGCGTTTGGTTCTCGTCGAAGCGGCGCATTTCCACCGCCCATTCGACGGCAGCGCCCTTGCCGCCCACGGCGAGGCGTCCGTCGGCCTCGCGCGTGATGGCAACCACGCCGCGGTAGATCGCCGGCGCGAACGGGGCGTTGACCGCGATTTCCGCCTCGCAGGCCGCTTTGCGCTTTCTCGAGCGTGGAATAGTCGAGGAACGGAAAGCGCACCGCACGCTTGACCTTGAGCGCCCGCTCGCCGGCGAGGAAGACGCGGGCGGCATGGGTATCGATGCGCGTGACCGCGGCGCCGCCGTGGCTGGCGGGGTCGGCCAGGAAGTCCATCACCGCCTGTTGCGCGGGCTCGCCCGGGCTCATGCTGTCCTCATGCGGCGGTAGCCTGGGCCCGGCCGCCGGCAGCCCGCCTGATCCATATCAATACCTGGGTTTGCCGGATCGGCATGATATGGCACAACCACGACCCGTCCGACGATTGGAGATACACCCCGTGACCACGCTGCCGCATTCGTTCAAGCGCATCAGACTCAATCTCGCCCGCTCCAAGGATTTCCCGCAAGGCTCGCCGCGGCATGGTTACGAATTCGTTGCCCCGCTCGACGACAAGGGCCGTATCGACGAGGCGCTCTGGCGCCAGCATCGCGACAATTGCCGGGTGCGCCGCTTCTGGGAAGGCCAGGACGACGAGATCGGCTTCCTGGTGCACCGCCCCGGCGGGTCCGAGCATGCGCGCTGGGTGTTCGACTATAACCCCAAGCGCGCGGACGACGACGAAAGTGGCTACCGCTTCGGCGCCCACATCTTCCGGCCGGGCGAATATGTCTCGATCAGCGATGCCGACGGCGACATGCACACCTATCAGGTGGCCTCGGTCGAGGATGCGACCTGAGCGACATCTTCGCGCACGGTGGGGAACGGCGAGCGGGTTGCATCGGCGGCGGGAATCGCCATGTTAGCTGCAAGGGGATCGGTCAAGGGAGTCCTTTTGCATGCGCGCCCTTACCGTCGTTCCCGGACACGCCCATACCATCAACCTCGAAGAGGTTCCCGCACCGCCGCCAAGCGAGGGCGCCGTGCTGGTGCGCGCATTGGCGCTCGGCATCTGCGGCACCGACCGCGAGATCATCGCGGGGGAGTATGGGTGGCCGCCGCCGGGCGCGCAAAAGCTGATCCTCGGTCATGAATCGCTCGGCCGGGTCGAAGAGGCGCCGGCCGACGCGGGCGTCAAGCCCGGCGACCTGGTGGTCGGCATCGTGCGCCGGCCCGACCCGGTGCCGTGCCCGGCCTGCGCCGCCGGCGAATGGGACATGTGCCGCAACGGCCAATACACCGAACGCGGCATCAAGCAGCGCAACGGCTACGGCGCCGAATATTTCCGCCTCGAGCCCGATTTCACCATCCCGATCGATCCCGCGCTCGGCCATCTCGGCGTGCTCTTGGAGCCGACCAGCGTCGTAGCCAAGGCCTGGGAGCAGATCGAGCGCATCGGCGCGCGCGGCGCCGCCTGGCAGCCGCGCGTCGTGCTGATCACCGGCGCCGGCCCGGTCGGCCTGTTGGCGGCGATGATGGGCCAGCAGCGCGGCTGCGAATTGCACATCTTGGATCGCACCACGGACGGTCCCAAGCCCGCGCTGGCGCGCGATCTCGGCGCCACCTACCACGCCGGCGATCTCGGCAAGCTCGAGCCGGACATCGTGATCGAATGCACCGGCGCCTCCTCGGTGGTGCTCGACGTCATGAACCGCAACGCGCCGACGGGCATCATCTGCCTGGCCGGCGTCTCCTCCGGCGGCCATAAGCTCAAATTCGACGTCGGCGCGATGAACCGCGCCATGGTGTTGGAAAACGACGTGGTGTTCGGCTCGGTCAACGCCAACCGCCGCCACTACCGCGCCGCGGCGCAAGCGCTCGCCAAGGCCGACAAGGACTGGCTCGCCCGCCTGATCACCCGGCGCGTGCCGCTTGCGCGCTGGCGGGAGGCCTTCGAGTCGCGCCCGGATGATATTAAGGTGGTGTTGGATTTCGCGGCATAGGACTCAATCATAATGGTACGAGCTCGGACCCCACTCATTCCCGCGCAAGCGTGGACGAGCGGGAAAAGGTAGCCCCCGCATGCCCTCCCGTATCGAAGACTATGCCCTGATCGGCGATCTGAACTCGGCGGCGCTGGTCGCGCGCGACGGCTCGATCGACTGGCTGTGCTGGCCGCGCTTCGATTCCGACCCATGCTTTGCGGCCCTGCTCGGCACGCCCGAGCACGGGCGCTGGCAGGTCGCCCCCAAGCACGGCAGCATCAGCATCACCCGCCGCTACCGGCCGAGCACCTTGATCCTGGAGACCCATTTCGAGACCGCCGAGGGCGCGGCGACCCTGATCGACTTCATGCCGCCGCGCGAGACGGTGTCGCACCTGATCCGGCTGGTGGTGTGCGAGCGCGGCACCGTGTCGTTCCGCAGCGAGCTCATTTTGCGCTTCGGCTGCGGCGCCAACGTGCCCTGGGTGACGCGGCTCGACGACAACACGTTGCGCGCCATCGCCGGTCCCGACATGGTGGTCATGCATTCGTCGGTGCCGATGCACGGCGAGAACTTCCGCACCGTCGGCGATTTCAAGCTCGAGGCGGGCCAGCGCCTGCCGCTGGTGCTGTCCTATGCGCGCTCGCACGCGCCGCTGCCGGAGAAGGTCGACGCCGACGAACAGCTCAGCAAGACCGAAAGCTTCTGGACCGCATGGGCCTGCAAGAACAAGATCGTCGGCGGCCCCTGGGACGAGGCGGTGTGCCGTTCGCTCATCACCTTGAAGGCGCTCACCTATGAGCCGACCGCGGGCTTATGCGCCGCGCCCACCACCTCGCTGCCCGAATGCATCGGCGGCTCGCGCAATTGGGACTACCGCTACTGCTGGCTGCGCGACGCCACCCTCACGCTGCTGGCGCTGATGAATGCCGGCTATTACGACGAGGCGCACCGCTGGCGCGATTGGCTGCTGCGCGCGGCCGCCGGCAGCCCGTGGCAGATCCAGATCATGTACGGCCTGCGCGGCGAGCGCCGCCTGACCGAATGGGAGGTGCCCTGGCTGCCGGGCTACGAGAATTCCGCGCCGGTGCGTATCGGCAACGCCGCGCATAACCAGTTGCAGCTCGATATTTTCGGCGAGGTCATGGACGCGCTGCACCAGGCGCGCGTCGGCGGGCTCGGCGGCTACGAGGCGGGCTGGGACCTGCAGCGCGAATTCCTGGTGCACCTGGAGCGCATCTGGCCCGAGCGCGACAACGGCATCTGGGAGGTGCGCGGCGGGCGTGAGCATTTCACCTATTCGAAGGCGATGGCCTGGCTCGCCTTCGACCGCGTGGTCAAGAGCGCGGAGAGTTTCAAATTGCCGGGGCCGGTCGAGCGCTGGCGCCGGGTGCGCGACCAGATCCACAAGGACATCTGCGAGCGCGGCTTCGACGACGACCTCAACAGCTTCGTGCGCAGCTACGGCTCCAAGGAGCTCGACGCCAGCCTCTTGTTGCTGCCGGCGATCGGCTTCCTGCCGGCCGACGACCCGCGCATCCGTTCGACCATCGAGGCGATCGAGCGCACGCTCTTGGTCGACGGGCTGGTGCTGCGCTACGACACCGAGAAATCCGACGACGGTCTGCCGGCGGGCGAGGGCGTGTTCCTGGCCTGCAGCTTCTGGCTGGTGGACGCCTATCTCATGCTCGGCCGCCGCGACGACGCGGTGCGGCTGTTCGAGCGGCTGCTCGCGCTGCGCAACGACGTCGGCTTGCTGAGCGAGGAATACGAGCCGCAATCGCGCCGGCTGGTCGGCAATTTTCCGCAGGCCTTCTCGCATCTCGCGCTGGTCAATTCGGCCAGCAACCTGGCGCATCACCTCAAGCCGGCCGAGCAGCGCGCGGAGGCGGACGCCGGCGATAAGCCGCCGCAGCGCGAAGGCGCCGGCAAGGTCTGAGCGGAGCTTTGGTCTATTGACCGCGGCGTGAAGCTCGCGGAAAAGTGCGCGCCTCGCCAATGACCGGCGGGCAGTCAAGGGAGGCGCGCAGTGCTTATCGATCTTCGGACCTATCGCATTCTGCCGGGACGCGTTCCGGCGCAACTCGAGCTCTACGGCAAGCTCGCCTATCCGGTGCAACTGCGCCACATGGGCGAGCCGCTGTGCTATCTGGTGGCGGAAAGCGGCCAGCTCAACACGCTGGTGCACGCCTGGGTCTACGAGAATGCCGGCGACCGCGAAGCCAAGCGCGGCAGCATGGCGCAGGACCCGGACTGGAAGCATTTCCTTGCCGAGAACGGCAAGGCCGGCAACATCATCGAGCAGCACACCAGCCTGATGACGCCGGCGCCGTTCGCGCCGCCGCTGTCGATGCCGAAAATCCACAAATAGGCCGCGCGCTTTACTTGCGCCCGGTTTCGGTGAGGCCGGTCGGCGGACCGTCGATCGCGGTCCAGCCGCCGTCGACCATCAGCGCGCTGCCGGTGACGTAGCTGGCGGCGTCCGAAGCCAAGAAGGCGACGGCGGCCGCCACCTCGCTCGGCGCGCTCCAGCGTTTGAACACGGTATGGGCGGCGAGCTTGGCGAAAATCTCCGGCCGCGCCTTCAAGGGTGCGACCAGCGCCGTGTCGACGATGCTCGGCACCACCGCGTTGACGCGCACGCCATGCGGGCCGAGCTCGGAAGCAAGTCCGCGCACCAGCTGGATGATGCCGGCCTTGGTGGCCGCGTAGATCGCGAGCCCCGGCTCGAGCGTCATGGCGCGCATGGACGAGGTCGCGATCAGGCTGCCGGCCCCTTGCGCGCGCATGATGCGGCCGAAGGCGCGCAGGAACAGAAACACGCCGCGCAGATTGAGATCGACGATGCGGTCGTACTCCTCGTCGCTGTAGTCAAGAAACGGCTTGCGAACAACGATCGCCGGCGTGGTGACCGCAATATCGAGCCGGCGCCCGGCCTTTGCCACCGCCTCCGCCAGCGCGGCGACGTCATCCGGCTTGCCGGCGTCCACCACGTGCGCCTTGCCGCCGATAGCGGCGGCGGTGCGCTCGACGCCGTCGCGATCGATATCCGCGCAGGTGACGGCGGCGCCGAGCGCAGCCAAAGCCTCCGCCGAACTCCTGCCGATGCCGGAGGCCGCGCCCAGCACCAGCGCGTTCTTCCCGCTCAGGTCGAACATGGCGCGGTAGGCGCTGAGGCGCTGCTCGATGGCTTGCTCGCTCATGGATCGCCTCTTGAGTGCGGACGGTCGCGCCGACGAGATCGCGCCGACAATCTAGAGGGGGTCCCGGCTGCATTCAACGCCGGAAGAGAATGCGGGGGGCGGCATGCCGCGAGGCCACTCGCGGCCGCGCGCTTGATCGTCTATAGCTTGCCTGACTTTTTCAGCTAACTCGGAGCCTTCAGGCATGCGTTCAAACGACGGCGCGCGGACCGGCGGCGAAATCCTGGTCGACCAATTGGTGGCGCACGGGGTTGCCCACGTGTTCTGCGTGCCGGGCGAGAGCTATCTCGCCGCGCTCGACGCCTTCTACGACCGGCCCGTGCAACTGACGATTTGCCGGCACGAAAGCGCGGCGGCGATGGCGGCGGAAGCGATCGGCAAGGTGACGGGCAAGCCGGGCGTCTGTTTCGTGACGCGCGGTCCGGGCGCCAGCAATGCCGCGGCCGGCATCCATATCGCGCGCCAGGATTCCTCGCCGATGATCGTGTTCGTCGGCCAGGTGGCGCGCGGCATGCGCGAGCGCGACGCCTTCCAGGAGCTCGACTACCGCGCGGTGTTCGGCACCATGGCGAAATGGGCGACCGAAATCGACGACCCGGCGCGCATTCCGGAGATCGTGGCGCGCGCCTTCCACACCGCCTGCCAGGGCCGCCCCGGCCCGGTGGTGATCGCACTGCCGGAGGACATGCTGACCGAGCGCGTGGTGGTGCCGGACGCCAAGGCGTTCGAGCCGGTCGAGACCTGGCCCGGGCTCACCGACATGAGCCGGCTGCAGAAGCTGTTGTGGGCGGCAAAACGCCCGGTGGCGATCGTCGGCGGCAGCCGCTGGTCGGAAGCGGCAACCGCCGCGCTCATGCGTTTTGCCGAACGTTTCGCGCTGCCCGTCGCCACCACCTTCCGGCGCGGGCATTTGTTCGAGGCGCTGCACCCTTGCTACGCCGGCGACCTCGGCATAGGGCCGAATCCGAAGCTGCTCGCCCGCATCAAGGGCGCCGATCTTGTGCTGCTGATCGGCAGCCGGCTGGGCGAAATGCCGTCGCAGAGCTACACGCTGTTCGACATACCCGAGCCGCAGACCAAGCTCGTGCATGTGCATCCGGATGCCGGCGAGCTCGGCCGCGTCTATCACGCAGCGCTCCCCATCAATGCCTCGCCCACCGCGTTCTGCTCGGCGCTGGAAGGCCTGCAGCC
The DNA here is from genome assembly GCA_963819955.1 of uncultured Pseudomonadota bacterium. Lineage (GTDB taxonomy): Bacteria > Pseudomonadota > Alphaproteobacteria > Rhizobiales > Xanthobacteraceae > Pseudolabrys. The sequence continues at coordinate 799,594 of CAWFYB010000009.1, read as the reverse complement.
GCCCAACGACATCCCCTGGCAGGGCGAAAGCGACATTGCGCATGCCGACTATCTGGCCTGGACCGGCAAGGCGACGCCGCAGCCGGGCGCCGTCAATCTCGGCGAGATCATGGTGTGGCTGCGCGACAACCTGCCGGCGGACGCGATTCTCACGCAAGGCGCGGGTAATTTCTCCGGCTGGGTGCACCGCTTCTACTACGTGCGCAAATATAACGGGCTGGTGGGCGCGACCTCCGGCTCCATGGGCTACGGCCTGCCGGCGGCGCTGGCGATGCAGACGCTTTATCCGGAACGCACCGTGTTGTGCATGGCGGGCGACGGCGACTTCCTGATGACCGGGCAGGATTTTGCTACCGCCGTGCAATACAAGCTGCCGCTGATCGTGTTGATCTACGACAACGGCTTGTACGGCACCATCCGCATGCACCAGGAGCGCGAATATCCCGGCCGGGTGATTGCGACCGATCTGCACAATCCCGACTTCGTCGCTTATGCCGAGGCGTTCGGCGGCTTCGGCGTCAAGGTGGACAAGACCGCCGACTTCCCGGCCGCCTTCGCTGCCGCGCGCAAGTCGGGCAAGCCCTCGATCATCCAGCTCAAGGTGGATCCGGAGGCGATTTTGCCCGGCATGAGCTTGTCGCAGATCCGCGAGAAGTCGCTCGCCGGCGGCGGCGGTAAGCCCGGCACGCATCGGAGCTAGCTTTGGCTGTCATCGCCCGCGAAGGCGGGCGATCCAGTAATCACGAAATCTACAGTGGCTAATGGATGCCCCGCTTGCGCGGGGCATGAAAGCTGAGATTGTCGAACCGCTTGCTTCTGCCGCGTGAATCAGCGTTCACTCCATTCCATGCCCTACCGCCGCACCGAGAACGTGGTCCGGCGCCTCGCCGCGCGCGAGCACGCCATCCTCGAGGCCGCCACCGAATTGGCGCGCGAGGGCGGCATGGCGGCGGTGCAGGTTGCCGCCGTGGCCGCGCGGGCCGGCATCGCCGCCGGCACGGTCTACCGCTATTTCCCGTCCAAGACCGATCTGATCGCCGAATTGATCGCCGCGGTGGCCGCGCGCGAGCTCGACGCGCTGCGGGCGGCCGGCGATGGTGCGCCCGGGCCGCTCTCGGCGCTCGCCGCCTGCATCGCGACTTTCGCCGCGCGCGCGCTTTACGCGCGGCGGCTCACCTGGGCCGCGCTCGCCGAGCCGGTCGACCGCGACGTCGACGCCCTGCGGCTCGATTTCCGCCGCGCGCTTGCCGGCGAACTGGAGAAGCGCATTAAGGCCGCGCTCGAGGGACGCCACTTGCCGGAGCTGGATACCGGCATCGCCGCGCCGGCCGTGATCGGCGCGCTGGTGGAAGGGCTGATCGGCCCGCTGGCGCCCGTGCCGCATGACGAAGCTTCCGCGCGCGAGGCCGTGCAGGCGGCCACGCTGTTTGCATTGCGCGCGCTCGGCGTGATCGATGCGCGCGCCCGCGGCCTGGTGGCGCAGTGCAAATTGCCCGCGCTCAGTGAAGCGCTTCCGCCGGCACCTCGTCCATCGGCAGCGTGACGCGCTTGACGCCGCGCTCGGCGTCGGCGGCGATGTGGAAGCCGAGCTCCTCGCACATCTGCAACATGGTGGCATTCTCCGCCAGCACCTGGCCGTGCACGGTCTTGAGGCCCTTGTCCTTGGCGTAGACGATCATGTGTTTCATCATCAGCCAGCCGAGCCCGTGCCCCTTGAGGCGCGAGCGCAGCAGGATGGCGAATTCGGCCTCCTTGCCGTTGGGATCGTCATGCAGCCGCACCACGCCGAGCAGGCGGCCGCTCTGCTCGTCGATGGCGACGAAGGCCATGGCGTGCGCCGGATCGTAATGGATGAGCTTGTCGAGCAGCTCAGGGCTCACCGCGCGCATGGCGGCGAAGAAGCGCAGGCGCAGGTCGTCTTGCGTCACCTCGGCGAGGAAGTCGGGATAAAGCGATGCGTCCTCCGGCTTGAGCGGCCGGAACAGCATCTTTTCGCCGTCGCGCAAGGTGACCTGGCGTTCGAGCAACGGACACCTCCGTTGGGCCGCCCCATCCTTCGAGACGCGGCCTGCGGCCGCTCCTCAGGATGAGGCGGTGAGAGGCGCGCCGCCTAATGCGACATCAGCACCGGCACCGTCATCGATTCAAAGATTTCGCGGGTGACGCCGCCGAGCACGAATTCGCGCAGGCGCGAATGGCCGTAGCCGCCCATCACGATCAGGTCGGTCGAGGCATCCGCCGCATGGGACAGCACGGTGGAGGCGACGTCGATGTCGGGCGAGGTGATGCGCTTGACGTCGACCTTGACGCCGTGGCGGGCGAGATGCTGGCCGAGATCGGCGCCGGAGACCTCGTCGCTCTTGGGCGGCTTGTTGCCGACCACAACGACCTCGATCTGCTTGGCCTTCTCCAGGAACGGCATGGCGTCGCCGATGGCGCGGGTGGCGGCGCGGCCGCCGTCCCAGCACACCATGACGCGGTCGAGCTTCAGGCCGGTCTTCTGGATGAACGGCACGAAGATGACCGGCCGGCCGGCGTCGAACAGCACGCCTTCGTCCACCAGGTCTTCCGGCGTCGGCTGGTCGCGGGTGGCCTGACCGAGCACGATCAGGTCGAAGCGCCGGCCCATGCGGGCGAGCTGATCGGAAGCGCCCGCCACGCTCGCGCTCAGCATGCGGGTCTCGTAGGAAATGCCCTCGCGCTTGGCCGCCTGCTCGAAGCGGGCGATGGCTTTTTTGGCGCCCTGTTCCGATTCGGCGCGCTGCGTCTCGAGGAATTCCGGGGGAATGCCGCCCATCACCGAGCCGGGCACCACCGGCTCGTAGGCGAAGGCGACGCCGAGCACGTGCGCCTCAAAGGCTTCCGCGACCGAAATGGCGAAATTGCCGGCCGGGTCCTGCTCGCCCAGTCCGAGATTGACGATGAGATCCTTGATCATGACGTAACTCTCCTGACCGAGCGGGGCGCCCGACGTTGAAGTATTGCGCAGCCGGTCATGCCGCTGCCTTGACCGAGGTCAAATGCCTTGTCGGGCCCCGAACGTGCTTGCTGGACCGGCCTGTTACCACTTGGGCCGCTACTTCTTCTTGCCGTCCGGGCCGAACTGCTTGAGATAGGCCCAAAGGTTGTCGATTTCCTTTTCGTTCTTGATGCCGGGGAAGATCATTTTGGTGCCCGGAATCTTGGCGCGCGGATCCTTGATATAGTTCTCGAAAGTCTCCTTACCCCAGACGATGCCGGAATTCTTGTTGGCGGCCGAATAGTTGTAGGCGGGGGCGGTGCCGGAATGGCGCCCGTCCAGGCCGTTGAGCTCGGGGCCCACCTTGTTCTTGGCGCCCGGCCCGACCGAGTGGCAGGGCAGGCACTTCCTGAACGACTGCTCGCCGGCCACTGGATCGCCGTCCGCCCGCGCCGCCTGCGTCATGACCGCCGCCGCCAGCAGCGCCATCGCCCATGTTGCTTTCATGGTCTTTCTCCTCCCTGGTGGACTCGTTGTCCGCTGCCCCTTTGGAACATGGTTTTGCCAGCCCTATGTGTCAGCCGTCAAATGGCTGATAACGTGGGGGCCGGCCAAAGAGCCCGGGAGTTGGCAAGACCATGACGGTGCGGATGCCGGAGCTGGACGGCGCGGTGCTGGCGCGGCGCGAGAAGATCGTCGCTGCGCTGCGGCAGATCGTGCCGGGCGAGGGGGTGATCGCCGGGGAGCGCGAGATGCGCCCCTATGAGAGCGACGGCCTGACCGCCTACCGGCAATTGCCCATGGTGGTGGTGCTGCCGGAGACCACCGAGCAGGTCGCAGCGGTGCTGCGCTACTGCCACGACGAGGGTATCCGGGTGGTGCCGCGCGGGGCCGGCACCTCGCTGTCGGGCGGGGCGCTGCCGCTCGCCGATGGGGTGCTGCTCGGCATGGCCAAGTTCAGCCGCATCCGCGAGATCGACTTCGATAACCGCGTCGCGGTGGTGGAGCCGGGCGTCACCAACCTGGCGGTATCGAACGCGGTCGCGCATGCGGGCTTCTATTACGCGCCCGACCCGTCCTCGCAGATCGCCTGCACCATCGGCGGCAATATCGCGGAGAATTCCGGCGGCATCCATTGCCTGAAATACGGCATGACCACCAACAACGTGCTCGGCTGCGAGATCGTGCTGATCACCGGCGAGGTGCTGCGCATCGGCGGCAAGCACCTCGATGCGCCCGGCTACGACCTGCTCGGCCTGATCACCGGCTCGGAGGGGCTGCTCGGCGTGGTCACCGAAGTGACCGTGCGCATCTTGCGCAAGCCGGAGACGGCGCGCGCCGTGCTGGTGGGGTTTCCAAGTTCGGAAGACGCCGGCGAATGCGTGTCCGCGCATCATCGGCGCCGGCATCATCCCCGGCGGCATGGAGATGATGGACAGACCGGCGATTCACGCGGCGGAGGAATTCGTGCATGCCGGCTATCCGCTCGACGTCGAGGCGCTGCTGATCGTCGAGGTCGACGGGCCTTCGGCGGAAGTCGACCACCTGATCGAGCGCGTCGAGAAGATCGCGAAAGAATGCAAGGCGGTGTCGGTCAAGGTTTCGAACTCGGACGACGAGCGCAACCTGTTCTGGGCCGGGCGCAAGGCGGCGTTCCCGGCGGTCGGCCGCATCTCGCCGGATTATTACTGCATGGACGGCACCATCCCGCGCGCGCAAGCTGCCGCTGGTGCTGCACCGCATGAAGGAGATGTCGCAGAAGTATCGCTTGCGCGTCGCCAATGTGTTCCATGCCGGCGACGGCAATTTGCATCCGCTCATCCTCTACGACGCCAACAAGGAGGGCGAGCTCGACCGCGCCGAGCAGTTCGGCGCCGAAATCCTGAAATTGTGCGTCGAGGTCGGCGGCGTGTTGACCGGCGAGCACGGCGTCGGCGTGGAGAAGCGCGACCTGATGGGGACGATGTTCTCGGAAACCGATCTCAACCAGCAGCAGCGCGTCAAATGCGCCTTCGACGCCAAGGGCCTGCTCAATCCCGGCAAGGTGTTCCCGACGCTGCACCGCTGCGCCGAATTGGGCCGCATGCATATTTCCGGCGGCAAGCTGCCGTTCCCGGATATTCCGAGGTTTTGAGTTGGTGGGGATGAGCGGCGCATCTTTCTCAGGTCATTCCGGGGCGCGCACGAAGTGCGCGAACCCGGAATCCATAACCCCGGCGCTGCGGAGTATGGATTCCGGGCCCGGCGCTGCGCGCCGTCCCGGAATGACGGCGTAAAGGGTAGGTCATGCAATTCGGCCTGTTCTGCTCGCCCAAAGCCGACGCCCCCGGTTTCGCGCCCGAGTCCGGGCAGGGCTTCCGCGACTATCTCGAGTTCAACGTCGAGGCGGAGGCGCTCGGCTTCCACTCGAGCTTCTCGGTCGAGCATCATTTCACCGGCTGGAACCAGTGCTCGGCCACGCTCACGCTGCTCACCGCGCTCGCCATGCGCACCAAGACGCTGCGGCTCGGCTCGGCGGTGATCGTGCTGCCCTGGCACAACCCGGTGCTGCTGGCCGAGCAGGCCGCCATGCTCGATCTCGCTCTCCGGCGGGCGGCTCGATTTCGGCGTGGGCAAGGGCTACCGGCACAGCGAGTTCAAGGGCTTCCAGATCGCGCCGGAGGAGGCGGAGGCGCGCTTCGAGGAAGCAATCGACGTGATGACGCGGGCGTGGACGACGCGCGCGCGCTTCTCGCACCACGGTCGCTTCTTCCATTTCGAGGACATCATCGTCGAGCCGCCGCCGGCGCAAAGCCCGCACCCGCCGTTCTGGGTGGCGGCGGGCAATCCGCATTCGATCAAGCGCGCGGCCGCGCGCGGCTTTAATCTCATTTTGGATCAATACGCTTCGTCCGAAACGCTTGTCGAGCGCGGCGCGCTCTACCAGCAGGCGCGCGAACAGGCGGGCCTTGCCTTCGATCCCATGCAGGTGACGGTGGCGCGCCAACTCTATGTCGCCAAGGACAAGGCCGACAAGGACGAAGCGCTTCTGCGCCAGGCGCAATATACCCAGCGCACGATTGCGGCCGCGCGCCGGCCCGGCGCCAAGGGCGGCTCGCACGTGCTGGCCTATGCCGATAAGCCGGGCGCCACCGAGGAGCACGCGCTCTACGGCACGCCCGACGAGATCGCGTCGATGCTGGAGGCGCTGCGCGCTGCCGGCGTTGCCTATATTCTGCTGACCATCGCCGGCGGCCGCGAGCAGCTGCGCCGCTTCGCGCGCGAAATCATGCCGGCCTTCACGGCCGAGCGCGCGGCGGCGGAATAAGCATGACCGACACCCTCAAACCGCGCGACGCCAAGGAGGTCGAGCAGGCGGTCGCCTGGGCGCTCGGCGAGGAAAAGCCGCTGGAGATCGTCGGCCATGGCAGTAAGCGCGCCATCGGCCGCCCGAGCCAGACCGATCTCACGCTCGACCTCTCAGCCTTAACCGGCGTCACGCTCTACGAGCCGGCGGAACTCGTATTGTCCGCGCGCGCCGGCACGCCGCTTGCCGAGATCGAAAAGCTGCTCGACGACAACAACCAGCAGCTCGGCTTCGAGCCGGTCGATTATGGGCCGCTGCTCGGCGGCGAAGCGGGGCAGGGCACCATCGGCGGCGTGATCGCCGCCAATCTCTCCGGCCCGCGCCGCGTCAAGGCCGGCGCGGCGCGCGACCACTTCCTCGGGGTCAGCGCGGTCACCGGCCGCGGCGAGACCATCAAGTCGGGCGGGCGGGTGGTGAAGAACGTCACCGGTTACGATCTCTGCAAACTGTTCGCCGGCTCCTGGGGCACGCTCGCCGCCATGACCGACATTACCGTGAAAGTGCTTCCCAAGCCGGAGACCGAGGCGACCGTCATCGTCGCCGGGCTTGACGACGCGCGCGCCTGCGCGGCCATGGCGGCCGCCATGGGCTCGCCCTATGACGTGTCCGGCGCCGCCTATCTGCCCGACCACGTTGCCTCCTGGTTCGACGGCCTGCCGCGGGCGGAGGCCATGACGGTCCTGAGATTGGAAGGCCATGCGCCCTCGGTTGCCCACCGCAAGGAGACGCTCAGCGCGCTGATGGCCCCGTTCGGCCCGGTCGAGATCCTCGATGAAGCCAATTCGCGCGCGCTCTGGCGCAGCGTGCGCACCGTCAAGCCGTTCGCCGGCGAAGCCGCGCGCGCGCGCCCGCTCTGGCGCATCTCGGTGCCGCCGGCGCGCGGCCATGAATTGTCCGCCGTCATCACGCCTGCGGCTCAGATGTTCTATGATTGGGCCGGCGGGCTGGTCTGGGTGGCCATGCCGTTCGCGGACGCGCCGGATGCCGGCGCCGTGCGCGGCGCGGTGACTAAGATCGGCGGTCACGCCACGCTCATCCGCGCGCCGGTTGCGGTGCGCGCCACGGCGCAAGTGTTTGCGCCGGAGCCCGCGGGTTTGGCGGCGGTCGGCAAGCGCGTGAAGGAGAGTTTCGACCCCAAGGGCCTGCTCAATCCGGGCCGCATGTGGGCGGGGGTGTGAGATGAAAAGCCGCACACCCGCTGGACTTTTCCCGGGCGCGGCGCAACACACCGTGTTGCGCTGCAGACCCGGGATCGACATGAACTCGGAATATGGAACGGTCCCGGTTCTACAGCGCAACGTTTCGCTGCGCTCACGTTGCGCTGCGCCCGGAACTCGAGGCCGGTAGATGCAAACCAATTTCACCCTGGCGCAGCTCGCCGATCCGCAGATCAAGGAGACGGAGAAGATCCTGCGTGCTTGCGTGCATTGCGGCTTCTGCACCGCCACCTGCCCGACCTATGTGCTGCTGGGCGACGAGCTCGATAGCCCGCGCGGGCGCATTTACCTGATCAAGGAGATGCTGGAGCAGGACCGCCCCGCCACGCGCGACGTGGTCAAGCATATCGACCGTTGCCTGTCGTGCCTTTCCTGCATGACCACTTGCCCGTCCGGCGTCTATTACATGCATCTGGTCGACCACGCCCGCGAGCATATCGAGAAGACCTATAAGCGCCCGCTCGCCGACCGGTTGCTGCGCGGCCTTTTGGCGCGGGTGCTGACCGATCCGGGGCTTTTCCGGCTAGCGGTGGTGGGCGGGATGGTCGGGCGGCCCTTCGCGCCGCTGCTGCGCGTCATGGGCTTCAAGCGGCTCGCCGCCCTGCTCAAGCTCACCCCGCGCCGCAGGCCGGCGCCGCCCGCCGAGCGCACCGGCAAGTCCTATCCGGCCTTCGGCCGCCGCCGCGGCCGGGTGGCGTTGTTGTCCGGCTGCATCAACCCGGTGCTTTCGCCGTCGACCGACGAGGCCGCCATCCGCCTGCTCAACCGGCACGGGGTCGAGGTTGTGGTGGCGGCGGGCGAAGCCTGCTGCGGCTCCCTCGTCCACCATATGGGCCGCGAGGAGGAGGCGCTGGCCAGGGCGCGCAACAATATCGACGCCTGGACGCGCGAGATCGAAAGCGCCGGCCTTGACGCCATCCTCACCACGGTGTCCGGCTGTGGAACCACCCTGAAGGATTACGGGTTCATGTTGCGGACGGATCAGGCCTATGCCGCCAAGGCTGCGGCGGTGTCCGGCCTGGCCAAGGACGTCAGCGAATATCTAGCCACGCTCAGGTTGCAGGGGCAGGCGCCCGCCCGCCTCACCGTCGCCTATCACGCCGCCTGCTCGCTGCAACACGGACAGAAAGTCACGCGCGAACCGAAAGAACTGCTTTCCAAGTGCGGGTTCATCGTCAAAGATGTGCCGGAAGGACATTTGTGTTGCGGCTCGGCCGGTACCTACAACATTCTGCAGCCGGCGCTGGCGGACAAGTTGCGCGACCGCAAGATCGCCAACATCGAGACGCTGGCGCCGGATGTGATCGCGGCCGGCAATATCGGCTGTTTGACGCAGATCGCCGGCGGTACGGCGATCCCCGTCGTCCACACGGTCGAATTGCTCGACTGGGCGACCGGCGGGCCGATTCCGGAGCCGCTGCGGGTCAAGCTCGGCGCCGAGCCGGTGGCGCAAGCGGCCGAGTAGGGGAAGGCTGCGGCATCCTGCCGTAGCGCGTGTGTTGAGGAAGTTTTGTTGAACCGATCGGGAGGACGATCATGGCGAAATCAAAGAAGCGCAAGAAAGCGAAGGCGAAGAAGGCAAAGCGCGCCGCTCCGGCGCGCAAGAAGAAGGGACTGAAGAAGGCGAAGAAGGTCGTGAAGAAGACGGCCAAGAAGGTTGCGAAGAAGCGGACCGCGCCGAAGAAAGCGGCGCCCAAAGCCGCACCCAAGGCACCGCCGCCGCCCGCTGCGGGGGTCCCGCCGCCCGCGGGGTCCGCTTCCGTGATCCCGAGTTTCGGCAGCCTGTTTGGCGGAAGGACGAATGACGGCGAGTAGACGTAAAAAACGCCGGGGGGCCGCCGCCAAGCAGACGGCTGCCCGCAAGACCAAGCGCAAGGCCGCCACGTCGCGCCGGGCAAGCCGCAAGGCGGCCCGGCGCGCGGCGCCCAAGGCTGCCCGCAAGGCCAAGCGCGCGCCGGCCCGCAAGACCAAAGTCCAGACCCGGCCGAAGGCAAAAGCCAAGATCAAGACAAAGGCCAAGGCAAAGACCGGCGCCAAGGTCGCCCGCGTGGCGGCGCCCGCCGCGGTGGCGGGCGTTACGGTGCGCGGCCGCATGGGTCCGCGCTATGCCGAGATTCTTACCGCGGACGCGCTCCGCTTCCTCGCCGCGCTGCACCGCCATTTCGACGGCAAGCGCCGTGAGTTGCTGGCCGCCCGCGCCCTGCGGCAGAAGCGCTTCGACGCCGGTGAATTGCCCGACTTTCCGCGCGAGACCAAGCAGATCCGCGACGACGACTCGTGGCGCGTGGCGCCGATCCCCGCCGACCTGCAAGACCGCCGCGTCGAGATCACCGGCCCGGTCGACCGCAAGATGATCGTCAACGCGCTCAATTCCGGCGCCACCCATTACATGGCCGATTTCGAGGACGCCAATTCGCCGACCTGGGCGAACAATCTCGAAGGCCAGATCAACCTGAAGGACTTGTGGGCGGGCAAGATCGCCTTCACCGATCCGCAAACCAAGAAGCGTTACGAGGTCGGTCCCAAGCCCGCGGTGCTGATCGTGCGCCCGCGCGGCTGGCATCTGCCGGAAGCGCATCTGACCGTCGACGGCGAAGCCGATCTCCGGCAGCCTGTTCGACTTCGGGCTCTACGTCTTCCACAGCGCCAAGGCGCAGCTTGCGCGCGGCACCGGGCCTTATTTTTATCTGCCCAAGCTGGAAAACGCCAAAGAGGCGCGGCTCTGGAACGATGTCTTCTTGTTCGCGCAAGGCCAGCTCGGTCTGCCGCCGCGTTCGATCAAGGCGACCGTGCTGATCGAGACGCTGCCGGCCGCCTTCGAGATGGACGAGATCCTGTGGGAGCTGCGCGAGCACATCGCCGGCATGAATGCCGGGCGCTGGGACTACATCTTCTCCTTCATCAAGACCTTCGCCAAGAACCCGAGCTACGTGCTGCCCGACCGCTCGCAGGTGGTGATGGGCGAAGCCTTCCTCGGCGCTTACGCGTCGCTCCTGGTGCGCACCTGCCACCGCCGCGGCGCCTTTGCCATGGGCGGCATGGCGGCGCAGATCCCGGTCAAGAACGATCCGGCGGCGAACGAAGCCGCCTTCGCCAAGGTGCGCGCCGACAAGGAGCGCGAGGTGCGCGAGGGCTATGACGGCACCTGGGTGGCGCATCCCGACCTGGTGCCGGTGGCCAAGGAAGTGTTCGACCGGCTGATGCCGCAGCCCAACCAGGTCAGCCGTGTGCGGCTTCATGTGAATGTATTGCGCGACGACCTGTTGAAGATCCACCAAGGCACCAAGACCGAGGCCGGCTTCCGCCTCAATATCCGCGTCGGCGTGCAATATATCGAGGCCTGGCTGCGCGGACGCGGCGCGGTGCCGATCTATAATCTGATGGAAGACGCCGCCACCGCCGAAATCTCGCGCGCGCAAATCTGGCAATGGCTGAAATACGGCGCCGAGCTCGAGGGCGGCGTCAAGGCGACGCCCGCCTTCTTCGAGCGCGCGCTGCAGGAGGAGATGCAGGTCGTGATGCGCGAAGTGGGCGCCGCCAATTACGCGCGCGGCCGCTTCCCCGAAGCCATCAAGCTGTTCCGCGACTTGTCATTGGCCGAGGAGTTCCTGCCGTTCCTCACCATTCCGGCGTATGAATTGATCGTGTGAGCGCAGCTCTCTCCGGCGGCTTGCCCCGGGCTCGGGGATTTAATGAGTGACCGGTAATCAAGCCACCGCCGTCACCTGACCGCTGAGCGAGTTGAGCAACTCCCTCACCTCCGCCGCAGGTCGGGGTGGGCTGAAGAAGTAACCCTGGACGTCGGTGCATCCTTCGGTTCGCAGGAGCTCAAGCTGATGTTGTGTTTCGACGCCTTCAGCGGTCGTGACAATGTTGAGACTGCTACCAAGGCCGACAACCGCGCGAAGAATGGCCATGCTTTCCTTTTTCGACAAATCGCGAATGAAGGACTGATCGATCTTGATCCTGTCGAATGGAAAGCTTCGCAGATAGCCAAGAGATGAATACCCGGTCCCGAAATCATCCATTGCGATACTGACGCCAAGGTTCTTGAGTTGATGGAGCATGGCTAATGCCGCATCGCTGTCGTGCATCAACACCAACTCGGTAATCTCGAGCTCAAGCCTGCACGCAGGCAAGCGAGAATTTTCGAGGGCGGTTTTGACGATCTGGACAAAGTCGCCGGTTTTGAATTGGACCGGAGACACATTGACCGATACTGCAGTTTCACCGGGCCATTCGACGGCGTCTGTACAGGCTCGCTCCAGCACCCATTTGCCGATCGGGACGACAAGTCCCGTTTCTTCCGCGATTGAAATGAATTCCAGAGGAGGCACCATGCCGCGTTTGGGTTGATGCCAGCGAATGAGCGCCTCACAAGCGGTGACCCTCCCTGTCTTGAGATTGACGATGGGCTGATAGTCAAGCGTGAACTCCATGTTCGCCAACGCCTTGCGAAGATCGATCTCGATCGCGCGACGTTCCTGCATGCGGGCGTCCATTTGCGCTTCGAAGAATCGGTACCTGTTTCCGCCATCTTCCTTGCAGCGGTAGAGCGCCAGATCTGCATTCTTCATAAGCTGATCCGGAAGCGTTCCGTCGGCCGGTGCGATTGCGATGCCGACGCTCGTCCCCACGATGACTTGGTGGCCGTCGAGCTGATATGGCGCGCCCACGGCATCGATCAGGCGCGTCGCCAGTGAGGTTGCGTCGGCCGGCTGTTTGAATGTGACCTGCACAAAAGCAAACTCGTCGCCGCCCAGCCGCGCGACGATGTCGTTTTCGCGGATACAGCCACGCATGCGCTCGGCCGCCGCTTGCAACAGTTTGTCTCCGATCGGATGTCCGAGCGTATCATTGACGTTCTTGAAGTGGTCGAGGTCCAGGCTGAGGACCGCGAAGGCCCTGCTCTGCGGCAAGTGTTTGAGAAGCTCGTCCATCTCTTCATAAAAATGTGCTCGATTTGGCAAATCCGTAAGCGCGTCGTAATGCGCCATGTGTGAAATCTGGTCCTGAGCGCGGCGCTGTTCTGTGGTGTCATCGAGCGTGATCACGAAACCGCCGTCGGCCATTGGCGAGCACGATGCACAGTACGTGCGCCCGTCGGTACGCTCGAACACGATCGCGCCTGCTTGGCGGCGGTCTAAAATATTCTGAAGCCCGGCAACGTTTTGCGACTTATTTTTCATGGCCACATTGGTCAAGCGATCAGCAAGATTAATGACTTGAAGAATCGTCAGACCTAACGCTAAAGTTTTCCATTGTTCCGCTGGCAGCCCAAACATTTCAGTCAAGCGCCGATTGAAAATGATGAGCGCGCCGGATCTGTCGAACATCAAAAGGCCTTGCACCATGTTGTTTAACGCCGCGTCGAACTGCAAATTCTGCTTTTCGATCGTATCGTTTGCGTGTTCGCGTTCGGTGATGTCGCGGTAATACCAGATGCGGCCGAGATATTTCTGGTTGGCGCCGCGCAGCGGCGCCGTGTGGCGGTCGATGACGCGCCCATCTTTGGGCCTGAGTTTGTCGTGGGCCCTTTCGTCGGGATGCGCATAAAGATATTTGATGCGCGCGACATACGCTTCGCGGTCCGTGAATTGCTCAGCCATCGCTCGCAAGACCGGCTCGTTGGCCCCTTTCTCCATGAGTTCCCGCGGAATATTCCACATCGTGATGAACTGCGTGTTGAACGAGATGATCCTCGCGTTCTCGTCGACGACGGCGATTGCATCGGGCGAATTCTCCATCGCCGTCGTGTTGAGGATATTCGAAAAGGACAGTTTCTCTTCCAGTCGCGCGCGCTCGGTAACGTCCATATACGTTCCGAGTACGCCGAAGACCTCGCCGTTTGAATCGCGCAAAGGCACCTTGCTCGTAAGAAGCGTGATGACTTTCCCGTCGGGCGTTGTCTGAGGCTCGTCGATGAGAAGCTTGCTGCTGCCGCTTTCGATAACCTGGCGGTCGGCGGCTCGATACAATTCCGCCTGATCTCGCCAGCCCATCTGGAAATCGTCTTTCCCGACGACCTCTTCCGGACTGGTGAACCCGGCATCGCGCGCGAACGGCGTGTTACAGCCCAGGTAAACGAGATTCTTGTCTTTCCAGAATATTCTTGCGGGCACTGCATTGAGAATCGCCAGGATAATCTGCTGCGGTTCTCGCAACGCCGCTTCCCGCGACTTTTGGTCTTCAAGGTCTGTCACTGGTACCTTCCGTGGTGTCGCGGCATATCGGCGGCAGACTGCACTTGCGGTTCGTCGCTGAGCCAGCGAAGGGTCTGCTCCGAAATTCTTCTATGTCTAAGGTGCCTCGGGAGCGGCCGCTCCCGAACTCCGCATTCGACGACGTGCGCAGTTTCGGTTTGCGAAGCCTTTGTTCCCTTTTCAATCACAGTAACAATGGCCTTATGATTAAAATGGATCGACAATTCATTCCGGTGCTGTACGTATTTTTTGCAAGGATCGCTTCGTTGGTTAGTGAGCGATGAAAGTGGTAGAATGGTATTTAAAGAAATGCGCATCGCCGACGATACGATGGCCGCGCGGATGAAAACGGGCGTTTATCGGGGCGTGAATCTTCGCCAACTGAATCAATCGCAGCCGGTCCGATCGGCAAAACGCTCGGCCTTGATCGGGCCGTACGATATTTCTTGATCGATGGTGGGGGCTCTCCGTTGCTTATGGCGATGATCGCTTTGCTGCTCCGAATGCGGGGCATTCGAACAGCCGCAGCGTCCATGTTTTGGTGATTGCGGTATTTTCTGATTTCGCCGCCATTGTCGAAATTTGCCGATAATGGGTTTCGGAATTCCGGCGCCCTGACGGCGGCGTGGGTCTTGGATGGCGCATCGCGCGCGCCCGGATTTCGAAACGCAATCAATAATCTGAATATGAGGAACCGCGGCGCCCCGATTGCGTCGCAGAGATGAGACGCATAGATTGCGTAGCGCGAGAGCGACGGCCGACACCGGGACTTTCGCGAATTTCCATAACGCGAAATACCGAGACCTCACTGCAAGGAGTGTTTGGCCATGCCGTACAAAATTCTGCTGATGGGCGCGTCCTACGGGTCGCTGCTCGCGTCGAAATTGCTGTTCGGCGGCCATTCGATCCATCTCGTCTGCCTGCCGGCGGAAGCCGACCTGATCAATGCTGAGGGCTTCAAGGTCAAGCTGCCCGTGCGCGGGCGTAAGGAACCGGTGCTGCTGGAATTGCGCAAGCTGCCGGGCAAGGTGACCGCCGGCCCCGCCGCCGGCGTCGCGCCGAAGGATTACGACCTCATCGGCCTGTGCATGCAGGAGCCGCAATACCGCTCGCCCGGCGTGCGTGAGCTGCTCGACGCGGTCGGCAAATCGGGCAAGCCTTGCATGTCGATCATGAACATGCCGCCGCTGCCTTACGTGAAGCGCATTCCCGGTCTCGACTACGAGCCGCTGAAGGCCGCCTACACCGACGCAAGCGTGTGGGACTCGTTCGATCCCAAGCTCATCACCCTCAACAGCCCCGACCCGCAGGCGATCCGTCCGCCCGACGGCAAGGCGAACGAGTTGCTGGTCACGCTGCCGACCAATTTCAAATGCGCCCGATTCGACGACGACAAGAACACGCAGATACTTCGCAATCTCGAGAAGGATGTCGAAGCCGCGCGCTTCGATACGCCGGAAGGCAAGATCGAATTGCCGGTCAAGCTGAAGATCTACGACTTCGATCTTCGTGCCGCTCGCCAAATGGGCGATGCTGCTGGCCGGCAATTACCGCTGCATCACCAAGGAGGGCATGCGCACCGCCAAGGAGGCCGTGCATGCAAACTTGGAGGAATCGCGCGCGGTCTACAATTTCGTCTTCGACCTTTGCGTCAAGCTCGGCGCCAAGCCGGCCGACCTCGTGCCCTTCGAGAAATACGCCGCCGCCGCCGAGAGCCTGTCGCGGCCGGCGTCCGCCGCGCGCGCGCTCTATAACGGGGCGCCCAATATCGAGCGCGCCGACAAGCTGGTGCAGCTCATCGCCAAGCAGAAGGGCATGAGCAATCCGGTGGTCGACGCCACCGTCGCGCTAGTGGACGAGATGCTGGCCGCCAACCGCAAGAAGGCGGCCGCCTAGCCGCTCCCGCCGTCGGGGTCCGTCGGTATGCCGCCGCCGGCTCGGCCGGCGGATTTGGCGATTCTCGTTTGCACACAAACTACGCTTCCGGGGCCGGCGGCGGCTTGTGGAAAAATGGCCGGATCGGCCAAAAAACTTTTGCCATCCGCCATGGTGATACCGTTCCAACGGCGAATATTGTGACAATGCTGCAACAGTCGATTGGATTCTAACGCCAATTGCCCTAATCGCCTAAAAAGGCAGCAATTGCCGATGTTTTTGGCTTGCCGCACTGCGAGGCTGGGTATGAAACTTTCCCCAATACACGTCCTGTTGCGTACGGGTCGATCGCAGCCGGATTTATTCAAAGTTTCTGTACGCAAGGGTGACGCGGTTAACTGTATCGGCAGCAAGTCGATCGAACCGAAAAAGGGGCAGGGTCAATGAAGAAGGTTGTTTCGTCAGTTGTCGCAGCGTTTGCAGTGACAGCTATTTCCATCCCGGCATTCGCGGCCGACGTGGCAATGAAAGCGCCGAAGGCTCCGCCGCCGCCGCCGCCCTATATGTTGGATGTCGCGGTCGGCGGGTCGGTCAGCACCGATTATATTTTCCGCGGCATTTCGCAGTCCGATAGGGGCCCGTCAGGGGGCGCGTATTTCGAACCCGACCTGACGACGCCGGTCGGCGTCTTCTATGCAGGTGTCGCGGCTTGGGCCATCAGCTGGCCGAGCGCCTTTCCCTACGGCTTCACCGATCCCAACGCGGAAGTCGACTTCTACGGCGGCTGGCGCAATACGTGGGGGCCGGTCTCGCTCGATCTCGGCGCCATCGAGTACTACTACCCGAGCGAAAGCTGGAACGGCGTCACCAAAAGCAGCGATTTCTATGAAGTCTACGGCAAGATAGGTTACGACTTCGGCAACGGATTTGCTATTGGCGGCACCGTCTTCTATACGCCGGACCTGCTGCACTACAGCGAGACATTCAACAATATGGCTGCGCTCGGCTTTATACCGGGGGGCCTCGGCAAGCCTTCGGCGGTCTATTACTCGGGCCTCGCTTCCTACACCTTCCCGAAGTGGGGTGAACTCACGACCAAGATTTCCGGCGAGCTCGGCTACTGGGATATCGCGACCAGCAGCTTCGTTGTTGCCGGCGTATTTAACGGCAACCCCACCGCGTCCAATCCGAGCTACACCTATTGGAACGTCGGTCTAGGTTTCACCTACAAGGGCTTGACGCTGGATCTGCGCTACCACGGCACCGATCAGAGCGTTTCGGACTGCGCCAGCTTCCTCGTGGTTGGTACTACGGGGGCTGGTGCGTTTAACGGTTCGAACAGCTGGTGCGATGACAGGTTTGTCGCCACGCTCAAGTTCGACACCTCGGTGCCGATCGGGCACAAGTAAGCAACTCTAAACCTGCCCTTGGGCGGCGGCTCTAATCGGAGCCGTCGCCCTTTTCGTTTGTATGGGATGCGGTGCAAGTAGGACGGACAGGTTATTTAGATTCGCTGCTGTGCAATGTGCAATAGCATCCGGTTCGCTTGCGCCTTCGGAAATTGTGCGCGACACCATGCGCCCGCGCCGGCGGTGCTGCGAATGGCAACAGGTCCGGCAAATTCGCCACACGGCGAATTTGGACAGGGCGAACTGTACTGGGCGGTCCGCTGTGGGGCGGAGCGATCGGGTCAGGATGCGCCCCGCTATCGACTAATGGCGCGGATTCGGTTCTATTTCTTCGTGTTTCGCATATAAAAAGGCATAGGAATGGGCGTCTAACGCCGTGCCCAATATTGCGTCCGGTCGCGGTAACCCGTAACATTACTACTAAGGGTTATCCTGATCCGGGCCAAAAGGTCGGGTTTCGGAATAAAACCCGACAAAAACTGTTCAGGGAAGAAACAAGGGAGGGTACCAAACATGACCGACAAGAAGCTGACTTCGGCGGCCAGCCGCCGCAAGTTCCTTAAAGGAGCAGCGGTAGCCGGCGTCGCCACCATCGCCATGCCGCAAATTTCGCGCGCACAGACCGTGACCCTGAAGATGCAGGGCTCCTGGGGCGCGGGCGACATCTTCAACGATTATGCCAATGCAATATGTCAGCACCGTCAACTCGATGGGCGGCGGACGCTCTCAAGATCGACTATCTCAACGCCGGCGCCGTCGTGAAGGCGTTCGAGGTGCAGGACGCCGTCAACAAGGGCGTGCTCGACGGCGGTCACCTGGTTCCGGCCTATTGGTACGGCAAGAACCGCGCGGCGTCGCTGTTCGGCACCGGCCCCTGCTACGGCTGGGACGCGCACCAGTTCCTCGCATGGGTCCACGGCCCGGGCGCGGAACTCTATCGCAAGCTCACTCAGAAGAAGCTCGGCCTCAACATCGTCGGCTGGTTCCTGATGCCGATGCCGACCCAGCCGCTCGGCTGGTTCAAGTTCCAGCCGAAGACGCCGGCCGATCTGAAGAACCTGAAATACCGCACGGTCGGTCTCGCCACCAACGTCATGCAGGCGATGGGCTGCAAGGTGACCGCGCTGCCGGGCGGCGAAATCATGCCGGCCATGCAGAAGGGCGTCATCGAGGCATTCGAGTACAACAACCCGACCTCGGACATGCCGCTTTGGCGCCGCCGACGTGGCCAAGTACTATATGATGAGCTCCTATCACCAGCCTTCGGAGTGCCTGGAAATCGAGTTCAACAAGACCAAGTTCGAATTGCTGGCCAAGGAGCAGCAGGCGATTTTGACGCATTCCGTCGCGGCGGCGTCCTCGACCAATCTGTGGATGGCCTATGCGAATTATCCGAAGGATCTGCAGACGCTGATCCACAAGGATGGCGTGCACGTCCACCGCACCTCCGAGTCGATCCTCAAGGCCCAGCTCGCGGCCTGGGACAAGGTCGTCGCGCAGTACGACAAGGAAGAGTGGTTCAAGAAGATCTCCGAAAACCAGAAGGCCTGGGCGAAGGACGTCTCGTACTACCAGATTCTCAACGCCCACGACACCAAGCTGGCCTACGACCACTACTACGGCAAAGCGCAGCCGCTCGGCTTCTGAGCCGGCGTGAGCATCTCCGGGCACGGTCCCGGGCAAGAGGGGGACGGCGACAATCCGCCGTCCCCACCTGATGTTTGTGCTGACGCGGAACACGGGTAATACATCATGCTTGCCTACATTTCGGTAGTCGATCGCATCAGCACTGCGATCGGTAAGGCCTTCGGCTGGTTCATTCTGATCATGACGTTCGGCACCTGCTACGAGGTGTTCGTACGCTATGCGCTGCACGATCCCACGATCTGGGCCTACGACCTATCCTACAACATGTACGGCGCGCTATTCATCATGGCAGGCGCTTACACGCTGTCGCGCAACGCCCATGTGCGCGGAGACGTGGTCTATCGAATGTGGCCACCACGCACCCAAGCCGCCATCGACCTGCTGCTCTACATCCTGTTCTTTTTTCCGGGCGTGTTCGCGCTCACGCTGGCCGGTTATCGCTACGCCGGCGAGTCCTGGCGCTACCAGGAGGTCAGCGTTTACAGCCCCTCCGATATCCCGATTTTCCCGCTCAAGACCCTGATTCCGGCGGCCGGTGTGACCTTGCTGCTGCAGGGCCTGGCCGAAGTATTCCGCTGCATCATCTGTCTGCGGACCGGTGCGTGGCCGCAGCGCGCACAGGATGTCGAGGAGCTCGAGAGCGCTATCCTGCATGAGCGCGAATACGCCGCACAGCATGAAGCCGAAGTGGCGGCCCACGCGGCCGCGGGTCAGGGGCAGCGACCATGAGCGGCGGCGCAATCGGCGTGATGATGATATGCCTATTCATCCTCACGATCCTGCTCGGCTTCCCGATCGTCTTCACCCTCATGGGAATGGCCGTGTTCTTCGGCTATTACGCCTATGCCACGCCCGACCAGCTCCACCACATCTTCGACAATCGAATATTCGACCTGCTGGTCCAGAACACCTTCAGTATTCTCAGCAACGATACGCTGACCGCGGTCCCTTATTCTTGTTTATGGGCTACGTTGTCGAGCGCGCCAATATCCTCGACCGGCTGTTCTACAGCATCCAGATCGCGGCCCGGCGCATCCCCGGATCGCTGGCGGTGGCGACGCTGATCACCTGCGCGCTGTTTGCCACTGCGGTCGGCATCGTGGGCGCGGTGGTGACGCTGATGGGGCTGCTGGCGTTCCCGGCCATGCTGAAGGCCGGCTACGACACCAAGCTGGCGGCCGGCGTGATATGCGCGGGCGGTTGCCTCGGCATCCTGATCCCGCCCAGCATTCTGCTCATTCTTTACGCCGCGACCGCGGGCGAATCCGTGGTCAAGCTTTACTCCGCGGCGTTCATCCCCGGCTTCGTGCTCGCCGGATTCTACATTGTCTATGTCATCACGCGCGTGATGATCAATCCGAAACTCGCGCCGTCGCTGCCGGACGACCAGGCGAAAATTCCGATCGGAGAAGTGCTCTTCGCGCTGCTGACTTCGTTCTTCCCGCTGGCAGTGCTCATCTTCTCCGTCCTGGGCGCGATCATTATGGGTCTCGCGACGCCGACCGAAGCCGCGGCCGTGGGGTCTTTCGGCAGCCTCCTGCTCGCCGCTGGCTACCGGCAACTCGACTTTCCGCGGCTGAAGGAAGCCGTCTATTTGACCGCCAAGACGACGGCGATGGTGACCTATCTCTTCGTCGGCTCTTGGACGTTCGCTTCAGTGTTCGCTTACCTTGGCGGCCAGAGCGTGGTGGAAAACCTGATCAAAGAACTGCATATGAATCAGGTTGAGTTCCTGCTGTTGACCCAGTTCATCATTTTCCTGCTCGGCTGGCCGCTGGAATGGACCGAGATCATCATCATTTTCGTGCCCATCTTCCTGCCGTTGCTGCCGTATTTCCATGTGGACCCGATCTTTTTCGGTATCCTGGTGGCGCTCAATATCCAGACCTCGTTCAACACCCCGCCGATGGCGATGGCCGCCTATTATCTCAAAGGCATAGCGCCGCCACAGGTCCGTCTGACGCAGATCTTTGCGGGCGCCTTGCCATTCGTGTTCATGGTGTTCATGACCATGGCATTGATGTACGTGTTCCCGGGCATGGCGCTCTGGTTACCAAATTACCTCTATACGCATTGACGACGGTCGGGCTCGTCGCAGCCGCTGCGTGACCGGTTGCTGCTGCCGGCGTTCCGCCGTTGCGAATGGGAGATCTTGAGAATGGACGAAACACCGAAGCTGTCGGATACGATCGCCGCACTTCGTGACGGTGCCATCACTGCATTGGACGTAACGAACGCCTGTCTCGAGCGTATCGAGAAGGTCGACGCCGATATCCAGGCCTGGACCTTCCTCGACCCCGAGCTCGCCCGCACCCAGGCGAAAGCGCTCGACGCGGCGCGCGCCGACGGCCGGGCGATGGGCCCCCTGCACGGCATCCCGATCGGGGTGAAGGACATTTTCGACACCGGCGACATGCCGACCGAGGATGGCACCGTACTGCATTCCGGCCGCAAGCCGCATCACGATTGCATAGCGGTCTCGTATCTGCGTGAGGCCGGCGCGGTGATCCTGGGCAAGACGGTGACCACCGAGCTTGCGCTGTTCAGCCCCGGCAAGACTCGCAATCCGCATAACAAGGAACGCACGCCCGGCGGCTCGTCGAGCGGCTCGGCCGCCGCGGTCGCCGCCGGCATGGTACCGCTCGCCATCGGCTCGCAGACCAACGGCTCGATCATCCGCCCGGCCTCCTTTTGCGGCGTGGTCGGCTACAAGCCCACGCACGGCCTGATCTCGCGCCGCGGGGTGCTGTCACTGTCGCGCACGCTCGATCATGTCGGGGTTTTCGCCGGCAGCGTGGCGGATGCGGCTATGCTCGCCGAGCTCATGATGCATTACGATGCCGGGGATGGCGACATGCGGCCGCAGGCGCGCCCGCATCTCAGTCGAATGGCGGCCGAGGAGCCGCCGCTGCCGCCGAAACTGGCCTTCGTCAAGACCCCAGTCTGGGACCAGGCCGATGCGGATGCCCAGGAAGCATTTGCTGAATTGGTGGAAATTCTGGACGACAGTGCTGTCGAGGTCGAGCTGCCGCCGGTGTTCGAGAACGCCGTGGAGATGCACCGCACCATCCAGGACGCCGAAGTGGCCGTGAACTTCGCTCCGGAATACGAGAAAGGCCGCGACAAGCTCAGCCCGCGGCTGCAGCAGATCATCGAACACGGACAACAGGTGCCGGCCGCCGACTATATTCGCGCGGTGGCCAGGATACCGCTGCTCAATCTCGCGCTCGACGAGATCTTCAGTCATTACGACGCGATTCTGACGCCGGCGGCGCCCGGCGAAGCACCGGTCGGCATGGCGACTGGCAATCCCGTGTTCTGCACCGCCTGGACGCTGCTGGGCACGCCGGCGATCACGCTGCCGCTGCTGCAAGGCTCAAACGGCATGCCGATCGGCGCGCAGCTGGTCGGCCTGCGCGGCAATGACGGCCGGCTGTTGCGGACAGCGCAATGGCTGTCGGAGCAGGTCGCCGCGCAGACCTAGAGTCCGCCCGGCAAACACACCGCCACGCCTTTAGGACTTGGGATTGTCTTCGTGGTACTGCGTGATTGTGCGGTCGTTGCGCATATCGTCATAAAACGAATAGATCATCAGGCAGAGGCAAACCACGACGATGATGGTCAATGGCGGCTGGTTCACCTTGTAGGCGAAAAAGCCGACGAAGACGCTGGCGCCGACCGCACCGATGATATTGGCAATGATATTGACCACCGCTGTGCACTCCTCGCGGCAAACACCGCACCGGTAAATTAAAGCACGGCGCGGCGCCGGCCGCAATCGGGCCATGCCCGCAACGGCTAGCCCAGAATTTCCTTGAGGAAGGCGAGCGTGCGGCTCCAGGCGAGAACGGCGGCCGGCCTGTCGTAGCGGCTGCTGGTGTCGTTGTTGAAGGCGTGGTTGGCCTTTTTGTACATGTAGATCGTGTAGCGCTTGTGGTTGGCGCTGAGCGCGGCTTCGTAAGCCGTAATGCCGGCGTTCACGCGCTGGTCGAGCTCGGCATAATGCAAGAGCAGCGCCGCCTTGATCGCGGGCACCTGCGCGGCCGGCGGCTGGATGCCGTAATAGGCGACCGCCGCCTTCAGATCGGGCGACAGCACCGCCAGGCGGTTGACCATGCCGCCGCCCCAGCAGAAGCCGACCGCGCCGACCTTGCCCGTCGATTCCGGATGACGTTCCAGGAACGGCACGGCGGCGGCGATGCGCTGCGCCGTCTGATCCGCGTTCAAGCCGTGGATCATGTCGCGCGCCTTGTCCTCGTCGGCCGGCGTGCCGCCGAGCGGCGAGAGCATGTCGACCGCGTAGGCCAGGAAGCCTGCGAGCGCGAGCCGCCGCGCGATATCCTCGATGTGCGGATTGAGCCCGCGGTTCTCGTGGATGACGATGACCGCCGGGCGTTTTGCCTTCTCCTTCAGCCGCGCCAGATAGCCGCTAATGCGCGCGCCCGGCGCGTCGTAGGACGCTTTGTCGATGGCAAGCCGCGCGTCGTCCGCGGGCACCACGCCAGCGCGCGCATAATCGTTCTGCAACAGCGGCAGCAGCGCCAGCGCCGCGGCGCTCGAGCCGGCGAGCCCCGCCAGCCGGTCGAGGAAGTCGCGGCGGTTCAGCCCGCCATGGGTAAAGCTGTCATAAAGTTCGATGATGCGCTGGTCCATGGAACGGCTCCCGGGTCATGCGGCATTCTAACACGCCGGCAGCGGCCGGTATTCCACAGCGCGGCTTGACGGCGCCGCTGCCGCCCTGCATTTCCTTGCCCATCTACGGCGGCGCAGCCGCGACCGTCCGAACTCGGAGCCCATGGGATGACCGTTCTTCGCCTGACCGCAGGCCGGATGAGCTTTGCCTGCGGCGCGCTCGCGCTGATGCTCGCTGGCCTTGCCGGCCAGGTCCGCGCCGCCCAGCAGTTCCCCTTCGACCAGATGCTGCAGCTCGATGTTGCGCCCATGCGCCCGGTCAAGCGCGTGCCGATCCTCACGGTGTCGAGCAATGGCGAGGCCACCATCGGCCTGTGGTGCAAGACCGTGCGCGGGCGCGTCGAGCTCACCGACAGCGCGATCCGCATCGAGCCGGCGCCGCTGCCGGAGGCGCTGCCGCAATACATGATCGACGGCCAATGCAGCGACGCGCGCATGCAGGCGGATCTCGACACGCTGACCGCGCTTGTACAGGTGACCGGCTGGCACGCGCGCGGCGACGCGCTGGTGCTGAGCGGGCCGACGACGCTACGGTTTCGCGCGTCGACGAATTGATCGAGGCGCTCTGGGCCGACAAAAAAGGGCGCGGCCGAAGCCGCGCCCTCTATTCATTTGCCATGTCGGGTCCCGGGTCTGCAGCGTACCGCTACGCGCTGCGCTGCGCCCGGGATGACGCCTGCGGCGTCACCTACATCATGCCGCCCATGCCACCCATGCCGCCGCCCGGCGCGCCGCCCGCGGCCTCGTCCTTGGGCAGCTCGGCGACCATCGCCTCGGTGGTGACCAAGAGGCCGGCGACGGAGCCCGCATCCTGCAGCGCGGTGCGCACCACCTTGGCCGGGTCGATGATGCCGGCCTCGACCATGTCGACGTATTTTTCGGTCTGGGCGTCGAAGCCGTAGGTCTCCGACTTCTCGTCCATGATCTTGCCGACCACGATCGAGCCTTCCACGCCGGAGTTTTCCGCGATCTGGCGGATCGGGGCTTCCAGCGCCTTCAGCACGATGTTGATGCCGGCCTGCACGTCCGGGTTCTCGTCATGGATGCGGCCGACCGCCTTCTTGGCGCGCAGAAGCGCTACGCCGCCGCCCGGCACGATGCCTTCCTCGACCGCGGCGCGGGTGGCGTTGAGCGCGTCCTCGACGCGGTCCTTCTTCTCCTTCACCTCGATCTCGGTGGCGCCGCCGACGCGGATCACCGCAACGCCGCCGGCGAGCTTGGCCAGCCGCTCCTGCAGCTTCTCCTTGTCGTAGTCGGAGGTCGTTTCCTCGATCTGCGCCTTGATCTGGCCGACGCGCGCCTCGATGTCGGCCTTCTTGCCGGCGCCGGAGACGATCGTCGACTTCTCCTTCTCGATGATCACCTTCTTGGCGCGGCCGAGCATCTGCAGCGTGACGTTCTCCAGCTTGATGCCGAGGTCCTCGGAAATGAGCTGGCCGCCGGTGAGGATCGCGATGTCCTCCAGCATGGCCTTGCGGCGGTCGCCGAAGCCGGGGGCCTTGACGGCCGCCACTTTCAGGCCGCCGCGCAGCTTGTTGACGACGAGCGTGGCGATCGCCTCGCCCTCGACGTCTTCCGCGATGATGACCAGCGGCTTGCCGGACTGCACCACCGCTTCCAGCACCGGCAGCATCGACTGCAGGCCGGACAGCTTCTTCTCGTGCAGGAGGATATAGGCGTCCTCGAGCTCCGCGATCATCTTCTCGGCATTGGTGACGAAATAGGGCGAGATGTAGCCGCGGTCGAACTGCATGCCCTCGACGATGTCGACCTCGGTGTCGAGCGCCTTGGCTTCCTCGACCGTGATGACGCCCTCGTTGCCGACCTTCTGCATGGCCTGCGCGATCATCTTGCCGATCTTGGCGTCGCCGTTCGAGGAGATGGTGCCGACCTGGGCGACCTCGGCGGAAGAGCTCACCGGCTTCGCGCGCTTCTGGATGTCCTTGACCACGGCGGCGACCGCGATGTCGATGCCGCGTTTGAGGTCCATCGGGTTCATGCCGGCGGCAACCGACTTGGCGCCTTCGCGCACAATGGCCGCGGCCAGCACGGTGGCGGTGGTGGTGCCGTCGCCGGCCAGGTCGTTGGTCTTCTGGGCGACTTCGCGCACCATCTGCGCGCCCATGTTCTCGAACTTGTCCTCGAGCTCGATCTCCTTGGCGACGGTGACGCCGTCCTTGGTGATGCGCGGCGCGCCGAACGACTTGTCGAGGATGACGTTGCGGCCCTTCGGGCCGAGCGTGACCTTCACCGCATTGGCGAGGATTTCGACGCCGCGCAGCATGCGGTCGCGGGCGTCTCCGGAAAATTTCACTTCCTTGGCAGACATTTCAGTGCACTCCGATGGGGTTTTGATTCAACCCTCATCCTGAGGAGCCGCGCGGAGCGCGGCGTCTCGAAGGATGAGGCCCGGGATTCATTGCCCTCGTCCTTCGAGACGGCGCCTGCGGCGCCTCCTCAGGACGAGGAGCGGCTTCAGGCGATCACGCCCATGATGTCGGACTCCTTCATGATCAGGAGTTCCTCGCCGTCGAGCTTGACCTCGGTGCCCGACCACTTGCCGAACAGCACGCGGTCGCCGCTCTTGATGTCGATCGGGATCAGCTTGCCGGCCTCGTCGCGCCCGCCGGGGCCGACGGCCACGACCTCGCCTTCCTGCGGCTTCTCCTGGGCGGTATCGGGGATGATGATGCCGCCCTTGGTCTTTTCCTGGGCTTCGATGCGGCGCACGACCACGCGGTCGTGCAGGGGACGGAATTTCGTTTTGGCCATGGGCTCCCTCGTCGGCGCTGCGTTTTGGCAGAAAGTTTAGGTTTGATAAGCCCTTAGCACTCACTACCCCAGAGTGCCAAAAGCTGACCGGGAGATATGGCTTTAACGTTTGGGTGTCAAGCTTGCGGTCGAATCGTGCTTTTCAGGGTTAACGGGCGTGCTTGCGCTGGCCGCCAATGCCCCGCAAAGTCCTAGTCCATCCCGCTGGGGAGCCCGCATGCGCCATTTCTGCCGCCCTTCAGTCGCTGCCGTCCTGTTCGCCGGGCTGCTCGCGCTGGCGCTCGCCGGCTGCGAGACCACCGGCATGCAGGAGCCGCAGCCGGCCGAGCCGGCGAGGCCGGCGCTGGTGCCGACGCTGCCGCCCGCCTTCCCGCCGCAGGATCTGGTCGGGCGCTGGGGCCTGGCCGCCTACCACAAGGAGGAAGACCGCACGCGCACCGAGGCGGCCGCCGCCAATCAGTGCCGCAACCCCTATGTCATCACGCTCGGGCCCGGCGGCGGCGTGATGATGTATCTTGCCGACCAGTCGCATGCTTCCGAACTGGCGCTAAAAGGCGCGCCCGGCCACAAGACCTATATCGGCCCCAAGGACGAGCCGCCCGGCGCCGCCGCCGACCGCGAGGTGGTCTCCTTCAACGGCCGCGTGCTGATCCTGCGCTGGATGGACCCGGAGGTGCAGGGCCGCTACGGCACCATGGTCTACGCGCGCTGCTTGCCCGAGGGCCAGAAGCGCCGCGTCAGCCATAGGGCAAAGCCGCGGCCCAAGCCGAAAGCCAAATCCAAGCCCATGGCGAAGCCCGCGCCGAAGCCGATCCAGCCGCCGATCCAGCGGCAGTGAACGGCCGCCGGCGGCCGCGGGTAGGGAGGCCGGCGCGGCCGTGCTAGAGATCGCTTCCCACAGTTCGCGATCTGCCCCGCAATGACCTCTGCGCGCGACTTCATCGACGGCCCGTGGCGCGCCGTGCCGGTGCTCGGCGTCACGCAGATCCTGTCCTGGGGCACGATCTTCTACACGCCGGTGCTGATCGTTCCGCTGGTCGCCGCCGACCACGGCTGGTCGATGTCGTTCGCCATGGGCGGCTTCTCGGTCGGCCTCCTGGTTGCCGGCCTCGTCGCGCCCTATGTCGGCCGCTCGGTCGACCGCTATGGCGGCCATGTGGTGATGACGGTCGGCTCGCTGATCGGCGCGCTTGGGCTTTTCCTGATCGTTCACGCCGCCAACCGCGTGGCCTATATCGGGGTATGGACCGTGCTCGGCGTCGCCATGGCGTCGAACCTCTACGATCCCGCCTTCGCCACCCTCGGCCGCATCTTCGGCGTGGGCGCGCGCCGCCCGATCACCGCGCTCACGCTCATTGCCGGCTTTGCCTCGACCGTGAGCTGGCCGGCGACGCATTTCCTGCTCGAGGCGGTCGGCTGGCGCGGCACCTATCTGGTCTATGCCGCGCTGCTCGCCTTCATCGCGGCGCCGCTGCATGCGCTGGCGCTGCCGCGCGCGCGCGCCGAGGCGGATGTGAAGCCGAAGGAAAACGCGGCCGAGCCGGCCAAGCTCTTGCCGTCCTCTGGCTTGGCCTTCGTCTTGGTGGCGATGGCCTTTACGTCCTACGCCTTCGTACCGTCCGGCATGTCGGCCAATCTGCTGGCGATCTTCCAGCGCTCCGGCATCGACGCCGGCACGGTGGTGTGGATCGGCGCGCTGTTCGGCCCGGCGCAGGTCGGCGCGCGTCTTGTCGAGTTCGCCTTCGGACGCGAGGTGCATCCGCTCTGGGTGGCGCGCGGCGCTTTGGCCGTGCTGCTCGCCGCCTTCGTCGTGCTGGCGGTATTCGGCATAAGCCCGGTGACGGCGGCCGCCTTCGCCCTGATGTTCGGCGGCGCCAACGGCTTGATCACCATCACGCGCGGCGCGGTGCCGCTGGCGCTGTTCGGCGCCTCCGGCTACGGCCGGCTGATCGGCCGGCTGGCCGGTCCCTGGCTGCTGATGCAGGCGGCGGCGCCGGTGGCGATGGCTTTCGTGGTGGACCGCGCCTCCGATCCCGCCGCGCTCGCGCTCGCCGCCGGCTTTGCCGCCGTCGCGCTCGCCTGTTTTGTCGCGCTCAAAAGGCCGGGCTAGCGCATGATCCCGGAAAAGCCTGTCCCGGACTTGATCCGGGATGGGAACCGGTTTTCGGAAAAGATCATGCGCAAGGCCAATTGAAGAGCGCGTCGACGTCGTGCTGGCTGGCGTGGCCGGCATCGCCGTCGAGCTTGGGGCCGTTGAGCAGACCGCTGCATTGGGCGGGCGCGGCCGCAGCGGCTGCCTCGCCGGGGCCTGCGAGCGCGCCGCAACGCGCCAGCATGTCGGCGAGCTGCTGCTCGACCCGGTTCATGATGCCGATCACCTTGGCGATGCGCTGGCCGGCGAGGTCCTGGAAGTTGCAGGCCTCGTAGATCGACATCGTTTGGTCCTGGATGTCCTGCGCCAGGCCGCGCTCGAAGTCGCTCTTGAGCGCGGCGCCGAGCGACTTGGCGCTGTCGTCGATCGCCTCGGCCGCCCGCAGGATCTTGTGCGTGGCCTTCTCCATGCCGTCGACCGCGGCGCCGAGCTCGCCGGCCGCGCGCGTCATGCGTCGTGTCTTGTCTTCGCCGATGAGCTGGCCGATCGCGGCGCGGTTGCGGGCGATGACCTCGCGCGCCGACGCGAGTTCGCGCATGAGCGCGTCGCCGGAAAGATCGCGCCGTGTGCCGAGCGCGTGCAACGCTTCCAGCTGATCGATCGCGTCGCGCGCGCCGTCAGCCTGGCCGCCCGCGCGACGCGCGCCGAACAACCGTTCGACGCGGAAGACCTTGCGCTGCACCTTGCTGCTCCCCGTACCCGGTGAGTAGTTTTATCGCACCGCCCATTAACACCGGGTTGCCGCGTCGGATTAAACCGCGCGTTTACCATGATGGTCTGCGTTTTACGCAAAATAAACGCTAATGCGACGAAGCGGGCGCGCTGGGCGCGCAATCGCGCGCGCGGCGCGCATGGTTTACAAATCGGTTTCTCTTTCGCTCTTTACTGCGCGGCATCCGGTTTGTTTTTCGAGTGCCCGCAATGCTGCGTCCCATCGTTCCAATCTTCATCGTGCTCATCGCCGGCAGCGCCGCCTCGGCGCAGACCGCGTCCTACGGGTCGCCGGGGCGGGCCATGACGCCGCCGATGGTGGTGACGGCGCCGCCGCCGCCGCCGATGCGCAGCGCCATGGGCGGCGGCTTCATCGAGTTCCTGTTCGGCGACCGTGGCGGCCGGCGCGCGCCGCCGCGCTATTACGGACGGCCGGCGCCGCAGCCCTTCTTTGCCAATGTGCCGGCGGCGCCGCCGCCCATGGTCGAGGAGCCGCAGCAGAGCCGGCAGTTCGACCCGCGCTTCCGGCGCGCGGTGGTCGACTATCACGGCAAGCAGGCGTCCGGCACGCTCATCGTCGATACACCGCACCACTTCCTCTATTTGGTCGAGAACGACGGCAAGGCGCTGCGTTACGGCATCGGCGTCGGCCGGCAGGGTTTCACCTGGTCCGGGGTGCACCACATCTCCGCCAAGAAGGAATGGCCCGACTGGACCCCGCCGAAGGAAATGATCGAGCGCCAGCCTTACCTGCCGCATTTCATGGCCGGCGGGCCCGACAATCCGCTCGGCGCGCGCGCGATGTATATCGGCTCCACGCTCTACCGCATCCATGGCTCGAACGAGCCCTGGACGATCGGGCATAACGTGTCGTCGGGCTGCATCCGCCTGCGCAATGTCGACATCATCGACCTTTATGGCCGCGTCAAGATCGGCGCCAAGGTCGTCGTGCTGCCGGCTCAGCCGGTGGGCGTCGCCAGCGCGATCCCGTGATCGGCGAGCAGCGCCGCAAAAGCATCCGAATTGAGAAAAGCGAACTCACGCTCGCGCTGATGCGTCAGTGGGTCGAGCGCTTCGAGCGCGGCGTCGACATGGCCCGGATGCACCATGACCAGCGCGCCGTCCGGCAGGCCGGCGAGGAAGCGCGGGAAGAGCCTGGCGAAGGGCGTCTTGCCGGCGAAGTCATAGGCGCCGGCGAAGGCGGGATTGGTGGCGATGCCGCGCCGGGCCGCCGCGCGGCGGAAGCCGAGGCTGAGCACGTCGAGCCCCAGCGCCTTGCGGTTGGGCAGCCGCCGCGCCGAAGGCGCCCGCCCGCATTGCCGCACCCAGGCGTTCGGCGCCGTCTCCGCCACCACTTTCAGGAAGGCCTCGCGCACCTGCGGCATCAGATGCATGTGCTGATGGCCGTCGAGGAAATCGGGCGGCCGGCCGAAGGCGTCGATGAAGGCGCGCAATTGCGTGGCGATCTCGATGGTCAGCCGCTCGGGCTTGAGCCGGCGCGTCAGGGCCGCGCGCGTGAACTCCGGCTGCGGCAGAAAGCGCCCCTCGCGCAGCGGCGTAAAGCCCTGCGCTCAGCGGCCGGAACGGCCCGGTGAGCGTGACATGCAGGCCGATCGCTGCGCGCGGCGCGCCGGAATTGAGCATGGCGAGCGCGTCCACTTCATCGGCGTCAAGATGCGGCGCCGCCACCATCACCGAGGTGGCGTTGAGGCGGCCGCGCAGGATCAATTCGCGGATGCCGGCACTAACCGCGGGCGACATGCCGTAGTCGTCGGCGCACAGCCAGATATGGCGCTGCTGCTTGGCCACGCTCACTCGGCCGCGCGCGAGGTTTGCGACGGCTTGGCCTCGGCTTCCGCGCTGTCGTCGGCGCGCTTCACGCTGTGCTCGGCGACGAAATAAACCGGGCGCGCCTTGGCTTCCGACAAGAGCTTGCCGATATATTCGCCCAGCACGCCGATCATGATCAGCTGCACCGAGCCGAGCACCATCATGCCGACGAACAGGGAAGGATAGCCGGGCACGTCCTGGCCATAGAAAATCGTCTGGATCAGGATCTGGGCGCCGAAGATCAGCGCCAGCACCGCCAGCACCATGCCGAGCAGGCTCGCCACGCGCAGCGGCGCCACCGTGAACGAGGTCAGGCCTTCGATCGACAGCCCGATCAACCGGCGCGCATTCCATGAAGTCGCGCCGTGCGCGCGCAAGGCCGGCTCGTAATCGACCCGCACCTGGCGAAAGCCGATCCAGCTCGACAGCCCCTTGAAGAAGCGGTTGCGCTCCGGCATCTGGCGCAGCGCCGCCGCCGCGCGCGGCGACAGCAGGCGGAAGTCGCCGGCGTCCTCCGGGATGCGCTGGCGCTGGTGCCAATTGAGCAGCACATAGAACCAATGCACGCCGAAGCGGCGCAGCCAGGGCTCGTTCTCGCGGCTGGCCTTGGCGGTGAACACCACGTCGTAGCCGTCATCGAGCCAGCGCGTGACCAGCGTGTCGATCAGGTCGGGCGAATGCTGGCCGTCGCCGTCCATGAACAGCACGCCGCCGAGCCGGGCATGGTCGAGGCCGGCGAGCAGGGCTGCCTCCTTGCCGAAATTGCGCGACAGCGTGACCACCTGGATGTCGGCCGGCCCGGCGGGCAGGGCGCGCGCGACCTCATCGGTTGCATCGCGGCTGCCGTCGTCGACATAGACGATTTCCAGCGCCAGCCCGCGCGCGGACTTCAGGCGGCGCGCCACGTCGAGGATGCGCGCGTGCAGGCTGGCGAGGCCGCTGGCCTCGTTGAACAGCGGCACCACGATCGACAGACCGGGCGCGGATGTCCCGGCGCGGGCGCCCGTTTTGCGCGGTTTGGCGGCCATTACGCTGAAGCCTCGGTATTCATTGGAGGCTTCTATAGCGCAAGGCGAGCCTTATGTCGCCAGCGCGGCCGCCGCGCGCGCCTAAAACCAGTTAATTCCCGCCAAAGGCAGCACCCGCTGGAGGATCGCTCCCACGCAGATCAGCACCACGAGCAGTTTGAGAAGGTTTGCCAAGCGTCGATCATTGACGAATTTCTCGATGGCCCAGAAACAAATCGCGCCGACGACGCAGATAATCAGAACCCCGATCAAGACTGAAAGCATAGCAACCCCCTGTGCTGGCCTATTGCCACGGACAATAAGCGACGCATTGATCGACAACGTCGCCCTCAACCGTCTCCACCTGCTGCCACACCAGCTCGCAACCGTCCTCGGTCAGGCCTTCGCAATAGGGCTCGGGCGCCGAAATGTAGGCGTAGGGGTAGTAGTTGGTCGAGTCGATTGCGATTGCACCCAAGACGCTGAGCGCGCCAATTGTACGCCAGCCGCTGCCACGGCGGACGCAGTGTCCGTTGCGCCACGCCGAGTAATTGTGGCCGCGAATGACGGCGCGACCGGCACCACGCGCCGGCACCCCGCGCATGGTGCGCCGCGCGGTACGACGGCGGGCAGGCCCGGGCGAAAGCTTTCGTCGCCGCAGCGGCGAAGGTGCGATACGGCGACCAGAACTGATCGATCGCGCAGGCCGGGAAATTCATGAGCCAGCCGTACTCCATAGAGAGAACGAGCCAACGGGTCGACGCAAAGCGCCGCCCCATGACAGGCTTCCCGTCATCTGCCATTTTTGAAAGACCGGCGGGTTACGCCTTCGTCCCCGCTTTCGCTGGGACAAGCTAACTCGCCCTACGGACAGGAATGACGATAGCCATCATAGCCGACGTAAGTGCCGCTGCGCGGATCGTAAGACCTGAACCGCCGCATGCAGTAGCCCACCGCGTCACCACCAGAATAGCCCCGGTCGTAATAAGGGCCGTCATAGTAGGGAGCCGCGAGAATTCCGCCGACGATCAGGCCGCCGAGCACCCCGGCAGCCACGCCAGCACCGCCGCCGTACCATCCTCGGCCGCGATATCCTCGGCCGCGCCATCGCACGGTCTCGATATTCGTCGGGGCAGCATTCTTGATAGCGAGCGCATTAGGAACCGGCGCCGCCGACGCGATGTTTGCAACCGGCGCAATGCTCATTGCAAACAATGCCGCCGCAGCCAGGGTAAGCAGTCGTTTTGTCATGGCGTCTTCTCCGTCGCTTTGCGGCCCGCCAATTTCAGCGGGCATTTAGCGCAATGGATTGCCGATCCTTATTGCCATACGAGCGACCGAACCACATTGATGCAAATCAAGCCGTGCGGCGGCGCATTCCAAGTCGGTCAATAGCCGATAGCGCGCATTAGCGCAGCGTAATCTGCGATGTGCTGCGCCAACCGCTCGCGTGGGAGCGTCGAGCCGGCTTAAAATTTTCCCAGCAGTACCAGGATCAGCACGATGATGAGTACGAGCCCAAGCCCGCCGCCGCCATAATAGCCGGTCCCATAGAAGGGTCCGCCTCCAAAGCCGCTAAAGCCGCCCAGCAGCACGATGACCAGAACGATGAGAAGGATGGTTCCGATTGACATGTTAATTTCTCCAAGCCCAATGGCCATTAATCAGTACTGGCCGCACCCAGACCGACATTGACGTAGGTCAAAGCGCGCGGCCGCTTTGAGCCTTTAATTGTTTTGACGGTCTCGACGATTGAAATCGTCCGGATCTCGTTTCTCATCGAAGGACAGATACCATGGACAAAGATCGTATCAAGGGATCGGCAAAACAGGCCAAAGGAGCCGTGAAGGAAGCCATCGGCAAAGTTGCCGGCGATGCCAAACTCGAGGCCGAAGGAAAACGCGACAAGGCGGCCGGCAAGATTCAGAACGCGGTGGGCGGCCTCAAGGACACGCTTCGCGGCAAATAGAAATCGAGCTGAAGCCCCGCGCGTAGGAGGCTTTTTTATCGCTTTTGGAGGCGCCGATGAACGTGATTCCCCTCATCATCTACGCCGCGGAGTTGGCGCTCGCCGCCATCATCTTGTTCTATGTGGTCGAGATGTTGACCATGCCCGGCAACATGAAGCGGGTCTGTCAGGGCTTGATTATCTTGATCGCCATCCTGTCGGTGACCGGGGCGTTGCTCGGCTCGGCTCCGCCCCCGGCAAGCCATGTCGGGCCGCTGGCGCCAAACTCACCGAGCAACCCCAGCATCATCCGGTGAAGCAGCTGGTGCCGTGACCTTCCCGAAGCACGTCGCTCGCGAACTCTTGCGTCCCCTCTCCCGCAAGGGAAGGGAGGAGGCCGCGGCGCGCTACGCCCGGCTCCAACTGTCTTTGCTGCAGCCCTCACATTTGCGCTGCCGAAACACTATATATTCCGCGTGGCCCTGAACGATTTGCCCTCGAAGGCCGTTAGCCTTGCGCCACCCCTTCATTCCGCCCCGGATTGAAGGGCGAGAGCGCCAGTCGAGGCAAAGCGGTGCTCCGGTAGCTGTAACCATAGGCGGCTCCATCGTGGATCATCGCGCAAGGTTTTCAACCCTCAGCGCCAGTTACGACGACTTTCTGTTTGCGCCGGTCTGCGAGGACGTGAACGGGATGCGCGTCAGCGTTCTTTCCGCGCTGGCGCGGATGAATGTCGATCCGTGGGAAGAGGCGGGCCGTTTGGCGGCCATGCCGAAGGCGATCGCGGAGAAGACGCTGCTATTGGCACTCGATCGGGTCTCGGGCAGAAGCTGGAAGTCGCCGGAAGCGGCGGCCATTGCGGCGCGGCTGGTGCGGCTGCTCCCGCAGCCGGGCGGGGCCGGAGCCGCAAATGCCGCGGCCGGAACCGCAAATACCGCGGCCGCAACCGCAAATGCCGCAACCGGGCCCGCAAAGGCTTCCGCGCGACGGACAAATTACTGGTGGGTGTGGCTGGGCTTTTGGCTGATGATGTCGTTCATGATTCCGCACCATCAGGCAACGACACCGAACGCGG
The DNA here is from genome assembly GCA_963819955.1 of uncultured Pseudomonadota bacterium. Classification (GTDB taxonomy): domain Bacteria; phylum Pseudomonadota; class Alphaproteobacteria; order Rhizobiales; family Xanthobacteraceae; genus Pseudolabrys. The sequence goes on along the minus strand of CAWFYB010000009.1, from coordinate 764,751 downwards.
GCGCTGCCACATCGGAATCCGGCGCACCATTGCATGTAACGAGCGAGCCCCCGGATCCGCTCGGTCTATCCCGCTAAATTCGGGCAGGGCCGGCGACGTCCGAGGGCGGCGATACGCTGCCGCGCGCGGCTAAAACCAGTTAATTCCGGCCAGCGGCAGCACCCGCTGGAGGATCGCTCCCACGCAGATCAGCACCACGAGCAGTTTGAGAAGGTTTGCCAAGCGCCGATCATTGACGAATTTCTCGATCGCCCAGAAACAAATCGCGCCGACGACGCAGATAATCAGAACGCCGATCAAGACTGAAAGCATAGCAACCCCCTGTGCTGGCCTATTGCCACGGACAATAAGCGACGCATTGATCGACAACGTCGCCCTCGACCGTCTCCACCTGCTGCCACACCAGCTCGCAACCGTCTTCGGTCAGGCCTTCGCAATAGGACTCGGGCGCCGAAATGTAGGCGTAGGGGTAGTATTCATTTGAGCCGACCAGGATGGCGCCCAAGATGCTGAGCGCGCCATATGTGCGCCAGCCGTTGCCATGGCGGACGCGGTGTCCGCTGCGCCATGCCGAGTAATTGCGGCCGTGAATGACGGCGCGGCGCGTGCCGTGCGCGGGCACCCCACGTATACGCGACGCGGTGACGGCTCGGCTGCCGCGTGGCTTGACCACCCGCCGGGCGGCAACGGGCGATGTGGCCTTGCGTTGCCTGGTCACGCGGGGCGTGGCCTTGCGTTGCCTGGTCACGCGGGGCGTGGCCTTGCGTTGCTTGGTCACGCGGGGCGTGGCCTTGCGTTGCTTGGTCACGCGAGGCGTGGCCTTGCGTTGCCTGGTCACGCGGGGCGTGGCCTGGCGTTGCCTGCTCACGCGAGGAGCGGCCCTCTGGTGTCTGGCCGCTCGCGGAGCGGCTTGGCGTTGCCTGGCCGCGCGAGGAGCGGCCTGGTGTTGTCTGGCCGCGCGCGGAGCGGATTTTCGTGCCGGGGCAGCTTTCCCCTTTTTGCCTTTTTTACCTTGCTGTTGCTGCGCGGAAAAATCGGTGCCGGTGGCGGACGCCGCCTGCGCGGTACTCGGCGTGCAAGGCGCAAACAGGTTAACCGTGGCGAGCAGAGCAGCGGCAAAAAGCGTCAAAGCCGTTTTATGCAGCATGGCGAGTCCTTTGTGTTCCAGCCCGGTGTGTTCCAGCCCAGTCGTTGCTCAACCGCCAGCCCGATGCATCGAAAATCGGCGTGGGAAAGCGGCGCGCGTGAAAACCCTTAAAACAAATAAAAGCGAGCCTGCCGCGAGCGTATTGATCCAGATCAATAGCCCCACGCCACGGCCGCATTTCATCGAGCTCGAAATGACGTTTGCGCTAGGTCAAGGCGCCTTCGACATCGATTCCGCCCGGAAAAATGTCAAGTCTCACCGCCATCGCTTCACCCTTGCAGTATTGCGAGCAGATTCATGATCACCAAGTCCAACCTGCTTGTGGTCGCGTTGCTGCAGGTCGCTTTATCGCTGCCGGGAAGCGCAGCCGATAAAAAACCGGATGAATGCGGTCTTGCGTCGGTCTATTCATCCGCAAGCGAACAGACCGCGAGCGGAGAAGACACTCTTGCGGAGGATTCCACCGCCGCGCATCGGACGTTGCCATTCGGGACGCTGGTCCACGTCGAGAATAAGAAAAACGGGCGCTCGGCGGTGGTGCGGATCACCGATCGTGGCCCCACCATCGACGGAAGAATAATCGATATTTCGCAGGTTGCCGCGCGCGCCCTCGGCATTTCCGGGTTGGCGCAGGTGTGCATCAGCGTTGTTTGGACGCCCGAAAGCAAGCAAGTGGGCGGGAAATGATTGCGGCAGACGCGCCCAAGCTTGCAATAGGCGATGGGTTCGGATTTATCGGCTTGTGCGCGCTGAAATCGAGGTCACGAACTTCGGCGACGGAATGCAAGGACGGCAATACCCAAGACGACCAGCGCGACCACAAGCACGCCGATCAATCCGAATCCGCCCATTCCCGAGCCCATCCCCCATCCCCAACCTCCGCCCATCATGTTGCCGGAGCCGCCCTGGCCAGGACCGTGCGGCTGCGCCTGGGCAACCGACGCAAGGCTTAAGATTGCGAGCACGCACACGGCGAGCAGACGCGAAGCGCCTTTAAGCATTAACGGCACGATACGCCTCCAAGGTTTGTTTAGGGTTCGCGTCAAATCCTTCCTCACCTCGGCGGTCATTACCGGTGCGAAGGCAGCGAATTGCGGACCCGGCAGGGCTAACGTGCGCCGCGGCGCGGAATTGCACGCTGGCAGATCATATGTTTTCGACATCTCTCGCGGCGAGGGCGAGGTCTGCACCGGCGCCGGATATCAAGTGGAAGCTTTGACCTGCTTCGCTACTTCTTCGGCCAACAGCTTCAAGAGCATGTTGCGCTTAACACCATCCGGCTCGGTTATGAGCTGATCAATGTAATGCGCGATGTTTTGACGCTCGACAAATCCGTTTGCAGAATCATCCATCAAGCGACCTCCCAATGCAGAGAGGAACAACGGCCGGACCGCGCGACCGTTGGCAGAACTACGCGCCAGACACCGGCCCGCTTCGGGGATAGAGGGGGGTGGGCCAGCTCAGCGCATGGCTAGGTCCTTGGCATGGCGATCGGACCGTTGCCGCAGGCTGCGCCCTTCTACCGAAGGAGTCGAGCGAAATGTCGGATGCCAGACATTTGTATTCCAGAAATCTATAGATAGGTAAGCGATCCTGTCATTTCGCCGCGCAAGGGCGAAACCTCTGCCGAAATGTCGGTCGCGGATCGGTTTAGAGCGCGATCCTATCAACTGGCCCTAGGCCTGCCGCGACCTAAGATTTATAATTACAAAATGAATAAACCCGAAAAACACCTGGATGACTCTGGAACCGCCGCACTTCGGCCGGCGGCATGGGCAGCGGTAATTGCCATCGGCGTCGTAAGCCTCATTCTCCTATTGAAGCGCTTCAACGTATTTTGAAATGAAAAAACGCCTCCGCAATCCCAACCGACTCGCCAAGCCTAAGCCCGACCAAAACGGCAGTGAGGGGCCGGCCGGCGGCAAGGCTGCGGACCCGCAGGCCAACCGATTGCTCGGTTTGCTGCCGCCCAGGGATTACGAGCGGCTTCGCCCGCATCTTCACCGAATTCCGCTGGAGTACAGACAGTCTCTCTACCGCGCTAACAAGGCCATCGAGTTTGTCTATTTCATCGAGACCGGCGTCGGCTCTCTGGTGAACACCATGAGGAACGGCCAGGCTGCCGAGGTTGGAACGATCGGCAACGAAGGCCTAGTCGGATTGCCCATCCTGTTCGGTGACGACAGGGCGCCGACCAGCGTTTACGTCCAGGTTCCCGGTGCCGGCCTGAGAATGAAGGCCACGCTGTTCAAAAAGGAACTGGCGCAAAACGCTTCGCTGCGAGCGGTGATTCTGCTTTATGCGCACGCCTTCTTCAACCAGGTCGCGCAGTCCGCCGCGTGCAATCATTTTCATTCTTTGCAGCAGCGATGTTGCCGCTGGCTGCTGATGACGCATGACCGCATGCAATCGGATGAGTTTCTGCTCACGCAGGAATTCCTGGCCATGATGCTGGGGGTACAGCGGACCGGCGTTTCGGCCGCGGCAGGCGCCCTGCAACGGGCCGGCCTCATCCGCTATAAACGCGGCAACGTCACGATCCTCGATCGCCGCGGCCTGCTGCACCGCACCTGCGAGTGTTACGGCGTTTCCAAGCGAGAGTTCGATCGCCTGCTCGGCGATCGACCAATTCGCAAGGTTCGCTCCGCCACAAAGTAACGAAATTACATTCGGCTGATGAGGTGGCATGTGCGTTTCGCGTCCGTAAGCAGGATTTTGCCATGCCATTCGCCGAATGGGGTCATAAACAGCAGCCGACCGACGTGACCGGAAAAATCCCAGTCATCTAACCACCAAGGAGATCGTCATGGTTATCACTGCCGCGCACCTTTCGCCGATCATTGCCCTCGCCGCGGGCATCTTGATCCTGATTTTGCCGAGACTGTTGAACTACGTTGTTGCCATCTACCTTATCGTAATCGGGCTTATCGGGCTGAACGGCATCTACCATTTCTTCCACTGACGCCTCGACCATCTTTTATGTCCGGGTGCGGGCGCACCATGCAACCTGCTAAGATTATAAGAGTGCTGGTAGTCGAGGATGAACCCCTCATTGGGATGATTGTCGAGAATTTTCTCGGCGACTTCGGATATTCAGTCGTTGGGCCGATAGAAAACTTGAAAGCTGCGATTCTTCTCGCGGCCACAGAGCAGGTCGATGTCGCGGTCGTGGATATCAATATCTCGGGACAAACAGCGACCGCCGTGGCCGACAAATTAATCGAGCGCGAAATCCCATTCCTTTTTGTGAGCGGTTACGAGAAAATGCGCGGCACCCGATATGCGTCAATTCCGTTTCTCCGTAAACCGTTTACGCCTGAGGACTTACACGAAGCGGTCGAACGCGTTCTGCGCCGCTGATGGCTTTGGCGCGACGCGTAGCGTTTCGAAAACGGGAACAGCGCCGCCGGCTGAAAGGTGGTGGGCGCGGACAATAGACCGACAGCCGCCCCTATGCCGCGCGGGCACGTGAAAGCGAGCCCGCGCCGAACTTTGTTATTTCGCCATCCGCCAAGCGAACAGCACCACAGCGGCGCCGGCCGCCGCCGCAATGACCGCCGTCACCAGTCCGCCGCCGAGCGCAAGCAGCACGGCGATGTGGTAGCCGACGAACGCGCCGGCAATACCCACTAGTGCACTCGTGATGATGCCGCGGGTCGATCCGGAGAACTGGCGGGCGAGCCAGGACGGGCCGGCCAGCCGATCGAAGAGAATGCCGGCCAAGATGCCAATTGCGAGAATCAGAATAAATGTCACGACCGGGTCGGTGGCGCTCATGGTATGGCCCCTCAATATTGCATGGAACCGACAGAATAGCCGCCTGATGTCCCTCCGACAATCTGGCGGTAGGTAAAGAATGACCGTTTTAGGTCAAAAGCGCATGTCGCAGGTTTCGTGACGGCGCGGCGCCGGGACGCCTTTCTCAGCCGACCTTCAAATAGCCGTAGCCTTTGCTTTGCAGCGCCCCCACGGTGCCGACCCCGGACGGCACCAGCTTCACGTAAGGCGCGTCCTTCGCCAGCGCGGTGTCGAGCTTGTTGCTCTTGAAGGTGATCTCGCACAGATACACCTCGACGCCGTATTTGCCGAGCGCGTCCATGCGCTTGCCGAGCGCCGGATCGATCGGCTGTTTCGCCCAGGGCGTGCCTTCGAGGCTCTTCAAGTGATATTTGATGCCGGCCGAATGTGCGACAATGACGATCTTTATCTTGAGCGGATCGAAATTATAGACCGACAAGTGGTTGTTGATGTTGCGCAGCATGGCGCTGTAGCGCTTGTCGTTGCCGAAATCGCAGTGATAGAGGCAGGCGAGATCGGTGTCCTTCTTCATGTCGTCGAATGGCAGCATCTTGGGCGCGGCTTGCGCCGACATGCTGCCGGCGGCAACGACGCCGCCGGCGGCGAGCGCGGTCAAAAGGTGTCTTCGGTCGATATCCGTCATTTTGGCGTTCTCCCGGGGTACGGTGATTATTGTTCATTGTTTGAGCGGCCTCCGGACCTCGCGGTCCGGAGCCTGTATTAATAGGTAATCGCCGTACCTGAGCAATAGGTGGTGTCTCGGCCGCCAAATGTGGGGCGCGGTTTATTCTTATTGCCAATCCTGTAAGTGCCGCCGTTCTGTCTTGGTAGGTGAGAGTGAAAATATTAGGCGCGTAAGGGAAATTTCATGCGCGTACTACGTTATTTTTTGCTCCTCGCCTCGCTCGTTGGGACCTGCTTCCCGCTTTATGCCAAATCAGCCAGGTCGTCGCGGCCCCCACTCAGCAGATATTCCGCCGAATTCCAGCAAAGCTTGCGTCGTCCAACGCACGAAATCGTAAGACCGCTCGTGCGCGTTATCTAACCTGCGGCCATATCCAAATCATGTATCAGCAATTCATCGGCGATGGCGCCGTTGAGAACTTCTTCCAGGCGCCGCAGGGCGCGCGCGGACACGATGCCGTCATAAACGCGATGATCGAAGTGCAGCAGCACTTCCATGGTATGATCTGCACCTAACAGCCCGTAGGTGATCAGGTTGGGACCGGGCGCCTGCGCGACAACGTGTTCCGCGCCGAACGTAGCGATCGATGAAATAATGAATGTACCGAAATTCTCGCCGCGCAGCGGCCCGTAGTTGAGGCCGATCGTACAGAGCAGCCGCCGCAGCAACAGCGGCATGCCGCCCACCCACAGTGTCGTTTGGATATGGGGCAAATCGTCGGTGGGCCCGCGCTTGACGCGCTGTATCTGATCGTTCACCTCCGCCAGCGGCAGCTCGTCGGGGGTGTGTATTTTTGCCAAGAGCGGCGCTTCTTTGTCGAACGCCTCGCGAACGACCGCGACCATGCCGACGCTCCAGCGCGCTTCGTAAAGGCGCGGCCAGGGCCACTTGAGATAGAGCGTGCGCAAACACGGTTCGTCGAGCGCGACGAGGGAGAATGCCTTGGCGAACATCGCTGCCCAACCGGGGCGCACGGCGCGCGCGGCCCGCGCCTTCACCAGCCGTTCCAGCCGCACCGTCCGTTTGACGACGGTAAGCGGCACCGCCGCGCGCGTAAAGTCGATGACGAGGCTGCGCGCCAGTGAGATCGGTATGACCTTGCCCTGCATCGGCGATTAGTTTTCCCGTTTTCGACGCGGCACCATAGCCATGCGGAGGCAAGAATGCATCGTCTGGCCGGCGACGGGGACGCCACAAATGCAAACCAAACGATACCCAAATATTGCCGTTTGATCTAAGTCTCCATGCACCCAATTATAAATTGACTTCTCGGGCTACTCACATCGATAGCCGAGTAGCCTCCGTAAAAGCGGTCGGCATCCACGCGGCAAGCCGCTAGATCCTTGGCTTGATTTGGCATACAGCCACCCAAGGCGAGGGCCGTTAAGAAGATCACGCTCCATCTCATTATGTCTCGTCGTTCACAATGATTTTAGCCGGGATTCCCCATATCGACTCCCGAACCGGCGTGAATTTTTGCACTTTATCCCGCGTTTAGACAAGATAGCCTCGCGGCGCGTCGCCGCGGCGATTAGCGGCTTTCGCCGAGCCAGTTTGAGAATGACAAATTCGCCCGAAGGCCGGAACGCAGCCGCTTCGTTCATACGCGACAACAAAACTCGTAAAGCCCACCGTCGTCCGTTCAGGCCGCCTTGGGCGCAAGCAAAGCCGCAATCTTGCCATGAGCAAGCATCGCCAGCGGGATAACCCCCACTGGCGACGCCGGCTCAGCAACTGCACGTCACGCCGCGTGTCGGCCGGCGGCGAGGTCCTTGACAGCTTCGGTGGTCAGCGGTTGACCGCCGACCCCCCAATCGCCGCTCGCCACTTCCGAAATCTTCACCGTGGTGACGCCGCGCATGTTCTCGCCTTCGATCGAGACCATGGCATCGGTCAATTTGTGGATCATCTGTCGCTTTTGCTCGGGACTGAAAACTTTCTCGATGAGGTGGACTTCAATCAACGGCATTATCGTGCCTCCTCTGTGTTGGCCGCGCCCTTGCGAGGCCACTGGCGATAGGATGCACATTTCGGCCGGTAAAGACTTCCAGACTGCTGTGATTGTTTGTCCAGATGCTCTTTAGATGTTCTTGAGACAAAGCTGCTCTACAATGCCGGCGCTCGCAGCTTCTGCCCGGCGACGACCTACAACCCCGCTTCCAGCTTGGCGTAGAGCGGATTGTCGCGCGAGAACACGTAATCGAGATCGGCCACCGCCACCGCTTCCGCGCCGTTTTCGCGCAAGTAACTGGTGAGCGCGTAGACTTGCGCCGGCGGGCAGTGCAGCGTCAGCATGCCCGACGACGTCGGCCCGCCGAACGGGGTGGCGACGCCGAATTTCTGCTTGGCGTTCTCGACCAGTTGCGCGTCGCAAGCCGCAAAGCGCGCGCGCACCTCGCGGAAGGCGCGGGCGCGGGCTTGCGCCGCGATGCGGTCGAGGATGACGCGCGCCGTCTCGCGCGTCGTTGTGTCCCAGGCGGCCGACCGCGCGGCCACCAGATTGGCCTGCGAGCGCAGGATGACGCCGTCCTCCACCACCTTGAGCGCATTGGCGGCGAGCGTCGCGCCGGAGGTGGTGATGTCGACGATCAGCTCGGCGGTGCCGGCGGCCGGCGCGCCTTCGGTCGCGCCCGCGCTCTCGACGATGCGGTAGTCGATGATGCCGTGCGCCGAGAAGAAGCCGCGCGTGAGGTTGACGTATTTGGTCGCCACCCGCAGCTTGCGGTCGTGGGTGTGGCGGAAGGAGGTCGCGACGTCGTCGAGGTCGGCCATGGTGCGCACGTCGATCCAGGCCTGCGGCACCGCCACCACCACGTTGGCATGGCCGAAGCCGAGGCCCTCGATCAGCACGACTTTGGCGTCGGCGTCGGGGATCATCTCGCGCACCAGGTCCTCGCCGGTGACGCCGAGATGCACGGCGCCGGCCGCCAGCTGCCCGGTGATCTCGGACGCCGACAGATAGGCGACCTCGACGCCGTCGAGCCCGGCCACCGCGCCGCGGTAGTCGCGCTGCCCCCGCGGCTTGATCAGCGCCAGCCCCGCGCGCGCGAAGAAGGCTTCGGCGTTTTCCTGCAGCCGGCCTTTCGCCGGCACCGCCAGCACCAGGGCTGAGCTCATGCCGCGCCTCCATAGACGCTCATGCGCTCGATCCAGACCGCGAAGCCGACCGCGGGAATCGGCTCCGCCGCGCCCAGCCGCGTCAGCAGCGCGTCATAGCGCCCGCCCGCCACCAGCGGATCGCCGGTGCGCGCGGGGTCGGTCAGCTCGAACACGAAGCCGGTATAATAGTCGAAGCCGCGCCCGAACGCGGTGGAAAAGCGCACGCGCTTCAAGTCGATGCCTTGCGCGGCAAGGAAGCCGGTGCGGCTCTCGAACAGGTCGAGCGCGGGCGTGAGCGCTTGCCCAATGTTGCCTTCGCCCGCCAGCGCGCGCAGGTCGGCCGCCGCCTCGTCGGGATCGCCGGCGATGGTGAGGAAGCGCTCGATCAGGGAGCGCACGTCGCGCGGCAGCTTGGCGCTGGCGCCGAGCGCCGACTGCTCGAGGAAGCGGTCGGCGATCTCGCCGACCGAGCGCCCGCCCACCGCGTTGATGCCGGCGATCGACAGCAGGTCGGTGACCAGCGCGTGCGCGCCGTGCGGGTCGGAGCCGGCGAGTGCCGCCAGCACGCCCTGATATTCCGGATGCTGGTTGTTGCCGCCCAGCACCAGGCGGTCGAGGTCCTGCGCCAGATTGGTCTTGCGGTTGAAATCCTTGATCAGCCGCCGCTTCCAGGCCGGCGGCAGCTCGAGCCCGGCGATCAGGCCAGCGAACAGCGCCACGTCGCCGATCCTTATGTCGGGCGCGGCCAGCCCGTAATGAGCGGTCGCCTCCAGCCCGAGCGCCAGCATCTCGGCGTCGGCGGCGGCCTTGTCGGCGCGGCCGAAGCTCTCGATGCCGGCCTGCAGGAATTCGCCCGCCCGCTCGCTTGCGTGGCGGAACACCGGGCCGAGATAGCAGAAGCCCGCCGGCTGGCCGGCCTCGGGCGAAGCCAGATAGTCGCGCGACACCGGGATGGTCAGGTCCGGCCGCAGGCAGAATTCGCCGCCGCCCGGCGCCGTGGTCAGATAGATACGATTACGTATGTCCTCGCCGGAGAGGTCGAGGAACGGCTCCGCCGGCTGCAGGATGGCGGGCGCCAGGCGCGCATAGCCCGCGCGCTCATAAGAGGCGACCAGCGCCTCCGCGCGCGCCTCCAGCCCTTTCGCTTCGCTCGCCACGCTCGCGTCCATCTCAATCGCCCGCAAAACCGTCTTTGCCGCTATGGGCCGGCCCTTTAGCACGATAGCTTTAAGGATTCGACGCCGTTTGCCCGCTGCCCTTAACGGCCGGACCCGCCAAATACCTGGCGTCGTTAACGAATTTTTCCAGGCCGCGGCGCCGGCGCCACCTCAAATCCCGCGCGGGTAAGACAATTTCAACACAACCAGCGTTCACTGGGAGGCTCAGGGGAGGGGGTATAGCGATGAGCTATTGCGTGCCGCGCGCCGTGGTGGAGGCCTTCTATGAGGCCTATGCGACCCGTGACATCGAGCGCTGCGCGGCGTTCATCGACGACGAGGTCACCTGGACCATCAGCGGTCCGGTCGACCTGCTGGTGTTCTGCGGCGTGCGCCGCGGCAAGGCCGCCGTGCTCGACATGATGCGGCGCCAGGTGGCCGAGGTGTTCGAGGTCGACAGCGTCGTGACCGACACCATGCTGATCGAGGGCGACCGGGTGGCGACGTTCAACCGGCTTTCGGCCCGCATGGGCGACGACGGCCGCGTCATCAGCTACCGGCTCGCGCATTTCATGCGCTTCCGCGCCGGCAAGCTGGTGGAAAACCTTTCGCTCATCGACAGTTTCGACGCGGCCGAGCAGGTGCTCGGCCATCCGCTCGCCGGGCAATCCGACGCGCGCGCGGAAAACGACACGCTCGTGTCGGTGTAAAGCCGGGGGTCGCCGCCGATGGCCTATGCAGTCCCGCGTTCCTTGGTCGAGGCCTTCTACGCGGTCTATGCCACGCGCGATGCCGACCGCATCGCCGAATATCTGCACGACGATATCGAGTGGACCATCAGCGGGCCGGTCGATTATCTCGCCTTCTGCGGCACCCACCGCGGCAAAGCGGCGGTGGTCGACCTGATCAAGCGGAAAATTCCACTGGTGCTGCGCACCCATGCCTTCGTGCCGGAGGCGATCGTGGTGGAAGGCGACCAGGCGGCCATGCTGAGCCGGCAGTCCTCGCGCCGCGCCGCCGACGGCCGCGCGATGAGCTACCGGGTGGCAAATTTCATGCGCTTCCTCGACGGCAAGGTGATTGAGAACATCTCGCTCGTCGACACCTTCGACGCCGTCGAACAGGTGCTCGGCCGCCCGCTCGCCGTGCACGACGCCCTGCGCATCGGCCGGGGCAGCGTGGTCGCCGTTTAACTTTCGTTTTCCACCGCCCGCACTGTCATGACCGCGCCGTCCGCGCCGTGCTAGGCTCGTGCTTACTTTGCAAAGGCGAAAGAGGTTTGCCATGCGCCGTCGTCCCGTCCTGCTCCTTGCCCTCATTGCCGGCTGCCTGACCGGCGTAGCGCCCGCGTCCGCCCTCGACCTGCCGCAGCGCAAGGCCGGGCTATGGGAGCTGAAGATGAGCTTCGAAGGCCGCCATCTGCCGGCGCAGGCGATGAAGCAATGCATCGACGCGGCGAGTGACAAGCTGATGAACAGCAATTTCAGCGGGCCCGCCGCGGCGAAATGCGCGAAGCGGGATATCAGCCATGCCGGCGCCGCCATGACCGTCGATTCGGTCTGCGAGGTTGCGGGCGCGACCGTCACCACGCACGCGGTCATCACCGGCAGCTTCGACAGCGCCTACGCGGTGGACGTGACCTCGACGCGCAAGGGCGGGCGGCCGCTGCCGGGCATGGCGCCGGGCGGCGCCAGCCACATGAAAATCGCGGCGAAATGGCTGGGCCCCTGCGGCGCCGGCCAGCGCCCGGGTGACATGATCATGTCGAACGGCATGAAGGTGAACGTTCTCGACATGCGCAAGATGGGCGGCCCGCACCGGCCGGTGCGGTAGAACGCAGTCGCTTTGGTGGATCCGCGCGAGCGGCAAACTCGGCCTGAGGGCTAGGGACATAGGCGTTAACACAAGGTACGTGTCCCGGGCGCAGCGCAGCGCGTAACGAAGTGGAGCGGTGCGCTGCAGACCGGGACCCCGGTTTTTCTGTGCTTTGATCAATCGGGGTCCCGGATCAGCGGTGTATCATTTCGCGCGTGCCGCGCTCATGCCGCACCGCATCCGGGACACGCGGCCGGCTTAAGTCAGCGCATTACGCGGTCTGCTCCGCCGTCACGGTCACATCGATCGCAATTCCCAAAAAATCCGAGTTCGTCCCGCCGAACGATCCCGAAATCGGTATTGCCTGCGACGGGTCGCCCGTCACCGCGACCCGGATGAGATTTTCTCCTGCGACCAGCCCATTGGTCGGGTCATACTCGACCCAGCCGGCGCCCGGCAGATAGACGTCCGCCCATGCGTGGGTTGAGCCCGCGCCTTGCATGGCTTGCGCGCCGTCGATCGCCGGATCGTACAGGTAGCCGGTGACGAAACGGGCGCCGAAGCCGAGGCTGCGCACGGCCTCGATGAACAGCAGGGCGAAGTCGCGGCAGCTGCCGCTCTTCTTTTCCAGCGTTTCGGCCGGCGTGTGCGTGCCTTCCTGGTAACGTTCGGCGTAGGCGAACTCGCTGCGGATGGCGCCGTTCATGTTCGACAGCAGATTGTAGGTCGGCAATGGCTGCTGGCCCATGAATCGTTTGGCCCACTTGTCCAGCATGCCCTGCGGATCGGGATAACGGCGCTCGACCAGCCGGCCGAGGTCGCTGCGGTCATTGGACGAATAGACGAAGGGATACATTTGGGCTTCGGGGGCAATCGGGAATACCGGCCGCGCCAGACCGTAGCGTTCGAGTTGCAGCGTGCTGACGATCAGCAGCTCGGAAGCGGCTTGTGCAAATTCCACCAGCGCCACCGAGTTTCCGAACACGTCATACATCCAGCGGGTCTCACCCGGCGGCGAAAAAGTGAACTCGGCTGCGACCAGCCGCATGTCGTGGCTGTCGCGTGGCCGCAGCATCAGCCGGTGCGGGCCGAAGAAGACGGGCTTGGCGTAGCGGTAGGTGGTGGCGTGGCGGACGGTGAGCAGTTTCATGGGACCACAGGCTCGCCCCGCAAGAGATGCAAGCCGCGCGCCAACCCGCTATGCCAGCTTGTGACGGGCGAGCAATTGACGCACGGCCTCGACCAGCTCGGCTTCCTTGACCGCAAACTGGGCTTGCGCCTGCTTCTTGAGGTATTCGTCGCGATCTTTGATGTCGCTCGGTGCCGAGCCCGCGATCAAGTCGCGGAGTTGCACCTCGCCTTTGGCTTTTTCGTCGGGCCCTTGGATCACCGCGCAAGGGCTGCCGCGCCTGTCGGCATATTTGAGTTGCTGGCCGATGCCGTGTTTGGGATTGCCGAGGTAAAGCTCGGCCCGGATACCGGCGTTGCGCAGCGTGGTTGCGAACGCTCTGGCCAGCCGGCACGCTTTCGGCGCCGAAGGCGGTCACCAGCACCGGGCCGGCTTCGCGCTTTTCGCCGAGCTTGCCGAGCGCGGTCAGCGCCGCCTGCAGGCGCGAGACGCCGATGGAGAAACCGGTCGCCGGCACCGGCTGTCCCATGAAGCGCGAGACCAGCCCGTCATAGCGCCCGCCGCCGCCGACCGAGCCGAAGCGCACCGGCCGGCCTTTGTCGTCTTTGATCTCGAAGGTGAGTTCAACTTCGTAGACTGGGCCGGTGTAATATTCGAGTCCGCGGACGACGGAAGGGTCTGAAGCAAACTCGGTCCTTTTCGTACCCAGCAGCACCCAATATTTTCCCGATTTCATTAAGTTCTGAGAGACCTTTCAAAAAGAACTTACTCTCTCTAAATGCCGAACCTTCGGGAAACATTGCATCAGCGTCTTCAAAAGCGTTACCACCAGCTGATGTCACGCAAGTTTACTCACTGATCCAAAAAAATCTCTGACTAATTGAATTTGCTTTTCATTTAGGTCGGCCCCTTTTGTGAAATCCCCGCTTTCATCCTTTCGGCCTTCGCCGAGAAGCAAATCGACGCCCTCTTGCCGAGACGATCCAGTTTATCGATTGCTCGTAAGACTGTCAGTCTTGCATTCGGTCGTCGTCTATGGCGACCCGGTCCATTACGCCATCAAGTATATTCCTGTTATTCACCTTGACCATGTATCGCCGCGCGGATGCCGAGGCCTCCATGGTGTCCGCCGCCAGCATGCACATCTCCGCATCGGCCGCCATGGTGGCTGCGCCCACCGTGTCGGCATCGAACTGCATGAACTGGCGATAGCGCCCGGGTCCCGGCTTTTCGTTGCGGTACACATAGCCGTAGCGATAGCTGCGATAGGGCAGGGCAAGGTTCTGGAAATTCTCCGCCACGTAGCGCGCCAGCGGGGCCGTCAAATCATAACGCAGCGAAAGCCACTGCTCGTCGTCGTCCTGGAACGAGAACACGCCCTCGTTCGGCCGGTCCTGGTCGGGCAGGAACTTGCCGAGCGCGTCGGTGTATTCGATCGCCGGCGTCTCCACCGGCTCGAAGCCGTAGCGCTCGAACACCAGCGCGGATCTGCTCCACCATGTGGCGGGTGGCGGCGATCTCGCCGGCTGAGCGGTCGGCCAGCCCGCGCGGCAGGCGGGCCTTCAGCTTCTGCGGCTTGTCGGGCTTGGCCATCGAATTTTGAGCCGAGTCATGGTGTTGCAACGGCCGGGTGGTAGCAGCCGTTTCCGCCTTTGTCATTATCGGCGAAAGCGGCTAATCAAAACGGCACGGACCCTATTCCGCCCTCATCCTGAGGAGCGGGCGAAGCCCGCGTCTCGAAGGATGGGGCGGCCACATGCTTCGAGACGCGCGGCTCAAGCCGCGCTCCTCAGCATGAGGCCGAGAACCGACAACAGCGAGCAGGCCCATGGCGCAAGCGCAGCAACGAACTCCCGTCACCGCCAACGTCCCCAACGACCTCGAGCCCTTCTGGATGCCGTTCACGGCCAACCGCGCCTTCAAGGCGCGCCCGCGCCTGATCGCCGGCGCCAAGGACATGCATTACATCGCGGCCGACGGGCGCAAGCTGATGGACGGCTCCGCCGGCCTGTGGTGCACCAATGCCGGGCACAACCGCGACCCGATCGTCAAGGCGATCCAGGCCCAGGCCGCCGAGCTCGACTACGCGCCGGCCTTCCAGTTCTCCCATACAAAAGCCTTCGAGCTCGCCTCGCGGGTGGCGGCGCTTGCCCCCGGCGATCTCGACCACGTGTTCTTCTGCAATTCCGGCTCCGAGGCGGTCGATACGGCGCTCAAGATCGCGCTCGCCTACCACAATGTGCGGGGCAACGGCTCGCGCGTGCGGCTGATCGGCCGCGAGCGCGGCTATCACGGCGTCGGCTTCGGCGGCGTCGCGGTCGGCGGCATCGTCTCCAACCGCAAGCAGTTCGGCACGTTGATGGTCGGCGTCGATCATCTCTCGACGACCTATAATCGCGAGCAGCAGGCCTTCAGCATGGGCGAGCCGGAATGGGGCGCGCATCTTGCCGACGAGCTCGACCGCATCGTCACGCTGCACGACGCTTCCACCATCGCCGCGGTGATCGTCGAGCCGGTGGCGGCCTCCACCGGCGTGCTGGCGCCGCCCAAGGGCTATCTCGAGCGGCTGCGCGCGATCTGCGACAAGCACGGCATCCTTTTGATCTTCGATGAGGTGATCACCGGCTTTGGCCGCCTCGGCTATTCCTTCGCCGCCGAGCGCTACGGCGTGCAGCCCGACCTGATCACCTTCGCCAAGGGCATCACCTCGGGCTCGGTGCCGATGGGCGGCGTGGTGGCGCGCAAGGGCATCTACGACGCTTTCATGCAAGGCCCCGAGCACGTCATCGAGCTGTTCCACGGCTACACTTATTCGGCGCATCCGCTCGCCTGTGCGGCCGGTCTTGCCGCCCTCGACCTCTATCGTGATGAACACCTGTTCGAACGCGCCCGCAACCTCGAACCGGTCTGGGCGCAGGCCGCCATGGGGCTCAAGGGCCTGCCCAATGTGCTCGACATCCGACCTGTTGGCTTAACGGTCGGCATCGATCTCGCGAGCCGCCCAGGCGCGGTTGGCAAGCGCGGCTATGACGCGCTGGTGGCCGGCTTCTTCGAGCACGATTTCATGTTCCGCGCGGTCGGCGACACGCTCGCCATGAGCCCGCCGCTGATCGTGAGCGAGGCGCAGATCGGCGAATTGTTCGACAAGCTCGCCAAGGTCATCAAGCAGGTGGCCTAATCGTCATTCCGGGACGGCGCGAAGCGCCGGGCCCGGAATCCAGGGGCGCCATCCGAATGCGTGGCCCTGGATTCCGGGCTCGCGGCGTTCCGCCGCGCCCCGGAATGACCGGCTTTTCGCTTTCTTTCCCCCAAGACTTCCCCGCCTCGCTCCGCTAGGTTTTCGCCGTGAAAACACGCCGATACATCATCATCGCGGCGATCGTGCTCGCGCTGGCGCTCGCCGTCGGCTGGTGGCGCCTCGGCCTCGTGCCCAAGGTCACGGCGGTGGCGGCCAAGCGCGGCACCGCGGTCGAGATCGTCTACGCCACCGGCGGCGTCGAGCCGGTCATCTGGGCCAAGGTCGCGAGCCTGGTGCGCGGGCGCCTCGTCTTCATCTGCCATTGCGAGGGGCAGAGCGTAAAAACGGGTTTCGTGCTGGCGCAGCTCGACGACAGCGAGCTCAAGGCGCAGCTCAGGGAGCTGAAGGCGCGCGAGGATTTCCTCAAGCGCGAAATGGAGCGGGTGAGCGAGCTGATCGCCAAAGGCGCCGCCACCACGCAATCCTATGAGCGCGCTTCCCGCGATCTGCGCCAGGTCGAGGCGCTGATCTCGGTGCAGAACGAGAAGATCAGCGAATACACCATCGTCTCGCCCATGAACGGCGTGGTGCTGCGGCGCGACGGCGAGACCGGCGAGATCGCCGAGGTGGGGCAGGTGCTGTTCCGCGTCGGCGTGCCGCGGCCGCTGCAGGTGGTAGCCGAGGTCAACGAGGAGGACATCCCGCGCGTGCAAGTCGGGCAGACGACGCTGTTCCGCACCGACGCCTTTCCCAACCGCCGGCTGGAGGGCACGGTGAGCGAGATCACGCCCATGGGCGACTACGCCGCCAAGACCTTCCGCATCAAGGTCGCGCTGCCGGCCGCCACGCCGTTGCAGCCCGGCATGAGCGTGGAGGCCAACATCATCGCGCGTGAAAAGCCGAACGCGCTGCTGATCCCGGCCGACGCCTTGCAGGGCAACGCCGTGTTCGTGGTCGAGGGCGCGCGCGTGCGCAAACGCGCCGTCAAGATCGGCATCCGCGGCACCCGCGTCGTCGAGGTGCTCGACGGCCTCAAAGACGGCGAGCGCGTGGCTTCGCCCGCGCCGCTCGACTTGAAGGACGACGCCCGCGTGCGCGTCGTCGAGGCGAGCCGATGAACCTGGTGCTCGACATCGCGCTCACGCATGTGCGCGCGCATATACGGCAGACCGGCTTCGCGGTCGCCGGCGTCGCCACCGGCGTCGGCTTCTCGATCATGATGGCCGCGCTGATGGTCGGCTCGCAGGACGACTTCGTGCAGCGCATGATCAACAGCCTGCCGCACATCACCATTTCCGACGAGCGCCGCAACCCGCCGGTGCAGCCGGCGCAGCAGCTGTTCGACGCCGTCCAAATCTACAACCTGACGCCGGAGGCGCGCCGGCGCGGCATCAAGAACCCGCTGGCGCTGATCGCCGCGCTGGAAGCCTGGCTGCCAGGCAGCGTGGCGCCCTCGGCCAAGGTGCAGGCCATCATCCGCTACGCCAATCACGACGTGGCGGCGAGCGTCATCGGCATCGAGCCGCGGCGCGAGGCCAAGGTGTCGGAGCTGCCCAAGCAGATGCGCGGGGCGAGCCTCAACGCGCTCTACCGCGCCACCAACGCCGTCGTGCTGGGCGATCGCCTGGCCGAGAAGATCGGCGCCCGCATCGGCGCCAATATCACGCTGCAGTCGAGCGAGGGCGCCAACATCAATTCGCAAGTGGTCGGCTTCTTCCACTCCGGCGTGCGCCTGATCGACGAGACCACCGCCTATACGCTGACCAAGACCGGGCAGATCCTCGCCCGCCAGACCGGCATGATCAACGAGCTGCGCGTGCACCTGAGCGACCCGCTCAACGCGCGCGCCGTCGCCGCCCGCATCGAGAACGAGACCGGCTACAAATCGGTGTCCTGGCAGGAGGCCAACGAGGACCTGCTCTCGACCTTCGTCATCCGCAACATCATCATGTATGCGGTGGTCGGCGCCATCCTCCTGGTGGCGAGCTTCGGCACCTACAACATCATCTCCACCATCACGCACGAGAAGGCGCGCGACATCGCCATCATGAAGTCGCTCGGCCTGCCCGAGCGTACCGTGCGCGCGATCTTCGTGATCGAGGCGGCTATCATCGGCCTCATCGGCTCGCTGATCGGATTTGCGCTCGGCTACGCGCTGTGCCGCGCGCTCGGCGCGGTGCGCATCACCAATCCCTTCCTCGATTCCGACTATCTGCCGCTCGCCTACGACCCGCTGCATTATCTCTTGGCCGGCGCGGTGGCCATGGTTTCCTCGGTGCTCGCCGGCTACGCGCCGGCGCGCAAGGCGGCGCGCGAGCACCCGGTCGAGATCATAAGGGGCGCCGCATGAGCAAGATGCCGCTGATCGAGGCGCGCAACGTCACCCGCATCCTGCCGGGCGTGGTGCCGGTCACGCTGGTGCGCGACATCAATCTCAAGATCGGCGACAACGAGTTCGTCGCCATCACCGGGCCGTCCGGCTCGGGCAAATCCTCGCTGCTCTATCTGCTCGGCCTGCTCGACCTGCCGACCGAAGGCGAGGTGTTGCTTGAGGGTCGCAACACCATCCACATGGACGAGCCGGAACGCGCCGTCATGCGGCTCACCTTTCTCGGCTTCGTGTTCCAGTTCCATTTCCTGCTGCCGGAATTCACGCTTCTCGACAACGTGATGCTGCCGATGCGCGCGCTCGGGCGGCTGTCGCCTGCCGCCATGCGCGCGCGGGCGGGCGAGCTGCTCGCCTCGCTCGGGCTCGGCGACCACATCACCAAGCGTCCGGATCAACTCTCCGGCGGCCAGCGCCAGCGCGTGGCGGTGGCGCGGGCGCTCGCCAACGAGCCGCCGGTGATCCTTGCCGACGAGCCGACCGGCTCGCTCGATTCGCATGCCAGCGAGCAGGTGTTCGAGGTCTTGCGCGACCTGGTGGACAAGCGCGGCAAGACCGTGGTGGCGGTCACCCACGATCTCGCGCTCGCTGAGCGCATGGACCGCCATGTCGAATTGCTCGACGGCCGGATCGTCGCCGACCAGCCGCACACGCACGCGATGGCGCATTGAGGCGGGTCTGTCCCGGCGCCGGGCTGCGCCGCGCCCGCAATGTCCGGCAGGGCCTGTTTTGCGCGCCGCCAATCGCGGCTATGGTGAAGCGGCCTGATTTGCCGGAGCTCGGTCAGAGGCTACGGGCATGACCTGGAATCTGCGCAACCTAAGGAGCGGCCTGCGGCTGACAAGCGCGCTCGTCATGCTCGCGTTCGTGATCTGCCATCTGAGCGCCCATAGCCTGCTGCTGGTCTCGTTCGAGAGCGCCGAAACCGTGCGCGGCGCGCTGATGTATCCCTGGCGCACCTGGACCGGCACCGGCATCTTGTCGGCGGCGCTGCTGGTGCACTACGGCAATGCGCTGTGGTCGATCTATATCCGCCGTTCGTTGCGGCTTTCCCGCTGGGAATGGACGCAGATCGCGTTCGGCCTCACGATCCCGCTGCTTTTGATCCCGCACGTTATCGGCACGCGCATCGCCGAAGAAGCGTTGCAGGTGACCAGCCTCTATTCGACCGTGTTGATTGCGCAGTGGGTGATCTTTCCCTGGCTCGCCGTCGTGCAGGTGCTGGCGGTGCTGACGGTGTGGACGCACGCCGCGATCGGCATCCACTTCTGGCTGCGCACCAAGCGCTGGTATCCCGAGTGGCGGCCGTATTTTTTCGCCTTCGCGCTGCTGCTGCCGGCCTTGGCGCTCGCCGGCTTCATCACCGCCGGCAACCAGATCCTGCGCGAGGCCAAGCAAAAGGACTTTGTGCAGGCGGTGCTGGACGATTCCAACATCACGCCGCAGTCCGTGGCCGCGATCACCCGCATGGAATATGCCGGCTGGGGCATCTGGCTCGGCCTCTTGCTGCTGCCCTTTGCCGGACGCGGCATCCGCGCCTGGCACTATCGCAGGCACCACCCGCCCATGCTGGCGCATGCCGGCGGACGCAGCGTGCCGATCCTGCCCGGCGCCACGGTGCTGGAGACGCTGCGCGAAAACGGCATCGCGCATGCCTCGGTATGCGGCGGACGGGCGCGCTGCTCCACCTGCCGCGTCCTGGTGACCAAGGGTCTCGACCAATTGCCGCCCATCGCCGGCCTGGAGGCCAAGACGCTCGCGCGCATCGGCGCCACGCCCGGCATGCGGCTCGCCTGCCAGATCAGGCCGAGCGCCGATATTTCCGTGCTGCCGCTGTTGGCGGCCGACGCCAACGCCGCCGACGGCGCGATACGCGGCGGGCTGGAGGGCAGCGAGCGGCTGATCACCGTCGTGTTCGTCGACCTGCGCAGCTCGACGGGCCTAAGCGAGCACCGGCTGCCTTACGACGTGCTGTTCATGCTCAACCAGTTCTTCCACGAGATGACCCGGGCGCTGGTCGAGACCAATGGGCACTATTCGCAGTTCACCGGCGACGGGCTGATGGCGCTTTATGGCCTCTATGCCGCCGATCCGGCGGCAGGCGCCGCCGACGCCGTGCGCGGCGCCCGCGAAATGCTCAGCCGCCTGGAGCAGCTGAACTACCGCCTGCGCGGCGACTTGCCCGAGCCGCTGCGCATCGGCATCGGCATCCACTACGGCGAGGCGATCGTCGGCAGCATGGGGCCGCCGGGCTCGCAGATCATCACCGCCATCGGCGACACGGTGAATACCTGCGCGCGGCTGGAAGGCCTGACCAAGGAATATGACTGCGCGGTGGTGGTCTCGCGCGCCGCGGCCGAAGCGGCCGGCCTCGCGATCGATCTCGAAAAGCGGCACGAAATGCCGGTCAAGGGGCGCACGCAGCCGGTGCAGTTCTACGCCTTGCAGACCGCGCAGGAACTGCCGGCCTGAGGGCGCAGCTTAAGGCCGTGCCGGCAAGATAGCCCAGCCCACATAGACGCTTGAATTGCCGCGCCGGTAGTGCAGCAGCAGCGGCGGCTGCACCTGCGCGCCCGCCGCCACCGCCTGAAATTTTTTCGGCACCTGCTTGAGGTCGCCCACCGTCCACACCACCACGCCGCCTTGCCGCCTGAGGTCGGCAAGATCGATCCACGGCGCGCGCTCGCGCTCGCCGTCGACCAGCACGCGCGGCTGGTCGGGCGAGTAATGCGCGAGATTGCCGCCGTCCCACATGGTGCCGATCACGTAGCGAAGCTTCTTGTTGGCGATCGCGTGATAACGCTGCGTGATGTCGCGGCCGAGGCTGCCGCCGGGGAAGAACACCGCGCGGTAGCGGTGATCGAAGCGCGGCAGCACGTCGTAATTGACGTAGAATGCGGTGCCCAAGCAGGCGAACACGACCGCCCAAGTGGCGAGGATGCGGGCCAGCCGCATGCCCGCCATGGCGCGGCGCGCATGCAGCACCAGCCACACACCGAAAAACAGAAACAGCGGATAGCCCCACATCGGCACGGCGCCGCGCCCGCTCACCACGCCCATCGCTAACACCACCGCGCAGGGGCCGAAGGCGAGCCAAGTGACGACGCGGCGGTCGAAGCTGTCGGCTTGTTGGCTGGCCGGCGGCTCGCCGGCGGCGCGCCGCGGAAAGAACAACGGCGCGGCGATCAACAGCGACGGGATCAGAAAGAATACTTGGCTGATGCCGAACACGAAGGGATGCCAGAGATGGTCGTACCAGCCGCGCGGCAGCACCGCGCGGTGCTCGGCATAGGCGAGCGGCAGGAAGTCGGTCTTGATCAGCCACACCAGGTGCGGCGACACCGTGATCAGCGCGGCCGCGACCGCGATATAGGGCCCGGGCGTGACAAGCACCTTGCGCGCGTCGCGGTCTATGAGCGCGAACAGCACCATGGGCGCCGCCAGCACCACCACGAAATATTTCGACCACAGCGACAGGCCCATAGCTAGGCCGAGCAGCAGCCAGTCGGCGGTCAGGCGCTCGCGCAGCGCCCGATGATAGGAAAAACCGGCCAGCGCCCAGAACGGCAGCTGGATGACGTCGTGATTGAACTTGGCGGCGGTGTAGTTGAAGTAGTGCAGGCCGTCGATGATCAGCACCGACACCAGCGCCCCGACCCCGCCGACCAGCGGCCGTGCCGCCGCGTAGATCAGCGCGAAGGCGACGCAGACCGACAGCTCCGCCAGCAGGTAATAAGCGAAGTCGTGGCCGGCGAGCCGGTAGGCGATCTGCACCAGCCACCAGGGCAGCGGCGGCAGCTTGTCGTAGCCTAGCTGCCATTCCCGCCCGTACAGCAGCGCCTCGATCAGATCCAGCGGCAGGTTGGGGTAGATCAATGCGGGCAGCGCGGTCCAGACCGCGGCATGCAGCGCCAGGAAGGCGGCGAAGCTCCGGCCCGGATTGGCCGCGATCTTCCCCACCAGGGCAAAGCCGCGGGTCGTTGGCAGGGCCGGGACGCCGGGTTCCATCGGGCTCTAAGCTTTTCCTACGACGAAGGGGGGAATTGCCGTTACCATAGCAGGACTTCGAGGTTGCGCGGACCGGCCCGCTCGGGAACATTGGGGCCCGGCGGCGCGAATCAGGCGCCCGCCCGGCGGGGGCCGCCCAGGAATAGCGCAATGGTTCGTCTCGGCGCCATCTTCATCGGGATCTGCATGGTGCTCATCGCCGCCTCGCTCGGCGCCGTGCTCTATCTCGGCTTCAAGGTGGAAATCCGCTTGGCCGGACTGGTCGCGCTCGCCGCGCTGGTCGGCATGGCGCTTTTCAATTCGATCCACAATCGGTTGAGCGACCGCCGCACCCTTGGCGACCAGATCGCCGACCTCTCGCGCGGCACCGCCGATCTCGCCCGCCAGGTGGCCGAGATGGGCCGCCGGCTCAACGCCATGGAAACCCGCGTCGACAAGGCGGTCGGCCGCGCGCAGGGCGCGGTGGAGCCGCTCACCGCCGAGATGGGCGAGCTCGGCACGCTGGTGCGCCAGATCGCCGAGACGGTCGCCTCGCACGCCGCCGTCCTGCAGGGCCCCGGCGCCGTCGCGGCGCCGACCGTCACCGCCATGCCGAAGAGCGGTCCTACGCCCGCGCCCGACGGCGCGCTCCATCTCAGCGAGAGCGACGCGGTGACCGGCGCCCGCCGCTTTCAGGGCATGACGCGCGACGACATCGCCGAATTGATCGGCAAGGCGGTCGACGAGGACCGCATCGATCTCTATCTGCAGCCGATCGTCACGCTGCCGCAGCGCAAGGTGCGCTACTACGAGGCGATGTCGCGGCTGCGCACCGAGGACGGCGACGTCATCCCGGCCAGCGACTTCATCGAGTTCGCCGACAGCGTCGGCCTGATGCCCAAGATCGACAATCTGCTGGTGTTTCGCTGCGTGCAGGTGACGCGCCGCCTGCAGCTGAAGAGCCGCGATGTCGGCCTGTCCTGCAATATCTGCGCGGCGACGCTGACCGACCCGAACTACTTCAAGCAATTCCTCGATTTCATGGACGCAAACCGGGCGCTGGCCGGCTCGCTCATCTTTGAGTTCAAGCAGAGCGCCTACCGCGCCTTTGGGCCGATCGAGCACGAGAGCCTGGCGGCGCTGGCCGAGCGCGGCTTCCGCTTCTCCATGGACCACGTCGCGGACCTGCGCATGGAGCCGAAGGAATTGGCCGACCACGCGTTCCGCTTCCTGAAAGTGCCGGCGCGGCTGCTGCTCAACCGCGCGACCGCGCAGAGCGACATCCATCCCGCCGACCTTGCCGACCTGTTGGCGCGCTCCGGCATCGATCTCATCGCCGAGCGCATCGAGAGCGAGACCATGGTGCTCGACCTTTTGGACTACGACGTACGTTTCGGTCAGGGCTTCCTGTTCTCGCCGCCGCGGCCGGTGCGCGCCGAGGCTTTGCAGGCAGGCGCGTCCCAGGCGGGCAAGCTGGGCGAGCTGACGGCTCCGCTCGCCGCGGCCGGCGGCGGCATCGGCTGATTAGCCCGAGATCTCCGCCCGACCATGACAGCCGCCTTGCCGCCTCTGATCCAGCATTTCTCGGCGCTCGCGCCCGACTACGACCTGCTGCTTTGCGACGTTTGGGGCGTGGTGCATGACGGCCTGGAAGCCTCGCCGCCGTCCTGCGACGCGCTCATGCGCATGCGCGCCATGGGCGGCACGGTGGTGCTCATCACCAATTCGCCGCGCCCGAGCGACCAGGTCGGACGCCAGCTCGGCCGCCTGCACGTGCCGGTGGAGACATACGACGCCATCGTTTCCTCCGGCGACGTCACCCGCAGCGTGGTCGCCGGGCGGCGCGGCCAGAGTCTTTACCATCTCGGCCCCGAGCGCGACCGCGTGGTGTTCAATGGCCTCAATGCGCGTTTCGCGCCGCTGGAAAGCGCCGACTACGTGGTCTGCACCGGGCTCGAAGACGACGACGTGGAGACGCCAGACGACTACCGCGCCCGCCTCGAGCTGATGCTCGAACGCCGCCTGTTCATGGTCTGCGGCAATCCCGACGTGGTGGTGGAGCGCGGCCGGCGCCTGGTCTACTGCGCGGGCGCGCTCGCCGATCTTTACGCCACCATGGGCGGCGAGGTGCTCTATGCCGGCAAGCCGTACCGGCCGATCTACGACATGGCGATTGAGAAAGCCGAGCAGGCGTCGGGCAAGCAAACGCCGCTTGCGCGCGTGTTGGCGATCGGCGACTCGGTCCGCACGGATCTCAAAGGCGCGCGCACGCTCGGCGTCGATTTCCTGTTCGTGACTTCCGGGATCCACGCCGAGGAACTTGGCGGGCGCGAGCACCCCGACGCTGCCGCGCTCAAAGGCGTGTTCGCGGCCGCCGGCGAGATGCCGAAGGCGGTGATGTTGCAGCTGGTGTGGTGATGCCCGCCTAGGAAGCGGGCGGCAAGAACACCGCGTCGATCTTGTTCTTGAGCGTCTGGGCGTTGAACGGCTTGACGATATAGTTCGACACGCCCGCCTTCTTGGCGGCGATCACATTGTCGGTCTTGGATTCCGCCGTCACCATGATGAACGGCGTGCGGCCGAGCTCCGGATCGGAGCGCATCTGCTTGAGCAGGTCGTAGCCGGTCATCGGCTCCATGTTCCAGTCGGAGATCACCAGACCGTATTTGCGCGCCCGCATCTTTTCCAGCGCCGACGTGCCGTCGCCGGCGTCGTCGACGTTCTCGAAGCCAAGCTGCTTGAGCAAGTTGCGGATGATGCGCACCATGGTGTTGTAATCGTCCACCACCAGCACCGGCATCGACAGGTCCACGGACATGACGTATTCCCCCGTATTAGGGGCCCCCGAAATTCCCGCATGGGTACCACCGGCGATTGAATAAGCGGTTAATTTGGAGCCTCGTTAACGGCGCGCTAACTATGGCTGCGGCCAAACGTCCCAAACCCACGGTCCGATGAGCAATCCCCGATTTTCGGCAAAAAACTTCACCGTCGTGCGCGGCGATGCGGATGGCATTGGCCCCGGCCCGCTGGCCGGCGCCGTTGTTGCAATCGGCAATTTCGACGGCGTGCACCGCGGCCACCGGGCCGTCATCGGCGCCGCCCGCGCCCGCGCCGAAAAGCTTGGCCGCAAGACCGCGGCGCTGACCTTCACGCCGCATCCGCGGCTTTTCCTGCGCCCGCAGGACCCGCTGTTCCAGCTCTCCAGCGAGGCCGACAAGCTGCGGCTGCTGGCCGCCACCGGGCTCGACGGCGCCATCGTCATGCGCTTCGACGCGGCGCTTGCCGCCACCTCGGCGGAGGATTTCATCGCCCGCATCCTGGTCGGCCAGCTCGGCATCGGCGGCGCGGCCATCGGCTTCGACTTCCATTTCGGAAAAAATCGCGCCGGCTCGCCGGCCTATCTGGCCGAGCAGGGCGCCCGCCTCGGCTTCGCCGTCGACATCGTGCCGCCGCTGGAGGACGAGGGCCGGCCGGTCTCCTCCGGCGCGGTGCGCACGGCGTTGAGCCAGGGCAAGGTGGTGGAGGCGGCCGAGCTCCTGGGCGCGCCCTGGTTCACCTCCGGCGAGGTCATCCACGGCGACAGACGCGGGCGCGAGTTGGGTTTCCCCACCGCCAATCTCAGGCTCGACCCGGCCTGCGGCCTCAAGCACGGCATCTACGCGGTGCGCGTAGGCTTGGGCGACAAGCGCATCGACGGGGTAGCGAGCTTCGGGGTGCGGCCGATGTTCGACGACGGCGCGCCGCTCCTGGAGGTCCACCTGTTCGACTTCGCGGGCGACCTCTACGGGGCGCGGATCGACGTCGCCTTCATCGGCTGGCTGCGCCACGAGCAGAAGTTCGAGTCGGTCGAGGGGCTGAAAGCGGCCATGGATGCCGACGCCGCGCAGGCGCGCGACGCGCTTTCCCGCGCGGGCAGCGCCTTTCCGGTGCTGGGAGAGGTGTAGCCTCTCAGCTGTCGTCCCCGCGAAGGCGGGGACCCATACGCCACAACCTATCGAGGGACTAGGGGAGTATGGGTCCCGGCTCTCGCTTCGCTCGGCCGGGACGACAGCGGAAAGGCGGCCTTTCCGCCGCCTAACCTGCCTGCTAGTAAGCCCGCCATGAGCAAGCCCAAGTCCGAAACAGAGCGCGATTATTCCGAGACGCTGTTCCTGCCGCAGACGGATTTCCCGATGCGCGCCGGCCTGCCGCAGCGCGAGCCGGAAATCCTTAAGGCCTGGGAGCAGGGCGATCTCTACGGCCAGTTGCGCGCCGCGGCCAAGGGCCGCGACAAGTTCATCCTGCATGACGGCCCGCCTTACGCTAACGGCCCGATCCACATCGGCACCGCGCTCAACAAGATCCTCAAGGACATGGTGACGCGCAGCCAGCAGATGCTTGGGCACGATTCCAACTACGTGCCGGGCTGGGACTGCCACGGCCTGCCGATCGAATGGAAGATCGAGGAGGAGAACTACCGCTCGAAGAACAAGAAAAAGCCGGACCTCTCCAACCCGGACGCGATGATCGCGTTCCGCCAGGAATGCCGCGCCTATGCCGATCATTGGCTGGGCGTGCAGCGCGCGGAGTTCAAGCGGCTCGGCGTGACCGGCGACTGGGACCATCCCTACACGACCATGGCCTTCTTCGCCGAGGCGCAGATCGCGCGCGAGCTGATGAAGTTCGCCGCCAACGGCACGCTGTACCGCGGCTCCAAGCCGGTGATGTGGTCGGTGGTGGAGAAGACGGCGCTGGCGGAGGCGGAGGTCGAGTATGAGGATTACACGTCCGATACGGTGTGGGTGAAGTTTCCGTGCCGGATGGTCGCGCGCGACGGCGCTGCAATAAATCTTAGTGACGTCGAGTGGAATGATTTCGGAAAGCTTTCTCCGGTCGGCGGTGAATTAGAACCTGCATCAGTCATAATCTGGACCACGACACCTTGGACGCTTCCGGGCAATCGCGCGATCGCGTTCTCAAAAAAAATCGAATACGGATTATACCGCGTAACCGAGGCCGCTTCGGACAACTGGGCCAAAGTGGGCGCGAATTACATCATTGCAGACAAATTAGCTGCTGATGTTTTCAAGGCTGCCAGAGTTGCGGGGTATGAGAGGGTCCGAGGTGTAAGTACCGAGGCATTATCTGTCGGTGAATGCAGTCACCCACTTGCGAAGATGGATGACCGATACGGCTTTAAAGTCCCTCTCCTTGAAGGCGATTACGTCACTGAAGATACAGGCACGGGTTTTGTGCACACGGCGCCTGGTCATGGCCGAGAGGACTTCGAGCTTTGGACTGCTAACGCGGCGGAACTCTCGACGCGCCATATTGATACTTGGATCCCCTACACCGTCGACGCCGACGGACGATTCACCGAATACGCGCCGTTGTTTGAGGGAAAACGCGTCATCAACGACAAAGGCGAGAAGGGCGACGCCAACGAGGCGGTGATCAAGGCTTTGATCGACGCGCATATGTTGATCGCGCGCGGCCGCCTCAAGCACCAGTATCCGCATTCCTGGCGTTCCAAGAAGCCGGTCATCTTCCGCAACACGCCGCAATGGTTCATCGCGATGGACAAGCCGGTCGAGGGCTTGCCTCCTGTCATTCCGGGACGCCGCGAAGCGGCGAACCCGGAATCCAGGGTCCTGGATTCCGGGTTCGCGTCTTCGGCGCGCCCCGGAATGACCGGTGGAGGGGGCGACACTTTGCGGGCGCGCGCCTTGCACGCCATTTCGGTCACGCGCTGGGTACCGCCGCAGGGCGAGAACCGCATCACCGGCATGATCGAGTCGCGGCCCGACTGGGTGATTTCACGCCAACGCGCTTGGGGTGTACCAATAGCGGTCTTTATCAAGGAAAAGCCGGATGGCTCGGTCGAGATCCTGCAGGACCCGGAGGTCGAAGTCCGTATCGTCGAGGCCTTCGAGGCCGAGGGCGCCGACGCCTGGTACGCGGCCGGCGCGCGCGAGCGCTTCCTCGGGCCAAAACTCGCCAATGACGGCTGGAAGAAGGTCGACGATATTCTCGACGTCTGGTTCGATTCCGGCTCCACCCACGCCTTCGTGCTGGAGGACGCAGGTCATTTCCCGCAGCTTGCCGGCATCAAGCGCAAGATCGATGGCGGTCGAGACGTCGTGATGTATCTGGAAGGTTCCGACCAGCACCGCGGCTGGTTCCATTCTTCGCTGCTGGAATCCTGCGGCACGCGCGGGCGCGCGCCCTTCGACATCGTCGTCACCCACGGCTTCACGCTGGCCGAGGACGGCCGCAAGATGTCGAAATCGCTCGGCAACACCATTGCGCCGCAGGACGTGATCAAGCAGTCCGGCGCCGACATCCTGCGGCTGTGGGTGGCGTCCTGCGATTATTGGGACGACCAGCGCATCGGGCCTGAGATCCTCAAGCAGACGGTCGAGACCTACCGCAAGCTGCGCAACACGCTGCGCTGGATGCTCGGCAGTCTCGCGCATTTCCACGAGGAGGATCGCGTCAGACATGTCGAGCAGATGCCGGAGCTGGAGCGGCTGATGCTGCACCGCTTGGCCGAGCTCGACGCACTGGTGCGCAAGGCTTACGCCGAGTTCGACTACAAGCGCATCTTTGCTGCGTTGAACAGCTTCATGATCTCGGACCTGTCGGCCTTCTATTTCGACATCCGCAAGGACACGCTCTATTGCGATCCGCTCTCGTCGGGCAAGCGCAAGGCCTGTCTCACCGTGCTCGATCATCTGTTCCGCTGCACGCTCACCTGGCTCGCGCCCATGCTTTGCTTTACCGCCGAGGAGGCCTGGGGTTGCCGCTATGGCGCCGGCGCCAAGTCGGTGCATCTGGAGCTGTTCCCCGACATGCCGGCGGGCTGGCTCAACGAGGCGCTGGCCGAGAAATGGCGCAAGGTGCGCATCGTGCGCCGCGTGGTCACCGGCGCGCTCGAGATCGAGCGCGCGCAAAAGCGCATCGGCTCCTCGCTGGAAGCGCATCCGATCGTGCACGTGTCGAATGCGGAGCTGGCCGAGGCCGTGCTCGACGTCGACATGGCCGAGATCTGCATCACCTCGGCCTTGACGTTGGTCGAGGACGAGGGGCCGGCCGATGCCTTCCGCCTGGCCGACGTGGCGGGCGTCGCCGTCGTGCCGAATCTCGCCGAGGGCACCAAATGCGCGCGCTCCTGGAAGATCCTCAACACCATCGGCGCGGACCCTGAATTTCCCGACGTCTCGCCGCGCGACGCCCAGGCGCTGCGCGAATGGGAAACCATGCGCAAGGCGGCGGAATAGTCCGCAAGACGACGAATTTTTATGTCGTCCCCGCGAAGGCGGGGACCCATAACCACCGGACTCAAGCTATGATCAGGACGGGCGCCTTGTGACTTCGGCTTCGGCAAATTGAAACGACACAGCGTATGGGTCCCCGCCTTCGCGGGGACGACAGTTTCGGGTTGTCGACGTGTATTACGTTTACATCCTTGCCAGTCGTCGACACGGGACGCTTTACATTGGCGTAACAAATGATCTGCGCGCCCGAATGGAGCAGCATCGACTTGGCCGCGGCTCCGAATTCGTTAAAAAATACGATGTTCATCGACTGGTCTATGTCGAACCATACGAGAATGCGGAAGACGCAATCCGTCGCGAGAAGCAACTGAAGAAATGGAATCGAGACTGGAAAATTCGGTTGATCGAGGAGGAGAATTTGGAATGGCGCGATCTCAGTCATCTCATCACCTGACCGGCGTCGTGCCGGCGCGCGAATCCAGAACCAATCGCCCGTGCTGCGGCGTATGGGTCCCCGCCTTCGCGGGGACGACAGCCTCATGACGTTCCGTTCCTATCTCTCCGGTCCGTTCACGTGGCTCGGCCTGGCGACGGCGCTGATCGCCTGCGCCGTGGATCAGGCGAGCAAGCTCTATCTGCTGTTCGTTTTCGATCTCGTCCATAACGGCCCGGTGCGCCTCGGGCCGTTCTTCGACCTGGTGCTCGCCCGCAATACCGGCATCAGCTACGGCCTGTTCCAGACGCACGGGCCGTTGGGCGGATGGGTGCTGCTCGGGACCAAGGTGCTGGCGGTGCTGCTGCTCTGGGTCTGGCTTGCGCGCTCACATAGCCGGCTCACCGCTCTGGCGCTCGGCCTGATCATCGGCGGGGCCGTCGGCAACGCCATCGACCGGCTGGCCTATGGCTGGGTGGCCGATTTCGTGTTTTTTCACGTTTCTGGGGCTAGTTGGCGGTTCGACTGGTACGTTTTTAACCTCGCCGACGTAGCCATCGTTGCCGGGGTAATCGGCCTGCTGTATGAATCCCTGATCGGGGAACGCGCCGCAAAAGCGCCCTGATCCGCCGCAATAGTCGGGAACTGGAAACGTCGAATTCCCCGGGGAATTGCAGCGTTTTCGGCGCTCAGATGGCAACAAGAGACCGCAACCGCATGATTTTCACGCGCCCGACCCGGCTGACGGAAACCTGCGCCGCGCTCGGCTTGGCGCTCGCCGTCGGTCTGTTGGCGGCCCCGCAGGCCGCGCGCGCCGGCGACGAAAACAGCAGCAGCGACTTTTATAAGGCGACGTTCGGGCGGTTCCTGGAAGGTTTCGGCCTTAAGAGCGACAACGAGCCCGATATCCAATACCACGAGCGGGCGCCTCTGGTGCTGCCGCCCACGAGCACGCTGCCGCCGCCCGAGCAGGCGAGCGCGGTGCCTAATCCGGCCTGGCCGAAGGATCCCGACGTCTCCCGCGCCAAGCAGCGCGAGAAGATCGAAAAGAGCCGGAACGTCGAAGACGAGCGCATGCGCGAGGAAAATCCGCTGCGGCCGGACGAACTGGCGCCCGGCCCGCGTCCGCGCGGCACCGTCAACCGCGATACCGAAGGCCCCGGGGTGCTGGGCTCGCTGATGTCTCCGTCCGAGCTCGGCTACAAAGGCGGCATATTCAGCAACATGTTCAAAGGCAAGAACGACAGCGTCGCCCGGTTCACCGGCGAGCCGCCGCGCACCTCGCTCACCGAGCCGCCCTCCGGCTATCAGACGCCGTCGCCCGATCAGCCTTACGGTACCGGGCAGGCGCCGCCTCCCACGGCGGACAACGACTATCTCAAGCGCGTCGAGCCGGTGAAGTGAAGTCCTGACCGTGGCGGCTACTCACTTTGCTTTGTTCGTGCGTGACGGCCGCGCAAGTTTGCGTGGGGCGCATCACCTCTGAGCTTGAAGGTTTCCAACGTGCTCCTCAAACGAAACGTCATCATGGCCGCCGCGGCGGCCATCGCCGTGGCATTTGCGGCGCCGGCGCTTGCCGCCGCCGACCAAGCCGCCGGCAAGGTCGCCGACTTCACGCTGGCCAACGGCCTCGAGCTGGTCGTCATTCCCGATCACCGCGCGCCGGTGGTTACCCACATGATCTGGTACAAGGTCGGCGCCGCCGACGAGACGCCGGGCAAATCGGGGCTGGCGCATTTCCTCGAACATCTGATGTTCAAGGGCACCGCCAAGCATCCGGCCGGCCAGTTCTCGAACGTGGTCGCGCGCAGCGGCGGTCAGGAAAACGCCTTCACCTCCAACGACTACACGGCCTTTTACCAGCGCGTGCCGAGCGAAAAGCTCAAGACCGTGATGGCGTTCGAAGCCGACCGCATGACCGGCCTGCAACTCACCGACCAGGTCGTGCGGCCCGAGCTTCAGGTCATCCTCGAGGAGCAGAACCAGCGCGTGCGCAACAATCCGCGCGCGCGGCTCGGCGAGCAGATCGACGCCGCGCTCTACCTCAACAGCCCCTACGGCAAGCCGGTGATCGGCTGGCGCCACGAGATGGAGGGGCTCACGCGCGACGACGCCATCGGCTTCTATCGTCGCTTCTACGGTCCCAACGACGCGATCGTGGTGATCGCCGGCGACATCGAACCGCAGGCCGCCCTCAAGCTCGCCGAGAAGACCTACGGCAAGCTCAAGCGTAACGCCAACGTCGTGCCGCGCCATCGGCCGCAGGAGCCGGCGCCGGTGGCGGTGCGCTCGCTCACGCTCGCCGACCCGCGCGTCGAGCAGCCGGTGATGCAGCGCGGCTATCTGGTGCCGTCCTATACCACCGCCAAGCCCGGCGAATCGGCCGCGCTCGAGGTGCTCGCCCATATCCTCGGCTCCGGCAACAACAGCCGGCTGTACAACAGCCTGGTGGTCGACAAGCACATCGCGGTCGCCGCCGGCGCCTGGTACGAAAGCGACGCCGTGGATCTGTCGAAGTTCGGCGTCTACGGCGCGCCGCGCCAGGGCGTAACCTTGCCGCAGCTCGAAGCCGCCACCGACGCGGTGATCGCGCAAGTGATCGAGAAGGGCGTGACGCCCACGGAGCTCGCGCGCAGCAAGACCAAGCTGATCGCCGACGCCGTCTATGCCCATGACAGCCAGGCCAGCATGGCGCGCTGGTACGGCGAGGCGCTCGCCACCGGCTCCCGCGTCGCCGACGTGGAGCACTGGACCGACCGCATCCGCGCCGTCACCGCCGAGCAGGTGCAGGAGGCCGCCCGCCGCTGGCTCGACAAGCGGCGCTCGGTGACCGGCTATCTGATCAAGGACTTGAGCCCGCAGGTGGAGAAACGCACATGACGCGGCTCGATCGCTTCCATCGCGTTCGCGCTGCTGGCGCTCTGCGCGGCCCAATCGAACGCCTCGGCCATGACGATCGAGAAGATCGTCAGCCCCTCCGGCATCCCTGCCTGGCTGGTGCGCGAGCACGCGGTCCCGCTGGTCACGCTCAACTACGCTTTCCACGGCGGCGCCAGCCAGGACGCCGCCGCCAAGGCCGGCACCGCCAGCCTCGCCGCCAATCTGCTCGACGAGGGCGCCGGTTCCCTCGACAGCAAGGCCTATCACGAGCGGCTGGAGGACCACGCCATCGAGGTGGCCTTCGAGGTCGGCCGCGACTATTTCCGCGGCTCGCTGCGCACGCTCAACGAGCACCGCGACGAGGCCTTCAATCTCCTGCATCTGGCGCTGACCGCGCCGCGCTTCGACGCCGACGCCGTCGAGCGGGTGCGCGGCCAGGTACTGGCCGCGTTGCGGCGCGAGACCACCAACCCGAACAATCTCGCCAGCAGCCGCTGGTGGCAGACCGCCTTTCCCGGCCACCCCTACGGGCGCGACAGCAAAGGCACGCTGGAGACCGTGCCGCGCATCACCGCCGAGGACCTGCGCGGCTATGTCAAGGACGTGTTCGCCCGCAACGGGCTCACCGTCTCGATCGTCGGCGACATCGACGCCGACACCGCCGGCAAACTGATCGACCGCGCCTTCGCCGACCTGCCGAAGACCGACAAGCTCACGCTGGTGCCGGCGGTCAGCCCGACCAATCTCGGCCGCCAGATCGTGATCGACGTCAACGTGCCGCAGGCGGTGGTGAATTTCGGCGGGCAGGGCATCGCCCGCGACGATCCCGATTTCATGGCCGCCTATATCGTCAACCACATTCTCGGCGGCGGCACGTTCTCCTCGCGGCTCTACAAGGAAGTGCGCGAGAAGCGCGGGCTCGCTTACGGCGTGTCCGACAACCTGGTCTGGTTCCGCCGCGCCGCCGTGGTGATCGGCGGCACCGCCACCCGCGGCGACCGCACCGCCGACGCGCTCAAGGTGATCGAGCACGAGATCAAGCGCATGGCCGAGAGCGGCCCGACGCCTGAGGAGCTGGCGGCCGCCAAGGATTACATCAAGGGCTCCTACGCGCTCTCGCTCGACACCTCGAGCAAGATCGCCGCGCAGCTCACGCAGATCCAGATCGACAATCTCGGCAGCGACTATATCCAGCGCCGCGGCGCGCTGATCGACGGCGTCAGCATCGACGACGCCAAGCGGGTGGCCAAGCGGCTCTACGGCGGCGGCCTCCTGGTCACGGTCGCCGGCCGGCCCAAGGGTATGACCTCGGGCGTCGTGAAGGAATGAACCATTCCGTAAGCTGTCATGCCCCGCGAAAGCGGGGCATCCAGTATTTCAGGAACTTGCCTGGCCGGGTCGGTCGTTTCAAGTCAAGTTCTTCAGTGGGATGATCTGAATCGTCCGCTTGCGCGGACGATGACAGCCCTGAAGGTTCCGCCATGCCCCTCATCCAATCGATCGACAGCGCGCTGGAAAAGAACGTTGGCAAGCACGGCGTCGCCGAGGCCGCGCTTGCGGCCGCCTTGGCCCGCACGGAAGGCGCGCTCGATCAGCTGCGCCGGCTGTATGCCGAGGGCACGCTGCCGCTGCTGCACTTGCCGGAAAAGCAGGACGATCTCGCCGAGATTCGCGGCGCTGCCCAGACGCTCACCGCGGGCGCGAGCGATATCGTCATACTCGGCACCGGCGGCTCCTCGCTCGGCGGGCAGACGCTGGCGCAGCTCGCCGATTACAAGGTGCCGGGCGTCGGCGATTTGCGCGGGCCCCCGCGCATGCATTTCATCGACAATCTCGATCCGCATTCCTACGCGGCCATGCTGGCAAAGCTGCCGCTCGCCACCACGCGTTTCGTGGCGATCTCGAAATCCGGCGGCACCGCCGAGACGCTGATGCAGACCATCGCCGCGCTCTCGGCGCTCAAGCAGGCCGGGCTCGACCCGCGCAACGGCCGTGCTCGGCATCAGCGAGCCGGCAAGGCAAGGCAAACGCAACGGCCTGCGCGAGCTGCTCGGCAAGCATCAGGTGCCGCTGCTCGACCACGACCCGGACATCGGCGGGCGCTATTCCGCGCTCAGCAATGTCGGGCTCTTGCCGGCCGCCATGCTCGGGCTCGATATTGGCGCGATTCGCAAAGGCGCGGCCGTGGCGTTGCAGCCCGTGCTGGACAAGAAGCCGCCGGCCGAAGTGCCGGCCGCGCGCGGGGCGGCGCTTGCCGTCGCATTGTCAGCGAGCAAGAACATCAGCGTGCTGATGGCCTATTGCGACCGGCTCGAGCGCTTCACGCATTGGTACGTGCAGCTCTGGGCCGAGAGCCTGGGAAAAGACGGCAAGGGCACCACCCCGCTCGCCGCCCTCGGGCCGGTCGACCAGCACAGCCAGGCGCAGCTGTTCATCGCCGGCCCGCGCGACAAGCTGATCACCGTCGTCACCGTCGAGGCCGCCGGCCTCGGGCCGCGCATGGACGGCGCGCTCGCCAAGCTCGCCGGCGAGCCCGGCTTTGCCGGCAAGACCATCGGCGATCTGGTGGCGGCGGAAGGCCGCGCCACCGCCGAAACCTTGGCCAAGAACGGCTGCCCGGTGCGCACCATCCATCTGCCCGAGCTCGACGAGGCCGCGCTCGGCGAGCTGATGATGCATTTCATGCTGGAAACCATCATCGCCGCGCACCTGTTCGGCATCGACGCCTTCGACCAGCCGGCGGTGGAAGAGGGCAAGGTGCTGGCGAAGAAGTATCTCACCTCATAGCCGCCGTGATTCCCATTACCGGCACCATTGCGATCGACGAATCCGAGCTCACGGAATCCTTCGTGCGGTCTTCCGGCCCGGGCGGGCAGAACGTCAACAAGGTGTCGAGCGCGGTGCAGCTGCGCTTCGACGCGCGCCAGTCGCCGTCGCTGCCCAACGACGTGGCGGTGCGGCTGATCCGGCTCGCCGGCAAGCGCGCCACCAAGGAGGGCGTCATCGTCATCGTGGCGCAGGCGCACCGCGACCAGACCCGCAACCGCGCCGAGGCGCGCGAGCGCCTGTTCAAGCTGATCCGCCAGGCGGCGGTACGCCCCAAGCCGCGCCGCGCCACCAAGGTGCCGAAGGCGCAAAAGCGCCAGCGCCTGGAGGGCAAAAAGCACCGTTCCGAGATCAAGCGCCACCGCAGCGGCAAGGCCTGGGACTAAGGATAGCGGGGGCAGCGCCGGCCGCCGCCTCGCCGCTGCCGTCGCGCCCCGATAGAGTCGCGGCAAATCCCGAATCAGGCCGCCCATGCCCGTCCGCCAGCTATCCGAACGAATCGTCAACCGCATCGCCGCCGGCGAGGTGGTCGAGCGGCCGGCGAGCGTAGTCAAGGAGCTGGTCGAGAACGCGCTCGACGCCGGCGCCAAGCGCATCGACGTGCTTGACCGACGGCGGCGGCCGGCGGCTCATTCGCGTTACCGACGACGGCGAGGGCATGACGCGCGCCGATCTCGCGCTCAGCGTCGAGCGCCACGCCACCTCCAAGCTTACCGGCGACGACCTCATGTCGATCCGCACGCTCGGCTTTCGCGGCGAGGCGCTGCCTTCGATCGGCGCGGTGGCGCGGCTCGCCATCACCACGCGGCACGCTTCCGAGCCGCATGCCTGGATGCTTGGCATCGATGCCGGCGCCAAGTCCGACGTGAAGCCGGCGGCGCTCGGCCACGGCACCACGGTCGAAGTGCGCGATCTGTTCTTTGCGACGCCGGCGCGTCTGAAATTCCTCAAGACCGACCGCAGCGAAGCGGAAGCCGTGCGCGAAGTGGTGCGGCGTCTGGCCATGAGCCGGCCGGACGTTGCCTTCACGCTCGCTGGCGAGGAGCGCGCGCCGGTGACCTGGGGACCCGCGTCGGACAATCTGGCGCGGCTCGGCGACGTGCTCGGCCAGGATTTCCGCGCCAACGCCTTCGCGGTCGAGGCCACGCGCGAGGGCGTGCAGGTCTCCGGCTTCGCCGGCCTGCCGACACTGTCGCGCGCCAATTCGCTCGGGCAATATCTGTTCGTCAACGGCCGCCCGGTGCGCGACAGACTGTTGTTCGGCGCGGTGCGCGCCGCTTACGCCGACTACCTGCCGCGCGACCGCCATCCGCTGCTGGCACTGTTCGTCACGCTCGATGCGCGCGAGGTCGACGTCAACGTGCATCCGGCCAAGACCGAGGTGCGCTTCCGCGACGGCGCGCTGGTGCGCGGGCTGATCGTGCGCGCGCTGAAGGAGGCGCTGGCGCGCGAGGGCACCCGTGCGGCCTCGACCGGCGGCGGCGCGACCATCGCAGCCTTCCGGCCTGCCGCCACGCCGCGCCGCGGCGGCTATGACTGGCGGCGTTCGCCGGCGCGGCCTTCCGGTTATGTGCCGCTGCGCGGCGGCGCCGCGCTCGGCTTTGCCGAGGCGACGCAGGCCGCCTTCGACGTCGGCGAGCCGGCGGCCGATGCGGCGATTGCCAGCTTCGAGCCGGCGGCCGAGCTGATCGAGCGCCCGCTCGGCGCCGCGCGCGCCCAGGTGCACGAAACTTACATTGTGTCGCAGACGCGCGACGGGCTGGTCGTTGTCGACCAGCACGCCGCGCATGAGCGCATCGTCTATGAGCGGCTGAAGGCGGCGATCGCGGCCAGCGGCGTGGCGCGGCAGATCCTGCTCATCCCGGAGATCGTCGAGCTCGATGAGGGCGACGCCGCGCGCCTTGCCGCGCGCGCGCAAGATCTGGCGCGTTTCGGGCTGACGATCGAGGATTTCGGCCCCGGCGCCATTGCGGTGCGCGAGACGCCGGCGCTCTTGGGCGAGATCGACGTGCAGGGCCTCATGCGCGACCTCGCCGAGCACATGGCGGAATGGGACGATGAGCTGCCGCTGGAGCGCCGGCTGCTGCACGTCTCGGCCACCATGGCCTGCCACGGCTCGGTGCGCGCCGGGCGCAGGCTCAAGCCCGACGAGATGAACGCGCTGTTGCGCGAAATGGAGGCGGTGCCCAATTCCGGCCAGTGCAACCACGGCCGGCCGACTTATGTGGAGCTGAAGCTCACCGACATAGAGCGGCTGTTTGGGCGGCGCTAAAGCGTGGATTCATAGACGCGGAATGGCGACGTAGGTGCGCCCCCTAATGGCTGCTTTCTGGGGGTGGTCTCAACCGGTCGACGCAACACTCTATCTTGACCAAAGAATATGGCTGATGGAGAAAGATGTCGTCGAGGGCTCACTGCAGCCGAGAAACCGGAGCTTTGGCATCGTTGGCAGACGGGGATCTTGAAAGCGATTAGGCGAGCGTTTGGCAAGCGTTACGCAAGTGTTGCGTCGACCGGTTGAGTCGGCAGGGGTTAAGCGGACATTCGCCGGACATCGTGGTTTGTCCGCTAATGACCCTGGCTGTGTGAAAACGCATCTCTGGGTTTGATTCTCGGGATAAGATTCTCGCGCGATTTGCGGGAGGATCAGATGAAGCGCTTCGTTGAAGGCATGGATCGCGGGCAGAGGACGCTGTTTCCTGAATGCCTGGAAGACTGGATCGACGAGAACAATCCGGTTCGGGCGGTCGATGTTTTTGTTGATGGGCTTGATCTTTCCTAGCTGGGATTCGATGGGGTCGCTCCTGAGGCAACTGGCCGACCTTCATATCATCCCGCGGGGCTGCTGAAGCTCTACATTTACGGCTATCTCAATCGGGTCCAGTCGAGCCGCCGGCTTGAGCGTGAGGCCGGTCGCAATGTCGAGGTCCTATGGCTGACAGGCCGGCTGGCCCCCGACCACAAGACGATTGCCGACTTCCGCAAGGACAATGGCCCTGCGATCCGCAAGGTGTGTGTGCGCTTCGTCGAGCTCTGCCGCACGATGGGCCTACTGGCGACAGCCAGCGTTGCCATTGATGGCAGCAAGTTCAAAGCGGTGAACAACCGGGACAGGAACTTCACGCGCGGGAAAGTAGAGCGTCGGCGCGTGCAACTGGAGGAGAGCGTGGCGCGGTATCTTGCGCAGCTCGACACGGCTGACTTGCAGGAACCATCCGAAGCGCTGGCAGCGAAGACGGCACATCTGAAGGAGAAGCTGGTCAAGCTCGAAAGCGAGATGCAGCGCCTGGCGGCGATGGAAAAGCTGATGCTGGCGTCACCCGATCAGCAAATCTCGCTCACCGATCCCGACAGCCGCTCGATGGCGACCAGCGGGCGCGGGTCCGGCGTGGTCGGCTACAATGTGCAGGTCGCGGTCGATACGAAACATCACCTGATCGTCACGCACGAGGTAACAAATAGCGGCTCGGATCGGGCACAACTCGCAAACGTCGCCTCACAGGCGAAGGAAGTGCTCGGCGTCGCCAAACTCGAAGCCGTTGCGGATCGCGGCTACTTCAGCGGCGAGGAAATCCTCGCGTGTGACAAGGCCGGAATCGCCGTAACGCTGCCAAAGCCGATGACATCGGGGATTGAGGCAAGGGGTCGTTTCGGCAAGCAGGACTTCGTTTATCTCAGCGACGAGGATGTCTATCGCTGTCCGGCTGGCGAAAAGCTGAAGTACTATTACACGAACGAGGAGAACGGGCAGAAGTTGCGGCGCTATTGGACGAATGCATGTCGCCACTGTGCAATCAAGCATCGCTGTACGACCGGCGCGCAACGACGCATCACGCGCTGGGAGCATGAGGACGTGCTAGAGGCCGTGCAAAGGCGTCTCGATAACAATCCGCAGGCCATGCGCCAGCGCCGTGAGACGGTGGAACATCCCTTCGGTACGCTAAAGATGAGAATGGGGGCGACGCACTTTCTGATGAAGCGTCTTCCGAAGGTCGCCACCGAGATGGCGCTGCACGTGCTGGCCTACAATCTGACGCGCGTCATCAATATCATCGGCATCCAGCCACTTATGGCGGCGATGAGGGCATAGTCGGACCCGGAAAAGGGCCCCAAGTCTGAGGCCAGAAACTGCGCTTCTGATCCCAAAGCGTTTTTACACGACCAAGACCCTAAGCCGACATTCAAATCGCGCCAAGTAATGTTTGCTTTCAGGAGGTAAAGCGGACCAGGAGATGGGGTAATCGGCCGGCAGCTTGTGGATAGCTGAAGATTTTGGGTGCTGCGCTTCAGGCTGATGGTGGAAACGAGGTCCGTTGTTGACACAGCCTCAAGCATCAGAAGGAGAAGCGCAGCATGGACCATTTTGCTGGATTAGACGTATCGGTCAAGGAGACCAGCGTCTGCATTGTGGATGACACAGGCAAGATCGTGCGGGAAGTGAAGGTAGCGAGCGAACCTGAGGCTCTGCTGCCGGTGTCTGCAAACCCCGCCTACCACTTCAAGCGGATCGGACTGGAAGCCGGGCCACTATCGCAGTGGCTGTTCAGCGCGCTTGCCGAAGCGGGCTTGCCGGCGATCTGTGTCGAGACGCGGCACATGCGGGCGGTGTTGAAAGCGCAGATCAACAAGACCGACCGCAACGATGCGCGCGGCATGGCGCAGATGATGCGGGCGGGACTTTACCGCCCGGTACATGTGAAAACGTTACGCAGCCAGAAAATACGAATGCTGCTGACCCATCGCAAGCTGCTGCAATCCAAGGCCATCGCTATCGACAATGACCTGCGCGGCACCTTGCGCAACTTCGGCCTCAAGGTCGGGGTGGTCAGGACAGTAAAGTTCGAAGCCCGCATCAGGGAGTTGGTCGAAAACTTGCCCGACTTGGCCGCCATGGTTGAACCACTGCTCATTGTCCGACGGACGCTTCGCGAGCAGTTTTGCGTCCTGCACCGCCGCTTGCTGGCTATCGTGCGGGACGATGAGGTGTGCCGGCGCTTGATGACGACGCCCGGCGTTGGCCCCGTGGTGTCGCTGACCTATCGCGCGACCGTCGACGTGCCGGCGCGCTTCCGAAAATCCAAGTCAGTCGGGGCCGTGTTTGGACTGACGTGTGCCAAGTATCAATCGGGCGAGGTGGATTGGAGCGGCAGAATATCACGCTGCGGAGACGAGATGATGCGGGTGATGCTCTACGAAGCAGCTCAGGCCATGATGCGTTCGAAGAAATGGTCATGGCTCAAGGCCTGGGCGATGCAGATCGCCAGGCGCCGCGGGATGAAGAAGGCGATCGTGGCGCTGGCGCGCCGGCTGGCCGTGATCATGCACCGCATATGGGTTGATGGCACCGAGTTCCGCTGGACCCGGGAGGCCGCAGTGGCATGAGAAAGCGCCAGGATCACATACGATAGGAGAAAACTCGAGTTCCACCAAGCCGTGGAAAGATGTCCCTCGCGGGACGATGGATGAGGTGAGTTCGCATGTCCGCTTGGACCTGCCGTCAATCTGACGGTAAGGCCGCCCAAGAGATTGTTCCGCCTCGTCCTCGAATCCCATAATGGAACGGCCTTCGTGCCGATTCCGAAGAGAAGCACGAGCCCGCGAGCGACATCGACACTGCAGTGGTGGATAGTCTGAAAGTGCTTGACCCCAACCGGCCGATTAGAGAAGCGGACATGGTGGGTACGTTCGACGTGATATGAAACGACCCCGTCCAGATTGTGCGCGGCGGGAAATGCGAAGGCGTGTAGGCTCAACTAAGGCGGCACCGAATTCGCAAGTTACTGCTGCATGCCTTTGCTGGCACCAGCCGCCAACTTGATTCACTGCGGCTCGAAATAAGCACAACTGAAGAAACTAAGAAATGCGTCCGCCCTTCGTGAGAAGCGCTCCCATCGCAGGCGCAGTGCACCTGGATGTAACCGCGCACCAATCTGTTGTATTAGGGCTGGCGGCCGCCGCGATTTCTAGCGATTCATCGGAAACCTCGCAGCTGAGTATTTCTTCATCGATTGGGTCTAGTCTGGCGGCAATGTCGTTCATGGCACCACACATTTAATCCTTTCGCTCACATCACCTAATTTTGTATTTTATTTTCGGCATTTATGAGAAGTGATCAAAGACGGTCGTGATTGGCATCGGTATAGAGCCACTGTCAAAGAAGCGATAGTTGCATTTTTGCCAAGGTTCCTCTGCCTCCGCTGCTGGCACAAAGCGGACAATCCAGCCACGCCCGCGGGTGTCCGCTATTGGACAAAGGCGGACGAAATAAACGAAACATAAAACTGCAACGATTGACCCAAAGCGATGCAACAAGGAATTCCCCAATTCAAAAGGTCGCTATCATGTCGCGAGGCGGTTGATAAGATTGCCGGACTTGGCCCGATTGGGGCCCAAGCAAAAAGAGGGAATTTCATGAAGTACCGAGTGGGTGCGATGGTGCTTGCTGCGAGCTTTGCAGCAATTCCAGCGTCGGCGCAAAAAATGAATGCAGATGATCTCAAGTGGGTCAATCAGTGCATCGAAGACAGTAAGGGCGAGCCCGGCGCAACTCCAGCCATTGCTCGTGCCTATTGCATCTGCATGAACGAGAAGATGGATAACAACGAAACGCGTTCCATTACGCAGTGGGAAAAAACCCATCGCGCCGAGCGGGAAGCTTGCGACAAGCAGGCCGGTTGGAAGTAGCAGCCTAACCAATAGAGAGGCCACCTCGCTTGGTGGCCTCTTTCATTTCGAGCCAGTCGCTCGATGTCGCTAATGGCACTTCGCGGACATCGAAGGGCTACCACCGAATTTCCGCTTTCGGGGGGTAAAGCGGACATTGGCTAACTGTTATTCACCAGCTTCAATTTAGGAGTACACCCCCTAAGACGCCCGCAAAAATACGAACGCGGAGTCGTCGTATTTGCGCCGCTCCAATTCCGTAAATCCCTCCGGCGCCGCGAAGCCCGCGTCGGCCGCTTCCTCTACGACAATCAAAGCCTGCGGCTTCAGCCAGCCGCCCGCGCGCGCCGCAACAAGCGCCTTCTCCGCCAGCCCTTTGCCGTAGGGCGGATCGGCGAACACCAGGTCGAACGGCTCGAGCGGATGCGCGGGGCCGAGCCGGGTGGCGTCGCGCCGGAAAATGCGCGTGACGCCGCCCAGCCCGAGTGTCTCGACGTTCTGCCGCAGCAGCGCGCGCGCCTCCACGCCTTCGTCGACGAACAGCACGTAAGCCGCGCCGCGCGACACCGCTTCGATGCCGAGCGCGCCGGTGCCGGCGAACAGGTCGAGCACGCGCGCGCCCGTGACCGGGTCGCCATAGGCGTGCGTCAGGATATTGAACAGCGCCTCGCGCAGACGGTCGCCGGTCGGGCGCACCGCGTCCGACTTCGGCCCGGCGAGCGGGCGCGAGCGCAAGCGTCCGCCCACGACGCGCATTATTGGTTTTTCCTTTTGCGCATGATCTTTTCCGAAAACCGGTTTCCATCCCGGGTCAAGCCCGGGACAGGCTTTTTCGGGATCATGCGCGCGGCCTCGACGGGCGCGGCCCGCTTCTGCGATCGCGGCGGCGGTGCAGCTTCTTTTTGCTGTCATTCCGCTCGCGCGCGTCGGCGTGCGGGCCGGAATCCAGGGGCGGCTGTGCGCGGCCGCTCTGGATTGCGGGCGCGCGGCCATGCGGCCGCGCACCGGAATGACGCGGGGAGGGC
Organism: uncultured Pseudomonadota bacterium; assembly: GCA_963819955.1. Classification (GTDB taxonomy): domain Bacteria; phylum Pseudomonadota; class Alphaproteobacteria; order Rhizobiales; family Xanthobacteraceae; genus Pseudolabrys. The sequence goes on along the minus strand of CAWFYB010000009.1, from coordinate 721,224 downwards.
GCCTCCCCCTCCAACGGCCCCTCGAAATCCGCCCCCGCCTGCGCCGCCAGTTCCGGCCCCAAAACCTTGCTCAGCTCCTCCGTCTCCACTTCCTCCGCTTCGCCATCGTCGAGATCGCCCAATTCGAACGGCCCATATGACACCCGGATCAGCCGGTTCACCTTCAGCCCGAGGTGCTCCAGCACGCGCCGCACCTCGCGGTTCTTGCCCTCGCGCAGAGACACCGTGAGCCAGACATTGGCGCCTTGCTCGCGGTCGAGCGCGGCTTCGACCGGCCCGTAGCGCACGCCGGCGACGGCGACGCCGCGCTTGAGTCGGTCCAACGCCTCCTGCGTCACGCGCCCCAAGGCGCGCACGCGGTAGCGGCGCTCCCAGCCGGTCGACGGCAGCTCCAGCGCGCGCGCGAGGCCCCCGTCATTGGTCAGCAGCAGCAGGCCCTCGCTGTTGAGGTCGAGCCGGCCGACGCTGATCAGCCGCGGCAGGCGCTTGGGCAGCTTGGCGAAGATGGTCGGCCGCCCCTGCGGATCGGCATGCGTCGTCATCAGCCCGCGCGGCTTGTGGTAGCGAAACAGGCGCGTGCGCGCCGCGGCGGGCAGCGGCTGCCCGTCCACCGTGATCTTGTCGCGCGGCCCGACATTGAGCGCGGGCGAGGAAATCACCGCGCCGTTGACCGCCACCCGCCCGGCGGCGATCAAGGCTTCCGCCGCGCGCCGCGAGGCAAGTCCGGCGCGGGCGATCACCTTGGCAATGCGTTCGCCCTGATTTGTGGGTTTGTCGGCCATGATCTTTCGGCGTCATGGCCGGGCTTGTCCCGGCCATCCACGTCTTCTATGTCGCGTCCCGTGTATAAAGGCGTGGATGCCCGGCACAAGGCCGGGCATGACGGAGAGACGATGCCCGGTCCTTCCTTCATGTCGATCGCACTGCAAGAAGCCCGCGCCGCGGGCGGCCGCGGCGAGGTGCCGGTCGGCTGCGTCATCGTGCGCGGCGGCGGAGTGGTGGCACGTGCGGGCAACCGCACCATCGCCGACCGGGACCCGACCGCGCATGCCGAATTGCTGGCGATCCGGCAAGCCGCAAGCGTGGTCGGCTCGGAAAGGCTCACCGACTGCGATCTCTATGTGACGCTGGAGCCCTGCGCCATGTGCGCGGCGGCGATGTCGTTCGCGCGCATCCGGCGGCTTTATTTCGGCGCCGCCGATCCGAAAGGCGGCGCGGTCGAGCACGGCGTGCGGTTCTTTGCCTCGCCCAGCTGCCATCACCGCCCGGAAGTCTATGGCGGCATCGCGGAGACGGAATGCGCAGGTTTGCTGAAAGAGTTCTTTCAGGCGCGGCGCTGATTGCTGTCGTCCCGGGCGAGCGCGTAGCGCGAGGCTCGGGACCCATATTCCGCAGTCTATCGATGGGCTGCGGCGTATGGGTCCCCGCCTTCGCGGGGACGACAGATGTGAGGGTTAAATCGTCTTATCGATCAGCTTGCCCATGCCGGGCGGCGGCGGCGCGTGTTCGGCGCCGGCGTCGTCCGCGGCCTCATCGGGCGCCAGCGCCACCTCGTCGGAATCCTTTTCGTCCGGCGCCGTCGGCCGTGCCTTCTGCGGCGAGGTGCCGCTTTTCGCCCGAATGGACTGGACCGCGCTCATCGCCTGCGCTCCCGGTGGCGCGCGCAGGCTACTCGCCAGCCGTCAATTTTGCGCAAGGGTAATGCGCGAAACTCAAGCGCGGCCGCAAAGGATTCGTTGACCTTAACGGCGCCGCCTTACCTCTCCCCGCATTGCGGGGAGAAGGAAGAGGCTACGCCTGTTGCGCGAACACCCAGGCGCGCTCCGCCATCGGGCGGATCAAATCGGCCTTGGCCGGCGCGAATTCGCTCGTCGCCGTGCCGTCGCGCACGCGTCCGATGATGCCTTGCAGGATGGCGGCGATGCGGAAGAAATTATAGGCGAGATAGGCCGGCAGATGCGGGCGCGGATCGAGCCCGGTGCGCTTAACGTAATCGTCGACGTAATGCTCCATCGACGGAATGCCTAAAGCCGCGAGGTCGTGGTCGACCAGCGTGGCGGTGCCGGCCGCGCTGTCGGACGCCGGCATGTGCCAGGCCATCAGATGATAGGTGAAGTCGGCGAGCGGATCGCCGAGCGTGGACAATTCCCAGTCGAGCACGGCGAGTATCTTCGGCTCGTCGCGCGCCACGATCATATTGTCGAGCCGGTAGTCGCCGTGTACCAGCCGCACCGGTCCGGCCGGCGGAATATGCTGCGGCAGCCAGGCGATCAGCCGCTCCATCTCCTCGATCTTCTCGGTCTCGGAGGCGCGGTATTGCTTCGACCAGCGCTCGACCTGGCGCGCCACATAGTTTTCGCCGCGGCCGTAATCGGCGAGGCCGATCTTTGCCGGCTCGAAACCGTGCAGCCGCGCGATGGTCTCGTTCATGGCGTCGTAGACCGCGGCGCGCTCGGCCGGGTTGGACGCGGGCATGTTCGGCTCCCAGAACACGCGGCCGTCGACGAAGCCCATGACGTAGAAGGCGGTGCCGGCGACGCTCTCGTCGTCGCAATAAAGGAACGGCTCGGCCACCGGGAAGCCCTGCGCGGCGAGCGCGCTGATCACGCGGTATTCGCGGTCGACCGCGTGCGCGGAGGGCAACAGCTTGCCCGGCGGCTTGCGCCGCAGCACGTAGGCGCGCGAAGGCGTCTGCAAGAAATAAGTCGGATTCGACTGCCCGCCCTTGAACTGCTTCACGGTCAGCGGCCCGGCGAAGCCCTTCACCTGCGCGGCGAGATATTGCTCCAGCCGCGCGGCGTCGATCTTCAGCGCGTCCGCGACCTCCTTGGTGCCGGAGAAGGCCTGCTGGCGGTCGATGTCGGTCACTTCTTCCCCCCGAACTCGATCGGCGCGTCGGCGTAGACCTTGTAAGTTTGCGTTTTCGGCTTCGCTTTGTCTTCTTCCTTGACGTAGGAGATCGAGCTTTTGCCGATCAGCGCGCGCGGCAGGATCATGCAGCGGATGAAGCGGCTCGGCATATCGGCCGAGCCTTGCGCGAACACGGGGTCCGGCCCGGTCTCGTACCAGGCGCCGCCCGGGCCGTAAGAGGTCGAGCGCCCGCGGGTGTCGATGCGGATGCCGCCCTCGATCAGGCAGCGGATGCCCGGGCCCTGGTGCACATGGGTATAGGCGACGCCGCCGGGCGGGAAGGCGACGCTGTCGCCGCGCATCAGCAGTTCGCCTTTCGGCAGGGTCTCCAGGAACGCGCTGAGCTTCTCGCGGCTCGTCATGCCGGGCGCGCAGGCAACCGTCGAGCCCATGTCGCCGCGCGCCAGTTCCCAGCGCCAGCAGGAGACGCCCGCCGGGCCCGCCCGCACCACGACCTCGCGCTCGCCCTGCCAAGCCTCGCCGGCCTTGAGGAGGCGGCCGCCGATGGTGGCTGAGCCCTGCACCACGAAGATGAAGCGCGGCAGCGGCGGCAGCCGGAACTCGATGGTTTCGACGTTCGACAGCACGTCTTCATAGAGCCGCAGGACGGGGTGCATTCGTTCTCCGTCGGTCCGTAGGGTGGCCAAAGGTGCCCGCAGGGCACCGTGGCCCACCTAGATTCCTTTGTTCGCGGCGATGCCGCCGGTGGGCTTCGCTGCGCTCAGCCCACCCTACAAGATTTTTTCTTTTTCCACCGCCCGCCAGCCGATGTCGCGGCGGCAGAAGCCCTCCGGCCAGCGGATGCGGTCGACGGCCTGGTAGGCGCGCGCCTGCGCCTCGGCCACCGTCTTGCCGCGCGCGCAAACGTTCAAGACGCGCCCGCCATTGGCGAGGATCTTAGCCCCGTCGGCTTTGGTGCCGGCGTGGAAAATCTCGACGCCTTCGACCTTCGCTGCGTCGTCGAGCCCCTCGATCACCGAGCCCTTGCCGTAAGCGCCCGGATAGCCCTTGGTCGCCATTACCACGGTGAGCGCGGCGTCGGGGTACCAGCGCAGCGCGAAATTCTTCAACTGCCCGTCGCGCGCGGCGACCAGCGCCGGCACCAGGTCCGACATCAGCCGCAGCATCAGCACCTGGCATTCCGGATCGCCGAAGCGGACATTGTATTCGATCAGCTGCGGGCCGTCGTCCGTGATCATCAGTCCGGCGAACAGCACGCCCTTGTAGGGGCAGCCTGCTTTTTTCAGCGCGGCGACGGTCGGCTTGACGATCTCGTCCATCACGCGCTTTTCCATTTCCGGCGTCATGATCGGCGCCGGCGAATAAGCGCCCATGCCGCCGGTGTTGGGTCCCTTGTCGCCGTCATAGACGCGCTTGTGATCCTGCGCGGAAGCAAGCGCGATCGCCGTCTCGCCGTCGCACAGCGCAAAGAACGAGGCTTCCTCGCCGACGAGACAATCCTCGATCACGATCTCCCAGGCAGGCTGACCCAAGCCGCCGCCGAACATCATGTCGATTGCGTCTTCGGCTTCCTGCACGCTCGCCGCCACAACAACACCTTTGCCGGCCGCCAGCCCATCGGCCTTCACCACGATCGGCGCGCCTTTTTTGCGCACGTATTCTTTCGCCGCCGCCGCGCCCTTGAAGCGCTCATAGGCCGCGGTCGGAATCTTGTTGGCCTTGCACAGATCCTTGGTGAAGCCCTTGGAGCCTTCCAGGCGCGCGGCCCATTTGGTCGGGCCGAAGGCCGCAATGCCGGCCGCCTCCAGATCGTCGACGATGCCGGCGCAGAGCGGCGCCTCCGGCCCCACCACCACGAGGTCGATCTTCTTGTCCTTGCAGAAGGCGATCACCGCCCGATGGTCGCCGGGATCGAGGCCGACGCATTCCGCCTCGCGCGCGATGCCGGCATTGCCCGGCGCGCAATAGAGCTTCTCCGTCAGCGAGCTCGCCGCCATTTTCCAGGCCAGCGCGTGCTCGCGCCCGCCGGAACCGAGGATCAGGATGTTCATGGCAAACGGGGCGGGCCTTTTGGGGATTGGTCGTGGTTTGGTGTAGCATGCCGTCTCACCCCCGCAAGAGATTCGGACCGTATGGCAGAACCCGCCCTCGATAACGTTGTGGAATGGACCGTCTCGGAACTGTCGGCCGCGCTCAAGCGCACGGTCGAGGACGTCTACGGCTATGTGCGGGTGCGCGGCGAGGTCTCCGGCTTCAAGGGCGCCTCGCCCTCCGGCCACTGCTATTTCCGCCTGAAGGACGACCGCGCCGTGCTGGAGGCGGTGGTCTGGAAGGGCGTCTACGGCCGCATGCGGGTCAAGCCGGAGGAGGGGCTCGACGTCATCGCCCAAGGCAAGCTCACCACCTTCGCCGGCTCCTCCAAGTACCAGATCGTCATCGACACGCTGGAGCCGGCCGGCGTGGGCGCGCTGATGAAGCTTTTGGAGGAGCGCAAGAAGAAGCTCGCCGCCGAAGGCCTGTTCGACGAGGCGCGCAAGCAGCTGCTGCCGTTCCTGCCGCGCGTGATCGGCGTGGTGACCTCGCCGACCGGCGCCGTCATCCGCGACATCCTGCACCGGCTGGCAGACCGCTTTCCCCGCCGCGTGCTGGTGTGGCCGGTGCGCGTGCAGGGCGAGACTTCCGCCGCCGAAGTGGCCGCCGCCATCGAGGGCTTCAACGCGCTGCCGGAAAAGGGCCCGCTGCCGCGGCCCGACCTCATCATCGTCGCGCGCGGCGGCGGCTCGCTCGAGGACCTGTGGTCGTTCAACGAGGAGATCGTGGTGCGCGCCGCGGCGGCGAGCATGATCCCGCTCATATCCGCGGTCGGCCACGAGACCGACGTGACGCTCATTGATTTTGCCTCCGATAAGCGCGCGCCGACGCCGACCGCGGCGGCCGAGCTGGCGGTGCCGGTGCGCGCCGATCTCATGGCTGAAATCTCGGCGCTGGCCAGCCGGCAGATCAGGGCCTGGCAACGCGGCATGGAAGTGCGGCGCACCGAATTGCACTCGGCGGCGCGCGCGCTGCCGGCGCGCGACGAGCTGCTCGCAGGTCCCCGCCAGCGGCTCGACGCCTGCGCCGACCGCCTGCCGCGCGCGCTCAGGGCCAATGCCCAGCTGCATCACAACCAGCTTACCCGCGTCGCCGCGCGGCTCACGCCGCTACTGTTGCGCGCGCGCCTGACGCGGGGCAGGGAGATCGTCGCCGCGCTCGATCAGCGCCGCGCGCGCGCGTTGCGCGTGCTGCTCGACCGCCGCGTCCAGCGCCTGCGCAGCGCCGGGCAGTTGCTCAACGCCTATTCCTATCGCGGCGTGCTCGGCCGCGGCTTCGCGCTGGTGCGTGACGGCGAAGAACGCCCCTTGCGCGCGGCAGCCAGCGTGGCCGCCGGCATGCGGCTCGACATCGAATTCGCCGACGGCCGCGTCGGCGCGGTGGCCGACGGCGAGGCCCGCCCGCAACCGGCGCCCGCGCAACGGGCGAAGCCCCGCCGCGGCGGCGGCGAGGGCGGCGGCGGGCAGGGCAGCCTGTTCGGTTCCTAGACTTTAGCGGGCTTTCGCTCGCCGCTCCGAGGCACTATCTTCAAGCGTCCGGCATTGGAGGCCGCTTTTGCTCAACCGCTACGACCGCTCCCCGCCGATGAACGGTGAGGCCGAGGTCAAATATCTCGACGGCGATTTCCGCGTCGTGCGCCCCGGCGCCTATGTGCGCTGCGCGGTCACCGGCGTGCCGATCCCGCTCGAGGAATTGAAATACTGGAGCGTCGAGCGGCAGGAGGCCTATGCCTCGCCCGACGTAGTCCTGCAGCGCCACCGCGCCGATTACGAAAAGGCGAAGGCGTAGCCGCGATACTGCGCCGGCGTGCCCCGGATGCGGCGCAACACGAGCGTCTGTCACCGCCGCAGCTTCGCCGCCACCAGCCGCCGCAGCGCGTCCGCCTCGTGCACTTCCATCTTCACCGGCAGCACCTGCGCCCGCGCCGCCAGGGTCGCGGCAACGGAATCGCCACGCATGCGGGCGTGGTCCTTCTCGGTGGTGAGCAGCGCGAGACCGCCGTGCTCGGCCTGCCGGATCAGTGCGCCCGCTTCCCCGGCGCTAAAGCGGTGGTGATCGGGAAAGGCCTGGCGCTGCTTGACCGCGATGCCGGCCGCGCTGGCGGTTGCAAAAAACTTCTCCGGGTGACCGATGCCGGCGAAGGCCAACACCGGGCGCCCTTGCAACGCGGCGACTGTAGCGGCGTCCGGCACCAGGTGTCCGTGCAGCACCGGCAGCCCGCGCGCCTTGGCGGCGGCCACCACGTCGGCCGCTCCGTTCTCCTCGCCCACCACCAGCAGCGCGTCGCTCGCCGCCAATTGCGCGGCGAGCGGGGCGCGCAAAGGTCCGGCCGGAAACACGCGGGCATTGCCGACGCCGCGCTTGCCGTCGACCACGGCGATGGTGAAATCCTTGGCGAGCGACGCGTTCTGCAAGCCGTCGTCCATGACGATCACGCTCGCGCCGTGCTCGCGCGCGAGCCGCGCGCCGGCCACGCGGTCGCGCGCGACGACAGTCGGCGCCACGCGCGCCAGCATCAGCGGCTCGTCGCCAACCTGCGCGGCACGGTCACCTTCCGCCACCAGTTTCGGCCCGACGAGGCTGCCGCCATAGCCGCGGCTCAGACAAAACACCCGCTCGCCCAGCTCGGCCAGCATCCCGGCAAGCCGGATGGCGGTCGGCGTCTTGCCGGCGCCGCCGAGCGTGAAATTGCCGACGCACAGCACCGGCACGCCGGCAGCGGCCCCGCGCCTCGCCATGCGCCGCGCCGCGATCGCGCCATAAAGCCCCGCCGCCGGCGCAAGCAGCCTCGCCCGTAGGCTTGCCTTGCGCCACCAGAAGGCCGGCTCATGCATGATCGGCTCGCCCCGGCAATTGCAGCTGCATCAGATAGGGATCGAGCGAGGTGAGCGTGCGCTCGAGCGCGCCGCCCAAGGACTTTACCGTCGTCCGCGCCGCTTGCGCGGCCCGCTCGCGCGCGGCCGCATCGGCGAGCCAGGCGCCAAATCCCGCGGTAAGCCGCCCGGCGTCGTCGACGCGCTCGGCGCCGCGCGCCTCATCGAGGGCGGCGTAGATCTCGGCGAAATTCCACACATGCGGCCCGTGCAGGATGGCGGCGCCGAGCTTGGCCGCCTCGATCGGGTTCTGCCCGCCGTGCCGCACCAGCGAGCCGCCGATGAACACCAGGGGCGACAAGCGATAGATGAGCCCAAGCTCGCCCATGGTGTCGGCCACGTAGATTTCGGTCGCGGCGTCGGGCAGCGCGCCGCGCGAACGCAAAGACGCCTTAAGCCCGGCGGCGGCCGCAAGCTCCGCCACGCCCGGCCCGCGCTCGGGATGGCGCGGCGCGATCACGGTCAACAGCCCCGGGAAATTCGCGCGCAGCCGCCGGTGCGCGCCGATCACCGCGCTCTCCTCGCCGGCATGGGTGGAGGCCGCCGCGATCAGCGCCCGGCCGGCCACCGCGTCTTGCAGCGCCGTCAGCTTGGCACGGTCGGCGGGCGGCGCCGGCACGTCGAGCTTGAGATTACCGGCGGTGACAACGCGCGGCGCGCCCAGCGCGTTGAGCCGCTCGGCGTCGGCCGGCGTGCCGGCAAGGCAAAGGTCGAAGCGCCGCAGCAGGTTGACGATGGTGCCGTGCAGATAAGTCCAGCGCCGGTATGAATTCTCCGACAGCCGCCCATTGACCAGGATCATCGGCACGCCGCGCGCCGAGGCCTCGATGATCATATTGGGCCATAGGTCGGATTCCACGAACAGCGCCAGGTCAGGCCGCCAATGCGCGAGAAAGCGGCGCACGAAGCGCGGCACGTCGAGCGGCATGAATTGGTGGATGACGCCACGCGGCAGCCGCTGCTCGGCGAGCCCGCCCGAGGTGACGGTGCCGGTGGTGACCAGCACGCCGATGCCGCGCTTGGCGATGCGCTCGATCAGCGGCAGCACGCTCGCCAGCTCGCCGACGCTTGCCGCGTGCAGCCAGACCAGCGGCCCCTTGGGCCGCTTGAGCCGCGCCAAGCCCCGCCGCTCGGGCAGCCGGGCGCCATGCTCCTTGCCGCGCTTGGCCCGCCACGCCAGCAGTCCGGGCGTCAGAGGCCCCGCCGCCGCCGCCAGCAGCCGGTAGGTGCGCAGCGCGACGGGCAGCCCGCTCACGGCTGTGTGCTCCGGCCATGGTCGGCGATGGCATAGGCGCGCGCGGTGGCCCCATTGAGCGCGTGCTCGACCTTGAGCCGCGCTTCTTCCAGCGCCGCATCGTCGGCCTCGCGCGCCACGACGATAGGGCCGCTCGCCACCATCGCGATCCGCCCGAACGGCAGATTGAGCGCGCTGCGGTCCCAACTGTCGAATTCCTTGCGCCGGCTGGAAGCGATCGCCACCGCATAGATCGGCCGGCCGGAATGCTGCGCCAGCTTCACCGCGCCTAAACCGGCGACGCGCGCCACCTTGGGCACGTCGGCGGTGAGCGCGACATTGCAGCCTTCGTTCAGCGCATCGAGCATTTCGGTGAAGGCAACGGCGCCGCCCTTGCGGTGGAATTCGCCGTTGTGCGCGCCCGAGCCGCGGATGGTTCCGATGCCGAGCCATTCGGCCGCGCGCGCGTTGATCTCGCCATCGCGGTGGCGCGAGATCAGCACCTTGGCGCGGTGGTGGGCATCGCGCTTGATGAACGGCGCCATGAAATGCTGGCCGTGCCACATGACGACGATTGCCGGCATCTGTACCTGGTCGTAGATGCCGGGCGGCTCGACGATCAGCCGGTTGGTGCGCCAGACCAGACGCAGATACCAGGCCGCCGCAGCTCCAACCGCGCTCTGGAAAGCCGGCGAGTGGGTGAGACGTTTAAGCGGCGGCATCGGCAGCTTCAGCGCGCCGCCCCGCGCGCGCCCTCGGGATCGAGCAGGCGGTGCAGGTGGACGATGAAATAGCGCATATGCGCATTGTCGACGGTGTGCTGCGCCTTCGCCTTCCAGGCGGTATAGGCGGTGGCGTAGTTGGGGTAGACGCCGACGATGTCGAGCGCGTCGAGATCGCGGAACTCGGTGCCGCCGAGTTCGTCGAGCTCGCCGCCGAACACCAGATGCAGCAGTTGTTTTCCGGGCACTTGGTCGGACATGTCTCTATTCCTGGGAAAGCCCCGGCGCCGGATGAAGGGTGGCTAAACTGGCCTTGAAACGGCCCGTGGCGCAAGTTCTAAGCGAACTCGGCCATGTGGTCGCGCAGCAATTCGACCAGCGTGCCGTGGCGGGCGGGTCCGGCGGCGATCAGCGCGCCGTGCGCCACGTGCGGTCGATTGTAGCGGAGCGTCCGGCCGGAAAAGTCGGTCATCGCGCCGCCGGCTTCGTGCACCAAAAGATCGGCCGCCGCAAGGTCCCAGTCGCGGCTGCCGCCGGAGGAGAAAGCGGCGTCCAGTTCCCCTTGCGCCACGCGGGCCAGCCGCAAGGCGAGCGAGAACACCTTGGGCTGGGCGATGATCTGCGGCTGCAAGCCGACGAGACGGTCGAGATAGCGCTTGGGACCGGCGAGCTTGGCGCCGGCAAGCTCAGGGCCCCCGCTCGCGCGCAGGGCGGCGCCGTTGTGCGTGGCGCCTTGCCCGCGCACGGCGAGAAACATCTCCTCGCTCACCGGCGCATAGAGCGCGGCCAGCGTCGGGCTGCCGTCCTCCACCAGCGCCACCGAGATGGTCCAGTCGGCGCGGCCGGAAATATAGGCGCGGGTGCCGTCGATCGGATCGACCACCCAGGCGAGCTTGGTGTCGCGGTCGGGGTGCTCCTCGGTCTCTTCCGACAGCCAGCCGGCGCCCGGCGCCAGTTCGCCCAATCGTTCGCGCAAGAGATCGTTGACCGCGATATCGCCCTCGCTCACCGGCGAATTGTCGTCGCCCTTGGTCCAGCGCTTGAACGGCCGGCGCGCGGTGACGCGGGCGAGCTCGCCGGCCTCGCGCATGATCGCTTCGAGCGGGTCGCGGAGGCGCGCGGGGTTACTGCCCGGCAACGGTCAGGCCCTCCAGCCGCAGCGTCGGCGCATTGGTGCCGAAGCGGAATTCGAGATCGTTGGCCGGCGTCAGCGAGCGGAACATGTCGATGAGGTGGCCGGCGATGGTGACTTCGCTCACCGCGTAAGTGCGCTCGCCGTTCTCGATCCAGAAGCCGGAGGCGCCGCGGCTGTAGTCGCCGGTCACCATGTTGACGCCCATGCCGATCAGGTCGGTGACGTAGAAGCCGTCCTTGATGTCGGCGATCAGTTGCTCGGGGCTGAGGCTGCCCGCCGTCATGTGCAGGTTGGTCGGCGCCGGCGACGGCACCGTCGAGACGCCGCGCGAAGCGTGACCGGTGGTGGCGAGCTTGAGCTCGCGCGCGGTGGCGCAGTCGAGCAGCCAGGAGCGTAGCGTCCCGTCCTCGATGAGCATGAGCGGCTTGCCGGCTACGCCCTCGCCGTCGAACGGGCGCGAGCGCAGGCCGCGCTTGCGCAGGGGATCGTCGATGATGCCGACGCCGCCGGCGAACAGCTTGGCCCCCATCTTGTCGCGCAGGAAGCTGGTCTTGCGCGCGACCGCGCCGCCATTGGCGGCGCTGGCGAGATGCGAGACCAGCGTGCCGGCGATGCGGCGGTCGAAGACCACCGGCACCTTGCGGGTCGAGACCTTGCGCGGGTTGAGCCGCGCCACGGCGCGCTCGCCCGCGCTGCGGCCGATCTTGTCGGCGCTTTCGAGATCGGCGGCGTGGCGCACGGCGGAGTAATCGTAGTCGCGCTCCATGCCGGTGCCTTCGCCGGCGATCGCGGTCATCGACAGGCCGTGATTGGAGCCGAGAAAGGCGCCGCGGAAGCCGGTCGAGGTCACCAGCACCATGCCGCCGAAGCCGGCGGACGCGGAAGCGCCGCCCGACTTGCTGACGCCCTTGACGGTGAGCGCTGCCTGTTCGGCGGCGCGCGCCATGGCCTCGAGCGCAGCCACGCTCGGCATGTCGGAGTCGATCAAGTCGAGATCGGGAAAATCATGCGCCAGCAGGTCGGGATCGGCGAGGCCGGCATATTCGTCCTCGGGCGCCGCGCGCGCCATGGCCACCGCGCGCTCGGCCAGCGCTTTGAGATCGCCGGCGAGATCGTTGGTCGAGACCACCGCCTGGCGCTTGCCCACCAGCACGCGCAGGCCGAGATCGTCGCCTTCGGCGCTTTCGGTCTCCTCGACCGCGCCGTCGCGCAGCTCGATCGCCAGCGCCAGCGAGCGCACCGCCACCGCGTCGGCTGCGTCGGCGCCGCACTGCTGCGCCATCTGCAACAGCCGCTCGGCGCGCTCGATGAGCGCGGTCTGATCGAACAAAGATGGGGCGGGGGCGTGCATGGCTTGGACAGTCTTCAAATGGGCTTAAATCCGGCAAGACGCAACCGCCGCTTTCGAACATTTTGCGCCGGCGCGGCAACGCCTCGTCAATCATGGTTGGCAACGCCTCGTCAATCATGGAGCGCGATGCCGGCCGCGCCAGAAAGGATTAACCCCAAACATTAAGCGGATTCCGACGCGTTTTTGCCATGATCGCCGTCAGCGACCGGGCGCATAAGCCTGGCGCCGGGAGAGTTTGAGGCGTCAAATGCGTACGGACGGATGCCCGGCCGGGTCGGGCCGCGCGTTGCGGCTCGACCCGTTCGCCCTGCCGGTGCGGTTTGCGGCGAGCGATGCTGCGGCCGACGAGCGGCTGCGCGAGGTGGAACTGCACCGCACCCGCGTGGTGGTGCGGCGCTCGCTTGCCGGCATGCGCATGGCGCTCAATCTGCCCGTCTCGGCGTATTCCGGCGTGGGCTTACGGCTCGCGGCGGATGAGGGCCAGGGGACCAAGCGCATGCCGCCGTCGTGCTCGCGCACAAGGATCCCGGCCTGGCGCTGCCGCTGTTCGTTTCCTTCGAAGCCGACGACGCCGTGGCCGAATGGCGGACCTGGAGCGCCGTGCTCGGGCTCCCTTTGCTGGTCGAGGACGAAGACGGCTGGCGCGAGCCGTTCGCGCGGCTGGGCCAAGTGCGCCTCGGCAGGGTGCGGCCGCGCCGGCGCCGCCGCAGCGCCGTCAAGCGTCGCCGGCCGAGCATGCCGCTGCGCCGCGCCCGCGGCCAATTGACCGCCGCCACGCCGGTCTACCGCGGCGAGCGCGAGATCATCGCCAGAAACTGATCGACTGATTGAGTTACTTGCAGCGCTGCAGCTTCACCGTGCCGCTCTGCGATTGCAGCACGATGTGGTCGCCGTCGATCTTGCGCAGCGTGTAGCTGACCTGGCCGTTGCTGATCTGCCCGTTGCTGAAAATATCGACGATGCGGTATTGCCCGGGCCCGTCGTCCGTCACCGAGCGGTTCTGGTAGGCGCGCACGCTGCCGCCGCTGTCGGTGCGGGTGTTGCCGTTGTACGCGATCACGCGGCGGCCATGGCACTCGATGGCGCCCTTCTGGTCGCTGGCGCTCTGCCCCCAGCGGCCGGAGACCGGATAGGTGCCGGCGAGCGCGGGCGTCGCAAGAGCGGCCGCGAGCAGGGCGGAAAGAACGAAGCTGCGCATGGGACGGAAGATTCGCCTCGGCCGCGCCAAAAGCAAGCGCAGCCAGCGCCGATGCTTAACGTTTTGCACGAGGATTTGCACCAATTAAGCTTTAAGCCTTGCCATATCCCCCCGCCGTCGGCGTCTGGATGATCACGGCTTCGCCTTCGTCGATCACCGTCTCGTCGCAGCCTTTGAGCTTTTCCATGCGGCCATCCTGGCGCCGCGCCCAGTTCTCGCCGACCTGGCCCGGCTCGCCGCCCGCCAGCCCGAAGGGCGGCACGCGGCGGTGGCCGGACAGGATGGTGCAGTCCATCTTTTCCAGAAAGCGGATGGTGCGGCGGATGCCGTCGCCGGCGTGCCATTTGCCCTTGCCGCCGGACCCCGTCCGAATGTGGAAATCCTCCAGCACCACCGGATAGCGGAATTCCAGCACTTCCGGGTCGGTCAGCCGCGTATTGGTCATGTGCGTGTGCACGGCGTCGGTGCCGTTGAAGCCGGGGCCGGCCGGCGAGCCGGAGCAGATCGTCTCGTAATACTGATATTTGGCATTGCCGAAATTGAGATTGTTCATGGTGCCTTGCGCGGCGGCGAGCGCGCCGAGCGCGCCGAACAGGCAATTGGTCACCGCCTGCGAGGTTTCCACATTGCCGGCCACCACGGCGGCGGGATATTCCGGCGACAGCATCGACTGTTTCGGAATGACGATGTTGATCGGCCTGCAGGCACCCGGCGTTCATCGGGATGTCGTCGTCCACCATCACGCGGAACACATACGAGCACCGCCGCGCGCGTCACCGGCTCGGGCGCGTTGAAATTGGTCGGCTGCTGCGGCGAGGTGCCGGTGAAATCGACCGTCGCCTCGCGCTTCTTCTTGTCGACCGCGATCTTCACGTTGATCCAGGTGCCCTGGTCCATCTCGTAGGCGAAGTGCGCGTCGTGCACGCGGTCGATCACGCGCCGCACGCTTTCGGCGGCGTTGTCCTGCACGTGGCCCATATAGGCCTTCACCACCGGCAGCGTGAACTGCTTGACCATCTTGCGCAGCTCGGCCACGCCCTTCTCGTTGGCGGCGATCTGCGCCTTGATGTCGTTGACGTTCTGCACCGGGTTGCGCGCGGGATATTTGGCGCCGGTGAGCGCCGCCATCAATTCCTTCTCGCGGAAGCGGCCGCGGTCCACCAGCTTGAAGTTGTCCATATAGACCCCTTCTTGCTCGATGGTGGTGGCGTTGGGCGACATCGAGCCGGGCGAAATGCCGCCGACGTCGGCGTGGTGCCCGCGCGAAGCGACCCAGAACAGGATGTTGCGCTTCTTGTCGTCGAACACCGGCGTGCAGACGGTGATGTCGGGCAGATGCGTGCCGCCGTTATAGGGCGCGTTGATGGCGTAGACGTCGCCGGGCGCGACCTTGCCCTTGTTGTCGCGGATGATGGTCTCGACCGAACGGTCCATCGAGCCGAGATGCACCGGCATATGCGGCGCATTGGCGACCAGCGTGCCGTCAGCTGAGAACACCGCGCAGGAAAAGTCGAGCCGCTCCTTGATGTTGACCGAATAGGCGGTGTTCTGCAGCGACACGCCCATCTGCTCGGCGATCGACATAAAGAGGTTATTGAACACTTCCAGCATCACCGGGTCGGCATGGGTGCCGATGGCGAAGACGCGCTTGAGTTTCTTCGCGCGCGTCAACACCAAGTGGTTCTTCGCCGTCAATTCCGCCTGCCAGCCCGGCTCGACCACGATGGTCTGGTGCGGCTCGATCACGATGGCCGCGCCCTTCACCTTGTGCCCGGGCCATAATTGGTCGCGCGTGTAGACATTCGCCTTATGCCATTGCCCGCCCGAGAAGAAGCGCGTGCGCCGCGCCGGCTTGGGCAGTTTGCCGCGCGTGCGCTTAGCGGCACGCTCGCTGAACTTGGCGCCGCCGCCGACCGCCTCCACCGACACCGCTTCCACCACCATCTGCTTGCTGCGGTCGATGAATCCGAAGCGCGCCTTATGCGCTTTCTCGAATGCGCGTTTCATGGCGGCGAGGCTGCCGGCATTGACCACCAGCGGCGTGTCGGTGCCGGCATAGCGGATATGCGCGCGCGTGTTCATCTTGATCTTCGCCGCCGGCACGCCCTGGCCGACCACCTCTTCTTTGGTGTCGCGCGCCAGTCGCCCGCCGGTCTTCTTGATCTCGGCCAGCGCCTTGGCCCCGAGCGGCAGCTCGATCGCCTGCTGCCGGGTGGCGCGGATATCGGCGAGCCCCATGCCGTAAGCCGACAGCAGCGAGGAGAAGGGGTGGATCAGCACTTTCGTCATGCCGAGCGCGTCGGCCACCAGGCAGGCGTGCTGGCCGCCGGCGCCGCCGAAGCAGTTGAGCGCGTAGCGCGTCACGTCGTAGCCGCGCTGCACCGAGATCTTCTTGATGGCGTTCGCCATGTTCTCGACCGCGATCTTGATGAAGCCGTCGGCCACTTCCTCCGGCGTGCGGGCGCCGCCGACCTGGGCGGCGAGATCGGTGAAGGCGAGCTGCACGGCGTGGGCGTCGAGCGGCAGGTTCTGACCGGGTCCGAAGATCTTCGGGAAGAAATCGGCGATCAGCTTGCCGGTCATCACATTGGCGTCGGTCACCGCCAGCGGCCCGCCGCGCCGGTAGCATTTCGGTCCCGGATTGGCGCCGGCCGAGTCCGGACCGACGCGGAAGCGCGCGCCGTCGAAATGCAGCACCGAGCCGCCGCCCGCCGCCACCGTATGGATCAGCATCATGGGCGCGCGCATGCGCACGCCGGCGACTTCCGTCTCGAAGGCGCGCTCGTATTCGCCGTCAAAGTGCGACACGTCGGTCGAGGTGCCGCCCATGTCGAAGCCGATGAGATGCTTAAAGCCCGCCTGCTTGCCGGTCTCCGCCATGCCGACCACGCCGCCGGCCGGGCCCGACAGGATCGCGTCCTTGCCCTGGAACAGCTCCGCCGCGGTCAGCCCGCCGGAGGACATCATGAACATGAGGCGCGCTTGCGAGTCGCTTCGCGTCGAGGTCTTTATCGACCTGCGCCACATAGCGCCGCAGGATCGGCGAGAGATAAGCATCCACCACCGTGGTGTCGCCGCGCCCGACCAGCTTGATCAGCGGCGAGACCTCGTGGCTGACCGAGACCTGCGCGAAGCCCATCGCGCGCGCGAACGTCGCCACCGCGCGCTCGTGCTCCGGATAGCGGTAGGCGTGCATGAACACGATCGCGACCGCCTCGATGCCGTCGGCCTTGGCCGCCGTGAGGTCGCGCTGCACGGCCGCCAAATCCGGCGCGCGCTCGACCGTGCCGTCGGCGCGCACGCGCTCGTCCACTTCCGCCACGCGCTCGTACAGCATGTCGGGCTTGACGATCTCGCGCGCGAAAATCTTCGGCCGCGCCTGATAGCCGATCTTGAGCGCGTCGCGGAAGCCGCGCGTGATCAGCAGCAGCGTGCGCTCGCCCTTGCGCTCGAGCAGCGCGTTGGTGGCGACCGTGGTGCCCATCTTGACCGCGCCGACTGTGCCGGCCGGGATCGGCTCGCCACGCTTCAAGCCGAGCAGGTCGCGGATGCCCTGCACCGCGGCGTCGGCATAGGCTTCCGGATTTTCCGACAAGAGCTTGTGCGGATGAAGCGTGCCGTCCGGGCGCCGCCCGACCACGTCGGTGAAGGTGCCGCCGCGGTCGATCCAGAAGTCCCAACGCGTCTGCGCCATCGCCGCCCCTTCGCTGCTTGCCGCGCCCTTATACGTTAGGCGGGCGCTGCGACGATAGCGGTCAGCCGCGCCTGACCCGCATGCGCTGCCCGATCAGCACCACCAGCACCACCGCTGTGGCGTAGGCGACGGTGTTGAACTGGATCGGCTCGCCATTGACCGGCCAGGCCAGCGCCACGATCATGAACGGTTGCAGCAGCATCACTTGGCCGACCCGCGCAACCCCGCCCAGCGCCAGCCCGGCGTTGAACACGAAGAAGGCGAGGAACTGGCTGACCAGGCCGACAAAGGCAAGCCCCGCCAAGGCCTGCCACGGCACGGCGCCGATATGCGCCGGCCACAGCAGCGTCACCGCCAGCAGCGACAGCGGCAGGAACAGCACCACCTGCCAGGAGATCACCTCCCAGCCCGGCATGCGCATGCTCAGCCGTCCCGATAGCGTGTAGCCGAAGCCGCCGGCGATCACCGTGCCGATCAGGAAGAGGTCGCCGGCCTGCAAGCCGGCGCCGCCGCCGCGTCTCAGCACGAAGGCGATGACGATGCCTGCGCCCGCCGCGCTCGCCAGCCAGAAGCCGAGGCTAGGCCGCTCATGCGCGATCAGCGCCGCCGCCGCCGCGGTCGCCAGCGGCAGGATGCCGAGCACCACGCCGCCATGTGAGGCCGGCACCGTCACCATGGCGAGCGCCATCAGCACCGGAAAGCCGATGATGGTGCACAGGCCGGTAATGGCGAATTCGCGCCATGTCGCACCCCTAGGCAGCCGGCGCCGCGTGACCAGCAGCATGGCGAGCCCGGCGCAGCCGGCGATGGCCGCGCGCGCCGCGGACAGGAACAGCGGGTCGAGGCTGGCGACCGCCACGCGCGTGGCCGGCAGCGTGCCGGCGAACAGCGCCATGCCGGCGAGCCCGAGCAGGAAGCCAAATGTCTCGCGCGACTGGGGCATTACCGGCATGCACGTAGCGGTAGAATCGGACGGCAAGCCTAGCCCATGCGCGCAACGACCCCAAACCGGCGGCGCGCGCCACGCTTGACTTACTTTCTGTAATCCGTATATACGTCTTCATGAAGATACAAACCGACCGCATGCTCGCGGCCGCGGACGACGCCACCACGCTGTTGAAGGCGCTGGCCAACCGCCGCCGGCTGGTCATCGTCTGCCAGCTCTTGGAAAAGGAGCGTTCGGTGGGCGAGCTCGCCGCCCTGTTGAAGACGCGCGACTCCACCGTGTCGCAGCACCTCGCGCTGTTGCGCAAGGACGGGCTGGTCGCCGCCCGCCGCGACGCGCAGACCATCTGGTACTCGATCGCCAGCGAGGCGGCGCGCGAGGTAGTGGGCGCGCTCTACCGCGCCTATTGCGCGCCGGCCTGCGCTCCCAAGACTGCCAAGCCCGCGCGCCGCCGGAAACTTGAGCCAAATCAATGAAGCCCCGCGCCGGCCGCGCCAAAAGCAACTGAACCCCACGCTGCGCTCGCGCTCTGCCGGCTCATCCAAGGAAATGACAATCGCCATGCGTATCGCCGCGACGCTTTTTGCTCTCATCGCTCTGTCCGCCCAGCCCGCGCTGGCGCAAGGCACCTTCACGGTCGCGTCGAAACAGGTGGCCGACGAGAAGGCCGTGTTCGCCACCGTCGAGAGCACCAATATCGTGCCGGCGCGCGCGCGCATCGGCGGCACCGTCGCCGAGCTTTCCGTCAAGGAAGGCGACGAGGTCAAGCAGGGCCAGGTGGTCGCCACCGTCGGCGACGAGAAGCTGGTGCTGCAGTTGACCTCGCTCGACGCGCAGATCGCAGGCCTCAACGCGCAGCTCGGCCAAGCCAAGACCGATCTCGATCGCGCCCAGGAACTGTTCTCCAAAGGCACCATTCCGAAGGCGCGCTTCGATTCTGCGCAGACCGCCTTCAACGTCGCCAGTAACGCGCACCGCGCCCGCATCGCGGAGCGCTCGGTGGTTCAGCAGCAGCTCGCCGAAGGCAAGGTGCTGGCGCCGACCGCCGGCCGCGTGCTGCAGGTGCCGGTGACCACCGGCACCGTCATCCTGGCCGGCGAGCCGGTGGCGCAGATTGCCGAGAAGAATTTCGTGCTGCGCCTGCGCGTGCCTGAGCGCCACGCGCGCTTCCTGAAGGCGGGCGACCGCGTGCGCGTCGACAGCGAGGAGCTCGGCGCCGGCGGCGCCAAGTTCGGCACCATCAAGCTGGTCTATCCGCGCATCGAAGACGGCCGCGTGGTGGCGGACGCCGAGGTCAAGGGGCTCGGCGACTACTTCGTCGGCGAGCGCATCCGCGTCTGGGTCTCGAGCGGCGAGCGCGCAAGCATCATCGTGCCCGGCAAGTTCATCGTCACCCGCTTCGGCATCGACTATGCGCGCCTGCGCAAGGACGGCTCGGCAATCGACGTGCCGGTGCAGCGTGGCCGCGAATTGCCGCGCCCCGACATGCCGGACGCGCTTGAAATCCTGTCCGGACTGAAGGCCGGCGACGTGCTGGTGCGCCCGTGAAGCTCGGCATTTCGGGGCGGCTCACGCAAGGCACCATCCGCTCTCCGCTCACGCCGCTGTTCCTGTTGGCCGCGCTCGCCATCGGCCTGATCGCGCTGCTTGACCATTCCGCGCGAGGAGGAGCCGCAGATCAGCGTGCCGATGGTCGACATCCGCGTCAACGCCGACGGGCTGAAGGCTGCCGACGCGGTCGAACTGGTGACCAAGCCGCTCGAATCGATCGTCAAGGGCATCAACAGCGTCGAGCACGTCTACAGCCAGACCGTCGACGACCGCGTCATGGTCACCGCGCGCTTCAAGGTCGGCACCAATGCCGACGACGCCATCCTGCGCGTGCACGACAAGGTGCGCGCCAATATCGACCGCATCCCGGTCGGCATCCCGGAACCGCTGATCATCGGCCGCGGCATCAATGACGTCGCGGTGGTCGTGCTCACGCTCTCGCCCACGCCGCAAGCCGCCGCGCGCTATAACGAAAAAGACCTCTATCAGATCGCCCGCGAGCTGCAATACGAGCTGGTCAAGACCGACGACGTCGGCCTCACTTACATTTCCGGCGGCAATGCCCAGCAGATCCGCGTCGAGCCCGATCCCGAAAAGCTCACGCTCTACGGCGTCACGCTGCAACAATTGGTCGCCAAAGTGCGCGAGGCCAACCGCTCGTTCCAGGCAGGCAGCGTGCGCGACAACGACACCATGCGCACCGTCGCCGCCGGGCAGACGCTGGCCGGCATTCCCGACATCGGCCTGTTGCTGGTCACGACCCGCGACAACCGCCCGGTCTACGTGCGCGACGTCGCCAAGGTGGTGATCGGGCCGAGCCCGCAGGAGCACCGCGTCTGGTTCGAGCAGCCGGAAAAGAAGAACGGCCCAAAGGGCGAGAAGTGGGACCGCGTGCCGGCGGTCAGCGTCGCCTTCGCCAAGCGGACGGGGGCCAATGCCGTGGTCGTCGCCGAAAGCCTGCTGGCGCGCCTGCACACGGTCGAAGGCCGGCTGGTGCCGCACGATGTGAGCTGTGACGGTCACCCGCGACTATGGCGAGACCGCCAACGACAAGGCCAACGAGCTGCTGTTCCATCTCGGGCTCGCCACCGTCTCCATCGTGGTGCTGATCGCCTTCGCCATCGGCTGGCGCGAGGCGGTCGTCACCGCCGTGGTGATCCCGACCACCATCCTGCTCACGCTGTTTGCCGCCAAGGTGATGGGCTACACCATCAACCGCGTCAGCCTGTTCGCGTTGATCTTCTCCATCGGTATCCTGGTGGACGACGCCATCGTGGTGGTGGAGAACATCGCCCGCCATTGGGCGATGAAGGACGGCCGCTCGCGCATGCAGGCCGCCATCGAGGCGGTGGCCGAAGTCGGCAATCCGACGGTGGTCGCCACCTTGACCGTGGTGGCGGCGCTGCTGCCGATGCTGTTCGTCTCCGGCCTGATGGGCCCCTATATGGCGCCGATCCCGGCCAATGCCTCGGCCGCCATGCTGTTCTCCTTCTTCGTCGCCATGGTGATCGCGCCCTGGCTGATGCTCAAGCTGCACCCGGAAGGTTCGGCGCTGCACGAGAGCGAGGACGGGCACGGCGAGGGCAGGCTCGGCAAGATCTACCGCCGATTTCGCCGGCCCGATCCTGGCCACCCGCAAGCGCGCCTGGATTTTCCTTATAGGCGTCGGCGTCGCGACGGTTGCCGTCTGCGTGCTGTTCTACACCGAGAGCGTGACGGTCAAGCTGCTGCCGTTCGACAACAAGTCGGAAATGGCGGTGGTGGTCGACCTGCCGGAAGGCGCCACGCTGGAAGACACCGAGCGCACGCTGTTTTCGATCGCCGACGCCGCGCGCAAAGTGCCGGAAGTGCGCTCGATCGAGACCTATGCCGGCACGCCGGCGCCGTTCAACTTCAACGGCCTGGTGCGGCACTACTATATTCGCGAGGCGCCCGAGCTCGGCGAACTGCATCTCAACCTGGCGCCCAAGTCCGACCGCCACCGCACCAGCCACGAGATCGCGCTCGCCCTGCGCGCGCGCATGAAGACCGTCGCGCTGCCGCCCGGGACGGTGGCGCGCGTGGTCGAGGTGCCGCCCGGCCCGCCGGTGCTGTCGACGCTGCTGGCCGAGGTCTATGGTCCCGATTCCAAGACGCGCCGCGAGGTCGCCTACGAACTGAAGAAGATCTTCAAGTCGGTGCCCTTCATCGTCGACGTCGACGATTTCGATCGGCGAGCCGCGCCCGCGTCTGCACATCTCCATCGACCAGGACCGCCTCGAATTCTTCGGCGTCCAGCAGCAGGACGTCTACGACACCATCCAGGCGCTGTTCGGCGGCACCACCGTCGGCTATTCGCATCGCGGCGAGGGCCGCAATCCGATCGAGATCGTGGTGCGGCTGCCGAAAAGCCAACTGTCCTGGAACGAGGCGCTGGCCTCGACGCCGGTGCCGGCGAACGTGCTGCCCGGCTCCAAGAAAGTGGTCGAGCTCGGCGACGTGGTGCGCGTCACGCGGGAGAAGGGCTCGCCGGCGATCTTCCGCCGCGACGGCCATTTCGCCGACATGGTCATGGCCGAGATGGCAGGCGCCTACGAGGCGCCGATCTACGGCATGCTGGCGGTCGACAAAAAGGTCGCCGCGCATGACTGGGGCAAGCTCGGCACGCCCGCCGTCCTCATCCACGGCCAGCCGGAAAACGAGGCCAAGCCGTCGATCCTGTGGGACGGCGAATGGGAGATCACCTACGTGACCTTCCGCGACATGGGCGCCGCCTTCATGGTCGCCATCATCGGCATCTACATCCTGGTGGTGGCGCAGTTCGGCAGCTTCAAATTGCCGCTGGTGATCCTGACGCCGATCCCGCTCACGCTCATCGGCATCGTGCTCGGACATTGGCTGTTGGGCGCGCCGTTCACCGCCACCTCGATGATCGGCTTCATCGCGCTCGCCGGCATCATCGTGCGCAACTCGATCCTGCTGGTGGACTTCATCCGCCACGGCGCGGGCGCCGGCAGGACGCTGCGCGAGATTTTGCTGGAGGCCGGCGCGGTGCGCTTCAAGCCGATCCTGTTGACCGCGCTCGCCGCCATGATCGGCGCCGCCACCATCCTGCTCGACCCGATCTTCCAGGGCCTCGCCATCTCGCTGCTGTTCGGCTTGGCGTCCTCGACGCTGCTGACGGTGCTGGTGATCCCGGCGATCTACGTGGTGTTGCGCGACGCCGACCGCGTCACGGCATAGGCTCCGGCCTATTGCGGCGCGGAGGAAGCCTGCAACTCGCGCAAGGCGGCGCTCGCCTGCGCGTGCAGGGCGGCCATTACTTCCTCGCTCGGACCCGTGGCGGCCGGATCGCCGGCGCCCATGCTGTCCATCGTATCGGTGAAAGCCACCGCGCCGAGCGGCAGCGCGTCCTTGGCCTGCACGCTCGGCATCAGCGCCGGCACAAGAAGCGCGACGCAATAGGTCGCGACAATAATGAGCGGCGCCCAGCTGCGACGAAATTCGGTCACGGTATTGCCCCCCGGCAATTTTGTAACGGCCGATCCTCTCACAAAGATCGTGCAGTTTCGTTGCAAAGGCTGTGGTAATTGCGCACCTTGCCGTAAGCTTGCGTTAAGCCTGTTCGCGGGCCTGGCGCCCGCGTGCTAGCCTTGCGGCGTTTGGCCGGGGGTTGCTAGCCATGGACTTCTCATTGACGCCGCGCCAGCGCGAGGTGCGCGGCGCTGGCCGAGCGGCTCTGCAGCCGCTTCGACGACGCCTATTGGCTGGAGCACGACCGGCGCGCCGAATTTCCCGAAAGCTTCTACCGCGCGGTCGCCGACGCCGGGCTGTTGGGCATCGCCATGCCGGAAGCTTACGGCGGCTCCGGCCTCGGCATCGCGGAAGCCGCCGTGCTGATGGGCACGATCGCGCAATCCGGCGCCTGCATGAGCGGCGCGTCCTCGGTGCACATGAACATTTTCGGGCTCAACCCGGTGGTGGTGTTCGGGACCGACGAACAGAAAAAGCGCATGCTGCCGCCGCTCATCCGCGGCGAGCACAAGGCCTGCTTCGCCGTCACCGAGCCGGACGCCGGCTTGAACACCGCGGCGCTGCGCACCCGCGCCGAGCGCCGCGGCGATCATTACCTGCTCTCCGGCCAGAAGATCTGGATCTCCACCGCCAAGGTGGCCGACAAGGCGCTGATCCTGGCGCGCACCAGCCCACGCGAAAGCGTCGCGCGCCCGACCGACGGCATGAGCCTGTTCTATACCGATCTCGACCGCGCCCATGTCGAGATCCGCACCATCGACAAGATGGGCCGCGCGGCGATCGATTCCAACATGCTGTTCATCGACGGCCTCAAGGTGCCGGAAGAAGACCGCATCGGCGCCGAAGGCGACGGCTTCCGCATGATCCTGCACGGCCTCAATCCCGAGCGCATCCTGATCGCGGCGGAAGCCGTCGGCATCGGCCGCGCCGCGCTGCGCAAAGCCACACAGTACGCCAATGAGCGCCATGTGTTCGGCCGCAAGATCGGCCAGAACCAGGCCATCCAGCATCCGCTGGCGAAATGCTGGATCGCGCTGGAAGCCGCCGAGCTGATGATGCTGAAGGCGGCCGCGCTCTATGACGCCGGCGAGCCTTGCGGCGTCGAAGCCAATGCCGCCAAATATCTCGCCGCCGAAGCCGCGCACGAAGCCTGCGAGACCGCGGTGCTCACCCACGGCGGCATGGGCTACGCCGCCGAGTATCACGTCGAGCGTTATTTGCGCGAAAGCTACATCCCGCGCATCGCGCCGATCACGCCGCACATGATTCTCAATTTCATCGCCGAAAAGGCGCTCGGCCTGCCGCGCTCCTATTGACCCCGGCCGGCGGGAACCGGCGCAAAACTGCCCGAAAAAGCGCGAAAAACGCGCCGTTCTTAACCGTTTGCGGCAAGGCCGCCTTAACCATCGGTGTTCTAGACTGCCGCCGTCTCCCGCGAAGCGGATGACCCACCATGGCGGCGAACAACGAGCGCATCGGCTACAGCATCGTCATCCCCGTGTTCAACGAGGAGGCGGCGCTACCCGTCCTGCTGCGCCGGCTCGATCTCTTGCTCGCCCGCCTCGACGGCCCGGCGGAAGCGATCTTCGTCGACGACGGCAGCAGCGATACCGGCCCGATCGTGCTGAAGGCGCTCGCCAAGCGCGACCCGCGCTTCCGCTATATCGGCCTGTCGCGCAATTTCGGCCACCAGGTGGCGATCACCGCCGGCATGGATGCGGCGCAAGGCGACGCGATCGTCGTCATGGACGCCGACCTGCAGGACCCGCCCGAAGTGGTCGAAGAGATGATCGCCAAATGGAAGGAAGGCTTCGAGGTGGTCTATGCGCGGCGGCTCTCGCGCGCCGGCGAAAGCCGCTTCAAGCGCGCGACCGCCCATCTGTTTTATCGCATGCTCGGCCGCGTCTCCTCGGTCGGCATTCCGGCCGACGTCGGCGACTTCCGCCTGATCGACCGCAAGGTGCTCGACGCGCTGCGCCAGATGCCGGAGCATGACCGCTTCGTGCGCGGCATGATCGCCTGGCTCGGCTTCAAGCAGACCGAAGTCACCTTCCACCGGCTGGAGCGCGTGGCCGGCGAGACCAAATATCCGTTCTGGAAAATGGCGCGGCTCGCGCTCAACGCCGCGCTCGGCTTTTCCGACGCGCCTTTACGCCTCGCGATCTGGTGCGGGCTGGCGGTGTCGGGCCTGGCGCTGCTCTACGGCGGCTACGTGCTGGCGCTGTGGGCGACGCATGACTCGAGCCTGGTCGTCGGCTGGTCCTCGACCATCATCGTCATCTCGCTTCTGTGCGGCATGAACATGCTGATGACCGGCATCGTCGGGCTTTATGTCGGCCGCATCCATGCCGAGGTGAAGCGGCGGCCGCTCTATGTGGTCGCGGACAAAGAGGGCTTCGAGCGCGAGCAAGCCGAACCCGCGCGCCCCGCCATCCACGCCGTGCACGAACAATGAGCGCGCTGTTCGACAGCTACCGCGGCACTTACCGGGAGGCCGTGCAGTCCTCGATCGACTTTTCCGGCCTGCCGCACGATTTCTTCCTGCGCGCCAAGGCGGTGCTGCTGCGCGACCTGATCGCGCGGCGCCTCGGCGGCGGCAAGCCCGCCATGCTTGACGTCGGCTGCGGCGTCGGCAGCTTTCACCGCTTCTTGCGCGGCACGGTCGGCCGCCTGGCGGGCATCGACGTGTCTGAACAAAGCATCGCGCGGGCGCGCGCCGACAACCCGCAGGGCGATTACCGCGCCTTCGACGGCAAGACCTTCCCCTTCGCCAGCGCGAGCTTCGATCTGGCGACCGCCATCTGCGTGCTGCATCACGTGGCGCCGGCCGAATGGCCGGGCTTCGTTGCCGAGATGCGGCGGGTGGTGCGGCCGGGCGGCCTCGTCTGCGTCATCGAGCACAATCCGCTCAATCCGCTCACGCGGCTCGCGGTGATGCGCTGCGCATTCGACCGCGACGCTTGCCTGCTCGGCGCCGGCAAGACGCGGAAGCTGATGGCGGCGGCGGGCTTGCGCGCCGTCGATGCGCGCTATTTCCTGCTGTTGCCCTGGGAAGCCAAGCCCGCGCAACGCATCGAGCAGGCGTTGCGGCATGTGCCGCTCGGCGCGCAATACGCGAGTTTCGGCACCGCTTAAGCTATTGCGGCCGCGGCTCGCGCCGCTTGTGCACCACCGCCACATCGTCGCCGTAGACGCGTTGCCAGTCCGGCAGCCGATCGAGCAGCTTGATCGCCGGCGTGTCGGGCGCCAGCAAAGTCGCGCGGATCTTGTAACGGTCGAGCAGCTTGAGGAAATCGGTGAGGTCGGCCAGCGCCAGATCGCGGTTATAGCGGGCGATGAACTTGCCGCCATAGAGCTCGCCGCGGCCGTCGATGAAAGTGGGAATGCCGGCGAAGATCAGATAGCCGCCGAAGCGGTAGTCGTTGAGCAGCGGCCCTGCCTGGGCGAGGTCGGCGGCGGCGATGGCCGCGCGCGGCGCGTTGCGCGGGTCCGGCTGCAGCGGCCGCATGAGCGCCAAGGCCGTCGCCAGCACGATCGCCGCCGCGGCGGCGAGCCCGAAGCCGCGCGCGCTGCCGCCGTCGTCCTCAGGCCGCGCCTTGAGCGCGCGCGCCAGCGGCGCCGCCAGATAAAGCGGCGCCAGCATGGCCAGCAGGTCGGTGTTGCGCACCTGCGCCAGCGAGAAATGCAGCAAGCCGAGCACCACCAGCATGCGCACCAGCGGCACTTTCACGCCGCGCGACAGGCCGAGAATGCCGAGCAGCAGCACGAACTCGAACGTGCTGAAATGGCCGAAGTCCTGCGGTCGCCACTCGACGATGGTGTTGAGCGCATGGCCGAGGCCGAGCGTGGTGAGCGGCACCAGCAGCGCGCCCGGCCCGTAGGGCGTGATGCAGGCCGCCAGCAGCGCCAGCGCGCTGAACGGCAGCCAGCGCAGCACGATGCGCGGCCAGGCTCCGCGTTCTTGTTCGATCAGCGCTTCCAGCACCGCCGGCCCGATCAGGCCGAGCCCCAGCACCAC
This sequence comes from uncultured Pseudomonadota bacterium, assembly GCA_963819955.1. Classification (GTDB taxonomy): domain Bacteria; phylum Pseudomonadota; class Alphaproteobacteria; order Rhizobiales; family Xanthobacteraceae; genus Pseudolabrys. Next base: position 694,027 of record CAWFYB010000009.1, on the reverse strand, counting down.
GCTGCCGTGCAGATTGGCCCACAGCACCATGAGCGGCAGCGCCCAATAGGGCGGGCTGGCGCGCTCGTCCATGGCGCGCACCAGCGCCGCCGCCCAGGCCACCATGATCGGCAGCGTCAAGACATGCGGGCGCGCCAGCATGTGCGGCGCCACCAGCGCCAGCGCCGCCAGCATCGACAACAGCGCCGGCGTCGGCGGCAGCGCGCGCAGCAAAAAGCGCGTGAGCAGCGCGAAAGCGAGCGCGATCGCCGCCGCCGCCGTCACCACCACGCCGGGCCAGCCGGCCAGCGCGTAGACGGCCGCATAAACCACCTCCGACAGCCATTCGAAGGCGATCCAATGCGCGCCGTGCATGGAAAAGGAGAACGGATCGTTCGCCGGCACGGTGCCGTGCGCGAGAATCCAGCGCCCGACCGCGATATGCGAGAAACTGTCGGGATCGTTGAGCAGCTTGGGGCCGAGCGCCAGCAGCAGGATATAGACGCCGGCGCCCGCCAGCCATGGCAGCGCCGCCCGCGCCGGGAACGGTTTGGCCGTGCCGCGGATGACCTGATCGCTCATGCGGCGCGAGGGTAAAGTGTGCCCGTTAACTCTTCTTTACCTATCCCCAGGCCGCCGGGACTGCCGGGCCGGTCCTGGTCACCGGTCGGGGGGCATGTTAGTGTGGCTTTTATCAAAGGGGGGCAACGATGATTTCCCGTATTCTGGGAATTTCGGCGCTCATCTGCCTATTTTTCGCCGGCTCGGCCGGCGCCGCCTTCGCCGAGCGGCGGGTGGCGCTGGTCATCGGCAATTCCACTTACAAGAACGTCACCCAATTGCCCAACCCGGCGCGCGACGCCGCCTCCGTCGCGGCCATGCTCAAGAAGGCCGGCTTCGACGTGGTCGAGCAGAAGCTCAATCTGACCAACGCCACCATGCGCCGCGCGCTGCGGGAATTCAGCCGCATCGCGCTGCACGCCGATATCGCGGTGGTCTACTACGCCGGCCACGGCATCGAATTCGACGGCACCAATTACCTGATCCCGATCGACGCCGAGCTTGCCAGCGACGTCGACGTCGAAGACGAGACGATTTCGCTCGACCGCATCACGCGCATGCTGGAGCCGGTGCGCCGGCTGCGGCTGATCATCCTCGACGCCTGCCGCGAAAATCCGTTCGCCAAGCGGATGAAGCGCAGCATCGCCTTGCGCTCGATCGGGCGCGGCCTCGCCAAAGTCGAGGTGACGACCACCGACACGCTGGTCGCCTTCGCCGCCAAGGCCGGCATGACCGCCGCCGACGGCGACGGCCAGCACAGCCCCTTCACCACCGCGCTGCTCGACAATCTCGCCGTGCCGGGTCTCGACTTGCGCCTCGCCTTCGGACGGGTGCGCGACGAGGTTCTCAAAGCCACCGACAATAAGCAGGAGCCCTTTGTTTACGGCTCGATCGGCGGCTCGACCGTGGCGCTGGTGCCGGAGCCGGCGGCGCCGCCGGTGGTCGTCATACCGCCACCGGCGCTGCCGTCGATCGACGCGCAGGCGCGCGACTATGAGTTCGCCGAGCGTATCGGCACGCGCGAGGCTTGGGACTCTTTCTTGACCGCGCACAAGACCGGCCTCTATGCCGATCTCGCGCGCGCGGCGCGCGACAAGGTCGTGGCCGCGCGGCAAGAGCCAAAGGATAGTTCGGCGCCGAACGCCGCCACGCGGGCGGCGTCAAAGGCCGCCGATGCGGCTGCCAAGCGCAAGGCCGCCGATGCGGCCGCCAAGCGCAAGGCCGCCGAGCAGGCCGCCAAGCGCGAGGCCGCCGAGGAGCCGCCAAGCGCCAAGCCGCCAAGCCGCCGAAGAATCCGCCAAGCTCAAGGCGGCGACAGAAGCCGCCGATAGTGAGCGTCGAAGAGCCGAGGCCGCGGCCAATAAGGCCGCCGAGGAGGAAGCGCGACTGAAGGCCAAGCTTGATGCGGTGCAGCAGGCGCCGCAGAAGCCCCTCGTGGTCGCCACTGCGCCGAACGAACCCGCCGAGGACGCCAAGCACCGCGCCGCGCCGGAACCCGGCGATATCGCCCGGCGGCTGAAAGTGCAGCTCAAGCGCGTCGGCTGCGATCCCGGCGCGCTCAACGGAAAATGGAGCGAGGACTCCATGCGCGCCATGCGGCAATTCAATCGGCGCGCCCACGCCAAGCTCGAGGTCGAGGTCGCCTCGCTCGCGGCGCTCGAAGCTGTCGGCGAGCACAGGGCGCGCGTTTGTCCGCTGGTTTGCGGCCGCGGCTACAAGGCCGAGGACGAGCGCTGCGTGAAGGTCGCCTGCCGGCGCGGCTATGTCCGCAACCGGGATGGCGAATGCGAGCGCGCGAACCGCCGCGCCGAGCACCCGGCGGCGCGCGAACGCGCCCATCGTGGGGGCGGCAGTGCCGGTCAAATCTATTGTGGCCCACGCGGCTGCCAGACGGTGCCGCACGGCTGCCACATCGGGTGGCGGGATGCCGTCTATGGCGATCGCCCGGGCTCGGCGCTGATTTGCAACTGATTGCCGCCGCCCGCCGATGCGCGCGCACGGCTTGACCGGTGCCGCCGGCCGCCTCTCTAATACCGTCACTTTTCCAGCGGCCCGGCCGGAGGGTTTCGCCGATGAAGACCTATGCAGGCAAGCGCACCATCGACGGCCTGGTCGTCACGGTCGACGGGCGGGCGCTGCCGACCCATGACGAGGTCAAAAGTTTCACCAAATACGGCTTCGAATGGGCCTATGAAGGCGCGAGCCCGCACCAATTGGCGCTTGCCATCCTGGTGGATTACCTCGGCGATGCCGACAAGGCCCTGCGGCTGTCGGAAGGCTTCATGCAGCAGGTGGTGGCCAATCTCGACAACGACTGGGAACTCACCGGCGCCGAAATCGATGCCGCCTTGCGCGCGCTGGCGGCCTGACGCGGGCGGTTGGCAAGCGCGCCTTGAAGTGACAAATTCGCGTCTCGAGGGAACGAGCAGGGGAGGTCGGCCATGATCGGCAAGCGGCAGATCGATTTCCGCAAGGAATACCGGTCGCGCATCGTCGGCTGGTACAACGGCTATTTCCACATCGTGCTGATCTACACGATGGGCGCGGCGGTCTTCTACGTCTACGTCACCCACATCCATAACGTGACCTGGCTGGAATGGCTCACGGTGCCGCTCACCTTCCTGTTCACCAACCTGTTCGAATGGGCGGTGCACAAATTCGTCATGCACCGGCCGGTCAACATCAAGGGCCTGCGCGCGGTCTACGAGCGCCACACCCTCAACCACCACCAGTTCTTCAGCGACGACGAGATGCGCTTCCGCGACGACCAGGACTGGCGCGTCACCGTGTTCCCGCCTTACGCCCTGGTGGTGTTCACGCTGATGTCGATCCCGCTCGCCTTCATCCTCGGCTTCCTGCTGTCGCCCAATGTCGGCTGGCTGTTCTTGTGCGTGACCACCGGCATGTATCTGATCTACGAGTTCATGCATTTCTGCTGCCACGTCGACGAGGGCTGGTTCGTCAAGCACTGCCCCTTCGTCAACACGCTGCGCCGCCACCACACCGCGCATCACAATGCGCGGCTGATGATGGAGGTGAACATGAATCTCACGTTTCCGATCGCCGACTGGCTGTTCGGCACCTCCGACCTCGACCGCGGCCTCATCGGCCATCTGTTCAACGGCTACGACACGCGCTTCCTGAAGCGTAACCTGCGCGCCAAACCGAAGGGCCCGGAAGAGGCGGCGGCCGCGCCGGTGGGCGCGAACTAGCGCGGGGAGGGGCCCTTGCCGACCGACGTCAAGGCGATCGTTTCCGCACTGGTGATCCTGGTGGCGCTCGGCCTCACTTATTGGGCCGGCTCGCCGGTGCATGCCGACAAAATGGTGCTGCCGATCGGCGTGTTCTTCGTGGTGGCGATGTGGATTTTCCCGGAAGCCGGCGGCAAAAAGGGCGCGGCCAAGAAATCGTAGGAACACAAACGGTCGCCAGCCGCGCCCGCGCTTTGATCCGCGGATGCGCTCATTTATAGTTTGCCCCGACGCCGCTTGCCTGTCGCTGCAAGCCGGGAAGGGATGGCCGCATGCAGGTAAGCACCACGCCTTGGCTTGTCCTGCTGTCGGTCGTGCTGGCGGTCGAGGGCGGCTATCTCGCGCTCCGCCAGACAATGCAGCTCGCCGCGGCCGCCGGCACCCGGCGGCGGCTCATGCTGGCGGGCGCCGCCTTCTCATTCGGCGTCGCCATTTGGGCCATGCATTTCACGGCCTTGCTGGCGGCGCGGCCGGCCGCGCTCTATTTCGTATTGCCCATGCTGCTGTCGTTTTTCGCCGGCGTGTTGATCGCCGGCGCGGCCGCCTATGCGCTGAGCGCGGGGCCGTTCACGCCGCCGCGCCTTGCCGTCGCCGCCGGTCTGCTGGCCGCTTGCATCGTGATGATGCACGGCATCGGCGTGGCAGCCTTGCCGGACCGCATCGTCGACAGCCTGCCCGCGCTGATCGCCAGCGTGCTGATCGCCCTCGCCGGCAGCGCGCTGACGCTTTGGCTGGCGGCGCGCGCCGGCCGGCCGCTGGCGGCAGCGGGCGCCTTCGGCCTTGCCGTCGCCGCCGCGCATTATGTCGCCATGGCCGGCGCCACCTTGATCCCGGCGCCGGTGCTGTCGCCTTCGCCGCTGCTCTCGGCCGGCATGCTGGAAATCGTGATCGCGATGGCCGCTTTCGGCCTCACCGCGCTGTTCCTCCTGCTGCTGGTGCCGGAGCGCGCCGCGGCGCCGGAACAACTCGCCGCGCGCGGCGCGCCGGCCGAGGCCGCCGCGCAGGAACCGGCCGCGGCGATTGCCGCAGCCTCCGGCGGCGACGACAAGCTCAGGCGCGGCATCTTCGCGCCGCTCGGCGGCGCCGGCGCGCCGCCGCCGCGGCTGGCCGATCACCTGCCGATCGAGCGCGAAGGCGCGACGCAATTCGTGCCCGTGGAAGACGTAGTCGCGGTGCAGGCCAACGCGCACTACACTTACCTGTTCGACGGCAAGGCCAAATTGTTCTGCCCGCTCGCCATCGGCGAGGTCGAAGCCCGCCTCGACCGCGGCCGCTTCATGCGCGTGCACCGCAGCCACATCGTCAACATCGACTGCGTCATCGGCTACAAGCGCTCCGGCGACAGCGAAACCGTCGAGCTCACCGCCGAGGAGCGCTATACCGTGCCGGTCAGCCGCAGCCGCGCCGGCTGGCTGAAATCGCGCATCGACGAGAAAAACGGCGGTTCTGAAGAGAAACCTCGGTAAGCCGGTCATGCCGCGGTCACTAGAGGGCCGTGATGCGTCAGTTTTGCTGACGCAATTCGTGCAAAGCCGCCCGCCATTCGTGCAAAGCCGCCCCATCTGGTGCATCTAAGGTTGTTGCTGCACCGCACAGCTCGGCATCTTCCCCGCCAAGAACTGCAAAAGAACCGCAATCAATAAGCGGCGCCGCGTCTTCGTCGAAAAGACCGGCACCAGGGGAGGAACGCCCATGATTCCCGGGTCATTCGACTATCATCGTCCGTCATCCGTGAAGGAAGCGGTCGGTCTGCTCGCCCAGCTCGGCGAGGACGCCCGCGCCATCGCCGGCGGCCACAGCCTCATCCCGATGATGAAGCTGCAGGCTCGCCAGCCCATCGCATCTTGTCGATCTCGGCGGCGTCGCCGAGCTGAAAGGCATCCGCGAGGAGGGCGGCGACGTCGTCATCGGCGCCACCACCACCCAGCACGAGCTGATCGGCTCCGACGCTGCTCGCCGAAGAAGCTGCCGATCCTGCGCGAGGCCGCGCTTGCAGATCGCCGATCCGCAGGTGCGCTATCGTCGGCACGCTCGGCGGCAATGTCGCCAATGGCGATCCCGGCAACGACATGCCGGCGGTGATGATGTGCCTGGGCGCGACCTATCACGCGGCCGGCAAGTCGGGCGAGCGCAAGATCGCGGCGCGCGACTTCTACCAGGGCGCCTATTTCACCGCGCTGGAGCCGGGCGAGATCGTCACCGCGGTGCGCATCCCGGTGCCGGCCGCCGGCCACGGCTACGCCTACGAGAAGCTCAAGCGCAAGATCGGCGATTACGCCACCGCCGCCGCCGCCGTCGTGCTGACCATGAAGGGCGGCAAGGTCGAGAGTTGCTCCATCGGCCTGACCAATGTGGCCGAGACGCCGTTGTGGGCGGAAGAGGCCGGCAAGATCCTGACCGGCTCGGCGCTCGACGCCGCCACCGTGAAGAAGGCCGATGGCCGCCGCCGAGGCGATCACTTCGCCCGCCACCGACGGCCGCGGGCCGGCCGCCTACCGCACCAAGATGGCGGGCGTCATGCTCGCCCGCGCCCTTGCGCGCGCCGAAACAGCGCGCCGGCGCTTAAGGGAGGACAACGACAATGGCCAAAGCCCACGTCAAAATGACCGTGAACGGCAAAGCGGTCGAAGAGCTGGTCGAGCCGCGCACGCTGCTCATCCACTTCCTGCGCGAGCAGCTCAACCTCACCGGCCCGCATATCGGCTGCGACACCAGCCATTGCGGCGCCTGCACCGTCGACCTCGACGGCAAGTCGGTGAAGACCTGCACCGTGTTCGCGGTGCAGGCCAACGGCGCCGACATCCGCACCATCGAAGGCATGGCCAATGCCGACGGCACGCTGCACGCGCTGCAGGAAGGCTTCCGCGAGATGCACGGGCTGCAATGCGGCTTCTGCACCCCCGGCATGATCCTGCGCGCCTACCGGCTGCTGCAGGAGAACCCGAACCCGACCGAAGAGGAAATCCGCTTCGGCATTTCCGGCAATCTGTGCCGCTGCACCGGTTACCAGAACATCGTCAAAGCCATTCAATACGCCGCCGCCAAGCTCGGCGCCCCCATGAAGGAGGCCGCAGAATGAACGACCAGACCCCCACCTCCGCCGAGCGCGCCGAGAAGCTGGAAGGCATGGGCTGCAAGCGCAAGCGCGTCGAGGACATCCGCTTCGTCCAGGGCAAGGGCAATTACGTCGACGATCTGAAGTTGCCCGGCATGCTCTATGGCGATTTCACCCGCTCGCCGCATGCGCATGCGCGCGTCAAGAAGATCGACACCACGAAGGCCGCCGCCGTCCCCGGCGTGGTCGCCGTCATCACCGCGGAGACCTTGAAGACCGTCAACCTCGCCTGGATGCCGACGCTCGCCGGCGACGTGCAGATGGTGCTGGCCGACGGCAAGGTGCTGTTCCAGAACCAGGAAGTCGCCTTCGTCATCGCCGAGGACCGCTACACCGCGGCCGACGCCGCCGAACTGGTCGAGGTCGAATACGAAGGGCTGCCCTGCAACGTCGATCCGCTTCATGCGATGGACGCCAACGCGCCCTGCATCCGCGAGGACATCAAGGACAAGAAGGAAGGCGCGCACGGGCCGCGCAAGCATTACAACCACGTCTTCAACTGGCAGGCCGGCGACAAGACCGCGGCCGACGCCGCCTTCGCCAAGGCCGACGTCACCATCAAGGAGATGATCGTCTATCCGCGCGTGCACCCGTGCCCGCTGGAGACCTGCCAGTGCGTCGCCTCGTTCGACAAGATCAGGGGCGAACTGACGCTGTGGGGCACCTTCCAGGCGCCGCACGTCATCCGCACCGTCGGCTCGCTGATCTCCAAGATCCCCGAGCACAAGATCCACGTCATCGCGCCCGACATCGGCGGCGGCTTCGGCAACAAGGTCGGCGCCTATCCGGGCTATATCTGTTCGATCGTCGCCTCGATCGTCACCGGGCGTCCGGTGAAATGGGTCGAGGACCGCATCGAGAACCTCTCGACCACGGCCTTCGCGCGCGATTTCTACATGGAGACCGAGCTCGCCTGCACCAAGGACGGCAAGATCACCGGCCTGCGCTGCAACACCATCGCCGACCACGGCGCCTTCGATGCCTGCGCCAACGCCACCAAATGGCCGGCCGGCCTGTTCTCGATCATCAGCGGCTCCTATGACATCCCGGCCGCGCATTGCTCGGTCGACGGCGTCTACACCAACAAGGCGCCGGGCGGCGTGGCCTATCGCTGCTCGTTCCGCGTCACCGAAGCGGCCTATGCCATCGAGCGCGCCATGGACATCATGGCGCAGAAGCTCGGCATGGACCCGGCCGAATTCCGCATGAAGAACCTGATCCGGCGCGAGCAGTTTCCCTACACCTCGGTGTTCGGCTGGGTCTACGATTCCGGCGACTATCAGACCGCGCTCAAGAAGGCGATGGAGAGCGTGGACTACAAGAAGCTGCGCGCGGAGCAGAAGCAGAAGCAGGAAGCCTTCAAGCGCGGCGAGACCCGCGAGCTGATGGGCATCGGCGTCTCCTTCTTCACCGAGATCGTCGGCGCCGGCCCCTCGCGCAATTGCGACATTCTCGGCATTGCGATGTTCGACTCGGCGGAAATCCGCATCCATCCGACCGGCTCGGGCATCTGCCGGCTCGGCACCAAGTCGCAAGGGCAGGGGCACGAGACCACCTATGCCCAGATCATCGCCAGCGAGCTCGGCATTGCCGCCGACAACATCATGGTCGAGGAGGGCAATACCGACACCGCGCCCTATGGCCTCGGCACCTATGGCTCGCGCTCGACGCCGGTGTCGGGCGCCGCCACCGCCATGGCCTGCCGCAAGATCAAGGCCAAGGCGCAGATGATCGCCGCCTATATGCTGGAAGTGCACGACGACGATCTCGAATGGGACGTCGACCGCTTCCGGGTGAAGGGCAACCCCGAGCGCTTCAAGACCATGACCGAGCTCGCTTGGGCGGCCTATCACGAGGTGCCGCCCGGCATGGAGCCGGGGCTGGAGGCGGTCGACTATTACGACCCGCCCAATTTCACCTTCCCGTTCGGCGCCTATATCTGCGTGCTCGATGTGGACGTCGACACCGGCTCGACCAAGGTGCGCCGCTTCTACGCGCTCGACGATTGCGGCACCCGCATCAACCCGATGATCATCGAGGGCCAGATCCACGGCGGCCTGACGGAAGGCTTCGCCATCGCCATGGGCCAGGAGATCCATTACGACGAGGACGGCAACGTCACCACCGCCTCGCTGATGGACTATTTCCTGCCGACGGCGGTCGAAACCCCGCATTGGGAGACCGACTGGACCACCACGCCCTCGCCGCATCACCCGATCGGCGCCAAGGGCGTGGGCGAAAGCCCGAATGTCGGCAGCGTTCCCTGCTTCTCCAACGCGGTGAACGACGCCTTCGGCTTCTTGGGCTCGACGCATATCCAGATGCCGCACGACAATTGGCGCACCTGGACGGCGGCCGACAAGCTCGGGCTGCATGGGTGAGGCGGCCTGGCGTCTCGCACGCGGCGCGGCGCGTAGGCGCTGCGCCGCAGATGCGGGACCCCGGTTAAACACCTATATTGTCAGCGGGGCCCCGGGTCTGCGGCCCGGGACCGTCAAGGTATGCGCATGCCGATGAACCGCGACACCATCTCCGACCGCCTCGCCGCCGCCGGCTATATCGCCGACCGGGATCTGGCGACCGCGCTCTGGCTGATGGATTTCCTCAAGCGGCCGCTGCTGCTCGAGGGCGAGGCCGGCGTCGGCAAGACCGAGGTCGCCAAGGCGCTCGCCACGGTGCACGGCGCCGAGCTGATCCGCCTGCAATGCTACGAGGGCCTCGACCAGAACGCCGCGCTCTACGAGTGGAACTATCAGCGCCAATTGCTCGCCATCAAGACGCGCGAGGGCGAGAACGCCGACGAGATCGAGGAACACATCTTCTCCGAGCGCTATCTGCTCGAGCGCCCGCTGCTCGCCGCCATCCGCCGCATCGATCCGCCGGTGCTGCTGATCGACGAGGTCGACCGCGCCGACGAGGAGTTCGAGGCCTTCCTGCTCGAGCTGCTGTCGGACTTCCAGGTCAGCATTCCCGAGCTCGGCACCATCAAAGCCACCGCCATCCCGCGCGTGGTGCTGACCTCCAACGGCACGCGCGAACTGTCCGACGCGCTGCGCCGGCGCTGCCTCTATCATTACGTCGATTTCCCCGATGTCGACCGCGAGGCGCGCATCATCATGACGCGCACGCCCGGCATCGACACCGCGCTCGCTTTGCAGATCGCGCAGATGGTGACGAGCGTGCGCAAGGAGGACCTGCGCAAGGTTCCCGGCGTCGCCGAGACGCTCGACTGGGCGGCGACGCTCGCCGGCCTCGACATCCACGATCTGCGGCAGGAGCCGGAGGTCGTGCACGAGACCATGCTGTGCCTGATCAAGACCCGCGAGGACCGCAGCCGCCTGACGCGCGAAGTGACCGACCGGCTGCTGGGCAAGGTGGCGTGATATGTCCGCCGCCGGCCAGCAACTCGCTCATGCCCGCGCCAGCGAGCGCGCCGACGCGCTCGGTCCGCCCACGCGCCGGCGGCTGGCCGGCTTCGCACGCACGCTGCGCGACAACGGCTTCAAGGTCGGGCTGGCCGAAACCGGCGACGCGCTCGCCATCCTGACCGCGCCGGTCGGCGGCGAAGCCGGCCTCGCTCAAGCCGGCGCTGCGCGCGCTGTTCTGCGCCACCCATTCCGACTGGGAGCGCTTCGACGAGATATTCGACGCCTATTGGCTGAGCCGCGGCCTGCGCCAGGCGCGCACGCTGGCAGGCTCGCCGCTCGAAAACCGCGCGCCTGCGCGCACGCTCAAGGATGTCGGGCCGCGCGCCGGCCAACCCGGCATGCCCGACCATGTCGAGCGCCGCAACGAGGAGGAGGGCGATTTCGAAGGCGACGGCCGCGGCAAACGCGAAGGCGCCTCGCGCCATGAGAACCTGGCGAGCGCCGATCTGCGTCACATTGTCGATCCCGCCGACATCGAACAGGCCCATGCGCTGGCCGAGCGGCTGGCGCGCGTCATGCGCGCGCGGCTCGTGCGCCGCGAGCGCGTGCGTAGGCGCGGCCGCCGCCTCGATCTGCGCCGCACCATCCACCGCAACGTCTCGCATGGCGGCACCATGCTCGACCTCGCCTGGCGCCGCCGCAAGGAGAAGCCGCTGCGGCTGGTCTTCCTGCTCGACGCCTCCGGCTCGATGAGCCTCTACACCGCGTTCTTCGTGCGCTTCCTGCACGGCGTGGTCGACGCCTTCCGCGAATCGGAAGCCTTCGTGTTCCACACCCGGCTCGCGCACGTCTCCGGCTCGCTGCGCGACCGCGACGTCACCCGCGCGGTCGATAAATTGGCGCTGATGGCGCAGGGCATCGGCGGCGGCACCAAGATCGGCGAGAGCCTCGCCACCTTCAATCGCTGGCACGCGCGCCGCGTGATCAACTCGCGCACCGCGGTCATGATCGTCTCCGACGGCTACGACACCGGCGAGCCCGAGCAACTCGGCCAGGAAATGCGCCGGCTGCGCCGCCTCTGCCGCCGCATCATCTGGCTCAACCCGCTGATCGGCTGGCGCGATTATTCGCCGGACGCGCGCGGCATGCAGGCCGCGTTGCCGCATATCGACCTGTTCGCGCCCGCGCACAATCTCGAAAGCCTGGCGGCGCTCGAGCCCTATCTCGCGAGGATATGAGTCATGCGTCGTGCCAGCGACATCCACGGCATCATTTCCGACCGCAAGGCCTCGGGCGAGCCCTTCGCGCTCGCCACCGTCGTGCGCACGGTGGCGGCGACCGCCGCCAAGGCCGGCGCCAAGGCGGTGATCCTGCCCGACGGCACCATCAGCGAAGGCTGGATCGGCGGCGGCTGCGCGCGCGCGGCGGTGGTCAAGGCCGCCAAGGACGCGCTCGCCGACGGCCAATCGCGCCTCGTGTCGGTGCAGCCGCCCGACTTGCTCGACGAGCAGGGCCTCGAGCCCGGCAAGGAAGAAGGCGGCGTGCGCTTCGCCAAGAACATGTGCCCGAGCCAGGGCACCATGGATATTTTCATCGAGCCGGTGCTGCCGCGCCCGCAGGTCGTCATCTGCGGCTCCTCGCCGGTGGCGGTGGCGGTCGCCGATCTTGCGCGCTGGAGCGGCTTTGCCGTCACCGTCTGCGCGCCGGCCGACGAGCAGGCAAGCTTCGAGGAGCCCGACCGCCGCATCGAAGGCTATGCGCTGCCGGTCGACGAGGCGGGCAACCGCTACCTGGTGGTCGCCACGCAAGGCCGCGGCGACGAGGCGGCGCTGTCGGCCGCGCTCGCGCTCGACGTCGACTACGTCGCCTTCGTCGGCAGCCGCCGCAAGGCGCAGGTGCTGAAGGAAAAGCTCGCCGCGCGCGGCATATCGCCCGAGCGGCTGGCCAAGCTGAAGGCGCCGGCCGGGCTCGATCTCGGCGCCATCAGGCCGGACGAGATCGCCATCTCGATCATCGCCGAGATCGTGGCGCTCCGGCGCGGCAAAGAGGCGCGCGGGGAGCCGCCGGGCCTGACCGCCGGCTGCCGCTTCAAATGTTCTTGCGGCTCTCGAAAGGCTCGCCGAAGGTCTCCTCGTAGTCCTTCTCGTCCCAATAGCCGATCAGGATGCCTTTCGGCTCGCGCCCGGCCATGGTGTTGACGCGCTCGGGCGAAACCGTGATGCGGTTATGGTGCTGGCGCGCCCAGGTGAAGATGGCATCGTAAAGCCGCGCGCGCTCCTTCTCGTAGGCCGGGTCGGCGCCGAGATCGTTGAGCTCCTGCGGATCGCTCGCGAGATCGAACAGCATCGGCCGGAAGCCCTCGCAGTGCACGTATTTCCAGCGCTTGTCGCGGATCATGATCAGCCGCGCTTGCTGCCTGATCGATGCCGAGTTCTACACGCGCGCGCCGCGTGGCGTAGTCGTATTCCGAGATCGCATAGTCGCGCCATTTCTCCGGCTTGCCCCTGCGGTGCAAGAGCGGGCTCAAGGAGCGCCCTTCGAGAATATGCGGGATCGCCTCGCCGCCGAAATATTCCAAGAAAGTCGGCGCCAGATCGATGCCCTCCACCAGCTCCGCGCAAGCCGTGCCGCGCGTGGCGTCGGCTTGCGGCCGCGGATCGTAGACGATCAGCGGCACGCGCACCGTCTGCTCGAAGAACAAATCCTTCTCGCCCATCCAATGATCGCCGAGATAGTCGCCGTGGTCGGAGCTCATGACGATCATGGTGTTGTCCATGAGCCCCTGCTTTTCCATATAGGCGAACAGCTTGCCCAGCTGATCGTCCATCTGCTTGATCAGCCCCATGTAGGCCGGGATCACGCGCTCGCGCACTTCGTCGCGCGAGAAGGCGCGGCACACGCGCGTCTTCTGGTAGGCGCCGAACACCGGGTGGTCGGTCTGCTTCTCGGCCTGCGAGCGCACCGGCGGCAGGATGTGCTGCTTGCCGTACATAGCGTGGTAGGGCGCCGGCACGATATAGGGCCAGTGCGGCTTGATGTAGGAGAGATGGCACAGCCAGGGCTGGTCGCCGGCTCTGTCCATGAAGTCCATCGCCCGCTGCGTCATATAGGGCGTCTCGGAATGCTCGTCGGGAACGCGCGCCGGCAGATTGTCGTAGCGCATCAGCCAGCCGGAGAGGATTTCGCCGTCGTCGCCTTCCGCCGAGTTCGCCCATTCCTCCCACGGGTTGCGGCCGAGGAAGCCGTGCTGGCGCAGGTAATTGTCGTAGTCCGGATCGGGATCGTAGGGCCCGTAAGGGTGCAAGCCATCGTCGCGCTCGAACGGCTCGAAGCCGCATTGCGACACCGTGACGCCGATCGGCGAGCCGGGATCGATGCCGAGCCATTCCATGCCCTTGGTGTCGGCCACCATGTGGGTCTTGCCGACGATGGCCGCGCGCACGCCGAGCGGGCGCAGGTGATCGCCCAGTGTCGGCTCGCCGACGCGCAAGGGAAAGCCGTTCCAGGTCGAGCCGTGCGAGCGGCAATAGCGCCCGGTGTAATAGCTCATGCGCGAAGGCCCGCAGAACGGCGACTGCACGAAGGCGGCGTCGAAGCGCACGCCCTTCGCGGCCAGCGCGTCCATATGCGGGGTGTGCAAATGCGGGTGGCCGTAACAGGACAGGTAATCCCACCGCAACTGGTCGGCCATGATCCAAAGCACGTTCTTGGCAGCGGGCATTTTAGGTCTTCTCCAAATTGCAGGTGCCTCGGCCGGGACGTCACATCCATTTCGGCAGGAACGTCGCCAGGCCGGGGAACAGGAAGATCAGCACCAGCGCCACTAGAATGGCGCCGATGAACGGGGTGACGCCGGCGAAAATGCGCGCGAGCTTGAGGTCCGGCATTACCGCCTTGACCACGAACACGTTCATGCCGATCGGCGGGGTGATCAGGCCGAGCTCGGTGACCAGCACCACCACGATGCCGAACCAGATCATGTTGACGCCGGACTGATTGAGCGCCGGCATGAACACCGGCACCAAGAGCAGCAGGATGCCGATCGCTTCAAAAATCATGCCCATGAAGATGGCAATGATCACGATCGCGATCACCAGCCCGGTCGGCGACAGATGCAGAGAATCGACGATGTCCACCAGCGCGTAGGGCATGCCGGAGAGATTGATGAATTCCGAGAACACCAGCGCGCCGAAGATCACGATGAACAGCGTCGACGTGGTGCGCGCGGCCTCGGCCAGCGTCGAGATCCATTCTTCCAGCGTGCGCAGGTGCCCGCGCGTGAGCGAAATCGCCATGGCGCCGAAGGCGCCGATGCCGGCGGCCTCGGTCGGCGTGAAAATGCCGCCATAGATGCCGCCCAGCACTAATACGAAAAGGAAGAGCACCGGCCACACCACGCGCAAGGCGCGCCGCCTGACCTCGGGCGCGAGCGGGTCGCCGGCCGGCCCGAATTCCGGATTGCGCCATACCGTCCACCTGACCGCGCCGAGGAACAGTCCGACCAGCAGCAGGCCGGGCAGCACGCCGGCGATGAACAGCTTGCCGATGTCCTGCTGGGCGACGATGGCGTAGATGACCAGCGGCACCGAGGGCGGGATCATGATGCCAAGTGTGCCGCTGGCCGCGACCGAGCCGGAGGCCAGGCTGTCGGCGTAGCGGTAGTGCCGCATCGGCGGAATGGCGACCTTGGTCATGGTGGCGGCGGTGGCGAGCGAGGAGCCGCACACCGCGGCAAAGCCGGCGCAGGCGACCACCGTCGATAGAGCCAATCCCCCGCGGAAGCGCCCGAAGCCGGTATAGGCCGCATCATAAAGGTCGCGCGAAATATCGGCGCGGTAGATGAAGGTGCCCATCAGGATGAACAGCGGAATGACGCTCAGATTGTAGTTCATGGCGTCTTCCATGACCTGCTGGCCCATCAACGAGAGCGCGGCCGGAAATCCGCGCAGATAGGCAAAGCCGACCAGGCCGACCAGCATGGTGGCAAAGCCCACGCGCAAGCCGAAAAAGCACAGCAGAATGAGGACGGTGAAGCCGGTGAGCGCCGGGATCACAGGCTGCTCCCCACGTCCTCGGCGCCCCGGCTCTCGCGCGCCAGCAGCAGGCCGAGAACCTGCATGATCAGGCTCACGACCGAGAGCCCCGCGACCGTGAACGACACCACGGCGAGCGGCCATTCCAGAACGATGGTCTTGGTGCCGATCTTCTCGGCGTCGAGCGCGTACTGATAGAGCTGGTAGGCGATGATCGCCATCACGCCGACCGAGAACAGCTGGATGATGACGCGGCGCACGGCGTGCGGCATCATATGGTCGAGCTGCACCTCGAACAGTTCGACCGTGATGTGGTCGTCGCGCGCGTTGACCAGGCAAAGCCCCGCGAAGATGGTCATCGCCAGCAGGAACTGGATCATCTCGGCGGCGCCGAAGATCGGCGCGGTGAACACGTAGCGGCCCACCACGTCGGCGAAGGTCAGCATCATCATGGCGAACAGCAGCGCCGCCGTGACGATCTCCGCGATCCGCATCAGCGGAGGCAGCACTGCCTGAGCGAACGCGCGCATGGCCGCCTCCGGTCGACGTGGTCGGTGCTGACGGGAATTGCCGCTCAGTTCATTTTCTGCGACAGCTCCTGCACGCGCTTGACATAGAAGTTATAGGCCGCCTGGCCGTCGAGGCCGCGCTTGTTGGCGGTGGCGATCCACTTCTTGGTCAGCGTGTCGCCGATCTTGACCAGCGCCGCCTCGAATTGCGGGTCGGCCTTGACCGTCTTGACGCCGGCCTTTTGCAGCGCGACGCCGGCTTCCTTGTCGGCCTCGATCCAATAGGCCGAGACCATGCGGCCGAATTTCGCGCCGCTTACCGAGGTGATCGCCTCCTGGTCCTTCTTCGGCAGCGCATCCCACTTCTTCTGGCTCATCAGGAAGGAGAAGCTGGTCGAATAGATGCCGCGGTCGAACTGCGTCATCGATTTGGTGTAGGGGATCAGGCGGAAGTCGCGCACGCTCGCCGGGCTGACGCCGACATAGGCGTCGACCACGCCGCGCGAGACGATCTCGTTCATCTGCACCGCCGGGCCGGACACGACGCCGGCGCCGACCGCCTTCATGATGGCGGCGTTGGTGCCGGGCAGCGCCCAGATCTTGCGCGACTTCAGATCGGCCATGGAGTTGACCGGCTTGTCGGTCTGGCTCCACAGCTCGGCCGGCGTGATCACCCAGAGCGAGAGCAGGTGGACGCCCTTATATTCGTGCGGAAAATATTTCTCGTAGGTCTCCCACAGCGCCTGCGACATGGCGGGCGAATCGTGCGTGGCGATGAAGGGCTGCATCGCCACCGTCGGGCCCCAGACGCGGTTGGCGATGAAGCCGTTGAACTGAAACGCGGCGTCGGCGATGCCGTGCTCGACCGAGGCCCATTGCTGCGGCGGCGGGGCGAGCGACTTCGGCGGGATGGTGATCTTGACGTCGCCGTTGGTCGCCTGCTCGACCCATTTCGCCCAGGTCGGCAGCAGCTTGGTGCAGACGGCGTGCTGCGGCGGCCAGAAGCAATTGACGACCAGGCGCGTTGCCGCCTGCGCTTGGGTCGCGGCGCCGGCCATGGCCAAGACGGCGGCGGCGACGAGTGTCAGCAGTCGCATGAAATCCTCCCACGATGTTTTTCGCCGGTGTTTGCTGGTTTCCGGTCGTAATTTTCCGATGATCATAATGCGAAATAACTTGATTAGAAATCATAATTTGGCAGGATATCATATTAGAATGATATGAAGCTCGATCCGCGCCATCTCGTGCAGCTCGCCGCCATCCTCGACAGCGGCACGCTGCGCGTCGCCGCCGAGCGGCTCGGCACCACCCAGCCGGCGCTCAGCCGCACCATCGCGCTGATGGAGGAGCGCATCGGCACCCCGCTGTTCGAGCGCAGCCGCCGCCCGCTCACCCCCACCGACACCGGCGTCGAGCTCGCCGCCTTCGGCCGCACCATCCGCGGCGCCATGGAGCGCGCCGACAATATTTCGCGCGAGATCACCGCCGGCCAATACGGCACCATCCGCGTCGGCGCGCCGCCCTTCTTCTGCGACCATTTGCTGAGCCGCATGATCGGCGAATTCGCGCGCACGCGCCCGCAGATCCGCGTGGTGCTGCACGGCGATTATTTCCCGGCGCTGATGACCGCTTTGTTCAACCACCGGCTCGACATGGTGATCGGCCCGTTCGAGCTGGTGGAACGGCCGAGCGGGCTGGACGTCGAGCGCATTTCGCAGAACCGCAACATCATCGTCTGTCGGCCCGGCCACAAGCTTGCGCGCCGCAAAGCGCCGAGCGCCGCCGCGCTGGAGGCCGCCATGTGGATCGGCCACGCGCGCGACAGCGTGCTGGCAGCCGACATGCGCGCGACGCTGGCCGACCTCGGCGTCGACCGGCTCAACGTCGTGTTCGAAAGCAACTCGGCCGCGGCCGTGGTGACGATGTTGCGCGAAGGCGATTATCTGAGCGTGCTGCCGCTGCTGTCGGTCGCACAGCGCGTCGCCGCCGGCGAATTGGCCGCGCTGCCGACGCCGCGCCGGGGGCCCGAGCGCTGGACCGGCATCATCACGCGCAGCGACAGCAGCCAGAGCGCGGCCATGATCGAGCTCAAGAAAGTGCTGGCGCGCGAGATCAACGCCGTGGTGCCGCTGATGGATGAGATCGCCGCGCCCGGCGGCCGGCTGGGCTGAGGCGCGGCGCGCCCAGGCCTTTCTTAAAACGAGCGCGCTTGACCGGCGCGGCGCGCAGCGCCGATGATGAACAATCGCGCGCCGAAAAAACCATTGGGGGGAAACGCGATGGCTCCAGCCGCAGCACCGACGACCGAGCGCAAGAAGCGCACCATCACCGACATCCGCGATTCCAAGAAGACCGGCGAGAAGATGGTCTATATGTCGGTGCCGGACTACACCTCGGCGAAATGGGCGGAGGCCGCCGGCGTCGACGTCGCGGTGGTGGGCGACAGCCTGGCCATGATCGCGCACGGCCATCCTTCCACCATCCCCGCCACCATGGACATGATGGTCATGCACGCGCAGGCGATCCGCCGCGGCGCGCCCAACACCTTCGTGCTCGGCTGCATGCCCTATCAGAGCTACCACACGGTCGAGCGCGCGCTCGAAAACGCCACGCGCTTCATGCAAGAAGCCGGCAGCGACGCCGTCAAGCCGCAGGGCGGCAAATCGCAGGCGCATATCCTCAAGGCGCTGGTCGATGCCGGCATCCCGACTGCCTCGCATATCGGGCTGACGCCGCACACCATCGCCATGTTCGGCGGCTTCAAGATCCAGGGGCGCACCGCCGAGGCCGCCATGAAGATCCTGGAAGACGCGCTGGCGATCGAGGACGCCGGCTGCTTCATGCTCGAATTCGAGGCGGTGCCCGCCCGCATCGCCACGCTGATCTCGCAGCAGCTCACCATCCCGACCATCGGCATTGGCGCCGGCGTCGGCACCGACGGGCAGATCCTGCTCTGCCACGACCTGCTCGGCGTGTTCACCGACTTCAAGCCGAAATTCACCAAGCGCTTCGCCAAGCTGACCGAAGTCGCGGTCGCCGGCATCGCGCAATACATCAAGGAAGTGAAGGACGGCTCCTTCCCCGACGACGACCATTCCTACACGGTCAAGGACGAGGAATACGACAAGTTCGCCGCCATGGTGGAGAAGCGCAGGCAGGTCTGAGCGCCCCGCAATGCCTAGCGAAAGCCTAACGGCCATGCGAACTCTTGCCGGCGGCCTGTAACGCGGAATTCACTCGCATCTGTCAGTCTCCCGGCGGCGAAGCAGCGTCCGGGCAGCACATGACCAATGTCGTCACTTGGCTGAAACACGCCGCGCGCGGCGTGCTCATTTGGCTGCCGCTGGTGGCGCTCTATGGCTTTGCCTTTCCGTGGCCGGCCGGCGAGCAGGCGCTCGGCCGCTATCCCGGCCAGACGCCGATCATGATCGCGTCTTTCTATCACTCCAAATCCTGGCGGGACGCGCGCAGCAACGGCTGGGTGTCGCGAGTGCATCGCACCCGGTCCTACATCCTGTTTCCGTCGGTCTTCAGCCATCCAGGCGTGAGTCACCGTTTCGCAGAACAACGAAGATGCGCCGGTCGTTGCGGAAGCGACCGTGCCGCCCATGGCGTGCTTCTCGCTGGGCGGTGCGCTGGCCGCCGGTTTTTTCGCCTTCTGGTACTTCTCGGCGCGGCCGGCGCGGCGCGATGGACTAAGCCCGCACGAGGCGAGGACTCATTTACGGGCCGC
Source organism: uncultured Pseudomonadota bacterium (assembly GCA_963819955.1). Lineage (GTDB taxonomy): Bacteria > Pseudomonadota > Alphaproteobacteria > Rhizobiales > Xanthobacteraceae > Pseudolabrys. The sequence continues at coordinate 674,478 of CAWFYB010000009.1, read as the reverse complement.
GATCCCTCGACGATAAGGCAGCCTCCTAGCTTGCACTTGACCCGCCCCATTAAGCCGGCGCGCCCACGCTTCGCATAAAGCGCATGCTACTACTCAGCGGTTTGGCCGGGTGATAGTATGCGTCATGGCCACAACGAGGGCCTGTCCGGCTTGCCAGGCAGAAATTCCAGATAGCAGCCGATTTTGCCCGCAGTGCGGTGCGGCGCAGAGCTTGGCTTGCGCCGCCTGCGGGCACGACAACGCGCCCGGTTCGCGCTTTTGCGCGCAATGCGGCGGCAAGCTCGGCGCGGCGGCGGCCGCCCCCGCCGTCCCGGTCAAGCCCGCGCCTGCCGCCCCGCGCGCGGCTTCCGCGGCCGAGCGCCGCCAGCTCACCGTGATGTTCTGCGACCTGGTCGGCTCGACCGCGCTGTCGACCAGGCTCGACCCGGAAGACCTGCGCGAGGTGATCGCCGCCTACCATAAATGCGTGGCGGACGTCGCCGCGCGCTGCCGCGGCTTCGTCGCCAAATATATGGGCGACGGCGTGCTGGTTTATTTCGGCTACCCGGAGGCGCACGAGGCCGACGCCGAGAACGCCGTGCGCGCCGGGCTCGCGATCGTCGAGGAGGTCGCCGCCGGGTCGGTCGGCAAAGGCGGCCATCAGGTGCGCATCGGCATCGCCACCGGCCTGGTGGTGGTCGGCGAGCTGGTCGGCAGCGGCGAGGCGCAGGAGCGCAACGTGGTCGGCGAGACGCCCAATCTCGCCGCCCGCCTGCAATCGGCCGCCGCGCATGACAGCGTGCTGATCGACGCCGGCACGCGCCGCCTCACCGGCGACCGGTTCGAATACGAGGCCGTCGATCCCGGCGCGCTCAAGGGCTTCGACGGCCCGGTCGCCGCCTGGCGCGTGCTGCGCGAAAGGACCATGCAGAGCCGCTTCGAGGCGCTGCGCGCCGCCAATCTGGCGCCGCTGGTCGGCCGCGAGGAAGAACTGGACTTGCTGCTGCGCCGCTGGCAGCAGGCCAAGGAAGGCGAGGGCCGCGTCGTGCTGTTGTCGGGCGAGCCCGGCATCGGCAAGTCGCGGCTGACCGCGGCGCTCAGCGAGCGGCTCGCCGGCGAGGGCCCAACGGCGCTGCGCTATTTCTGCCTGCCGCACACCCAAGGCAGCGCCTTGCAGCCGATCGTCACCCATATCCAGCACGCCGCCGACTTTGCGCGCGACGATACGCCGGCGCAAAAGCGCGCCAAGCTCGAAAAGCTGCTGGCGCAAGGCAGCGACGACAGCGCCGCGGCAGCCAACCTGCTGGCCGAGCTGGTGGGCCTCGCCGCGCCGGAGCAAAGCGCGACGCCGATGGACCCGAAGCGCAGGCGCAGCGAGGTGCTTGCCGCGCTGCTCGGCCGGCTCGAAAGCCTGGCGCGCAAGGCCCCGGTGCTGATGGCGTTCGAGGACGTGCAATGGAGCGATCCGACCTCGCTTGAGCTGCTCACGCTCACGGTCGAGCGCATGCAAGGCTTGCCGATCCTGCTGGTCATCACCCACCGCCCCGATTTCCAGCCGCCCTGGGCCGGCCAGCCGCACGTCACCAGCATGACGCTCAATCGCCTCGGCCGGCGCGAGCGCATGACGCTGGTCGAGCACGTCACCGGCGGCAAGCCGCTGCCGCCGGCGCTGCTCGAGCAGATCATCGAGCGCACCGACGGCGTGCCGCTGTTCGTCGAGGAACTGACCAAGGCGGTGCTCGAAAGCAGCGACCTCGACCAGCCGGCGCAGCAGGTCGCCGTTCCAACTTCGCTGCAGGCCTCGCTGATGGCGCGCGTCGACCGGCTGGGCTCGGCGCGCGAAGTCTTGCAGATCGGCGCTGCCATCGGCCGCGAATTCTCCTATGAGCAGATCGCGACGGTCGCCGGCCTGCCCGATGCCGTGCTTGCAGGATGCGCTGGTGCGGCTGACCGAAGCGGAGATGCTGCTGATACGCGGCTCGCCGCCCAATGCCAGTTACGCCTTCAAGCACGCGCTGGTGCAGGACACCGCCTATTCCACCATGCTGCGCGCACGCCGCCAGGCGCTGCACGGCGCCATCGCGCAGGTGCTGGAGAAGCGCTTTCCCGACACGCCGCCCGAGGTGCTGGCGCAGCAATACGAAGGCGCCGGCCAGAACGAGAAAGCCGTTCAATATTGGCGGCAGGCCGGCGAGCGCGACTTGCGCCGCTTCGCCATGAAGGAATCGATCGCGCATTATGCAAGCGCGCTGCGCCTTGTCGCGGCGATGCCGGAAGGGCCGCGGCGCTCCGAGCTGGAGCTCGGCGCCTGCCTGGAGCTTGGCATGGCGCAGCAGATCAGCCTCGGCCCGACCTCGCAGGAGGCGTTGCTGAACTACGAGCGCGCCTTGGTCCTCAGCCGCGAACTCCCCGGCAAGGGACGCGAGCGCTTCCTCGCTTCCTGGGGCGTCTGGTTCAACAAGACGCTGTCGGGCCAGACCAAGGAGGCGCTCGAGCGAGGCGAAGGGTTGTTGGCCATCGCGCGCGAGCTCGACGATCCCGACCTGCTGCTCGAAGCCTATCACGCGCGCACACCGGGGCTGCTGCGCACCGCCAACTTCCCGGCGATGCTGGAATCCACCCAGGAGGTGATGCGTCTGTATGACCGCGAGCGCCATCGTGACCACGCCTTCTTTTTCGGCGGCCATGATTTGCGCGTTTGCGCGCAAAGCTTTTATGCCGTCAGTCTGTGGGCGCTCGGCCGCCCCGATCAGGCCCAAAAGGTGGCCTGGCAGTGCATCGAGGATGCGCGCGCCCTGGGCCACACGTTTTCAATCGCCCACGGCCTGAATATGGGTGGACTGACGCACCTTCTGCTCAACGACGTGGAAGCGTGCCGCGCCGTGAACGAAGAGCTCTACCCGCTTGCCGAGCGCAACAAATTTCCCTGGCCGCTGAGCTACGCGAAATTCCAGCGCGGCTGGCTCTTGGCGCAGGACGGCGACCGCGATGAAGGCATCGCGCAGATGCAGCACGCGGCCGAGAGCGCGCCGGTCGCCGTGCTTCAGCCCATCGTGCTGGCGCTGATCGCCCAGGAACAGATGCGCGCCGGCCGCTTCGACGACGCCTTCGCCACCATCGAGCGCGCCATGGACAACATCAACGAACAGCACATTCATTTTCATGAGGGCGAGATCACGCGGCTGCGCGGCGACATCCTGCTGGCGCAATCGCGCGACAACGCCGCCGAGGCCGAAGCCGCCTTTCGGCAGGCGCTCGCCGTCTCGGTGCAGCAGTCGTGCCGTCCCGTCGAATTGAGCGCCGCCGTCAGCCTGGCGCGCCTGTTGCGCGACGACGGGCGCAAGGAGGAAGCGCGCGATCTGCTGGCGCCGGTCTATGCCGCCTTCAGCGAAGGCTTCGAGCGTCCCGATCTGCGCGATGCCAAGGCGCTGCTCGACGAATTGAACTGAGCCGCGCCGCCGCGCGGCACAAATCAGCGTCCGAACAGGAAGAAGGGAAACAGCGGCGGCGGCCTGTCGTCGTAAGTCCGCTGGACCTGCGGCTCGCCGTAATAACCGCCGCGTGCCTGGTATTGCGGCTGGCGGTAATAGTCGCCGCGCGTCCGGTATTGATATTGCGGCGGCGCGCCGTAGCGCGGATCGTCGGCATAGAGCGGCATCGGCCGCGCCCGCGCGACCGATTGCCCGCGCGGCGCCTGTGCGACCACCGGCGGTGCGGCATCGCGGGTCGCGCCGGTCAGCACCACCTTGGTGTTGGCCATCTTCTCCTGCTTCACGAGGCTCCACAGCGTGGCGGCGTGCTGCACCGACAGCCGCACGCAGCCGTGCGACATCGGCCGGCCGAGATGGCGCACCTCATAGGTCCCGTGGATGGCGTCGCCGGTCTGGGTGAAGAAGATCGAGTACGGCATGGGCGCGTTGTCCCACTCGTCGCTGGTGTGATCGATCTCCATGCGGAACGGCTTGAACGTGCCGCTCGGCGTGTCGTAGGTGCGTCTGCCCGTCGACACCGGCCATTGGTAAAGCTGCCGGCCGTTCTGAACGACGGTCATGCGCTGGGCCGACTTGTCGACGGTGATGAGGAGATCGGCGCGGGCGGCTTGCCCGGCCATGAGGACCGCGGCGGCGGCGGCGAGCGGCGCGATCAGGCGATTGATACGCATCGAGCAGTACTCCAGCCCCGCTCCGGCCTAGATATAGGTACGGCGCGCCCGAACGGCATGCCCTATCGGTCTACCATCAGGGGCGCCCCCGCCGGCTCGATCTGGCGTCGTGCAACACCCCGCTACCGTCGCCGGTCACCCGATCATCCGACGAATGCCATCCTCACCACGCGCAATTCCCAACAACGATGATCATTATTATGCCATCAACGATGACGAATTCGAGAAACCCGTACACATGGCCGAGAAGCGGGGGCAGGTCTGGAATGCGTGTCGCATTGGGGACACGTGACGCGTTAGGCTCAAGGTTTGAGCGACTCAAGCCGCCGGCTTTTGCTTCTTTGATTTATTTTCGCCGATATGCCCGCGGAGCAATGAGACAAACTGCTCCAGCGCCATTGGCTGGCCGAGCAAAAAGCCTTGTCCGTAGTCGCATCCCATCCCCATCAACGTCATTGCGTCGGCGGATTTTTCGATACCGATAGCGACGGTTTTGGTACCAAAATTTTGCGCGAGATTGATCATCGCCTTGCAGCGCGACGCAAAGGCCTCCTCGTTGTCATCGATGACGAAAAGACGATCCAGTTTGATCTGAGCGAACGGCAGCTCTTTGACGTTCGAAAAAGGCGTTTCGCTACGGCCAAAATTGTCGATGGCAAGCTTGACATTAAGCCGCTGTAGTTTTTTCGCAAATTCGTTGACGAGTGCCAGCTCTTTCACGATCTGCTCCTCGGGCACATCGACGATTAGTCCGGACCAATCTCTTGACCGCGCGTGAAAATCGCCGACAAGCTTCTCGATCGGCAGTTTGTGGAGCGCCTCGAACGGCATATTTACCGTGACCGGTAAGTCTAGTCCGAGCTTTGAGAACTTGAGGCCGGCCTTAAGCGCGGCCAAGACGGCCAATTCCGATAGTTTCGCAATCGATGAGTTTGATGCTCCAGTGAGAAAGCCTCCTGGCAACACGATTCCGTGTTGCGGATGGCGCGCTCGAGCGAAAGCTTCAATACTGGCTAAACGCTTCTTACGTAGGTCTACGACCGGCTGGTACCAGAACTCGATCCAGTCATTTTTGATCGCTTCGTCGAGGTCGAGTTGTGTCGACGACGATATGACTATTCCGAGCTTTAGATCTTGAATTAGTTTGGTGATAGTCCGCGTCTCAAACGGCTTGGTCAGCGGTGGCAACATCTTGAGGCCACGCTCAACGCCGATCTTTTTGACGTATTCAAGTACTGCGTCGCCGCGGCTGCTCATCAGTTGCACGGGCCCACGGTAGGCGGCATTTGCCAGCCTCAAGATCGATGCAATGGCGTCGGATGACTCATGCGAGACGTTTAGGAAGATCAAATCGGGAGTGCGCGGCGCATCTTTCTTGCTTAGATCGGCATCATCCGCGTATTCCAGAGTGTCGATCCCGAAGCCGTGCAATATCAAGGACAAGAAATGACGCTTGCTGGGTTCGCTCTCGATAATCCAGCATAACGGAATCGGCAGCACGCCGATCTGCCCGCCCGCATCGGTGGGTGCGGCGTGCTTGGGCCACGGAAGGTCGACAGGCTTGTTCATCAACGGCCTAATTTCCAGACCAGGAAGATCAGTCGTGCTGCGACCAGCTTGCACGCAGTGAATTAAACTTCGGTGCACGAATCCTTACCGAATGCATTGCGCGCGGGAGATCGCGATTGGCCGCAACTTATGTGCCGGCCTCCTCGCCCATTTGGGCCAATTCGTCCGTTCAACCGGCGGCGGCTTACACTACTGACGTGTGGTCGTACGATTAGACAACTAATGCTGACGATCGCGGCTAAAACTGCCCAGCCCCCGCTGTACGAAATTACAGAACCTTAAACTTGAACGTGTATGGCATGGCGGACGGCCCACTTGGTTTATGCAGAGCCATGAGACTTTCCGTTTTCACCGATGCAGGGCAGAAGCGGGACGCCATCCGTCGGCGGCTTGACGGATTGTTTGAGTTGGAATTTCTCGAATTTGATGAGGTTGAGGGCGTCACGCTTCAGCCGCATCTATTATTCGACATTGATTTCAAAGAAGGTCCGCGCCTGCTCCAACTTAAAGAATATCTAAAGCGCAGACCGAAAGGCGGCAAAGTCATATTCGTGACCGACAAGAGTTCCCGCGCTCAGGCCATTCAGGCCCATGCACTCGGGGCGACCGGCATCGTGCATCGGCCGTTGGAGGTCGATGCGCTGGTCGCGAGACTATCGGACGGCTTGATTGCGATCTTGAAAGACGACCCTATCGGGAAGTCCGCCGGCGTCGGACCTGCGCTCGACGCCTTGCATCACATCTTCTCTACGGCATGTCTCGGTACGCCGCTCGATGCTGCCGCGATTGATAGCGCCGGTGAGGTAATCGTCGACCACATCGAAGAGCACGGCTTAAGGTCGTGGGTCGACACGGTTCGCAAACATCACAGCCAGACCTACCAGCATTGCTTGCTCGTGACCGGCGTAGCCGTCGCATTCGGCCAGCATCTCGGCTTTTCGCAAGCGGACCGCAACCGCCTGTCGTTCGCCGGCATGGTGCACGACATCGGCAAGGCGCGGGTGCCGGTTGCCATCCTGGAAAAGCCGACACCACTTACCGACGGCGAGATCGCCGTGCTGCGGAAACATCCGGAATTCGGGCTTGAGATGCTTGCAAACGTAGCGGAGCTCAGCCCGGACATGATCGAGATCGTCATTCACCACCATGAATATCTCGACGGATCGGGCTATCCGCACGGGCTCTCCGGGAGCGAAATATCGGATTTCGTCCGCGTCGCGACAATTTGCGACGTATTCGGCGCGCTGCTCGAGCGGCGCGCCTACAAGGCGCCGATCCGCGGCGACATCGCGTACCAGATGCTCCTCGACATGGGGCCGAAGCTCGACAAGGACCTTGTGCACGCATTCAGCTTTGCGTCTGCGCTACGCCTCGAAGAATGCGCCTGAATGCCGGCGGGATAGGGTTGAATTAAATGGGCTCTGATAAGCGAAATGCACCGCGCCGAACTTTTCACCGTAACGCTCTGGTTGTCGGGGCGGACAAGTCAGCCGTACAGACTTGCGAGATATCCGATATATCGAACACCGGGGCACAGCTTAAACTCCGCTCGGCAGATGAAATTCCTGACCAGCTTACCTTGGTTCTCTCCAAAGGCGGGAAAGTAAAGCGAAAATGCACAGTGGTTTGGCGCGAAAAAGATAGAATCGGCGTTCAGTTCCTCCAGTCAGACGGAGTAACAAAAACCTAAAGCGTCTTTGACCATTGCACCGCGATTTGTATTGGGCTCGCGAGCGAGTCACCGTCGCCATCGTCCAATCTTTCTCCCCGTCTTCGATCCGACGATCCGACGAATGTCATCCTCACCACCGAGGATCGGCGCTTCTACGACCATGACGTAGCTATTCCGTCGCGCGCATGCTTCGCGCCCGCGCGCCATGCAAAATGCGAATGCAAAAAATTGGCGGGGGCCCGGCGGTTTTTTCCGCCGAGCCCCCGTTTGACGTATCAGCCGGCCTGTAAGCCGGGTTCTGTATGGCCCGCGGCCGAAACCGCGAACGTGACGGCCATTCCTCTGGCACGCCGGTTGCCCGGCGCGTCAAGCAACCTACCCGAACGGCTGGCCCGGACTGACCTGGGATATGCTCCCGCGCCGTTCCTATTCGGTCTTGCTCCCGGTGGGGTTTGCCGTGCCGCTGTCATTGCTGACAAGCGCGGTGCGCTCTTACCGCACCGTTTCACCCTTACCGCGGCCAAAACGCTACGCAGCCGCGGCGGTCTGTTCTCTGTGGCACTGTCCCTGAAGCCTCGCCCCGCGAAGGGCTCGACTCCGCCGGACGTTATCCGGCACCGTTCGTCCATGGAGCCCGGACTTTCCTCCCCGGCCGCCTTTCGGCATTGGCGCGGAGCGGCCGTCCGGCCGACTGACGTGATAGGAATGGGGTCCGCACGGGGCGGGTCAAGCAGGCCCGCCGGCGCGGTTAAAAAAGCCCGCGCCCGCCGCTTCCTTCTCCCCCGCTTGCGGGGGAGGGTTGCGGAGGAGGCTCTTGCGGGGCTTCGGCTGGGCGCAAAAAAAGCCCGGACCTGCCGGGAGGGGGACGAGGTCCGGGCTTGCTCAACCGCGCCCGCGCGCCGTCTCTGGCGGGCGGGCCGGGAGGACTATTCGGCGGCTTCAGGCCCAGGCGCCGGTGCGCGGCAGCCGCTGGCGGTTAGCGCGCAGCTTGCCCGCCACGCGCTTGACCTGCGCCGCCAGGCCGGCGAGCGCGATGCGGATGTATTCGCCGCGGTCGGCATGGGCGCGCGCGAGCGCGGCATGGACATCGACCGGGCGGATGTAATTGCGGTTCTTGGCATTCATGTCAGTTTCTCCGACGCGGGGCTGTTTCTTTGCCCCCTATGCGTTGACTGCATAATATTATCTTCCGTTGGAAATATAATGTGATAATATGCTCATACATTAGTGACGAATAGGCACAAATATGGACGCCACATCCGACCTGCGCGTCTTCGTCCGCGTCATGGATCGCGGCAGTTTCTCCGCTGCTGCCAAGGACTTAGGGCTAACCCCCTCGGCCGTTTCGAAGCTGGTTTCGCGCTTGGAGGACCGCTTGGGGGTGCGGCTCCTGGAACGCAGCACTCGCCGCCTGGCGCTCACCCCCGAGGGCGAGGCCTTCCTGGCGCGCGCCCGCCGCATCGTCGCCGACATCGAGGAGGCCGAGGCCGAAGTGGCGCAGGCGCGCGGCGCCCCGCGCGGCAAGCTGCGCATCAATTCCGGCACCGCCTTCGGCCTGCACCAGCTCGCCCCCGCTTTGGCCGATTTCCTTTCGCGCTACCCGGAGATCGACTTGGAACTGTCGATCACCGACCGGCTGGTCGACCTGATCGAGGAGCAGGCCGACATCGCCGTGCGCTCCGGGCCACATCCCGGCGGGGCCGTTCGTCCAGCGCAAGATCGCAGACCTCCAGCGCGTGATCTGTGCGGCTCCCGCATACCTCAAGCGCCGCGGCACGCCGAAAACCGCCGCCGAACTGAAAGAACATGACTGTATCGTGGTCGCCGGCCCCGGTCTCAGCCGCTGGCCGTTCAAGACCCGCACCGGCATCGACGTGGTCGACGTGCACCCGCGCGTCTCCACCGACGACGCCGAGGCCGCGCTGCGCCTCGCCGTCGCAGGCGCCGGCATCATCCGGCTGTCGGACGTCATCGTGGGCGGTCCGCTGCGCGCCGGCGAATTGATCGCGCTGCTCACCGACGTCCATCACGTCGAGCCGTTCCCGCTGGCGGCGTTCTATCCGGCCGGCCGTCAGCGGCTGCCGCGCGTCGCGGTGTTCATCGACTTCCTGGTGGAGCGTTTTGGCGCCGCGCCTTGGCGGCTGCCCGGCCTGCCGCTGCCGAGCGAAAGCAAGCCGGCGCGCAAAGCTTAGGCGCCGGCGCGATAATCGCCCGGGCTCACGCCCATCAGCCGCCGGAAGCGGCGGTTGAAGGTCGACAGATCGTTGAAGCCTTCGTCGAAGGCGATGGCCGAGATCGGCTCGCGACTGCTGCGCAGGCGCAGCGCCGCGCGATTGAGCCGCGTGCGCAGCACGAACTGATGCGGTGTTGCGCCGGTGACCGCACGGAAGCAGCGCAGGAAGTGATAGGGGCTCAAGCCGACGCCGCGCGCCAGCGCCGTGAGCGACAATTTCTCCGCGGCCGCGCGTTCGATGCGCCGCACCGCTTGGGTGACGCGCTGTTCGTCGCGCGCGCTCACCCGTGGCAAGGGCCGCCGCGATTGCGCCAGCAGGCGCATGACCGCGTCGACGAGGCGAATGCCGATCTCCTCGAACGCATCGGTGTCGCGCTCCGCGCGTGCCGCTTCGGCGGCGGCCAAGAGCGGCAGCAGCTGCGGCAGCGGCGGCAGGCTCGGCGCGCTGAACGCGCTTGCGCGCGCGCCCACCTCGGCGGCCACGCATTCGAAATGCGCAGGGCTAAAATGAAACGCGAGACAGCGGTCGCCGCGCGCATGCTCGTGCCCGCATTGGAAGCAGGTTCCGGCATTGCCCAGCATCAGCGCGCCCGGCACCAGCACGGCGGAGCCCGCGCGCGTGCGGTACTGGAATGTGCCTGCGGTCACCAAGGCGATCGACGCATCGCCGTGTTGTTCCTCGAACGCACGGTCCTGCGGCCTGTGATCGCACACGACATCGAGCACCCGCCACCCGGGGCCGCTAGCCAACATCTGTGTCGCGACGCTCATATGCTCAATCTAGCGCGATTTCGCGCTGAACCAAAGCCGCTTGCGTGCAAAGGCGCCCCTGCTGACTTGCGGTTCCGCATAGCAATTTTTCCCAAGCGCGCACCGGCGCTGCGGCCTAAGCCAAGGCCGCACAATCGATAAGGATCGCGCCATGTCGAACCGCACGTCTTCCTTCGTCGCAAAGCTCATCAGCGCCGGGCCCAACGCCGACCGCACCGACAAGATGGGCCTCTACGGCTGGCTGATCGGCGATTGGCGCTTCGACGCCACCGTGCACAAGGACGACGGCTCGACCCACCGAGGCGAGGGCGAAATCCATTTCGCCTGGGCGCTCGACGGCCGCGCCATCCAGGACGTCTGGATCCTGCCCGGCGTCTTCTACGGCTCGACGCTGCGCGTCTACGATCCGGCCATCGACGCCTGGCACATTTTGTGGAGCGACCCGCAAAGGCAGGTCTATGCGCGCCAGACCGGGCGCGCGCAAGGCAAGGATATCGTGCAGCTCGGCGAGTCCGCGGGCGGCGTGCCGCTGCGCTGGCGCTTCACCGACATCGCGCCGGATAGTTTCCGCTGGCTGGGCGAGCGCTCGCTCGACGGCGGCGCCACCTGGCAATTGCAGGCGGACTTCAGCGCGCGCCGCCTGGCCTAACTCTCAACTCCACGGAGATCATACGATGCTCGATCATGTTTCCATCGGCGTGCGCGACCTTGCCCGCGCCAAGCGCTTCTACGACGTCGCGCTCAAGCCCCTGGGTTATCGCTGCCTGAGCGAAGACAAGAGCGCGCTCGGCTATGGCGGCGACGCGGTCGCCTTCTGGCTGCTGGCGGCGGAGCGCCCGGTCGCGGCGGAGGCGCGCTCGGGGCTGCATTTCTGCCTGCGCGCCCCGACGCGCGAAAGCGTCGAAGCTTTCCATGCCGCGGCGCTCGCGAATGGCGGTACCGACAACGGCAAGCCCGGCCTGCGCGTCGATTATGGGCCGCTTTATTACGCATGCTTCGTGACCGACCCGGACGGCTATCGCATCGAGGCCTATTGCGGGCAGGCGCGCTAGCCGAGCGGCGCCGGCCGCGTCTCGATCAGCGCGCGCAGCGTGAACAGGGTCGAGGTGTCGGCCACGCCGTCGACGCGCGCCGGGCGGAAATGGCGTTGGAAGGCGCTCACCACGTCGCGCGTCAGCTCGTCGTAGTGTCCGGTCTCCTCGACGCCGTAGCCATAGGCGCGCAGCGCGTGCTGCAGGCGCTTCACCAGTTCGCCGCTGTCGCCGAGCTTGAGCGCGCGGCCGTCGAGCGTCAGCGGCGCCGGCCGCACCCAGTGGCCGACGCCGGATTCGCTGAGCAGGCCCCAGGGAAACTTCTCGCCCGGATCCTGCTTGCGCGCCGGCGCCACGTCGGAATGCGCCAGAATACGGTCGGCACTGATCGGCCCGCGCCGGGTGATGATCGACTTGCACAGCGAAATCACCGCCGCCACCTGCCGCAGCGGAAAATCGACATAGCCGAATTCATGACCGGGGTTCACGATTTCGATGCCGATCGAGCACGAATTAATATCGCTCTCCCCGGCCCAGGACGACACGCCGGCGTGCCAGGCGCGCCGCTCTTCCGGCACGCATTGCACGATGCGGCCGTCCTCGAACACCACGTAATGCGCCGACACCTTGCTGTCCGAATCGCACAGCCGCGCCAGCGCGGCCTCGCCGGTCACCATGCCGGTATAGTGCAGGAGGATCAGGTCGATGGCCCGCTTGCGCTCATCGTGGTTGGGCGAGGGCTTGACCTCGGCGACGATGAAGGAATCCGGCTGAAATGTTGACATGGGCCGGAGCCGGACTGGAGGAGGTTCGATGCGCGCTCGCATAATTCACCGCGTGTGCCAAAAAGCAATACGTTGAAACGCGCCGCGGCCCGGGCGGCTTTGCAAGGCCGCTCGGACCGCGTTTTTTGCTTGGGCAAAATCGACACGCTCGCGGGCGATCGATGGCCGGTCATTGCAGCGGCGGATGCGTGCCGTCGCTCAGCGGGCTGCTGCTGCGCGGCGCCGCGCCGGTCGTGGTCGCATGGCGCGGTTGATAGGGCGTAAAATTCGCCGCCTGCTCGAGCTCGTTCTTGTTCATCGACAGCTTCAGTCTGTCGGGCTCGCCGGCCGAGCCCGGCACCACCGTGAATGAGCTGGGGGCGATCGCCACTTCCTTGGCGCCCATGCCGAGGAAACCGCCCATGCTGATCACATAGGCTTCGATCTTGCCGGTCTTGTCGAACAGGATGTCGCTGACGTCGCCGATCTTCTTGCCGTCGTCGCCGATCACATCGGTGCCTTTGAAGTTGGACGCCAGCCACTGGTCCGGCTTCTGCGCCATTACGAGGTCGGCCTTGCCGGCGGCGGACTTCGCCATGCCGGCATTGGTGGGCTTGGCCTGATCCGCAGGCTTTGCCTGATGCGGCTGGGTCGCGGCTGGGGGAGCGGAACTCGGGCTCGGGCCCTTCGGCGTCTGCGCGAATGCGCCGGACAGCATCAGCGCCGACAGCGCGGCGCCGACCATCAATTTCTTGGTCATGGATCGCCTCCTTGGGTTCGTACTCAGGTTCGGTACGGAACTTTGGGGGCGGGTCCGCCGCCCCGCCTCTCGCGCAACGCAGGGGGCAGGGGGCCGTTCCGTCATAGCGGCGCGGGCGCGCCTTGCGATTTCCGCATCCCAGGGGAACTCGCCCGGCACGCGCCCGAACGCCCGTGGAACCGGGCCGGCGGCAAGAAATCCTTAAGTTTAAGGGTCGTTAATGAGATTCGGACGGCGGCTCGCGCTGGGTGCCCGGGAAGGGCCTCCGGGGCGGGCCCATTCCATTGACGCCCATAATATCCCATGATATCCCACGAACTCTCATCACGGATGACCCGCCGCTTCGCCCAAGACCGCGGCGCGGGCGTCCGCAAGGGTCGAGTCCGCGTTGTGTGCGGGCGTCGCGTCCGGTCGGCGTGGGGTGCGGGATATGGACCGCTTCGTGTCGAACGTCACGTTGCGGCTCGACTCCAAGGGACGCGTTTCCATCCCAGCCTCCTTCCGCTCGGTGCTCGCCCGCGACGGTTTCGATGGGCTCTATTGCTATCCGGCGCTGGATCGCCCGGCGATCGACGCCGGCGGGAATGCGCTGATGGCGGAGATCGAGGCGTTGATCGCGCGCTATGCCCCGTTCTCGGAAGAGCGCGAGCGCTTCGCGCTGGCGCTCTACGGCACCAGCGAGACGCTCAAGATCGACGGCGAGGGCCGCGTGAGCTTGAGCGAGACGCTCAAGCGGCATGCGGGGATCACCGAGGCGGCGACCTTTGTCGGCCTCGGCCACAAGTTTCAGATCTGGGAGCCCGGACGGTTTCAACGCGAGCTCGCGGAGGCCACCCAAAAGGTGCGCGCGCTCAAATCCGAGCTGAGCTCCCAGGCGGCGGCGCGCAACGCGCTCGGAGCACGGGAATGATGGTGGGCGGCGACGGCTTTGCCGCTGTCGCTGGCGGACCAGCCCCCCACATTCCCGTGCTCGTCCCATCTATCCTCGACTTCCTCCGTGTTCATCACGATGGCGTCTATATCGATGCCACCTTCGGCGCCGGCGGCTACAGCCGCGCGATGCTCGGCGCCGCGAACTGCAAGGTCATCGCCATCGACCGCGATCCGGCGGCCATTGCGGCCGGCGCCGCGCTGGCGGCGCAGGCGGACGGCCGCCTCACGCTGGTCGAAGACCGCTTCGCCAACCTGGAGCGCATCGCGCGCGCCGCCGGCATCGACGCGGTGGACGGTGTCGTGCTCGATTTGGGCGTGTCGTCGATGCAGCTCGACCAGCCCGCGCGCGGCTTCTCCTTCCGCCGCGACGGTCCGCTCGACATGCGCATGAGCGGCACGGGCCCGAGCGCCGCCGACGTGGTCAACACGGCGGGCGAGCGCGACCTCGCCGACATCATCTACATCCTGGGCGAGGAGCGCCATTCGCGCGGCGTCGCCCGCGCCATCGTCAAGGCGCGCGCCAGCGCCCCGATCGCGACCACCGCCGCGCTGGCCGATATCGTCGCGTCGGTCGTGCGCGCCAAGGCCGGCGACATTCATCCGGCCACCCGCACGTTCCAAGCCTTGCGCATCTTCGTCAATGACGAACTGGGCGAGCTTGCCGCGGCGCTCGCCGGTGCCGAACGCGTCTTGAAACCCGGCGGCCGGCTGGTCGCGGTCTCCTTCCATTCGCTCGAGGACCGCATCGTCAAAGCCTTTCTCGCCGAGCGCGCCTCGGCGCGCGGCGGCTCGCGCCACGCGCCCGAAGTGAAACGCCCGGCGCCGAGCTTCCGCCTGCTTACCAAGCGTCCGGTCATTGCCGACGAAGCGGAAGTCGCCGCCAATCCGCGCGCCCGCTCGGCCAAGCTGCGCGCCGCCGAGCGCACGGAAGCGCCCGCGCAATCAGGCGAGCTGTCCGCTTTGCTGCCGCGCCTGCCGGCGCTCGCCGATACGTTGCGGGGGCGCTGACATGATGCGCCTCATCAATATTCTGGTGATCTGCGCGCTCGTGCTGGCGGCGGCCTCGGTCTACAAGATCAAGTTCGATTCCACTTTGCAGGCCGCGCGCGTCGCCAAATTGCACAACGAGTTGCGCCACGAGCGCGACGCCATCGCCGTGCTGCGCGCGCAATGGGCCAAGTTCGACACGCCCGTGCGCATCCAGGAACTGGCCGACCGTTTCCTCAAACTGCAGCCGGTCAAGCCGACGCAGTTCGACAGTTTCGACAACCTGCCGGCGCGGCCGCCCGTGCCGTCGCCGAGCAACGATCCGATCGGCGCCATGATCGCGCCTTCCCAACCCGCGACCACCGGCAGCGTGCCGGCGGCGCCGGCCAAGCGGTGAGCGGCATGGCGCGCGCAGGCAAGACGCCCGAAAGCCGCTGGCAGCGCACGCTGGGCGCGCTGCTCTATGGCCGCAATGTCGACCGCGAGGTCAAGGCCAAGGCGCGGCTCGGCCTCGCCATCCTCGCCTTCGCCGGCATCTATGGCGTGATCGCGCTGCGTCTCGTCCTGTTCGCGGCGGCGAGCCACCAGCACGGCGACCACCACAGCGTCAGCCAGGACGCGGTCGCCACCGCCCGTCCCAATATCCTCGACCGCAACGGCGCCGTCCTCGCCATCGACGTGAAGGCGCCCTCGCTCTATGCCGAGCCGCGCAAGCTGATCGACATCGACGACGCCGAGGAGCAGCTCACCGCCACGCTGCCCGACCTCGACACCAAGGAATTGCGCGAGCGGCTGTCCTCCAAGCGCGGCTTCGTCTGGCTCAAGCGCGAGATTTCGCCCAAGCAGCAGAGTGAAATCCACCGCCTCGGCATTCCCGGCGTCGGCTTTCTGACCGAGAACAAGCGCATCTATCCCAACGCCGCGACGGTGTCGCAAGTGATCGGCCTGGTGAACATCGACAACCAGGGCATCGCCGGCATGGAGAAATGGCTGGACGGGCAGGGGCTCGCCGCGCTGCACTTGGCGGGGCTCGCCACCGACCAACTGCAGCGGCCGGTGCAGCTCTCGCTCGATCTGCGCGCGCAATACGCCGTGCGCGACGAGCTCGTCAAAGCGCGCGAGAAGTTCAAGGCCAAGGCCGCGGCCGGCCTGATCCTCGACGTCAATACCGGCGAGGTGATCGCGCTGGTGTCGGAGCCGGACTACGACCCCAACGATCCGCGCCAGGCCCACGATCCCTCGCGCATCAACCGCGTCACCACCGGCGTGTTCGAGATGGGCTCGACCTTCAAGGTGCTCACCGTCGCCATGGCGCTCGACGACGGCAAGGCCACGCTCAATTCCAAGTTCGACGCCAGCCATCCGCTGCATTACGGCCGCTTCTTCATCCACGATTACGAGCCGAAGGGCCGCGCGCTTTCGGTGCCGGAGATCTTCACCTTTTCCTCGAACATCGGCGCCGCGCGCATGGCGCTCGCGGTCGGCGTCGCCGGCCACAAGGCGTTCCTGAAGAAGATGGGCCAGCTCGACCGGCTGCGCACCGAATTGCCGGAAAGCGCCGAGCCGCTGGTGCCGAAACATTGGGGCGAGCTCAACACCGTCACCATCGCCTTCGGCCACGGCCTGTCGGTGGCGCCCTTGCAGGCGGCCATGGGGATCGCGGCCACGGTCAATGGCGGGCTCTTGATCAAGCCGACCTTCCTGAAGCGCAGCCGCGCGGCCGCGCTGAAGGTCGCCAAGCGCGTGCTCAAGCCCGAGACCAGCCGCGACATGCGCTATCTGCTGCGGCTCAACGCCGAGAAGGGCACCGCGACCCACGCCAACGTCGAGGGCTATTACATCGGCGGCAAGACCGGCACCGCCGAGAAGGTGGTCAACGGCCGCTATTCCAAGCACAAGCTGCTGACCGATTTCATGGCGGTGCTGCCGGCCGACAAGCCGCGCTATCTCCTGATGATCATGCTGGACGAGCCGCAGCCGGTGCCCGGAACGCACGGCTTCGCCACCGCCGGCTGGAACGCCGGCCCGACGGCGGCCAAGGTGATCGCGCGGGTCGCCCCGCTGCTCGATATCGAGCCGCGCTTCGACCTGCCCAAGGCCGATCAGTTGATCCTGGCCAAGGCGGTGGAAAGCCGCTAGTTGCTTGTGCCCCTCTGTTTGCCGCAATTTCCGCTCATTCCCGCGTCAGCGGGAATCCAGGGCGGCGGCTGAGGCGGCGCCAGATTTCTGCACTGGGTCCCCGCTTGCGCGGGGACGAGCGGGCGAGAATTCATGAAACTTGCCGATCTGCCGCTGGAGGGTGCCCGCTACGAGCCGCATTTCGCCGGGCTCGAGCTCGCCGGCCTTGCCGCCGACAGCCGCAAGGTGAAGCCGGGCGAGTTGTTCGTGGCGGTGCCCGGCACCAAGAGCGACGGGCTCGCCTTCGTGCCGCAGGCGCTCGCCGCCGGCGCCAGTGCCGTCATGGCCGAACGGCCGGCGCAAGTGCCGGAAAACGTCGCCTTCATCCAGGTTGCCAATGCCCGGCTCGCGCTGGCGCTTTGCGCGGCCGCCTTCTTTCCGCGCCAGCCCGGCACCATCGCCGCCGTCACCGGCACCAGCGGCAAGACCTCGGTCGCCGCCTTCACGCGCCAGATCTGGGCGGCGCTGGGCGAGCAGGCCGCCAGCATCGGCACCATCGGCGTGGTCTCGCCGCGCGGGGAAAAATACGGCTCGCTCACCACGCCCGACCCGATCGAATTGCACCGCACGCTCGACGCGCTGGCCGGCGAGGGCGTCACCCATCTGGCGCTGGAAGCCTCCTCGCACGGGCTCGACCAGCACCGGCTCGACGGTGTGCGCGTCTCAGCCGGCGCCTTCACCAACCTTTCGCGCGACCATCTCGATTATCATCCTACTATCGAAGCCTATCTCGCCGCCAAGCTGCGGCTGTTCAGCGACTTGATCGTGGCGAACGGCACCGCGGTGATCGGTGTCGACGACTGTTACGCCGGACAGGTTGTCGAGGTCGCGAAGAAACGCGGGCTCAAGATCATGACGGTGGGCGTGCACGGCGACGGCATCAAATTGGTGGCCGGCGCCATCGACGGCTTCGCGCAGATGATTGGCCTCGCCCATACCGGCCGCACCTACAAAATCAAATTGCCGCTGGTCGGCGCCTTCCAGGTGGAGAACGCCGCGCTCGCCGCCGGCCTGTGCATCGCCACCGGCAGCGATCCGGCGCGCGTTTTCGCATCGCTCGAGAAACTGCAGGGCGCCAAGGGCCGGCTCGAGCTTGCCGGCGAAAAGAACGGCGCGCCGATCTTCATCGACTATGCGCACAAGCCGGACGCGCTGAAAAAGGCGCTGGAAGCCTTGCGCCCCTATGCGCGCGGCAGGCTCATCGTCGTGTTCGGCGCCGGCGGCGACCGTGACACCGGCAAGCGTCCGCTCATGGGACGCATCGCTGCGGAAAATGCCGACCGCGTCATCGTCACCGACGACAATCCACGCAGCGAGCAGCCGGCCGCCATCCGCGCCGCCATCCTGGCGCAAGCGCCCGGCGCCGCCGAGATCGGCGACCGCGCGCAAGCCATCCGTGCCGCCATCGCCGAATTGCAATCCGGCGATGCGCTGCTGATCGCCGGCAAGGGTCATGAGACCGGGCAGATCGTCGGCGACCGCGTGCTGCATTTCTCCGATCACGAGGCGGTCGCCGCCGCGCTCAGGGGGCAGGTGGCATGAACACATTTTCTGTCATTCCGGGGCGCCGCGAAGCGGCGAACCCGGAATCCATACTCCGCAGCAGGGGTTATGGATTCCGGGCCCGCGCCTCCGGCGCGTCCCGGAATGACACCCGAAGAGTCAGCATCTTATGACCGCTTTATGGACCCTCGAAGCCATGGCCGCCGCTATGCGCGCGGAGAAGTCGGGCAGCCTGCCGGCCGCGCTGCCGGGCATCTCCATCGACACCCGCAGCATCGCCAAGGGCGAAGCTTTCTTTGCCATCAAGGGCGACAGCCGCGACGGGCATGACTTTGTCGCGGACGCGCTGAAAGCCGGCGCCGGGCTGGCCGTGGTGGCGCGCGCGCAAGCCGCGCGCTTCCCGAACGCCCCGCTGCTCGTCGTCGACGACGTGCTGGACGCTTTGCGCGATCTCGCCCGCGCCGCCCGCGCGCGCTTTGCCGGCAAGGTGATCGCCGTCACCGGCTCGGTCGGCAAGACCGGCACCAAGGAAGCCTTGCGCCTCGCGCTCGCGCCCGACGGCGAGACGCACGCCTCCGCCGCCTCCTATAACAATCACTGGGGCGTGCCGCTCTCGCTCGCGCGCTGTCCGCAGGACGCGAAATACGCCGTGTTCGAGATCGGCATGAACCACGCCGGCGAGATCACGCCGCTGACGAAACTCGCGCGTCCGCATGTCGCGATCATCACCACGGTCGAGTCGGTACATCTGGAATATTTCGGCGCGATCGAGAAGATCGCCGACGCCAAGGCGGAGATTTTTTTCGGCGTCGAGCCCGGCGGCGCCGCCGTGCTCAACCGCGACAACGCCCAATACGACCGCCTCGCCAAGGCCGCCAAAGCGGCCGGCGTCGCCCGCATCGTCAGCTTCGGCCAAGCCGCGCAATCGGACGCCCGCCTCATCCGCTATGCGCTGCACCCCGACTGCTCCACCGTGGAGGCCGACATTCTCGGCGCCCACGTCGCCTACAAGCTCGGCGCGCCCGGGCTGCACCTGGTGCACAACTCGCTCGCCGTGCTGGCGGCGGTCTCGCTCGCCGGCGCCGATCTCGCGCTGGCGGCGCTCGCGCTCGCCCATCTCCAGCCCGCCGCCGGCCGCGGCGCCCGCGCCAGTTTGCGCGTGCCGGGCGGAGCTGCGCTGTTGATCGACGAGAGCTACAACGCCAATCCCGCCTCGATGGCTGCTGCGATTGCGCTGCTCGGCCAGGCGGGCGTCGGCAAGCGCGGCCGCCGCATCGCCGTGCTGGGCGACATGCTGGAGCTCGGCCCCACCGGCGCCGAATTGCACCGCGCGCTTGCCGGCCCGCTTGAGGCGGCACAAGTCGACCTGGTGTTCTGCTCCGGGCCCCTGATGCACGCGCTCTGGGAGGCTCTTCCCTCCAACCGCCGGGGCGGCTATGCCGTGACGGCGGCGGAGTTGGAGGCGGGGGTGGTGGCCGCCGTGCGCGACGGTGACGTGGTCATGGTGAAAGGCTCGCTCGGCTCCAAAATGGGCCCTATTGTCAAGGCACTGGAACGTCAATTTCCCCGCCAAAGCGCGCCCGACCAGGCGCGGGCAGAGCTAGGATAGGTTTGACCCGATGTTTTATTGGCTGGCCGACTTCTCCGAGCATCTCTCGTTCCTCAACGTCTTCCGCTATCTCACCTTCCGCACCGGCGGCGCCATCGTCACCGCGCTGGTGTTCGTGTTCCTGTTCGGCGGCCCGATGATCGACTTGCTTCGTATCAAGCAGGGCAAGGGCCAGCCCATCCGCACCGACGGCCCGCAGTCGCACCTCATCACCAAGAAGGGCACGCCCACCATGGGCGGGCTGATGATCCTGTCCGGGCTGTTCGTCTCGACCGTGCTGTGGGCGAACCCCGCCAACCCCTATGTCTGGGTCGTGCTCGGCGTGACGCTCAGCTTCGGCATGGTCGGCTTCTATGACGACTATCTGAAGGTGACCAAGCAGACGAGCGGCGGCTTTGCCGGCCGCACCCGCTTCCTGCTGGAAGCGGTCATCGCGATCGCCGCCTGCACCGCGCTCGTCCATCTCGGCAGCGGCGCCACCGCCACCGCGCTGGTGTTCCCGTTCTTCAAGGAGCTGATGATCAATCTCGGCTGGGGCTTCGTGCTGTTCGGCGCCTTCGTCATCGTCGGCGCCGGCAACGCCGTCAACCTGACCGACGGGCTGGACGGTTTGGCGATCGTGCCGGTGATGATCGCGGCGGCGAGCTTCGGGCTCATCTCCTATCTCGCCGGCAACGCGGTGTTCGCCGAATATCTGCAAATTCACTACGTCGCCGGCACCGGCGAATTGTCGGTGCTGTGCGGCGCGGTGATCGGCGCTTCGCTCGGTTTCCTCTGGTTCAACGCGCCGCCCGCCTCGATCTTCATGGGCGATACCGGCTCGCTCGCGCTCGGCGGGCTGCTCGGCACCGTCGCGGTCGCCATCAAGCACGAGATCGTGCTCGCCATCGTCGGCGGGCTGTTCGTGCTGGAGGCGGTGTCGGTGATCGTGCAGGTGGTCTCGTTCAAGCTCACGGGCAAGCGCGTCTTCAAGATGGCGCCGATCCACCATCACTACGAGCAGCTCGGCTGGACCGAGCCGCAGATCGTCATCCGCTTCTGGATCGTCGCCGTGGTGCTGGCGCTGGCGGGGCTGGCCTCGCTCAAGCTGAGATGATCCTTGATCCCCGTCACCACGTTCGCCGGTAAGCGGGTCGCGGTCTTCGGCCTCGGCAAGTCCGGCCTCATCACCGCCGGCGCGCTGATCAAGGGCGGCGCCGAGGTGGTGGTGTTCGACGACAACGAAAGGAATGTGGCCGCCGCGCAAGGCGCGGGCCTCAATGCGCAAGACCTGCGCGCGCTCGACTGGTCGCAGATCGCCGCGCTGGTGCTGTCGCCCGGCGTGCCGCTCACGCATCCGCAGCCGCATTGGAGCGCCAAGCTCGCGCACCAGGCCGAGGTCGATGTCATCGGCGACATCGAACTGTTCTGCCGCGAGCGCGCCGTGCACGGCAAGGACTGCCCGTTGGTCGCCATCACCGGCACCAACGGCAAGTCGACCACCACCGCGCTCACCGCGCATCTGCTCGCCGGCGCCGGGCGCGACGTGCAGATGGGCGGCAATATCGGCGTGCCGGCGCTGGCGCTCGAAGCCTTCGCGCCCGGGCGCATCTACGTGCTGGAAGTCTCCTCCTATCAGATCGATCTGGCGCCCTCGCTCAAGCCGAGCGTCGGCGTGCTGCTCAACGTCAGCGAAGACCATCTCGACCGCCACGGCAGTATGGAAAACTACGCCGCGCTCAAGGCGCTGGTGCCGGCGAGCGTCGAGCCCGGCGGCACCGCGGTGATCGGCGTCGACGACCGCTACACCCGCTCGGCCGCCGAGCGCATCGAACGCGCCGGCAAAAAAGTGGTGCGGGTGTCGGTCGAGGCGCCGCTGCGCGCGGGCTACTACGCCGAGGGCAGCCGCATCCTGCGCGCCGCCGACGGCAAGGCGCATGCGGTGGCCGAGCTCGCCGGCATCGGGTCTTTGCGCGGCACGCATAATGCGCAAAACGCGGCTTGCGCCATCGCGGCTTGCGTCGCGCTCGGCATCGATCTGCCGGCCATCCAGAAGGGCCTCACCAGCTTCCCCGGCCTCGCCCACCGCATGCAGCAGGTGGCGCGCAAGGGCAAGGTGCTGTTCGTCAACGATTCGAAGGCCACCAATGCCAACTCGGCGGCCAAGGCGCTGGCGAGCTTCCACGACATTTTCTGGATCGCCGGCGGGCGGGCGAAAACCGGCGGCATTACGAGCCTGGCCGAATTCTTCCCGCGCATCGCTAAGGCCTATCTCATCGGCGAGGCGGCGGAAGACTTCGCCAGGACGCTGAACGGCACGGTGCCGCACGAGATTTCGCAAGTCTTGTCCGCCGCCATCGACGCCGCCGCGCGCGATGCCGAAAGCTCCGCCGCCAAGGAGCCGGTGGTGCTGCTCTCGCCCGCCTGCGCTTCTTTCGACCAGTACCCGAATTTCGAGGTGCGCGGAAAGGCGTTCACCGATCTTGTGCTGGCATTGCCAGGTGTTCAACCCCTGTAGGCCCGCGCGCGGCCCGCGCTCTCACTTCACCCTCCCCTGGAGGGGGAGGGTCGGCGAGCGTAGCGAGCCGGGGTGGGGTGAATATCGTCGAAGAAGGGTCACCCCACCCCGACCGCTTTCGCTTCGCTCGAGCGGTCGACCCTCCCCCTCCAGGGGAGGGTGACAGTGTCCCGCTGCTCAATTCGAAAATTAATCCTTCCTCAACCATCCCCCGTCAGCTTCGCCTTCGGACGGGAAGCCTCATGGTCTCGCGCGCGCATCGCACGCCCTTTGCCGAGTGGTGGTGGACGGTCGACAAGCTGACGCTTGCCGCGGTCGGCGCGCTGATGCTGGCCGGCGTCGTCCTGTCGCTGGCGGCCAGCCCGCCGGTCGCCGCCCGGCTCGGCCTCGACCCCTTCTTCTTCGTCGACCGTCACATCCTTTATCTCTTTCCCTGCATCGCCGTGATGCTGGGCGTCTCCTTCCTCAATCCGCGCCAGATCCGCCGGCTCGCCGTCCTCGTCTTCTTCGTCAGCCTCCTGCTGGTGGCGCTGACGCCGGTGTTCGGCGCCGAGATCAAGGGCGCGCGCCGCTGGCTGGTGATCTTCGGCGTGAACATCCAGCCCTCGGAGTTCTTGAAGCCCGCCTTCGTCGTGCTGGTCGCCTGGCTGTTCGGCGAATCCGCCAAACGCCCCGACATGCCGGCCAACACCATCTCGCTCGCCATGCTGCTGCTGGTGGTGACGCTCTTGGTGATGCAGCCCGACTTCGGCCAGACCATGCTGGTGGTGCTGGTGTGGAGCGCGCTGTTCTTCATGGCCGGCATGCGCGTGATCTGGGTGTTCGGCATCGCCGGCCTTGCCGGCCTCGGCCTCACCGCCGCCTATTTCACCGTGCCGCACGTCGCCCGCCGCATCCGGCACTTCCTCAATCCTGCCTCCGGCGACACCTTCAACATCGACATCGCGACCGAAAGCTTCATGCGCGGCGGCTGGTTCGGCCGCGGACCGGGCGAGGGCACCGTCAAGCGCATTCTGCCCGAGAGCCACACCGACTTCGTGTTCGCGGTGGCGGCGGAGGAATTCGGCGTCGCGCTCTGCCTGGTGCTGGTCGCGCTCTACGCCTTCATCGTCATCCGCGCGCTGCTGCGCGCCATGCGCAACGACGACATGTTCATCCGCTTCGCCGCCGCCGGCCTCGCCATCCTGTTCGGCACCCAGGCGGCGATCAATATCGCGGTCAATATCCACCTCATCCCGGCCAAGGGCATGACGCTGCCCTTCATCTCCTATGGCGGCTCTTCCATGATCTCGCTCGCCTATACCATGGGCATGCTGCTGGCGCTGACGCGCGAGCAGCCGCGCGCGGCCATGCTGGCGCCCGACTTATCGGCTGACGTGGCGCCGGCCGAAACCGCGGCTTGACCAACTCGGTCATTCCGGGGCGCGGCCCAACGGGTCCGCGCGAAGCGCGGCCCGATGGTAAACTCCGGCCGCGAGCCCGGAATCCATAATCCCAGCGCTGCGGAGTATGGATTCCGGGCCCGCTCGCTTCGCTCGCGTCCCGGAATGACGTAGAAAAGGAGCATAACTCGCGGCAACAACAGCGTGCCCCTCATCCTCCTCTGCGCCGGCGGCACCGGCGGCCATCTGTTCCCGGCCGAGGCGCTCGCCGTCGTGCTGGAAAAGCGCGGAGCGACCGTCGATCTCGCCACCGACACGCGCGCCGCCCATTTCAAGTTTCCCGCCCGCGCCGTGCATCTCATCCCGAGCGCGACGCTGCGCGGGCGCAATCCCTTCGCGCTTACGCGCACCTTAACGCTGCTGGCGCTCGGCACGTTGAAGGCCTGGACGCTGATCGGCCGCATTCGGCCCGCCGCGGTGATCGGCTTCGGCGGCTATCCGACCGTGCCGCCGCTTTACGCCGCGTCTTTGCGCGGCGTGCCGACCGTGCTGCACGAGCAGAACGGCGTCATGGGCCGCGCCAACCGGCTGCTGGCCGGCCGCGTCACTACGATTGCGACAGGCTTCCGCACGCTGGCCAAGCTCGACGCCAGCCTGCAAGGCAAGATCAACTTCACCGGTAATCCGGTGCGGCCGGCGGTGATCGCAGCCGCCGCCACGCCTTACGCGGCGCCGGCGGCGAATGAAGCTTTGCGTCTCCTGGTGTTCGGCGGCAGCCAGGGCGCCCATGTCATGGCCGAAATCGTGCCGGCGGCGCTCGAGCTTCTTTCGCCCGAACTGCGCGCGCGGTTGCGAATCGTGCAGCAGGCGCGCGCCGAGGACATCGAGGCCGTGCGCGCGACCTATGCTGGGCTCGGCGTCGCCGCCGAATGCGCGCCGTTCTTTGCCGATCTGCCAGCCCGCATGGCGGCCGCGCATCTCATCGTCTCGCGTTCCGGCGCCTCGACCGTGGCGGAACTTGCCGCCATCGGGCGTCCC
Source organism: uncultured Pseudomonadota bacterium (assembly GCA_963819955.1). Classification (GTDB taxonomy): domain Bacteria; phylum Pseudomonadota; class Alphaproteobacteria; order Rhizobiales; family Xanthobacteraceae; genus Pseudolabrys. The sequence continues at coordinate 649,410 of CAWFYB010000009.1, read as the reverse complement.
GCCATTTTGGTGCCGCTGCCGCACGCGCTCGATCAGGATCAGTTCGCCAATGCCGGCGTGCTGGCGGAGGCGGGCGCCGCCATCCGCCTCGCGCAAGCTGACTTTACCCCGCAGCGCCTGGCCGACGAGATCGCCGCCTTGGCCGGCGATCCGGCGCGGCTTGCCGCCATGGCGGAAAGCGCCAAAGCGGCCGGCACCGTCGATGCCGCCGAGCGGCTGGCGGATGTGGTGATGAAGACGGCGGAGCTGTGATGTGCCCGCAACGGCAATCGCTTATAAGTTCATCTTGATCTTGCGCGGCTTGGTCTGCTTGTTTCGCCGGCGAGTTTTTCGAACGCCTTGCGATCGATGATTTTCACATGGCGGCGGTCCCTGATCTTGATGACACGCCGCGCCGCCAAGGCGCGAAAGCCGCGGCTCACCGCCGACAGCGACATGCCGACATAGTCGGCGACATCCGAGCGGTCCATCGGCAGATAGATCTCCGCCGGCTCCCTGTCTGCCGATTGAACGTGTTCCTGCAATTGCAAAAATATCGCCAGTTTCGACGATGCATGTCTTTGCGCCAGCAGCAGTGCGTGACGCTGCGCCTCGCGGAGCGCGTGGTAAAGCTTCACAATGAGGTGGTATTCCAGCGCGGCGTCCTTTGAGAACTGGCGCCGCAAGGCGGGGACCGGCAGCGCATAGGCGGTGACCGGTGTTATCGCCGTCGCCGAGTTCGTATAGCACCCCTCTTCCGAGAGCCCGAACAGGTCCTCCGGATACAGGAAAGAGGCGATATGCTCGCCGCCGTTTGCGGCAGGCTTGTAGGTTTTTACGACCCCGCTGACAATGTTGAAAATCGCGTCTGCGGGTTTGCCGTCGGAATAGATCTTTTCGCCTTTCTTGAATCGAACGATCGATGCGATCGCCGCCAGGCGCGCGCGCTCTTCGTCACCGAGCAACTGACGATATTTGCTCCCTGAAGGAACGCCGGGCAGCCAGGGATCGATGGCGCGAATCGCCGGGCCGCCCGGACGGCTTGTGCTGCCTGCTGCCATCGCTGCCTCCTGACAAAATGTAGAGCAGACTTCACCGGAAGGGATGATCGCAATCGAACGCGGAAGGTGGGTGGGGTCGTCCTGAAGGTGAAGCCAGTCATATCGGGGACGGACGCTGACACAACGCCGGCGCGCAGGCTTAAGTCGAGTAACACACAAAAATCGACCAAACGTTTGATCCTGATCAAATTTCATTCCCCGAGGCTGGCTGGCCGTCCTGCCTTCGAACGCATAGTCTTTTCGATGGAAAAGGCGATGCGCGGGGGGCAAGCTCGCCGATCGAATTTTCGCTTCTAAAGCCGAATGTGGTTTGGGAGTGCGTTCGATGACCTCCGATTTGAACAAAGCCCTGCGGTCGGCGCACGTGGCAAACATCGACCGGTACCGTAGACTTTTGCAAAGTCATTTGACCGGCAACGAACGCCAATTTGTCGAGCGGCGAATCGCCGAAGAGCAGGAGGCGCTCCAGCGGATCGCGGGCGAAAATGCGCTTGAACTCGGTGGGTTAGACGGCGGCGTCAGTCGACTCGACGGTCACCCGAAGCACCCATGGTGCTGGCATGAATCCGTCCGCACACGCGATCATCGAGCTGAATATCAAGCACTACGGCGAGCTCTTGAAGACCGAACGCGATGCGAGCAAAAGGGAAACGATCATGAAGCTGCTCGCGGAGCAAGAGCAGAAGCTGGTCGAATATTGCAAGAACAACAAAGCCTAGCGCGCTCGATGTGACCTCGTTCGAGGTCAATCCGCCCATTCGCGCCAATGCGTCGGGTCGACCAGAACCAGCTTGCCCGTCGCCGCGTCCGTCCATAGCCGGCCTTTGCGGCGGCAGGGCAATACGAGCGCGGACACCTGGCCGTATTCGATGACGCTGAGCTGGTCTATGCGGCGCGCTCTTTTTCAGGCCGCAAAATCGCGATAAATCAACGGCGCCCGGAATATTGGGGTTGTCACGCCCCGCGAAAGCGGGGCATCCAGAATTCACCATGGCCTCAAATATCGGTAGTGTCCTAATTTGAGTTCAGGGCCACCTCGAAACCAGCATTGAAAACGCGCTCAATCCGACCGACATCGCTGTCCATAGCCTCCTATGAACAGTGGACGCTGGAAGAAATCCGCGACCGGCAGATGAAACTCGCTAAACTGGCAATCAAGACATGGACAATGGATTGAACGAAGTCGCGCCCGATCAACTCAAGCGCGCCCTTGAAGCTCAGCACGGCTGCACGGCCGAGTTTGTACAAACCGTGCCCATCAAAGAGACATTCAGCGGCAAGGCGGTCTGGGAAGGTCTTGTGCATGTTTTCAAAGTCTACGGCCACCCGCAGGCCAACAAAGCCTATGCCTGGTCATCCCCGATAGAGGGAAGCGATAAGCGGCGGTTCTTTGCCGTGTTGCATTTGCCGCCAATTATAGGGCCGCGCGAGGCTGTGCAAGCCGCTATAGTGGCAGAGCAGAGGGTGAAATGAAGCGCGAATTATTAGAGAGGTCATGCACATGAACATCTTCAAGACATTCACCTTCACCTGGTGGCAAGGGGTTCTTTTCAAATGGGGGGTGTTCGCATTCGGAATTGCGGTCGGCGCTTATTGGCAGCAGTTTTTCGCGCCTTATGTTCTCTTATTGATTATATTTGCTGCGGTGAGCTTGGCCTATCCAACCTATGTGTGGTGGAAGCAAGTACGCTCGTAACAATTTCAAATTAGGACACTACCCAAATATCCAACGGCTTGCCATAAACCTGTGCCAATGATTACTGGGTCGTCCGCTGCCGCCTGCGCTCGCGGAAACGGTGCGGATGACCAAATCTGGGGGGACTCGCCCACATGAAACTGCCGCGCAATATCGGCCCGATCCATTTCGTCGGCATCGGCGGCATCGGCATGAGCGGCATCGCCGAGGTGCTGGTCAATCTCGGCTACACCGTTACCGGCTCCGACGTCGCCGAAGGCGCCAACGTCAAGCGCCTGCGCGACAAGGGCGTCAAGATCGCGATCGGCCACAAGGCCGAGAACATCGACGGCGCCGACGTGTTGGTGGTTTCCTCCGCCGTCAAGCGCGACAATCCGGAGCTGGTCGCCGCCCGCGCCAAGCGCCTGCCGGTGGTGCGGCGCGCCGAGATGCTGGCCGAGCTGATGCGGCTGAAATCCTGCGTCGCCATCGCCGGCACCCACGGCAAGACCACTACCACCTCGCTGGTCGCCGCGCTGCTCGACGCCGGCGGGCTCGACCCGACCGTGATCAACGGCGGCATCATCAACGCCTACGGCACCAATGCGCATCTCGGCAAAGGCGACTGGATGGTGGTGGAGGCCGACGAATCCGACGGCACCTTCGTCAAGCTGCCGGCCGACATCGTCATCGTCACCAATATCGATCCCGAGCATCTCGACCATTTTCACACCTACGAGGCTGTACAAGATGCTTTCCGCGATTTCGTCGAGAACATCCCGTTCTACGGCTTCGCGGTGATGTGCACCGACCACCCGGTGGTGCAGTCGCTGGTCGGCAAGCTGCAGGACCGCCGCATCCTCACCTACGGCGGCAACCCGCAGGCCGACGTGCGGCTTTGCGATCTCGACCATCACGACGGCGCCTCGCGCTTTGCGGTGCAGTTCCGCGGCCGCGACGGCGAGATCACGCACACGATCGACAAGCTCACGCTGCCGATGCCCGGCCGCCACAACGCGCTCAATGCGACGGCAGCCGTGGCGGTGGCGCACGCGCTCGGCATCGCCGACGACCTCATCCGCAAGGCGCTCGCCAATTTCGGCGGCGTCAAGCGCCGCTTCACCAAGGTGGCGACCTGGAACGGCGTGCGCATCGTCGACGACTACGGGCATCACCCGGTCGAGATCGCAGCCGTCCTGCGCGCCGCGCGCGAGAGCGCCGACGGCAACGTGATCGCGGTGATGCAGCCGCACCGCTACACCCGGCTGCATGATTTATTTGAGCAGTTCTGCACCTGCTTCAACGACGCCGACACCGTGATCGTGGCGCCGGTCTATCCGGCCGGCGAAAATCCCATCCCCGGCGTCGACCGCGACGCGCTGGTGGCGGGGCTGCGCTCGCGCGGCCACAAGCAGGCCATCGCGCTTAAAGGTCCGGAGCAGCTCGCTGGCCTGATCAAGCAGCTGGCCAAGCCGGGCGACAGCGTCATCTGCCTCGGCGCCGGCTCGATCACGCAATGGGCCTACGCGCTGCCGGGCGAGTTGCAGGCGCTGTGACCTTCCCCGACCTCACGCCCGATTTGAAAGCGCGCATGCCGGAATTGCGCGGCCGGCTGATCGCCAACCAGTCGCTGGCCGAGGTCACCTGGTTCCGCGTCGGCGGCCCGGCGCAGGTGTTCTATATGCCGGAGGACGAGAACGATCTCGCCTACTTTCTGCGCAACCTGCCGGCCGCCATGCCGGTCTATGTGGTCGGTGCCGGCTCCAATCTGATCGTGCGCGACGGCGGCGTGCCGGGCGTGGTGATCCGCCTCGGCCGCGGCTTCCACGCGGTCACGATCGAGGACGGCTTCCGCGTCGGCGCGGGCGCTGCCCTGCTCGACGTCATGGTGGCGCGCGCCGCGCGCGACGCCGGCGTCGCCGGGCTCGCCTTCATGTCCGGCATTCCCGGCTCGATCGGCGGCGCGCTGCGCATGAACGGCGGCGCCTATGGCGGCGAGACCAAGGACGTGCTGATCGAGGCGCGTGGGCTCGACCGCCAGGGCAACCTGCGCAACTACAGCAATGCCGAGATGGGCTTTAGCTACCGCCACTGCGCGGTGCCCGAGGACGTCATCTTCACGCATGCGCTGCTGCAGGGCCGCGCCGGCGCGCGTGAAGAGATCGTCGCCGAGATGGACGCGATCAAGCACAAGCGCGAGGCGAGCCAGCCGCGCAACCGCACCGGCGGCTCCACCTTCAAGAATCCTCCCAACATGAGCGCCTGGCAGCTGGTGGACGCGGCCGGCTGCCGCGGCTTGACCGTCGGCGGCGCCCAGGTCTCCGAGTTGCACAGCAATTTCCTCATCAATCTCGGCGGCGCCAGCGCTGCCGACATCGAGACGCTGGGCGAGACGGTGCGCGCGCGGGTGAAGGAGCATTTCGGCGTGGAACTGGAATGGGAGATCAAGCGCGTCGGCGTCGCGTGAGCTCAAGGGGTCTTTTCGATGAGATTGCGTTCTTTCAGGAAAGGGTCGATCGCCAGCGCGCGCTTGAGCGGGGCTTGCGCGTCCTCGACCTTGCCCTGCTGGATCAGGATGATGCCGCGGCCGGCGAGGGCGGCGTAATGCAGTGGCTCGAGTTGCAAGGTCTTGTCGAGCGCTTCCAGCGAGGCGTCGTAGCTGCCGGCGAGGAACAGCACGTAAGCGAGCTGGTTCCAGCCTTCGGCAAAATACGGCTGATGCTTCACCAGCTCTTCCAGTGCGAGCAGCGCGTGCCCGTAGTCGAAGGAAAGCTGCGCCTGCCGCGAGACTTCGAGCAACTGCTGTGACTTCGCATCGCCGAAACCGCGCCAGAAGTCCCACAGCTTCGCCTCGACCGCGCGCGCCTCGGCGTCGCTCTTGCTGGTGGCCAGTTCGGCGAACAGCGCGGCGCGCTCTTGCGCTTGGGCGTCGCTTAACCCCGCCATCGGCGGCAGCGGCTCGGCCGCGCGCACAGGCGGGCCGGCCAGCAGCAGGCCAAGCAACGCTAGAGCGGCGAGCGCGCGCGCGATCATGGCGTGAGCATGCCGGGCGGGCAGGGCGCTGGCAATCCGGCGGGGCGCTCGACGCCGCCGCCAATCTCGCTTCTATTAGGCGCCAAGCGAATCAAGTCTTCCGGGCCAAAGCCGCATGACAAAGCACGTCGCCGTATTGATGGGGGGCTGGTCGGCCGAGCGCGAGGTTAGCCTGCGCTCCGGCACGGCCTGCGCCGACGCGCTCGATCGCACCGGCCGCTACCGCGTCAGCCGGCTCGACGTCACCCGCGAGGTCGCCGCCGACTTGCGCGCGCTCGCGCCCGACGTCGCGCTCAACATGCTGCATGGCCGGCCGGGCGAGGACGGCACCATTCAGGGCCTGCTGGAGATCTTAGGCGTCGCCTACACGCATTCGGGGGTGCTCGCCTCCTCGGTCGCCATGCACAAGGAGATGACCAAGCTCATTCTGCAGGAAGCCGGCGTGCCGGTGCCGGGCGGCAAAGTGGTCGGGCGGCGCGAGGCGGCCAAGCAGCACCTCTTGCCGCGCCCCTACGTGATCAAGCCGCTGGCGGAAGGCTCCAGCGTCGGCGTCTTCATCGTGCGCGAGGACCTCGCCCACCCGCCGCAGGAGCTCACGCGCGCCGACTGGAAATACGGTGAGAGCGTACTGGTCGAGCCCTTCATCGCCGGCAAGGAATTGACCTGCGCGGTGATGGGCGACAAGCCGCTCGGCGTCATCGAGATCGTCTCCGCCACCAAGTTCTACGACTACGAGGCCAAATACGCGCCCGGCGGCTCGCGCCATCTGCTGCCGGCGCCGGTCTCCGACGAGGTCTACGAGCAATGCCGCCGCCTCTCGCTCGCCGCCCACCGCGCGCTCGGCTGCCGCGGCGTCACCCGCGCCGACTTCCGCTACGACGACAGCCGCGCCGGCACGCAAGGCCTGTTCTGCCTGGAGGTCAACACCCAGCCCGGCATGACCGAGACCTCGCTGGTGCCGGAACTGGCCGCGCATGCCGGCATCTCGTTCGAGGAACTGGTGGCCTGGATGGTGGAGGATGCCTCATTGGACCGGTAGGCGCGTCCGACCGTTGCCGCAAACGCGGCGCGCGTGTTGTTAGGGCAAGTTCATTTCAGTTTGAATCAGGTCGCGCCACGAACGCGCTTCACCTCTCCCATAGGGAGAGGTCGGATCGCCATAAGCGCGTTTGCGGCGTCTTCGACGCGCTATGGCGATCCGGGTGAGGGGTTGGAGCCCATCGAGAGTCAGTTACCCCCTCACCCCAACCCTCTCCCCGACGGGGAGAGGGAGCGCGCCCTGCTTGTGTCACCGCTTCGACTCAAAGCGATTCTGCTCTGGAGCGCCGCGCGGCTCTATTCAATCGACTCTTCCTCCTCCGCCGGCGTCCGCAGCAATGCCTGCATGCCGCGCTCGCGCCCGACCTGGACGAGCTCGCTCAACTCGTCGTCCGACAGGGCCGCCACTTGCCTGTCCAACGCCATTCGCTCCGGCCCAACCCGGTTCTCGATGAAGCCCCTGATCCTTCGCGCAAGCTCGTCGCGGAACGCGTCGATGTCTTCCGGCAGCTCGTCGTCGAGCGCAGGTCCGCGCGTGGCGCCGCCTGCGACGCGCATCCCCTGCAGCGTCTTGAGCGTCTGCGCCATCACCGACAGCGTGCGCGCGTAGCGCTCCGCTTCGTGGCGCGCGCGCGGACGCAGGCCGAGCGCGGCGCGGATCGCTTCCTCGACTTCCAGCTCTTTCAGCACCAGCGCTTCGATGCGGTCGGCCGGCGACAAGGTAGGCGCGCTCGGTGCATTGCAAGGTGCGGCGTCCGGTGCTTGCGGCAAAGCCTGTACGGCGGGCGCCGGATCGCTCCCTCCCCCTGCAAGGGGGAGGGCTGCGGAGGGGGTCGGTTGCGGCGCGGGTGTTTCCCGTTCCGGCAGACCCGCCGCCAGCGCTTGCGCCTCCTCCAGCAGCCGCAGCGCCGAGGGACAGTCGCGCATGCGCTTGCTGCGCTGGGTCCAGCCGTTCTTGCGCACCAGGGTCTGCAAGGTGGTGATGCCGATGCCGAAGTCGGCGGCCAGCGCGTTCATCGGCTGGTCGGTGTCTTCGTAACGTTGCCGCAACGCGGCCAGCAGCTCGGGCGAATAGGTCGCCATAGCGATGCTCCGTATCAAAAGGCTTGGATTTTCGAAGGGGGGATGGCTCGCGCGGGCCGCTCAAGGCGCACGGCGGCAGCCTGCCCGGTTGCTACCGGAGCAGCGTCACGCTGTCAAGGAATTTATTCTGGGAAAGCTTGACAAGACCCCACCCATTGATAAATTGTCCCCCTGAAAGGGGATAATTATGTCCGAGCTGTTCACGACCGCCGAGGCCGCCGCGCTGGCCGAAACCGCGCCGCGCACCATCGAGAAGGCCATTGAGGAGGGCATTGTCGAGGTTCACCGCGGCGCTCCGCCGCGTATGGCCAGCGCGCGTTCACGGCGGCTCCTCTCCGAGGAGGGAATCTATTTTGTCGCCTTCATGAAAGGCTGCGGTGTCGAATTTTCAAAAACCCACAAACGTTCGATTTGGGACCACTTCAGGAGCACACCGTCGAACCGGCTGCTGAACGCCCACTGGCGCATCTCGGCCGGGGTCGAGGTGCGGCCCGGTGAAGTTGTGCGCCCGGTCTTGCAACGGCTGAAATGGTACGCGCGCGCGCGCACTCGTTGGATCGAAAGCAACCCCGAAATATTGGGCGGCACGCCGGTCATCAAAGGCACGCGAATGTCGGTTTATTCCGTTGCCGGGCGGATAGCGCATGGCGAGGCGATCGAGGATATTCTTCAAGACAATCCTGATTTGGATCGGGAGGCCATTGAAGCGGCCTTGGCATACGCGCGAGCCAATCCGCTTGTCGGCCGGCCGGGCGGTAAGCCTTGGCAATAGCGAACATAAAATTCTTTGTCGACGAGTGCTTGTCGCCAGAGCTCGCACGGCGCCTGAACGAGCGAGACATCGACGCGCTTCATCCGCTTGACGTCGGACGGCGCGGCGAAGTCGACCACCTCGTTCTTAAGCGCTGTATTGAAGAAGATCGTATTATCATCACGGAGAACGCGCGGGACTTCCGCGGCCTCGTTGGCAAGGAGGAATTGCATCCCGGTCTCATCATCCTTCCGGCAATCGATCGTGAGGGCAGTTGGAGACTTTTGCAAAAAGTATTGGCGCGATTGGAGCGCGAACCCGAACCGCGAACCTATATGGTCAATCGTGTGGTCGAAATCGAAGAAACGGGGACAATTCACATATATGAATTGCCATCAGCTAAGCAGCCGTAGTCTAGAAATTGCAATGCAACCCGGCGCATGACTAGCGGGTGGCGCTAGTCATTCCCGTATTCTGCTTTGCTCCATGCGGTGTGGCGATCTCGCGCAAGCCACGAACCGCGCGGTTCGTGAACTCGATTTTTATTTCCCGCGAAACGACCGGAACGCCGCTTCGACTTCGGCGTCGCTGGCGATGCCGCTTTGCTCGGCCTCATCGAGGGCCTTCAGCTCGTCCGGCGTAGCACGATAAACGCCGGTGCGCCGCGCTTCGATTTCGCGCGCCAATTCGGCCAGCTCCTCCTGGTCCTCTTCCGGCCAGGAATTGACGTGGCGAAGGATTTCTTTGACGTTCGGGCTCATGGCGCAGATTTTTAGCACGCCGCTGGCCCCGGCGCGAAACGGCCCCCGTGTCCCGCGCGCCACGCCGCCCCCTTCTTCCACCTAAACCCTCGAAATCCCTCAAATTTTACTAATCATTTACCAATAGGCCCGAAGACTAGGCAGACGCGGCGGTTCGCGCGGCTTGACCCGCGCCGTGTCTGGTCGTGCGTGCGCGAAATCGCCGTTCACGACGCCTGAAGGGGACCGAGTGGTCCGCTTGAGGCGAAGCCTACCGGGCATGACCGAAACCCGTTCGTGCCAGCGTTCGCCGATGCCCGCGCCGGGCATCCCTTTTGAAGAACTGGTGCGATGGACGGCCGCCGACGCCACGCTCAAACGCCCAACGCTAAACCTGCAGCCCGCACGTCGCGCAGCCTGTTGCGCGCGGGCACCTGGCAGGACGTGCGCCGGCTGCGGGTGGCGCGCCGCTGGCTCGACAGGCTCGTTACGTGCGAGCCGCCGCGCGGCCTGGGCGCCAGCGCCGCCGCCCTCCTGCTGCTCGCTTCCACCTGCTACGGCGTGGTCAAGGGCGGCCATTACCAGGCGATCGCCGCGCAGCTGCAGGACATCTGCGACAGCGCCGCCAATGCCGCCGGTTTCCGCATTTCCGAAGTTGCGCTCGCCGGCCAGCACGAAGTCAGCCGCGAGACCGTGCTCACGCTCGCCGGCATCACCGGCCGCTCCTCGCTGCTGTTTCTCAACGCCGCCAATGCGCGCGCGCGCCTGTTGAGCGATCCGTGGATCGCCGACGCCACCGTGCTCAAGCTCTATCCCGGCCGCCTGCGCATCGGCATCAAGGAGCGCAAACCATTCGCGCTCTGGCAGAAGGACGGCGCGGTCGCGCTGATCGCCGCCGACGGCACGGTGCTCGCGCCTTACGTGCCGGCGGCCTTCGCGTCGCTGCCGCTGGTGGTCGGCAAGGGCGCCGAGCACGCCGGCTTCGGTTTCATCAATATCGTGCAGCGCTATCCCGACATCGCGCGCCGCGTCGATGCTTCCGTGCTGGTCGCCGACCGGCGCTGGACCCTGCACCTGAAAAGCGGCGTCGAAGTGCTGCTGCCGGAAGCGGCGCCCGAACATGCGCTGGCGGCCTTGGCCACGCTCGAGCGCGACAAGAAGCTGCTCTCACGCGACATCGTCACCGTCGATCTGCGCATGCCCGACCGTGTGACCGTGCGGCTGTCGGACGCCGCCGCCGCCGCGCGCGCGGAAGCGCTCAAGGCGGCGGACAAGAACAAGAAGAAGAAAAAGGGAGGCGAGGCATGACTAAGCAATCGCTTTCCCTTCTTCTGTCATTCCGGGGCGCGCCCAACGGGTCCGGCCGAAGGCCGGCCCGATGGTAAACTCCGGCGCGAACCCGGAATCCAGAAACAATTTCCGTGCCTGCGTGTCGGCATTCCGGGTCCGGCCCGTACGGGCGCGTCCCGGAATGACAAGCGGAGGAGACGGCATGACCGTTCTCCGCTTCGGCCTCACCCCCAAGATGAAACCGGTGTCGCCGCGCCGCGCGGCGATCGTCGCCGCCCTCGACGTCGGCACCAGCAAGATCGTCTGCCTGATCGCGCGGCTCGAGCCGAGCCCGCCGCAGGAGGTGCTGCGCCGCCGCAGCCACGGCGTGAGCATCCTCGGCTTCGCCCATACCGCGGCGAGCGGCATGAAGGCCGGCTCCGTGGTCGATCTGGTTTCGGCCGAAGAGATGATCCGCCAGGCCATCGACAACGCCGAACGCATGGCCGGCGTGCAGCTTGAATCCGTGGTGGTGTCGCTGTCCGGCGGCCGCCTCGGCAGCGAGCGCTTCATCGCCGATATCGAGCTCAGCAACGGCGTGGTCACCGACGGCGAGATCGCCCGCGCGCTGGCGGCGGCCAGCCGCCATTCGGTGCGCGACGGCCGCGCCGTGCTGCACTCCCTGCCGATCGGCTACGCGCTCGACGCCGCCGCCGGCATCCGCGAGCCGCGCGGCATGCTGGGCACCCGCTTCGGCGTCGACATGCACATGGTCACCGCCGAGGTCGCCACCGTGCGCAATCTGATGCTCACGATCGAGCGCAGCCACCTTTCGGTCGAGGCCATGGTGGCCTCGCCCTATGTCGCGGCCTTGGCCGCGCTCGCCGACGACGAGGCCGATTTGGGCGCCGCAACCATCGATTTGGGCGCCGGAACGACCAGTTTGGCGGTGTTTTCCGGCGGAAGATTCGTTCACGCCGACGGTTTCGCTCTCGGCGGGGCGCACGTCACCATGGACGTCGCCCGCGGCCTGAACACCCGAATCGCGGATGCAGAGCGAATCAAAGCGATTTATGGCACTGTTTTGACCGGTGGATCGGATGAACGCGACATGATCACGGTACCTCCGGTCGGCGACGACGAGCGCGAGCCGCCGCAATTCGTATCGCGGGCGGCGCTCGTGCGCATCATCAAGCCGCGGGTCGAGGAAATCCTGGAGATGGTGCGCGACCGCCTGAAGGCCTCGCCCTTCGCGGCCGAGCCGCGCGGGCGCGTGGTGCTGACCGGCGGCGCCAGCCAGCTGGTCGGCATCGCCGATCTCACCGCGCGCATCTTGAATCGTCCGGTGCGCATCGGCCGCCCGCTCGGCATTGCCGGGCTTCCCGAGGCGGCCAAGGGGCCGGCTTTCGCGGTGGCGGCGGGGCTCTTGGTCTACCCGCAGGCGGCACATCTTGAACACTTCGAACCGCGGAAAACGCGGCAATTGATGACAGGAACGGGCGGTTACATGGCACGGGTCGGACAATGGCTGCGCGAAAGCTTCTGACCCTCATCCCCAGATCCACGCAAGGCCGGTGGCGGACCGGCCCGGTTCGGCGGCGCGCGAGCTGTCCGTGCAATAAAGAGGCAAACCCATGACGATCAATCTGAAGATTCCAGACATTCGCGAGATGAAGCCGCGCATAACCGTGTTCGGCGTCGGCGGCGCCGGCGGCAACGCCGTCAACAACATGATCACGGCCGGCCTGCAGGGCGTCGACTTTGTCGTCGCCAACACCGACGCGCAGGCGCTGACGCTGTCGAAGGCCGAGCGCATCATCCAGATGGGCGCGCAGGTGACCGAAGGCCTCGGCGCCGGCTCGCAGCCCGAGGTCGGGCGCGCCGCCGCCGAAGAGGTGATCGACGAGATCCGCGACCACTTGACCGGCGCGCACATGATCTTCGTCACCGCCGGCATGGGCGGCGGCACCGGCACCGGCGCCGCTCCCGTGGTCGCCAAGGTCGCGCGCGACATGGGCATCCTCACCGTCGGCGTGGTCACCAAGCCGTTCCACTTCGAAGGCCAGCGCCGCATGCGCTTTGCCGAAGCCGGCATCGTCGAATTGCAGAAGGTGGTCGACACCCTGCTGATCATCCCGAACCAGAACCTGTTCCGGGTGGCCAACGAGAAGACCACGTTCGCCGACGCCTTCGCCATGGCCGACCAGGTGCTCTATTCGGGCGTCGCCTGCATCACCGACCTGATGGTCAAGGAAGGCCTGATCAATCTCGACTTCGCCGACGTGCGCGCGGTCATGCGCGAGATGGGCAAGGCGATGATGGGCACCGGCGAAGCCTCCGGCGAGAAGCGCGCGCTGACCGCCGCGGAAGCGGCCATCGCCAACCCGCTGATCGACGACGCCTCCATGAAGGGCGCCAAGGGCCTGCTGATCTCGATCACCGGCGGCAGGGACCTGACGCTCTACGAAGTCGACGAAGCCGCCACCCGCATCCGCGAGGAAGTGGATCAGGACGCCAACATCATCGTCGGCGCCACCTTCGACGAGAGCCTGGAAGGCATCATCCGCGTATCGGTGGTGGCGACCGGCATCGACAATACCGGCGTGCAGCGCAATCCGGTGCATGCCGAAAACGCGCTCAAGGAGCTGGCCGGACGCTTGCGCAACGATAGCCGCCGCGTCGCCGACCGCATCGAGCGCGCCACGCCTCCGGCGCAGGCGCCCGCGCCGCAGCCGGCCACGCTCGCGGCTGCCGCGGCGGTCGAATCGGCCGCGCAAGCCGCGGTCGCCGCCGCCATCTTGCCGGTGTCGGCGCCGCCGCCGCCGCCGCCGCCGGCAAGCGCGGTCGAGGACGTCTCCATCCGGCCGATGCCGATGAAGCCGTCGCTGTTCGAGCCGGCGCCGGCGGAAGCCGCGCAAGCCGAGCCGCCGACGCCCAGAACCTTCATCCCGCCGCCGCCGGAGCGGGCGGCCGCGCCGCCGCGCGCGCCAAGGATGCCAAGAATCGATGAACTGCCGCTGCCCGCCCAGAACGAGATCCGGGCGCAGCGCGGCGAGACCGTCGACGACCATCCCGAAAAGCGCCGGATGTCGCTGATGCAGCGGCTAGCCTCGGTCGGCCTCGGCCGGCGCGAGGAGGGGGAGGCGCCGGAGGCCCCGCGCACGGCGCAGCCGATGCCGATGACGCAAATGGAGCGGCCGCCGCAACGGCCGAGCGCGCGCCAGCCGGAAGGGCGGCCGGCGCCGCCGGTCTCGGAATATGCCCGGCGCGCGGCGCCGGTCCCGCAGGGGCTCGACCCCCACGGGCGGCCAGCGCCTGTGCATAATTCGGCCGAGGACGACCAACTCGATATCCCGGCTTTCCTGCGCCGCCAGGCCAACTGAGGCGCCGGATGCTCGAAAACGGCCCCGTTCCGGGAATACCGGAGCGGGGCCGCCGTTTTTCTAAAGTATTGAAGAATATAGCGTTTTATTGAAACTGCCAGTCCGAAAAGCAAGCGTCGCCGCCGCCGACCGGTAAGGTGAACCCAAGGGCCTGCCGGCCCGAAGCTCGGAAATTGCGGCAAAAAAGAGTAACAGTCGGTAAGAATTGGTGAGTTGGAGGAGGCCGGGGCGATGGCCTAAGTTGCAGCCATGCAAGGGACTTTTCCGTCCCAGGGGGCTGCCTTCCTGAAGCTGCGGGTAGCATCGAGTTGAAGGCCGGAATGTGGCCCCGCCGGGGCCAATGAGGGGACCGCGTGGCCCGCGTTCGGGGCCTGCGGGTGAAGGGACCGATGAAGGGCGCCAAGCAGACTACGCTCCGCGACCATATTGCCCTCTCCGGCATCGGCGTTCATTCCGGGCGTCCCGTCACGCTCTCGCTGCATCCGGCCGATGACGACGCCGGTATCCTGTTCCAGCGCGTCGCCGCCGACGGCACGGTCGAGCGCGAGATCCGCGCCGACGTGCGCGCCGTCACCGCCACCGAATTCGCCACCGTTCTGGGCGACGCCTCCGGCCCGCTCTGCTCGACCGCCGAGCATCTGCTCGCCGCCCTGCGCGGCCTTTACGTCGACAACGTCGTGGTCGAGATCGACGGCCCGGAAGTGCCGATCATGGACGGCAGCGCCGCGCCCTTCGTCGATGCCATCGATCAGGCCGGCCTCACCACGCGCGCGCTGCCGCGCCGCTATATCGAGGTCATCAAGCCGGTGCGCGTCGCCAAGGGCGACGCCTTCGGCGAGCTGCGCCCCTACGAGCACGGCTTCCGCGTCGAGGCCGAAATCGAATTCGATCATCCGCTGATCGGAAAGCAGGCGCTCGCGCTCGACGTCGAGCCTGACACGTTCCGCCGCGAGATCGCGCGCGCGCGCACCTTCGGTTTCATGAAGGACGTCGCCAAGCTGTGGGGCGCCGGTTATGCGCTCGGCGCCTCGTTCGACAACACGCTGGTGGTCGACGACACCCGCGTGCTCAACCCGGAAGGCTTGCGCTTCGCCGACGAATTCGTGCGGCACAAGGTGCTTGACGCCATCGGCGATCTGGCGCTCGCCGGCCAGCCGCTGCTCGCGGCCTATCGCACGGTGCGCGGCGGCCACAAGCTCAATCACGCGGTGCTGTCCGCCCTGATGGCCGATCCTACCGCTTGGCGGGTGATCGAGGCCGCGGCCGAGCCGGTCCGCCGCCCGCGCGGCCAGGCGCAAGTCGCCGCCGGCCTGCTGGCCCCGGTCTACGGGCCGGAAGTGTCCTGAAACGCGGCAGATTCCGCGCTTAACCTTCGCCTTAATCCGGGCCGATTGTCCGCTTAATCGCTTGGCGGACCCGCGTTTTTTCGTCTACACCAACGCGGGCAAGGGCGCCCGCCGCGGCCCCTTGCGGGGGAAGAGGACACGAACGCGTCGATGAGTTTGTGGCCCGGGGATCTCGTGCAGAAGCAATCCGTTGCAAGCGAAAGCGCGCCCAAGCCGGCGCCGATGCCGGCGCCCGCGCGGCGCGACCGGCGCTATTTCGCGCGCGGCTTGGGCGTGCTGCTGCTGGCGGCGAGCCTGGCCGGCTGCGGCGGCGACTTCGACATGTTCGCCAAGAAGGATATTACGCCCGATGAGCCGGCCGACCGGCTCTATAACGAGGGTCTCTATCTGCTCAACGTGCGGAAGGATCCGCTCAGGGCGGCGAAGAAGTTCGAGGAAGTCGACCGCCAGCATCCCTATTCGGATTGGGCGCGCAAGTCGCTGATCATGTCGTCCTATGCCTATTACTCGGCTTCCGACTACGACAACAGCGTGGCCGCGGCGCAGCGCTACATCACCCTGCATCCGGGCAGCGCCGATGCCGCTTACGCGGAATATCTGATCGGCGCCTCTTATTTCGACGAGATACCCGATATCACCCGCGACCAGGCCGGCACCGAAAAGGCGCTCGCCGCGCTGCAGGAAGTGATCCGCAAATATCCGACCAGCCCCTATGCCGACGCCGCCAAGCACAAGCTCGAAGTGGCGCGCGATCAACTCGCCGGCAAGGAAATGCAGATCGGCCGCTACTACCTGAAAAAGAAAGAGTACACCGGCGCCATCAACCGCTTCAAAGTCGTGATCGTCAAATACCAGACCACCCGCGAGGTCGAGGAGGCGCTGGAGCGGCTGACCGAGGCCTATATGGCGCTCGGCATCACCAGCGAGGCGCAGACCGCGGCGGCCGTGCTCGGGCACAATTTCCCCGACAGTCAATGGTACCACCACGCCTATGCGCTGGTGAAATCCGGCGGGCTGGAGCCGTCCGAGGACAAGGGTTCCTGGATCAGCAAGGCCTTCGCCAACTTCAAGAAAACGATCCTGGGCTAGGGCGGCGGCCTTGGACGGTCCACGGCGTCATGGTGGCACGCGGGGCCGCTGCGCCGGCCCGGGCTTAGGCCTTGTGCCGGCCATCGCCGTCTTTAATGATGGCGAATCTGTAAGACGTGGATGCCCGGAACAAGTCCGGGCATGACAGGCCTCATCGGACTTGCCCGCGCCCATGCTCTCCCGACTCTCGATCCGCGACATCGTGCTGATCGACCGGCTCGACATCGATTTCACGCAAGGGCTCGCCGTGCTCACCGGCGAGACCGGCGCCGGCAAGTCGATCCTGCTCGATGCCTTTGCCTTGGCGCTTGGCGCGCGCGGCGACCAGACGCTGGTGCGCCAGGGCGTGGAGCAGGGCCAGGTGACCGCGGCCTTCGAGGTCGCGCCCGGCCACCCGGCGCATGCGCTGCTGAAAGCCAACGACATCGCCGCCGAGGACGCGCTGATCCTGCGCCGCGTGCAGTTTGCCGACGGCCGCACCCGCGCCTTCGTCAACGACCAGCCGGTGAGCGTGCAGGTGATGAAGCAACTGGGCGAGGCGCTGGTCGAGATCCACGGCCAGCACGACGAGCGCGCGCTCGTGGACGCCGGCACCCACCGCCGCCTGCTCGATGCTTTCGGCGGGCTTGAGGCGCAGGCGGCCCGGGTGACGGCGCTGTGGGAGGCGCGGCGCGCCGCCGAAGAACAGGCCGAGGCGCACCGCGCCGAGGTGGCGCGCGCGCGGCGCGAGAGCGATTGGCTGCGCCACGCCGTCGACGAGCTCGGCAAGCTCAGCCCGCAGCCCGGCGAAGAGACGCTGCTGGCCGCGCGCCGCACCGCCATGATGCAGGCCGAGAAGGTGGCCGAAGATTTGCGCGACGCGCACGAGGTGATCGCCGGCGCCAATTCATCGGTGCCCGCGCTCGCCGGCGTCATCCGCCGGCTGGAGCGGCGCAGCGCGCAGGCGCCGGCGCTGATCGAGCCGGCGGTGAAGGCGCTCGATGCGGCGCTGACCGCGATGGAGGAGACCCGCGGCCATCTGGAGGCCTCCTTGCGCGCCGCCGATTACGATCCGGACGAGCTCGAGCGCATCGAGGAGCGGCTGTTCGCGCTGCGCGCCGCCGCGCGCAAATACAACGTGCCGGTGGACGAGCTGGCGCGCGCTCGCCGCGCGTTACACGTCCGACATCGCGCTGATCGACGCCGGCGAGGAGAGATTGAAGGCGCTGGAAGCGGCCGCGCGCGCGGCGCAAGCCGATTACCGCGCCGCCGCCGATACGCTGTCGAAGGCGCGCGGCAAGGCGGCGGCCGCGCTCGACAAGGCGGTCAATGGCGAGCTCAAGCCGCTCAAGCTCGAGCGCGCCAAGTTCTCAACGCAGATTGAAACCGATCCCGCCGCCGCCGGCCCCAACGGCATCGACCGCGCCGAATTCTGGGTGCAAACCAATCCGGGCACGCGGCCCGGCCCGCTGATGAAGGTCGCTTCCGGCGGCGAATTGGCGCGCTTCCTTCTGGCGCTGAAAGTCGTGCTGGCCGACCGCGGCTCGGCGCCGACGCTGGTGTTCGACGAGATCGACACCGGCGTGGGCGGGGCGGTGGCCGATGCCATCGGCGTGCGGCTCGCCAAGCTCGCGCGCGGCGTGCAGGTGCTGGCGGTGACGCATGCGCCGCAGGTGGCCGCGCGCGCCGACCGCCACTATCTGATCAGCAAGGACGCGCTGGAGAAGGGCAGGCGGGTCGCCACCCGCGTCACCGCGCTGGAAGAAGGGCGCCGGCGCGAGGAGATCGCCCGCATGCTGGCCGGCGCCGAGATCACCAACGAGGCCCGCGCCGCCGCCGAACGGCTGATCAAGCAGGCGAGTTGATCGTATTCACATTACTCGACCTTGATCGTGCCAGGGCTGGATTGTCCACCGAACTCAACCAAAGCCTTTCCGAGGTTCAACCGATCCCTCGCTAGCGAAATGGCGTTCTTATATTCGTAGACCTTTATGGCGGCACCCGAAGCAATCAGGATCAGACCGACTGCGACGCATGCCAAAAAATCCAGCGACGAAAAATTCTCAGGATGCAGGCTCGGAAAAATAGTGACGAATACTTTCGTGCCAAAGGAGAAGAAGAGAAACGTGGCGCCGATAACCTGAAGAAATCTCGGGCTGCCCTTTTCGGTCTGGTCCCCGATGACCTTCATGAGAGAGGTCATCTCCGTCGTAATCGCCCGAAAATATGCGACGCCGCCGCCAGAGGTCGGGGCGGCAACGTTACCCTGGGTGTCCGACATATTTTTCCTCCGTTGTGGTACGGGGCAGCGATCACACTAGAAGTGTAGGTTGAATATCGATTATTTACAACCTTAAAGCCTCCTTTGCCAGATTGGCCGCGTCTACGTTGAGAAAACCGATGACACCCGCACCGCCGCCGAGCGGCTGATCAAGCAGGCGAGTTAGTCATTCTGGCGCGGTAGGTTCTCGCCGTCATTCTGGGACGGCCCGAAGGGCCAGGCCCGAAATCCATGCTCCGCAGCACAATGCTTTCCTCGTCATGCCCGGCCTTGTGCCGGGCATCCACATCTTTAGATTTCACGCTCTAGGCGTGGATGGCCGGGACAAGCTCGGCCATGACGAGAAGATTGCAATGCCCAAAGCCAAAGTCCGCATCGAGAAGACACCGGTCGATCTGCTCACCGCCAAGCAGGCGGCGGCAGAGCATGCGCGGCTGACCGGCGAGATCGCCGGGCACGACCGGCGCTACTACCAGCAGGACCGGCCGTCGATTCCCGACGCCGAATACGACGAGCTGCGCCAACGCTATAATGCCATCGAGGCGCGCTTCCCCGAATTGCGTAATCTACGCAAAATATCTGTAGAAAAACTGAAGAAGTCCGAAGCGGCAGTAGAATTGGATCGACTAACAAGCGAAATCGCTGATGCGGATCGCCGATATTATCAAGAAGACGCGCCCATTATCACTGACGCCGAATATGATGAACTACGAAAGCGCAGTAACTTAATTGAAGAAAAATTTCCCAACCTTCGCTCGCTCTTCAGTCCATCTTTATTAGTTGGCGCGGCACCGAAGAAAGGCTTTGCGACAGTCCGGCACGCTGTTCCGATGTTGTCGTTGCAAAGTGTCTTCGACGAAAAGGCCATCGTCGATTTCGTAGCGCGGATTCGGCGCTTTCTAAAATTAGAGAAAAACGAAACGATCGATTTCAGTGCTGAACCAAAAATAGATGGCTTATCTCTTTCTCTTCGTTACGAGCGGGGTGTTCTCATCAATGCAGCCACCCGAGGAGATAAGGTCCAAGGTGAAGATGTCACCGCGAACATTCGTACCATGAGAGATGTGCCTAAACGCCTTAAAGTAAATCGTATTCCGAACGTATGTGAAGTCCGAGGCGAAGTTTATATGACAAAATCGGAGTTTCTAAAGCTGAATGAGCGTCAAAAGAAAGCTGGCGAAAAAATCTTTGCGAATCCGAGAAATTCTGCTGCTGGTTCGCTCAGGCAAAAGGATCCTGAAGTTACAAAGCATAGAGCGCTTGGCTTTTTCGCATACGCGTGGGGTGAAGTGACTGATATGCCCGCGGACACGCAGTCGGGGATGATTAGGTGGTTTAATGCTTGTGGCTTCGATACTAATCCACTGACAAAGATGTGTCACTCAATCGACGAGTTGCTGGAGTTCCACCGT
The DNA here is from genome assembly GCA_963819955.1 of uncultured Pseudomonadota bacterium. Taxonomy (GTDB): domain Bacteria; phylum Pseudomonadota; class Alphaproteobacteria; order Rhizobiales; family Xanthobacteraceae; genus Pseudolabrys. Next base: position 629,291 of record CAWFYB010000009.1, on the reverse strand, counting down.
GAAATCGAACAACAGCGGTCGCATTTAGACTACGATATTGATGGAGTGGTCTATAAAGTCGATCGAGTCGATTGGCAAAATCGGTTAGGCGTTATTGAAGGTCAGCGGGAGCCGCGCTGGGCGATCGCGCACAAGTTCCCCGCCGAGCGCGCCATGACGGTGCTGCGCGATATCGAAATCCAGGTCGGCCGCACCGGTTCGCTCACCCCGGTGGGCAAGCTCGAGCCGGTCGGCGTCGGCGGCGTCATCGTGCAGAACGTCACGCTGCACAACGAGGACTACATCAAGGGCATCGGCGGCGACGGCGAGCCCTTGCGCGAGGGCCGCGATATCCGCATCGGCGACACCGTCATCATCCAGCGCGCCGGCGACGTCATCCCGCAGGTGGTCGACGTGGCGATCGACAAGCGCCCGAAAAGCGCCAAGCCCTATCACATGCCGCGCAAATGCCCGTGCTATCTGCACACCGACGTGGTGCGCGAGACCACGGCGACCGGCGAGGAGGGCGCGCGGCTGCGCTGCACCGGCGAATTCGCCTGCCCGTTCCAGAAGATCGAGCATTTGAAGCTGTTCTCGTCACGCGGCGCCTTCGACATCGAGGGCCTGGGCGAGAAGCAGATCGAATTGTTCTTCGACAAGGGCTGGGTCAAGGAGCCGGCCGACATTTTCACGCTGGAAGCGCGCAACAATAAGATCAAGCTGGAAGAGGAGGAAGGCTACGGCGAGACCTCGGTGCGCAATCTGTTCGCGGCCATCGAGCAGCGGCGCGCAATCGCGCTCGACCGCTTCATCTACGCGCTCGGCATGCGCCATGTCGGCGAGACCACGGCGCGCGCGCTGGCGCGCGGCTACGGCTCCTGGCAGGCGTTCCATGACGCCTGCCTGAAGGTGGCCAAGGGCGACGAAGAAACGATTGCCGAGATGGATGCGCTCGACCAGATCGGCGACACCGTGATCGAGAGCATCAAGGCCTATTTCGGCGAAAGCCACAACCAGCGCATCGTCGAGCGGCTGGTGAAAGAGGTGAACATCCTCGACGTCGAGCGGCCGAAGACGGACAGCAAGATCGCCGGCAAGACCGTGGTGTTCACCGGCTCGCTGGAGAAGATGACGCGCGAGGAAGCCAAGGCCCAGGCCGAGCGCCTGGGGGCCAAGGCGGCCGGCTCGGTGTCGAAGAAGACCGATTTCGTGGTGGCCGGGCCGGGGGCGGGCTCGAAGCTCAACGAAGCCAAGAAGCTCGGCGTGCAGGTGCTGAGCGAGGACGAGTGGCTGAGGTTGATAGGCTCTTAAGTCAACCAATGTCGATACTGGACGCCCGATCAATCCTCAAATGACAATGCACTATAATGACTTTGGAAATTCTTGATCAGCGCCGCTTCTCCCATGAACAGCGGGTTTTCGAGACGAAGTGATTTTGCTGCACGCTTGCCGTTCGCAAGGGAGAACAGGGAGAAGCAGTCGATCAAGAGTTTGCCGCGCCAATTGACAACCTCCTGGAGTGATGAGCTTGCCTCCGCTTGCGGGTGATCAGGTCGGCGACCGCGTCGGCCGAAACGCTGACTGCGCGGAGATGGGACACATCAGTCGTGCTGGCGCAAGCGAGCAGATTTGAATGGTGGAGAAATGCCACTCCGCTCGCTGTTAGTTTGCGTAGGACTTCAGGAATAGTACGAGGTCAACACATCCAGTTCGGTATGGACAAGCGAATTGAACGAGAAAACAAGGTCGCAACTCCCGTCCCGGACGGCCTCCAATGAGCTAGCCATTATTCAAAGAAGAATTGAGCGTGTCTAGCATCCGAAAACCTTGTCTCGACACGCATCGACACACCCTGCTGGATAAGTCGACGCCCAATGAATTCATCACAAGAGGGGATCAAAAACTCGCTCCATCGGCCGTATCCAGGCCCAATTTCCAGCGATGCGCCGCGCCGGGAGGAAACAATGCAGCCGCGGAAAGAGGGAGCCAAACCATTGCGATTCGCTGCCACCCGCAAGGCTCGCTCCATTCCTCACGCCCGGGCCGGCCCAGTTGTACGGTGTCGCCAAGTTGATTTTATTCCAATGTCAGGTCAGGCACGGCACGCCCCTCAGCCCGGCGATTCAAAAACTTCGCAATGACTACGAATAGCTATCGGATGGCTTCGAAGGCAACCAGCCTTGAAGCGCTTTGATGGCGTTACGTCTGCATGAGCCTGTTATTGAACGTCTGTGTTCCTAAGGGAGTTAAGGCCTAGTCATTGGCAGCGGCCGCGTCGCCTGCTCCAGCCAGGCCCGCGTCGGGGCGTCCAGCAGCGGCGCCAGCTCCTCGTGCACGCGGCCGTGATAGGCGTCGAGCCAGTGCCGCTCCTTCGCCGTCAGCATGCGCGTGTCGATCAGCCGGCGGTCGATCGGCGCCAGCGTCAGCGTCTCAAACGCATTGAGCGGCTTCTCGGCGCCTGCCGGCTCGGGCGCCGCGATCACCAGCACCAGGTTCTCGGTGCGGATGCCGTAGGCCGCGGTCTTGTAGTAGCCCGGCTCGTTCGACAGGATCATGCCGCGCCTTAAGCCAACCGTGCCGAGCTTGGAAATGCGCGCCGGCCCCTCGTGCACCGACAGATAGCTGCCGACGCCGTGGCCGGTGCCGTGATCGAAATCGACGCCGGCCTGCCACAGCGCGACGCGCGCCAGCGGATCGAGCTGGGCGCCGGAGGTGTTCTCCGGAAACACCGCGGTGGCGATGGCGATATGGCCCTTGAGCACGCGGGTGAAGCGGTCGCGCATTTCGTCCGTCGGCGTGCCGATCGACGACGGTGCGGGTGATATCGGTGGTGCCGTCCTCGTATTGCGCGCCGGAATCGACCAGGAACAATTCGTTCATGCCGAGCCGCCGGTTCGAGCTTTGCGTGACGCGGTAATGCACGATCGCCCCGTTCGGCCCGGCGCCGGCGATGGTCGGAAACGAGATGTCCTTGAGCAGGCCGGTGTCGCGGCGGAAGCCTTCCAGCGCCTTGACCGCGTCGATCTCGCGTCAACTTGCCGTGCGGCGCCTCGCGCTCGAGCCAGCAGAGAAAGCGCGCGACCGCCGCGCCGTCGCGCTTGTGGGCCGCGCGCATGCCGGCGATCTCGATATGGTTCTTCACCGCCTTCATCAGCGTGATCGGATCGGCGCCGCGCGCGGGCTTGCCGCCATTGTCGGCGATCAGGCGGGTCAGGGTGTCGGCCGCGCTCGCCTGGTCGAGCCAGACGGTCTTGCCGTCGAGCTTGGCCAGATCGGCTTCCAGCGCATCGGGGCTGCGCACGTCGGCGATCTGCTCGAGCGCGTCGCGCACTTGGTTGCCGAGCTTGCCGGGCGCGAGGTAGAGCGTCGGCCTGCCCTCGCGCGGCACCTGCGCGAAGCCGAGCACCAGCGGCGTATGCGGCACGTCGGCGCCGCGGATGTTGAAGGTCCAGGCCAGGTTCTGCGCATCCGACACCACCAGCACGTCGGCGCGCAGCTTGCGCGAGCTCGGCCTGCACGCGCTTGAGCTTGTCGGCGGCGCTTTCGCCGGCGAGCTTGACGTCGCGCAGCGTGACCGGCGCGGCCGGTGCGGCAGGGCGGTCGCTCCACAGCGCGTCGATCGGATTGTCTGCGACCGCCACCAGCTCGGCGCCGGCCTTGGCGCAGGCCGCCTTGAACCTGCTCGGCGCTTTCGCTCGTGTGCAGCCAGGGATCGTAGCCGATCTTGCCGCCGCTTTGACGTGCTGCTCCAGCCATTGCGCGGGCGGCGCGTCGACCAGGTGCTCGATGGCGAACACCGATTTGTCGACTTGCGCCTCCGCCTGCACGCTATAGCGCCCGTCGACGAACATGCACCGCGCGCTCGGCCAGCACGATGGCGAAGCCGGCCGAGCCGGTGAAGCCGGTGAGCCAGGCCAGCCGTTCATGACCGGGGGTCAGGTATTCGTTCTGCTGACAATCTGCGCGCGGCACCAGGAAACCGTCGAGCCCGCGGCGTGCAAGCTCGGCGCGTAGCGCGGCGACGCGGCTCGCGCTTTGCGCGCGCTCGCTCATGTCGTCGAAGGTTTGGAAGCGGGCTTCGAACATGGGCCGGCACTCTAGCGCGCTTCGCCCGCCTCGCAATGCAGGCATGCGTCGCGCGGCGGTCGCGGCATGGCCGTCATCCGGTGCGGCGAATGGGTGGAAAATTCGGCACGCCGTGGCGCGCGATGCGGCAACGGATCAGCTGTCTGAACTCATATTTGTGCATTGCAATAAATCCGCCGCATTTTCGCCACCGAAGTCACCGGCGGGTTAATCGTTTCATGCCGAAACGACAGGGCTTTCATGCATTGTCATGACTACTTCGCAATTGCGAGATAGTTTATTTTGCGTCGCAACAGTCAGGGACGAAACCAGGATTGGTTGCACCTCGGACGCGAGAAGGAGATCGAGAATGGTTGCTGTCACTTACGACACCGCCCGCGTAGCCGCCCGCCAGGCCGTGAAGGCCGCGCGCGTGGAGGCGGCGGCGCGCAAGCCCTGGTACGCGCGCCTCATGGACGCGCTGATCGAATCGCGCATGCAGCAGGCGCGCCGCGAGATCGCGCGTCACATTGAGCTTGTGCCCTACAGCCTGGACGAGCGCGGCAACCGGCTGGTCAAGATCGGCAAGTCGGAAATGCCGTTCGGCGGTTGGTGACGCGTTAGCTTTTCACCGGCGACGCCGCCCCGGCTCTCCCCGCCCGGGGCGGTTTCGTTTTGCGGGCGCGCGAACGGTATGTGCGCCGCAGCACCAGCGACAACCGGCGACTACACGGCGCGTTTGCGTGCCGCGATCGCCTCGCCAAACGCCTGGAACAGCGCGCGGTTCACCGGGTTGCGGTGCGCCTCGTACTCCGCGTGCCATTGAACGCCGAGCGCAAAGCCCGGCGCGTCGGCAATCCGGATCGCCTCGATCGTGCCGTCTTCCGCCACGCCCTCGACGACGACCCGCGCGCCCGGCTCGAGAATGCCTTGCCCGTGCAGCGAATTCACGCGCACGGCCTCGCGGCCGAAGAGGCGCGCGAAGGCGCCGCCCGGGACCAGGCGGACCTCATGGCGGTCGCCGAAGACGACGGCTTGATCGGGATGGATCTCGCCGCTTTCCAACCGCGGCATGCGATGGTTCACCCGCCCCGGCAGTTCGCGGATCTCGGGATGCAGCGAGCCGCCGAAGGCCACATTCATCTCCTGGAAGCCGCGGCAGATGCCGAGCAAGCGGCACGGCGCGCGCGACGCAGGCCTGCACCAGATCCAGCGCCAGCGCGTCGCGCGGCGTATCGTAGGGTTCATATTTAAGATGCGGGTCGACCCCGAAGCGGGTCGGGTGCACGTTCGCGCGCGCGCCCGTCAACAACACGCCGTCGACCACCTCCAGCAGCGCGTCGATGTCCGTGATCTCCGGCGAGCCGGCGAATATCAGGGGCAGCGCCCCGATCACGTCCACCACGGCGCGCAGATTTCTTTCGCCGACCCGCTGGGCAGCGAATCGCTTTTCGACCACCTGCGCACTTCCGATCACGCCGATAACGGGCCGTTTCATGTCATGACGCTCGTCTGCCCGCGCGCCGGGCGACTGGTGCGGCAACGTCTTCGGGCGGCAGACCCGTATCAGAAAAATCGACCCAAGCAAAATAGGTGGCGGCGATCGCGCATGATTTCACCAGTCACTATTCATCGGCGGTATCATCGCGTGGGCGCTGGCCGGCGCCTGGGTGCGCTTTCCCCGGCTCTCCCCGCCCGGGCGGCTTTGCTATGGCGCTATCGCCTCGACGCAGCCCCGGCTGGCGGACCGGTAGATCGCCTCCTCGACCATGAGATTGGCGATGTAGTCCCTGGCGGTGTTCATGATCGGGCCGCGGCCATTCAAATGATCGATCACGTGCCGCTGCAGCCGGTACACGCTGTCGCCGCCGAATCCGGCGTCGCTCTTTTCGAACGCGACCGGCTCCCAGACATTGGAATGCAAGGCGCGCGTGAACAGGTTGCCGTCGCCGTCGAGGCGCAGCACGCCGCGCTCGCCCTCGACCGTCATCTCGCCCATGGTGAGGCGTTGGTTGCGCGCCGCGTGGTCGACCAGACGATTGCCGTCGAACACGGCGCGCATGCCGTCGCGGTGGCGGAAGACGACGAGACCGGCATCCTCGCCGGCAATCGCCGGATTGAGCCGCCGCAAGTCCGCAAAGACCTGGGCCACCTCGCCGAACAGGAAGCGGAACGTGTCGACGAAATGGATGCCGGTCTCGTGCACGAGAAACCGCTCCATCTTCTGGAAATAGGGCTGGCGGCTGAGATAAGCGTCGGCGCCCTGGCCATCGCCGGGCCGCAGGCGGAACGTCGCCTGATAGACCTGGCCGAGGGTGCCGGATTCGAGCATCCGCTTGATTTCCGCGTACCAGGGCTGAAAGCGAAAGTTTTCATGCACGACCAGCAGGATTCCCGCCGCCTCCGCGATGTGCACGGCTTGTCGTGCTTCCGCGATCGAGCGGCAGAACGTCTTCTGGCAGATCGCGTCGATGCGCCGGGCCGCCGCCAGCTCGATCAGCGCCAGATGGGCGTCCGGCGGCGTGATGATGTCCACCAGATCGGGCTTGAGCGCATCGAGCATCGCGGCCGCGTCGGTGAACGTCTGCGGCACGGACCAGCGCGCCGCGGTGTCGGCGGCGCGCGCAGGATCGAGATCGCAGAGGCCGACCAATTCCACATCGTCCATGCGCGTCCAGGCGTCATAGTGGAACTGGCTGAAATAGCCGGCGCCGATCGCGGCGATACGGAGCCTGGTCATGTCTTGCGGCCTCCCTGGCGCGCCTGCCGCCGGCGGGGCGGAGACTTCAGCATGAGCGTCACCCAGCCTTCGAGCAATATGCGGCGCTCGAGCACGAGACCTTGCGCGCGATAGATCGCCAGCACGGCGTTGGCGTGCGCCGGCAGCAGGCCGGACAGCACGACAGTTGCGCCGGGCGCGCTCAGCCGCGCCAGCGGCACGGCCAGCCGCATCAGCGGTCCGAGCAGGATATTGGCGAAGATCAGATCGTAGGGCCTGGCCTGTCGGATTGCCGGCGCGTTGCAGCCGGCTGCGCGAACGAGCGTGACGAAGGGGCCGACGCGGTTGAAGCGCGCATTGGCGCGCGCAGCCGCGACCGCGCTGGCGTCGATGTCGGAGGCGACGACGGCCGCGCGAAACGCTTTCGCCGCCGCGATCGCCAGCACGCCGGTGCCGGTGCCGAGGTCTAATATTTTTGCGCGCCGATGCCGCCGCCGCTTCGCCAATTCGTCGAGCGCCATGAGGCAGCCGCGCGTGGTGCCGTGATGGCCGGTGCCGAAGGCGAGCGCGGCTTCGATCTCGATTGCCGTCGCGTTGACCGGCGCGCGCGCGCGGTCATGCGCGCCGTGCACCACGAAGCGGCCGGCGCGCACCGGCGCCAGACCGGCCAGGCTTTGCGACACCCAATCGGCCGCCGCCACCGGCTCGAAACTGAGCGCCGCCGCCAGCTTCTCATCGGCGGCGAGCGCCACCAGCGCGCGCACCGCCGCCTCGTCGGGCGGCTCACGGAAATGGATGGCGAGCTGCCATTGCCCACCGCCGCCTTCGAACGCGCTGCACACGGCGTCGTCCAGGCTCTCGCCCAGCGCGGCGGCGAGGCGGCGCGCGGTCGGCTTCGTCGCAGGCGAGGCGGGCAACCGTGGTGGAATCACTCATGACCCGCGCATGACAGCGTTTGGCGAAACGGCGCGCAATGGCTATGTAGGCGGCATGACGATCGAAACGCCCGATTCACGCGATGCCGAGGGCCTGGCGCTTGCCCGGCGGAGCGGCTGGCCGGAGGAATTGCGCGTGTTCATCACGATGTACCCGCGCGAGCAATGGGCCGATCACGCCAATCTGGGCGAAATGGCGCGTTTCTGGCTGTCGCGCCACGCCATGTTCCGCGAGCTTTCCGCCACGATCCGCACGATCGAGACGCAATTCCGCACCGGCGCGCTGCCGCCCGCCGAATTCCCGCGCCTGTTCGTGCCGCGCCTGCAATTCCTGCTGCAGCAGCTCGAGGTGCATCACCAGATCGAGGACTTCCATTATTTCCCGATCTTCCGCGCCGCCGACGCGCGGCTTGCGCGCGGCTTCGACGTGCTGGAGGGCGACCACCATGCCATTCACGCCGACATGGCGCGCGTGGCCGAGACCGCCAATGCGCTGCTGCGCGCGCTATCGGGACGTCTCGATACGCGCGCCTGCTCGGAAGCTCACGCGGCGGCGAGCGGCGCGCTGCTCGGCGGGCTCATCCGCCATCTCGACGACGAGGAGGACCTGATCGTGCCGCTCATCCTCGCGCGCGGCGAGGCGGCGCTCGGCGTGGCGCATGGCATGGCGACGCGTGCCCCGGACGCGCCTGCTCAATGCCTTTTGAAATACTGAATGTCGCGCTCGTGTTGCAGCGCCGCTTTCTTGCTGGTGAAGGTGCCGAGATTGCGCCGCTTGCCGGTCTTGGCGTTGACCTTGCGCGAATAGAGCCGCCACTTGCCGGCCTTCAGCTTGCGGATCATGGGCAAAGCCTCCGCCGTCCGCGCCCCGAGCGCTCAAAGCCTAACCGCGCAGCGCAGCCTCAAAAGCGGAACGGCAACGCGAATGGGAAATCGTAACGCCGGTAATAGCGCCGCCGGTATTCGCGCGGCGGCGGCGGGGGCGGCGGCTCGTAATAGGGCTCATCGTTGTAATCCGGCGCCGCGCTGGCGCGCGCCGAAATGTCGCCGGTCACGCCGTCGGCGTTGCGCGCGATCATCTCGTCGCGCGAGCGGATATGCCCGGAGAGCACGACGCGCGTCTTGTCCATGCCCTCCGCCTTCACCAGCGCGTAGAGGATGGCGGCGTGCGCGTCCGACAGCCGCACGCAGCCGTGCGAGGCCGCCTCGCCGTTGATCGGATGGCCGGTGCCGTGGATGGCGTGGCCCTGGTGGGTGAAGAAGATGGAATGCGGCATGGGCGCGTCGTCCCACTGGCGCGAATAGTGCTGGCGCTCCATGCTGCTCGGCTGGAACGCCCCGCTCGGCGTGTTGTAGCCGGCGCGCCCGGTCGACACCGGCCAGATATAGCGCGGGTCGCCGTCGACCGTGACGGTCATCTGCTGGGCGCTCTTGTCGACGTTGATCAGGATGGCGGCGCGCGCGGGCGACGCGAGCGAAAGCGCCGCCAGGCCGGCGGCGAGCGCGGCGATTAAGCCGGGGAGACGGTTCATTCGCGATTCCTCCAACCCGAGCCGCTCCAGCATAACACCTCCTCGGGCGCGATGAAGAGCCGCCGGGCCGTTTCGGGCCGCCTGTCCCCCGCCGGCCACAGCTTCCCGCGGCGGGAACGCGGGGGGAGGCGCGGGTGTTCCCTCTGGCGGCGGGTCTGGTTAGCGGGGCGTTGCCGCTATCGGCCTCATGGTGAGGAGCGCCGCGAAGCGGCGCGTCTCGAACCTCGCAAGTCGGCTATAGCCGACTTGCGCACTATACATGCCGATCTCGGGTAAACCCGAGATCGGTGGGCCGCCCCATCCTTCGAGACGCCCGCCTTCGCTGGCGCTTCGGCGGGCTCCTCAGGATGAGGGCGGATCACGCCTTTCCCCAGCCCGCCCGCATCGCCATATCGAGGGCACGCCAGGGAGCCCCGCCATGTCCGAGCCGCTCGTCGTCACCATTTCCCACCGCCTCGGCAAGGACGAGGCCGTTGCCCGCATCAAGGGCGGCTTCGGCCGCGCCAAGGGCGAGTTCGCGCATCTGATCTCGATCCAGAACGACAGCTGGGAGGGCGACCGCCTGAGCTTCGCGGCTTCCGCGCTCGGCCAGCACGCGCACGGCTTCATCGACGTCTACGACCACGCGGTGCGGCTGGAGGTGACGCTGCCTTGGCTGTTGGCGCGCTTCGCGCATGCGGTGCAGCGGGTGGTCGGGCAAGCGCGGGCAGGGGCTGCTGGAGAAGAAATGACGGCGGCGAAGCGCGCGAAGCCTCTCACGGCCTCATGCTGAGGAGCCCGCCCAACGGGTCCGCGCAAAGCGCGGCCCGATGGCAGGCTCCGGCGGGCGTCTCGAAGCATGTGGCCGCCCCATCCTTCGAGACGGGCCTTCGGCCCTCCTCAGGATGAGGCGGAATGGAGGTCCGCGCCGCGCGCGCCCTCACCCCACGCACACATATTGCGTGCCGCGCATGCCGAGGCGGCGGGCGGCGCCGCGCGCGAGATCGAGCCGCGTGCCTTTGGCGTAGGCGATGCCCCAGGGGCCGCGGTCGTTGATGCGCACGCTGATCGAGCGGCCGTTCTGCGGGTTGCTCACGGTCAGCGTGGTGCCGAGCGCCCAGGTGCGCGCGGCCGCCGTGTTGCCGTTGGCGTCGAAGGCTTCGCCCGAGGCGGTGTGCCGCCCCGACGAATAATAGCTCGCCAGCACTTCCTGCCCGGCGCATTTGCCGGACCTATGTACGTATTTGTGCACCGAGCCCCAGCCGGCCGCCTGCGCGGCGCTGAGCGTTGAGAGGCCAGCGCGAGCAGCGCGATCCAAATTGCTTCAGTTTCACTGCAAATTAGTCCCCGAAGTTGTTGGTGATTGGGGCCCGGTAGGCCGGCGCAATGGGGCCGAAGCGGGGCTCAGGTGTGGCCGCAGCGTGCGCGCGGGGCAGCTATGCGGCGCGAATCAGGGAAATCGCGCAAAACGCGCGGCTGGCGCGGGCGGGATTAACGATGAGCGGCGCTGCGGCGTTAAAATTATTCGGGGATCGGCTGAGGAGCCTCCCGGCCTCATGCTGAGGCGCGCGAGCAGCAAGGCGCAGCCTCACCTCCACCCCTACCCGTGCGCTCGTATACGCCGGGGCGGCCACATGCTTCGAGACGCCCGCCTTCGGCGGGCAGAAGTGAGGGGCCGGCCGCCCGATTGACTCCACCTGCCATTAGTTCTTGGGCATTGCGGACAGCCGATGACATGAGGCTTTAGTACGCAATAGTGCACAGCACTCATCGGCGGTCGGCCATCAGTCATCAGTACTAAGCGGCGCTCTTAGCGAGGCCTCGCCTTTCCATCCGATCATGGTTAATCGCCGTCAAAACTGGGGCAAATAGGCGCAACTAAACCCTTGATTGTATCCGTTGATATCTAATATTCTCATTCAGGGGGGTATCTTAGTGAGCTGCACACGCACCCATTTCAACAAGCGTCTTCTGTTAGCCTGGGATTACCGCCTAGGTTTACGGGGAGCTGGATTGGTCGTTTATGGCGCGTTGCCAGCAAGCCTTGGTGCGCTTGGCGTATTTAAGGCACCCGATCAAAGCAAAATATTTTCTCCAGGAATAGAGGGACTAGCCCTGCTGGCTCTCATTGCACTCGTCCCGGTGTCGCGTAAGCATACGCTGAGTACCGCGGTCGCGCGGGTTTTGCGGCACATGGCTCAAGCGGCTGCTTGCAGGTTCGCCATTTTCCAATTCCATGGCAACAGCTCCGGCAACCGCGACTGTGGAATCTGGGCGATGCGCGTCAACACGTCGGCGAGCCAGGCGAGCGGATCGACGTCATTGAGCTTGGCCGTCATGATCAACGTCGCCATGGCCGCGGCCCGATCGGCGCCACGCTCGGAGCCCGCGAACAGCCATGACCTGCGGCCGAGCGCAAACCCGCGAAGAGCGCGTTCCGCTGCATTGTTCGTGAGGCAGATCCTGCCATCGTCGATGAAGCGAGCGAACCGATCCCAGCGCTTGAGCATGTAGTCGATCGGCTGTGCGACCGAGGCCGAGCGCGACAGGCGGGAGCGCTCATCGCGCAGCCACGCTTCCAGAGCGGTCAGAAGCGGCGCGCTTTGCTCACGGCGCACGCGCAGACGTTCGTCGGCATTTATCCCGTTAATGCCGCGCTCAATATCGAACAGCGCGTCGATGCGCTTGACCGCCTCCAGCGCGACCGGCGAGATCGCCGCCGCGTTCTTTCCACGCCGGGCATTGGCCGCGATATCGGCCAGTTCGAAGAACTGCCGCCTTGCGTGCGCCCAGCACAGTGCCGAAGTGATCGTGCCCGGAGCGCGCGACGGATCGTAGAGCCCGTTGTATCCGCTGTAGGCATCGGCCTGCAGGATGCCGGTGAAGCCTTCAAGGTGGCGAACGGGATGCTCATGCCGTCGATCGCGCGAGGCGTAATACAGCGCCGCCGGCGGCGCGCGACCGTCAAAGGGCCGATCATCACGGACATAGGTCCAGATATGCCCCGTGACCGTCTTGCCCTTGGCCAGGATCGGCACCGTCGTGTCATCGCCATGCAGACGCTCGGCAGCCAGGACGTGGCGTTCGATCAGCGCATGCAGCGGCAGTAGGACGCTCGTGCAGGCGCCCACCTGGTCGGCCAGTGTCGACACACTCAGATCGATGCCCTCGCGCCGGTATCGCTCGCTCTGGCGGTTCAGCGGCTGATGCTGGCCGAACTTCTCGAACAGGATCATGGCCAGCAGGTTCGGGCCGGCAAAGCCACGCGGCGTCACATGGAACGGCGCCGGCGGCTGCGTGATCGTCTCGCATTCCCGGCAGGAGAACTTCTCGCGCACCGTCTGGATCACCTTCCACCGCCGCGGGATCACCTCCAGCGTCTCGGTGATATCCTCACCCAGCTTCGACAGCTTCGCCGACCCGCAGCAGGGGCAACTTTCTGGGGCGGCGATGACGACGCGCTCACGCGGCAGGTGCTCGGGGAATGGCTTACGCGAAGGCCGCTTGCGCTCGAACGATTTGACCGTTTGCGTCCGCGCCGCCGCCTTCTCGGCCGCCAATTCGTCCTCGGTCGCTCCCGCCTCCAGGTCTTCGAGCTGGAGCTCCATCTGCTCCAACAACCGTTCCTTGCGCTCCGAGCGGTGCCCGTAAAGCGCCCGGCGAAGTTTCTCGATCTCGAGCTTGAGATGGGCGATCAGCGCTTCGGTGCTCGAGCTCTCCGCCACGGCCCGCGCGGCAAGTGCCTCCGCCTCCACGCGCGCGGCACGCTCCGCGAGGATCATCGCATGAGCGGCGGCAAGATCGGATGGCAGAGGTTCAGACGCCGATGTCATAGACCCAAGAGAATCATATTCGTCAGCAACTGCAAAGAAAATCCGTCATCCAACCGACGTGGGACGCCAGGTTTGCTGCGGATTGCGCCAATCGATTCCGGACAGTAGATAACCGAGCTGAGCCGAGGAGATCGTCACCGCGCCGTCGGCCGCGCTCGGCCATAAGAATCGACCCCGTTCCAATCGCTTCACGAACAGGCAGGCTCCTTGGCCATCGTGCCAGATCACCTTCAACAGATCGCCGCGACGACCGCGAAAGACAAAGAGATGACCGCTCAGCGGATCCCGCCGCAGCACCTCCTGCACCAGCAATGAGAGGCCCGGGAATCCCTTGCGCATGTCCGTGTGCCCGGTCGCCAGCCAAACCCGCACGCCGCTCGGAAGCGGAATCACGCCAGCGCCTCAAGCCCGCGGACGAGCCGCAACACGGCACCGATATCGGCACCACAATCGAAGATGATCCGCCGGCCGTTCGCGCTGACGATTTCAACCCGACCGCCGACCGGTTCGACCACCTGCGCCGGCGGCTCCGGCGTGAATGTCGCCGGCACAAAACTGGCCATCGCGCCAAGCCGTCCTTCCCGGTGCAATCTGCGCCACGTGAAGATCTGCTGTCGGGAGATCCCGTGCCGCCGCGCCGTCGCCGAAGCCGCTCGCGGCTGCGACAAGCTTTCCGCCACGATCCGCAGCTTCTCCTCGTCCGTCCAGCGCCGTCGACGCCCGGTATCGACCACTTCAAGGCGACTGATCTGATGACTGTCAGTAATGATATCCATACTGACTATCAACTATCCGCCGGACGATTCACGCAAGGCGGCCTACGCCGGATGGATACGGTGTCGCTAACGTTTATGTTAGTAAGACAGCGTCTCCGCAATTGGTATCTGCTTGGCGACTATCTCTTACACCGCACGCTTGCGATAACTATTTTAATCGTTGCCTGCTCCACCATTGTTTGCCTCGCTACCGGCGTATTGCTTGGCACATATCACTTCGTTAGTTTCGCAGTTTGGCTGAAGTCACCTGTTGCGGTAAAGGCAGGTCCCATTATTCACAGTCTAGTTTTGGCAATCGCTTACCTTGTGGGCTCCGCAACGTTATTCCTAACAGTGATTAAAGAAGATGGTGGCCTACCATTGCTTCCACCAAAATCAGAAGTTGATAGTCTAATCCTGTTACGCAGCTGCTTAAAGAAAATCCGCAATAGTAAAATCTGGTCGAAGCCGCCTAGCGCCGACGACCCATTTTCCGATAATTCGGCGATTGATCTCTGCTCGGATATAAATCAAGCAAGAAAAACTCTCGAGTCGTTATCAGTTTTGTATCCCAATATGGGGCGTCAAGGTCTTTATCAACAAATTGCTGCTGAGCTTGAAGCGTTATCGGCTGCCGTTAACGAGGTTCGTATCTCTTATCTCACCTGGAAAAATTACTGGGGCCCGAACGCGAAAGAGTTAGGCCAAGAACAAGAAGCTCGCCGGCAAAAGATCGAGTCGATTAGAGGATTGAACGTCAGTGTCTGAGATCCCAATCACCGTATGCGTGATAACAGTGAGCTATGTGCGGAAGTTGGTGACGGCATGAAGGGGTAAGGCGGCGTATCGTGGGGGTGTTCAACGCCTCCACTTCTCCACTGAAGGAGTGATACGCCGTGACCGACACTAACGTGATCAAGCTCGCTCAGCCAGGGACTTTCACCGATTCGCTCACCGAGATTTTGCGCAACGGGGCACGTACCCTGCTCACGCAGGCCGTCGAGACGGAGGTCGCCGACTTCCTCGGGCGATACGCCGATCTCAAGACCGAGACGGGCCGCCAGCGCGTCGTGCGCCACGGGCATCTGCCCGAGCGCGAGATCATGACCGGCATTGGGCCGGTGGCCGTGCGCCAGCCCCGGGTGCGCGACCGCGAGGCCGCCGGGGGCGGGCGGATTCGGTTCAGCCCGAGCATTCTGCCACCTTACGCGCGGCGCACGAAGAGCCTCGAAGTGCTGATCCCGATCCTCTACTTGAAAGGCGTCTCGACCGGGGACTTCGGGGAGGCGCTGGCAGCGTTGCTCGGCCAGGACGCCGGTGGACTATCGGCATCGAGCATTGCGCGCCTGAAAGAGGCCTGGGTCGACGAGCACGCCCGCTGGCGCGACCGCGACCTGTCCGCCAAGCGGTATGTCTACGTCTGGGCCGATGGCATCTACGTCCAGGCCCGGCTCGAAGATGACGCGCAGTGTCTAATGGTGATCATCGGCGCCACCGCCGAAGGCAAGAAGGAACTCGTTGGGCTTGCCGACGGCATCCGCGAGAGTGCGCAATCCTGGAAGGAGCTGCTGCTCGATCTCAAGCGGCACGGCCTGACGATCTCCCCGCAGCTCGCTGTCGCCGACGGGGCGCTCGGCTTCTGGAAGGCGATCGATGAGGTATGGCCGAAGACGCGCGGGCAACGCTGCTGGGTGCACAAGACGGCGAATGTCTTGAACAAGCTGCCAAAGAGCCTGCAAGCAAAGGCCAAGCGTGTCTTGCAAGACATCTGGATGGCGCCGACCAGGACGGATGCCGAGGCTGCATTCGATGGCTTCATCGAATGCTATGGCGTCAAGTACGACAAGGCGGTCGAGTGCCTCAGCAAGGACCGCGAACCCCTGCTCGCCTTCTATGACTTCCCTGCCGAGCACTGGAAGCATCTACGCACGTCAAACCCGATCGAGAGCACGTTCGCGACCGTTCGGCATCGAACGGTCCGATCGAGAGGATGTCTTTCCAACAAGACCGCGCTCGCCATGATCTTCAAGCTCGCACAGGCCGCCGAGAAAAGCTGGCATCGTCTGCGCGGTCACGACCAGTTGCCAAAAGTCATCCTCGGAGTAAAGTTCAACGACGGAATCGAGGTCGTCAGATCGCAAGCTCAAACCGCCGCCGCCTGATCCCGCTCGTCACCAAGATTCGGCGATAACTCGATAACAGTCACGCAGAACGAACTAGGAGAAATTGAACCTGAGCAATTTCGGGAGCAGATCGAGGAAGCGGTCGACTACTTCGATTTTGGTAAAGTTGGTAGGCCATACGCTCAATCAGCTAACGACTGGAAACCGTTTGGCAATAGTTCAATCGCTGAATACTTGAGGGCTGCCGAACTCGATCCGATCTTCTTTAGCAACGAATTATTCGACGAGGCCAGCAAATATGAGGTGATGGACAAAACTAATTTGTATGTCATTGATCCTTTGGTCCTCATGCACCGAACAAAAAAAGTTATGCTTGTTCGGGAAGTTCAATCGGCAATTCGTCAGGCACTTCTGAATGGTCGATGCGCCTTTTGCATAATCATTCCTGCTCAGATTCCATCTTCTGTTCGAGCCTTACTGGAATCCGAATGTAATGCTCAATTGAAGGGCTTGCATGAAGCGTGGCTTAAATATGATTGGGTGGATTGTGAAGTCGAGAAAATAGATCGTTTAAAAGCGTTCCTGCGTCGCGTGCATCGTCAATTTGAGAAGCGGCCGATACCAGAGAAGTTGGAGGCTTCACGCAGCATTTTAGCTCTTCGTGGAATTGACTTGAGTTTAACGGAACTTCCAAGGATGACTTGAAGCTTTAGCCCGATGATCAGCCGATGACCGACGATAGCGGCAGTACACTCGTCACGAACGATCTGGCGGCAACCCCGCACAAGGTCGTCACCTTCTATTCTTATAAAGGCGGTGTGGGTCGTTCCATGATCCTAGCCAACGTAGCGTTCCTTCTCGCGCGAGATTATGCCTTAGACGTAATTGTAGTCGATTGGGATTTGGAGGCTCCTGGACTACATCGATATTTCGGGCTCACTGATCGAGAATTGGGCCCAGGTGTCATCGACTACTTTCAAGACTATAAAGCGCTTTTGAAAAACCCAAAACGCAAGATTACCACTAAGGATCTCTCAATTGAACGATACTTGCAGCCAGTCGAAAGATTTCTCAATGGCGGGTCAATTCAGATCCTGGGAGCTGGATCGGAACCAGATAAACCCAAATACGCTGAGGCAGTTCGCTCATTCAATTGGGATAATTTCTATCGGGAATGGAATGGCGCGCAGGTAGTCGAAGGGTTGCGCTTGGAATTTAAAGACCTCGCCGATATTTGCTTAATCGACAGTCGCACTGGTATCACAGATATAGGCGGCATATGCACAGTCCAGATGCCCGATACGGTTGTATTTGTGTTCGCGCTTAATGATCAAAACATTCTTGGCATTGAGCAAATAGCACGTGAACTGACAAGTCCCAACAATAAAGCGGTTCAAGCTATAAAGCGGAGACCGGAATTACTCTTCGTTGCATCGCGCAAAGAATTGTCGGAGGTTGGCAAACTGCGCGAGTGGGAGCAGCGTGCGGCGGACACATTTGGAAAATATTGTTACACGCCTGCAGTTCGAGAGAACTTTGACGATGTCGCTAGTTACTTACGTAAAACATCGATCCCATATGTGCCCTACTATGCGTATGGCGAAGAAATTGCGGCAAAATCTCCAAAAGGCATTGAATTGGCCGAGTCGCTGAAACCCCTGATTCAAATGATAACTGGTCGGCCGTTTCAATCGGGCGCACATCGGCGAAATAGACTTTGGGAAACGATGAAGAGGTATTTGGTGCCGGCTACAATATTTGTATTTTCGTTCAGCATTCTTGCCGTTCTCGGAGCTGCCGGGTATTGGTTATTCCATTTTGTTTCTGATTGGCTTTCAAATATTATCACAAGGCCGGAGTTTCAAAAAGCATTTCCTGATTTCACAAACCGATTTGTTCTCGGCTCAGCCGGCGGCACTGCTGGTGGCGCACTGTTTTCATTTATGAGATTTTACGCGAGCTATATACGAAAAGGAAAATTCAAGATAAGTGATCGGTCGTCAGTCATACAATTCTATTTAGATTTTGTGGGCGGGGGCATAGTGGGCGCAGTTGCCGCAATTTTAAATGAGAATGGCAATACATTGCTTATTGGCTTTATATCAGGATTTTTCTTCCCAATCCTCGTTGATAGGCTTTTCCCTAAGAGCGAGGATTAGAGCGGTTTCCGATCTGGCTGAATCGGGATTCCCAAGGAGGGCGGAAGGGCAGAGTCTAGGCGGGTGATTCGGTTTTGGGGAGAGCCATGACCCGACCTTATTCTTCGGATTTGCGCGCACGGGTGATTGAAGCGGTTGACGAGGGAGCGACACGAGCGGAGGCGGCGGAACGCTTCGGCGTCAGCGTGGCCTCTGCGGTTCGCTGGCATCAGGCATGGCGGAACCATGGAACAATTGAGGCCAAGCCCTATGGCGGGAGCCGTTCGCCGCTGGAGGACTACGTCGAGGAACTCCTCGCGCTTATCGATGAGCAAAATGACTGGACGCTGGACGAGTTTGTGGAGGCGATGCGCGAGCGCCAGATCCCGGGTAGTCGCACGGCGCTGTTTCGGTTTCTGGAGCGCCACGGCATCACTTTTAAAAAAAGTCCTGCACGCCAGCGAGCAAGAGCGCGCGGACGTTGCGCGCGCCCGCCGGCGCTGGATCCGCAAGCAAGGGCTGCTTGATTCGACCCACCTTGTCTTTATTGATGAGACATCGGTGAATACTAACATGACGCGTTCCTTTGGCCGCGGTCTACGAGGCGAGCGTGTGATCGGGCGCGTGCCGTTCGCGGGCTGGATGACGTTGACCTTCGTGGCATCGTTGCGCTGCGATCGCATGACCGCGCCGATGATGATCAAGGGGGCGCTCAATGGAGAGGTCTTTCTCGCTTATGTCGAGCAGTGCCTGGTGCCTACCCTCAAGCGCGGCGACATTGTCATCATGGACAATGTTCCGGCTCATAAGGTCGAGGGGGTGCAAGAAGCCATCGAAGCAGTCGGCGCCACGCTGCGTTACTTGCCGCCGTATTCCCCGGACCTCAACCCGATCGAGAACGCATACAGCGCTTTCAAGACCTTCCTGCGCAAATGCGCCGAGCGCACTGAAGACGCGCTCCGTCGCCGGACTGGTCAATTCGTGCGACGACTGCGGGCCGACGCCTGCGCTAATTTCTTCGCTCACGCCGGTTATGCAATATGATCGGAATCCGCTCTAAATAGATGGTGGAACAATCCAAAAAAGTTGTTTGTCAATTAGTCACACCCTCTCCACAAAACTATCCACCACCCGCTTTTCCCGAGCTATGTGCGGAAGTTGGTGACGGCATGAAGGGGTAAGGCGGCGTATCGTGGGGGTGTTCAACGCCTCCACTTCTCCACTGAAGGAGTGATACGCCGTGACCGACACTAACGTGATCAAGCTCGCTCAGCCAGGGACTTTCACCGATTCGCTCACCGAGATTTTGCGCAACGGGGCACGTACCCTGCTCACGCAGGCCGTCGAGACGGAGGTCGCCGACTTCCTCGGGCGATACGCCGATCTCAAGACCGAGACGGGCCGCCAGCGCGTCGTGCGCCACGGGCATCTGCCCGAGCGCGAGATCATGACCGGCATTGGGCCGGTGGCCGTGCGCCAGCCCCGGGTGCGCGACCGCGAGGCCGCCGGGGGCGGGCGGATTCGGTTCAGCCCGAGCATTCTGCCACCTTACGCGCGGCGCACGAAGAGCCTCGAAGTGCTGATCCCGATCCTCTACTTGAAAGGCGTCTCGACCGGGGACTTCGGGGAGGCGCTGGCAGCGTTGCTCGGCCAGGACGCCGGTGGACTATCGGCATCGAGCATTGCGCGCCTGAAAGAGGCCTGGGTCGACGAGCACGCCCGCTGGCGCGACCGCGACCTGTCCGCCAAGCGGTATGTCTACGTCTGGGCCGATGGCATCTACGTCCAGGCCCGGCTCGAAGATGACGCGCAGTGTCTAATGGTGATCATCGGCGCCACCGCCGAAGGCAAGAAGGAACTCGTTGGGCTTGCCGACGGCATCCGCGAGAGTGCGCAATCCTGGAAGGAGCTGCTGCTCGATCTCAAGCGGCACGGCCTGACGATCTCCCCGCAGCTCGCTGTCGCCGACGGGGCGCTCGGCTTCTGGAAGGCGATCGATGAGGTATGGCCGAAGACGCGCGGGCAACGCTGCTGGGTGCACAAGACGGCGAATGTCTTGAACAAGCTGCCAAAGAGCCTGCAAGCAAAGGCCAAGCGTGTCTTGCAAGACATCTGGATGGCGCCGACCAGGACGGATGCCGAGGCTGCATTCGATGGCTTCATCGAATGCTATGGCGTCAAGTACGACAAGGCGGTCGAGTGCCTCAGCAAGGACCGCGAACCCCTGCTCGCCTTCTATGACTTCCCTGCCGAGCACTGGAAGCATCTACGCACGTCAAACCCGATCGAGAGCACGTTCGCGACCGTTCGGCATCGAACGGTCCGATCGAGAGGATGTCTTTCCAACAAGACCGCGCTCGCCATGATCTTCAAGCTCGCACAGGCCGCCGAGAAAAGCTGGCATCGTCTGCGCGGTCACGACCAGTTGCCAAAAGTCATCCTCGGAGTAAAGTTCAACGACGGAATCGAGGTCGTCAGATCGCAAGCTCAAACCGCCGCCGCCTGATCCCGCTCGTCACCAAGATTCGGCGATAACTCATTGGTAAGGCTTTCAATCTTGTTGTGCATACCGAGGGGGGAATTTTCGAGGTACTAAAAGGGGCCAGACAATCGGTAAAGATTAGATTTCGTAATGGATTTGCTGGTCGGGCCTATGCAATCCTTATTATTGAAGGGTTGCAACTTTATTTAAGTCAGCGATACAACAACGGCATCGCAGGCGCAGCCCTTGCGAATGCAAAAAAGTTCACGAATTTCTGCCGGTGAGTTGTCGCTCCCAAGCCAGTGCGTGCATTACGATTGTATCTAGATCTTGTAGGCGCGGCGTCCACTCCAAAGTCGCGCGGATGCGTGTGACATTGGCGACCAGCGCTACGGGGTCACCAGCGCGCCGAGACGTGAGTTCTACAGGAAAATTGGTACCGCTGACGCGCTTGACTGCATTGATTACCTCGAAAACTGAAATGCCGCGACCGTAACCGCAATTAAAAGTGGCGCTGGCGCGGCCCGCGCGCAGATAGCCAAGCGCGGCCAAATGTGCGTTCGCAAGATCACTAACGTGAATATAGTCGCGCAGGCACGTGCCGTCCGGCGTTGCGTAGTCTGTACCGAACACATTAATCTTGCTGCGCTTGCCGAGGGCGGTTTCGCAAGCGACTTTAATAACATGCGTAGCATGTGGTGTCGATTGACCAGTTCGCCCATTTGGATCGGCGCCAGCAACGTTGAAGTAACGTAAAACGACGAAGCGTATCCCATGCGCCTTGCCGGCATCGTGCAGCATGATTTCTGACATCAGCTTCGAATTGCCATAGGGCGAGATCGGCGCAGTGGCAGCATTCTCGCGGATCGGCTCGTCACCGGCGTTGCCATAGACGGCGGCTGTTGATGAGAAGATGAACCGTCTCACTCCCTCTTTGATGGCGACATCGAGCAAGCTGCAGGTGTTTAGCGTATTGTTACAATAATAGCTGAGCGGATCCTGCAGCGAATCCGGCACGCTAACAGAGGCGGCGAAATGGATTATTGAATCGACGCCGAAACGGCGGATCGTATTGGCTGCTAGTTCGCGATCACCGGTCGTGCCTACGACCAACGGCACTGAGGCAGGGAGCAGAAAACGGAATCCATTTGAAAGATTATCGAGGACGACGACGTTTTCCCCCGCATCGCACAGTTCGTGCACCGTTTGGCTACCAATGTAGCCAGCTCCACCTGTCACCAGGACCGTCATCGCTAACCTTGATATTGATCGAACGTGATTTATACGACCTTTTCACATTAATGGCGGCATTGCGACATGTGTATCGGATATTAAGCCCATCAAACGGTTATTTGGACCCCCGCCTGGCCACGAATTTTTTTATTTGCTGACACGATGGCTACTGCCTCCGCGATGCTGTCTATGCTGGCGTTGTTATCTATAGCCACCGGCAGGACGCTCCCAAAGCGGCGAAGAAATAAAATGTTTGAGGAGTTGCCCAATTCATATTCAACAAATAGTATATAAAGATGCGCTATACAAGCATAAAGGGCACACGCTAGAATAGACTTTAAGAATGGGGCGCAGGCGCGTTTGTTCTCGCTTGTTCTATCGTGTTGACGAATTGATTTAGGGATTGATCATCCGGCTGGTGGGAACGGAAGATTCAGTTGCCGCACCGATCAGCATTGGAAATCCGTCGGAGTTTTCGATTCTCGACCTTGCCGAGACGGCGATCGAAATGACCGGGTCGCGCGCGAAGTGATGTTTATCGTCCGTTGTCCGGGAACGACTCGCGTGAGCGCCGCCCGGACATATTTCGCGCCAAGGAATTATTGGCTTGGACGGCGGGTATGCCAATTTAGGAAGGGCCGCACCACGTCGAGACGTGCGCAATGATGAAAACCTAACGGCGCGCCGCAGACATAATTCCGCGCTTCCACCGGTTGGCGTTCCGAGTGAAGCTTGGAAGGTCATCTTTTTTGGATGCCGAGGCCTGTCTCATTGATGCCCACCTCCGGCGCCAAGCTCCAGGCTCCTCAGGCGCTGCCTGCCCTATTAATTATCGTGCAGGCAGGGGCGCCAGGTTACAGCGAAGAGATTATGGGCGGCAGGCTTCCGTCATCGTTGAACGAAAGCGCAAATGCGACCAACGCCGCAACGGCCTCCGGTTGGCTATCGATGCCCAATTGATTGCTGGCAACCCAGCGATCAAGTCGCGTGTTCAAATGTTCATCTAGGCCAACAACGACGGTTCCGCCGACCGGGGGGCCGACTTCGGGCCGGCACGCCATCGGCGTGTCCCGATCCGCATCGAGGCCCATGAGCAGCAGCTGACGAATTCCGGCGCCTCGCTCCTGGATTCCCCACCAATTGTCCTTCAGCCACGCATCGAGCTGCTGCACCTGATCGGCCGCAAGCGGCACAACGATAGTGCGTTCGGAAGGCTCCTTCAATTTTTGGGTACTGGTCATCGATTCCCGCTCAGCCGTGTCGGTTGAAACCCATCGTTCTTATTTAGGTGCGCGCATTGCCCTGCCGCGGCTTTCACCCCCTGAGACAAAGCGTGACGCCCACCAGTTCAACGGGTATGCGCAAATCTCATGGCTGGCGGGGGCATTCAGCGCAGAGCTCATCTATGCCGGTGGGCGAATCACCTTCCGCCGCGCTGGGGGTGCATCGTCGGTCGAGCGGCGCCATTGTTGTGCGTTACCAAAAGGGTCAGGCGCGTTCTGCCTCCTGGTATCGTGCGGCGCAGGCATAGAGGGCGCGGTTGCCCGAGGGCTTCGCGCGATGTCCAGCGTCGATCATGCCCGCCGCCACGATCACCATCGAGAGCGCCAACTCCACCAAGGCGACCGCCGCGCAATTGGACATCAGCACCAGCCAGGGCGCGACGGCATCATCATCGAGCCGAACGGTCGATTTCGCGCCGTGTCGATCACCGTCCTCGTGAGCCAAGCGACCGTGACCGCCATGTACGAGCGGTCGAGGGTGGCGAGGCGGTGGTTCCGCCCAAACTGATCGAATCCGACGACGAGGCCGCTCGATGAGGTCGAGCCGATATATGTCACACGATGTCTACGGTCATCGCGCGACTCGGCCAGCTGCCGGGCACCGAACCATAAGTACTTAGCGCCAGTCGTAGATCCATCCGATTCGGCTTTCGGGCCGTGTCATGGGGCATCGACGACCAAGGCAACAAGCTTGATCACCGAGACCAGCACCGCCAAGGAGGAACTAACCGTGCAGACCAAACGACCGAAGAATGCCCTGATCCATGGCCTCTATGCCCGCGACGTAGTTCTGCCGTGGGAGGACGCAAATACATTTTTGGCCTTCCACCAAGCCATCCGCGAAGAGCTTAATCCCGCAGGGCCGCTTGAGGACGAGGCTGCGCGCGAGGTCGCCGAGCAGCAGTGGCGCAAGCAGCGGCTCGCCTTTGGCTTCTTGCTGCCCTACTACAAGATCATGCCGCCCGCCGAGCTGCTCGAGGCGGCCAAGGGCGGGCTTGTCACGCTCGCCAACTACCTCGCCGATGCCATGAACGCCGGCACCGGCACCTTCTTCGGCACCACCGCGCAGGCCCTCGACTACGTCAAGGCGTGCGCCGCAGGGGAGCTCAACGGGGCGGCCAAGTTGCCGGCCCAGCCGGGCGAAGCCGGCTCCCGCAGCGTGGTCGACCAGGCTTACGACCCCATCACCATCGAGAAGTACCTGAAGGTCGAGGCGATGATCGACAACCGCGTCTCGAAGGCGCTCGCCCGCTTGGTTGGCCTCAAAGAATACAAGAAGCTTTACGGCTCGCCCAAGGCTCTGCCGGCCGCACCTGCGCCTGCGCTGGCGCCTCCGACCGCGGAAGCGCCGGAGACCGCGCCCGAGGTCGCCGACCTGCAGGTGGACACGCCGGGCGCGAACACCGAGCCGACTAAGCCGTCCGGATGGACGGTTACCTCGCGGCGAGGCCGCTAGAATAGCAACTAATAGTTGTAAATTTCCGAAACGAAAAGGAGCTTGAAACAAGACGGCTGGATGCCGCCGACGGTGCGTTTTTTGCCGAACGAAGCCAAATGGGGGGGCCGCCCCGGTTGCCCTCGGACTGCCGTTCACCGGCGCGGTCGCCCCTATTTCGCCCAACGGCAGGGATTTTGCTAAGTGTAAAAGGCAGAGCTGGAATCCCCCGAATGATCAGGCTGCCCAAACTGACGCCGCGCCAGATTCTGATCGTGCTGCACGACCTCGTCGCCACCGCGGCGGCGATCCTGCTCACCTTCGCCATGCGCTTCGAGGACCAGCGCTTCTACGCCAAGCTGCCGGGGCTCGAGCTGTTCCTGCCGGTGTTCCTGGTCTACGCGCTGGTCGTCTATTTCATCTTCGGCCTGCACCGCAACAAGTGGCGCTTCACCTCGGTTCCCGACCTCACCAATATCTTGCGCGCCTCCACCGTGCTGGCGGTGTCGCTGCTCGCGCTCGATTACGTGCTGGTCTCGCCCAACATCTACGGCCAGTTCTTCTTCGGCAAGATCACCATCCTGCTGTACTGGTTCCTGCAGATGGCCTTTCTGGGCGGCTCGCGCATCGCCTATCGCTATTTCCACTACACCCGCACGCTGCGCGCAAGCGAAGGTCGCCGACGCAACGCCGACCCTGATCCTCGGCCGCGCCGCCGATGCCGAGGTGCTGCTGCGCGCGATCGAGAGCGGCGCGGTGAAGCAGGATCTGGCCGGTCGGCATCCTCTCGCCTTCGGCAAACGACCGCGGCCAGTCGATCCGCGGCATTCCGGTGCTGGGCGATATCGGCGATCTCGAATCGCGTGGTCGGCGATCTCGGCAATCACGGCACGCGGGTGACGCGCGCGTTGCTGACGCCGTCGGCGCTGTCGCCGGAAGCGCGGCCGGAAAGCGCTATTGGTGCGCGCGCGCAAGCTCGGCTTGACCTTGAGCCAATTGCCCTCGCTCGATGCCGGCGGCCAGGCGGTGCAGCTCGCCCCGGTCGCGGTCGAGGACCTGCTGCTGCGGCCGAGCGTCAAGATCGACTATGCGCCGCCTCGAGCAATTCGTCAGCGGCAAGGCGATCGTCGTCACCGGCGGCGGCGGCTCGATCGGCTCGGAAATCTGCGAGCGCATGCTGATCTTCGGCGCCGCCCGCCTGCTGGTGCTGGAGAATTCCGAGCCGGCGCTGCACGCCGTGCTGGAAAAGCTCGCCGGCATGCAGGCCAAGGCCGAGATTTCCGGCCGCCTCGCCGACGTGCGCGACCGCGAGCGCATCATGGCGCTGATGCGCGAGTTCAAGCCCGACATCGTGTTTCACGCCGCGGCGCTCGAAGCACGTGCCGCTGTTGGAAACCGACTGGGACGAGGGCATCAAGACCAACGTGTTCGGCTCGATCAACGTCGCCGATGCCGCCAGCCGCCGCCGGCGCCGCCGCCATGGTGATGATCTCCACCGACAAGGCGATCGAGCCGGTCTCCGTGCTGGGCGCCACCAAGCGGCTGGCGGAAATGTATTGCGAGGCGCTCGACAACGACGCCCACGCCGGCAACGGCACGCGGCTGATCTCGGTGCGCTTCGGCAACGTGCTCGCCTCCAACGGCTCGGTGGTGCCGAAATTCAAGGCGCAGATCGAGGCCGGCGGCCCGGTCACCGTCACGCATCCCGACATGGTGCGCTACTTCATGACCATCCGCGAGGCCTGCGACCTGGTCATCACCGCCGCCAGCCACGCGCTCGGGCCGAACAGCGGCGACGTCTCGGTCTATGTGCTCAACATGGGCCAGCCGGTGAAGATCGTCGATCTGGCCGAGCGCATCATCCGGCTCTCCGGGCTGGAGCCCGGCCGCGACATCAAGATCGCCTTCACCGGCATCCGCCCGGGCGAGCGCCTGCACGAAATCCTGTTCGCGCGCGAGGAGGAGACCGCCGAGATCGGCATTCCCGGCATCGTGGCGGCCAAGCCCGTGCAGCCCTCGCTGGAGGCGATCCGCGCCTGGGTGAAGAAGCTGGAGCAGGGCCTAGCGCGCAACGAGCGCGCGGTGATCTACCAGGCGCTGCGCGAGGCGGTGCCGGAATTCCGCGGCGAGGCGGCCTAACATGGACCTCGCGGCATTTTTCAAGGCTGAATTTGCCGAGCACCGCGACGTCGCCCGCAAGACCGAAGACGCGCTCGCTGCCGCCTTCGCCGGCCTGACCGGCGCTTGCGTCGCTTCGTTGCGCGCCGGCGGCAAGCTGTTGTTCTTCGGCAATGGCGGCAGCGCCGCCGACGCCCAGCATCTCGCGACCGAATTGACCGTCCGCTACAAAACGGACCGCGCCGCCATCGCCGCGCTCGCCCTCACCACCGACAGCTCCGCGCTCACCGCCGCCGGCAACGATCTCGGCTTCGAGCGCGTCTTCGCCCGCCAGATCGAGGCGCTCGGCAAGCCGGGCGACGTGGCCATCGCCATTTCCACCTCCGGCAAGAGCCCCAACATCCTGGCCGCGCTCAAGCAGGCCAAAGCCATGGGTCTCACCACCGCCGCGCTTTCGGCGGCAAGGGCGGCGGCGACCTGAAAAGCCTTGCCGACCACCTGCTGGTGGTGCCGTCCGACACCACTGCCCGCATCCAGGAAATGCACATCCTGCTCGGCCAGATGCTGTGCGGGGCGATCGAGATCGAGCTCGGGCTCATCGCCAAATAGCCCCGCAGCGACAGCCGCATAGCCCGCCTTTGGCGGGCATTTTTGGTTGTTTTCGCACTGCGAAATAGCCATTGGCGATGCTGAAAATCCTTGACTCCGCCCGCCCGGCCTATTTCCCTTGCCCGGTCAGGGAGAAACGAACAATGGACGCCAAGATTTCGCCCGGGCCGGGGGTTGAGGCCCGTCCGCCCCGCGCGCGCGCCAACGGCGACCGCCACAGCATCCAATCGGTCGACCGCGCGCTGTTCCTGCTGGAGACCATCGCCGAGGCCGGCGGCGAGGCCACCCTTACCGAGCTCGCCACCCGCACCGGCCTCAACATCTCTACCTGCCACCATCTGCTGGCGACGCTGATCCAGCGCGGCTTCGCCACCAAGGTGCCGGGGCGCCGGCTCTACGCTCTGGGCGCCCGCATCCTCTATCTCGGCCATGCCTGCTTGCAGGTCGACCTGCCGCGCCGGGCGCAGCCCTATCTGGAAAACATCAACCGGGTGACCGGCGAGACGGTGCATCTCGCCGCCCTGCAGGGCGACAGCGTGGTCACGCTGGCCGTGCGCGAGGCGCAGCACGCCGTGCGTGTCGGCACCGGCCGCACCGGCAAGGTAGAGGCGTTGCACGCGAC
Organism: uncultured Pseudomonadota bacterium; assembly: GCA_963819955.1. Classification (GTDB taxonomy): domain Bacteria; phylum Pseudomonadota; class Alphaproteobacteria; order Rhizobiales; family Xanthobacteraceae; genus Pseudolabrys. Next base: position 601,451 of record CAWFYB010000009.1, on the reverse strand, counting down.
CTCCGTCGGCAAGGCGATCCTGGCTTGGCTGCCGGAAGACGAGATGCAGCGCATCCTCGCCGACGGCGGCATGAAGCGCTACACCGACAAGACCATCACCGACTTTCCGGCGCTGCTCGAATCGCTGCGCGTCGTGCGCCGCACCGGCTTTGCCATCGATCGCGAGGAGTATCTGCCGGGCGTGATCTGCATCGGCGCCGCCATCCGCGACCAGGCCGGCACCGTGATCGGCGCGATCAGCGCCTCGACGCCGACCATGCGAGCCGACGACGAGCACCTTGCGCTCATGCGCGACGAGATCGCCGCCGCCACGCGCGCGCTGTCGGCCGAATACGGCGAGCCGGGTGCGCAGGGCAATGGCAAACGGACGCAGGCCGTCGCCGGGTGACCGGCGCGCCGTTCCGGCGCCGCACGAATTCAATCGGAGGAAAAATGTACGCACCGCCCGGAGTGAAGACCAACCACAATGAATTTCCGATTCCCGACAGCATGCGGGCCTGGCTGCTCGGCGATCCGGGCGAGCTCAGCATGGGCGAAAAGCCGGTGCCGGTGCCGAAGAAGGCGGAAGTGCTGGTGCGCATCGACGCGGTGGCGATCTGCGCCACCGATCTCGAGATCATCTATCACGGGCCGCCGGCGCTGATCGAAGGCGGGCTGCCGTTCAACAAGGGTTTCACGCCGGGCCACGAATACATGGGCACGGTGGTGGCGCTCGGCCCCGGCGTCGACGAATACAAGATCGGCACCCGCGTGTCGGTCGAGATCCACGCCGGCTGCGGCCAGTGCAAGCGCTGCCGCGAGGGCATGTACACCTCCTGCCACAACTACGGGCTCAATTACGGCGATGTCGACAAGGGCCACCGCGCCAACGGCTTCACCACCGACGGCGGTTTCTGCGAATACCAGGTCAATCACGTCAACACGCTGGTGCCGATCCCCGATGAAATGTCCGACGAGGAGGGCACGCTGGTGGTCACCGCCGGCACCGCCATGTACGCGCTCACCGAGCTGGGCGGGTTGGTGGCGGGCGAAAGCGTCTGCGTCACCGGCCCGGGCCCGATCGGCCTGATGGCCGTCGCCGTGGCAAAAGCGCTCGGCGCCCAGCCGGTCATCCTCACCGGCACACGCGACAACCGGCTCGAGATCGGCAGAGAGCTTGGCGCCGACGCGGTGGTCAACATCCGCAAAGTCCCGGACGTGGTCGTCGAGGTCAAGAAGCTCAATGGCGGCAAGGGCGTCGACTATGTGGTCGAATGCTCGGCCGCCAGCAGCGCGGTCAACGACGCGGTGCGCATGGTCAACCGCGGCGGCCGCGTTTGTCTCGCCGCCTTCGCGCATGAGGAAGTGCCGGTCGATGTCGCGCACATCGTGCGCAACAACATCTACCTCTACGGCATCCGCGGCGAGGGCAAGAGCGCCACCCACCGCGCCGAGGCCTTCATGGCGCAGAAGCGCTTCGACGCCACCAAGATCCACACCCACACCTTCCCGCTCGACGACCTGCCGACCGCGATCCGTTACGCCAAGGACCGCGTCGAGGACGCCATCAAGGTGGTGGTGAAGGCGAAAATGGACGCCGCCCACAAGCAGGCGGCGGAGTAGTTCTTTCTTATCCCTCCCCCGCTTGCGGGGGAGGGTGGCGAGCGAAGCGAGCCGGGTGGGGGCTCACGCAAGGTGACCCCACCCCCGGCGCTTCGCGCCGGACCCTCCCCTTTCAGGGGAGGGATAAGAAACCGAGGAGCACGAATGCTCACCTGCGACACCTACCTGACGCCGACAACGCTCGCGGAGGCCTTCGCCGCGATGGCCGAACACCGCGGCCGCCATCGCGTGGTCGCGGGCTGCACCGACACTTATCCTTGGGCGCGCGAGGGCCGGGCGGGCGACGTCCATATTCCGGCGCTGATCGACGTGTCGAAAATCCCCGAGCTCAACGCGTGCCACGTGGACGACAGCCGCGTGCGGCTGGGCGCCGCCACGCCGATCCAGCGCTTCCTCGACGATCCGAAACTGGCGCGAGCGCTGCCGGCCATGCCGCGCTGCGCCGTCTGGTTCGCCGACGACCAGATCAGGGCGCAGGCGACCGTCGGCGGCAATATCGTCAACGCCTCGCCCGCCGCCGACGCCACGCCCTGCCTGATCGCACATGAGGCCACGGTCGAGCTGGCCTCCGCGCGCGGCAAACGCACCATGCCGCTTGCCGATTTCGTCACCGGCCCAAGCACCACCGCGCTCGACGAAGGCGAATTGCTCACCGACAATCGAATGCGACGCGCTGCCCGCCTATGGCGGCAGCTTCGAGAAGGTCGGCCACCGCCGCTCGCTGGTGATCTCGCTGGTTTGTCTCGCCGCGCTAATCAAGCTCGACCGCGACGGCAGCGCCATCGAGGACGTGCGGCTGTCGATCGCCGGCATCGGCCCGCGCCCCTTGCGCCTCCGCCAAGTCGAAGACTTCCTCAAAGGCGCAGCCCTCAGCGCCGCCCGCCTGGAGCAGGCCGCCGACATGCCAGTGTCGCTGGTCGCCTCGCGCACGCGCCAGGAATACCGCCGCGAGGTGGTGCGCGGCTTCATGGCACGCGGCTTGATCAACGCCGCCCGCCGCGCCGGCGCTGCGCCCGACGCGCTCGAGCCCGAACTGGAGGCGGCCTATGCCTGACCTCCGTATCGAAGCGACCATTAACGGCCGCAAAGTCTCCCGCGCCGCCAAGCCGCACCAACGCCTTCTCGATTTCCTGCGCGACGACTTGCATCTAACCGGCAACAAGGAAGGCTGCGGCGCCGGCGAATGCGGCACCTGCTCGGTGTTCGTCGACGGCGTGCTGATGAAGTCCTGCCTGCTGCCGGTCGCCAAGGCGCAAGGCGCCACGATCGAAAGCGTCGAGGCGCTGGCCAAGACCGGCGAATTGAGCCTGCTGCAAAAAGCCTTCCACAAGCTGGGCGCCAGCCAGTGCGGCTATTGCATCCCGGGCATGGTGATGGCGGCGACCGCGGCGCTGCGCGCCAACCCGTTCGCCGACCGGGAAGAGATCAAGGAACGGCTTGGCGGCAATATCTGCCGCTGCACCGGCTATCAGAAGATTTTCGACGCGGTCGAACTGGCGCGCGACGTGCAGAACGGCCGGTTGCCGGTGACCGCGCTGGCCGAGATCGAAGCCGAAGATGGCGACTTCATCGGCAAGAACGTGCGCCGCATCGACGCGCCCAGCAAGGTGTCCGGCCGGCTCAAATATGCCGGCGACATGACCATGCCCGGCATGCTGCATGTGCAAGTGCTGCGCTCGCCGCACGCGCACGCTCGCATCGTCTCGATCGACACGTCCGCCGCCGCGCGAATGGACGGCGTCGAGGGCGTCATCACCGCAGCCGACGTGCCGGGCGAGGACGGTTTCGGCGTCTTCGTCAACGACCAGCCGATCATGGCGCGCGGCAAGGTGCGCTATGTCGGCGAGGCCATCGCCGCGGTCGCCGCGGTCGATCCGCTCACCGCCAAGCGCGCGCTCGCGGCCATCAAGGTGGAATACGCGCCGCTCCCGGCCGTGTTCGACGTCGATGCCGCCATGACGCCGGGCGCGCCGGTGCTGCACGACTACGCGCCCGACAATCTCACCAAGCACATTCCCATCCGCGTCGGCGACGTCAAAGCGGGTTTCGCGCAATCCGATCTGGTGGTCGAGGAAACCTATTCCACGCAAGCCATCGAACACGCCTATCTCGAGCCGGAAGCGGGCTTGGCCTACGTCGATGCCGACGACGTCGTGACCGTCGTCTCGCCCAGCCAGAACATCACCCACCACCGCCACATGCTCTCGCGCATCATCGCCAAGCCGATCTCCAAGGTGCGCTTCATCATGAGCCCGGTCGGCGGCGGCTTCGGCGGCAAGGAGGACATGATCTACCAGGGCATGCTGGCGCTGCTGGCGATGAAAACGCGGGCGCCGGTGCGGCTGGTGTTCACGCGCGAAGAGTTGATCATCTCCACCGCCAAGCGCCATCCCTCGCGCACCGTGCTGCGCATGGGGCTCACGCGCGACGGCCGCATCTTGGCCTCGCACATGACCATGATCTGCGACGGCGGCGCCTACGGGCTCTCCACCGAAGGCGTCATGCGCAAGGCCGCCATCCTCGGCGCCGGCCCTTACGTCATCCCCAACGTGCGGGTCGATACCTACGGCATCTACACCAACAACACGCCGTCCGGCGCCTTCCGCTCCTTCGGCGCGCTGCAGACGCAGTTCGCCACCGAATTCGCATCTCGACATCTGCGCCGAGCGGCTCGGCCTCGACCCGTTCGCGATCAGGCGCATCAACGCCATGCGCGACGGTGCGATCACGCACACCAAGCAGAAGCTCGGCAGCGTCAGTCTCATGCGCACGCTCGACGCCGCCGAGAAAGCCTCCGGCTGGGAGCAGGGCGCGCCGACTTCGCGCGGCGCCACGCGCAAGGACCTCGACCGCCCCGACATCCGCCCGCCGGTCGCGCTCGGCGCGCGCTTCGGCGCGGTCGAAAAGCAGGAAGCGGCGGAGTAGCGCCATGGCACGCAGATTTTCTTTCTCGTCATTCCGGGGCGCTCGCGAAGCGAGCGAACCCGGAATCCAGAAACAAGCTTGGTGCTTGCATCTGGATTCCGGGTCCGGCGCTTGCGCGCCGTCCCGGAATGACAACAACAAAGGTCGTCGCTAATGGCCCGGCGCCGCGGACGAGGCATGGCCGCCTGCTGGTACGGGATCGCCCGCACCGCGGTGGTCGACCGCGCCGGCGCCTGGGCCGAGATCGACGACGGCGGCTCGGCCAAGATCGTCACCGGCGTCACCGAGATCGGCGAGGGCATCCTCACCGTGCTGGCGCAGATCGCAGCGCAGGAGATGGGCGTCAAGCCCGAGCACGTCGTGATCGGCGACAACGACACCGCGCGCTCGCCGGAAGCAGCCCACGCTGGCGCCAGCCGGCAGACCTACATGATCGGCAACGCCGTGGCGCTCGCCTCGCGCGAAGCCCGCAAGCGCCTGGTCGATGTGATGGCCGAGGTCTGGGACGTCGATCCCGCGCACCATCGCCGCCGGCAACGGTGAGATCTGGGCCAAGAACACCAACCACCGCATTTCGATGGGCGAGGCGGTGACCACCGCCAAGAGCCGCGGCGTGGTGCCGGTCGGCTCGGCCAGCTTCGGCACCGACACCACCGGGCTCGATCCCGTCGACGGTTCCGGCCGCCCCTGGCAGGCTTACGTATTCGGCTGCCAGGTGGCCGAGGTCGAGGTCGACACCATCACGGGCGAAGTGCAGGTGCTCGGCATCTGGGCCGCCCACGATGTCGGCCGCGCCGTCAACCCGCAGGGCGTCGAAGGCCAGATCGAGGGCGGCGTGGTGCAGGCGCTCGGCCAGGGCCTGATGGAGGACTACAAGCTCAGCGAGGGCCGCACCTCCACCTCCGGCTTTGCCAAATACATCCTGCCGACCTCGCTCGACGTGCCGCGCATCAACTCCATCATCGTCGAGGACCCGGACCCGATCGGCCCGCTCGGCGTCAAGGCGATCGGCGAGCCGGCCATGGTGCCGACCATCCCCGCCATCATGAACGCGATCTACGACGCCGTCGGCGTGCGCATCACGTCGTTGCCGGCGACACCGGAAAATGTGCGCATGGCGCTGCGCGAAAAGGAACAACGGGAAGCTCAGATGCAGGCCGCCGAATGACGCGACGAAATGGTCACTTGTAAAAATCCACCGTTCAAATCGAATCTCAGGCTAACGCAATCCAGGGGGACGCAAAATGACGATCAGCATGTACCAGAAAATGCGGGTGGGCGTGGTGCACTTCAAGGCCTTCCCGGGCCTGGAGAGCGGCGAAGGCCCGCTCGCGGCTACGCTTGAAAAAATCTGCGCCGACGATTTCTGGACCGCGGTCGAAGTCGGCTGGATGAAGGACTACCGCGAGCGCAACACCTGCCGCATGCTGCTCGACCAGGCGCATCTGTCGGTCGCCTACGCCACGCAGCCGCGCATCCTCGGCAACAAGCTCAACCTCAATTCCTTCGACGCCAATGAGCGCGGCCGCGCCATCAGCGCGGTGAAGAACTGCGTCGACGAGGCCTACGATCTTGGCGCCGAGGTGGTGCGCATCATCGCCGGCAAGGACCCGGGCGACGCCAGGCGCGAGGAAGCCAAGAAGGTGCTGATCGATTCGATCCACCAGATCCTGGAATACGCCAAGCAAGAAGGGTCGATGAATTTCACGCTCAAGATCTTCGACCGCGACATCGACAAGATGAACCTGATCGGCCATTTCACCGACGCGGTCGACATCGCCAACGCCATCGCGCCGCATGCCCCGAATTTCGGCCTGCTCGCCGACCTCTCGCATTTCCCGCTGCTCGACGAGAAGGCGGAAGAAGCGATCCCGGTCATCAAGGACTACCTGTACTCGGTGCATCTCGGCAATTGCGCCTTCCGCGACCGCAAGCACCCGGCCTATGGCGACATCCAGCCGCGCTTCGGCATGCCGGGCGGCGAGATCGACACCGAGCAAGTCACCGAATTCTTCGACATCCTGGAGGACAACGGCTTCTTCCGCCAGGCCAAGCGCCCGATCGTCAGCGCCGAGGTGCGCCCGGTGCTCGCCGGCGAGACCTCCGACATCATCCTCGCCAATGCCAAGCGCGTCATCCGCGACGCCTGGGTGCTCTCCAACGCCGCGCAAGTTGCGCTGCCGGAGGCGGCTGAGGAGCGCACCACGGCCGTCCATCGCCAGGCGGCGGAGTAGTCGACGAAACAAAGCAAAACAGCAAAAGCCAAGAGGGAGGAATTAATCATGACAAAGCGCAACGGGGGAATTGTCCTTCGCCTTGCCGCGGCGGCCGCCGGCGTGGCGGCCTTGCTGCTGGCGCCGCTCGGCGCCGCGCGCGCGGAATATCCGGACAAGCCGGTCGAGATGACCGTGCTGTTCGGCTCCACCGCCAAGACCATCGCCCAGATGCTGGCCGACGAGATGGGCAAGGCGCTCGGCAAGCCGGTGGTGCCGGTGTTCCGCCCCGGCGCCGGCGGCGCGGTCGGCTACACCCATGTCGCCAGCTCGCCCGCCGACGGCTACTCGATTGTGTGGAATTCCAACTCGATCAGCACCAGCCATCTGCAGGGCAACATGAAGCTGACCTACCAGGACTTCGTGCCGATCGCGCGCATCAGCGTGGAATCGCTGGTGGTGGCGGTGAAGGCCGACAAGCCCTGGAAGACGCTGAAGGATATCGCCGCAGCCGCCAAGAAGTCGCCCAGCAAGCTGAAAGTCGGCACCGCCGCCAAGGGCTCGTTCACCCACGTCACCGCCGCCGCGATTTTCGACGCGCTCGGCATCGGCGACAAGGTGATCTACGTGCCGCTCGGCGGCCAGGGCAAGGTGCCGGCCGAGCTGGTCGCCGGCCGGCTCGACGTCGCGGTGCAGTTCCCCGGTCAGTTCGTATCGTTCGTGAAGGCCGGCGAAGTCCGCCTCATCGCCATGACTTCGGGCGAGCGCCTGTCCGCCTTCCCCAAAGTGCCCACCGCCAAGGAAGAAGGCGTGGACGTCGAATTGTCGATGTGGCGCGGACTGGCGGCGCCCAAGGGCACGCCGGCGCCGGTCATCATGAAGCTGCAGGCCGCCGCCAAGAAGGCGGCTGAATCACCGCACTTCAAGGCCACGCTCGCCAAGCTCGGCGCCGACGTGAGCTTCCTCGACCACGACGCCTTCGGCAAGCTCATCGTCAAGGACGATGGCCGGCTCGACAAGATCATGAAGGGTCTCGGCCTCGAGAAGAAGCCGAAGAGCTGACGGTGGCAAAAGCCGGCGCGCGCCATGTCGGAAAGCCTGCGTAACCGGATTTCCGGCGCCGTCCTGCTGGCGGTCGCCCTGGTCTGGCTCGTGCTCGTCTATCGGACGATCGCGCCCAGCCAGGGCACCGAGGCGGGGCCGCGCGCGTTTCCTCTGTTCTTCGGCTATGTGCTGGCGGTTCTGTCGCTGCTGCTGCTGCTGCAGAGCTTCCGGCCGGCGGCGGAACTGACGCAAGACTCCACTGTGCCCGCCATGCTGCCCGGCGAATTGACCGCGGTGGTCATGACCATCGGCAGCCTCGTCGTCTACGGCATGCTGCTCGAGCCGTTCGGCTTCATCCCCTCGACCGCCTTTGTCGTGGCCGCGATGATGGTGTTCGTGCTGCGCGTCAGGTCGCTCTTGACGGTCGCCGGCATGGCGATCGGGCTGTCGCTCGGCTGCTATCTGGTGTTCGGCAAGCTGCTCGGCGTTTATCTGCCGCCGGGCCAAATCATCACCATCTATTTTTAGTGAAAGGCCGATGGACGCCTTCGTCAACGCGATTCCGCTGGTGCTGACGCCGAGCGTGCTCGGCGCGGTCAGCCTCGGCACGGTGATCGGGTTGATCTTCGGCGCCATCCCCGGCCTCACTTATACCATGGCGCTGTCGCTGGTGCTGCCGATGACCTTCGGCGCCGCCGCCATGCCGGCGATCGCGCTGATGGTGGGCACCTATGTCGGCGGCATGACTGGCGGCTCGGTCTCCGCCATCCTGATCGGCGTGCCGGGCACGCCGTCGGCCGCCGCCACCGTGCTCGACGGCTATCCGATGCGCAAGAACGGCAAGGCGAGCCTGGCGCTCGGCCTGGCGGTCATCAGCTCCACCGTCGGCGGGCTGATCAGCCTGTTCATCATGGTGGTGTCGGTCAACATCGTCTCGCGCCTGGCGATCAAGTTCGGACCGGCGGAGATTTTCGCCCTGGTCGTGTTCGGCATGTCGACCATTTGCGGGCTGGCCGAGAAATCGCTCACGCGCGGGCTGATCGCCGGCGTGCTCGGCCTCATGCTGATGACCATCGGCCTCGACGACATCACCGGCGACCAGCGCCTGACCTTCGGCACCGTCACCTTCCAGCAGGGCGTCAACCTGGTGGTGGCGATGATAGGCCTGTTCGCCGTGCCGCACATCATCCAGACCTTCGCCATCTACCGCGCCGGCCTGCAGAAGCATGCCGATCCGCAGGACGCCCGGCTCGAGCTGCCTTCGCTCGCGCTGATGCGGCGCACCCTCGGCGTGATGCTGCGCTCCTCGCTGATCGGCACGGTGATCGGCGCCATCCCCGGCGCCTCGGGGCCGATCGGCGCCTTCCTCGCCTACGACAATGCCCGCCGCTTCTCCAAGGAGCGCGCGCGCTTCGGCAAGGGCATCGAGGAAGGCGTGATCGCGCCGGAGACCGCCAACAACGCGGTGAGCGGCGGCACCTTCATCCCGCTCTTGAGCCTCGGCATTCCCGGCGATCCGGCCACCGCCGTCATCCTCTCAGGCCTGCTGATCCACGGCCTGTTCCCCGGGCCGATGCTGTTCCGCGAGCACCCGACCGAGATTTACGGCCTCTATCTCGCGATCATCCTCTCCTATGTCGTCATCCTGGTGGTGCAATTGCTCGGCATCCGGCTGTTCGTCAAGATCCTGCTGGTGCCGCCGCATCTCTTGTCGGTCGCCGTCTTGGTCATGTGCGTGATCGGCTCCTACGCCATCCGCAACTCGGTGTTCGACGTCTATACGCTGGCGGCCTGCGGGCTGATGGGCTATTTGCTGGCGCGCGCGCGCATCCCGGTGACGCCGGTGGTGCTCGGGCTGGTGCTGGGGCCGACGCTGGAGAGCCAGTACCGCACCGCCATCATCATGTCGGAGGGGCATTTCGGCATTTTCTATACTTCGCCGACCGCGCTGTTCTTCTTCGCGCTGGCGCTCATGGTGATCGTGTTGCAGCTCTGGGGCAATGCGCGCAACCGGGCGCAGGACGCGCAAGCCGCGCGCGCGAGCGAGCAGGAGGCGTAGCGCATGATCCCGAAAAGTGGGAACCGGTTTTCGGACAAGATCATGCGCATGTAAGATGTTAGGAACGCACCGTGATTCAATCTAAATGGAACAGGCTCTAAAAGACGTGCTGACCCGTCCGCCCGAGAGCGAAGCCGACCGCGCCATGCGCGCGCGCGCCCGCGCCGTCGCCAAGGCCGGCGGCCTGGAGGCGGCGCTCAGCAAAGGCGCGCTCGACAAGCTGATCGAGATCACGCTGTCGGAAGCGCTGGTGCTCGGCCTGTTGAAGCAGGGCGTCGCCAAATATTTCGCCATCTTCGGCCACGGCTCGACCGATCTCGGCAACGTGCTGCGCGTCTACGAGGAGGAGGGGGTCACCCGCACCGTCAATTGCCGCAACGAGGTCGAGATGGCGCATGCCGCCACCGCCTTGCGCTGGCAATACGGCGAATTGTCCGCGGTCGTCACCTCGATCGGCCCGGGCGCGCTGCAGGCCTTCGCCGGCTCGCTGGCGGCCGCCTCCAACGGCGTCGGCGTCTATCACATCTATGGCGACGAGACGACCTACGGCGAAGGCTACAACATGCAGCAGGTGCCGAAGGAAGAGCAGGGCCTGTTCGGCCGGCTGACCGCCACGCTCGGCCAGTCTTACGTGCTGCACACGCCGGGCGCTTTACGCGACGCGCTGCGCCGCGGTGCGCTCTGCGTCAACCATCCCTACCGCGCCGGGCCGTTCTATCTGCTGCTGCCGCTCAACACCCAGCCGGCGCTTGACGACCGTCAATCTGGCGGCGCTGCCGGCGCGGCCCGATCTGCCCAAGCTGGCGCCCGCCGACGACACGATGATCGACGCAGGCGGCGGCCATGATCGGCAAATCGCCCAAAGTGGCCATCAAGGCCGGCGGCGGCACGCGCGGCCACGACGCCGCGGTGACGCGGCTCGCCGAAGCCGCCGGCGCCGCGGTGGTGCTCTCGCCCGGCTCGACCGGGGTGCTGCCCGACGCCCACGCCCAGAACATGCATGTCGGCGGCTCGAAAGGCTCGATCAGCGGCAATTACGCCATGGCCGAGGCCGAGCTGCTCGTCGTCATCGGCTCGCGCGCGGTCTGCCAGGCGGACTGCTCCGGCATCGGCTACAAAAACGCGCAAGCCGTCATCAACATCAACGGCGATATGGCCGACGCCACGCACTACAACAAGACCGTGGCGCTGATCGGCGACATCTCGGCGGTGGCCGAGCGGCTGGCGGCGAAGCTGGAGGAGCTCGGCGCCGCCAAGAACAAGAAGAAATGGCTCGCCGCCTGCGCCGGGAAGAAAAAGGAGTGGGCGGACTACAAGGCCAAGCGCTACGCCTGCCCGCCGCTCAATGACGAGGCCTGGCAGCGGCCGGTGCTCACCCAGCCCGCCGCCATCAAGCTGGTTGCCGATTTCGCCAAGTCGATTGATGCCGCCAAGTTCTTCGACGCCGGCGACGTGCAGGCCAACGGCTTCCAGATCGTCGAGGACGATCGCAGCGGCGACACCTTCACCGAGGCCGGCGCGTCCTACATGGGCTTTGCGGCGAGCGCCTTGCTGGGCGCCGCGCTCGCGGACAAGCCGCGCTACGGCGTCGCCTTCTGCGGCGACGGCTCCTTCGTGATGAACCCGCAAATCCTGATCGACGCCATCGAGCACAAGGTGCGTGGGCTTATCGTGATCTTCGACAACCGCCGCATGGCCGCCATCAGCGGCTTGCAAGTGGCGCAATACGGCCGCGACTTCCGCACCAACGACCGCGTGCCGGTCGACTACGTCAAGCTCGCCGCGGCGGTGACCGGCGTGCATGCCGTGTTCGGCGGCCACGACGCCGACAGCCTGCGCTGGGCCTTGCGCTCCGCCCACGATCATCACGGCCTTTCGGTGGTGCACGTGCCGGTCTATTGCGGCCCTGACGAGCTCGGCGGCCTCGGCGCCTGGGGCGAGTGGAACGTCGGCAACTGGGTGGCCGACGTGCAGGACGCGTGGATCAGGCAGGATCTCTGACCTGTCATTCCGGGACACGCGCCATAAGCGCGTTTACGCGCGTCTTCGACGCGCTATGGCGCGTGGGCCCAGATTCATACCCCGCAGCGTCGGGCTTATGGATTCCGGGCTCGCCGCTTCGCGCGCGCCCCGGAATGACGAGCTGCTAATCGATCTTCACCGCCTTGCCGCTGCGCCCCGACTCCACAATCGCCTCCGTCGCCGCCACCACATTGACGATCGTCTCCGGCGCGATCACGAATTTCACGCCACTCGCCGCCGCGTCGGCAAAGGCCTCCAGCTCGGCGCGTTCCTTGTCGACCGCGTCGAAGCTCAATGACTCGGTCAGCCCGTTGAGGTCGTACACATTCAGCCCGGTCTCTCCGCGCATTTCCAGCGCGCCCTGTCGACCCGAACACCTGGATGCGGTAGGTCGGGCTCGCCGCGTGCAGCGTGGCGAGCGTGCCGGTTGAGCCGCCGGCAAAGCGCAGCGCGCAGACCGTGGTGTCGTCGACGTCGATTGCGTGCTGCAGCCGCTCGCTGAAGGCGAACACGCGCGCCACCGGGCCCATGAGGTTCACCATGCTGTCGAGCACGTGCACGCCGCGCGCGGTCATGCTGCCGCCCGGGCTTTCCACCTGGTTGGCGCGCCAGTTGCCCGGCTCGGTCTGGTAGCTCGCCGGCCCGGAGAAATTGCCCTCGACATGGCGCGGCGCGCCGATCGCGCCTTGCGCGATCCGCCGCGCCATCTCGACATAAGCCGGCGCGTAGCGGCGGTTGAAGCCGACATGCAGCGTGACGCCGGCCGCCCGGCAAGCCGCGATCGCGCGCTCGGCATCGGCGCGCGTCAGGGTGAACGGCTTTTCCACGAACACGTGCTTGCCGGCCTTGCGCCGCCGCCACGATCTCGTCGGCGTGCCGCGAATGCGGCGTCGCCAGCACGACGGCGTCGATGCCCGGATCGGCCAGCACGTCGGCCGCGCTGTCGGTCAGCGCAAGCCCGAAGCGCTCGGCGAGCGCGCGCTGGCCGGCCGGATCGCGCGTCACCGCCGTCACAAAGCCGATCTTGGTGCTTCTGCCTTGCACCGACTCGATCAGCCGGCGGCCCCAGTGCCCGGCCCCGAAAATCGCGGTTCGCAGCATGTTTTCCTCGACTTTCCGCGCCGTGAACCCAACAGGACACCGGCGCAGCCGTCAACGGCGGGGAACCGTTCCGCCCGTCCGGCCGTTTTAACGTTCGAGCGGGCTAACAACCGCAGGCATTGGAGCATGGCATGGAAAAGCCCAAGCAGCACATAAGCGACGAGCGCGCGCGCATCGAGCGCAAGGAGGACGTGGTCACCGTCGATTCCGACGAGAGCTTCCCGGCCAGCGACCCGCCCTCGTTCAACCCGGGCGTCACCGGCGCGCCGCAGACGAAGAAGCAGAAGAAGTGACTTGTCATTCCGGGGCGCCGCCATAAGCGCGTTTACGCGCGTCTTCGACGCGCTATGGCGAGCGGACCCGGAATCCATACTCCGCAGCCGGGACTATAGATTCCGGGTTCGCGCACTTCGTGCGCGCCCCGGAATGACGCTACTGGAACTTCATATTCAACAGCCGCTCGGCATTGCCGCAATACACCTGGCGCGCCACGTCGGGCGCAAGCTCAAGCTGCTCGATCGCCTTGAGCGTCGGCGCGATCGGCCCCAGCGGCGTGTCAGTGGCAAACACCACGTGCTCGCCGCCGAAGAACTCCAGCCCGCAGCGCAGCGCATGCGCGCCGCCGGCGAACATGGCGGTGTCGGCGTAGAAGTCGTGAAGGTAATCCATGTGCGGCCGCTTCAGCGAGGGAAGCACTTTTGAATAATCCTCGTCCGAGGTGCGCGCGCCCAGCACCTGCAGCCCCGGCCCGATGCGCCCGTCGTAATAGGGGATCATGCCGCCGAGATGGTGGGTGATGATCTTCAGCTTGGGATGGCGGTCGAACAGCCCGCAGAACACCATGCGGATCATCGCCACCGAAGTGTCGTAGGGCCAGCCCAGGCACCACCACAGTTCGTAGCGCGATTTCGGCTCGGAGCGGTAATCGGTCATGGCGGCGGTGCGCGCGGGATGCAGCCAGACGCAGGCGTCGAGCTCTTCCACGCAAGCGAAAATCGGTTCGAACTTCGGCAGGTCGAGCGGCTCGCCGGCGATGTCGGTATAGATCAGCACGCCGCGCGCGCCCAGCTCGGTGATGGCGCGGCGCGCCTCTTTCACCGAGCCATCCACGTCGGTGAGACACAGCGCCGCGGCAAAAGCGGGAAACCGCTGCGGGTGCTTGGCGCACAGCTCGGCCATGCAATCGTTGGCGATACGCGCGAGCTGCAGCCCGACGTCCGGCTTGGCGATCTCTTCGATCGGCGGGTTGGGCAGCGAGATGATCTGCCGGTAGTCGCTGTATTCGTCCATCTCCGCAAAGCGCGCGTTAAGATCGAACAGCTTGGTGATGCCGCGCAGCCGCTTACCCAGGTTCTCCAGTTTGGGCGCCACCTTGGTCATCTCCGCGAAGAAGCGGTCGGGATAGATGTGGCAATAGATGTCGATTTTGGCGCTCATCGCTTGCTCTCCCGCGCCCGCCGTCCGCTCAGGCGAGCGGATCGGCCGGCAGCCCGAGGCGGAACTTGCCGTGGTTCTCGTAGGCCGTGTCGCTCATCACCTGATGGATGCCGGTGGTGTTGAGGTCGCGCAGCAGCCGGCCGATGACGTTGGGATGGTGCAGGCCGGTATTGCCGGCGAAATGATAGGCCATGGTGGCGACGCCGATGGCGACCTCGGTGGCGTGCACGCAGATCGCGCGCACGTCGGCAATGTCGGCGCCGTCCGGCAGGTCTCCGGCGGCCACCTTGTCGTAGAGCGCGTCGTAGCGCTCATGCATGAGCGCGCGCGCCGCGCGCAGCTTGAGATCGGCTTCGGCGATCTGCCGGTGCACCACCTGGCGCTCGTCGAGCTTGGAGGAGCGGAACGTGCCACGGGTGGTGGTGGCGATCTTGATCAGCTCGTCGAGCGCGCGCCGTCCGGCGCCGATCGCGACGCTGCCATGCTCCTTGGCCACGTAAGAAAAGGGCGGCAGCAGATAGCCCGGCCCGCCGCGCGCGGGCTTCGGCTGCAAGAGGTCCCAGACGAAGGTCAGGTCGTGCGGCACCAGTTGGTTCTCGACCGAGAAATCGACCGAGCCGGTCCCGCGCAAGCCCACCACGCCGCCCCAGTTGTCGTAGAGCGTGACGTCCTTGGCGGGGAAGGCCGCGAAGATCACCAGCGGCGCGTCGCCGCCCTCGATGATCGTGCCGCCCAGCACCCATTCGGCGTGGCGGATGCCGCTGTTGAAGCGCCAGCGGCCGCTCACGCGATAGCCGTCGCCTTCGCGCACGCCGCGCCCGGCCGGGAAGAACGAGATCGAGGCGGTGGGGATGGTCTCGCCCGTGAACACCTTGGCGAGCCCGGACGGCGTCAAGAAGGTGCCGAGCGAGGCAATCGCCGTGGCGCCCACCATAGTGCACCAGCCGCTCGACAGGTCGTGATAGGCGAGGTTCTCCAGCACCAGCATCTCGGTCACCGGATCGGCCTCGGCGCCGCCCATCTCGTTGGCGAGCTTGAGCCGGAACATGCCGGAATCGCGCAGCGCCTTCACCGCCTCGGGCGCCAGCGTGCCGAGCTCCTCGCTGCGCGGCCCGGAGGAGCGCAAAGTGTCGGCGATGCCGTCGATCGCCTTGAGCAGCAGCGCGCGGTTGGCGGCGCGGTCCTTGGGAAACGTCTTGATCACCTTTTCCTCCCGACACAATGCGCGCCGGCTTCAGCGCCGGCCGTGTTCTTGGCCATCCCGGGCAGGGCGCGTGAGGCCTGCCCGGGACGACGATGATAGCGGACGTCCGCGGCTTTAGCTGAGCGGCGCCAGCTTGCCGCCGACCGGGATCTGCGGCGCCGACTTGTTCTCGGTGATCACCAGATCGTACTTGCCGTCCTTCTGGCGCTGCCATTGGCCGCCGACCAGCGGCGTCTTGGTGACGTTCTTCACCGGCTGCCCGCTCCAGTGCACCGGCCCGACGATCGAGTGGTAGTTGGTCGCCTTGATCGAGGCCAGCACGGCCTTGGGATCCTTCGGGTTCTTGGCGCGCTTCAAGACATCGAGCGCCACCTCGAACAGCGCGTGCGCGTAGCCGATCGGCTGCGTCCACGGCCGGCTGGTGGCCTTGCTATAGGCGTCGGTCAATTGCTTGGTGCTCTGCCCGGTCAGCCCGGACTTGAACGGGAAGCTCGGCGTCCACCAGATCTCGGTGGTCAAGCCGTTGCCGCGCGCGCCCAGCGACTGCACCACCGAGGGGAACAGCAGCGCCTTGCCGATGGTGACGATCTTGGGATGGAAGCCCTGCTGCGCCGCCTGCGACCAGAAGGTGGCGAAGTCGGGCGGGATCATGTTGCCGACCACCAGCTCGGCGCCGGCCGCCTTGAAGGCCGAGATCTGCGAGGTGAAGTCGTTGTTCATCACCTGGTAGCGGCCGGGATCGTGCAGCTTGTAGCCGGCCTTGCTCAGCTCCGGCGGCAGGCCGTGCTGCGGATCGCCCCAGGCATTGCCGTCGGCGTCGTTTGGGAACAGCCCGCCCACCACCTTGTTGGTCTTCAGCGAATCCCACATCGGCAGGTAGGAGGCGATAACGTCCTCCAGCCCCCAGAAGAAATGATAGGTCCAGGTGAAGCCGGTCTTGGGATTGCCCTTGCGGCCGAAGAAATAAGGCTGCCACGGGCAATTGGTGGTGACGCAGGGCGTCTCGTTGACTTCCGCCTGGTCGGCCACCGGGTTGGTGGTGTCGGGCGCGGCCTGGCCGAGGATGAGGTCTACCTTGTCGCCGAGGATCAGTTCGGAGGCCACTTCCGAGGCCCGGCTGCTGGTCGACTGGCTGTCCTTGGAGACGATCTCGACGTGATAGGTCTTGCCGCCGCTTTTCAGGCCCTTGCTCAGGATGCCGCGCACCTGGCCGAGGATGAAACTGTCGGCCTCGCCGAAGCCGGCCAGCGGCCCGGTCTTCGGGCTGACATAGCCGATCTTGATGGTGTCGGACGCCGCCAGCGCCGGCGCTATCCGCAGCACCGCCGGCGCGGCCAGCGCGCCGAGCCCGGTCTTGACCAGCGTGCGGCGCGAGATGGTTTTCTTGTCGGTCATCGAATTCCTCCCTTGTTCGTGGTTACGCGAGCCTCTCTCCGCCCCATCCTGAGGAGCCCGCCGAAGCCTTGGCGAAGGCGGGCGTCTCGAAGGCTTGCCCTCGGACTTGATCCGGGGGATGGGGCGGCCCTTCATGCTTCGAGACGCGCTCTTCGAGCGCTCCTCAGCATGAAGGCCGATTCGGTTATTGCCTGGCGTCTTCCTCTCTTGCCTTCTTCAGATGTTGCAGAACTTTCGAACGCAGCTCCTGTTGCTGCTGCGAGCTCCAGGTGCGGAAGCCTTCGCCCGACTTGAAGCCGAGCTTGCCGTCGCGCACCAGCTTCTCGAGATAGGGCGACGGGTGCGGCCTACTGTCGATCGCCGGCAGCACGGTCTTGTGGATCGCCAGCGTGAGATCGGTGCCGACCATGTCGGCGTTCTCCAGCGGGCCGAGCACCGCCAGCCGCCGGCCGAACGCCGCCTTGATCACGTCGTCCACCGTCTGCGCGTCGCAGATGCCGTTTTCCACCAGCGCGACCGCCTCGCGCCACAGCGCGTGTTGCAGCCGGTTGCCGATGAAGCCGGGCACGTCCTTCTTGACATGCGCCGGCTTCTTGCCGGCGTCCGTGTGCAGCTTCATGGTGAAGGCGACGGCTTCCGGCGTCGTCCACTGCGTTTCGATCACCTCCACCAGCGGCACCAGAAAAGGCGGGTTCCACCAATGCGTGCCGAGCGCGCGCTCGCGCCGCTTGAGCCCCTGCATGATGTCGGTGATCGGGATCACCGAGGTGTTGCTGGCCAGGATCGCGTCCGGCCGCGCGTAGCTCTCGATCTCGCCGAACAGTTTCTGCTTGAGGGCTAAGTCCTCGAGCACCGCCTCGACCACGTAGTCGGCCGCGCGCACGGCGTCGCTGAGATCGGCGACCGGCGTCACCCGCTCGACCGCCTTCTGGTCGTCGCCCAGGTCCTTCAGGTTGGCGAGGATGCGCGCCTTGGCGCTGTCGAGGCTGGCCTTGACCGAGTCATAAATGGTCACGTCATGTCCGGCGAGCGCGAATACCTGCGCGATGCCGTGGCCCATCAGCCCGGCACCGACCACCGCGATCTTGGGTTTGCTCGCCGCCATCGTCACACTCCGTCATTCCGGGACGGCCCGCAGGGCCGGACCCGGAATCCAGGGGCTAAGCATGACCACGCCGCCCCTGGATTCCGGGTTCGCTCGCCATAGCGCGTCGAAGACGCGCGTAAACGCGCTTGTGGCGAGCGCCCCGGAATGACCGCGTTGAAGTGCGCGCACCGCATCACCTCACCCCGCCGTATAGCCGCCGTCGGCGTAGAGGATGTGGCCGGTGTAGAAATCCGACGCCTTCGAGGCCAGAAACAGCAGCGGCCCCGCCAGGTCCTCCGGCTCGCCCAGCCGCCCTTTCGGCACCCGCGCCAGGAACCCCTTGCGCACCGTCTGCGCCCGCTCGGTGTCCTCATACATCCAGGCGGTGAGCGGCGAGCGGAATACCGTCGGCCCCAGCGCATTCACCGTGATGCCGGTCTCGCCCCATTCGCAACCCAAGGCCTTGGTGATGCCGTCGACCGCCGATTTCGACGCGCAATAGGCGGTATAGCCCGCCGGGTGCCCGAGCAGACCGCGCGCCGACGAGGTGAGGATCACCTTGCCGCCGCGGCCTTGCTTGAGCATCTGCTTGCCGGCCGCGCGCGCCATCAGCCAGGATTGGTTGACGTTGGCGTCCATCACCTCGAGGAAATCCTCGACCTTCTGATCGACGATCTTCGACACTTTGTTGAGGCCCGAGGCCACCACCAGGATGTCGACGCCGCCGAACTTGTCGACGGCGGTCGCAACGATTTTGTCGCAGTTAGCCTCCGACGACGGACGCAGCGCGATCACCGCGGTCTTGCCGCCGAGCTTTTCGCAGTCGGCCGCCACGGCTTTGAGCTGATCTTCTTTGCTCGCCGCCAGCACCACGTTGGCGCCGGCCCCGGCCAAGGTCTTCGCGGCCAGCGCGCCGAAGGCGCCGGTCGCGCCGGTGATCACGGCGGTCTTGCCGCGCACCTCGAACAGCGACAGCGGGTTTTTCAGAAATGCGTCGTCGGACATTTTCCTCTCCTCGTCATTCCGGGACGCGAGCCTTTAGCGCGTTTACGCGCGTCTTTGACGCGCTATGGCGAGCGGGCCCGGAATCCATACTCCCGGTCTGTGTTTATGGATTCCGGGCTCGCGGCCTTCGACCGCGCCCCGGAATGACAGTTATTTCGCCGCCGCCGCCACCGCGACCAGGATCGTGCACACGCCCGAACCCCGGTTGACGATTTCGCGGTGCTCGTTCGGCGCGATGAAGACGGTGTCGCCCTTCTTGGCGACACTCTCCTTGCCGCCGGCGATCACCGTCAATTCGCCGTCCAGCACGTGGTAGATTTTCTCGGGCGGCGAGGCGTCGGGTCCGGCGCCGCCGCCGGGCTGGAAATGCGAGATGCCGAACACCAGCGCCTGCGAGCCGCCCATTTCCGCGCCGAAAATGCGCAGCGACTCGAATTTGCGGTGGTTGGGCGCGTCGTAGGGCTTCGCCTCGGAGAGCTTGCGCACGATCATCAGAACTTCCTCCCGCGCTCGATGCGATACTTGCCTTCCGGGTCCATGATCGCCACCAACCGCACGATGCAGCCGTCGCCGCGCTCCCAGTTCCACGGGAAGTAGGCGAAAGTACAGCGCTTGCCGGTCACCTTGTCGATGTCGCCGCCGACGTTCTCGATGCCCATGATGCCGTTCTTGAACAGGATGCGGTGCACCGGCTCCCATTCGGGGAAGTCGTCCTTCCAGTCGCGCCCGCCCGACCATTCCTTGTATTCCTCGGCGAGATGCGGATGCAGCGGTCCGTTGCGCTGCGGGCCGATTGCCGTGGCCAGCGGATGGTCGTTGGCCTGCGTGTCGTGGCCGATCACCTTGACCTTCTTCTTGACGAACCATTCGCCGGCCGAGGGCACGAAGCCGGGCGCGCGGCAGAAATAATCCTCCGAATCCTCGTAGAACTTGTGCCAGCCGGTATTGACGATCACCACGTCGCGCGGCCGGACGATCTTGCCGCAGGCTTTCTCGAGGTCGTCGCCGGTGATCGGCTCCCACTTGTTCTTGGGGATCGACACCACGATGCCGGAGCCGAAGAAATGCGGCAGCGGCACCTCGTCGATGAAGGGCGTGCCCTGGATCACATGCGCCGGCGCGTCGATATGCGTGGTGTTGTGCATCGAGGTGGTGATGCGCTGCGACAGCACGCCGGACTTCGCCATGTAGTGGATGCGCTCGATCTTGACGTCTTCGAAATAGGGCCAGTTCGGCGACTGGTAACCGAAGCGGTGGGACAGGTTATAGAACTCCAGCCCCATGCTGTTCTTCAGGTTCTCCTCGAACATCACGCCGCGAATTTTCTTGGCCACGGCATCCTCCCTTTATGCTGTGCGCGTTCGCGCTTGTTGGTTAGCGGTTGACCGCCTCGAGGTTAGCTCAGGCGGCGGCTGAATTCATATGCGTCTCCATGGCGCGCTTGGTGGCGGTGAGCCGCTCGGCGATCAGCGCGGCGCGGTCCTCGAAGCGCTGGCTCGGCACCGGCACCGAGATCGCCATCGGATTGCCGAGCGGGTCGTGCAGCGCCACGCCCACCGCGCAGATGCCGAGCGTGTGCTCCTCGCGGTCGTAGGCGGCGCCGTCGCGCCGCGCCGCGGCGAGGTCGGCGGTGAGCGCGTCGAGCTTGGTCAGCGTGTGCGGCGTGCGCGCCTCGTAACTGCGTCCGATCAGCTTCTCGACGCCGGCGTCGGTGAGCTGCGCCAGATAGGCCTTGCCGTTGGCGGTGCAGTAGAGCGGGAAGGTCTCGCCCACCGCTGACACCGCGCGCAGGCGCTGCGAGCCGATCACCTGGTCGATGAACACCAGATGGTCCTTCTTGACCATGGCGAGATCGACGGTCTCGTGCAGTTCGGCCGACAGCCGTTCCAGGAACGGCCGCGCCAGCGCCAGGAAGTCGCTGCGCACCGAAGCCGCCAGCCGCAAGATGGTGGGTCCGAGCCGCACCCGCCCGTTGGGCGTCGCCGCGATCACCAATTTCTCGCATTCCAGCGCGGCGACGATGCGCTGCACGGTCGAGCGCGCCAGGTTCACGCGCTGCGCGATCTGCCCGAGGCTGAGGCCTTTGGTCTCCTCCTCGAGCGCGCGCAGGATCGTGGCCGCGCGCGCGATCACCTGCACCTGGCTTTTGTCGTTGGCGACCAGCCGATCGCTCATCATGCATCCATCCCTTTGGTATACCCGGCGGTCTCAGCCGCCTTGCATCGTGGGACAGGATAGCCCGGAATTCGGGACAGGGGGAAGGGGGAAGTTGGGGGTGGCGGGGCGGCGGCCACGCCCTCCGTTCGTCCCCGCGAAAGCGGGGACCCAGGGCGGATTGCTCGGCGTACCCAGCTTGGGAACGAGCAAGCGTAGGGTCGTGGCATAAGGCGCGAAGCGCCGAGCCCACCCGATCGCAGGAAGTTCGACAATGGTTGGCTTCGCTACGCTCAGCCCACTCTACGCTTGCTGAAGTGTGGCATCGGATAGACCCGCATTCGAACCTTGACGGCGGTGGACAGAATCAGATTTCGTTCCTAGTTCCTTGAACAGAGCGACGCACGCACTCATGGGAACAACGAGCCGCAGCAGCACGCTTCGAAATGGTGGTCGTCCCCTGCGGTTGGCCTATCCGATTTTTGGCAAGAACACGTTTCGTCCATCACGTAACCCAGCAACCGATGAACCCGAATTTGTTTTCGAAGATAGTCTCGCATTTATCCATCGTATGTTGGGCACAAACACGAAGGAAGGGCTTCGGCGTTTTGATCAGATGCACGAAGGCAATCCGCGATGGTCGCTCATTAAACAGGAATGCGCCTATTGGGATCGGCTGCGCTTCCTCAAGATGAAGTCACCCCGCGCCCGCAAACGCGCTGAACAACGCGAAGCCGGTAAAAACAAGCGTAGGGTGGGCTAACGCGCGGAACGCGCCGAGCCCACCTGATCCAAAGAAATTCGGTATTAGTGGGTTTCGCTACGTTGAGTCCGTGCGGTTTCACGCGGATCAATCCCGGATTTCGCAACGCTCCATCCGGGCTACGCGTCTACAGGTTACCCCGCCTTCAACTTCTTCGCCTTCCGCAAATCCGCGTTGATCCGCGTCTGCCAGCCGCGGCCGGTCTTGCGGTAGGCGGCGAGCACATCGGCGCTTAGGCGCAGCTTTAGGAAAGACAGCCCTCGATCGCCTCCTGCACGTTGCGCAGCAGCTCGTCCATGGTCTCGCCTTGGCTGGCGCAGCCAGGAATGGCCGGCACTTCCGCCCAGAAGCCGCCTTCTTCCGCCTCGTGCACGACCACTTTGATCTTCATCGGACAACCTCTTGCTTCGGTGGCCGCGAATTTACGCCTAAACCGCGCGGCGGCAAGTGATCGTAGGGTAGGCTAAGGCGCAAAGCGCCGAGCCCGCCTGCGGCGACCGCGGGCGAGGCTATGGCGCTTGGCTTGGGCACTCGCTAAGAGAAAACGCATGGTCCAGAAAATCGCGATCGAGGAACACTTCCTGTCGCCCGGCCTGATCGACCATTGGCGGCCGACCATGAGCGGGGTGGCGCCGGCGGTGACCGAGCAGCTGTTCCAGCGCCTCACCGATTTCGGCGAGCGGCGGCTGGCGGTCATGGACAAGGCCGGCATCGCCCGCGCCGTGCTGTCGATCGCCGGCCCGGGCGTGCAGGCCGAGCGCGACGCGGCCCTGGCCACGCGGCTGGCCGCGGAGTTGAACGACTTTTTGGCCGCCGAGATCCAGAAGCAGCCGGAGCGCTATGCGGGCTTCGCCCACATCGCGGTGCAGGACCCGCAAGCCGCCGCCGCCGAGCTCGAGCGCTGCATGCTCGATCTCGGTCTGCTCGGCGCCATGATCAACGGCCACAGCAACGGGCTCTATCTCGACCACCCGTCGCTGGCGCCGTTCTGGGAGCGCGCCGAGGCGCTCAACGCGCCGATCTATCTGCACCCGACCGACCCTTTGGTGCCGGCGCCGGTGCTCGACGGCCTGCCGGCGCTGCGCCGCGCCACCTGGGAATGGGGCTTCGAGACCGGCTCGCACGCGCTGCGTCTGGTGTTCGGCGGGCTGTTCGACCGCTACCCGCGCGCGCGCGTGATCCTCGGCCATATGGGCGAGACGCTGCCCTATCTGCTCTGGCGCTTCGACAGCCGCGCGAAACTCTACGGCGTGAAGCTCAAGCAGCCGCCCTCGCACTACATCAAGCAGAACATCTGGGTGACGGTGTCGGGCGTGTTCGCCGCCGAGCCGCTCTATTGCGCGGTCAGCGCGCTCGGCCGCGACCGGGTGATGTTCGCCGCCGACTATCCGTTCGAGAGCGCGGAAGAGGCCGGCCGCTTCTTGGACAAGGTGCCGCTCGACGCCGAATTGCGCAGCGAGGTGGCGCACGCCAACGCGGCCAGGCTGTTGGGGCTGACGTAAACCTATCCGGCGGCGTGCAGCCTCAATCGGCCTCATGGTGAGGAGGCGCGAAGCGCCGTTGCCCACCGTGCGATTCTCTCTCGGCCTCATGCTGAGGAGCCCGCCGAAGCGTTAGCGAAGGCGGGCGTCTCGAAGCATGGGCCGCCCATGGTTCGAGACGCGCCGCTTGCGCGGCGCTCCTCACCATGAGGCGGAGAGAGACTTATCCCCGTTCGGCACCCGCAACGTATTGAAAACACACAAGCCAAAAAAACTTATCCCCGCTCGCCCAGGCGCACTTATCATGCGTGCATCCCGCCTCGTACCGAGGGGTGTCTGTACAGCATCTTCAGACGCGGGGCGGGGAGCGGTGGCCGGGGAATGACCTTGCATCGGAGATGCGGTGCGAGGGCCCGGCGGTCCAAGCCGCATGTGTCCCGGCGCGCCAGCCGCGCGCCACTGGGCCCCGTGATGGCGGGCACCGGCAACCGGTCACAGGTTTGCCGGCCCGACCTGGGCCCGAGAGCGGTGGATAGGCGGCCTGCCAATTCGATCAGGAGAGGCGGGTCGCCTGAAAGGTCAGTCCACCGGGGGCCATGCGGAGCAAACCTTCAAACACCGCGCGCGGGACGCCTTGGGAATGGCGGACTTGCGGATTTTACCTCCCGAGCGTGACGGCGCGAAGGAGGGCGCCTCGGTGCCGTGAGGCGTCGAGGCCTGCGGGTCCGTTCGGACCCATTGGCGTCCCGCGCGCCCTCGGTGCTTTTTTCGGAGCGGGCGGCTTGTTGCGCCGAAGCTCGCAAGAGCGAAAGGCGGACGGAATGGGAATGCCGGCGTACCCCGCGCCGACCAAACCAACAGGGGCGGCGGAGCGTTGGCTTGCCCGCCCACTTCGTCCGCCGTAGCCCGCAGGGCGAAGGCGGAAGCTTTGAGCGAAGACGGGCCCACGCGCCGCCCGCCGCGCCGATTTCGTCCGCCGCACCGTAGCGTCTAAGCCCTTGTCAGCCCCAACCGCTCGCGCGCTTCCTCGGCGCTCGCCAGTTCGCCGCCCATGCTCTCGACGATCCAGCGCGCCTTCTCGACCAGCTCGGCGTTGCCGGAGGTGAGCTTGCCCTTGGCGATGTGCACGGTGTCTTCCATGCCAACGCGCACATTGCCGCCCAGGATCCAGGATTGCGCGACCATCGGAAAGGCCGCGCGGCCGATGCCGAAACCGGTCCACTCGGTGCCTTCCGGCAGCTGCGTCTTGGCATAGATCATCGTCTCCGCGGTGGCCGCGAAGCCGTATTTCACGCCCAGCACCAGGCAGGCCATGGCCGGCGCCTTCAGCGTGCCGTCCTTGATGAGATCGTGCGCGATCTGGATGTCGCCGGAATCGAACAGTTCCAGCTCCGGCTTCGCGCCGCTGGCGTAGATCACCTCCGCCATCTTGCGCAGGTTGGGCGGCGTGTTGATCACGATCTCGGCGCCGAAATTCATGGTGTTGAGGTCGAGCGTGGCGACGTCCGGCTTGAGCTGCTGCACATGCGCGACGCGCTTGAGCGGATGCACCAGGTTCGTGCGCGGGCCGGCCTTGGCGGGATCCTCGTCGCTCGGGTGATAGCGGCCGCCCGGCCCGGTCGTCAGGTTGATGATCAAGGCCTTGTTCTTGCTGCGGATGCGGTCGACCACATCCTTGTAAAGCGCGGTCTCCATGGAAGGCGCGCCGTTTTCCGGATTGCGCACATGAATGTGCACGATGGCCGCGCCGGCATCGGCGGCTTCCAGTGCCGCGCTCGCGATCTGCTCGGGCGTGATCGGCAGCTTCGGGTTCATCTCCGGCTTGGTCAGATTGCCGGTCACCGCGCAGGTCAGAATGGTGCTTTTCGCCATTGTTTTCCTCTTTTCGGCAATCGCGCCGCGGCTTTATCGCCCGGCCGCCGCCTTGGCGGGCGCCTGGGATTGCGCGGCAATGAGCTCGCCGACCAGCCGCGTGTTGAGTGCGCCCGACCTGAACTGGCTGCTGTCCAGGATCATACGCTGCAGGGCGGCCGTCGTCTTGATGCCTTCGATGCGCGTTTCGCCGAGCGCGCGCAGCATGCGCTCGATCGCCTCGGCGCGGTCGCTGCCCCAGCTGATCAGCTTGGCGACCAGCGAGTTGTAGTAGGGCGGCACGACGTAGCCGCGCTCCAGATGGCTGTCGACGCGGATGCCCGGCCCGCCCGCCGGCCGGTACTCGGTGATGAGGCCGGGCGCCGGCGCAAAATCGCGCTCCGGGTCCTCGGCATTGATGCGGCATTCGATGGCATGACCGGAAAAGCGGATGTCGTCCTGCCGGAAGCGCAGGCCTTGCCCGTCGGCGATGCGGATCTGCTCCTTCACCAGATCGACCCCCGTAATCATCTCGGTGACCGGGTGCTCGACCTGGATGCGCGTGTTCATCTCGATGAAGTAGAATTTGCCCTCATCGTTGTCGAAGACGAACTCGATGGTGCCGGCGCTCTTGTAGCCGACCCGCCGGCAGATCGCGACGGCGGCGGCGGTCAAGGCCGATCGCGTCCCGTCGCTGATGGCGGAGCAGGGGGCCTCCTCGACCAGCTTCTGATTGCGCCGCTGCGAGGAACAGTCGCGCTCGCCCAGATGGATGACCTCGCTGCCGTCGCCCAGCACCTGCACCTCGATATGGCGGATATTGGTGAGGTATTTCTCGATATAGACCGAAGCATCGCCGAACGCGGCCTTGGCCTCGTTCATGGCTTCGTTGAGGCCGCGCTCGAGCTCGTCGCGCGCGCGGATGACGCGCATGCCGCGGCCGCCGCCGCCGGCCGCGGCCTTGACCAGAATGGGATAGCCGATCGTCTCGGCGATTTCGCGCGCCGCCGCGGCGTCCGCCACGCCCCCGCCCGACCCCGGGATGGTCGGCACGCCGGTCTCCGCCGCGAATTTGCGCGCCTCGATCTTATCCCCCATGGCGCGGATCACCTCGGGCGAGGGACCGATGAAAGCGACCTTCTGCTCGCGGCACAGTTCCGCGAAGCCCGCGTTCTCCGCCAGAAAGCCGTAGCCGGGGTGAATGGCATCGACGCCGAAGGCGACCGCGGCGCCGACGATCCGCTCCTTGGACAAATAGCTGGCCGAAGCGGCCGCGCCGCCGATGCAGACGGCGCGGTCGGCAAGCCGGGCGGGCAGCGACTTCGCGTCGGCCTCCGAATGCGCCAGCACGCTCTCGATGCCGAGCTCGCGGCACGCGCGCAGGATGCGCAACGCGATCTCGCCGCGGTTGGCCACCAGAACTTTACGAATATTGCGGACCAAGGCTCATCTCGCGTCGACTTTGATGAACATGAGCGCCTGGCCGTGCTCGACCGGCTGCGCGTCGTCCACCAAGATGCGCGTCACCACGCCCTTCACTTTGGCCTCGAGCGAATTCATCAGCTTCATCACTTCGATGATGCAGAGCACCGTGTCGTGCTTGACGGCGGTGCCGACCTCGACGAAGGGCGGATCGCCGGGCTTCGGGCAGCGGTAGAAAGTGCCGACCATCGGCGCGCTGATCGCGATCTCGCCGGCCTGCGGCTGAATGGCGGCCTTGGCTTTCGGCGGCTCGGCGGCAGGCGCGCTCGGCGCCGGCTCTTTTGGGCGGGGCGCCGCCGCGCTCGGCGAACCATTGAACGCCACGTTGTTGTGTTCGCCGCGCGCCAGCGAAATCTCGACGTCGCCGTACTTGAACGAGAAATGGGTGATGGATTCATTCTGGCGGATCAATTCGATGATCGCCTTTATTTCCTCTAAGGTGATTTCCTCTGACATTGCCTCGACTTTTCGCTTATTGGACCGTGACGTTCAATTCGAGACCGCCGCGCTTGATGGAGACGCTGCCCTTGCGCTTCTCCGTCAGGATCGTCTTCAACGCTTCCACGACGTTGGTCTGCGCCGGCGGCCGGCGCGCGGCGGCCTTCTTCATGTCGTCGACCTGATTGCCCGCGAACATGACGCGCAGCAACAGTTCGTCGTCCGAGGCGGACGGATATTTCTTGCGCAACACCGGAACCAGCGGCTCCAGCGGCTTGGGCTTGAGCGGAATGTCCTTGGCGCCGCTCTCGACGATGCGATCGAGCACGTTCGGATCCACCGGCCCGAGCAGCCGGCCGTAATAGCCGAGCACGTATTTTTTCACCTCGTTGGGCACGATCGCGTAACGCTCGCCGTGAATGACGTTGAACACAGCCTGCGTGCCGACGAATTGCGAAAACGGCGTGATCATGATCGGCCAGGCCAGTTCCGCGCGCACGCGGCCGCATTCCTCCAGCAGTTCGTCGAACTTGTGCGAGAGGCCCGCCACCCGCAGCTGTTCGCGGAAATTGCTGAGCATGCCGCCCGGCATCTGATGCGTGTAGTGGAAATTGTCGTATTCGACCGGCACGCCGATCGGCTTGCCCTCGCGCTTGGCGATCGCGGCGAAATGGTCGCTGACCTTGTCGATCAGCGCGTCGTCGATATTGACCGCGAAGCCGAGCTCGCGAAGATTGCGCGCCACCGTCTGCACGGCCGGCTGCGCGGCGCCGTTGGCCAGCGGCTTGATCGACAGGTGCAGCTGGTCGCAGCCGATCTTGGCGCCCTCCAGATAGACGAGCGGCGCCAGCCCCGTCAGGCAATGGCTGTGCAGCTCGAGCGGCCGGTCCTTCACCACCTGCCGCAAGGCCGGGACCAGGGTACGGATGCGGTCGACCGTCAGACAGCCCGCCGGCGTCCTTGATCATGATGCAGCTGACATCGGCGCGATCGATCAGCGCCTTGGCCGTCTTGACGTAGTGCTCGTCGGTGTGCAGCGGGCTTTCGCAGAACGACAGCGCGCCGAAGGTATAGGCGCCGAGCTTCTTCGCGTGCTTGAGCTGTTCCACGATATTGTCGACGTCGTTGAGACCGTCGAACGCGCCGATGACGCGAAAGCCGTTGGCGTAAAGCCGCTCGACCCAGAGCTTGTTGACGTCGTCGGGCAGGAAGTCGAAGGCCGCGAGGCTCTTGCTGCGGATGAGCGAACGAAAGCGCGTATGCGGCGCCGCCTGATGCACGCGCCGCACCCGCTCCCACGGGTCTTCTTGCAGATAGCGCACGGCTACGTCGAATTGCACGGTGCCCATCAGATCGACGGACTCGTAGCCGACCTCGTCCATCAGCGGCAGGATCGGCAGCATGTGCTCGGTGCGCATGCGGGTCGACCATAGGCACTGATGCGCGTCGCGCAGGGTGGTGTCGATGATGCGGATTTCGCGTTTCGATGAGGGCATCGGTCGGATGGTCCGTAATCCAATTCGCTCGGGCGGCATGAACCGGCGGCATCGTTTCACTGAACGGAACATATCGTGCCGCTTGACGATACGCGGTCGCTAGCTAATGTGGCCCGCACAAAACTGTCAAGGCACGCAGCATCCGCGCTTGCGGTGGGCGGTGCCGGCGGTCCAAGTCTGGCGTGGCGCGGTGAAGATTGCGACATGAAAAACGCAAAAGGCGCAGTGACGGCGAGTACGGCGTACGCGGCCGCGGCGGGCGCGCAAATCCTGTGCGCCGGCGGCAACGCGGTGGACGCGGCGGTCGCCACCGCACTCGCCTCCTGCGTTTGCGATCCCGCCAACACGGGGCTCGGCGGCTTTGGCGGACACATGGTCGTCGCCGCGCCATCGCGGCCGCCGGCCTGCATCGACTTTAACGCTTGGACGCCGGCCGCGGCGGCGCCGTCTTACCGCGACCTCAGGGGGGTCGGGCCGAAGGCAAGCGTCATTCCCAACGTGGTGGCGGGACTGTCGGCCGCGCTGCAAGCCTTCGGCGCGCTGAGCTGGGCGGACGTCATCGCGCCGGCCATCGCGCTCGCCGACGAGGGCTTCATCGTCGGGCCGACGCTCGAACGCGCGCTGCGCGACGTGCGAGGCATGCCCTTCGTCGATGCGTGCTTCAGCTTCCAACAGGTGGCGGACGGCTTGCGGCTGCGGCAACCGGCGCTGGCGCGTACCCTGCGCGATCTGGCGGAGCGCGGCCCGCGCTGGTTCTATGAAGGCGAGCTCGCGGCGCTCGGCAGCCGCTGCCTGAGCGAGGCTGGACATGACACCACGCCCGCGCAATGGGCCGATGCGCTCGCGGCCGTGACGATTGCCGCGCCGCCCTCGCTCGGCACCAAAGGCGTCCGGCTGTACTCCTCGCCGCTCGGCACCAGCGGCTCGATCTGCATGTTCGCAGCCGTCGACGCCGGCGCAAAGCTCGCAAGCAGCGGCGATCTTGAATCGCCCGCCAGCATTCGCACCTGGGCGGAGCGGATCGCCGCCGCTTGGAGCTACCGGTTTGGCGCGCCCGCAGGCAACACGATCGTCGACGACGAAATCGAAGCCTGGATCGCGCGTGCGGCGGCGTTCAGGCCGGCGGCCGCCGAAGCGGCGGAGGTTAGCCACACCTGTCACCTCAACGCGGCCGACCGCAACGGCATGGTCGTCGCCACCACCTTCACCCACGGGATGCTTTGGTTCGGCGCGCGCTGGGCGCTGCCCGGCACCGGCATAGTCATGAACTATGGCGGGCGCGCGCTTAGCGGAGCCGCACCCAAAATCTCCGGCGGACGCGCCTATGCCGTGACCAATATGAGTCCAACTATCGCCCTGGCCGACGATGGCGCGGCCGTCACTATTGGCACGCCGGGTGCGCGCCGCATTTCCACCATCGTGGGTCTGGCGCTGGCGCGCCATTTCTTCGGCGGCGTCCCGCTGCAAGAGGCCCTGACGCGCGGCCGCTTTCACGCCGAAAGCGCGAAACGCGCCACGCTTGAACGGGATCGGTTTCCGGCCGCGGTCGAAGCTGCCTTACGTGACAGTTTTGCGACCGTCGAAACCGAGCCGCCGGAAGGTTACTACGGCCCGTGCACGGCGATCCGGCGTGAGGCCGACGGTGGCCTGACGCTCGGGCTGGACGACCGCTGGCGGGGCTATGGCGAAGTTGCCGCATAGGGCTTTGCCTTGACAGCTTCGCGCGCATCTCATTAGCCTGCCGGGTACATCGTTGAACGATACGAAATGTTCCATCAGGTGAAACGCCGCCAATGTCCGCCGACGAACGATCGCCTGTCACCAAGGCGCTTAGGCTGCTGGCGCACCTGGCGGTTGCCAAGGAGCCGGTCGCGCTGGCGGATATCAGCCGCGCCCTCAAGCTGCCGAAGCCGACCACCTACCGCCTGGCAAAATCGATCGAATGCGCCGGCTTCGTGCACAAGGACCCGCTGACGCGCCGCTATTCCCTGGGCGCCGCCTTCGAGGATCTCGCGCTCAACGCGCTGCGCCACGGCGCCGGCCATGCGCCCCGGCGGCTCTTGATGAACGCGCTCGCCGAGAAGCTGGGCGCCCGGGTCAATCTGGTGGTGCTGAAGGCGGGAAATCTCTCCTTCGTGCAATGGGTGGAATCGACGGCGCCGCTGCGGGTCGATTTTGGAACCGACGCGCAGATGCCCGTGCATTGCAGCGCGAGCGGCAAGCTGCTGCTGGCGTTCGGATCGGACGACCTGCGCGAACACGTGCTGCGCTCGGCCCCGTTCCGCTCCTACACCAAGAAGACGATAACGAGCGCGGCCGCTTTTGAGCGGGAGCTCAACAAGATCCGCAAGCGCGGGTATTCCGAGGACGATCAGGAATTGCTGCCCGGCGTCAATTGTCTCGCCGTCCCGATTTCCAATCACCACGCCGAGGTGGTGGCCGGATTGGCCGTCATGGCGCCGGCCGCAAGCTCGCCGCTCGAAATGCTGCGCGCCCACCTGTCCGAAATTCAGGAATGCGCGGGCTGCGTTGCCAGGGAGCTCGGCTACGACAAGGCGCCGGCGATCAAACCCTTACAATCGCGAGTCAAGCGTCCGCGTCCAGGCCATCAAACGCGCTCGCTTGGAAGAGCCGCCCCATGACGAACATCCCGGCGAACATCGACACGGCGCCCGGCGGAAATTCGAACCGGAGTGAAACCGGCAGGTCGGCACTGACCGCGGCGGGCAAGGGCCGCTCGGTCTTTGCCGGCGCCATGGGGGCAGGCTTCGCCGTCGTGGCGTGGAACATATTCTCGCTCATGGTGGCGCTTGGCTTGTGGGAGCTCCTGGCCAGGCTGGTCGCGTCGCCGTTTTTTCCCGGACCCGTCAGGGTCGTGCAGGCATTTGTGTTCCTTGCCGAGCACGGCGACGTGTCCGGCATTTCGCTGTGGACGCATGCCTGGGCCAGCAGCGAGCGCGTGCTCGTCGGCTTCGGTTTCGGCGTCATCGCCGGGGTGCCGCTCGGGCTGCTGATGGGGCTTTATCCGCGCGTCTATGCGAGCACGCGCTCGGTCGTGGAGCCGTTCCGCTTCATTCCGCCGATTGCGTGGATTCCGCTGGCCATCATCTTCTTTTCAGGTCTGACGCGCTTTGCCTTTCTGATCTTTTTCGGCGCGTTCTTCCCGGTGTTCACGTCGACGCTGGTCGGGGTGGCGCGCGTCGAGCCGATCCACCGCAAGGTCGGCGTGGTGCACGGCGCCGGCAAGCTCTGGATTCTCCTGCATGTCGTCGTGCCGACGGTGATGCCCGACATTCTCGCCGGCATGCGCGTCGGTCTGGGCGCGGCCTGGCTGACCATCGTCGCGGCCGAGCTGGCCGGCGGCATTTCGACCGGCCTCGGCCGCATGATGATCAACTATGCCGAGCTGGTGCAGGTGCCGGAAGTCATCGTGGGCATGCTGCTCATCGGCGTCATCGGATTCGCGATGAACGAGATCCTGCTGCTGGTGGAAAAGTATCTGTTCCGTTGGCGTTGGCAGGTCACGCTCTAGGAAATGGGCCGAATGAAGAAGATGCAGCCATCGAATGACCGGCCCAAAGTGGAGGTGGACGCCTCGCACAGTTACGGCGACCTGGTCGTGCATGAGCGCGTCAAATTCACCGTCGCGCCCAACGAATTCCTTTGCATTTGCGGGCCCTCCGGTTGCGGCAAGACGACGTTGCTCGACTATCTTGCCGGCATCCTGAAGCCGACGCGGGGCACCGTGCTGATCGACGGCGCGCCGGCCGATCCGAAACGCCAAAGCATCTCGTTCGTATTCCAGGAGCCCTCGACCTTTCCATGGCTCACGGTGTTCGACAACGTGACCACCGGACTGCGCATCAAAGGCGAACGAAAGGGCGAGATCACCCGCAAGGTGCGGGAGATCGTCGACATTGTCGGCCTCACCGGGTTTGAAAATTACTACCCGCATCAAATCTCGGGCGGCATGAAGCAGCGCGTCGCGATCGCGCGCGCCTTCGCCACCGACGCCGATCTCATTCTGATGGACGAGCCTTTCGTCAGTCTCGACCAGCCGACGCGCGAGCGCATGCAGCGCGAAGTGCTCGACATCTGGCGCCATCGCGTGCGCACGGTCATTTTCGTGACGCACAATATCGAAGAAGCCGTGTTTCTCGCCGATCGCATCCTGATCCTCTCGGAGAAGCCCTCGCGCATCGTCGCGGATATCCGGGTGGGGATCGAGCGGCCGCGCGATCCGCTCTCCAGCGAGTTCATGAAGCTCAGGGCGGAATGCGTGCGCTGGCTGCACAACCGGGATGCCGCCGTTCAACCGAAACGACCCAAGACCGCGATGCGGGCTTGACCATGAAAGCGAGCGCCGGGCTCGGCGATAACCAGAACCAAACAATGGGAGAGTGTGACATGCAATCGAGACGGAAACTGTTCAAGCAAATCGCGGGCATGGCCCTGCTGTCGGCGGGCCTCGCCATGGCGGCGCCGGCGCCCGGCATGGCGCAGAACCTGACGACGGTGCGCTTCGGCGATCAGATCGGTTCGGAAGCCGATTACGCGCCCATCTGGGTGGCGGAACTCAACGGCTACTTCAAGGATGAGGGGATCAAGATCGAGCGCAAGACTTATGCGAACGGGCCTTCCGCGCTGCTCGACCTCAAAAACCTTGATGCGGTCACCGCCGCGATCGTGCCCTATATGCAGTTTGCCGCGCGCGGCGGCCAGGTGACCATGGTGATGTCGCTGACCAAAGGCAACGCACCGATCGTCGGCCTCAAGAAATACACCGACGTCAAGCAACTGGCCGGCCAGAAGGTCGGCACGCCCGGCATCGGCACCATCCACGATGCCGTGCTCGGCTATGTCGAAGAGAAGGGCGGCTTCAAGGTGCAGCACGTGCCGGCCAAGATCAGCGACCTCGCGGTGATGGTCGAAAAGGGCGAAATCCAGGCCTTCATCGGCTGGGAGCCGGCATCGGCATCCGCCGTCGCGCAGGCGCCGGACAAGATGCACTATATCCAGCGCCTGCCGCCGATCCCCAATTCCGAAAGCCTCGAACTGGCGTTCCGGCCCGGCTTCATCAAGGACCATCCCGACCTGACCGAAAAGTTCGTGCGCGCCACGCTGCGCGCGATCGATTGGATCAAGGCGAACGGGCCTGAGAAAACCGCGCACCTGATTGCCAAGAAGATGAACCAGCCGAAGAGCTACGCCATCGCCGTCAATGCGTTGAAATCGATCGACGTCACCAAGCCGCGCATCGACATGCCGTCGACCATCCTCTGGATCAACACCATCGCCAAGCAGGGCAAGATCCCGGCGGACCTTGCCAAGCAGGGCGATGCCTGGGTGATGAAATACGTGGACTATTCGTTCCTCGACAAGGCCGAGGCGTCGCTCAAGAACAAGAAGATGTAATCGTCCGATCTGGTAGGCTAGGGCAGGGGCGCGGCGCGAAGGTGCCGCGCCCTTTGCTTTGCGACTTTGCTCGATCGTTCCGCGCTTTGGCGCTAGGCGGCCGCCAACATCTGCCTGAGCATGAACGGCAGGATGCCGCCGTGGCGGATGTATTCCAGTTCGTAGGCGGTATCGATGCGGCAACGGCATTCGATCGTCTGCGTTTGCCCGTTGGCGCGGGTCACCCGGCAGGGAATGATCGCGCTCAGCGCAAGCCGATCCTGCAGTCCGACGATGTCGTAAGTTTCGCTGCCATCCAGCCCGTGCGACGCGCGGCTCTCGCCGGGGGCAAACTGCAAGGGCAAGACTCCCATGCCGATCAGATTGGAGCGGTGGATGCGCTCGAATCCTTCGGCGATCACCGCCCGCACGCCTAAGAGCCGCACGCCTTTTGCTGCCCAATCGCGCGACGAGCCGGTGCCGTAAGCCGAGCCCGCGACGATGACGAGCGGGACGCCCTCTGCCGCATAACGCATCGCGGCGTCGAAAATCGACATCACCGCGCCGTCGGGCATGTGCCGGGTGAAGCTGCCTTCCCTGCCCGGCACCATCTCGTTGCGCAGCCGGATATTGCCGAGCGTGCCGCGCATCATGACGTCGTGGTTGACGCGGCGGGAGCCGTAAGAATTGAAGTCCGCTTCCGCCACGCCATGCGTCAGCAGGTAGCGCCCGGCGTCACCGTCGCGAGCGATAGTGCCGATGGGCGAGATGTGATCGGTGGTGACGGAATTGCCGAGCATGGCCAGCGCCCGCGCGCCGCGGATGTCCTGGATGGGCGTCGGTTCTCGTCCGGCCCCGGAAAACAGCGGCGGCCGGCGGATATAGTTGGACTTTTCGTCCCACGCGAAGGTCGCCCCGCCGCGCGCCTGCAAGTCCTGCCACTGCCGGTCGCCCGTGAACACCTTCTCGTAGCGCTTGACGTAGAGATCGGGTGAGACGCTCGTGCGGATCACCGCGTCGATCTCGGCGTCGTCGGGCCAGATATCCGCGAGATAGACCGGCTTGCCGTCACGGTCGTGGCCGAGCGGCGCGCGGGTGAGATCGATATCCATCGAACCGGCGATCGCATAGGCGACGACGAGCGGCGGGGAGGCCAGGTAGTTGACCCGGCATTTACCGTGGACGCGCCCTTCGAAGTTGCGGTTGCCCGACAGCACCGACGCCACGATCAGCTCGTTGGCGTCGATGGCCTGCTCGATCCCGGGCGCCAGCGGGCCCGAATTACCCATGCAGGTCATGCAGCCGTAGCCGGTTATTTGAAAGCCGAGGGCGTCGAGCGCGCCTTGCAAGCCGCTGTTCGCCAGATAATCCGCGACCACCCGCGATCCCGGCGAAAACGAGGTCTTGACCCACGGCTTGACGGCGAGCCCGCGCGCGAGCGCGTTGCGCGCCAACAGCGCCGCCCCAACGATCACCTGCGGGTTCGAGGTGTTGGTGCAGCTCGTGATCGCCGCAATGACGATGTCGCCATGGCCGAGGGTGTAGTTCGCGCCCGCCACCGGCACGCGCTTGGCGCGGTCCTCCGGTTTCACTTTGGCGGCGATCGCCTCATCGACCGACGAGGGTCCGCGCGACAGCGGCAGCCGGTCTTGCGGTCGGCTGGGCCCCGCGATGCACGGCTCGACCGCGGCGAGGTCGATCTCGACCAGGTCGCTGAACAACGGTTCGGCGCTTTTCTCGTCGCGCCACAGGCCCTGCGCCTCGGCATAGGCCTTGACCAAGGCGACATGATCGCTGCCGCGGCCGGTGGCGCTCAGATAGGCCAACGTTTCGCGGTCGATCGGAAAATAGCCGACGGTGGCGCCGTATTCGGGGGCCATGTTGGCGACCGTCGCCCGCACTGGCATGGCGAGGCTGGCAAGCGCAGGCCCGCAATATTCGACGAATTTTTGCACGACGCCTTTGCTTCTGAGCCGTTCCGTGACGGTGAGGACGAGGTCGGTCGCGGTCACGCCTTTGCGCAGCGCGCCGATAAACCGCACGCCGACGACTTCGGGAACGCTCATGGACACCGGTTGGCCGAGCATGGCGGCGCCGGCTTCGATACCGCCGCATCCCCAGCCGAGCACGCCGAGCGCGTTGATCATCGGCGTGTGGCTGTCCATGCCGAGCACCGTATCGGGATAGACGTAGGTTTGGTCGTCGACCGTCTCCTCGCTGACCACCGGCGCGAGGAATTCGAGATTGATCTGATGAATGATGCCGTTGCCGGTGGGCACGATGCGCATATTGTCGAAGGCCTGCTGCGCCCAGCGCAAGAACCGGTAGCGCTCGCCGTTGCGTTCGTATTCCAAAGCGAGATTGCGCTCGGCCGCGTCGGGCCGGCCCGTCACGTCCGCGATCACCGAATGGTCGACCACCACATCGACGCGCGATTGCGGATTGACCAAACCGGGGTCGGCACCGAACGAAACCATCGCGTCGCGCATGGCCGCGAGGTCGGCCAGCAAGGGCAGGCCCGATGCGTCCGGCATGACGATGCGCGAGGGGAAGTAGGGAATGCCGTCGCCGGCTTTGCGTGTCTTAAGCCAACGGCCGAGCGCCGCGATATCCGCCGGCGTCACGGCGCGCTTGCGGTAGCGATTGCGCAGCAGGTTTTCGAGCAGAACCTTCAGGGAATAGGGCAGCCGGCCGACCTGCTCGAAACCGGCCGCTTCGGCCGCTAGAATGCTGAAATAGCGATACGTCCTTCCATTGACGTGCAATGTCCGAACGGTGTTGGCGAGGTCTGTTTCGTCCATGGGATGACCTTACCGTTGCGCCCTGCGGCGCAAGGCTGGCGGCAAGGCCGCGCCGCTGTCAAGCATGGCAACAGCGGGTCTTGAAGAAAATTGAAAAGGGTGTGAAAATTACTTCAGCAAATTTCATGCAGGGCGGGCCGGCGCTGGCGCCGCCCGCGTCCGGGAGAAATGCGACAGCGTGCCGGTTCCCAACATCCAGAACATCAAGACCTTCCTTGCCATCGCGGAATCCGGCTCGTTTTCGGGCGCGGCCAAAGCGGTTTACCGGACGCAGTCGGCCATCACCATGCAGATCAAGGCGCTCGAGGCGAGCCTCGGCGTGGAGCTGTTCGACCGCACGCGCCGGCCGCCGGTGTTGAACGACGCCGGCCGCGCCTTCGCCGAAAAAGCCAAAGAGGTGCTCTACAGGTTCAACTGTCTGTTCGCCGCGGTCGACAGCCAGTCGATCGGCGGCCATCTGCGCCTCGGCGTGGTGCCGAGCGTGATCACCGGCCTCATTCCGAAGGCGCTGGTCGCGCTGCGCTCGAAATACCCCAAGCTCCATATCGAGCTGACCATGGGGCAGTCGGCGGAGCTGGTGAAAGAGGTGCGGCAGGGCGTGCTGGACGCGGCGGTGGTGAGCGAAATGCTGGAGAGCCGCTCCGGTCTGCAATGGTATCCGTTCGCGCGCGAGCCGCTGGTCGTGATCGCGCCGCTCGATGCGCCCAATCTTTCGGGCGAGCAGTTACTCGCGTCCTATCCCTTCATCCGTTACACGCGCTCCGCCTGGGTCGGCAAGCTGATCGACCGCTACATCAAGCGCCGGCGCCTGACCGTCAAAGAAACCATGATGCTCGACACGCTGGAGGCGATCACCACCATGGTGCATTACGGGCTCGGCGTCTCGATCGTGCCGCTGCGCTGCGCGACCGCGGCCGTCGATCTGCCGGTGCGCCGGATCGCGTTCAAAGGCGCCTCGGCGCAGCGGGTCCTCGGTCTCGTGCAGACCGTCGGGCATCCCAAAACGACGCTGGTCGAGGCCTTGCTGAGCGAGCTCAAATCGATGTCGGAATTGGGAGCGGCTCGGCCAAACGTGGCCAAGCGGCGCAAGGGAACGAAAAAGCGTGCCGCCAAAACCGCAAAAAAATGAAAATTGATGTTCAGTCTTATTCGTTTTTTTTCACGATGCGGCGTTGCTAGGGTGGCTTTGAAGGTTAAACCATTGTCGCGCTTGCGCCGCGCGCCCGCATGCCGGCGGCTGAGGCGAACGAAGCCAGAGACATAAAGAAATATTATGCCAAGCAGCGAGGCTCTTCTGCAGGTTTCAT
The DNA here is from genome assembly GCA_963819955.1 of uncultured Pseudomonadota bacterium. Lineage (GTDB taxonomy): Bacteria > Pseudomonadota > Alphaproteobacteria > Rhizobiales > Xanthobacteraceae > Pseudolabrys. The sequence continues at coordinate 563,190 of CAWFYB010000009.1, read as the reverse complement.
TGTGGCGCGGCGGTGAGCGTGGCGCGTTCCAGACCTACCAGGTGCCTCAGTACGACAACCAGACCGTCTTGGACGTCGTCACCTGGGTTCAGCGCCACATCGATCCGGCGCTCTCATACCGGTTTGCCTGCCGGGTCGGCATGTGCGGTTCCTGCGCGATGACGGTCAACGGCAGGCCGCGCTGGACCTGCCGCACGCATATCTCGGCCGTGGCCAAGGACGGCGCCGTCGAGATCGCGCCGCTCGAGAATATGCCCGTGATCAAGGATCTGGCCGTCGATATGCAGCCCTTCTTCGAGAAGTGGCAGACGGCCAAGGGCGTCTTTGCGCCGTCCAAGACGCGGCGTGACGAGATGGCGGCGCTACGGCCGGACAGCGAAGGCCGCATCGCCGTCGATCAGGCGATCGGATGCATCAATTGCGGCGTCTGCTACGCCGCCTGCGATACGGTGCGCTGGAACCAGGATTATCTTGGTCCCGCGCAACTCAACCGCGCCTGGACGCTGGTCAACGACGAGCGCGACGCAGGCAACACCGCGCGCCTGCAGGCGGTCGCGCAGAAGGGCGGCTGCCTCGCCTGCCATTCGCACCAGTCGTGCCAGGAGTATTGCCCGATCGGTCTTAATCCGACCGCGTCGATCGCCGGCCTGAAGCGGCGGACGGCGCGGGCGCGTTTCTCAAAGGGAAGATTTCGCCGTGAGCATCCGGCTTTACATCTGGCAGCGGATCACGGCCGCGCTTCTGGTGCCGATGATCTGCCTGCATATCGCGGTGATCTTTTATGCGATGCGGCGCGGGCTGACCGCGGCCGATATCCTGTCGCGCACGCATGGCAGCGTGGCTTGGGCGCTGTTCTACGGGTCTTTCGTCCTGATCGCGTCCGTGCACGGCTCGATCGGCATTCGCAACGTTCTTGCCGAATGGGCGCCGCTGACGGGTCGGACGGCGGGGCTTGCCGCGGTATTGTTCGGCGCCGCGCTCATTGTTCTCGGGCTTCGCGCGGTGGCCGCCGTGGTGCTGCTGTGAGCGCCCCGCGCATGAGCCACGCCGCCAACCGGCGCCAGGCGCTTTGGCTCGCGGCGCTTGTGCACCGGATTTCGGGCATTGGGCTTGCTTGCTTTCTGCCATTGCATTTTCTGGTTCTAGGCACGGCAATCCAGGGCGCGGCGCGCATGAACTCGCTGCTGCGCTGGACCGATGCACCCGCCGTGAAATTCGCCGAGGCCGGCCTCATGTTCCTGTTGTTCGTTCATATGCTCGGCGGCTTGCGGCTGCTGGCGATCGAAAACCTGCCCTGGGTGAACTGGCAAAAGCAACTGGCGACCGCCGCCGTGGCGGCGTCGATGATCCTCGCCTTCGTTTTCCTGGTGCGTGTGCTTTAGGAGCCGAGCATGCAGATCGAACGGCGGCAAACGGATATTCTGATCCTCGGCTCGGGCGGCGCCGGTCTGTTCGCCGCGCTGCATGCGCATGACACTAGCCCGAACCTCGACGTGACGATCGCCACCAAGGGTCTGCTCGGTAAATCCGGCTGCACGCGCATGGTGCAGGGCGGCTACAACGTCGCGCTGCTGCCGGGCGATTCGATCGAGCGTCATTTCATGGACACGATCGAAGGCGGCAAATGGCTGCCGCACCAGGAGCTCGCCTGGACGCTGGTGACCACGGCCGTCGAACGCGTGCGCGAGCTGGAGAACGAGGTCGGCTGCTTTTTCGACCGCAATCCCGACGGCAGCCTGCATGGCAAGGCTTTCGCCGGCCAGACCTTCGACCGCACCGTCCATAAAGGCGACCTCACCGGGCATCGAGATCGTCAACCGACTGATGGAGCAGGTATGGGCGCGCTCCGCCATCAAGCGGCTGGAAGAGCACCGCGCGCTTGCGCTCATCCCGTCGAAGGACGGCGCGTCGATTGCCGGCGCGCTGTTCGTCGACATCAGAACAGGCGCCATGCGCTTCATCGCGGCCAAGGCGGTGTTGCTGGCGACCGGCGGCGGCCCGACCATGTACCGCTATCACACGCCGTCGGGCGACAAGAGCATGGACGGGCTGGCGATGGCGCTGCGTCTCGGCATGCGCCTGCGCGACATGGAAATGGTGCAATTCCACCCGACCGGCCTGTTGGCCGGTCCGCAAACCCGCATGACCGGGACGGTTCTGGAAGAGGGTTTGCGGGGTTCCGGCGGCTATCTGCTCAATGGCGCCAAGGAGCGTTTCATGGCGTCCTACGACCCGGCGCTCGAACGCGCGACCCGCGACGTCGTCAGCCGCTCCATCTACGCCGAGATGAAAGCTGGGCGGACGACGCCGAACGGGGGCGTGTTCATCACGATGGCCCATCTCGGGCCGGAAAACGTGGCCAAAGCAGTTCAAAGGCATGGTCGATCGCTGTCGGGACTGCGGCTTCGATCTCGCCGGCGGGCTCGTTGAAGTCGTGCCGACCGCGCACTATTTCATGGGCGGCGTGGTCTGCAATGCGGACACGTCGACGGATTTGCCCGGCCTGTTCGTGGCCGGCGAGGATGCCAGCGGCATGCATGGCGCGAACCGGCTCGGCGGCAACGGCGTGGCGAACTCGACCGTGTTCGGCGGCATCGCCGGCGACGTGATGCCCGGCTGGGTGGCGGCCAATGGCGGCTATCGTCCTGTCGACGAGGACATGCTCAAGGCCGAAGCGGAACGCGCGCTGCATCCGTTCGCGCGAAAGCCCGGCAACGTCAATCGGCTGCGCGACAACCTGCTCGACCTGATGTGGGACGACGTCGGCGTCATCCGCGACGCGGCCGGGCTGCAACGGGCCATCGCAAAAATCGGCGACATCGAGGGCGAATTGCTGCAAACCGGCATTCCCGATGACGGCGCCGCCTTCAACGTCAGCTGGCACGACTGGCTCAATCTTCGCTCGCTGTGCGAGACCAGCCGGGTGATCGCGCTGGCGGCGCAACATCGCAAGAATTCGCGCGGCGCGCATTTCCGTTCCGACTTCCCCGATCCCGGCGAAATGGAAACCTCGCGCTTCACCGTTGTCCGGCAATCGGCCGGCAAGCTTGCGATGAGCGACGAGCCGGTGCTGTTCACGCACGTCAAGCCGGGCCAATCGCTGATCCGCGAGCAAATCGCCGCAGAATAACCGGAGCCTGATGTGATCAAACTGGCGCTGTTGCAGAAGACCGCGGAAGAGCTGATGGCGAAGGCGGCCATCGAAATCCCGGAAGATTATCTCGATGGACTTCGCCAGTGCGCGAGTTCCGAGAAATCCGATCTGTCGGCCTTCGTCATCCGCGCCATGCTGGAGAATTACGAGGCGGCCAAGGAGGATCGCCGCGCCATGTGCGGCGATACCGGCGTGCCGCGCTGGTACGTCAAGATCGGCAACGAGGCCAAGATCGAGGGCGGGCCGGTGGCGCTGGAGGCGGCGCTGCGGCGCGCCACGGCCAACGCGACCGAGGACGTGCCGCTGCGGCCGAACCGGGTGCACCCGCTGTGGCGCACCGACTACAACAACAATTGCGGCATCGGCGCGCCCGAGATCGAATACTCGTTCCACCCCGACGCCGCCTGGATCGATCTCACCACGGTGCACAAAGGCGGGCTGTTCGGCTCCGACTATCGCATGTTGTTTCCGACCGACGGCATCGAAGGCATCAAGCGTTTCTATCTCGACTCGCTGATCGCGTTCGGCCGGCGCGGGCTTGCCTGCCAGCCGGCCATCGTCGGCGTCGGTCTCGGCGGCTCCAAGGACATCTGCATGGTGCTCGGCAAGCAGGCCGCCTGTCTGCGCACCGTCGGCTCGCGCAATCCCGATCCGAAAATCGCGGCGCTGGAGGACGAGCTGAAAGAGCTCGGCAACAATATCGGCATGGGCGCCATGGGCTTCATGGGCTCGTCGATGGTGGTCGGTTGCAACATCGAGGTCGGCTTCTGCCACACCGGCGGCATGCCGATGAGCGTGCACATGTTCTGCCTGTCGTCGCGGCGCGCCTGCGCGCGCATCCATGCCGACGGCCGGGTCGAGTTCCGCGCCGATCCAATGTGGTTCACCGACTATATGCGCCGCCCGGGCGTCGAGTGGCAGCCGGCGGCGGCCGAGGCGGCGGAGTAGAAAAATGGCGGGCGAGGGATTGAAAACGGTTCAGCTCAAGCTGCCGGCGAGCACCGAGGAGCTTGCCAAGCTCGAGCTCGGCACCGTCGTCTACCTCACGGGCCGCGTCTTCACGGCGCGCGAGGGCGTCTACCAGCGCGCGGTCGAGGACGGCGCCGGCATGCCGGCGCCGCCGGCCGCACTCGGCAGCGCGAATTTCCACTGCTCGCCGGCGGCGCGCCAGAACCCCGACGGCAGCTACACGGTCGGCGCGGTGACGGCGACGGCGTCGTTTCGTTTCGCCAAGACCATGGGCCGCTGGCTCGAAATGTCCGGCTGCAACATCATCATCGGCAAGGCCGGCATGACCTCCGCGCAATACCGCCGCGATTTCGTGCCCCACAAGGCGATCTATTTGACCACGGTCGGCTACGGCACCGGCGCGCTGCTCGGGCGCGGCATCAAGGCGGTGGCGGGCGTCTACTGGCTGAAGGAACTCGGGCTGGCGCAAGCGGTCTGGGCGCTGGATGTCGAGAATTTCGGACCGTTTCTGGTCGAGGGCGATCTCGCCGGCAACAGCCTGTTCGAGCGCGAAAACGCCAAGATGGCGCCCCATATCAGAGCGCTCTATGCCGACAGCCGGCCGCCCGCGCTGCACCGTTACGGCGAGACCGACGACAAGACCGAAGAATTGATCTGAAACGTCGGTAAAAGCCAAGCAAGCCGCCGCATCGAACGCCGCGGGAACTTTCGCGATTTGATAGGCCAGGGTCGCAGCCGGGCGCGGTCCACCCGCCCGACGGCAAGCCCGAGAAAAATTGAAGACCTATATTTACGTTTTTTCATTTTTATGAACTCACCGAGCCTCTAGAATGAACGCCGCACGGAATGGGGCGCTGCCGCTGGTCCGCGTGCATCACAACCGGCTCGCAATCACTTACGTTTAAAGGATGGGAACTGATGACTTCTTTTGGTTTGGATAATCAAGATTGGACGACCGGCGTCGACATGCCGCGCATGCGCGAACAGCGCAAAGAGCGGGCTCGCAAATTGATGAAACAGCATGGTTTCGATGCGCTGCTGCTCTACGATGCGGCCAATATCCGTTATGTCAGCAGCACGGTCGCCGGCATTTCCGCGCAAGGCTCGCGCTATTGCCTGCTGCCCGGCGACAACGATCCGATCGTCTGGGAAATCGGCTGCGACGCCGGCCGCGAGCTCGCATCCGCGCCTTGGCTCAAGGGCCGCGTGCACCACGCGGTTCCGCTCAAATACGCGCCGGTCCATTCCGCCAAGGAATGGGCGGCCAATCTCAAGCGCGTGCTCAAGGAAGAAGGGCTCAACGATCCGCTGGTCGGCGTCGACGCGCCGACGCCGAAAATGACGATGGCGCTCGATTCGGCCGGCATCAAGTTCAAGGACGCCTCGCACGTTCTGTACGAGGCGCGCGCGGTCAAGACCGTGGACGAGATCGCGTGCTGCCGGCAGTCGATCGCACTGGCCGAGCCCTGCTTCGACGTCGCGCAGACCATGATGCGTCCGGGCGTGCGCGAACGCGACATCCAATCGGCGATGGCGCAAATTCTCTACCGCTACGGCGCCGAAGGGCATGCCGTCATCGCCTCCGGCGACCACACCAATCCGTACTGGCGGCGCACTTTGAACGACCGCGCGCTGCGGCCGGGCGATCTCGTCATCATCGACCGCATCCACACTTTGAACGGCTATCCGTCGGATTACGTGAGAACCTTCCTGGTCGGCGATCGCGTCACCCAGAAGCAGCGCGATCTTCATAAGGAATGCTACGAGTACCTGTACTCGGCGATCGACATCGTGAAGCCGGGCATAACCACCGCGGACATCGCCGAGAAGCTGCACGAGGCGGAAGACTATTCCGAGTTCACGCTGCAGTTCGGCCACAGCATCGGGCTGGCCGTGCACGAGCCGCCTTACATCACGCTGATGTCGAAGCACGATCCGGTCGTCATCGAGAAAGACATGGTGCTCGCCATCGAGACCTTCGTCGGCGAAGGCAATCAGGGCGTGCGGCTGGAGGAGAATTCTGGTCGTCACCGATAAGGGCTTCGAGATCCTGAGCCTCTATCCCTACGACTCGAAACTAGCGGGAGGCTAGATGGCAGCGCTGGATTGCCAAGCCGTCTGCCTAGACTATGCCTTGGCGGGGCGCCATGTGCGGGCGCTTCAAGATGTAACCGTGGCGGTCGAGAGGCGGGAGTTCGTCTCGCTTCTTGGTCCCAGCGGCTGCGGCAAATCCACGCTGCTCAACATCGTGGCCGGCTTCCTCAAGCCCAGCGGCGGCCGGGTTCTCGTCGACGGGCGCGAAGTGTCCGAGCCCGGCCGCGATCGCGGCATCATCTTTCAGGACCACGCGCTGTTTCCGTGGATGACCGCGCGCCAGAACATCGGTTACGGGCTGCAAGCCGGCGGCGTTCCGCGCGACGTGCGCGACCGCAAGGTCAACGAGTTGATCGAGCTCGTCGGCCTTGGCGGCTTCGAGCATGCCTTTCCCAGTCAGCTCTCGGGCGGCATGCGCCAGCGCGTGGCGGTGAGTCGTGCGCTCGCCACGTCGCCGTCGATCCTGCTTATGGACGAGCCTTTCAGCGCGATCGACGAGCAGACGCGCCAGGGCCTGCGCGAAGAGTTCCTGCGCATCTGGCAGAAGACCGGCCAGACGGTGCTGCTGGTGACCCACAGCATCGAGGAATCGGTGATCATGTCCGACCGGATCGTCGTGATGGGCACCAAGCCGGGCCGCGTCATCAGCGTGGTCGACGTCGATCTTGCGCGGCCGCGCGACGAGACCAGTTCCGAATTCATAAGCCTGCGGCGCCACATCGGCGGTCTTTTGTACAGCAAGAGCGGCTAGCCAGGATGAGCGAAATCGGCGTCACCGCATCGGGCGTGAAGCCTGCCGAGGCGTTGGACAAGACCGGGGCGTCGGGCAAGACCGATGCGCCGGCGACGCAGTTCAAGTTCTTGGCGCCCGGCAAACTCGAGATCTTGTGGCGCGTTTTTGCCGTCCTGCTTTTTTTCGCGGTGTGGCAGGTTTTCGCGCTCGTCAACCAAAGCCTCCAGCTGGTCAATCCGCTCTTCATGATTCCGCCGCTGGAGCTGCGTCACACGCTGATGCGCCAGTGGGAACAAGGCATCCTGCTCGACGACCTCAGGGTCAGCTTGACGACGGCGTTCGAAGGCTACGTCATCGGCTGCACGATCGGGGTCGTCACCGGAATCATGAGCGGCTACCTGCTGCTGGTGCAGCGGCTCTGGGATCCGATCGTGCAGATTTTCCGCGCCATCCCGCCGCTCGCCTTCCTGCCGATGTTCATTCTCTACCTCGGCATCGACGACCTGACGCGCGTGGTCTTCATCGCCTACGCCGTCTATTTCTACACCTACATGAATACGATGCAGGGTGTGCGGCACATCGATCCGGTGCTCATCCGCGCGGCGCAATCGCTCGGCGCCAAACAGCTGCGGATTTTCCGCACGATCATCCTGCCGGGCGCCATGCCCTCGATCATGACCGGATTGCGCATCAGCGCAGGCATGGCGCTGTTCGTCCTGGTCGCCGCCGAGCTGATCGCGGCCGACGCCGGCATCGGCTACCGGATCATGTGGGCACGACAGTACTTCCAGGTCGACACGATGCTGTTCGACGCCTTTCTGATCGGAATTCTCGGGTTCACGATCGACGCCGTGATGCGCCGCATCGAGTTTTGGGTTCTTCGCTGGAAACCGCAAGTCGTCAATATCTGACAAGCAAACAAAACGGGAGGAATTGAAAATGCCAAAAGTGCCGAACGGATTGTCATTCGCCAGCCTCGGCGTGGCCGCAGCCGTTGCGGCGGGAGGCCTGCTGGGTTCGGCGACCTTCGCTTCCGCGCAGTCGGCCGCGCCGGAGGAGAAGAACATCACCGTCTATTCCGAGCTTTCGTTCCAGGATCCGGTGCAGCTGATCACGGCGCAAAAGAAGGGATTCTTCAAGAAGTTCGGCCTCGACGTCACGATCAAGTATTACCAGAGCGGCAGCGACGTGCCGCCCGGCATGATCGGCGGCTCGATCAAGCTCGCGCAAGGCGGCGTCGCCAACCCGCTGATCATCGCCGACCAGGGCCTGGCCGTGAAGGTCATCGCCAAGAACGCGGATTGGGCGCGCAGCACTGCGCTGATCGTTCAGCCGCAGCTTGCCAACGCCAAGCCGGCCGATCTCGCCGGCAAGACCCTGGTGGCGCCGGACATTCCGGTGCTGCGCATGTTCTGGATCAACTGGTGCCGGCGCAACGGCATCAACCCGTCGAGCGTCAAATGGCTCAATGCGGCCCCCTCCGATTCGCTCGTCGCGTTCCTGTCGAAGCGCGCCGACATCCTGCTGATGTGGGCGCCCGCCATCAACAAGGCCATGGCGGCCGGCGGCGTCAAATGGCAGGACGGCAAGAACTCGTACCGCCCCGGCGCCACGGGACCGGCGCCGGTCTATTACAATTGGGGCGTGACGTTCACGACGGTCGCTTGGTACGACAAGCATCCGCACACGATCGAGGCTTTCCTGAGCGGCCTCTATATGGGGCAGGCCTACATTAAGTGCCACGCGGATGAAGTCGTGCAAATCGTCGCCAAGGAAGCCAAGCTCAGCCCGGAACTCGGCAAGACCTTGATGTCGCAGAACGACTACGGCGTCGAGATGGATGCCGCCTTCATCAAAGCGGTGCAGGGCGCCTCCGACTTCTATTCGTCGGTCGGCATGCTCAAGAAGCACCACGATGCGGCCAAGCTGATCGACGCGACCATGATCGACAAGGTGATGAAGACGGTCAAGATTTCCGCCGGAATGGAACAAGTGTTCGTAATTTTCCGCGGCACCGCACACGACACTTGACGCTTGGCGCTTCGGCGCCAAGCGTCGCTTAAGACGAAATCCAAGAGGACAATCATGCCCAAACACGTCGCTGGGAAGCTCAAAGAGATCATCTACGCGCATTTCGAGCCCAATGAAGATCTCATGATCGGCATCAAGAAGGTCATCGTCGAGCGCAAGATAGAAGCTGGCTTGGTGCTCTCGATCACCGGCGGGTTGGTCAAGGCGAGGATGTCTTATTTCCCCAACGCCGGACCGCTCGAGCATACCGCCATCAAGATCTACGATATTCCTGGGCCGCTGGAGGCAAGCGGCCACGGCGTCATCGGCATGAAGGTGAAGGACGGATCGCCCTATGTGCACGTCCATCTCGACGTGACCAACGGCGACCACGCGATCATGGGGCATCTGGAAGAGGGGACGCTGGTGCGCTCGCTCTATCCGATTTCCCACTTTACGATCGCGATGGCATCCGTCGAGGGCGTCGATTTCAAGCTCCACGAAGACGATGAAATGCGCAAGAAATTCCCCGAACGCTTCCCGGTCGGCGTTCTCTACCACGCGCTGTCCGAGCGCTAGCCCGATCCGGCCACCTGCTGCACCGATTCACGAAAGGCATAAATCCATGCGAGAGAGAGCGACGAAGTTCAAAGAGAACAGGACCAAACGGCTGATGCGCGAAGGCAAGACCGCGCTCGGGACGTTCTGCTATTTCGCGTCCCCATGGGTCGTCGAGATGGTCGGGATTGCCGGCATGGACTTTGTCATTATCGACCTCGAGCACTCGCCGAAGGATATGCAGCTCGTCGAGTTGATGGTGCTGGCGGCCGAGCTCACCTCGACGACGGCGATCGTGCGGGTGCCCTCCGCCGACGAGAAAATCATCCTGCAGGTGCTCGAGACCGGCGCGCAGGGCATCATGATCCCGCTGGTGGACAGCGCCGAGACGGCGGCGCGCGCCGTCGCGGCGGCCAAATATCCGCCCAATGGCATCCGCGGCGTCTGCCGCTCGACGCGGGCGACCGAGTTCGGCCTGGCCATCCCCAATTTCGCCGAATTCGCCCAGAGCGCGAACGACGAGATGATGGTCATTGCTTTGATCGAAGAGAAGAACGGCGTCGACAAGATCGAGGAGATCGTCAAGACCGGCATCGATGGCGTGCTGCTCGGGCCGGCCGATCTGGCCGCCTCGCTCGGCGTCATGGGTCAAGTCAGGCATCCCATGGTGCGCGAGGCCACCGAGCACGTGACCAAGGTGGTGCTGGAGAGCGGTAACGTCTGGATGGGCAACCTCGTTTTCGCGCAGGAGGATATTGCCGAGTGGCTGCCGAAAGGCCACCGCTTCTTCAGCTACGGCATCGACACGCAGATACTCTCGCTGGCCTATAAGTCGATTGTCGAGGGCGCGCGCAAGCAGTTGGACGCCCCCGTCCAGGCCGCGAAACGGGTGTTGAGCAAAGTGTGACCGGCCGCGCGGCTTGCATCGTCGGTGCGCAGGGCGGCATCGGGCGCGCCATTGTCGATAGGCTGAGCCGGGATGGCTGGCGGCCGGTCATCGGCATGGACTTACACGGCCCGATCGCGATCGATGTGGCCGAGGAGCGGTCAGTCGACGCCGCCTTTGCGCGCGCAAAAGCGCAAGTCGGGAAGCTGAATTTGCTCGTGATCGCGGCGGGCATTGTCGACCAGACGCCGGCCGCGGCGCTGTCGCGCGAGCGCTGGAGCCGGGTGCTGGCGGTCAATCTCACCGGCGCGTTTCTGTGCTGCCGGGCCGCGCTCGACTGGCTCGAGGATGGCGGCCGTGTGGTTTTGATCGGCTCGCTCTCGGGCCGCACCGGCGGCGGCGTCACCGGCGTCGCCTATGCCGTCTCCAAGGGCGGCGTCGAGACCCTGGCGAAAGGGCTCGCCCGCGAGCTTGCGCCGCGCAAGATCACCGTGAACTGCATCGCCCCGGGCGCGGTCGACACCGCCATGTTCGCCAGCAACGACCCGCGCGGGCAAGCCGCGATGATCGAGGCCACGCCCCTTAAGCGGCTCGGCAGCCCGGAGGAGATCGCCGGCGTCGTGGCGTTTCTGGCCTCGGACGACGCCGGATTCATCACCGGCGCCACCATCGGCGTGAATGGCGGGCTGCGAATGGATTGAACGGCCGCGCGCAAGCCGCCCGCGCGTCTTCCCGCTATTTCGGCTGGATCACCCTGATCGGCTTGCCGTCCAGCCAGGCGCGGATGTCCTCGATCATCTGCGTGTAAAAGCGTTTGTAGTTGTCCTGCGTCACATAGCCGAGATGCGGCGTGATCAGGATATTGTCGAGCTTGCGGAACGGGTGGTCGAGCGGCAGCGGCTCCACGTCGAAGACGTCGATTGCCGCGCCGGCGATTTTGCGCGCGCGCAGCGCCGCTAGAATCGCCTTTTCGTCGGCGATCGGCCCGCGCGAGGTGTTGATGAAGAAGGCGGTCGGCTTCATCAGCGCCAATTCCGCCGCGCCGATCAGCCCGCGCGTGCGCGGGCTCAGCAGCTGGTGCACGGTGACGAAATCGGAATTGCGCAGCAGCTCCTCCTTGGTCACCAGCGTGGCGCCCGCTTCCTTTGCCCGCTCGGCGCTGAGGTTCTGGCTCCAGGCGATCACCTTCATGTCGAGCGCGTTGCCGATGCGCGCCACCCGCGCGCCGAGCTTGCCGAGCCCGATGATGCCGAGCGTCTTGCCGTAGAAGTCGATGCCGAGCGTCGTTTGCCAGTAGCCGCCGGCCTTCAGCCGCGCGTTTTCCGCGCCCATATGGCGGGCGAGCTCGAGCATCAGGCCGAAGGTCAGCTCAGCGGTCGGCGGCCCGAGCGATTCGGCGCCACACACCGGGATGCCGCGCGCGGCCGCCGCCGAAAAGTCGATCGCGTGGTTGCGCATGCCCGAGGTGACGATGAGCTTGAGATCGGGCAGGCCGTCGATCACGTCCTTGCCGAACAGGGTGCGCTCGCGCATCAGGCAGACGATGGCGCAGCCCTGCAGCGCCTTGACCACCTCGCCGGTGCCGTTGAGCTTCTTGTTGAAGGCCTTGAAAGTCACGTCCTTGGCGACCGGCGACCAGTCGGCCACCGTCATCGCCGCGTTCTGATAGTCGTCGAGAATGGCGCCCTGCAGGCTCATGACGTGTCCCCTGACGGTGCGGGGTTGCAAGCCCGCGCTAGCGGACTCACCATAGGCCGGCTGCGATCACAAGGCGGGGGTCAGGCGGCGGAGAACGGCCCATGCTTGGCGCGACAGGCGGGGCCGGGGCCGCGCATATAGTGGCGCTCGGGCCGGTAGCGGTTGAACAGGCGGTGGGTCAGGCCGTGCCAGAGGCCGTCGAGGGCGTGGCCGATGCCCGCCAAGGGATGGGGCAGCCGGGCCGCGGCCGATCCGGAAAGAGTCAAAATCATGCGCGTCATCACACAAACCCCACATCGGGCAACCGCCCGTTCACTTCCTTGGTCGCCCGCCCAGCAACCAGGTTCATGCTAGAGCAGGTTGGCTCCCTAGGGGTTAAAGAGGGGCGCCGGATACCGCCGCGGCGGCACAAATTTGCAATCAACCTTTCTAAAATTTTACCGGCTCCCGCTCCGCCTCATCCTGAGGAGCCCGCCGAAGGCGGGCGTCTCGAAGGATGGGGCGGCCCCATGGTTCGAGACGCGCCCTTCGGGCGCTCCTCACCATGAGGCCGATAGAGGCCCCAACGAGAGGGAACCCGCGCTTGCCCTTTGGGGGCACGCTCGCTACATCAGCGGCGCATTTCCCGACAAAGGGTCCCGACGGCGCGATTGGCGCGCGCGGGCGGATTCAGCCGGAAAAGGGTTTCAGGGGTCCAAAGAGTCAAATGAACGGTCGCCAATTCATCTATCACATGCAGGGTCTGACCAAGACCTATCCGCCCTCCAAGAAGGTGCTGGATAACGTCCATCTGTCCTTCTACCCGGATGCCAAGATCGGCGTGCTCGGCGTCAACGGCTCCGGCAAGTCCACGCTGCTGCGCATCATGGCCGGCATCGACACCGACTTCACCGGCGAAGGCTGGGTCGCGGAGGGCGCCCGCGTCGGCTACCTGGAGCAGGAGCCGCAGCTCGATCCCAACAAGTCCGTGCGCGGCAATGTGGAGGAGGGGGTCGGCGCCAAGCGCGCGCTGCTCGACCGCTACAACGAGCTGGCGATGAACTATTCCGACGAGAACGCCGACGAGATGGCCAAGCTGCAGGACATCATCGACAGCCAGAATCTGTGGGACCTCGATTCCAAGGTGACCCAGGCGATGGATGCGCTCAACTGCCCGCCCGACGACGCCGAGGTTGCCAAGCTCTCCGGCGGCGAGAAGCGCCGCGTGGCGCTGTGCAAGCTGCTGCTCGACCAGCCCGATTTGCTGCTGCTCGACGAGCCGACCAACCATCTCGACGCCGAAAGCGTGGCCTGGCTGGAAGGCCACCTGCGCAACTATCCGGGCGCCATCCTGATCGTCACCCACGACCGCTACTTCCTCGACAACGTCACCGGCTGGATCCTCGAGCTCGATCACGGCCGCGGCATTCCATACGAGGGCAACTACACCTCGTGGCTGCATCAGAAACAGAAACGCATGGAGCAGGAAGGCCGCGAGGATGAGGCGCGCCGGCGCACGCTCGATCGCGAAAGCGAGTGGATATCGTCGTCGCCGAAGGCGCGGCAGTCGAAATCCAAGGCGCGTTACGAGCGCTACGAGGAGCTGCTCAAGATCGCCAATGCCAAGCAGAACACGGTCGCGCAGATCGTCATTCCGGTGGCCGAGCGCCTTGGCCAGCACGTGGTCGATTTCGAAAACCTGAGCAAAGGCTTCGGCGACAACCTGCTGATCGACGACCTCACCTTCAAACTACCGCCCGGCGGCATTGTCGGCGTCATCGGACCCAACGGCGCCGGCAAGACCACGCTGTTCCGCATGATCACCGGCCAGGAGAAGCCCGACCAAGGCACCATCAAGATCGGCGAGTTGGTGCATCTCGGCTATGTCGACCAGTCGCGCGATAGTCTCGACGGCAAGAAGACGGTGTGGGAGGAAATCTCCAACGGCCAGGACATCATCCTGCTCGGCAAGAAGGAAATGAATTCGCGCGCCTATTGCGCCTCGTTCAACTTCAAGGGCGCCGACCAGCAGAAGAAGGTCGGCACGTTGTCGGGCGGCGAGCGCAACCGCGTGCATCTTTCCAAGATGCTGCGCTCGGGCGCCAATCTGCTGCTGCTCGACGAGCCGACCAACGACCTCGACGTCGATACCCTGCGCGCGCTGGAAGAGGCGCTGGAGGATTTTGCCGGCTGCGCCGTCATCATCAGCCACGACCGCTGGTTCCTCGACCGCATCGCCACGCATATCCTTTCGTTCGAGGGCGACAGCCACGTCGAATGGTTCGAGGGCAACTTCCAGGACTACGAGGCCGACAAGATGCGGCGGCTGGGGACGGACAGCGTCATTCCGCATCGGCTGAAGTACAAGAAGTTCACGCGGTAGCTTTTTCTTCAGTCATTCCGGGGCGCGGGCGAAGCCCGCGAACCCGGAATCCAGACGCACGTGCCGAATATGCAACTGGATTCCGGGTCCGACGCTACGCGTCGTCCCGGAATGACAGTGTAGTGACCTCCGCGACACTCTCTCTTGCCCTCTCCCCCCGTGGGAGAGGGCGGCTCGCGCGGAGGGAATCCGAGCGCGAGCCGGGTGAGGGGGGTAGGGCAGTGAGGCTGCGAGGCGCTACAATTTTGCCATGACTCAAAATGAAGCCCTCATCCTCGACCACTTGATTCACATCCGCATCGCGCTTGACGAAACGCGGAGCGATCTGAGCGATCTCAAAGCATCCCTCGATATGATCGAGCATCACGTTGCGGAATGCCTCAGGCCGCGCTTGCGCGTCGTAGCGGACGCGCCGGGCGTCGCGAATTCTTGACAGGCGAGTGCGCAGTCCCGTCGAATGGTTCGAGGGCAACTTCCAGGACTACGAGGCCGACAAGATGCGGCGGCTGGGGACGGACACGGTCATTCCGCATCGGCTGAAGTATAAGAAGTTCACGCGGTAGCGCCCATCCAGGCGCGTCAGTCCATCCAAGACCGCAGTGCCCGCAAGGTCGGCGTTTTCTTGCGCTGGTGTTCGCTCATGCGCTGCAGCAGACGGCTGAGCGCGGAAACGCCGGCGGCGGCATTCGGGCCTTTGTTGAGCATGATGCATTCGGCCCGCGCCGCCATGGCGGCGTCGGTCATTTCGCCGCGCGATGGCAGGCCCTTGGTTACCAGCCCTTCCAGCACCTGCGTCGCCCAGATCGCAGGCACCTGCGCGGCTTCGCACAGCCACAATATCTCTTCCTGCATTTCGGCGAGCCGCTCGAAGCCGATCTCGATTGCCAAGTCGCCGCGCGCGATCATGATCGCCAGCGGCTGGCGGCCCGCGGCCTGAACGATAATGTCCGGCAGATTATGGACCGCGCGCGGCGTCTCGATCTTCGCCACCAGCGCCAAAGATCGCCAATTCTCGCGCCGCGCCGCCAGTTCGTCCTGCAGCGCGGCCACATGCGCCGCCGTCTCCACGAAGGAATAGCCGACAATGTCGGCGTGCTGCGCGATAAAGTCGAGATCGATGCGGTCCCGGTCGGTCAAGGGATCGAGACCGAGATCGACGCCGGGAAAATTCAAGCCCTTCTCGGCTTTCAGCTTTACGCCTTTGGCGCGGCCTTCCTCAAGGCGCGCAACCAGGCCGCCGGCCGTGCGGCGCGTGATGTGGCCGCGCAACTTCCCGTCGTCGATCGAAATTTGCTGACCGACCTGCAGCCGCGCGAACACCTGCGGCAGCGTGCAACCGGTGCTGAATGGCGGGCGGTCTTCGCCGCCTTCGTCGCCGGTTGCGAGCAAAAGCTCGTCGCCGATATGCAGCCGATCCTGATTGGGCGGCGTCGTCACGTGCTCGGTGCGCACTTTCGGTCCGCCGATATCCATGAGAACCGGAATGCGCCGGCCTACTTCTTTCTCCGCCGCGCGAACATGGGCAATCATCCGGCCCCAGAGCTCGGCGTTATCATGCGCGCAGTTGATACGGACCGCATCGGCGCCCTTGGCGGCCAACGTGCTCACGACGCGCGGGTCGAGCGCCGCATCGGTGCCCAAGGTGACCAGAATTCGCCCGGCGCGTCCCGGCTGCGGGTCTCCGAATATCTCGGCGGAATTTTTCGCGAGAAGCCGCTCGCCGCGAAAGAACTGCCGCTGTGTCGGCCAATGAATCCCCATGGGAGCCGGGCCGCCGGCAAGCCCGTGCAGGGAAAGGATGACGGCATCGAGCGAGGCCATCACGCGGCCCTCGGCGCGCCCAAGCGACGACAAGCCGAGAGCCATCAGGCGTCGCTGCAGCGGCCGCAGGTCCTGACGGCGAAAGGCGAGATAATGGGCGAAATTGAGGGCGCCGAGCCTGAATAGAGGGCGTTCGATGCGCGGCCGCCACTTGCGGAAAGCGGCCCGGCCTTGCTCGGCGGTGCGTTGGCGCAGCGCCAAGACATCGTCAAACAAACGGCGCGCGTCGCACGGAACATTGTTACAAGACATCGATTTGTCTCGGCAGACAGCATCGAATACCGTGTCTCCATGACATTTCTGTGTATGCGAAAACGGGGTCTCGCCGCGATGTTCAGCGCGCCTGCGCTGGCGACATGCGCTGTTTTCGGGGCCGTGCGCCGACGCCGCCCGGCCGGAAGCGCGGAAGCCCGGCGTCGCGCACGCCGTCCTTCAAAGAGCCCTCACGCCGTCGTGTAGCTGATCGCCGCGTAATAGGCCCGCCCATAGCCGGCGATGGCGTTCGCCTTGTCGGTCCCGTTGATGATGCGGCGGGCGTTGACCCAGTCCTCGGTCGAGGCGTTGAAATAGTCGGCGAATTTCTTGCCGGTGAACACGCCGCGCTCCATGCCGAAGAACATGATCTCGGCCGCCAGCGGCGCGCCCAGCACGCGGTCGGCATTGGCGTCGCTGGCGGTCAGGTTGACGGCGAACTTCGTCTGCATCTTCGTGTAATTGGTGCGGCCGGTGAGCTGCACGAAGCCGCGGCCATGAAACAGCACCCCGTCGCCCGGCTGCAGATTGCCGAGCCGCCGCGCAATCTCCGGATGCCGCCCTTCGATGTCGTACCGGTCGAAGAAATACGCGTTGCCGCCGTATTCGTTGATCGGCTGCATCTTCATGTCGGTCTCGTGATGTGTGGTCGCCAGCGCATAGGCGAGCCAGCGGTCGTCGCGGCGCGCGTAATCGGTCTCCCAGGCATCGAGGATGAAATTGAGCCCGTCCACCTGCGACTGCTTGAGCCGTCCCACGAACAGGCTGTTGCGGACGTGAGCGAAAAAGAACGCGCGGTTGATCCCGTCAGCCATGGTCGCCCCCTCTCGTATTGTAAGATTTCATTGTTGCAACCATAGCAGGTAAAGGCCAATTCGGCCATGCCGATGGTCGATTTCCGCCGGCGCCCGACGCCGCCTAATTCGCGCCAAGCGGGCGCACGGCGACGCTCGACGCGGCCTGGCGCACAAGCGCGGCATTGCGCGCGCGCCCTCGTTCGCGGACGAGGGCCACGTCGAACGGTTCGCGGGCAACTTCCGGGACTACGAAGCCGACAAGATGCGGCGGCTGGGGACGGATACGGTCATTCCGCATCGGCTGAAGTACAAGAAGTTCACGCGGTAGCGGCAATTCGCGCGTCATGGCCGGACTTGTCCCGGCCATCCACGGCTTTAGGCTTGTGATGATTCGATGAAAAGACGTGGATGCCCGGTATAAAGCCGGGCATGACGAGAATGCGGATCGCTCTGACCTTAGTTGCACTGCTTATATTCTCGGTGCCGGCACACGCCGACGCCGCCTTCCAGCATTGGCTGCAAGGAACCTGGCCGGAGGCGCAAAAGCTCGGCATCTCCCGCGCCACCTTCGACAAGGCGATCAGCGGCCTTGAGCCCGACTATTCGCTGCCCGATCTCGCCATCCCGGGTAAGCCGGAGAAGCCGCCGCCGGGCCAGCCGGAATTCGTGCAGACGCCGGGCCGCTATCTGCGCGAGCCGCTGTTCAAGCGCTCTGGCCGCGCGCGGCAAAGAATTGGCCGCGCAGCACCGCGCCACGCTGGCGCGCATCGAGAAGGCGTTCGGCGTACCCGGCAATGTGGTGCTGGCGATCTGGGCGCGCGAGACCGATTACGGCCGCGAGGTCGAGGGCCACGACGCTTTGCGGGTCTTGGCGACGCAAGGCTTTGTCGGCAAGCGCAAGGACTTCTTCCGCAACGAGTTCCTCTACGCCTTGAAGATGCTGCAGGACGGCGTGCCGCGGGCGCGCCTGCGCTCCTCCTGGGGCGGCGCCATGGGCATGACGCAGTTCCTGCCGTCGGAGTTCTACAAATATGGCGTCGATTTCGACCACGACGGCAAAGCCGACATCTGGCATTCGGTGCCGGACGCGCTTGCTTCCGCCGCCAAGCAGCTCAAGGACAAAGGCTGGCGGACGGCTGAGCCCTGGGGCATCGAGGTGCGCGTGCCGGCAAGCGTCGATTGCATGCGCGCCGAGCCCGCCCACACGCGGCCGATCGGCGAATGGCTTAAAGCGGGCTTCGTGCCGGCTTACGGGCGCAAGCCGCCGGCGCGCGATCTCGCCGTGCCGGGCGTCGCTGCTGTTGCCGGAAGGCACCTACGGTCCCGGTTTCCTCACGCCGAAGAACTACTATGTGATCAAGGAGTACAATTACTCCGATCTCTACGTGCTGTTCGTCGGCCATCTCGCCGACTTGATCGGCGGGGGGCGGCCGTTCGAGCATCCGTGGAGCAAGAGCCAGCAGCTCAAGACCCGGCAGGTGGAGGCCATGCAGCAGCGGCTCACCGCGCTCGGCCTCTACCACGACAAGATCGACGGCAAGGCCGGCATGCTCACGCGCGCGGCGCTCGGCGCCTATCAGAAGAAGAACAAGCTGAAGGTCGACTGCTGGCCGACGGCGGCGGTGCTTGACGCCATGCGGCGCTGAAAACAAATGCCCGGCGCGCGGGCCGGGCATTGCGAGACGCGGAACGCGCGTCAGCTCAGTCGCACACCTCGATGCGGCGGTGGTGCCAGCCGTAGCCCTCCACCCAGACCCGGCGGCGCTCGACGTGGCAGACCGGGCCATCGTCGCCGTCGTCGTAATAGACCGCCGACGGCGGGGGCGGGGGCGCGGCGTAGACCGGCCCGCTATTGGCGAGGGCCGAGCCGATGATGGCGCCGGCGGCGAGCCCGCCCACCACGCCGGCGGCGACGCCGCAGCCGTGGCAGCGGGCCTCGGCCGAAGACGGCAACGCCGCGGCCAGCGTGACGGCCGCGGCGAGCGCGATGACAGTCTGCTTCATGGGTGCTCCTCGGGCCGTTAAGGTTTCGGCGAGGATCATGCACCCGCGATCGTTACGCGAAACTTAATAGCGCTCGTTACAGACGAAATGCGGGCGGCTCCAGCCGACGAATTCGTCATAGCGGTTGTACAGCCGCTGGCGCGCCCAATAGCCGTGATGGCAGCGGTAGGGGTAGGGACGGTCGTAGCCCTCGTATTCCACATAGTCGCCGCCCGCATGCGAGTTGGCGATGGCGCCGCCGATGATGGCGCCGGCGGCCAGGCCGCCGAGCACGCCGGCGGCGATGCCGCAACCGTTACAACGGGCATTGGCGGCGGTCGGTACGCTCAAAGTGCCGACGGCGAGTGCAGCGGCGGCCGCCACGGCGAGAATGGCCTTCTTCATAGAATCACCCTCCAAGATTCATGTCGGCGCTGGCCGACGGCGAGCCGGGACACTTAGCCTGTTCCGGCACCGATGAAAGAGGCGCGCCCGCAATGTCGAAAAGCTATCGTGCGCGTTCCCTGCGTGAAGAAAGCCCGGAATCGTGGCTAAAACCGGGCCTTCCTTATGTCGTGTTCAAGCCGTGCGCCGTTCAATCGCACACGCGCACGCGCCGCCAGTGCCAGCGATAGCCGTTCCAGTAGCGCGCGTGACGCCAGTAGCAGTCCGGCCCGTAATAGTAGGAGCGGCGCGGGGCGTAATAGTAGCCCCGGCCGTAATAGTACGGCCCGTTGGCGGCCGCAGAGCCAATCAGGGCTCCGACGGCAAGCCCGCCGATGATACCGGCCGCGACGCCGCCGCCGTGCCAGCGCGCTTGCGCCTGATGCGGCACGGCCACGGTCGCAAGGACGAGGGCCGCTGCGGCCACGGTGGCTGTCAGGATCCTTTTCATGGCACACCTCTTTTTTTTCGTCGATCGCACCGATTGAACGGCGGCGCCGCACAATCCCTGCGATTCGGGCGATCCGAAAACGCCGCCCGTCGCGGGCAGGTTCCCGCCCGGCGCGTGAACGCAGGCTGAATGCCTTATTTGGATTGCCGAATTGGCGGCCGGCCGAAAGATTAAATTTTTGCAAGACTTGCGGCAGCAATGCGGCAGGCCGGCTCAGCGCCCGAGCCGGCCGAGCATGCGCGCCAGCATGGTGGGCCGCTTGGCCGGCGCAGGGACGGCGGCATGCGCCGGCAGCGCGACCTTGGTGGCGGAGGCCTGCTTGGCGGCGGCGACGCGCACCGGCATGGCAGCGCCCCGCTTGACACGCCGCGGCCGCGCCCGGCGCGCGTTCCCGCGCGTCTTGGCGGCGCGCGCGCGCGGCGGCGACGGTTTGCGCGCATGGGCGCGGGTCTTGCGCGTCCGCCGCGCCGGCGCCGGTTTTTGCCGGCGCTGCGGTTTCAGCGCGGCCTTGCGGCGCGTGCGTTTTTTCTTTTTGGCCGCGCGCTTGCGGCGCTTGAGCACCTGGCGGCCGGCATATTGCAGGAACAGTTTCTCGAGCGGGTAGCTCAAGCGGCGCACCGCGGCGGCAAGCGGTAGCCATTCCACCGCGGCGATGTCGTTCATGACGTCGCGGCTCGGCCGCTCGTAGGCCTGCATGCGCCAGAACTGCACGACCTTGGGCCGCCCGCGCGCGCGATAGGTGATGGCGCCGAGAAATTCGTGCACGCGCACGCGATGGCCGGTCTCCTCCACCACCTCGCGGCGGGCGCCGACCACGGGGTCTTCGTCGCGCTTGAGCTTGCCGCGCGGCAGCACCCAGCGCTCGTCCTTGCTGCGCTGGACGACGGCGACCCGCGGGCGCTTGCTGGTGCCGCGCACCACGATGCCGCCCGCCGCGTAGATCGGTGTGCGGGCCATTGCTTGGGAATCCTCGGTCGCTCCGGTTTAGCAAATTGCCGCGCGGGCGGGTGCAAGAAATGCGCGGAAAACGCCGCGGCTGTGGGCAACTTGTTTGATGCGGACGGCAATGCATCTGTCATAATTCTGTCATTGCGGGTGCCGGTGAGCGCGCGCCGCCGTGAGGCCGCCCCATCCTTCGAGACGCCCGCCTTCGCATGCACTTCGGCGGACTTCCTCGGGTCAAGAGGACAGGCTCTCAGGATGAGGGCGGATTAGGTCTTTGCGGGATCATTGTGATGGCGCACGACAGCCGCCCTCACACCTTCAGCCACTCTTTCGCCTGCGCCAACTGCTGGCGCGGGAAGGCGCGCAGCTCGCCCTTCATCAAGAGGCCGGCGAGCTTCACGCACCAGTCCTCCCAGCGCGGCGCGCCGACCACGGCGATCTTGTCGAAATCCTTGCGGTGGCGGAAATCCATCACCGTGTTGTCCCAGGCCGAGTCGAGGTCCCAGCCGGTGAAGGTCTGGTCCATCAGCATCAGCACCCGCAGTTTCCGGCCGCCGGGCGTCAAGGCTTCGAGCTGCGGAATGAGCACGCCCTCGTAGTCGGCGCGCGTAAGCTTGCCGCCGGCGTGGATTTCGACGATGCCGTCGACTTCCGGCATGACTTTGATCATGGCGCGACACCTCGGCCGCTTTTTGTCTCGCTGCTGAAGCGGCCGACGGTGAAGAAAACCGCCGGCCGCGCATGGCGTTACCTCCAGCCCGCTTGCCTGTCGCAAGCCTTGCGTTCCGTCACGTGCTTCTTCTCCCATTGCGTGACGGATTGCGTTTCGCTGTCTTCCATCTTGTTGACCATGCAGGTGCAGTATTTCAGCACGACGGCTGCGGCAGCGCCGCCCTTGTTATCGTTGACGCACTGATTGATCCATTTGACGTCGTCGGTCGAGACGGCGAAGGCGGCGTTGGTGGCGAGGCAGGCGGCGGCGAGCAACAGCGCAGCGGCTGTCATTTTCATGGGGGTCCCCAGTTTGTCCGATCCGGCGGATCGGGGCGGGGAGATTGGGCCGCGCCGGGTCTTTCGGCAAGCGGGTGCGCGCGTGTGGATAACGCTTCGGCGCGGCACCCCGTTGCGCAGGCGTTACCAGGGCGTCCATTATGCGGCCCGCGCCACAAGGGAGAAACGCCATGCAGCAACTCACCTGGGACCACGTCCACCTGCGCAGCCCCGACCCGGAAGCGACCGCGCAATGGTTCGAAAAGATGCTGGGCGCGCAGGTGATCCGCTCGGTGCAGGAGGGCAAGCCGCGCATCGACTTGAAGCTCGGCGGCGCCAATATCTTCATCGCGCCCGTTTCGCCCGGCGACGGCGTCAACGCCGCGCCGCGGACGCCCTATCAGGGCCTCGACCATTTCGGACTTGCGGTCTCCGGCATCGACGCCATCGCGGCCGAGCTGAAAGCCAAGGGTGTCGAGTTCAGCATGGAGCCGCGCATCCCGCGCCCGGGCATCAAGATCTGCTTCCTGCGCGGGCCGCAAGGGGTCTCCATCGAATTGCTCGACCGCGACCCGAAATACGCCTAAGTGCGGCAACCACAACGCGAATTGGCACTGGATAAGCCAGGCCGGGCGCTTGCTTCATCGTGTATCAATTGCGTAAAAACCGCCCGGGGGAATGGTCCAATGGCGTGTGGGGAGAGCGTATGCGGCGGCTCGCACTGACGATTGGCGCGGCCGTCCTGGTGGTGGGCGTGCTCGTGGCCGGCGCCGCCGGCGCCGCAGCCCGGGAAAACCGTTTCGAGCGCAGCTTGAAAATGCTCGCGCCGGTCGACCGGCTCGAGCAGCTGTGCGACTACACCGCGATGACGCGCATCCGCAAGGACCACCGGCCGTTCCGCCCGGACCGCGCGGTCGCCGGCGCAGCCAGAGAGCCGCATATCAAGGACAACACGATCGTGGCCAAGGGCGGCGCCTTCCGCAGCCGCAAGAAATGGTACGAGCTCAGCTATACCTGCACGGCGGCGGCCGACCATCTGTCGGTGACCTCGTTCAGCTACAATATCGGCCCGGAAATTCCCGAAGAGAAGTGGAAGGGCTACGGGCTGTGGGAGTGACCGGCGCGAAGGCGCTTTCAATTGCACGCTGCGCGCCGCTCAGTCGCCGCAGCCGACGCCGATCCAAGCGGCCGCTTGATTGAGCAACAGCGCGGCGACGGCGAGCGTCAGCGCCATCGCCACCATGTTGAGCGCGGCGCGGCTTTGGAAGCGCGAGAAGATCCAGACCACCAGCCCGACCAGCGCCAGCACCGAGCCCGCGGTCATCGCCAGGAACTGCACCGCGAAAAAACCGAGGCAGCCGCCCGCCGCCATGAGATTGAAACCGGTGGCGGCGTCGAGGCCCAAAGCGAGCAGCACCAGCGCGACGATGACCGCGCTACGGCGGTGGGCGCGCAGGAACGGCTTCATGCGGGTCAGCACGCGGGTTTGCCCGCCGCGCGGCGACGTCCTCGCCTAAGCGCGGACGTTGCTTTATAGTTTTTCGATCGAACCCGAGGGGCGATGAGCATGAAGAGCACGTCGACGCTGGCGCTTGCGCTCGCCGCGGCATTGGTCGCCTTCGGCGCGCCGGCGCAGACGCTCAAGCGCGACAGGTTGCTGGAGCAATCAGGCTTCATCATGCGCCCGGCCGATACGCCGCGCAAGCTCGCGCGCCTGAAGCGCGTGCCGCCGCTGCGGTTCGTCCGGCGCAGCACGCCGCGCGGGCGCTATTATCTGTTCGCCGATCCGAAATTGTGCGCCTGCGTGTTCGTCGGCAACCAGCGGGCGATGGACAATTTCCAATCGCAGCTGGTGAAGGTGCCGGCCTCCGAGCTCGCGCCGATGCAGGCGGTGCCCGCCGCGCACGGCAAGCCGCCTTATGTGATCGTGCATGAGATGGGCGAGGACATGTTCGGCGACCCGGTGGAAGACGACATCCTCGAATACAAGTTCTGACCGCGGCGCGCTGAGCAAGCGCCGGCTGGCGCCCTTGCCAATCCCGTGCCGGCCGACGATACTACAACCGTTACGGGTGGGGGTTGTGGCGTGCTTGGCGTGTCGGGCGTGCGGCGGGGGACCCTGATGTTGGCGGCGGCGCTCGCGCCGCTTCTCGCCGCGCCGGCCGCGCGCGCGGAGATGAGCAAGAGCTTCCACGCGCTGCTCGAAGTCTACCGCTGCGAGGTCCTGCACCGGCTGGAGCAGGTCTACGCCGCCGGCGATCCGGCGAGCGACCGCCACCGCTATATCGCGATAAGCGTGCCGGGCCGGGTGCAGGCCTATGTGCAGTGCATGTTCCACGACCACGAGAGCAAGATTTATTGCGAGGCGGCTTCCGGCTTCTATTACACCAAGCAAGGCGCGGCGCGCACGTTCCACCAGCCGCCGCAAACGATCGCCGCGCTCGCGCGCCTCGGCTTTTCCACCGACAACTCGGTCGGCAATTTCAAGGTCGATTTCGACGTCGCCGATCCGCCGGATTTCAACGCCATGGCCGACTTCATCTTGCAGGCGCTGCACGACGGCTATGGCGCGCGCGGGCAGATGAATTTGCGCTTCAACGCGCCGTTCGCGCCGCGCGCGCCGTCGACTTGCGTGCCGGTGAGTTGAGGGCGGCATCTTCGCGGGGACGCACGGCAGCGTGCTTTTCGATCAGCGCAGTCGATTTCGCAGCGGCCGAGGCGCTGGCGCGGCGGTTGCGTATGGGGTCGAACCAGGTGTGTCCGCCTAACACAGTGAATAGCGCCGACATTTTTCAGGTTGCACGCCGCTTCGAAAGCGCTAGCCTCGCGTCATGCTCATCGCCTCGATCATCCTGGAAGCCGCGGTCGCCGTCTTCGCCGTGCTGGCGGCGATGCAGGGGCGGCCCTATCTCTACGGCCTCGCCTTCACCTTCGCGGCTTATGTATTGTACGATTGCGCGCGCCTCATGCACTGGGCGGTCGAGGGGCCGCTGCTGTCGGGGTTGTTTTTATTGGCGACTATCACGGCACTGATCGCGGTGGTCGGGCTGTGGCGGGATCGCGGAAAACGTTAGCGCTTAGATTCCCCGTTCGCGCTTCAAGCGATCGATGTAATCGGCGACGTCCGGCGGCAGCGCCTGCAGGCCCTGCTGCCCGGCCGACGACAGGATCGGCCGCAATTTGGAGCCCGTGAGAAAAGCCGGCTCGCGGCCGGCCGGAATGATCCGGTCGAAGATCGCCACCATCAGCACGGCCAGCAGCACGATGCGGACGGCGCCGAGCATGGCGCCGGCCGCGCGGTCGGGCGCGCTGACGGTCGGCCCGGTCAATTCGCCGACCACCATGCGCAGCAGCGCGCCGAACGCGAAGCCGGCCAACAGCAAGACCACGAAAAACACCGGCCAGGTCCGCGTCGCCGGCAGCTTCAATTGGCTGGCGAGAAAGGGCGTGAGGTAGGGCATTGCGGCAAGCGCGAACGGCGCCGCGCACACATAGCCGAGAATCGTCGCCAGGCTGCGCAGCAGCCCGGACCTGAGGCCGGCGACGACCGCGACCGCCAGGCAGACATAGATCGCGGCGTCGAACGCGTTGATCGGCAGGTTGCCCATTGCGATTTGTCCGAACCCGACTAGGCTTGCGGCGTTGCAAGCTAGCGTGCGTTTGGCGAATCAAAGGAGACGGTACATGGCGTTCACGGTCACCAGCAACAGCTTCAAGGACGGCGATTATCTCGGCCGCGACTTCATCCTGTCGGAGGATTACGGCTTCGGCTGCGCCGGCGGCAATGTCTCGCCGCAGCTGAAATGGTCGGGCGCGCCCGCCGGTACCAAGAGCTTCGCCGTCACAGCTTACGACCCCGACGCGCCGACCGGCTCCGGCTTCTGGCACTGGCTGGTGGTGAACATCCCGGCCGACGTGAGCGAGCTCGTAGCCGGCGCCGGCAGCGCGGGCGGCAAATTGCCCGGCGGCGCCTTGCAGACGCGCACCGATTTCGGCGCGCCCGGCTATGGCGGCCCGTGCCCGCCGCCGGGCGACCACCCGCACCGCTATTTGTTCACGGTGTTCGCCGTCTCCGCCGACAAGCTGCCGGTCGCGGCCGACACTTCGGCGGCGGTGGTCGGCTTCAACCTGCATTTCGCCACGCTGGAAAAGGCGGCGATCATGGGTTTGTACAAGCGCTAGGTCTCGGCCGGGGTGAGCATGAAAATCTTCATCACCGGCGCTACCGGCTATATCGGCGGCTCGCTGGCCGAGGCGCTGCTTGCCGCCGGCCATAGCGTGAGCGGCTTGGCGCGCGCAGACGCGAGCGCCGCGGCGCTCAAGGAGCGCGGCGTGACGCCGGTGCGCGGCACGCTCGACGACGCCGCGGTGCTTGCCGCTGCCGCGCGCGCGGCCGACGTCACCGTCAATGCGGCCAACGCCGGCCACCGCGCCGCCGCCGAGGCCATGCTCGAAGCACTCGCCGGCACCGGCAAGACCTTCATCCACACTTCGGATCCAGCATCGTCGGCACCCGCGCGGGCGGCGAATTGGTCGCGCAGGTGTTCGACGAGGACACGCCGTTCACGCCCTCGCCGGCGCGCGCTCGCGCGCGTCGAAATCGACCGGCTGGTGCGCGGCGCGGCGGACAAGGGCGTGCGCTCGATGGTGATCGCGCCCAGCCTGATCTATGGGCGCGGACGCGGGCTCAATCCGCACAGCATCCAGGTGCCCTGGCTGATCGCAGGTGGCGAAGAAATATGGCGTCGCCAAACATATCGGTCCGGGCGAGAACCGCTGGGCGAACGTGCATATCGACGACCTGGTGACGGTCTATCTGCTGGCGATCGACAAGGCGCCGGCCGGCGCGTTCTATTTCGCGGAGAACGGCGAGAACGCGATGCGCGAGGTGTGCGAGGCCATCAGCCGCATGCTCGGCTTCGGCGGGCGCACCGAAAGCGATGACGGTGGAGGAAGCCGCCGCCGAATGGGGCGAGGGCCCGGCCAACGACACCATGGGTTCCAACAGCCGCGTGCGCGCCAAGCGCGCGCGCGCCGAGCTCGGCTGGCGGCCGCGCGAGAAGTCGCTGATCGAGGAGATCGAGCGCGGCTGTTATGCGCGAGGAGCGTGAGCGTTTTCTAACGTATGAGCGTTTTCTAACGCAACGGCGCGAGGAAGCGCTCGACCGCCGCCCACTCCGCCTTGTAGCCGGCCGGATTGGCGTCGGCATTGAGCGCCGAGGCGCCGTGCGGGGCGTGCTTGGGCACGAATTGCGTTTTCGCATTGCCCGGCACGGCGGCGAGGATGGCGCGGGCGGCAGATATCTCGCCGCGACTGCTGGCCGACGAAACGAACACCGCGACCTGTTGCAGCTTGGCCGCCGCGTCGTGCACGCGGTGCGCGCCGCCGAGATATTCGCCGGGCGAGAACGCCATCAGCCCGGCGATCTTGCCGGGATTGTCGGCCGCCAGCAGGAACACCAGCGCGGCCGAATAGCTCGAGCCGCAGACCACGATCTTGCGCGCGCCGCCGGCGTGCGCCCAGTCGAGCGCGGCCTGCAGGTCGGGCAGGGCGGCGCGGTAACCGGTGCTGCCCCGAGCGCCTGCACCGTCTTGTTGGCGCGGCCGAAGCCCGAGCCACCCGAGCGCTGGTCGACGGCAAGGGCGTTGAAGCCGAGCGCGTTGAGCCTGGGCGCGATG
This sequence comes from uncultured Pseudomonadota bacterium, assembly GCA_963819955.1. Classification (GTDB taxonomy): domain Bacteria; phylum Pseudomonadota; class Alphaproteobacteria; order Rhizobiales; family Xanthobacteraceae; genus Pseudolabrys. Next base: position 535,364 of record CAWFYB010000009.1, on the reverse strand, counting down.
CTTTGATATTCCGCGCCGCTGCCGCCGGCCTGGTGGAACAGCAGCACGATTGTGCGCGATTTGTCGCCGGTGCCGTAATAGGTGGCGAACACCTTGACCTGGTCGGCGGCGGTGAGCGTGACGGCTTGCGGCGCCGCCACGGCGGGCGCGGCGGCGGCGACAAGGGCAAGCGCGAGTAGGCGGGCCAAGAGCGACATGGCCGAAGCTTAGCGCAACTGCGGGACGTGCGCGCTCAAGGCCGCATCAGCTTTTCGTGAGCTTTAGACCGTCCGATAGCCGCCGTCGGCCATGAGAATTGAGCCGGTCACGTAAGCCGACAGATCCGAGGCCAGGAAGATCGCCGGGCCGACGATGTCTTCCGGTTTTCCGGCGCGGCCGAGCGGGGTGTGGTCGATGAACATCTTGACGTATTCCGGATGGTTGGCGCGCGTCGCCGCATTGATATTGGTCTCGATGAAGCCGGGACCGATGCAATTGACGCGCACGCCCTCCTTGCCGAGCTCGACGGCGAGCGCGCGGGTGAAGCCGAGCACGGCGTGCTTGGAGGCGGTGTAGGCGGTCGACGACGGCGTGCGCAGATGCACGAAGGACTGGATCGAGGCCAGATTGACGATGCGCCCCTTGCTGGCGCGCAAGGGGTCGCGGAAGGCCTGCGTCACGTTGAATATGCCGTCGAGATTGATGGCGAGGATGTCGTCCCAGTCCTTGGCGACGGTGTCCGGATCGGCGGTGAAAGGGTTGCGGCGCGTGATGCCGGCATTGTTGACCAGCACCGAGACTTGGCCGAGCGCGCCGGCGACCTGCGCCGCCACCGCGCGGCAGGCGGCGCGGTCGGTGACGTCGAGCGTGAAGCTTTTGGCCTTGCCGCCGGCGCCCGCGATCTCCGCGGCGGTTTTTTCCGCCGTCTCGCCGTTGATGTCGAGGGCCGCGACCGCGGCGCCCTCGCGCGCAAAGCCCTGCGCGATGGCGCGGCCGATGCCGGAGCCCGCGCCGGTGACGACGGCGATGTGGTTTTGCAGTAGGCCGGCCATGTTTTACTTCCTCCCTTGATACTTCGAGAGCATAGCAATAGGCGGGCGCGAAGCGAACCGGATGCCCGGCGCGGCGGACATGCGCTAAGGTTTGCCCGCTGATTCGCGCCATGGACGCGCGGGCCGGGCCCGCCGCAACCTAGCCCGTGGCCGCCATCGAGGAGACATCCCATGCGAATTTCTTGGCGCTTGCGTGCCGCCCTGATCGCGCTGTGCGCGCTCGCCGGCATCGCCTTCACCTCCGCCGCCCGGGCCGACAGCGGCCGCATCAGCTTCGCCGTCTACAAGGCCGGCTGGTTCATCGGCGGTTCCGGCGGCAGCGGCACGCTCTATTTCCACGGCCGGCGCTACCACATCTCCATCGGCGGGCTGTCCGCCGGCCTCGTGTTCGGCGCTTCCAAGACCTATTTCCACGGCACCGTCAGCCACATCCGCGGCCCCTATGACGTGTCCGGCGTCTATGGCGCCGGCGGCGCCGGCGCCGCGGTGATCCACGGCGTGCGGGCGATCGTGCTGACCAACGAGAAGGGCGCCGTCTTGTCGCTGAGCGGCCGGCAGGTCGGGCTGATGGCGAACGTCGACCTGAGCGGGCTGGCAATTTCGGTGAGGTAGCCCGTCTTTGCGGGGTGGGCTGCGCGCGGCGAGCCCACCCACCGACTGGCCGCGCCAGGCGCGCATGACGGGCATTTTGCCGCCACCTGTCACAAAACGGGACAGCGGCAATCGAAAAAAGCCTGTAGATCAACGCCTTAGAAATCGCTATGGTTAACGCCAACCACAGGAGGGCGTAATGCGTAGCGTGGTGAGTGTTGCGCTGTTTCTCGCGCTGATCTTGGGGCTGCCCGCGGCCTCGCTCGCGCAGGACTCAGGTTACAGCGATCAGTCCACGGCAACCGTGGACGACAGCGGGCAGTATAGCGACCAGTCGGGCGATACGGCCGCGACGCAAGGCGACGACCAGGGCACCTATAGCGACCAATCCGGCGACACCGCGGCCGTGACGCAAGATGACGGCGGCGCCAGCTATCAGGATCAGTCCGGCGATACCGCGAGCTATAGCGGCGACAGCGGTCAGTACAGCGACCAGTCCGGCGATACGGCTACCTATAGCGATCAATCCGGCGACACCGCGGCCGTGACGCAAGATGACGGCGGCGCCAGCTATCAGGAACAGTCCGGCGATACTGCGAGCTCTGGCGGCGACAGCGGTCAGTACAGCGACCAGTCCGGCGATACGGCCGCCATATAGCGACCAATCCGGCGACACCGCAGCCGTGACGCAAGGTGACGGCGGCGCCAGCAATCAGGACCAGTCCGGCGATACCGCGAGCTATAGCGGCGACAGCGGTCAGTACAGCGGCCAGTCCGGCGATACGGCTACGTATAGCGATCAATCCGGCGACACCGCGGCGGTGACGCAAGATGACGGCGGCGCCAGCTATCAGGAACAGTCCGGCGATAATACCGGCGCGGTCGGCGATGACGGCGGCAATGCCTCCTACTCGGATCAGGCCGCGGCCGGCGGCGATCAAGCCGGCAATTGATCCTCCGGCCGCTCGACCGAGCGCGGGCCTGACGCCGTGCCTGTGGCACGTGCTATAGTGGCCGCATGGATCCGACACGGCTTTCAATGTTGCGCGGCCTGCTGTTGACGGCGGCGGTCGTGCTTGCCGGCACGCCCGCGCGCGCGGCCGACGCCGATCGCGGCCAGCGCCTGGCGCTGGCGCATTGCGCGGCCTGCCACAGCGTCGCCCAGCACGCGCCCAATGTCGTCGCCTTCGCGCCACCCTTCGACGTGATCGCCCGCAAATACGCCGCCAAGCCCGACGCCATCGCGCACGCGATCGCCGGCCCGCACCCGAAGATGAATTTCGCGCCGCAGCCGACGGAAACCGCCGACATCGCTGCCTATATCGCGACGCTGGGGAAATAGGAAAGCGCGCAAGGCTTACGCGCTATCCTCCACCTCGGTGTCCGGCCGGTCGCGGCCACTGGCCACCTCGCGGTGCCACTTGCCGTTCTCGTCCTCGTATTCGATGGCCTCGGTCTGGCCGGCCACGCGCTGCTCGGCGGCGACGCGGCGCGCCGCCTCGAGCGCCTCGCTGATGGCTCGGAAAGCTCTCCGAGAAGGTGCCGTCGACGGTATAGGCCCAGCCGTCCTCGTGCCGGACCACCTTGTAGATGACGTGTGCCATTGCCTCACCTGCCAGCTTGCCGCGCCTACGGTCATGTCCCAGGTTAGTCCCGGATTGCGCCGCGCTCAATCGGGGCGCCGCCGCCGTCACACCCAGATACAGACGCCGCGCATCGCCAGCTTGGCCTTCCGCGCGAAGGCGAGCGTCTCGGCGAGCCAGCGGGAGACGCGCTCGGCATCAGCGCCGGCGCGGGGTTCCGCGAGCATCGCCTCGAGTGCGGCGATCAACCCGTCGAGCTGATCGAGGTCGAACCAGCCTTCCTCGTGCTCGTCGTCGAGCGACATGCCCTCGTGCGGCAGCCGGTCGAGCCGCGCCAGCACGCCCGCGCGCGCGAGCGCAAGGCTGGTCGCCGCGTCGGCCTCGATGACCGGCCCTTCGAAGGGATCGTTGTCGGGGATCTGCGCCAGCGCGCCGTCGCGCGCGCGATGCGCGGCCATCGCCTTCTCGGTCCAGGCCAGTGTGACGCGCACGGTGCTCATGACGGGATGGCGATCCAGGTGCCGATGGCGAGGCGCATGTCGCGGTCTTCTTCGATTGTCCAACAGCCCGCCAGGCGCTTCAAGCCGATGCCCGGTATGCCCGCCGTTTGTCGAGGCCCGGGGGTGCGACGGGGCGGGCCGAAGCGGCTCTTTTCGCGGCTATGCGTCAACCCTTCGGCGGGCGGAGGCCCGGCCATCCACGTCTTAGGTGCCGCAAGTAAGGCGTGGCTGCCCGCGACAGGCGCGGGCATGACGGCGGAGAGGGTTTTCCTCCGCCTCATCCTGAGGAGCCGCGCGAAGCGCGGCGTCTCGAAGGATGGGGCGGCCCATGTTTCGAGACGCGCACCTGGCGGTATGCTCCTCAGCATGAGGCCGAGAGAGGTGTTGGATGTCTTGTGAGGCCGACGGCCCGGGCTGGCAGCAGCGGATCAACGCGGCGCTGCGCAAGGCGGCGGGGAAGGTGGGGCCTCTCACTGCCATCGTCGGGCGGTTCAGTTGAGAACCCAGATCGCGCCGTTGAGCAGCGTGGCGAACGCCACCCAGGCGGCGTAGGGCGCGAACAGCAGCGCGGCGACGCGGTCGCGCCGCCAGCGCATCGCGATGAAGGCGAGGATCGCCGCCAGCAGCGCCGCCACCACGGCCAGCGCGGCGCCGGGCCGGTGCGCGCCGAAGAACACCGGCGACCAGAGAAAATTGAGCGCGAGCTGGACGAACCACACCGCCATGGCGGGCTCACGCGGGCCGCGCTGCCAGGTGCGCCAGCCGGCGACGGCGACCAGGATATAGAGCAGCGTCCAGGCCGGCGCGAAGACCCAGCCCGGCGGGTTGAACGGCGGCTTGGCGAGCGCGGCGTACCAGGCGCCCGGCGGCGTCAGCACGCCGATCAGGAGGCCGCCGCCGAGCACGAGGGCGAGGAACAGGGCAAGTGTCACGGTGCGGCGCATGGTTTTCTCATTAGTTTGCGCGGGAGCGGGGCGCCACCAAGCCATAGCACAGCGGGCGTTTTTCGTTGATGGAGGCGTGATATAAGGTCCGGCATGGGCCGGCGACTGCGGCGCAAAGGAGCACGTGACGCTGCGCATCGACCGCGACGTCCTGGATTTCTTCCAGGCCGACGGGCCGGGTTGGCAGGAGCGGATCAACGCGTGCGCTGAGGAAGGCGGCGGGGAAGTAGGGAGCGTAGGGCGCAATAGCGAAGCGTATTGCGCCGCTGTAAGCTGGCGCCATGCCGAGGATATGCAACAGCATTCTACGCACTTCGGTCGAAGTCGACTAGGAGGCTGTGATGCGCAAAGCTTTGATGATCTTCATGTGCTTAAGTGCGGTTTGTTTTAGTGCTGCGGCTTACACTCAAACAAACGTCGGCACAAAATTCAGAGGACTCGCCATCAACATGACCAAGTCTGAATTTGACGCACTGCGTATCTCTGAATTTGACGTTAAGCAAGAAGAAGGCAAAATAGAATTAGCAAAGAAAGGCTCAGTCAGGACCTGCGCGATACTCTATCTTGATCAGGATAATAAAATAACAAAGTTGGAATTAAACAGATGTTTCTTTGGAGCGTCTGATCTGGATCTAACACAGTTCGCGGAAGCCATAATAAAAAGCTACCATGTTGGAAACTTGTCATCTGAGTCTAAAAATATTGAATTGGGAAGTCACAATGGAGTGCCATACGGAGCCAACTATCAAGCAATAACTGGATTTATGGCGACGGGAGAGAAAATCGTAATTAGCGAAATGTTTGGTGCAATAAGCGCCACGATAACCAGAAGCAACGCACCGAAATTCAACTCGCCGATTTACTAGCGGGCTCTTTCAGCAAGCGTAGCCCGGATGGACCGAAGCGACATCCGGGATCGTCCGGTGCTTAGCGCCCCGGATTTCGCCACGCTCAATCCGGGCTACTTGCTGCCGTTCAATCCGTCCGACGGCTGTGGATTAGTCTGTTAAAGGTATCGTTTTTCCAAATCGCAAAAATACCTATGCCGATTTTGGCCGAAATTTTCTTTATAATGCTCCGCTTCGAAAATGTCGGACTTGTCATTGTTGCAGTACATGCACGCTAGAACGCAGTTGTTCCTCGAATATCCTTTGTCGGGGTTCTTGCACTCGAGTTCAAGCTCGCGCCCCCGGCCATTGATCGAGCGTCCTGTCGCTTCATCCCTTTTGCTCCGGTTGTTGCGAGTTCGGAGCTTGTGTTCGGCAATAAGTTGACGAATTGTCTCGATCGGCGTGTCACAATAGTAGCAACTATTGTTTTGTTTTTTGGACTGTTCGAACCACCACTTCATGAATTCTTCTGCGTTATTGAATTCGCTCTTAAATTGCTCTGCCAATGAATCTCGATTTGGGTTGCGTTTATCTTTTCTTCTCAGGTCTGAGAGCTTCGAAGCATAAATATGCCTTACTCGGCTCGATGGATCATCGTCTGTCATCGCCGTCTCCCGATGGCTCAGCAAGCGTAGCCCGGATGGAGCGAAGCGACATCCGGGATTTCGGTGCGAGGCCGCCCCGGATTTCGCTGCGCTCAATCCGGGCTACTTGCTCAGTACGATCTTTGGAACGCCCCGTTCCTATATTCCTCTGTTCGACCAGACTTTGTTTGGACAGCTACAACACCGCCGGAAACCTGAACGCCGGTCGCGCCGCTTCCGTAGCTGCGCTTAAATGCTCCGGACTGATATTCCTCAACCGCACCGCGGGAATTAACAGCCGCAACGATTGTGCCGTCCGTGGACGCCGCAATGATATTGGAGCCATAAGATCTCTTGAATGCGCCATTCTCGTAATCTTCCACGCGGCCATTTTTCACCCTGACCACTGGCGCCATATGATCCTCCAATAAGCTACAACGCCTTATTGCTCTCCTTCACCGCATCCGCCTCGACATAAACCTCATTCCCCATCTGCCGGAACTTCTCCGACATCTCATCCATCCCCGCCTGCTTCTCGTTCAACGTCGCCGCATAATCCCTTACATCCTGCGTGATCTTCATCGAACAAAACTTCGGCCCGCACATCGAGCAGAAATGCGCCACCTTTTGCGCCGGCGAGCATTCGCTATCCGACAGTCGGCAGATCAAAATTGAACTGCTTGAGCACGTCCGGATCATCGGTCCGCTTCGACGCATCGAGAATCTCGACGCCGACAATGCGGCCTTCGGCGTCATAATCGACGACGATGCCGTCGGCGACCTCGGCGCTGTCCTTGATGGCGCGGTCGGTCAGGTTGACGTAGATCGCGTCGGCTCCGTGGTCCACTCTCACGCGCATGGTCTGGTCCTGTCGAAATAGGCGGTGATGACCTACTCCGGATCGGTTAACGGCGTCACCACGCGCAACATAACATGCCGGCCCGGCAGGCACTTGAAAAAAGATTGCGGCGTTTCGCCTTCTTCTACGGTGTCGGGATTGCGCAGGACAGCCTCAACCCAGCCTTTCTCGATGTTGCGGCGGGCGATCTGGAATTCCGCGTGCTCGTCGTAGCGGATCATCGTGCCGACGCCTTGTTCCGGTGCCCCTCTCGGCCTCATGGTGAGGAGCGTTGCGAAGCAACGCGTCTCGAACCATGGGGCCGCCCGATCCTTCGAGACGCCGCCTTCGGCGGCTCCTCAGGATGAGGCGGATTGAGTCACAGCGCCTTATTGCTCTCTTTCACCTTCTCGGCATCCACATACACCTGCTCACCCATCTGCCGGAATTTCTCCGACATCTGCGCCATCCCGCGTTCGGCCTCATCCTTCGAGACGGCGCTGCGCGCCTCCTCAGGATGAGGAGAGAGGGGATCGTTGAGCGTCGCCGCATAATCCCTTACATCCTGCGTGATCTTCATCGAGCAGAACTTCGGGCCGCACATCGAGCAGAAGTGCGCCACCTTGTGCGCCTCCTTGGGCAGCGTCTCGTCGTGGTATTGCTGCGCGGTCTCCGGATCGAGGCCCAGGTTGAACTGGTCCTGCCAGCGGAACTCGAAGCGCGCGCGCGAGAGCGCGTCGTCGCGCAGTTGCGCCGCCGGGTGGCCCTTGGCGAGGTCGGCCGCGTGCGCGGCGATCTTGTAGGCGATGACGCCTTCCTTGACGTCGTCGCGGTCGGGCAGGCCGAGATGCTCCTTCGGCGTCACGTAGCAGAGCATCGCCGTGCCGAACCAGCCGATCATGGCGGCGCCGATCGCGCTCGTAATGTGGTCGTAGCCGGGCGCGATGTCGGTGGTCAGCGGCCCGAGCGTGTAGAACGGCGCCTCGCCGCATTCCTTCAGCTGCTTCTCGACATTGACCTTGATCTTGTGCATCGGCACGTGGCCGGGGCCTTCGATCATCACCTGGCAGCCTTTGTCCCAGGCCACCTTGGTCAGCTCGCCCAGCGTCTCCAGCTCGGCGAACTGCGCGCGGTCGTTGGCGTCGGCGATCGAGCCGGGGCGCAACCCGTCGCCGAGCGAGAACGACACGTCGTATTTGCGCATGATGTCGCAAATCTCGTCGAAGCGCTCGTAGAGGAAGCTCTCCTTGTGCCGCGACAGGCACCACTTGGCCATGATCGAGCCGCCGCGCGAGACGATGCCGGTGACGCGATTGGCGGTGAGGTGGATGTAGCCGAGCCGCACGCCGGCATGGATGGTGAAATAGTCGACGCCCTGCTCGCACTGCTCGATCAGCGTGTCGCGGTACACATCCCAGTCGAGCTTGACGGGGTCGCCGTCGACCTTCTCCAGCGCCTGGTAAATGGGAACGGTGCCGATCGGCACCGGCGAATTGCGCAGGATCCATTCGCGCGTGTTGTGGATGTTGCGGCCGGTGGACAGGTCCATCACCGTGTCGGCGCCCCAGCGGATCGCCCACACCATCTTCTCGACTTCTTCCTCGACCGAGGAGGTGACGGCTGAGTTGCCGATATTGGCATTTATTTTCGTGAGGAAGTTGCGGCCGATGATCATCGGCTCCAGCTCGGCGTGGTTGATGTTGGACGGGATGATGGCGCGCCCGCGCGCGACTTCCGAGCGCACGAATTCCGGCGTGATGAAGGCCGGCACTTCGCCGCCGAACTGCTCGCCGTCGGCCAGCGCTGCTTCGGCGCGCTCCAATTGCTTTTTGCGCCCGAGATTCTCGCGCGCGGCGATGTAGATCATCTCCTTGGTGACGACCCCCGCGCGCGCCCATTCGAGCTGGGTGATGGGGTGCTGGCCATCCGCCGTGAGAGGCACAGCCTTGCCGCTTGCCGCAGCCTGCTCCCTCCCCCCTTGAGGGGGAGGGTTGGGGAGGGGGGTAGAAACTTGCGCATGCGCCTGTGCTTGTAGCTTACCCCCCTCCCGGCCGGCTTCGCCGGCCGACCTCCCCCTCAAGGGGGGAGGTGAAGAAAGAGAGTTGAGCGCCCGCCACGGCCTCGGCGTGTTGGGAAAATTCCGCGCCAGGTGCTTGCCGGTGACGTTGCCGTTGTCGACCGGCTTGATCGGGCGGCCTTCATACTCTTCGACGCCGCCGCGCTCCTTCACCCATTCGAGGCGCGTGCGGGCGAGGCCCTTCTCGACGTCGATCGAGACGTCCGGATCGCTGTAAGGACCCGTTGTGTCGTAGACGGGCAGCGGCTCCTCGCCGCTCGAGGCATCCAGCATGATCTCGCGGATCGGCACGCGCAAGCTCGGCGCGGCCTCGGGCGCGACATAGACCTTGCGCGAGGCGGGCAGGGCGCCGGTGGTGACCTTGGGCGTGGTGACCTTGGGATCGTGGATGTTCATGGGGCACTCCTCTAACGCGCTGCGCGCGCGGACGATTGAATTCAGAATTTTCTGCCGTAACCCGCATAACAAAGCACGCCGCCGAGCACGAGCACGGCCGCGCCGCCGACGACGGGTACCGCCGCCAGGTGGAGGATGCTGCCGCCGCCGATGCGCCGCACGAGCTGCGGAAAGACGATGCGGAGCGCACCGCCGATCGCGAGCAGCCAGCCGAACATCGTGATGAACACGCGCCAGTTTGGCGTCCACACATTGTGCGCGAGCACCACCATGATGCCGATCGTCATCCCGAAGACGCCGGACAGGTAGATCAGCGCATAGTTCGTCAGATACTGCTCGGCCATGGTGGCGTAAAGGTGCCCGTTGAACAGCAAGCCGGCGCCGATGGCCAGTAACAACGGCCCGATCAGCTTGGCGAGATAGCGCGAGGCGAGCATCGAAAGCGTCCTGTCCCTTCGCCGGCATGACCCGGATCAGGTTCAAAGGGTCGCCGCCACTGCGGCCTCTCAGCCCCTTGCGGGGCCCCCCTCGGAACTGGGCTTAATGTAGGCCCGGGCCGGGGGGTGTCAATGTGGGATGGATTTGGTGCGTAGGACGCGCGGCATACTCACTATCCCTCTCCCCAGCAGAACTCGGGTTTACCCGAGTTCTGCCAATTATTAAGTGGCCGAAGTCGGATATATTCGACTTCGGCTGGGAGAGGGTGGCGAGCGTCGCAGACAAGTTTACGCAGTCGGCGCAAGCTTGACTGCGTGTGCGATAGCGAGCGCGAGCCGGGTGAGGGGGCGATGGCCTATCGAGAGTCACTTACCCCTCACCCGCCCTCGCTCGGCTTCGCCTCCGCCATAGGCCAGCGCCCCGCGCTGGCCGTTCTTGGCGCAAAGAACGCGAATGCCGAAGGCATTCGCTTTGCACCCTCTCCCCAGTGGGGAGAGGGAAAGAGAGAGCGCCGCGCCGCCTTGCCGCCCCTCACATCCGCGGCAGCCGGCTCACCGCCACCTTGGCGCGGCCGTCGGCCTCGGCGATCACGCGCAGCGTGTGCGAATCGAAGGCGATGCCGGTCAGCCGCACGTCGCGCACTTGCGCGGCGACGCGCACGCCGTTCTCGTTCTGCTGGAAGTCGGCCAGCGCCGCCGTGATCTTCTTCTTGGCGTCGGCGGCGAACGGCTTGAGATCGACCACCGCCTTCTCCGCCAGCGCCTTCTGCAGATAGGGTATGGCAGCGCGCGCGGCGGCGCCGAGCAGGCCGAAGGCGGCCTCCGATTCCACCGCCAATGACGTGTCGGTCAGCCGCAGGATCTGGTGCTGCTCGTCGAGCACCGGCCTGCCCCAGATGTCGATAGTGGCGCCGGCGCCCAAGCCGAACCAGCTCTTCTGCTCGCGCGCCTTGACGTCGAGCGAAATCAGCAGGCGGTCGCCGGACGCGCCGACCTCGACGTGCTCGACCTCGATCCTGACGGCGGCGTCCTTCTGCTCGGGATAGACGTGGCCCTTGAGCTGCGCTTCCAAGAGCTTGTTGAGCGCGCTGAACGGCACGTCGACCGGCACGCCGACCTGCAGGCGGCCGTCGTCCATCGGCGGCACAAGTTCCAATTTTGTCGGGAACGGGCAATGCGGCTTGCTCTCTTTCGGCGAGATGCGCGTCTCGGCCTGCACGCCGATGGTAAGGTTGACGGCATGCGCGCCGATCTTGGGCTGCGCGGCGGCGGCGCGGATCGGCCGCATCTCCAGCCACAGTTTCGGCAAGCCGGTCTTGCCGCCGCCGAGCGGGATGGCGCGGCACATCTTGCTCCACTGCGCGCGCGCGGCCTGCTCGATGAAGGGATCGCCGCGCAGCCGCGTCTCCAGTTCCGACACCTGCTGATTGACCATCTGCTCGAGCAGCGGGCGCGCCTCGCTCGCCATGTTGAGCTTGATGCCGGCGAGCTGCACTGCGCTGTTGCCGAGCGTGAGCTGGGCGGTGAGGTTGGGCTGCAGCCGCCAATTGGCGGTGATGGCCGGGCGCGCATGCACGGTGACCGTGCCGCGCAGATCGGCGCGCTGGTCGAGCACGCGCGTGGTCAGCCCGCCGACGGTTTGGCCGATGGTGTTGTCGAGAAAACCGGTGATGCCGCCGGTGATATTGCCGGCGAGGCCGGCGATCTGCCCGGTGATCGTCATGGTGGAATTGATCGGCGCGGTGACGGCGAGGTCGCCCGGCCGGCCGCTGATGCCGAGATTGCCACGGGTGACGGTCATGCCGATATCGGCTTTCGACAGCAGGCTGCTCACCGGATTGGCGTTCTTGCCGACCAGCGTGCGCGGCGCGGCGGCGTCGAGGCTGGTGCGGATGGCGGAGAGCGCGACCTCAACCGGCGCGATCACGTAAGAAGCGTGCGTCACCGGCGGCAGGTCGGGCAGCGGCTTGAGCTTGGCGAGCGCCGGCGATTTTGCCGGCTGCGACGGCATGAAACTGTCGAGCGCCCACAGCGCGCCGTAGAAGGTTGCGGCAAGCACGACCGCGGCCGCCAGGCTCCAGCGGAAGGCGCGCGAGCGGCCGAACAGGCGTAACGGCGCGGTCGCGTAATAGATCGCCGCATTGATGATGTGCTGCATGACGAGCCCCGCGCGATTCGTCGAAGCGGAATCTTAAAGGCGGCGGGCCCGCGGCGCCAGCGGAGATGCTATAAGGCCGTGCGGCGCGGCCGCGGAAAGGGACGGAACCTCATGGCGCAGCCCTTCGCCGAGCCGTGCGACAGCGGGCTGATCGCCGCGCAGCCATGTCCGCGCGCGCTCGGGCGCGAGATCGCAGCGAGCCGCAAGCGCCTGGTGCTGACCGCCTGCGTGCTGGCTTCCTCCATGGCCTTCATCGACGGCTCGGCGCTCACCGTGGCGCTGCCCAAGCTGCGCGCCTTTTTCGGCGCCGATCTCGCCGCGGTGCAATGGGTGCTCAACGGCTATGTGCTGGCGCTGGCCGCGCTCACGCTGATCGGCGGCGCGCTGGCCGACGTCTACGGCAAGGCGCGCATGTTGGCGCTCGGCTGCCTCGGCTTCGGCGCGGCCTCGACCGCCTGCATCTTCGCGCCCACGATCGAAGCGCTGATCGCGGCGCGGCTGGTGCAAGGCGTTTCCGCCGCGCTGCTGACGCCGGCGAGCCTGGCGCTGATCGGCGCTACTTATGCGAAAGAAGAGCGCAACCGCGCCATCGGCGTGTGGGCGGCGGCCTCCGCGCTCACCACGGCCGGCGGGCCGGTGCTGGGCGGCTGGCTGACGCAAAGCTTCGGCTGGCAATATGTGTTCGCCATCAACCCGCCGCTGGCGCTGATCGCGGTGGCGCTGCTGATGGCGTATGCGCCGGCCGACCGGCGCGAGGCGCGGCGCTTCGATGTGGCCGGCGCGGCGATCCTTGGCCGTGGCGCTGGCGGCGCTGGCCTGGGCGCTCAGCCAGATCGGGCCGCACAAGGCGGGCGCGGCGAATGACGTTTTGGTCGCCGGCGCGGCAGCGCTGGGTATCGCGGCGCTGGCGGCCTATGCGTGGTGGGAGCGCGTCAGCACCCATCCGATGACGCCGCCCTGGCTGCTCGGCAACCGCGCTTTTGTTGCGCTCAATCTGGCGACGTTATTCATTTATTCCGGCTTGGCGATCATGTTCTTTCTGCTGTCCTTCGATCTGATCGACCGCCGCCATCTCACGCCAACCGACGCAGGGCTGGCCTTCCTGCCGTTCACGCTCGGCGTCGGCTTCTTGTCGCGCCCCTTCGGCGCTGTCGCCGACAAGATCGGCGCGCGGGCGATGCTGATCGCAGGTCCGCTGCGGCGCCGCGCTCGCCTATGGGCTGCTGGCGCTCGGCAAGAATGCGCCGCTCGCGCTTGGCGTGCTCGTTCCGATGGCGCTGCTCGGCGTCTCCTTCGCGCTGCTGGTGGCGCCGCTGACGGCGGCGGTGATGTCGAGCGTGCAGGACGCCGACGAGGGGCTCGCCTCCGGCGTCAACAACGCGGTCAGCCGCGTCGCGCAGCTCGCCGGCATTGCGCTTGCCGCCGGCGTGGCGTCTTATACGGCGGGTTATGCGGCGAGCCTGATCGCGGCTGCTGTGCTTTCCGGCGCCGCCGCCCTCGTCATCGCGGTCCTGCTGCCGCGCCCCGCCGATAAGCACGGAAAAGCGTCATGAGCAGAAAGAGAACTTGCCCGCACAGCGCCGAGATCCGCGAGGTGACGCCGAGCGCGCTCGGCTGCGAGGAATGCCTGAAGATGGGCTCGCCCTGGGTGCATTTGCGGCTGTGCCGCATCTGCGGCCATGTCGGCTGCTGCGATTCATCGCCCAACAAGCACGCCACCAAGCATTTCCATTCAACCGGCCATCCGATCATCGAGGGCTACGACCCGCCGGAGGGCTGGGGCTGGTGCTATGTCGACGAAGCCTTCGTCGACCTGCCCGACCAGACCCCGCAGCGCGGCCCGATCCCGCGTTACGTGTGAATTTCATTTCTGCCATTCCGGGGCGCTGGCGAAGCTAGTCCGCGCGCGCCGGCAGCGGCACCAGCGCCAGCGGATGGTAGTGCGCCAGCGTCTGCATGGCGGCGGCGTCGATGAATTCCACGGTGCGTTTGCTGTTGGCGATCAGCTTCTCGGCGCGCAACTGCTGCATCATGCGGTTGAGATGCGGCACGCTCAGGCCCAGCACGTCGGCGATCACTTCCTGCGAGAACGGCAGCGTGAAGCTTTTCGCTTCGGCGCGGCCGACGGCTTTGAGGCGGGCGTGCAGCTCGAGCAGGAAATGCGACAGCCGCTCGACCGGCGTGCGGCGGCCGACGTCGATGACGTGCTCGGCGTAAGTCGTCGCTTCCTGCACCACGATCCAGGTCAGCGCCAGGCCGAATTGCGGGCGGCGGTAGCAGAGCTGCACGTAAGCGTCGAGCGGGCAGACCTGCATGCGCACGTCCGAAATGGCGGTGACCGAATAGACAGCGCGCGCGTAGAAGCTGCTCGGCACGCCGACGATGTCGCCGGGCAGCACGACGTTGAGGATCTGCCGCTTGCCGTTGCGCAACAGCTTGTAGCGCACGGCGTAGCCGTCGCTGACGAAGCAGAGCTTGCGGTATTCGTAGCCGTCGACGATCAGGTCGCGCCGCTTGCGGATGGCGAGCTCGCCGTCGATGATGGCGTCCAGGCTGGCGAGGTCGGCGGCGCTCAGGCAGGCGTGCTGCAGCAGCCGGGCGACGAACGGTTGCCGGTCCAAACCATTGCGCGGCGCTGCACGGCCCATGGCGTTACCCAGCACGCAAGCCTAATCCGATTCATTAATCTGAATCAATAATCGGCCGAAAAGCGCCGCCGGCGCCGGTGCGCGAGATTGCGTGCGCCACTCTTTCCCCTCTGGAGCGGGTGGTTTTGACCAAGCCTTCTTCATGGCCGCGCCCGCGATGTGCGGCCATTTTTTAAGGAGCGAGGCCGCAATGGCTTGCCGGGACGGCTGGTTCGGCTTGCCCCTTTCCAGCCGTTGTCGGCGCGGGGAGCCCCAGCCCCGAGGGCTGGGGCTCCTTCCGCGCCGCCGCCTCCCAAAGCGCCTAGATTTCGGCCGATTGGCTTGCTATCGCTCCGCGTCAAGGGCGGCAGGCGAAGCATTGCAATTCGGAGTGACGGGCATGGCCAGGGAGTGGCACAGCGAACCGGGCATCGACCGAGCGGGCGAGCTCATAGCGACCATCTTCCTGCTCGTGATGTTGGGTTTTTTCCTCTACGGCATCGTGCCGCGCTTCCTGTGAGCCGCCTCACCAGCCCTCGGTTTCCAGGTAGGAGCGCGGCGGCGGGCCGGGCTTCTTGATGTTGCAATATTTGCGCAGCACTTCGAACAGCTCGCCGATGTCGAACGATTTGCGCAGCACGGCGCAGGCGCCCGGCCGGCCGGTGATTTCGCGCTTGAGATCTTGCTCTTCGATGTCGCTGAGCCGGGCCGCGCTGATCACGACCACCGGGATGGCCGCGGTCGCCGGCACCGCGCGCAGGCGGTGCAGCAGGAAATGCGCGTCGCCGTCCGGCATGGAATTTTCGGCGACGATGACGCTCGGCTTCTCCTTGGCGGCGGTGCGGAAGGCCTGGGTGGCGTCGGGGGCGTAGAGCGTGTCGACGCCGTATTTGGCGAGGCGGCTGGCGAGGAATTTTTCGAACGCGCGCTCGTTGTCGGCCACCAGCACGCGCGGCCGGCGCGGCATCGCGGCGGCCGGCGCAGGCTGCGGCAGCGCGAGCACATTCTCGGCCAGGTCGGGATAGATTTCGATGAGCGCCGCGTTGATGTCTTTCCAGAAGTCCGGCCCCTTGCGCGCGAAATACGTGCCGAGGCTATCGCAGCGCTGCGCCGTCTCCGCGTCGTTGCCGCCGGTGATCACCACCACTTCGAGCGGCTCGTGGTCGGGATCCAAGAGCTGCGCGCACACCGACAAGCCGTCGAGCGCCGGCATGTCGACGTCGGCGATGACGATGTCGGGATGGTTATGGCGCACATTGACCAGCAGCTGCACGCCGTTCATGGCGGTCTGGACCCGGAAGCCCAGCCTGGTGCAGCGTTCGGCGAGCAGGCGCAGGATGGCGGGGTCGTCGTCGGCGATCACCATCTTGCGCTGCCGCGGGCGCTCCTCGTAATTCCCGTCCATGTCCGCTTCCCCTCTCGAATTGTCCGCGGCCGCGCGCGCTAGGCCTGCTCGATCGAGGCGAGCAGGGCGTCGAGCGGTTCCGCCACGCTTTGCGGCGCGGCACGCCCGGCGCGGGCCGCGATGATGGCGGCTTCCAGCGCGGAGGCTCGTGCGCTCACCGTGCGGTATTTGAAGATGCCGGCGATGCCGGCGAGCTTGTGCACGAAGCTTTGCAACTCGTCCGGCAGGCCGGCCACGTCGAGCCGGCGGCGGAAGGCCGCCAGCGTGGCGGCGTCGCGCCGCAGCCGCTGATGGAAATCGTAGCCCGCCGCGTTCAGCTTGATCGTGTGCAGAAGGCGGCGCACGGTCGCGGCCAGCCGCTCCGGATCGAACGGCTTGGCGATCACGCCGGCGGCCCCGTCCATCGAAGCTTCGCCGGCGCGCGGCGCGCAGGCCGTCATGAAGACCACCGGAAAACCGGCGGTGGCCGGATCGGCGGCGAGCCGCTCAAGCAGCGTCTGCCCGTCGATGTCCGGCATCCTGACGTCGCACAGGATGAGGTCGGGCGCCCAGTCGGCCGCCACCCGCAGCGCTTCCGCGCCGCTCTCGCAGCTCAACAGCGTGAAGGCCGGATCGAGCGCGAGCGAGAGCGCGACCAAGTCGCGCATGAGCGGATCGTCGTCGACGTGCAGGATGCGATACGATGTCGCCATGAAGCTTGATACCGCCCGAGTGCCGTGCGGCGTCTTTGCGCTTTAATGTTTAATTTTTTTGTGGCGCGCGCGTGTATCATGGTAGGGCGCGCGCGCCGATGCCATAACGGAGTAGCGGCGCGGACGCAGAGATTTTCGCGTCATGGCTAACCGCGTATTGACCGTCAGCTCTGCTTTCCCGAGCGGTGCAGCTTGAGCGCGGCGTAGATCGTCTCGTTGACCGGCACCGGCACGTTGAGCTCGCGGCCGAGCCGGCACACTTCGCCCGCCAGCCAGTCGAGCTCGAGCCGATTGCCGCGGTCGAGGTCGTTGGCCATGGAGGCCTTCATGTCCGCCGGCACGTTGTTGTCGGCCAGCACCATGAACCCGTCCACCAGGCCGTCCTCGAGCGCGACGCCCTTGGCGCGGCCGACCGCGCAGGTCTCGGCCATGATGTTGCGGAACAGCGCGCGGGTGTCGGGATCGGCGAGGATCGGGCCCATGGTCGAACGGGTGACGGCGGTGGCACCCGAGGTGGCCGACAGGAAGATGAATTTGTGCCAGCGGTCGCGCGCGATATTGTCCGACAGCGTGATGTCGATTTTCGCGGCCTTGGCAGCGTCGACGAAGGCGGCAAGCGGCGCGTCGGCACGGCCGTCAAAGGTGCCGCAGATGATGCGCTGGAATTGGCTCGCCTGCTTGATCACGCCCGGGCGGTCGATCACGGTGACGACGTAAGTGACGCCGGGAATGGCGCGCTCCGCGCCGACGATGGGGGCGATGCGCTCGTAGCTGTCGACGCCGTTCTGCAAAGTGACGACCCGAGTGTCCGGCCCGAGCAGGGGCTTTGACAGTTCGGCCGCCTTCTCGGTGTCCCACAGCTTGACCGCGAACAGCACCACGTCGACCGGGCCGACCTTGGCGGGATCGTCGGTGACGTTGACCTTGGGCAGATGCAGGTCGCCGTGCGTGCTGATGATCCGCAGGCCGTTCTGCTCGATCGCTGCGCGGTGGGCGCCGCGCGCGATGTAGAACACCTCGTGGCCGGCCGCCTGCAGGCGCGCGCCGAAATAGGCGCCGACCGCGCCCGCCGCCATGGCTGCAATTCGCATGGGCGATACTCCTCACTTGGGGCGCAAGGTATAGCCCGGCTGTGCGCTGCCGGCCAACCGCCGTGGCAGGCGAACGCGGTTGAAAGGCCGGCGCTGGAAAGACTAGACTTTCGCTAAATGCGCAGAGCCCGCGCGCCAAAGCAAAGGGTCAAGGCCATGAGCCATACCGGGGTAGACCGAACGGAAGAAGAAATCCTCAGCGACGAGATTTCCGACGAGGCGCTGGAAGCGGCGGGGCTCGGACGCGCGAGCGCCTATCCGCAGACACAGCCCTTTGCGATCATCTGCATCCCGTTCGGGCCGCGCCCGCAGCGTTAGCGGCCGGCGCGAATCGCCGCCGCCAGGCTTCCCGCAGCGATCCGCTTGAAGCCATTCAGGTTTCGGCCCGAGATCGAGCACGCGGGCGCGCTGCTTGTTGCCGCCGATCCGCTGACCGTCAGGAACCGCCGCACCATCATCGACCAATGCCTCGTGCGCGACTTGCCTGCCATGCACAACTATTCGATCGAGGTGCGCGACGGAGCCCTGATGGCCTATGGCAGCGACGTGGGCGAGGACTACGGCCGCGCCGCGGTCTATGTCGACCGCATCTTGAAAGGTGCAAAGGTCGCCGACCTGCCGTTTCAGGAGCCGACGCATGTCGGCCTCAGCATCAACTTGCGCACCGCGCGCTCACTCGGCTTGGCCGTGCCGCGGACGCTGCTTGCCCGCGCCGACGAGGTGATCGAGTAGAATTGCGGTTGGCCGCGGGAGGCGGCACCCGGCCGGTCAGTGGGCGAAGCCGAACAGGATCGCGCCAGCACCGACGGCGAGCGCGGCGGTCACCGCGATCGGGATCACGACATCGAGCACTTCGCCGGCTTTGTTCCAGCCGCGCCCAACGGCGCTTTCACCAACGCGCGCCGCCATCGCAATCACCAACGCTTTCATGGGAAGCCCTCGTCCGTGTTCCGGCGAAGGTTCTAAGGCCGCTCCGCGCCCGCGCGGCGTAAAGCTTGCGCGCGGCGGCATAAATTTTGGATAATCGGCGGCTTAACTTGTCCTGCATGGTGGGCGTGGTCGACCACATATGCCTCGATCGCAAGCAATCAGAGCCAATAAAATGGGTCGCGCCCTGATCATCGGCGGGTCGCTCGGCGGCTTGTTCGCCGGTCTCATGCTGCGTCAGGCCGGCTGGGACGTGGCGGTGTTCGAGCGCAGCACCAGCGACCTCGCCAGCCGCGGCGTCGGCATCGGCACGCATGTCGAGCTGTTCGCGGTCATGCGCCGGCTCGGCATCACCGTCGATCAGTCGATCGGCGTGCCGGTCAGCGCGCGTATCTGCCTTGACCGCGATGGCGCGGTGATTGCGCGGCTGCCGTTCGACAAGGTGCTCAGTTCCTGGACCTTGATCTATCGTGCCTTGCGGCGGCAGTTGCCCGATGCCTGCTACCGGCCTGGCATGCAGCTCGACGATGTGACGCAGGACGCTGGCCGCGTCACCGCGGTGTTCGCCGACGGCACACAAGTGGACGGCGATCTGCTGGTGGGCGCCGACGGCCTGCATTCCACCGTGCGCGCGCGGGTGTTCGCTGATGCGCCGGCGCCCAGCTATGCCGGCTATGTGGCCTGGCGCGGGGTGATCGAGGAGCGCGCTCTGCCGGAAGCAGCGCGCGCCGAGCTCGCCGACACCTACGTGTTCTTCCTGACGCCGCGCGAAATGGTGCTGTCCTATTGGCAGCCGGGCGCCGATGACGATGCGCGTCCCGGACGCCGCCGCCTGAACTGGCTCTGGTACCATCCGACGCACGCCAGCGCGCTGCCTGACATGTGCACCGATGCGGCGGGGCGGCGCCACGGCCTTGCCATTCCGCCGCCGCTCATCCGCGCCGACGTGATCGCCGCCTTCCGTACGCAAGCCCGCGCGATCCTGCCGCCGCAATATATCGCGCTGACGCAAGCAACGCCGGCGCCGTTCTTCCAGCCGATCTTCGATCTCGATTCGCCGCGCATCGTCGCCGGCCGCGTGGCGCTACTTGGCGACGCCGCGCATGTGGCGCGCCCGCACGTCGGCGCCGGCGTGAGCAAGGCCGCGCTCAACGCGGCCTGGCTCGCCGATGCGCTCGCCGCCGCGCCCGGCGACGTCGCGGCCGGGCTTGCGGCTTACGAGGCGCGCGCTTGCGCCTTCGGCGCGGCGCTGGTCGCGCGCGCGCGTTTTCTCGGCGCCTATCTGGAGGACCCGCCGCGCGCGGGCCTCAAGCCCGAGCCGGTGCCGTTGATGCAGGCGATCGGCGCGCCGCTACGCGAGATTCCGGAGCTGGCGGGCCAAATCTGAACCGCGCGCAAAAAACTGCCCGGCGCGCGAGCCGGGCAAGTCTCGGGAGCAAAGCGCTCGGATATTCAGTAGAGGCCGGCGGGGCGCGCGCCGTTCCAGCTCACATGCGCGGGGCGCGCGGGCGGCGCCTTCCTCGCCGCGCCGATCGCGGCTTGCGCCTTGGCGCGCCAGTCTTGCGCCTGCCGGCCATGCGGCGCGCCCTTGGCCTGGTAGGCGGGCGCGCCGTTCTGCGGCAGCACGATCACCTTGGCGCCGATCTTCACGCGATTAAACAGATCGACGATGTTGTCGTTGGTCAGTCTGATGCAGCCCGACGACATGTGCTTGCCGATCGAGGCCGGCGCGTTGGTGCCGTGGATGCGGTATTCGGTGCCGCCGATATAGAGCGCGCGCGCGCCGAGCGGATTGCCGGGGCCGCCGACCATCACGCGCGGCAGATAGGGCTGGCGCGCGATCATCTCCGGCGGCGGATACCAGTCCGGCCATTCCTGCTTGCGCACGATCGACTTGACGCCCGACCAGGTGAAGCCCTGGCGGCCGACGCCGATGCCGTAGCGCAGCGCCTTGCCGTTGCCGAGCACGTAATAGAGGAACGTGTGCGGCGTATCGACGATGATGGTGCCGGGCGCCTCGCGCGAATTGTAGGCGACGACCTGGCGCTGCAGGCGCGGCGCCAGCTCGGCGTTCTCGTTTTGCGTATCGGCGACGGCAGGCGCCGGCTCGGCCGGCGGCGGGACGGTCTCGGTCTGCTGGTTCGGCTGGCCGAACAGCAAGCCGAACAGCGGCAGCGGCTCGGCGCGCGCCGGCAAGCAGGTCAGCGCGGCGGCCGCGACCAGCGCGGTCAGCGCGCCAATGGCTTTGATTTTGGACATGGTAACCTCGCGATTTTCCCTCTCACCCTCTTGGTCAGGAAAACCGCCGAGCGGGTTCAATGGTTCCGGCGCAAAAGCGCGTCAGGGGCGGGAACCGGAGGGCTTTCTAAGCGTTTGGACGCACCCGCCTACCCCCAGCACGCGAAGCGGCGAGGCGGGCGCCGCTCATCACCTACTTCTTGCGCCAGCCCACCACCGCGTCCGGCACCGAATTGACCGACGGCAGATAGGGCTTGATGTCGAGCAGCGGAGTGCCGTCGAGGCAGTCGAGGCCGACCACGCTGAGCTGGTTGCCGTCGATGCCTAAGAGCTTGACCACGCTCATGGCGATCGGGTTGGGGCGCGCCGGCGAGCGTAGCGCAAAAGTGCCGTGCTGCTCGCCGCCGAAATGGCCGGGCACCTGCACCGTCAGATTGCGCGGCGCCTGGTCCATCCAATAGAGCAGCACCAGGTGCGAGCAGGTCTCCACGTCCTTGAGCGCGTCGGCGAAACGGGCATCGAGTTCGACCGTGCAGACCGCGTCGGAGCCGCGGGCGTTCTTCGGGCAGTCGTCGCGCGTCCGCCAGGGCGTATGGATGCGGCCGATGAAATAGACGCCGGCGTCGGGCTTTTCCGGCAGGTCGACGGCCTTTTCGCCGGGACGGACGCCGAAATCTTTACCAGCCATGGTTACTCCTCGTCATTCCGGGACCGCGCCATAAGCGCGTTTACGCGCGTCTTCGACGCGCTACGGCGCGGGGCCCGGAATCCAGGGCCAAACATGAGGGCCTTGCCCTTGCGGCTCTGGATTCCGGGTTCGCGTGCTTCGCACGCGCCCCGGAATGACAGCAAGGGCCCTTGCGGACCCGCTCTTAAACGTATAAAGATATCTTTATGTAGTGGGAAGGCGCCCATAGACCGGCGAGGGGCGTCTCAAGTCAGGTGAACCGCGTGCCCGAGAGTACCGGCAACAGCCCCAGCCAGCTCGGCTTCGATGCCCTCAACGCGGCGCTCAAGGCGGCCGGCGAGGAGACGCGCCTGCGCGTGCTGGCGCTCTTGGGCGAGGCCGAGCTGACCGTCTCCGACCTCACCGACATCCTGCGCCAGTCGCAGCCGCGCATCTCGCGCCATCTCAAGCTGCTGGCCGAGGCCGGCCTGGTCGAGCGCTTCCGCGAGGGCACTTGGGCCTTCTTCCGTCTGGCCGAGAGCGGCGGCGGGGCGGCGATTGCCCGCGCGCTGCTCGACCATCTCGATCCGGCCGATCAAACGATCGCGCGCGACCGCGCGCGCCTTGCCTCGGTGCGGCACGCGCGCGCCGCCGCCGCGCAAGCTTACTTTCGCGCGCACGCAGCCGAATGGGACCGCATCCGCAAGCTGCACACGCCCGACGAGGCGGTGGAGGCGGCGATCCGTTCGGCGCTTGCCGACAAGCCGTTCCGCTCTTTGCTCGATCTCGGCACCGGCACCGGGCGCATGCTGGAACTGTTCGGGCCCGACATCGAGCGCGGGCTGGGCTTGGATCTTTCGCTCGACATGCTGCATCTCGCGCGCCATCGGCTGGAGCGCGCAGGGCTAAAGAACTGCAGCGTGCGCCAGGGCGACATTTACGACCTGCCGCTGCCCAACGATGCCTTCGACGTCGTCATCCTGCACCAGGTGCTGCACTTCCTCGACGACGGCGCGCGCGCCATCCACGAGGCGGCGCGCGTGCTGCGCCCGGGCGGGCGGCTGCTGGTGGTCGACTTCGCGCCGCACGAGGAGGAATTGCTGCGCGAGAAATACGCGCATCGCCGTTTGGGTTTTGCGCCCGAGACGGTGACGCAGTGGATGAAGGCCTCCGGGCTGGAGCCGGTGATGCACAAGCGGCTGATGCCGGAGCCGGGCTCGCAGGTCAAGATCGCGGTGTCGCTGTGGCTTGCGCGCGACACCCGCGCGCTCATGGTGCAGCCCGCCCAGCGGGAGGTGGCGTGATGCAGGCCAGCCTTCGCCCCAGCCGCTTCATGCCGGCCGGTCACAACCGCATCGGCGTCTCGTTCGAGTTCTTCCCGCCCAAGGACGAGGGCATGGAGAAGATCCTGTGGGAGTCGATCGAGCGGCTCAAGCCCTTGGCGCCCGATTTCGTCTCGGTCACCTATGGCGCCGGCGGCTCCACGCGCGAGCGCACCCACGCGACCGTCAAGCGCATTCTTTCGGAAACGCCGCTGACGCCGGCGGCGCATCTGACCTGCGTTGCCGCCACGCGCGGCGAGATCGACGGTATCGTGCGCAACTACAAAGCGGCCGGCGTGCGCCATATCGTGGCGCTGCGCGGCGATCCGCTTGAAGGCGCAGGAGCGAAATACGCGCCACATCCGGGCGGCTACCAGAACGCCGCCGATCTGGTGGCCGGCATCAAGCGCGCCGGCGATTTCGAAATCTCGGTCTCGGCCTATCCGGAGAAGCATCCCGAACTCGCCGAACGTCGACGCCGACATCGACATGCTCAAGGCCAAGGTCGACGCCGGCGCCACGCGCGCGATCACCCAGTTCTTCTTCGAGAACGATCTCTACTTCCGCTATCTCGACCGCGTGCGCGCGCGCGGCATCGACATCCCCATCGTTCCGGGCATCCTGCCGGTGCAGAACTTCGCGGCGGCGAAGAATTTCGCCGCCCGCGCCGGCGCCTCGGTGCCGGTCTGGCTGGCCGAGCGCTTCCACGGGCTCGACCACGACCCGGCCACGCGCAAGCTGATCGCCGCCGCGGTCGCCGCCGAGCAGGTGATCGACCTGCTCGACCGCGGCGTCACCAATTTCCACTTCTACACCATGAACCGCGCCGACCTGGTCTACGCCATCTGCCACCTGCTGGGCCTGCGCCCGGCGGTGGAGCAAGCCGCTTAACGACTGGAGTATTTCGTGACCGTCACTTCCGCCAACGCCCGCCAAGCTTTCACCGAGGCCATGCAAAAGCGCATCCTGGTGCTCGACGGCGCCATGGGCACCATGATCCAGGCGCTCAAGCTCGACGAGGAGGCCTTCCGCGGCGCGCGCTTCGACGCCTGGAACCGCGAGGTGCGCGGCAACAACGACTTGTTGAACCTGAGCCGGCCCGACGCGGTGCGCGACATCCATCTCGCTTATTTCCGCGCCGGCGCCGACGTGGTCTCCACCAACACGTTTTCATCGACGGCGATCGCGCAGGCCGATTACGGCATGGAGAAGATCGCTTACGAGCTCAACCATGCGGGCGCCCGGCTGGCGCGCGACGCTGCCCAACTGGCCGAGAAAGAAGACGGCAAGCGCCGCTTCGTCGCCGGCGCGCTCGGCCCCACCAACCGCACCGCCTCGATCTCGCCGGACGTGTCGAACCCCGGCTTCCGCGCCATCACCTTCGATGCGCTACGCGCGGCCTATGGCGAGCAGGTGCGCGGGCTGATCGAAGGCGGCGCCGATCTGCTGCTGATCGAGACCATCTTCGACACGCTCAACGCCAAGGCGGCGATCTACGCCATCAGCGAGATCTGCGAGCAGCGCGGTCTCGATGTTCCGATCATGATCTCCGGCACCATCACCGACCGCTCCGGCCGGCTGCTGTCCGGGCAGACGCCGGGCGGTTTCTGGAATTCGGTACGCCACGCCAATCCGATCACCATCGGGCTCAACTGCGCGCTCGGCGCCCAGGAAATGCGCGCCCATATCGCCGAGATCGGCCGCCTCGCCGACACCTTCGTGTGCGCCTATCCGAACGCCGGCCTGCCCAACGAGTTCGGCTATTATGACGAGAGCCCGGAATTCATGGCCGAGCTGCTGGGCGAGTTCGCCGACAGCGGTCTCGTTAATGTGGTGGGCGGCTGCTGCGGCACCACGCCCGAGCACATCGCGGCCATCGCCAAAGCCGTTGCCGGCAAGCCGCCGCGCCAAATTCCCGAGGTGCCGAAGCAATTGCGCCTCGCCGGCCTGGAGGCCTTTGCGCTGACGCCGGAAATCCCCTTCGTCAACGTCGGCGAGCGCACCAACGTCACCGGCTCGGCAAAATTCCGCAAGCTGATCACCGCCGGCGATTATGCGGGCGCGCTCACGGTGGCGCGCGAGCAGGTGGAGAACGGCGCGCAGGTGATCGACGTCAACATGGACGAAGGCCTGCTCGACTCGGAAGAGGCGATGACCGACCTTCCTCAACCTGATCGCCGCCGAGCCCGACATTGCGCGCGTGCCGGTGATGGTCGATTCATCGAAATTCTCGGTGATCGAGGCCGGGCTGAAATGCCTGCAAGGCAAGCCGGTGGTCAATTCGATCTCGCATGAAGGAGGGCGAAGAAGCCTTCATCGAGCACGCCAAGCATCGTGCGCCGCTACGGCGCCGCGGTGGTGGTGATGGCCTTCGACGAGAAGGGCCAGGCCGATACCTTCGAGAGAAAGACGCAAATCTGCCGGCGCGCCTACGACATCCTGACCAAGCAGGTGGGCTTCCCGCCTGAGGACATCATCTTCGATCCCAACATCTTCGCCGTCGCCACCGGCATGGAGGAGCACAACAATTACGGCGTCGACTTCATCGAGGCCACGCGCTGGATCAGGCAGAACTTGGCCTTTGTCCATGTGTCGGGCGGCGTCTCCAACCTGTCCTTCTCGTTCCGCGGCAATGAGCGCGTGCGCGAGGCCATGCATTCGGTCTTCCTCTATCACGCGATCAAAGCCGGCATGGACATGGGCATCGTCAATGCCGGCCAGATGGCGGTCTACGACGATCTCGAGCCGGAATTGCGCGAGGCTTGCGAGGACGTGGTGCTCAACCGGCGTCCCGACGCCGCCGAGCGGCTGCTGGCGCTGGCGGAGCGGTTCCGCGGCGGCGGCCAGGTCGCCAAGGCGGCCGATCTTTCCTGGCGCGAGCATCCGGTGGAGAAGCGGCTGGCGCACGCGCTGGTGCACGGCATCACCGAATTCGTCGAGGCCGATACCGAGGAGGCGCGCACGCGCGCCAAGCGCCCGCTCGACGTGATCGAAGGCCCGCTGATGGACGGCATGAACATCGTCGGCGACCTGTTCGGCTCCGGCAAGATGTTCCTGCCGCAGGTGGTCAAATCGGCGCGCGTCATGAAGCAGGCGGTCGCCTATCTGATGCCCTATATGGAGCAGGACAAAGACGGCCGCGCGCACAACTCGTCGAACGGCAAGATCGTGATGGCGACCGTCAAGGGCGACGTGCACGATATCGGCAAGAACATCGTCGGCGTCGTGCTCCAGTGCAACAATTACGAGGTGATCGATCTCGGCGTCATGGTGCCGGCGGCCAAGATCCTGGAAACCGCGCGCGCCGTTGAGGCCGACATCATCGGGCTTTCCGGCCTGATCACGCCCTCGCTCGACGAGATGTGCCATGTGGCGGCCGAGATGGAGCGGCAGGGCCTCGACCTGCCGCTGCTGATCGGCGGCGCCACCACCAGCCGCGTGCACACGGCGGTGAAGATCCACCCCAATTACCGGCGCGGGCAGGCGGTGCACGTCAACGACGCCAGCCGCGCGGTCGGCGTGGCGCAGGCGCTGATGTCGGCGCAGGCGAGGCCTGCCTACGTCGCCGGCGTGCGCAACGAATACGCCAAGGTCGCCGCCGCGCATGCGCGCGCGCAGGAGGACAAGGCGCGGCTGCCGCTGGCCGCCGCGCGCGGCAACGCGCTCAAGCTCGATTGGTCGGGCTATACGCCGCCCAAGCCGGCCAGGCTCGACACCCAGGTGCTTAACGACTATCCGATCGCGGAGCTGGTCGATTTCATCGACTGGACGCCGTTCTTCCAGACCTGGGAGTTGGCCGGCAAGTTCCCGGCCATTCTCGACGACGCCAAGGTGGGCGAGGCCGCGCGCGCGCTCTATGCCGATGCCCGCGCCACGCTCGACCAGATCGTGGCCGAGAAATGGTTCACGGCGAGCGCCGTGTTCGGCTTCTGGCCGGCGCAAGCGCAAGGCGAGGATGTTCTGCTTTATGCCGACGAGGCGCGCGAAAAGCCGATCGCCACGCTGCATGGCTTGCGCCAGCAGCTTTCCAAGCGCGAGGGCCGCCACAACATGGCGCTCGGCGATTTCATCGCGCCGCGCGAGAGCGGCGTGCCCGACTATATCGGCGCCTTTGCGGTTACCGCAGGTCTCGGCGAGGACGCCGTGGCCGAGCGCTTCAAGCGCGCCAATGACGACTATTCGGCCATCATGGTCAAGGCGCTGGCCGACCGCTTGGCGGAAGCTTTTGCCGAAAGATTGCACCAGCGCGTGCGCAAGGAGTTCTGGGGCTATGCCGCCGACGAGACGCTCGACAATGCCGCGCAGATCGCCGAGCAATATCGCGGCATTAGGCCGGCGCCCGGCTATCCGGCGCAGCCCGACCACACCGAGAAGGACGACGCTGTTCCGCCTGCTGAGCCCGGAGCGCATCGGGATGCAACTGACCGAGAGCTTCGCCATGACGCCGGGCGCGGCGGTGTGCGGGCTCTATTTCAGCCACCCGCAGAGCGCCTATTTCGGCGTCGGCAAGATCGAACGCGACCAGGTCGAGGATTACGCCAAGCGCAAGGGCTGGAGCCTCGCCGAGGCCGAGCGCTGGCTGTCGCCCATCCTCAATTACGACCCGCGCCACGCCCCCAGCATCGCGGCGGCGTGACGGTCCGGCGAGCTTGCTCTTAAACCGAAAGTCTGTATCCGCTTTGCCCGTGCCGGCTCAACCGGTCGACGCAACACTCGCGTAACGCTTACCAAACGCTCGCCTAATCGCTTTCAAGATCCCCGGCTGCCAACGATGCCAAAGCTCCGGTTTCTCGGCCGCAGTAAGCCCTCGACGACATCTTTCTCCATCAGCCATATTCTTTGGTCAAGTTAGAGTGTTGCGTCGACCGGTTGAGACCACCCCGCAAAAGGGGACTTTGCCTGGCTTCTACGAAAGTCGGCTTGCTGCCAATTGCAGCCGCATGGCAGCGACGCGATATAGCCAATTGACTATTACAAAATATCGAACGAGCCTATCATTCACTCCAATCCGGGAGACACCCGACGAATCCCGATTAATTTTGCTCCGTATTTCTTACCGTGGCCCAAAATGGCTCGCGTTGGTGGCAAAATGCCGCGTTTAATCACGGCATTTCCCCGTCCAATCCCCGTTGGGCCGCGCGCACCAGGAGAGCCATCACGCCATGAGGGAAGTCATGTACGACCGAAGCAGCATCTTGATCGTAGCAGGTCTTTTATTTTGCATGCTGCTGTCCATGGAAATTGGCTTTCGAAGCGGTCATCGCAAACATCTGAAGCCGACTGAAGCGATCACGCAAGCCAATGCCGTCCTGGTCTCGATGCTGGGACTTCTGGCGTTGTTGCTGGCATTCACATTCTCTGCGGCTCTGCAACGCTACGATGATCGCAGCCAGAAGGTGGTTGCTGAAGCCAACGCCATCGGCACCACGTATCTCAGGGCGCAACTACTTCCCGTGGCGATGCGCGATGAAGTGCAGGCTTCCATTCGCCACTACCTAGATTTTCGCATTCAGGAAGGCCGTGTCGATTTCGTGTACGCCGTTAAGCTTGAATCGCTGCTGGATCGAGCGAAGCTGATTGAAGCACAACTCTGGAGTCTTGCTGCGAAGGCGGCCGAACAGGACGCAAGATCCGTCCCAATTGGACTCTTTATCCAATCTCTCAATGATCTCATCGATGCTTCCGGCACCAGGCAGGCGGCAAACAGTCGACATGTTCCGGAAGTCGTGATCCTCTTGATGTTTGCGACAGTCGTAATAACGACGGGCACTCTCGGCTATGCATCGGGAATTGCCGGGCATCGGGTAACCCTCGCGGCATTCGTCCTGGCGTTACTCATCGGCCTTGTCGTCTACCTTATTATTGACCTGGACAGGCCTCGCCGCGGCTCCATCCAAGTGAGCCAGGAAAGTCTGTTGAGCCTTCAAAAAGCTATCGGACTGCCGCAAGGCCCCCGCACCCAACCCAGCAATCTACCGGGCACGTCGCGGCGGTGACGCCCATGTCAACCCGTCATCGGGGCGACTGAATAATGCGACCAGGCTGTTGTTTCTGGACGTTGCAGCCGCGGCTTTCGAAGGGGTGAGCTGTGCCGGCATTGCCGACGCACCGCGGTCTACCCCTCTGAACGGCGGAAATGCAGGGTCTCGGGACATGGCGTTCGTGCTAGAATTCAACTTGGCCGGCTTCGCTCAATCGTCGGGTCAGGGTGATCGCGGCGCGCTCCGTTGACGTCTGAACAGATAAGCAATTCAATACGTATCACTCTGGTGGCAGCGCGGGAGGCTCAGTGTACGCCGAGCTCTTGCAGACTTTGGAACAATGGTTGTTTGACCCGCTGACCGGCAAGCTTGTGCTTGTCCTCGTCGGGTTTACGTTGATCGTGGTGGTGACGCGGCTGCTGCGCGGAACAGTGGCGCGCTACACGCACGACAACACCACCCGATACAAAGCGCGGAAAGCCATCACTTTGTTCGGCTACGTGGCCGTGGTGATTTTTGTCGCGCTCGTTTTTAGCGACAAGCTCGGCGGCTTCACGATCGCCTTCGGAGTGGCGGGGGCGGGGGTGGCGTTCGCGCTCCAGGAAGTCATCGCGAGCGCGGCCGGATGGATGGCGGTCTCGTTCGGTGGCTTCTACAAGGTCGGCGACAGAGTGCAGCTTGGCGGCATCAAGGGCGACGTGATCGACATCGGCATTCTGCGCACCACCATCATGCAAATCGGCGAATGGGTGAACGCCGATCAGTACAATGGGCGTATCGTGCGGGTGGCCAATAGCTTCGTTTTTAAGGAGCCGGTGTTCAACTACTCCGCCGAGTTTCCCTTTCTCTGGGACGAGATCATGGTCCCTATCAAGTATGGCAGCGATTATCGATTGGCGCGCGCGCTTATTGAGCGAGTGGCAGAGGAGATCGTGGGCGAATACGTGCAGCCGGCCGAGCAGGCATGGGTTCCGATCACCCAACGCTTCCTGATTGAAGCGGCGAGCGTTCGCCCAACGACGACGATCATCGCCAACCAAAACTGGATTGAGTTCACGCTACGCTACGTTGTCGACTACAAGGCCCGCCGATCGACCAAGGATCGGCTGTTTACACGCATCCTCGAGGAGATAGACAAGACGGCCGACCAAGTCGGTATCGCGGCAGCGACGCTCAATATCGAAAAGCTCGCGCCGATTGAAGTACGATTTCTCGTTCATAGCGACCACAGAACGCGTCGAGGTGCTTGTGCGTTTCGATTGCAAGCGTCCCATGTACGCTTCGGGTCGCCCGGCGCAAGGGCTGGAGCCTCGCCGAGGCCGAGCGCTGGCTGTCGCCCATCCTCAATTACGACTCGCGCCACGCCCCGAGCATCGCGGCGGCGTGAGGATCTAATCGAGGATCGTCTCGGCTTTCGGAGCGATCGCGGCGAAGCGGTCGGCGAGCGCGGCAAGCGCATTGCGCTGCACTTCCGCCGCCGGCACGGTTTCGCCTGTCAGCGGATCGGGCAGATCGCGCGTCGCCGTCGCGGCGGCGACGACGGTCGTCTTGAAGCCGTGATCGAGCGCCGCGCGCGCCGTCGCCTCGACGCACATATGCGTCATGAAGCCGGAGAGAATGAGCTGCTTGCGGCCCAGGCTTTCGAGTGCGGCACCGAGCGCGGTGCCGGCGAACGAATTAGGCAGGCTCTTTTCGATGACGGCTTCCGTGCCGGCGGGTGCTGCCTCGTCCGCAATGGCGAAACCGCCGGTATCCGGTCCGAACGCGCCGCCGGGCCGCCCGCGATGCTGGATGTGAATGACGGGGACGCCCGCTTTGCGCGCGCGCGCCAGCAGCGCGCCGATTTCCGCCAGCGCCGGCTTGACGGCGCTCAGCGGCAGTTTCCCGTCGACATATTCACGCTGGGCATCGATGACGATCAAAACGGAATCGGCCAAGTGCGTTGTGGCCGCGGCCGCGCCGGCCATTTCGAGGAAAGTCTTCGGACGCATGGTCGTCTTGCCCTGAAAATCGAACACCGGAGAGCTCATTTGCTCTCCGGTGTCGTATTGCTTCGCCTTTCGGCTTTATTGGTTTGGCGTCGTCGTCGGCCACTCGAAGTTAGAATGCCCCCAGCAATATCGCGCCGACGAAAGCGAACACGGCGCACACCGCTAGCACTTCAAACCTCAAGGTAAGGTCCACGGCAGGTGCCTCCCTTGCTGATGTAGTTTCAAGCTAGCATACAACGCAGACGCCCCGAAGCAGTTGCATCTTGCGCAAGCGAAATTTGCATCCAAACCCATGCGCAACCGGAATAGCGGGACCAAACAATTGATCCCCCGATACAAAAGGCCGCTCGCCTGGGGGATAGGCGGTGCACAACGCGTCCGCCGGTCGTAATTTACCGCCAATCTCCCGGCAATCGACGTGAAATCCTCGGCAAACCGCTGGGACTAAAATCAGGGTCGCCAAATTTGCATATGCGCGGGGGCCCGCGCCAGCCGCGCTTTGCGGCCCGGCATCGCCGCTGCCCGGAAAGGAATCCTTATCCTTAACGAATTTGGCACCCCGCAGCGTTGAAGCCTCGTTAAAGGAACCGCCCGCATTTTCGCGTTCATGAGGCGGGCACTGGCTTTCTCGATCGGCGGGGGCGTTGTGCTGCTGGCGCTCGCCGGCTGCGGGCGCAGCTTTTTGATGGATTCGACGCGGGCGCCCTGGCGGCACGAGGCCGAGGCCGCCTGCATGCAGTCCGGCGCGGTCAAGTTCGGCGTCGAGCAGATCGATCCGATCGAAGGGCCGGGCGCCTGCGGCATGGATTTCCCGCTCAAGGTGACGGCGCTGGGCGAGTACTCGCCCGCCATGAGCTATGGCGACGAGCTGCGGCCGCCGGCCGCCATCCCCAATGGCTCCTCGGCCGACATGCCGAACTGGCCGCCGCGCCAGCCGCGCTATGCGCCGCGTTATGAGCCGCGCTACCAGCCGCCGCAGGCGGCGCCGGTGCGCTCGGCGCCGATCGCGCCGGTGGCGGGCGAGCGCATGCGCTGGGTGACCGGCCCGCCCGGCGTCGACGTTGCGAGATCGGCGCCGGCCGGGCAGCCGCTCTCGATCAGCCCGCCGCCGATGGAACCGGCCGCCGCGCCGGCGCCGCGCGAGATGCCGGCCGAGCCGGTCTATGCGCCGCCGCGCGCCCGCGCCTTGCCGAGCGATGTTCCCGACGATGCCGTCATCCCGCAAGGCGGCAGCGCCGCGGCGCCGGAAGGCGCGGAGCGCCCCGAACGCCGCATGCGGCCGGCCTATAGCGCGCCGGTCTATCGGCCGCCGCAGCAACACGCGTTACCAAGGCTCGGGCCGTCACGCGGCCCGCAGAACGCGACCCTGATCCCGGCCGAGGTCGTGCCGCCCGCCAAGCTCGCCTGTCCGCTGGTCTCCGCGCTCGACCGCTGGGTGAGCGAGGGCGTGCAGCCGGCCGCGGTGCACTGGTTCGGCCAGCCGGTCACTCAGATTCACCAGATCGGTTCTTACGCCTGCCGCCACATGGTCGGCGGCTCCGGCGTTTCCGAACATTCCTTCGGCAACGCGCTCGACGTCGCCGGCTTCACGCTCGCCGACGGCCGCAAGATCACGGTCAAGGACGGCTGGCACGGCACGCCGGAAGAGCAGGGCTTCCTGCACGACGTGCAGCTCTACGCCTGCGAGACTTTCGTGACGGTGCTGGCGCCGGGCTATAACCCCGAGCACTACAACCACATCCATGTCGACCTGATGCGCCGGCGGTCCGGCTACCGGCCGTGCCGGCCCAACGCCATTCCGGGCGAGGTGGTGGCGGCGCGGGCGCGCGCGCACTACGCCGCCCGCCATCGCGCGCCGGCCTATACCGGCTCGATCGGCGCGCTGGCCGCGGCGATCGCGGCGGTGCCGACCGAGGACGGCTATGTCGCGGACGACGGCAAGGAGATGAGCCCGCCGGTCGAGACGCCGGCCTATCTCGGCCGCCCGCTCAAGCTGCCGAACGAAGACCGCTTCGCGCCGCATTGAGCGCGGCGGTCAGTTGCGGCCGGCCAGCACGCTTTTCATGCCGAAGAGGCCGAGCCCGAGCTTGATCAGCGCGCGGCTGAACAGCGCCTTGATGGTCAGCCGCCGCAGCCAGGTCCACGAATTCTGCTTGGGCACGAACAGGCCGGCGAAGCGCGCGGCGTCGCGCTGCTTCTTGTCGACATGCGGCTTGAGGAAGTTCTGATAGGCGGCGAAGGCGGCTTGGTGGCTTGGCTGGCGCGCCAATTCCTCGGCCAGCACGTAGGCGCCCGCCATCGCCATATGCGAGCCCTGGCCGGCCAGCAGCGTGAGGCAGCCGCAGGCGTCGCCGATCAGCGCCACGCGCCCCTTGTGCCATTGCGGCATGACGATCTGCGTCACGCTGTCGAAGAAGATCGGGTCCTCGCCGGCATAGGCGTCGAGCACGTCTTGCGTGATCCAGCCGGCGCCGCGGTAGCGCGCGCGCAGAAACCTGAGCCGCTCGGCATGCGGCACATGCGTCTCGGACTGGCGAAAGACGTAAGTGGCGTCCAGGCGCCGCGCGTCGAGCGGATAGAGGAAGGCGACGCGGTCGGGCTCCTCGTAGAGCTTGACCGTGTTGTGAAGCGAAAAGCCCGCGCTCGGCGCGTGGAAGCCGGCGACATAGAGCCCGAGGAAACGGGCGAACTGCCGTTCATGACCGAAGGTCAGGTCTCGCACGCGCGAATGCACGCCATCCGCCCCAACAACCAGCGCGAACGCGTCCTCGCTGCCATCTTCGAAACGCGCTTCGACGCTGCCGCCGGTATCGTCGAGCGCCGCCAGGCTGGTGCCGTAGCGCACCGCGATGCCGACTTCCTGCGCGCGCTCGGCCAGGATGCGCTCGAGGTCCTGCCGGCGCAGATAGACGTATTTGTCGTCGAGCGCGCGCCGCAGCCGCGCGATCGGCATGTGCACGTAAGGCGCGCCGTCGCGGTCGACGAATTCCAGGCTGTCGATCGGGTAGCGCACGGCGCGCAGGCGCGCGAGCAGCCCCA
This sequence comes from uncultured Pseudomonadota bacterium, assembly GCA_963819955.1. Taxonomy (GTDB): domain Bacteria; phylum Pseudomonadota; class Alphaproteobacteria; order Rhizobiales; family Xanthobacteraceae; genus Pseudolabrys. Next base: position 501,355 of record CAWFYB010000009.1, on the reverse strand, counting down.
TGCGTTCGGCCACGTCCCAGCCGGTGCCGAAGAAATCCATCATATAGCCTTCGCGGCGCAGCGCCGGCTCGCGCTCGATCACGACCGTTTCGAAACCGCGCCGCTTGAGCTCGATCGCGCAGGTGAGCCCGGCGATGCCGCCGCCGGAGATGAGGATGCGGGGAGGGGACATGAACGGAACGTCTCGCGTGCGGTTAGTCGTGGCTGGGCCGAACGGTTGTCAACCACGCAGGCCGTATCTGGTTCAATCCGCCGTCGGCAAACGCCACTTCAAACCGGGGAAGCGCGCGTAGTCGCGGTCGAAGGTGATCCACTCGCAACCCCATTCGATGGCGAGCGCGGCGTACCAAGTATCGGTCACACGGCGCCCGCGCGTGTCGGTTTCGAGCGAGAGTTTGCTGAAGATTTCCCAATGCCGCGGGCCGGGCTCAACGACATGACAGTGCGGCTGACCAAGCAACTCGTCGCAGAATCCCAATACATCCTCAAGCAGGCTCGGCGCGTTGTAGATTCGATGATCGGTCGTAACGCGCACGACGGCGGCAAGCACCATTGGCGACATGCCGAACCGTTCATTGCTGAAAATAACGCCGCGCAGCCAGGATCGGCAAAGCTCGTGATGCGGGACTTCGGTGCGGAACGCGTAAGCCAGAACGTTCACGTCCGGCAAAATCATTTAAAACCGCGCCTCATACGTTCGGCATATTCGAGATCGTCTTCCCCTTGGATATCCGAGAACTTGGTGATGTCCACGCCGGGCAACAGGCCGCCCTTGGCTTTGCTCACGCGCGGCATGACCCTTTTCGAAGTCGGCACTTTTGAACGGTGGGAAATCTTGAGCCGCAACCCGTCCTCGATCCAGGCCGTCAGCGTGCTGCCTTCTTCGGCCGCCATGCGCTTGGCGCGCTTGAGCAGATCGGAAGGCAGGCGGACGGTGGTTCGTTCGATCATATGTCAAGACATATCGTACGATATGTCAATATGTCAAGCTTACACCACTGCCTGCACCAGCATGGCCGCGAACAGGATCAACCCGGCGTCGCGGTTCGCTTTGAACAGCTTCAGGCAATGCGCGGAGTTGTCGATGTCGAGTTGCGTGACCTGCCAGGCGAGATGCGCCGCGAACGCCGCAAGCCCAACCAAGAAGATCCATTGGCCGCCCGCCATGATGCCGGCCGCCCCGATCAGCACCACCGCGCCGGCATAAAAGCTCGCCAGCATCGGTCGCGTGCTCTCGCCAAACAGCAGCGCAGTCGATTTGATGCCGACCAAGAGATCGTCCTCGCGGTCCTGGTGCGCGTAGATGGTGTCGTAGCCGATCACCCAGGAGATCGAGCCGGCATAGAGCACCAGCGCCGGCCAATCGAGCCGCCCGAAGGCAGCCGGCCAGCCCATCAGCGCGCCCCAGGAGAATGCAAGTCCGAGGAAGATCTGCGGCCAATAGGTGACGCGCTTCATGAAGGGATAGATCACCACCACCAGCAGCGAAGCCAAGCCGCACAGCACGGTGAAACGGTTGAACTGCAACAGCACGACCAGCCCGACCAGCGCCTGCAGCGCCATGAAAGCGGCGGCCTGCGCCACCGTCACTTGCCCCGAGGGAATCGGACGCGAGCGCGTGCGCTCCACGAGGCCGTCGAGATTGCGGTCGACCAGATCGTTCCAGGTGCAGCCGGCGCCGCGCATGGCGAAGGCGCCAATGAAGAACAGCACGACGTGCCATAGGCTGGGAAAGCGGCCGGCATGCATGCCGGCCAAGCCCACCGACCACCAGCAAGGCATCAGCAACAGCCAGGAGCCGATCGGCCGGTCGAGGCGGGCGAGCCGCAGATAGGGCCGCGCGAAGGCAGGCGCCAGCCCGTCGACCCAGTTGCCGGTCGCATCGGCGACGCGTCCGGCGTTCTCGCTCATTTGCCGAGCGGCGTTCCGGTGAGCGTGTCGTAGGTGCCGCGGCCGGTCCGGATGTTGCTGGAGTCGGGAACGCCGGTGCCGAGCGCGTCGCTTAAAGTGGGCCCGGACGGCGGCGGCGGCGCGGCGGCCATCTTGCACACGCGCGTGCGCGCCTTCGAAATATTGGCGTGGCCGAGCGCGATCTGCTGCACGATCTGCGGTGGGATCCCGCACCAGGTCGCGTTGGCCTTGGCGTATTTCAGCATGTTCTCTTGCGCGGCGGCGAAAGAGGTCAAGAGCTTGCACGCCTCGCTCAACGGCACCTTGTGCTTTTGCGCCGCCATCAGGGCCTTGCCGCGGGCATCGGCCTTGTCGCGCAGCGCCGCGAACTGCTTCAGGCAGGGCGGCTCCTGCCGCGGCGGCGACGTGAATTGCGCGGCGGCCGGCCCGGCCGTGCCCGTGAGCGCGACCGCGGTGATGAACAATGCCCGGCGCAAGTTCATGGCGACACCCTCTCCGATCCCGAACGCATTATACAGCCGCGCGGTCAAGGCTGATACCAACCCGCCGAATGCGTCGGGAACGCGGCAAATCGCGCAAAGAACCTGCCTCTCGCCAGGCCGCGCCGGCTCCGCTAAACCGGCCCCGGCCAAAAAAACCGGGGTTTTTGCCCATGCCGGCCTATGATTTTCGTATGCCCCGCCTCTATGTGGAGGCTTCCCTGGCCGGGCACGGCGAGGTCGCGCTTGGCCGCGACCAGGCCAATTACCTCACCAACGTGCTGCGCCTTAAGCGCGGCGACGAGCTGCTGCTGTTCAACGGGCGCGACGGCGAATGGCGGGCCCGGCTCGCCGGCGCCGGCAAACGCGCGCTTGCCGTCCAGCCCGCCGCGCAAACCCGCCCGCAGCCGCCGGCCACCGATCTGCATTTCCTGTTCGCCCCGCTCAAGCACGCCCGCCTCGACTATCTGGTGCAGAAGGCGGTGGAGATGGGCGTCTCGCTCCTGCAGCCGGTGATCACGCGGCATACGCAGGTCGCGCGCGTCAATCTCGCGCGCATGCGCGCCAATGTGGTCGAGGCCGCCCAGCAATGCGGCGTGCTCAACTTGGCCGAAGTGGCCGAGCCAAAGGATTTTGCCGCGGCGGTGGCTGACACATCGCGCTTGCTGGTGTTCTGCGACGAGCGCGCCGAGGTGCAGGACCCGATAGCGGCGCTCAAATCGGCGCCTCAGGGCTTGGCCCTATCGCTGCTGATCGGCCCGGAAGGCGGCTTCGCCGCGGAGGAGCGCGCGGCGCTGCTTGCGCGTGGAAACGTTGCGCGCATCGCGCTCGGCCCCCGTATCCTGCGCGCCGATACCGCCGCGGTGGCGGCGCTGGCGCTGTTACAGGCGGTGGTGGGAGATTGGCGCGCTTAAAAAGCATTGCGGCGCGGCTGCCGGCCGACTAGGCCGGCAACCGGCGCCGTTGACGCAACAGACCGACCGCTACTTGCCGATACGACGCAACGGGCGTGCGGCCGCGGTAACTAAAAACCGGACGCGTGGCACTCTACTCCTCCTCGCGTCGGGCACGCATAAACCGGGCGGTGCGCGCTGTACTTGAAACGACGTAACACCCGCCCAAAGCCCGATTCGCGAGGGAAATGATGCGGTGCCGCAGCCCGATTCTACGAGTTCGAAAGTCCCGCAAAGCTGTGCACGAATCGGCTCCCGCCGGGAAAATCTTGTGATAAAGTCGCGCCCGACCGGTTGGAGCTTTCCGTTATGCCGCGTGCCTCGTTCCGTCTGTGGGCCGTCACCGCCGCCGCCCTCATCAGCCTTTGCGCGCTCGCGCCCGCCAAGGCCGCCAACTGGCTGGAGAAATCCTTCTTCATGTCGGGGGCCAATTACAGCAACCAGTTGCCGCCCTGCGAGGCCGCGCTCACCGCCATCTCGGTGCAATTCGCCGAGAAGGAGGGCCGCTTCTGGAATTCGGACCTGCAAATCCTCAGCTTCGAGCGGGTGCGCGAGATCGCCCATAACGTCTGGGCGCCCGGCACCATTCCGCGCCGCTATTGCCGGGCGGTCGCCAATGTCAGCGACGGGCACCGCCACCGGGTGAATTTCTGGATCGGCGAGGACACCAGCCTGGTCGGCTTCGCGCCGGCGGTCGAATGGTGCGTGGTCGGGCTCGACCGCGACTGGGCCTATAACCCGGCCTGCAAGATGGCGCTGCCCTAAGGCCCGGTTCCAGCGGCCGGCCGCCGCCGGACACCTGGGCCGCAGAGCGTGGCTTTACCCCTCGTTAGCTATGGCGCGCCCGCGAAAAAGCCGGTCGCGTTTTATTGCTATTTTGTTCTTGCTACGTTCTCGTTCCTGCGGTATCCTGTGCTGGAACAATTGAGCGGGATCAATTTCCGATTTGTTCTCTCTCTCTCTCTCTCTCTTTTCTCTCTCTTTCGTCCTCTTGGTTCCGCTCGGTTCGAAGCCACTCAGTCTCCAGCGTCAGCGTTAGGTCAGCGTCAAAAAGGGGGCATTCATGTGGGGCCATCGCGTTCGCCGGGCGGCACGGGCCGCCGCCATTGCCTTTAGCTTCCTCTTCGTTTTCGCCGTCGTCGCCTTCGCGCAGCCAGCCGACCCGCGCCACAACGCGCCCGGGAAGTTCGATTTCTATGTGCTGGCGCTGTCCTGGTCGCCGTCCTATTGCGAGCGCGTCAAGCAGCGCGCGCCCGGCCGCCGGCCCGGCCTGCAATGCGGCGGGCGCCCTTACGCCTTCGTGGTGCACGGGCTGTGGCCGGAATACGAAAAGGGCTATCCGTCCAGTTGCCAAGTTCCCGCCGAGCGGCTCACGCGCTCGATCGTTTCCGGCATGCTCGACCTGATGCCGAGCCCGCATCTGATCTTCCAGCAATGGCAGCGCCACGGCACCTGCACGGGGCTTGCGCCAGCTGCTTATTTCGCGGCGCTGCGCAAGGTGCGCGCACAGGTGAAGATCCCCGCCGACTATCTCGACCCACCGTCAGCGGTGACGGTGTCGCCCGCGGCCGTGACGGATGCTTTCGTCAAGGCCAATCCCGGTTTGACGCGCGCCGCCGTGGCGGTCACCTGCGACACGACGCGGCTGACCGAAGTGCGCCTGTGTCTGAGCAAGGATTTGACCAAGGACTCAAAGGAGTTGACCAAGGACTTAAGCAAGAACTTGGCCTTCCACGCCTGCGCCGAAGTGGCGCGGCGCAGCTGCAAGCGCGACAAAGTGGTCATGCCGGCGGTACATAGCGGCGGAACCGACAAGCGCGCGGCCCTGGATTCCGCGACCGCGTTAAGCGGCCACTAACGCTGCACGCGGGCATGATGGGGAAAACCCCGGCGCGTCGCGCATTGGCGCAAGATTCCCGAAAGGAAAATCCGCAAGCTTCGGCGCGCGCTGGGTGGGCGCGGCGGTGGAGAGCTTGGCGGTGTCAAATCGCGTGGTCGACTATTGCGGATTTGCCGTCCGCTTCATCGGGCTCGGCTATCTCGTGCTGTGGCCGCTGGCGAGTTCCGATCCCTTCGGCCTTGCCCGCTTCTGCCGGCCGCAGGCACGGTATTGGCAGCTGTTCTGTCATTGGCCGCAGCTCGTCCATTTGACGCCCGGCCTGCATCTGATCGGACTGTTCTGCACCGGCGTGCTCGCCATCCATCTCGCGCTGCGCCTGGCCGCGCGCTTCAAGCGCGCACGCGCCCGGCGCGCCAATGCGGCGCTGGCGCTCACCGCCCGCGTGCCGGCGGCCCTTGCGCGCGCGCCGCAACGCGCAGGGCTCGTTGCGCCGCTGCCCAAGGTCAAGCCGCGCAGCCAATTCGGCCTGCGTCCCTCCCCGCGCGGCCCGCCCGATTCTGGCGTAGTCTCGCCCAGGTCCAATCGAAAGACGCCGGCGGAGCATAATCAGCGTCCGTGAACTATCGCCACGCCTTCCATGCCGGCAGCTTCGCCGACGTGTTCAAGCACGCCGTGCTCTGCCGCATTCTGCATTACCTGCGCGGCAAGCCGGCCGCTTTCCGCGTCATCGACACCCATGCCGGCGCCGGCCTCTACGACCTCGCCGGCCCGGAAGCCGCGCGCGGCGGCGAATGGCATGACGGCATCGAGAAGCTGATGGCCGCCGCGCCGCCGCCGCCGGTCGCCGCATTGCTCGCGCCCTATCTCGAGGTGATCGGCGCGCTCAACGAACGCGGCCGGCTCGCCGTCTATCCCGGCTCGCCGGCGGTGACGCGCGCCTGGCTGCGCCCGCAGGACCGCCTCACCGCCTGCGAGCTGGAGCCGCAGGCAGCCGTAGCGCTTGCCCGCAATCTGCGCGGCGACCCGCGCATCAAGGCGCTGGCGATCGACGGCTGGAGCGCGCTTTCGGCCACCGTGCCGCCCAAGGAGCGGCGCGGCCTGGTGCTGGTCGACCCGCCGTTCGAACAGGTGAGCGATTTCCGCCCGCCTGGCGCAGGGGCTTGCCGCCGCCCACCGCAAATGGGCGACCGGCCTCTATATGCTCTGGTACCCGATCAAGGACCGCGCCGAGCCGGACGCGCTCGCCAAGCGCCTGCGCCGGCTTGCCATCCCGAAGACCCTGCGGGCGGAACTGACGGTGCGCCCGCTCAGCGACCCGCGCCGGCTCAACGGCTGCGGCCTCATCCTGGTCAACCCGCCCTGGACGCTTTACCGCGAGCTCGAAATTCTGCTGCCGGCGCTGGCGCAAATCCTTGGCGTTGCGGGCAAAGGCAGCTTCCGGCTGGACTGGCTCGCCGGCGAAGGCGCGACCCCCGATATCTAACGCTTCCCAGCGGAACCCAGTTGGTGTCTAGTTCCATCACTGGCAGGTACGTTCCGCCTCCTGTGGGGGCCGGCGGAGTGACTGAGGCCGCAGCAAGAGGGGCCGCGGCCGATGCTTTCCCCGAATGTGAATGTCCGGCCGAGCCGCCGCGCCGTGGGCGCTGGCGGCGGAGCAGTGCGGGGAGAGGAGTTTTCCCGATGGCGCAAACCGGTGTCGTGAAGTTCTTCAATGGCGAACGGGGCTACGGATTCATCAAGCCGGACGACGGCGGACGCGACGTCTTCGTCCACATCACCGCGGTCGAGCAGGCGGGGCTGAAGGGCCTTAACGAAGGTCAGCAGATCAGCTTCGACGTCGAGCCCGACAAGAAGGGCAAGGGCCCCAAGGCGGTCAATCTGGTGGTCAGCGGCTGACCTCAGCGTCGCGGCCGCTTGGCCGCCCGTCATCTCATGTTGCACTATCGCCGGCCGCGGGCCTCCCGCCCGCCACCAGGAAGTGAGACTATTTCCCGATGATCCTGCGTTCCTCCCCCGCCTCGCCTTTCGCGCGCAAGGTGCGCATCGCGGCGAGCCTGCTCGGCCTCGATGACAGAATCGACGTGCGCGAGACCGACCTCAACAGTCCCGACGACGCGATCCGCAAGCAGAACCCGCTCGGCAAGATCCCGGCGCTGGTGCTCGATGACGGCACCGTGCTCTACGACTCGCGCGTGATCCTGGAATATCTCGACCATCTCGCCGGCGGCGGCCGCATCATTCCGCGCGAGCCGAAGGCGCGCTTTGCGGCGCTGCGCCTGCAGGCGCTGTGCGACGGCGTGCTCGATGCCGGCATCCTGCATGGTCTATGAGGGCCGCTACCGGCCGCCGGAGATGAAGGTTGAATCCTGGGTCGCGCGCCAGCAGGACAAGGTCAAGCGCGCGCTCGACGCGTTGGAAGCGGCCCCGCCCGCGCTCGACGTCACGCCCAATGTCGGACAGATCGCGCTTGCCTGCGCGCTCGGCTATGGCGACCTGCGCTTCGGCGGCGCGTGGCGTGAAAGTCATCCGAAGCTGGTCGCCTATCACGACGCCTTTGCCGCGCGCGTGCCGGCTTTCGCGGCGACCAAAGCCGCGGCGTAGCGCGTCCAACAAATTCGTAGGGCGGGCAAAGGCGCAGCTCGCCGCCGCAGCCAGCGGTGCGCTGCAGACCCGGGGCCGCGCACATCACCGCGTTCTGGAACGCCCCGGAATCAGCGGCGCGGCATTTCGCTTCGCTCATGCTGCGCCGCATCCGAGGCCGGCTCACTCAGAACCGGTAATTGATGCCGGCGCGCACGATATTGCTCTGGAAGCGGGTCGAGGTCGCCACGCCGCAATTGGCCGCGCTGCAGCTGGCGTCGCCGAGATCGACATAGAGATATTCGAGCTTGGCGGTCCACGGGCCCGAGATCGCCGCTTCGATGCCGCCGCCCAGCGTCCAGCCGGTCTTGGTGTCGGTGTCGCCGGGCAGGCCCGCCGGCGTCAGCTTGACGTCGCCGAAGGCCGCGCCGCCGGTGATATAGGGCAGGAAACGGCCATAGGCGTAGCCGAGCCGGCCGCGCACCGTGGCGAGCCAGTCGTTGTGCACGTTGCAGTTCGCGGTCGGGCAGGCGAAGCCGCTGCTGCTGCCTTGGATGCCGCTCCAGTCGCCGTCGCCTTCGATGCCGAACACGATATTGCCGGCCTGGTAATTATAGCCGAGCGTGCCGCCGACCAATCCACCGGAAACATCCAAGCCGGTCGAGCCGAACACGTTGTTGATGTCGGAATTTCCGAAGCCGCCGCCGCCGTTGATGCCGACATAGAAGCCGGTCCAATTGTAAGGCGGCGCCACCACGACCGGCGGCGGCGGACGATGGCGGATGATGTCGGCGGCGTTGGCCGCGGTAACGGCGAGCGCAAGCGCGCCCATGCCCACGCTCGCGAGCAGCAGCTTTTTCATGACGCAACCTCACTTCGCAAATGACATTGGACGGACACGGAATGCGCCGTCCCCCGATTGCCCTTTCAACGCGGTGGGTCGGTGCCTTGTTCCTCGCCGGCGCGCGGCGCTGCGGCAATCGTGTTGCACAAAAAACGAAATCGACAATTGTTCCGATCGATAAAATTGTTCCGAACGAAAAAAGTCCCGGAACTTTCGCTCCGGGACTTTTTTACGGCTTTTGTTTGGCGGCGATCAGAAGCGGTAATTGATACCGCCGCGCACCACGTTGCTGTTGAAGGTCACGTCGGTCGAGGTGCCGCAGGTCGCCGTGCTGCAATTGGCCTTGCCGAGATCGACGTAGAGATATTCGACCTTGGCGGTCCACGGACCCGAGATGCCGACCTCGACGCCGCCGCCGGCGGTCCAGCCGAGCTGCGTGTCGGTCTGGCTGCCGAGCCCGAACGGCGTCATCTTCACGTCGCCGAAAGCGGCGCCCGCGGTGAGGTAGGGCATTACGCGGTTGAAGGCGTAGCCGAGGCGGCCGCGCGCGGTGCCGAGCCACTCGTTGCGCGTCTCGCAGATGCCGCCGACGCAGATGCCGGTGCTGCCGCTGCCCTTGAGCGTCGAGTAGTCGAGGTCGCCCTCGATGCCGAGCACGGCCCGGCCCATTTGCCAGTTGTAGCCGAGCGTGCCGCCGACCAGCCCGCCCGACGTGTTGAATCCGCTGGTGCCGAACGGGTTGCTCCAATCGGAATTTCCGAAGCCGCCGCCGCCGTTGATGCCGGCATAGAAGCCGGTCCAGTTGTAATAGGGCGCCACATAGACCGGCGCCTTGGTCGGCATGGCGTGCCGCCGCGGCATATCCGCCGCATTGGCCGCACCCAGCATCGACATCGCGGCGAGCGCACTCATGCCCGCCAGAATCACGCGCTTCATTGCAAACCTCCGTAACCGAGACCCCCAGCCCCGGTCGCTTGAGGCGCAAAGTATTCGAAAATTCGCTTTCGTCTAGTGCAGGAAAGACACAGCGCTCAGTAAGTTGTTGAAGGTATTAACATAATTAAGACCATAAATTGCCACGCTTTTGCTGCGATCTAAACTGGCCCGCTTCCACATGAATACTTACTACGAAAGTCTGGGATGGCGCGAATGCGGCAATGGAAAACCCCGGGCCATAGGCCCGGGGCTTTCCGCCACGTGCGCCATGCGCCGCTCAGAAGTGGTAGTTGACGCCGAAGCGCAGCAGGTTGCTCTGCAGCCCGTTGTTGGTGCCGGTGACCGTGTAGGAGCGGTCGCCCAGATCCATGTAGAGGTATTCGACCTTGGCCGACCAATGCGGGTTGAAGCCGACCTCCATGCCGGCGCCGCCGGTCCAGCCGGTCAGCGTCTTGTCCTCGCTGAGCGCGCTCAACTGGCCGTCCAGCTCGCCATAGGCAAAACCGACCGTGCCGTAGAACAGGATATTGTTGAGCGCGTAGCCGACGCGGCCGCGCAGCGTGCCGAACCAGGGATTGGAGAACTTCCAGGGCGCGAAAGTGTCGTCAGCGGCGGAAGCCTGGATGTCGGTCTCGACGCCGAGCACGAACTGGTTCCATTGCCAATTGTAGCCGAGCTGGGCGCCGCCGGCGATGCCGGAGGGATTGATGCTGGTGGAGGTGACGTGGCCCCATTCGTAGCCGAGGTTTACGCCGGCATAGAGGCCGGCCCAGTTGTAATAGGTCGGCGCCGGGGCGGAGTAATAGGGGCGGGGTCCGCGCGCGATGTCCGCCGCCAAGGCCGCGCCGGATGCGGCTACCACGGCCGCCATGGCCGCCATGGTCATCGCTCCAAACGTCTTCTTCATTTTCAACCCTCCACTCACTGCCGCGCTCGCCGCACTTGGCGGCGCTGGCCGCCTCGCTTTGCCGCCGCCGCCGGGCGTTTTTTTTGCGAATTGACTGCGCAAAAAAGGAAAGGCCACGCCCGGCGCCCGGCGAAAGTTCGACATTTTCGTGGAGGATTTATCGGGGATTTTACGTTAAGCGGTCATGAATCGCTAAGCATCAGCCCTCGTTATCCCTAAGGGAGCGTTAGTAAAGCGCGGCGCGCGGCTCCCGTGACCGCCGCTGTTCAGCAACTGTTTACTATGACCGCCCCGGTGGCGGCGCGCGCGAGCGCGGCGTATGACAGGCCGGGGAGCCCGCGATGCCTGACAGCCAGCCAAAGCCCGCGCGCACGGCGCTCATCACCGGCGGCGGCCGCCGCATCGGCGCGGCCATCGCGCGCGCGCTTTCGCGCGCCGGCTACGCCGTGGTGCTGCACGCCAACCGCTCGCGCGCCGAGGCCGAAAGTCTGGCCGAAGAGCTCACCGGGGCAGGGGGCAGAGCTTCGGTGGTGCTCGCCGATCTCGCCGAGCACGCGGCGGTGGAAGGGCTGATCCCGGCGGCGGCGGCATACGGTGCGCTCACGCTGCTGGTCAACAATGCCGGCGCCTTCGAGCCCGACGACATCGAAACGCTGGAGCGTGAAAGCTTCGAGCGCACCTTCGCGGTCAATCTGGCGGCGCCCTTGTTCCTGGCGCAGGCCTTCGGTCGCCAAGCGCCGGCCGGCGCCTCCATCGTCAACGTGCTCGATCAGCGCGTGTTCAAGCGCACGCCGCGTTTCCTCTCCTACACGCTGAGCAAGAGCGCGCTGCACGCCGCCACCGCCGCCTTGGCGCAGGCGCTGGCGCCCAGCTTGCGCGTCAACGCGGTGGCGCCGGGGCCGACGCTGCCGAGCCCGCGCCAAAGCGAGGCGCAGTTCAAGGCGCAGGCGGAAAGCCTGCTGCTCGGGCGCGGGCCGACGCCGCAGGACATCGCGGCGGCGGTGCTCTATCTGGCGGAGGCGAAAAGCGTCACCGGCGTCACCATCGCGGTCGACGGCGGCCAGCATCTTGCCTGGCGCACGGCGGACAGCGACGTTGAGGAATAGCGGCGCTATCATTATTTTATATGACGTGCGAATGACCCCGGTTTGTCATTCCGGGGCGCACGCGTCAGCGTGCGAGCCCGGAATCCAGGGGCCATTGAGCACAGCCCCGCATATATGGCCCTGGATTCCGGGCCCGGCGCTGGCGCGCCGTCCCGGAATGACCGAGTGGTGAGAATGAACGGCAAACGCGACATCGACCCGGAGAGCGAGCTGCGCGAGGAGGACGACGACTCCTCGCTGCCCGAGCTCGAGCTGGAGGATCAGCCCGCCGGCACTTTGGCCGCCGGCACGCTGGCCGCCGGCCGCGCCGCGATCGCGCGCGCGGTCAAGCACGCGCCGTCCGCGCCCGGCGTCTACCGCATGCTCGATGACAAGGGCGCGGTGCTCTATGTCGGCAAGGCCAAGAACATCAAGAAGCGCGTCTTGAACTACGCGCGCCCGACCGCCTACGACGCCCGCATCGCGCGCATGATCGCGGCCACGGTGACGATGGAATTCGTCACCACCAAGACCGAGACCGAGGCGCTGCTGCTGGAAGCCAACCTGATCAAGCGCCTGCGCCCGCGCTTCAACGTGCTGTTACGCGACGACAAGTCGTTCCCCTATATCTTGATCACCTCGGACCACTGGGCGCCGCAGATCCTCAAGCACCGCGGCGCGCGCACGCGCCCCGGCCATTACTTCGGCCCATTCGCCAATGCCGGCGCGGTCAACCGGACCATCAACGCGCTGCAGCGCGCCTTCCTGTTGCGCTCCTGCTCGGACAGTTTCTTCGAGGCGCGCACGCGGCCCTGCCTGCTCTACCAGATCAAGCGCTGCTCGGCGCCCTGCACGCAGGAGATCGACTACGCCGGCTATGGCGAGCTGGTGCGCGAGGCCAACGCGTTCCTCTCCGGCCGCAGCCGCTCGGTGCAGAAGCAGCTCAATGCGGAAATGGACAAGGCTTCCGCCACGATGGATTTCGAGCACGCCGCGGTCTATCGCGACCGCTTGGCCGCGCTGTCGGCGATCCAGTCGCACCAGGGCATCAATCCGCGCAACGTCGAGGAAGCCGACGTGTTCGCCGTGCACCAGGCCGGCGGCTACACCTGCGTCGAGGTGTTCTTCTTCCGCACCGGGCAGAACTGGGGCAACCGCGCCTACTTCCCGAAGGCCGACAAGGCGCTGGGCCCGGGCGAAGTATTGAGCGCCTTCCTCGCGCAATTCTACGACGACAAGCCGCCGCCGCGGCTCATCCTGGTCTCGCACGATTTCGAGGAGCGCGCGCTGCTCGCCGCGGCGCTCAGCGCCAAGAGCGAGCGCAAGGTGGAGGTCTCGGTGCCGCAGCGCGGCGAGCGCAAGGAGCTGGTGCAGCACGCTCTTGCGAACGCACGTGAGGCGCTGGCGCGCAAGCTCGCCGACACCTCCTCGCAGCATGAAACTGCTGAACGCGCTGACCGAGACTTTCTCATTGCCGCGCGCGCCGCGCCGCATCGAGGTCTACGACAACAGCCATATCGCCGGTTCGAACCCGGTCGGCGCCATGATCGTCGCCGGGCCGGAGGGCTTCCGCAAAAACCAATACCGCAAGTTCAACATCCGCTCGCAGGATCTCACGCCCGGCGACGACTACGGCATGATGCGCGAAGTGCTGCAGCGAAGATTCAAGCGGCTGCTGCAAGAGAATCCGCGTGAGGAGGGCACAGCGGCGCCGTTACCCTCTCCCCAAAATTCTTCTGTGACCTCCCCCCTTGTGGGGGAGGTCGGCGCCGAAGGCGCCGACGACGAAACAGAATCCCCATGGCCCGATCTGCTGCTCATCGACGGCGGCCAGGGCCAGCTCGGCGCCGCGCAAGAAACCTTGGCCGCCATGGGCGTGACCGACCTGCCGCTGGTCGCCATCGCCAAGGGCCCCGACCGCGATGCCGGGCGCGAGACCTTCTTCATGGCCGGCCGCAGCCCGTTCAAGCTGCCGCCGCGCGATCCGCTGCTGTATTTCATCGAGCGGTTGCGCGACGAGGCCCACCGCTTCGCCGTCGGCTCCCACCGCGCCCGCCGCAAAAAGGACATCCGCGAGGCGGGCTTGCAGGAAATCCCCGGCATCGGGCCTACCCGCAAGCGCGCTCTGCTGCGCCATTTCGGCACCCTGAAAGCCATCGAGCGCGCGAGCCTGCCCGACCTCGCCCAGGTGCCGGGAATTAATGCGGAGACCGCGCGAAAGATATATGAGTTCTTTCACGAACAATCAGCTCAATAGACGGGAAGCGCCCCATGATCATCCAACGTCAGGAAGACGTCACCCCGGCGGTGGTGGACGCCTACAAGAACATCGCGGACCCGCGCCTGCGCGAGATCGTCGCCGCGCTGGTCAAGCACCTGCACGCCTTCGCGCGCGAGGTGCACCTGACCGAGGAGGAATTCGAAAAGGCGGTGCAATACGTCGCCAGGCTCGGCCAGATGACCGACGACAAGCACAACGAGGTGGTGCTGATGTCGGGCTCGCTCGGCTTTTCCTCGCTGATCTGCCTGCTCAACAACGGCAACAACGGCCAGACCGAAACTTCCGCCAACCTGCTCGGGCCGTTCTGGCGCATGAACTCGCCGCCCACGGAAAACGGCGGCACCATCGTCCGCTCAGCCACGCCGGGGCCGGCGCTGTTCGTCAATTGCTGGCTGAAGGACCAGAGCGGCCAGCCGATCGCCGGCGCCGAAGTGGACATCTGGCATTCCTCGCCGGAGGGCTTCTACGAGCAGCAGGACCCCAAACAGGCGCCCATGAACCTGCGCGGCAAATTCATGACCGATGGGCAGGGTCATTTCTGGTTCCGCAGCGTCAAGCCGGCCGGCTACCCGATCCCGGTCGAGGGCCCGGTCGGCGACCTGGTGCGCGCCGGCAAGCGGCACAATTTCCGCCCCGCCCATCTGCACTTCCTCATTTTCAAGGACGGCTTCAAGACGCTAATCTCGCAAATTTATGTCAACGACGATCCCAAGCTCGAAAGCGACGTGCAGTTCGGCGTCACCAAGGCGCTGATCGGCGATTACGTGCGGCACGACGGCCCGGCGCCGGCGCCGGACGTGAAGGGCGAATGGTATTCGCTCGACCACACTTTCGTGATGGAGCCGGGCAAGGCCCGCCTGCCCAAGCCGCCGATTCAGTAGCCGCTCCCGTCATTCCGGGGCGCACGCGCCAGCGTGCGAACCCGGAATCCAGGGGCCAGGCATGAGAACGTCGCTCTGGATTCCGGGCTCGCGGCTAAAACGCCGCGCCCCGGAATGACGGGCATTAACCGTTCGCCGGTTGACGGCAACGCGCCCCAGGTGTTCCTTGTGCGCCATGCAAGCCATCAGTTCCCGGCGGCTGCCGGCGCGTCCGCTGGCGCTGCCGAACCTATTGACCTATGGCCGTATCGCCGCCGTGCCGGTGGTGGTGGGCCTCTTGTATTGGCAGAGCATCGTCGGCGGCGGCCTGTGGCTGCGCTGGCTGGCGCTCGCCGTCTTCATCGCCGCCGGCGTCACCGACATTCTCGACGGCTATCTGGCGCGCGCCTGGGAGCAGCAATCCTCGCTCGGCCGCATGCTCGATCCGATCGCCGACAAGCTGCTGGTCGCCTCCTGCCTCTTGATGCTGGCGGCCGAGGACACCATCCGCGGCTGGACCCTATTCGCCGCGGTCGTCATCCTCTGCCGCGAGATCCTGGTGTCGGGCCTGCGCGAATATCTCGCCGAGCTGCGCGTCGGCGTGCCGGTGACGCGGCTCGCCAAGTGGAAGACCGTCGCGCAGCTGGTCGCCATCGGCTTCCTGATCGCGGGCGAGGCCGGCGACCGCGTGGTGCCGGGCGTCACCCAGGTCGGTATCCTGCTGCTCTGGCTGTCGGCCATCGTCACGCTCTATACCGGCTACGACTATATGCGCGCCGGCCTGCGCTATATGATCGAGGAGTGACGCTTTTGAAGCTGCGTTATTTCGCCTGGGTGCGCGAGCGCGTCGGCAAGCCGGAGGAAGAGGTCGAGCTGCCGGCCGACGTCACCACCGCCGCCGAGCTCATGGACTGGCTCTGCGGCCGCGGCGAGGAATACGCCTATGCCTTCGAGAACCCACGCGTCATCCGCGTCGCCATCGACCGCGCCCATGTGCAGCCGGGCGCCAAGATCGCGCAGGCCTCCGAGATCGCCTTTTTCCCGCCGATGACGGGCGGGTAAATTCACTTTCTTGTCATTCCGGGGCGCGAGCGCAAGCGAGCGAGCCCGGAATCCAGAGCCACGCAGAGATGCCCTACTTTTGGCCCTGGATTCCGGGCCCGGCGCCATAGCGCGTCGAAGACGCGCGTAAACGCGCTTATGGCGCCGTCCCGGAATGACGAAAATCGGGAAATGCACTACATTACCCCCATGACCGCCACCGTCCGCCTGCAGCGCGAACCGTTCGATCTGGCCGCCGAAGCGGCCGCGCTCTCGCATGGCCGCGCCGACGTCGGCGCCGTCGTCACCTTCACCGGCATCTGCCGTGGCGCCGAGGACGGCGAGCCGATCGCCGCGCTCACCCTCGAGCATTATCCCGGCATGGCGGAAGCCGAGATCGCGCGCCATGTCGCCGAAGTCGCCGAGCGCTGGCCGCTCGCCGGCGTCACCGTCATCCACCGCTACGGCCGCATTCAGCCGGGCGAAGACATCATGATGGTGGCGACCGCTTCCGCGCACCGCCAGGCCGCTTTCGCGGCGGCCGAGTTCCTCATGGACTATCTGAAGACGCGCGCGCCGTTCTGGAAGCAGGTCGAGAAGGCCGGCGCCACGGCAGGTTCGAAAACTTGGGTCGACGCCAAGGCGAGCGACGACGCCGCGGCCGAGCGCTGGCGTCCGGCGCCCGGCAAGCATCAGGCCGCCGAATGATCACGCGCCTCACCATCGCCGTCGCGGCGGCGCTGGCTTTGAGCGCGCAAGCCCTCGCCGCGCAGGTCTCCTATTTTGCGGTGCCGCGCGGCGCGCATCCGCACGACGTGGCGCCGGCGCCCGACGGCACGGTCTGGTACACCGCGCAGGCGCAGGGCGCGATCGGCGTGCTCGATCCCAAGACCGGCGCGGCGAAACAATTCAAGCTCGGGCCGGATTCGGCGCCGCACGGCGTCATCGTCGGTCCCGACCGCGCCGCCTGGGTCACCGACGGCGGCCAGAACGCCATCGCGCGCGTCGATCCCGCAACCAAGGCGGTCAAGCTCTTTCCGTTGCCCAAGGATTTCCCCGACGCCAACCTCAACACCGCGACCTTCGATCGCAAGGGCGTGCTCTGGTTCACCGGGCAGAACGGCGTGTTCGGCCGCGTCGATCCGGCGACCGGCAAGGTCGAAGCCTGGAAGGCGCCCAAGGGCGTCGGCCCTTACGGCATCACCACCACGCCCAATGGCGAAGTCTGGTACGCCTCGCTCGCCGGCGATTATATCGGCAAGATCGACACCGTCAGCGGCGACGCACTAGTGGTCAACCCGCCGAAAGCCGGCGTCGGCCCGCGCCGCATCTGGGCCGACTCCAAGAACATGCTGTGGGTCAGCTTCTGGAACAGCGGCGAGCTCGCCCGCTACGACCCGCTCGCCAAGAGCTGGAAAGTGTGGAGCCTGCCCGGCAGCCACGAGGGCTGCTACGCGGTCTATGTCGACGACAAGGACAAGGTCTGGGTGAGCGACTGGAGCAACAACGCGGTCGTACGCTTCGACCCGGCGACGGAAAAGTTCACGCGCTTTGCCAGCAACAAGCGCCGCGCCGACGTGCGCCAGCTCAACGGCCGGCCGGGCGAGGTCTGGGGCGCCGAATCCGGCGCCGACCGGCTGGTGGTGATCCGGGAATGATATGCGTGTCCCGGGCGCAGCGCAGCACCAAAAGCGCGTTCACGCGCGTCTTCGACGCGCTATGGTGGTGCGCTGCAGACCCGGGACCGTTACAAATTCGGAATACGGAACGGCCCCGGATCTGCGGTGCACCGCTTCGCGCTGCACCGCAGATCCGGGGCACGTACGCTGAGTTTTTGACAGGATAGTGCATGCGCTATTCACCGACTTCCCGCCGCGACCTGCTGCGTCTCATCGCCGGCGGCGCGGCGGCGATGCTCGGCGCGCGCCCGGCGCTTGCCGGCGAAACGCGCATCGACAAGCTCATCGTGCAAGCCCGTATTTTCCCGACCGTCTCCGAGCGCATCGGCTACATTTCCGCCGCGCTGCGCGGTACGCGCTATCGCGGCTACACGCTGATCGGCAGCCCGCGCCGGCCGGAAAAATTCGTGGTGCGCGACGACGTCTTCGACTGCGTCACCTATATCGAGACCGTGCTGGCCGCCGCCATCGCGCGCAAGCCGGAGGAGTTCGAAGACCGTGCTGCGCAAGATCCGCTACCACAATGGCGTGATCGAATGGCACGAGCGCAATCATTATTTCTTCGAATGGTGCAAGCACAATGTCGAGAACGGCATGTGCCGCTGGCTGACGATCGACGGCGCGACCGACATCCACAAGACGGTCGACAGCCAGAAGGGGCTGAGCACGCGCCGCTTTACCATGCCGGTGATCCCGCGCGCCGCGTTGCTCGCGCACAAGGCGCTGCTGCAGACCGGCGACGTCATCGGCTTCGTGAGCCGCCGCGCCGATCTCGATTATTTCCACGCCGGCCTTGTTGCGTTCAACAATAAGGGCGGGCTGCTGCTGCGGCACGCCTCCGAGAGCGAGCATCGCGTGCTCGACGAGCCCATGGCGCGGTTCCTGACGCGCTGGCGCGTGCGCTACGTCTCGCTGCTGCGCCCGCTCGATCCGCCGGCGGTGGGCTGAGCGTTTCGGCCTTGCGTAGGGTGGGCAAAGGCGCGTTAGCGCCGTGCCCACCAAGCAAACAAGCAACAAGCTGCAACGCTGCCGGTGGGCTTCGCTGCCGCGAAGCCCACCCTACGAGCTGAATCAGAAGAAAGCGCGAGTGCGCGGCACCCACGCTTCTCCCTCCCCTGGAGGGGGAGGGTCGCGAGCGAAGCGAGCGGGGTGGGGTGATCCGTCTGCAATGTGAAACGAAGTTTGCGAAACGGTGGGCACGGCGCTAACGCGCCTTTGCCCACCCTACCGCGGCAACGATAGCGACGATTGTCACGCCGCCGCGGCCTTCGGCTTCACCTCGGCGGTGTAATCGTCCATCAGCGTCTTGGTGATGCCGCCCGGGTTGAAATTCCACGTGGCGATCGCCGACACCGCGGTCACTTCCGCCGCCGAGCCGGTGATGAAGCATTCGGCGAAATCGTCGAGCTCGTCCGGCAGGATGCGGCGCTCGATCACTTCGATGCCGCGCTTGCGCGCCAGCGCGATCACCGTCTGCCGCGTCAGCCCATCGAGGAAGCAGTCGGCGATCGGCGTGTGGATCTTGCCGTCCTTGACGAAGAAGATGTTGGCGCCGGTGCATTCGGCCACGCGCCCCTGCCAGTCCAGCATCATGGCGTCGGCACAGCCTTTGCGCTCGGCCGCATGCTTGGAGATGGTGCAGATCATGTAGAGCCCGGCGGCCTTGGCTTGCACCGGCGCGCATTTCGGATCGGGCCGGCGGTAGTCGGCAAGATCGAGCTTGATGCCTTTCAGCCGCTGCTCGGGATCGAAATAGCTCGGCCATTCCCAGGTGGCGATGGCGAGATGGATGGTGTTGGCCTGCGCCGAGACGCCCATCATCTCCGAGCCGCGCCAGGCCACCGGCCGCACATAGGCTTCCCTTTTGCCGTTCTTCTCCAAGACCAGCTTCTTGGCGGCGTCGATCTCGGCGACGGAGTAGGGGATTTCGAAGTCGAGCACCTGGGCCGAGCGCTTGAGCCGCTCGGAATGCTCGGTGCATTTGAAGATCTGCCCGCCATAGGCGCGCTCGCCCTCGAACACGCAACTGCCGTAGTGCAGGCCGTGGCTGAGCACGTGCAGATTGGCGTGGTCCCACGGCACCAGTCTGCCGTCGTACCAGATCACTCCTTCGAGCCGGTCGTAGGACTGCGCAGCCATGGTCTCCTCCTCGAACTCTCGTTCGCCCGCGGGCTTTAACCGCCGCTTTTGCCGCCTTGATGGCGCATTTTCCGCGCCTATTCCAACACTTTGCGTCCGCCGGCAACACCCGGTATGAATGGGTCCGGACCGGACCTATCGCCCGGCGGCGGGTGCCCCGGTAGCAGAAAGGTCCGTTTCGGTACGATCCTTTCGTCTTCCGGTCCGTTTTTGTAACATAAAACCAAAATATGTCAACATGGCTGACATAAATATGAGCGCCAAGACCGCCGATCCTGCCAGCAGCGTGGCCGAGCGTCCGGCGGCGGGGAGCGACCCGGTCTGGGACATCATCGAGCTGTTGTTCTTCGCCTATCGCGATTTCGTCGGCGATCCCGACGAGGTGCTGGGCAAGCTCGGCTTCGGCCGCGCCCATCATCGGGTGCTGCATTTCGTCAATCGCAACCCCGGCATGAAGGTCGCCGACCTGCTCGACATTCTCAACATCACCAAGCAGTCGCTCGGCCGCGTCCTCAAACAATTGGTCGACCAGGGCTATGTCGTGCAGAAGGAGGGCGCCTTGGATCGGCGTCAGCGCCTGCTCTACGTCACGCAGAAGGGCGAGGCGCTGGCGCTCAAGCTCGCCGGCCTGCAGATGAGCCGCATCAACCGCGCCTTCGGCGAGCTCGGGCCGGGCGCGCACGAGGCGGCGCGCCGCTTCCTCACCGCCATGATCGACGCCGACAATCGCGAAGGCGTGCTGCGGCTGATCGCGCGCGCCGACCGCGCCAAGCGGGGCTGACCAACGATGTCGTTTCCCGACACCCTGGCGGACGACGCTCCCGCATCTCTTGGTCGTCGACGACGACCGCCGCATCCGCGATCTGTTGTCGCGCTTCCTGTCGAGCGAAGGCTATCGCGTCACCACCGCCGATACCGCGGCCGACGCGCGCGCCAAATTGCGCAGCCTCAGCTTCGATATGCTCATCCTCGACGTGATGATGCCGGGCGAGAGCGGCTTCGACTTCGCCAAATCGATGCGCGCCGCCGCCAACAACGTGCCGATCCTGATGCTGACCGCGCGCGACGCCGCCGAAAGCCGCATCAAGGGGCTGGAGATGGGCGCCGACGACTACCTGTCGAAGCCGTTCGAGCCGCGCGAATTGTCGCTGCGCATCGCCAACATCCTCAAGCGCGCGCAGCCGGCCGCAGCGTCCGCGGCCGAGCAGGTCAGCTTCGGCCCCTTCGTCTATCATCTGGCGCGCGGCGAATTGCGCAAAGGCGAGGAGGTCATCAAGCTCACCGACCGCGAGCGCGAGATGCTGCGCGTCCTCGCCGCCACGCCGGGCGAGACGGTGTCGCGCGCCGCGCTTGCCGGCAACGGCGAAGCCGTGAGCGAGCGCGCCGTCGACGTGCTGGTCAACCGCCTGCGCCGCAAGATCGAGCGCAACCCCACCAATCCGCTCTACGTGCAGACCGTGCGCGGCATCGGCTACCGGCTGGTGATCACCACATGACCAGCCTCGACACCGGCATCGCCGCGGTCCGCAGCGCCCTCTCGCGCCTCAACGACGAATGGCGGCGCTTCAGCGAGGTGCCGGCGGTGCGCGCGGTCGCGCGCGGCTTCGGCCAGGTGCACGACGGCTGGCGGCGCATGAGCCGCTGGCTGAACGGCGTGATGCCGAAGGGGCTCTACGCCCGCGCGCTGCTCATCATGATCATGCCGATGGTGATCCTGCAGTCGGTGCTGGCCTTCGTGTTCGTCGAGCGGCAGTGGAACGCGGTCACCCAGCGGCTCTCGGCCGGCGTGGTGCACGACGTCGCCGCGCTGATCGACGTCTACCGCGGCTATCCGCAGGACGCCGACCGCGCCCAGATCAGGCGCATCGCGCAGCAGCGGCTCGGCCTGGTGGTCGACTTCCTCCCGCTCGGCGATCTGCCGCCGCCCGGGCCCAAGCCGTTCTTCTCGCTGCTCGATTCGGCGCTGTCCGACGAATTGCGCAAGCAGGTCGGCCGCCCGTTCTGGATCGATACCGTCGGCAAGTCGGCGCTGGTCGAGATCAGGGTGCAGCTCGACGATACGGTGATGCGGGTATTCGCGCGGCGCACCGCGGCCTACGCCTCGAACGCGCAGATATTCCTGCTCTGGATGGTCGGCACCTCGGTCGTCCTGATCGTCGTCGCCATCATCTTCCTGCGCAACCAGATCAAACCGATCTTAAGGCTGGCCGACGCCGCCGAAAGCTTCGGCAAGGGCCGCGAAGCGCCGAATTTCCGCCCGCGCGGCGCGCGCGAGGTGCGGCGCGCGGCCAACGCCTTCATCGAGATGAAGACGCGCGTGGAGCGCACCATGGAGCAGCGCACCGCCATGCTGGCCGGCGTCAGCCACGACCTGCGCACGGTGCTGACGCGCTTCAACCTCGAGCTGGCGCTGATCAAGAAGAAGACGCCGGAAGTCGAGGCCATGAAGAAGGACGTCGACGAGATGGCGCGCATGCTGGAGGCCTATCTCGCCTTCGCGCGCGGCGACCTCGGCGAATTGGCGGCGCCGACCGACATGGCGGCCTTCCTGCAGGAGCTCAAGCTCGACGCCGAGCGGCACGGCCACCAGGCGAGCGTCATCTTCCACGGGCCGCCGATCGTCACCGTGCGGCCGGCCGCCTTCAAGCGCTGCCTCGGCAATCTGGTGTCGAACGCCGCGCGCTTCGCCAAGACCATCGCCATCACCGGCCACCGCGACCATCGCTGGCTTACCGTCACGGTCGACGACGACGGCCCCGGCATTCCGCCCGACATGCGCGAGGAAGTATTCAAGCCGTTCCTGCGGCTCGACGATGCGCGCAACCAGGACGAGGGCGGCACGGGCTTGGGCCTTGCGATCGCGCGCGACATCGCGCGCTCGCACGGCGGCGACATCATGCTGGGCGACTCGCCGCTCGGCGGCTTGCGCGCGACCGTGCGGGTTCCGGTGTAACTATCCCGTCATTCCGGGACACGCGCGAAGCGCGTGGACCCGGAATCCAGGGCCACGTGAAAGCGCGGCAGTTTTTGCTCTGGATTCCGGGTTCGCTCGCTTTCGCCCTGCGGGCTTCAGCGAGCGCCCCGGAATAACAGAAATGATTACGCCGCTTCCGGCTCTTCCTCGTCGCGATAGCGCCGGCGCATACGGCGCGGCCCGCGCAGGATGCATTTCGGGATGCACAGCAAATCGCCGACGAAGCCGTCCCAGCGTTCCGCGCTGGCGAGCCCGCGGTCGAGCGCGGCCATGGTGCGGTCGAGCGCCGGATCGTCGTCGTGCAGCCAGACGCCGAGCACGCGCGCGAACAACAGCGCGCCGCCTTGCGCGCGCAGCGCGCCTTTCGGCCCGGCGGCGCTGATGCCGGCGGCTTCCAGCATCCAGCGCTGCGAGCGCACGGCGAGCGCATTGAGCGCCAAGGCAAGGGGAGGATCGCGCCGCGCCGAGCGCAGCATCGAGCGCACCGCGTCCTTGTAGGGCGCCATGGCTTCGAGCCGCCGCATCAGCACGTCGAACAGCCGCTCGCGCGGCGGCTCGTCGGTCATGTCTTCGCCGCCGGCCAGCACCGCGCGGTCGATGTCCTTGATGTGGGCGGCATAGATGGCGAGCGTCGAGCCGAACGCGGCGCGCAACTGCGAGAGCTTGAGGCCGGCGCGGCCGGCCACTTCGGCGAGCCCGATGTCCTCGAAGCCGTGCTCGGCCAAGCAGCGCCATCAGCGCGTCGACCGCCTTGTCGCGGTCGGATGTGCCGCGCGGCGGCGGCGGGGTCGGCGCTTTGCGCGCACGTTTCGGCTTGCGGGCCATGGGCGGCCTCCATCGGCTGCGATGGCCTTATGTAGGGCCGCAAAGGCGACGCTTCTAGGGCAGTTCCCTCAACCCGCCAGATCGCGCCCGCGCCGCGTGGCGGCGGCGATGGCGCGGGTGAGCAACTCGTCGAAGCCGCCCGGGCCCATCAGCACTTCCAGAGCGGCGGCGGTGGTGCCGCCGGGCGAGGTGACGTTCTGCCGCAGCACCGCGGCGTCGAGCGCGGAGCGCTTCAGCAACTCGCCCGACCCCGCCACGGTTTCGCGCGCCAGCCGCGCGGCAAGCGCCGCCGGCAGGCCGGCTGCGATGCCGGCCTTGGTCATGGCCTCGGCCAGCAGGAAGACATAGGCCGGTCCGGAGCCGGACACCGCCGTGACCGCATCCATCAGCGTCTCGTCGCTCACCCATTCGACCGCGCCGATGGCCGCCAGCAGGTCGCTCGCCTGCCGGCGCTGGCGCGCGGACACCTTGCCGTTCGCCACCGCAACGGTAATGCCGCGCCCGATGGCGGCCGGCGTATTGGGCATGGCGCGCACGATGGCCGTGCCGGGCGGCAGCGTCTGTTCGAGAAAACGCAGCGTGCGGCCGGCCATGATCGAGAGCACCAGCGTGCCCTTGCCGACATGGGGCGAAAGCGCCGGCACCGCCTCGGGCGCGGTCTGTGGCTTGACCGCGATCACGATGGCCGAAGCCGCTTGCGGCTTGCCCTTCGGATTGAGCTTGAGCCCGCGCCGCGTGAGCGCCTTGACGGATTTGCCCGGCTGCGGCTCGAGCACCACGAGCTTCTTCGGCGCGAGCCCGCGCGCCAGCCAGCCGTCGAGCATGGCCGCGCCCATCTTGCCGGCGCCCAGCAGCACCAGATGGCCGGTGAATTTGCCGAGGGTCTTTTTGGCGGGTTGCTTCATGGCGCCATGATATCGGCATTCGCGCGCGTTCGGCCACGCGGGCGGCATTGCCACGGCCGCCGCCCTGCGCCAGATTGGCCGCGCCATGGTGAGCGGGACGCCGCACGCAAAGAAGATCGAAGACGTCGCCGGCGAAGTCTTGGCGACGCTCGGCAGCGGCAGGCAGATCGCGCCGTTTTCCAGCCGTCCCGGCGGGCTGTCGATCGAGGAGGCCTATCGCGCGATGGCCTTGCTCGCGCGGGCCTTCGAGGCGCGCGGCGAAACCCTCATCGGCCGCAAGATCGGCTTCACCAACCGCACGATCTGGCCGGAATACGGCGTCTATGCGCCGATCTGGGGCTACGTCACCGACCGCACCGTGCAGGCGCTCGCGGCCACCGCCGCGTTCCCGCTCGCCGGCCTCGCCGAGCCGCGCATCGAGCCGGAAATCGTGTTCGGCCTGTCGCAGGCGCCGGCGCCCGATATGGACGAGGCGGCGCTCGCCGGTTGCATCGACTGGGTGGCGCACGGCTTCGAGATCGTGCAGTCGCTGTTCGCGGGCTGGAAATTCGCGCCGGCCGACACGATCGCCTGCAACGCCTTGCATGGCGCGCTGCTGATCGGTCCGCGCCACGCGTTCAAGCCGCGCGCCGCGCAATGGCTGGGCGAGCTGGCGACGTTCGACATCGATCTGGAGCGCAACGGCGTCGTGGCCGACCGCGGCCATGCGTCGAACGTGCTCGACAGCCCGTTCCTGGCGCTGCGCCATCTGATCGAGGTCTTGGCGCAGGATCCGGTCAATCCGCCGCTCAAGGCGGGCGAGATCGTCAGCACCGGCACGCTGACGCGCGCGCTGCCGGTGGCGGCGGGCGAAACGTGGCGCACGCGCCTCAACGGTATTGCGCTTGCGGGGATCGAGCTGCGCTTCTCCTGAAGCGCCTTAGGCCTCGCCCGAGGTCTCGAACATGGCGGCGTCGAGCGCCTCGCGCGCGCTCTTGCCGGCCCAGACCACGAACTGGAAGGCGGTAAAATAGCGCTCGCACGCTTCGAGCGCGGTGCCGAGCACGGACTCGCATTGCTTGCCGGAGGCCTCGGCGGCGCCCGCCAGCACCAGCGCGTGGCGGAACATGACGATGCCTTCCTTCACCCACAGGTCGAAATGGCCGACCCACATGCGCTCGTTGATCAGCGAGATCAGCGCCTGCACCTCGGCGCAGCGCCGCTCGGGGATGCGCAGGTCGAAGGCGCAGGCCAGATGCAGCGCCTCGATGTCGCCCATCCAGGTGTAGGAAAGCTGGTAGTCGGTCCAGCGCCCGGTCACCAAAATAGTGATCTCGTCGTCGCTGGCGCGCTCGAACGACCAGTCATTGCCGGTGGCCAGCTGTTCCACCACGTCGAGGGGATTGAGCCGCGCATCGTCCGTATAATTGCCGAGGGACATGACGTCTCCGCTTTGCCGAATGGAGCACGGGGAAACGCACGCCACCGCACGCACACGGTACCGTTGGGCCGGAACCGGCCCGGACCTCTATCGACGCAGGGGATACGGGGACGCCTTGACGGCAGGAACGAATCACTAGGCCAACCGACTATAACCCGCTCGATTCCGCCCGCCAAAGGCATCGTTGAGCGCTAATACGCAGTGATTTGCGACTCGCTGGCAACCCGCCGCGACTCGACTCTCCACAGCCAAAGCGGCGGCAAGGCAAATCAGCGGTGGATAATTCCGGGTTCCGCCGTGGCCGTAAAAAGCACGGACATGACGCACATGCTGCCGGCGGCTGAAGGGGCGCCCCGTATTTCGCTAACGTTCATTCGGCGCTAGGCTGGCGCACTGGCGCGCGACGGACTTGTCGGCGCGTCTCAAAACAAAAACCTAAAACGGTCTGGTGGGGGTTGCGAAATGCTCAATTCGATCGGAGAGGTCCTGCCGAACGCGGCGCGTCGCTTTGGCAACAAAACGGCGCTCGTCAACGAGGGGCGAAGTTTCAGCTTCCGCGAGCTCGATGGCCTGTCGGGCGCGCTCGCCGCGAGCCTGGTCAAGCTCGGAATCGAGCCGGGCGACCGCGTGACGCTCTATGCGCCCAATTCCTGGGAGTGGATCGTCAGTTATTACGGCGCGCTGAAGGCCGGAGCAATCATCAATCCGGTGAACGTGATGCTCACGCCGGCGGAAGTCGCCTACGTCACCAAGGATTGCGGGGCGAAGGCTCTGATCGGCAGCCCGGACAAGATCGCGCCGGCGCTGGCGGCGGGCGTAGCCGGACTGAAGACGATCGTCTTTGGCGAGACATCCGTGCCGGGAGCGGCGCCCTTCGACGAACTCGTGGCCGAGCCTACCGCATTCGAGCCGGTCGCGGTCGATCCCAAAGCGGTGTCGACCATCGGCTATACATCGGGCACGACCGGTCATCCGAAAGGCGCAATGCAGTCGCACCGCGCCGTCCTGCTCAACGGCGCCATGACCGCGCAGCTCCATGCAAAGTCGAGTCTTGATACGGTCGTGACGGCGCTGCCTTGTCCGCACGTCTATGGCAATGTCGTGTTCAATGGCGCCATGCTTTACGGTCTGAAGCTGGTGTTGCATTCCCGCTTCGATGCCGCCGAAATCCTGGCCAGCATCCAAACGCATAAGGCCACCATGTTCGAGGGCGTGCCGACGATGTACATGTACATGCTCGCCCACCCGGACTTCGACAAATTCGACGTGTCCTCGCTCACGCGCTGCACGGTCGGCGGGCAGACCATGCCGGTCGCAAAAATGGCGGAGGTTGAGAAACGCTTTGGCTGCCCGCTCATCGAGTTGTGGGGCATGACGGAGCTGGCCGGCCTCGGCACGACGTTTCCTTCAAACGGCCCGCACAAGCTCGGATCGATCGGCATCGCGCTGCCTTATGTCGAGGCCCGTATCGCCGACGTCGCCGACGCCAGCAAGACCATGCCGCGTGGCGAGGTGGGCGAGCTGATGATCCGCGGTTCGATCGTCATGCAGGGTTACTACGGCAACGAGGCGGCAACGCGCGAGACGATCGAACCCGACGGTTGGCTGCACTCGGGCGATCTCGCCAGCATGGATGACGAAGGCGCGATATTCATCGTCGACCGCAAGAAGGACATGATCAACACCGGCGGGTTCAAGATCTTCCCGGCCGAGATCGAGCGCGTGGTGGCCGCCCACCCCGCGGTCGCCATGGTCGCGGTCGGGGGCCGGCCCGACGAGCTCAAGGGCGAAATCGCAAAGGTCTATGTCGTGCTCAAGCCCGGATCGGCCGGCGATGCCGAAGAAATCATCGCGCTCTGCCGCAAGGAGCTTGCCGCCTACAAGGTGCCGCGCGAGGTGCAATTCGTTCCCGACCTGCCGAAAACGTCGACCGGCAAGATCATGCGGCGCGAACTGCACAAGCTCGATAGTTCGGCCGGCTAAGGCGGCCCGCCGCGCAATCCGGATTTGGCGATGCGCTTAGGCGTCCGCCCGCACTTCAATCGAACAGGCTCGACACCGACTCCTCGGACGCCGTGCGTCCGATCGCCTCGCCGATCAGCGGCGCGATCGGCAGCAGGCGGATATTGCCGGCGGCCTGCACTTCCTTGGTCGGCTCGATCGAGTCCGTGATCACCAGCTCCTTGAGCTTGGAGCCGGCGATGCGCTTGACCGCGCCGCTCGAGAGCACGCCGTGGCTGATATAGGCGTAGACCTGCTTGGCGCCGTGATCGAGCAGCGCCGCGGCGGCGTTGACCAGCGTGCCGCCGGAATCGACGATGTCGTCGACCAGCACGCAGGTGAAGCCGTCGACCTCGCCGATCACGTTCATCACTTCGGATTCGCCGGCGCGCTCGCGCCGCTTGTCGACGATGGCGAGCGGCGCGTTGATGCGCTTGGCGAGCCCGCGCGCGCGCGCGACGCCGCCGACGTCGGGCGACACCACCATGACGTTGTCGAGCTGGAAGTTCTCCTTGATGTCGCGCACCATCAGCGGCGAGGCGTAGAGATTGTCGGTCGGGATGTCGAAGAAGCCCTGGATTTGCCCGGCGTGCAGGTCGAGCGTCATGACGCGGTCGGCGCCGGCGCGGGTGATCAGATTGGCCACCAGCTTGGCCGAGATCGGCGCGCGCGGGCCCGGTTTGCGGTCCTGCCGGGCGTAGCCGAAATAGGGGATCACCGCCGTGATGCGGCGCGCCGAGGCGCGGCGCAGCGCGTCGATGATGATCAGCAATTCCATCAAATGGTCGTTGGCCGGAAACGAGGTCGACTGGATGACGAAGACGTCGGCGCCGCGCACGTTTTCCTGGATCTCGACGAAGATCTCCATGTCGGCGAAGCGCTTCACCACCGCCTGCGTCAGCCGCGTTTTCAGATGGTCGCCGATCGCCTGCGCCAGCGCCGGGTTGGAATTGCCGGCGACGAGCTTGATCGCTCCGTTCTTGCCCGACATCTCCAACATCCTTGTAATCAAGCGCTACCAGGCGGCGTGGTCATAACAAGGCGTTTGGGGGGCGGCAATACGCGCGGCAAGCCTTGTCCCGGGGCTTTTCCGAGAGGGTGAACGTGCGCCTGCTCAGAAGCCGTCGAGGTGGCTGGAGGCCGCCAGCGTGACCGTTTCCGCTCTGGAAACTGTGACCGCCTTGTCCGGGCGGCTGCGCGGCAGCGGCACCGCCGCGGCCTGGTGGCTGGCGGTTGGCTCAGGCTCGGCCGCCGGCTTGGGTTCCGGCTGCGGCTTGAAGATGCGGAAAATGCCGGCCTCCTCGGGCGTGGTGGGATGATCGCCGACCAGCGCGACCGCGGCCGCGGCAGGCGCGGGGGCAGGCGCGCCGGGCGCGACCGCGGGCGAGGTCAGGAAGGCGGCGAGCTCATCCATGCTGCTACGGGCGATGTGCTGCAGCGTGGCGTCGTCGGCCGCGCTCCAGGCGTCGCGCCGGCGGCCCTTCTCGGTCTGCGCGCCGCTGACGCGCAGGACGCGGTGCTGGTCGCTGTCGAACACGTCCCACACCCAGGAAATCGTGGTTTTACCCTTGGCCACCGCGGCGGCGAGATAGCCGCGCACCCGGTAGGCGGCCGGCGCATCGCGCGCGGTCACCGCCAGGTGGCGCGCCTCGGCCTCCGCATTGAGGTTCTTCACCAGCGCGTTGAACTGCGCGGGCGGGGGCCCGTCGATGGATTCGAAGGAGACGGTGGCGCTGCGCTGCCCGGCCATCAGGCCGGGTCCGCCGTCGGGCCCGCAGCCGGCGAGCGCCAGGAAACTAAAGGCGCAGACGCCGGCCAGCAACGGCCGCAATACCCAACTTGCCGCCGCGCCCAGGGCGCGGTGGCGAAAACGCAACAACATGGACGCCCCTGTCGGCCGTGTTTTTTGCGGTCTCAAGGACCGTCATAAACGTAGCTGTTACGGGGGACATGAGTCCAGCGGCCCTACCGGCGGGCACCCGCCCCTTGAGGAAAACTCAAGGCGCGAGCGCGATGGCGTTGATGTGGCGGCCGTAGTCGGCCTCGCCCAGGCGCGTCATGCGGCGGAAGCTGAAGAAGCGCTCCGGCTCGGCATAGGTGCACAGGCCGAGATCCTCGAAAGCGTCGATGCCGGCGCGCTGCACGCGCTCCGCGATAAAGCCGGTGAGATCGAACATGGCGTGGCCCGCGCGCTCGGCGGGCGCAAAGAAGCGGGCATTGGTTGCGTCTGCCGCCAGGAAACGCGCGACGAATTCCGGCCCGACCTCGTAATTGGGCTGGCGGATGGTGGGGCCGAGCGCCGCGGTGATGTGGTGACGCTGCGCGCCGAGCTTTTCCATGGCGGCGACGGTCGCCTCCACCACGCCGGTGAGCGCGCCGCGCCAGCCGGCATGCGCCGCCCCCACCACGCCGGCTTCGGCGTCCGCCAACAGCAGCGGCCCGCAGTCGGCGGTCGAGACGCCGACCGCCAGCGCGGGCGTGCGGGTGACGATGGCGTCGGCGCGCGGGCGCTCGCTCCAGGGTTTCTCCACCACCACCACGTCGGGAGAGTGGATCTGATAGGCGGTGAGCAGGCGCTCGGACGCAACGCCCAACGCCGCCGCCATGCGGGCGCGGTTCTCGCGCCACCTTCTCGGCCGTGTCGTTGGAGCCGGTGCCGCCATTGAGCGTGGCATAGACGCCCTGCGACACGCCGCCGGCGCGCGTGAAGAAGCCGTGGCGGACGCGGGGCAGCTTGGCGAGCGAGGCAGCCTGCAGCATGCGCCTCACCTACTCGAATCCGGGCGGCGTGCCCAGGCTGGCCTGGGCAAAGGCGGCCGCCTTGAACAGCGTGCCCATGCCGGTGCGGCCGTGGCCGGTGAGGCGCGCCAGCGCGGTGTCGATCTGCTCGGCAGCGGCCGGCGTCGCGGCCCTGGCCTTGAGCCGCGCCGCGCGCGTCTCGATGCCCAGCCGCTTCAGGAATTCGCCCTGCTCGATCGGCCCGAAAGCCACGGCGCCCATCGCCTCCAGCGCGCGCGCCAGCGCCGCGAAATCGACATGGGCGGTGAGGTCGACGTTGCCGGGCGCGCTCAGCACCTCGGCATAGGCATGGCCGCCCACCGCCTGCAGCGTTTCGCCCGTGGCGCTCTCGGCATGGCCGTAGTCGATGACCAGCGCGGCGCCGCCTTCGCGCGCCAGCCGCCGGCCCATCTCCATGGCGATTGCGTCGCTGCGCCATTCGAACAGCGCGCCGGGTGCCGCCTCGCGCACGCCTTGCGGCAGCGGTGCCGGCGGCAGCGCGTCAGGCGCAACGTCGAATACCAGCGCATCGGCTGCATCGACTGCAACGCGCCGTTCGTGCCACCCGTCTTTTTGCTTGACCGCCTGGTTGACCGGCAGCGCGTCGAAGAACTCGTTGGCGACGATAATGGCCGGCCCGGCCGGCACCTCGTTGAGCGCGCGGTGCCAGAACATCGGCACCGGCACTTGCGCCAGCGTCTGCTCCTGCTGCGCCGTCAGCAGCGGACTCACCTCGACGAGATGCAGCACCGCCGCCTCGCGGAAGCCCGGCATCACCTTGGCCGCGCGTAGCGCGTCCGCCATCAGCGTGCCGCGCCCGGGGCCGAGCTCGACCACGCGCACGTTGGCCGGCTCGCCCATGCGGTTCCATACCGCCGCCATCCACACGCCGATCAATTCGCCGAACATCTGGCTGATCTCCGGCGAGGTGATGAAGTCGCCGCGCTGCCCGATCGGGTCGTGCGTCACGTAATAGCCGTGGCGGCGGTCGGTGAGGCAGAGCGCCATGTATTCGGCAACCGGCATCGGCCCCGCCGCCGCGATGCGCCGGCGGATTTCGGCTTCCAGCGGTGAATTCTCATCCATCGTCAGCTTTTCTTTTTCGCGCGCATGATCTTTTCCGAAAACCGGTGCCCACTTTCCGGGATCATGCGCGGAGCGGCGGGCGTTTCAGCGCGTAGACGATGAAGGCGACGCCGGCGAGGAACAGCGGGATCGACAGCAATTGCCCCATGGTGGCGCCGCCCCACAGGAAGCCGAGCTGCGCGTCAGGCTCGCGGAAGAACTCGCAGAACGAGCGCGCCAGCGCATAGCCGACCGCGAAACAGCCGATGATCAGCCCCGGCCGCTTGAGCGCGCCGGCGCGCATCAAAAGCGCCAGCACCGCGAGCAGCACCAGCCCTTCCAGCGTCGCCTCGTACAGTTGGCTCGGATGGCGCGGCATGGGCCCGCCGCCGGGAAAGATCATCGCCCAGGGCACGTCGCTCGGCCGGCCCCACAATTCGCCATTGATGAAATTGGCGATGCGGCCGAGGAACAGGCCGATCGGCCCGACCGCGCAGGTGATGTCGCCGAGCGAGAGCACCGGAATGCCGCGCTGGCGCGCGAACAGCAGCACCGCCAGCACGCAGCCGATGAAGCCGCCGTGGAACGACATGCCGCCGTGCCAGAGCTGGAAGATCTCGAGCGGATGGTCGGCGAAATAGGGCAGGTTGTAGAACAGCACATAGCCGGTGCGGCCGCCGAGGATGATGCCGAGCGTGATCCACAGGATGAAATCGTCGAAGTCGGCGACGGTGAGCGGCGCCTTTCCGCCCCACAGGCGCGTCGAGCGCACGATGGCGCGGGCATAGAGCCAGCCGATCAGGATGCCGAAAATATAGGCGAGCGCGTACCAGCGGACGGCGAAGGGCCCGAGATGCACCAGCACCGGGTCGAACTGCGGGTAGGGGATGAGGAGGAGGGGCATGCAAGCGTCCGGTTGGGCGGCGTCGTGGGCTTAGGGCGTCATCGGCTCGAAGTGATGCGGGCCGCAAATCCCTCCCCCCTTGCGGGGAGGGGAAGGGGGTCCTTGCCGCTACCACAAAACGCCGCCCCTTGCAGGGGCCCGACCGCTTCGCCATTGTTAAGGCGGTGCGGCCGGCGCCGGATTACGCGAACAAGGCGACACAAAAGCGACACGCAAAGCGACGAGAGGCAGCCCCATGACCCAGACCAGCAACCGCCTATTCGACGAGATGGCGCGCCTGATGAACGACGCGGCCGGCGTCGCGCAAGGGGTGCGGCGCGAATTCGACACGCTGTTCCGCGCGCAAGCCGAGCGCATCCTGCGCGATCTCGACGTGGTCAAGCGCGAGGAATTCGAGGCGGTCAAGGAGATGGCGCGGCTGGCGCGCGAGGAGAACGAGGCGTTGCGCGCGCGCGTGGAGGCGCTGGAGGGGAAGGCCGGCGGGAAGGGCGCCGAGAAGGCGGCCAAGAAGGGCAAAGGCGCGGCGGCGGACTAAGGCGTTCCTGCGCCGCGAAGCGAACGCGGCAGGCTTCCTCCCCCAGCCTTTCCGCTACCTCTCCCTGAAAGGAGGAGAGCCTAGCCTCGGGCTTGACCCGAGGATCGACCGCCGAAGGCGGTCGGGTGGGGATATTCTGGAATTATCGCAAACGCCGCGCGCTCACTTCACCGCCTAGAGGGTTGGGGAGGGGTTTTTTGATGCAAGGCGGTACGCCGCCGTCAAGCCAGTCACTTCGCCTTGGTAAATCCGATATGCGCGCAGAAGTGCTCGACCGCTGCGGCAACGATGCGCTCGGATACCTGCCCAACGGATTTCACAACGAGACTAGCGTTGAGCGTCACGATGCGGTCGGTCCGAATCCAACTCGGCGCCGGCAACGTGCCGCGTGCGAGATCGGCCGCGGCGAGTGGCAGACCATGCTCCGTTTGCGGCCGCGAGGTGACGGGAAGTGCAATGAAATCGCCATAGCGGTCCGGCCCGGTCAGCGCCAATACCGGGCGCCGCTTCGTCGCGGACAAATCGGAGAAGGGAAACGGCACGAGCAGCAGGTCGCCGCGCTCAAGCATCGTCCCAGACTTTATCCTCGGCGTTGTCCCACACCGGGGCGAGCGACGCCGACTGCGCGTTCATCAGATCGCGCCAATCGCCGCGCTCACGTCGCTCGCGCAGATAGCCGACGAAATCGAGTACTTCGCGGGCGAGTTGGTCCGGCAGCGTCTTCACCTGCTCGTACACTAAATCGGCGATGGTCATGGGGCCTCCGACCCGTTTCGCGCCGCGGTCGCTCGAGCGCGAACATACGCTCAAGATGACCGAATTCAAGCGTGCCACGCTCTGCCGCTTCGGGAACGCCGGGCCCCCGCGATACAATCCCCGCCCGGCTTTGACGACCCCACCCGACCCGGTGTGACCGCCAAGGCCCAACCCCCCATCGTTAACGTCCCCCTTCCTTGCCTCCGCCCGCCCCCCGCGCTATATCCCCGCGCGACACGCGGCCCCCGGCACCCCTGGAGGCTTGCCGCGTATCTAAGGCGGCGGAAAAAGCCGCCTTTTTCCATACGGTTAGACAAGGACTGCAACATGGCTAGCGTTCAGCAATTGAAAGCGTTCGCGCGCCCGAAAGCCGGCAAGGGGGCCGCACGGGCAGCACGCTATTCCGGCCGCGTGCCGGGCGTGATCTACGGCGAAAACAAGCCCCCCGTCATGGTGCTCGTCGAGCACGACGAGCTGAAGAAGCGCATCTATGCCGGGCGCTTCCTCACCACGCTCTACGAGCTCGACGTCGAGGGCGAAAAGCACCGCGTCATCCCGCGCGACTTCCAGCTCGACGTCATCAAGGACCTGCCGATGCATGTCGACTTCCTGCGCGTGTCGGAAGGCGCCACCATCCGCGTCAAGATTCCGGTGCACGTGCTCAACACCGACGCCTCGCCCGGCGTCAAGCGCGGCGGCGCCGTCAATATCGTCACCCACACCGTGGACGTGATGTGCCCGGCCGAGGCCATCCCGGAATCGATCGACGTCGATATCACGGGGCTGGAGATCAGCCATTCCAAGCATCTGAGCGACGTGACGCTGCCGGCCGGCATCAAGGTGCTCGGGCGCGGCCGACATGACGCTGGTCACCGTGGTGCCGCCGTCGGGCTACGCGGAAGAAATGAAGGCCGCCGCCGAAGCCGCTGCTGCCGCTGCTGCTGCTGCTGCTGCCGCTGCGCCTGGCGTCGAGGGCGCCGCTCCCGGTGCCGCGCCCGCCGCCGCGCCCGGTACCGCGCCGGGTGCCGCTCCTGGCGCCGCGCCCGCGGGCGCGGCCGCTCCGGCGCCCGAGAAGAAGTGAGGCGGTTAAGCCGCCTCACTGCCTCCCTTCGCGCTGTCGGGATGGAGCGGCGGCGACGCCGTTGACGCCATGCTGCTTTTCGTCGGCCTCGGCAATCCCGGCCCGCGCCACGCCGGCAACCGCCACAATATCGGTTTCATGGCGGTGGAGCGAATCGCGCGCCGTCATGACATCAAGCCGTGGCGGCGCAAGTTCCAGGGCGTGGCGGTGGAGGGCGCGATCGCGCGCGAGCGCGTGTTGCTGCTGCTGCCGGGCACATACATGAACGAGTCGGGACGTGCCGTGCAGGAAGCCGCGCGCTTCTACAAGCTGGAAACCGGCCAGATCGTGGTGTTCCACGACGAGGTCGATCTCAAGCCCGCCAAAGTGCGGGTAAAAGTGGGCGGCGGCGTCGCCGGCCACAACGGCCTGCGCTCGATCACCGCGCATATCGGTAACGACTATAAGCGCGTTCGTATTGGTGTCGGGAAGAACTATCCGAAAGGGCGTGCAGAACATTACGTGCTGCAGGATTTCGCCAAGAGCGAATGGCCCTGGGTGGAAGCCCTGTGCGACATCATCGCCGATAATGCCGATCTGCTGGTAGCGGGCGAGGATGCGAGCTTCCAGAACAAGGTGCATCTCGCCATGGCCGCCAAGGGCTTCGGCGAGGACGAAGAGGAGCCGCCCGGCTCCGACAACACGTAGACGAGACGACGACCTATGGGTTTCAAATGCGGCATCGTCGGCCTGCCGAATGTCGGCAAGTCGACGCTCTTCAATGCGCTGACCGAGACGGCGGCGGCGCAGGCCGCCAACTATCCGTTCTGCACCATCGAGCCAAATGTCGGCGAGATCGCGGTGCCCGATCCGCGCCTGGAAAAGCTGGCGGCGCTCGGCAAATCGGCCGAGATCATCCCGACCCGCATCACCTTCGTCGACATCGCCGGGCTGGTGCGCGGCGCCTCGAAAGGCGAGGGGCTCGGCAATCAGTTCCTCGCCAGCATCCGCGAAGTCGACGCCATCGTGCACGTAGTTCGTTGTTTCGAGGATAGCGACGTCACCCATGTCGAGGGCAAGATCGATCCGATCGCCGACATCGAGACCATCGAGACCGAGCTGATGCTGGCCGATCTCGAAAGCCTTGGAAAAGCGCGTCGATAATCTTGAGAAGAAGGCCAAGGGCAGCGGCGAGGAGGCCAAGCTCGCCAAGGAAACGCTCGATCTGATCGAACGCGCGCTCACGCTGCTGCGCGAGGGCAAGCCGGCGCGTCTCACCGAGCGCAAGCCCGAGGAAGAGAAGCTGTTCCATTCGCTCGGGCTCTTGACCTCGGCGCCGGTGCTTTATGCCTGCAATGTCGATGAAGCCGCCGCCGCCGCCGGCAACGAATTCTCGCGCCGGGTCGAGGCGCGCGCCAAGGAGGAGGGCGCCGTCGCGGTTGTGATCTCGGCCAAGATCGAGTCGGAAATCGCAGTGCTGCCGCCGGCCGAGCGCGCGGACTTCCTCGCCGCGGTCGGGCTGAAAGAAACCGGGCTCGACCGGCTGGTGCGCGCCGGCTACGCGCTGCTGCATCTGGTCACCTTTTTCACCGTCGGGCCCAAGGAGACGCGGGCCTGGACCGTCCCCCAGGGCACCAAGGCGCCGCAGGCGGCCGGCGTGATCCACAGCGACTTCGAAAAGGGCTTCATCCGCGCCGAGACCATCGCCTATGACGATTTTATCGCTTGCGGCGGCGAAACCGGCGCCAAAGACGCCGGCAAGATGCGGTTGGAAGGCAAGGATTACGTGGTCGACGACGGTGACGTGATGCATTTCAGGTTTGCGACCTGAGCCGTTGAACCGCGCCGCTATTCCGCCGATGATGCCGCCAGAATGAGCACGAAACTCTATTGGGAAGACTTCCAGCCCGGCGCGGTCGCGATCTACGGCCCGCGGCTGGTCACGCGCGAGGAAATCGTTGCCTTCGCCGCCGAGTTCGATCCACAGCCCATGCATCTCGACGAAGCGGCGGCCGGCGCCACTTTGCTGGGCGGGCTTGCCGCCTCCGGCTGGCACAGCTGCTGTCTGCTGATGCGCATGATCGCCGACGGCTTCCTGCTCGATGCCGCTTCCATGGGAGCGCCCGGCGTCGAGGAGGTGCGCTGGCTGAAGCCGCTGCGGCCAGGCACGCGTATTCGCGTGCGCTCGACGGTGTTGGAAAGCCGCGCCTCCAACAGCCGACCCGAAATGGGGCTGGTCAGGATCAAAAGCGAGGTGCTCGACGAGGCCGACGCGGTGCTCACCACGCTGACGGCCACGCAAATGCTCATTCGCCGCCAACCGGGACCGCGGCCGTGAAATATTTCGAGGACATCCAGGTCGGCGAGATCTATACGCTCGGGCGTCACACTTTCGGCGCCGACGAGATCAAGGCGTTCGCGGCGCGCTTCGATCCGCAACGCTTTCATCTCGACGAGCAGGCGGCGGCACAGTCGCATTTCGGCGCGCTCTGCGCCTCCGGCTGGCACAGCGCGGTGGTGTGGATGCGGTTGATGGTGGATTTCCGCCGCGGCCAGATCGAACAGGCGAAGGCGCGCGGCGAGCCGATCGCCGCCGTCGGCCCGGCGCTCGGCTTTCGCGATCTCAAATGGCTGAAGCCGGTCTATGTCGGCGACACCATCGACTACCAGAGCGAGGTGATCGAGACGCGCACATCGGACAGCCGCCCCGGCTTCGGTCTGATGACCTTCCGCGCCAGCGGCGTCAACCAGAATGGCGAGCCGGTGATCTCGTTCGTCAGCACGACTTTCATCGAGCGGCGGGGCGACGAGCCGTGACCGCCTCGGCGGGGGAGGCGAGCGCGGCCTCCGCCGCGGCCAAGTCCGCCGAGCGGCGCGCGCTCATCGTCGGCTGCGGCGCGCACGCGCTGCACGACGGCTACACCGACCTGGTCTATGTGATGCTGCCGATCTGGCAGCACGAATTCGGCCTAGGCTATGCCGCGCTCGGCCTCATGCGAACGGTATTCTCCGGTACGCTGTCCGGCTTCCAGATCCCGATGGGCTTCCTGGCCGAACGCTACGGCACGGCCGTCGTGCTTGCGCTCGGCACCGCGCTCGCCGGCATCGGCTATGTGCTGGCCGGCTTCAGCGCCGGCGTCGCGGCGCTGGTGGCCGCGCTGTTCGTCGGCGGGCTCGGCGCCAGCACACAGCACCCGCTCGGCTCCTCGCTGATCGCGCAGGCCTTCGCCGGCCCGCGCTCGCTCAAGGCGCTCGGCACCTACAATTTCGCCGGCGACATCGGCAAGATGACGGTGCCGGCGGCGGCCTCGCTGCTGTTCGTGGTGCTGCCCTGGCGGCACGCGCTGATGCTGCTGGGCGGCCTGGGCGTGGTGGCGGCCGCAGCGATCTTCGTGACCATGCCGCGTTTTGCCGCCGAAGCGCCCGCGCCGCGCGCAGCGGAAAAAGCGGCAGCCGGCGGCGGCAGGCTGCGCAGCTTTGGCTTTCCGCTGCTGCTTTCGGTCGGCGTGCTCGACAGCGCAACCCGCATGGCGTTTCTGACGTTCCTGCCGTTCGTGCTCACCGCCAAGGGCGCGAACCTGCCGACCATCGGCGCTTCGCTCACGCTGGTGTTCGCCGGCGGCGCCGCCGGCAAGCTGGTCTGCGCCTTCATCGGCGCCCGCATCGGCGCGGTGGCGACGGTCTGGCTGACCGAAACGGTGACCGCGCTCGCCATCGTCGCGTTATTGCCGCTGTCGCTCGATGCGGCGCTCTTTCTGCTGCCGGTGGTGGGCGTCGCGCTCAACGGCACCTCGTCGGTGCTCTACGGTTCGGTGCCGGATCTGGTGGCGCCCGAGCGGCGCCAGCGCGCCTTCGGCATTTTCTACACCGGCACCATCGGCGCCGGCGCGGTCTCGCCTGCGCTATACGGTTTGCTGGGCGATGCGGTCGGCGTGTCGAACGCGCTGGTCGTGGTGGCCGCGGCCGTGCTGCTGACCTTGCCGGTCACGCTGGCGCTGCGGCCGGCGCTTGCTAGCGCGGCCGCGCCTTGACCTTCACCTGCCGGATCACCGCCGCCGGCAGCACGTCGAGATAGGGGCCGAGCAGGAAGGCCTCGCCCGAGCCGTCGCCATAGAGGCGGTCGTGCACCCGGATCATCGCGCGCACGGAGCGGCGGCAGGCGGCGATCGAATCCACGATCAGGTCGTTGATCTCGGCCGGCGGCATGCTCGGCTTGTAGCGGCGATCGGCCGAGGCCGCCCGCACGATGCAGGCGGTCGCATCGCGCACCAGCGGCAGCAGCACGGCGTCCTTCTGCGGCACCGACATCTGCGTCCAGACCGCCGGATCGACGGAAACGGGTGTTGCGGCATTGAGGGAAACATTCAGCACAAGCGACAATCCGAACGTTGCTTCGAGAATCATCCCTTGGCCTCGGCGAATCAGTTTCCCATCGCTGTTAGCGCGGTGGGAGTCTTGCCGTCACGCAAAACTTGAATTGAATGCGCAGGGACGCCGCAAGTGTTGAGTTCGAGTCACAGCGATGGGGCGCGAACGAAACGAGTCCGGCCGGCGCTAAGCGATTCAGAAGAACTCGCGAATTCGACGGAACCGGGCGCGCATGGCCGGCGTTTGGTCTAATGCCATGTCTTCGAAGCCGACCCGCGACCCCCGCCCGCAGCCGACCTTAAGCACCGGCGCGGGCGAGCGCATGACGCCAGAGCAGCGCGCCGAACTGCGCCGGCTCGCGCAGGACGCCTACGAGCCGGAAGCCTTCGGCGAGCAACTGACGCGGGCCGAAGCGGCGAAACGCATCGCCACGCTCAAGGCCAAGCTGAAACTGCTGGACGCGCCGCCGCACACCTTATAAGCGCGTAACGAAATACGCCTGCAAATCTTTACCTTATGGCGCGCCGGTCAGCCATGTGCGGCCCGCGTGGCGCTGGATTTTCCGCTTCCCACGAGTTATAATTCACGCGTGAGGAGCGATGAGTTATGTCGATGATCAACTACGGGGCGCCATCCGAGCTTTTTCCCAGCCGCAGCCGCAAGGCGCGCCGGCCGATCGGTTACAAGCGCTTCCCGACCGCCGCGGAAGCGATCCGTTTCGCCATCGAGGAGTTGCCGCCGGAATTGCTGCTGGGCGCCTATCTCGAAGTGGAAGAGCAGCGCTTCGACGGCAACGGCATTCGCCGGCTGTACGACAGCGCCGACTATCCTTTGCCGCGCAAGACCGTCAAGGCGGTCGCCAACTGATCCGACAGCAACCGAAGTCAAAGCGCCGCCGGCCGTTGCAGCGTCCGGCGCGCAACGGCTGCGCGCGGGCGGGCGTAAAATAACCCCGCCGAAGCGGGGCGGGGCCAAGTTTATGGGAGGATTGTCCGAAGACGAGATCGCTTCCGTCGTTTGTCGCAGCGAACTCGTCTCGCAGCGGCCGCATGCGACACCGACCGCTTTCGAACCGCGCCACTCTATTAGGCACACCTCGCAGCGGCACCCGTCGCCTCCGTTGTCCCAACAATCCACAGCCCAACTGCGCGCGAAACGCGGTTTACCCACCGGATTCACAACCCGCGTCATTTTACCATCGCATGCCGCGGCCCCGGCGCCGCGGCGGCGGTGCGTTGGCAGGTTCAATTGGGCGAGGGCCGGTTGTGCTCGGCCGGCGCGTTCGGCCCGCGCTTCCACTGCTTGAGGCTGTCGGCGATGACCGTCATCGCGGTCATGGCGGCGTGGCTGAGGCTGGCATAGCCGGCGATCTCGCGGCTGACGCGCTCGCCCTCGCCGCGCAGCATGTCGCGCACGCCTTGCAGCTCGAGGATGACGCGGTCGATCTCCTCCATCGAGGCGCCGGAGACGCGGCGGATCAGCGAATTCAGATTGTCGCTCACCGGCTCGCCGCCGGCGTCCGCCTCGTTGCGCTGCCGGCGCAGGAAGGAAACGTCGCGCCGGACGAATTCGCGGATCTCGCCCTCGACGGCGGTGGCCGCCGCCAGGTTCACCTCGCCCAGCTTTTCCGGGCCGCGCCGGTCCGGAGCGAATCTTTCCGGGCCGAGTTTTTCCGGAACGCTGTCATCCAAACCGAGCCGCTCGGGTCTGATGGCCGTCATGCTGAACTCCTACAAGTCGCGCAACGCCGTGTGCGCTCACGCCCCCCGATGACGGATTGCCGCATGGGACTTGGGCGCCGATACGGCGCAGGCGCGGCGGCTTCGCGGCGCGCGGTCGCGACCCGGATACCGCTTCGGCTCATCGCGGCCTGAGCCGAAGCGCAATTTGGCGAGAGCCGAAGCGCAATCTCGCGACGATCCGTGCGCGCGCTACGAAGGTAAGCTTAACGGCGCGCGCCGGCGTTCAGGGCTTCTTGCCGGGCGGGGCGTAGGGGTTGGCGCTCGAGCCCTGCACCTGCGCCAGCTTGTAGGCGGACATTTGCTTGGGCTTGTCCTTGTCGGCCTTCGGCTTCTTCTTTTCCTTGGGAACTCTCATCTGCCCCTTGGCCATGACGACCTCCTTGATTCGGGAGCGGCTACGAGAGGGCGGATGGTGATACGGCGCGCGCGCGCCGGCAAGGGGCGGGGCTCAGGTCGCCGGCTTTTGCGCCGTTTTCGGCTGGGCCTTGGGTTTCTTTTGCGCGCTTGCCTTCGACTTGTTTTTCGGCTTGGCAGCGGCCGGCCACGGCTTGCCGGCCATCTTGGCTGCGATGCAGGCGTCGACCACGTCGGCGCGCTTGTCGAGCGGCATGTCGGTATGGCCGTGCTCGGTGGCCATCCAGCAATCGCGAGCCGCCTGCTCGTGCGAGACCGGCTCGGGCGCCGGCTGCGGGGCCGCGGCCTGTGCGACCGGCTTGCCGGTGCTGTCGGTCTGGCAGCCGGCGAGCGCAATGCCCGCCAAGATGCCGGCCGCCAGCAGCAAAGCGGCGCGCAAGATGCCGATCCGGACGGGGGAAAGTTTCATCGCAGCAGGTCCCGGAGCTTTTCCGCCGCCCCCGGCTACGCACGAATCCGCGGGCATTTTTGTCGGCGCGGGGGAGAAATTGCAAGTCCGGCGCGCCTTGCCGCGCATGGCGCCGAACGCTTTGCCCGTGCGTCGCCTCCCCAATTCGAATGTCAGACAGCCCCGCGGAGTCCGTTTTAGCCAACGCTCCGCCGCCCCTGTTGCTTTGGTCGGCGCGGGGTATCGCCCTCTTCTCCTCTCGGCTCCCCATCGAGGGGAGCGGAGCGCCGAAAGACGCGAGGGGTTTGCGCAACCCCTCTGAGCGGCTGGCGAAGCCGCCCGGCACGCTTGCGAGGCGTGCCCCCTTCGCCTTGCGATCGGCGAAGGGGCGCCTCTCGGCGCTCCACCTGCGGCATTTTTCGGCGCCGGGCCGCGCTTTGCCCGCGAACCGCTCAACCGGGAGCGGTTCGCCGTCAGCCAGCTCCTGGCAGGGGTCCGTAGTGACCCCGGGCGGAGCCCCGGCGCCGCCCGGGAGCGGGGTTACGAGCCCCGCCCGCAGGCGCCGCATCCCACCCCGCTTTCAGAACGTCTCATGAAAACGCCCCTCGGTTGGGTGGGATGGCGTGTTTATAGTCCTAGATAGGAAGGAAGTCAAGGGGGAAGAGAAAAAAATCTTACGGCGCCCGGGCAGCTTGCTTTCGGATCGATTGTAATTTATAAACTACAGATGGCAGAGAAATCGCGACCGCGACCAATCGAGCCATGGCCAAAGCGTCCAAATTCGACGCCGCCGATTATCTCAGAACACCGGAAGCCATTGCCGACTATCTGAGCGAGGCCTTCGAAACCGGCAACGAAAAATTTATCGCCGAGGCGCTCGGCACGGTGGCGCGCGCCAAAGGCATGGCCGGCATCGCCAGCGAGACCGGTTTGTCGCGGGAGGGCCTTTATCGATCGCTCAGCAGCGAGGGGCGTCCGGAGCTGGCCACCGCGATGAAGGTTCTCGACGCGTTCGATATGCGGTTGGTGGTGAGGCCGAAGGAGAAGGATGCGGCGTGAGGCCGCTGTGATCTGGCTCGGCTTAGAAAGACGTTGATCCCCCCGCGGGCGCCGCCTCCCACGCCGCTGAAATGACGTCTCATGACAAGGCCCCTCGAAGTTGGGTCGGATATAATCAGCATATAGCCTTATCGGAATATAGTCTCGCAGCGGCGAGTAACAATAGAAGTGCGTCCGGATCAAATCCTAAGCCGCGGTTCGACGTAATAATTCGAATGCTT
This sequence comes from uncultured Pseudomonadota bacterium, assembly GCA_963819955.1. Taxonomy (GTDB): domain Bacteria; phylum Pseudomonadota; class Alphaproteobacteria; order Rhizobiales; family Xanthobacteraceae; genus Pseudolabrys. Next base: position 458,405 of record CAWFYB010000009.1, on the reverse strand, counting down.
GCAATTCGACCGAAATAACCGGCGCTATATCCGCAATGGTCTGAAGCATTCCGGCGATAAATTCCGAAACATTCTCGCTGTGACAAAATATTCGTCTGCGAACGGCGGGGAGTAAGTGCCCCCCTCAAGCCATGCCGCGTCTGCCATGTGTTGAATATGGACCGGCTTAGTTAGGTCGCAAGCAGTCACGTCCGGCGACAGCGGCCAAAACGCACCGTCATAAAATACGCTATTGCGAAAGCCAGTAAATTTATCCCAATCTGTTATCTTAAGTTGAATTTGGAATTCGCGAAGCTCACCTTCAAATTTTGTTGTATCCAGGAGCCGCTCCGTGAGGCCCCACAGCATTACATGCGTAAATCTCTCTTGCAGCTTGTGGACCCGTAATGTCTCATAAAACGTCACCTTCTCTTTGCCAACTCTCCGTTCTGTTTCGAAAAACGCATCTAGATATATGTTGCTGCTTTTGCCCAAATTCGCGAAGCCGAGCAAATAGCAAAAAGCTTTCGCACCATAGAAAGACGCTTCATATGCTGCAACAGCAGTCCATGTATTCTTTCCCGCTCCAGATAGCGTTGGAAGTAATGCTCCGCAGTAGATGAATTTTCGGATGAGCAAAATTGCCTCGCGAAAAATTGCCTCTCTCACGCCCGGCATGTAAGGAAATTCAGCAGTTCCGCTAGGATTTAATGGAGGGTAATGAATCGGAGGAAGTTGCCACAGCGTTGGCTCTGGATATTGGGTGTTAAAATCGATAGCCGGCAGGTGTCCGATCCAGAGGTCACGCAGGGTAAGCCAATGCCTGTGTGATAGTCGTTTCAGGAGTTATCGCCGAATCTTGGTGACGAGCGGGATCAGGCGGCGGCGGTTTGAGCTTGCGATCTGACGACCTCAATTCCGTCGTTGAACTTTACTCCGAGGATGACTTTTGGCAACTGGTCGTGACCGCGCAGACGATGCCAGCTTTTCTCGGCGGCCTGTGCGAGCTTGAAGATCATGGCGAGCGCGGTCTTGTTGGAAAGACATCCTCTCGATCGGACCGTTCGATGCCGAACGGTCGCGAACGTGCTCTCGATCGGGTTTGACGTGCGTAGATGCTTCCAGTGCTCGGCAGGGAAGTCATAGAAGGCGAGCAGGGGTTCGCGGTCCTTGCTGAGGCACTCGACCGCCTTGTCGTACTTGACGCCATAGCATTCGATGAAGCCATCGAATGCAGCCTCGGCATCCGTCCTGGTCGGCGCCATCCAGATGTCTTGCAAGACACGCTTGGCCTTTGCTTGCAGGCTCTTTGGCAGCTTGTTCAAGACATTCGCCGTCTTGTGCACCCAGCAGCGTTGCCCGCGCGTCTTCGGCCATACCTCATCGATCGCCTTCCAGAAGCCGAGCGCCCCGTCGGCGACAGCGAGCTGCGGGGAGATCGTCAGGCCGTGCCGCTTGAGATCGAGCAGCAGCTCCTTCCAGGATTGCGCACTCTCGCGGATGCCGTCGGCAAGCCCAACGAGTTCCTTCTTGCCTTCGGCGGTGGCGCCGATGATCACCATTAGACACTGCGCGTCATCTTCGAGCCGGGCCTGGACGTAGATGCCATCGGCCCAGACGTAGACATACCGCTTGGCGGACAGGTCGCGGTCGCGCCAGCGGGCGTGCTCGTCGACCCAGGCCTCTTTCAGGCGCGCAATGCTCGATGCCGATAGTCCACCGGCGTCCTGGCCGAGCAACGCTGCCAGCGCCTCCCCGAAGTCCCCGGTCGAGACGCCTTTCAAGTAGAGGATCGGGATCAGCACTTCGAGGCTCTTCGTGCGCCGCGCGTAAGGTGGCAGAATGCTCGGGCTGAACCAAATCCGCCCGCCCCCGGCGGCCTCGCGGTCGCGCACCCGGGGCTGGCGCACGGCCACCGGCCCAATGCCGGTCATGATCTCGCGCTCGGGCAGATGCCCGTGGCGCACGACGCGCTGGCGGCCCGTCTCGGTCTTGAGATCGGCGTATCGCCCGAGGAAGTCGGCGACCTCCGTCTCGACGGCCTGCGTGAGCAGGGTACGTGCCCCGTTGCGCAAAATCTCGGTGAGCGAATCGGTGAAAGTCCCTGGCTGAGCGAGCTTGATCACGTTAGTGTCGGTCACGGCGTATCACTCCTTCAGTGGAGAAGTGGAGGCGTTGAACACCCCCACGATACGCCGCCTTACCCCTTCATGCCGTCACCAACTTCCGCACATAGCTCTCGTTTCAGAGCTTTCATCTTAGTCCAATTTCAGTGCAATGAATTTTCCATCTTCGTTCGCATAAGCTTCCTCAAGTGCCGCAATCATATCATCACCAGCTGATATTTCAGCGGCGGATCCACTTCCCGCTTCTGACCATTTATCAAAATCAAAATCGTGAATTTCGGAAAGTATTTTACTGATCGCCGCGACAGAAAATGTCTTATGTCGGCTTTGAGTTAGCGTGAAAACATAAGGAAACGCTCTCCAAACCGCGCCGAAGCCAACTGTGCGGAAAAAGATCGGAATATCCTTCTTAAATGGAGCGGGAAACGTCACAGCCAGAGCTTTATAATAGTTGCTGATCGCTCCTTCCTGCTCTGTAGGAGTGAAAAGTGAAAGTGAACCCGCGGGTCGAGAAATGTGCGGCCTCAAAATGCGAGCAAAGTTATTTAGCGATATTTCGCCTGCCTTTGCAGTTCGCGTAAAAATTATTTTCTGATTGAATGGCGACTCTTCATCATTATCAAGCGCGCGCGCGATGTCGGCGATCCGCTCGTCAGTGAGTTCACGGTCAGTCTTTTTCTTTGGCAGTTCCTTTAAGAGATCGATGTACAACGAGGCCGGTACGCCTCGGGCTTCCTTATTAATCGTGATGAAAAGTTCCACTTGCTTCTCAATCGATAAATCAAGAAACCCTATGACCGGCAGTACGAGGTCAGTTCCTAACGCGACTGCTTCATGCGCGCCCGCCAGGCGATGTTGACCGTCAATCACCCACCCGATACTTTTTTTGTATGGGATACGTAGTTTGCTGCTGGATCGATTGAAACGTCCTTCATCAAATGAAACAACGATACTCCCAGCCAACATACCACCGGCTTGAATGTACTTGGCGATGATACGAACACGGGCGTTCGACAGCGCTCTCTGATAGCCTTCTTGTTTGTCTTCCGAGCGTCTGTTGATTTCGGTTATGTGATACAGTTGTGATGCAGACATCGAAAACAAATAAAATTTAAAATCACCCTGTTGAACGGGTATGGCATTTACCGAGATACTCTTTCGAACCTTGGCCATTCATTTCCCCGATCGTCGTTGAAATGCAGTTAGGGCGGAATACTTGAGCGCGGTTCCGTCTCATCACTTTTCCAGAAATGGGCCGGCGTCTGGGCAACTGCTTGACGGGGATTCTGGAGCGTCAACGGGGCGCCTCCAGTCGCGAACTTGAAGTGTCCCCGCCACTAAGTCGCGATATCTCTGCATTCCAAGTTTGACATACTTTGGTTCAACTTCACATCCCAAAAAATGTCGCTTTTCCATCACGGCTGCGATTCCCGTCGACGAAACCCCGGCATAGGGGTCGAGTACGAGATCACCCGGAGAAGTTAGTGCGCGGATTAGACGTTGCGGAAGGCCAACCGGAAACTGGCAGGGGTGTGCGGTCTTTTCCTTATGCCTCGACTTCACATTAGGAATCGCCCACATGTCACCGGGGTTCTTTCCCGAGGGATGGCCGCTGAGTTTGCCCTTATTCGGCCCCTTGTAATGCCGCTTGCCCGGATATTTTTGGGGAACGCGCACAGCATCTAAATTAAAGATGTAATCGTCCCCCTTCGTGAACCACAATATAGTTTCATGGCGACCACTAAATCGATTGCGAGCATGCATGCCATGTTCAAAATGCCAAACGATACGGTTCCGCAGAACGAGCGAAGGATCTTTCGAGAAGGCATCGTAAGCTATGAAATCTAGGGGGATGATTGAGCCATTGTCGACGTGCATACCGGTTTGCCAGCAGAGACTTCCGCCTGGCCGCAGCACTCGGCTCAGCAGGGGTGCCAATTCTTGATGTTCTTGTGCGAAATCATCGCTTCGATCTGAGCGATCGTACTCCTTCCCCATAAAGTATGGTGGCGAACTTACGATCAGGCTGATGCTGTTTTCCGGCAAATCGGCGAGAAGTTCTCGGCAATCACCTTGAAAGAGAACAAATGGTTCGCCTTCGAGCGAGGCGGAAATGGCACCGATACTTTTACGCACTAACATGACAAGATGGTCTCCTATGCGGAAATCATACCGATTTTATAAAAAAAAGATCCAGGGAATAATAGGGTCGCAGTGTCCCAATTTGAAGCGCCAATTCAAGCGTCCGTCGCCTTTTTCGCGTCCTTCTTGGAAATGCCGACTTGATCCGCCCCTTGTCAGCGCTTCTTTTGCTTAAACCCTCCTCTCATTCCCGGCCGGCCCAGCTTACTCCGCGGCGAGCCCGCCGGCTTCACCTCGTGGGTGAGCGCGATGCCCATTTCGTCGAGGTCGGGTTTGTGGGGCCCGCCTACGCGCTGCGCGCTTCGGCGCGGTGAAGAGCCCCCACCCCCCGCGCCTCCGGCGCGGGACCCTCCCCCGCGAGCGGGGGAGGGATAAGAAAGAGGATTGTCCAGCACCGCCAGCTCGGTCTGCCGCAGCCGCTTGATCTCGTCGCGCAGGCGGGCGGCCTGCTCGAAGTCCAAATCGGCGGCGGCCTCGCGCATGCGCGTCTCCAGATCGGCGACCACCGCTTCCAGATTGTGCCCGATGGTGGCGGCCTCGCCGAATTCTCCCGCGCCATCGGCGCCGCCGGTCGCGATCAGCACGTGGTCGCGCTCGTACACGCTGTTGAGGATGTCGTGGATCGAGCGCTTGATGCTCTCCGGCGTGATGCCGTGTTCGGTGTTGTACTCGACCTGCTTCTCGCGCCTTCGGTTGGTTTCCTCGATGGCGCGCTGCATCGAGCCGGTGACCTGATCGGCATAGAGCAGCACGCGGCCTTCGACATTGCGCGCCGCGCGGCCGATGGTCTGGATCAATGACGTCTCGCTGCGCAGGAAGCCTTCTTTGTCGGCGTCGAGAATGGCGACCAGCGCGCATTCGGGAATGTCGAGGCCCTCGCGCAAGAGGTTGATGCCGACCAGCGCGTCGAAGGCGCCGAGCCGGAGATCGCGGATGATCTCGATGCGCTCCAGCGTGTCGATGTCGCTGTGCATGTAGCGCACGCGAATTCCCTGCTCGTGCAGATATTCGGTGAGGTCCTCGGCCATGCGCTTGGTCAGCACGGTGACCAGCGAACGGTAGCCGGCCTGCGCCACCTGGCGCACCTCGCCGACCAGGTCGTCGACCTGCGTGCGCGCGGGACGGATTTCGACCGGCGGATCGATCAGGCCGGTGGGGCGGATCACCTGCTCGACGAACACGCCGCCCGACTCGTTGAGCTCCCAGGGGCCGGGCGTGGCGCTGACCGCGACCGACTGCGGCCGCATGGCGTCCCATTCCTCGAAGCGCAGCGGCCGGTTGTCCATGCAGGAGGGCAGGCGGAAGCCGTATTCGGCCAGCGTCGCCTTGCGGCGGAAGTCGCCGCGGAACATGCCGCCGAGCTGCGGCACGGTGACGTGGCTCTCGTCGCAGAACACCAGCGCGTTGTCGGGCACGTATTCGAACAGCGTCGGCGGCGGCTCGCCCGGCTTGCGGCCGGTGAGATAGCGCGAATAGTTCTCGATGCCGGCGCAGGAGCCGGTGGCCTCCATCATTTCCAGATCGAACACGGTGCGCTGCTCGAGCCTTTGCGCCTCCAAGCAGGCGGCCGGCGGCGTTGAGCTGCTCGAGGCGCGCGCGCAGCTCGGCCTTGATGCTGTTCATGGCCTGGATCAGCGTCGGGCGCGGCGTGACGTAATGCGAATTGGCGTAGACCTTGACGAATTCCAATTCGTCGGTCTTGGCGCCGGTGAGCGGATCCATCTCCTCGATCTTCTCGATCTCGTCGCCGAACAGATGAACGCGCCAGGCGCGGTCCTCGTAATGCGCCGGGAAGATGTCGAGCGTGTCGCCGCGCACGCGGAACGAGCCGCGGAAGAAATCGCCGCCCGAGCGCTTGTATTGCAGCGCCACCAGGTCGGCGATGAGCTGGCGCTGGTTGATCTGGCCGCCCTGCTTGAGCGTGAAGGTCATGGCCGAATAGGTCTCCACCGAGCCGATGCCGTAGATGCAGGAGACCGAGGCGACGATGATGACGTCGTCGCGCTCGAGCAGCGCGCGCGTGGCGGAATGGCGCATGCGGTCGATCTGCTCGTTGATGGAGGATTCCTTCTCGATGTAGGTGTCGGTGCGCGGGACGTAGGCCTCCGGCTGGTAGTAGTCGTAATAGGAGACGAAATATTCCACCGCGTTGTCGGGGAAGAACGACTTGAACTCGCCGTAGAGCTGCGCGGCCAGCGTCTTGTTGGGCGCCAGGATGAGGGCGGGGCGCTGCGTCGCCTCGATCACCTTGGCCATGGTGAAGGTCTTGCCGGAGCCGGTGACGCCGAGCAGCACCTGCGTGCGGTCGTGGCGTTGCACGCCTTCCACCAGCTCCTTGATGGCCTGCGGCTGGTCGCCCTGCGGCTCGAAGTCGGAGGCGATCCTGAGCGCGATGCCGCCTTCGGATTTTTCCGGCCGCGGCGGGCGGTGCGGCGTCCACACGCCTTCGCTCGCGAATTCGGGGCGGCCCTCGCGCAGCAGGCGCTCGAGCGATTGCTGGCTGGCGAGGCCGGCGAAGCCGCCCGGCTGCGTCGGCAGATCGGCGCGCGGCAGGCGGTATTTCCCCTCTTTCTTTACCTCCCCCTGCAAGGGGGAGGTCGGCGCGCGCAGCGCGCCGGGTGGGGGTGCGTCGCCGGATTGTGGTGAGGTGACCCCACCCCGCCTCGCTTCGCTCGGCGACCCTCCCCTTTCAGGGGAGGGATTGAGCGCGTCCGCTTCATCGCCTAAGCCTAATTCTTTCGCCAGCGCGCGGATCGAGCCCGGTAATCGGCGAGCCGGTGTAGTCGCTCTGCGGCGCTTCGCCGAAACCCGAATCTTCAGGAGCATTGCGTGCCGACTTGCGCGCGGTGTGCGCGGCGGAAAAATCCTGGCGCCGCTGCCAGGAATTATCCGGCGGCGGCTGCAGGCCTGTTGCTGGCCTCTCCGCTTTTAACCTCTCCCCTTCGGGGAGAGGTCGGCGCGCAGCGTCGCGGGTGAGGGGGATGCGGCCTCGCGCGCTTCGTCCCCCCTCACCCGCGCCTTCGGCGCGACCTCTCCCCGCTGGGGAGAGGTGACCCGTGCGCGTTGCCCCGTCCCCGATCCAATCCCCGCGGTGCCGCTCTTGATCGCCGGGTTGAGCAGATCGGCGAGCGCGTCCGGTGTGGCCGCCGCATCCGGCCGCGCCGCCTTGGCGCGCGTCGGCCGCGCCGGGTCCTTTTTGGGCTTTTTGGGAGGATTTCGCCATCGCGTCCCGAATATGGGGCGAGTCCGCAGGCGAGGAAAGGCCGCCAAGCCGGACCGGCCACGCGGGTTTGGCGGTGGCGCTCACGCGCGGGAATGCGCAATATGGCGCCCAGTTCAGTCACCGTAACGGGGGAGTAAGCGTCATGAGTGAGAGCACCAAATATCTTTTGCCGGAGGATCGCATTCCGAAGGCCTGGTACAACATCGCGGCCGACCTGCCGGCGCCGCTGCCGCCGCCGCTCAATCCCGGCACCGGGCAGCCGATCGGCCCGGCCGACCTGTCGGCGATCTTCCCCATGGCGCTGATCGGGCAGGAAGTCTCCGCCGAGCGCGAGATCGAAATCCCCGAGCCGGTGCGCGAGGTCTACAAGCTGTGGCGGCCGGCGCCGCTCTACCGCGCGCACCGCCTGGAGCGCGCGCTCGATACGCCGGCGCGCATCTTCTACAAATACGAGGGCGTCTCGCCGCCCGGCAGCCACAAGCCCAACACCGCGGTGCCGCAGGCCTTCTACAACAAGGAAGCCGGCATCAAGAAACTGTCGACCGAGACCGGCGCCGGGCAGTGGGGCTCCTCGCTCGCCTTCGCCGGGGGATTGTTCGGGCTCGAAGTCAAAGTCTTCATGGTGAAGGTGAGCTACAATCAGAAGCCCTACCGGCGCGCGCTGATGGAAACCTACGGCGCCACCTGCATCGCCAGCCCGAGCGAGGAAACCGATAGCGGCAAAGCCATACTCGCCAAATCGCCGAATTCACCCGGCAGCCTCGGCATCGCCATTTCGGAGGCGGTCGAAGTGGCGGCCAAGAACGCCGACACCAATTACTCGCTCGGCAGCGTGCTCAACCACGTGCTGATCCACCAGTCGGTGATCGGCATCGAGGCGATCGAGCAGATGGAGATGGCCGGCTACTGGCCCGACGTGGTGATCGGCTGCGCCGGCGGCGGCTCCAATTTCGGCGGGCTCAGCTTCCCCTTCCTTGGCAAGAAGCTGCGCGAGAAGAAGGCGGTGCGCATCATCGCCGTCGAGCCGGCGGCTTGTCCCTCGCTCACCCGGGGCAAATACGCCTACGACTTCGGCGACACCGGGCACCTGACGCCGCTGGTGAAGATGCACACGCTGGGCTCGACCTTCATTCCGCCCGGCTTCCACGCCGGCGGCCTGCGCTACCACGGCATGGCGCCGATGGTCAGCCACCTCAAGGAGCTCGGCCTGATCGAGGCGCGCGCGGTGCGGCAAATTCCGTGCTTCGAGGCGGCGGTGACCTTCGCGCGCGCGGAGGGCATCGTGCCGGCGCCGGAAGCGACGCACGCCATCCGCGTCGCCTTCGACGAGGCGCTGCGCTGCAAGAAGGAAGGCAAGGCCGAGACCATTCTGTTCAACCTGTCCGGCCACGGCCACTTCGACATGCAGGCCTACACGGATTATTTCGCCGGCAAGCTGGAGGACCGCGACTACGACGAGGCCGAGCTGCAGGCCGCGCTGGCCGCGCTGCCGAAGGTGGCGTAGGCCTTGGTCATTCCGGGGCGCGGGCGTTAAGCCCGCGAACCCGGAATCCAGGGGAACCTGGCAAGGCTCTTCAAAACGGCCCTGGATTCCGGGCCCGGCGCTTCGCGCCGTCCCGGAATTACAAGAAACAGGAGACCACACATGCTCGCCCTACGCCCCAATTGCGAATGCTGCGACAAGGATCTGCCGCCGGAGGCGGCCGACGCCATGATCTGCACGTTCGAATGCACCTTCTGCCGCGATTGCGTGGAGACGCGGCTCAACGGCGTGTGCCCGAACTGCGGTGGTAATTTCGCACCGCGGCCGATCCGGCCGGCGAGCAAGCTGGCGAAATATCCGCCGTCGACCGAGCGCGTGTTCAAGCCGCAAGGCTGCGGGCAGGCGGCGTAGAACGCCAAAAAGTTCCGCGGTTCCGGCGATAAGGCAGCAGGTCGGTGACGCGAGCGCGCCGCGCTTGTAATGGCCAACAAAATTATTTAGTTCTGCAAGTCGATTCCGGCAAATCGTTTTCTCCCCGGAGGTGTTTCCATGATGAAGCGGCCATCGACTCGCGTGCAGGACTGCTATAGCCGCGCCGACGACTGCGCGCGGCAGGCGGAGGCCGCCGCCACGGCCGAGGAGCGGGAATTCTGGGAAGAACAAGAAACGCGTTGGATCCGCATCGCCGGCTATGCCGAGTTCTCCGAGCGCGTCGCCAGCTTCCTGCAGTGGGGCCGTCCGGAACCGGCGGCGATCCTGCAAGAGGACGAAACCGGCATCAACGCGCTCGCCGATGTCTTCGACCGCGTCTGCATCGCGATGAATATCGGTCCGCAGGACCAGACCTTGTCGCGCGCCATCGCGCAGGAGCTGGTCAAGGCGGCCATGGACGGCGAGGACGATGTGAACGCCCTCTACAGTCTGGCCGTGCGGGCCGTGTCGTATTGAACGGAACGCGGCGCGCGCCCGCCACAGCCGCCGACCGGAGCATGATCGCAACGCGCAAGGCGAAACGCGGCTAGAACCCCGCCACCACTTCCTTCACGTGCTCGACCTGCGGCGGCAATTTCTCAGCCCGGCCGATCCGGCCGGCGGAGAAGTCGTCGAAATATCCGCCCTCGGCGGAGCGCGTGTTCAGGCCGCAGGGCTGCGGGCAGGCGGCGTAACGGCACGCCGGCGCTCAGTCCTGCCCCGGCACCATGGCCGCGACGCGGTCCTTTTCGGTGTTCCGCGGCCGCGAGTCCAGTTGCTCGATATAGACCGACCAGAACATTTCGGCCGCCTGCAAGGCGCTGTCGTGAAATGCCACCAGCTCGGCGTTGGCCTTCGCCTGCTCCTTGGCGTCGGGATCGTTTTTGAGCTCCAGAAACTTGTTTTCGTGCTGGCGCACGTCGTCCAGCTTCTTGTTGAGCTCCATGTAGCCGGTCGTCTCCGCAGCCTTGCCGCCGATGAATACCGTTTGGCTGAGACCGAGCAAGCCGAGCAACTCGGGAGAGATCTTGAATGACGCCAGCCCGCTCAGGCCCGAGCTAACCAGAGCGACCGCCAGCACGAGGCTGAACACCGCCATCTGAAAGCTGTAGACGTCGAATTCCTTGGTGTCGCTGTCCAGGAACAATTCGCTCCATTGCGCGCGCGCCGCCACATCCTTGCCAATCAGCAGCCATTGCTTGCGGCGCAGCCAGGCCCAGTTCTCCAGGCTTAGCCGGCGGTTCTTGACGTAGGTCATCTTGCCGCCGACCGCGCCGACCGCGCTGATGCCCATCAGCGTCATCACATCGAGAGACATGCCCGCCAGCACGCCGTAGCGGAGCTGGTAATAAAGCAGCAACCCGAACACGATCAGGCTGAAACCGAAAATCTGCAGCTTGGCGAGGTTGCCGCGGCCGTGCGCGTTGGCGGTGATCTGCACCGGGTCGAGCGTGCCGATGAAGCTCGGCTCCGCCGGCTTCGCCTGGCCTTTCTCCTTGGCGTCGCGGCAGTCCTTTTCGTAATTGCGCTGCTTCAAATAGAAGGCGACCAACGCGCAGCCGGGATAGATGAGCGCGAGCACCAGCAATGTTGCGGCCAGCGGGAACCAGCGTACGCTAACTTCGATTTTCTCATCGAATAGCGTCTGTACGCTGCCGAGCACCTTGGCCTTGATCGTTACTGTAGCCGTTTGGGTTAGCGGCCATAGGCAGGGGGCCGGCGGAATATCGATCAACAGCCGGGTTTTGTCGGGCTCGTCCTTGACAATTTGCTTTGACCGGACGGAGATTTTGGTGTCATCGGTCGGCGCGCACCGCCAGTTCGGTGGCGAAGGCTTGCCATCCTTCCAAAGCTTGCCATCCTTCCAATCCTCCCAGCTTATAGTAAGCATGTCGGTCGCGGTGGCCGGCGTGTCCACGTCTTCTGGCTTGGTAGGCACGGTGAATTCATTGGTGGTGCCGCCGGCGAGGACGCTGGTGACGAAGTTGGATGGCTTAAGCTTCGTCGGGGCCGCATTCGGCGATGGTGGATTCGGGGCTGCGTTTGTCGTTGGCGGATTAGGGGCCGCGCCCGTCGGCGGATCGTTTGCCGCGATAGCAACAGAGACGGCGGCGGCGAGCGCCAGCGTCGCCAATAAAGCCGCGCGCATCATGACAACCTCCTCCGAATTTTCAACCAGTCGGCTTGGGCAGCTTGGCCGCGATGTCGTCGATCTTTCCGCGCAGCTCGCCGCCGTTGCTGACTTGCGTCTTGATGACGTCGAGCGTCGTGCGCAGGTCGGCTCCTTGCGCGAGCGCGGCAGAGATCGCGTCGAGGCTGGTGCGGATGTCGCCGCTGTCGAGCAATGATTTGGTCGTTTGAATATCGTTGCGCACATCGCCGCCGGGGCTGAACCGTTTGTCGAGCGTGTCGACGCGGTCGCTCAGCTTGGTGATCGCGTCGGCTATCGCCTGCAGCCTGTCCTCGTTGCCGGCGGGCCCGCGCAAGGCGGTGCGGATGTCGTCAACATGCGCGCTGATGGTGCCGATGTCCGGCACTTTGATCGCCAGCCAGATAGTGCGGGAAATAGAGCGCGCCGCCCGCAAGCAAGGCCGCCAAGACCAGCAAACTTGGGACCAGACGGCCGTTGCCGATCCAGCTCGGCTGCACCAGCCCGATCGCGCCGCCGCACAATGTGATGAGGAAAAACAAGGCCAGCGGCCAGCGCAGGCCGGACGTATCGCCACGCATGACGCAACCTCCCGACGGCGACCGCCTTCGGCCTTATGAAGACCGATCAAGCAATGCGGGCGCCGTTCCCCCAGAAAGTGCGGACCCGATCGTCCGCCCCGGCTTCCACCCATAGTTGCCGAAATCAGCATACAAGCAAGAGCTGAAAGAACGCAATGGTCAACCCGCCGGCCGATGCCGGCGAAAACGCGCGGGTCCCGCGAGACCGGCGGCCTAGAACCCCGCCACCACTTCCTTCACGTGCTCGACCTGCGGCGGCGAGGCGAAGCAGTGGCCGACCAGCCTGCGCCATTCCTGGAAGTCGGGCGAGCCGCGGAAGTCGATGGTGTGGTTCTCGATCGTCGCCCAGCGCACGAACAGCCGGTAGCGCTGCGGGAATTCGTGCGAGCGCGTCAGCATCATGGCGCTGCAGCCCTTGGCGCGCTTGAAAATGGGAGCGGCGGCGCGCACGCCTTCCTCGAATTCAGCTTGCATGCCGTGGGTGATCTCGATCTGCGCGATTTCCATGATCATGGCGGCGGCTCCCGGTTGGCGCGGCGCGCATTATGCGGCGCGGGAGCATGTGTGCAAAGTGGGTCGTGTCCCGGGCGCAGCGCAGCGCGCAAGCGGTGCGCTGCAGACCCGGGACCCCGGTTGCCTAAGGAAGCTGGGCCCCGGATCAGCAGCGCACCACTCCGCTGGCGCTACGTGTTGCGCTGCGTCCGGGGCACGAGGCTGAACGCTACTCCGCCGCCTGCTGCGGCATGACCGCGCCGATGAAGCCGCCGGATTGGCGCCGCCACAGCGCGGCGTAATGGCCGCCGGCGCGCAGCAGTTCGAAGTGCGAGCCCTGTTCGACGATGCGGCCGCGATCGAGCACCACCAGCCGATCCATCTGCGCGATGGTGGAGAGCCGGTGGGCGATGGCGATCACGGTCTTGCCGCGCATCAGCGTGTCGAGGCTTTGCTGGATGGCGGCCTCCACTTCGCTGTCGAGCGCGGAGGTGGCCTCGTCCAGCACCAGGATCGGCGCGTCCTTCAGGATCACGCGGGCGATGGCGATGCGCTGGCGCTGGCCGCCCGACAATTTGACGCCGCGCTCGCCCACTTGGGCGTCGTAGCCGCGGCGGCCGTGCTGGTCCTCCAGATCGAGGATGAAATCGTGCGCATGCGCGAGCTTGGCGGCGGCGACGATCTCGGCCTCGCCCGCCTGCGGGCGGCCGTAGCGGATAATGTCGCGGATCGAGCGGTGCAGCAGCGAGGTGTCCTGCGTCACCACCGAGATCTGCGCGCGCAAGCTTTCCTGCGTGACCGCGGCGATGTCCTGGCCGTCGATCAGGATGCGCCCCGCTTCGAGGTCGAAGAAGCGCAGCAGCAGATTGACCAGCGTCGACTTGCCGGCGCCGGAGCGGCCGACCAGGCCGATCTTCTCGCCCGGCTTCACCTCGAGCGTGAGCCCGTCGATCACCCCGCTCGCCCGGCCATAGCCGAACCGCACATGATCGAAGCGCACGGCGCCGCGCGTGATGCTGAGCGCGCGCGCGTCCGGCCGGTCGATCAGCGTGTGCGGGCGGGCGATGGTCATCATGCCCTCCTGCACCACGCCAATATTCTCGAAAATGCCGGTGACCTGCCAGGCCACCCAGCCGGAGGCGGACACGATCTGCGTCGCCATGGGCAACGCCATGGCGACCGTGCCGACGGTGACGTGGCCGTGGCATCCACAGCACGATTGCCGCGCCGCCGGTGCCGGTGATCAGCAGCGCGTTGAGCACGTTGAGCGTCAGCCCGAACAGCGTGTTGATGCGCAGCTGGTTCTGGAAGCGGCCGCTGTGGTGATCGACCGCCTCGCGCACATAGGCGTCCTCGTCGCGTGCGCGCGCGAACAGCTTCACCGTCACGATATTGGTATAGGTGTCGACGATGCGGCCGGTGAGCAAGGAGCGTGCTTCCGACGTCGCCTTCGAGCGGTCGCGCATGCGCGGCACGAAATAGCGCAGCATCACCACATAGCCGGCGAACCACAGCAGCACCGGGACGGCCAGCCAGCGGTTGGCCGAGGCGAGCAGCAGCAGCGCGCTGGTGCCGTAGATGACGATGAACCAGACCGCGGTGAGCAGCGAAACCAGGCTCTCGCGCAGCGCCGGTCCCGTCTGCATCACGCGGTTGGCGATGCGGCCGGCGAAGTCGTTCTGGAAAAAGGCCCAGGACTGGCGCACCACGTGCCAGTGGTTCTGCCAGCGGATGCGGTTGGCGACATTGGCGGCGATCGCCTGGTTCATCATGAATTGCTGGAGAACGTAGGCCGCCGGCCGCAGCACCAGCAGCACGCCGGCCATGCCGAGCAGCATGGGCCAGGCCCGGGCGATGAGCGCCGATGGCTCGCCCTCGGTCACCAGCGTTACCACCTTGCCGATGAAGACCGGCACCATCACGTCGATCAGCGCGACGGCGAAGCCGGCGGCGAACAGGCCGATGAACACGCCTTTGGTCTGGCGCGCGAAATGCCAATAGAACGCGATCAGCCCGGCCGGCGGCTCGGACTGTTGCGCAAGCGCGGTGACCTTCACCCAGCGTTCGAACAGCTTGAACATTCTTGCTTCGGCTCAGACAGCGACGCGCGGCGCCCCCAAGGGTGGCCGCGCGCGTATTCCTCCGGGATTCGAGGAGGCGGCGTTTAGGGGGCCATCGTGTCGAGATGGTGGCGCGGGTGCCGCCGGCCGGGCGCGTAAACAGATGTTTATGCCGCCAGAATTCGGCGGGCCTCTACATAGTTAAAGCGTCGCCGCCGGTCCTGCGCGCTTAGGCGTGGGCGTATTTCCCGCGGGCGAAGAAGCGGCCCTTGTCGTTCACGCCCGCGTGGGGTGGGCTGTTTGCGCCTTCTCGCGCAGGCAGGCGGGGCAAAGACAGGTGGCGGCCGCTTTCGCGGGCATCGGCAGCCGGTAAGGCTCGGCCGCGCACCAGCAGGCGGCGCCCGCCGCAGTCGAACGGCGCGCCGCAGCGCGCGCAGGCGATGCGGCGTTGCGCCTTCGGCGTGAACGAGGTCGGTGCGTTCATAGGTGCGGTCATAGGTGCGGTCTTGGCGGCAACTCGCGCGGCGGACTGTCACATTCCAGCGCCGAATCGCAGCTATGGCAACACCATGCTCGCCCCGCTCGTCGACCTCGCCGGCATCGCCGGCGCCGCCCTCACCACGCTGTGCTGGCTGCCGCAGGCGCTCAAAGTGGTGCGCGAGCGCGAGACGCGCGCCCTGTCGCTCGTCGGCACCGCGGCTTTCACCGTGGGCGTCGGGCTGTGGCTGATCTACGGGCTCGGCATCGGCGATTGGCCGCTCATCGGCTCCAACGCGGTGACGCTGGCGCTGATGCTGCCGATCCTGGCGATGAAGCTGCGCCACGGCTGAAGCGGTCGAACCGGAGGGCGACGCCGGCTTCTTGCCGGAGTCGGCCAAAAAAATTTGCGGTCCCGGGAGAGCAGGGTCAGCCGCGCGGGACCGCAAAAGGAATGACGCATTACGCAACAAACGACAGAAGCATCTTTCCGATAGCGCAACGGTATGACGGAACGTTGACAGGCCATGCGCGCCTGTGGATAGCCTGGCGCGCCGCGTTCCCTGTCCCGAGAAAACCATGCCGAACATTTCGCCCTATCTTTTTCCGGTCGTGCTGCTGATCGGCTCCAACGTGTTCATGACCACGGCCTGGTACTGGCACCTGCGCTTCAAGGAAATCCCGCTGTTTCACGTCATCCTGATCAGCTGGGGGCTCGCCTTCGTCGAATATTGCCTGGCGGTGCCGGCCAATCGCTACGGCAGCGCGATCTATAATCCCGCGCAGCTCAAGACCATTCAGGAGGTGGTCACGTTTTCGGTGTTCGCCGTGTTTTCCTACGTCTATCTGCGGCAGCCGATCACCCTGAGCCAGGGCTTCGGCTTCGTGCTGATCGCGGCCGGCGCGTTCTTCGTGTTTCACAAGTGGTGAAGATTATTTCGGCTTCTTTTTGGGCATTGCTTTCGGCGCCGGCGCCGGCCACAGCGTGCCCGGCTGGCAATGCTCGACCGCAGCCGCGCGCTGGTCGGCCGGCAGCACGCTGAAGAACTGCAGGCCGGTCAGCTTTTCGATGACGCCGACATTGACGCGCCACTCTTCCAGATAGTCGCGGCCTTGCCCGCTCGGATAGACGCGGTTCGGCAGCACGAAGGCATAGGTGGCGTGGTCTTTCGGGTCGTAGACGATCTTGTAGAGCGCGACCGGCACCACCACGCCGGTTGCGCAGCTCGTCGCCTTCTTCGTGTTCACGGCCTTGCAGATGATCGGGGTTTTGATGGCGTCGAGCTCGATGGCGCCGCCGCAGGCATTGTCGGCCTTGGCGATATCGATGGTGCGATGCGCGCCGTCGCCGCGCACCGGCCCGGTGATCACATAGACCTTCTGGCGCGCGATGGCGGCCTTGCGCACTTCGGTTTCCAGCGTCTTCCAGACCGAGCCGTTGAACTGGGCGCCGATCTGCGGGACGGCGTTCGAGAAATAGAACGTGTCGCGCATGTTGACGATGCTGTTGTTGAAGTCCTCCGAGGGAGCCATGTGGCCTTTCGCGAATTTATCTTCGGTGTTGGCGTAATCGCCGGGATCCGGGGACCCATTGTCCGGCACGCAGGGATCGGGGCTGAAATCTTCGGCCGGCCGGCTGTATTTATTGGTGAGCTTGCCTTTGGTGAGAAGCTCGACGACCCAGTCCGGCGTCTTGCTGGCGTTGTCGTTCGCGGTCACGAAGCGGTCATGGCAGACCGCGGTCTTGTCGGTGGCGGCGCCGGCATAGGCCGGCAGCCCGATGCCTTTCCAGATCGTGCTGCAATTGGTGGTGACCGTATGTTTTGGATTGCATACCGGTTTCGTCTTGGTCTTGGCCCAGGCGGTGCCGGCACCGGCGGTCAGGCCGCCGATAAGAATCACGGTGAAGATTTTGCGCAACATGATCGCCCCCAATCAGGACGCGATAGAATAACGCTGCACTTCAAACGCGTAAACGGCGTGACGCTATTTCGCCGGGCTGACGCGCAGGATGCGGCCTGCGGCACTGTCGGTAAGCAGGTATAGCGCGCCGTCGGGGCCTTGCCGCACGTCGCGGATACGCTCGTGCAAGGCCTGCAAGATGCGCTCTTCTTTCGTGACCTTGTCGCCGTCGAGCGCAAGCCGCGAGACCAGCTCGAACTTGAGCGCGCCGTTGAACAGACTGCCCTGCCAGCCGGGAAACAGCTTGCCGGTGTAGAAGGCCATGCCGGAGGGCGCGATCGACGGCGTCCAGTGCCAGATGGAATTGATCATGCCGGCGTTATGGCGCTTGCCGGCGCCGACGGGCGTGCCGTCGTAATTGACGCCGAAAGAGACCGCCGGCCAGCCGTAATTGCCGCCCTTGCGGATGACGTTGATCTCGTCACCGCCTTGCGGCCCGTGCTCCTGTTCCCAGAGCTGGCCGTTCCACGGATTGAAGGCGAGGCCTTCCGCATTGCGCAGGCCATAGGCCCAGATTTCCGGCAGCGCCCCCGGCCTGCCGACGAAGGGATTGTCGGGCGGCGCTTTGCCGTCGGGCGTGATGCGCACGATCTTGCCGATATGGTTGTCGAGGGTCTGCGCCATCGCGGCGGCGCTGAAATGATCGCCGAGCGCGACGAACAGATTGCCGTCGTCCGCCTGTACCATGCGGCAGCCGGTGTTGAGGCCGTGATCGGCCGGTCCTTTTTGGCGGAAGATGACGGTGACGCCGGCGAGCGCCTTGTCGTCTTGCAGCCGCGCGCGCGCGACCGCGATGCGGGCGCCGCCCTCATATGGCTCGTCGTAGCAGAAGAAAATCTCGCGGCTCTGCGCGAAGCTGCCTGCCAGGATCACGTCCATCAGGCCGGCCTGGCTGTGGGCATAGACTTCGGGCACGCCGGCAAGTGGCGGCGACAATCTGCCGTCGCGCGCGACGAAGCGCATGCGGCCGGGCCGCTCGGTCACCAGCATGCGGCCGTCGGGCAGGAAGGCGAGCGACCAGGGATGTACCAGGCCCTTGGCGAGGGTCTCGACCGCGAGCTGTCCGGCGGAGGAGGGGAACGTCTGCTGGGCGCCGGCGGCGCCGGCCGCCAGCAGCAATGCCGCCGCCGTGAGAACGAAACGCATGCCCGCTCCTGCGCTGCCGCGCCAACTGTGCGGCATCGGCGCGCGTTCCGAAAGTGGGAGCGCGGCTAGCGCTGCTTCTAACGCTTTTTGGGCTTGCCGCCCGGCAGGAACGACAGCCCGCTCATGCCGATAAAGACCAGGCCGAGCAGAAGCGCGATGCCGAACAGGCTGCCTTCGTGGCCGATCACGCCGTCGGCGACGCTCGCCTGGGCGATGCCGACCGTGACGGCGGTGGCGGCGAGAATGGTGCCGACGGCGAGCCCGACGCTGGCGATCAGCGCGGCGAGCGCGGCGCTGCGCCGCTCGCCGCCGAGCTTGCGGTCGGCCGGCGGTCCGAAACCGGTGTTATCCACAGAAGTGCGCATGACGGAGCTACTAACGTCCAAAACGAATGATTTGTTCCGATGGCGCCATAATGGGACGGGAAACGGGCGGGCGTTCGGCGCCATTGGGGCAAAGCGGGTCGGGAAGCGGGGCGTTTTCGTGGCGGCGGTTAACGAAAGGTGAACGCTACTCCGCCGCGGCCAGCTCGTCCGGCTGCCAGTCCATCGCCACGTGGCCGGGCTCGAGGGCGACACGGGCGAGCCAGGCGCGCACCGCCGGGTAGCGCGACAGCTCGAAGTCGCATGTCTCCGCCAGGTGCGTATAGGCGTAGAGCGCGATGTCGGCGATGGTGAAATGGCCGGCGACGAAATAGCGGTGATCGGTGAGGTGCATCTCCATCACGCCGAGCGCGCGGTAGCCGTTCTCCATCCAGTCGTCGAGCGCGTGGCTCTGCAATTCGCGGCCGCCCTTGATCAGGCTGAGCCAGAAATAGGCGGCGCCGATGTTCGGCTCCAGGCTATGCTGCTCGAAGAACATCCATTGCAGCGCCTCGGCCTTCTCGATGCGGTCCTCGGGCGCCAGCGTGGTGCCGCCGGCGACGTACCAGAGGATGGCGTTGGATTCGGAGATGTAGCGGCCGGGCGCCACTTCGAGCAGCGGGATCTGCCCGTTCGGATTTTTGGCGAGGAATTCGGGCGTGCGGCTTTCGCCCTGCAGGATGTCGACCTCGACTTGGGCGTAGGGAATGCCTAAGCGCGCCAGCGCGAGGCGGGCCTTGTAGCTGTTGCCGGAACGCTGCATCGAATAGAGCGTGTACATCCTACCCCCGAAGAGCCTGGCACAGCACGTTAGAACCAAAAACTCCGGCAAATGCATGGCCCGGACGTGACAGGCACGCGCGCGCCATCATTAAATTTCGCACAAAATTCGAACAACAATCTCCCTGACGGCCGCGCCGGGAAATTTTATTCCGCCGCCACGCGATGCGCGCGCGCGTATTCGGCCAATGCGTCGTCGTCGGCAGGCTGGATCGGCGCGAAGTCGCGATGCGCGATCCATTCCGGCCGGGTGAACTTGGTGATGTGGTTGGAGACGGCGCACAGCGTCAGATAGACGATCTTGCGCGGGTAGGGCGTGATGTTGGGCGGCGAGGCGTGCACCAGATTGCCGTGGAACATCAGCACCGAGCCGGGCTTGCCGGTGGGCGCCACGATGCCGGCGCCGCCGTCTTCCGCCTCGCGCGCGAGCCGCGTCACCGTGTCCTTGTCGAGCGTCCACAGCGGGTAAGAGGTCGTCTCCAGATCGTGGCCGGCCTCGAACACGCCCTGCCTGTGGCTCTTGGGGATGAGCAGCAGCGGGCCGTTGATCGGCATTACCTCGTCGAGAAACACCGCGATGTTCATGGCGCGCGCGGCCGGCATGCCGTCGTCGCGCTGCCAGGTGCCGTAGTCCTGATGCCATTGCCAGACGTCGCCCTCGAAGGCGGCCTTGGCGTTGAGCTTGAATTGATGGACGTAGACTTCCTCGCCGAACAGTTGCCGCAACGGCTCGACCAATCGAGGGTGCCGTGCCAGGAGTCCGAACACCTCGCTGAAAGTGTGGGCGGCGAAAGCGGTGCGCGGCGCGCCGGTCTTCTCGCGCCAGACTTCCTGGCGGTCGAGCTTGAGAATGGTGTCGGCTTCCGCGCGCAACAGCGCGATCTCGTGCTCGGAGAAGCAGTTGGGGAAGAAGCAGTAGCCCTGCTCGTCGAAGGCCTTGAGTTGCTCGGGCGAAAGCTGCATGGCGCGCTCCCTGATGCGGTTGCGGCCGTTCAACCGGCTCTTGCGCGCTATTCTAGCGGGCGCGGGGCGGGGAAGGCTAGCGGCTGGCGGCCGGCATCCCCTGCGCCGGGGCGGCAGTCAGCGTTTCTTTCGCAGCTGCGGGATGCGCCGCCAGGCGGGCGACAAAGGCCCGCGCCGCGACCAGGCTGACAATGGCGATGGCGACGCCGGCCAAGACGTCGACGAAATAATGCGAGCCGTCGATCGGGGTCGCCGCCAGCATCAGCGTATTGAGGACGGCGGCCGGCCAGCGCGCCGCCGGCACCGGCCAGAAGGCCGCGATCAGGACTACCGCCAGCGCCGCGTGCAGGCTGGGGAAGGTGATGATGCCTTCCGCGCCCATCGCCATCAGCACGCGCACGCTGCCGTCGCGCAGGCCGAGGAACACCGGCCAGCTGGTATGGCTGACCGGCATCAGTGCCGGATTGGCGTTTCTGATGCCGTCATGCAGCCAGACGCCCTCGGCCGGCGCCAGCGCCGACAGCGCGATGGTGATGAGGGCGGCAAAGACGAAGGCCAGCATAAAGACGCGCAGCCAGGCGAGCCGCCCGGTGAAGCCGAGCAGCAGCACGACGGCGGCCATCTGCGGCATCATCGACATATAGATCACGCGCATGGCGAGATGCAGCGCCGGCCAGCGTTCCATCAGCGCAAGCCAGCCGCGCCAGTGCAGGCCGAGCGCCTGGTCCAGGCTGTTGAAGGCGGCGTCCTGCAGCGGCAGCGCGGCGGCCGCCGCCACATAGGACAGCGGCGCCGCCACGGCGGCGAAGGCCATGAGCTGGGCGGTGGTCTGTAGCGCCGAGGACAGATGCGGCTCGTCGCGGCTGGCGGCGTAATAGCGCGCGCCTACGGCCAGCAGCAGGCAGGTGACGCCGGGCCCCGCGAAACTGCGCAGCCAGACGTGGAAACCGTCATAAGCCGCCGCCAGCAGCACCACGGCGGCGGTGCCGGCGACCAGCGCCCAGATGATGGTGTCGAGGCGGCGCAGGCCCGCCACGTGCCAATCCATGCCTTGAGTTCCTCGCGTGTCCGGGAGGTAGCACGAGGCGGGTTGCCCGCCGGTTAACCGGGTCGTGGGAAATGCCGCCGTTTGCGGGCCTTTCGAGGCGCGGCCCGCCAGCCGCGGGGCCGGGCGGCCGGCGTCATAAAGCGACAGCCATCAGCCGATTTGATGGGTGCATCATCGTTTGCCGCTTGCCGGAGCGGCGCCGCCGCTTTACCTAGCACGCGTCCGCTGCCCACGGACCTTCCAGGAGATTCGCCATGGCGTTCCTCGCCGACCAGCTCAAGCGCGTTAAGCCTTCGGCGACCATCGCCGTCACCGACAAGGCGCGCGCGCTCAAAGCGGCGGGGCGCAATGTCATCGGCCTGGGCGCCGGCGAGCCGGACTTCGACACGCCCGACAACATCAAAGAGGCGGCGATCAAGGCGATCCGCGAGGGCAAGGCGTCCAAGTACACCAACGTCGACGGCATCGCCGAGCTGAAAGAGGCGGTGGTCAAGAAGTTCAAACGCGAGAACGGCCTCGACTACACGGCCAAGCAGATCACGGTCGGCACCGGCGGCAAGCAGGTGCTGTACAATGCGTTCGTCGCGACGCTCAACCCGGGCGACGAGGTGATCATCCCGGCGCCCTATTGGGTGAGTTATCCCGACATGGTGCTGCTGGCCGGCGGCGAGCCGGTGGAAGTGGTCACCTCGATGGCGACCGGCTTCAAGATGACGGCGGCGCAGCTGGAAGCCGCCATTACGCCGAAGACCAAATGGGTGCTGCTCAACTCGCCGTCCAACCCGACCGGCGCCGGCTATACGCGCGCCGACCTGAAGGCGCTCACCGAGGTGCTGAAGAAGCACCCGCACGTGCATGTCATGACCGACGACATGTACGAGCACCTGGTCTATGACGACTTCAAGTTCGCCACCGCGGCCGAGGTCGAGCCCGCGCTCTATCCGCGCACGCTCACCATCAACGGCGTGTCGAAGGCCTATTGCATGACCGGCTGGCGCATTGGCTTCGCAGGTGGGCCGGAGCCGCTGATCAAGGCCATGGCGATGATCCAGTCGCAGTCGACCTCCAACCCGGCGGCGGTGTCGCAGTGGGCGGCGCTGGAGGCGCTCACCGGTCCGCAGGATTTCATCGCCAAGCACAACAAGATCTTCAAGGAGCGGCGCGACCTGGTGGTGTCGATGCTCAACCAGGCGAGCGGCATCAAATGCCCGATGCCGGAGGGCGCCTTCTACGTCTATCCGTCCTGCGCCGGCACCATGGGCAAGACCGTGCCGAGCGGCAAGAAGCTGGCGACCGACGAGGATTTCGTCACCGAGCTGTTGGAAGCGGAAGGCGTGGCGGTGGTGCAGGGCACGGCCTTTGGGCTCGGGCCGGCCTTCCGCATTTCCTACGCCACCAAGACCGAGGACCTGGAAGAGGCCTGCCGGCGTATCCAGCGGTTCTGCGGGAATTTAAAGTAGCCTCTGACTCTGCAGTCTCTATCCGCCTCATCCTGAGGAGCCCGCCGAAGCTTTAGCGAAGGCGGGCGTCTCGAAGGATGGGGCGGCCTCATGCTTCGAGACGGCCGCGTTCCGCGGCCTCCTCAGCATGAGGCCGAGGAGGCGAATCGCGTGTGGCTCGATTAGTGTCGCGCTATGATTCTCCGCGCGCTGGCTATCTTCATCTTCATCGCCGGTCTCGCATCGCCCGCCACCGCGCTCGAGCGCGTGACGGTCGGCCTCGTGCGCACGGCGTCGAATGGCGCCCTGTTCCTGGCGGCGTCGCAGGGCTACTTCAAGACGGAAGGGCTCGACCTCGCGCTGCGCGCTTATCCTTCCGGCAATCAAGTGGCGCAGGCGTTGGCCGGCGGCGCCCTCGATTTCGGCGTCGCCGCCTACTCAGCGACGGTTTTCAATCTCGCCGGTCGCGGCGCCATCACGGCGATCGCCGCGCAGGCGCGCGAGCGGCGCGGCTATGAGGGCAACGCGCTGGTCGCCTCAAATGCGGCCTATGACCGCGGCCTGCGCGGCTATGCCGATCTCGCCGACAAAGTGATCGCCATCCGCGCGCTCGGCTCGGCCACGCATTATCAGCTCGGCCAGATCGCGCGGCTGAAAGGCTTCGCGCTCGCCGGCGTCACCATGAAGCCGCTGCAGTCGCCCGACGCCATGGCGCGCGCGCTGCAGGAGGGCAAGGTCGACGCCGCCATCCTGCCGGCGCGCTATGCGCGCGACCTGCTGACGGCGAGCCAGGGCAAGTTCATCGGCTGGTATTCCGAGCTCGACGAGCAGCAGCTCGGCGCCCTGTTCGCCAGCGCCGGCATGATCGCGCGGCACCGCGCCACGGTTGAGAAGTTCGTGCGCGCCTATCGCCGCGGCGTCGCCGACTATGCCGCGGCGCTGCTGCGGCACGGCCGCTTCGGCAAGCGCGTCACCGACGCCAAGGCCGATGCCGCCGCCGCGCTGATCGCGGCTTATCTCTATCCCGGCGGCTCCAATGGCGCCGGCGCGGTCGAGGCGAGCGCCTATTTCATCGATCCGCGCGCCCGCATCGACATCGGCGACGTCGCGCGCCAGATCGCCTGGTACCAGGCGCAAGGCCTGGTGGATAAAGACGTCGACGCGCGGGCGGCGGTCGATCTGAATTTCACCGCCGGGCCGTGATCCACCGGCCGCCCACCGGGCGATTTGCGCCCTTGCCAGCCCCGCCCTCTGCTGCGACGATAGTGTGACAGGGCCGGGAAACCAGGTCCGACCTCCCGGCCGGCCAGGGAGGTTATTTCATGGGACAAAATGGCGCGGCACCCAAGGGCCCCCGGTGCATTGCACTGGTGGGCCCGTTCCAGAGCGGCAAGACCACACTGCTTGAGGCCATCCTTGCCCGCACCGGCGCGATCCAGCGCCAAGGCACCGTAGACGCGGGCACTTCGGTCGGCGACGCCAGCAAGGAAGCGCGCGCCCACAAGATGAGCATCGAGGCGAGTTTCGCCACCACCAGTTTCATGGGCGACAATTACGTCTTCGTCGATTGCCCGGGCTCCGTCGAATTCATCCATGACATGCGCGCAGTGCTGCCGGCGGTCGACGCCGCGGTCGTGGTCTGCGAGGCCGACGAGAAGAAGGTGCCGCAGCTGCAACTGATCCTGCGCGAGCTGGAAGACCAGAACATCCCGCATTTCCTGTTCCTCAACAAGATCGACAAGGCCGACAAGCGCGTGCGCGAGACGCTCAAGCTGTTGCAGCCGGCTTCGCGCGTGCCGCTGCTGTTGCGCCAGATTCCGATCTGGAACGGCGAGATCGTCGCCGGCTTCGTCGATCTCGCGCTCGAGCGCGCCTACGTCTACAAGGAGCACGCGCCGTCCGAGATCGTCGAGCTCAAGGGCGAGGACGAGACCCGTGAGAAGGAAGCGCGCTTCACCATGCTGGAGACGCTGGCCGACCACGACGACGAGTTGATGGAGCAATTGCTCGAGGACATTCAGCCGCCGCGCGACAAAGTGTTCGACGATCTGGCCAAGGAATTGCGCGAGCGCCAGGTGGTGCCGGTGTTGCTCGGCGTTGCCACCCGCGCCAACGGCGTGCTGCGCCTGTTGAAGGCGCTGCGCCACGAGGCGCCCGGCGTCGCCGAAACCGCGCAGCGGCTCGGCGTGAAAGCCGGCGACGAGGCGGTGGCGCTGGTGCTCAAGACCTTCCACACCGCGCATGGCGGCAAGATGTCGGTCGCGCGCCTGCTCTCAGGCCAAGCCGGCGATGGCACCACGTTCCAGACGCCCGATGGCGAAGCCGGCCGCGCATCTGCGGTTTTCAAAGTCATGGGCCAGCACTTCGAAAAGCGCGGGCAAGCGAGCGCCGGCGAAACCGTCGCCTTCGGTAAGCTCGACGGCGCCAAGACCGGCGACACGCTGTCAACCGGCAAGCAACCGCATGCCTCGCTCATCGAGGTAAAACCTTATCCGCCGGTGCTGGCCACCGCGGTGCAGGCCAAGGAGCGCAAGGACGACGTCAAGCTGGGCACCGCCTTCACCAAGCTGACCGAGGAGGACCCCTCGCTCACCATCGTGCATGACGCCGAAAGCCATGAAGTGGTGATCTGGGGCCAGGGCGAGATGCATCTGCGTGTCGCCACCGAGCGGCTGGCCGACCGCTTCCAGGTGCCGGTCAATACGCGGCCGCCGACGGTCGGCTACCGCGAGACCATCCGCAAATCGATCTCGATCCGCGGCCGCCACAAGAAGCAGTCGGGCGGCCACGGCCAGTTCGGCGACGTGGTGCTGGAGATCAAGCCGCTGCCGCGCAGTAGCGGCTTCCAGTTCGAGGAGCGCATCACCGGCGGCGTGGTGCCGCGCAACTACATTCCGTCGGTGGAGGAGGGCGTGGCGGACGCGCTCAAGCACGGCCCGCTCGGCTTCGCGGTGGTGGACGTGCACGTGGCTCTGGTCGACGGCTCCTACCACACGGTCGATTCCTCCGACATGGCGTTCCGCACCGCCGGCCGCATCGGCATCGTGGAAGGCCTGCCGCAATGCAATCCGGTGCTGCTCGAGCCGATCCACGAGGTCGAGATCGTCTGCCCGACCGACGCCACCGCCAAGATGAATGCCATCCTGTCGAGCCGGCGCGGGCAGATCCTCGGCTTCG
The DNA here is from genome assembly GCA_963819955.1 of uncultured Pseudomonadota bacterium. GTDB lineage: Bacteria > Pseudomonadota > Alphaproteobacteria > Rhizobiales > Xanthobacteraceae > Pseudolabrys. Next base: position 432,345 of record CAWFYB010000009.1, on the reverse strand, counting down.
ACGCGCGCGATGGCTGGCCGGGCTGGGACGTGGTGCGCGCGCAGATGGCGGAAGCCGAGATCGGCGACCTGATCATCGAGGTGCGCTCGGCCACCGCCGGCGTCGGCTCGTTCGTCTTCAAGTTCGACCATATGGCGGAGCTGACCGGGCGCACGGCGGACCAGATCGTGGCGGCGAGAAGGGCGGCGGAGTAGCAGTTTTCCGGTCGTCCCAGCGCTCTCAATTGTCGTCCCCGCGAAAGCGGGGACCCATACGCCGTTTGCTCTCGATAGGCTGCGGAGTATGGGTCCCGGCTCGCGCTCGCTTCGCTCGCTTGGCCGGGACGACAGCGCCAAAGCTCCCGCAAGCGTGATTTGCCTGTGACGGCGGCCCTGCGTACCCCTTGAGGCGGGCTGATTCGGAGGGATCGCATGAACATCATTCACCGCCGCGGCTGGGAAATCCCCGAGCGGCTCGCCACGCCGGAACACTTGGTCTTCGACCGCCGCAGCCTGCTGGCCGGCGCCGCCGGCGCGGGCGCGCTGGCGCTCGCTCCGGGCGCGGCGCTGGCGCAGCGGGTGGCCGATCTCGCCAAGCTCAAGGACCCGAGCGCCAATCTCTATCCGGCCAAGCGCAACGCGACCTACAAGCTCGACCGCAAGATCACCGACGAGAAGATCAACGACAACTACAACAATTTCTACGAATTCGGCACTTCCAAGAACATCGCGCAGGCTTCGCAAGTGCTGCCGATCCGGCCGTGGACGGTGAAGATCGACGGCATGGTGGAGAAGCCGGTCGAGATCGGCATCGACGAGCTGATCCGCAAGATGACGCTGGAGGAGCGGCTCTACCGCCACCGCTGCGTGGAGGCCTGGGGCATGGCGATCGCCTGGACCGGCTTCCCGTTCAAGAAGCTGGTCGATTTCGCCAAGCCGCTCGGCTCCGCCAAGTTCGTGCAGATGACCACCTTCATGAATCCGAAGATCGCGTCCGGCCAGCGGCTGTCCTGGTTTCCCTGGCCCTATGTGGAAGGGCTCAGCATGGCGGAAGCGACCAACGACCTCGCCTTCCTCGCCACCGGCTGCTACGGCCATCCGATGGACAAGCAGCACGGCGCGCCCTTGCGGCTGGCGGTGCCGTGGAAATACGGCTTCAAGTCGATCAAGTCGATCGTGCAGTTCACCTTCGTCGACAAGCAGCCGCTCGGCATGTGGCAGAAATTGCAGCCGTCGGAATACGGCTTCTGGGCCAATATCAATCCGAAGGTGCCGCATCCGCGCTGGAGCCAGGCCACCGAAGAGGTAATCGGCACCGGCGAGCGGGTGGCGACGCAGCTGTTCAACGGCTACGGCGAATACGTCGCCGGCATCTACAAGGGCATGGAAGGCCACGAATTGTGGATGTGAGGCGCGCGCCGGGCGACGTTCCGGCGCCAGGCCCCGCGTGATAGACTGCGCTCGGGCGAGGGAGCCGGAGCGCCGCTGCCATGTCGAGCAATCAATCTAATCTTCGCTACCTTCGCCGCGTCTTCAACATCGAGCTGCACCAGCATTGGGCGCTCTATCTGGTCGAGGGCGTGGTGCTGACCGTGCTGGGGGCGACCGCGATCGTGCTGCCGCCGCTCGCCACGCTGGCGGTCGCCGTTCTGATCGGCTGGCTGGTGCTGGTGAGCGGCATTATCGGCCTGGTGACGACCTTGCTGCAAGAGGACGCGCCCGGCACCGGCTGGGCGATGCTGTCGGCCGTGCTGGCGATCTTCGTCGGCCTGGTGCTGCTGTCGAACGCCGAGCTCGCCGCCGTCTCGCTCACCATCGTGCTGCTGGTCTTCTTCATCGTCGAAGGCGCCAGCTCGCTGATGTATGCGCGCGCCCACAAACGCGAAATGTCGCAAGGCCGCTGGCGCTGGATGATGGCGAGCGGCGTCATCGACCTGGCGCTCAGCGGTTACATCATCTATGGCCTGCCGGTCGTCGCGCCCTGGGCGCTCGGCTTGCTGGTCGGCGTCAACTTGGTGTTCGGCGGCGTCGCCTTGATCGCCATGGCCGAGCACGCGCACGCCATCGACAAGGCTCACCGCTCGCCGTAACGCTCGGCCAGGCGCCGGTCGTAGTCGAGCACGGCCTGCAGCAGCACCTGCGCGCCGGCGGCGCATTGCTCCTTCGACGAATACTCCGCCTCGTTGTGGCTGATGCCGTCCTTGCATGGCACGAAGACCATGGCGGCGGGCGCCACCCGCGCCACATAGGCCGCGTCATGCCCGGCCGCCGAGATCATTTCGCGCGTGGAAAAGCCCGACGCGCGCGCGGCCTCGCGCACGGCGGCGATGCAGTCGGCATCGAAGGGTTGCGGCGGCTGCGTCCAGATGTTCTTGATGGCGACGGCGACGCCGAGCTCGGCTTCGAGCGCTTTGGCCGCCTGCGCGATCTCGCTTTCCATGCGGTCGAGCACGCCCGGATCGGGATCGCGCATGTCGATCATGAAGAACACCTCGCCCGGCACCACATTGGGCGCCCCCGGCTTGACCTCGAGCAGGCCGACGGTGCCGACCGCGCTCGGGTGCTTGCGCGCTGCGGCATTGACCGTCTCGACCAGGCGGGCGGCGGCGAGCAGCGCGTCGTGCCGGCGCGGCATCGGCGTGGTGCCGGCGTGGGTGTCCTGGCCGGTGACCGTGACCTCGTACCAGCGCATGGCCTGCACGCCGGTGACCACGCCGATCTCCTTGCCCTCGGCTTCGAGATATGGCCCCTGCTCGATATGCACTTCGAAGAAGGCGGACAGCTTGTGCGCGCCGCATTTCTCCGGCCCGCGATAGCCGATCTTGTCGAGCGCCGAGCCGAATGTCTCGCCGCTGCGGTCGGCGCGCGCCGCCGCCCAGTCGCGCGTGAACACGCCGGCGAACACGCCGGAGGCGATCATGGCCGGCGCGAAGCGCGCGCCTTCCTCGTTGGTCCAGTTGACGAGCTCGATCGGCGCGAAGGTCTCGTAACCGGCCTGCACCAGCGTGCGCAGCGCCTCCAGCGCGGCCAGCACGCCGAGCGCGCCGTCGAATTTGCCGCCGGTCGGCTGGGTGTCGAGATGGCTGCCCATGGCGATCGGCGGCAGGTCGGCGCGCTGGCCTGGCCGCCGCGCGAACATGGTGCCCATGTCGTCGATCGTGACGGTGCAGCCGAGCGCTTCGCAGCGCGCCTTGAACCAGTCGCGCACTTGGGCATCGAGCTCGGTCAGCGTGAGCCGGCAGATGCCGCCTTTCGGCGTGCCGCCGATCTTGGCGGTTTCCATCAGGTCGTCCCACAGCCGCTCGGCGTCGATCTTGAGGTTCTTCATGGCGCGCGTGCCGCTCTCCATCGTCGTGGCCGGGCTTGTCCCGACCATCCACGTCTCGGATAGTACCTAACATTAAAGACGTGGATGCCCGGCACAAGTATCACGCTTGAGTATCGCACTTGGGCCGGCCGAAGGCCGGACCCGGTTGGCCGGGCACGACAGCGAAATGGAGACCAATGATGCCGGCTTATTGGGTTGCGCGCTCGAAGATCAACGACCCGGCGGAGTACAAGAAATACACCGACCTGGTGCCCGCCATCATCGCCCAATACGGCGGCAAGGTGCTGGCGCGCGGGGGCAAATTTCAGATCATGGAAGGACCGGACAAATTCCACCGCTTCATCGTCATCGAGTTTCCCACCTTCGAGCAGGGGGTGGCCTGCTTCACCTCGCCGGAATACGACCGCGCCGCGGCGTTCCGGCGCAGCGGCGCGGGCGAGGTCGAGACCATCATGGTGGAGGGGATATAGCCCACTATTGTGGTAGCCGGACCCTCTAGCATCCGCCGGCAAAATGCGCGTAAGATGGCGAAAAATAACGGGTAAAAGGGAGGATGAATATGTTGCGATATCTGAAATCGAGGACATTCGCGTGGATTGTAGGTCTCGGGCTGACGCTCGCGGCCGGCGCGATGTTCGTCACCCATTCCGCGCAGGCGGCTGACAAAAAGCCGATCAAGATCGGCTTCGCCATGTCGCTGACCGGCTTCCTGTCGCCGAACGGCAAGCAGGCGCTGCTCGCCTCGGAGATCTGGCGCGACCAGGTCAACAAGGCCGGCGGGCTGCTCGGGCGCCCGGTCGAGCTCGTCTATTACGACGACAAGAGCTCGCCGGCGGAAATCCCCGGCATCTATACCAAGATGCTCGACGTCGACCATGTCGACCTCGTGCTCTCGGCCTACGCCACCAACGACGTGGCGCCGGCGATGCCGATCGTCGTCCGCAAGGGCAAGCTGTTCATCAGCCTGTTCGCGCTCGACGTGAACGGCAAGTTCCACTATCCGAAGTACTTCTCAATTCTGCCGACCGGTCCGGAAACCAAGACCTCGTTCACCGAGGGCTTCTTCAAGATCGCGATGGCGCAGAAGCCGAAGCCGACGACCGTGGCGCTGGCCGCGGCCGACGCCGACTTCGCGCAGAACGCCTGTGACGGTGCCCGCGCGGTAGCGAAGAAGTTGAAACTCAAGATCGTCTACGACAAGAGCTATCCGCCCCCGCCGAAGACCACCGACTTCACCCCGATCGCGCGCGCGCTCAAGGCGGTGAACGCCGATCTCGTGGTGGTGTGCGCCTATCCGGCCGACTCGGTCGGCATGGTGCAGGCGGCCAACGAAGTCGGCCTGACGCCCAAGATGTTCGGCGGCGCCATGGTCGGCCTGCAGGCCACGTTCTTCAAGGAAAAGCTGAAGTCCAAGCTCAACGGCATCGTCAACTACGAGACCTGGGTGCCGGACAAGAAGCAGATGTATCCGGGCACCGAAGCCTTCTTCAAGGAGTACCAGTCGCGCGCCAAGGCGGCCGGCGCCGATCTGCTCGGCTATTATCTCGCCGGCTGGGGCTATGCCCGCATGCAGGTGCTCGAGCAGGCCATCAAGGGCGCCAAGAGCATCAACGACGACAAGGTCGCCGCCTATATGCGGAAAGCGACTTTCAAGACGGTGATGGGCCCCATCAAGTTCGGCAAGAAGGGCGAGTGGGCGTCGAGCCGTATGCTCACCATCCAGTATCACGGCATCACGGATGCCGCGAACCTGGATACCTGGCGCGGCATGAGCTACCAGACCGTGCTGGAGCCGTCGAACCTGGCGACCGGCAAGGTGATCTACCCTTACGAGAAGGCGCACGGCATGAAGTAGCCTTCGCCAGCGAGGGGAATAAGACACGGCGCCGCGGGGAAACTCGCGGCGCCGTTTTGTTATTCTGTCATTCCGGGGCGCGCCGAAGGCGCGAACCCGGAATCCAGGGCTGAGGTTTCAGAGCGTGCCGCCCTGGATTCCGGGCCCACGCGCTGCGCGCGTGTCCCGGAAATGACAAGCGAAATCACATCCCCAAATAAAACTGCCGGATCAGGTCGTTGTTGTTGAGCTCTTCGGCGGAAGCGCCCTCGAAGGCGATCTTGCCGTGCACGATGACGTAGCCGCGGTCGGCGATGCGCAGCGCCTGGGTGAAGTTCTGCTCGGCCATCAGCACCGTGAGATTGTAGTGGTCCTTGAGCCGCTTGATCGCCTCGATGGTGCGGCTCACCAAGAGCGGCGCCAGGCCGACCGAGGGCTCGTCGATCAGCAGGATGCGCGGGGCGAGCATCAGCGCGCGCGCCAGCGCCAGCATCTGCTGCTCGCCGCCGCTCATGGAGCCGGCGAGCTGCCTCTTGCGCTCGGCCAGCCGCGGGAACAGCTCGCAGCAGAAATCCATATTGGCCTTGATCTGCGCGCGCGCCTTGCGGCGGCTGGCGCCGAGCAGCAGGTTCTCCTCCACGGTCTGGCGCGGGAACAGGCGGCGGCCTTCCGGCACCAGCGCGATGCCGAGGTCGACGATCTGCTCGGTGGTCAGGCCGGCGAGGTCGTGGCTCTCGCCGTCGATCTCGGCGCGGATGCTGCCGCGGCTCGGGCGCACCATGCCCATCACGCATTTCATCAGCGTGCTCTTGCCGTTGCCGTTGGTGCCGAGCAGCACCACGGTCTCGCCGCTGGCGACCTTGAGCGAGACGTCCTCCAGCACGCGCACCGCGCCGTAGGCGGCGTCGATGTGCTCGACCGTGATGCTGTTGGCGCTAGGTGCCAAGATAGGCTCCCACGACTTCCTGGTCCTTGATCACGTCGTCGGGCTTGCCGTCGGCGATCTTCTTGCCGGAGACCAGCACCGCCAGCCGCTGCGAGAAGCTCATCACCGCGCGCATGATGTGCTCGATCAGGATGATGGTGACGCCGCGCTCGTTCATGCGGATGAGCAAAGCGACGATGTCCTCGACCTCGGAATGGGAGAGGCCGGCCATCGCTTCGTCGGCGATCAGCAGCTTGGGATCGGTCGCCATGGCGCGCGCCAGTTCCAGCTTGCGCATCTCGACCTGGGTCAGATCGCGCGGGTAATGCGAAGCCTTGGCCTCGAGCGCGACCAGCGCCAAGAGCTCGTGGCAGCGCTCGTCAAGCTCGGCATGCGACAGGTGGCGCTTGCCGTGGCGCGCGTTCACCGTATAGACCAGCGGCACCTTGATGTTCTCGGCCACGCTCATGCTCGTGAACGGCCGCGGCAGCTGGAAGCTGCGGGCGAGCCCGCGCCGGGTGCGCTCGTGCGCGATCAGCCCGTCCATCTTCTCGCCGGCGAAGGTGACGCTGCCGGCCTCGTTGTGCAGCGTGCCGCAGATGCAGTTGACCAGCGTGCTCTTGCCCGAGCCGTTGGGCCCGATCAGCCCCACGCGCTCGCCTTCGGCCACGGTCAGGTCGACGCCGTCGAGCGCGACGAAGCCGCCGAAGCGCTTGCTAAGCTGATCGACCTGCAACAGCGGGGCGCTCATGACTTGACCTTCTTTCGCGTCCAGGCCTGCACCAGCCCGACGATGCCGTTGGGCGCCACGATGACGAAGCCGATCAGCAGCACGCCGACGATGAGCAGGTTGGCCACCGAGGAAATGGTGACGGTGGCGAGCTGCTGCAGCGTGCCGAGCAGGATGGCGCCGATCAGCGGGCCGACCCAGCTGGTGGTGCCGCCGATCATCGGCATGGCGATCGAATTGACCGCATAGGACAGATTGAACGCCGATCCCGGATCGACATAGCCGATATAGAACGGAAATGGCGCGCCGGCCATGCCCATGAACGCGCCGGAGACGACGGTGGCGATCAGCTTCAGCCGCAGCGTCGGCACGCCGCAGGCTTCCGCCGCCAATTCGTCGTCGCGGATGGTGGCGAAGCCGGCGCCCAGCCGCGAGCGCTCGATCAGCCGCGCCGTGGTCAGGGCGGCGATCACCAGCACCAGCATCAGCACGAACAGATATTGGATATAGGGACCGAACACCGGGATGCTGTTGGGCGGGATGACATAGGCGCCGCGCGAGCCGCCGACGAATTCCCAGTTGACCACCAGGGTCTCCAGCACGACCGCCAGCGCCAGCGTCGCGATGGCGAAGAACACGCCGCGCAGGCGCAGCGTGAGGTACCCGGTGCCGAGCCCGACCAGTCCCGCCACCGCGCCGCCGATCACGATCATCACCGGCACCGGCATGGGGAAGATGTAATGCAAGGGTCCCGCCAGCCACTCGGGCACCAGGTCGTCGAGGCTTTGCCCGATATTGTAGAGGAACACGCTCGAATAGGCGCCGAGCGCGAAGAAGCCGGCCGAGCCGAAATTCACATAGCCGCAATAGCCGCCGAGGATGTTCCAGGCGGTGGCCAGCACGATGTATTGCAGCACGGTGTAGCCGGCGAAGAACACGTAGTCGTTGCCGTAATTGCGGAACAGCAGATAGAGCGCGGCGCCGACCACGACCTCGATCAGGATGAATACGGGCGTGCGCACGGGGCTAGCGTCCGAGCAGGCCGGAAGGGCGCACGGCCAGCGTCAACAGCAGGATGCCGAACGACACCGCCGGCGCCCAGGACGGGCCGTAGAAAGTCGCGGTGAGGCTTTCGATGACGCCGAGCAGCAGCGCCGCGATCAGCGTTCCCGGCAGGCTGCCGAGACCGCCCAGCACGCAGATCGCGAAGATGCGGCCGATATAGTCGCGGCCGACCGAGGGGATGACCGGCTGGATGATGATCAGGAAGGCGCCGGCGAGCGAGGCGGTGGCGATCGAAATGCCGAAGGCGATGCGCTTGATGCGGGTCGGATCGACCGCCATCAGCCGCAGCGCCAGCGGATCCTGCGACACCGCCATGACCGCGCGTCCGATGAAGGTGCGCGACAGGAAGATCTGCAATCCTGCGAACATCGCCATCGACGCCAGGAAGGGCACCAGCAGGCGATAGGAAAATTCCATGCTGCCGATGACGAGGCTGGAGCCGATATAGGGCGCGTTGACCGAGCGGTAGTCGACGCCGAACGCCAGCAGCAGGCACACTTCGGTGACGAACAGCAGGCCGAAGAAGAAGGCCAGCCCGCGCAGCGATTCCTGCCCGCGTTTCTCGAACGCCTCGTAATAGACCTGATAGACCACCGCCCCCAGCGCGTAGAACGCCGGCAGCGCCAGGATGCTGACGACGATCGGATCGATGCCGAAACTGGCGCTCACGACATAGGTGATGTAGGAGCCGAGAAGGATGAAGGCCGGATGCGCGATGTTGACGATGTCGAGCATGCCGAACGAGATCGAGATGCCGGCGGTGACCGCGGCGTAGAAACCGCCGAGCAAGAGCCCGGCGATGATCGCATTGATCAGGAGATTGAAGTCCATTCGCGATCTCGGCCGGCTTAACCCGTTGGGCAATGCACGTTCATCCCAGGCGCGCCGGACTTGGCCGGCGCCATGAGGCGAACGTCGTCTGATCGGATTGCCGGACTTCCTCCCCTCTGGGCGAATATTTTTTTCACGTACGCCCCTTGGCGGGCGTTGGCGGCGCAGTTTGCAGGAAGGGGGGCGGCTTGGCTAGTCCGTTGATCGGCCGGCGAAAAGCGTCCCGCTTGCGACAAAAAACAGCGCCCGCCGCGGACCGCAATCCGGGACGGGCGCTACGTCTAAAGTGGGACGCAGCTCAAGCTGCGGCGGCTTGCGGCCGCACGCCCTCGGGCAGCGTCATCGGCTGGTTGGCGCTGTCTTTGAACTCGACGGTCATGAACACCATTTCCTTGTCGCCGAGATTTTCCAGATCGTGCACCTTGAACTTGTCCTTGCCATAGGTCTCGTGGCGGGTCTCGCCGGGCTGGTAGGTGTATTCGACGGTGGTGCCGTCGTACACGTGCTGACGGCCGCGGCCGCCGTTGACCGAGGTCCAGAAGTAGTCGAGCACATGGCGGTGGAAGCCGACGCGCTCGCCCGGGGCGAGGCGGATGATCCACACGCGCGTGCGCTCGTTCTCCGACAGGAGCTGCGTCCCGACGCACGGATTGGGGCTCTTGGATTCGCGCTCGAATTCAGCGGCGATGTCGGCCGGCCAAGGCGACTTGTCCTTCTTTTCGGCGGCCTTATCGAGCATGGTCAGGGCCATGGCAATTCCTCCGGTGCTATTTCGGGTCATATATAGCATATTCCGGCGGACTTAAAGATTGAGGAAGATCAATTGGCCGGGGCCGGAACCAGGCGGGCCATCGTCATCGGCGGCTCCATGAGCGGCTTGCTCAGCGGGCTGTTGCTGCGCCGCGCGGGTTGGGACGTCCACATCTACGAGCGGGTGCAAAGCGCATTGTCCGGCCGCGGCGCCGGTATTGTGGCGCAATACGAGCTGATCGAGCGGCTGCGCAAGCTCGGCCTGCCCACCGACCAGCTCGGCGTCAAGATGAACACGCGCAAGATTCTCGATGCGCACGGCCGGCTGACGCACGAATACGAATGTCCACAGGTCCTCACCGCCTGGGAGCGCGTCTACCGGCTATTGCGCGACGCCTTTCCGGCGGAGCGCTATCACCGCGGGCGCGGGCTCGCCGGCTTCACGCAAGACACCGATAAAGTCACGGCGCATTTTTCCGATGGCGAAAACATCGCGGCCGATCTGCTGGTGGGCGCCGACGGCATCCGTTCGACCGTGCGTCAGCAGGCCGCGCCCGCGGTGGCGCCGCTCTATGCCGGCTATAGCGCCTGGCGCGCGCTGATCGCGGAAAGCGCGTTTCCGCCCGACGTGCATCGCGAGCTGTTCGAATACATGGCGTTCACGCTGCCGCCGGGCGAGCAGTTCCTCGGCTATCCGGTGGCGGGCCCGGACAACGACCTACGTCCCGGTCACCGCCGCTACAACGTGGTGTGGTACCGGCCGGCGGATGAGAAGACCAAGCTGCAATGGCTGCTCACCGATGCGCAGGGCGTGACGCATGCGATTTCGATACCGCCGCCGCTGATAAGGCGCGAAGCGATCGCCGAGATGCGCGCCGACGCCGAGCGGCTGCTCGGCACCGCAGTTCCGGCAAGTGGTGAAGATGATCGACGAGCCGATCCTGCAACCGATCTACGATCTGGAGTCGCCGCACATGGCGTTCGGCCGGGTGGCGGTCATCGGCGACGCCGCCTTCGTCGCGCGCCCGCACGTGGCCGCCGGCGTGTCGAAGGCGGCGGACGACGCGGCCGCACTGAGCGAGGCGTTGAGCGCGGAGGACGACGTCGCCGGCGCGCTCAAGCGCTTCGAGGCGGCGCGCTTGCCCGAGAATTTCCGCATCATCGAGCGCGCCCGCCATCTCGGCGCCTATCTGCAGGCAACCCGCACCCAGGAAGAACAGGCGCGCGCCGGCCGCCACGCGACCGCCGGCGCCGTGCTGGCGGAGACGGCGGTGTTGGATTTTTTGTATGCGTGAGGCGCGCGCCGCGCTCGCCTTCGTCATGCCCGGCCAACCGAGTCCGGCCTTCGGCCGGCCGGGGTGTAAACTTGTGCCGGGCATCCACGCCTTTACAGGCTAGCACTAAGAAAGGCGTGGATGGCCGGGACAAGCCCGGCCATGACGGACTTCTAGATTCCCACCAGCTTCTTCAAATTCCCGCCGGCCAGCTTCGCCCGCGTGGTTTCGTCGAGGCCCGGCGTATCGACGATGTGGCCGATCGGGTCGTGCTCCAACATGTCGAAGGGATAATCGGTGCCCATGACGACGTGGTCGGCGCCGAACGTGTTCGACCAGCGCCTTGAGCTGCAGCGGCGTGAACACCACGGTGTCGACATAGACCCGCTTGAGATATTCGATCGGCGGCTTGGGCAGGCCGGCCTGGCAGTCCGAGCGCGCCCCCCAGGCGTGATCGATGCGGCCGGAATAGGCGCCAAGATAGCCGCCGCCATGCACCGCCAGAATTTTCAGCTTGGGATGGCGCTCGAGCACGCCGTCGAAGATGAGATAATGCAGGGCGATGGTCGTATCGAGCGGATTGCCGATGATGTTGCTGAAATAGAAGCGCGCCAGCCGCTGGCCTTCGGTGAAGCCATTGGGGTGGATGATCACCAGCGCGCCCAGCTCCTCGGCCTTCTTCCAGAACGGCGCGAAGGCCGGATCCGACAATTCGCGTCCCGCCACATTGGTGAGGATTTCGACGCCCTTGAAATTGAGCGTCTTCATGCAGCGATCGAGCTCCTTGGCTGCCTCGTTGCCGTCCTGCATCGGCACCGTGCCGGTGGGGATGAAGCGGTCGGGATGCTTGGAAACGAATTCGGCGACGCCATCATTGATCATCTGCGCCGCCGGCACCGCGTATTCGAGCGCGACGGTGTGATAGCACTGCGGCGGCGGCGGCATCACCAGCTGCATGTCGACGCCCATTTCGTCCATGTCGGCAAAGCGCTCGTCGTAATTGCCGACGATGCGCGAGCGGATGTCGGCTTCCTGCTTGGCGTTGAGCTCCTTGGTGTCGGCGGACGCGAAATGCGCAAGCGGAATGGTGTCAACGTCGAGATGCGGCTTGATGAACTCGGCCGCGCGCGGCACCGCGATATGGGTGTGGCAATCGATGGTCACGCTCTTCGGCCGCCGGTCGCGCCCCGGCTTGCCGTGCTTGCGCGCCGCGGTATCCGCGTATTTGTTCCAGATTTGAGCCATGTCGCTTGCCTCTTTCGAATTGGAAGTCAGTAGATACCAAGATGCTGGTGCAGATCGACGCCTTCCTTGGAGAGCTCGGCCGGCGTCGACACCACCGCCACGCGCCCGCTGTTCAGGATGACGATGTCGTCGGCCACGTCGAACACCAGCTTCGGGTTCTGCTCGACCAGCACGATCGACAGCCCGCTTTCCTTCAGCTTGCGGATGGTGGACATCACTTCGGCGACGATTTGCGGGGCCAGTCCTTCCGACGGCTCGTCCATCAACAGCACGCGCGGATTGCCCATGAGCGCGCGGCCGATCGCCAGCATCTGCTGCTCGCCGCCGGAGAGATGCGCGGCGATCTGATTGCGCCGCTCGTTGAGGCCCGGAAACATGGCGAACACGGTGTCGGCGGTCCAGGGCGCGTGCTTACTGCCGGCGTCTGGCTTGCGCGCGGCCACCATCAGGTTCTCGCGCACGGTCAGGCTCTTGAAGATGCGGCGCCCCTGCGGCACCAGCGCGACGCCGCGCGCGGCGATCGCTTCCGGCGGCTGGCCGGCGACCGGCTGGCCGAACACCGTCACCGTGCCCCGGCGCGGCGGCAACAGCCCCATGGTCACGTCCATGCAGGTGGACTTGCCGGCGCCGTTCCGCCCGAGCAGGCCGAGCATGCAAGCCTCGTGCAGCTCGAACGAGACATCCTGCAGCACGTGGCTGTCGCCGTAAAAGGCGTCGATGTTCCTCAGGCTGAGCGCGCTAGTGGCCAAGATAGACCTCCCGGGTGCGCGGGTCGGCCACCACCTCGGCGCGCGTGCCCTCGACGATCACCTCGCCGAAATGCAACAGCGTGATGCGCTCGGCGAATTCCAGCGCCACGTCCATGTTGTGCTCGATCATCACCATGGTGACGTCGCGCGGGATGCCGAGCAGCAATTGATGCACGTCTTGCCGCTCGTCGATCGACAGGCCGGCGAAGGGCTCGTCGAGCAGCAGCACTTTCGGATTCTGCGCCAGCGCCATGGCGATCTCGACGCGGCGGCGCTCGCCATAGGAGGTCTGCGCCAGGGGCCGCTCGGCGATGTCGGCAAGGCCGACGCGATCGAGCGCCGCGCGCGCGTCCTCGGTCAGATGGCCGAGACGCTTCAAATCGATCAGCGGGTTCCAGCGCAGCTTCGACAGGCCGAGCAGCGCCAGCGAGACGTTGTGCACGATGGTGTCGTGCGGGAACAGGGTGATGATCTGGTAGGTGCGCGCCATGCCCAGATGCGGGCGCCGCCGGCTCGGCACCCGGGTGATGTCTTCGCCGAACAGTTCGATCGAGCCTGAGTTCGGCGTCAATTCGCCGGTGATCAGGTTGAACAGCGTGGTCTTGCCGGCGCCGTTCGGGCCGATGATCAGCCGGCGCTCGCCGGGCTGGACATCGAGACATACGTCGTTGGTTACGTGCAGGCCGCCGAACGCCTTGCACAGGTCCTTGACCGTGAGCGCGCTCATGGCTTGGCCTCCGCCTTGACCCGGCGGGGCGCGCTCATTTTACGCAGCGCCAGCCGCCACAGCCGTGCCGTGCCCGGCACCAGGCCCTCCGGCATCAGGATCACGATGGCGACGAAAATGGCGCCGAGCAGCATGTTCCAGCGCTCGAGGAACCCGCTCACCACGCTTTTGACCACAATCACCAGCGCGGCGCCGACGATCGGCCCGAGCAGGGTGCCGGCGCCGCCGGAAATCACCATCAGCAGCACCTCGGCCGAGGCGGTGAGGTCGACCGCCTGCGGGCTGATGAATTGCGTGTAATAGACGAACAGGATGCCCGCGATGGCGGTGAGCAGCCCGGAAAACATGCAGGCCCAGAAACGGATCGCCCAGACGTGATAGCCGAGCGCGTTCATGCGGCGCGGCTGGTCGCGCGTGCCCATCAGCGCGGCCCCGAGCGGCGAGCGCACGAACACCGCCATCAGCGCCAGCGCTGCCAGAAAGACGATCAGCGTCGTGTAATAGAAGGAGATCGGCGTGTTGATCGCGAAGCCGAACGGATGCGGCCGTCCATGCAGATTGATGCCGTTGTCGCCGCCGGTGATGCTGATCCAGCGGTAGCAGAGGCCCCAGATGATCTCGCCCAGCGCCAGCGTGATCATGATGAAGCCGATGCCGGTCGCGCGCAGCGACAGCACGGCGTAGACCGCCATGGAGACGAGGCCGAGCAGCAAAGCGGTGAGGATGGCGGTGGTGTGGCCGAAGCCGTGCTGCAGCATGTAGCCGGTGGCGTAGGCGGCGATGCCGAACAGGCCGGCATGACCGAGCGAGACCAGCCCGCCATAACCGGCCAGGACATTCAGGCCAAGCGCGAAGATGGCGTAGTACAGGATTTGGCTGGAGACATTGAGGTAATAAACGCCGGGCATCCAGTAGGGCAGCGTCACCAGCGCCACCACGCCGGCGGCAAATGCGATGCGGCGGCCGCTCAAGATCGCGGAACTCATGGCACGAACCTGCCGAACAGGCCCTGCGGCCGCACGATCAGCACGATCAGCATGGGCAGGAACAGCACGAAGTAGGACAGCTCCGGCAGCAGCGCCTGGCCGAAATTATAGATGAAGCCGATGATGATGCTGCCGACGAAACTGCCGAGCAGGCTGCCCGAGCCGCCGAGAATGACCACCACCAGCGCCAGCGGCAGCATGTCCTGATCGAGGCCGGGATAGACCGACAGGATCGGCGCGCCGATGATGCCGGCGAAGGCGGCAAGCCCGGCGCCGAGCGCGAACACGATGGTGAACAGCTGCGAGACGCGGATGCCGACCACCCGCGCCATGTCGGGATCGTCGACGCCGGCGCGAATCATGGCGCCGAGCCGGGTGCGGTCGAGCAGCAGCCAGAGCGCCGCCGCCGTCACCATGGCGATCACGATGACCGCCAGGCGGTAATGCGGGAACACCAGCGGGCCGTAGCGCACGAAGCCGGTCAGGCTTGCCGGGGTGTCGACGCGCACGGGGTCGCCGCCCCAGACCATCAGGCAGAAATCGGCGACGATGAAGGAAACGCCGAGCGTCACCAGCACTTGTGCCATCGGCTGGCCGGGCAATTGGCGCAGCAGGAAGCGCTCGATCACGGTGCCGAAGGCCGCCACCAGAATGATCGCCAGCAGCACCGCCACCCAGAAATTGAAGGTCATGCCGAGCATGCCACCGGCGAAGGTCGCGCCGAAATAGGCCCCCAGCATGAACAAGGAGCCGTGCGTCAGGTTGGGGATGCGCATCAGGCCGAAGATCAGCGAGAAGCCCGCCGCCAACAGGAACAACAGGCCGCCGAAGGTGATGCTGTTGACCGTCAGCAGCAGCCAGAAGGTCATATCCGCCGTCTTTCGCTTGGGTCGCGTCGCAAACATCCGCGGGCGCCGGCGTGCGGCGCCCGCGGGGTTCGGTGCTTCAGATCAGCACTTCTTCAGCGGCGGATAGTTGCGCGAATAGACCGGGTGCGCGAGGAACTCCTTTTCCGGCCAGGTCCAGAACTGGCTGACGTTCTCGTAGGTCTTGACCGTCTTGTTCCAGAGCTTGAGGCCGTAGGGGTTCTTCATCTTCTCGGCGCGGCGGACGTAGAAGTTGCCGACCACGTTGCCGAGATGGTCGAAGCTGATCGGCCCGCGCGGCGTATCCTTGAGCTTCACGGCCTTGAGCGCGGCCATGAACTTCTCCTTGTCGTCGGTCTTGCCGTTGGTCGTCTGCAGCGCGGCATTGACCACGTCGCAGTTGACGTAGAGGCCGGCGGCATAGAAGCCGGGCACGGTCTTGTAGTCTTTCACCATCGCCTGGGCGAACTTCTTGTTGGCGTCGGTGTCGAGATCGAGCGTGTACGGGCAGGCGCTCATATGACCGAGCGCTTCGTCGCCGAAAGCATGCAGCAGCGCGTCATCGCAACCGGTCTCACCGGTCACCAACGAGAATTTGAGACCGAAATTGGCGTACTGCTTCAGGAAGCGTAGCGGCACGCCGCCGGGGAAGCCCTGGCAGACGACGTCGCAATCCTTGATCTGCGCGATGTAGGGCGTGTAGTCGGGCGTGCCGAGGGGCGTCCACAGCTTGTTGACGACGCAGCCGCCGTCCTTTTGGAACGCCGCCTGGAAGCCGCCTTCCTGCTCATAGCCGAAGGCGAAATCCCAATCGATGGTGATGGCCTTCTTCTTGCCCATCTCCTTCGCCGCGTAATGACCCATCACATGCATCGCCTGCGAGGAGGTCGCCGATGGACGCAGGAAGTAGGGGTTGGGGCGGCGCTGGGTGAGATCGTCGGCGCCGGCGAGGCTGAGCGTCGGCGTTTTGTGCTGCTTGATGTAATCGTCGATCGCCAGCAATTCGAAAGCCGCGAGCGGCCCGAGGATGACGTCGACCTTGTCGCGCTCGATCAGTTCCTGCGCTTTGGTCTTGGTGCCGGCCGGCTTGCCGCCGGTGTCGGCGGAGAAGAACTCGACCTTGCGGCCGGCCATCTTGTTGTCGTGCGCTTTCAGCCAGGTGAGCACGCCCTGTTCCATCTGGATGCCGCCCTGCGCCAGCCCGCCGGTCTTGACGGTGAGCAGGCCGAGCCTGAAGGGCGCGCCCTGCGCGATGCCGGGGGTGGGGAACCTGAAGGTCGCGGCTGCCGCACCGGCGGCGGTGGCGGCCATGAATTTACGGCGGGTCATCTTGCGAGACATTGCATTTCCTCCCTCTGCCCTGATCGGGGCTTCCATGATTGTGATGGCCTTGCCGGCCATTTTTTAATCGGCCGTTGCGGCCTTATTCGACTTAAAGAATATGCGGCCGGTCGCGCCCACTCGACGAGCCAATCGTGCCATCATCGGCTATTGTCTTCCGTGCTGTAAAGCCCGGTGGCGCCGCGGCCGCACCGGATGGTGGGCAGGCGCGATCCGGCTATGGTAGGCTTGCGCGCAAACGATCATCGGCGCGCGGGAGGTGGCGATCATGGGCGCGAACGGCTTCGAAGTGCGGCGGCTGTCCGGCTCGGTCGGCGCCGAAATACTGGGCATCGATCTCGCCGCCGCGCCCGGCCACAACACTATCGCTGCCATCCGCCAGGTCTGGCTCGACCACGGCGTGATCTTCTTCCGCGATCAGGATTTGCCGCCGGCGAAATTTCTCGATTTCGCCAAGCAATTCGGCGAGGTGGTGGAATATCCCTTCATCAAGGGCATCGAGGGCTTCCCCGAGATCATCCCGGTCGTCAAGCTCGAGCGCGAGACGCATAATTTCGGCGGCATCTGGCACAGCGACACCGCCTATCTGGAGACGCCGCCCATGGCCACCATGCTGATCGCGCGCGAGGTGCCGCCCTATGGCGGCGACACGCTGTTCGCCAGCGGCTATCACGCCTACGAGACGCTTTCGGACGGCATGAAACGCATGCTGGACGGGCTGATCGCGGTCAATATGTCGGCCAAGGCGGACGTCACCCGCACGCGCGAGGACCGCGTGCGCGACAGCGCCAAGGCCGAAGCCAAGAAGGACTATGTCAGCGAGCACCCGGTGGTGCGCACGCATCCGGAGACCGGGCGCAAGGCGCTCTACCTCAATGTCGGCCACACCGTGCGCTTCAAGGACATGACGGAAGCCGAAAGCACGCCCCTGCTCAACTACCTGTTCCAGCACCAGACCCGACCGGAATTTACCTGCCGCTTCAACTGGCGCGTCGGCTCGCTGGCGTTTTGGGACAATCGCTGCGTGCTGCACAATCCGGTCAACGACTACCACGGCTTCCGCCGCGCGATGCACCGGGTGACGCTCGCCGGCGACAAGCCGCGTTGACGGCGGCGCGGCGCGGGGGGACGATCCAGAAAAACAAGGCCATGCATTAAGTGAACGACGGATCGGAAATAAGCCGCAGCGAAGAAGTGGAAGGCCGCCAGCACCGGCTGGCGCTCGGCATCGAGCGCATCGGGTTGATCGCGCTGCGCTTCCCCATCGCCATTGTCGTCCTGCTGGTCGCGTTTTCGATCGCCGCCGGCTTCGGCATCGAGCGCATCAAGGTCGACGATTCGCTCAGCACGCTGTTCCGCTCTGACAGCGCGGACTTCAAAACCTACGAATACGTCACCCGCCGCTTCCCCTCGGAAGAGTTCGACGTGCTGATCGCGGTCACCGGGCCGACGCTGCTCGAGCGCGACACGCTCTCGAAGATGCGCGACATGGTCACCGACCTGCAATTGATCGACGGCGTGCGCGGGCTGATCTCGCTGTTCTCGGCGCGCCAGGCGCCGGAGCGGGGCAAGATTCCGGCGGCGCTGTTCCCGGAGGAATTGCCGACCGGCGCCGCCTATCAGGACCTGATCGCGCGCGTGCGCAGCAACGAGATCATCCGCGGCAAGCTGTTGTCGAACGACGGGCAGCTGGCGCTGGTGGTGCTGTCGCTGCAGCCCAAGGTGGTCAGCAGCAACGACTTGAGCCGGGTGATCGGCGAGATCCGCAAGACCGCCGCCGAGGACCTTGCCGGCTCGGGCGTGCACGCGGAGCTCACCGGGGTGCCGGTGATCCAGCTCGAGCTGCGCAACGCGGTCGAGCGCGACAGGTTGATCTACAACACCTTTGGTCTTCTTGCCGGCTGCCTCATCGCCATCATGTTCTTCCGGCGCGTGTCGTTCATGGTGGTCGCCGCCGGGCCGCCTTTGATCGCGATCCTCTTGGCGCTCGGCACGCTCGGCTGGTTCGGCTTCAAGCTCAACATGTTCCTCAACGTGATGACGCCGCTCATCATGGTGATCAGCTTTTCCGATTCGATGCAGCTCACCTTCGCCGCGCGCGCCGCGATATTGCGCGGCGACAGCAAGCGCGACGCCTTCCGCCAGGCTATCCTGGTGGTGGGGCCGGCCTGCGTGCTCACCCACGCGACAGCGGCGTTGTCCTTCATCGCGCTGCAATTTTCGCAGTCCGATCTCATCCGCACCTTCGGCGAGGCCGGCCTGCTGGCCACCGTGATCGCGCTGTTTGCGGTGCTGATCATGGCGCCGGCGCTCGGTATGCTGCTGGTGCGCGAGGAGGCCGATATCCAGGTAAAAGCCTCGAGCGTCGACCGCTCGGTCGATTGGCTGCGCGCCTTCTGCGCCTGGATCGCCGGCAAAATGGTGCACCGGCCGCTGTTCTACACGGTGATCAGCATCCTCGTCGTGTCGGGGCTCGGCCTGATCTATGCGCAGCTGCCGGCGCGCTATCGGTTGGCCGACCAGCTGCCCGACCGCGAGCAGGCGGTGCAGGCCGCCAATCTGATCGACGCCAAGCTGCACGGCGCCAGTCCGATCGACGTGCTGGTGCAGTTCCCCAAGGGCGCCTCGCTCTACGCGCCGCAGACGCTGGCCGTGATCGACGACGTGCAGACGGCGGTGGAAAAGCAGGCGGGCGTCGGCAATGTCTGGTCGCTCGCCACCTTGCAGCGCTGGCTGGCGGAGAAGGCCGGCTCCACCGACATCGCGACGCTGCGGGCATACGTGAACATCTTGCCGAAGCAGATCGTCGAGCGCTTCATCGCCCCGCAGCACGACGCGGCCATCGTGCAGGGCCGCGTCGAGGACATCGACGCCAGCAAATTATTGCCGGACATCAACCAGCTCGACCGTTCGTTGAACGCGGTGCGCGCCCGCCATCCCGGCTTCCGGATTTCGGTGACCGGGCTCTCGGCGGTGGCTGCCCGCAACAGCGCGGAGATGATCGGCCGGCTGAACCAGGGGCTGACGGTCGAGATCGTCTTCGTCGCCGCCTTCATCGGGCTGGCGTTCCGCTCCTTCATCGTCATGCTGGCCAGCATCATGCCGGCCATCTTCCCCATCTTCGTGGCCGGCGCGATCCTGTGGCTGCAGGGCAAGGGACTGCAATTCGCCAGCATCGTGGCGCTCATCGTCTCGTTCGGGCTGGGCTTGAGCGCCACCATCCATTTCCTCAACCGCATGCGCGCCGAGGACAGGCCGGAGGACGATCCGGGCGTCGCGGTCGAGCGCGCAACCGTGCTGATGGGGCCGCCGCTGATTCTGACCTCGGTGGTGCTGGCCTGCGGGCTGGCGGTGACGGTGCTGTCGGATCTGCCGTCGCTGCGGCTGTTCGGCTGGTTGAGCGCGCTGGCCATGCTGGCGGCGCTCACCGCGGACCTGACGATCCTGCGGCCGAGCATCACGTTGCTGCGCATTATCGCGCGCCGCCTGCGCGGCGCGCCGGCGAAAATCACCCGCCGTTGAGCGCGCTCAGCCGCGCCGCGCCAGGCTGATCGAGGCGCCGGTCAGGTCGCCGCCGCCGATCGTGCGGATAATCACCGACTGGTGGTGCCCGTGCGAGATCAAGGTGAGGCGGGCGTTGAAATTCGGATTCTCCACCGACACCTCGATGCGCCCGTGGCGGGCGTGGCCGCTCAAGGTGCCGCCGATTTGCCGGGTGCTTTCGTTCCAGTTGCCGGTGATGCGGCCGCCGTGGCTTTCCACGTCGCTGTGCAGCTCGAAATTGTAGCTGTCGCTGGCGCAGCGCAGGGACTGCTGCAGCGCGTTGCCGTCGCTGCCGACCGTGTAGTGCGCGCGACAGCGGATGCGTTCCTTGGTGCCGTTCGCGAGCGAGATATGCCCGCCGCCGGACCACGAACCGCTCAGCCCCGAAAACGGGCCGGCATAGGCCGAGCTGGTGGCGGTACCGAAGGCCAGCACGGCGAACGCGCCGAGCCAGATGAGACGCCGTGAAAAAGCGGCAAGCATGACCGATCTCCTGTTATCGATTTGTTGGTCGCACGGCGATTGCAAGCGGTTCAATAGGCCGCGCCGGTCCGCGGCAGGGCTGCATTCTGGCCGCAAAGCAGAAAGCAAAAACTGCCCAAAAGCAAGCGGCGGGACTTGGGGAAAACGCGCGTTTCACAGGCGTTACCCGAGCGCCGGGCCGGCGGCATGGTACCGGCGCGGCGCCGGCGAGCCGGGCGTCGAGGGCAATTTGCAGCAATTCCGGCGGCTTATCCGGCCGCCCGAGGGGCGAGCGCAATAGCGCCAAGACATCGGTGCTGCCGTCGGGGCGGATCGCGCGTAGCGCCGTGGCGGGCAGCCGGCGCGTCGTCGGGTCGCGGACCGCCCTGATCGCCGCCGCCGGTAGGCGGGGAACCGATCTCCGGTGCAATCGTTGGTTTTCGTATCGCATTTGATTGAATTCGGAGGTTAATGCCGTGACCGAGCCGGCCAGCATGGGACGAGCGACCGTGCTCACCTGCCCGCAATGCGCCGAGCCGCTCTATGAAGTCGAGCAGGGCGGCGCCTTGCCCTTTCGCTGCGCCTCAGGGCACGCCTATGCGCCGGACGCGCTCTGTCCGGGGATCGCCGACGATCTGCAAGGTCTGTTGCTCGAATTAGTCGGCGCGCTGACGGACTGAGCGGCGCTTGCACAACGGACGAGCGCGCGGCAGTTTCAAGTTCCGTGGCGGTTCCGTGAAACGGCCATATTTGCGATAGAGTAACGCAGCAATCGCGAACAGGGGTGAGACGCGACATGACGGCGCGAGTGGCGGTGCTCATTCTGGTCGCGTTTGTGGGCCTGGCAGGCGCGCGGGCTCAGCAGAAGCAGTTCGCCCCGGGTGGCGCAGGCCCCGCCGCCACGCGGGTCGAGCAGCAGCCGAGCGTCATCGGCCTGTGGGAGAAGCGCACCGACGAGGGCAAGACGGTGAGCTGGTTCCTGTTCGTGCGCGACCAGGACGGCAGCTATGAGGGCGCGATCGCCAAGCTGTTTCCGCGCCCGAACGACCCGCCGCACCCGATCTGCAGCGCCTGCGCCGACGACCGGCGCAACGCACCCTATCTCGGCCTGTCCTTCATCCGCGGCATGAAGCGGCACGGGCTGCGCTACGAAGACGGCAATATCCTCGACCCGCGCGACGGCGACATTTATCACGCGCAGATGACGCTCAGCCCGGACGGGCAGACGCTCACGGTGCGCGGCTATCTCGGCATCCCGCTGCTCGGCAAGAACGAAGTGTGGCAGCGGCTGCCGGACGCGGCGATCGCGAGCTTGGATCCCACGGTGCTCGCGCGCTATATGCCCAATATGTTGCCGCACAGTGTCCGGCGTGGCCCGCGCCCCATTCGCCGGCGCGACACGCGTTAGATCCCGAGATAGTTCGACTTGATCTCGTCGTTGGCCTTGAGCTCTTCGGGCTTGGATGAATAGACCACCTGGCCCTTGCTCATCACGTGCACATAGTCGACCAGCTTGAGCGCCAGATTGGCGTTCTGCTCGACCAGCAGGATCGACAGGCCTTCCTTCTTGAGCGTGCCGATCGCCTCCCACAGGCCCTGGATGATGATGGGCGCCAGGCCCTCCGAGGGCTCGTCCATGATCAGGCAGTCGGGATTGGTCATCAGCGCGCGTCCGATCGCCAGCATCTGCTGCTCGCCACCCGACAGCGTCTTGGCGCGCTGGTTGCGGCGCTCGAGCAGGCGCGGAAACAATTTGTAGACGCGCTCCAGGCCCCAGTGATGGCGGTCGGGATTGCGCAGCGCCACCAGCAGGTTTTCCTCCACGCTCAACGTCGGGAATACGCGGCGGCCCTGCGGCACCAGGCCCATGCCGGTGCGCACCGTCTCGAACGAGGATTTCTGCGTGATGTCGTCGCCCTTGAACACGATCTTGCCGCGGCGCGGCGGGTTGAAGCCGACGATCGAGTTGACCAGCGTGGTCTTGCCGACGCCGTTGCGGCCGAGCAGGCCGAGGATCTGGCCCTGCTCGAGCGTCAGCGACAGGCCTTGCAGCACATAGGCGTCGCCGTAATAGGTGTGGATGTCCTGGACCTCGAGGATCGCCATGACTCAACCGGTCCCCAGATAGATTTCCTGCACGCGCGCGCTGTCGTGGATCTGCTGCGGCGTGCCGGTTTCCAGGATTTCGCCGAAATGCAGCACCGAGATCTGCGAGGCGACGTCGAACACCACGTCCATGTCGTGCTCGATCAAGAGGATCGCCAGCTTGGGATCGAGCTTCATGAGGAACTTGGCCATCTCGGCCGATTCGCCCGACGACAGGCCGGCGGCCGGCTCGTCGAGCAGCAGGATCTTGGGATCGCTGGCCAGCCCAAGCACGATTTCGAGCTGGCGCTGCTCGCCGTGCGACAGGTTGCGCACCTCAATGTCCTTGCGGTCGAGGAAGCCGGCGGCCTTGAGCAGGCGATAAGCCTTGTCGTAGACCGCGCGGTAGGACGACAGAAAGCGCCACATCACGAATTTGGTCGGCTGCACGCCCTTGATCGCCAGCAGCACGTTGTCGAGCACGCTCAGTTTCGGAAACAGGCTGGTGACCTGGAAGGTGCGCGCCATGCCGAGCGCGGTGCGCTTGTGGCTCGGCCATCTGGTCACGTCCTGGCCGAACAGCAGCACCTGTCCCGCGGTCACCGGATAGATGCCGGTGATCAGGTTGAACAGCGTGGTCTTGCCGGCGCCGTTGGGGCCGATGATGGCCTTGCGGTCGCCAGGCATGACGCTGAGCGTGACGTCGCGCGTGGCCTGCAGGCCGCCGAAGCTCTTGGACAGCGCCCGCAACTCGAGCGCCGGCACGCGGTCGCCGTTCGATTGCACGTCGCTCACATGAAATCCCTCTGGAGCGGAATGCCGGGGCCTGTTGCCGGGCCCCGGCAAGGGCGTTTCTTATTCGCAGTACTTACAGGCCGGGAAGTTGCGGTTATAGACCGGCTGCTTGAGGAACTTCTCCTTCCCGTAGGTCCAGTACTGGCTGACATGCGGGTAGGTCTTGATCACGACGTTCCACAGCTCTTCCTTCGGATAGCCGAACATCTTCGTCTTCGTGACCTTCTTGATGTAGATGTTCTCGACCGGGTTGCGGTCCTCGAAGGTAACCGGTCCGCGCACGGCGTCGATCTTCAGGCCCGACATGATCGCGACGAACTTGGCGGGACCGGGATACTTGCCGCCGGCCTTCTGCATCGCCTCGTCGATGATCTGCGCCGCGGTGTAGCAGCCTTCCGAATAGTAGGACGGCACCTTGCCGTACTTCGTGCGGTAGGCCTTGACGAACGCTTCGTTCTTCTTGGTCGGGATCGCCGCCGAGTATTGCAGCGAGGAGACGTCGCCGATCACTTCCGCGCCCATGAAGGGCAGGATGAACTCGTCATAGCTGGTACCGCCGCCGATGACCGGCTTCTTGAAACCGGACTGACGCAGCTGCTTGGGGAACTGCAGCGCCATCGGTCCCACCATCAGCGTGTAGACGGCGTCGGCGTCCGACTTGATCTGCGGGATGAACGGGCCGAAGTCCTTTTCGCCCAGCCGCGGCCAGAGCTTCTGAATGACCTTGCCGCCGCAGTCCTCGAAGGCCTTCTGGAAGCCGCCGACCAACTCGTAGCCGAAGGCGTAGTCGGCGCCGATGGTGACGATCTTCTTGTAGCCCTGGTCGCAGGCCCACTGGCCGAGCGGATGGTTGGGCTGCGACGAGGTCCAGGTGGTGCGGAAGAAGTAGGGATACTTGCTGGCCTGCCGCTGCGTGAGGTCGTCGGCGGCGGGCACCGGCGAGATGTAGAGCGTCTTCTCCTCGTTGCTCACCGGCGCCAGCGCGTAGCCGGTCGAGGCCAACAGCCCGCCGAGGAACATGTTGACGTGGTCGCTCAGCACCAGCTTCTTGGCCTTGGTGACCGCGGCGTCGGGCTTGCCCTGGTTGTCCTCGACGACGAACTTGACGTCGGCGCCGCCAAGCTTGTTGTGGTGCTCGTCCAGATACATCTGGAAGCCGTTGCGCATGTCCTTGCCGATCTGGGCGAAGATGCCGGTCAGCGGCGCGATGAAGCCGATGCGCAGTTCCTCCGCCTTGGCCGGCGCGCTCATGCTCAGGCCGAGCACGAGGCCGCCCAACAGCATCGGTGTGAGCCGTTTGCGAATAGTGCCTGTCATTTGCCTTCCCTCCCTCTTGTTGTGTCTTGCGTCATGTTTAGGAAGCCGTCGGTGCCAGCTTCTCAGTCGCTGCCGGGCCGGCCGTCTTGTCGGAGGAGCCGCGCGTCTGGCGCAGCCGCGCCGGGATGCCCATCAAGCCGGTCGGCAGATAAAGGATGGTCAACACATAGACCCCGCCCAGCGCGTACTGCCACCATGGCACCAGCGTTGAGAGATATTCGCGCAAGCCAAACACGATGGCCGAGCCGATGGCGCCGCCGACCAGCGTGCCGGCGCCGCCCAGCACCACCATCAGCAGCGCGTCGACCGAGGTGGTCAGCACCAGGGTCTCCGGGCTGACCAGGCCGTTGGTGTACGCCCACAAGACGCCGGACAAGCCGCCGAAGGCGCCGGCGATGATGAAGGCGATGTATTTGTGCAGCCAGGTATTGTAGCCGAGGATCTGCATGCGCAATTCGCGCTCGCGGATGCCGGCCAGGCTGCGGCCGAACGGCGACTGCACCAGCACGTAGAGGATGATCAGCGTTGCCACGAAGAAGGCGAACACCAGGAAAAAGAAGGTGCGTTCGTTGGTGAGGTCGAGACCGAAGTTCGGCCGCGCGGTGACGTTGATGCCGTTGTCGCCGCCGGTGAGCGAGTTCCAGCGGTAGGCGAGACCCCAGACGCATTGTCCGAGCGCCAGCGTGATCATCAGGAAGTAGACGCCGGTGGCGCGGATGGCGAACAGGCCGAAGAAGGCGGCAAGCAGCGCCGCGACAGCCATGCCGAGCACCACCACCAGCCAGAAGTCCCAGCCGAGGCCGATATGGTAGCGGGCGGCCAGGATGGCGGTGAAATAGGCGCCGACGCCGAAATAGGCGGCCTGCCCGAGGGAAGCGAGGCCGGTGAAGCCGAGCAGGATGTCCAGGCTCATGGCCAGGATCGCGAACACCAGCGCGCGCGTCGCCAGCAGCACCACGAAGGACGAGGAATGCGGGACGATGTAGGCGAGCGCCGCCAGCACCACCGCGACGATCAGGATCTTGGTTTTTTGGCTGCTCACGGCTCACTCGCGTCCGAACAGACCGGTCGGCTTGATCGCCAGGATCAGCACCATCGGCGCGTACAGGGTGAAGTAGGAGACCTCGGGGAACAGCGCCTTGCCGAAATTATCGGCCAGGCCCACCGCCAGCGCGCCGATGGCGGCGCCGCCGAGCGAGCCCATGCCGCCGATGATGACGACGGCGAAGGCGAGCGGCAGCATCTCGAAGTCGAGGCCGGGATAAACGCCGAGGAAGGCCCCGCCGATCACGCCGCCGAGCGCGGCCAGGAAGGCGCCGAGCGCGAAGATGAACATGGAGATGCGGTTGGTGTCGATGCCGACGCCGCGCGCCATCTCGGCGTCGTCGACGGTCGCGCGCACCGCCGCGCCCATGCGCGTCTTCTCCATCGCCAGCCACAGCGCGATGCCGATCGCCAGCGCCATGCCGATCATGAAGATGCGGTAGCCCGGGAAATAGATGCCGCCGAGCACCAGGCTGTGGTTGAGGACCGGATCGGGCTGGATGTCCATGTTGTCGCCGCCCCAGATGTCGAGCGCGGCCTGCTGAAACAAATAGGCGAAACCGACCGTGAGCAGCACCTGACGCAGCACGTCTGTTTCGATGGGTACGATGGAAACACGATTCAGCAAGAAATAGCAGGCGAGCGCCGCGGCGACCGCGACCGCAAAGAACACAGGCGAGCCGCTGGCAATCACATGAGGCCACTTCCCGGCGACGGCCAGTCCGATGAGGACGCCCAAGCCCGCGGCGATCACGGCTGTCCGGACGAATTCGAATCCTTCGGATCGCAGGAACAGGCGTTCCATCAGGAGGCCGATGATCGCCACCGCCAGCGCCGCCAGCGGCAGCGACAGCACCCACGAGCCGGTCACCCAGATCACCGACAGCGCGATGTAGCCGCCCCATAAGAAATAGGCGCCATGCGACAGGTTGACGATCCGCATGACGCCGAAAATCAACGACAGGCCGCTGCCCACGAGGAACAGCAGCGCGCCGTAGGATATGCCGTTGAAGGCCTGGATGATCCAGAACTGCGTATTCACTCCCCACCGTCCTTCTTTTTGCCGAAGGTTGCCGTCAGCTTACCTTAGGTCGCACGGGAATGAACACCCCAAATGGGCGTAGCCGGCGCGCAACGCCGCACCCACGCGCCGCACTTTCGACGCCGCGAAAATATGGCGGCGCTATTTGCGGCCACGGGCTTTGCCGCCTGCCTGCTTTTTCGGCGGAATGATCGGCAGCAGCAGATAGGGCGCCTTGCCGCGGCCGAAATGCAAGATTGTGGTGCCGCCGAAAATGGCAGGCGGGCGGTCGCGCGGATCGTCGTGCAGGAACGGTCCGCAGCCGGTGAGCTCGTTCTTGAAGTTCGACAGCTTGCCGCCGCTGGCGCCGCCATATTCATAGTCCTTGCCGCGCACCGACAGGCCGATGCGATAGCCGGCCGGCACCACGATGCAGGTCGGCCAGATCTCGATGTCGAGTTCCACCGGCTGGGCTTTCTTCAGCGGCTGTATCTCATCGTGGGTATGGTAGGGCCGGTAGGGCAGCGACAGTTTCTTGTCGAGCTTGCGGTGTGAGGCGCGCAGCCAGCCTTGCGCGACCGGCGTGTGCGGATCGATGGCGCCCTGAAAAACGATCTCCTTCAGGTCGCCGGTGAACACCCGCAGCACGATGAAGAAATCGGCGTCCGCCGTGGACGAGGCGGCGACGAGCTTGAGCGCCGACGGGCCGGTGATCTCGGTCTCCTGCGTGAGCGGCGGCGTGAGGAAAGTGAGGCCGTCGCCCATGGCGGCGAATGACAGCTTGGCGCTGCCGGACGGCTTCTTCGTGGTCAGCGTCATGCCGGCGGGATCGAGATAATATTTGGTCCATTTGGTGCGCTTGAGCGGCCATTCGTTCTCCGCGCGCGCAACGAAACGCTCGCCCGGGTAGCGCAGTTGCAGCAAGACCTTCGGCTGCTTGCCCCAACTGGTGTCCTTGCCGTGCAGGAAATAGTCGAAGAAGCGCAGTTGCTGCTCGCGCCCGTAGTCGGTGTAGAAATGCGTCCAGTGCTCGATGCCGTGCGCCTCCAGCCATTTCTGCTTGGAGGCTGCGCGCACGAAGCCTTCGAAATTGCCGCGCGGATGCAGGCCCTGGCCGCCCCAATTGGCGGCGGAGAACAGAGGCGTCACCACCTTCGACCAGACCGGCGAGCGATCGCGGTGATACTTGTCGTCGAGCAGATGCGCGGCGATCTCGGCGCCGAAATTGGCGCGATTGCGCTTGAGCTCCTCCTCCGACAGCGTCTGCGGCCCGCACACCAGCTCGCCGGTGACGCGGCTGCGCTTGCCGCGCTCGCCGGCGCCGTATTGCACGGTCTTGACCTGCATGTCGTACCAATTCTCCCAGAAGGTCGAGAGAATGCCGCCGTGATGCGTCATGTCGCGGTACCAGTCGGCCGAGCCCTCCCACACGCACATGGCGGCGAGATGCGGCGGCTGCAGTGAGGCCACGTGCCACTGGTTGATGCCGTAATAGGAGATGCCGTTGAGGCCGACCTTGCCGTTCGACCAGGGCTGCACGCCGGCCCATTCGATGCAGTCGTAGAAGTCCTTGGTCTCGCGCGGCGAAAAGTGGTCGATCACGCCGGGCGAGCAGCCGGCGCCGCGCGAATCGACGCGCACGATAGAATAGTCGTGCGGCACCCATTTCTCCGGATCGACCACCTCCCAGTTCTGGTACTTGTTGCTGGAGCCGGCGGGCACGTCGGGATGCTTTTCCGCCATGATGTTCCAGGCGCTCGGATAGCCGTCCTGGAAGGCGAGATTCTTGGCGTAAGGGCCGTAGCTCAGGATGACCGGGAATTTGCCGTCTTTCACCGGGCGAAAGACGTCGGCGCGCAGCACCAGCCCGTCATCCATCGTTATCGGCACGTTCCAGTCGATCCGCATGCCGTCGCGGACTTCCGTGCGCTGCTCAAGCGCGGCCATGCGATGTCCTCCCGGTTATTATTTTGTTGGCGGGAGGCTACCGAGTTGGATGGGTTCGATACAAGCCCATTCACCGGGCGCCTCGGAATCCAGCGCGATGCCATTATGCTTGGCCCTGCATTCCGGGCGCGGCCCCTCGGGCCGCCCCGGAATGACGCGTTCGTATTCTTCCGCGAGCGGCTAACGGCTCTTGCGCTTGACCCGCGCCATCTTTTCCAGCACGGCGCAGACCGAGGCGGTGTCCTGCTCGCCGAAGCCGCTTCTTTGCGCCTTGCGGTAGACCGCTTTGGTGGCGTTGAACATCGGCGTCGGCACCTTGATCTTGCGGGCATAGCCGCCGATCACATGCATGTCCTTGTCCCACACCGAAATCTTCATGGTGGCGTCTTTGTATTTGCCCTTCACCATCATGGGCGCGCGCAGTTCGAAGATGCGCGAATTGCCGGCGCCGCCCTTGATCAGATCGAAGATCAGCTGCGGCGGCAGGCCGGCCTTCATGCCCAGCACCATGGCTTCGGCGGTCGCCACGTTGTTGATGGCGACCAGCAGATTGGCCACGTATTTCATCTTGCTGCCGTTGCCGAAGGAGCCGACGTCGTAGACGTGGCGGCCGATGGCCGCGAACATGGGCGTGAGCCGGCGGATGACGCCGGCATCGCCGCTGGCATAGAAGACCAGGTCGCGCGCTTTGGCTTGCGAGCCGGTGCCGCTCACCGGCGTGTCGAGCATGGTGTGGCCGGCCTTGGCGAGCAGCGCGCGCGCTTTTTCCTTATCTGAAATTGCGAAGGTGCTCATTTCCACGACGGTCTTGCGCGGCAGCTTGGCGGCGGCGATGGCGCGCACGGTGTCGATCAGCGCCTGCGGCTTGGGCAGGCTGGTCAAAATGACCGGCGCCTTCTCCGCCACCGCCGGCGCGCTCGCGGCGATTTCGACGCCGGCGCGATGCGCTTCGCGGCGGCGCGCGGCGCTGATGTCGTAGCCCACGACGCGCCAGCCGGCCTTGCTCAGGTTCTTGGCGAAGGCGCCGCCCATGATGCCGAGCCCGATCACGCCGACCGTGCCCTTGCTTCGTTTCGCCGCGGCCATTCAATTCCCTCTCAGATAAAAAAATATAAAAGCGGAATGCGTTCGGGCATCCTTATGCGGTCGAATAGCGGGCCTGTCGAGTACCGCAGGAGTTGTAGTGCAAGTTGCAAGGCGGCTTTCATGCCGGGCCGCTATCGCCTATCGTCGCCGCCAACGACATTCCGGGAGGGGCCATGAAAGTCGGAGTAGCCGGTCTCGGCGCCATGGGCGCCGCCGTCGCCGCGCGGCTTATCGAAGTCGGCCACGACGTCACCGTATGGAATCGCACGCCGGAAAAAGCCAAGCCCTTGGGCGAGGCGGGCGCCAAGATCGCCGGCTCGCCGACCGCGCTGGCGGCCGCCAGCGAAGCCGTCATCACCTTGCTGACCGACGGCGCCGCGATCGACGCCGTTTACAACGGGCCGGACGGCCTTTTGTCGGGCGACGTCAAGGGCAAGCTGTTCATCGAGATGAGCACGGTGGCGCCCAAGGTGGAGACCGACCTGGCGCCCAAAGTGCGCGCCAAGGGCGCCGCGCTGGTGGAGTGCCCGGTGGGCGGCTCGACCGAGCCTGCGCGCAAGGGCCAGCTGCTCGGCCTGATGGGCGCCGAGCCGGCGGACGCCGCGCGCGCGCGCCCGCTGCTCGAGCAGCTCTGCCGCAAGGTCGAGCATTGCGGGCCGGTCGGCACCGGCGCCGCCATCAAGCTTTCGATCAACCTGCCGCTGATGGTGGCCTGGCAGGCCTATGGCGAGGCCTTCTCGATTGCCAGGAGCGTCGGCTGGGAGCCCAAGCGTCTGCTCGACCTGTTCGTCGAGAGCAACGGCGCCAACAACGCGCTCAAGATGCGCGCCGACATGATCGTGAAAATGTTCGAGGGCAAGGATCCCGGACCGACCACCTTTTCGATCGCCAACGGGGTCAAGGACCTGCGCACCATGGTGGCGACCGGCGAGGCGCTCGGCGCCGACATGCGCGCCACCAAGGCCGCGCTCGACGGCTTCGAGGACGCCACCGCGCACGGCATCGGCGGCGGCGACGGCGCGCAGATGGCGGTCTATTGGGCGGAGCGCGGGAAGAAGTAGTCAGCACCCGTCATGCCCGGCCTTGTGCCGGGCATCGACGTCTTGATGCGAAGAAAGGCGTGGATGGCCGGGACAAGCCCGGCCATGACGATGAAGGGGGAGGCATCGCATGAAACTGTTTTCTTACTGGCGCTCGCTCGCGACCTACCGCGTGCGCATCGCGCTTAATCTCAAAGGCATCGCGCCCGACGAGGTGATCGACGTCAATCTGCACCAGGGCCAGCAGCGCGCCGACGAGTTCCGCAAGATCAATCCGATGATGGCGCTGCCGGCGCTGATCGAGGACGACGGCAATGTGCTGTTCGAATCGCTCGCCATCCTGGAATATCTCGAGGAGACGCATCCCAATCCGCCGCTGCTGCCCAAGGAGCCGAAGGCGCGCGCGCGCGTGCGCGGCCTCGCGCAGATCATCGCCTGCGACACTCACCCGCTGATCGTGCCGCGCGTGCGCGAATATCTGACGAGCGCCTACAAGGTCGACGAGGCCGGCGTGATGCAGTGGGGCCATCACTGGCACTCGGCGGCGCTGAAAGCGCTGGAGAGCAATCTCGCCGGCTCAGCCGGAACCGGCCGCTTCGCGCAAGGCGACCAGCTCACCATCGCCGACATCTGCCTGTGCGGGCAGGCGGTGGGCGCGGCCTATTTCAAGGTCGACCTCGCGCCCTATCCGACCTTCCGGCGCATCGTCGACGAGTGCAACAAGATCGAGGCGGTCGCGCGCGCCCACCCGCTCAAGCAGCCCGGCGCGCCGGCGGCGGTGTGAACGCATGCTCAACACCGCGATCGTCGGCCTCGGCTGGTGGGGCCGCACTCTGGTGCAGGCGGCGCGCGATTACGGCGCGCCGCTCAATTTCACGCGCGGCGTGACGCTGGAGCCCGAGACGGTCAAGGATTTCGTCGCCGAGCACGCCATCGCGCTCAGCTCATTTGAAGAAGTGCTGGCCGACCCCGCCATCCAGGCGGTGGTGCTGGCGACGCCGCATTCCAAACACCGCGCGCAGGTCGAAGCCGCCGCCAAAGCCGGCAAGCAGATCTATTGCGAGAAGCCGTTCGCGCTCAGCAAAGCCGACGCCGTCGCCATGCTCGACGCGGTCAAGCGCGCCGGCGTCACCATCGCGGTCGGCCATCATTTCCGGCTGATGCCGTCGATGCGCGCGCTGGCCGCGCTGAAGGAAAACGGCGCCTTCGGCACCATCATGCATGTCGAGGGCAATTACAGCCACGATTGGCTGGCGAGCTATCCGGCCAACTCGTGGCGCATGGCGCGGGAAGAAAGCCGCGCCGGCGGCATGACCGGCATGGGCATCCACGTGCTCGACTGCTTCCGCGACCTGGTCGGGCCGTTGAAGCGCGTGGCGGCGCTGTCGAAGACACGCGCGCTGAACTTTGCGGCCGGCGACACCACCGCCGCGCTGATCGAGTTCGACAGCGGCGCCACCGGCGTGCTCGGCACCACCATCAAGACGCCGTTCCGCTGGCGCATCGCCGTGTTCGGCGAAAACTGCTGGGCGGAGAGCGCGGGCGAGACGCGCGTGATCCTGCGCCGCGCCGGCAAGCCCGACCCGGAGATCATCGACTATCCGCACGACAACCACCTCGGCCGCAATCTCGATTATTTCGCCAAGGCGGCGATGGGGCAGGGCACGTTTCCGATTTCGCCGGAAGGCATCCTGCAGACCGCCGCGGCGCTGGAAGCGGTGTTCAAGTCGGTCGATACCAACGGAGCATGGATGGCGGTCTGATCGGGGCGTGGTAGGATCGCGCCCTGACCGAGGGAGGCGACGAACATGTCTGCGCATGAAGGCGGTTGTCTTTGCGGCGCCGTCCGCTACGCCGTGAAGTCCCCCCCGACGCGCGTGACCATCTGCCACTGCCGGTTCTGCCAAAGGGCCACCGGATCGGCGTTTATGGTCGAACCGATTTTCGCAAAATCCGACTTCGCCGTGACGTCAGGCCAGCCGAAGGTTTACCGGCACCGGTCCGCGGGCAGCGGCAAAATGGTCGAGGTGAATTTCTGCGGCGACTGCGGCACCAAGCTGTTTCTGGCTTTCGAGCGTTTTCCCGACGTCGTCGGCGGTTATGGCGGCACCTTCGACGACCCCAATTGGTTCGAACGGTCGGCCGCGAATTCGCGGCATATTTTTGTGGGAGTTGCGCAACGCGGCACCGTCATTCCGGCGGGGATCAAATATTTCGAGGCGCACTCCATCACCAACCAGGGCGATCCGATCGCGCCGCGCGTCTTTGCCGAGCCGCATGTGATCGAGCCGGACAGGACGCCCCGGACGCTTGGCGGAGCACCCTGATGGCGGCCAGTGATAAGTTGTTTGCCGGCTCGATCCCTGAGATTTACGACCGGCTCTTGGTCCCGCTTCTCTTTCAACCCTATGCCGTCGACCTCGCCGACCGCATGGCCGCAATCGCGCCGCGGGATGTGCTGGAGACGGCGGCGGGAACCGGAGTTCTGACCCGCGCGATCGCAACGCGGCTTCCTGCCTCCGCACGCATTGTGGCAACCGATCTCAATCAGCCGATGCTTGACCATGCGGCGTCGCGCCAGTCTGGCGATGATCGGATCGCCTGGAAACAAGCCGACGCCATGGCGCTGCCATTCGAGGATCGAGCCATGGATGCGGTGGCCTGCCAGTTCGGCGCGATGTTTTTTCCCGACCGAGTTCACGGCTACAAGGAAGCGCACCGCGTGCTCAGGCCCGGCGGTCGTTTCTTCTTCAATGTGTGGGACCGGATTTCAGAAAACGAGTTTGCCGATGTTGTCACGGAGGCGTTGGTGGCGGTCTTTCCGCATGATCCCCCGCGTTTCTTGGCCCGCACGCCTCACGGCTACCATGACCCGGACCAGATCCGCGGAGAGCTGAATGCAGCGGGATTTGCCGATATTTCGGTTGATGCCGTGGATGCGCGAAGCAAAGCCGCTTCGCCGCGCGATCCGGCGGTTGCCTATTGTCAAGGTACTCCGCTGCGAAATGAAATCGTGGCGCGCGACGCGTCGCGCCTCGAAGAGGCAACCGATCGCGCGGCCGAAGCCATGGCGCAACGGTTTGGCAATGGCGCCGTTGACGGCCGCATCCGCGGATTTGTCATCACGGCCGTTCGCTGAGCGGACGTCGAACGGCGTGAGGACAGTGGCGTGCGGTCAGTTCGCTGCGCGCAATTTCTTCCCCGGGGATGATGCAATCGCCCCATCCCACACTCGCATGAATGTGCGCGACCTCGCGCTCGAAGCGCTCGAGGAACAGCCGCGCCTGCGTCGACAGCTGCCGCCGCATCGGCTGGATCACCACGAATTCCGCGTGCATCTCCGGATCGACGATAGGATTGACCGTCAGTTCGCCGCGTCCGATGTCGTTGACCGCGATCACGCTCGGCAGGATGGTCGCCCAGTCCGAGCGCGCCACGAATTCGAGCGTGGCGATCATGGCGTCCATTTCCAGCAGCGCCTCGATCTCGACGCCGTGGCTCTGGAAATAGGTTTCCAGATTGCGCCGCCTGATATTGTCCGGCCCCGGCACCACGAGCTTCAGCGGCTTGCATTCCGACAGCCGCAACGGCGCCAAAGGCGCAAAGCCGCGCTTGGGGCCGGAGATCAGCATTTCGCGGTCGCGCAGCAACAGCCGCGACCTCAGGCCCACGGTGCCCTCGAAGGCCGGCACCACCGCGAAGTCGAGCCGGTCGTCGAGCACCATCTCGGTCAGCAGGTTGCTGTAGCCCTCGACGATGTGCAGGCGCACCTCCGGCAGGCGCGGCACGAAGTCGTCGAGCACCGGCGCCAGCACGGCGCGCGTGAAGGTCGGCATCAGCCCGATGCGCAGTTCGCCGGTCACCGTGCCGGCCAGCGAGCGCGCCGCCTCCGCCGCGTGCTCGAGTGCGCCCACCGCCTCCACGCAGCTCTTGTAATAGCGATAGCCCGCCGGCGTCGGCTTCACGCCGCCCACGACGCGCTCGAACAGCTTGACCCCGAGCGCGCGCTCGACCGCCGCCACGTGCTGCGAAATGCCCGATTGCGTGGCGTTCTCACGCGCGGCCGCGCGCGTGAAGGAGCCTTCCTCGCACACGGCGATGACGGCGCGGACCTGGCTGAGCGGGATGTTGCGCATGGCGCGACCTTCTTCCGTCATTCCGGGACGGCCCGAAGGGCCGGACCCGGAATCCATAACCCCTGCTGCGGCGTATGGATTCCGGGCTCGCCTGCCTTCGCCCTTCGGGCATCGGCAGGCGCCCCGGAATGACAGGGGTGTATTAGAAAACCTAATGCCTTAGGGCAGATTATATTATTTCTTTAATGGACGCCAGCCGACTAACATCGCGTCCAATAACGCAATAACGGGCGCTTATGGGCGCCCAGTCGGGAGGACGCCATGGGAGCGAATTTCGGCATAGCCGGCATGGATTGGCAGCAGCGGGTCAATTGGGAGCGGCTGCGCGAATACCGCATCGAGCGCGCGCGCACCATGATGAAGAAGCACGGCCTTGGCGCCGTGCTCTGCATGTACGACGAGAACGTGCGCTACATCACCGGCACGCTGACGCCGGGCTGGAACCGGCTCAAGCCTGGCCTGCGCTACGCCATGCTGTGTGGCGACGCGCGGCCGATTTTGTTCGAGCAAGGCGATCTCGGCTTCCAGATCGAGCGCCATTCACCGTGGATCCCGAAGGAAAACGTGCGCCACTCGTTTGCCTGGATCAAAGGCGCGGCAGGCCCCGCTTCGACCCAGCAGGTCACAAAATTCGCCGACGCCGTCATCAAGGCGATGAAGGACCACGGCGTCGCCGGGCAGAAGCTCGGTGTCGACTTCGTCGATATCAACATGATTCAGATTTTCAAGGAAAAGAACATCAACTGGACCGACGGCATGAGCGCGATGATGGACGCGCGCGCGGTCAAGAACGAGGACGAGCAGGAATGCTTCCGCATCGTCGGCGCCATCGGCGACGCCACGCATTGGGAATGCATGAAGTTCCTGCGCCCCGGCATCACCGAGAACCAGGTGACCGCGCATCTGATGGAATATCTCTACAACATTCCCGGCATGGAGGACGTCGAGGACGTGATCGTGTCGTCCGGCCCCAACACCTGGCCGAACTGGCGCAACTTCTCCGACCGCATCATCCAGCCCGGCGACATCGTGTTCATGGATTTGGCGGCGCTCACCTGGAACGGCTACAAGTCCTGCTATTACCGCACCTATTGCGTCGGCAAGGAGCCCTCGCAGGAGCAGAAGGACACTTACGCCACCGCGCTCGAATGGCTGTACAATTCGATCGGCGCGGTGAAGGTGGGCGCCACCACGCGCGACATCGCGCTGAAGTGGCCGTCGGCCATGGAGACCTGGGGCTACGAGGACGAAGACCAGGCCGCCGCCAATCTGTGGGGCCACGGGCTCGGTCTCGCGCAATACGATCCGCCGGTGATCTCGCGCATCTGGTCGCTCGACCACCCGGTCGAGATCAAGGAAGGCATGACCTTCGCGCTCGAGACTCAGCACGGCAAGCAATTCCGCTACGGCGTGCGCATCGAGGAAATGCTGATCGTGAAGAAGAACGACATCGAGATCGTGTCGAACTTCCCGGTCAAGCAGATCACCGTGGTCGATCCGCTGCCGGGCTATGGGGATCATGTGAAGTGACTTTCGCTCTCCCAGCTGCGAGACGTCATCCGCCGGGCGAGCCGAAGGCGAGACGCGTGGGGGCTACTGCGCGCCGATCAAGCCGCTCACCCCGCCCTCTCCCCGTAAGAACGGAGAGGAGTGGCCGGGACAAGCCCGGCCATGACGACGGAAAACCAGATGGCCGAATTCATTCTTCCCCTCTCAGCGCTCGCCGCCACCGACGCCGAAAACGTCGGGCCGAAAGCGGCGAATTTGGCGCAGCTCGGCCAAGCCGGGCTGCCGACGCCGGGCGGCTTCGCGCTCACCGCCGCGGCCTATCGCCATCAACTGCGCCATCTCGGCATCGAGGACCTGACGCGCCAGTACAACGAGGCCGACCTGCCGGGCTCGCGCAAGCTGTCGGTGCAGATCCGCCTGGCGCTCTACGAAAAGCCGATCGCGCCCGACATTCTCGAACCGCTCACCGCCGCCTGGCGCGCGCTGCTGGCGGACGGCGGACGCGGCGTGGTGCGTTCTTCCGCGCTGATCGAGGACCGCAAGGGCGCCAATTTCGCCGGCCAGTTCGAAAGCTTCCTCGGCCTCACCATTGAGGACGAATTCCTCACCGCGGTGCGCGCCTGCTGGGCCGCGCTGTGGACCTCGCACGCGCGCCGCTACATGGACAATCACGGCCTGTCGCCCGCCGACACCGCCATGGGCGTGCTGATCCAGCCGCTGGTGGCGGCGCGCGCCTCCGGCGGCGGATTGAGCGAGACCGCCGAAGGCCAGATGCTGATCTCCGCCACCTGGGGCCTCGGCTCGGCCATCGCGCAGGGCGAGGTGGTGCCCGACCGCATCGTGCTCGCCAAGAACGGCTTCCTGCGTAGCGTCGCCGCCGGCCGCAAAGGCCATCGCGACACTTGTGCGCACGGCGTCTCGGCGCCCGAGCTGGTGCCGAAGGATCAGGTGAGCGAGCCGTGCCTTACGGCCGGCGAAGCGGTCAGCCTCGGCCGCCTCTTGAAGAAATGCGAGCAGCTCGCCGGTTTCCCGGTCGAGATCGAATGGGCGATGGACGACAAGGGCTTCAAGCTGCTGCAATCGCGCCCGCTGCATATGGAAGCGCCGGTGGTGCCCGACCAGATCTGGCTGCAGCATCCCGGCCTCAACGGCCATCCCGCCGGCATCGGCTGGGGTTCGGGCCGCGCGGTGGTCGTGAATTGCGAATGCGAATTGTCGCGCGTGGCGCCCGGCGACATTCTGGTCACGCGCGTCGCCGGTCCCGCGCTCAGCCATATCCTGCCGCGCGTCGCCGGCGTGGTGGCCGAGCTCGGCGGCTCCACCTCGCACCTTGCTTCGCTCGCGCGCGAGCGCGGCATTCCCATGGTGCTGGGCGTGCTCGACGCCACCCGCGCCATTCCCGACGGCGCGCAATGCGCGGTCGACGGCGTCGCCGGCATCGTGCGGTGGCTCAGGTGAGCGGCAAGTTGACCAATTTGCCGCGCGTCTTCGTCACGCAGCCCGTCGCCGACAGCGCCATCAAGCGGCTGCGGGCGATTGCCGGCGTCAAGGTTTTTCCCGACGACAGCCGCATCATCCCCCACCGCACGCTGATCCAAGCCGTGCAAGAAAGCCGATATCCTGTTCTGCCTGCTGCACGACAAGATCGACCGCGCGGTGATCGCCGCCAATCCCAAGCTGCGCCACGTCGCGGCGCAATCGATCACGCCGTCCAATATCGACGTCGCCGAAGCGACCAAGCGCGGCATCCCGGTCACCGTGGTGCCGCCGGTGACGACGGAGGCGACCGCCGACTTGACGCTCGGGCTGATGATCGCGGCCGCCCGCCGCATGGTGGAAGGCGACCGGCTGGCGCGCGCCGGCAAATTCCCCGGCAGCCAGTCGCGCCATCTGCTCGGTTCGCTCGTTTACGGCAAGACGCTCGGCCTGGTCGGCGGCGGCGGGCTGATCGGCAAGGCGGTGGCCAAGCGCGCGCACGGCTTTTCCATGCGCGTGCTCTATTGGACGCCGCGCCGCAAACCGGAAAGCGAAGAGCGCGCGGCAGGAATCACTTTCGCGCCGCTCGACGAACTGCTGCGCCAATCCGATTTCGTCTCGCTGCATTCCCCGCTCAATGGCGACACCCGCCACCAGATCGGCGCGCGCGAGCTCGGCCTGATGAAGAAGACCGCCTTCATCGTCAATACCGCGCGCGGACCGATCATCGACGAGGCGGCGCTGGTGCGCGCGCTCAAGGCGCGCCGGATCGCCGGCGCCGGCCTCGACGTGTTCGAGCACGAGCCCAAAGTCTCGGCCGAATTGAAGCGCATGAAGAACGTCGTGCTCGATCCGCATCTCGGCAGCGCGGCGGTCGAGACGCGCGAGGAAATGGCCAATATCGTCGTGGACAATATCGAGGCGCTGCTGGCCGGGCGCGCGCCGCCCAACTGCGTGAACCCGGAGGTGTTGGGCAAGGCGTGACCGCTGCGCCGATTGCATTCGGCTTCTTGCGGGGCTTCAATGATCGCAACAGGCGCCGCGCGTGCGCCGGATCGGGGAGGGTGCGATGACGGATCTACCCAAGCTCGACGTGGTGATCGGCAATAATTTCGGCCACCTGCCGATGTTCATCGGCGCCGAGAAGGGCTTCTTCAAGGCGCACGGCGTCGACGCCAAAATGCTGGTGGTCGACACCGGCACCGACATGGTCAACGCCATGCACGACGGCCGCGCGCAGATCGGCGACATGAGCACCACCACCTATCTCAAGGCGGTGCATGCCGGCGAGCCGTTCCTGGTGATCGGGCTGATCATGAACGACGCCACCAGCGACAATTGCGACGACCCGCTCGCCATCGTCACCAAGAAGGGCAGGGGCATCGAGGCCGGCAAGATCGCCGACCTCAAGGGCAAGAAGATCGGCCTGGCGCGCGGCCAGACCTCCGACGAATATTTCAAGATGGTGCTGCGCCGCAACAAGATGCGCTACGAGGACCTCAGCATCGAGAACATCTGGTCGCAGTTCGGGCTGGCGCCGGCGCTGGCGGAGGGCAAGGTCGACGCGGTGGTGTCGTGGGAGCCTTACGTCACGCAGGTGCTCACGCAGGTGCCGGACTCCTATCTGGTGATCCGCGGCGGTCACCACATGTCCTACGTGATGGTAGCGACCGCGCACGGGCCGACGGTGGAGAGCAAGCCGACGGTGGTGAAAAGCATCGCCGCCGGGCTGGCGCAATCCTCGCATTTCACCCGCAACAACCGCGACGAGGCGGTGGAGATATTCGCCAAATGGGTGCCCGGCACCGACGTCGCGATCGGAAAAAAGGGCGTGAAACACATCAGCTTCGATCCGCGGCTGTCGCCGGCGGTGCTGCGCGCCTTCGAGAACGCTGAGGACGAGGTGCTGATGAACACGCTCAAGGGCGCGCCGCGTCTCGACGTACCGAGCCTGTTCCGCCCGGGCTTCATGGCCGAGGTGGAGAAAGAGCACCCGGAATATTTCGCGGACCTGCCGAAGTTGTGAGGGCCTTCGTGTCCCGGACGCGGTGCAGCGCGTAGCGTTAGCGGAGCGGTGCACCGCTGATCCGGGACCTTACCGAACTCGGATTTCGTAACGGTCCCGGGTCTGCAGCGCACCACTTCGTGCTGCGCTGCGCCCGGGACACGAGTTTGGGCTACTCCGCCGTCCATCCCCCATCCAC
This sequence comes from uncultured Pseudomonadota bacterium, assembly GCA_963819955.1. Classification (GTDB taxonomy): domain Bacteria; phylum Pseudomonadota; class Alphaproteobacteria; order Rhizobiales; family Xanthobacteraceae; genus Pseudolabrys. Next base: position 392,051 of record CAWFYB010000009.1, on the reverse strand, counting down.
CACCAGCGACGTCCCTGTCATCAGCGCGGCGGCGTCGCTCGCCAGGAACACGATGGCGCCGGTCAAGTCCTCGAGCTCGCCGAAGCGGCCGAGCTTGATGCGGCGCAGCGTGTCGGCACGGAAGGCCTCGTTCTGGAAGAACGGCCGCGTCAGCGGCGTGTCGATGAAGGTCGGCGCCAGCGTGTTGACGCGGATCTTGTGCGGCGCCAGTTCGATCGCCATGGCCTTGGTGAAGCCCTCCATGGCGTGTTTGGTGGCGCAATAGACGGTGCGGGTGGCGCCGCCGACATGGCCCATCTGCGACGACATGTTGATGATCGAGCCCGGCTTGCCGGCCTTGAGCAGGCCGTGCGCCACCGCCTGCGCCACGAAATAGGCCGCGCGCACGTTCAGCCCCACGACGAAATCGAAATCTTCAACCGTCACGTCGACGAACGGCGCCGGCTTGTTGGTGCCGGCATTGTTGACCAGGATGTCGAACGGTTCCTGGGCGGCGATCGCCTTTTGCGTCGCTTCCACGTCGCGCACGTCGAGGGTGAGCGGCACGGCCTGTTGCCCGCGCGCGCGGATGGCGTCGGCCGCCTCGGCGATCTCTTTGGTCGTGCGCGCGGCGAGCGTCACATGCGCGCCGGCATCCGCCAGCGCCGAGGCGGCGGCCAGCCCGAGCCCGCGCCCGGCGCCGGTCACCAGTGCGCGCCGGCCGTCGAGGCGGAAGGAGGGAGTTTTGGTCAGCTCAATTTGAAGTCATCGCGCGTTCCGCTTGCCGCAGCATGCTCGCCGGAGCAGCTACCGTGCAAAATATCAATCACTCCGCCGCCTGCGCATAGGGCACGTTGCGCCCGCCGTAGCGGCGCACGCGGATATTGGCCTGCTCGGCGTGCCCCAGAAAGCCCTCCAGCACGCAGAGCCGCGAGCAGACTTCGCCGATGCGCGCGCTCGCCTCGTCGGTCAGCACCTTCTGATAGGTGCAGGTCTTGAGGAACTTGCCGACCCACAGCCCGCCGGTATAGCGCGCCGCCTTCTTGGTCGGCAGCGTGTGGTTGGTGCCGATCACCTTGTCGCCATAGGCGACATTGGTGCGGGGACCTAAGAACAGCGAGCCGTAGTTCCTCATGCCGTTGAGGAACACGTCCGGATCGCGCGTCATCACCTGCACGTGCTCGGAGGCGACGCGGTCGGCTTCCGCAATCATTTCTTCTTCGCTGTCGCAGACGATCACCTCGCCATAGTCTTTCCAGGCTTGTCCGGCGGCGTCGGCGGTCGGCAGGATTTTCAGCAGCCGCTCCACCTCGCTCATGGTCGCGCGCGCGAGCTTCTCGGAATTGGTGATCATGATGGCCGGCGAGGTCGGCCCGTGCTCGGCTTGTCCGAGCAGGTCGGTGGCGCAGATTTCACCGTCCACGCTGTCGTCGGCGATGATCAGCGTCTCGGTCGGCCCTGCCAGCAGGTCGATGCCGACGCGGCCGAACAATTGCCGCTTGGCCTCGGCCACATAGGCGTTGCCCGGCCCGACGATCATGTCGACCGGCGCGATGCTCTCGGTGCCGAGCGCCATGGCCGCCACCGCCTGCACGCCGCCCAGCACGAAGATTTCGTCGGCGCCGCCGAAATGCATGGCGGCGACGATCGCCGGATGCGGGCCGCCCTTGAACGGCGGCGCGCAGGCGATGATGCGCTTCACCCCCGCCACTTTCGCCGTGACGATCGACATGTGCGCCGAGGCCACCATGGGATAGCGCCCGCCCGGCACGTAGCAGCCGATCGAGTTGACCGGGATGTGCCGGTGGCCGAGCACGACGCCGGGCAGCGTCTCGACTTCGAGGTCGTGCATGGTCTCGCGCTGCTTTTGCGCGAAATTGCGCACTTGCGCTTGCGCGAATTTGATGTCGTCGAGGTCGCGCTTTGCCACCTGCGCGATGGCGTTCTCGATCTCGGCGGGCGACAGCTTGAAATCCTTGGGCGACCACTTGTCGAACTTCTCCGACAATTCACGGATCGCCGCGTCCTTGCGTTCGTCCACCTGCGCCAGGATGCCCTCCACCGTCGCGCGCACCTTGGCGTCGGCGGCCTTGATGGCGCCCGCGTCCATGCCGCGTTTCAAATAGCGAGCCATGACGTCCTCCCGTGACTAGCCGACCGGCGGCCAGAGGCGCGGGCCCACCACCGGCGAGCCCGGCGTGTGGATGGTGTAGCGAACCACGCGTCCTGTCCATTCCTTGGCGTCGACCGCCAGCGCCTCGTGCGGCTCCTCGAAATGCCGCAATCGCGCTTCCAGCGAGGCGAACTCATAGAGGATCGCGTGCTTGGCCCAGCCGGCCACGCAATTGAGCTTGCGCGCGGCGATGCAGCCCGGCATCTGCGCCATATGCGGCAGCCGGTATTGCGCGTACCAGCAGCCGAGATCGAATTCCTCGGCGATGCTGCGCACGCGGAACGAGCCCATCTGGATGGCCGGCCCCGGCGGGCCGCCTTCCGGGCGCTCGCCGATGGCCGGACCGTTCACCCGCGTCTCCTCCGAGAAAATGCAGGTGCGCACGCCTTGGCGCAGCGCCAGCATGTCGCGGAATTGCGGCTCCTGCTCGATCTCCAGCGCCAGCGGTTTCAGGAAGGTGTGCGGTGAGGGCGCCCCCACCAGCACGACATATTGCGTGCCGTTCGCCGATCTCCTCGTCCGGGCGGGTGAGGATGTTGTCGCCGACATGGCGCATGGCGGCGCCGCCGCCGTCGTTGCGGTAATGCGCCGCCCAGGCAAAGCCCGGCCGCTGCTGCAGCGCCGGCAGGTAAGTGCCGTGCAGCCAGTCGATGAAGCGCGCGCGCGTGTCGTCGGCGAGGTCGTACCAGGTGGCCCAGATGCCGCGGTCCATGCGTCAAGCCCTGAAGAATTTGCGGCACGAGATCCCGGATCGGCGCGGAGCTTGTCATCGGGCCGGCCCAAGCGGGCCGGACCCGTTGGCGCCGTCCGGGATGACGCCTACGGCGTCACTTGATCGCCTGCGGATTGATCGGCGAGCCGGTGCCGCCGGTGATCAGCAGCGGCGGGCCGCAGAAGAAGAACTCGTAGATGCCGTCCTCGTCGCAGTCCTCCGCCAGCTCCTTGAGATAGAAAATCTCGCCCATGCACAGGCCCATGGCCGGGATCACCACCCAGTGCCAGGGCTGGTTTGCTTCCTTGGTCTCGTTCGGCCGCACCTCGACGCCCCAGGTGTCGGTGCAGATGGCGGCGATCTCCTTCTCCTGGCACCAGTAGCAGTTCTCGAACTTGACGCCGGGCGCGTCGCCGCCGGCATAGCCGCCCCATTTCTTCTCCGCCAGGCAGCGCTCCATCTGCCCGGTGCGCACGATGACGAAGTCGCCTTTGCGGATCTCGACATTGGCCTCCTTGGCGCATTTGTCGAGCTCGTCGTTGGAGATCGACTCGCCGTCCTGCATCCATTGCACGCCGCGCAAGCGCGCGATGTCGAGCAGCACGCCGCGCCCCACCATCTTGTTCTTGGAATGCTCGATGCCGAGCACGGAAAGCCCGCGCGAGTCGATCAGCTTGGCGTCGTAGCCGTTATAGGCCTTGTCCTCGTAGAAGATGTGGCCGAGCGCGTCCCAGTGCGTGGCGCCCTGCACGCACAGCATCAGCGTGTCGTCGGCGTAGCGGATCTTGTTCCAGTCCTGCTGGCCGGCGATGGCGTCGGTGCCGGTCGCCAGCATCTGGTGGATCGGGTTGAAGCGGCCGCCGAACAGGCCGGTCTGCGGCCCGGTCTTGTCGAGCGGGATGCCGAGCGCGAACACCTTGCCGCTGCGGATCAGGCTGGCCGCCTTGACGATGTCCTCCGGCGTCACGTGGTTGAGCGTGCCGATCTGGTCGTCCTTGCCCCAGCGCCCCCAGTTCGACAGCTTCTTGGAGGCTTCGGCGATCGCCTGCTTGCCGACCTTGATGTTCATGACGCGTTTCCTTTTGTTTTCGGTTTGTAGCTTGTAGCGAGCGCCGAGATGATTGCGATGGCGCGTTGCCGACACATCAAGCGAGGCACGGATAGCGCGGAGACATGCGGTAGCGTCAAACCTTTCCGAGCGCCTTGAGAATTTTTCCGGGCGTGAAAGGCATGTCGGTGAGCGGCTGCGCGCCCAGCGGCCGCAGCGCGTCGTTGATGGCGTTCATCACGCGGCCGGCGCGCCGGCGGTGCCGGCTTCGCCGGCGCCCTTGGCGCCGAGCTCCGAGTCGGCGGTGGGCGAGACCACGTGGCCGCATTCGATGTCGGGCATTTCCGCCGCCATCGGCACCAGATAGTCGGCCATGTTGCCGTTGAGCATCTGCCCGCGCTCGTCATAGAGGCAGTGCTCGAACAGCGCGGCGCCGATGCCCTGCACCACGCCGCCGCGCATCTGCTCGTCGACCAGTTGCGGATTGATGATGGTGCCGCAGTCCTCCACCACCCAATGCTTGAGCAATTTCACGAAGCCGGTGTCGGCATCGACTTCCAAATAGCTCGCCTGGATGCCGTTGGTGAAGGCGAAGGGCCAGGCGCGCGGCACGTAATGGCGCGTCACCATCAGCTCGGCCTGCACGCCGGCCGGCAGCGTGTCGGGCCGGAAGTAAGCGACGCGCGCCAGCTCCTCGAGCGGCAGCCGCTCGGTGCCCGTTGCCTTGTCGACCACCACACCATTACGGATGTCGAGCATCTCAGGCTTGGTTTGCAGCATGGCGCCGGCCACATCGAGAACATTGGCGCGCAAAGCCTTGCCCGACTGCCAGGCCGCCTCGCCGCCGATGCCGGCCGCGCGCGAAGCCCAGGTGCCGCCGCCGTAGGGCGTGTTGTCGGTGTCGCCGGTGATCACGCGCACTTTGTCGATTGAAACGCCGAAGGCGGTGGCCGCCACCTGCGCCATCACGCTTTCGGCGCCCTGGCCCTGCTCGGTGACGCCGGTGTGCACCGCCAGCGCACCTTGCGCGTCCAGCATCAGCGTGGCGCCGTCCTGCGAGGTGATGCGTGCGCCGCCGACGCCGTAGAAGGCGGCCGACGGATTGGTCACCTCGATGAAGCTGGCGAAGCCGATGCCGCGATAGATGCCCTGTTGGCGCAGGCGCGCCTGCTCGGCGCGCAGTCCGGCATAGTTCATCAGGCTGTCCAGATGGGCGAGCGTCTCGTGATGCGACAGCTTCTCGAACTTCAAGCCGGCCGCCGACTGCGTCGGATAGCCGTCGTCGGGGAACAGGTTGCGCCGGCGCAGCTCGAGCGGGTCCATGCCGATCTTGGCGGCGGCGAGCTCCACCAGGCCTTCGGTCACCGCCACCGCGATCGGATGGCCGACGGCGCGGTACTGGCACATCACATTTTTATTCTGGAACACCACGCGCGCCACCGCGCGGTAATTCGGGCAGGTGTAGGGCCCGCCCACCAGATTGACCACCTGGTTGGCCTCGATGCCCGAGGTGCGCGGATAGACCGAGTAGGGGCCGATGCCGGTCAGATCGTCGATTTCGAAGGCGGTGATGCTGCCGTCGTTCTTGACGCCGATCTTGGCCTTGATGCGGTGGTCGCGCGCGTGGATGTCGGTGACGAAGCTCTCGATGCGGTCGGCGACGAACTTCACCGGCCGCTTGAGCAATTTCGACAGCGCCACCGTCGCCATCTCGTCGGCGTAAACGTGCACCTTGATGCCGAACGAGCCGCCGACGTCCTTGGTGATGACGCGCACCTGCGCCTCGGGCAGGTCGAGATGCTTGGCGAACAGGTTCTGCATCATGTGCGGCGCCTGCGTGCCGTGATAGACGGTCATGCGCCCATCGCCTTCGTTCCAGTCGGCGACCACGGCGCGCGGCTCGGTGGTGACGCCGGTGTGGCGGCCGAACAGGAAGGTGGTCTCGACCACCGCGTCGGCCTCGGCGAAGGCCTTGTCCGGCGCGCCCACTTCCAGCTTGCGCTCGAAGCAGAGATTGTCGCCCAGTTCCGGCTGGATCACCGGCGTGTTCTTGTCGAGCGCGGTTTCCGGATCGGTGACCGCCGGCAGTTCCTGGTATTTCACCTCCACCAGCTCGCAGGCGTCCTCGGCCTCGGCGCGCGTGCGCGCCACCACCGCGCATACCGCCTCGCCCTGCCAGCAGGCGCGGTCGATAGCGATGGCGTGCTGCGGCGCCGATTTCAGACCCTTAAGATGCGTGAGCACGCCGACCCAGGGCGTCATGACTTTCGCAAGCTCAGGCCCGGTGACCACCGCGATCACGCCCGGCGCTTTCTTCGCCTTGTCGCTCTTGATGCTCACGATGCGGGCATGCGCGTGCGGCGAGCGCAGATAAGCGACATGCGCCATGCGCGGCAGCGTGACGTCGCTGACATATTGCCCGCGCCCTTGCGTGAGCCGCTGCAGATTCGGCCGCGGCACCGAGCGGCCGATATAGGAGTTCGGCCGGTCGAGCGCGGAGAGTACGGGCGGGGAGTTGGCGGTGATTTTCATTGTGCCGCTCACAGGAACCGCGTCGGCCACAGGATCGTGCGCCACATATGCGCCGACGGGCTGTTGTCGAAGCCGAGCCCTTCCTTTGGCTGCTTGAAATTACGCCCGATGATATCGACAAAATCGTCGAGATTGACCTTGGCGTTAGGATCGAACGCATAGATGTCGTTCATGCAGACCAGCCGCGAGGTCATGTACCATTTGTGCGCGCGGGCGCGCTTGTATTCCTCGACGATATAGGGCTCGGGCTCATAGTCGGGGCCGAACAGCGACTTGTAGAGGTCGGGATAGCCGTAGCCGACCGACTCGTCGGGGAAAAAGCGCAGCGCCTGGTGCATGCGCACCGCCCAGGCGATTTCCTCGTCGACATAGGGCTCGATCATCTGCGCGCCCCAATAGCCGTGGTCGCAGCGGATGAAGCTGACGATGGCGATGTCGTGCACCAGGCAGGCCATGACCACTTTCTCGGGCTGGCCGGTCTTCAGCGCGTGCGTCGCGCTCTGCAGCAGGTGCGCGGTCGAGGCGAAGCGGTGGCGAAAATAGTCGACTAGCGTCGGCTTCTCAGGCATTGGCGGCAGCCGGGGGTCGTCGCCCATATTAAAATAGCGGCCTGGATATTTGGCCAGTAGCGGCGGGCTGATGTCCATCTCGCGCTTGCCTTCGGTGAGATAGGCGAAGGTAGAGCGGGTGAGGATGCGCTCCATCTCGTGCATTTTTTCTTCTTCGAGCTCGTCGGCACGTTCGGACATGGATTTCGGACGAGGGTGCTCGTTCATCGCTCACCTTCCTTTCGCGCGCGCCATCGCCACCGCCTCTACTGCATCGACGATGGCGTGATAGCCGGTGCAGCGGCAGTAATTGCCGGAGAGATGCTCGCGGATTGCCTCGCGGCTCGGCACGCCGCCGCGCTTTTTTGCTTGCAGGAGCAAATCCTGCGCCGCCACCAGCATGCCGGGCGTGCAATAGCCGCATTGCAGCGCGTTGCGTTGCGCGAACGCCGCCTGCAGGTCGGCGATCTCGCCCGCATCCGACAGGCCCTCGATGGTCTCCACCTTGCCGCCGTCGCATTGCACGGCAAGCATCAGGCAGCCGCGCACGATGGCGCCGTCGACGCGCACGGTGCAGGCGCCGCACACGCCGTGCTCGCAGCCGACATGGCTGCCGGTGAGCCCCAAATCCTCGCGCAGGAAATCGACCAGCGTCTTGCGCGCGTCGACGCGCTCGCGCACAGGCTCGCCGTTGACGGTCAGCGAGATGGCGACGGAGGTGTCGCTCATGCCCGCCCCTCCATCAGCTGCTTGGCCACCCGCCGCAGCAGCACGCCGGCGAGATGCTTCTTGACCGCGGCGCTTGCCTGCACGTCGTCCTGCGGGTCGAGATCGAGCGCCGCCACCGCGGCCTCGACATCGCCCTTGGCGAGCGCGGCTTCCGCTTTCGGCGCCCGCACCGGCCGATCGCCGACGCCGAAAAATGCCAGCCGCACGTCCTTCAGCGTCTTACCGTCCGCCCGCGCGCTCGCCGCCAATCCAACCATGGCGTAGTCGCCGTGCCGGCGCGCAAGCTCCGCGAAGCCGACCCGCGTGTTCTTGTCGGCCGCCGGCACCCGCACCGCGGTCAGCACCTCGCGCGGGCGGAGCGCGGTCTCGAACAGGCCCTTGAAGAAGGCGTCGGCCTTCACCCTGCCGCTTGCCCTTGGCGCCGGCGATCTCGACCTCGCCGCGCATCGCCACCAGGCAGGCCGGCAATTCCGCCGCCGGATCGGCGAAGGCGATGGAGCCGCCGAAGGTGCCGCGGTTGCGGATGGCGGCATGGCCGATATGCGGCATGGCAAGCGCGATCAGCGGCGCGTGCTGGGCGATCAGCTTGGAGCGCTCGACGTCCGCGTGCCTTGCCAGCGCGCCGATCTCGATGGCCTTGCCCTTCTTGGCGATGCCGTCGAGGCCCTTGATGCCGTTGATGTCGATCAGCAGGTCGGGCGCCGACAGCCGCATATTGAGCGTGGCGATCAGGCTCTGGCCGCCGGCCAGCAGCCGCGCGTCGCCTTTGTGCTTGCCGAGCAGCGCGACCGCTTCCTTGAGCGTGCGCGCCTTGGTGTAGGCGAACGGCGCCGGCTTCACGAAGTCCTCCTCGGAATGCTTTTTTCTCATTGTGACCGAGAACGCGAGGCCGTCAATGCGCCCCACTCGCGGCGGCGCGAATTGCCGCGTATAACGCCCGGCCAGAAAAGGGGAGGAAACCATGGCGGGCGAATTCGAAGGCAAAGTCGTCGTCGTCACCGGCGGCAGCCGCGGCATCGGCCGCGCCATTGCGGCCGCTTTCGCGCGCGAGGGCGCGCAGACCGTGCTGGCGGCCGCCAACGCGGCCAATCCCGCCGCCGGCGCCAAGGCGGTGGCCGCGGCCGGCGGCCCGGCGCCGCTGACCGTGCAAGGCGACCTGCGCACGCTCGCCGCCTGCGAGGCGCTGTTCAAGACGGTCGACGACAAATTCAAGCGCTGCGACGTGCTGGTCAACAATGCCGGCGCCACCAAGGGCGGCAAGTTCTTCGACCTGCCGGACGAGGCCTGGAGCGACGGCTTCGCGCTCAAATTCCACGCCGCGGTGCGGCTCACCAAGCTGTTCTGGCCGCTGCTCAAGGCCTCGCACGGCTCGATCGTCAACATCATCGGCGGCGCCGCGCGCACGCCGGGGCCGGATTTCCTGATCGGCGGCGCCGTCAATGCCGCCATGGCCAATTTCGCCAAGGGCCTCACCGCGCTCGGCAACCGCGACGACGTCAACGTCAACGTCATCCATCCCGGCCAGACCGAGACCGACCGGGTCGTGCAGCTGTTCGAGCAATTCGCCAAGGCGCAGGACAAGACGCCCGCGCAGGTGCGCGAGGAATCGCTGAGCAAGAGCGGGTTGCGCCGCATCGGCCTGCCGGAGGACGTCGCCGCGCTGGCGGTGTTCCTGGCGAGCGGCAAGGGCCGCCATATCCAGGGCACCGCGATCGCGGTCGATGGCGGCGCCACGCCGGGGTTTTATTGAGCACTGTGGCGCCTCCGCTCGTCCCCGCGAAAGCGGGGACCCATGGCGGCAAGATGCGAGCTCTCGGCGTGTCGCGCTGGATTCCCGCTTGCGCGGGAATGAGCGGATATCGGATCAGCGCAGCTTCTTCACAATATCGATCGCCCGCCGCAGCAGCGTCATCGAGGCCTCCAGCGTGCGGAAGCCGGCGTGCGAGGTCAGCGTGACGTTCTCCATCTTCGCCAGCGGGTGATCCGGCCGCAAGGGCTCGTCGTGGAAAACGTCGAGCCCGGCGTGCCTGATATGCCCGCTTTGCAGCGCTTCGATCATCGCCTGCTCGTCCACCAGCGCGCCGCGCGCGGTGTTGATCAGGATCGCGCCCGGCTTCATGCATGCGATGTGCTCGCGGCTCAGGAAACCGCGCGTCTCGTCGCTCAGCGTCAGATTGATCGACACCACGTCGGCGCGCGCCAAGAGCGCGTCGAGCTCCATGAGCGGTACGCCGGCGCGCCGCGTGCGGTTCCAGCCGACCACATGCATGCCGACGCCGCGTCCGAGATGCGCCACCTCGCGGCCGATGCCGCCCAGCCCGATCACGCCCAGCGTCTTGCCGTGCAGCTGCACGCCCTCCTGCGGCGTCCACACGCCTGCGCGCACCTCGCGGTCCATGCGCGCCACGTCGCGCGCGGCCGCGAACATCAATGCGATCGTGTGCTCGGCCACCGCGGTGTCGCCATAGCCGCTGATCGTGTGCACCACGACGCCGCGCGCCTTCAGCTCGTCCAGGTTCATGTAGCTGGCGGCACCCGTGCCGAGGAACACGATGTGCTTGAGCGCCGGGCACTGCGCCACCAGCTCGGTCGGCATGTAGGAATGATCGTCGAGCGCGACCTGATAGCCGTCGAGCAGGCGCGGCAGTTCCTCGCGCTTGAACGGCGTCATGTTGACGTCGATCGGCGGATCGCCCGGGTGCAGCACTTTGGCCCACACCGGCGCCAGTTGATCGTTGCAATCGAGAAAAATTGTTTTCATGGAACCGGGTGGCTTAAGGGCGGCGGCGGTCTTGTGTGCTAGGCATCCCCCGACGTTGACGGCTCGCCGCCATAAGAATACATGGCTGCTGGCGTGCCGCCGATCCCTTCAGCATAGCGCCGAAGCGCCGACGACTCCAAGCCGTCGGGGCTCAAGGCGCAACGGCCGGAAATCTCGATGAAGCTTGCAAGTTACAGGGTGCGCGGGCGCGAAAGCTTCGGCGCGGTGGTGGGCGAGGGCGTGGTCGACCTTAAAACCCGGCTGGAGCCGCGCTACCAAAGCGTGTTCGAGCTGCTGCGCGGCAACGGCCTCGATGCCGCCCGCGCCGCGGCGCGCGGCGTGCGCGCCGACTTCCCGCTGAGCGAGCTGGAATGGCTGCCGCCGGTCCTGACGCCCGAGAAAATCCTCTGCATCGGCGTGAATTACGCCAAGCGCCACGCCGATTACGGCGACGCCGAGCCGCCGAAATATCCCAGCATGTTCTACCGCGCGCCTTTGTCGCTGGTCGGCCACGAGTGCCCGCTCGTCATCCCGCGCGAATCCGAACAACTCGACTACGAAGGCGAGATCGCGCTGGTGATCGGCCGCGCCGGCCGGCGCATTGCGCATGGCGAGGCGCTTTCCTATGTGGCGGGCGTCACGCTCTGCAACGAGGGCACCGTGCGCGACTGGCTGCGCCACGGCAAGTTCAACGTCACCCAGGGCAAGAATTTCGATGCCAGCGGCAGCATCGGGCCCTGGATCGTCACCGCCGACGAGCTCGATCTGGCGCGGCCTTTGCATATCACGGTGAAGCTCAACGGCGAGACCACCCAGGACGACAGCACGGATAATATGATCCAATCCTTCGCCGACATCATCGCCTATGTCAGCACCTTCATGACGCTGAAAGCCGGCGACGTCGTCGCTACCGGCACGCCGGTGAAGCTCGGGCCGCGCCCGGATCCGCCGCGCTGGCTGAAAGCCGGCGACGTGGTCGAGGTCGCGGTCCCCGAAATCGGCACTTTGCGCAACACGGTGGTGGCGGAATCATGAGCGAGGGCCGCAAAGCCGCTTGCGTCATCGCTTGGCCGGCCGCCCATTCGCGCTCACCGCTGATCCACAATTACTGGATCAAGCAGTACGGGCTGGACGCCGAATACCGGCGCGAGGCGGTGCCGCCGGAGAAGTTCGCCGAATTCGTCACGCATCTGCGCACGCACGGCTATATCGGCGCCAATGTCACGGTGCCGCACAAAGTGCCGGCGCTCAGCCTGACGACGCCGGACGAGCGCGCGCGCGCGGTCGGCGCCGCCAATACGCTGTGGTACGAGGGCGACACGCTGCGCTCGACCAATACCGACGTCGAGGGCTTCCTCGCCAATCTCGACAGCGCCACGCCCGGCTGGGACCGCGGCCTTGAAAGCGCGCTGGTGCTCGGCGCCGGCGGCGGCGCGCGGGCGGCGGTGTTCGCGCTGCTCACGCGCGACGTGCGCCGCGTCTATGTGATCAACCGCACGTTCGAGCGCGCCGAAGAGCTGCGCAAGCAGTTCGGCGCGCGCATCTTTCCCTCGGCCTGGGAGGAGATCACCGGGCTCTTGGGCGGGGCCGGCTTGCTGGTCAACACCACCACGCTCGGCATGGTCGGCCAGCCGCCGCTCGAGGTGAACCTGCGCTGCCCGCCTTCGCTGGTGGTGGTGGATCTGGTCTATGTCCCGCTGGTGACTCCGCTCTTGGCGGCGGCGCGCGAGCGCGGCCTGCGCACCGCCGACGGGCTCGGCATGCTGCTGCACCAGGCGGTGCGCGGCTTCGAATTATGGTTCGGCATCCGCCCCGAGGTGACGGCCGAATTGCGCGCGCTGGTCGAGGCCGATCTCGGCGTGACGCCGCCGGAGCCGTTCGAGCCTCAAGAAAAAGTGAAGCCGGCGGTGAAAGTGAAAAAGCCGCGGCGGAATAAGAAACGCGGCCAGGGGTTCTCCGGTTGACGGCCCGCTAGAGGCCGCCCCAGGGAGAACATTCATGCGCACATATGTGACGCGCCGCGCGCTTGCGCTCGCGGCGATCGGGCTTGCTTTCGCGCTCACCGGCGCGCAGGCGCAGTCGCCGCAGCGCATTCGCGGCGAGATCGTCAAGGCGGACGGCGCAAAGCTCGCGGTCAAGACGCGCGACGGCGCCATGCTCGACGTCAAGGTGGCCGACGACGCGCGCGTCGGCGCGCTGGTCAAGGCCTCGCTCGCCGACATCAAGAACGACAGTTTCATCGGGGTCGCCGGCATGCCGCTGGCCGACGGCAGCATCCAAGCCTTCTCGGTGCACATCTTCCTGCCCGCCCAGCGCGGCGTGGTGCCGGACCGCCACGGGCCCTGGGACGCCAAGGCCGGCAGCACCATGACCAACGCCTATGTCGAGAGCATGGTGAAGGCGAAGGACGGCGAGACCTTCATGGTCAAATACAAGGGCGGCGAGAAGAAGATCGTGGTCACGCCGCAGACGGTGATCGCCGCGGTCGCCAAGGGCGACAAGAGCGAACTGAAAGCCGGCAAGCACGTCATCATCTTCGTGTCGCAGAAGCAGCCGGACGGCTCGCTGCTGGCCAAGGTGATGTATGTCGGGCGCGACGTTGCGCCTGCGATGTGAGGGTGCGTGCCCCGGATGCGGCGCAGCACGAAGCGCAGCGCAGTGGTGCGCCGCTGATCCGGGGCCGTTCCAAGCTCGGGTTTTGTAACGGTCCCGGGTCTGCAGCGCGCCGTTCGCAAATGCTCACGTTGCGCTGCGCCCGGAACACGCCTAGCTAGCCCTTCTTGTCGGCGCGTGCGCCGAGCCGCGCGCCGGCACGTCGAGGTCGGAGGCGAGCTCCGGCATCTCGCGCATCAGCGCCACCAGGCGATTATGCCGGCCGCCAAGGCGCTGAGCCTCGCGCTGATCCTCGATCGGCCGGCGCACCTCGTCGCAGCGCGTGAGCGCATCGATGTCGGCGCCGTGCGCGGCGAGCCGCGCCAGCCAGGGTGTCAAGTCTTCCAGTTGCTCGGCCACCACGTGGATGACGCCCGATTCCGTCTGCACGCGGCCGCCGACCAGCACGTAGCGCGCGCCCAAGACCACCGGGCGCACGCGCTCGAACACTTTCGGCCAGACGATCACATTGGCCAGCGCGCTCTCGTCCTCGATGGTCATGAACACCACGCCCTTGGCCGAGCCCGGCCGCTGCCGGCAGGTGACGAGGCCCGAGATGCGCACGCGTGTGTTGTTGGCGACGCCGCGCAGGCTTTCGTTGCGCAAGGCGCCGCGCGCGGCGAGCGCGGCGCGCAGGAACTGCGCCGGATGCGCGCGCAGCGACAGGCGCAGGAAGCGGTAGTCGTTGATCACCTCCTCGCCCAGCGGCATGGGGGGCAGATGGACTTCCGCTTCTCTCGCCACATGCACAGCGTGACTCCCTCCCCCGCTTGCGGGGGAGGGTTGGGGAGGGGGCGATGCTGGCAAAGAGCCCCCTCCCGCCGCGCCTTCGCCCTTCGGGCTTTGGCGGGCGACCTCCCCCGCAAGCGGGGGAGGTGAAGAAAGAGAAGCAGCCGCAAACAACGGCAGATCGTCGTCGCGGTCGCCGACGCGGCCGAGCGCCTTGGCCGCCCACAGCGCCTCGCGCCGCGTGAGGCCGAGCGAGCCGAAAGCGTCCGCGTCCGCCAGCCGCTCCAGCACACGCGGGCTGAGGCCGGTGCGCAGCCAGACGTCGCGCACTGAATCGTACGCGATTGCGGCTTCGTGTCCCGGATGCGGTGCAGCGCGCAGCGAAGCGGAGCGGTGCACCGCTGATCCGGGACCCAGCTTACTTTCATCAATAGCTGGGTCCCGGGTCTGCAGCGTATCACTGCGTGCTGCGCTGCGCCCGGGACACGTGCGCATTGCCACGATCAACTTCCCATCCTCCTCCTTCAGCCCCTTGATCTCGCGCAGCCCCAGCCGGATGGCGTGCGTCGCCCGCACATCCTCGCGCATGTCGCGGTGCAGATCGTGCAGGCGCTCCGCCGCGCGCGGGCCCTCTTCCAGCGTCGAATCCCAATCCGAATGATTGACGTCCGGCGCGCGCACCTCGACGCCGTGCTCGCGCGCGTCGCGCACGATCTGCGCCGGCGCGTAGAAGCCCATGGGCTGCGCGTTCAACAGCGCGGCCGCGAAGACGTCCGGATAGCGGCATTTCAGCCAGGCCGAGGCATAGACCAGCAGCGCGAAGCTCGCCGCGTGGCTCTCCGGAAAGCCGTATTCGCCGAAGCCCTCGATCTGCTGGAAGCAGCGCTCGGCGAAACCGCGCTCATATCCATTCGCCAGCATGCCGTCGATCATCTTGCGCTGGAACGTGCCGATGGTGCCGACGCGCTTGAAGGTGGCCATGGCGCGCCGCAATTTGTCGGCCTCGGCCGGCGTGAAGCCGGCGGCGACGATGGCGATCTTCATCGCCTGCTCCTGGAACAGCGGCACGCCCAGCGTTTTCGACAGTACCGCTTCGAGTTCCTGCGACGGGTAGCAGACCGGCTCCTGCCCGCGCCGCCGCCGCAAATAGGGATGCACCATGTCGCCCTGGATCGGGCCCGGGCGCACGATCGCCACCTCGATCACCAGGTCGTAGAAGTTCGCCGGCTTGAGCCGCGGCAGCATGGTCATCTGCGCGCGGCTTTCCACCTGGAACACGCCGAGCGAATCGGCGCGCTGAAGCATGCGGTAGACGGCGGGGTCTTCGGCCGGGATGCAGGAGAGATCGGCGGTTGTTGTTGCGCCCTCTCCCCTTGTGGGAGAGGGCAGCGCCGGCTGTTCAGCAGGCACGGTTGGGTGAGGGGGAGGGGCCACCCCCTCACCCATTCTTTTGTTTTGAGCCTCCGAGCAGCCCTCTCCCACAAGGGGAGAGGGCACGAGAGGAGCGCTTCGTGTTTGCGGCAGCGCTTCAGGATAATGCCGCGCCACCAGATCCAGCGCCTTGCGTAGACACGACAGCATCCCCAACCCCAGCACGTCGATCTTCAAAATCCCCAGCGCGTCGAGATCGTCCTTGTCCCATTCGACGAAGGTGCGTTCCGCCATGGCGGCGTTGCCGATCGGCATCACCTCGTCGAGCCGGCTGCGCGTGATGACGAAGCCGCCGACGTGCTGCGAGAGATGGCGCGGGAAGCCGACGATCTCGCGCGCCAGCGCCGCGATCTGCTGCACGCGTCGGCTGTCGCCGGAAAGCCCGGCGCGCGCCAGGTCGGCCGTGCCGCCGCCGCCGCCCCATATTGATGAAGAGAGTGCGCCGATCGTGTCCTCGCTCAAGCCGAACGCCTTGCCGACCTCGCGGATGGCCGAGCGCCCGCGATAGCTGATCACGGTGGCGGCGATGCCGGCGCGCTCGCGCCCGTATTTGCGGTAGATGTATTGAATGACCTCCTCGCGCCGCTCGTGCTCGAAATCGACGTCGATGTCGGGCGGCTCGCGCCGCTCCGGCGAGATGAAGCGCTCGAACAGCAGATCGGCGCGCTCGGGATCGACCTCGGTGATGCCGAGACAGAAGCACACCGCCGAATTGGCGGCCGAGCCGCGGCCCTGGCACAGGATGCCTTGCGCGCGCGCGTAGCGCACGATGTCGTGCACGGTGAGGAAATAGGGCGCGTAGGCGAGCTGCGCGATCAGCTTCAGCTCGTGCTCGATGCCGGCGCGCACTTTGTCGGGGATGCCGGCGGGATAGCGCTGTTTGGCGCCCTCATAGGCGAGATGCGTCAGCGCACCTTGCGCATTGCCGAAGCCTTCCACCTGCTCGTCGGGATATTCGTAGCGCAATTCGTCGAGCGAGAAGGTGAGCGCCTCGCTCAAGCGCAGCGTCTCCTCGATCGCCTCCGGCGCGTCGCGGAACAGCCGCGCCATTTCCTCCGGGGCTTTCAGGAAGCGCTCGGCATTGGCGGCGAGCCTGCGCCCGGCGCGGTCGATGGTGACCTTCTCGCGGATGCAGGTGAGCACGTCGGCGAGCGCGCGCCGGTCGGGATGATGCATGTGCACGTCGTTGACCGCGATCAGCGGCACCTGCGCCATGTGCGCCGTCTGCATCAGCTGCGCCAGCCGCACCCGGTCCCGCCCGCGATAGAGCATGGAGGCGGCGAGGCGCACGCGCCCGGGGGCTGCGGTGCGGAGCTTCAACAGGTCATTCCGGGGCGCCGCGAAGCGGCGAACCCGGAATCCATGCTCCCTGCCGGGGTTATGGATTCCGGGTTCACGGCCTGCGGCCGTGCCCCGGAATGACGGAGTATTTGTTTCGGCGCTGCTGGCATCCATCACCACCAATTCCAGCCCAAAAATATGCCCCAGCAGATCGTCGAGCGTGAGTTGGCACTCGCCCTTCTCGCCGCGCAGATTGCCCACCGTCAGCAGCCGCGTCAGCCTTCCCCAGGCCGCGCGGTCGCGCGGATAGGCCAAAATGTCCGGCGTGCCGTCGGCGAACACCAGCCGCGCGCCCGGGTGATAGTTGAGCGGCAAATTCTGCTCGCGCTTGGCCAGATGCGCGCGCACCACGCCTGCCACCGAATTGCGGTCGCAAAGGCCGAGGCCGGCCAGCCCGATCGACTGGGCCTGCACCATCAGCTCCTCCGGGTGCGACGCCCCGCGCAGGAAGGAGAAATTGGAGGCGGTAGCGAATTCGAGGTAACGCATGGACTCACGCTGACTGACTTACGCGCACGAACCCTTTCTCCGCCTCATCCTGAGGAGCCGGCCGAAGGCCGGCGTCTCGAAGGATGAAGGCGGCCCGGACAGGGGCCTCATGGTTCGAGACGCGCGGCTTCGCCGCGCTCCTCACCATGAGGAGGATGGTCATCACCCAAACGTCCCGTGCAGGAACCAGCTCGGCGCCGCCGCGCCTTGCGCCAAACCTTCCCGCACCAAGTCGCGGTAGAGCCCGGCGCGGAACAGCCAGAAGCGCAAGCCGGATTTGTCCTCGACCCGGAAGTAATCCCGCGCGGGGCCGCCGTGCTCGCTCCACCAGGCGCCTTCGATGCGCTCGGGGCCTTCGGCGGCGATCACCTCGTGCAGCGCGCGCCGCCAGCGGAAGCGTAACGGCGGGCCGTCCGGCACTTCGGCCACGGCCTCGATCGGCTCCGGCCGCATCAACAGGCGCAGAGGTCGCGGCGCCAAGTCGGCCTCGGCGCGGTCGCGGCGAAAGGCGTCCCAACCGTTGTCGGTTGCCGCGGCCGCCGCCGCTTGCGCCGGCACATTGATCCCCGCCAGTTCCGGAATATGACTGTCCTGCGCCACCGGCCGCCGCACGCGCCGCGCACCCAGCCGCGCGATCAAGCGGTCGACTAGCCGGTCGAGCTCGGCCGCGTCCTGCGCGCCGCCGATGCCGATCTGCTCGGGCGGGCAGGGCTCCGCCGTCAACACCGACAGCCGCGCCATGTCGAAGCCGAAGCCGGGATCGAGCGTGTCGGCCAGCGCATTGAGCCGCTCCACGAACAGCGCGCGCATGGCGGCCGGATCGCGCAACGGCCGCGAGCAGCCAGCGGCCACGCGGCGCAGCGCGCCGTCGGTGCGGAACAATGTGAGTTCGATGCGGCGCGCGCCGTCGCCGCGCCGCTCCAAAGCGATCTGCAGCCGTGTCGCCAGCCGCGCGACGCTTGCCAACACGTCCTGTTCGCGTGCGATCGGCTCGGCGAAACGCTGCTCGGCGACGTAGGGCGCGACCGGCAGCCGCGGCGTCAGCGGCTCGTGCTCATGGCCCAGCGCGCGGTCGAGTTGGCGTAGCAGCGCCGCGCCGAAGCGCGCGGTCAAGGGTGCGCGCGGCAAGTCGATAATGTCGTCGACGCGCTTCAAGCCGACGCGCGCCAGCGCCGCCACCGTGCCGGCTTCGAGCCGCAGCGCGGCCAGCGGCAGCGGCGCCAGCAGCTTACGTTGCGCGCCGCAGGCGTAGCGTCCCGGCGCGCCGTGATGCGCGGCGGCGTAAGCCGCGCCGATGGTGCCGGCGATGGCCACGCGATAGGCAAAGCCCGCCGCTTCCAGCCGCCCGCTGAGGTCGGCCACCAGCGCGTCCTCGCCGCCATAGAGATGCGCGCAGCCGCTGATGTCGAGCAGCAGCCCGTCGGGCGCGTCGATAGCCACCAGCGGCGTGTAGCGCAGGCACCAGTCGGCGATCTGTTCCAGCAGCGCGCTATCTGCCTCGGCGTCTTCCTCGATCGCTTCGATGCCCGGATGCATGGCGCGCGCCTGCGCCAGCGCGACGCCGGGCGCGAGGCCGAGCCGCTCGGCCGCGTCGTCCACCGCGGTGAGCAATTCGGCATTGCCGCGCTTGCCGTAGACGGCGAGCGGCGCTCTTTCTCCACCTCTCCCCACATTCTCCTCGTCATTCCGGGACGCGGGCGTCAGCCCGCGGGCCCG
Source organism: uncultured Pseudomonadota bacterium (assembly GCA_963819955.1). GTDB lineage: Bacteria > Pseudomonadota > Alphaproteobacteria > Rhizobiales > Xanthobacteraceae > Pseudolabrys. The sequence continues at coordinate 373,211 of CAWFYB010000009.1, read as the reverse complement.
GAATCCAGGGGCCAAGCTTTCGGCCGTTGCCCTGGATTCCGGGTTCGTCCGCCTTCGCCCTTCAGGCTTCGGCGGACGCCCCGGAATGACAGATGAGGGGCGGGGAGAGGGAAGCTCACGCGACCTTGCGATGCGGTCGGTCGGCAGCCGGCGCAGCCACAGGCTGAGCAGGCGTTGCGAGCACGAAGCGCCCATCGTCGTCACTCCATTGCAAGATCCACGAGCCGAGCGGCCCGCGCCGGTTGCGCGTCAGCTGCACGGCGAAGCAGCTCGTTCTTTCATCGCCGATTTTTTCTTCGTCATTCCGGGACGCGCCCAACGGGTCCGCGCGAAGCGCGGCCCGATGACAGGCTCCGGCGCGGGCCCGGAATCCAGGGGCCAAGCTCTCAGTCGTCGCCCTGGATTCCGGGTTTGTCCGCCTTCGCCCTTCAGGCTTCGGCGGACGCCCCGGAATGACAGCAGCGGAAGGCGCGGCGGAAACGACCCAGCGCGTCGCCGCGGTGGAAGCGTCCTGCGGTGGCGATGAGCGCAGCAGCAGCGCCAGCGCGCCGCTCTGCGCGGCGGCAAGCGACAGCCGCCGCACCGCCACGCTGTCGATTTCGCCGTGCCGCAGTTCGCCGATCACGGCACTGACGGCGCGGCAGCGCAGCGCTTCCTCCATCGCCCACAACAGATCGCAGCGTCGCGCGGCGGCCACCGTCAGCAATTGTTCGGGACGCAGCCCGCAAGCTTCCAGCCCGGGCCCGTAGGGCGCGCCGCTTTCGGCGAGCGCCATGTCCTCGGCGATCCAGACGAGGCGGCGCCGCTTGTCACCTCTCCCCATTGGGGAGAGGTCGACCGACCCCGGCCTTAAGCCGGGGGAGGTCGGGTGAGGGGGCAAGTGACTCTCGACAGGTCGTAACCCCTCACCCGTCGCGCTTCGCGCGCCGACCTCTCCCCATGGGAGAGGTGAAGAAGAGTTTGCGGCGCGCGTGTCCCTCCGCAGCGACGAAACGGCCACCGCAAACCCTGCCGCGGCGGCAACATGGGCTTCGCCCGCCGCCGCGATCTCGTGCAGCGCGCCGCGCGTGAGGCCGCCGCCGAGCACGCCGTCGATCGCCGGCACGCTTAAGGGCAGGCAGCCGGCGTCCTCCAGGCCGGCCGGTCTCTCGAGCGCCCGCAGGCTTTGGCGCAGCTCCTCGATCATCGCTAATTCTCTGAAGACGCTGACACATTCGGCCCGCCGAGCGGGCCGCGCGCCGAGCATTGTTCCCTGTTTGTTCTAGTGTGCCGAAGGCTCATGGAGCCGTCAAGCCGCAAGCCGTTGGGGGAGGGAAGGGGCTAAGACCGCCAGCCCTTGCGTTCAGCCTTTGCCGAGCCGCGCCCGCCCGCGCGCCGTCAGCACCAAGCGCGATTCCTTCATGCTGGCGCCGTTCTCGAAGCGGATCAGCCCGTCGGCGATGGCGTCTTCCCAGATCGACAAATGCGGACAGCTGCGCCGCCAAGCCTCCGCCTCGGCATAGCTGCGGCCGCCCTCGGCCACCCAGGCGAGGAATTCCTGCGTCAGCGCGTGCGCGGCGGTCTGCATGGCGGCGGGAAATTACACCTGTTCGGAGGCCTGCTCAAACGTCCTGATCTCGTTCACCGTCTTCAGCGTCCGGTGCACCGGGCATTTGTCGGCGATCTCCATCAGCTGCTTGCGCGTGGCGGCGTCGAGCGCGCCTTCCAGCGCGATGGTGCGGTCGATGCGGTCGATGGTGCGGCCCTTGCCCTCGCATTCCGCGCAATCCTCGACATGCACCTTCTTGTGCGTCAGCTTGACGGTGACGCGCTCGAGCGGCAGCGCTTTACGGTCGGCATAGATGCGCAGCGTCATCGAGGTGCAGGCGCCCAGGCTCGCCAGCAGCAAGTCATAGGGCCCCGGCCCCGAGTCTAGCCCGCCGAAGGCCACCGGCTCGTCGGCCAGAAAACGGTGCGGCCCGCTCATCACCTCCTGCTGATATTTGGCCGCGCGCGTCTCGCGCACCGTCACCACGCCGGCCTCGCTCTGCGCTTCCTTAACGCTGACCGGCCGCTCGATATAGCGCTCGGCCCAGGCCGCGATCACGTCGGCCACATAGGCGGCGTCGCCTTTCTTGCTGAGCAGATGGTCGGCGCCGTCGAGCGAGACGAAGCTCTTGGGGTGCTTGGCCGCCACGAAAATATGCGAGGCATTGTCGATGCCGACGATGGCGTCGGTCGGCGAATGGAAGATCAGCAGCGCCTTGCGCAAGGTGGCGAGGCATTCGTGCAGCCGCTTCTCCGCCACGTCCTCGAGGAATTGACGCTTGATCTTGAACGGCCGCCCGGCGAGCTGCACCTCCACCTCGCCCTGCTCGCGGATCTTGCCGACGTCGTCCTTGAACAGATGCGCGACATGCCCCGGGTCCGAAGGCGCCGCGATCGTCACCACCGCGCGCGCCTCCTTGATGCGGTGCGCGGCCGCCAGCACCGCGGCGCCGCCCAGGCTGTGGCCGATCAGGATGGCGGGCGCCGCATGCGCTTTGCGTAAGTGATCGGCCGCCGCCACCAGGTCGTCGACGTTCGAGGAAAAATGCGTATTGGCGAATTCGCCCTCGCTGCCGCCCAGTCCGGTGAAATCGAAGCGCAGCGTGGCCACGCCGTGCACCGCAAGCCGCTCGGCGATGCGCTTGGCGGCGCGGCTGTCCTTGCCGCAGGTGAAGCAATGGGCGAACAGCGCGAAAGCGGTCGGCTCGCCCAGCGGCAGGTCGATCACGCCGGCGAGCTTCTCGCCCTTGCTGTTGGGGAATTCGAACCGCTCGCTGCGCATGGGTGACCTCGCTGTTTGCCGCCTGGCCCTATAATATAGGTACCCGCATCACGCCGGGCAGGCCATTGCAGGGCGGCCCGGCCCGGCGGAGTGAGTTCGATGAGCCTCTACGACAACCGCTTCGATCAGATCTTTCCGGTCCTCGACCGTCTGCAGATGGAAACCGCTCAGCGCTTCGCCAGCGGCGAGCCGCGCCGCTTCGCCCCGGGCGAGCAGGTCTACGACGTGGGCGTGCGCAATGCGCCGGCCTGGCTGGTGCTCGACGGCAGCATCGAGATCGTCCGCCGCGATGGCTTGCACCGCGAGTCGTCGGTCGTCCTGCTCAGCGAAGGCCAATTCTCCGGCGAAGTCAGCTCACTCGCCGGCCGCGGCACGCTTGCCGCCGGCCGCGCCGGTGCCGACGGCTGCACCGCGCTGCCTTTCGATGCCGCGCATATTCGCGCGCTGGTGGTCGGCTCCGCCGAGGTCGGCGAGATCCTGATGCGCGCCTTCATCCTGCGCCGCGTCGCGCTCCTTCAGGAAGGCGGCGCGGGCTCGCTGCTGATCGACCGCGGCGGCTCGCCCGACCTCATCCGGCTGCAAGGCTTCCTGTCGCGCAACGGCTACCCTTATGCCGTGCTCGACGCCGACACCGACGAGGAAGCGCGCGCCGTGGTGGAGCGTTTCGGCATCCAGCCGCGCGACCTGCCGCTGGTGATCTGCCCCAATGGCGACATGCTCAAGCGCCCGAGCGACGCCGAAGTGGGGCTGTGCCTCGGCATCACGCCCGAGCTCGATCCGCGCGCGGTCTACGACGTCGCCGTGGTGGGCGCCGGTCCCGCCGGTCTCGCCGCCGCGGTCTATGGCGCCTCGGAAGGCCTGTCGGTCATCGTGCTCGACCAGCGCGCCATCGGCGGCCAGGCCGGCGCCTCCGCGCGCATCGAGAACTATCTCGGCTTCCCCACCGGCATTTCCGGCCAGGCGCTGGCCGGCCGCGCGTTCACCCAGGCGCAGAAGTTCGGCGCCGAGATCGCCATCCCGCTCGAGGTCACCAAGCTCGACTGCGGCGACCGCCAAAGCGCGGACGACTTGTTCCGGCTGGAGATCGCCGATGGCAAGGTGGTGCAGGCGCGCACTGTGGTCGTTGCATCCGGCGCGCGCTACCGCCGGCCGGCCATCGCCAATCTGTCGGACTTCGACGGCAATGGCGTGTCCTATTGGGCTTCGTCCATCGAAGCCAAGCTGTGCGAGGGCGAGGAGGTGGCGCTGATCGGCGGCGGCAATTCCGCCGGGCAGGCCGTGGTCTTCCTCGCGCCCAAGGCCAAGCACTTGCATTTGGTCGTGCGCGGCCAAGGGCTGGAGGCCTCCATGTCGCGCTATCTGATCGACCGCATCAAGGCGCTGCCCAATGTCACCCTGCATACCGGCACCGAAGTGGTGGCGTTGGAGGGTGACCGTGCCGGCGGGCTCAGCAAGGCGGTGTTTCGCGAACGCACGAACGGCGCCACCAAGGGCGTGCCGATGCGCCATCTGTTCCTGTTCATCGGCGCCGATCCCAACGCCGAATGGCTGGATGGCTGCGTCGCCGAGGACGCCAGGGGCTTCATCGTCACCGGCCAAGGCTTCGCGGAAGGCTTTACGGCGCGCGCGCCGTTGCCGCTGGAGACCAGCTTGCCCCGCGTCTTCGCCATCGGCGACGTGCGCGCCGCTTCCACCAAGCGCGTGGGCGCGGCGATCGGCGAAGGCGCCGCGGTGGTGGCGCAAATTCATCAAGTGCTGGACGCGGCGGCGCATTGATCGCCGCGTTATTACGCCCCCGCGATATGCCGCCGCCTGATCCGCCGCACCAGCCACCAGATGCCGAGCACCGCCACCGGCACGAACAGCGCGGTGGCGAGCGTGACGTTGACCGGCAGGCCTTCGTCGTGCGCGCCCTTCATCAGATAGCCGAACAGCCCGACCACGTAATAGCTCACCGCGCCGACCGACAGGCCCTCGACCGTGGTCTGCAGGCGCAGCGACAACCGCGTGCGCTCGTTCATCGATTTGAGCAGGTCGCGGTTCTGCCGCTCCAGCTCGACGTCCACCTTGGTGCGCAGCAGATTGGCGGCGCGCGCCAGCTTCTCCGACAGCGTCGCCTGCCGCTCCGCGGTGGTGGCGCAGGTGCGCATGGCCGGCTGCATGCGCCGCGCCAGGAACGAGGTCCAGCTCGAAAAAGTCTCGACCCTGCGCTCGCCGATGATCGCAAGCCGCATCTGCACGAGCTCGTTATAGGCGCGGCTGGCGCCGAAACGGAACGCGCTCGCCGCCGCGCCCGCTTCCATCTCGGCGGCAAGATCGGTCAGCTCGTCAAGCAGGCGGTGATTGTCGACGAGCTTCTCGGTGTGGCGCATTTCGTCGGTCACTTCGGCGAGCCGCGCCTCGATGCGGTTGATCGACGGCGCCAGCCGTTGCGCCTCCGGCAGGCCGAGCAGCGCCAGCGTGCGGTAGGTCTCGATCTCGATCAGCCGCTGCACCAGGGCGCCGGCGCGCCCGCGGCTTAAAGCCCGGTCGATCACCAGGATGCGCACGAAGCCCGCGGCATCGGCCTGGAAATCGGTGGCAAACAGCGCGTCGCCGTCCGCGTTCTCCGCCACCGCCAGGCTGGCGCGGTCGAACAATTGCTCGAGCGAAACCTTCTTTTCTTTCTCCGCCATCAAATGCAGGTCGAGCGCCACCAACACCGGGCCCGGCTGCGGCAGCGCCGCCATGGGCGCGGCCAGCGAGGAGGCCGCCGGATGGAACGGCACGTCGCCTTGCGAGGCCAGCTCCCAGGTATAGGTGGTGAATTCGGAATGCTGCTCCCAGCGCAAGACCGTGCCGCTCAACTCGACGCGGTGCTGCTTGGCGCCGTCTTTGAGCGGCGTCAGCCCGCGCCCGGCGCAGAAATCGGCGAGCGCCGCCCGGTCGCGCTTGGCCGCCTCGCCGGCGGTGGCGAAGGCGAAATGCAGCACGCGGCGCGGCGTCTCGATCGGCGTGAACGGCCGGGCATGCACCTCGCCGAGCACGGCGGCGCGCAAGTCATGGGCGGTCAACCGCGCGCCGTCGCCGATCGTCACATCCGCCGTCATGCCTATTCGGGTGGCATGTGACCGCCGTTTTGGCAAGCGCCCGGCCCAACTGGCCCTGATTTTGCTTGACCCCCGGGGGCGTGACCCCATGCGGACGCAGCATAAGGAGTAAGCCATGACCCGCGCCGATCTCACCGAGAAGCTTCTCGACATCAAGCGCGAGAAGGATTGGACGTGGAAATATATCTGCGAGCAGATCGGCGGCATGTCGCCGATCCTGGTCACGGGGGCGATCCTGGGCCAGATGAAGCTGACCAAACCGCAGGCGGCCAATGCCGCAAAATTGTTCGGTCTGACCAAGTCCGAGCAGACCATGCTGAACGAGGTGCCCATGCGCGGCACCGGTACGCCCATGCCGCCGACCGACCCGCTGATCTACCGCTTCTACGAGCTCTTGATGGTCAACGGCCCGGCGCTGAAGGCGCTGATCGAGGAGGAATTCGGCGACGGCATCATGTCGGCCATCGACTTCGACATGGACGTCACCCGCAAGGCCGACCCCAAAGGCGACCGCGTCGCGATCGGCATGACCGGCAAGTTCCTGCCGTACAAGTATTACGGCGCGACGGGCAACGACCTGGCGTTGGGGCTGAAGGAGGAGTAGGGGGTGAGACCAGGGTGCTATGCCCCGTTGCGCTTCATCTTTTGTTGTTCGTAGCGCGCCTTTACTTCGGGCTCTGTCGTTTTGCCCAATACGGCATTCGTGTCGTCCGATTTGCCATCGAGGCCAGGGGCCTGCATTACAGAATTCCCCAGCTTTTCGTAGGCGATTGCTTTGCCCATGAACGGCTTCAGATAGCTGTCGAGAATACCCTTGCCCGGTGCGTCGAGTTCTTTTGTGAGCGCAAGAAGATACTCCGTCTTGTCGGTCTTTGCCCAATCAATGCTGAATCCGGCCCGTTGGGCGAGCACCGAATGTACGACCATGATCGTGCGGCCGTTCCCATCGAGGAAGGGATGGCCATAAGCCAAATAACCCATCACCTCCCCGGGCTTTGAGGCCATGAATTCCTTGTCCTGGCCATGCTTCAACGCGTAGTCGACTGCGGGCCGTATGTCATTTGGATGGGCAAAAAGCACACCACCCTTGCCGACGGCGATGTCGGGTGCGGTTTTCGTCCGGTCTTGTCCCGCCCACGGATAGAGGGCGTCGAACAGAACGCGATTTGTATCGAGAACGTGATCGTATTGAAGGTTCTTCGTCTTGGCGAGCTGAGTAAACGCCTCATCGAGCCCGGTCGCGAACGACGTGTGCTCGAGACGCCGAATAATATCGAGGTCTTTTTCCTTCTCGTAATTGCGCAAGTAACCTTGCGTTTCGAAATCGCCGAAAGGATCGAACGTCACAATCCAGCTTCGCGCAAATAGCTCGCCTGCAGGCGCACGACGTCCCTACGGCTCAAATGGCCGGCGCGCTGCAGCGCCAAAAGTGTCTGTTCAACGTTATCGAGAATGACGGTGTCGCCGGCGAGCCTCGTAATATGATGGGCTAAGACGTCAGAACTCGTTCCGACATAATGCACATGGTGCTGCCGGGCCATTTCGCGGATGACAACTGCTGTCTCACTCTGGCGTTTGAGCATCTTTAAATCCTCTTCTTTAATATAGCATCAAAGGGGCTGAAAATCCATTAAATCATTAAAAACAATGAGTTCTCAGGGTGTTCCAAGTCGTTCAACATACTCAAAAAGTTACGTTAGCGGCTACGGATTAAAAAAGGTGATCAGCCCGTAGGGTAGGTTAGCGCTGAAGACGCGTAACCCGCCAGCGTATCGCCAGTTGCGAGTCGCTGTGGTGGGTTACGGCGCTTTGCGCCTAACCCGACCTACGCGCTATGTGGCCCACTCAAACACGTCGACTGTGACCTTCGTAATTCGAAGGGCGAGCGCATATGCAAGAAAGAACGGCCAGATCACCAATTGGCCCAAGCCAAAAAGTATTTCGGCGTCTTCGTCGCGTGGCAATACGGTTTCTGTCGGCGCATTTCGCATGTACTCGCCCCAGTCATCAAGCCTGATTTTTACAATCACCAAGGGAGAGAAGAATTCCGGGTGGCTGTTCAATTGCTCAGTTGAAAACATTTGGCCGTAGGGAATAATCACCCACTTATCGTACGTATCGCTCAATGCTTTGATTTGATCGGCTGTCAGATGCGGTTTTATTTCCGACGCGAATCGCTTAGCGCCATCGCAGGGGGCTTGGAATGGTCGCGGCCTCTTCGCGCTGCAAAGAAATGTGGACACGTCTGCTAGAGACGAGACGACTTTTTCTCGGACGGGCTTTTCTCCCGACCGGTGCACCGTGACGAATAGTCTCGTGAGAACCAATACCCGTTGATTTGAATAGCCTGCCGCGAAAAGCAGCAAACCGACGCTGCCGCGCCGACGTACCAATAGTCGATTTTCCGCACCTTCCGTTGCGTCAAGTTCTGTGCGAGCGCGTAGTTTGAATGCATCGTGGAGATGAACATCAAGAAGGCGAGGACGAGATATGAGAAAAAGCCTGTCTTGAAGTAGATGGCGATTATGAGTGCAGTTACGAAGATTAAAAAGCCCATCGTCGAAACGTAGCCAACAATACGCCGGCCGGCGGGGAAGAGTGTTATAGAAATCAATTAATTCTTCGGAAACCTCTTTGGCTTCGCAATTTCAGGCATCGTTATCCACACCCCCGGCACGTGCGCATGCACATGGTACTATAAATGCAGATAGCACGTCAGACGGACTAGTTAGCCGCCTCAGCCCCATATAGCCCCCATGAAAAACATCGGCTTCCTCTCCTTCGGCCACTGGTCGGCTTCGCCCCACTCGCAAGTACGCTCGGCCTCCGACGCCCTGCTGCAATCCATCGACCTTGCCGTCGCGGCCGAGGAGCTCGGCGCCGACGGGGCCTATTTCCGGGTGCATCACTTCGCCCGCCAGCTCGGCTCGCCGTTCCCGCTGCTCGCGGCCTGCGGCGCGCGCACCAAGCGCATCGAGATCGGCACCGCGGTCATCGACATGCGCTACGAGAACCCGCTCTACATGGCGGAGGACGCAGGCTCAGCCGACCTCATCGCCGGCGGCCGCCTGCAGCTCGGCATCTCTCGTGGGTCGCCCGAGCAGGTGATCGACGGCTGGCGCCACTTCGGCTACGCGCCGCCGGAGGGCATGACCGACGCCGACATGGCGCGGCGCCACACGCAAGTCTTCCTCGAGGTGCTGCGCGGCGAGGGCTTCGCCAAGCCCAACCCGCGGCCGATGTTCCCGAACCCGCCCGGCCTGCTGCGCCTCGAGCCTCACTCGGAGACCTTGCGCGAGCGCATCTGGTGGGGCGCCGGCACCAACGCCACGGCGGAATGGGCGGCCAAATCGGCCATGAACCTGCAGTCGTCGACGCTGAAGATCGACGAGAGCGGCAAGCCGTTCCACGTCCAGCAGGCGGAGCAGATAAGGCTTTACCGCGCGGCGTGGCAGGCGGCCGGGCACGCGCGCACGCCGCGGGTGTCGGTTTCCCGCAGCATCTTCGCGCTGGTGGACGAGCGCGACCGCGGCTATTTCGGGCGCAGCGGCGAGGAGGGCGACCAGATCGGATTGCTCGGCGACAACTCACGCGCCATTTTCGGCCGCAGCTACGCCGCCGAGCCGGACGTCCTGATCGAGCAGCTCAAGACAGGACGAAGCCATCGCCGAGGCCGACACGCTGCTGCTGACCGTGCCCAACCAGCTCGGCGTCGACTACAACGCCCACGTCATCGAGGCGATCCTCAAGCATGTCGCGCCGGAGCTGGGGTGGCGGTGATGCCTCCCCGATCGCCTCCTCGGCATGAGGCGCATTGGGTCGTCCGCTTGCGGATCAGCTCTGCGCCTTGGCCGAGCGCTTCCTTACCGCCGGCTTCTTCTTCGCCGCGCTCGCCTCGCCGCCCACCAGCACATTCCGCCCGATATCGGCAATCTTGTTGGTGCCGGTGAGCGCCATGGCGACGCTCAATTCGTTCTTCAGGATCTCGATCGCGCGCGCGACGCCCGCCTTGCCGCCGGCGCCCAGCCCGTAGATGTAGGCGCGGCCGATCATGCAGCCGCGCGCGCCCAGCGCCAGCGCGCGCAGCACGTCGGCGCCGGTGCGGATGCCGCCGTCGAACAGCACTTCGAGGTCGCCGCCCACCGCGTCGGCGATCGCCGGCAATGCCGAGATCGAGGACGGCGCGCCGTCGAGCTGCCGCCCGCCGTGGTTCGACACCACCAGCGCGTCGGCGCCGAGCTTGACCGCGGTCTTGGCGTCCTCGACGTCGAGAATGCCTTTCAGCACCAGCTTGCCCGGCCAGATCTTCTTGATCCACTCGACGTCCTTCCAGTTCAGCGCCGGATCGAACTGCTGCGCGGTCCACTGTCCAAGCTGGGTGACGTTGTCCATGCCTTTCACGTGGCCGGCCAGGTTGCCGAAGGTCTTGCGCCTGCCGTTCAGGATGCTCCAGGCCCAGGCCGGCTTGCTGGCGATGTCGATGACGTTCTTGATGCGGAATTGCGGCGGCACCGTCATGCCGTTCTTGATGTCGCGGTGACGCTGGCCGAGCACCTGCAGATCGACGGTCAGCACCAGCGTATTGCACTTGGCGGCCGTGGCGCGGTCGAGAATGTCCTTGGAGAAGTCGCGGTCCTTGATGACGTAGAGCTGGAACCAGAACGGCTTGCCGGTCGCCTCCGCCACGTCTTCGATCGAGCAGATCGACATGGTCGACAGCGTGAACGGAATGCCGGCCTCGTTGGCGGCCTGCGCGCTCAGGATCTCGCCGTCGCCATGTTGCATGCCGCATAGACCGATCGGCGCCAGCACGAGCGGCGCCGCCGACGGCTGCCCCACAATGGTGGTGGCGAGGCTGCGCTGCGAAACGTCCACCAGAACGCGCTGGCGCAGCTTGATGTCCGTCAGGTCGGCGCGGTTGGCGCGATAGGTCTCCTCGTTATAGGAGCCGGTATCGACGTAATCGTAGAAGGCGCGCGGAACCTTGCGGCGGGCGAGCACGCGCAGGTCCTCGATGCAGGTGGCGGTCTTCATGGGGATAACTCTGGGGAATACGATTGCCTCGACCTTTCGGGTAGCACAAAGGACCGGGCCGGACCAAACCGGCGCTGTTTGGCCGCTTGGCTGCCCGGCGCCGGCGGCGGACCCCGAAAAAGCCCGCCATTAACCGCGCTTCGTAATGATTACTCACAATTTTTGAAGTAGATAGGCCGCCTTGACCTTATTATAAGCAGCCAGCGGGGCTGCGCCGCCCACTGGCTCCAAGCCGGGGCCGCCAAGGCCGTCAGTAGGCGCAGAGGGGCTTTATGGTTCGTCGTTACTTCGGCACCGACGGCATTCGCGGCCGGGCCAACAAGGTGATCACTCCGGATCTGGCCCTCAAGGTTGGCCAGGCCGCCGGGCTGATCTTCCGCAACGGCGAGCACCGCCACCGCGTGCTGATCGGCAAGGACACCCGCCTGTCCGGCTACATGATCGAGAACGCCCTGGTCGCCGGCTTCACCTCGGTCGGCATGGACGTGCTGCTCACCGGCCCGATCCCGACGCCGGCGGTCGGCATGCTGGCGCGCTCCATGCGCGCCGATCTCGGCGTCATGATCTCCGCCTCGCACAACCCGTTCGATGACAACGGCATCAAGCTGTTCGGCCCCGACGGCTTCAAGCTTTCCGACGAGGTCGAGAAGGAGATCGAGATCCTGCTCGATTCCGATCTGAGCGACCGCCTCTCCACCGGCACCGATCTCGGCCGCGCCAAGCGCATCGACGGCGTGCAGGACCGCTACATCGAATTCGCCAAGCTCACTTTGCCCAAGACCGTCAATTTCGAGGGCCTGCGCGTGGTGATCGACTGCGCCAACGGCGCCGCCTACAAAGTGGCGCCCGGCGCGCTGTGGGAAATGGGCGCCGACGTGGTCGCCATCGGCGTCGAGCCCGACGGCTTCAACATCAACAAGGAATGCGGCTCCACCGATTTGACCGCGGTCTGCCGCAAGGTGCGCGAAATGCGCGCCGACATCGGCATCGCGCTCGACGGCGACGCCGACCGCGTGCTGCTGGTGGACGAGCGCGGCCATGTGGTGGACGGCGATCAGTTGCTCGCCGTCATCGCCGCCAGCTGGAAAGAGGACGGCCGTCTGGAGAAGCCCGGCGTGATCGGCACCGTGATGTGCAATCTCGGGCTCGAGCGCCATCTCAAACAGCTCGGCCTCGAGTTGATCCGCACGCCGGTCGGCGACCGCTATGTGCTCGAATACATGCGCGCGCACGGCTACAATCTCGGCGGCGAGCCCTCCGGCCACATCATCATGTCGGACTACACCACCACCGGCGACGGCTTCATCGCCGCGTTGCAGGTGCTCGCCATGGTCAAGCGCAGCGGCAAGCCGGTGTCCGAAGTCTGCCACCGTTTCGAGCCGCTGCCGCAGGTGCTCAAGAACGTGCGCTACAAGAACGGCCGGCCGCTGGAGAACGCCGCCGTGCTCAAGGCCATTGCCGGCGCCGAGAAGAAGCTGGGCCGCGGCGGCCGCTTGATCGTGCGCCCCTCCGGCACCGAGCCGGTGATCCGGGTGATGGGCGAGGGCGACGACAAGGGCGTGGTGGAAGCGGCGGTCGACGACGTGGTCGAGGCCTTGACCGAAGTCGCCGCCTGATTCGCGCCGTTGCCGGCGTCTGCGGTGCCGGCGCACCGCCCAAACCTAAACGAAATCTTAAAACGCGGCGATTGCCGGTGCTCGGTGACCGCTTTGGCGGCGCGCGCGCGCATTTTTTCGTTAAGCAGCGTGGTTAAAAAACAGGGTTAAGAGCCACTTAAGACTTTCCTGCCATCGTCCACCTCGATCCTCGTTATTCCGCCGCCGTCGACGGCGCGGGTTCGAAGAAGGACGATGGCATGTTTGTCGCGCGTCTCAAGATCTCACTGCTGGCCGCGGTCGCCTTGCTGGCCGCGGGCGCGGCGCAGGCCGCCGATTATCGGCCCTTGCCGCCGCCCTATATTCCGCCGCCCCCGCCGCAGCCCTGCTGCGACAACTGGTATCTGCGCGGCTATGTCGGCATCGGCGTCAACAACGCCGATCTCGAATACCAGCCGAACGCCGCCAATGTCGGCAACGGATTTCAGTTCCAGAGCAATTCAATTGCCGACACGCCGTTTATCGGTTTGGGCGTCGGTTACAACTTCAACAACTGGCTGCGCCTCGAGGCCACGGGCGAATACCGTTCCAAGACACGCGTCTACGCCTTCGGTAATTACGGGCTCAACGGCCTCGACACCTACGAAGGTTACCTGAATTCCTGGGTTTTCCTGGCCAATGCCTTCGTCGATCTCGGCACCTGGGATTGCTTCACGCCCTTCGTCGGTGCCGGCGTCGGCGTCGCCTATACCAGCCTGGTCGATTTCACCGACGTCAATCCGAATGGCGGGTTCGGATTCGGCCGCAACCCGAGCAATTGGAATCTGGCCTGGGCGCTCTATGCAGGCGTGTCGTATGAAGTCACCCAGAACTTCCACATCGATCTAACCTACCGCTATCTCAATTACGGCTCGATCACCGACACCGTCGATTGCTTCGGCGGCTGCAATCCGGATTCGTTCAAGTTCAAGAATCTGTATTCGAACGACATCATGCTCGGCTTGCGCTGGACCTGTTGCGATTACGGGCCGCCGGCACCGCCGCGCTACGTCTACCAGCCGCAGCCTTACATTCCGCCGCCGCCGCCGCCGCTGCAGAGCCGGGGCTAGCGCGCCGTGTTTTTCCTTGTGTTCGAGACGCGCCTTGCGCGCCGCCCGACGGCGGCGCGCGCAGCTCTTACGGTTAACGGCGCGCGATCATGGTGAAAATTTATGGTTAAGCGCGGCTTAACCTTCCTGCGGCAAGCTGGCGTGGACTTCGTGTGAAGGGCAGTGGGCATGGTTTGGTTGAGGACCTTGGTGTGTTGGGCTGCGGCGCTCGCCTGCATGGGCGCGTCCGCGCGGGCAGCCGACATGCACGAGCTGCCGCCGCCGCCGCCCGAAGTGCATCCACCGATCGAGCAATTCGGCGGCGGCTGGTACCTGCGCGGCGATCTCGGCTACGTCTTGGGCGAGATCCAGTCGGCCGAATCCGCCCCGGGGTTCCCCGACCCCACCTCAAATTCGCTCGGCAACGGCTTCGTCGCCGGCATCGGCGCCGGCTACAAGAGCCAGTGGGTGCGCACCGACGTCACCATCGATTACACCTCGCCGCTCAAATACACCGGCACCATCCTGGCGCCCGACGACACCACCGCCAAGATCGCGGCCGTCACCTTCCTGGCCAACGGCTATATCGATCTCGGCACCTGGTATCGCGCCACGCCCTATATCGGCGCCGGCGCCGGCGTCTCCCAGCTGCACACCACCGACTATGCGAGTAGCGCGGCGCCGCCTTTCACGGCCGGGCTTTCGCACACGCAATGGCAGTTCACCTGGGCGCTCACCGGCGGCGTCGCCTATCAGGTCGCGCCCAATCTGATGATCGACCTCAACTACCGCTACGTGAATTTCGGCGACGTGACGAGCGCCTCCGACTCGTTCGGCTCCATGACCTTCAAGAACGTCTACGCCCAGGAAGTCCGCATCGGTATCCGTTGGAGTTTCGATGATCAGCCGTTCCCAGACTAGCCGCCTGTGGCTGCGCGCGGCCGCGGCTGGCGCGGTCCTGCTCGCGGCGTCGGCCTTCGGCCGGGCGAACGCGGCCGATCTCGACACGTCCTGGCTGCGCGGCTCGTTTTCGCAGCCGAGCGCGCCCGGCTGGGTCCGCTGGGACGGCCTCGTGATGGGTGCGACCCTCGGCTACACCAATATGAGCACGGATTTCGGCAACGCCGCCAGCTCGCAGATCGCCTATATCCTGCGCAACAGCACGCTGCAGGACGAGTTTCAGCCCTCGAGCTGGACGACCTTGCCGAAAACCGTCACCGACGTCACCCAGTACGGCGGCTTCATCGGCTACAATTGGCAGATGGAGCAGCTCGTGCTCGGCTTCGACGTCGCCTATAACCGGCCGTCCTCGCTCTACACCGAGGCAAGCGATTCGATCGAGCGCATCGCCGTCACCAGCGATACCATCTCGCACGACGTGCTGGTGCAGGCCTCAGCCTCGCTCGAACTCGTCGACTACGCCACCGTGCGCGCGCGCGCCGGCTACGCCTTCGGCCAGTTCCTGCCCTATGCCATGCTCGGCGTCGCGGTCGGGCGCTTCAACTATACGTCCACCGCCACTGTGACCGACACACAAACGATTGGAGGTATGGTTCAGCCACCCTTTGTCCAATCGGGCAGCGCCGGCCAGGACAATGTCATCATGGCCGGATTCGTCGGCGGGCTCGGCGTCGACGTTGCCGTGATGCCCAACGTGTTCCTGCGCGCGGAGTGGGAATACATCGCCTGGGGCCCGGTCAACAGCATCAAATCCAACCTCAATACCGGCCGGGTCGGCGTCGCCGTCCGCTTCTGATCGCGAGAATTTCGCAGTCCACTCGTGCTCGCTGAGTTCTTATCGTACGATTCGCGGCTCCAGTTTGCGGCCTAGAATCACGATCATGCCAACAGCCGAAACTGCGGAATGGCGTATCCGAAATTATCAGCTGAGCGGACATTTCGCGGACATAGCGGAAACGAGAAATATGACCCGATGGAGAAGTAAGGGCATCAAACAATCAGCGTAACCTGACTTCTCACAGGAGTTGCGTTGCGATAACTTGTCACGGGCCAATCGGTCAGAGCGTCGGGAGTTCCGATGTCGGTGCCAGTGACGCGTTACGCCAAGAGCGGCGAAGTCCATATCGCCTACCAGGTCTTTGGCAACGGTGCGATTGATCTAGTCTTTGTGCCGGGCTTTATCTCCCATCTTGAGAACTACTGGGATCATCCCGATTTGGCACGATGGCTGCTTCGTCTCGGGAGCTTTGCGCGCGTGATCATGTTCGACAAGCGCGGGACGGGTCTCTCCGATCCGGTTCCTGATGCGCCGTCACTGGAATTACGCATGGACGATGTCCGCGCCGTCATGGACGCGGCGGGTAGTAAAAGTGCGGCAGTGCTGGGCGTGTCGGAAGGTGGTGCGCTGGCTGCGTTGTTCGCCGCGACTTACCCTCAGCGCTGCCAGCGGCTTGTCCTGTTTGGCGCCTATGCGCGCTTTCCGAATGCCGACGAGGCCTTAGGGTCTTTCTCAAAATATGTCGATCGAGCCTGGGGTAGCGGATTTAGTCTGTCGGCATGGGCGCCCTCACGTAAAAACGATGCGACAATGCAGCAATGGTGGGGCCGTTTCGAGCGCCTTGGGGGGAGCCCGGCAACGGCGGTGGCGGTGATGAGGATGGCCGCCGAGACTGATGTCAGCGATATTATTTCCTCAATTCGGGTGCCAACATTGGTGATCCACTGCAACGATGACTCGCTTATCCCCGCCGACTGCGGACGTTTCATTGCAAAAAACATCCCGGGCGCGCAGTGGATCGAGTTGCCGGGACAGGACCATCTCTTTTTTATTCACGAGCAGGTGGTTGAATGCATCGAGGAGTTCCTGACCGGATCCGTCTCGGTAGCCGAAAGCCATCGCGTGCTGGCGACTGTCCTCTTCACGGACATTGTGGGCTCGACCGCGCGCGCCGAGCAGATCGGCGACCAACGCTGGCATGACTTGCTCGACGCTTATCACGCCACGGTAAGGCGCGAACTCGCGCGTTACCGGGGCACCGAGGTGAAGTCGCTGGGAGACGGATTTCTCGCCATTTTCGACGGGCCTGCTCGCGCGATCCGTTGTGCTTGCGCGATCACCGAGGCCGTCCGTGCGCTGGGCGTTGAAGTCCGCTGCGGCCTGCACACCGGCGAGATCGAGATGGGAGATAAGGACGTGCAAGGCATCGCCGTCCACATTGCCGCGCGCATCTGCGCAGCTGCCGCGGCAGGCGAAATCCTGGTATCGCGAACCGTGAAGGACCTTGTCACGGGCTCCGGTCTCCGCTTCGAAGAGCGTGGAAGGCATTCGCTCAAAGGGCTCCAAGGTCAAATGAAGCTCTACGCAGCCTCAAGCTGAGGCCGCTAGACGTATAGGGCGCTTAACGACGCCATTTTATGGGTTCGCGTTCTCAGACACCCCTGAATTAGGACACCGCCCGCCATTCTTGGCAGTTGACCGCGGCCTCTAAGTCGCCTATCTCCGCCAGTGGGACACCCCTCCCCAACGAGGGGCGCCTATCTGGAAGGATAGACAAAATGACAGACGCCAAGCCCGGCGTGCGGCCGGTGACCCCGCACTTCTCTTCCGGCCCCTGCGCCAAGCGCCCCGGCTGGAGCCTGCAAGCCCTCACCGACGCAGCGCTGGGACGTTCGCATCGCGCCAAGCTTGGCAAGGCCAAGCTCAAGCGCGCCATCGATCTGACGCGCGAAATCCTCGAAATCCCCGCCGACTACCGCATCGGCATTGTGCCGGCTTCCGACACCGGCGCGATCGAGATGGCGCTGTGGTCGCTGCTGGGTGCCCGCCCCGTCACCATGCTGACCTGGGAATTGTTCGGCGAAGGCTGGGTGACCGACGTCGAAAAGCAGCTCAAGCTGAAAGACGTGATGGTGCTGCGGGCGCCTTACGGCGAATTGCCCGATCTTTCCAAGATCGATTTTTCGAGCGACGTGGTGTTCACCTGGAACGGCACCACTTCCGGCGTGCGCGTGCCGAACGGCGACTGGATCGCGGCCGACCGCGAAGGCCTGACCATCTGCGACGCCACCTCGGCCGCCTTCGCGCAAAAGCTCGATTGGGGCAAGCTCGACGTCGCCACCTTCTCCTGGCAGAAGGCGCTGGGCGGCGAGGCCGCGCACGGCATGCTCATCCTGTCGCCGCGCGCCGTCGCGCGGCTGGAAAGCTATAAGCCTGGCTGGCCGCTGCCCAAGCTCTTCCGTATGACCAAAGGCGGCAAGCTCAACGAAGGCATCTTCCAGGGCGAGACCATCAACACGCCGTCCATGCTGTGCGTCGAAGACTATCTGGACGCGCTCGACTGGGCGAAGAAGATCGGTGGGCTCAAAGCGACGGTCGCGCGCTCCGACGCCAACGCCAAGGTGCTCGCCGACTGGGTCAAGCGCACGCCCTGGATCGATCATCTGGCGATCGTTCCGGCGCAACGCTCCAACACCTCCGTCTGCCTGAAGGTGGTCGATCCGGCGGTGACCGCTCTTTCCGCCGACGCGCAGGCGGCCTTCGCGAAAAACCTGGCCGGCCTGTTGGAGAAGGAAGGCGTCGCCTACGACATCGCTTATTACCGCGACGCCCCGCCCGGCCTGCGCATCTGGTGCGGCGCCACGGTCGAGGCAAGCGACGTCGCGGCGCTGACCGCCTGGCTTGACTGGGCCTTCGCGCAAGCCAAAGCCGCGCTGCCTAAAGCCGCCTGAGCGGGTGCACCATGTTCGCCAACCCGCTGACCGAACGCATGGCGGCGTTCGTGCGCACCATCGGCATTGACGTGCAGGCCGCCGCGCTGCCGGCCGACACGTTCCTGCCCGGTCTCGACATCCGGCACGGCGCCGTCCTGGTGGACGAGCAGCGCCTCGCTTACCCCGGCGACCTGCTGCACGAGGCCGGGCATATCGCCGTCGCACCGCCCGCGCAGCGCGCCGCGCCGGCTCTGTCGCCGGACCCCGGCGACGAGATGGCAACGCTCGCCTGGTCCTATGCCGCGCTCAGGCATCTCGATCTCGATGCCGAAGTCGTCTTCCACCCGCACGGCTACAAGGGCGGCGGGCCGTGGCTGGCCGAGACCTTCGGCGCCGGCAGCTATATCGGCCTGCCGCTGCTGCAATGCTACGGCATGACCGTCGAGCCGAAAGCCGCCGCCGCGCGCGGCGTCGAACCCTATCCCCACATGCTGCGTTGGCTGCGCTGAAGCGCCCGTGCGCATCGCCGACATCAAAAGGACTGTCACCATGGCTCCTCGCGTACTCATCTCCGACGCCCTTTCCCCCGCCGCCGTGCAGATCTTCAAGGATCGCGGCATCGAGGTCGATTTCCAGCCCGCCCTCGGTAAGGATAAGGACAAGCTCGCCGAGGCGATCGGCGGCTTCGACGGCCTCGCCATCCGCTCGGCCACCAAGGTGACGCCGAAGATTCTGGAAAAGGCCAAGCATCTGAAGGTGATCGGCCGCGCCGGCATCGGGGTCGACAATGTCGACATCCCGGCCGCCACCGCCAAGGGCATCATCGTGATGAACACGCCCTTCGGCAATTCCATCACCACCGCCGAGCACGCCATCTCGCTGATGCTGGCGCTTGCCCGTCAGATCCCGGAGGCCGACGCTTCCACCCGCGCCGGCAAATGGGAGAAGAACAAGTTCATGGGCGTGGAGATTTTCGGCAAGACGCTCGGCGTCATCGGCTGCGGCAATATCGGTTCCATTGTCGCCGACCGCGCGCTCGGCCTGAAGATGAAGGTGATCGCCTACGACCCGTTCCTCTCGCACGAGCGCGCCATGGATCTCGGCGTCGAGAAGGTCGAGCTCGACGAGCTGTTCGCGCGCGCCGACTTCATCTCGCT
Source organism: uncultured Pseudomonadota bacterium (assembly GCA_963819955.1). GTDB lineage: Bacteria > Pseudomonadota > Alphaproteobacteria > Rhizobiales > Xanthobacteraceae > Pseudolabrys. The sequence goes on along the minus strand of CAWFYB010000009.1, from coordinate 353,768 downwards.
GCACACCCCGCTCACCGACAAGACCCGCAACATCGTCGACGCCGCCGCGCTCAAGAAAATGCGCAAGGGCGTGCGCGTGATCAACTGCGCGCGCGGCGGGCTGGTCGACGAGGCGGCGATCGCCGAGGCGTTGCAATCCGGCTACGTCGCCGGCGCCGCCTTCGACGTGTTCGCGACCGAGCCCGCGACCGACAACCCGCTGTTCAAATTGCCCAACGTGGTCTGCACCCCGCATCTCGGCGCTTCCACCTCGGAGGCGCAGGAGAACGTGGCGCTGCAAGTCGCCGAGCAAATGTCGGAATATCTCCTGCGCGGCGCCATCACCAACGCCATCAACTTCCCCTCGATCAGCGCGGAGGAAGCGCCCAGGCTCAAGCCGTTCGTGGCGCTCGCCGAAAAGCTCGGCTCCTTCGCCGGCCAGCTCACCGAGAACCCGATCACCGAGCTGCAGATCATCTATGAGGGCCATGTGGCGCAGATGAACACGCGTGCGCTCACTTCGGCGGTGCTCGCCGGGCTGTTGCGGCCGATGCTGGGCGACGTCAACGTGGTGTCGGCGCCGGTGATCGCGCGCGAGCGCGGCATGGCGGTGGAGGAAGTCACGCGCGAAGCCGAGAGCGACTACGAAAGCTTGATCACCGTGACGGTGACCACCGAAAAGCAGTCCCGCTTCGTCTCCGGCACCGTGTTCGCCGACGGGCGCCCGCGCATCGTCAACATCAAGGGCATCCGCATGGACGCCGAGTTCGGGCCGTCGATGATCTACATCACCAATCTCGACAAGCCCGGCTTCATCGGCAAGTTCTCCTCCACGCTGGGCGAGGCCGGCATCAACATCGCCACCTTTCACGTCGGTCGCGACAAGCCGGGCGGCAGCGCGGTGGCGCTGATCGAGATCGACGGCGAATTGTCGGTGGAGTTGCTCGACAAGGTGCGCGCGCTGCCGCAGGTGCAGCAGGCCAAGCCACTGCATTTTTGAACACACGCATCTCAATTGTTGCGTGTGAGGCCATTTGGACTAGCGCGGCAATACCGCTCTGTTGAGGCAAAAAATTTACGTACCACGGCCGAAAATCGTCTTAAGCTTGCATACCGATTGGCGCGTCAAGCTCGACGCATTGCCGGTCGTGCCAGTACTCGGTGGTTTCAAAGCGCGAGCGGACGTTAGCCAAGCAACCGAATCCTCGCGCCAACGGTAGCGCAGGAGAGCGCCATGAAGAGAGCTTCATTCCCGGCGATTGTGATCGTTGCGGTCTTGCTCGCTGTCTTGCTCGCCGTCTTGGGCGGCATGGCGCTGGCCGCGCAGGACAGGTTCACGCTGAAGGTGCCGGACGGGCTCGCGTTTTCCGAGTTCAGAGGCTACGAAACCTGGCAGAACGTGGCCGTCAGTCAGACCGAAAAAGGGTTGAAGATCATCGCGGCGAATTCCGTGATGATGGACGCCTACCGGCAGGGGCTTCCGGCCAAGGGCAAGAAATTTCCCGACGGGTCCAAGGTCGTGAAGATCGAGTGGTTCGCCAAGAAGAACCGCGAGTCGCCTTATTTTGTCATGGTGCCGGGCGCGCTCAAATCGGTTTCCTTCATCGAGAAGGACAGCAAGCGCTTCCCCGACACCAACGGATGGGCCTACGCGCAGTTTCGCTACGATGCCGCCTCTGACACCTTTGCCCCGAATGGCAGCGGCGCCAGATGCGGCTACGCGTGCCATACGGCGGTGGCGGCCAAGGACTACATTTTCACGGAATATCCCAAGAGGTGAGCGAGCCGAGCGACCTCGCCAAAGCTGTCAGCCGCCAGCCCCTGCATCGAGCGTGAACAGCTCCTGCGGCCGGCCGACGCCGCGCAGGGCGTAACGGCCGACCGAGACCAGCCGCTTCGCGTTGTCGCCGACCTTGGCGAAGGCGTCCGACACCAGCACCGGCTGCTCGACCGCGCGGCACATGGCCGCGATGCGGCTCGTTTCGTTGACCGCCGGCCCGATCACCGTGAAGTCGAGCCGCTCGCGGCTGCCGACATTGCCGTAGAACACCTCGCCGATATGCAGGCCGAGATACATGTCGGTCACCGGCAGCCCCTCTCGCGCGCGCTCCTGGTTGAGCGCCGCCACCCCGCGCTGCGCCGCGATCGCCGCGCTCAGCGCGGCTTCGCAGGCGCGCTCGCCGCCGTCATGCGTGAAAATCGCCAGCGTGCCGTCGCCGATCAGCTTGAGCACGTCGCCGCCATGGTCGTGAATGGCCGAGACGATCACGTCGGCATAGTCGTTCAGCAGCGGGATCACCTGTTCGGGCGCGGTGTCGGTGATGCGCGTGAAGCCGCGCAGGTCGCTGAACCAGATGGCGGCCTCGATGCGCTCGGCCACCCCGCGCATGATGCGCCCGCTCAGCACGCGCTGGCCGGCGTCGCGCCCGAGATAGGTCTGCATCAGGTTGGCGGCGACGCGGGTGAGCGACACCGATTTAATCGCCAGCGCCAGGAACGGCACGGTGCGCTCGAGCGCGGCGATCTGCCGGTCGCTGAAGCCTTGCGGCTCCCGTGTCCCCCAGGACGAGTAGACGCAATCCATGTCGCCGAGCGCGCCTTCGGCCGCGAAGCGGTTGATGATCGCGACGTAATCCGTCATGCCGGCGGCGCGCAATTGCGGCAGCAAGTTGAATTCCTCGATGCTTGCCTCGGTCAGCCGCCGGCGCAGCAGCGCCTCGCCGGTTTGCAGCATGTGATAGAACGGGCTGCGCCGCCATCTTTCGCCGGTTTCCGCCTGTTCGGCCTGGACGGCCGCGTCGGCGCGCGCGCCACCGAGCGTGGCGACCGGGCCGGTGCGGCCGTAGTCGAGCATGGGCGCGTCGTCGGTGCCGTAGCCCCAGCGCACCAGGCGTCCTTCGTAGACGGGGTGCAGCGTATCGATCAGCAGGTGCGCGCGCGCGATCGGCAGCCCGGCCGCCACGCAGCGCGCGCAGAAACCGTCGAGGATGGCGGTCTCGGGCTCGCCGACGAGGCCGGCTTGCGTCAGCCAGCCGGCGATCTCGGCAAATTGGGCGTCGTCCATGGCCGCGATAATATAGGCGCGCCGCGCCATCCTTGGAGGCGCATTGCTTTGCAAAGTTCTCAGGATGAGGCGCGCGCCCCCTGCCTTTCGCCCGAATAGCGGTGTAAGTTCAACCCGTTGGCCGGCCCGCGCGGCGCCCTAAAAGGCGCCCGCAGCCTTGCCTCGGCCTTCCGCATCCTTTATCCGAGGGCGGACCTGGCCGGCGGCTCCCGGCTGCAGAAGTCCGGGCGCTGGCGGCTGGGGATAAGGTTTCCATGGCGAATGTAGTAGTTGTCGGGTCCCAGTGGGGCGACGAAGGCAAGGGCAAGATCGTCGACTGGCTGTCCGAGCAGGCCGATATCGTCGTCCGCTTCCAGGGCGGCCACAATGCCGGCCACACTTTGGTGATCGACGGCAAGACCTACAAGCTGTCGCTGCTGCCTTCCGGCGTCGTGCGCGCAGGCAAGCTGTCGATCATCGGCAACGGCGTGGTGATCGACCCGCAGGCGCTGATCGAGGAGATCGCGCAGCTGAACCAGCAGGGCATCGCGGTGACCCCCGACAATCTGCGCATCGCCGAGAACGCCATCCTGATCCTGCCGCTGCACCGCGAGCTCGAAGCGCTGCGCGAGGCCGACACCTCCGCCACCCGCATCGGCACCACCAAGCGCGGCATCGGGCCGGCCTATGAGGACAAGGTCGGTCGCCGCGCCATCCGTTTCATGGATCTCGCCGACCTGCCGGCGCTCATGCCCAAGATCGAGCGCCTGCTCGCCCATCACAACGCGCTGCGCCGCGGCCACGCGCTCGCGGAGATCGAGCCGCAGACCGTTTACGACCCGCTCGCCGCGATCGCGCCCAAGGTGCTGCCCTATATGGACACGGTCTGGTCGCTGCTCGACGACAAGCGGCGCGAGGGCAAGCGCATCTTGTTCGAGGGTGCGCAGGGCGCGCTGCTCGACATCGATCACGGCACTTACCCTTACGTCACCTCGTCCAACACGGTGGCCGCGCAGGCCGCGACCGGCTCCGGCGTCGGGCCCAACGCCATCGACTACGTGCTCGGTATCTGCAAGGCCTACACCACGCGCGTCGGCCTCGGGCCGTTCCCCACCGATCAGATGGACAACGAGATCGGCAGACTGCTGGGCGAACGCGGCCACGAGTTCGGCGTGGTCACCGGGCGCGCGCGCCGCTGCGGCTGGTTCGACGCCGTGCTGGTGCGCCAGACCGTGCGCACCTGCGGCATCGACGGCCTGGCGCTCACCAAGCTCGACATCCTCGACGGCTTCGACGCGATCAAGGTCTGCACCGCCTATAGACTCGACGGGCGCGTGATCGACTATCTGCCGGCCGGCGAACAGGCGCAGGCGCGCGTCGAGCCGGTCTACGAGACCATCGAGGGCTGGAAGGAGCCCACGCTGCGCGCGCGCTCCTGGGCGCAATTGCCGGCGCAGGCCATCAAATATGTGCGCCGGATCGAGGAACTGGTCGGCTGTCCGGTGGCGGTGCTTTCCACCAGCCCGGAGCGCGAGGACACCATCCTGGTGCAGAATCCGTTCGAGGCGTGACGCTTAAAAAAAGACATGAAGTGGGGCGAGGAAACGTAAGCGAAATGACGCGCAATGGCTGACTATCAACCGCTGATCTCCCGCGCCGTCGCCGGCCTCGACAGCAACACGGGCGAGAACCGCCGCGTGCTGTACGAGCGCGCGCGCACAGCGCTCGTCAACCAGCTGCGCAGCGTCGATCCGCCGCTCGAGGAGAGCGACATCACGCGCGAGCGCCTGGCGCTGGAGGAGGCGATCCGCAAGGTGGAGGCGGAGGCCGCCATAAGCGTGCCCGCCGAAGAAGCGCCGCCGCCTGCGCCGGAGGAGGAAGCGCCGTCCTCGCTGCAAGAGCGCGGCCTGCGCGGCTTCCGCGAAACGGTAGCGGAAGCCGAGGGCCTGGGCGGCGCCGCCGCCGAGGCGCACCGCGCGGCGCAAGGTTTCTACGCCCGCGTGCCCTCCGACGAGGCGCCCGCGCCGCCGCCTTCGCCCGCAAGCGCGCCGCCCGCCACCCATTATTTCGAGCCGCACGAAGGCGCGCCGCATGATGACGCGCTGCCGCCGGTCAGCGAGCCAGATCTGATGCACGAGGCGCCGCCGCCGCACGGCCGCATCCAGCACGAGCTGCCGGAGGGCGCGCTGCCGCCGCCGCCGCCCTTTGACGAGCACGAGGACGTCTACGCGCGGCCGCCGCGCGCCTGGGGCCGCATCGTCACGATCGCCGTGCTGGTGCTGGCGATCGCCGGGCTGGCCGGCGCCGGCTACTGGCAGCGCCACACCATCGCGGCACTGATCGCGAGCTTCCGCGCCGCGCCCGTGCAGACCAAGCAGGCCGCGGCGCCACCCGCCGCCCGCCCGAAAATCACCGACCGCGTGCAGTCGGGCAACGGCCCGCCCAAGACCGCCACCGCGCCGGCCGCCGCGGTGGCGCAGAAGGTGGTGCTGTACGAAGAAGATTCCAACGACCCCAAGGGCAAGCGCTTTGTCGGCTCTGCGATCTGGCGCACTGAAACCGTCTCGCCCGGCTCGGGCTTGGCGCCCGAGCTCGCCGTCCGCGCCGACGTCGAGATCCCCGAGCGCCACATGCGCATGACCTTCTCGCTCCGCCGCAACACCGACAAGGCGCTGCCGGCCAGCCACACTATCGAGATCCAGTTCACGCTGCCGGCCGATTTCCCCCAGGGCGGCATCGGCAACGTGCCCGGCATTTGGATGAAGCAGGACGAGGGCGGCCAGGTGCGCGGCATCCCGCTCGCCGGCCTCTCGGTCAAGGTCACCAACGGCTATTTCCTGGTCGGCCTGTCGGCGGTGCAGGTCGACCGGCAGCGCAACATCGAGCTGCTCAAGGACCGCGACTGGCTGGAAATCCCTATGGTGTTCACCAGCGGCAAGCGCGCCATCCTGGCGATGGAGAAGGGCACGCCCGGCCAGCGCGCCTTCGCGGAAGCCTTCCGGGCGTGGGGGGAGTAGGCGGCGGTTCGTTCCCCGGATGCGGCGCAGCACGAAGCACGCCATTCTGCGAATAAACTACCTCACCGCCGAGTGCCTTACGGCAGCGTGCCGGTGTGCCGTCTCATAGCGCTTGTCCATCACCGTCGCCGCCATGACGCCGACGAACACCGCGATCACGAAGCCGGCCATGCCGATCGCCATGAGGCGATTTCGCGCGCGCGCCTGTTCGAGCAAGGCGGCGCCGGTGGTGGGCGGGCGTTTCGAGCGCGGGGCGGATTTTTCGGTCACGGCGGGATCTCATCGATTTACGCGCCCCGCCCGCCTGTTAGCCCTGCGGCGCCGGCAAAGCAATGCCGGCGCCGCGGCCGTCATGTCGCAGCCGCTAACGCGACCAGGGGAACAGCACCGAGGGGAAATCCGCCGCATAGCGCTTCTCGTGCGGCGGCTCGGCTTGCGTCGGATGCGGGCTGTCCTCGCACGACACCGCGCGGCGATAGAGGTGCCAGGTGGCGTGGCCGAGCACCGGCATCACCACGGTCAAGCCGAGCAGCAGCGGCAGCGAGCCGAGCAGCAGGAGCGCCGCCACGATCAGGCCCCAGGCCGCCATGGTGAGCGGGTTGTTCGCCACCACGCGGATCGAGGTCGACAGCGCCACCGCCGCGCCGACGTCGCGGTCGAGCAGCATGGGAAACGACACCGCGCTGATGGTCAGCACCACGATCGCGCACAGCAGGCCGACGCCGTTGCCCACCACGATCAGGTTCCAGCCGGCCGGCGTGGTCAGCACCTCGCGCAGGAAATGCCGGATCGAGACCGGCGGCGCGTAGCCGAAATCGGCAATGTAGATGGCGTTGGCGAAGGCGATCCACAGCGCGAAGATGAACAGCAGCAGCACGCCGAGCGCGATCAGCGCACCGATCGAGGACGATTGTACCACGTCGAGCGCGTGGCTGGCGGAAGCGGGCAGGCCCGCTTCGCGCCGGCGCGACAATTCGTAAAGCCCGAGCGCCGCCAGCGGCCCGACCAGCGCAAAACCCGCCGCCAACGGATAGAGCAGCGGCAGCACCGAATAGCCGAAGGCCAGCCGCGCCAGCACCAGGCCGACGATCGGATAGAGCGCGGCCAGGAACATGGCGTGGGTTGGCATGGCGTAGAAGTCGTCGAGGCCGGCGCGCAGCGCGGCCTTAAGATCGCTCAAGCCGATGCGGTTGACGGTGACCTTAGCCGGCGTTTCGCTGGCGCCGAGCAGAACATGCGAATAGGCCATGATCGCCTCCTGACGGTCAGGCGGCTCCTGGCGCTGGGCGAGGGTCGAAGCGGTTGGCCCAGGTACCGGCAGTCCCACGAGCCACAGGACGACACATTAACACGTTCACAGCGCTTTGGTTCGTCACAAATGCGGGGGCGGGCGCCAACGCGGCGGCGCAGCAATTTGCGGCGCGAGGCGCGCGGTCGCAAACGAAAATGGCTCAGTTTGAGCATGAGGCCGGCTGAGCTTAAAAAATGCGGTAGAACCGTAGCCCGGCTTGAGCGCAGCGAAAGCCGGGAGCGCTCGCGCGGCGCCGGAAGATGGCCCCGGATTTCGCTGACGCTCAATCCGGGCTACGCGCGCCTCGGCCTGCGGCCGCCGTAGAGTTTTATTCCCAGGATCATAATCCCGCCACAATCTAGGATCATATTCCGTCGCATCCCGCCTCGTACCGAGGGGTGTCTGTACAGCATCTTCAGACACGGGGCGGGGAGCGGTGGCCGGGGAATGACTTGGTGTCGGAGATGCGGCACCAAGGCCCGGCGGTCCAAGCCGCATGTGTCCCGGCGCGCCTGCCGCGCGCCACGGGGCCCCGCTGACGGCGGCGGCCGGCACGGTCAGATGTGCTGGGCACCGTTTGGGCCCAAAGCGGTGGATAGGCGGCCTGCCAATTCGAAAGGAGAGGCGGGTCGCCTGAAAGGTAAGTCCACCGGGGGCCATGCGGAGCAAACCTCAAACACCGCGCGCGGGACGCCTTGGGACTGGCGGACTTGCGGAGCCCTTGCGAAGCGCGAAAAGCGCCGCGGGGCTTACCCTTCGAAGCGCCGCGAGGCGCGAAGGAGGGCGTTACGCCTCGATGCCGTGAGGTGTCGAGGCCCGTGGGTCCGTTCGGACCCCTGGCGTCCCGCGCGCCCTCGGTACTTTTTCCGGGAGCGGCGGCAGGAGACAGACGACGGCTTCCCCCGGGCCGACCAAATCAACAGGGGCGATGACGCGCGCCTCCACCCCGGCCCCCGGCCCCCGGCCAAAAGCCCGCGCGGCCCGCGTGCGCTCCGGCCAACCACCCGTATTTTTACCAATGCTTATCGACTTGCAGCCTACCCTGGTAGTGGCCGGTGCAACGACTGCCGCGCCCAATGGCCGCCGCCGCGAACGGCGCAAGGAAAAAATCCATGTCCGCGCCCCAAAGCCCCATCATCATCGGCGAGATCGAAGCGGCGCTGCGCTCCGGTTCCCCGGACAAGCGCGTCAAGATGCTGATGAGCGTCACCGACCTGTTCATCGCCGGCGCGCCGGGCTACGGCGAACTCGACACCGCGCTGTTCGAGGACGTGTTCGGCCATCTCATCGCCGAGGTCGAAAGCACGGCCTTGGCCGCGCTCAGCGTCCGCCTGGCGCCGCTTGCCAACGCGCCGGCCGGCACCATCCGCACGCTGGCGCGCCACGTCGCTGCCGAAGTGGCTGGCCCGGTGCTCAAGCAATCCGCGCATCTCACCGACGGCGACCTGATCGAGATCGCGCGCAGCAAGAGCCAGGCGCATCTCGCGCATATCGCCCGCCGCGCGCGCATCAACGAGCCGGTGACCGACGCGCTGGTCGAGCACGGCGACGCCGACGTCGCCAGCGAAGTGGCGGCCAATGCCGGCGCGCGCATTTCCGAATTGACCATGGCCAAGCTCATTATGCGCGCCGACGGCGACGACCGGCTGACCGGCGCCATGTCGCGGCGCGCCGACATCACGCCCGCCATGTTCCGCCAGCTTCTGCTGCAGGCCACGCAAGCCGTGCGCGCCAAGCTCTTGGCCGCCGCGCAGCCGGACCAGCAGGCCGCCATCCGCCAGGTGCTCGACGAGATTTCCGCGCAGGTCGCCGCGCCGCCGCCGCGCGATTTCGCCCATGCGCAGCGCGTCGTCTCGGTGTTCAGCCAGGACACCGAAATCACGCGCGAGAAAATCCTGGAATTCGCCGACACCGACCGCGTCACCGAGATGATCGCCGCGCTTTCGGTGCTGAGCGGCGTGCCGCCCGCGCAGATCGACCGGCTGTTTCATTCGGCCAATGCCTTCGGTCTGATGGTGCTGTGCAAGTCGGTCGATCTCGCCTGGAACGCGGCCTATTCGGTCATCATGACGCGGCCGCAGGCGGACAAAGCGCAGGCCGGTCTGCACGCCCAGTTCGGCGAGCTCTCGGTGCCGTCGGCGCAGAAGCTGGTGCATTTCTGGCTCGGCCGCCAGAAGGTCGTGCGCAATTTTCAAGGCGCGCCGGCGGCCAAATAAAATGGCCGGGCAGGGTGCCCGGCCATGAAGTCTGGGTGGTGACGGAATTACTGCGCGGCGATCGCCGCCGCTTCCGGCGGCCTCTCCATCGCCGCCACGCGGGTCTTCACCGCCTTCTGCACCTTCTCGAAGGCGCGCACCTCGATCTGCCGCACGCGCTCGCGCGACACGCCGAACTCGCCCGCCAGTTCCTCCAGCGTGACCGGATCGTCGGCCAGCCGGCGCGCCTCGAAGATGCGCCGCTCGCGGTCGTTCAACACATCGAGCGCCGAGATCAGCGCCTGGTGGCGGTTGTCGCTCTCCTCGCTGTCGGCGAGCAGGCGTTCCTGGCTGGGCGATTCGTCCATCAGCCAGTCCATCCATTCGCCCGAGTCGCCTTCCTCGCGGATCGGCGCGTTGAGCGAAGCGTCGCCGCCGAGCCGGCGGTTCATGTCGATGACGTCCTGCTCGGTGACGCCCAGCCGCTTGGCGATCAGCTTGACCTGATCGGGCCGCATGTCGCCTTCCTCGAGCGCGGAAATCTTGCTCTTGGCCTTGCGCAGGTTGAAGAATAGCTTCTTCTGATTGGCGGTGGTGCCCATCTTCACCAGCGACCACGAGCGCAGGATGTATTCCTGGATGGCGGCCTTGATCCACCACATGGCGTAGGTGGCCAGCCGAAAGCCCTTCTCGGGCTCGAAGCGCTTGACCGCCTGCATCAGGCCGACATTGCCTTCCGAGACCACCTCGGCGATCGGCAGGCCGTAGCCGCGATAGCCCATGGCGATCTTGGCGACCAGGCGGAGATGGCTGGTGACGAGCTTGTGCGCGGCTTCACGATCGCCGTGCTCACGCCAGCTGCGCGCCAGCATGTATTCTTCCTGCGGTTCCAGCATGGGGAACCGGCGGATTTCTTCCAGGTAGTGAGACAGGCCGGATTCGGCCTTGAGTGCCGGCAACGCGGCGGTACGGGCCATGACAGCGCCCTCCTTATATTGCCCCCGATAATCGGCAGGCTGTTGACGCCGCCGCTCCCCGAGCCGACAGCGCACATTTCCGATCTCGCAAGTGCAGCATACCGGAGCGGGTCGGCAAAAGATAGCCTGTCGCCGTCACGTCGCCGTGACCTAAGTCAAATGCGCGTAATGGCCAGCAAGCCACTAGATTTGCTGATCTTTCTCGCCCGCTCGGGCTTGGTTCGCAGGGGATTCCGCAACCAATGCGGTACGTAAACGACGCAGATCGCCCGGCAGTTCCGCTTGGAACGCCAGGTTTTCTCCGGAATCGGGGTGTTTGATGACCAGCAGATAAGCATGCAACGCCTGTCTCGCAAGTTCCTCCAGGGCGGCCTTGGCCTTCGGCCCAAGCAGCGCCGCCTTGGTCTTGAAGCCGGTGGCGTAGGTTTCGTCCCCCAGGATCGGATAGCCGATATGGGCGAGATGCACCCGGATCTGATGCGTGCGGCCGGTCTCCAGCGTGCAGGCCAACAGGCTCGCCACCGGCTTGCCGTCGGCGCTCGTATAGCGCTCCAGCACCCGCCAATGCGTCACCGCCTCCCGCCCGCCTTCGCGCACCGCGCGCTTGTCTCTGGATCGCGGGTGACGGTCGAGCGGGGCATCGATCGTGCCGCGCGGCTTGTCCGGCGCGCCCCAGACGAAGGCGAGATAGCCGCGTTCCAGCTCGCTCTCGGCCTTGTTGGCGAACTGCGCCGAGAGCGCGCGGTGGGCCTTGTCGGTCTTGGCCGCCACCATCAGGCCGGAGGTGTCCTTATCGAGCCTGTGCACGATGCCGGGGCGCTTGACGCCGCCGATGCCGCTGAGGCTGTCGCCGCAATGGGCGATCAGCGCGTTGACCAGCGTGCCGTCGCTGTGGCCGGCGGCCGGATGCACCACCAGCCCGGCCGGCTTGTCGATGACGATCAGCGCGTCGTCCTCATAGACGATATCGAGCGGGATATTTTCGCCCCGCGGCTCGGCCGGCTCGGGCGGCGGCAGCGTCACGGTGACGGTGTCGCCGGAATTGACGGACAGTGCCGGATCGCGGATCGTGCGGCCCGCGATCGTCACTTGGCCGTCGAGGATCAGCGCCTTCAGGCGCGAGCGCGACAGCGCCGGGATACGCGCGGCCAGCACGCGGTCGAGCCGCTCGCCCGCCTCTGCGGCGGCAATGGTGACGGTTTCGACGGCGCTATCCGGCATGGGTGTCAACGCGATGTCCGACCAAAGGCCCCTCGATCCCGACGCCGAGCGCGCGATTGCCAAGGTGCGCCGGCTGATGATGATCGCCAGCGTCACCACCTTCCTGGCGGTCGCCGCCGTGCTGGGCGTCATCGGCTATCGCATTTTCCACCTGGGGGAAAGCGTTGCCGTTCCGCCGCCGCAAGCAGTGCCCGCTTTGCCGGCCGGCGCCAAGGTGCTGTCCAGCGCGGTGGGCGAAGGCCGCATCGTATTGACCGTCGACATCAACGGCGCAATCGCGCTCTACAGCTTCGATCTCGCCACGCTGCGGCCGCTCGGGCATGCGCGCGTGTCGCAGCCTTAAGGCGCTTTGATCTTCTCCAGCACCGGCAGCAGATAATCGTTGAACTTGCGCGGATCTTCGCTCATCGGGAAATGCCCGAGGCCCTTCATGATGGTCGCCTCCGCGCCGGTTTGCTCGGCCACGGCAAGCGTTCCTTCCGCCGTGCAGGAATAATCGTATTCGCCGGTCAGGAAGAACAGCGGGCAGCGCGCGATATCGATCTGCGCTACCCGGTCGCGGATGTCGCCGTCGATCATGTAGAAATGCAGGTCGCCCTTGAACACGCCCGGCCCGCTCTGCATGTAGTGCCACAGCGTCTCCCAGCGCCCTTCGCTCGGCGCGGTCGGCGCGATCAGACCGGACACCACGCCGGCGCACACCATGCCGCCATGCACGTCGGGCCGGTTGAGCCACGACAGGTCGTAATAGGGCGCGGTGAAGGCCGCCGACTCCAGGCCGATCAGTGCGCGAAAGCGTTCGGGGTGTTGGTGCGCCAGATGCAGCACGATGCGCCCGCCGATCGAGCAGCCCAGGGCGACCGGCTTGTCGAGCTCCAGCACGTCGGCCACCTCGACGATCATGCGCACATAGTCGCGCGAGGAGAGCTGATACTCCTCGTCCTGCCAGCCCACGGGCGGCGAGGACTTGCCGTGCCAGGGCATGTCGAAGGCGATGACGCGGAAGTCTTTCGTGATGCGTTCATCGTTCATCAAGCCGCGATATTGCCGCGCATCGGCACCGGCGGTGTGCAGGCAGAGCAGGGGGATGCCGCTGCCCGCTTCCTCGATGAACAGCCGGTGCGGCTTGCCGAGCAATTCGCAATTGAGATAGCGGCCGGTCACCGGCTCGAAGCGCGGGCTCATCGGACGGCCTCCTTGCGCGGGGCAGCGAGCACGTCCTTGAAATACAAGAGGTTGCTCATGAACGGATGCAGGTCGCCCTCCACCTTCATCAATTTTTGCTTCACCAGCGCGAAAATGTCGGTGAAGCCGAGCGGCGGCAGCGGCTGCCAGAATTTCTCCCACACCGCGCGCGGCGCGCGCAGGGCGAAGCTGTAATTGGGCGTGATGAAGGGGCCGGGCGTGACGCTGGCGATGCGGCCCTGTGCACGCGGATCAGATGATAGCTGTCGTCGATGGCGATCAGGAAGGTGGTGTCGACGAAGCGGCCGCGCCGGACGAGCCCGGCGTCGGCGTTTACGTGGTCGGCGATGCGGTCGATCATATCGGGACTTTCCCTCTCTGGCCGCGGCAGGGTGGAAATCTTAACGGCCGCGGGGCAAGCTTGCGGTCCCGCCGGATCGAGGCTATCTCGGGGGCCTTGGCCTAAAAGCTCCCTTCGTCTAGCGGTCTAGGACGCGGCCCTCTCAAGGCTGAAACACGGGTTCGATTCCCGTAGGGAGCGCCAGAAAAATCAAATAGTTAGAGGTCAGGAGCTCCAGCTTGTTGACGCAAACCGATAAACCCGCGTTGCGATTTGTGCGCGCCGAGCCGCCCGCACACGGCGAACTGGTCGAGATTGCCGACGGCATTTTGTGGACGCGGATTCCGCTTCCGTTCCGTCTCGACCACGTCAACGTCTATCTGATCGAAGATCGCGGCGGCTGGGCGGTGCTCGATACCGGCGTCGACACCGAAAAGTGCCGGCAAGTCTGGGAGACGATCATTGGCCGTCTGCAGGGACGCCCCCTGACGAAAGTGATCGTCACGCATTTCCATCCCGACCACATCGGCCTTGCCGGCTGGCTGTGCAAGCGTTTCGATCTGCCGCTCTATACCAGCCAGACGAGCTACCTTACCTCCATCAACATATCGCTGCGGCCGGGCGCGCTGGAGGCGCCGGCCTATCGGGAATTCTACCTGCGGCACGGGCTCGATCCGCGCGTGGCCGACATCGTGCGGACGCAAGGGCACGCCTATTTGCGCCTCGTGTACGAGCTGCCGCCGACCTTCCGGCGCATCGTCGGCGGCGACAGGCTGACCATCGGCGGGCGCGAGTTTCTGCTGATGTCGGGCGACGGGCACGCGCCGGAGCAGATCATGCTGCTGGCCAAGTCCGAGGGTCTGTTTTTGGCGGCCGACCAGGTGCTGGCAAAGATAAGTCCCAATGTCAGCGTTTGGGCGGTCGATCCGTTCGGCGATCCGCTCGGCCTCTATCTGCGCTCGCTGCGTTCGCTGAAAGGTCAGGTGGCGCCCGATGCACTGGTGCTTCCCGGCCACCAGCTTGCGTTTTACGGCCTGCATACCCGCATCGACGAGCTGATCGCGCATCACGAATTGCGCTGCAATCTCATCCTTGAGGCGTGCAGGAAAGAGGCGCATTCCGCCGCCGAGCTCGTGCCGGTCCTGTTCCCGAAAGCCTTGGACCCGCATCAGATGAGCTTCGCCTTCAGCGAAACCCAGGCGCATATCAATTACCTGCTGCGCCGTGGCGAAATCAGTGCGGCGCTCAGCTCCGACGGGGTCGAGCGCGTGGTTTGCGCTTGATTTGAGCCATTGATCGAGCCGGCGGCCCTCTCAAGGCTGGAACACGGGGCCGAGTGCCGAAGGGAGCGCCAGCAAAAACAGCGGGTTAGTGCGACTGCCCGTCGGAACGCGCCGCTTGTCGTGGTTGGCGACCCCAATCGCAACATTGCCGCCGACCCCCCACAGTTGTGATGAACCAATGTCCCACGGCGTGGTAGTATCCTTGTGGCTCGTGGGCATGACCAGGGCCTGATACTTCGACCCTTGTCAGCAAAAGCGCCACGGCCACCTGAGGTTTCAGGAGGCGATCATGGCCTACCCGGATGGTTTCCTCGTTCGTCTGACGCAGCTTTTGCTCTTGTCGGCGGCGTTCCTTAGCCCGGGGTTCGCCCACGCCACTTTATCGGCCCACCTGCAACGCGGTGAAAAGATCGTAGAGCTTCCGGTGGCAGGCAGAAATGCCGAGGTCTGCGTCATCCCGAAGCATTTCGCCGGCGGCGATTATTCCAAAAAAGATCTAAAGGAAGAGACCAGGCTTTGCGATATCGACGCGTATACCAACGCCGCGGTTTGCCCGAAGCTCAACAGCACGAACCCGGGCATCGATTTCTATTCGCTCCCGCAAGGGAGCACCCCCGAGCAGGTCGGAGCCGCGAACTGCAAGACTCCGGGCGCTAAAAAGATCGCCAAATACAAGCTGAGCTCGAGCTGCAGCTATACGCCTTCCATTCTCGGCTATTACCACGTGTCGCGTATGCTCGGTGGCATCGCCGACGTTCCGCCAACGGTTCTGCGCACGTTCGATCTGAAAAATCACATTGCGCTCGGCCGCAAGGCCTTGGCCCAGACCAAGTCGGGCACTCTTATACATCAGACTTGGGCGGGCCTGATGGCACAGCTGACGGCCGGCGCCGGTGCCAAAAGACGGGATGTCCTGCTCACCGGCGATTTTGCCCAGTCTTATGGCGCGCTCAGCGAGAATCCGACGAAAGAAGATTTCTACAAAGAGTTCTTCAATGGCGGCGCCAACAATTTGGCTCGTGCGCGAAACTTCCGCGACAGCAATCCGATCGTGCGCATGCTGGCCCGCAACGCGGACATCGGTACGCTGGTGGCGCGAAACTTCACCACCGAAAACGTTCAGAAGATGGTGCAGCTCAAAGATGCCGCGGACATGATCGTGATCGACACGCTCATGAATCAGCAAGATCGCTTCGGCAATATCCACTATCTCATGACCTATTATTATTTCGATGCCAGTGACCGGAGCGCGGACGGCAGCGCCAAGCTGAAATCAAAGAAGAGCTTGACTCCCGAGGAAGTAACGCAGCTCGGCGCGGTTCAGGTCAAAACGATGCTGCTGAAGGACAATGACTGCGGCGTGGCCAAAGACAATATCGCAAAGCAAGCGGGGTTGGCCGATCGCATCGCGCACATCGATCCGAAGACCTACCGCGGCATTCTGCATTTTGACGCCATTGCCGATTCCGCGGAAACCAAAGACTTCTTCGTTCGGGAATTGGTCTTCACCGGCGACGATTACGCGAGCATCCGCAAAAACCTGAAGGACCTTGCGGCAAAGCTGCATCAAGCCTGCTTAAAAGGCAGCTTGAAGCTCGATTTGGACCTTCAGGCCCACTTTTCGACGCAACCTTTGAAGCCCCAGAACTGTGATCTGTAGCACAATGCCAATGACTGTCTCTGCGGTAGCGTAAAGATCGTGAGCGAGATGGTCGGCGGAATAACCGTTGGAACCAGGCCATGGATACAAGCGCCACAGGCGGTCAATTCGATCAGGCCGGAGTCTCCAGGGACCTCTCGCAATTGATCCGCAGTAATACGCCTCAGTATTGGACCTACATGAAGCAGCGGGCGGATCTGAGCAGCTTGAAGCGCTACCTTCCGTTCGAAGGAATTCTCGCCGGCGATCCGCACTTGGGTAATTTCTCGGTTCTGCCGCTCAAGCAGGTTGGCGGAGCTAGAAAGGTGCGATTTGTCAACGTCGACTTTGACGACGCCGGCCGCGGACCGTTCGTATTGGATATCGTCCGCTACCTGATCGCCTCGAAGTCCATACGCAGGCAAATCAAAAACCGTCCGCTTGAGAGGAGTTATCTTGCGGGTCTCGCGGGCAAGAAGCTCGATCCGCCAAAGAAAGTGCGCGCGCTCCTGGCCATGCCCGCCTCCAAATACGATGCCAAGGCGGCAGCGTACGCCAAGAAAAACTCGTCGAAAAACGGCTTTGTGTTCAAGGGAGAGATCAAGCCGTACACGGCAAAGATCGCCCGCTCGACAATCGAAAGCCTGTTCGCGGATGAGAAAGTCATCGATCTGGCAATCCGGCACGAAGAGCGTGGCGGAAGCGTCGATGCGTTGCGCATCTGGGTTCTGGTCGAAGATCGAAAATCCCGGCGCATCGTGGAGCTAAAGCAGTACGGCAAACCGGCCATCGCCAACTACCGGGCCCAACCCCCGGCCGGCGAATGGCTGAATGAAGTTCGTCGAACGTTTTGGCCCGACTTGGATGGCTCCGCCTATGATCTTGTCGACCTTCCCGGTGCCGGCCCGTTTTGGAAACGCAACAAACACGTGTCGCTCATCGACGTGCCTTATTCAAGCAATAAAGCGAGGGAAATCGCCTTCGTGGAAGCTCTGGCGCGTTACGATGCCAATGTGCTGGGGCTGGCACATGGGCGTCAAGCCGACGCAGATCCCTATCGCGCCCTTGTCGAAAAAGACGCGGAAGCTTTCCACGAGGCAATTAAGCCTGTCGTTAGGGCTTATCTTGAGCTCGCGCGCGAAAACTTCCGCGACAGGTAACGCCGCCTGGATGCTTCCGATAAGCACAGGAGTGTTCGATGACTGGAAATATCATCGCAAAAGCTGCGACCTTGGTCGGATCGAGCGCGATCATATTGGGCGCAGCGACACTAACTGCGTTTGCGGGTGGGTCATTCGATCCCAATTCGCCGCGCGGAATTTCGACGTCCAAGTTTGCCGTTCCGGGGAAATCAGCCCAAGAAACCTGCTTTGTCCCAAAGCACCTTCCTTTCGCCGACTACCGGAAGGGCGATGAGAAAAAAGAACAAGAGCTTTGCAAATACAATTTCTATGAGTCTTCCGGGACGACCAATTCGGCGGGTGCCGTGGTCGTTTGTCCGAAAATGAGCAGCACGAGCGCTGGGGTGCTTTTGTATGATATTCCGGACGGACAAACAAAGGCGGAGCTGCAGAGCGCCTCGAAGTGCGTCGCCATCGAAGCAAATAATCGTCCCAAGGGCGTCAAGCAAATCGCCAAGTACAAACAGACGGATAACGACCGTACCTGCACAAGCACGTCTTCAATTCTCGGCTATTATCACGTGTCGCGCGCGTTGGGAGATATCGCGAAGGTCGCGCCGGCGGTCATTCGGACCATGGATTTCGACCAGCATGACAAGATCGTAAGCCAAGCGCTCTCTATCAGCAAGATTACGCGCAACCGCAATTTGAAAAAGAGTTGGAGCAACTTCAAGGCGTTCAAATCGGGCTCAAGCAAAAATCCGGCATCGCTCTTTACGATCGACAATAACCAGATCTTTGGCGCGCTCGTCGACAAAGACCACGGCACGGAGCATTACAAAGAGTGGATCACAAATGCCAGCTCCGGCCAGACCATCGTCGGCGCCTTATCGGCGTTTAGAGACGTTACCAATTCACAATCTGCTGCAAAAATAATCGGCAGCCGGAACTTCACTCAGGCCACTGCGCAAAAACTGCTTGCCATGCGCGACATGAGTGAGCTGCTCCTGATCGATTCCCTCATGCAGCAAAACGACCGGACTTCAGGCGGCAATATCGATGACTCGACCGAAGTCATTTATCGGGACGGCACGGATTACAAGACCGACAAAACCGCCAAGAACGTTCCTGCGGGTGCGCCCCAGTTTACCGTCAAGCGATTGCATCTTGTCGACAACGATTGCGGCCTGATCGGCGGACAGGGCGCGTTCGTCAAGCAAGGATATCTGGGTAAAATCAATCATATGCATCCCAAGACTTACGTCCGGCTCATGCAATTGGCGGACAAATGGGAGCGCGACCCGAGCGTGAAGACTTTCTTTCAGACCGAAGCGCTTTTTTCGCCTGGGCAGATCGGCGCTTTTGGGGGCATCCTGCTCAAAGCGCGCGATACGCTGCGGGCCAAATGCAAGTCCAGCGATCACTTTCTGGACTTGGACGCGGATGATTATTTCAATGGCAAGGAGCCCGACAAAGGCCTTTGTGATGCCGTCGCTCCGCCCATGAAGGCGCAGACTCATTAACGCGCAAGCGGCGTGAAATTCACGATCGGCGCCCGGCCGTTGGATTTACCGGTCGCCCGCGGCGCGGTCGCGCCGTTTCATGGTTATCGCTTCGTTACGTTGCACGCTTGCAGCATTCGGGCATGCCTGCTGGCGTCGCCTGCCGCACCAAAGTTTTCGCGGGTTACGCCATTCGCTAAAATTCGAGTGAACGGCCTGACGGCACGGTAAGTGGCGGCGGCTATAGTCTTGGCAATGCAGCCCAATTCCGCCCCGCTGACGCAGGCCACGCACCACGAGCAGCGGCTCGTGGCGCTCGACGGCTTGCGCGGGCTGATGACCATCCTGGTGGTGGTCTCGCATTACTTC
Organism: uncultured Pseudomonadota bacterium; assembly: GCA_963819955.1. Taxonomy (GTDB): domain Bacteria; phylum Pseudomonadota; class Alphaproteobacteria; order Rhizobiales; family Xanthobacteraceae; genus Pseudolabrys. The sequence continues at coordinate 334,606 of CAWFYB010000009.1, read as the reverse complement.
GCCGAGGTGCCGCACGGCATCACCGCGCTCATGGTCGGCTGGATCGCCGTCGACATGTTCTTCGTGCTCAGCGGCTTCCTGGTCGGCCGGCTCATCCTCGACAAGCAGCAGAACGACAATTTCTTCGCCGTGTTCTACGCGCGCCGCGTGTTCCGCACGTTGCCGATCTATTTCGTCTGCCTCATCGTCAACGTCGTGTTGCTCTCGGTCTTCACCGGCTCTTGGGTGGACGCCGACGGCGCCTTCCCGATCTGGAGCTATTTCGTCTTCGCGCAGAATTTCTTCATGGCGGCCGCCAACGGCATCGGCGCGCATTGGCTGGCGCCGACTTGGACGCTGGCGGTCGAGGAGCATTTCTATCTGCTGGTGCCGGCGCTGTTCTTCATCGTGCCGCGCAGCCGCATCGCCGGCGTGCTCGCCGCCATCGGGATTGCCGCGGTGGCGGCGCGCGCCTTAACCGTCGCGTTGCTCGGCGGGCACGCCACCATCGCCGCCTCGGTGCTGCTGCCCAACCGCGCCGACGTGCTGGTCATGGGCCTGCTCGCCGCCGTCGCCATCCGCTCGAACAGAGTGCCGTGGCCGCGCCTCGACCTGCCGACGCGCATCGCGCCCATCGTGCTGCTGGTCGCAATCGCCGTGATGACGCAAGTCGCCGGCCGCCATGCCTTCACGATCTTCGCCCCGCTGCTGACGGCGCTCGCCTGCGCCGCCTTCCTGCTCAGCCTGGTGCGCGGCGCGCCGGAGGCCAAGCGCTTCACCGGCAAATTCCTCGGCTTCTTCAACACCACCTCCTATGCCGTCTACCTCACCCATCTTCCGGTGCTCGGCCTGATGCATGGGCTGCTGCTCGGCAGCCGGCCGGATATCGCGACGCCGCAGCAGTGGGCGGTCACGTTCGCCGCCTTGCCGGTGACCGTCCTGGTCGCCTGGCTGCTGACCGTGCTGGTGGAGCGCCCGCTGACGAATTACGGCCGCAGTTGGAAATGGAGCGGCCGGCCGCGCGCGGCGACGGTGGCTGCGATCGCGCCGGCGACTGCGACGGCCTAGCACGCGCGCCTCACAGCCCGCGCCTCCGGATGTTTTTGAAGTAGCTCGCGCCGGCAATTTCTTCGCGCGCTGCCGGCAAGCGGCGGCTTTCCCGCAGAAGAAACTGTAGAATCTCATAGCCTTGGCCTATTAAGCCAGCAGCCTCTTGTTATTTTTGTATTATTTGGCATCCTCGGAAAACGTGCATATGCGCGCTGGGCGCTCCATGCAATTTTTCACGACTTCCGAGGCGGCTGCCTATCTCCGTCTCAAGGAACGCAAGATTTATGAGATGGTGGCCGAGGGCACGGTGCCCTGCACCAAGGTCACCGGGCGTTGGCTGTTCCCCAAGGCCGAGCTCGACCAGTGGCTGGCCTCCAGCGTGACGCGGCCGGCGGGCATGGCACGGCCGGAACCGGCGCCGATCGTGGCCGGCAGTCATGACCCGCTGCTGGAATGGGCGCTGCGCGAAAGCGGCTCGGGCTTGGCGACGCTGGCGGTCGGCAGCGAGGCCGGTTTTGCCCGCTTCATCGCCGGCGAGACCATCGCCGCCGCCATCCACTTGCACGCGCTGGAAGACCCGGAAGCCGACGCCAATGTGGCGAGCATGGCGAGCCGCGGCGATCTGCAAGACTCGGTGCTGATCGGCTTCTGCAAGCGCGAGCAGGGCTTCCTGCTGCCGCCCGACAATCCGCTCAAGATCAAGTCGATCGAGGACGTGATCGAAAAGCGCGCGCGCATCACCATGCGGCCGAAAGGCGCCGGCGCCCAGCTGCTGCTGCTGGCGCTGTTGCACAAGGCCAAGGCCACGCTCGACCAGCTCGCGGCGGTCAGCCCCCTATCGCCCACCGGCCCCGACATCGCGCAGGCGGTGCGCGCCGGCCGCGCCGATACCGGCATCGCCACCCGCGGCGTCGCCAACGCCGCCGGCCTCGACTTCGTGCCGATCGTCTGGGAGCGGTTCGACTTGGTGATGCGCCAGCGCGACTATTTCCATGCGCCGTTGCAGGCGCTGCTGCGCTTTCTGCAGTCGGGCGAATTCGCCGCGCGCGCGCAGGAACTGGCCGGCTACGAACTCGCCGACACCGGCAAGGTGCGGTTTGTGATTTGAGCGCCGGCGCGTTACAAGTCCGCGTCATGACCGCCGACACCGAAGCCTGGCCGAGCGAACTGCGCCTGCACAAGGACCGTAGGACGCTCACCGTCAGTTTCGAGGGCGGCGAGCGCTACGATCTGCCGGCCGAATATCTGCGCGTCAAAAGCCCGAGCGCGGAAGTGCAGGGCCATTCCGCCGAGGAGCGCAAGACGGTTCCGGGAAAACGCGCGGTCGAGATCCTCGAAGTGCTGCCGATCGGCAATTACGCCGTGCGGCTGGTGTTCGACGACATGCACGACACCGGCATTTTCGGCTGGACTTACCTGCGCGAGCTCGGCCGCAACCAGGCGCGCTATTGGCAGGACTATGTCGACGAGCTGGCGTCAAAGAACATGAGCCGCGATCCGCCGGCGAGACGCAGCAGTTGATCGGGCTTCGCCCTGGCGCGATCCGGCGTCCGATTCCGGGTCGTTCTATTGCCCGTGCTGGAACGACGGGCCGTCACCGATGGAAGGCGGCGGGTTGTTGTGCGGCTGGCTCAGGTTGTTGAGCTGCTGGGCGATCACCGCGTTGAGATCGTCGATACCGCCGACGCCCGGCGGCGGCAGCCCGCCCGGCGGCGGCTCGCCCTGGAAGTACCAGCCGAAGAGCGGAAAAGCCACGCCGCCGGCTGCGCTGACGATGGTGCCGTCCCACTGCACCGGGCCTTGCACGCCGCCGGCGCTGGTCAGGACATAGGCCGTGCCGGGCGTGGTGAGGTGCAGCACCTGGCCGGACGGCAGCCTGATATCGGCCGCGCCTTCCACCAGAATGACGGTGAGGGTGTAGCCGTCGGTGGCATTGCCCGAAATCAAAATGTCGAGAATGGTGCCGCGGATGCCGAGCGTGGCGACCGGCGTCTTGATGGTGTAGTGCGTGGGGTTCTGCGCGCCGGTGATGAAGCGGAAGGCGCCTTGCGTGGCGTTGACGATGACGCGGCCGGTGCTGCGGTCGGGATTGTAGACGAAGCGGTCGAGCGCCAGATCGGCGTGCGGCCCGATGCTGAGGCTGGTCTTGTCGAGCAGCAGAAGCTGCGCGCTGCTCGCGTCGCTTGTGCGGATGTGCTCGTTCGAGAAGACCGCGCTGCCGACTGACAGCGCGCGGTTCTTGCCGCCGTAGTTTCCCACCACCTGGTTGACGACGACCGAGGCAACGCCGATGCCCTTCGCCAGTGCGGAACTCGTCGGCGTCCAAGCGAGCGCTGCCACGATAGTCAGAAAGCATAAAAAGCGCGCGGCCTTATTCATGCCATGATCACCAACCGGATTTGCCGAACTCGGTCTCCATGACCTATACTATTTTACTCGGCGTTGCACGCGGTAACAGGGTGCGCGCGATTGGAGTTTGAAAATTCGCGCGGGAATTGAGCGGATGCATTGGCCCCGTTGGCGGCTTTCATGCTTGGCATTGTCGCTCGCCGCGTCCTTATTCGCAGTCTGTGCCGGCAACGCCGGGCCGGCGCGCGCCGCGGCCGGGCTCGATTCGCTTTACGCGCAGATCCTCCAGCATCCGCAGGATACCGAACTCAATTTGCGCTTTGCGCGCGCAGCCGAATCCGCCGGCGTTCTGCGCTGGGCGCTGTCCGCCTATGAACGGGTCACCGTCAACGATCCGGGCAATGCCGAAGCGCAGGCCGGCTTGCAGCGCATTCGCCGCAAGCTGCAGCCGAACGTCAGCCGGGTGACGCTCGAGCTCGGCTCGGCGGTCGAGACCAATCCGCGCTATTACCTCGGGCCGAACCGCACCGAGATCGAAGGCCTTGCCTCCGCCATCCTGTACGACGAGCGCGCCATCAGCGGCATGCGCTGGCGCACGACCGGCGCGGTTGCCGGCCGGCTCTACAGCAAGAGCCACGATCTCGATTACGGCGCGGTCGGCCTCGATAGCGGGCCGGTGCTCGACATCTTGCCCGGCTGGTCGATGGTGCCGGCGCTCGGCGGCGCGGCTTCCTATTACGACCATCACTTCTATTACGGCGAGGGCGCGGTGAGCGCGACCTTCGAGGGCCCGACGCAAGGCGCCTACCGCTCGTTTCGCATACGCACCGCCTACCGCTCCTACGACAAGTTCTTTCCGACCAGCGACGGCTTCTATACCGACGCGCGCGCGCGCTTTGCCTTCCCCAATGCGCTCGGCGCCAGCAGCGTTTTCATTCTCTCGCCGTGGGCGCGCTACAGCGACATTTCAGGCGCGGTCATTTCGCCGGTGGCCGAGATCCAGCCCGGCGCCTATGTCGAATTGGGCGGCAAGCTCGAAGCCTATAAGGGGCTGACCAGCTGGCTGGTGCTGGGCGTCGAGCTTGCCCTGCTCGAGCGCCGCTACCGCACCGACACCGTGCCGGTGACCGGCGGCAAGCGGCACGACACGGAAGTGATCCCGGGCGCCAGCCTCTTGTTCCCGCATATCTTCTCGTATCAGACGGATCTGCGCATCGCCTATAATTACATCTCGAATAATTCCAACAACTCGAGCAAGGATTTCGACGACCACGTCGTCACCGCGACGCTGGTCTACCGCTTCGATCCGACCAATAATTTCTGGCAGCAGGCGGCGGCGGGGCGTTGAGCTTTTTGTGCTGAACGCCCGCCTTCGTTCCTACCTGAGCTGCGGCGCGGCAGCCTTTCCTTGCTTCGCTTCGAGAATGTCTGGCTGGCTTGCCGAGCCGAAGCTTGCGAAGCAAGCGAAGGCTGGTGGGCGCTATAGGGATTGAACCTATGACCTCTCCCGTGTGAAGGGAACGCTCTCCCGCTGAGCTAAGCGCCCGGCCGTTCAGGCCGGGCGATATAAGGAGCGCGCTATCGGGGTGTCAAGCGACACTGGGCAGGGCCCTAATTCGGGTTGCTCGGCTTGTCGTCGTGCGGCACCCGCGAGGCGTGGGTCTGCAGCGCGCGGATGCGGTCGGCGAGGTTCCCGTTGGAGGCGCCGGCATCGCTATGCTCATGCTCGCCGTTGCTGTTGGCGGCCATCGCGGTGCGGTCGCGCACGGTCTCGGCCGCCAGGATCGCGTCGATCGGCGAGTTCGGGCCTTCCAGCGCGGAGGCAAGCCGCGCCACTTCCGCCGCCACGTCGTTGATGCGCTCGCGCAGCAGCGCGTTCTCCACCCGCTCGGAGGCCCAGGCCTCCTCGGTCTCGCGCTTCATATTGCCGAGCTCGCGCGCCAGCCGGTCGCGCTCGTCCCGGGTACGGTCGAATTCGGCCTGCAGCTGCGCCTTTTCGGTCCTGAGCGTCTCGTGCGCGGAGCTGGCGCGCGCGTCGAGCTCGGCGATGGCCGCGCGCAAGTCGTTTTCGGTCTTGCGCGCGGTTTCGATCTCGCCGCGCATATTGGTGATGTAAACCTCGCTCTGGCTGAGCAGGCGCGACACGTCGCCGAGGCGCGCTTCCAGATCCTGCGCGCGGCGGCCGAGCATTTCCGCTTCGGTCGTCTGCGCCGCCAGGTGCTGCTCGAGCTCGCCGACGCGGCGGCCGAGGTTCTCCACCTTGCCGCGCTCGGCGTCCAATTCCTTGGTCGCCATCTGCAACTCGTGGCGCTCGACGTCGCGGCGATCTTCCACCGCCTTGATCTCGTTGCCGGCTTCGGTGAGCCGCTCCTTCAGCGCCTCGACCTGCGTCCTGAGCGCGACGATCTCGACCTTCTGCGCTTCCGCGAAGCTCGAGCGCTCGTCCAACTCGCTCACCATTTTGGCGAGCTCGGCTTCCTTGTCGGAGAGCGTGCGCTGGGCGTCGTGCATGGTGCTGGTCTTGGCCGCGATCTCGTCCTCGGTCGCGCGCACCTGGTCGCGCAGCGCCTTGTCGCGCGCTTCCAACGCGAAAATCGTGGCGGTCTTCTCGCCCAGCTCGATCTTGAGCCGGTTGATGGCGTCGCCCTTCTTGCCGAGCTCGGCGAGCTGGCTGGTGGTCTTGGTCTTGAGTTGGTCGACGCTCATTTCCAGGCGTCGCGTCGACATGGCGAATTCGGCGCGCAGCTGATCCTTGTCGGCCTGGATCTCCGCCATCGACAAAGGCGTCGCCGCTTCCAGGCGCCGCATGGTCAGCCGCACCGCGCGGCCGTGTACGAGCGGGATGACCACGAGCCCGATCAAGGCCGCGACGAGAAAGCCGATCCCGAAATACATGATCGGTTCGATCATTTGGACGACGCCTCCAACGCAAACCCTGCCCGCATTATCCCGCGCAAACCATCGCACGGGGGGCTCAGGACTTCCAGCGCCGGCCGACATTAACCTAAACCCGCAGGCGGCGTCAGAGGGCGCTAAGCCCGACGTTTTTCAGCGGTTCCTGAGGCTCTGGCGCGGCTCAACGCGGTCAGAACGGGTTCCAGGTCGCCTTCGGGGTGAATTTGAGATAGCCGATATTGGCGCCCAGCCGCAGGCCCACGCCCGAGCGGATCGGCACCACCACGATATTGTTGGCGGTGAGCGCGGTCATGCCGAAGCCGCCGATGAAATAGGCCGAGCCGTCGATGCCGGCGAAGCGCTGGTAGATCGCGTCGGTGGCCGGCAGCTTGTAGACCAGCATCATGGTGCGGGCGCCTTCGCCGCCGGTGTCGAAGCCGATCGAGGGGCCTTCCCAGAACACGCGGCGGTCGCCGGCATTGCGGGTATAAAGCGTGCCGTCGCCGTAGCGCAGGCCCACCACGAAGGCGCCGGCGCCTTCCTGGCCCAGCACATAGCCGTTCGGCTCGCCGAACTTGCTGAAGGCTTTTTCGACCACCAGCGCCAGCCCGCGCGACACGCTGCCGAAGAACTGGTGGCCGGCCAGCACGATCTCGTCGACCGAGAACGTGTCGTGGTGGTGCGCCGGGACCGGCCTGTCCTGGGCGGCGGCCGGACCGGCTCCGAAGGCGATCAGACACAGGGTCAAAGCCGCAAGCCGCAAGGTCGCGCGCATAGGATGCTCCATGAAATGTGTCTAAGCTCCTGGCCCGGCTTAACGGGTTGCTCACGCCGGCGGCCATAATGTGGCGGAGGAGACGACCGAATCACATAAACCTTAGGCGGGCACTATGACCCCGGCACGGCAGCCACGGAAGGCGCGTTATTGGCTCGGTCTGCTGGCCGGTTTGGGGCTTTGCGCCGGTTTGGGCGCGCCGTTGGCCTTGGGCGCCGCCGGCGAGCCGGTGGTGGTCAACCCCAACACCGGGCTCGCCATCAGCGGCTTCGACCCGGTCGCCTATTTCACCGACGGCAAGCCGAAATTCGGCCGCCCCGATCTCGAATTGCGCGTCGACGGCGTGGTCTGGCGCTTCGTCAACGCGGGCGATCGGGCGGCCTTCAAGGATCACCCGGAAGTCTATGCGCCGCGCTTCGGCGGCTACGATCCGGTGGCGCTTTCGCGCGGCAGCTCGGTACCGGGCCATCCGCTGTTCTTCGCGGTGAGCGGCGAGCGGCTTTATCTCTTCTACAGCGGCGAGGCGCGCGCAGCTTTCCTGGCCGAACCCGGCCGCTACATCGAGGCCGCGACCCGCAAATGGCCGCAAGTCGCGCGCAGCATTGCACGCTAGCGCGTGAGCGAGGCGGCCTTTTCCGCATCGCCCCAGGCGATGAAGGCGGGAATGCGGAAATCCACCGCCACCTGTCCGTAGATCAGCGGATCGCCGTTCGGCTTGGTCACAATGCCGCCGGCGGCGGCGATCACCGCATGGCCGGCCGCCACGTCCCATTCGCAGGTGGTCGCCAGCCGCGGATAGATGTCGGCCGAGGCATCCGCCACCTGGCAGAACTTGATTGCTGAACCGCTCGGCTCGCGCGTCACCGGTCCGAGCCGCTTGAGGAAAGCTTCCGTGTCGGCATCGAGATGCGAGCGGCTCACCACCGCTATGCCGCCTTGCGCCGGCCAGCGCCGCGTGCGGATCGGCTGTGCCCGGTCGGCGCCATCGTCCAACAAGCGCAGCCGCTCGGCGCCACCGCCGACAATGCCGCGCCAGACCTGACCGCGCGCCGGCGCCGCCACGATGCCGGCGATCGGCGTGCGCCCGCTGATCACCGCGAGATTGACGGTGAATTCGTCGCGCCCAGCGAGAAATTCTTTGGTGCCGTCGAGCGGATCGACCATCAGGAAACTGCCATGAAGCGCGGGTGCCGCCTCCCGCCCGCTCTTTTCCTCGGAGACCACCGGCACGCCCGGCAGCAATCTCGCCAGGGCCTCCAGGATCGCCGCTTCGGAGGCTTCGTCGGCCGCGGTGACCGGCGACTGGTCTGCTTTGAGCTGCCGCCCTACCGTCTCCGCCGAAAACGCGCGGATCACGGCCGAGGCGCGCGCGACGATCGCGGTCAAGTCGTCCATGAGGGCGGCCGCGTCGGCCGGCGAAATCTCGGATACGGCAGCCAAATCGCGGTTCCTTTGTCTGGTTTGGCGGTGCTTGGCGGGTGTGCGCGTGCGGTGTATCACGCCTCGCCACCGGCGCGGCAACCGATTCGCCGCCGATATGGCATGCACAGTGGAGACCAGTCCATGTCCGGATCGTCCATCGAAGCGCTCGACCTTGCCGCCCTGCTGTGCTCGCGCGTCTGCCATGACCTGATCAGCCCGGTCGGCGCCATCGTCAACGGGTTGGAAGTGCTCGAGGAAGAGAAGGACGATGCGACCAAGACCTTTGCGCTCGATCTCATCAAGAAGAGCGCCGGCACCGCCTCCGCCAAGCTGCAATTCTGCCGTATCGCCTTCGGCGCCGCAGGCTCCGCCGGCGCCCAGATCGACACCGGCGATGCCGAGAAGGTCGCGCGCGGCTTCCTCGAGGACGACAAGACCAAGCTCGCCTGGAACCTGCCGCGCGTGCTGCTGGCCAAGAACCGGGTCAAGCTGCTGCTCAATATGCTGCTGATCGCGGGTCAAGCCATCCCGCGCGGCGGCCAGCTCACGGTCGATCCGATCGGGGCGGGCGATACCGTGGGCTTCAAGGTCAGCGCCGCCGGCACCAATGCCAAGGTTGCGCCGGCAACCGCCGCGCTGCTCGCCGGCGAGGCCGGCCCCGACGGGATCGACGCCCACCGCATCCAGCCCTTCTATGCCGGCCTGCTGGCCAAGGACTGCGGCGTCAAGACCGCCATGGCCATGGAAGGCGAGGCGGTGGTCGTCAGCGCGCAATAGGCGCGCGCCGGACGGCGGTTTTTGCGCGGTTAACGAACGGTTAAAATCCGGTCGCTAATTACCGTCCCGCAACCAAAATTAAACCCTTCCCCGACACACTGACGCAGCTTCCGAAGGAAGAGCGGTGGGCAGGCCACAACCTGTCGACGAAGGCGTTTCCATGGACGACCTGTTGCGTGAATTCGTGACCGAGACCAACGAGAGTCTCGACGTGGTCGACGTCGAGCTCGTGCGTTTCGAACAGGATCCGAACAACGCCCGCATCCTCGACAACATCTTCCGCCTCGTTCACACCATCAAGGGCACCTGCGGCTTCATCGGGCTGCCGCGCCTGGAAGCGCTGGCGCACGCCGCCGAAACTTTGATGGGCAAGTTTCGCGACGGGCTGCCGGCGACCAACGACGCCGTCACGCTGATCCTGGCCACCATCGACCGCATCAAGGGCATCCTCGACTCGCTCGAGCGCGAGCAGCGCGAGCCGCAAGGCGACGACGCCGAACTGATCGCCGATCTGGAGCGCATGGTCGAGCAGGTCGCGGCGCCTGCTGCCGCGCAGCAGGCGGCCGGCACATTGACCGACCAGGTGCTGGAGCGGCCGCTGCGTCCCGGCGAGGACTCGCTCGACGATCTCGAGCGTGCCTTCCGCGAAACCGAAATCGATCCCGTCGTCGTCAAGCAGAAGGCGCCGGCGCCCGTTGAAGCTTCCTCACCGGACGAGGAAACCGCCAAGGCCGCCAATCAGTCGATCCGCGTCACCCTCGATACGCTCGAGCACCTGATGACCATGGTCTCGGAGCTGGTGCTCACGCGCAATCAGCTGCTCGAGATCGTGCGTCAGCACGAAGATTCCGAGTTCAAGACGCCGCTGCAGCGCCTGTCCAACGTCACCGCCGAGCTGCAGGAAGGCGTGATGAAGACGCGGATGCAGCCGATCGGCAATGCCTGGCAGAAGCTGCCGCGCATCGTGCGCGATCTTTCCAACGAGCTCGGCAAGCAGATCGAACTGGAAATGCAGGGCGCCGAAACCGAGCTCGACCGCCAGGTGCTCGACCTGATCAAGGACCCGCTCACCCACATGGTGCGCAACTCGGCCGACCATGGGCTCGAGGCGCCGCATGAGCGGCGCGCCGCCGGCAAGCCGGAGCGCGGGCGCATCCGCCTGTCGGCCTATCATGAGGGCGGTTACATCATCATCCAGATCGCCGACGACGGCCGCGGCCTCAACACCGAGCGCATCAAGGCTAAGTTGATCGCACAAGGGCTCGCCAGCGAGGCCGAGATCGACAAGCTCACCGAAGCGCAGATCCACAAGTTCATCTTCGTGCCCGGCTTCTCCACCGCCGCGCAGGTCACCAGCGTGTCCGGCCGCGGCGTCGGCATGGACGTGGTGCGCAACAATATCGATCAGATCGGCGGCACCATCGACGTGAAGTCGGTGGCCGGCGCCGGCCTCAACTTCACCATCAAGATCCCGCTTACGCTCGCCATTGTGGCCGCGCTGATCGTCGAGGCGGGCGGCGAGCGCTTCGCCATCCCGCAGCTGTCGGTGGTCGAACTGGTGCGCGCGCGCGCCGGCTCCGAGCACCGCATCGAGCGCATCAAGGACACCACCGTGCTGCGCCTGCGCGACAAGCTGCTGCCGCTGGCGCGACTCTCGCACCTGCTCGGCGCCGAAGACGGCGACGTCGAAAACGGCTTCATCGTCGTCACGCAGGTCGGCAGCCAGACCTTCGGCATCGTGGTGGACGGCGTGTTCCACACCGAGGAGATCGTGGTGAAGCCGCTGTCGAGCCGGCTGCGCCACATCGCCATGTTCTCGGGCAACACCATCCTCGGCGACGGCTCGGTGATCATGATCGTCGACCCGAACGGCGTGGCGCAGGCCTTCGGCGGCACCGTGACCTCGCAAATGGTGGCGAACGAGCAAACCGACCGCCGTCATGCTTCCGCCGACGCGCAGACCACCTCGCTCCTGGTGTTCCGCGCCGGCTCCAGCCAGCTCAAGGCGGTGCCGCTCGCGCTCATCACGCGGCTGGAGGAGATCGACGCGCATAAGATCGAATTGTCGAACGGCCGCCACATGGTGCAGTATCGCGGCCAGCTCATGCCGCTCGTCAGCCTGAGCGAGAAGGTGCGAGTCAAGGACGAGGGCGCGCAGCCGCTGCTGGTATTCTCCGACGGCAGCCGCTCGATGGCGCTGGTGGTCGATGAGATCGTCGACATCGTCGAGGACCGCCTCGACATCCAGGTCGGCAGCGAGAACCCCGGCGTGCTCGGCTCGGCCATCGTCAAGGGCCAGGCGACCGAGATCATCGACGTCGGCCACTTCCTGCCGCTCGCCTTCGATGACTGGTTCCGCCGCAAGGAGCACGCGCCGAGCGCACGCCCGCGTTCAGTGCTGCTGGTCGACGACTCGCCGTTCTTCCGCAACATGCTGACGCCGGTGCTGCAGGCCGCCGGCTACCAGGTCACCGCGGTTGCTTCCGCGACCGAAGCGCTGGCCATGCTGAAAGATGGCGCCACCTTCGACGTCGCCATCACCGACACCGAAATGCCGGAGATGGACGGCTTCTCCTTTGCCGAAGCCGTGCGCGCCGACGAGCGCACCGCCGAATTGCCGGTGATCGCGCTGTCTTCGGTGGTTTCCGCCGAGGCCGTCGAGCGCGGCCGCCGCGCCGGCTTCTACGACTACGTCGCCAAGTTCGATCGCCAAGGGCTTATCGCCGCGCTCAAGGAGCAGGCCGATATCGGCCGGGCCGCGTGACCGCCATGAGCACCGAGCACACCCAGAACCTGAAGGAATACGTCACCGCCGTGATCGGCGGCCAACTGTTCGGCCTGCCGATCCTGAACGTGCAGGACGTGTTCCTGCCCGAACGGCTGACGCGGGTGCCGCTGGCGCCGGCCGAGATCGCCGGCGTGCTCAATCTGCGCGGCCGCATCGTGACGCTGGTCGACATGCGCCGCCTGCTCGGGCTTAGCGAGCGCGAGCAGGACGCCGCCGTCATGGCGATCGGCGTGGAGACGCGCGGGGAATCCTACGGGCTCTTGATCGACAGCGTGGGCGAGGTGCTCAAGCTGGACGAGGCGGCACGCGAGCCGGCCCCGATCAATCTCGACCCGCGGCTGTCGCGCGTTTGCGCCGGCATCTATCGCCTGGACGGGCAGTTGCTGGTCGTCCTGGACGTCGACCGCGTGTTGGACATCGGCTCGGCGCCGATCGCCGCATGACAAGTTCGTCAATTTGGAAAGGCTTCAGAGCCAGAACAGAGAGGATGAGATGAAGACCTGCTTGGTGGTGGATGACTCCAGCGTCATCCGGAAAGTCGCCCGCCGGATACTCGAAGGGCTCGATTTCGAAATCGTGGAGGCGGAGGACGGCGAGCAGGCGCTCGAGGTCTGCCGCCGCCAGATGCCGGAGGCCATCCTGCTCGACTGGAACATGCCGAAGATGGACGGCTACGAGTTCCTGCGCCTGCTGCGCAAGCTGCCCGGCGGCGACGCGCCCAAGGTGGTGTTCTGCACGACCGAGAACGACGTCGCGCATATCGCGCGCGCGCTGCATGCCGGCGCCAACGAATACATCATGAAGCCTTTCGACAAGGAGATCGTGGAAGCCAAGTTCCAGGAGGTCGGCCTCATCTGATCGCCGCTGAGCCGTTCTCAGCACAACAACAAAAACAGTCGGAAAAGGCGCCACCATGAACATCGCCATTGCAGCGCATTCGCCCACCGCCGGAGTGGGGCGGCGCACCCGCGTCATGATCGTCGACGACGCCGTGGTCGTGCGCGGGCTGTTTTCGCGCTGGGTGGGGGAGGAGGCGGATCTGGAGGTGGTGGCCTCGCTGCGCACCGGGCGCGAGGCGGTCAACCAGATCGAGCGCGCCGACCCCGACGTGGTGGTGCTCGACGTCGACATGCCGGAGATGGACGGCATCGCCGCGCTGCCGCTGCTGTTGGAGAAGAAGCGCGACCTGGTCGTGATCATGGCCTCGACGCTGACCCGGCGCAACGCCGAGATCAGCCTGCGCGCGCTCTCGCTCGGCGCCGCCGATTACATCCCCAAGCCCGCCAGCAACCGCGAGGTCACCGGCTCGCCCACCTTCCGCCGCGAGCTGATCGAGAAGATCCGTCATCTCGGGCCTGCGCGCGCGCCGCCTGCGCCATGCGCCCGGCGGCGCCGGCTGCGCGGCGCGGGGTGGCGGCGCCGCCGTTGCAGCCGATGCACACGGCGCAGCCGGAGCACCCGCCGCTGGCGCTGCGGCCGATGCCGTTGACGCCGCCGCGCGTGCTGCTGATCGGCGCCTCCACCGGCGGGCCGCAGGCGCTCAATCTGGTGGTCGGCCAGCTCGCCGGCGTGCTCGAGCGCGCGCCCATCCTGATCACCCAGCACATGCCGCCGACCTTCACCGCGATCCTGGCCGAGCACCTGGCGCGCATCGCCAAGCGGCCGGTGCACGAGGGCCAGGAGGGCGAGGCGGTCAATGCCGGCACCATCTACATCGCCCCCGGCGGCCGCCACATGAAGGTCGCGCGCCGCGACGGCGCCGCGGTGATCACGCTCGACGACGGGCCGGTGGTGAATTTCTGCAAGCCGTCGGTCGACCCGATGTTCACCTCCGCCGCCGCGGTGTGGGGCCCGCAAGGCGCTCGGCCTGGTGCTGACCGGCATGGGCTCGGACGGGCTCAATGGCGGCAAGGCGCTGGTAGCGGCCGGCGGCCACGTGATCGCGCAGGACGAGCCGACCAGCGTCGTGTGGGGCATGCCCGGCCAGGTCGCGCATGCCGGCCTTTGCTCCGCCGTGCTGCCGCTGAAGGAGATCGCGCCGCGGCTCAACAGGCTGTTCGCCGGGGAGCGCGCATGAGCTCGCATCCTCACACCGTCATTCCGGGGCGCGGACGAAAGCCCGCGAACCCGGAATCCAGAAACGGCGTCGGTGCTCGCATCTGGATTCCGGGCTCGTGCGCTTCGCGCACGCCCCGGAATGACAAAGGCGACGGGGAGCGCGGATGACGCCTGACGATTTCGACTATCTGCGCAAATTGCTGAAGGACCGCTCCGGCCTGGTGCTGGCGGCGGAGAAGCAATATCTGGCCGAGAGCCGGCTGTTGCCGCTGGCGCGCAAGAACGGCATCGTGACGCTCGCCGAGCTGGTCGGCAAGCTGAAGGAGCCGCAGGCCGCCAAGCTCGCCTGCGACGTGGTCGACGCCATGACCACCAACGAGACCTTCTTCTTCCGCGACAAGATCCCGTTCGAGCATTTCCGCGCCACCATCGTGCCGGCGCTGATCGAGGCGCGCGCGCGCGACAAGCGCATCCGCATCTGGTGCACGGCCTGCGCCACCGGCCAGGAGCCCTATTCGCTCGCCATGATCCTGCACGAAATGGGCGCGCAGCTTGCCGGCCATAAGGTGCAGATCGTGGCGACCGACCTCTGCGCCGGAGTGATCGACAAGGCCAAGGACGGCATCTACACGCAGTTCGAGGTGCAGCGCGGGCTGCCGATCGGCTTGCTGATCAAATATTTCAACCAGGTGGGCGAGCGCTGGCAGATCGCGCCGGAGCTGCGCGGCATGGTGCAGTTCCGCACGCTCAATCTGCTCAACGATTTCACGCCGCTCGGCAGCTTCGACCTGGTGTTCTGCCGCAACGTGCTGATCTATTTCGACCAGCCGACCAAGGTGAAAGTGCTGGAGCGCATCGCGCGCCAGATGCCGGCGGACGGCTATCTCGCGCTCGGCGCCGCCGAGACCGTGGTCGGCCTGACCGACCTGTTGAAGCCGATGCCCGACAAGCGCGGGCTTTATCAGCCGAACGGGCAGGCGCGTTTTGCGCCGCGCGCGGCCGCGAATGTGATGAGGCTCGCGGCGAAGGGTTAGCCTGTCTTCCGCCTCTCTGCTGTCATTGCCGGGCTTGACCCGGCAATCCATGAGGCCGTGCCGCAAGCACGATCGAACGTAAGACCTTCTTTTGCTGAGCCTCATCATGGATGCCCCGGTCGAGCCCCGGGCATGACGCCTGAGATTTGGCGCCGCCGGTGGCCGCCTGCATCCTTCGAGACGCCCGCCTTCGCTATAGCTTCGGCGGGCCCTCAGGATGAGGCGGGGATAGGTCGCGAGTCCTTCGTGTCTCTCGTTGATCTCCCTCAAAGCCCTCCGCCCCCACCTTGCTAGCGTCCGGCCCGGGTCAGTGCCGGTCCGCGCCCCGCCGCGGCGTACTTGCGAATATACGAAAGTATGAATATGTGGCCGGCGCATAGGGATACCCGGGGGCAGCGGGTGCTGCGGCCTCCGTCGCGACAGGCCGAAAAAGGGCTGCGGGACGGGGGCTTAGGCCCTCCGGCGCCGCGCATGCGTGAGGCCGGCGGGCGCCATGACGAGACGCGCCGCCGCGGGCGGCAAAGGATCAAGCGCCGCAGGTAGCGGCGATGGAAATTGAGGAAATGCGGGGCGTAGGCGCGCTTCGATTAAGCGCGCCGCGGGCGGAAAAGCCCGAGCAAGCCCCGAAGCACCAAGGAGACGGGTTATGGCGGAAGTCGTCGTGTTGGGAGCAGGCCTGAGCGGAACGATCATGGCCTATGAGCTCAAAGCCCAGTTGCGCGAGGGCGACAGACTGAGCGTGATCGGGCAGGGCCCGCGCTATCACTTCGTGCCATCCAACCCCTGGGTGGCTGTCGGCTGGCGCAGCGCCGACGACATCTCGATCGACCTGCCCGAGGTCATGGCGCGCAAGGGCATCGCGTATTTCCCGCAGGGCGCCAAGCGCGTGCACGCGGCCGAGAACCGCGTCGAGCTGGAAGACGGCACGCAGGTGCCCTACGACTACCTGGTGATCGCCACCGGGCCGGAGCTCGCCTTCGACGAGATCGAAGGGCTGGGGCCGGACGGCTACACCAAGTCGATCTGCCACGTCGATCACGCCGTGCACGCCAAGGACGCCTTCGAGAAGTTCGTCAAGGCGCCGGGGCCGATCGTGGTCGGCGCGGTGCAGGGCGCCTCCTGCTTCGGGCCGGCTTACGAGTTCGCCTTCATCCTCGACACCGAGCTGCGCCGGCGCAAAATCCGCGACAAGGTGCCGATGACGTTCGTGACGAGCGAGCCCTATATCGGCCATCTCGGCCTCGACGGCGTCGGCGACACCAAGGGCCTGCTCGAAAGCGAGATGCGCGAGCACCACATCAAGTGGATCACCAATGCCAAGGTGAAGACGATCGCGCCCGGCAAGATGACGGTCGAGGAGGTGGGCGACGACGGCAAGGTCAAGAAGACGCACGAGGTGCCGTTCGCCTATTCGATGATGCTGCCGGCCTTCCGCGGCGTGGCGGCGGTGCGCGGCATCGAGGGGCTGGTCAACCCGCGCGGCTTCGTCATCGTCGACAAGCACCAGCAAAATCCCAAGTTCAAGAACGTGTTCAGCGTCGGCGTGTGCGTCGCGATCGCGCCGGCGGAGGCAACGCCGGTGCCGACCGGCGTGCCGAAGACCGGCTTCATGATCGAGTCCATGGTGACGGCGACCGCCTTGAACATCGGCCGGCTGCTGCGCGGGCAAGAGCCGAACGCGGAGCCGACCTGGAACGCGGTGTGTCTGGCCGATTTCGGCGACAGCGGCGTGGCGTTCGTCGCGCAGCCGCAGATCCCGCCGCGCAACGTCAACTGGGCCGCCAAGGGCCAATGGGTGCACTACGCCAAGATCGGCTTCGAGAAATATTTCATGCGCAAGATCAGGAAGGGCGAGAGCGAGCCGTTCTACGAGAAGTTCCTCATGGACCAGCTCAACCTGCGCAAGATCAAGGAAGTCAAGCAGACGGAGAAGGAGCCGGCGTAATCGCACGAGCGGCAAGCTCGGCCTGTTCCCTTCCCCACCCGAGCTCGGGTTTACCCGAGTTCGGGCAATTTAGAGTGGTCGAAGTCGGATATATCCGACTTCGAGTGGGGGAGGGTTAGGGAGGGGGGTAGGCTTTCTAGAAGAACCCCCACCCCCAACCCCTCCCCGCAAGGGGGAGGGGAGCGCGCCGAGTTCGTGGAGAAATCGAAGGACATTCATCATGGCCACGTTCCAGCACATCGTCTGTCCGCATTGCGCGGCCACCAACCGGGTGCCGGCGGGTAAGCCGTCCGGCACCGCCAATTGCGGCAGCTGCCACCGCGCGCTGTTCGACGGGCGGCCGGTGGCGGTCGATGCGACCAGCTTCGCCAAGCACGTCAAGAGTAACGACATCGCGGTGCTGGTCGACGTCTGGGCGCCCTGGTGCGGGCCGTGCCGCATGATGGCGCCGATGTTCGAGGCGGCCGCCGCCGGGCTCGAGCCGAAGGTGCGGCTGCTGAAACTGAACGCCGACGAGGCGCCGCAGGTGGCGGCGGAACTGGGCGTGCAGGGCATTCCGGCGCTGTTGCTGCTGCGCGGCGGGCGGGTGGTGGCGCGAAGTGCCGGCGTGATGGACGCGCGCCGTATCGTGGAGTGGACGCGCGGCGCGCTGGCGCCGGCGGCGTGAGATATGCCCACTGTCATTCCGGGCGGCGCCATAGCGCGCAGGCGCGCGGACCCGGAATCCGATAACCCCGGACTGCGGAGTCCTGGATTCCGGGCCCGCTCGCTGCGCTCGCGTCCCGGAATGACAGAAGAATAACCGAATGGCAGAAAGAAAAAGGAGCGTGCAATGAACGTCGATCGCGCCGTGATGGCCATGGCCGGAGTGATGATCCTGGCGAGCGTGCTGCTCGTTTACGCGGTGAGCCCGTGGTGGCTGCTGTTCACCGCTTTCATCGGGCTGAACATGCTGCAATCCGCCTTCACCGGCTTCTGCCCGGCGGCCATGATTTTCCACAAGCTCGGCATGAAAGCTGGCCGCGCGTTTCAGTAAGCGCGCCGCAGCTTTCGAAGCTAAAAGCCCCGGGCCGCCGGTCCGGGGCTTTTATTTTGTGTTGTGTGACGACCGTCACACGCTTGCATCTTTTCTAGTGTACAACCTAAAGCTCAGCATGGTCTCGAGGGAAGCCATGACCGGGTACGCGCAGGACGTCCGGCCGCAATTCCGGGCGAACGATATCGCCTGCATGGCGCGCAAGAACGTCAAGCTCGATGACGCGCAGTGGATGTGCGACCCGGCCGGCGGCCGGGGCTTCGACGATCATGCCAATGCACGCCGTGTGTTTGCCGCCTTGTCGGCGGGCTTCATGCCGCCCGACGGCGCCTGGCCGCGGGACTGGCTCGACACCTACCAGGATTGGATGAACCAAGGATTCGAGCCTTAACCGCAAATGTGAGGAGGCGACGATGAGACGAAGTCTGCGTATGGCACTCTTGTGCGGACTGCTCCTGTTGCCGAGCCTGCCGGCGGCCGCGCAATCTGACTCGAACCTGGCCCTCAACGCGCCGGATCAGGTCGCTTGGCAATTGTTCATTCAGGTGAACACGAGCGCCGGCGGCACCAATGCGACGTTCGAGACCTGGGCCAGCGATTCGGACACGTTCAAGCCGAACCCGCAATTCCCGACCGGTCCGGTGGTGATGGCGCTTGCACGCCCCCGTGGTCCCGGCGATAGGGCGGCTGGCGATCCAGCGAGAACGGCGGATTGCTGCCAGCCGTGCCGCCCAATCCGCTGATCGGCGAAGAGTCGCGGCGCAACCAGCGCGGCGTTCGACTTTATCGTCAACAACAATCTCTACAGGATCTCGGGATTGCGGGCAGCCTTCGGCAAAGATCATCTCGTTCCCGGTCGACGCGATCGAGGTCAAGGCGAATTGGCTGCCCGTCACCGCTATCCCGGCTTTTACCAAAAACAGCGTGACGCTCGCGGACGTGCCGAAGGTGTTTCACGTCAATACCGGAAGCCGACGGCAAGCAATACGCCTTGGTATCGATGCATATCATCTAGCAAGCTCGTGCCGAACTGGACGTGGGCGACGTTCGAACACAAGTTCAATCCCGGCCGATGCGATATTCCTCGGTTGCCGGGACGCGTTCGGTGCCGCAAACAGCCGGTCGTGCCGCCGAGCAAGCCGCGTCGGCCACATCTATCCCAATTGCGTCAAGACGAAGGCGCTGCAAGCGCTCATCAATCATGCGCAATTGGGATGCTGCCTTCGCTAACTATTGTCTCAAGGGAGCGCAGACAGATTTTACGGACAACTACCGGCCTCGACATCCGTCTTGGGCAACTCCGTCACCGAGAGACGGTTTCGTCAACAGATCGTCGTGCATGACCTGCCACGGTCGTGCTGCCTTCGACCATAATGGACTGCGCAACCAGCAATGCGGGTTTCGACAGCAGCGGTGCACCGCTCGGACCGATCCAGCCGAGCTGGTATTGGAGCTTCATCGGCCAGCCCGCCGATCTTTGAGGGCTTGCCCGGGCTCACGCGCGTTGCGCACTTCCGCGGATTTCGTCTGGTCCATCCCGTTCTGCGCCTATGACGACACGACCAATCCGCCGACGCCGTCAGGCTGCGTCGGCAAGTAGAGCGCCGCGGCCGCGTCAGAGCCACGCGCATCTGGCTCGCCGGCAGCCATCGTGGCGCGCCGGACGCGGCCGAGCTGTCGGCATTGCTCGATGCGCGCCGGCGCATGGCAGTCACGCTGCTACCTGAAGAGCCCCAAGGCGCGGAGGCCGGCGCCGGGCAGCGCCGCCGACCTCAAGCGCCTTGCCGCGCCGATGACGCGGCGCGCGCTTGCCCGCCAGCGCCGGGCCGAATTCGCGCCGGCGGTGGCGGCGATCCGCCGCTTCGCGCGCGCCCGCGGGCTGACGGTGCGCAAGGTGGATTATGCGCGGCGGCGCGTGGTGCTGGCGGGCAGCGCGCGACCGCATCGCGAAAGGCTTTTCGGCCTCGATGCGCATGTATGACGACGGCAAGCGCCGTTTTCATGCGCGCTCCGGGCCGCTATCGGTGCCGCGCGCCATTGCGCCGTGGATCCGCGCGGTGCTTGGGTTGGACGAACGGCCGTTCCGGGCCTGCAGCCGATGTCCGCACTCGGCGGTGGCCGCGGCCGCAGACGGCGGCCTATGGCCGACCGAGATTGCCGCGCTCTATGACATTCCGCTCGACCGCGACCGGCGCCGGGCAATGCGTCGGCATCATCGCGCTCGGCGGCGGCTATCTCGAAATCCGATCTCGCTGGCTGCGGCGGCGCAGATGGGCCGGTCGGCGCCGCAGGTGGTCGAGCGCTCGGTCGGCGGTGCCAGGCAATCAGCCGGTGATCGGCACCGATGCCGACGAGGAGATCGCGCTCGACATGCAGGTGGTCGCCGCGCTGGTGCCGGCGGCGCGCATCGTCGTCTATTTCGCGCCCAACGGCCTCGCCGGCCTTGCCGATGCGCTGCACGAGGCGGTGCACGACGACGTAAACCGGCCGCAGGTGCTGTCGATCTGCTGGGGCAGCGCCGAGAAATTCTGGCACGACGACGTGCGCGAGACCGCGCAGGCCGCGCTGGAAGACGCCGTGCAGCTCAAGGTGAGCGTGACGGTGGCGGCTGGCGATTATCTCGCCACCGGCGGCTTGAGCGATGGCAAGGCGCATGTGTTCTTTCCGGCGTCGAGCCCCTATGTGCTCGCCTGCGGCGGCACCACTGCTCGACTCTCGCCAACGGGCGCATCGACGGCGAAACGGTGTGGAATGAACGGCACCATCGGCACCGGCGGCGGCATCAGCGACGTGTTCGGCGTGCCGGACTACCAGAAGCGTGTGGCGCTGCCGGCGTCGGTGAATGACGGCAAACAGCGGCGCGGCATCCCCGACGTGGCGGGCGCCGCTGCGCAGCAGCCCGGCTACCGCATCATCCTCGATGGCGCCCCGCTGGTGAAGAACGGCACCAGCGCGGTCGCGCCGCTGTGGGCGGCGCTGATCACCATGCTCAATGCCGCGCGCGGCAGCCCGATCGGGCTGATCAACCCGCTACTCTACGGCAACGCCGGACTTTGTCGCGGTATTGCCACCGGCGACAACCGCGTCGGCACCATCGGGTATGACGCCGGGCCGGGCTGGAATGCCTGCACGGGCCTGGGTGTGCCCAAAGGCGCCGACATCGCCGAGCAATTGGCTGCGGGGCCGATGGTTTGAATTAAAAAACCCCGGGCCGATCGCCCGGGGTTTAAGTTGGGAGGAGAGAGAGCCCGAAGGGGGCTCATCCAAGATGTACGCAGACGCAACGCGGGGAAATATCGCCTTCACCCTGCGCGCGGCAGCGCGCGGCGTTACGCCGGAATTCTGACCTCGTCCTCGTTCGGCTCGCGCAGCACGTAGCCTCTGCCCCACACCGTCTCGATATAGTTCTTGCCGGAGGAGGCGTTGGCGAGCTTCTTGCGCAGCTTGCAGATGAACACGTCGATGATCTTGAGCTCCGGCTCGTCCATGCCGCCGTAGAGATGGTTGAGGAACATCTCCTTGGTGAGCGTCGTGCCCTTGCGCAAGCTGAGCAGCTCGAGCATCTGGTATTCCTTGCCGGTCAGATGCACGCGCTGGCCGCCGACCTCCACCGTCTTGGTGTCGAGGTTGACCACCAGGTCGCCGGTGTTGATGACCGACTGGGCGTGGCCCTTTGACCGACGCACGATGGCGTGGATGCGGGCGATCAGCTCGTCCTTGTGGAACGGCTTGGTCATGTAGTCGTCGGCGCCGAAGCCCAGCCCCTTGACCTTATCCTCGATGCCGGCGAGGCCGGACAGGATCAGGATCGGCGTCTTAACCTTGGAGACGCGCAAGGAGCGCAGACACCTCGAAACCCGACATGTCGGGCAGGTTCAGGTCGAGGAGGATAATGTCGTAGTCGTAGAGCTTGCCCAGATCGACCCCTTCCTCGCCCAGGTCGGTCGTGTAGACGTTGAAGCTCTCCGATTTGAGCATCAGCTCGATCGACTGAGCGGTCGCGCTGTCGTCTTCGATCAATAAAACGCGCATGCCAGTCCCCTTCTCGCCGCAACCGGGCCCTTAGGTCTGCGCCGCGGAGGCGGCGAGGTTCAAAAAACGCTGTGGGACAAACCGATTCGACACTATCCGGCCATGGTTAACAAAACCTGATTCTCTTGGGCAAGCTTGCCGTAGGCGAGTTGCCCCGAATTGGCGTAAGATATTGCCGGAGAGTGGTTTTTTCGCCACTTGGCCGTTCAAGCTCCAGGTTAAGAGTTGCAACTAAACGACTCTATTGAACTCGCCCCTTCCGTCCCGGCCGGGCGATTCGCGGCCGCTGTCCCAACGGACGATGTGACCCAATGATTAACGACGCGGGTAAACACCGAGTTAAAGGCGGAACAGCGACGGTAAGCCTACCGGGGCATGAACGCCGGTTCCAGCCGCGGGATCCCGGGTTACCTCTCAAGGTCGTCATTCCGGGGCGCGAGCGCAGCGAGCGAACCCGGAATCCAGGGGCGGTGTCCGCATGTGTGGCCCTCTGGATTCCGGGCCCGGCCCCATCGCGCGTCGAAGACGCGCGTAAACGCGCTTATGGGGCCGTCCCGGAATGACGGAGTAAGACGATGAAAGCCCTGGCCGAGCAGATCAGCGACATCGACGGCGTCGAGATCTACGGCCGCGTGGTGGCGGTGCGCGGGCTGATGGTGGAGGTGGCGGGGCCGATCCACGCCATGTCGGTCGGCGCCCGCCTGACCATCGAGACCGGCGCCGCCAAGGGCATCCCCTGCGAGGTGGTCGGCTTCTCGCACGGCCATGCGCTGGCCATGCCGTTCGCCGCGCTCGACGGGGTGCGGCGCGGCTGCCGGGCGCTGGTCGCGACCGCGGCCGGCACGGTGCGCCCCTCCGAGGGCTGGCTCGGCCGCGTGCTCAACGCCATGGGCGAGCCGATCGACGGCTTGGGGCCGCTGCCGGCGGGGCCGGCGCCTTACCCGTTCCGCGCCTCGCCGCCGCCGGCGCATGCCCGCCAGCGCGTGGGCGAGCCGCTCGACCTCGGCGTGCGCGCGCTCAACACCTTCATCACCGTCTGCCGCGGCCAGCGCATGGGCATCTTCTCGGGCAGCGGCGTCGGCAAGTCGGTGCTGCTGTCGATGCTGGCGCGCAACGTGGCAGCCGACATATCGGTCATTGGCCTAGTCGGCGAGCGCGGCCGCGAGGTGCAGGAGTTCCTTCAGGACGATCTCGGTCCGGCGGGCCTGGCGCGTTCCGTCGTTGTGGTGTCGACCTCCGACGAGCCGGCGCTGATGCGCCGCCAGGCGGCCTATCTCACGCTGGCCATCGCCGAATTCTTCCGCGACCTGCTCCAAGGACGTGCTGGTGCTGATGGATTCGGTCACCCGCTTTGCCATGGCGCAGCGCGAGATCGGCCTGTCGGCCGGCGAGCCGCCGACCGCCAAGGGCTATACGCCGACCGTGTTCACCGAGCTGCCGCGGCTGTTGGAGCGCGCCGGCCCCGGCACCGACCAGGGCACCATCACCGGCATCTTCTCGGTGCTGGTCGACGGCGACGACCACAATGAGCCGGTGGCCGACGCCGTGCGCGGCATCCTCGACGGCCATATCGTGATGGAGCGTTCAATCGCCGAGCGCGGCCGCTATCCGGCGATCAACATCTTGAAGTCGATCTCGCGCACCATGCCGCGGGCGGCCGACCCCGCCCACCTGCCGGCCATCAATCGGGCCAAGCAGGCGATGGCGGCCTATGCCGACATGGAGGAGCTGATCAGGCTCGGCGCCTACCGGCCCGGCTCCAGCGCCGAGGTGGACGAGGCGATCGGCCTGCACAAGCCGCTGGAGGCGTTCCTCGCCCAAGGTAAGGAAGAATCAACCAGTATGGCGGCGGGGTATCAACGGCTTGAGACAATCCTCCAGGCGACTGAAACACAAAACTAACGTTATTGCCGCACACTCCCCCCACTGACCGGTCCGGGAGGTCCGCGCACGCCGCACGTCATTGGCGCCGCGCGGGCACTGTTCGGGGCTTCGGGGGAGTATTTTGTCGATGAAGTCACGCGAAACCCTCATCCGCCTGAAGAAATTTCAGGTCGACGAAAAGCGGCGCAAGGTCGCCCAGATCGAGGCGATGATCGCCGAGTTCGAGCGCATCGCGACCGATCTCGACCGCGAGATCAAGACCGAGCAGGACCGTGCCGGCATCCACGATCCGGGGCATTTCGCCTATCCGACCTACGCCAAGGCCGCCATGACGCGCAAAGAGAACCTCAAGCGCTCGGCCGACGAGCTGAAAGCCCAGCTCGACGACGCCAAGGCGATGCTGGGCGAGGCCTTCGAGGAACTGAAGAAGGTCGAGATGCTCGACGAGCGCGACCACGCGCGCGAGAAGGCCGAGGCCAATGCGCGCGAGCAGACCGAGCTCGACCGCATCGCGGCGATGCGCTTTACGCCGGGCGGCGCGCCGGCGTAGACCGGAAAATTCTCCCTTTATTTCGTGGGCGCCGCGCGGGCGCCTCGCGTCCGTATGGATGGCGCGAGAGGCCGCGGCGCGCAATCGCGCGCCAAAGCTCAGCAACAGTGATACCGATTATGTGGACGCTGGGCCGCTGCTTAGGCCGGGCACTCGGACAGGCCGGTGCAGAAGAAGCCGACCGACCAGGCCGCCGAATTCCCGACCAGCGCCGCAGCCTCCAACGACTCGTCGGAGACCTCGTCGTTTAGGATCGCATCTTCGATCAGGTCGATTGTGGCATCGGACATAGGATTTCTCCTTCTTGCAACTCCACGACAGCAGCATATACCGGGAAGCACGCCGTAGGGTACCATTTTCGTCGCCATTTGTGGGCGGCAACTATATGCCGCCGCCCGGCGCGCGGCGCTAGAATTTATCCAGCATGCTCTTCACGCGCCGGCGGTGGACGCGGATCGGCGTTTCGTATTCGATCAGGCCGTCGCGCCGAAAGCGGTTCAAGAACATGTTGACGCGTCCGCGGGTGGTTCCGATCATCTCCGCCAATCTTTCCTGGCTCACTTGCGGAATTGCCGCGGGTTCGTGTTTTGGATCGTTGGTATCGGCAAGCCGCAGCAAGAGGCGCGCCAAGCGGGCTTCGCTGGTATGGACGATATGATCGACCATCGTTTCCTGCACGCGATAATGCTTGGCGATGTTGCTCGCCAAAAGAAACTTGGTGAAATCCGGATAGGCCGCCATCAGTTTGGCGGCCGCGGAGAGATCGATGCGCGTCAGTATGGCGTCGGTGAGAGCGGTGGCGGTATAGCCGCGACGCCGGCGGCCGATCAAGACGGATTGGCCGATGACTTCCCCCTTGGTCCGCACTGAAACGACGGCTGCTTTGCCGCCGTGCGTCAGCGTAGTGAACATCAGGCTGCCTTCTTGCACGTAGTAGAAGGCATCGGCGACGTCGCCCTGTCGATAGAGCCTTTTGTTTTTCGCGCAATTGACGATTTGCAAGCCGTAAAGCGGCTGCTTCAGCAGCGATCGAATTTTCGTAAAGTCGCGGTCCAAATCCAGCAAACAAGTCCCTTACGAATTTCGCGTGGGGTACGATATCGGATTGTGATTCATCGATTTGAACAATCTTAAAAAAAAGACTCCAGATATCTGTATCGTCGAAGACACAACTCAGAGTCGGTAAGCCCAAACGGCGCAGCCGGACTCTCGAGCACAGGCTCGACTGCGTCGCGGCGCGCCCGTCAACGTCAGCGGTTGGCCGGCCTGAAGGTCGCCGGTGTCCTTTTACCTCTCCGCTCGGGCACGCATTGCGCAGAGCACGCTCAGCCGCGCGTTCGTACTTTTCGAATCTCTATTCCCCAGCGGTTGTGCCGGGAGCGGCCGGGCGAGAAGGCGGCAGCGCAACGGCCGCGCGCTGGCCGAACTCGACCGCATCGCGGCGCTCAGGTTTGGCACGGGCGGGGCGCCGGCTCAAAGCCACTATCAGCCGCTTATCGCCGGCGGCGCGCCCGCGCTCACGCGCCTCAGTCGTTCCAGTCGTAATGCCGCTTGTGCCGCCGATGATGGCGGACTTTGTGGCCGGTCGCGTACGACCATTCATAGCCGTAGTCGTAGGCCTGACCTGAATGCTGTCCGACATAGGGCGGGCTGTCGGCGGTGACCGGGGCGCCGCCCGGGCCTTGCACGATGTTGCCGCTGCCCGCATCCGGATCGTATTTTTGCGCCAAGGCAGGCGTGGAGAGAAGGCCGATGGCCGCGAGGCCGATGATGACTTGCTTCAACATGGGGGTGCTCCGTTTCTGGCTACCTGGTCCTTAGTACGTAGAACCGGGCCGAAAGTTCACGGCAATCTAACCGTCCGATCGGGGCTGAGCCGGCCAATCGGCCACTAAAAATGGGGTCGCAGGGGCTGTTTTGACCTGCGCAGCCATGAAAACTAGCGTGCGAACTCGCTAAAAGCAGCGGGCGGCTGGCGCAAAGCGATGATGATTGGGCGGCCGGCGAACCGGAGCGCGTGGAGTAGATGACGGGTTACTCGATCCGCAAATTCCTGAAAACCGCCGGCGTGGCGCTGCTGCTGGCCGCCGGCCTGCAAGGCGCGCGCGCCGGCGAAGCGGCCAATGTCGCGCGCTGCCTATCCTATGCCGCGCAGATGAACCTGGGCGCGCCGCTGCCGCACACGCGCGCGCTGCTTAAGCAGGGCCAGGCGATCACCATCGTCGCGCTCGGCTCGTCCTCCACGGAAGGCTTCGGCACCTTCGATCCGTCCTATCCGGAGGTGCTGAAGGCGGAGCTCAAGCGGCGGCATCCCACGCTGCAGGTGACCATGATCAACAGCGGGGTGGTGCTCGACACCATCCCCGGCAATGTCGCGCGCATCGGCGACGTCCTGAACTACAAGCCCGATCTGGTGATCTGGCAGCTCGGCACCAATGACGTGCTCTGGCGCGGCATCGTCCCCAATGCCGAGGCGCTGGTGCGCGACGGCGTGCGGCGCATCAAAAAGGCCGGTGCCGATGTCATCCTGATGGATGTGCAATACGCGCCGATGGTGCGCTCGCGGCCGGGGACGCCGGCCATGGAAAAGCTGATCGCCGCGGTCGCTCGCGCGGAGAAGGTCGGGCTGTTTTCGCGCTTTGCCCTGATGAAGCAGGCGATCGCGGGCGGGGTCGGCGGGCTGGTGGGGTTCGACAGCCTGCACAATTCCGGCGCCGGCTATCGCTGCCTGGGGCTGGCTTTGGCGGACCTGATCGACCGGAGTTCGATACCAAGTCATTGAAAATAAAGGAAAAACAAAAGCGTATTTCTGTGACCCGCGTCACAGCAGAGACTCAAGGTCGGGCATAGGTTGCCACTATCGAATTCCAAGACCCGAGCAATGGAGGCGATCATGTTCACCTTTCCAGCCCCCGCCAGCCGCATTGCGATCGGGGCGCGTGTCGCCGAATGGCGCCGCCGCACGCGCAGCCGGAATGAGCTGACCATGTTCAGCGAGCAGCAATACGGCGACGTGCCCTTCGGCCGCGGCGAAGCGCGCGCCGAGGTCGCCAAGTGGTTCTGGCAGCCCTGACAAGCATCGCGAGGACGACGCGAACGAGCCGCGCCCCGGTTGGGCGCGGTTTGCTTTTGGCGCGCTAATACGCCGCCGCCAATTCGCGCGAGCCGGGGGTCGCGGCGTTGCGGTCCATGTGGTGCTGGATCTCGGCGATCAGGCCGGCCACCACCTTGGTGCGTCGCGCCACCGGGTTGCGGGCATAGCCTTTGGGTTGGAAGAAGTTCGCGGTCGGCACCTTTTCGCGGAAGCTTTGCGGCATCATCACCATGTCGATGCCGTTGCCGTCGCCGGTCAGGTTCATCAGTTCGAGCTCGGCGGCGGTGAGCGGCTTGCGGTAGCCCTTGGCGCGCGCGAAATCGACCGAGTTCAACAGCTTCTGCACCTGCAGCAGCGGGCCGACGTCGATGTCGAACACGGCGGCGTGGATGCCCCAGCCTTTCGCCGTGCGCTTGGCGATCGCGTCATATCCGCTCCAGCTGTGCGGCAGGCTGCGGCAATAGGCGATCATGCGCTTGAGCACGGCGAAGCGGCGTTCGAACGCGGCGCGTGCTTGCCCCGTCAGCGAAGCCCGCTTGAGCTCGAGCGCGGCGAGGAAGCGGGCGCCGTTCTCGCCGAACAGCGAGACCGTGTTGGTGCTGAGCAATTGGTTGTAGCCCATGGCCGGCGAAATCGCGTGCTTGCCCGGGCCGGGCGGCTCGAGGCCCGCTTGCGTGTAGTAGACGCCGCGGCCGCCGGTCTCGAAGGCATAGACGCCGACGATCTGCGCGCGCGTCAGACCCGCGGCGCGCGCGGCCTTGGCATAGGCGCGCTTGAAGGCGGCATCGCTCGCCGGCCGCTTGGGCACGAAGCCCCATTGCGCGCGCGCGGCTTGCAGGAAATCGGCTTCCACCGGGATTTCCGGCGGCGGCGGGGTGGGCGGCTTGGGCGGCGGCGGCAGCGGGCTCAACGGCCGCGGCGGGCCGGCATAGACCGGCGGCTGGGTGAGCACGTAATCCTTGAGCGCGATGGTCTCGTGATGGCGGCGCTTGGCGTTGCGCGCGCGCCGCTTCTGGGAAACCGCGTGCCAATAGGTTTCGGCCTGGCGCTCATAGGCGCTGTGCGCGGCGTCGTATTCGGCAAGCTTTGAGCGGTAGGCGGCAAGGACGGCGGGATCGACTTTCACGTCCTGTGCCCGGGCAGGCAGCGCCGTTGCCAGCACGGCGGCGTCAGGGCGGCGAGGATCGTGCGGGCAGGATGCATGGCGGCGGTTTTATCGGGGCTTGTGCAATTCGGCCATCGACGGCGCCGCGGCCTGATGACGCCCGCGGGCGGCGGCCACCAACATAAGCAAAAACGCGCCGCAATTGCGGCGCGGTGGCCGCGAAATACTGAACGCTAAGATGCGGCCGGCGGTTACGGCGCCAGCGAGACCGATTGCAACGTATAGAAACCGGTTGTCACCGCGCCTTCTTTAGCAAGCGTGCCCACCAAGCCATTGGTAACGACGCGCTCGTGCGGACGTGTTGGATCCGCCTTTGTCGAGGTCCCGAGCCGGTCGAAATAGATGGTGTTCCATTGGTTGCTGAGCACGGACAGATATCCGCAAATGCCGCAGGACTGACGTCAATTCCGCCGCGACAGCACACGCCCGTTTTCCGCGGCGATCTTGGGGCCGCCCGGCGTAAAATTCACCCGGAATTCGAATGTGGTTACACCCGCCGACTTTTTGCCGGTGGAAGGATTGGAAACTTCGAATTCGATCTCACCCGACACTTGGCAGGATGAGCGCGCCTTGTCGCAGACAATGCGGGTTCTGTCGGGTTTGATCCGGTAGCGGCGCTGCGGCCATTTTGTGAGGTAGCGGCGCTGGTCTTCGACGACCTTCTGGTTGCTCTTGCGCTCGCCGAAATGGTCGACCTCAGCGGCGAATGTCCGCTGAATATAAGCGACGACGTCCGAAAGACTGCCTTCTGAATGCCGCATGTAGTCGGCCAGGAAGTTCTGCGCCGACAACTCCAGGGAGATTTCGGGGTTTTGCCGCTCCGGCGCCACCGCGCCGGGTTTCGCCCTTGCCGCAAGCTTTTCCCGCTCCTGCGCGGCGAGCAGCTTGTCGCGCGCGGCGCGTGCGAGATTGGCATAGAAGCCGGTGCCGTGGGCGGCAATAAAAAAGTCCCAAGCTTCGCGCGTGCCGATGCGTTCGGCGAATTCATAGTCGCGCGCCTCCGCATCGGCCGGCCGCTTTGCCGGCTGCACCGGCTCGAGTGCGACCGCAGGCGGAGCTGCCGGCTTCGGCACCAGCGTCACGGTCGAGCCGCCAAGCGAGCCGTAGACGAAGGGCTGCTGCTTGCCTTTGGTTGCGTGAACGACTTGATCGCGAACGCGCCCAAATGCGATGCGCAAGTCAAGGTCCGGTATAGCGATGTTATCCAACAGAGCCGTCGTGAATGGGCTGTGCGAGCCTATGCCGTCTTCCGCGGTCGACCCGCCTTTGGCCGCGAATGCAATCAGGGTATTCGAGGTAGTCGGCTCGACGCTGGCAAGGCCGCGGCCGATCGAGCGGCTCGCCATGCTGCGTTTCATCGTCTTGGCGAACGGATTCTCCCGACATGCGTCCAGAATAACGAGTCGCAAGCGCCTGGCAGGTTCGATGACTTGAAGTACACGATTGAGCGAGACAGCTTCATCCTCAACATCGATGTCGCGTTTCAGTACGGCGTCGATCGGCACAAGGTAGTTAGTGCCGTCGACTTCGATGCCATGTCCGGCGTAGTAGACAACGGCAATATCGGAGTCTTGCGCCGTCTCGGAAAAATCGCGGATGACCCGGCGCAATTCGCTGTTTCCGAGGTCATGACGTATTTCGACGACGGAGAAACCGGCGCTTTTCAACAAGCGACCAACTGCGTCCGCATCATTGTCGGGGTTCGGCAGCGTTGGCGCGTGGCGGTACGCGGAATTGCCGATCACCAGCGCCACGCGCTTTTCGGCCAGCGCGCCGGCGGCCGGCCAGGCAAATGACGAAAGCGGCAAGCAAGCCGATGCGGATGAGCCGCGTCAACATCGTTCCCCCCTCAACGCGGGGCCGTTTTTACCATAGCGCCCGACGTCCGGCCAATGGCGCGGGGGCGGGCCGCGCACCGACAAAAAGAAAACGCGCCGCGGGCGCGGCGCGCAAAAGGCGGGAGGTTCAGAACGAAGTGCAGCGCTAGCGGATGGTGGGCCCGTCGCGGCCGGTTATGGCCAGAGGCCCGCCGGCCTTGATCACGGTCGGGCCTTGCGCGGTCAGCACGTCGGTGCCGAGATTCAATTGGGTCGCGGCGATGCCGATCACCGAGATCAGCAGGGCGGCGGTGAGGCCGACCACCACGATCTTCAGGTGGGTGACGCGGTCGGCGTTGTACATCGACCAGTTCATGGCACGTCCTCCAAGGAGCCTCGAATGCTTGGTCGAGGCGGCCTTGAAAATGGTTCAAGCGTTTTCGGATAGATAACGTGGGGAGCGGCCTTGGCGTTCCCAAGATCCGCTCACGGAACGTTGAAGTAACGCCGGTTTGCTAAGGAATATGGCGGGAACCGGGCAGGGGGCTGGCGCGTTTGCGGCCGCCGGTTCCGGGCAGGCTTTTGGCGGACTTGGCCGGACTCGGTTGGACTTGGGCGGCTTGGGGGACTTGGCCGGGCCGGTAACCGGCGGAGTTACTCGGCGGCGGTGGAGAGCTGGTGTTCCTCGGCGATGCGCTCGAAGGATTCCGCCAGGCTCTTGATGCGGTAGGACAGCCGGTTGTCGTTTTCGACCGGCAGCTGGCGCAGCACCTTGTATTTGCCGCGCGAGGCCGTGTTGCCGAACGCCGGATTGTAATAGACCTCCTGGCCGATCGTGTATTTGTGGGGCACGGGCGTCTCCGGTTCGGCGTCGGGTCTTTGACAAACGCCCGGCGCGAGGCCGGGCGTTCTATTCGTATCGAACGTCTAAGCGCGCGCTCAGGCGTTCTGCAAATTCGACGCCGCCTGCTTGCCGCGCTCGGTCACCACTTCGTAAGAGACGCGCTGACCTTCGTTGAGCGTGCTCATGCCGGCGCGCTCGACGGCGCTGATGTGCACGAACACGTCGCGCGAGCCGTCGCTCGGCGTGATAAATCCAAAGCCCTTCTGGGTGTTGAAGAACTTCACGGTACCTGTGGCCATGATGGCTTTATCCTTGCTTTCGCTTGCTTTGGTTGAGATACGCCTGGGCGTTCATCGCCCCGACGATCGAAACATGAGTTTTGGGGTGACTTGTTTAGCGGCCAAAACCGGGCAGCGCAGCAAGACAAAACCTAAAATCTAGTTTCAACGCCAGCTACATAGGCGCTGGCACGCCCTGCGTCAATGTGTCAGGCGGCCTGCTTGACGCGCTTCTTCAGCGGGTAGCGCTCGCTCTCGTAGAGCGCGCGGAATCTGCTGGTGGCCGAGCCGCTGCTCGTCGATCTGGATATAGGCGCCCAAAAGCTGCGGTTCGGGGAGCTCCTCGACCGCGAAGCGAATGGCCTCGGCCGCCTTGTCGAAGCGGCGGTATTTGACCTTGTTGGCGACCTTGCGGTTGCGCGAGGGGAACAGCTCCGCCGGCTCGCCGTAATCGAATTGATCCATCATGAACTCCCTGCAAAACCACCCAGTGCAAAAAACGCGACTTGCCAGAGATATATGGGGTCGCCGCGGGCATTTCGATAGGGGGCCAGGGGAGGTATTGCCGCATATTCGGCCTATCGAAGGCGGCCAAATGCTGCGATGATTAACGCGGATCGGCGCCTTCGGCCGACGGTTTAATGGCCTGACGGCGTCAGGGGCGGGGTCTGGCCCGTGTCACCGGCCAGGATGGGGCGAGGTTTGATGTCGAGGATCGCGGGCGACCCGAAGGCCGACCTCTTTCATTTCGTGATGATCAAGCCGACGCATTACGACGACGACGGCTATCCGATTCAATGGCTGCGCTCGGCGATCCCCTCCAACACGCTCGCCTGCCTGAACGCGCTGGCCGAGGATGCCAGCCGCCGCCGGGTGCTGGGCCCGAACGTCGAGCTCCGCCTGCACACCTACGACGAGACCAACCGGCGCGTCAGGCCGCAGCAGATCATCCGCATGATCCGCCGCGCCGGCGGCCGCGCGCTGATCGGCCTGGTGGGCGTGCAGTCGAACCAGTTTCCGCGCGCGGTCGATCTGGCGCGGCCGTTCCTGGCCGCCGGGCTGCCGGTCGCCATCGGCGGCTTTCACGTGTCCGGCTGCATCGCCATGCTGCCGGAGCTGCCGGCCGATATCAAAGCGGCGCAGGCGATGGGCATTTCGTTGTTCGCCGGCGAAGCCGAGGAATTGCGGCTCGATCAAGTGCTGCGCGACGCTTATCGCGGCGCGCTCAAGCCGCTCTACAATCACATGGACGATCTGCCGGCCTTGGCCGGCGAGCCGGCGCCGTTCCTGCCGCGCCAGCACGTGGTGCGCACCTCGGGCTCGCTGTCGAGCATCGATCTCGGGCGCGGCTGCCCCTACCAGTGCTCGTTCTGCACCATCATCAACGTGCAGGGGCGCAAGAGCCGCATCCGCTCGGCCGACGATCTGGAGAAGATCGTGCGCGAGAACGTCGCGCAAGGCATCAAGCGCTTCTTCATCACCGACGACAATTTCGCCCGCAACAAGGACTGGGAGCCGCTGTTCGACCGCATGATCGCGCTGCGCGAAGGCGAGAAGATGAACATCGGCTTCACCATTCAAGTCGACACGCTCTGCCACAAGATTCCGCGCTTCATCGAAAAGGCGAGCCGGGCGGGCGTGCGGCGCGTGTTCATCGGGCTGGAGAACATCAACCCGGACAATCTGATCGCCGCCAAGAAGCGGCAGAACAAGATCACCGAATACCGCGAGATGCTGCAGATGTGGCGCAACCACGGCGCCATCACCTATGCCGGCTACATTCTCGGCTTCCCCGCCGATACGAAAGCCTCGATCCTGCGCGACATCGAGATCATCAAGCGCGAGCTGCCGATCGACATCCTGGAATTCTTCTTCCTGACGCCGCTGCCGGGCTCGGAGGACCACAAGACGCTCTCGGCCAAGGGCGTCTGGATGGATCCGGACATGAACAAATACGACCTCAATCACCGGGTCTCGCATCACGGCACCATGTCGGACGCCGACTGGGAGGAGGCCTATCGCGCGGCCTGGCACGCCTTCTACACGCCCGAGCACATCAACACGATCCTGCGCCGCACCTGCGCGGCCAAGAACCTGCGGCCGGGCACCACGCTGTCGACCATCCTGTGGTTCTATTTGATGATCCTGTTCGAGGGCGTGCATCCGCTGGAAGGCGGCGCGTTCCGGCTGAAATTCCGCCGCGACCGGCGGCACGGCATGAAGCTGGAAAATCCGCTTGTCTTCTACGCGCGCTATTGGGGCGGCACCGCGCTCAAGGCCTGGCGCTATTTGCGCGTCTATCTACGCTGCAAGGCCATGCTCGATGCGGCGCTCAAGGCGCCCGACCGCTGGAGCTACAGCGATCTCGCCATCGCGCCGCCCAAGGCCGACGAGTTCGACGCGCTCGATCTCTATCACGCCACCACGGGCGGCGAGGCGGCGCTCAAGCGCAAATACCGCGACGACGCCATTCGTGGGCGCACGCATAGCCACGAGGCGCCGATTGCGCCGGTCGTCGCGGCGCCGCCGGTGGAAGCCGCGGAGTGAATGCGCTCGGCTGAGGCGTGTGCCGCCGAATAATGCATAAATTTATGCGACCGCTGGAGTCAGCTCGGATATTTCGGCCGTTCACGCCGCCGATTGTCCGTATGGCGGCAAGTCGATTTCTCGGCGAAAGATGATGCACAAAGGGCTTCTCTTTCTGTTGGCCGCAAGTATGGCGTTGGCGCAGCTGTCTTCGGCGGCGGCACAAGGTAACGATCGTTGCAGCGGCCGCCAATTGCTGCCGACGCCGCGCGCGGAAGGGAGCTGCCTGACCGTCAGCCCTCGCGTCTATCCTTCGCCCGACCGAACCTTGCGCGCCGTGGTATTTCCCGTCGACATGGATCTGCATGCCACGCCTGACATGGAAAGCCGCGTCGTGATACGGGGGCGCGATGCAAAACTTTTGACGTCGAAGGACTATTCCTCTCCACGCGGCACGAATGGATATTACGTCGTGCGCGCGAAGTGGTCGCCCGATTCGCAGTTTTTCGTTTACAGCATGTCGTCTTCGGGCGGGCATTCGCCCTGGTCGTTTCCGACCTGGGTCTACAGCCGCCAGAAGAACCTTATCGTGAGCTTTAACGCGATGATCGGGGATCGCCCGACAGTGTCCGATGATTTCAGCTTTTCCGGGCCGCATACGGTGATGGTCTTCACATGGATAAGGGCCGGATCGGTAAAGCGCATCCCGTTCATTGTCGATCTTGAGCACGCAATCAAAAAAATCGCTCCATCGTCCGGAAAGTAGCGCTCTAAGGGACGCTCGAGCACCGGTGCGCTGCGCGAGAAATCGCATAGGTGCGGCCACCTTAGGCCACACCCCGCGCGACACGCGCCGGCCACTATCAAACCGGGATTCGGAACGCTATTGTGCAAGCGTATCCGGAGACGCCCGATGTCCGACCCTGGCAATTTGCGCAACATCGATCCGGCCGACGAACGGCAGCTGCTCGACAGCATCGACCGCTGGATGGAGCGCGACGTCAAGCCGATCGTGAAAGAGTTCGATCACGAGGACAAATGGCCGGCCGCGACCGTCGCGCAGATGCGGGAGCTCGGCCTGTTCGGCGCGACCATCTCGCCGGACTATGGCGGCCTCGGCCTGCCGGCGACGACCTACGGCAAGATCGTCATGCGCATCTCGCGCGATTGGATGTCGATCACCGGCATCTTCAATTCGCACCTCATGCTGGCGCTGGCGATCGAGAAATACGGCACCGAAGCGCAGAAGCAGGAATGGCTGCCGAAGCTCGCCTCCGGCGAGGTGCGCGGCGGACTGGCGCTGACCGAGCCCGACGCCGGCACCGACCTGCAGGGCATCCGCATGACGGCCAAGGCCGACGGCAACGGCTATGTCATCAACGGCACCAAGACCTGGATATCGAACGGCATTGAAGGAAGTTGCTTTGCCCTGCTGGTCAAGACCGATCCGGAGGCCAGCCCGCGCCACAAGGGCATGAGCCTGTTCATCGCGCCCAAGCAGGAAGGTTTCAGCGTCGGCCGCAAGCTCGAAAAGCTCGGTTACAAGTCGATCGATTCCGCCGAGCTGGTGTTCGAGAACTATCGCGTGCCGGCCGACAACCTGATCGGCGGCGTGGAAGGCCAGGGCTTTTATCAGGCGACCGGCGGGCTGGAGCTCGGCCGCATCAATGTCGCCGCGCGCGGCGTCGGCGTGGCCGAAGGCGCGCTCATGCTGGCGACCGAATACGCGCAAATCCGCAAGACCTTCGGCAAGCCCATTTGCGAGCATCAGGCGATCCAGCTCAAGCTCGGCGAAATGGCGACGCGCGCGCGGGCGGCGCGGCTGCTGACGCTCGATGCCGCCGCCACCTTCGACCGCGGCGAGCGCTGCGACATGGAAGCCGGCATGGCCAAATATTTCGCGTCGGAAGCGGCGCTCGAGAATTCGATCGAGTCGCTGCGCATTCACGGCGGTTACGGCTACTCGAAAGAATTCGACATCGAGCGGCTCTATCGGGACGCGCCGCTCATGTGCATCGGGGAGGGCACCAACGAGATGCAGCGCATCATCATCGCCAAGCAGTTCATCAAGCGGAACCCGGTGCAATGAAGCCGCTCGCCGGCTTGCGCGTGCTGACGCTGGAGCAGTTCGGCGCGGCGCCCTATGGAACTTTGTTCCTGGCCGACCTCGGGGCCGAGGTCATCAAGATCGAGAACGCGGCAACCGGCGGCGATCCGAGCCGGCATGTCGGCCCCCACAAGCTCGGCGACAATGACAGCCAGTATTTCCAGACCTGGGGCTCCAACAAGAAGAGCGTCACGCTGGACTTGAAGTCGCCGGCAGGCCGCGAAACCTGGCGGCGTCTGGTGCCGAGCGCCGACGCCGTCGTCAATAATCTGCGCGGCGACCAGCCGGAAAAGCTCGGCCTCGACTATGCGAGCCTCAA
This sequence comes from uncultured Pseudomonadota bacterium, assembly GCA_963819955.1. Taxonomy (GTDB): domain Bacteria; phylum Pseudomonadota; class Alphaproteobacteria; order Rhizobiales; family Xanthobacteraceae; genus Pseudolabrys. Next base: position 297,882 of record CAWFYB010000009.1, on the reverse strand, counting down.
AGCGATCAACCCGCGCGTGGTGTGCTTGCATATCTCGGCCTATGGCCGCGACAACGCGCGCAAGGCCTGGCCGGGCTACGACTATCTCATGCAGGCCGAAGCCGGCCTGATGAGCCTGACCGGCGAGCCGGAGAACCCGCCGACCCGCTTCGGCATGTCGATGATCGACTTCATGACGGGGATGACGGGCATGGTCGGCCTGCTGTCCTGCCTGATGCGGGCGAAGGCGACCGGGCAAGGCTGCGACGTCGACGTGTCGCTGTTCGACGTGGCGCTGCACCAGCTGTCGTACCCGGGCAACTGGTTCCTCAACGGCGGCGCCATGCCGACCCGGATGGCGCGCAGCGCGCATCAGTCGATCGCGCCGGTGCAGACCGTGCGCACGCAAGACGGCTGGATTTATCTGATGTGCATGCTCGACAAGTTCTGGGATGCGCTGCTGCCGCTGATCGGCCGCGAGGACTTGGGCCGCGATGCGCGTTTTGCAACCGGAACGCTGCGCGGCAAAAACCGCGCCGCGCTGACTGTGGAACTCGACCAGGCCTTCTCGGAGAAGACGACGGACGAATGGATCGCGCTCTTGACCGGCGTCGTTCCGGTCGGCCCGGTCTACGACGTCGCCCGCGCGCTCGCCAATCCCTTCGTGCAAACGGTCGGCATGGTGCACACCGTGCCGCACCCGCTGCTCCCGGAGATGAAGCAACTGGCCAATCCCCTGAAAGTGGACGGCCGCCGGCCCGAGCAGAAAGTGTGCCCGCCGCTCGGCGCCGACAATGAGGAGGTCCTGGGTCCGCTTTCGCCGGCAGGCGTGTCCTAGATGAAGCTGCAAGGTCTGAAAGTCGTCGATCTGTCGGTTTTCCTGCCGGGGCCGTATCTCACGCTGGCGCTCGCCGACCATGGCGCCGAGGTCATCAAGGTCGAGCCGCCCGGCGTCGGCGATCCGGGCCGCGAGATCGGCGTCGCCGATGGGCCGACCTCGGCGTTCTTCAAGAACCTCAACCGCGGCAAGAAAAGCGTCGTGCTCGATCTCAAGTCCGACAACGGACGCGCGGCGCTGCTCAAGCTGTGCGACGGCGCGGATGTTTTCGTTGAGGGTTTTCGTCCCGGCGTCGTGCGGCGGCTCGGCCTCGACTACGACACCGTCAGCGCGCGTAATCCAGGCATCGTCTATTGCTCGATCAGCGCCTTCGGCCAGGATGGGCCCTATCGCGACCGCCCCGCGCACGATCTGGCGGTGATGGCGATCAGCGGCGCGCTCGGCATCACGCTCGGCCGCGACGGCGTGCCGGCCATGCCGGGTGTGGCGACCGCCGATATCGTCGCCTCGCTCAATGCGCTGGCCGCCGTGCTCATGGCGCTCTTGCGCCGCAAGGAGACCGGCCGCGGCGACTATATCGACCTCAGCATGCAGCACGCCATGCTCGCCGCCATGCCCAATGTGATGGGGCCGGCCATGACCGGCCTGCCGCAGCCGAACCCGAAGCACGAGCGCACGACCGGGGGCGCCGCCTTCTACCAGGTCTACGACACCGCCGATGGCCGCTATCTGGTGCTCGGCGCCCAGGAGATGAAATTCGTCAGCAACCTGTTGGGCCGGCTGGGCCGCCTGGAATTGGCGGAGCTGTGCGCGCGCGGACCGGGCGCGCATCAGCAGCCGCTGATCGATTTCCTGCGCGGCCTGTTCGCGTCGCAGCCGCTCGCTTATTGGCACGACTACTTCGCCGGTTTCGACGTCAGCTACGCGCCGGTCAACACGCTGCGCGAAGCGCTCGACGACGAGAACGCGCGCGCCTTGCGGCTGGTGCAGCGCGACGACGCGGGGCGCGAGCACATCATGCCGGTCGCCCGTTTCAGGAACGAGCCGGCCGCGCCGCGGCTGCAAGTCCCGGTCAAGGGCGAGCACAACGATATGATCGACAGCGTGGATCTTCCCTGATCCGGTCCGCGAGAGAGAACCGATGCACCTGCCGACTTCCGTCTTGCGGCCGCCGTTCAACGTCACACGGGCAAGCCATGTGGTGCTGACCGTCGCCGATCTTAAGGCGAGCCGCCGCTTCTACGAGGAGGTGCTCGGCCTGGTGCTCACGGCGCAAGCGGACGGCACGCTCTATTACCGCGGCATCGAAGAGGCCTGCCACCACAGCCTGGTCCTGCGGCAAAGCAGCGAGGCGCCGGCCTGCCGGCGCGTGGGCTTTCGCGTGCTGAGCGAGGACGATCTGGAGGCTGCCTTCGCCTTTTTCGGGCAGCAGGGCTGCGCGCCGGCCTGGGTGGAGGTGCCGTTCCAGGGCCGCACGCTGCAGGTCAACGATCCGGCCGGCACGCCGCTCGAATTCTGTGCGCGCATGCCGGTCGAGCCGCGGCAGATCACCAATTTCGCCGGCCACCGCGGCGGCTGCGCGCAGCGGCTCGACCACTTCCAGATCGTTACCCCGCATGTGCCGCGCGCGCTCGACTTCTATGCCGCGATGGGCTTCCGCCTCACCGAATATGTCGCCGCCGGCGACGACGCTGCGCGGCGTCTTTTTGCAGCGCAAGGGCAATCCGCACGACATCGTGTTCTTTCATGGCGCCGGTCCGCGCCTGCACCACACCGCCTTCTTCGCCCAGGAGGCCCAGCATCTGTTGAAGGCTTGCGACGTCGCCGGCAGCCTCGGCTATGGCCTTACCGTCGAGCGCGGGCCCGGCCGCCACGGCCCGGGCCACGCCATGTTCGTCTATTTCCGCGACCCCGACGGCCACCGCGTCGAACTGTTCAACACGCATTACCAGGCGATCGACATCGAGAACGAGCCGGTGCGCTGGGACGCGGCCGATCCCAATGTCTCCTTCCCCTGGGGCCTGCCGGCGCAAGCCCGCTGGTTCGAGGAGGCGACCCCGTTCGAAGGCGTCAAGGTCGAGCAGCCCGCGCCCCAGCCTGCGCCGATGACGCTCGAGCGCTTCCTGGCCGAACGGGCCGGGCGCAAGTAACGCAGCCGCGCCGCCTGCCGATGGCATTCCCGGAGGAAACCTTCGTGCTGATCGCCGGCGGCGGCCCGGTCGGGCTGTCGGCGGCGATCGAGTTGGCCTGGCGCGGGGTGCCTTACGTGCTGGTCAACGACAATGCCGAGACCGCCACCCACCCCAAATGCAACAACACCAATGCCCGCTCGATGGAGCATTTCCGCCGGCTCGGCATCGCGGACCTGTTGCGCTCGGAAGGCCTGCCGGCCGATGTCGAGCGCGCCAGCGCCTATGTCACGCGTTTCTGCGGCTATGAGTTCGGCCGGTTGCCGCGGCCTTGGGCGCAATGGCCGACGCCCGAATTGCCGGCGGTCATTTCGCAGGTCGTGCTCGAACGCACCCTGCGCCGCTGCGCCGAGGAAAGCGCCAACGCGCAAATCCATTTCGGCTGCAGGCTCGATTCCTTCACCGCCGATGACAGACGGCGTCACCGCCGAGATCGTGAATATTGCCGGCGGCGAACGCCGCACCATCAAGGCGCGCTATCTGCTCGGCGCCGACGGCGCCGCCAGCAGCGTGCGCAAGGCGCTTAATATCGGCATGGTCGGCGAGGACGGCACCGCGCACCGCGCCTTCATGGGCGGCACCATGCTGTCCTATTTCATCCGCGCGCCCGGCTTGATCGCCGCGAGCGGGCGCAAGCCGTCGCAGATGATTTGGATTATCAATCCCGGCATGCGCGCGATGATGTATGCGCAGGACGGACGCGAAACCTGGGTGGCGCATTATCAGGTGCCGGCGGGCAGCGACTGGCGCGCGCTCGACGCCCGCGCGGTTGTTCGCGCCATGCTCGGCGCCGACGTCGATTTCGAAATCCTGTCGGGCGGCCCCTGGACCGGCGGGCTGGCGCTGGTGGCCGAGCATTACCGGTCGGCGCGCGTGTTCCTCGCCGGCGACGCCGCGCATCTATTCACGCCGCTCGGCGGGCTCGGCATGAACACCGGCATCGGCGACGTGATGAACCTGTGCTGGAAGCTTGCCGCCGTCCACGACGGCTGGGCCGGGCCGAAGCTGCTTGATTCTTATGAGATCGAACGGCGGCCCATCGGGCAACGCAATGGCCAGCTCGGCATCCGTTGCACCGCGGTGATGGACCAATGGGAGATCCCGGCCGACTTCGAGGCCGCCACGCCGGCGGCGGCCGCCGCGCGCGCCGCGCTGGGCGCGCGCGCCACGGTCGAGGACCTGCCGCAATACCGCACCGTCGGCATTCAGCTCGGCGAGCGCTATGAAGGCTCGCCCATCGTCTGCCCGGACGGCACGCCGGCCCCGCCCGACGCCTGGGACAGCTACACGCCGCTGGAGCGACCCGGCGCGCGCGCGCCGCATGTCTGGCTGAGCGAAGGCCACGCCCTCTACGACGATTTCGGCGCCGGCTTCACGCTCATCGATTTCGGCGCGCCGGAGGGTGCCGCCGCCTTCGAAAAGGCCGCGCGCGCGCGCGATGTGCCGCTCAGGCTCTTGAATTTAGGGCCGCTCGAAGGCGCGCTTTATCGCAGCAGACTGGTGCTGGTGCGCCCCGATCAACACATCGCCTGGCACGGCGCCACCGCCGCCGATGCGCCGGCGGTGATCGATCGGGTGCGCGGCGCTTAGGAGGCGGAATTCGCGTCGTCGACCGCTGCGATCAGGCAGCCTGTCTCGCTAGCCTCGCGTTACGACCTCAGGCGTTTTGCCCTTACCGATTGGCGCTTTGCCTTTGCCGGCGCAGCCGGCAATGCTCAAAGCGGCCAAAACTGCAATTACAAGCAGGAAAGCTTTTTGCATGGTCGTTGCCCAAGGAGCGCGATGCGTTCTAAGCGCCGCAAGATGAATCGGTATGCTTAATGCAAGGTTAATTCCGGTGCGGCCGTGCCGCGCTCAGCGCCGATATTAACCTTCTGTTTACAACCAAGTTGCGGCGGCGGTCATATTGCCGAGACTGCGGCATTCGGCGCCAAACGCGGTGGGGAGAACGACAAAGCCGAGGCGCAGCGGCGGGGGGATCACGGTGCACAGCGGACGACTATTTTTCGTCGGGCTTGTCGGCCTGACATTGACGTCCGTCACGTTTGCGTATGGGGCTCCCTTGCGTGGCGAGCCGGCGCCGGCCGGCTATCACTTCGTTGATTTCCGCGCGCGAACCGGCGGTGTGTTCGGCCACACCTACATCGTCTATGGCAACATCGACGACAGCGGCCGCATCCTGCGGGCCCGTGCCGCCGGCTTCTATCCGCGCGGTGAAATCTCGCAGTCGGTGTTATCGGCGCTGCTGCCGATGCCGAGCTATGTCGGCTTGGAGGCTTCCGACCGCAGCCACCGGCCAAGCGTGATCTATCGCCGCTACCTGAATGCCGACGCCTATGCCCGCCTGGTAACCACGGTGGAAAGCATGCGCAGGATGCAGCCGCCATGGAACTTGATTTTTTTCAACTGCAATGCGTTCACCGCCAAGGTTGCGCGCTCAATCGGTTTGCGCGCGCCGCCGACCCTGGAGCTGCCAAACGATTTTGTGCGCGGGCTTTATGCAATGAACACCCCGAATTGGGCGAGAACTCGCGCGTGGCTGGCATAGTCAGAAAAAGTGAGCAGCCGGTGCCCCGTTTATTCGTTCGCCTTAAATACTCCCTACCGTCTTCAGCCTGACGCGCGGGTGGATCTCGCTCTGCGACAGCACCGGCGTCTGCGGGCGGAAGCGCTCGACGATGCCGCGCACGTAAGGCCTGATACCGGCCGAGGTGACCAGCACTGGCGCCTCGCCCTCGCGCGCCGCCTCCTCGAATTTCTCGCGCACCAGCGTGTGCTCGCTCAATCGTCGAAGCAGAGCCGACAGAAAAACACCTCCAATGATGCTGTTAAAAATCTAAGTGCCAAAGTATCCATTACTTAATTGTAAAACATAAAGATTTACGGTGGAGCGCCTCATGATTTAAAATAGCGCATCATGACGACAAATCTCGACGACTTGCTGCCCAAGGCAGAAGATTGCAGAATAAAGATGGCGGAAGCCGAGGCGGAGAAGGCGTCCGAGTATCTGCGTGTGCAGGCGAAGGCGGAAGCCGAAAAGAAGGCACTGCTGGATCAGCTTACAAATCCGTCAGGAGTTTCCGACGAAGAAAGGATGAAGCGGGCGGCGGCCATCATCAAACGCGCGGTCAATAATGGCCTCGAAGAGGTTTTGGTGGGAACGTTTCCCAACGCGCTTTGCACCGATGCGGGTCGCGCGATCAATCAGCAAGAGCCCGGCTGGGAGACCACGCTGACCGGACTGCCAAAGGAGCTTTTCGAATTTTGGCGCAAATATCTAAAGCCGCGCGGGTTCAAATTAAAATTTCAGATTGTCAGTTGGCCCGGCGGATTGCCGGGCGATATCGGCATCACTTTGAGCTGGTCTTGAAAATAATCGGCGGCCTGGAGTTCATGCGCATGCCGGACAAGGGTGAAAGCGGGAATAGAAATCGAAGATTGAAGCGAAAGATCTACGAAAAAGAACTGCGCAAGCTGCAAGTCGAGCTGTGCCGGCTGCAAGACTGGGTCAAACACGAGGGTTTGCGGGTCATCATCGTTTTCGAGGGCCGCGACACCGCCGGCAAGGGCGGAACCATCAAGGCCATTACCGAGCGCGTGAGCCCGCGTGTATTTCGCGTGATCGCTCTCCCGGCGCCTTCCGATCGCGAAAAAACTCAGATGCATATCCAGCGTTATATCCAGCAATTCCCGGCCGCGGGTGAGATCGTGATTTTCGATCGCAGTTGGTACAACCGCGCCGGCGTCGAGAATGTCATGGGCTTCATCGATAAGAAACAATACGAACGCTTTTTAGAGCTGTGCCCGAAAATCGAACAGTACATTGTCGAGGGCGGCATCGTTCTGATCAAGATCTGGCTCGAAGTGGGAATGAAGGAGCAGGAAAAACGGTTTTTGGCTCGCATCAGCGATCCGCTTCGGCAGTGGAAGCTGAGCCCGATGGATCTTCAGTCATATATCCGTTGGTACGAGTACTCGCGCGCGCGCGACATGATGTTCAAGGCGACCGACACGGAGCGCGCCCCCTGGCACATCGTCCGCTCCGACGACACGCGTCGGGGGCGCCTCAACTGCATATCGCATATTCTTTCGTTAATCCCCTACAAGAAAATTCCCCGCAAGAAGGTCAAGCTGCCCAGACGATCGAATAAGGGCAAGTACGATGACGACGCATCGTTGAAGGGCAGAAATTTCGTTCCGGAAAGGTACTGAGGCGGACGGAGCGGCTGGAGGAGCCGGTCGCCCAAGATCGATCGGCAAAGTGACATACAAACGGCGGAGCAGCGGCGATCATGGGCGACCCTTTCTTGAATTATTTCGCGCTTGGCCTGCTGATCTTCGTCGTGGTGGTGCTTTTTTACGCGATCATTGCCATCCACGACATTCCGTATCTGATCGCAAAGTCGCGAAATCATCCGCACGAAGACGCGATCCACGCCGCCGGCTGGGTCAGCCTGTTCACCCTCCACGCGATATGGCCGCTGTTGTGGATTTGGGCCATGGCCTACCGGCCGGAGCGTGGATGGGGATTTGTCGACCCAAAATCGCTGGAGAAGAAGTCACTGGAGAACAAGAAGGAGGTCGATGAACTTCGGCATCGCTTGGCGCGGCTCGAGGCCAAGGTCGGCGGAGACAAGTGATGGAACTGCTGTTGATCCTGATCTACGTCAGCTTTTGCTACGTGATCTTCAAGATTTTCAGGATCCCGGTCAACCAATGGTCGCTGGCCACGGCTGCTTTGGGCGGCATCGTCGGTATCGTGCTGCTTCTCATGACGATGAATTACAATCATCCGTTTACGAAAAACGCCAGAATCTATTTTGCGGTGACGCCGATTTTGCCGACGGTGAGAGGCCGCGTCATTGAAGTGCCGGTTCAGACGAACGCACCCCTCAAAAAAGGCGATGAGCTGTTTCGCATCGACCCAAGGCCTTATCAATACCTGGTGGATCAGAAAAAGGCCGCGCTTGCCGAGGCCGAGCAGACTGTCAAGCAGTTAAAGGCCGCTCTCGACCAAGCGACGGCCACCTCGGAAAAGGCCAGCGCGCAGCTTCGCCTGGCGCAGCAGAACTATGACCGCCAGGCCGAGCTGTTCGAGAGGAAGGTCATTGCACAAGCCGCCCTCGACACCTTCGCACGCAATCTCGATGCGTCGAAACAGACCCTCGCGGCGGCCAAAGCCGACGAGGAGCGCGCGCGGCTCGCCTATGCGTCGAACATAAATGGCGTGCATACCGCGGTAGCCCGCTTAACGGCCGAATTGGCTGACGCCCAATACGATCTCGATCACACGATAACGGTGGCGCCAGGTGCAGGATTTGTCACTCAAGTCGCCTTGCGGCCCGGCGTGTTCGTGGTCCCTGCGCCGTTGCGGCCGGCGATGGTCTTTATAAGCACCGAAAGTCAGAATAACGAATTGGCCGCGGCCTTCCAACAAAACGCCCTGCAGCGCGTGAAGGCCGGCGATGAGGCCGAAATAGCCTTCGATGCCGTGCCCGGGCGCGTGTTCAAGGGCAAGGTGCGCCTGGTGCTGGATGCAATTGCGGCCGGCCAGCTCCAGACATCAGGAAGGCTTATGGATCTTGGCGAGCCGACAACGGGCGGCCGCGCGGTGGCTGTCATCGAAATCGAGGAAAATCTTTCCGGCTACCAGATTCCGCTCGGCGCCGCGGCGCAGGTTGCGGTCTATACGAGGCATTGGGAACACCTCTCGCTGCTGAGGAAGATCCTGCTGCGGATGCGCAGCTGGGAAAATTACGTCTTCCTCGAGGGACATTAACTGCCGGGCGAATTGGCTGCCCGATACCCGAGCGCGGTTGGCCCGGAGCAAGCGGTTACAGCGCGACGCGTATTGGTTTCCGCTTGGATTTGAGACGAAAAATGGCGCAGTCAGAGCGACGGCAGAGCGCGGCAAGTAGGCTTTCCTGGTTTCCGCCGGCATCTTGGTTGGCGGGTTACCGCGCCGCTTGGCTGCCTCGCGATATCGTTGCCGGGGTAACGCTGGCGGCCTATGCGATCCCTGTTTCCCTTGCCTATGCTGGGCTTGCCGGCCTGCCTCCGCAGGTCGGCGTGTACGGTTATCTGCTGGGCGGGTTGGGTTACGCATTGCTTGGATCGTCGCGCCAGCTTGCGATCGGACCGACCTCCGCCATTTCACTGATGATTGCCGCGACAATAGGGGCGATGGCGCAGGGGGACGCGCAACGCTACGCACAAATTGCCAGCCTCACCGCCTTCGCCGTAGCTGGTCTTTGCGTGCTGGCGTGGCTGTTTCGCCTGAGTTCACTTGTGAAATTGATCAGCGACAGCGCTCTTGTGGGATTCAAGGCCGGCGCTGGATTGACAATTGCCATGACCCAGTTGCCGAGCCTGATCGGCGTGGCGGCTGGCGGACACAACTTTTTTGAGCGGGCTGTATTGCTTATCGGACAACTCAGCCGGACGAACTATCTGGTCCTCAGCGTCGGCATTGGCGCGATCGTCCTGCTCGCGCTCGGCGGGCGGCTGCTGCCCGGAAAACCGATCGCCCTTGGGGTGGTCGCGCTGTCGATTTTCGCCGCGACGCTGTTTGGGCTATCCGCTCTCGGCGTGCCAACGACGGGGCCGATCCCGGCTGGCTTGCCGAGCCTGGCCGCCCCCGCGCTGCGGCTACGCGATGTGGAGGGGATTTTTCCATTGGCTGCCGGCTGTTTGCTGCTCGCCTATATCGAGGGCGTGTCCGCCGCACGCACGTTCGCGACGAAACACGGCTATCCGATCGATCCGCGCCAGGAACTGCTCGGCATCGGCGCGGCCAATCTTTTCACCGCGCTGGGCCACGGCTATCCGGTGGCGGGCGGTTTGTCGCAATCGGCCGTAAACGACAAGGCGGGCGCGGAAACGGCGCTCGCTCTGTTGTTTGCATCGATCGCACTTGCCCTCTGTCTGGTTTTTCTCACGGGTTTGCTGGAGAATTTGCCGAAGGCGGTATTGGCGGCCGTCGTCTTGACCGCAATTTACGGGCTATTCGATTTTCCGGCGATTTTTCGCATGTGGCGGGTCAGCCGGCTGGACTTCTACAGCGCGGCGACCGCGCTTGGCGGCGTGCTGCTTCTGGGGTTATTGCAAGGCATTCTGCTTGCCGCGTTGGCCTCCATATTGCTGCTCCTGATGCGGGCATCCCGTCCCCATGTGGCATTTCTTGGCCGTGTCCCCGGGACCGATCATTATTCAGATATGCTTTACAGCCCTGGGAACGAGCCGCTGCCTCATGTGCTTGCGTTCCGTCCTGAGGGCTCGCTGATTTATGTCAATGCCGACACCGTCCTTGAATTGGTTTTGCACCGTGTTCGTGCCGCAGATCCTTCGGCAATCCGTCTGGTCGTCTGCGATCTCTCGGCTGCCCCCTATATCGATCTTGCAGGTTCGCGCATGCTGCATACGCTGCATGGCGAGCTTGCCAGCCGCGGTATTGTCCTGCGCGTCGTCGGTGCCCATGCCTCGGCGCGTGAATTGTTGCGATCCGATGGCATTGAAGAGAAGGTTGGGGGATTCGACCGTACCCTGACGCTCGATAAGCTTGTCAGCAAAAACACGGCGTAGGAACGGCGACCGTTCCTTGGGTGAGGTCGAAAAAAACGATGGTCAGCGGACGTGCCTTCAAATTTGTGTAATATCTGCTCTCATGGTGAATTGCCGCGTCAAATGCTGCCCACAGTTTTCAACCTTGCCCGTGGATGAATCTCGCTCTGCGACAGCACCGGCGTCTGCGCGCGGAAGCGCTCGACGATGCCGCGCACGTAAGGCCTGATGCCGGCCGAGGTGACCAGCACCGGCGCTTCGCCCTCGCGCGCCGCCTCCTCGAACTTCTCGCGCACCAAAGTGATGAATTCCGAGAGCTTGGAGGGCTGCATGGCGAGTTGGCGCTCGTCGCCCTGGCCGATCATGGCTTCGGCGAAGCTCTGTTCCCTTTGCGCCGACAGCGGGATCAGCGGCAGATAGCCGCCCGGGCTCACATATTGCGCGCAGATCTGGCGCGCCAGCCGCATGCGCACGTGCTCGGCCAGCAGCACCGGGTTGCGCGTGGCGGAAACCCCGTCGGCGATGCCTTCCAGGATGGTGGCGAGATCGCGGATCGAGACGCGCTCGGCCAAGAGGATTTGCAGCACGCGTTGGATGCCGGAAATGGTGATCTGAGACGGCACCAGGTCCTTGACGAGCTCGGCCTGCTCCTTCGGCAGCTCCTTGATGAGCTTCTGCACCTCGGCATAGCTCAACAGCTCCGCCATGTTGCTCTTGAGCAGCTCGGTCAGATGCGTGGACAGCACGGTCGCGGCATCGACCACCGTGTAGCCCTTCATGGTCGCGTCTTCCTTGAGCGCGGCCTCGATCCAGGTGGCGGGCAAGCCAAAGGTCGGCTCGGTGGTGTGGGTACCGGGCAGGTTCACCTGGCCGCCGGCCGGGTCCATGACCATGTACTGGCCGGCCCACAGCTTGCCGATGCCGGCCTCGACCTCCTTGATCTTGATGACGTAATCGTTCGCTTCGAGCTGCACATTGTCGAGGATGCGCACCGCCGGCATTACGAAGCCCATCTCGATCGCGAGCGAGCGACGCAGCGCCTTGATCTGCTCGGTGAGGCGGTCGTTGCCGTCCGGCGAATTGACCAGCGGCAGCAGCGCGTAGCCGAGCTCCACTTTCAGGTCGTCGATCTTGAGCGCCGTGGCGATCGGCTCCTCGGCGGGCTGCGTCTTGCCGGCGGCTTCCACTTTCTTGGCTTCGGTGCTGACCGCGAGCTTATTGCGCTTGTCGAAGATGAAGGCGAGCGCGGCGGCACCGCCGCCGAGCGCGACGAAGGGGATCATCGGGATGCCGGGCAACAACGACATCACCAGCATCACGGCGCCTGACATGCCCAGCGCCTTGGGATAACCGGAGAGCTGGCCGAGCAGCGCCTTGTGCGCGGCGCCGGCGACGCCGGCCTTGGAGACCAGAAGGCCGGCGGCGGTCGACACGATCAGTGCCGGCACCTGCGTGACCAGGCCGTCGCCGACGGTGAGGATGGTGTAGGAATGCGCCGCCTCGCTGAACGACAGGCCTTGTTGGGCGATGCCGATGATCATGCCGCCGATGATGTTGATGAACACCACCAAGAGGCCGGCGATGGCGTCGCCGCGCACGAATTTGGAGGCGCCGTCCATGGCGCCGAAGAAGCCGCCTTCGTCCTCCAGCTGCTGGCGGCGGCGGCGCGCTTCCTTGTCGTCGATCGAGCCGGTGGAGAGCTCGGAGTTGATCGCCATCTGCTTGCCCGGCATGGCGTCGAGGTGGAAGCGGGCGGCGACTTCGGCGATGCGGCCCGAGCCCTTGGTGATCACCACGAAGTTCACGATCACCAGGATAGTGAACACGATGATGCCGATGACGAAATTGCCGCTCATCACGAAGTTGCCGAAGGCCTGGATGACGTGGCCGGCGGCGCCGGTGCCCTCGTGACCGTGCGCCAGGATCAACCGCGTCGAGGCCAAGTTGAGCGACAGCCGCAGCATGGTCGAGATCAAGAGCACGGTCGGGAAGGCGGAGAATTCGAGCGGCGTGTGGATGAACAGCGCCGTCATCAGGATCAGCACCGAGAAGGTGATCGAGATCGCCAGCGCGCAGTCGAGCAAGAGCGGCGGCAGCGGCAGGATCAGCACCACCAGGATGGTGAGCACGCCGACGGCAAGCCCGATATCGCCGCGCCGCAGGAAGGCGGAAATCTCGCCGAGCCCGGGCAGCCTGATGGCGCCAACTGCGCCAGTGGCATCGGTTGCGTCGGGTGCGGCGGTGATGTCGCTCATTCTTCCCAATCGCCGCCCGCTACCCGGCGGCCTGAAATGCAGCGGGAGCCGGCTACCGGCGCGGGTAGCGCAGTAGCGGCCGCGGTGAGGGGTTACCCCCACCCCCGGCAATATTTGCCCGGTTTATGGTTAGCGGGCGGTTAACGGGGCCAGCGGCGCGGCACCCGCTCTTGCCCTCTCCCACAAGGGGAGAGGAAAGCGAGACTGTCGCCCGGTTCGCGGACCTACGAAGACGCCTCAGCCCGGCAGCAGCACGGCGTCGATCACGTGGATCACGCCGTTCGACTGCATGACGTTGCGGATGGTCACCTGCGCGGTGTCGCCCTTGGCGTCGATCAGCCAGAGCCTGCCGTCCTTCTGCTCGACGGTCAGCGGCTCGCCCTCGACGGTCTTGAGCATGGCTTTGCCGTGGCCGGCCTTGACCTTGGCCATTAGGTCCTTGGCGGTGAGGCGGCCGGGCACCACGTGATAGGTGAGCACGCTGGTGAGCATCTTCTTGTTCTGCGGCTTGAGCAGGTTGTCGACGGTGCCGACCGGCAGCTTCTTGAAGGCTTCGTCGGTGGGCGCGAACACCGTGAAGGGGCCGGGCTGCTCGAGCGTCTTGACCAGGCCGGCGGCCTTCACCGCGGCGACCAGGGTGGTATGGTCCTTCGAATGCACGGCGTTCTGCACGATGTTCTTTGACGGATACATCGGCGCGCCGCCGACCATCTTGGTCTTGGCGAAAGCCGTTCCGGTGAGGCCGAGCGCGGCGGCGGCAAAGCCGGTGAGGATGATCTTGCTGATGCGTTGCATGTCTCAACTCCGTTGCTCTGTTTGCGTGATCCCCAAAGGCGGAGACACAAAACGAGCTACGGAGCGCGGCGGCTCACGGATGCAAAGACGCGCTCACAGCTTCGTGAGCTTGCCGACGGCGATCACCGGGCCGGTCGGCTGGCCGGTGGGCGAGCCGCCCGGCGGCTCCAGCGAGATGGCAAGGGCTGCCTGCGTGGTGGCGTCGGCCATGAGCCGCGCCGGGATGACAAGCGCCACCGGCTTCTTCGCATCGATGACGCCGAGCGCGCGCGGGTCCTTGCCCGGCACGATCAGCCACAATTCCGGCACGCGGTTGCCGGTGACGACGAGATTGGCCGGCACGGCCAGGACGGTCGCCTGGCGCGGGTCGATGGTTGCGACCAGCGCGTGCCTGCCGTTGCCCTCAAGTGCCGCCACCAGCAGCGGCTCGCGCGCCAGCGTGCCGAGATAGACGAGGGCGCCGATGCAGGCCGCGGCCAGCGCCCCGCTCGCAAACGCGAAGCGGCGCCAGAACTTGAGGTTCTGCCACAGCGGCAGGCGCGGCGCCGGCTGGCTCGGCAGTTGCGCCAGGATGCGCCGCCAGACTTCAGAGGGCGGCTGCACCTCCGCGATCTCGCCGGCCCAGGGCGCCAGCCGCTGCTGCCATTGCGCGACCAACTCGGCAAAGCCGCGCTCGCGCGCGAGACGCCGCTCGGCTAGCGCGCGCTCTTCGCCTTCCAGCACGCCCAGCGCGTATTCGGCGGCGAGCCATTCGTCGTCGGGCAGCGCGCTATGGTCGAAGGTCTCGCTCATGGCTGCAGGCACGCCTTCAGTTTGATCATCGCCCGCCGGATCCAGCTCTTCATGGTGCCGAGCGGCACGTTCATGCGCGCGGACCAGTTCCTCATAGGTGTTGCCGTCGAAGAAGGCGCCGCGCAAGGCCGCGCGCTCGTGCGCGGCGAGCGTGCCGAGGCAGCGATGCAGCAGCGCGCTCTCTTCGGCGTCTGCAAGCGCACTATCGGCGGGCGGCGCCGCGTCGGCGAGATCGGCGGCGGCGTCGATCGGCGCCATGCGCCGGTTCTGGCGGGACGCGCGCAGCCGGTCGATGGCGCGGTTGCGCGCGATTGCGATCAGCCAGGTCAGCGGGCTCGCCCGGCCGGCATCGAAATCGCCGGCCTTGCGCCATACCGTCAGATAGACCTCCTGCAACACGTCCTCCGCCTCGGCTTGGTTGTCCAAGATACGCAAACAAACGCCGAAAAGCTTCGCCGAGGTGAGGCGGTAGACCGTCTGCAACGCGGCGCGGTCGCTGCCCGGAATGCGGGCGAGCGCGGCGGCGATCAGTCTGCGATTGGCGTCCAGGTCCATCGAGCGGCGTGAAGCTGGCGCCGGCGCGGCGCCTCCGGTTTTCCGAATGACGCGCCGACCTTAAGTGGTAAGCGGTTGCGTCACAATGACAGGAATGGCGGTGACTTTTCCCCTTCCGAGGGCTCTTCTAGGTTAATGCGCCGGAATGAGCGCGAAGCTCCATTTTGCCGCAGACGATTTCCCTTCCGTTTTTTGCCAATTTAGCCCAGGAACTACCCAGCCTTTACGCGGCGGTGCTTCCGCGGGCGTGGGCAGTTAGGGGCGTGATCATGTTTTCGAATTTATTGGGTTCGCTGCACCGTGACCGACCAGTGCGGGCTACCGGCTTTATTCTTGCCGCCGCGGTCGTCATCGCGCTGGTGACCGGCATGGGCGCCGCCCGCGCGCAGGACTGCGCCAGCGAAAGCACGGTGAAATCGACGCAAGCCGGCGCGGCCGTCGTGCTCTCGTTCCGCAACGCCTCCAATGAACGCCGACGCATTTACTGGCTCGACCAGAACGGCACGCGCAAATTCTACGGCTTGGTCGAGCCGCAACACATTCTCCGGCAGCCGACCTACGCCGGCCATGCCTGGGTGGTGACCGACGAAGCGGAAAAATGCCTGAGCATCGTCACCGCCACCGATCAGGCCATGACCGTGGACGTCGGCGGCGGCTCCGTCGGGCAGGTGACGCCGCCGGCGCCGGGCGCCGAGGTGGCGATTGCACCGCCGCAACCGGGCGCCGTCGCGGCGCCCGCGCCGCCGCAAGAGCAGGCGGACGCGGCAGCGCCGGAGCAGAACGCGGCCGACGCCGACCAAGTTCCGCAGGTCTCGCCGATCAAGCAATTCCACTTGCGCGGCGCCTATAAGCTCGTGCCGCGCGACGGCCCGACCAAGGCGCTGAACAATGAATCCTCCGGCAGCGTCGAGATCACGCGCGTCAAGCCGGCATGGGAAAGCGGCAAATGGACGTTCGAGGAAGTGCCGGGCACCCCCTATGTGCGCATCAAGAACGATTGGAAGCATACTTATCTCGCCGACCGCGACGGCAGGCTGCGCACGGTGAAGGCGGATGACGACGACCAGGACGCGCATTGGAGCTTCGAGCCGGTCGACGGCACGAGCTATGTGCAGCTGCGCAACCGCAAGAGCGGCGTTATCTGCTCACGCAGGATGGCGATCCGAAGCTGGCCGAGCACATCCCCGAGAAACATGAAAACCGCAGCCACTGGAAGGTCGCCTCGGCGACGCGGACCGCGGCGGTGGAAGACGACAAGATGGATGACGCCTATGCGGCGGCGGTCGCCGATTGCCGCGAGATCGGCGGCTATTGGACCGGCTCGTCGTGCCGCGCGCGCGACCGCGAGGAGCTGGCATGCCCGCGCGGTTTTGTGTGGTCACGCGAGGATGACGAATGCCAATGGGCGGGCCGCGACCGTTGCCCGCCTTGGCAGATGCATAACGGGCGCTGCCGCGTCGACCTGACCTGTCAGGGCGGGCGCGTGCGCCTGTCCGGCCGCGGCCAGTCGTGCCACTGCCCGCCCGGCATGGCGGCCTGGGGCCACTACCCGAATCTGACCTGCGTGCCGTCGCTGGTGCGCATCGTGCCGCTGCTTTTGAAAAACGGCGGCGGACACCACCAGGGCAAGGGGGCCGGCAACATAAGCAGTTCGGCGGCGGAAAGGGCCAAGGCAACGGTCAAGGTAACGGTCACGGCAAGGGGCAAGGTAACGGCCAAGGCAACGGCAAGCTCAATGGTCAGGCCGGCGGCAAGGGCACGATCGGTACCACGGTTTCGACCACGATCGACCCGAAGACCGGCCACAAGACGATGACCACCACCGTAAAAAATCCGAAAACCGGAGCGATCACGCAAACGGTGACGACCGTCGACAAGAACGGCAAGGTGCTGTCGAAGTCCTCGGCGACTGCGCTGCCCAATAAGCCCGGTCCGAATTTCGGTAACGGCAAGGGCAAGAACGCCAAAGGCAAGAGCGGCAACGCGGTCTCGACCAAGACCGGCAACGTGACGCCGCCGCCGATCGTCAAGCAGAAAGGGGCTGCGGGCGGGCAAAAGAACGGCAAGGCGAACAAAACCACCAAGCTGCCGACTGGGCTGAAGGGCCCGAACAATAATAATACGACGGTTGCGCCGAAGAACGGCAACACGGTCTCGACCCAGCAGCAGAACGGCAAGCAGACCAAGCAGAATCAGAACGAGCAGCAGCAGAAACTGCAGCAACAGAAGGCGGAGCAGCAGAAACTGCAGCAACAGAAACTGCAGCAGTAGAAACTGCAGCAGCATGAAACTACAGCAGCAGAAACTGCAGCAGCAGAAGGCGGAGCAGCTGAAGCTACAGCAGCAGGACGGCAAGCAGAACGGCAAGCAGACCAAGCAGAATCAGAACGAGCAGCAGCAGAAACTGCAGCAACAGAAGGCAGAGCAGCTGAAGCTACAGCAACAGAAACTGCAGCAGCAGAAGGCACAGCAGGAGAAGAATCTTCTGCAGCAGAAAGCCCAGCAGCAGAAGGCGCAGCAGCTGAAGCTACAGCAGCAGAAAGCACAGCAGGAGAAGAAGCTTCTGCAGCAGAAAGCGCAGCAGCAGAAGGCACAGCAGCAGAAACTGCAGCAGCAGAAAGCACAGCAGCAGAAAAAGCTTCAGCAGCAGAAAGCGCAGCAGCAGAGGGCCCAGCAGCAGAAGAAGCTTCAGCAGCAGAAGGCCCAGCAGCAGAAAGCCCAGCAGCAGAAAGCCCAGCAGCAAAGGGCACAGCAGCAGAAAGCCCAGCAGCAGAAGGCGCAACAGCAGCACAACGCCGTCGCGAAGAAAAACAATGGCGGGAAGTGTCCGCCTAACAAACGGCTGGTTGCCGGGCGCTGTCAGTAATGGCTCGCCGCCGGGTGGCTGCCCCCGCGGCGGCGATCAGCGCGCGGTTGGCGTTAAGGTCCATCGCGGGCGGTCAGGCCCGCGCGGCGGCGGACGGAAAGCGCATGCTACCCGCCAGAGGCCGGCGGGCGGCATTCGTATAAGGGAAGGTGTCTAGGCCTTGCCGGCGGCGGCGACAATCTCGGCCGCTTCGTCGGCCTCGATCGTCATCAGATGCTGCTCGCCGCAGTCGGCGCAGCGGATGCGCGCCGGCGGGCGGGAAAGCCGCTTGAGCGTCGGCTCGTCGGTCACCAGCACGTATGCGCCGGTGAGCGGACAGCGATAGCGTATGGCGCCGTGCGGGCGCGCCGTGGCGCGCGTCCAGCGCAGCAGTCCGTGCATCTGGCTGAAGGCCGAGGCGTGGATGGTGTTCCAGCGCAGGTCTTGCATGGGTAGGGGGGCTCGTTGCGTGGTGGGCTTAGGCAATAATGCGCCAGGCCGCGTGCGGTTCCGCGCAGCGCGAATTTTCAGGCCTCGAGCGGCGGCAAGCGGTGGCTGCCATCGGGCCCGAGCGGCAGGGCGGCGACGCTGACCACCGCATTTAAAGCGAGTTCGCCATAAAGATGGGGAAACAGGGCGCCGCCGCGCGAGACCTCCCATTTCATTGCATCCCCCAGCGCCGCGTCGTCGACTGCGATCAGCAGCAGGTCGTCCTGGCCGGCGAAATGCTTGGCCGCGGTCTCCGCCAGCTGGGAGGCGGTGGAGAAATGGATGAAGCCGTCGCGCCGGTCATGCTCCGAGCCGCGCAAGACGCCTTCACGCTCGGCCTGACGCCAGAGGGTCGCGGGCACGATTTTATACAGTGTCGGCATCTTGGCGATCCGGTTAAGTCGTTGGGGCCCCAACGATTATTGCAGTCGGCAATTGCGCATGGCGTCATGCACAATAATGCATTGAATTCCCGCAATTTCTATGCATATCCCCGGTCAAATCCTACACGGAGATATCATGCTGAAGACCGAGGAATACCTGATCGAGACGGCCGATCGCTGCATCCGGCTGGCGCGCGAAGGGCGCAGCCTGATCGAACAGCTGGAAGCCCTTAGCAACGAGCTGATGGCGCGGGCGGTCGAGCTCGACACCACGCGCGACAAGAAGGAAAACGGCGACAAGCCGGCTTCGTGAGCGGCGCCTGCAAGATGGAATCAAAGAGCCCGGCGGTCGCGCCGGGCTTTTTGTTTTTGCGGGGCCGCCGGCCGGCTTACGCCGCCCCGCGCAACTCGCCGCCGCCGTTCGCCGGCGGGATGGGCGTGCCGTCAGCGGCGTATTCGTTGAGCTTGTTGCGTAAGGTGCGGATCGAAATGCCGAGGATGTTGGCCGCATGGGTGCGGTTGCCGAGGCAATGCTTGAGCGTCTCCAGGATCAGGTCGCGCTCGACCTCGTGACCGCGTGCTCACAATAGATGAAACCGTGCTCCGGTCATGCGCCGCGCAAACTTGGCAGCAGCATTTTGATCTTTAAGGGCGCGTGTGAATTCAACACCGCAATGGGAAATCGAGTTTAATCGATCACTTCCCAAAACGGGATGATGCTTGTAAGCAACCTCGAAAGTTCTACCATTTGAAAATTGCCATGTGGAAAAGTCACGATCATACTGAATTTGTATTCCGCACTTTCGGCCAGCGTCGGTATAATGTGAGACTTTGTGGGAACTAAGCGCCACCTTGCCTCTGTTGCCTTGCCATTTTGCGCGGTGGTAAGCAGCAATTTCTTTTAGCGACTTAACTTCCTGTGAATTTACCGACAAATAATCGGCTTTCGGGTTGCCGCTCGGCGGATCTGGGAGAAAGGCAGCGGCAGCGGGCCGTCCATCTCTCAGCCTATTCAATTCACTTACGTAGCGAACTAGTTCCTTGCGTTCCGAAAACTTAGGTATCTTCAATGGGCGCCCCACGAAAGTGGCTTTGCTGGATGTGCTTTTAAAATTTGGGCGACGGTAGCGAGATGATCAGCGCCTTCTACAATGGTGTTGTTTGCAAACAGTCCAAAAAACACGCTTGCCTCCGCAAAACGTATATCCAGCCGTTTGCGCGGCGACTTAAACCACTCGGCGTGGAGTGAACCATCAGGTGCTAACGCGAGTTCTGGTTCGTTCGCGTCGTCACGAATCAGAGACCAAAACTTAAGAAAGCTTATCAGGGAAGCTATTCGCATGCCTACAGAACCAGAACCGCGCCAGCCCTCCGGGGCCGCCGCCAATCGCACGAGATCGTTATACATTCGAACGCTCATATTCGCGCGAGCAATTTCTGCCCAACTCGACCAAATTGACTCGGGCAGTGTGTTTGTCGAAGGAGCTTCCTTGCCTAAGACATTTTCTCCCCCAACTGTATTTGCAGACGGAGTTGGCCTTAAAGTCGCATTGTCATTGCCATGAGGCTCGCGCGCCTCGTTGGCGGCGCTTGTAATGTTTCGGTCAGTAATTGTGGTACCGAAGTCCATGTTAATTTCCTAACCTATAATTTTGCAGCACTGTCGGCGAGATCATCTCTTTAAATAGAGGGCTTGTGATTCCATGAGCGAACTCTAACCAGTCGCCAACCTCCTTGAGGAAAGTTGAATGTGCTTTAAGGGCAGGCACGCCGCCGGATATTGAAACAATTTTCGTTTCCATTCGAACGATGTCTTCCTTCGTTTCGTTATTTTTACCTGAGGCGAGATCAAGAATAAAGTCAGAATTCTTTCTTCCCTTTAGATTAGCTTTAAAGACGAACCTGCCAATCGGGTTGGGTGAAAACACTCTTTCGATCAGTCAGCATGCGTGGCAATTCAATCTTCAATGAAGTTCCGTGCTCAATAAAATGAAATAGCGCCGCATTGCCCAAGAGAGATTTGCCGAAAATATCGATATATCGGAGTTCTATATGATTTGGGCGAAGTGCAAAAAAATCGAGCTTAGGGTAAACGTCGAGTAGGGTTCGCAATCCACGGGGAGTTATCGCCAAATCTTGGTGACGAGCGGGATCAGGCGGCGGCGGTTTGAGCTTGCGATCTGACGACCTCGATTCCGTCGTTGAACTTTACTCCGAGGATGACTTTTGGCAACTGGTCGTGACCGCGCAGACGATGCCAGCTTTTCTCGGCGGCCTGTGCGAGCTTGAAGATCATGGCGAGCGCGGTCTTGTTGGAAAGACATCCTTTCTCGATCGGACCGTTCGATGCCGAACGGTCGCGAACGTGCTCTCGATCGGGTTTGACGTGCGTAGATGCTTCCCAGTGCTCGGCAGGGAAGTCATAGAAGGCGAGCAGGGGTTCGCGGTCCTTGCTGAGGCACTCGACCGCCTTGTCGTACTTGACGCCATAGCATTCGATGAAGCCATCGAATGCAGCCTCGGCATCCGTCCTGGTCGGCGCCATCCAGATGTCTTGCAAGACACGCTTGGCCTTTGCTTGCAGGCTCTTTGGCAGCTTGTTCAAGACATTCGCCGTCTTGTGCACCCAGCAGCGTTGCCCGCGCGTCTTCGGCCATACCTCATCGATCGCCTTCCAGAAGCCGAGCGCCCCGTCGGCGACAGCGAGCTGCGGGGAGATCGTCAGGCCGTGCCGCTTGAGATCGAGCAGCAGCTCCTTCCAGGATTGCGCACTCTCGCGGATGCCGTCGGCAAGCCCAACGAGTTCCTTCTTGCCTTCGGCGGTGGCGCCGATGATCACCATTCAGACACTGCGCGTCATCTTCGAGCCGGGCCTGGACGTAGATGCCATCGGCCCAGACGTAGACATACCGCTTGGCGGACAGGTCGCGGTCGCGCCAGCGGGCGTGCTCGTCGACCCAGGCCTCTTTCAGGCGCGCAATGCTCGATGCCGATAGTCCACCGGCGTCCTGGCCGAGCAACGCTGCCAGCGCCTCCCCGAAGTCCCCGGTCGAGACGCCTTTCAAGTAGAGGATCGGGATCAGCACTTCGAGGCTCTTCGTGCGCCGCGCGTAAGGTGGCAGAATGCTCGGGCTGAACCGAATCCGCCCGCCCCCGGCGGCCTCGCGGTCGCGCACCCGGGGCTGGCGCACGGCCACCGGCCCAATGCCGGTCATGATCTCGCGCTCGGGCAGATGCCCGTGGCGCACGACGCGCTGGCGGCCCGTCTCGGTCTTGAGATCGGCGTATCGCCCGAGGAAGTCGGCGACCTCCGTCTCGACGGCCTGCGTGAGCAGGGTACGTGCCCCGTTGCGCAAAATCTCGGTGAGCGAATTGGTGAAAGTCCCTGGCTGAGCGAGCTTGATCACGTTAGTGTCGGTCACGGCGTATCACTCCTTCAGTGGAGAAGTGGAGGCGTTGAACACCCCCACGATACGCCGCCTTACCCCTTCATGCCGTCACCAACTTCCGCACATAGCTCTCCACGGGTCACTTGAGACTTGAAGGAGCGCCATTCGTATTCTGATGATTTCATTCGATGCGAATATCCCAGGGCCAATCTGCACGATGGGAAATGGTTTATCGCCCGCTTTATAGAATTGTCGTACAACTCCATGGGGTCCCGTTTGAAGCGGATGCGACATATCCTTCGTGGTGCCAAAACCGGCTTTTTTCATTTGAGCGCTAAATCCGTCAAGTAGCGGTAACAGTCCGGGGTCTGACTGTAAGATTGGTTGGCCCTCGGGGCCGGCTTGCAGTTCCCAACGAAGCTCAAAGACAACTTCGGCAAGGGGGGCTTTTGGTAGCGGATTGGCGCGTTTCGACTTTTTGGCCATAACGCAATATACCTTGCCGAAGGCACCGAAAAAAGGTCCACCTCAGGTAATAAATGTACCTTGACGACGGCCACTCGACCGGTGCGCGCTCGTCTGCTATCTCCCGCCTCGTCGCAATTGTAACCGCTGTTACGCCGCCCCGCGCAGCTCAGCCCCGCCATTGGCCGGCGGGATGGGCGTGCCGTCGGCGGCGTATTCGTTGAGCTTGTTGCGCAAGGTGCGGATCGAAATGCCGAGGATGTTGGCCGCATGGGTGCGATTGCCGAGGCAATGCTTGAGCGTCTCCAGGATCAGGTCGCGCTCGACCTCGGCCACGGTGCGGCCGACCAGATTGCGGGTGACCTGCTCGGCGGCAAGCGCGGCATGGGCGGCGGCGCCGGTGCCGCGCGCCTGGTCGAGCCGGGCGCCGTCCGGCGAGAGGATGCCGTCGACGCCGATCTCCGCGCCGGAGGAGAGCAGCACGGCGCGGTGCAGCGTGTTCTCCAGTTCGCGCACATTGCCCGGCCAACGGTTGCTGCTGAGCGCGCGGCGCGCCTCCGCCGACATGGGACGTACGGCCAAGCCGTTGGCGGCGGAATATTTCTTGACGAAATATTGCGCCAGCTCCCCGATATCGGCCGGCCGTTCGCGCAAGGGCGGAATCTTCAGGTTCACCACGTTGAGGCGGAACAAGAGGTCCTCGCGGAATTTGCCCTCGCGCACCGCTTCGGTGAGGTTGCGGTTGGAGGTGGCGAGGATGCGGATGTCGACCGGCACCGGCCTATTGCCGCCGACGCGGTCGATGACGCGTTCCTGGATGGCGCGCAAGAGCTTGGCCTGCAGCCGCACGTCCATCTCGGAGATTTCGTCGAGCAGCAAGGTGCCGCCGTTGGCCTCCTCGAACTTGCCGATGCGGCGGCCGACCGCGCCGGTGAACGAGCCCTTCTCATGGCCGAACAATTCGGATTCGAGCAGATTCTCGGGGATGGCCGCGCAATTGACGGTGATGAACGGCTTCTTGGCGCGAGCTGAGCGCGCGTGCACGAAGCGCGCCAGCACTTCCTTGCCGGTGCCGCTCTCGCCGGTGATCAGCACGGAGGCCTCGGAGCCGGCGATCTGCTGCGCGAGCTTGACCACTTTTGCCATTGCATCGTCGCGGTAGATCAGGTCGCGCGCGTCGTCGGCCACCGCCGCCAGCACCGCCGCGATCAGGTCGGGATCGGGCGGCAGCGGGATGTACTCCTTGGCGCCGGCATGGATGGCGTTGACCGCGGCGCGCGCGTCGTTGGTGACGCCGCAGGCCACGATCGGCACGTGGATGCGCTCGGCGTCGAGCCGCGCCACCAGGTCGCGGATGTCGAGCGCGACGTCCACCATCAGCAGATCGGCGCCGCGGCCTGAGCGCAGCACGGCGAGCGCCTGCTCGTTGCCGTCGGCGTGGGTGACGGAGGCGCCCTTGTCCATCGCGATCTTGCTCGCGGCGGTGAGTTGGCCGCCGAGCGTGCCGACGATCAGGAGTCGCATGGCTTGATTCCTCGTTTCGCTGACGGCAGCGAATGGTGACTAGCGAATAGCGAATAGCGTTGTGGCCCTGTCGCACTATTGGCTATTCGCCATTCACTATTTGCTTGCTTGCGCATCAACCGCGCTCCGCCTTGATGATTTCGGTCATGGTCACGCCCAGCTTCTCTTCCACCAGCACCACTTCGCCGCGCGCCACGAGGCGGTTGTTGACGTAGATGTCGATCGCCTCGCCCACTTTGCGGTCGAGCTCGAGCACGGCGCCGGGGCCGAGCTTCAACAGTTCGCCGACCTCCATGCGGGCGCGCCCGAGCACCGCGGAGACCTGTACCGGCACGTCGAACACCGCTTCCAAGTCGGCTGCGCCGCGGTCGACATTGCCGTCGTCCGGCGCGTGGCCTGCGCCTTCCGCCACCGCCGGCATCTCGCCGCCGCCTTCCAGATCGGGCAGCGGAACTTCCTTGTTGTCGGTGTCGCTCATGGCGTCGGTCTCCCGGTATTCTCGTTCATTGCGCCGGTGCGCGCCGCGATGTAGCGGCCGACCGCGTCATTGATAACTGCAAGCGTGGCGGCCTCCTCGCGCGCGACGCCGCCTTCCGCCCATTCGATGCGGCAGTCGCCGGCGGCAAGCCCGGGCTCGGCCAGCACCACCAGGCGGCCCTCGAAGCCGCGCGCATGCGCGATCTCCTCGAGCTTGGCCTTGGCAAGCTCGTAGATTTCCGGGCCGATGCGCACCACCACGTGCGGGGTCTTGACCAGGTGCTGGAAGCATTCGGTGGCGAGCGCGGAAATCTCGGCGAACGGCTCGCGCGCGATCAATTCCGGCGCCAGCTTGCCGGCGACCGCCACCGCGACCTGCACCGCTTCGGTTTCCAGCCGCGCCTCGATGCCGGCGAGCTTGGCGTCGAGCTTGGCGTAGCTGTCGCCGAACAGCGCCAGCGCGTCGGCGGTGCGCTGGGCGGCCTCCTCGCGCGCCTGCTGCTGGCCGGCGGCAAAGCCGTCGCGATACGCGATCGATTCGGCGTCCGCGCGGCGGCGCTCGTGCTCGACGAGCGTGATGGTGGGCTTCGCGCCGCCGGAGAAGTCCTCGTCGAACAGATATTTCGCCGTGTTCGCCATTTCAGTAGATCATCTCTTCGTCGCCGCGGCCCTTGGAGATCAGGATTTCGCCCTTGGCCGCCAGGTCCTTGGCGACGTTGACCAGCAGCGCCTGCGCCTCGTCGACGTCGCGCAACCGCACCGGGCCCATGGCCTGCATGTCGTCGACCAGCATCTTGGCGGCGCGCGTCGACATGTTGGAGAAGAAGAACTGGCGCACCGCCTCGTTCGCGCCCTTGAGCGCGATCGCCAGCTTGTCCTTGTCGATATTGCGCATCAGCGTCTGGGTCGAGGCGGTGTCGAGCTTGACCAGATCGTCGAAGGTAAACATCAGCGCCTTGATGCGCTCGGCCGCCTCGCGGTTTTCCTCCTCCAAGGAGGTCAGGAAGCGCGTCTCGGTCTGGCGGTCGAAATTGTTGAAGATTTCCGCCATCACCTCGTGGGCGTCGCGCCGCCGGGTCTGCGACAGGTTGGACATGAACTCGGTGCGCAGCGTCTGCTCGACCCGCTCGATCACTTCCTTCTGCACCGATTCCATGCGCAGCATGCGGTTGATGACGTCGAGCGACAAATCTTCCGGCAGGATCGCCAGCACGCGCGCGGCGTGCTCGGGGCGCAGCTTGGACAGCACCACCGCCACCGTCTGCGGATATTCGTTCTTGAGATAGTTCGCCAGCACCTCTTCCTGCACGTTGGCGAGCTTCTCCCACATGTTGCGGCCGGCCGGCCCGCGGATCTCGTCCATGATGCCGTGCACGCGCTCGGGCGGCAGGTATTGCTGCAACAGCCGCTCGGTGGCGTCGTAGTTGCCGAGCAGGGCGCCCGAGGCCGACATGCGGCCGACGAATTCCAGGAGCAATTCCTCGACCGACTCCGACTCGATCGTGCCGAGCGAGGACATCACCACGGATATTTCACGCAGCTCGTCGTCGTCGAGCAGGCTGAAGATCTTGCCGCCGTGCGTCTCGCCGAGCGCCAGCATGAGCACGGCGGCGCGCTCCGGCCCGGACAGCTTGCGGCGGCCGGGATTGACCTGCTGCTTGCTGGCGAGCTCGGCCATCAGCCCGCCGATGTCGGCGCGCACGGCCTTCTCGCTGTCCTGCTCTTTCTTGCTGACCTGGTAAGAGGAAGGCATGGCTTAGAGGTTGACCCATTTAGCTTGCATCATCGTGCGACCATCACATTTTGCGTTTCGCATGATCTTGTCCGAAAACCGGTTCCCACCCCCGATCAGGTCGGGGGCATGCTTTTTCGGGATCATGCGGCGTCCTCGTGGAGCCAGCTGCGGATGACGGAAACCGCCTCGTGCGGGTTCTTCTCGGCGAGCTCGCCCACCTTCTGTACCGACTGGGCGTGCACCTGGCCTTGCACCTTGGCGATATCGATCATCGTCGAGGTGCGGTTGGAGATGGCGACCGCTTCGTCGCTGCCGACGATCGATACGTTGGGGCCGCCGCCGGTGGTGATGCTGCCGCTGGCGCCGCCGGAGACATTGATGCCGCCGGCGCCTGGCGCCACGAGCGCGCCGACGCCGGCGCCGCCTGCCGCACCCGCTATCCCGGCCGGCCCGTCCGGCGTGATGACGCGGCGCACCAGCGGGCGCACCACCATGAACAGCACGATCAGGCCGAGCAGCGCCATCACGCCCATATTGGCGGCGCGCATGATGTCGTCCTTGGTGAACTGCAGATAGCTCATCCAGCCGGTCGGCTCGTTGATCGGCATCGGCGGCGTCTCGGCAAAGCGTAGATTGACCACCTCGACCTGGTCGCCGCGCTTGGCGTCGAAGCCGATAGCCGAACGTACCAGCGCGGCGATGCGGTCGATTTCCTGCTTGGAGCGCGGCTTGTAGGTGAGCTTGCCCTGGGCGTCCTTGCTGTAGGTGCCGTCGACCAGCACGGCGGCCGAAATGCGGTTGACGCGGCCGGCTTCCGTCACCTCGGTCTTGGTGGTGCGCGAAATCTCGTAATTGACGATCTCCTCGCTCTTTGAGTCCTGCGCGCGGCTGGCTGCGCTGTTGCCGCCGCCGGAATTCTTGCCGCCGCCGGGCAGTTCGTTGCCGACCGAGACCGCGCCGCCGGCGCCGGCCCCGCCCGAGGTCTTCTCCTCGCGCGTCTGGCTCGAGCGCACGACGCGGCCGTCGGGATCGTATTTGTCGGACGTCTGGGTGATGCGGTTGAGGTCGAAATCGGCGTTGATTTGCACGCGCGCGCGGCCCGGGCCGACCACCGAGGTGACGATGTTCTCCACCTCTTTGCGCACGCGGGCCTCGTAGGCGATCTTGCGCTCGTCGGCGCCGGCGCCGGTGCCGGTGTTGTCGTCGCCGGCGCCGTCGGCGAGCAGCTTGCCGGTCTCGTCGACCACCGACACGCGCTCGGGCTTCAGGCCCCGCACGGCGGAAGCCACCAAATGGCGGATGGCGCGCACCTGCGAGGGCTCCAGCGTGCCGTTCACCTTCAGCACGATCGAGGCGGAGGCCGGCGCGACCTCGCGCGAGAACAGCGGGCGGTCGGGCAGCACCAGATGCACGCGCGCGGCCTCCACCCGGTCGAGGCTGCGAATGGTGCGGGAAAGCTCGCCCTCGAGCGCGCGCAGCTTGTTGATGTTCTGGATGAAGGAGGTGGCGCCGAGCGCGTCCGACTTGTCGAAGATCTCGTAGCCGACGCCGCCGCCCTTGGGCAGGCCGTTCTCGGCCTCCTTCATGCGCAGCCGGCCGACCTTGTCGCGCGGTACCAGGATCATGGTGCCGTTGCTCTTGATCTCGTAGGTGACGCCCTGACGGTCGAGGTCCTTGGCGATGGCACCGGAGTTGTCCAGCGACAGGTCGGTGAATAACGGCACCATTTCCGGCGTCGTCATGTGAATCATCAGGAAGGAGAAGAAGCCGATCAGCGCCAACGTCACCGCGGCCATCGCCGCCATCCGCGCAGCACCGAGCGACTTCACGAAGTCGAAGAAACCTTGCACCGGCTAGTCCCACCCATCGGGCGCTGGTTTTTGCGCCACCCGGCAAGATTTGCCCAGTTTATGGTTAGCGTCCGGTTAATGACGCGGCGCGCAACATCAACCGCCGTCAGGGAAATTTGGCGTGCCCGGCGAAGTTGCAAGGTTCCCGAATCAGGCGAGCGGCACTCGCTTGCCGGTTGCGCAAGCGGCCCCGCTATCCGCAAAACGACGTCGCCGGCCGCGAGGGCCGGCGTCAGGCGTCGAACGCTCAGGAAGGATCGGCTATTGCCGGTATTGCTGAATGCGCGTGGTGCGCAGGCCGGCGAGGCCGTGCTGGTCGATCGAGTACTGCCAGGAGAGGAATTCCTCGACCGTCAGCGTATAGCGGGCGCAGGCCTCTTCGAGCGACAACAGGCCGCCGCGAACGGCCGCGACCACCTCAGCCTTGCGCCGGATGACCCAGCGCTTGGTGGACGGCGGGGGCAGATCCGCGATCGTAAGCGGGCTGCCATCGGGCCCGATGACATACTTGACCCTCGGGCGGTGGGGCTCGGTCATTGGTGTACTCACAAGCACAAGACTCGTCTGACGCAACTGCCGCAAACTACAGGCCGCGGCTTAAAATTTGCCTAAGCAGAAGGCGCGAAGCGGGAAATCATTGCCTTGTTTCTGCTAACCTTTTGGTTACGGATGGGATACCGGAGTACCGCATCTGGTTCCTTCAGAAAAGCACAAATGCGCGGCTAATATAGGGCCGGACGAAGCATTTCAGGGGTGCGACTTGGAAAAACCGGCGGGCGGCGGCGCTCAGTTTTTGCGGTCCTTTGTCCGCTATATCAGCACCTTGCTGGTGGTGGCGCTCGCCTATTTCGTGTTCGCCAAGCTCGGTCTGCGGCTCGCCTCGGTCAATCCGAGCGCCAGCCCGATCTGGGCGCCGAGCGGCATCGCGCTCGCCGCCGTGCTGCTCGGGGGCTTGCGGGTTTGGCCGGCGATCGTGGCTGCGGCTTTCGCCGCCAACGCCACCACCGCCGGCACTTTGGAGACTTCCGCGCTGATCGCCGTCGGCAATACGCTGGAGGCGGTGGTCGGCGGCCTGCTGATCCGGCATTGGGCGGGCGGCCGCGAGACTTTCCGCACCCCGGCGGGCGTGGCGAAATTCGCGCTGGTGGTGGTGGGGCCGGCGACCGTGATCAGCGCGACCGTCGGCGTGGTGACGCTGAGCGTGGCGGGCTTTGCGGCGTGGCAGAATTTTTCGCCGATCTGGGTGACCTGGTGGCTGGGCGATGCCGCCGGCGCGCTTGTGGTGACGCCGGCGATCGTGCTGTGGGCGCAGAACTGGCGCGGCGCCTTTCGGCGCGACGAGTTCGCCGCGGCCGGCGCGGTCATCGCTTGCGCCGTCGCGGTCGGCGCGGTCGCTTTCAGCCCGCTGCTGCCGCGCTCGGAATATTCGAGCCCGCTCGGCTTCCTGGCGATCCTGCCGCTGGTATGGGCGGCGCTCAGGCGCGGCCCGCGCGACACCGCGACCGTCAGCTTGATCCTCACCGGCTTCACGATCTGGGGCACGATCAATCATAGCGGGCCGTTCGGCCATATGAGCCTGAACGAAGCGTTCCTGATGCTGCTCACTTTCATGATCAGCCTATCGGTGCCGTCGCTCGCGCTCAGCGCCGACGTCGCCATGCGCCGCACCAGCGAGGAAAACCTGCGCCGCACGCAGGCCGAGCTCGACCGCCGCGTCAAGGAACGCACGGCGGCCTTGGCCGACGCCAATATCCATCTGCAGGAAGCCCAGCGCCTCGCCAATCTCGGCAGCTGGTCGTGGGACATCAAGCGCGACCGCTTGGCACTGGTCCGACCAGCTTTTCGAGATCTACGGCATTTCGCGCAAGGACTTTGCCGGCACGATCGATCAGTTCCTGAGCTTCGTGCACCCGGACGACCGCGATTAAGGTGGAAGACAGCATCGACGCCGCGCTGCGCTCCGGCAAATCGTTCAGCCATGAAGAACGCATCGTGCGTCCCGGCGGCGTCGTGCGCCAGCTGCACAGCACCGGCGAGGTGGTGCGCGACGAAACCGGCGCGCCGATCCGCATGCTCGGCGTCTGCCTCGACGTCACCGAGCGCATCAAGGCCGAACGGGCATTGCGCCAGTCCGAGCAGAGCTACCGGCTCCTGCTGCGCGGCGTGCGCGACTACGCGATCTACATGCTCGACCCGCAAGGCCGCGTGTTGAGCTGGAACGCCGGCGCCGCCAACATCAAGGGCTACGAGGCCGAGGAGATCATCGGCCGCAACTACGAGCTTTTCTTCGTCGAGGAGGACCGCGCGGCCGGCGAGCCCGCGCGCGTGCTGGAGACCGCCGCGCGCGAGGGACAATACGAGTCGCAAGGCTGGCGCCTGCGCAAGGACGGCAGCCGTTTCTATTCGAGCTCGGTGGTCGACGCCATCCGCAACGACGCCGGCGAGCTGGTCGGCTTCGCCAAGGTGACGCGCGACATCACCGAGCAGCGCGAGTCGCAGATCGCGCTCGAGCAGACGCGCGAGCAGCTCGCCCAGGCGCAGAAGATGGAGGCGCTCGGCCAGCTCACCGGCGGCATCGCCCACGACTTCAACAATCTCCTGATGATCGTATCCGGCTACGCGCAGATCCTGCAAGGGCGCCTGAAGGCGGCCAAGGACATGCAGGCGGTGGAGGCGATCCGCGCCGCCGCCGGCCGCGGCGAGAAGCTCACGCGCCAACTGCTCGCCTTCTCGCGGCGCCAGACGCTCATGCCGGTGGTGGTCGACCTGCGCCAACGCATCGACGCCGTGCGCGACATGCTGGTGCCGTCGCTGCGCGGCAATATCAGGCTCGAATACGACATCGAGGACAAGATCTGGCCGGTCGAGGTCGATCTCGGCGAATTGGAGCTGGCGCTGGTCAACATCGCGGTCAACGCCCGCGACGCCATGCCGGAGGGCGGCACCATCACGCTGTCGGCGCGCAACGTGGTGCTCAAGCCGGGCTCGGCGGCGGGCTCGCTGGAGGGCGATTTCGTCGCGCTCGCCATCATCGACAGCGGCAGCGGCATGCCGCCCGACGTTCTGGCGCGCGTATTCGAGCCGTTCTACACCACCAAGCCGGTCGGCAAGGGCACCGGCTTGGGGCTCTCGCAGGTGCACGGCTTCGCCATGCAGTCGGGCGGCGCCGCCACCGCGTCGAGCCAGGTCGGCAAGGGCACCGCCGTCACCATCTATCTGCCGCGCAGCCTGGGCGAGCCCTCGGCCGATACCGGCGAGGGTCCGTCCATCGGCGCCGAGGGGCGCGGCACGGTGCTGCTGGTCGAGGACAGCCGCGAGGTGGCCGAAGTCACCTCGACGCTGCTCGAACAGCTCGGCTATCGCGTGGTGCGGGCGGAGAACGCCGCCGAGGCGCTACGCCATCTGCAGCAGGGCATCCATTTCGACCTGTTGTTCTCGGACATCGTGATGCCCGGCCCGATGAACGGGCTGGCGCTGGCGCAAACCTGCCGCGACAATTTCCCCGACATCGCGGTGCTGCTGACGACCGGTTACAGCGACGCCGCGCAACTGGCCGACGGCCGCTTCGACATATTGCGCAAGCCGTTCGAATTGTCGGTGCTCGAGCGCGCGGTGGAGGCGGCGATTTACGGCGAGGGGCGCAAGCGGCGGCCGAAGCAGGCGCGCCGGCGGCCGGCCTAGAGCCCCGAGCGCACGATCTTCTGGATTTGGTTCATCTGATAGTTCTGCCCGTTGATCGACAACAGCGGCGGGTTCTGGCTGAGATCGACCGAGTTGACCGGCGCCTGCACCTGGGTCGAGATGGTCGAGGGCTGGCCGTTGGCGTCGACCCCGACGGCGGTCAGCGTGTAATTGCCGGCCGGCCAGATCTTGCCGTCGTTGCCCTGGCCGTTCCAGGTGAAGGCCTGGCTGCCGGCATTGAGCCCGACGTGGCCGGTATAGGCGGTCTGGCCGGTCGAATCGGCGATCGAGACGGTGGCGGTGGTCGGCTTGGATGCATTCAGCGTCCAACCCGCGCTGCCGTTGGCGAGCTGCGCCGTCTGCCCGTTGACCACCACGGTGGCGCCGACCAGGCCGAGCGCGGAGGTCGCCTGCGCGGTCTGCTGCAGCGAAACCAGCGTCGACAGCTGGTCGTTCGATTTGAGCTGCTGCTCGACCTGGGCGAACTCGACCAGTTGCTGGGTGAACTGGTTGGTGTCGAGCGGATCGAGCGGGTTCTGGTTCTTCAGCTGCGTCGTCAGCAATTGCAGGAAGGTGGTGAAATTGCCGGCGATGGTGCCGTTGTTGAGCGCGCTCGCTACCGTGGAGGCGGCGCCCGCGGTGGTGTTCGTTGGGGTCGTCGGCAGCAGCGACGTGATGGCGCTCATGGTGGTTTCCTAGACGCTGATGTCGAGCCCGCCGTTCAGCCGGACGAGCCGGCCGTAACTGCTGGGCGTCGCATCGATCGGCGCCAGGCTGTCGTCTTCGACGATGAGCTGGGCGCTGTTGGGATTGGAGCCGGAATTCTGCTGCTGGCCGGGCGACTGATCGCGCAGCGAGAATTGCAAGCCATTGTCGGCGGTCTTCAGGCCGGCGTCCTGGAAGGCGCGCTGCAGGCCGGCTGGCGTCGCGCTGCAAGAGATCGAGCGTGTCCTTGCGGTCGGCGATCACATGCGAGGTGATGCGGCCGTCGCGGTCGACGTCGAGGCGGACCTCGACGCGGCCGAGCTCGGGCGGGTCGAGCCTGATCTCGAAACGGTTCTTGCCGGCGAGCGCCTTGCCGGCGATGTCGATGGCGACGCCGGAAATCGGGATGGCGGCGGCCTGCGGCAGCACCGGCGGCGCCGGCGCCGGAGCGGGCGCCGGTGTGTTGGGCGTCGTGGCTTGCGGCGGCGCGGTCACCGCCGGCGGCGGCCCGGTATCGGCGGTTTTGGCGGCGGCGTGTGCGGGCGCGTTGAGCTGGGCTTGCGCATCCGGAGCAGCGGCCGGACGGGCATCGTCTCGCGCTTTGGCAGGCGCCGCGGGCTCGGTCTGATTTTCACCGTTGCCGGCGGCCTGCGGCGCGCTAGCCGATTGCGGGTTAGCCGGTTGCGCAGCATCGGCCCCCTCGATGGTCTGGTGTGGCTGGCGGTGGCGGACTGCAACACCGCGGGCGCGGCCGGCGTGCCCTTGCTTTTGCCGTCGACGGAAATGGCGGCGTTCTGCGCCGCCGGCTGGGCGGCGGCCGGCACGACGGAGGCGGCCGGCGCCACCGCGGCCGCTACCACGTTGCCGCCGATTACGGACGCCTGGTTGTCGGGCGTTGGCGTTGTGTCGTCGTCGGAGGTCTGCGCATCGGCCGGCTTGTCCTTGCCGTCCTTGCTTGCGGTCTTGATGTCGGTTTCGGCGGCGGCTTGCGTCGCGGTCTTGGCGTCTGTTTTCGCCGTGCCGTCGCCGGTCGTGGCGTTGCCAGCCTCGCAGTCATCGGCCGCGTTCTGAGCCGGTAAAGCGGCGAGCTGAGCATTCGGAATGCTGTCGGCGGCGGCGGTCTTTGAATTGTCGCCAGCCTTCGCGTCGGTCTGATTGGGGTTGCCAGGCGCGGCGTCGGATTGCGCCGGCGCGGCCGGATTCGTGGCGGTCTTACCGCTATCGTCGGCCTTGGCCGGCGCCTCCGTCGTTTCCGCTTGAGGCGGCTGGTCGGGCGTGGCGCGCGCAGCGGGCGGCTTGTCGGCAGGCGCGGGTGCGGGCGGCTGGTCGGCAGGCGCCGGTGCGGGCGGCGCGGCTTGCGGGCCATCGTCCAGCAGGCTGGCGAACGGAGAGGCCGCATCGGGCGCAGGGGTGGGTGCGGTGCGCGGCACGGGCGATGCTGGGGGCCTCAGGGCAGGGGCTTCGGACGCAACTGACGGCAAGGCTGAACCTCCGGATATCCGCCGTTTAAGTCTGCAATCGTCAGGCCAGTCGCACGATTAAATATAATCATTATATATCAGTAGCTTAGCTCGGCGCCGGCCGCCCGCCTTGCGGCCGCCCCGGCAGCGCCTGCTGGCCGGCCGGCAAGATTTGCCGGCCGGGGCGCCCGCAATTTGTTCGGCAAAACCCCATGCATTGCGTGGCCTTGATCGCCACCTATAGTAAGAAGAGCCATGCCCAACACCCTCGATCTCGACGGCCGCCCGCAAGACACCCGTGTCGTCGTCGCCATGTCCGGCGGCGTCGACGTCTCGGTGACGGCTGCGCTGTTGAAGGCCGAAGGCTATGACGTGGTGGGCGTCACGCTGCAGCTCTACGACCACGGCGCCGCCACCCATCGAAAAGGCGCATGCTGCGCCGGGCCAGGACATCTACGACGCGCGCAGCGTGGCCGCTTCGCTCGGCATCCCGCATTACGTGCTCGACTACGAGAGCCGCTTCAAGGAGGCGGTGATCGACCGCTTCGCCGAGAGCTATATCCACGGCGAGACGCCGGTGCCTTGCGTCGACTGCAACATGGCGATCAAGTTCCACGACCTGCTGATCACCGCGCGCGAATTGGGCGCGCAAGTGCTGGCGACCGGCCATTACGTCGCCTCGCGCCGGCTGGCCTCGGGCGCCCGCGGCCTTTATCGCGCGCGCGACGAGGAGCGCGACCAGAGCTATTTCCTGTTCGGCACCACGCGCGAGCAGCTCGAAGCCTTGCGCTTCCCCCTCGGCGAGCGCAGCAAGGCCGAGACGCGCGCGCTCGCCCACGAATTCGGCCTTGCCGTCGCCGACAAGCACGACAGCCAGGACATCTGCTTCGTGCCGACCGGCCATTATGCCGACGTGATCGAGCGGCTGAAGCCGGGCGCCGCCCATCCCGGCGCCATCGTCGATCTCGACGGCAAGGTGCTGGGCGCGCATGACGGCATCATCCATTTCACCGTCGGCCAGCGCCGCGGCCTGGGGCTTGCGACCGGCACGCCGCTTTACGTGGTGCGGCTCGACGCCGAGCGCCGCCAGGTGGTGGTCGGCCCGCGCGAGGCTTTGCGCATGAGCAACATCGTGCTGCGCGACGTCAACTGGATCGGCGACGAGAGCATCGGGCAGGCGCTCGCCGACGACCGCCGCGAGGTCTTCGTCAAGGTGCGCTCGACGCGGGCGCCGCAGCCCGGCTGGCTGCGCGCGGCGAACGGCGGATACGAAGTCGAGCTCGCCGACGGCGAGGACGGCGTGTCGCCCGGCCAGGCCTGCGTGTTCTACGACGCCGGCAGCGGCCAGGCGCGCGTGCTCGGCGGCGGCTTCATCAAGAGCGCCGCGGCCGCCTCCGAAGCCTTGCCCGCGGACGACGAGCGCATGGCGCGGGCCGCCGCGCGCTGACCACCGCCGCATGGGGGACATCGACAAACAAAGCGTCGAGCGCGCCTATGCGCGTTGGGCCCCGGTCTACGATCTCGTGTTCGGCGCGGTGTTCGACCCCGGCCGGCGCGCGGCGATCGCCGCGGCCGAACAGGCTTGCGGGCCGCAAGGCGGGCGCATCTTGGAAGTCGGCGTCGGCACCGGCATTTCGCTGCCCGACTACGCTAGCGTCAACCGGCTGGTCGGCTGCGACATCTCCAAGCCGATGCTGCGCAAGGCGGTGGAGCGCGTTCGCGAGCACAAGCTCGCCAATGTCGAATTGCTGGCGGTGATGGATGCCGCGCGGCTGCCGCTGCCCGACGCCAGTTTCGACGTGGTGGTGGCGCAGTTCGTCATCACCGCGGTGCCGCATCCGGAAGAAACGCTCGACGAGTTCGCGCGCGTGATCAAGCCGGGCGGCGAAATCATCCTGGTCAATCACATCGGTGCCGAGACCGGGCCGCGCCGCGCCTTCGAGCAATGCTTCGCGCCGGTCGCGCGCCGGCTCGGCTGGCGGCCGGAATTTCCCTTCAAGCGGCTGAGCGACTGGGCCGCGCGCCACGGCGGCATCAAAGTGTTGGAGCGGCGCGCCATGCCGCCGCTCGGCCATTTCGCGCTCATCCGCTTCGGCCGCCAAGCATGAAACGCGGCCATCGCCGGGCGGCAAGGCGCATGCGCGGCCCAACTGAGTTGCTCTGTCATTCCGGGACGCGAGCCAACGGGTCCGCGCGAAGCGCGGCCCGATGATAAACTCCGCGAGCGGGCCCGGAATCCAGGATCAAAGAGCAAAGTCTTGCAATTTCGCTCTGGATTTTAGGTTCGCGGGCTGGCGCCCGTGCCTGGGAATGACAAAAGGGAGGCTTGCTTGACAGGCTGTGAAGCCGCTCCCTATATCGCCCCATTCCGGCCCACGGCCGGAACTCGGTGGCGGGGTAGCTCAGCTGGTTAGAGCAGCGGAATCATAATCCGGAGGTCGGGGGTTCAAATCCCTCCCCCGCTACCAAATTTCCATATTCGCGGGTCGGCTTGGCGGAGCGCGCGTCAAACGCGTCATGCGCGTGCAATGACGACTGCGCGGCTTGTGACGCGTTCCGTAAAATTCGCAAAAAGCGCGATGACGCGAAGACTTAGCCGGCGCGCCGCGATGCGCGATCACATCTGTGTCAGGCTGTGAGCAGCGCCCGATTCCGGGTTGCCCCGGGGTGCGACGGATGGAACAATTGCATCTATTGCACGTCCTCTTACGTAAATCGACTGCGCTTGACCATTGAATAGCGGAAGGGA
The DNA here is from genome assembly GCA_963819955.1 of uncultured Pseudomonadota bacterium. GTDB lineage: Bacteria > Pseudomonadota > Alphaproteobacteria > Rhizobiales > Xanthobacteraceae > Pseudolabrys. The sequence continues at coordinate 261,167 of CAWFYB010000009.1, read as the reverse complement.
GGCGACCGATGGCGCGTACCGCAGTTTCGCAGCTGTCGCGAGACGGCGCCAATGGCTCCGGTCGGGGGACGGGCGGGCAATCGCTCGATGAAGCGCGCGCACGCTGGCGCGCCGCGTACCGGCAGGTGCGCGGCGAAACCGAGCGGCGCGCGTCGTATCTGTCGGCCGAAGACCAGATCGTGCAGTCGATGGCCGATGCCTCGCCGACCAAATGGCATCGCGCGCATGTCACCTGGTTCTTCGAAACCTTCCTGCTCAAGCCGCATGACCACTCCTACAAGATCTTCGACGAGCGCTTTCCCTTCCTGTTCAATTCCTATTACGTCGCCGCCGGCCCGCGCCACGCGCGCCCGCAGCGCGGGCTGATCACGCGGCCGAACGGCGAGGACGTCGCCGGCTATCGCGCCCATGTCGACCAGGCGGTCGAACATCTGATCGAAAGCGTGCCGGCGGCGGACGCGGCCCGCGTGTTCGAAATCCTCGAGATCGGGCTGCATCACGAGCAGCAGCATCAGGAATTGCTCATCACCGACATCCTGCACGCCTTCGCGCAGAACCCGACCGATCCGGCCTATGACGCGAACTGGCAGATGCCGCGTGCCACCCAAGGACCGCGCGGCTTCGTCGACGTGCCGGCCGGAATCCAGACCATCGGTCATGACGGCGGCGACTTCTGCTTCGACAACGAGACGCCGCGCCATGACGAATTGATCCCTCACGTGCGCATCGCGCGCCATCTGGTGAGCAATGCCGAATGGCTGCAATTCATCGCGGCCGGCGGCTACCAAACGCCCTCGCTCTGGCTGTCGGACGGCTGGGCTTGCGCGCAGGCGGAGGGCTGGCAGGCGCCCGGCTATTGGCGGCAACAGGACGGCGCCTGGTATTCGATGACCTTGGCGGGCCTGAATACCGTCGATCCAGCCGCGCCTGTAACGCATATCAGCTATTACGAGGCCGACGCCTTCGCGCGTTTTGCCGGAAAACACCTTCCCAGTGAGGCGGAATGGGAGGTAGCGGCCGCTGCCGGCGCGCTCGCCGACGCCTTCGGCATCGCTTGGCAATGGACACGCAGCGCCTATCTACCGTATCCGGGCTACCGGGCGGCCGAAGGCGCGCTCGGGGAATACAACGGCAAGTTCATGGTCAGCCAGATGGTGCTGCGCGGCTCTTCGCTCGCGACACCGGAGGGGCACCAGCGGCTGAGCTACCGCAATTTCTTCTATCCGCCGTCGCGCTGGCAGTTCAGCGGTCTGCGCCTTGCCGAATTCGCTTGAAATCGAAAGGAACCGTAATGGTCGCGCTTGCACGTAACCGCCGATCGCTGCACGAGAGCGGCGAGGATCAGGCATTCGCGTCCGACGTGGTCGGCGGCCTGACGGCGACGCCCAAGCGCGTGCCGCCGAAATATTTCTACGACGAGGCCGGCTCGCGTCTGTTCGACCGCATCACCGAGCTGCCGGAATATTACCCGACCCGCTGCGAGATGCGCATCCTGCAGGCGCACGCCGGCGAAATCGCCAAGCTGATCCCGCCGGGCGCGGCGCTGATCGAGTTCGGCAGCGGCTCCAACAAGAAAGCGCGCATCCTGCTGCAAGCCGCGCCGCAGCTTGCCTGCTACGTGCCGGTCGACATCTGCGGCGAGATGGTGGAGCAGGAGGCGGCCGAGCTGCGCCCCGATTTCCCGCGGCTCAAGGTGCTGCCGGTCACCGCCGATTTCACGCAAAGTTTCGAGCTGCCGCCGGAGGCGAAAGCGGCGCCGCTGCGCGTCGGCTTCTTCCCCGGCTCGACCATCGGCAATTTCGAGCCGCACGAGGCGGCCGCCTTCCTGCGCCACGCCGGCAAGATCCTCGGGCCCGGCGCGCGGCTGATCCTCGGCGCCGATCTGATCAAGCCGGCCGAGGTGCTCAACGCCGCCTATAACGATAAGACCGGCATCACCGCGAAGTTCAATCTCAATCTGCTCGCCCGCATCAACCGCGAGCTCGGCGGCAACTTCAATCCCGCCGCCTTCGAGCATCACGCCTTCTACAACCGCGAACGCCACCGCGTGGAGATGCACCTTGCCAGCCTGAAGCGGCAGAAGGTGAAGGTTAACGGCGAAACGATCGACTTCCGCGCCGGCGAGACCATCCACACCGAGAACAGCTACAAATATTCGATCGAGAAGCTGGGAGCGCTGGCGCGCGGCGCCGGCTGGCGCGCGCTCGGCGCCTGGACCGACCCGCGCAATTATTTCTCGATCCAGGCCTTCGAGCTCAGCGACGAGCCGCCGGTGCGCGCGGCGGGGTAGCGCGCCGTCGCGCGTGCAGCAATTTCTGCGTCGTCATTGCCGGGCTTGACCCGGCAATCCATCGTCTCCGCAAAGCGATGGATGCGCGGGTCAAGTTTACACCCGGGCCGGCCGAAGGCCGGACCCGGTTGCCCGCGCATGACGCCGAGAGCGTGGCCGCGCCTGCAGTACTTCACGCCGGCTCGAAAGTGCTCTAAGCCTTGCGCGCCCGGCCGCGCCGGCCGGGCGCTCGCGTGCATGCGTTGGGGCAGGGCAAGATGAAGATCGTCGGGTTCGAAGCGGACGGCAGATTGCGGCTGGGCCTGGTCGAGGGCGACAGCGTGGTCGATCTGCAGGCGGTGGACGGCATGCTGCCGAGCGACCTCGGCGAAGTGCTGCGCCGGACCAAGGGCGACCTCGCCCCGCTCGCCGATCTCGCCAAGATCGCCAAGGCCGATGCCCGCCGTCCGCTGGCGGGGCTCAAATACGCGCTGCCGGTGGCGCGGCCCGGCAAGATCGTCTGCCTCGGCCTCAACTATCTCGATCACGTCAAGGAAGGCCCGCAGCGCGACAACGTGCCGAAGTTTCCCTCGATCTTCTTCCGCGTGCTCACCTCCATGGTGCCGCACCTGCAGCCGATCGTGCGCCCGCGCGAGTTCGATCCAGCTCGACTACGAGGCCGAGCTGGTCGCTATCGTCGGCAAACGCGCCAAGCACCTGACGCCCGACAACGCGCTCGACTGCATCGCCGGCTACGCTTGCGCCAACGAGGGTTCGGTGCGCGAATTCCAGCGCCACACCACGCAATGGGGCATGGGCAAGAATTTCGACCGCACCGGCGGCTTCGGCCCCTGGATGGTTTCCGCCGACGAACTGCCGCGCGGCGCCAAGGGCCTCAATATCATGAGCCGGCTCAACGGCAACACCATGCAGTCCGACACCACCGCGAACATGATGTTCCCGCTTCCCGAGCTGCTCAGCTATCTCACCAAGGGCATGACGCTGGAGCCGGGCGACGTCATCCTCACCGGCACGCCGTCCGGCGTCGGCCACGCGCGCAAGCCGGAGCCGGTGTGGATGAAGGCCGGCGACACTATCGAGATCGAGATCGAGGGCGTCGGCCTGCTTCGCAATCCGATCGAGGACGAGCAGGCGTAAAGGGGAAGCAAGATGGCGGACAGTATCAACGTGCTGGTGATTTGCGGTTCGCTGCGCAAGGGCTCCTACAATCGTGCTTTGACGCGCGCTTTGCCGGCACTGGCGCCGCCGGAAATGAAATTTACCGCCGCGCCAGATTTCGAGACGCTGCCGATGTACAACGCCGACATCCAGGAGGCCTCGGGCTTCCCTCCGGCGGCGCAGGATCTTGCCACCGCCATCCGCAACGCCGACGGCGTGCTGTTCGTCTCGCCGGAATACAATTGGTCGATGCCGGGCTGGCTGAAGAACGCCATCGACTGGGTCTCGCGTATGAAGGACCAGCCGTTTCAGGAAAAGCCGGTGGCGATCCAGTCATGCTCGCAAGGCCCGCTTGGCGGCGCGCGCATGCAATATCACTGGCGCATGTCGATGACCTTCCTGAAAGCTTTCACTTTCGGGACGCCGGAAATTTTCGTCGGCAATGCCGCCAGCAAGTTCGACAAGGATACGCTCGAGCTCACCGACCAGCCGACCAGGGACATCATCCGCCAGCAGCTCGCGGCCTTCGCCAAATTCATCGTGCGGGTGAGGGCGTAGTAGCCATAGTCGTCGCCGCGAGCACAGCGCGCTCCCTCTCCCCATTGGGGAGAGGGTTGGGGTGAGGGGGTAACTGACTCACTTAGGCTGTAACCCCTCACCCGGATCGCTTCGCGATCCGACCTCTCCCCATGGGAGAGGTGAACGGAGTTTGAGGCGCTGCCGCATAACTATGCGCGCACCCTCTTCACGAATTCCGCCACCGCCTTGCCGATTTCGTCCGGGCTGTCTTCCTGGATGAAGTGCAGGCCCTTCACCGTCACTTCCGTCTGGTTCCGCCAACGCCGGCAGACCTCGCGCTGGCGCCCAACCAGGATCGAGCCGGGCTCGGCATTGATGAACAGCTTCGGCTCGTCGCTGTTAGCGAGCCAGGCCGAATAATCCTCGACGATCTTCACGACCTCCGCCGGCTCGCCCCCGATCGGGATCATGCGCGGCCAGGTCAGCGTCGGCCGGCGGTCCTCGCCCGCCTGGGCGAAAGGCTTGCGGTAGACCGCCATCTCCTCGTCGGAGAGCTTGCGCAGCACCGAGCCCGGCAGCACGCGCTCGACGAACATGTTGTTGGCGAGGATCATCTCCTCGCCTCGGTCGGAGCGAAAACCTTGAAAGGCGCGCCGCGCGTTCTCCGGCCAGTCGGCCCAGGTCAGCGGCGTCACCACCGCCTCCATATAGACGATGCCGGCGACGCGGTCGGGGTTGTGGCGCGCCCATTCGAAGCCGAGCGCCGAGCCCCAGTCGTGCAGCACCAGCACGATGCGGTCGCCGAGCGCGAGCTGGTCCCACAGCGCGAACAGATAGTCGCGCTGCTCGGCGTAGGCGTAGTGGCCGGGTCCCGAGTTATCGAGCTTGTCGGAATCCCCCATGCCGATCAGGTCGCAGGCCACGAGCCGGCCGAGGCGAGCGCAATGCGGCATCACGTTGCGCCAGAGGTAGGACGAGGTCGGATTGCCGTGCTGGAAGACGACCGCGTCGCCGGCGCCGTCCTCGACATAGGCCATGCGCTTGCCCTTGACGGTGGCGAACTTCTTGGTTCCGAAAGCTGCAGCGGACATCGGCATGGCTCGCTCCGGCGTGCGGATTTCAGTGCCAGGCGTGCATGGCGACGACCAGGCAGCAGATCGCCCAGAACACGCAGTATTCGATGCCGCCGATCACCCAGATCCAGCTCTTGGTGACCTTGTAGGTGGCGGCCGCCGCGACCAGCAGGTGCACGCAGGCGATGGCCGCGACATAGGGCGTCAGGATGCCGAAGATCAGGCCGATCGTCAGCACGGTCTCGATGCTGCCTGCGATATACATCCAGGTGGCCGGCGGATTGAAGCCGGCCTTGACGAAGAATTCCAGCGTGGCCGGCACCGTGATCTTGCCGACGATATGCGGAATGAAGAACAGCCCGCAGATGATGCGCAGCAGGTTGAATTCATTCAGCAGATTGAATTTGTCGCCCCACGACATCGCCGTCTCTCCCCGAAGGCATTTTTATTGGCTCGGAAATTCGCATTTATTTGCGGGCGCGACTAGTCCGGCGCTTGGCCGTTGCCCGGCGCTTGTTTGCTGCGAGCGGGCGGCCCTTCAGCCAGCCCTCGCCTTGCGCATAGAGCGCGTCCAGCTCCGGCCCGTCGAGGCCCGGCATGTCGCGCTTGACCGTAAAGCCGATGCGGCTCTGCAGATAGGCGAGATGGCGGTAGCCCTCCGGAAACTCCGCCAGCAGCGCCCGGTCCAAAAACGGCCGCGCGCCCGGCTCGACCGGGTCGAGCCGGTCCTTCTCGTAGGCGAGCCGCCGCAGCACCAGGCCCCACTGGCCGCGCCGCTTCTCCAGGAAATCGTAGAAGCGGCCGGAGCAGGTGACGTCGCACAAGATGCCCTCGACCTCGGCGCGCTGCGCGATGGTCATCTTGGTCTGCGCGACGGCGCGCGGACCCTTGATGTCGATCGCCATGCCGCCGAGCATGTGCATGATGCGCACGCCGCGCTCATAGCCTTCCTGGCTCACCCGGATGAAGTCCTCGTAGGAGCCCTGGAACCAGCTCGCCCACATCTGGCCGTCCTTGTGCCAGAGCGTGCGGAAGCGCTCCCAGTCGCGCGCGTCGCGCCAGAGCGCCCAGTTCTCGACGATATCGCGAATGGCGAGGCGGTCGGTGGTGTCGGTCATGGATTGCTCGTCGATTTGCCTGTGCAGCGGGTCTTTTGTCATTGCCGGGCTTGACCCGGCAATCCATCATATTCGCAAAAGATGATTGGGAGGGACAGCATGCCACGGCTCACCGGCAAAATCGCGCTCGTCACCGGCGGCGCCAAGGGCATCGGCCGGCATTATTCGCTGGCGCTCGCCGCGGAAGGCGCGCGCGTGATGATCGCCGATATCGAGGACGGCGCGGCACTCGCCAAGGAGATCGCGCAGGCGTATGGCAAGGACAGCGCGGCTTCCGCCGTCTGCGACGTCAGCGATGAATCCCAAGTGCAGGCGCTGGTCAAAGATACGCTCGCGCGCTTCGGCCGGATCGACATCCTCGTCAACAATGCCGCGCTCTACGCCAAGCTCAACCCCCGCAATTTCAACGAATGGGACGTCGCCACCTGGGACAAGGTGATGGCGGTCAACACGCGGGGGCCGTTCCTGATGGTCAAGCACGTCGCCCCGCACATGATGGCGCGCAAGTCGGGCAAGATCATCAACATCGCCTCCGGCGCGCCCTACAAGGGCGTGCCGCGCATGCTGCCTTACGTGTCGTCGAAAGGCGCCATCATCGCCTTCACCCGCGCGCTGTCGCGCGAATTGGGCGATTACGGCATTGCGGTCAATTCGCTCTCGCCGGGCTATATCCTGTCCGACACCGGGCTGGAAAACAGCCAGCACGTCGAGGAGGAGCGCGCGCCGGTGCGCAATTCCCGCGCGTTCAAGCGCGACGCCTACCCGGAAGACCTCACCGGCACGCTGGTGTTCCTGGCCAGTAGCGACAGCGATTTCATCACCGGCCAGTCGATCGTGGTGGACGGCGGTTCGGTCAATAATTAGCAAGATTGTCCCCGCGAGCGCGATATGGCAAAATAGTATTGTTTCGGCAGCCGGAACCGGAGGAAAGTTTGCCATGACCAGCCCATACACCCTCGACCAATACGTCCAGGACCTGCGCGCCATCACCGCGCAGGAGACCGATCCGGTGAAGATCACCGACCGCGTCGCCCCGCTGGCACAGAAATTCGCCAACGAGCCCGGCTGGTTCCGCCCCGAATACCGCCAATGCGATCCAGAGCAGGGCTTCAGCCTGCACATCCTGCACGAGGAGCCCAACCACGATCTGGCGGTGTTCCTGATCTCCTGGCTGCCGAACCGCGGCACCACCCCGCACAACCACAAGACCTGGGCGGTGGTGGTCGGCATGGAAGGCCAGGAGCAGGAGGTCAATTACGACCGGCTCGACGACGGCAGCAAGCCCGGCTTTGCCGACTTGAAGCGCTCCGGCGCCCAGCTGATGACGGCCGGCGACATCGCGCGCTGCTATCCCGAGCACATCCACAGCGTCTGGAACACCGGCAAGGACATTTCCATGTCGCTGCACACCTATGGCCGCCACATCAACTTCACCGGCCGCTCGGAATTCGATCCCGAGGGCAAGCGCGAGAAGCCCTATATCGTGAAGGTCGAAGACGCGCACGCGCACGCCTAGCCTTTCGGCGGCGCATCGGCGGCGCCGGGCCCTACCGGCGCCGCACGGCAACTGCCTTGCCGGCACCCCTGTTTTGGTTGAACATTCGCTCTAACCAAAAGCGCGGGAGGCGCCCATGCAAATCGTTCAGGTCGGTCCCGGCTTCGCCGCCGAGCTGCGCGGCGTGACGCTTGCCGATGTCGCCAATGACGATGCCGCCTATGCCGCGGTGCGCGCGGCCTTCGAGCAGCATTCGGTCCTGCTGTTCCGCGATCAGGACGTGACCGACGAGGTGCAGCTCGCTTTCTCGCGCCGCTTCGGCACCCCCGAGGTCACCAAGGTCGGCTCGCAAGGGACGGGAACGCATTTCGTCATCCTCACCAGCATCGGCCCCGACGGAAAAGTGGCGCCGCCCAACTCGCGCCTCGCGCTGCGCAACAAGGCCAACCAGCTCTGGCACACCGACTCATCGTTCAAGCGCGTGCCGGCGCTCACCTCGGTGCTGTCCGCGCGCATCGTCCCCGGCGCGGGCGGCGAGACCGAATTCGTCTCGATGCGGCTCGCCTTCGAGCGGCTCGATCCGGCGTTGCAGGCGCAACTGGAAAATTCCTTCGCCTGGCACGACTACGCCCATTCGCGCGGCCAGATCGCGCCCGGTCTTGCTTCGCCGGAGGAGCGCGCGGCGCTGCCGCCGGTGTGCTGGCGCATGGTGTGGGCGAACCCGGCCAACAGCCGCAAGGCGCTTTATCTTGCCTCGCACGCCTATGCGGTCGAGGGCATGGCGCCGGAAGCTGGCGGCAAGCTGATCGACGAACTGATGGCGGCTGCCACCGCGCCCGGCCTGAGCTACGTGCATCAATGGAAGGCCGGCGACGTCGTCATGTGGGACAACCGCGCCACCATGCATCGCGGCCGGCCCTGGCCGCCCGATCAGGCGCGGCTGATGGTGCGCACAACGATCTCGGCCAGCGCGGCCGACGGCGTCGAAAGCATGCGCCCGCCCGGCCAGCAGGCGGCGGAGTAACGTTCTCGTCATTCCGGGGCGCGCACGAAGTGCGCGAGCCCGGAATCCAGGGGCGACGCTCTCTGCAGGTTGAACGAGACGGCGCGCGGTCCAAGAACCGGAGAACAATGGCAATGAGCCAAGACGGGGTCACGATACTTGTCGGCACGACGAAGGGTGCCTTCTTGATATCGGGCGGAAAGGATAGGGAGGACTGGAAGGTCAAGGGGCCGTTCTGCAATGGCTGGCCCATCAACCACGTCGTCGGCGACCCTGCCACGGGGCTGCTGTGGGCCGGCGGTGGCGGCGAATTTCACGGTGCCGGTGTGTGGCGCTCCGAAGACTCGGGCGCGACGTGGCAGGTTGCCAAGCTCACAAAGGGTCAAATCGACGACTGGGCGGCGAACGATCCACAACTCGCCGCCATGATGAACTGGACCGATCAACCGTTGCCGTTCACTGATCAGTTCTCGCAAGTTTGGTCGTTGGTCTATGCCCACGGAACGCTCTACGCCGGAGCCAAGCCGGCAAGACTGCTTGCGAGCCGGGACGGCGGCAAGAGCTGGGAAGAATTAAAAGGCTTGCGCGATCATCCTTCCGCCGACAGTTGGAATCCCGGTGGGGCCGGATTGGTTTTGCATACGATCGTGCCCGATCCGACGAACGCAAAAAAGCTCTGGGTCGGGATTTCGGCGGCTGGCGTCTTTGCGACAGAGGACGGCGGCAGGACCTGGGATCGCCGCAACCGGCTATCGAATATGGGGGCCAGCGCCGAACACGCCCATCCCGCAGGGCCCCGCGACGGCGAAATCGGACATTGCGTCCACAACATAATGCGGGCGCCGGGCACCGCCGACCTGCTTTATCAGCAAAATCATCACGGGGTCTGGCGTTCTGCCGACGGCGGTCGAAGTTGGGACGACATCACGCGCGGTCTTCCGTCGACGTTCGGTTTTCCGATCTGCGTTCATCCACGCGACCCGGAAACCATCTGGACGATCCCTTTGAACGGCGACATGGCGGGCCGCTTTCCGCCCGACGCCGCCGCGGCCGTTTGGCGCTCAAGCGACGGCGGCGAGACCTGGCAAGCCATGCGCGAAGGTTTGCCTCAGGAAGCCTGCTATTTCACCGTGCTGCGGCAGGCCATGGCGCGGGACGAGCGCGAGCCGGTGGGAGTCTATTTCGGGACCAATAGCGGCTCCGTATTTGCCAGTCTCGACGAGGGCGAGCGCTGGCACGAGGTTGCGCGGCATCTCCCGACCATCTTGAGCATCGAAGCGCTCGATCGGCGGTAGCCGATGGCCCCATTCGTCATTCCGGGACACGCGCGAAGCGCGTGGGCCCGGAATCCAGGGGCGACATTCCCCGTGCTACCCTGGATTCCGGGTTCGCTCGCTTACGCGAGCGCCCCGGAATGACAGAAATTATCAATACCCGCCCTTGCCGAGGATCGAAATGTCGCTGCCGTCGCTATAGGCGTCGTCCTTCCAGCCATCCTCGTCGTAATCCGCCATGCACTTGTCGGCCAGCGCCTCCATGTCGGCGAGCGCGCCTGAGCCGGTCGCCTGGTGCAGCGGGAACAGCCGCACCAGCTCGTGGCTGCCGGCATAGTTCATCTCGTAGAGCTCGTGACGCGCGCCGAACTCCGTGCCGATCGCGTCCCACAGCAGCTTCATCAGCTTGATGCGCTGTTTGTAGTCGATGTTGTTGGAGCCGCGCACATAGCGCTTGAGATATTTGTCGATGTCCGGGTTCTTGAAGTCGCGCGCGTGCGAGGGGAGATAAATCAGCCCGGACGCGACCACCCTCTCCACGATCGAGCGCACCGCCGGATAGGCCTCCGTCATGAACAGCCGGTAGGCGGTCGAGGCGCGCACATTGGGCAGCACCGTGCCTTCGACCCAGGGCTCCGGATTATGGGCCATGGCGTCGGTCAGCGACCAGAACAGGTTGCGCCAGCCGATCACCTCGCCGATCTGGACTTGCACGCCGCGGAACGTCTCGACGCCGGTCGCGCGCGTCGCCTTCAAGAGCAGCCCGACGATGAAATCGAGCTTCACCGCCAGCCGCGTGCAGCCCTGCAGCGTGTAATTATTGACGAATCCCGACTTCGGATAGAAGTCCTTCAGCCGCTGCGCGTCGCGGTGGATGAACACGTTCTCCCAGGGGATGAAGGCGTTGTCGAACACGAAGATGGCGTCGTTCTCGTCGAAGCGCGAGGTGAGCGGGTAGTCCCAGGGCGAGCCGGTGGCGGCGGCCGCCATCTCGTAGGACGCGCGGCAGATCAGCTTGATGCCGGGCGTGTCCATCGGCGCGATGAACATCACCACCATGGCAGGATCGTTGATCTCCTGGCCCATGTTCTGGCCGAGGAAATTGTAGTGGGTGAGCGCCGAATTGGTCGCCACCACCTTGGCGCCCGAGACGTAGATGCCGGCATCGGTCTCCTTCTGGATGGTGATGTAGACGTCTTTCACCTCTTCCACCGGCCGGTTGCGGTCGATCGGCGGATTGATCAGCGCGTGGTTGAGATAGAGCACGGCCTCCTGGCCGCGCTTGTGCCAGGCGCGCGCGTTGTCGGCGAATGGCCCGTAGAACGCGGCATTGGCGCCCAGCGTATTGAGCAGCGCCGCCTTGTAATCCGGGCTGCGCCCCATCCAGCCATAGGTGATGCGCGCCCAGGCGGCGATGGCGTCGCGCTGCGCCACCACTTCCGCCGGCGAATGCGCCGCCTTGAAGAATTTGTGAGTAAAGCCGCCGGAGCCGGTATCGGTCGGCGCGGTGAGCACGGGCTTGGTCTGCGGGTCGTGCAGCGCGTCGTAAAGCTTGGCGACGGAGGCGGCCGCGTTGCGGAAGGCCGGGTGCGTGGTGACGTCCTTCACCCGCTCGCCGTAGATAAAGACCTCGCGGCCGTCGCGCAGCGATTCGAGATATTCCGCGCCGGTGAACGGCCGCTGCTTGCCTTGCAAGATCGTTTCGGGAGGCACGGCGCTCAGCTCCCTTGCACGAAATCGAAGCGGAAGCCTTGCGCGGCCGGCTCGATGGTGCCGCAGGTCGGCGTGGAGAAGTGATGCGGCATCACCACATTGCCGGTGCCGGCATGCTTCTCGATCAGCGCGCGGCGCGAGACGCGCGCGGCGTCCTGGTCGGTATCGGCGCGCGTCGACAGATCCGGGAACAACAGCTGGATCGGATGGTGGATGGCGTCGCCGATGAACACGCCGCGCTTGTCGTTGGAGGAAACGTTCATCACGACGTGCCCAGGCGTGTGGCCGTTGCAAGGTTCCAGCGAAACGCCGTTGTCGAGCTCGTAATCGTCGTGCACCAGGATCGCTTTGTCCGCCCGCATCAGCGGCAGCACGCTGTCCTCGAAGGCGAGCGCGTGCGGGTTGGCCTGGTTGCCCTTGTCCTTGGCGTAGACCGCGTCCCAATGGTCGTATTCGCGCTTGGCCATGACGTATTGCGCGTTGGGGAAGGTCGCCACCCATTGGCCGTCCACCAGGCGGGTGTTCCAGCCGACATGGTCCCAGTGCAGATGCGTGCACATCACGTGCGTCACTTCTTCCGGCTTGACGCCGGCGGCCGCGAGGCCCGCCATATAATCGGCCTTGCCCACGTCGAATTGCCCGCGCCCCGGCCGCGACTTGTTGCAGCAGGTGTCGATCAGGATGGTGTGACGGCCGGTCTTGAGCACGAAGGAGTGGAAGCTCATGACGATCTTGCCGTCGGCGCTGATGCGCCCGGGAAAGGCGCGGCGGGCCTCATCCACCATGTCGGGCGTGGCGGCGGGGAAGAATTCCAGGGCCTGGAAGGCGGGAAATTCGAGCTCGGCTACGCGGGCAATGCCGTAATCGCCGATGGTCAAGGACTGCATGAGGCGTGGTCTCCTGGGTTGCTCCCGACCCAATCTACCACGCCGAATGCCGCCCGAAAGTGCGGGGAATTGCCGGGCCTCGGGTCAGTCGCCACGGTGCCCGCGGTGCCGCTTGCGGAAGCTCGCCATGACGTCGCGGCATTTGTGGCTGACCTTGCTCAAATTCTTACGCAGGCATTTCTCGATGCGTTGCTGGTCCGGGATCGCCTCGCCGCACAGCGCATAGACGTCGTCCTGGCAGGCCAGCTGCTCGACCTGCATGTTGTTGTCGGGCTGTTGCTGCTGCGCGCCGGCGGATGCGGCGAATGCCGCCGTCAGCACGACGGCGGCGAATATGGCGGAAGTGAACTTCATCGGTCAGCCCTCATTTATTGCCTTTGCGTCAACGCCAGCATACGGGGTCCGTTCCTGCAACCGCGAAACCAACGGTGGGCGGCCGGTTCCGCCAGCATTGAGCCGGGGCGAAAAGCCGCTATATTAGTTACAAATTCAACAATTGTCCCCAAGGAGCACAGCCATGGCGGTCGCAACCGCAACCGAACAACCCGGCGCCAAGCACAATGTGCAAGGAGCGCGGCAGGCCTATTACGACAAAATCGCCAAGTTTCACATGGCGCCCTTGTGGGAAGTGCTCAAGGGCCTGGTGACGCCCGAGCCGAAGACGCAATGCGTGCCGGCCCTGTGGAAGTTCTCCGACGTCAAGAAGCTGATGCTGGAAGCCGGCGACGTGATCAGCGCCGAGGAGGCCGAGCGCCGCGTGCTGGTGCTGGAAAATCCCGGCGAGCAAGGCAAGTCGCGGGTGACCAATTCGCTGTTCGCCGGCATCCAGCTCATCCTGCCGGGCGAGATCGCCGACGTGCACCGCCACGTCGCTTCGGCCATTCGATTCGTGCTGGAAGGCGAGGGCGCCTATACCGCGGTCGAGGGCGAGAAGTCGCATGATGAAGCACGGCGACTTCATCATCACCGCCAATTGGGCGCCGCACGATCACGGCAATCCCGGCAGAGAGCCGGTGATGTGGCTCGACGTGCTCGACATGCATATCGTCAATCACTTCGAGACTTCGTTTGCCGAGCACTTCGACGAGAAGATGCAGAAGACCAATCATGGCGACGGCGATTCGTTCGAGCGCTATGCCACCGGCGTGCTGCCGGACGGTCTGCCGGCGCAGACCAACCGCACGCCGGTGATCAACTATCCTTACGCCAAGATGCGGCCGATCCTCGCGCGCCTACGCGACACCGGGGATATCGACCGGCGCCACGGCGCGCGCGTGCGCTACGCCAACCCGATCAACGGCGGCCCGGTGCTGCCGACCATGGGCGCGTATCTCGCGCTGCTGCCCAAGGGCTTTGCGGGCGAGCCCTACCGCTCGACCGACGGCACCGTGTTCGCGGTGGCGGAAGGCAAGGGCACCACGGTGATCGACGGCAAGCCGTTCGACTGGAGCGTCAACGACGTGTTCGTGGTGCCGCCCTGGAAGCAGTATCGGCACAGCGCATCGGATGAAGCGGTGCTGTTCTCGATCTCCGACCGCCCCGCGCAGGAAGCGCTCGGCATCTGGCGGGAGGGGAATTAGAATTTTATCGCTCGGCCTCTCGACGTCATGGCCGGGCTCGCCCCGGCCATCCACGTCTTGGCTGACGCGCGACCGCAAAAGGGAACTTGGCGCGCCGCACGCCATTAGCCGCGTGACGCGAGGCAAGGAGAACGCAATGCAAATGCAAGACCTGAGCGCCGGCCACGGCGTGCTCACCGCGGTCCGTACCGGCGAAGGTCCCGATCTGGTGGTCCTGCATTCGCTGCTCGCCGACCGCCACGCCTTCGATTCCGTCCTGCCCACGCTCGCCGCCAAGCACCGCGTCACGCTGATCAACCTGCCCGGTTTCCACGGCTCCCAGCCGACGCCGCTCGCGCTGATGGACGGCTATGTGGCGGCGATCGAGGACGGTTTCGACGAGTTCAAGATCGGCAGGGACGCCGTGCTGATCGGCAATGGCTTCGGCGGCACGGTCGCCTTGGCGTTTGCGCTGGCGCATCCCGAGCGCATCTCCAAGCTGGTCTTGAGCGATGCCGCCGCCTGCTTCCCGCCCGAGGGCCGCCAGGCCTTCGCGGTCATGGCCGACAAGGTGGCGGAGGGCGGGCTCGGCGCCGTGGCCGAAATCGCCGCCAAGCGCGTGCATTCGCCCGGCTATCTCAAAGCGCATCCCCAGGCGATTGAGCTGCGCAAGCAGGTGCTGCTGCAGATCGATCCCAAGGGCTTCGCCGCGGCCTGCAAGATCCTGCAGGAGACCGATCTCATCCCGCTGCTGCATCACCTGCGCGTGCCGACGCTGGTGGTGTGCGGCGAGCTCGACCAGGCAACGCCGCCGGCGCTCAACAAGGCGATCGTCGAAAAAGTCGCGGGCGCGCGCTACATCGAGCTGCCCGGCTGCGGCCATTGCCCGCCGCTCGAGCAGCCGGACGCCTTCCTCAAGGCGATCAGGGAATTCGTGGGGCTGTAGCCCGGCGACGCGCGGTAACCCCAAACCAAGATGCCGGCATGAAACGTCTGCTCATCGTCGCGGCCGGACTGGGCCTCATCCTGGCGCTCGCGATCATCGCGTCGCAAGGCTTCGGCGCGGTGACGCAAGCCTTCGCCGCGGTCGGCTACGGGCTCGCCGTCGTCACCGCGATCCGCGCCGTCGAGCTTGCCGGCGCCGGGCTCGGCTGGCGCATCATATTTCCACCCGAGGCGAAAGCGACGCTTGCCCAGTGCATCTGGGTGCGCTTCATCCGCGAGGCGATCAACATGCTGCTGCCGGTGGCGCAGGTCGGCGGTGAGATCGCCGGCGCGCGCATCATGACCTTTTTCGGCGTGCCGGCGGCGCTGTCCGGCGCCAGCGTCTTGGTCGACATTTTCATGCAGGTGGTCTCGCTGTTCCTGTTCACGCTCACCGGCATCGGCATTTTCGCCGCGGACGGCGCCGACAACGAGTTGCTTGGGCCGATCCTGTACGGCGCCGGCATCATGGGCCTGGCGCTCACCGGATTTTTCCTGGCGCAGCGCTTCGGCGGCGCCAAGCTGATCGACCGCGGCCTGATGGTGATGGCCGACAAGGTCGGCTGGTCGGCGCTCGCCAATCTCGCCAGCCTGCACGACAATCTGGTGCGCATCTATGGCGACCTGCCGCGGCTCGCGCTCGCCATGCTGGTGCATATCGGCGTCTGGTTCGTCGGCGCGCTCGAAGTGCTGGTGGCGCTCGACCTGATGGGCTTCCCGGTTTCGTTCGCCGACGCGGTGGTGATCGAAAGCCTGGGCCAAGCGGTGCGCGCCGCCGCCTTCCTGGTGCCGGGCGCGCTCGGCGTGCAGGAGGCGGGCTTCATCGCGATCTGCGGCGCCTTCGGCATTCCGGCCCCGGCGGCGCTGGCGCTCTCGCTGGTCAAGCGCGTGCCGGAATTGATCCTCGGCCCGCCCTTCCTGTTCGCCTGGCATGCGCATGAGGCGAAGGCGCTGGCGCGGCGCGGCGCGGCAGCGGCCGACCGCAGCTAGCCGAGCGCTTTCTTAACCGCTCCCGCGATCGCCGCCGTTCCATCGCCGCCGCCGAATTCCATCGGCTTGAGGCCGCCCGCGTAAGCCGCATCGACCGCGCGCTCGATACGAAGCGCTGCTTCCGCCGCCGGCGGATGGTCGTGCTTGTCGGCCAGCCAATCCAGCATCATCGCCGCCGACAGGATCATCGCCGTCGGGTTGGCCTTGCCCTCACCCATGATGTCGGGCGCGGTGCCGTGGCAGGGCTGGAACACCGCATGCGTATCGCCGATATCGGCCGAGGGCGCCATGCCCAGGCCGCCGATCAGCCCGGCGGCCAAGTCGGACAGGATGTCGCCGAACATGTTCTCCATCACCATGACGTCGAAGTCCCATGGGCGACGCACCATCAGCGCGGCGCAGGCATCGACATAGAGCTTGTCGGTCGCGACCTCGGGGAACTTCGCCTTGCGCGCATCGAAGATTTCGCGCTGCCAGTTGAAGGCTTTGAACACATTGGCCTTGTCGACCAGCGTAAGCCGGCCGGCGCGGCCGCGTTTTTTGCGCCGCGCGGCCAGCCGCAGCGAGAAGTCGAACAGCCGCTCGGTGGTCTTGCGCGTCACTACCAGCGTCTCGCGCGCTTCGTCGTGGGTGGTGACACCCTTGCCCATGGAGGCAAACAGGCCTTCGGTCAATTCGCGGATCAGCACGAAATCGATGCCGTGCTCGGCCGCGTGACGAAGCGGGCTCGGCACGCCGGGCACCAGCCGCGCCGGGCGAACGCCCGCGTAGAGATCGAAAATGAAGCGCAGCTCCACCTGCGGCATGATCTCGGTATTGTCGGGATAGCGCACCGAAGGCAGCCCACAGGCGCCGAGCAGGACGGCGTCGGCTTCCTCCGCCAGCTTGATAGTCAACTCCGGCATCGACTTGCCGGTTTCTTGATAGTGGCCCGCGCCGGCGGCGCCTTCGCTGAAGCGGAAATCGAGGCTCGGCGTTACCTCCGCCACCCGCTTGAGGATGTCGAGCGTCGGCGCCGTCACCTCCGGCCCGATGCCGTCGCCCGGCAGCACGGCGATATGGAAGGCGGCATTGGCGGACATTTGCGTTTCCCGGGTGGCGCTCGGCGGGTTGGACGGCTAATCAATACGTCCGCGCGCCCGCGCGCAAGACGTCCCGTGGTCCTCACCCTGAGGAGCATCGCTGCGCGATGCTCCTCAGGGTGAGGCGATAGGGCTGGGGGAAAAGACAATGCCGCGCTTTGCCGCCAATCTCGGCTATCTGTTCACCGACCGCGCGCTGCTGGAGCGCATCGACGCTGCCGCCGCCGCCGGCTTCAAGGCCATCGAGCTGCAATTCCCCTATGACGTGCCGGCTTCCGACGTGAAGGCCGCCATCGAACGCAACCAGCTCACCGTGCTCGGCCTCAATACCCCGCCGGGCGCGCGTGCCGGCGAGTTCGGGTTTGCCGCTGTGCCCGGCCACGAGCAGGACTTTGAATTGCTGTTCGGCAAGGCGCTCGACTATGCGGTGGCCATCGGCGCAAGCGCGGTCCATTGCCTCGCCGGCATGGTGCCGCCCGAGCAGCGCCCCGCCGCCGACCGCGTGTTCATGGAAAATCTCAGCTACGCCGCCGACCGCGCCGCCGAGAAGAACATCAAGCTGCTGATCGAGCCGATCAATGCGCGCGACCGGCCGAACTATTTCCTCAACCACGTCGAGCACGCCGCCGACGTGATCGCCAAGGTCGGCAAGCCGAACTTGGCGATGCAGTTCGATTTCTATCACGTGCAGATCGTCGGCGGCGATCTCACGCACCGGGTGGAGAAGTACTTGCCGGTCATCGGCCATATGCAATGCGGCGCGGTGCCGAGCCGCCACGAGCCCGACGAGGGCGAAATCAATTACCCGGCGGTGTTCGAGACCGTCGACAAGCTCGGCTACCAAGGCTGGATCGGTGCCGAATACCGCCCGCGCGGCCGCACCGAAGACGGCTTGAGTTGGGCGCGGCCTTACGGCGTCGTGCCGCGAAAATAGGAAGGAAGTTTTTCCCGCTCAATCCCGCGTAAGCGGGAATCCAGCGACGAAGAACTGGGTCCCGCTGGAGCCTGCCCCCGCGCAGGCGGGGGCGGGGACGAGCGGAGAGGGGAGAGATGGTGATGCGCCTGCAGAACACGGTTGCGATCGTCACCGGCGGCGGCTCCGGCATGGGCGAGGCCATCGCCGAAACTTATGCGCGCGAGGGCGCGCGCGTCGCCGTCATCGATATCGACGGCGATGCCGCCAAGAAAGTCGCGAGCCGGATCGGCAAAGCGGCGATCGCGCTTGCCTGCGACGTCACCAAGCGCGCCGACATCGACGCCGCGGTGGCCGAGACCGTCAAGGCCTTCGGCGGCCTCGACGTGCTGGTCAACAATGCCGGCGTCGCCCATGGCAACAAGCCCATGCTCGACATCGACGAACGGGAATTCGACCGTGTCTTCGCGGTCAACGTGAAGGGCGTCTTCCTGTTCAGCCAGGCCGTGGTGCCGCTCATGCGCGGCAAGGGCGGCGTCATCATCAATATCGGCTCGACCGCGGGCTTGCGCCCGCGCCCCGGCCTGTCGGCCTACAACGCCACCAAGGGCGCCGTGCACAATCTCACCAAGACGCTGGCCGTCGAGCTGGCGCCCGACAAGATCCGCGTCGTCGCCATCGCGCCGGTGGCGACCGATACGCCGCTGCTGCCGACCTTCCTCGGCCCCACGCCCGGCATGCGCGAGAAATTTATTGCCACCGTGCCGCTCGGGCGGCTGGCCACCGCGCAGGACATCGCCGATGCCGCGCTGTTTCTCGCCTCGGCCGAGGCCAAGTTCCTGACGGGCAACATCATGGAGGTGGACGGCGGGCGCTGCGTTTGAGCCCCGCCGGCCGCCTTTTCAGGTTTGATTAACCATCGAATGCATTGAAAAGCCTCGATTTTCCCCTTTGCGCCGGGCCGCGCCATTGCTAAATTGCTTGCCATGTGGGGACGCCGCAAGAAAGCCGAGGCCGAGAAGCCGGAAGCGCCGACCGCGCTGAAAGCGGCCGTGCGCGAGGCGCGCATCGAGGCGGCCGAGCGCTCGGCCGTGGTGGTCGATTTGCGCGACGCCGAGGTGGTGCGGCTCGAATTGCTCGACGAGGCGCTTGAGCCTTTGTTCCGCGACATCCCCAAGACGGTCGAATTGTTCGACCGCGGCATCAGCCGGGGCGACGTGCCGCGGCTGTGGGTCGACGTCATCGCCCATGTCGAGATGGGCCGCGACAAGCGGCAATACCGTTTCGTGCAGGACACCCGCTACGGCCGCGCCGTGCTGGCGGAGTCTTACGAAGTGCCGGAGATGGCGCGGGCCATCACGCGCTATGTCGCGCGCCGGCTGGTCGAGCGCGAGCGCGCGCTCGCCGACGACGCCACCCACGGCCAGGCCTCGGCGCAGAAGGTGATCGAGCAGGAGCGCCGCCATCGCCACTGGCGCGCCGTGCGCAGCTTTATCTTCGGCGTGCTCGTCGGCGTCGCCGCGCTGTTCGCGCTGGCGATACTCTACGGGGCGCGTCCGTAGCGTCCGGACTTACGTGTCCCGGATGCGGTGCAGCACGAGCGAAGCGAAGTGATGCACCGCTGATCCGGGACCCAGCTTCTTGTGGACCGGCGTCCCGGGTCAGCAGCGCACCGTTTCGCTTCGCTCACGCTGCGCTGCGCGCGGGACACGAGTCTCAGCCGAGCAGCATCACCCTATTCCGCTCGCTCACCGCGCCGCTCGCATCGATCCCGCGCGATATCATCTCGCACTGCCAGGCGCCCGGCGCGCCGTCTATGCAATAGAGATTATAGGCCGCCGCATTCTTGGCCTGACCGGGCGCCGCGGAAGCCGACGGCACGCCGACCGCCGGCACGCGCGCGCCGTCGGGTCCCTGCAGCCAATTGAGCATGGCGAGATGATCGTGGCCGTGCAGCAAGAGCTCGGCGCCGTGCGCGGCGATCACGTGCATGAGCGCGCGCGCGTCGCGCAGCAGCTTGTGCCATTTGGCCTGGCTCACCGGCGGATGATGGATCAGCACCACGCGGAACAGGTTCTCGCGCTGAAGCGCTTCGAGCATGCGCGCAAGCGCGCTCAGCTGCGTGCCGCCCAGTCGCCCGCTCGCCATGCCCCAGCCGGTCGGCGCCGCGCTCGAAAGCCCGATCAGCGCCAGCGGCCCCCGCCGCCGCAGATAGGGAAAACTCGCCGCCGCGTCGCCGAACATATAGGGCGCCCAGGCATGCGAGGCGTCGACCAGCGCGCCGCGCACATAGGCGTCGTGATTGCCCGGCACCAGGCTCACATGTTCCGGCGTGCCCAGGCTCTCCAGCCATTGCCGCCCGCGCGTGAACTCCTCGGGCAGAGCGATATTGGCGAGATCGCCGGTGCAGGCGACGTGATCCGGCTTTTGCGCCTGCAGGTCGGCGACGATCTTGGCGAGCACGTCCGCGTCATGGATGAAGCGCCGCCGCCGCTGCCAGTTGATGTAGCCGGTCAGGCGCTTGCCGATCAGCTCGCTCGGGCGCGGCGCCGGCAGCGGCGCCAGGTGCGGATCGGAGAGATGGGCGAGGGTGAAGGCCATTGATCAATCCGTCATGGCCGGGCTTGTCCCGGCCGAAGGCCGGTACCCGCGTGCCGGGCACGACGACGGAGAAGCCGTCACAGGCTCACGAACTCCCGATCAAGATCCCGGCGATGAACACCAGGGCGCCGCCGAACGCGATCTGGAAGGTGGCGGAGACGACCGGCGTGTCCATGTAGCGGTAGCGGATATAGGAAATCGCCGCCAGCTCGATCGCGACCACGATGATCGATATCACGGTCGCCGTCCAGAAATGCGGAATGAGGTAGGGCAGGGTATGGCCGAGCCCGCCGACCGTGGTCATCAGTCCGCACACCGCGCCGCGCAGCCAGGGCGCGCCGCGCCCGGTGAGCGAGCCGTCGTCCGACAGCGCCTCGGCAAAACCCATGGAAATGCCGGCGCCGACCGAGGCCGCCAGGCCGACCAGAAAAGTCGCCCAGGTATTGTGCGTGGCGAAGGCCGCGGCGAACAGCGGCGCCAGCGTCGACACCGAGCCGTCCATCAGCCCGACCAGGCCCGGCTGCACGTATTGCAGCACGAACATGCGCCGCGCGGTCTCCTCCTCGATCTCGCGCGCGCCCGGGGTGAGGATCGTCTTCTTCCAGCTTGCCGGCCAGGTGCTCGTGGTCGGACTCCGCTTCGGCGAGCTTGATCAGCAGTTCGCCGCACCGAAGCGTCGCGCGCGTTCTCCGCCGCCTTGCGGTAATAGCGCTCGGCCTCGAATTCCATGTTCTCGGCGAACTTGCGCACGTCCTCCAGCCCGAGCGGCCGCGTCAGCCACAGCGGCTGCTTGGGGTGCAGGAAGCCCTTGACGTCCTGGCGGCGGATCAGCGGCAAATATTCGCCGAATTTCTCGCGGTAGAGGTCGTAGAGCATGGTGCGGTGGTGCACCTCCTCCTCGGCCATCTCGTCGAACACCTTGGCCGAGGAGGGGAACTGCTCGCGCAGGCCCTCGGCGAAGCCGCGGTAGATGCGGCTGTCCTCTTCCTCGTTGGTGATGGCGAGCGCCAGCACTTCCTGCTCGGTCAGGTCGGAAAAATTCTTCACGCACAATCCTTTCGGTCGCGGGCCGGCCGGATGACCCATATATTAGCGCGGTTGCGGGCTGAAAAGCCCGGCTTTGGCGCCTTGCTCGCGCCCTTTGGATAACCCATTGCTTAACCGCAGGATGTCAGAAAGAGCCCCGTCGTGGAACAGGCCAAGGCACCGAAGCTCACGCGGCGCTTGCGCCGCCGGCTGGAGCCGCTGATCCGGCCGGCCATGCACGCCTATTGGCGCTGGGCGCGGCCCTTGACGCTCGGCACCCGCGCCATGGTGATCGACGGCCAGGGCCGCATCTTCCTGGTCAAGCATTCCTACGTGGACGGCTGGCACCTGCCGGGCGGCGGGGTGGAGAAGGGCGAGACGATCGGCGAGGCGCTGGCGCGCGAATTGGTCGAGGAGGGCAATATCAAGCTGACCGGCGCGCCGCGCCTGCACGGCGTCTATTTCAACAAGCGCGTGTCGCGCCGCGACCACGTGGCGCTCTACATCGTGCGCGAATTCGTCCAGGAGCGGCCGCCGGTGCCCAACCGCGAGATCGTCGCGCACGGCTTCTTTGCGCGCGCAGCGCTGCCGGAGGACACCGGCCGCGCCACGCGCGCCCGCCTCGCCGAGGTGTTCGACGGCGCGGCGGTCAGCGAGTTGTGGTGACCCGTCATTCCGGGGCGCACGCGCCAGCGTGCGAACCCGGAATGACCGGCTATAGTGTGCGGCGCTGATCGTGCCAGGAGCGCCACGATGCCCGTCAAAGACTGGCTGCCCGCCGCCGCGCGTGCGGCGGCCGTCGAGCGCAAGCTCAAAGCCGGCGAGCCGCTGTTCCATCTCGGCGACAAGACCGCCGGCCTGTTCGAAGTCGTCGCCGGCCGCGTGCGGCTGACGCGCGTCGACCGCTCCGGGCGCGAGACCGTGCTCTACGTCGCGGGTCCGGGCGAGACCATCGCGGAGGCCTCGCTGTTTGCGCCCGCCTATCATTGCGACGCCGTCGCGACCACCGACGCCGTCGTGCGCATCTATCCGAAAGCGGGGGTGCTGGCCGCCTTCGGCAAGGACCGCAACGCCGCACGGGCCTTCAGCGCCGCGCTGGCGCACCAGGTCATGAGCCTGCGCACGCGGCTGGCGCAGCGCGACATCCGCTCGGCGCGCGAGCGGCTGCGCCATTATCTCGCGCTCAATGTCGGCGCCGACGGCCGCAGCGTGACTTTAAGCGGCACGCTCAAGGAGCTCGCCGCCGAGCTCGGCCTGACGCACGAGGCGCTCTACCGCACGCTCGCCGCGCTCGAGCGCGCGGGCGAGATCAGGCGGGCGGGCGGCAAGATCACGCTCACGCGCCGGCGCGTTCCCTAACTGAAGCCATTCGATCGCAATCATAAGGGCCGGCGGCCCGCGCCCCGATGATCACTGAAGCTTGATCGGCCGGCCTGGCGGCGGGTCCGGCCTTTGACCGGGATCAATACGGCTGCGCCGGCGTTGCGCTAGCAATTGTGCTCGGGCGATATGGCTCCGAGCGGAGTACTTGCCATGCGCAAATTCCTCATTCCGGCGGCAGTCGCGCTCGGGCTGGCGGCGACCGGCGCCCCGGCACAGGCGCAGATGATGGGCGGCTACGGCCCCGGTTACGGCATGATGGGCCCCGGCATGATGGGGCCCGGCTACGGCGGCGGCATGATGGGCGGCTACGGCCCCGGTTGGATGATGCACGGCAACGGCATGGGCCCGGGCATGATGCGCGGTTACGGCATGGGTCCCGGCATGATGTACGGCTATGGCGGCGGCTACGGCAACCAGGGCGACCTCAAGCTGACCGCCGACCAGGTCAAACAATATCTCGCGCAGATGATCCGCAATCCGAACCTGACGGTCGGCGACGTGAAGGAAAAGGACGCCGACACCATCGTGGCCGAGGTCGTCACCAAGGAAAAGGCCGTGCTGGTGCAGCGTCTCGACTTCAACCGCCACAACGGCTTCGTGCAACCGGAGTAATGACCATGGGATACGGTTACGGCCCCGGCTGGGGTATGATGGGCGGCTACGGTGGCTACGGCTATGGACCTATCGGCATGATCGTCTGGTTTGTCATCCTCATCGCCATCGTGGCGCTGGTGGTCTGGCTGGTGCGCTCGCTCAGCGGCCCCGGCATGCACCACCTGGCGCCGCCGCGGCGTTCCAGCGGCCTCGACGTGCTCGAGGAACGCTACGCGCGCGGCGAGATCAACCGCGACGAATATCTGCAGAAGAAGAAGGATATTCTCGGCTGACGCCGCGTTCGTCGCTCAACGAGGTTCATGGCCGGGCAAAAGGCGCGAAGCGCCGTCTTCGCGCAGATGTCCCGGTCATTATTTTTTGAGCCGAAAGGTCAGCCAAACCGCCCGCGGTCGTGCGGCGCGGAGAAATCGAGCTGCGGTCCCACCGGCACGATGCCGGTCGGGTTCACCCGCAACTGGCTGCCGTAATAGTGCCGCTTGATCTGCGCCAAGCTCACCGTCTCCGCCACGCCCGGCTGCTGATAAAGATCGCGCACGTAATTGCCGAGGTTCGGGTATTCGTAGATGTGCCGCCAGTTGCACTTGAAGTGCGAATAATAGACCGCGTCGAAGCGGATCAGCGTGCAGAAAAACCGCCAGTCGGCTTCGGTGATCCGGTTGCCGACCAGATAGCGCTGCTGCGACAGGCGCTGTTCCAGCTCGTCGAGCGTGTCGAACACGTTGCGGAACGCCTGCTCGTAGGCCGCTTGCGAAGTGGCGAAGCCGGCGCGATAGACGCCGTTGTTGACGTTGGTATAGACCTGCTCGTTGACGCGGTCGATCTCGCCGCGCAATTCCTTCGGGTAATAGTCGGTGTGCACATTGGTGAAGGCGTCGAAGGCCGAATTGAGCATGCGGATGATTTCGGACGATTCGTTGCTGACGATGGTCTTGCGTGTCTTGTCCCACAGCACCGGCACGCTGACGCGGCCGGAATATTTCGGGTCGGCCAGCAGATAGATTTCGGACAATTTGCTCTTGCCGTTGACTTGGTCGCCGCTCGAGCCCTCGTCCTTGTTGAAGGTCCAGCCGTCTTTCAGCATGTCGGGCGAAACCAGCGACATGGAGATGACGTTCTCCAGGCCTTTCAGCTTGCGCAAGATGATGGTGCGGTGGGCCCAGGGGCAGGACAGCGCCACATAGAGATGATAGCGGCCGCTCTCCGCCGGAAAACCGCCGGTGCCGGAAGGGCCGGCGCGCGCCGTCGGGCGTGACCCAGTTGCGGAATTGGGTGGACGGCCGGATGAAATGGCCTTCCTTGGTGCGCGAGCCGTCCTCCTGCCAAACGCCGTCGACCAGCAGTCCCATGCCGAAATCCTCCGCTAAATCGCCCTCCATTTAGGACGTTACGGCAAAGAGCGCCACCGGCGATGGACCGGACTAGGGCTAAATGCTAAGCGGCTCGGCTTGATGAGCGAATTGGCCCTCACCATCCTGCCGGAAACCGCAGGCGACGCCGAGGCGATCGAGCGCCTGCACGAGCGCACTTTCGGCCCCGGCCGCTATGCCCGCAGCGCCTACCGCATCCGCGAGGGCCGCGGACATCTGCTTGCGCTGTCGTTTACCGCGCGCATCGGCACGCTGCTGGTCGGCTCGGTGCGGCTGACGCCGATCTGCATCGGCGATACGCCGGCCTTGCTGCTGGGGCCGCTGACGGTCGAGCCGCCGTTCCGCGAGCACGGCGTCGGCACCGCGCTGATCGCGCGCTCGCTCAAGGATGCCAAAGCGCAGGGCCACAAGTTGGTGGTGCTGGTGGGCGACGAGCCCTACTACGGCAAGTCGCGGCTTCAAGCGCATCCCCAAGGGCCAGGTGAAGTTTCCCGGCCCGGTCGATCCGGCGCGGCTCTTGGTGGCGGAATTGGAAAAAGGCGCCTTCGACGGCGTCGCCGGCATGATCCGCCCGGACTGGGATTAGGCGCTGAATTGTCTTGCCGGCGCCGTGGGAGTAGGTGCAAGGCTTGTGCGCTGCGCGATTGCCGCGCCTTTACGGGGGAATCCGATGAAGCGTTTACCGATGGTGTTGGTTGCCGCCGCCATGGTTGCTCCGCTCCCGGCCAAAGCGGAGAAGCTCGATCTATCGACCATCACCTGCAAAAAGTTCTTCGAGTACAACAAGCAAAACTTGACCCTCCTGCTGACATGGATGGAGGGCTATTATAGCGAGGAGAACGCCGACCCAATCATCGATTTCGACAAGATGGCGGTGAACTCCAAGAAGCTCGGCGAATTCTGCGGCAAGAATCCAACTATCGGTGTGATCACCGCTGCCGAGAAGATCTACGGCAAAGGCAAATAGAGGTTGGCTATCGCCCCTCGCGCGCCCACGTGGCGGCGAGCGAGCCGACCAGCAGCAGGAGCCCGATCAAGCCGGCGAAGATCGGCAGCACGCCGATGCCGCGCACCACGGAGACGTCGCGCATCTTCAGCCCGATCCAGTCGTCGCCCTTGTAGGTCGAGGAGGTGCGCACCGCCACCACGCGCGGCACGCTGATTATGTCGCCGTCGGCGAGGCGGCGGGCGCTGCCGCCGGTCAAGTCGGCGAGCTTTTGCAGCACATTCGGCGTCGAGGTCACTTCCTGGAATTCGCGCGGATTGGCCGGCCCGACATTGGCCAACGCAGTAAGCTTGCCGTCGGTCGCGCGCCACAGGCCGAGCTCCTTGGCGGTGAGTTGCGCGCGCCACAGGCCGGGCTCGACCGCTTTGAGATTGACGGTCGAGCGCGCGCCGCTCGGCGAAGTCAGCGTCACTTCGTTGACCTTCTCGGCCATGGTCTGGCGCTGCACGGTGATGTCGCGGCCGTGCACGATCAGCCGCAGCGCTTCTTCTTCCAGATCGGGCTGCTTCATCAGCCAGTGCGACAGCCGCCGCAGCAGGTCGATATCGGGGCCGCCGCCCTCGTAGTCGCGCGCCCACAGCCAGATGTGATCGGACAGCAGCATGGCGACGCGGCCCTTGCCCTCGTGCGCCAGCACCAGCAGCGGCTTGCTGTCGGGGCCTTCCATCACGGTGTTGCCGGCGTCGCGCTTGACGTCGACCAGGCGGAACCAGTGGCTCCAGTGCGGCGGATTGGTATCGGAGCCCTGCAGGCCGCGCGTCACCGGGTGGCGCTTGCCGGCGTCGGTGAGCCGCGCGCGGTAGGCGCGCTCGGTCACCTGGCCGGTCGGCTCCGCCGGCAGGATCACGTCGAGCGGCGTGCGCCAGATGCTGTTGGGGTGGGCGTAGTCCGGCCCGGCGGCGATCATCACCGCGCCGCCGTCGCGCACGTATTTTGCGATGTTATCGAAATAGATCATCGGCAGCACGCCCTGGCGGGCGTAGCGGTCGAAGATGATGAGCTGGAACTGCGAGATCTTCTGCTGGAACAGCTCGCGCGTCGGAAAGGCGATCAGCGACAATTCGTTGATCGGCGTGCCGTCCTGCTTCTCGGGCGGGCGCAGAATGGTGAAATGCACCAGATCGACCGAAGCGTCCGACTTCAACAAATTGCGCCAGGTGCGCTCGCCGGCATGCGGCTCGCCCGACACCAGGAGCACGCGCAGCTTGTCGCGCACGCCGTCGATCGACAGTACCGCGCGGTTGTTGACCTGCGTCAGCTCGTTTTCGAGCGGGGAGGCGTCGATCTCCACGATGTTCTGGCCCTCGTGCGAGATCGGCACCTTGACCTTGATGTCGGTGTGCACCGTGACCACGCGCTTCTCCAGCACGTTGCCGTCGCGCCGCACGATCACCTCGGCGGCGCCGATATGGGCGCCCTGGTCCTCGATGCGGAAGCCGATTGTCTGCGACTGGCCGACGATGCCGAAGCGCGGCGTTTCGGTCAGCACCACGCGGCGGTCGACCTCGTTGGCGTGGCCGGTGATCAGCGCGTGCACCGGCGCGGCGAAGCCGAGCGCGGAAGCCTCCGCCGGCACGTCGTGCACGCGGCCGTCGGTGATCATGATCGCGCCGGCCACGCGGTCGGGCGGCACGTCGGCGAGCGTCGAGGAGAGCGCCGAGAACAGCCGCGTGCCCTCGTTGCCGCCGTCGGCTTCGCCGGCTTCCGCCACGCGCACTTCCAGGCCGGTGATGCGGTGCAGCCGCGCCAGCAGGACTTTGCGCGCCTCCTCGGTCTGCTTGGCGCGGTCGCCGAATTGCTGGCTCGGGCTCTTGTCGATGATGACGGCGGCGACCGAGGGGATCGGGTCGCGGTCTTCGCGCGTCAACGACGGGTTGGCGAGCGCCAGCACGAACAGCGCCAGCGCGATCGCCCGCATCCAGGCGCCGCGGCTGCGCGCCAGCAGCAGCAGCATCGACACCAAGACGGCGGCGCCGAAGGCCGACCACACCACAGTAGGCCGGCACCAGCGGAGCGAATGAGACGCCGAGGTTCAAGCTCAACTCCATTTTCCGCCCTCATGGTTCGAGACGCGCGGCTTCGCCGCGCTCCTCACCATGAGGGCCTATCTCTCTCCTCATCCTGAGGAGCCCGCGCAGCGGGCGTCTCGAAGGATGAGGCCACGTTACTGCCCCAGCCGCTCTAACAGCGCCGGAATATGCACCTGATCGGCCTTGTAGTTGCCGGTCAGCGCGTACATCACGATGTTGACGCCGGAGCGGAAGGCGTATTCGCGCTGGCGCGGCTCGCCCGGCACCAGCGGCAGCATCGGCTGGCCGTCCGGCCGCAGCGCCCAGGCGCCGGCGAGATCGTTGGAGGTGATCAGGATCGACGAGACGCCGTCGCCGGCGCGCGCCGGGCGTCGGGATTCATCCTCTTCGCCGCGCGGCAGCGCCTCCACCCACAGGCGCCCGGAGGTGAAGCGGCCGGGGAAGTCGCGCAGCAGGAAGAAGGTCTTGGTCAGCACATGGTCGCGCGGCACCGGCTCGAGCTCGGGTATGTCGAGCGAGGACAGGATCGAGCGCAGCGCCACCATGCCGGGCGTGGCGTTCTCGCCGCCGGGGCCGGGCGGCGCGTCGAGCGCGTCGCGCGTGTCGAACAGCACGGTGCCGCCGCGCTTCATGTAGGTGTCGATGCGCTCGAGCGCGGCTTGCGAAGGCTTCGGCGCCTTCGACGACACCGGCCAGTAGATGAGCGGGAAAAAGGCAAGCTCGTCGCGCGCCGGATCGAGGCCGATCGGCTTGCCCGGCTCGAGCGCGGTGCGCTGCGCGAGGAACATGCTCAGCCCCTGCATGCCGGCTTGGCTCACTTCGTCCACTTCCGGCGTCGCCGGTGATGATGTAGGCGAGATGGGTGCGTTCGGTCGCCCGTAGCGCGAAAGCTTCCGCATCGGGCGAAAGCTGCTGCGCGGCGGCCGGCGGCTGCGGCGCCTTCTGGGCGTGCAGCGGCGCGTGCAGGCCGAGCGCGGCCAGCAATCCGGCCGAGGCCAGCAGCATCGTCGCCACGCGCCGGCGCGGCAGCATGTTGGATAGGCCGCCGGACAGGAAGATCACCACGACCGCGTCTAGCAGCAGCAGCGCCAGCGCGCCCAGGAACACCGGTCCGCGCAGGTCGAGTGGCTCGCCATGCCGGTAGACGTCGATACGGGCGCCGAGCGCGGAATAATCGAACGGCGCCGGGCGCTCGCCGGGCGCCAGCGTGTTGACCGCCACCAGGCCTTCGGGCGGCCCATAGAAGCCGGGCGGATGATCGGCGTCGGCGCGGGCGTTGAAATTGGCCGGCACCGGGCGCGCGGTCGGCGGCGGCACCGTGAAGGCGCCGAAGCCGTCGAGCACGCGGGTCGGCGGCACGACCTGCGCGGCGTTGCTGGCGGCCGTCTCGGCGGTGGCGGCGGTTTCCGTGCTGCCGGTCGTATTGGCCAGCGTCACGATGCGCCGCAGCATGTCGACGAAGGCGCCGGACAACGGCAGGTCGGACCAGCGCGTGTCGGCGGTCACATGAAACAGCACCAGGAGCCCCTTGCCGCGGCGCTGGGCGGTGACCAGCGGCGTGCCGTCGCCGAGCGTCGCCCAGGTGCGGCCGGTGAGCAGCGCGTCAGGCTCCGCCAGCACCTGGCGGGTGACGGTGACGTCGTTCGGCACCGCCATGCCGTTGAATGGGCTGTCATGCGCGAAGGCGGTAAGCTTCTGCGGCTTGTCCCAGCTCAGGCTGCCGCCGAGGATGCGGCCGCCGCGGCGCAGCTTGACCGGCACCAGATCGTCGTCGTTTTGCGCAAGGTGGGGACCTGCGAAGCGCACCAGCACGCCGCCATTGTCGATCCATTTGATCAGCGGCTCGCGCGCCTCCGCGACATTGCCGACATCGGCCAGAATCAGCATCGGCAGATGCTGGCCGAGGAAGCGCGTTACCGCCTTGGCCGGCGCCATCGGCTCGGCCACGCGCACGTCGGCGAACGGGTTGAGCGCGCGCCTGAGATAATAGGCGGCGCCGAGCAGCGGCATCGAGCGCCCGGCGTCCGAGCCGGAGACGATGCCGACCGTGCGCCGGCGCCAGCGCTTGTCGAGCAGTTGCACGGCGCCGGCCGAGCGCTCGCCGGCGATCTCCAGCCGCGCCACGTCGTTGCGGATCTCTACGGGTAAGTCGATCGAAGCTTGCGTTTCGCGGTCGCCCGCCTTGAAGGCGAAGGGTGCCTCGCCAAGAGGCAGGCCCTTGAGGTCGATGGCGCGCACCAGGCCGTTCTCGGATTTGCCGCTCTCTGAGCGCAGCACCTTCACGGTCAGCGCACCGGCTGCGTTGTCGGCATCGGCGAGTGCATGTGCAACCGGCACCCCCCCCGCCAGAATGGTGAGCGGGTGCTTGCCGATGATGCGTTTCAGGCCGGCGGTGAATTGCGCGCCCTTGCCGAGATCGACGCCATCCGACAGCCAGACCACGCCGACGTCAGGCGCCTTGTCGAGGAAGCGGCCGATCAGCGGCAGCGCTGCGCTGCGGTCGATGCCGTAGGGCTTCGGCTTGAGCTCCTTCATCTGCACACGCGCGGCATCAGCCACCTGCAGGGAAATATCGCGCGCGCTTTGCGACAGCGGCAGCAAAGCGACGCCGCGGTTGTCGGCGGCGGCGCGCGCGATCAACTCATCGGCGGTGCGCAGCCGCTCGTTCCAGGCGGCGGCCGCCGCCCAGCCGTCATCGATCATGACCAGCATTGGCGCGCCGCGATCGGCCGCGCCGATCGGTGGATTCCACAACGGCCCGGCGGCGGCGACGATGACCAGCGCCGCGAGCGACAGGCGCAACAGGATCAGCCACCAGGGCGTGCGCGCCGGCGTCTCCTCCTTGGGCGCGATTTCGAACAGCAGGCGCGTGGGAGGGAAGTTGATGCGGCGCGGACGCGGCGGCACCAGCCGCAACAGCCACCACAGCGCCGGCAGGCTGAGCAGACCGAGCAGCACCAGCGGCTGTGCGAAGGCGAGCGGCAGGAAGGGGATCATGGTGCCGCTTCCGCGCCGGTGCGCGCCGGCTGACGCCTAGCGATGATCGCATGGGCGCCCGCGCCCATGCGGGCGTGAATCGCAAACAACAGCTCGGTCGGGCCGCGATCGGTGCGATGCACGGTGAAGCTCCACCCGAACTGCTCGCACTCCGCGCGCAACTCCGCGCGGTGGTTGGCGACCAGCGTCTGGTATTCGCTGCGCCAGGTCTCGGCGCGGCCGGCCGTTACGCTGCCGAGGCCTTCGGGCTCGATGAACTCCATGCGGCCGGCGTAAGGGAACGCTTCTTCCGCCGGATCGACCACCTGCACCACGTGACCGCGCGCGCCATTGGCCGCCAATTGGCCGATGATGCGGCGGAAGTCGGCGATCGGGCTCCAGAAGTCGGACAGCAGCAGGATTTCCGAGAACGGCGCCGGCGAGAAATTCGGCGGCAGGCTCGGCCGCTCGCCGGTGTCGTGAACGATCGCCTGCGCCATTTTTTCGATGACGTTGCGGTTGGCGGTCGGCCGCATGAGCTCGGGGATGCCGATGCGCTCGCCGCCCTGCACCAGCACCTCGGCCAGCGCGAAGGACACCACCAGGGCGCGGTCGAGCTTGCTCCATTCGGTGAGCGACGAGGAAAAATCCATCGAGGGCGAGCGGTCCGCCCACAGCCAGATCGTGTGCGAAGCTTCCCATTCGCGTTCGCGCACATAAAGATGATCGTCGCGTGCGGAACGCCGCCAATCGATGGCGTTGGCCGGCTCGCCGCTGACGAAGCGGCGGTACTGCCAGAAGTTCTCGCCCGGTCCCGCGCGGCGGCGGCCGTGCAGGCCGTGAATGACCGTCGACGCCACGCGGCGCGCCTCCAGAATGAGCCGCGGGACCCGCGCGGCAAGCTTTCGGCTCTTGCCGACGGCGCCTTGGACCGCTTCGTCCTGGTTATTGCGCGGGGCTTCGGCCATTTATCATCCGATGCGCGCCTTGAGCTGCGCAACGACGTTGCCGATGGTCTCGCCTTCGGCGCGCGCCGCGAAGGTGAGCGCCATGCGATGCTTGAGCACGGGCTCGGCCAGATCGATCACGTCGTCGACCGACGGGGCAAAGCGCCCCTCGAGCAGCGCGCGTGCGCGCACCGCCAGCATCAAGGCCTGGCTCGCGCGCGGGCCGGGGCCCCAGGAGATCAGCTTGCCGATGTCGCCGGCATCGGGTCCCGGGCGCGCCGAGCGCACCAGCTTGAGGATAGCCTCGACCACCGACTCGCCGACCGGCAGCCGGCGCACTAGCCGCTGCGCCGCCAGCAGATCCTCGGCGGTCATTGCCGGTTTGGCGTGGTGTTCTTCGGCGCCGGTGGTGTCGAACAGGATTTTGCGCTCGGCTTCCAGGTCGGGATAGTCAACGTCGATTTCCATGATGAAACGGTCGAGCTGCGCCTCGGGCAGCGGATAAGTGCCTTCCTGCTCCAGCGGGTTTTGGGTCGCCAGTACGTGGAAGGGCTTGGGCAGATCGTGGCGGGCGCCGGCGACGGTGACGTGCTGCTCCTGCATGGCCTGCAGCAGCGCCGACTGCGTGCGTGGTGAGGCACGGTTGATCTCGTCGGCCATGAGCAGTTGCGCGAAGATCGGACCGGGGATGAAGCGGAAGTTGCGCTTACCGCCCGGGCTTTCCTCCAGCACCTCGCTGCCGAGAATGTCGGACGGCATCAGGTCGGGGGTGAACTGCACGCGGCGGGCGTCGAGCCCGAGCACGGTGCCCATGGTATCGACCAGCTTGGTCTTGGCGAGGCCGGGCACGCCGACCAGGAGCGCATGACCGCCGGACAGCACGGTGACCAGCGCGCGCTCGACCACGATGTCCTGGCCGAAGATGACCGCGCCGATGGCCTCCTTGGCGGCGCGCACATTGGCAGCCGTCGATTCCGCCGCGCGCACGATCATGTCTTCCAGCTTTTCCAGGCTTTCGCCGCTTGCCGACGCCATGGCTTGTTATCCTTTCATTGCGGGCTGGTGAGCCGGCTGCCGGCTCGGGAAGACGCCCAATTCAGCCGCATGCAACAAACACACCAGAGGCTGGTTTGATGCGGTATGGCCGCCGAATCTGCCTCTTTATTCGGCCAAGCTTACGCTATCTTCCGCCGCGCGCTTGGGTGAATCACGAAGATGCGAACAGGCGCGCAACCGTTGATAACGTAGGCAAACAATGGCGAAGACAGGGCAGGGCCGGACTGGAGGCGTTGACGGCATCGCTGCCACGCAAAAAAGGCGGGTTGCCGCCGGTAGAACGATGGAATCCGCCGTTTTGCGGCGATATCGACATGAAAATCGCCGCCGACGGTACCTGGTTCTATCAAAAGACCCCGATCGGCCGGCCAGCTTTAGTCAAGCTTTTCAGCACCATCCTGAAGCGGGAAGGCGACAAATACTTCCTGGTCACCCCTGTGGAGAAAGTGGGGTTAACGGTCGTAGGATTCCCCTTTCCTCGCCGTCGAGCTTCGCCTTGTTCGGGATGATCGGGGCCAGGTGCTCGCCTTCCGCACCAATGTCGACGACTGGGTGGAGGCGGGCCCCGGTCATGCCCTCAAATTCACCCCCGAGGCGGAAACCGGCGGCCTCAAGCCCTATCTGCACGTGCGCCGCGACCTGTGGGCCAAGGTGACGCGCGCTCTGTTCTACGACCTGGTGGAGCTGGGCGAGGAACGCGACTTCGAGGGCAAGCGCATGTTCGGCGTCGCCTCGGCGGGCGCGTTCTTCCCCATGGCGGAGGCCAGCGCCTTGCGGGAGTTTGCCTGATGCAGGAGGCGGCGGCGGCCATAACAAGTGAGGAATTCTTCGCGCGCGGGCGCGCGCGGCTTAACCTCGACGTGCCGGCCGGTCTCACCGACCCCAGCATCACGCCGCAGCGCGGCGATCACGACGCTGATCCGGTGATGGAGAAGATCGCCATGGTGCGGCCGATCCGCCCGGCCGCCGTCTTGGTGCCCATCGTCGATCACGCCGAGCCGACCGTGCTGCTGACGCAGCGCGCGCAGCATCTGCCCGACCATCCCGGCCAAGTGTCGTTTCCCGGCGGCAAGATCGACAAGACGGACTTAAGCCCGCTCGACTCGGCGCTGCGCGAGGCGGAAGAAGAGATCGGGCTTGCGCGCTCCTTCGTTACGCCGATCGGCTATCTCGATCTCTACATGACCACGCTCGGCTACCGCATCGTGCCGGTGATCGCGCGGGTGAAGCCGGGCTTCACGCTCACCCTCAACATGGGTGAGGTGGACGCGGTGTTCGAGGTGCCGCTCGGTTTCCTGATGGACCAGAGCAATGTGCAGCGCCATTCGCGCGACTGGCAGGGCATGACGCGGCACTACTACGCCATCAGTTTCGGCGAGCGCTACATCTGGGGCGTGACCGCGGGGATCTTGCGGAATTTGCACGACAGGATTTATCGATGATCCGCATCGGCCTCACCGAGATCGCGCTGTTCGCGGCGCCCTTCGTGCTGTACGGCATTTTCCTATGGGCGACGCGCGCCGGCGCAATGGAGCCGGAAGCCTGGCCGCTGTCGCGGCTGATCTGGCTCGCCGCATGCGCGGTCTTGCTGATGGTCGGCAGCTTCGTCTATTTCGCCAATTTCACCGGCGCGCCGCCGGGCTCGACCTATGTGCCGGCGCATATCGAGAACGGCAAATTCGTGCCGGGGACGACGACGAAGTGACAACGCACGACAAGACCGGCCATACCGACCGCAAGCTGACGCACGCAGCTTGGCTCAGCGAAGGCGCGCTGCCGCAGCTGCTCGCCGTGCTCGACGGCCAGGGCGAGGAGGCGCGCGTGGTAGGCGGCGCGGTGCGCAACGCGCTGCTCGGCCTGCCGGCGCAGGAGATCGACGTCGCCACCACCGCGGTGCCGCAAGAGGTCGTGCACCGCGTGCAGACCGCCGGCTTCAAGCCGGTGCCCACCGGCATCGAGCACGGCACCATCACCGTGGTCGTCGACAAGACGCCGTTCGAGGTGACCACGCTGCGCCAGGACGTGGAGACCTATGGCCGCCACGCCAAGGTCGCCTTCGGCCGCGACTGGAGCGCCGACGCCGAGCGGCGCGACTTCACCATCAACGCCTTCTCGGCGACGCAAGACGGCACAGTCTACGACTATGTCGGCGGGCTCGCCGATCTGAAGGCGCGCCGCGTGCGCTTCATCGGCGATCCCAAGCAGCGCATCGAGGAGGACTACCTGCGCATCCTGCGCTTCTTCCGCTTCCACGCCGCCTACGGCACCAGCGACCATCCCGACCGCGAGGGGCTGATCGCCTGCATCGGCGGCCGTGCCGGGCTCGACCAGCTCTCGCGCGAGCGCGTGCGCATGGAGCTGATGAAGCTGATGGTGGCGCCGCACGCGGTGCCGACCTTGATCGCCATGAGCGACGCCGGGCTGACGCTGCGCGTGCTCGGCGGCGTCTCTTATCTGGGCGCGTTCGAGATGATGGCCAAGGTGGAGGCGGCATTGGGCTGGCGCGCCCGATCCGGTGCGCAGGCTCGGTGCGCTCGGCGTCTGGGTGGCGGAGGACGCCGAAAGGCTGTGGCACAAGCTGCGGCTGACCAATGCCGAGCACGAGCGGCTCGTCTCGATGGGCGAGGGCTGGCGGCACATCGCGCCCGACTTGAGCGAACGCGAACAGCGCGCGCTGCTCTATCGCCTAGGGCCGCTGCAGTTTGCCGACGCCGCGTTGCTGGCCTGGGCGCGCTCGACCGCCGGCGCCCATGATGCCGCCTGGCACGCGCTCGCAACCTTGCCGCAGCGCTGGACCGCGCCGGTGTTCCCGCTCAAGGCCGCAGACTTCATGGCGCGCGGCGTGGAGAAGGGCCCGGCTTTGGGCGCCGCCATGGCGGCGGCGCAGGAGGCCTGGATCAAGGCGGATTTTCCGGAGGATCAGGCGGCGCTCAAGGCGATTGCGGATGGGGCGGCGAAAACCACAAGCGACTGAGCGCCAAGAACAAACTAGGCAGCGTGCAAACTCGACACGGATGACTTGCCGGCTGCCCGACATATGCGCTCTGCACCCGTCTAAATCGTCAAAATGGCCATATTCGCGCCTTGCGCGATTTTCGGTAATTTGCAATTATTTGACTGGTTTCTTGGAATACACAACCGATCGTTTCCGGGGGGGCGATGAGCGTCGAGTTGAGTTTTCCCGCTACGGCGTCTGGCGATGCAAGCGTTTTGGCGCATCAACTGCGCACTGAACTGGCCGACGGTGGCGTACCGATCCAGTCCATCAAGCTAGCGCGTACCAGTCCCGAAAATATGGACCTCGGCACTATGCTTACCATTCTCCAGGTGGGCCTAGAAGGAATTGCCGCTGCGCACGCGTCGTATGATGTGGCGAGCATTATTCTAAATTTCGCCCAGCGGACCCGCAGCGTCGTCAAGATAAAATCTCCCGATGGCAACATCGAAATTAGAACCAACTCTGCCGACGCAAGCCGCCTGAGCGAAATATTAAAGAAGTTTGCGGAGCCCCACCATGACGACGCAAGCTGAAAGAATTTGCGGTGTTGTATACCTCGGCGCGAGCCGTTTTCCTTATAAAGAAGGTTTGGACAAGCCGTCATTTGCGGCAGCGAAGCAGGCAGCAGGGGCGGTTCTAACAGCCGAGTATCTAATTGCGAGCGAAGTCAAAAGTCTCGATCTATTCGACCAAGAGCTAAACCAAGAACAAATTACTGATCGGGTTGCTGATTTTTTAAAGGCTCCTCCAAAGCTAACAGATCTCATTATATATTACTGCGGGCACGGCGGTTTCTTGCCCCACAAATCTTTCTATCTCACACTGCGGTCAACGAAAGATAACCGTGAAGCAGGCACGGGATTTAGCCTTAGACGTTTTCGGCTCGACCTCGAAAATCTCCTTTTCGATAAACGAATATATTTGGTGCTCGACTGCTGTTATGCGGCGGCTGCAGTAGATGCCTGGCAATCAGACAAAGGTGCGAAGGAGGTTATTGTCAACGATATTGAAATGGCGTTCCCGCCAAGGGGTACAGCTTTAATCGCTGCGGCATCCCGCACATCTCCTGCGCTTGCCCCTGAAGAACGCGAAACTACGCTGTTCACCGGACATTTTGTAGAAGCGGTCCGGGCCGGGATCAAAGATCGTCGAGAAGTGCTTTCTTTTGCTGATCTCGCTGAAAATATTGAAAAGCGCATACGTACTGAGTCGCTACGGACGAAGGTGCTGCCCGAGTTGCACGTTCCGCGTCAGTTGGATGGCGATTTGTCTCGAATGCCGTTCATTAAAAACCCCAGTTTTCTACCAATTGAGCCTGGGAAGAATTTGACTGAACCATTTTCCCTACTGGGCCCATATTATTCGCAAGACTTCAAAGTTACATTTACGCCAGCGCGCGGCGGCTTTGATATTGGCTCGCTTGGCATCGCTGCGGAGGCGCCTAAGGTCATATCGGCGATTGAATCAGCTGCAGCAGGCGCTAGACCGAAAGAATCAAAGAAGGCGCGGGCTGGCAGGCGCCGCAAACCAGCTAAGGCGGTTGCGGCCGCCGCTTCCGTGAAAAGCGCTTCTGAGCTAGCGGCAGCGGCCGAACAGGGATCGACACCCGATCCGGCACCGCAAACCGAAACCGCCAGCCAAATGGCCGAGGCATCAGCCGTGCGAACGGGCGCTGACGGAATTAGCGACGGCCAGCCCCTTCAGGACAGTGGCGGCGTGCAGACCTCTGCCATTGAGCGGCTGTTCAAGTTGGCACCCCAGGGACTTTCGCCGCGAAAGGTCACGACGGTTGCGGCGGCAGCAGGTGTCGGGTTGGCTTTGCTGCTGGCGTACACGTTCTATCCGACGAATTCTTCGGTCGTGTCGATACCGCCCCCCGGCCGGGCCGATATTCCTGTGCCTCCTGCGCCTCACAAACCGCCTGAGCTGACGCTGCGATCGAAAAAGATCGTTCCTCCGTCGGCCCCTGCTGCCTACTGTGGTTCGCCGCCGCCACATGAAATCAGGATTGTTTCAGCAGGCGGACCATTTATTCCAGCCAATGTCAAAATTAACCCGATCATGACCGGCGCGCATGCGTTGCGCGCCGTTGCGCTTGCGCCGGATCAGTCGATGATCGCAACTGCTGGCGACGATGGTCAAATTCAAATTTGGAACACTTCTTTATTTAAGCTGCACAGAATTCTGCGGGATAAAATGGGCAAAATATATTCCCTCGACTTCGCTATTGATCATGGGCGACTCTTGCTCGCGTCTGCAAGTCTGGATGGAAAGATTAGAATTTGGAATCCACTCGATGGAAGGCTGCTATATGGCTTTTCCAGCCAGGATCCTCAATACGCACTGGCTTTCTATCCGCACGTAAATCCGCATTTTATCTATTCTGGCGGCCGTGATGGACTTGTAAGAATTTGGGATTTGCAACGGCACGTGCTCGATAAAGAGATATCGAATAAAGTCAGCGCCCAAGAAGAACGCGGTGTCCGGACACTGAGTATCGCTCCTTCGGGGCACCGTCAGTTTGTTGCCGGTAATTGGGATGGAACGATTAATTTTGTTTCAGCCGGCGGAAAATCAAAAACCGTAAAGGCTTTTGCTAGGCTGGTATTGCGTATTGCTTATTCGCCAAACGGAAAATTTGTGCTGTCTGGAGGAAGTAATCTGCACGGCAAGAATTTAAAACTTTGGGATGCCCAAAGTGAAGACTACATAAGGTCGTTCGATGGTCACACCGGATATGTTGTTTCGGTCGCTTGGTCACCTGATGGAAAGACAATCGCATCAGGCGGTGGCCGGAATGATGAAAAAAATGACAGAAGTATTCGTCTGTGGAATGCGGCTTCCGGGTCTCAACTTCACAAGTATTCGGGACACAGCGGAGATATTGAGGCGGTTACGTTCGCCGCTGATGGATCTCGGCTTGTCTCCGTAAGCGAAGATATGACTTTGCGCGTATGGGACGTTGCTACGGAAAAAAAGTTGATGACGGTCGTTCCGTATGACGACGGTTCGTATTTGGCGTTCACTCCGGACGGTTGTTATAGTGGCACGGACGGTGTGGGGCGGCACTTCAAAGTCTCGGTCGATAATCGCGAGGAAGAGTTGAGCGCACAACTCAAAAACGCGTTATTTAATCCGAAGGGATTTTCGTTTCTGGCTGCAAAGTAACTGCATTGACCAAGCCAACCGCCATGGCGGCGGCGCTGGAGGCCTGGATCGCGGCGGATTTTCCGGAGGACCATGTCGCGCTGGCGGCGATTGCGGATGGGGCGGCGAAGGGGTCGCAGGTTTAGGCGATATTCGGTTGCCGCTGGGTTTTCGCTTGCGCCGGAATGAGCGGAGGTTGAACCGCCGCTAGCGCCCGAAGTGGAAGCTCAAGCGCGCCATGACCGATTGCACGCGCAGATCGCCGTTGACGATCGGCGTGCCGAACCCGACCCCGGCGCCGCATGCCGGGCAGGTCACGCTCTCGTCGTCGACACTGAGATCGACATAGTTGTAGACGACACCGAGCGAGATGCCGTCGCGCAGCATGTATTCGGCGCCGGCGCCGACCGTCCAGCCGTTGGCCCAGGTGCTCGTGTCGGCGCGCACCAGCGCGATGGTATCGAGCAAGGTCAGCTGCACATCGGCGCCAGCATAGCCGCCCTCGGCGAAGACGAGCCAGCGGTCCCAGGCGTAGCCCACACGTCCGGTCGCGGTAGCGAGCCACTTGATCCTGGAGGTGTAGGTGTCGGTTGCTGGAAAGAACGGGCTCGGTTGCTGCCGCTTAAGATTGCTGCCCGCCGCCGAGAGCTCGATGCCGAGCACCCACGGCCCGGTCTGATAATTGTAGCCCGCAAAAGCGCCGCCGATCACGCCGCTGGCATTATGACTGAAGTCGGATCCAAGCACGACGGGCCCAACCGTGTTGAAATAGTTGGGGTTGGTGTAAGTCCAATCGAGCTTGCTCCAGGCGCCGCCGAGCTCGCCGCCGGCGTAGAAGCCGCCCCACTGCGCGTCCGAGGGTGCATACGCCGAAGGGGCGGCGCCACCGGCCAACGCGGGTCCTGCAAACAAGAACAATACCGCTGTTGCGCAGCCAAGCGCGCGACCGAAACCCACACCGATGCCACGCACGCTTTTCTCCCGCTTCGGCCGACGAATTGTGAAACCAAGTGTATCCGGGGGTTGCCCGCGATTTCAAGTGAGCAGCCATGGCCGCTTTACCGGCCGTGGTATCTGCGGGATCGTGTCGAGCGTGCAGGCGGCTGCGGGACGATGGCGAGCGTGCAAGCCATTGGCGGCTCGCGGATTCGGCATCCGGGCCGCTTTCGGCTAAGTTATCCACAATGCAGCGCAACGATCGCCCCAAGGATCTTGCCCGCCGGCTCCGCAAGGCAAGCGACCGGCGCAAGCTTACGCGCGCCGACAGCTTCCGCCGCGAGACCTTCGCGCTGCCGCGCGAGGCCGCGCGCGCCAAGGCGCACGAGTTCTTCACGCGCTTCCCCAAGGCCGCCTACATGACCGAGATCGAGAGCTGGCGCGAGCTGCCGGACGGCGCAATCGAATTCACCATGCGGCGGCTGCCGAGCGCGGATTAGCGAGGAGTGTGCCGCAACTCTCTTCACCTCCCCCTGGAGGGGCAGGTCGGTTCGCGGAATGCGAACCGGGTGGGGGCGACGGCGAAATATTCACCCCACCCCGGCGGCTTCGTCCGCCGACCCTTCCCTCCAGGGGAGGGTGAAGAGGGGCTGTTTGGACGCTGCATTCGCATAAGCGCACTTCGCGTTTGTAAACGCGCGAAATCCCGCATTTTCGATTTATTCGATTCACGGCGCCGAAACGTGTTTCGGCTAAGTTGGCCGTTAACCATGGCCCATCCGGAAGCTTCTTCCATGACGACGAGCGTCGCCCTGCAGACGCGCGGGCTTTGCAAAAACTTCGAGCGCCCGGCGGTCGATCATCTCGATCTCACCGTGCGCAAGGGCGAGTTCTACGCGCTGCTCGGGCCGAACGGCGCCGGCAAAACCACCACGCTGCGCATGGTTACCGGACTGTTGAAGCCGGACGCCGGATCGATCTGCGTCGAGGGCATCGACGCGCTTAGCGATCCGGTCGCCGCCAAGCGCGTGATGGCCTGGGTCTCCGACGAGCCGATGATCTACGACAAGCTGACGCCGCTGGAATATCTCGAATTCGTCGCACGGCTGTGGAGCGTCGATGCATCCGTCGCCGAAGATCGCGCGCAGGCACTGATCGACTGGCTCGAGTTGGCGCCGCACGCGCATGAGCGCTGCGAGAGCCTGTCGAAGGGCATGCGGCAAAAGGTGACGCTGGCCGGCGCGCTGGTGCACGACCCCACGCTGATCATCCTCGACGAGCCGCTCACCGGCCTCGATGCCGGCTCGGCGCGCCAGGTCAAGCACGTGCTGCGCGAGCGCGTCGCCGCCGGCGGCACCGTGATCATGACCACGCATATTCTCGAAGTGGCCGAGCGCATGGCCGACCGCGTCGGCATAATCGCGGCCGGGCGGCTGATCGCGGAAGGCACGCTGGATGAGCTCAACCACCAGGTCGGCATCCGCGGCACCAGTCTGGAAGACACGTTTCTGGCGCTGGTCGCGCAGCAGGCGGCGGAGGCGGCGTGAGGCGTGAGCACCTTCGACCGTCATTCCGGGGCGCGCACGAAGTGCGCGAACCCGGAATCCAGAGCGATGCGCGCAAGCTTGGCCCTGGATTCCGGGCCCGCTCGCGGAGTTTATCATCGGGCCGCGCTTCGCGCCGACCCGTTGACTTGCGTCCCGGAATGACAAATTAAAATGATCGCGCCAACCGCAACGCTGACCTGGTTCGCGCGCCACGAGTTCCGCCTCGCCTGGCGCGACTGGCTGTGGATGATGACCGCCGGCAAGCGCCGGC
Organism: uncultured Pseudomonadota bacterium; assembly: GCA_963819955.1. Classification (GTDB taxonomy): domain Bacteria; phylum Pseudomonadota; class Alphaproteobacteria; order Rhizobiales; family Xanthobacteraceae; genus Pseudolabrys. The sequence continues at coordinate 219,203 of CAWFYB010000009.1, read as the reverse complement.
GCGCGCGCATCGTCGCCGTCGTGCTGGTGCTGTTCGCCGGCTTCATGCATTTGTTCGCCTATTCGATGGTGGCGGGCTTTGCCCATACGGCTGCGCCGCCCGACAAGCCGGCGCTGGTGGCGCTGACGGCGGGCGTGCTGCTGGCGTTCTCGCTGATGCTGTCGCAGGCGATGGAGCAGGTGACGCGCGCCTTCTACACGCGCGCCGACCTCGACCTGATCCTGTCGTCGCCGGTCGCTGTGAGCCAGGTGTTCGCGGTGCGCATCGCGGCGCTTGCCGTCTCCACCACGCTGCTCGGCTTGGTGCTGGCGGCGCCGTTCATCGACGTTCTGGCCTACGCCGGGGGGCTGCGCTGGTTATCGGCCTATGGCGTGGTGGTGGCGACCGGCAGCTTCGCCTGCGCGCTAGCGGTAGCGCTGACGGTCGCGCTGTTCCGCCTGATCGGGCCGAAGCGCACGCGGCTGGTGGCGCAGATCGTGGCGGCGGTGATCGGCGCCGTCTTCATCATCGGGCTGCAGGTGGCGGCGATCCTGTCCTACGGCACGCTGTCGCGCTTCGCGCCGCTGCGCTCCGATACGCTCATGCGGCACGCCCCGGCGCTCGACAGTTTCCTCTGGTGGCCGGCGCGCGCCGCGCTCGGCGACTGGACGGCGCTCGCCGCGGTGCTGGGCGCGAGCCTCTTGATGCTGGGGCTGGCGGTGGCGGTGTTCTCGGCGCGCTTCGGCGATCACGTCGCGGCCGCCGCCGGCATCGCGCAGAGCCGGACGCGCCAACGCGCGGGCAGGCGCTTCCGCACCGGCTCGGCCATGGCCGCGCTGCGGCAGAAGGAATGGACGCTGCTCAAGCGCGACCCCTGGCTGATCTCGCAGACGCTGATGCAGCTGCTCTATCTGCTGCCGCCGGCGCTGTTGCTGTGGAAGAGCTTCGACAAGGGCGGCGGCGCGCTGGTGCTCCTGGTGCCGGTGCTGGTGATGGCGGCCGGCCAGCTCGCCGGCGGGCTGTCGTGGCTGGCGATCTCCGGCGAGGACGCGCCCGACCTGGTGGCGAGCGCGCCGGTGCCGGGGCGCATGATCGTCTACGCCAAGATCGAGGCGGTGCTGGGCGCGGTCGCGCTGGTGTTCGCGCCTATTCTATTGCCGCTCGCCTTCAGCGCGCACTGGTTCGCATTGTGCGCGGGGCTAGGGGTCGTGCTGGCGGCGGCCTCGGCCACCGCGGTGCAGCTCTGGTTCCGCCGGCAGGCCAAGCGCAGCCAGTTCCGCCGCCGCCAGGTGTCTTCGCGCCTGGCGACCTTCGCGGAAGCCTTCTCCTCGATCACCTGGGCGGGCACCGCTGCGCTTGCCGCGGCCGGCAGCGCGCTTGCGGGCTTCACCGCGCTGATCGCGCTGATGGTGCTGGGCGGAACCTGGGCGCTGGCACCGCGGACGGCGTGACGCTCACGGCCACTTCACCAGCGGCGGCATGGAGGAAAGGATCGACTCCACGTTGCCGCCGGTGCGCAGGCCGAAAATCGTGCCGCGGTCGTAGAGCAGGTTGAACTCGACATAGCGGCCGCGGCGGATCAATTGCTCCTCGCGATTGGCGTCGCTCCAGGCTTTCCCGAAATTGGCGCGCACCAGCTCGGGGTAGACGCGCAAGAAAGCGCGGCCGACGTCTTGCGTGAAGGCGAAGGTCGCGTCCCAATCGCTTTCCAGATAGTCGTAAAAGATGCCGCCGATGCCGCGCATCTCGTTGCGATGCTTGAGGAAGAAATAGTCGTCGCACCATTTTTTGTATTTCTCGTACGGCGCGACGGCGGAGTGCGCGTCGCAGGCCGCTTTCATGGCGGCGTGGAAGGCGAGCGTGTCGGGATCGCTTTGCGTGCGGCGGCGGTCGAGCACCGGCGTCAGATCGGCGCCGCCGCCGAACCAGGCCTTGCTGGTCACCACAAAGCGCGTGTTCATGTGCACGGCGGGTACATTTGGGTTTTGCGGATGGGCAATGAGCGAAATGCCGGAAGCCCAGAAGCTCGGGTTCTCCGCCGCGCCGGGGATCTCCTTGCGGAATTCGGGCGCGAACTCGCCGAACACGGTCGAGCAGTGCACGCCGACCTTCTCGAACACGCGGCCGCGCATCATCGCCATGACGCCGCCGCCGCCGGGCGCTCCAGTATGGTCGGTGCGCTGCCAGGGCGTACGCTGAAAACGCCCGGCGCCAAGCTCGCCAAGCTGCGCGCCGGCGGGCAGGGCGTCTTCCAGCGCCTCGAGCGCAGCGCAGATGTCGTCGCGCAGGGCCTCGAACCAGGCGCGCGCGCGCGATTTGCGTGATTTGGTGTCGCCAGCGGCCATGTCACTCACGCTTTATTCTGTCGCCTGGCGAAAAGCTATCACCGCGGAAATCCCCCCGTCTGCCTGAGCGCCTCGCCGGCCACCATGGCCGCCGCCATGGCGACGTTGAGCGAGCGCATGGCGTCCCGCATCGGGATGCGCAAGGCGACATCGGCGGCGCGGCGCACCGCTTCCGGCACGCCCGCGCTCTCGCGCCCGAACAGCAGCACCTCGTCGGCGCGGAAGGCGTGTTCGAGATAGCTGCGCTCGGCCTGGGTGGTGATCAGCACCAGCGAGAGCCGCTGCCGGCGCCGCCAATCCTCGAAAGCCGCAAACGAGCCATGGCGAGTAAGCGCCACCTGGTCGAGGTAGTCCATTCCAGCCCGGCGGAAGGCGCGATCGGTCACCGGGAAGCCGGCCGGCTCGATGATATGGGCCTGCAACCCGAGACAGGCGCACAGCCGCAGGATGGTGCCGGTGTTCTGCGGAATATCCGGCTCGTAGAGGGCAATTCGCATGGGGCTGCCTGCCGGAATTGGGCCTTTCCGCCGCCCGAACCGACATAGACCAGGGATTTAATGTGGGCGCCGGCCACTGCGGCGTTAGTGGACTTGCACTCCTACCGCAAGGGTGCCAATAGAACGCCACCGAAGCGCTTTCCGGCCATTTGGAAGGACTGCCGCAGCCGGTTCGCCCGCCGCCCCTGGGACTTGACCTCTCGGGCTCCAGCCGCGGGCGGTCGACCAAGCCAGCCGGGGGAGAGGGCTAAAGACGTGACGACCGTGTCTTCGGCGGTGCAGCACTCGCGCCGCGATTTTCTCTATATCGCCACCGGAGCCGTCGCCGCCGTAGGCACGGCAGCCGCCCTGGTGCCGCTGATCGACCAAATGAATCCGGATGCCTCGACGATCGCCGCCGGCGCCCCGGTCGAGATCGACCTCGCCCCGATCGCGGACGGGCAGATCGTCAAGGTGTTCTGGCGCTCCAAGCCGATCTTCATCTTCCATCGCACCAAGCAGGAGATCGCGGCGGCCGTGAACGTCGACGTCGCCACGCTGCCCGATCCGGCGACCGACGCCGAGCGAACCAAGCCCGGCCACGAGCCGTGGCTGGTGGTGATCGGCATCTGCACCCATCTCGGCTGCATCCCGCTCGCCCACGAGGGCGAATATCACGGCTGGTTCTGCCCCTGCCACGGCTCGCAATACGACACCGCGGGCCGCATCCGCAAAGGTCCGGCGCCGAAGAATTTCTTTCTGCCGCCTTACGCTTTCCTCACCGACAGCAAGATCCGGATCGGCTGATCCGCGACGATTGTCTCTAAAGGTTCGATCATGAGCGGACACGCGACTTACCAGCCGAAAAACAAAGCGCTGCAGTGGTTCGAAAAGCGGCTGCCGATCGGCGGCTTGATGTATTCCTCCTTCGTCTCCTATCCGACGCCGCGCAACCTGAACTACTGGTGGACCTTCGGCGGCATCCTGTCGGTGATGCTCGGCATCCAGATCCTCACCGGCATCGTGCTGGCGATGCACTACACGCCGAACGTGGACTTTGCCTTCGACTCGGTCGAGGGCATCATGCGCGACGTGAATTACGGCTGGCTGTTGCGCTATCTGCACGCCAACGGCGCCTCGATGTTCTTCCTGGCGGGCTACATCCACATGTTCCGCGGCATGTATTACGGGTCCTACAAGGAGCCGCGCGAGGTGCTGTGGATACTCGGCGTCATCATCTACCTGTTGATGATGGCGACCGGCTTCATGGGCTACGTGCTGGTCTGGGGCCAGATGAGCTTCTGGGCCGCGACCGTGATCACCAACCTGTTCTCGGCCATTCCCGGCGTAGGCGACTCCATCGTCACCTGGCTGTGGGGCGGCTATGCGGTCGGCAATCCGACGCTCAACCGCTTCTATTCGCTGCACTACCTGCTGCCCTTCGTTATCGCCGGCGTGGTTGTGCTGCACGTCTGGGCGCTGCACGTGTCGGGTCAGAACAACCCGACCGGCATCGAGCCGAAGTCGGACAAGGACACCGTGCCGTTCACGCCTTACGCGACGGTCAAGGACGGCTTCTTCATGGCCTGCTTCCTGATCCTGTTCGCCTGGTTCGTGTTCTATATCCCGAACTTCCTTGGCCACGCCGACAACTACATCCCCGCCAATCCGGCGGTAACGCCGTCGGAGATCGTGCCGGAATGGTACTACCTGCCGTTCTACGCGATCCTGCGCTCGATCCCGAACAAGCTGCTGGGCGTGATCGCGCTGTTCTCCTCGATCGCGATTCTCGCCTTCCTGCCCTGGCTCGACACCTCGAAGGTGCGCTCGGGGCGTTACCGGCCGCTGTTCAAGCAGTTCTTCTGGCTGTGGGTGATCGCCTGCATCGGGCTGGGCTGGCTCGGCTCCAAGCCGCCGGAGGGCGCCTACGTGATCGTGTCGCGGCTGTTCACCGCCTACTATTTCGGGTTCTTCCTGATCATCCTGCCGCTGCTCGGCATATTTGAGAAGACCAAGCCGTTGCCGAATTCGATTTCGGAATTGGTGCTGGGCGCCAAGGCGTGAGCGGGAGAAGCCCCATGAACTTTCAGCGCACCATCCTCGCCGCCGCTCTCGCCGGTTTCGCCGTCGCGCTCGCCGCGCCCGCTTGCGCGCAGCTTGCCGAGCAGGTGCCGCCGCCGCCGCTCAAATGGTCGTTTGCCGGCCCGTTCGGGCAATACGACCAGGCGCAGCTCCAGCGCGGCTTCAAGATCTACCGCGAGGTATGCTCGACTTGCCATTCGATGAACCTGCTGTCGTTCCGCAATTTGGCGGAGCCGGGCGGTCCCGGCTACAGCGAGGCGCAGGTGGCGCAGATCGCCTCCGAGTACAAGATCAAGGACCTCAACGACAAAGGCGAGCCGATCGAGCGGCCCGGCCGGCCGGCCGATCATTTCCCGCCGCCGTTCCCGAACGAGCTGGCGGCCAAGGCGAGCTTCGGCGTGGCGCCGCCCGACATGTCGACGCTGGCCAAGGCGCGCACCTATCAGCGCGGCTTCCCCTGGTTCGTGTTCGACATGTTCACGCAATATCAGGAGCAGGGGCCGGACTACATCGCGGCGCTGCTCAAGGGCTACAAGAATCCGCCGAAAGGGTTCGAGCTGCCGTCGGGCGGCAACTACAACGAATATTTCCCCGGCCATAACATCGCCATGCCGCCGCCGCTGTCGGCGGGCGCAGTGAAATACACCGACGGCTCGCCCGAAACCATGGAGCAATATTCCAAGGACGTGGCGGCCTTCCTGATGTGGGCGGCCGAGCCGTCGCTCGACGCGCGCAAGCGCATCGGCTTCCAGGTCATGGTGTTCCTGATCATCCTGTCGGGGCTTTTGTACTTCACCAAGAAGAAGGTGTGGTCGGCGGTGCATTGAGCCGCGCGAAGCCGGCATGAGATGCGAAGGGCCCCGCGCGGGGCCCTTTGTTCTTAAAGGACTAGCGTGCAACGGTGGCAGTCTAAGTGCTCTGTCCAGAAGGTCACAAATTACGAAAAGCCTCCATGTCCGAAGGCGAGTCCCATTCGGAAAGCGTTTCTTGCACGGCGGTGAGATAGCTGTCGGCATTGCACGTCCCGCAGCGTTGCCGAAATTTCGGAACCCAGATCGCCGCTTTGCTATCTCCAAAGGGTTCTGCCTCATCGTGAAGATACAGCGCTCCCACATATGCAGATATTATGGCGTCAAGCTTGTCCTCATAGGGCTTTAGTTCACTGAGGCGGGTTATAGAGCCTCGAGCCGGCACTTTGAAATTCAGCTCGGATATGTCGTGCTTGAGGCACGCAACAATAGCGGACCACGACTCTAAAAGTTTATCGATCCGTTCCGGCACTTTTGTATTCGGCCAGTAATTGTTGCTTCGTGCCGTCTTATAGGGTGGACGTTTCGCGACACCCATGAGACGAACCAGCGCCGCCAAAGGGTAGACTTCGATTAGAGACGGCGTTGCCGAACGAGGATTTTTCTTTGTCGTCAGTGAAAAGCCGGCCTTCAAGAATTGTGCGGTGATATCGTGGCCGTATTGGCCGGGTCGGTCGCCGGTCGGGCTGTGCGTGCTAGCCCAAGCGCCACCGAATTCTTTCGATATCTTCTGGTCCGCCACTCTTCGGCGCAAGATTTTGTTCGCGGCGATCGGCATGTCGATCGCAACAACTTCAATAGGGCCGCGACCGAGGCGCGTTGCAGTGGTGAGGAGTGCGGAAACATCGAGTGGGCCAGCTGAATGCTTATGCCAGTCGGTCTGAACTCCGGTCGAATAATCAATAAAGCTTGTGTAGGACGGCGCGCATGCAATGACTCGACGCGTGCGACCGACTTGCTCAAGAAGTGCGACACCGCTTGATCCTGTCTGCGTCCAAGCCGCATCTATGCCAAGTATAAGTGACATGTGGCTTCGTGCCCGAAATAGTTGTGGTCCATTATAGGGGAACTAGGCTAAGTGACATCCGAAAATTCGACCCTTTCAACGTGCGAGCAGCGCCTTAGCGGGAGCGTAAATGACCAAATCCGTGCTCGGCATCATCGGCGGCTCCGGCATCTACGACCTGCCGGGACTTGAGAAGGTGCGCGAGCAGCGCATCGAAAGTCCCTGGGGCGAGCCTTCGAACCCGCTGCGGGTCGGTGAGATCGACGGGCTGCCGGTGGTGTTCCTCTCGCGCCACGAGCCGGGCCACCGGCTGTCGCCCTCCGACATCAACTACCGCGCCAATATCGACGTGTTGAAGCGCGTCGGCGTCACCGACCTGGTGTCGCTGTCGGCCTGCGGCTCGTTCAAGGAGGAATTGCCACCGGGCACCTTCGTGCTGGTCGATCAGTTCGTCGACCGCACCCACAAGCGCGAGAGCTCGTTCTTCGGCAAGGGCATGGTGGCGCATGTCTCGATGGCGCATCCGGTCTCGCCGCGCCTGCGTGCGCGCATCGGGGAAGCCGCGCTGAAGGAGGGCATCGAGCCGCATTTCGGCGGCACTTACGTGTGTATGGAGGGCCCGCAGTTCTCCTCTTACGCCGAGAGCATGACCTACAAGCAGCTCGGCTATTCGGTGATCGGCATGACCAACATGCCGGAGGCCAAGCTCGCGCGCGAAGCCGAGATCTGTTACGCCAGCCTCGCCATGGTGACCGATTTCGACTGCTGGCACCCCGACCACGACGCCGTCACCGTGGCCGACATCATCAAGGTGCTCAACGACAATGCCGACCGCGCCAAGCGCCTGGTGGCTCGGCTGGCGCGCGATTTTCCGCGCGAGCACGAGCCGTGCCCGATCGGCTCCGACCGCGCGCTCGACACCGCGCTGATCACCGCGCCGGAAGCGCGCGACCCGGAACTGATCAAGAAGCTCGACGCGGTGGCGGGGAGGGTGCTGGGGCGCCGATAAGACGCGGGAGGCCGGTATGGCTGACGAGATCCGTTCGGCGGTCGATTTCTACACGCGCCATCCGATTTCATTGGAAATCATCCTGAGCAAGCTCACGGCGGCCCGTGGCCATCTCGACGGTCTGCGCCCCGAGGAGTTGTTCGCGCATGATCAGGATCACTATGGCGGGCTCGCGGCCAACGATGCGCTGGCCGCGCGCGCCGGCATCGCCAAGGGCGTCAAGGTCGCCGATTTTTGCGCGGGGCTCGCCGGTCCGGCGCGCTATTTCGCGCATCGCTACGGCGCCGACGTCACCGGCATCGAATTGACGCCGGCGCGCGTCAATGGCGCGCAAGAGCTGACGCGTCTGGTCGGCCTGCAGGACAGAGTGCGGGTGGTCGAAGGCAATGTCATGGCGGTGCCGCTGCCTGACGCCAGCTTCGACGTCGTGGTCAGCCAGGAGGCGCTGCTGCACGTGCCGGACAAGGAGCGCGCGCTGGCCGAGGCCTTTCGCATCTTGAAGCCGGGCGGGCGCCTCGCCTTCACCGACTGGGTCGCGCACCGTCCGCTCACTGCCGCCGACAAGGAGCTGATGTGGCAGGGCATGGCGGTGACCACTTTGTTCAGCCCGCGGGCCTATGGCGAATTGATCGAACGATCCGGCTTTACGCTGCTTTCGGTCGAGGATCTGACCACGCAATGGGGCGTGATCCTGCAGGAGCGGCTGGCGATGTACCAGAAGCTGCGCGGCGAGGCGCAAGCGGCCAAGGCGCCGGCCGGCTATGACGCGTTCTATGAAAGCTACGTGCGCTTCGTCGATCTGGTGAACGCCGCGCATCTCGGCGGCGCGCGCTTTGCAGCGGCCAAGCCAGGCTAGCGGGGGGACGATGCGGCGGTGGATATTGGCGCCGTTCGTGGCTATTACATGGGCCGCCCGCCCAGTAACCCCTGCGAGACCCTATGACCGCTTCCGACATCGACCTGCGCGAAACCGTCCGCTCGATCCCGGACTATCCCAAGCCCGGCATCATCTTCCGCGACATCACCACGCTCCTGGGCAATGCCCGCGCCTTCCGCCGCGCGGTCGACGAATTGGTGCAGCCCTGGGCCGGCATGAAGATCGACAAGGTGGCCGGCATCGAGGCGCGCGGTTTCATTCTGGGCGGCGCGGTGGCGCACCAGGTCTCGGCCGGCTTCGTGCCGATCCGCAAGAAGGGCAAGCTTCCCCATAAGAGAGTAAGCGTCGCCTATGCGCTGGAATACGGCGAGGACGTCATCGAGGTGCATGCCGACGCGCTGGTGGCCGGCGAGCGGGTGGTGCTGGTCGACGACCTGATCGCCACCGGCGGCACCGCGGAAGGGGCGGTGAAGCTGTTGCGCCAGCTCGGCGCCAATGTGCTGGCGGCCTGCTTTGTCATCGATCTGCCCGACCTCGGCGGCGCCGAGAAGCTGCGCAAGCTCGACGTGCCGGTGCGCACGCTGGTGTCGTTCGCGGGGCATTAGTTTCTTACCTCTCCCCGCAAGCGGGGAGAGGGAAGCTATCGCCGCGGGCCCCACGGCCCGGGCAGGCCCGGCGGCGCGGCGCCTGGCTGCGGTCCCCAGGGGCCTTCGGCAGGCGCGTTGCCCGGCGCATTTCCGCCAGCCGGCCGCGGACCCTGCTGAGGCGGTTGCGGCTGCGGCTCGCCCGAAGGACCCTCTTCAGTATCCGATTGATCCTCGATCTGCGCCTGCTCCTCCGGCGGCGCCAGCGGGCCGGGATCGTGGCCGCCGGCAAATTTCACCAGCGCTTCGACGCGCGCGTCGATCGGCGGATGGGTGTCGAAAATGTTGGAGAAACCCATGCGCGGGTTGTCGATGCACATTTCCATCACCGCCGAGTTGGCGTGGCTGAGCTCGCCGCGCCCCTCGATCTTGCGCAGCGCCATGATCATGGCGTCGGGGTCCTTGGTCAGTTCCACCGAGCCGGCGTCGGCGAGATATTCGCGCTGGCGCGACAGCGCGAAGCGGATCACCACGGACAACAGCCAAGCCACCACGATCAGCGCGATCGCGATGACGATGGCGATGCCGGCGCCGCCCTTGCCTTCGCTGTCGCCGCCGCGACGGCGGCCGCCGAAGCCGCCGTAAAAGGCGCTCTGGAAGAAGATGCGGAACACCATCTCGCCGAAGAACGAGATCGCGCCGGCGATCACCACCGCGATCACCATCATGCGCACGTCGCCGTTGCGGATATGCGTGAGCTCGTGACCGAGCACGGCTTCCAGCTCGCGGTCGTTGAGCCGCTCGATCAGCCCGCGCGTCACCGTGATGGAATATTGCTTCGGGTTCATGCCGGTGGCGAAGGCGTTGAGCGCCTCGTCGTCGGCGATGCGCAGCGTCGGCATGGTGATGCCGCGCGAGATGCAGAGGTTCTCCAGGATGTTGTAGACGCGCGGTTCCTCCTGGCGCGTGACCGGCTGGGCGCCGGTGACCGCGTCGATCATCGACTGGTGGAACCGATAGGCGATGAAGATCCAGATGACGGTGCCGACGGTGGCGAAAGGCGCCGCCTTGACCCAGTCGTATGCGGCCGCGCGCAGCAGGTAATCGAGCGGCGCATCGCCGACGGTGAACACTTCCGCCAGCAGCGCGCCCGCGAACACCAGCACATAGACCAGCACGAACAGCCCAATCAGCAGCGCGATCGAGCGGCGCTTGTTGGACTGGATATGCGTATAGAGACCGTAGGCGGCCATTCGTTTGTTCCGTCATTCCGGGGCGGCCCACCCAGGTCGGCTTTAGCCGACCTGGGCAATTTTTGTATCTGATCTCGGGTAAACCCGAGATCAGTGGGCCGGACCCGGAATCCAGATTGAGAGTTCGGCGTCTATGTCTGGATTCCGGGTTCGCAGGCTGCGCCCGCGCCCCGGAATGACGCGAACTAAAACTTTACGCTCGGAGCCTGCTCGAGTTGCGCGCGGGTTTCGCCGAGGTCGAAGAAGGTGTGCGGCTGGAAGCCGAACGTGCCGGCGAACATCGCGGCCGGGAACTGCTGGATGCCGGTGTTGTATTCCTGCACCGCATTGTTGAAGAAGCGCCTGGAGGCTGCGAGCTTGTTCTCGATGTCGGAGAGGTCGCTCTGCAGCTGCTGGAAGTTCGCGTTGGCTTTCAGGTTCGGATAGTTCTCCGACAGCGCGAACAATTGCCGCAGCGCGCCGGACAGCATGTTCTCGGCCTGCACCTTCTGATCGACGCCGGGCGCGGCGATCGCCGCGTTGCGCGCCTGGATGACGGCTTCAAGCGTGCCGCGCTCGTGCGCGGCGTAGCCTTTGACGGTTTCGACCAGGTTGGGGATCAGGTCGTGGCGCTGCTTGAGCTGGACGTCGATGTCGGCAAAGGCCTGGTTGACCCTTTGCCGCATGGCGACCAGGCCGTTGTAGATCGTGACGATCCAGATCGCGATCACGACGATGACGCCAAGGACGACCCAGGCGGTGGTGGACATTGGGGGCTCCTGGAAGGGGGAAGCGTGGGAACTCGGACAGCCTAGCTTAGGTGGGGACGCCGCCGCCAACGGCAACCGGGGTCGGGCCGGCGGCGGTAGCCTTTGATAGTCGCAAATCGAGGCGTCCGGGTTCAGCTAACTGACGATCCCCACATAAAAAAAGACCCCAAGCGGTGCTTGGGGTCTCTTCGCCAGACGGCTATTCGGGGGGTAAGGGGGGAGCCGCCCGGCTGAAAGTCACGGGTGTTTAACGCTGGCCCCCCGGTTTGGTTCCTGGAGATTTTGCGATCACCGAGACGTTATCCACAGGCGGGCGCGCAGTCTTGGGGCGGTCACGATTGGCGAGTTCCATGAGCCCATAAGCGGGACGGCTACCTATCGGAGGGCTAAATGAGCTCTGTGATGATCAGGTGCCCCAATACCAGCCGCGCGGTTTCGACCGGGATCGAGACTGAGCCGAGCGTCTTCCGTAAGCTCCCGAATGTAGCCGCGCGCATGCACTGCCCGGCCTGCGGGCAGGAGCACGTCTGGCGCACGAGCGAGGCCTGGCTCGCCGGCGAGCCAAGACTGGTGCAGACGATGCGCCCAGTGGGGACGGAAGCGGCCTAAGGAAGCCCTGCAGGCTCAACCGCTCGTGCCGAAGGCATGCGTGGCGTGGCGGGTTGGCAGTGTCCCGCGTTGACATGTGCAGCACATGTGACCATACATAGCGCATGTCCAGCATGATCCAAATCCGCAACGTGCCGGATGGCTTGCACCGCCGGCTCAAGGCGCGCGCGGCGCTCTGCGGGCGGTCGCTTTCCGACTATCTGCTCGATGAGATTCGTCAGGCGGCGGAACGGCCGACTCTCGACGAGCTGCGCGCGCGCCTGCAGAGCCGGTCCGTGGTCGCGCCCGCCGAGCCGCCGGCGCGCGCGGTGCGTGCCGAGCGCGACGGCCGGTGATCGTCGTCGATGCTTCCGCCGTGCTGGAAGTGCTGTTGCGCACGCGGGCCGCTTCGTCGGTGGAAGAGCGGCTGTTCGCGCCCGGCGAGACGCTGCACGCGCCGCATTTGATCGACCTTGAAGTCGCACAGGTGCTGCGGCGCTATGCGGCTGCCGGCGAGATCGCGCCGGAGCGCGGACGCATCGCGCTCGCGGATTTCGCGGACTTTCCGATCAACCGCTATCCGCACACCATCCTGCTGCCGCGCATCTGGGAATTGCGCGACGGCTTGACGGCCTATGACGCCGCCTACGTGACGTTGGCAGAAGCGCTCGAGGCGCCGTTGCTCACGCGCGATCGCAAGCTTGCGGGGGCGGCGGGACACCGCGCGCGCATCGAGCTGGCCTAGCAGGCGGGGCGCAGCCCGGCGGCGGCAGCGCGCTTAATTTTATTGGTCATTCCGCTGCTCCGCGAAGCGGCGAGCCCGGAATCCAGGGTCACACGCTCCGTGTCTGTCGTTCTGGATTCCGGGTTCATGCGCTACGCGCGTGCCCCGGAATGACGACGGACGATCAACTCGCTTCCCTAAACCGTACGGCGGCTTCCAGATCGACGGAGACGAGCTGCGACACCCCGCGCTCGGCCATGGTGACGCCGTAGAGGCGGTTCATGCGCGCCATGGTGATGGGGTTATGGGTGATGATCACGAAGCGGGTGTCGGTCGAATTGGTCATCTCGTCGAGCAGGTCGCAGAACCGCTCCACGTTGTGATCGTCGAGCGGCGCGTCCACTTCGTCCAGCACGCAGATCGGCGCCGGATTGGTCAGGAACACCGCGAAGATCAGCGCCAGCGCGGTGAGCGCCTGCTCGCCGCCCGACAGCAGGGACAGCGTCGAGGGCTTCTTGCCCGGCGGCTTGGCCAAGATCTCGAGGCCCGCTTCCAGCGGGTCCTCGCTCTCGATCAGCTGCAATTCGGCGGTGCCGCCGCCGAACAGCTGAGCGAACAGGTGCTGGAAGTGGCGGTTGACCAGCTCGAACGAAGCCAATAGCCGCTCGCGCGCCTCGCGGTTGAGGCTCTGGATGCCGAGCCGCAACTTCTTGATCGCCTCCACCAGGTCGTCGCGCTCGCTGGTGAGCGTGGTGTGCTGGGTCTCGACCTCGCGCAATTCTTCTTCGGCGCGCAGGTTGACGGCGCCCAGGCGCTCGCGCTCGCGCCGCAGCCGCTCGAGCTTCTCCTCGATCGCGGGTAGCTCAGGCAGCGCCTCGCCTTGCTTGATCTCGGCCAGCTCGGCGACGTCCGCGGGCTCGATCTCCAGCATGTCGTGGATTTCGCGGCCGATATCGGCGAGCCGGCGCTTGGCGCCCTCGAAGCGCTCTTCGGCGCGGGCCAGTTCCTCGCGTGCGGCGCTTGCCGCTTCGAGCGCGGCGCGGGCGTCGCGGTCGGCTTCGGCCAGCGCGTTCTCGGCCTCTTGCAGTCGATCCGCACAGGCGCGCCGTTCGGTTTCGGCTGTCTGCACTTCGCTAAGCAGACCTTGACGTTTCTCCGCGAAGAGCTGCGGCGCGTTTTCCAGCTCGGCGCGGTCGCGCTTGGCTTCTGCGATGCGGCTCTCGAGCGTGCCGATCTGGCTGCGGGCGCCGTCGCGGCGCTCGTTCCAGCCGGCCGTGTCCGCCGCCAATTGATTGAGCCGGCGGTCGGCCATTTCGGCTTCGCGCGCGATCGCCTGCTGCTCGGCGCGCACTTCGGCGAGCTTGGCGCGCTTGCCCGTAATGTCGTCGCGCACTTGCGCGAGCTTACTTTCGAGATCGGCGGCCGGCGCGAGTTGCGACAGCGCCTGCTCGGCCTGCGCCTTGGCGGCGGAGGCCTCGTCGCGGCTGGCGCTCAGGCGGGTGCGCGCCTCGGCCAGCGCGGACAGCCGCGCGGCCTGGCGGTTGAGATCGCGTTCGCGCGCGCGGCTTTCGCTTTCGGCATGACCGGCGGCCTCGAAAGCTGCTTGCGCTGTAGCGAGGGCCTGCCGCTTTTCGTCGACCTCGGCGCGGGCGCCCGCCAGTTCGGCGTCGATCTCGGCGAAGCGGCTGCGCTGCGCCAGACGCCGCGCGGCGCCGGTCGGGGCGTGCGCGGCAGCGACGAAACCGTCCCAGCGCCACAAATCGCCTTCGCGCGAGACCAGCCGCTGGCCGACTTTCAGCGTCGCGGCCAATTGCTCAGCCGTGGCGCGCTCGACCACGCCGATCTGCGCCAGGCGGCGGGCAAGCTGCGAGGGCGCCTGCACGTAGCGCGCCAGCGGCTCGGCGCCTTGCGGCAGCGCCGGGTCGGCTTCGGCGGGCGCGATGTCGCTCCAATGCATGGGCGAAGAGGGGTCGACCGGCGCGTCGAGATCGTCGCCAAGGGCGGCGCCCAGCGCCTTTTCGTAGCCCTTCTCGACCGAGATATTGTCGATCACCGGCGGCCACAGGCTGGGGGTCTCCAGCGCCAGCATCTTGGAGAGTGTCTTGGCCTCGGTCTCCAGCCGCTGCGCGCGCTTTTCGCTCTCGGCGACGGCGCCGCGCGTTGCCTCGAATTCGGCGCGCTTGACGTTATGGGCGGCTTCCGCCGCCACGGCGGCGGCTTCCGCTTCGGTCAGCGCGACTTGCGCGCCTTGCACGGCGGCGGCGAGCGGAGCGCTCGTCTCCCCGTGCAGGGTGGCCAGTTCGCGCTCGATCGCCTCGATCTCGCCGTTGAGCTTGGCGATGCGCTCGGCCTGCTCGCGCGCGACGTTCTCATGCGCGTGGCGCTGGGCGGTCAGGTCGGCGAGCGCGGTGGTGAGGTCGGAGAAAATCTTTTCCGCCGCATTGAGCTCGGCGTCGGCCTCGGCCAAGCGGGCGTCGACGCCGCTGCGGCGGCCGGCGCTCTCGCGCGCCTCGGCGCGGATGGTCTCTTCCTCGGCGGCGAGCCGCTCGAGCGCTGCCTCGGCATCGGCGGCCAGGCGTTGCTCGCGCTCGATGTCGGCGGCGAATTGCACCAGGCGCAAATCGAGCTCGGCCGCGCGGTCCTTGGCGCGCTGCTCCTCGCGGTCGAGGTCTTGCAGCGCGACGTTCAAACGATGCAGCGCGGCGCCGGCGCGCGCCTCGGCCTCGCGCAGCTCAGGGAGCGCGGCCTGCGCCGTGGTCTGGCGGGTGGAGGCGGCCGCCTGCGCCGCGGTGCGGTCGGCGACTTCGCGCAGGCAGATGTCCTTGGCGCGCTCGGATTCGTCGACGTCAGCGGCCGCGGTGGTCCAGCGCAGGTGATAGAGCGTGGCTTCCGCCTTGCGCACCTGCGACGAGACGGTGCGGTAGCGGATCGCCTGGCGCGCCTGCTTCTTCAAGCCGTCCATCTGGGCGGCGAGCTGGCCGATCACGTCCTCGGCCCGCAGCATGTTGGTTTCCGCCGCCTTCAGGCGCAATTCGGCCTCGTGGCGGCGGGCGTGCAGGCCGGAAATGCCGGCGGCTTCCTCCAGCACGCGGCGGCGCTGTTCGGGCTTGGCCTGGATGATCTCGCCGATGCGGCCCTGGTGCACCAGCGCCGGCGAGCGCGCACCGGTGGAGGCGTCGGCGAACAGGATCTGCACGTCGCGCGCGCGCACTTCGCGGCCGTTGATGCGGTAGGTGGAGCCGGACTCGCGCTCGATGCGGCGGGCGATCTGCAGCGCGTCCTCGTCGTTGAAGGCGGCCGGCGCCGAGCGGTCGGAATTGTCGACCATCATCGCCACTTCGGCGTTGTTGCGCGCCGGGCGATTGGTAGAGCCGGAGAAGATCACCTCGTCCATCGAGGCGGCGCGCATGGATTTGAACGAGGATTTGCCCATCACCCAGCGCAGCGCTTCGACCAGGTTGGATTTGCCGCAGCCGTTCGGCCCGACCACGCCGGTCAGCCCCGGCTCGATCAGGAAATCCGTCGGCTCGACGAAGGATTTGAAACCAAGCAGCCGCAGCCGCGTGAGCTTCATGCTTTAAGGCCTCGTGCCATCATTGTCCGCGCTGTCCATCGGAAACGCGCGCACGCGACAAACGCTGGCTTTTGCATTGGGAGTCGCTTGACCATTCCGGGATTGGGCCCGGCCGGGAAGTCTTATACGCCGCATCGGGCGGAGAATGAATTGCCGCGCGCGCTTGGGCAATGGCGTAGTCCGGGCGGAAGCGGCTTTTCCAGACCTTTCGGCGAAGCGAGCGGCAAAATCAGGGCGGGCGCGGCCCCTGGCCGTAGCGAAAAACCCTTATTTTCCCTTGAGTTGCGGGTCGATTTCCTTGGCCATCTGCTCGATCGTGACGGCCCCGGCATAGAGCTTGCCGTTGACGAAAAAAGTCGGGGTCGAGTGCACTTTGTATTTGTCGATGGCCTGCTGGCGCTCCTTTTGGATGTCATCCAGCAGCTTCTGATTCGCCAGGCAGGCGTCGAAACTCTTCTCGGTGAAGCCCGCCTGCTTGGATATCGCCAGCAGGTCCGGCAGCGGCTTTTGCTTGACCCACTGGTCCTGCTTGCGGAACAGCGTGTCGATCATGGCGTAGTACTTGTCCTTGTCCTTCTCGCCGGCGCAGCGCGCCAGCATGAAGGCGGCGGCGGCCAGCGGGTCGAGCGGGAATTCGCGCATCGTGTAACGGGCTTTGCCGGTGTCGATGTATTGCTTCTTGAGCGCGGGGAATGTGGTCTCGTTGAAATGCGCGCAGTGCGGGCAGGTCATCGAGGCATATTCGACGATGGTGACCGGCGCCTTGGGATCGCCCAGCCACAGGTCCGGCAAGGCCTGCGGCGCCATCAGCTCGGGGATCGGCACCGAGCCTTGCGTATCTTGGGCTTGCGCGGGGAACGGCGCCAGCAGAGCGGGCCCGAGCGCGGCTGCAAGCACGACGGTGGCGGCGCCCTGGCAGAATTCGCGGCGATTGATCGGCAACTTGCAACTCCTCGGCGTTAGGCCCCCTGCGCGAACGGGCCTTTGCCTAGCCGGATCGCGCGATTGTGGCAATGGCGCCCCACCGGGCCGGCCGCGGGCGGGCGTCACTTTCGCTTGACTGCCGCGCCCAACCGCGCAAGCGCGGCACGTAGGTCGTCGTCCTCGATCTGCGGCAGGGAGGCCGCGATCCGGGCCGCCACGGCCGGATCGGGCGGCGCAGGGGCTTTTTGCGGCGCGCGGCGGCGCAACGGCGCCTGGCGCAGGGCGATGCGGCCGATCGCCTGCCAGCCGAAGAAGCGGTTGACCCGCTCCAGGATCACCGCCGACAAATGCTGGATTTCGATTGCGGCCGGGCCCTCGACCCGCAGAACCAGCGTGGCGGGTTCCGGCGGCGCCTCATGGCCCTCGGGCACGCGCGGCCAGTTGATCTTGAGCGGCTCCGAATGGGCGGCGATCTCGGAGCCGACGATATCGGCCCAGCGCGTGATGATCTCGGTCGAGGCAAAGCCCTGCCGCCTGAGCGGGCCGCTCAGCGCGCCGGCGGTGAGCTCGGCAAGCGGCCGGGGAAAACTGCGCGAAGGCTTGTTCATCGTGAGCCCAATCCCGTGCCAAGGTCCGCCCCATGACCGTAGCAGTCCGATTGCCCGCGCGGAAGCAAGCGGCGCCCGCGCCCGCGGCGCTGCTCGCCTGGTACGACCGCCACCGGCGGGTCTTGCCGTGGCGGGCGCGCAAGGGCGAAAAGCCCGACCCCTACCGGGTCTGGCTGTCGGAAATCATGCTGCAGCAGACCACGGTGAAGACGGTCGCGCCCTATTACGCCAAGTTCCTTGCGCGCTGGCCGACGGTCGAGCGGCTGGCGGCGGCGAGCCTGGACGAGGTGCTGCGCGCCTGGGCGGGGCTCGGCTATTACGCGCGCGCGCGCAATCTGCATGCCTGCGCGCGCGCGGTGGTGGAGCAGCATGGCGGGGTTTTCCCGGCGGAGCCGGACGCTTTGCGCGCGCTGCCGGGCATCGGCGACTATACCGCGGCGGCGGTCGCGGCAATCGCGTTCGACGCGCTGGCGGTGCCGGTGGACGGCAATGTCGAGCGGGTGGTGGCGCGGCTGTTCGCGCTGGAAGATGAATTGCCGGCGGCAAAAGCGGAGATGAAGCGGCTGGCGCATTCGCTGCTGCCGCCGCGGCGTGCCGGCGATTTTGCGCAAAGCTTGATGGATCTGGGCGCCACGCTCTGCTCGCCCAAGCGGCCGGCCTGCGCGCTCTGCCCGTGGAGCGAGCCATGCCTCGCGCGCGCGCGCGGCGATCAGGAGAGTTTCCCGCGCAAGGCGCCCAAGCGCGAGGGCAAATTGCGGCGCGGCGCGGCCTTCGTCGTGCTGCGCGCCGACGGGCGCGTGCTGCTGCGCCGGCGGCCGGACAAGGGCCTGCTGGCGTCCATGACGGAAGTGCCGGGCAGCGCCTGGACGCATGACTTCGATGCGCGGCACGCTTTGCGTGCGGCGCCGCGGCTGCCGGGCGCCAAATGGCGGCGGCTGCCGGGCACGGTGCGGCACGTGTTCACGCATTTTCCGCTTGAACTGACCGTGTGCTTTGCAAAAGTGCCGCGCGCGAGCAAGGCGCCCAAGGCTGCGCGCTGGGTCAAGCTGAGCGACTTGGCCAACGAAGCGCTGCCGAGCCTGATGCGCAAGGTGCTGGCGCACGCGCTCAACGATCACAAGGGAGGAACGTCATGACCATCGAACGCAAGGAAGTAGGCGCCCGCATGAGCCAGGTCGTCGTGCACGGCGATACGGTCTATCTCGCCGGCGTGGTCGCGCAGGCCAACAAAGGCAAGAGCGTGACCGAGCAGACACGCGAGATCGTCGCCACCATCGACAAGCATCTGGCGAGCGTGGGCAGCGACAAGTCGAAATTGTTGTCGGCCAATATCTGGATCACCGACATGGCCAAGTTCGCCGAGATGAACGCGGTGTGGGACGCCTGGGTTTCGCCCGGCCAACACGCCGGCGCGCGCCTGCGTCGAGGCCAAGCTCGCCGCGCCCGACTACCACGTCGAAATCATGGTGACGGCGGCGAGGTGACCGCTTGCGGTCATCCGCGTGAAAGCGGGGATGGCGAAAAATATTGACGCAGTGTGGGGTACATAATGGCATTCGATTTCACGCCGCTGCTGCCGGCCGGGCTGCCGCCGGCCGCGGCGCGCTGGACCGGCGCGCCGCGCTTTAATTTCACCGGCGGCAACAACGATCCCGACGCGGTGCCGGTCGCGGACCTGACGGCGGCGGCGCAAAGCGTGCTCACGCGCGAGGGCCGCGACCTGTCGCATTACGGCCTGCGCAGCGGACCGCAGGGCTACCTGCGCTTACGCGAATTCCTCGCCGGCAAGCTCAAGCGCGACGCCGGCATCGCCTGCAGTGCCGACGACATGCTCATCGTTTCGGGATCGCTGCAGGCGCTCGATCTGGTCAACGGCGCGCTGCTGACGCGCGGCGACACGGTCGTCGTCGAAAAGGACAACTATCAGGGCACGCTGACGCGGCTGCAACGGCTGGGCGTCAGCGCGGTCGGCATTCCGCTCGACCAGGGCGGCATGCGCATGGACGCGCTGGAGGCGGCGCTTAAGGACCTCAAGACGCGCGGCGTGCGGCCGAAATTCATCTACACCATCCCGACGGTACAGAACCCGACCGGCACCATCCTCCAGCCCGGGCGGCGCGAGACTTTGCTGAAGCTTGCCGAGCAATACGGCGTGCCGGTGTTCGAAGACGACTGCTATTCGGATCTCACCTGGAGCGGCGAGCGGCCGCCGTCGCTCTACGCCATGAGCGGAAACGAGAACGTCATCCATATCGGCTCGTTCTCGAAATCGATCGCGCCGGCATTGCGCGTCGGCTTTATCGTGGCGCCCTGGGCGATCATGTCGCGCCTATTGGCGCTGAAAACAGACGCCGGCTCCGGCGCGCTCGAGCAGATGGTGCTGGCCGAATATTGCGCCCAGCATTTCACCGCGCACCTGCCGGCGCTGCGGCGCGCGCTCAAAGCCAAGCTCGACACGCTGACCGAGGCGCTGGCCGAGCAATTCGGCACGGCGGCGGAATTCGATCATCCGCAGGGCGGCATTTTCCTGTGGGTCAAACTGCCGGACAATGTCGATGCGCTGGAGCTTTCTCAGGCGGCGCTCAAGCAAGGCGTGGCGATCAACCCGGGCCCGCAATGGTCGACCGACTTGGCGCACAGCCGGAGCCGCATGCGGCTGTGCTTTGCCAGCCCCTCGCATGCCGAGATCAAGGAGGGCATTGCGCTCCTGGCGGAGGTGTGCCGCAAGGAATTCGGCGTGCCGTTGCGCAGCGCCAATATCGAACCGGGCGGAAAGGCTTGAGGCCATGCAACAGCCCGGCATATTGGCGATCTGGAACGACTGCCTGGTCGGCCGCGAGGCCGAGTTCGAGGATTGGTTCCAGGGCGAGCACCTGATCGAGCGGCTCAGCGTACCCGGCTTCCTGTTCGGGCGGCGGCACCAGGCGATCTCGGGCGCGAGCGGCTATTTCAATTTCTATCTGACCGAAGGCGCCGGAGGTGCTCACCTCCAAGCCCTATCTCGATCGGCTCGACAATCCGACGCCGATGACGCGGCACATCATGTCGGAGGTGTTCGTCAACATGAACCGCACGGTGTGCCGGCGCAGCGTGCGGCGCGGGCCCTTCCGCGGCGCCTATGTCGTGACGGTGCGCTTCAACGAGGCGCCGGATGAGGCCGCGCTCGCCAAGCAGCTCGACGCCATGCTGGTGAGCACGGCGGTCGCCGGCGGCGAGATCTGGATGGCGCTTGATGCCGCCGGCATGCCGGTGTCGATGGAGGAACAGTTGCGCGGCGGCGACCGCAAGATCAAAGCCTGCCTGATGCTCGATACGCTGCGTCAGGACGCCGCCGAGCAGACCGGAGCGCGGCTGGCCGCGCGCTTTCCGGGGGCGGAGGTCGGCGTGTTCCGCGTGCTGTGCCAGCTCGGGCGCGGGGATTTGTGAGGAGGGGTCATGCAAACGCTGTTGCCTTTGGCGGAAAAGATCGCGGGCGTTCTCAAAGCGCGGCGCGAGAGCGTGGCGGTGGCGGAATCCTCGACCGGCGGGCTGATCGCGGCGGCGCTGCTCGCCGTGCCCGGCGCCTCGGCCTATTTCATCGGCGGCGCGGTGGTCTATACGCGCACGGCGCGGGCGGCGCTCCTGGGGATCGACGACGCCGAGATGAAGGACATGCGCGCCTCGACCGAGCCTTACGCGCTCTTGTGCGCGCGGCGCATGCGCGAGAAGAACGGCGCGAGCTGGGGCATCGGCGAGACCGGCGCCACCGGGCCGACCGGCAATCGTTACGGCGATGCCGCCGGCCACAGCTGCATCGCGGTGGTGGGGCCGTCGCTCGAGCGCGCCATTACGCTGGAGACGGGGAGCGCCGACCGGCAAGCCAATATGCGCGCTTTTGCGCTGCAGGCGCTTGAGGTTTTTGCAGAGCTGCTGACGACGTAATTGCGCCGCGGCGGCCCACCTTCGCGCCCATTCCACTTGAGCTTGCGATTTTCGCCGCACCGGTTGCGGCCCCAGGGCTTGCCCAATGCGGCGCGCAAGGCCATTCTCATGCACGTAGAAATTGTCATGAGGCTGTCATGCACGGAAATGCACAGGGCGAGCGAAGCGGCTGGTCGCCGACGCTTCGCTATCCCGACCCGCTGATCAGGTCGCTCGATCCGCGCTTCGACCAGTACAAGCTCGGCAATGCCAGCGTCGAGCGCCTGTTCACCGGCGCGCGCTGGGGCGAGGGGCCGGTCTGGTTCGGCGACGGGCGTTTTTTCCTCTGGAGCGACATCCCGGCCAACATCATGCGGCGCTGGGACGAGGAAACCGGCGCGGTCAGCGTGTTCCGCAACCCGTCCAACAACAGCAACGGCAACAGCCGCGACCGGCAGGGCCGCCTCGTCACCTGCGAGCATCTCACCCGCCGTGTCACCCGCACCGAGCACGACGGCAACATCACCGTCATTTGCGACCGCTTCAACGGCAAGCGGCTCAATTCGCCGAACGACGTGATCGTGAAGTCCGACGATTCGATCTGGTTCAGCGATCCGCCTTTCGGCATCCTCGGCAATTACGAGGGCGACAAGGCCGAGCCGGAGCTGCCGCCGACGCTTTATCGGGTGGACGGCAAAAGCGGCGCGGTGACGGTCGCCAGCGCCGAGCTCGATGCGCCGAACGGCCTGTGCTTCTCGCCGGGCGAAAAGCAGCTCTACGTGGTGGAGACGGCGCCGCGTTCCAAGATCCACGTGTTCGACGTTGCGGCCGACGGCGGCAAGATCGGCAATAAGAAATTGTTCGTCGATGCCGGCTCGGACGCGCCGGACGGCATCCGCTGCGACGTCGACGGCAATCTCTGGTGCGCCTGGGGGACGGGCGAGGGGCGTGACGGCGTGCGCGTCTACGCGCCGGACGGCGATCTCATCGGCTTCATCGAATTGCCGGAACGCTGCGCCAATCTTTGCTTCGGCGGCCGCAAGCGCAACCGGCTGTTCATGGTGGCCAGCCACTCGATCTACGCGGTCTATGTCGGCACGCAAGGGCTGGCGGGCGGGTAGCCATTGCGCCGCTTGCCCGGTCCCAGCCCAAGGTTTTGCGATATACTGGTCTCTGACCCGCGCTTTGCGTCCCGCCAACCGGATTCGACAAGGCGCACGGGTCAGGGGAGCGACCGGGAATAAAGCGGGATGCGCCGAGGTTAACCGGCAGCGACCCGTTGCCATCATAACAACAAAGCGAACGCCGCATGCGGCGTTCAGGGAGGAAATCGTCATGCGAAACGCGTGGACACGCGTATTGACGTTTGCCGTCGGGCTGATTGCCGTCGGCTACACCGCCGTTCAATTCGCGCCGCAGGCTTTTGCCCAGTCGGGCGAGGGTTGGATCGTTCTGTTCGACGGCAAGACTCTGGGCGACTGGGACAAGGTCGGCGAGACCAATTGGCGGGTCGCGGACGGCGCCATCGTCGCCGACAAGAGAACCAGCAAGACGCCGGCCTACCTGGTCAGCAAGAAGCCCTACAAGGACTTCATGCTCTATGTCGAGTTCTGGTCGAGCGACGACGCCAATAGCGGCATTTTCCTGCGCTGCTTCGACCCCAAGAAGATCAACGACCGGAGCTGCTACGAGGTGAACATCTTCGACCAGCGCAAGGACCCGAGCTACGGCACCGGCGCGATCACGCGGTATGTCGAAGTGAATCCGATGCCCAAGGCCGGCGGCAAGTGGAACACCTACGAGATCACCATAAAGGGGCGCCAGCTCACCGCCGTGCTCAACGGCAAGAAAACCGCCGAGCTGCGCAACGGCATGTTCCAGGAAGGACCGATCGCCCTGCAGCACGGCGCCGGCGTGATCAAGTTCCGCAAGGTGGCGATCAAGCCGCTGTAGCGTTCGCAACGCAGACATGCCTGCGCCGGCGCCGCGCGGCGCGGGCATGTCCGGATTTCCGGATGAGGGATCGCGTTATTCCGCCGCTTCCGCCATCTCGGCGCGAACGCCATTTCCCGCACATAATTCGCGCCCGCAAAACTGCGCCGCCTTGCCCTTGCCATAATTGGTAACGTATATGATACTATTCGAATGCAGGTGCTTACTTACGTCGAAGCATCCGGCCGCTGTCCATTTCGGCGCTGGTTCGCCGATCTCGAGCCACAGGCCGCCTCGAAGATCACGATCGCGCTGACACGTCTTGAGCAAGGTAATCTGTCGAATGCGAAAGCGGTCGGGGCGGGCGTCTTCGAATACCGCGTCGATTTTGGCCCCGGCTACCGGGTCTATTTTGGGCGCGACGGCGACACGGTGGTCATCCTGTTGGGTGGAGGGACAAAGCAAAGGCAATCACAAGACATTGCCGACGCTCAGGCGCGATGGATTGATTATAAGCGGCGCAAGAAGGGACAGTACTAAAATGCCACTGACACGTAGCTTCAAGGATATCGTTAAGCAGCGGGTTGAACGCGACCCAAAGTTTCGGGAAGCGCTATTCACCGAAGCGGTCGAGCAATTGTTGGCCGGTGATGTGAAAGTCGGTAAGGCGGTGCTGCGCGACTACATTAATGCAACCGTTGGCTTCGAGCGTCTGGCGCGTGAGACTGGAACGCCGGCGAAAAGCCTCATGCGCATGTTTGGGCCAAAGGGCAATCCGCGCGCCGACAATCTTTTCGCTGTAATAAGCCGGTTGCAAAAGGCGTCCGGTGTCCGTCTCGGCGTCGCCGCATTGCGATAGGCTATTCCGCCGCTTCCGCCATCTCGGCGCGCACCACCGCGCGGAATTCGTCGATCAGCTTGAGGCCCTTCGGCGTCTCGACGTGCCAGAAGGTCCAGCCGTTGCAGGCTTCCAGGCCTTGCGCCAGCGCGCCGATGCGGTGGATCGAACCGACATTGCCGCCGAGCGAGACCGCGCCGTCGGCGCGGACGAGAGCAATGTGGCGCTTCTTGGCGTCGACCAGTTTGACGCCCGGCGTCACCAGCCCGCGCTCGAGCAGCGCCGAGAACGGCACGCGCGGGGCTTCGCGCGCGGTGACGAAGGGCGCCAGCGTCGGCGCTTCCAGCGGCTTCACCGCGGCGATGCGCTTCTCGGCGGCTTTGGCGTAACCCGCATCGCGCTCGCAGCCGACGAATCTGCGGCCGAGCTTCTTGGCCACCGCCCCGGTGGTGCCGGTGCCGCAGAACGGGTCGAGCACCAGATCGTCGAGGCGCGAGGACGACAGCAGCACGCGCGCCAGCAGCGCCTCCGGCTTCTGCGTCGGGTGCAGCTTCTTGCCGTCGTGGCCTTTCAGGCGCTCCTCGCCGGTGCACAAGGCAAGCGTCCAGTCCGAGCGCACCTGGATGTCCTCGTTGCCGGCTTTCAGCGTCTCGTAATTGAAGGTGTAGCCCTTGGCGGCCGGATCGCGCGAGGCCCAAACAAGCGTCTCGTGCGCGTTGGTGAAGCGGCGGCCGCGGAAATTCGGCATCGGGTTCGATTTGCGCCAGATCACGTCGTTGAGAATCCAGAAGCCGAGATCCTGCATGATGGCGCCGACGCGGAAAATATTGTGGTAGGAGCCGATCACCCAGATGGTGGCGGCCGGCTTCATCACGCGCCGGCAGGCCTTCAGCCAGCGTTCCGTGAACGCGTCATAGGCCGCAAAGCTCGCGAACTTGTCCCAGTCGTCGTCGACGGCGTCGACGCGCGAATCGTCCGGGCGCTTGAGGTCGCCTTCGAGCTGGAGATTGTAAGGGGGGTCGGCGAATACCAGATCGACCGACTGGGCCGGCAGCTTCGCCATCTCGGCGGCGCAGTCGCCCACCAAAATGCGCTGCTGCGGGGGCTCTGAAACTCCACGGGGCGCCCTTGAGGGCGCCCCGCGACGCGACACAACCATGACTCAGAACTCTGACTCAAGGGACGACGCGGCCGGCGACGCGGGACCTACAACCGACAGGCCGGCACTATGGACGGGCAAGGTAAAAAAGCGGTTTATGAAAACCGCTGCCAACTGGGCAAATTCTGCCTATCGCGCACGGGCTTAGGCGGTATCGCGCTGTGCCGAATTAAGACTTTTCGCGTTTGTGAAATTGAAAATCAGCGGGCGCCGCGCTAAAAGATTAAACAGTCCGGGCCATCGACAGCCGCCCGGTCAACTGCCCAGCAGTCAAGCGTTGTCTCGCTCCGCAATGGAGGTGAGACATGTCTTGCGGCAGCAATACCTGCAATTCTACGAATTTTCCGCGGCAACTTGGCGCGACCGAGCGTGCGCCTTGGCGTTCGCGCGTTCTGGCCTTTCTCGGCGCGGTGCTCGACAAGACGCGGCGGCAGCAACTCTGGTTCGAACTCGAAAAGGCCCGGCAGCGCGGCCTGCTCAAGGATCTCGACGACCGGCAACTCAAGGACCTCGGCCTGACCCGCGAGCAGGCCAGGCGGGAGGCGCGCAAGCCGTTCTGGAAATGAGCCAGGCGCCGGAGGCTTGGCACGGAGGCGCGTTGCGCCTTAGTCTGGGCACCGATCAGGACAAACCATGCCCGGCATCGACGAAACCAGACAATTCGTGCCGCTCAAGATCGCGGTGCTCACCGTGTCCGACACGCGCGAGCTGGCCGACGACAAATCGGGCGGCACCTTGGTCGAGCGCATCCGCGCGGCCGGCCACGTGCTGGCCGAGCGCGCGATCGTCAAGGACGAGGTCAAGGCGATCCGCCAGCGCGTCAAGGCCTGGATCGAGGACAAGTTCATCGACGTGGTGATCACCACCGGCGGCACCGGCTTCACCGGCCGCGACGTGACGCCGGAAGCGGTGGAACCGCTGTTCGAGAAGAAGATGGACGGCTTCTCGACCATGTTCCTTTTGGTCAGCGAGAAGAAGATCGGCACCTCGGCGATCCAGACCCGCGCCACCGCCGGCGTCGCCAACGCCACTTACGTGTTCTGCCTGCCGGGCTCCCCCGGCGCCTGCAAGGACGCCTGGGACGAGATTCTGCTGCACCAGCTCGATTACCGCTACCGGCCCTGCAATTTCGTGGAGATATTGCCACGGCTGGACGAGCATATGCGGCGGCCCAAGGCGAAAGGCGCTACCGCCTAGCGACACGGCAAGCTAGAATTGCCCCTCGGCAGGCCCTTGAGGGGTAGGGATGTCGCTGCGGGAGCAATCGGTGAATAGTGACGGCTCGCTGGCCGAGTTGAAGGCGGCGCTCGCGTTAGCCACGCGCGAGCGCGACGAGGCGCTCGCGCAGCAGGCGGCCACCGCCGAGGTGCTCAAGGTCATCAGCGGGTCGACTTTCGATCTGCAGGCCGTGCTCGACACGCTGCTCGAAACCGCATGCCGCCTGTGCGCGGCCGATATCGGCACCATCCGCTATGAAGAAGGAGCCGGCTACCGTCTGGCCGCGACTTTCGGCTGCCGGCCGGAGTGGCGCGAACACTTTGCCGGATATTCGAGCAAGCCGGATCGCAGTTCGGTTTTCGGACAAACGATCCTGCAAGGCGGCACGGTTCATATTCCGGACGTGATCGAGGATGCGGACTATGCGCGGCCGGTCGCGCAGAAGCTCATGGGCTTGCGCGCGGCGCTCGGCGTGCCGCTGGTGCGGGAAGGCCGCGTATTTGGCGCCGTCAATCTATTCCGCACGTCGCCGCGCTCCTTCACGCAAAGGCAAATCGATCTGGTCGAGACCTTCGCCGACCAGGCGGTGATCGCGATCGAGAACGCGCGGCTGTTCGAGGCCGAGCAGCAGCGCACCGCCGAGCTTTCCGAATTGCTGGAGCAGCAGACGGCGACCAGCGAAATCCTCGGCGTCATCAGCCGCTCTCCCAACGATCTGCAGCCCGTCTTTGACGCCATCGTGCAAAACGCGGCGCGGCTATGCGACGCCACCAATGCCTCCGTTTATCGCGTCGAGGAAAACAGCTTGCGCCACGTCGCCAATTATGGGGGCGTGGCCGTCATCAAGACCGGCGAGAGCCGACCGATCAGCGCGGCATCGCTGAGCGGAAAAGCGGTCATCGGCCGGAAAATCATCCACGTGCACGACGGACTGGCGGTCGCCGACACGGAGTTCGCGGACAGCCGAGAGGCCATCAAGCGCGAAAAAATTCGTACCGCGCTCGCCGTGCCGCTCATGCGCGGCGACAAGGCGCTCGGCGTCATGGTCGTGCGTCGCGACGTCGTGCGCGATTTCACCGACAAACAGATCGACCTGCTCAAGACATTCGCCGATCAGGCGGTCATCGCCATCGAAAATGTTCGCCTGTTCGCGGATCTACGCCAGCGTACCGACGATCTTTCCGAGGCGCTGGAGCAGCAGACGGCAACCTCGGAAGTGCTGCGCGTCATCTCAAGCTCGCCGGGCGCGCTCGATCCGGTGTTTCAGGCCATGCTGGAAAACGCCGTGCGCATCTGCGGCGCCAAGTTCGGCAATCTCTGGCTGCGCGAAGGCGGAAATTTCCGCATCGGCGCGAGCTATGGCGGACCGCAAGCCTATCTCGATTTCTTGGAAGGCGAACAAGTGTTTCATCCCGAGTCGACCGCCGGCGGTTTGGGGGCGCTGCTCGAAACAAAGCAAATTTTTCATATCGCCGACGTGACGGCGGCGCCGGCGCCGGGCGACAAGTTGAGGCAAGCGACCATCGAGCTCGCCGGCGCGCGCACTCTAATCGGCGTGCCGATGCTCAAGGACGGCGAGGTGGTTGGCGCGATCGGCATCTACCGTCAGGAGGTGCGGCCGTTTACCGACAAGCAGATCGATCTGTTGAAGAACTTTGCGGCACAAGCCGTCATCGCCATCGAGAACGCGCGGCTGCTCAATGAGCTGCGCGAATTGCTGGAGCAGCAGACGGCAACCTCGGAAGTGCTGCAGGTCATCAGCGCGTCGCCGGGCGAATTGCAGCCGGTGTTCCAGGTCATGCTCGCGAACGCGGTGCGTATCTGTGACGCCAAGCTTGGCACGCTGTTTCTGGCCGAAGGTGACAGCTTCCGCACGGCCGCTCTTTACGGAGCACCGCCTGCGTTTGTCGAGGCGCGTTCGCGCAATCCGATGCTCAAGGCTGAGCCCGGAACCGGGCTTGGCCGCGTCGTCGCTGCAAAAAAAGCCGTTCAAATTGCCGACATCCAGCAGGAGCCGGCATACACCGGCAATCCGTCGCGCGCTACCCTTCTTAAGGTCGTGGGCGCGCGCAGCCTGATGAACGTACCGATGCTCAAGGACGGAAAGTTGATCGGCGTCATCGGCATCTACCGCCAAGAAGTACGCCCGTTCACCGAAAAGCAAATCGGGCTGGTGACGAACTTCGCCGCGCAGGCGGTCATCGCCATCGAGAACACGCGGCTGCTCAGCGAGCTGCGCGAGGCGCTCGCGCACCAGACCGCGACTTCGGAAATCCTCGCCTCGATCAGCGGCTCGATGACGGACACCAAGCCGGTGTTCGACGCCATTGTGCGCAACTTGCTGCGACTATTCGGGACGCGTTTTGCCGCGGTCACTCTGTTGCGCGATGGAATGATTGAAATGCCGGCGGTCGACGGCAAGCCGGGGTTCGAGAGAATAATGGAGCGTTACCCGCGCCCGCTCGACGAAACCACGGTGAACGGGCAGGCGATGCTTTCAAAGCAGCCGGTACAATACTCGCCGGTGGCCGGCAATCCTGCGGTTCCGCCCGCGGCCCAGAAAATCGCGCGTGATTTTGAATACAATTCGATCATCTTTGCGCCCATGATCCGGCAAGACAAGATCATCGGCGCCATCGGCACCGCGCACCATGAGCCGCGCCTCTTCGACGAAAAGGAAATCGCACTCATCAAGTCCTTCGCCGCCCAGGCGGTGATCGCCATCGAGAACGCGCGCCTGTTCGAAGCCGAGCAGCAGCGCAGCGCCGAGCTTGCCGAATCGCTGGAGCAGCAAACCGCGACGTCGGAGGTGCTGCGTGTCATTTCGAGCTCGTCCGGCGAGCTTGAGCCGGTTTTCCAGGCGATGCTGGAAAATGCAACGCGCATTTGCGAAGCCAAGTTTGGCGTGCTGTTTCGTTACGACGGCGGCGGCAAGTTCCATGCGGCGGCTTCGCTTGGTGTGCCGCCTGCCTATGCCGAGTCACTTGGGCAGCGCGGTTCGTTTCAGCCGACCGCCGGAGCTCTCCACCGCCTGTTGCAGACAAAGGAGCTCGTGCACACTGCCGACGAATCACGGGAATCGAGCCCTGGCCCCGCGGCGAGACTTGGCGGCGCTCGTGCCTATATCGTCGTACCGATGTTCATGGATACGGAGCTTGTTGGCGCCTTCGGCATTTTCCGTCAGGAACCTCGACCGTTCACGGACAAGCAGATCGCGCTGGTGACGAACTTCGCCGCGCAAGCCGTCATCGCCATCGAGAACACGCGGCTGCTCAACGAGCTGCGTGAATCGCTGCAACAGCAGACCGCGACATCGGAAGTCTTGCAGGTCATCTCCAGCTCTCCCGGAGATTTGCAGCCTGTCTTCCAATCCATGTTGGAAAACGCGACGCACATATGCCACGCGGATTCCGGCACGATCTACCGATATGACGGCGAGAATTTTCATACCGAGGCGATGTTGGGCGAAAGTCAAGAGCTGATGGAATTTCGCCGAAAGCGCGGCCCGTTCAAGCCGCCGCCGGGAATACCGCTCGATCGAATGTTGCAGTCGCGCGATGTCGTGCACAGCGCCGACGAAGCGCTTTCCTCGGCCAGCTCACCGTCGGCCAAGTTCGGCGGTGCGCGCTCGCATCTGGCCGTGCCGATGTTCAAGGATGATGATCTGATCGGCGCGATCACGATCTATCGCAAGGAAGTGCAGCCGTTCACGGATAAACAGATCGCGCTCGTCAGAAACTTCGCCGCGCAGGCCGTCATCGCGATCGAGAACACGCGGCTGCTCACCGAGCTGCGCGAATCGCTCGAACAGCAAACCGCGACGTCGGATGTGCTCAAGGTCATCAGTTCGTCACCCGGCTCGCTCGAACCCGTGTTTGAGGCCATGCTTGAGAACGCAGCCCGAATTTGTCGTGCGCAGTTCGGCGTCATGCATCAATTCGTTGGCGATGAATTCGAAGCTGTGGCGATGCTCAACATCCCGCCGGCTCTCGAAGAGTTCTTGCGGCGGCGCGGCCTGGGGAAGGCGATTCCCGGCTCGGACATGGATCACCTGACCCATTCTAAGCAGGTCATCCACACGCTGGATATGCTGACGGCGGCGGTTCCCGCACCACCAGCGAAATTCGGCGGAGCCCGCACGCAACTCGCAGTGCCCATGCTCAAGGACGACCACCTGGTCGGCGCCATCGCCATCTACCGGCAGGAGGTTCTGCCGTTCACCGATAAGCAGATCGAGCTGGTAGCGAACTTCGCCGCGCAAGCGGTCATCGCCATCGAGAACGCCCGGCTGCTCACCGAGCTGCGCGAATCGTTGGAGCGGCAGACCGCGACTTCGGAGGTATTGGAGGTCATAAGCTCTTCGCCCGGCGAGCTGGCACCCGTATTCGAGTCCATGCTGGAGAATGCGACGCGCATCTGCCAGGCCAATTTCGGCACGATGTACCTTTACGAGGACGGCGCGTTTCACGCGGCGGCAATGCACAACGTGCCGCCGGCCTTTGCCGAGGCCAGACGCCGCCAACCGGTGGTGGAGCCTTCGCCTGATAATCCGATGGCGCGCGTGGCCGCGACCAAACGGCCGCTGCAGAGCGCCGATGTTCCCGATAGTCCGGCTTGGCCGCGCCACGAGCCGCAATTTGCGCTGTTCGCCGAGCTCACCGGCGCGCGCAGTCTCGTCTGTGTGCCGATGCTCAAAGACGAGGCGCTGGTCGGCGTGATCACCGTGTACCGCCAGGAGATCCGGCCGTTCTCCGACAAGCAGATCGAGCTGTTATCGAGCTTCGCCGCGCAGGCGGTCATCGCCATCGAGAACGCGCGGCTGCTCAACGAATTGCGTGAATCGCTGGAGCAGCAGACGGCGACCTCCGAAGTGCTCAAGGTCATCAGCTCTTCGCCGGGCGAGCTGGAACCAGTCTTTCAGGCGATGCTGGAGAATGCCACCCGCATCTGCGAAGCAAATTTCGGCACGCTGCTGCTTTGCGAAGGCGACGCGCTTCGTGCCGTCGCCTTGCATGGCGGGGAAAAGGCGTATGCTGACGAGCGGCGGCGCAATCCCGTGTTCCGGCCTTCGCCGAACGTACCTGTCGCGCATGCCATGAGAAACAAACAGGTGGAGCATGTCTCGGACCTGCGCACGGAGCAGGCCTATATCGAGCGCGACCGCGCTATCGTCACGATGGTCGAAGCCGCCGGCGCCCGTACATTTCTTGCCGTACCGATGCTGAAGGACGAGGAGGCGGTTGGCGCGATCATCATCTATCGCCAGGAAGTACGGCCTTTCAGCGACAAGCAGATCGAGCTGGTGCACTAACTTCGCCGCGCAAGCCGTTATCGCCATCGAGAACACGCGGCTGCTTAAGGAGCTGCGCCAGCGCACCGACGATCTGACCGAATCCCTTCAGCAGCAGACCGCGACGTCCGACATTCTCGAAGTCATCAGCAATTCGCCGACCGACTCGCAGCCGGCTTTCGATGCGATCGTGCACAGTGGCCTCAGGCTGTTCCCGGAGGCGGTCGTCGTGATCTCCTTGCCCGAGGGGGATCAGGTCAAGCTCGCTGCCATTGCCGGCGCCGATGCCGGCGACCTCGCAGCGCTGAGCGCGCGCTACCCGATGCCGTTGTCGCGCGAATTCATCACCGGCACGGCTCTCCTCGATGGGCGCGAGATGGATTTTGCCGATGCGCGCGAGACGCCGGAACAACTGATGCCGGGCCGGCAGAATTTCCTGGCCAGCGGCTACCGCGCCATCACCGTGATGCCGATGATGCGCGGAGACACGGCGATCGGCGCGATCAGCGTCATCGCGCGCCGGCCACGGCAGCTTTCCGACAAGCAGCGCGAGCTGTTGCGCACCTTCGCTGCCCAGGCCGTCATCGCCATCGAGAACACCCGGCTGTTCAACGAGCTGCGCCAGCGGACGGACGATCTCACGGAGTTCTTAGAACAGCAAACGGCAAGCGGCGAAATCCTCGCCTCGATCAGCGGATCCATGGCCGACACCAAGCCGGTGTTCGGAGCCATCGTACGCAACCTCAGGCGGCTGTTCGGCACCCGTTTCTCGATGGTCCAGCTCTTAGAAGACGGCATAGTCCACCTGGCGGCGACGGGGCAGGAGGACGAATACGGGCTTATGTCGAAGTACTACCCGCGGCCGCTGGACGGTGCGCAGGCGCCAGACCGGGCCATGATGGCGCGACAGGTGATGCAATTCGTGCCGGTGATCGGCAATCCGGAATGTCCACGCCGCATGCAGGAGCTCGCCAGGCAGTTGGGGTTCAATGCGACGATCTTCGCGCCCATGCTGCGCGACGGCAAAGTGATCGGCGTCATCGCCGTCGCGCGGGATGAGGCTAAAACCTTCACCGAAAAGCAGGTGGAGCTTATCAAGACTTTTGCAGCGCAGGCCGTCATTGCCATCGAGAACACGCGGCTTTTCAACGAGCTGCGCCAGCGCACCGACGATCTCACCGAATCGCTGCAGCAGCAGACCGCAACAGCCGATGTGCTCAAGGTGATCAGCAGCTCACCGGGCGATCTCGATCCGGTGTTTGATTCGATTTTGATTAACGCTACTCGCATCTGCGAGGCCAGTTTTGCGAATTTGGTGCTGTTTGACGGACAGCAATGCCGAATGCCCGCGATGTACAACGCTCCCAAAGCCTTCGAGGAATTGATGCGAGGCAGACCAGTGTACCCCCCAGGGGTAATAATGGGCCGCATCCTTGCGACGAAGCAACCGCTTCATATCGCTGATCTCAGTACTGACGAGGCATTTCAGAATTCGAACTTGGTGAAATTGGGTGGCGCCCGGTCCACGCTTGGCGTGCCGATGGTCAAGGACAATCAGGTGATCGGCGCCGTGCTCGTCTACCGCCAGGAGGTGCGTCCATTCACGCAAAAGCAGAATGAGCTGATGACGAACTTCGCCGCGCAGGCGGTGATCGCCATCGAGAACGCGCGGCTGCTCAACGAGCTGCGCGAGCGCACCGACGCTCTCACCGAATCGCTGGAGCAGCAGACGGCGACGGCGGAAGTGCTAAGCGTCATGAGCCGCTCCAAGTTCGACCTCATGCCGATCCTGCAGAGCGTGGTCGACACCGCGGCAAGGCTGTGCCGCGCGGATCAGGCGGTGATCTTCCGCCTCGATGGCGGCGTCTATCGCTATGCGGCCGGCTTCAGCCTGGTGCCGGAATATCTCGAAATCGAGCGCGCCAACCCGATCGCGCCCGGACCCGGCACCGCGGTCGGGCGGGCGGCGATGAGCCGCGAGGTGGTGCGCATCGAAGATGCGATGGACGACGCCGGCTACGCGATGAAAGAGCAGGCGGCCATCGCGCATCTGCACTCCATCATCGGCGTGCCGCTGTTGCGCGACGGCGAGCCGATCGGCGTCATCGCGCTGGCGCGCTGCCGGGTCGAGCCGTTCAGCGACCGCGAGGTCGACCTGGTCACCACCTTCGCCGACCAGGCGGTGATCGCCATCGAGAACGTGCGCCTGTTCGACGAGGTGCAGGCGCGCACCGAGGACCTGTCAGAATCGCTGCAGCAGCAGATCGCGACCGCCGACGTGCTCAAGGTCATCAGCCGCTCGGCTTTCAATCTGCAGACGGTGTTCGACGCGCTGATTGAATCGGCGGCCAAGCTGTGCCGCGCCGATCGCGTGTCGCTTAGGCTCTTGCGCAACGGCGCCTACCATGCGGCAGCCCTGCACGGCTATTCGCCCGAGCATGACGCGTACATGAAAAGTCATCCGGCAACGCTCGGGCCGTCGTCGTTGGCGGGCCGCGCCGTTTTGGCAGGCAAGCCCGTTCAAGTCGAGGATATCACGAAGGACTCGGATTTGAGCTTTGTGCGATCGTCTCCGGGATTTGAAGTCATCCGCACATTGCTAGCGGTCCCCTTGCTGCGTGAAGGCGCGCCGATTGGCGTGCTCGTGCTGTCGCGCGAGCGGGTGGATCTATTCACCGAGAAACAGATCGAGCTGGTCACCACCTTCGCCGACCAGGCGGTGATCGCGATCGAGAACGTGCGTCTGTTCGAAGAGGTGCAGGCGCGCACGCGCGACCTGCAGGAATCGCTCGAATACCAGACGGCGACCAGCGAAATATTGACCGTCATCAGCCGCTCGCCGACCGACACCAAGCCGGTGTTCGACATCATCGGAGAGCGGGCGGAAAAACTCTGCGACGCCGATGTCAGCGTCGTTTCCATGGTCGATGGCGAACTGATCCAGCTCGTCTCAATTCATGGCGTGAGCAGCGAGGGGGTCGAGGCCGTGCGCGGCGTCTATCCGATGCGCCGGGACCAGGAGACCATAACCGCGCGCGCGGTCCGCAGCGGCGCCGTCGCTCATGCGCCCGACGTCCTTGCCGATGCGCAATACCAAGCCAAGGACGCCGCCCGCGCCGCCGGCTATCGTGCCTGCCTTGGCGTGCCGATGCTGCGCGAGGGGCAGGTGATCGGAACGATTTTCGTCGCGCGCAGGCAGCCGGGATATTTCTCCGACACGCAGGTGCAGTTGCTCAAGACCTTCGCCGACCAGGCGGTCATTGCGATCGGCAATGTGCGGCTGTTCGAAGAGGTACAGGAGCGCACCGAAGACTTGGCCGAATCGCTGCAGCAGCAGACCGCCACCGCCGAGGTGCTCAAGGTAATCAGCCGCTCGACGTTCGATTTGCAGGCGGTGCTCGACACGCTGGTCGAATCGGCGGCTCGGCTATGCGAGGCGGACAGCGCTGCCATTCATCGTCCAGAAGGAGACGCCTATCCTTACGTCGCAAGCTATGGCCTCTCGCGCGAATACGACGAGCATATGCGCGAGCACCCGGTCGTGCCGGGGCGTGGGACAGTGCTTGGGCGCGCGGTGACCGGAGGCAGGCCGGTCCAGGTATACGACGTTACGGCCGATCCGGAATACACCATGACCGAGGGGCAGAGGCTCGGCGGATTCCGCACTGTGCTTGGCGTCCCTCTCATGCGCGAAGGGCTTCCAATAGGCGTCATTATGTTGACACGCAATACCGTGCGGCCCTTCTCGGATAAACAGATCGAACTGGCATCCACCTTCGCCGACCAGGCCGCGATCGCTATCGAAAACGTCCGCCTGTTCGAGGAAATCCAGGAGAAGAGCCACCAGCTCGAGGAAGCGAGCAAGCACAAGTCGCAGTTCCTCGCCAATATGAGCCACGAGCTGCGCACGCCGCTCAACGCCATCCTCGGCTATACCGAGCTGATCGTCGACGGCGTCTACGGCGATACGCCGGAGAAGGTGCAAGGCGCCCTCAAGCGCATCACCACCAACGGCAAGCACCTGCTCGGGCTGATCAACGACGTGCTCGACCTGTCCAAGATCGAGGCCGGGCAGTTGACGCTCTCGCTCACCGATTACTCGATGAAGGACGTGGTGCACGCGGTCTACGGCGCGGTCGAGCCGCTGGCGGCGGAGAAGAAGCTCGCCTTCAAGGCCGAGATCGCGCCCGACATGCCGACCGGCCACGGCGACGAGCGGCGGCTGACGCAGGTGCTGCTTAACCTCGTCGGCAACGCCATCAAATTCACCGACGACGGGGAGATCAAGATCAAAGCCTCCGCCAGCGACGGTCATTTCTCGGTCGCGGTGGTCGATACCGGCCCGGGGATCTCCGAGGACGACCAGAAGAAGCTGTTCCAGGAATTCCAGCAGGCCGACAGCTCCACCACCAAGAAAAAGGGCGGCACCGGCTTGGGGCTCGCGATCTCGAAAAAGATCATCGAGATGCACGGCGGCGCGGTGCGCCTGGAATCGAAGCTCGGCGAAGGATCGACTTTCTCATTCACGCTGCCGCTGCGGGCGGAGCAGGTTAAGAGGCAAGCATGAGCAGAACGATTTTGGTGGTCGAGGATCAGGAGGACAACCGGCAGATCCTGCGCGACCTCTTGGGCGCCCATGATTACGACATGATGGAAGCCGAGAACGGCGAGGAGGCGCTCGCGGCGGTCAAGAAGCAGCGCCCGGACCTGATCCTGATGGATATCCAGCTGCCGGTGCTGGACGGCTATGAGACGACGCGCCGGCTCAAGGCCGATCCGGACACCAAGGCGATCCCGATCATCGTGGTGACCTCCTATGCGCTGTCCGGCGACGAAGCCAAGGCGCGCGAATCCGGCTGCGACGCCTATGTGACCAAGCCCTATAGCCCGCGCGCGCTGCTCGCCAAGATCAAAGAATTCCTGCCTTAACCGGTGCCGCCATGCATTCGCCGCCGCGCATCCTGATCGTCGACGACAACGAGACCAACCGCGACATCCTGGTCACGCGGCTGTCGCTGCACGGCTACGACCTCAAGCAGGCGGCCGACGGCGAGGAGGCGCTGGCCGCGGCCAAGGAGCATCTGCCCGACCTGATCCTGCTCGACATCATGATGCCGAAGATCGACGGCATCGAGGTCTGCAGGCGGCTGAAGGGCGACGACACGCTGCCCTTCATGCCGATCATCCTGACCACCGCCAAGGCCGACAGCAAGGACGTGGTGAGCGGGCTGGAGGCCGGCGCCGACGAATACCTGACCAAGCCGATCGACCAGGTGGCGCTGGTGGCGCGCGTCAAATCGGTGCTGCGGCTGAAGGCGCTGCACGACCAGGTGCACGCGCAGGCGGCCGAGCTCGCCGCGCTCAACAAGGGCCTCGAGCAGCGCGTCAGCGAGCAGCTTGGCGAGATCGAGCGCATGAGCCGGCTGCGCCGCTTCCTGCCGCCGCAGGTGGCCGACCTGATCGTGTCGTCCGGCATGGAGAGCCAGCTCGAAAGCCACCGGCGCGAGATCACCGCGCTGTTCTGCGACCTGCGCGGCTTCACCGGCTTTTCCGAAAGCTCCGACCCGGAAGACGTGATGGCGCTGCTGCGCCAATACCACAGCGCGATCGGCGGCATCATCCACAAGCACGGCGGAACGCTCGAGCGCTACGCCGGCGACGGCGTCATGGTGATCTTCAACGATCCGGTGCAGGTGGAGAACCCCGCGCTTTGCGCGGTGCAGATGGCGCTGGAAATGCGCGCGGCGCTCGGCGCGCTGATCGGCAAATGGCGCCGGCTCGGCCACGATCTCGGCTTCGGCATCGGCATCTCGCACGGCTACGCCACGCTCGGCACCATCGGCTTCGAGGGCCGCTTCGATTATTCGGCGATCGGCACGGTGTCGAACGTGGCCGCGCGGCTGTGCGACGAGGCGCAGCCGGGCCAGATCCTGATCAGCCCGCGCGTGCTGATAGCCGTGGAGGAAACGGTGAGCACGGAAGCGGTGGGCGAATTCGAGCTCAAGGGCATCCGCCGGCCGATGGAGATCCACAACGTGCTCGATCTGGCGGCGCCGTCGAAGGCGGCGGAATAACTGCCGAAACTCCGACGTTCGTCATTCCGGGACGCCGCCATAAGCGCGTTCACGCGCGTCTTCTACGCGCTATGGCGGCGGGCCCGGAATCCAGGGCTGCACGAATGGCCTCGCCGTGTCGCCCTGGATTCCGGGTTCGCGGGCTCCGCCCGCGCCCCGGAATGACAGAGAATGTGAATCAGTCGGATCAACAATCACAAATCCATATCCCAATATTCGGCGACGACGTCCTCGCCCCAGTTGTGCTTCTTCTCGCTGGAGGTGAGGGTGAAGCCGGCCTTCTCATAGACGTGGCGCGCGGCGGTGAGCACGCTGTGGGTCCACAGCGTCATCTTCTGGTAGCCGGCGGCGCGCGCGAACTGCACGCATTCGTCGACCAGCCGCGTGCCGAGATGCAGGCCGCGCGCCTTCGGGTCGACCAGCAGCAGGCGGATGCGCGCGACGCCTGGCGCCTCGTCCTTCACCAGCATGACGCAGCCGACGTTCTCGCCGTTTACTTCGGCGATCCAGCAACGCTCCAGCTTGGGGTCGTTGTTGTTGGCGAAGTCGGCGACGATCCGCGCGCACAGGCCTTCGAACGGTTCGGTCCAGTTGTATTCCTGCGCGTAAAGCTCGGCGTGGCGCGACACGATCCAGCCGAAATCGCCGATGCGCGGCGCGCGCAGAATATAGGCCGGCTTGTCGGCGGGCTCAGCTCTGCCGTCGAGCAGGCGCTCGATCGTCTGCATCGCCGCCACCAGCTTGGCCTGCTCGGCGGCCGGCAGCTTGCCGAGCATGCCGCCGACCTGGGCCTGCGAGCGCTTTTCGAACGGCGCGAACATTTTGGCGCCGCGCGCGGTCAAAGCGAGATGGCTCTGGCGTGCGTCCTCGCGCGCGGTCTTGCGTGAGATGAGGCCGGCCTTCTCGAACTTGCGCAGCAGGCGGCTCAAATAGCCGGCGTCGAGATCGAGCGCGCGGGCGATGTCGCTCGCCGTCAGCGCGCCGCCAAGTTTCGCGGATTGCGCCAGCTCGTAGAGCACGCGCATTTCCCCGAGCGAGTAGGGGCTGTCGAGGTAGGTTTTACGCAGTACGCCGATCTGCCGCGTGTAGAAGCGGTTGAAGCGGCGCACTGCGGCAATGTCTTTGGTCGCGTCTTGGGCGGTGGCGATCATAGCCGCCAGGGTCGGACAATTAGTTGACTAAGTCAAGTATTTGCTTTTTGTCATTCCGGGACGCGCCGAAGGCGCGGACCCGGAATCCAGGGCCATAATCCGCAGGCGTTTCCGTGTCGCTCCGGATTCCGGGTTCACGCGCCATAGCGCGTCGAAGACGCGCGTAAACGCGCTTATGGCGCGGGCCCCGGAATGACGGATCAGCGCGGCGCGCTCGCCGCGCAGGCCAGCATGGCAATGCGCCGGCGGCCGAGCTTGCGCAGCAGCGCCGCCTCGGCTTCCTCGTCTCCGGCATGGCCGCCGACCGCTTCGTAAAAGTGGCGCGCGATCAGCAGGCCCTGCTCGGGCCGGGGCGCGCCGCCGAGCGCGGCGCGCAGCATCACCATGAGCTCGGCCAAGCGCGGCCGCATCAGGTCCGCGCCGCTCTGCGGGCGGAATACCGCGGCGCGGCCGACACCGTCCAGCATGTCCGTGACCTGCATGAAATGCTCGGCCGCGGCGATCCAACCCGGCTCGGGCACGGTGCCGGCACGCAGGAACATGAGCCAGGGCGCGCGCGTTGCCGCCGCCGCCGCCTTCAGCCGCGCGCCCAGCGGCTCCTCCGAGCTGATGAAACGGCAGCCGGCAACTTCCGCCACCTCCGCGGTGGCGTCGCTGGAGCCGGCGTCCGCCACCAGCACCTCGCGCAGCAGGCCGGATGCCACGCCCGGCACCAGCGCGGCAAGCGTCGGCACCAGCGTCCGCTCCGATTCGTGGGCAGCAATGATCACGCTCAACATGGAACCCTTGGCCCTGCGCTCAAGTTGCCACCATATCATGTGGGATTCGGATGTGACGGCACGAGATCGGGCCCTGATATGCTGAAATTGTGGGCTTTCAAAAATGTTCTTGTTCTGTTCAGGTTTGCTGGCTAGGGTGCCGCCATGGCTCGTTCGAACACAGCCCGCACGCACCCGCCGGCGTCTCCGCTGCCCCAGACGCCGGCGGGTGAACACGTGGACGACGCCACCGGCTTGCTCGGCCTGGTGGTCGACCATGAGCGGCGGCGCGGGCGCGGCGCCCAGAGCAACGTGACCGGCCGCTACGAGCCGCAGGCGCGCATCGCCTTCGACGACGGCTGGCGCAGCCTCGACGAATTGCCGCCGTTCAAGACGCAGGTGACGGTCGACGCAACGCGCAAGATCATCACCCGCAACGATAGTCCCGACATCGGCTTCGACCGCTCGATCAATCCCTATCGCGGCTGCGAGCACGGCTGCATCTACTGCTTCGCGCGCCCGACGCACGCCTATCTCGGCCTGTCGCCCGGGCTCGATTTCGAATCCAAATTGTTCGTCAAGCCGGAAGCCGCGGATCTTCTGGAAAAGGAATTGGCGGCGCCGAACTATCAGCCGCAGGTGATCGCCATCGGCACCAATACCGACCCGTATCAGCCGATCGAGCGGCGCTACAAGGTGATGCGCCGCATCCTGGAAGTGCTCGACCGCGCCGGCCACCCGGTCGGCATCGTCACCAAGTCGGCGCTGGTGCTGCGCGACCTCGACATTCTCGCGCGCATGGCCGAGCGCAAGCTGGCGAAGGTGGCGCTGTCGGTGACCACGCTCGACGCCGAGCTCGCGCGCAAGATGGAGCCGCGCGCGGCGACGCCGATGCGGCGGCTGGAGACGCTGCGGCGATTGACGCAGGCCGGCGTGCCGACCTCGGTGATGGTGGCGCCGGTCATCCCGGCGCTCAACGACATGGAGATCGAGCGCATTCTCGACGCCGCGCATGCCGCCGGCGTGCGCGAGGCGGGTTATGTGCTCTTACGCCTGCCGCTTGAATTGCGCGACCTGTTCCGCGAATGGCTGAAGACGAATTACCCGCACCGCGAGGAGCATGTATTCAAACTGATCCGCGATATGCGCGGCGGCAAGGACTACGACTCGACCTTCGGCAAGCGCATGAAGGGCACCGGCCCTTACGCCTGGATGATCGGCCGGCGCTTCGAGTTGGCCTGCGAGAAGCTGGGGCTGAACGAGACGAAGTCGAAGCTCAGCACCGAGCATTTCCGCCATCCGAAGCTGGACTCGGCGCAGTTGAGCCTATTTTGATTTCTCGGCTGTCGTCCCCGCGAAGGCGGGGACCCCGTAACCCAGGTCTTTCCCTATCCGAGGCGTCCGTGGTTACTGGATCACCCGCTTTCGCGGGTGATGACGCCGGAATTTGTAGCAAACGCTTTTCAGGCTCGCCGTCACATCTTCTCCTTGATCCCCACCGTAATCAGCCACCAGTTCACCGGATAGCTGGTGACGAACCCTGCGAGCATGGCGAGCTGCATGGTGAACCAGAATTCCGGCGTGTTCACTTCCAGCAACTTGCCGGTGAGCGGGCGGAAATAGACAAACTGCGCCAACGCCATGAAGCCGTACATGCCGACCTGCCAGGCGGTGAGCGAGAGCGTGTCGGCCTTCAACGCCGCGATCATGCCATCGCGCAAGCCGAGCCCGCGCATGGGGACGATGGTGAAATATTGGAAAGCGATGCCGAGGACAAACGCGAAGATGTAGTCGGCCACCCATACGGCGAACATTTTTTCCGCAAAGATCGACTGAAAGCCGAACCAGACCGCGACGGCCGGCGCGGTAAAGCACAGCCATTCCGAGATAATGTCGCCGAGCGTACAGCCGGCGCCGCAATGGGTGGTGCCGATGCCGACCGTCGCATGGAACGGCTTGCCGGGCGCGCCGTGGCCGTGACCGGTGGCGCGGCCGAAGCGGAAATAGCCCCACAGCGCCAGCGGCCCGGCATAGAGGCCCGTGATCGGCCACACCACATCCATGATCCACATGTGCTGCGGATGCCGCTTCACGTCCACGAGCAGGATGAGCGCGCAAGCCGCGCCCAGGATCAGCGCGCCCATCGAAAGCGCGTGCAGCCAAATGGGAATCATCGCAATTGCCTTTGGTGCTCAAATTCGCCGCGTGCGGTTTGGAAACGTGGCCGAGCGGGCAATTGTTCCCGCCCCGGAAATCCCCGGTTTTCACCGCTTGCGATCCAACGCCGTTGACTTTGCGCCGCCCGCGCACGCATCGTGGCCCATGGCCCGCAAGCCCAGACTGGCACGCAAGCAGAAGCAAAAGCCCACCAAGGGCAAGACCCCGGCAAAGCCGGCACTCAAACGCGCCGGTGCGCAGCGCCTGCCGCTCAACGAGCCCGCGCTGCGTCCGAGCTTCCGGCGCGAGCGCCGGGCGCTCAACGGCGGCATCTGGCCGGTGGCGGGCTGCGACGAGGCGGGCCGGGGCCCGCTCGCCGGCCCCGTGGTGGCGGCGGCGGTGATCCTCGATCCGAACCGCATCCCGCGCGGCTTGAACAACTCCAAGAAACTCGACGCGGAGACGCGCGAGAAGCTTTACGAGAAGATCTGCGCCAGCGCGCAGGTCGCGGTCGCCTTCGGCTCGATCGAGCGCATCGACCGCGACAATATCCTGCGCGCCTCGCTGTGGGCGCTGGCGCGCGCGGTCAAGGCGCTGCCCATGCCGCCCAAGCTCGTCTTCGTCGACGGCAACAACCGCATCGATTGCGGCTGCGAATGCACGGCGGTGGTCTCGGGCGACGCGCTGGTCTCCTCGATCGCCGCCGCCTCCATCGTCGCCAAGGTCACCCGCGACCGGCTGATGACCCGGCTCGGCCTGGCGCATCCCGGCTACGGCTTCGAGCGCCACATGGGCTACAGCGTGCCCGAGCATTTCGCGGCGCTCGCCCGGCTTGGGCCCTCGATCCACCACCGCAAGTCCTTCGCCCCGGTGGCGGCCAAGCTGGCGGCGCTGGGTGGCGCCACCGACGAGGTCATCGCCGCGTTGTTGCCTCTTTAGCCGGCCTTCTCTATTGCTGCCCGGTTGCCGCCGAGTTCCAGCCGCCCGGGCCAATGCATTACGTCTCCCTGATCGTCGAATCCCTGCGCGGGCGCCCGCGCCTGGTGTTCTGGTTCGTGGCGCTGTCGCAGGCCGCGCTGTGGACCTTGATACCGGCGCTGTTTTATAGCGCGCCGCCCGGCGGCGCGCCCATGCTGCTCGCCATCGGTCATGAATTCGTGCTGGGCAGCTATCTGGGGCCGCCGCTGGCCTTCTGGCTGGGGGAGGTCGCCTTCCGCATCGCCGGCGCCTTCGGGCTCTACGCGCTGGCGCAAGCATGCATCGTGGTCACCTATTGGGCGGTGTTCACGCTCGGGCGCTCGATCGTCGGCATGCGCCACGCCGTGCTGGCGGTGCTGCTGATGGTGGGGGTCGCCGCCTTCACGGTGCCGAGCCCGGCCTTCGGCGAATCCATCATGGCGGCGCCGCTCTGGGCGCTGGCGCTGCTGCATTACTGGCGCGCGGTGGGCGAGCGCCGGCGCGGCTTTTGGTTCCTGCTGGCGCTCGATCTTGGCCTCTTGCTGCTGGCGAGCTATGTCGGGCTCATTCTCATTGCGCTGATGATCGTGTTCACGTTGGCGACTGCGCGCGGCCGCTTAGCGCTCCTGCAGCCGGAGCCCTGGATCGCCGCGCTGCCGTTCGTCATCGTCGTGTTTCCGCATGCCGCCTGGCTGTGGAGCGACCGCGCGCTGGTGATGGAAGGCTTGAACGACAGCCTGGCGCGCGCCGGCGGCCGTGCGCCTTGGCTGTGGCTCATCCTGGCGCTGTTGTCCGCGCATCTGGGATTAATGCTGCTGATCGCGCTGGCGAGCGGCTGGCCGCGCCGGCCGCGCGAGCGCGCGCCGGAGATCGACCGCAGCCCGGCCGAGCAGCTGGCGCGCTGGTACGTCTATGTGTTCGCGCTGGCGCCGGCCGCCGTCGCCATCGCCATCGTCGCCGGCAGCCACCGGCTCGGCCCCTTCGACCGGGTGGCGCCGCTGGTGGTGCTGTCCGGGCTGGCGGTGGTGGTGCTGGCGGGCGACCATGTGCTGCTCTATCGCGAGCGGCTGGTGTCGTCGGCCTGGGTCGGCTTGCTGGTGCTGCCGCCGGCGATTGCGGTGTTCGGCATCGCCTTCATGCCCTGGCTCGGCGGCGCCGACTTGAGCGTGGCGCAGCCGGCCAACCGCGAGGGGCGCTTCTTCGCCGACAGTTTCGAGCGCCGCACCGGCCAGCCGCTGCGCTACATCACCGGCGACGAGCGGCTGGCGCCGATCATCGCGCTTGGGGCGCCGACGCGCCCGCATGTCTATTTCGACTGGGCGCCGCAGCGCAGCCCGTGGGCGAGCGTCACCGCCATGCGCGAGCGGGGCGGCATCCTGGTTTGGCCGACGGCGAAAAGACCAACCAGCCGCCGGCGACGCTGAAGGCGCAATTCCCCGATTTGGTGCCGGAAGTGCCGCGCTCATTTGCCAGGGCAGTGCAGGGCTTCCTGCCGCTTATTCGCCTGGGCTGGGCGGTGGTGCGGCCGGAAGGACCCGAGAAATAACGTTTGCGCATGATCTTTTCCGAAAACCGGTGTCCACTTTTCGGGATCATGCGCGGGCTCAGTGATAGCTCTCGCCCTCGCGCACCTTGCCGCGGAACAGCCAGTACACAATAACGAAATAGCCGAGGATCATCG
This sequence comes from uncultured Pseudomonadota bacterium, assembly GCA_963819955.1. Lineage (GTDB taxonomy): Bacteria > Pseudomonadota > Alphaproteobacteria > Rhizobiales > Xanthobacteraceae > Pseudolabrys. The sequence continues at coordinate 174,501 of CAWFYB010000009.1, read as the reverse complement.
GCAGCAGCACCAGCGTGCCGAGCAGCATGAAGATCTGGCTGGCCGGCGCTGCCGCGGTGTCCCAGATGCTCAATGACGGCGGCACCAGATAGGGGAAATCGGAGATCACCACGCCGAGATAGCCCAGCAGAAAAAGCGCGATGGCCGCGAGGAAGGGCGGCGCATCGTAGCCCTTGCCGATCCAGCGCCAGCAGGCGTAGGCGGTGAGCGCGGTGACCAGCGGCACCGGCCAGAGGAAATAGATATTCGGCGTCGAGAACCAGCGCGCAAAAATGCGCGGCTCGGCGAACGGCGTCCACAGGCTGACCGCGCCCATGAACAGCAGCACCGCCAGCAGCAGGGCTTTCGCCTGACCGCGCGCGCGCTCGGCCACCTGCCCTTCGGTTTTGAGCATGAGCCAGGTGGCGCCGAGCAGGCCGTAGCCGGCGACCATGGCGAAGCCGCAAAGCACGGCGAAGGGCGTCGCCCAGTCGAGCGCGCCGCCGGCATAGGCGCCGTTTGCGACCTTCACGCCCTGGATCAGGCCGCCGAGGATCACGCCTTGCGCGAAAGCGGCGAGCGTCGAGCCGGCGGCGAAGGCGACGTTGAGCCAGGTCTTGCTTTGCGAGACGGTGCGGAATTCGAACGCCACGCCGCGAAACACCAGCGCCAGCAGCATCACGATCACGGGCAAGTAAAGCGCCGGCATGATCACCGCGTAGGCGCGCGGGAAGGCGACGAACAAGCCGGCGCCGCCGAGGATCAGCCAGGTCTCGTTGCCGTCCCAGAATGGCGCCACCGACGCCATCATCTGGTCGCGCTGGCGCTCGTTGGCGGCAAACGGAAACAGGATGCCGAGGCCGAGGTCGAAGCCGTCGAGAACGACATACATGGCGACGGCGGTGCCGATCAGGCCGGCCCAGATCACGGGAAGATACCATTCCATGACGCGATCCTTTATTTGCGCATGATCTTTTCCGAAAACCGGTTCCCACCCCCGATCGGGTCGGGGGCAGGCTTTTCGGGATCATGCGCCTCCCGCTAATGCAGTCCGCCGCCGGCGGAAATCGGGCTGGCGGCGAAATGCTTGGTTGCCTCCGCTGATGGCGGCTCCGGCCCGCGGTCGATCAGGCGGTTGATGTAGTAGATGCCGAAGGAGAACACGACGCCATAGGCGATGACGAACAGCGCCAGGGTCACGGCGATGCTCTGCCCGATCACCGGCGAATTGGCGTCGGCCGTGCGCAGGATGTGCTCGACGATCCACGGCTGGCGCCCGCTCTCGGTGGTGATCCAGCCGGCCATCACCGCGATGAAGCCGACCCACCAGCACTGCGCCATCACCGCCAGATACCAGCGCGTCGTAAACAGTGTGCCGCGCCACCACAGAAAAGCGCCGAACAGCGCGGCGGCGATCATCAACAGCCCCAGTCCCACCATGACGCGGAAGGCGAAGAACACGATCGGCACCGGCGGCCGGTCGGCGGGCGGCACGCTTTTCAGTCCCGGGAACAGCCCGTTCAAGCGATGCGTGAGCAGGAGCGAAGAGACGTTCGGGATCGACAGCGCGTAGCGGTTGCTCTCGGTCTTCTCGTCCGGCCAGGCGAAGATGTGGAAGGCGCCAGGCTTTGCGCCGTCCCAATGCGCTTCGATCGCCGCGATCTTGATCGGCTGATGCTTGAGCGTGTTGAGGCCGTGCTGATCGCCGATGATGAGCTGCAGCGGCGCCAATATCGCGGTCAGCCCGATCGCCATGCGCAGCATGGTGCGGCCTTCCTCGATATGGCGGCCGGCCAGCAGATAGCGCGCGCCCACCGCCAGCACCACGAAGCCGGTGGTGAGATAGGCGGCGTTGAGCATGTGCGCGAAGCGGTAGGGGAAGCTCGGATTGAAGATGACCGCGAGCCAGTCGGTCGGATAAGCGATGCCGTCCTTCATCGTGTAGCCGGCCGGCGTCTGCATCCAGCTGTTGGCCGACAGGATCCAGAACGCCGACATGGCGGTGCCGACGGCGACGATCGCCGCCGACAGCACGTAGAGCCAGGGCGGCACGCGGTTGAAGCCGAACAGCAGCACGCCGAGGAAGGTCGCCTCCAGGAAGAAGGCCATCAGCACTTCGTAGCCGATGAGCGGGCCGATGACGTTGCCGACGAGAAGCGAGAAGCGGCTCCAATTGGTGCCGAACTGGTAGGACAGCACCAGGCCCGACACCACGCCCATGGCGAACGACACCGCGAAGATGCGCGTCCAGAAGCGCATCAGCTGGTGATAGCGCTCCTCGCCGCTGCGCGCCCAGAGCACGCCGAGCGTCGCGATATAGGCCGACAGCCCGATCGTGAAGCTCGGGAAGATGATGTGGAATGTGACGGTGAAGGCGAACTGCAAGCGGGCAAGCAGGACAGGATCAAAATCCATCGCTCAACTCCCGGCCGAGCCCCCGCGGGCGATGATAGTTCCATCGGTTAAGTCGTGGCGAGCGGCCGGTGTTCCACACGCCTGCGCCAAATCGAAGCGGAAACGGCGGCCTAGGGCCGGTATCCACAGCATCCACAGTTGCGCCTGCCGTGCGCGCGAATGTCGCGCTAGGTTTGGCGCCGGGGCAGCCAGGCAGTTGGGGGGCTTAAAATGGCAAAGCAGGCAAAAGCGCACGCAAGGCACGCGGCGGCGAAGGACGAGCCGGGTTTTGCGGGGGTTCTCGATCGGTATTTCGGGCTGAAGCAGCAGGGTACCGACGTCCGTACCGAATTCATCGCCGGGCTGACCACCTTCCTGACCATGGTCTATATCGTGTTCGTCAATCCGGCGATCCTCGGCAAGGCCGGCATGCCGCAGGGCGCGGTGTTCGTCGCGACTTGCGTCGCCGCCGCCGTCAGCACCATGGTGATGGCGCTCTACGCCAATTACCCGATCGCGCTGGCGCCCGGCATGGGCATCAACGCCTTCTTCGCCTTCACCGTGGTGCTCACCTACAAATATACCTGGCAGCAGGCGCTGGCCGCGGTGTTCTGCTCGGGCGTCATATTTCTCCTGATCTCGGTGTTCCGCATCCGGGAATACGTGATCGACTCGATCCCCTACAATCTGAAGCTCGCCACCTCGGCCGGCGTCGGGCTGTTCCTCGCCATCATCGCGCTCGAGGAAGCCAAGGTGGTGGTGGCGCAGCCGGCGACCCTGGTCACGCTCGGCGACCTGCGCAATCCGGTCGCCTATCTGATGCTGTTCGGCTTCGTGCTGATCGCCGCGCTCAATTTCCGGCGCATCATCGGCGGTACGCTGATCGGCATGTTGGTGGTCACGGCCATCGGCCTGCCGATGGGCCTCACGCATTACACCGGCATCGTCTCGCTGCCGCCCTCGATCGCGCCGACCTTCCTTAAGCTCGACTTCTCGCGCGTGTTCGAAGGCACCTTTCTCATCGTGGTGTTTTCCATCCTGTTCATCGACGTGTTCGACAATGCCGGCACGCTGATCGGCGTCACCCACCGCACCGGCTTGATGAAAGACGGCAAGCTCGCGCGCATGAAGGAGGCGCTGATCTCCGACAGCTTCGCCGCCATGTTCGGCGCGGTGATCGGCACCTCGACCACGACGAGCTATATCGAAAGCGCGGCCGGCGTGTCGGCCGGCGGCCGCACCGGGCTGACCGCGGCGTTCGTTTCGATCTTCTTCCTGCTGGCGCTGCTGTTTGCGCCGCTGGCCGGCATGGTGCCGGCCTATGCCACCTCGGCGGCGCTGCTCTTCGTCGCCTGCGTGATGGCGCGGGGCCTGGCCGAGATCGACTGGGAGGACGTTACCGAATACGCGCCCGCGGTGGTCACCGCCATCACCATGCCGCTGACCTATTCGATCGCCACCGGCATCGGGCTCGGCTTCATCACCTATACGCTCGCCAAGGTGCTGTCCGGCAAGTTCAAGGAGGCTTCGCCCGCGGTGATGGTGCTGGCGGTGCTGTTCGCCATCAAATTCGCGATCACCGGCTAGAGCAAGATCGGTTTAGACTGAAGCGGTACCACCCGGCACAGCGCGCTCCCTCTCCCCGTTGGGGAGAGGGTTGGGGTGAGGGGGATCACGACTCTCGATAGGCTGTAACCCCTCACCCGGAACGCTTCGCGTGCCGACCTCTCCCCATGGGAGAGGTGAAGCGAGTTCGCGGCGCGACTTGATTCAAACTTAAACGATCTAGCTCTACGCGATCGCCGCGCTAGTGCGTCGGGACGGTGAGCGTGAGGCCGAAATAAGCCGGCGGCAGATCCTCATCTTTCGGCATCGGCAGCACGTGGCGGTCGGTGGCGTCGAGCCCGACGCGCGGAATGGAATCGACCGCCTTGCGGTCGGTGTCGAAGCGCAGCGTCCGATCGCCGAGTTTGATGCTGTCCGGGATTTTCAGGTCCGGCTTGTCGGCGGCGGATTTTCCGAACTCGTCGGTGTCGGCGCCGAGCGCGGACGGTGAAAGCTCGGACGGATTGACCTCAAGCGAAAGCGGCGGCGCGGCCGGCTGCCTGCTTGCGGTGTTGCCGGCGAGCGCTGCGCCGTTTACCGCCAGCAAAGCGGCGACAAACGCGGCAAGTGCTGCGAGCGTCCTCGGCATTCTTCCGACCGGCCTTGGGGAGAACAAGAGTTGCGGGAACTCGGCTTGACCCACATGGTCTAGCCGGCAAGCGCCTTTTTTATGGCAAGGAAATCGCGCCAGGCAAAGCGCTTTTGCAGCGGGCTGCGCAGCAAAAAAGCGGGGTGGAAGGTGGCGATGGCGCGGATTTCGCGTTTGCCCGTGTCGAAGGTGAACCAGCGCCCGCGCGTCTTGGTGATGCCGTCCTTGATGCCGAGCAGCGCCTGCGCGGAGGGCCCGCCGAGGCAGACCAGAATGTCGGGATCGGCAAGCTCGATCTGACGCAGGATGAAAGGCAGGCAGGTCTGCTGCTCCTGCGGCGTCGGTGTGCGGTTACCGGGCGGGCGCCAGGGCACGATGTTGGCGATATAGACCGACGTGCGGTCGAGGCCGATTGCCGCCAGCATGCGATCGAGCAGTTTGCCCGAGCGGCCGACGAAGGGCAGGCCCTCGATGTCCTCGTCGCGTCCGGGCGCCTCGCCGACGAACATCACGCGCGCTTGCGGGTTGCCGTCGGCGAACACGAGCTTGGTGGCGGTCGCCTTCAGCGCGCAGCCGTCGAAGCGATCGAGCATGGCGCGCAGCTCATCGAGCGTCTTGGCGCTCTTGGCGGCTTGGCGCGCCGACAGCGCGGCTTCGTCGGGGGCGAGCGGCGCGAGGACGGTGGGCGCCGCGCGGCCCTTGGTTTCGAGATCGCGCGGCAGCGCGGCCGGCTGTTGCGGCGCGCGGGCGGGCGCCGGCGGCGGCTCCGCCGCGGCAAATCTGTCGACCGGCGCTTCGCCGATGAGCGCGTCGACGCCGGCTTCCCGGTAAAAATCGAGCAGGTCGCGGGCGGGCTTGTCGGGCGCGGGCGTCATGGCAAAACCAAACACCCGCGCCGGAACCAGCGCAAGCGGCCCGGTGGATGGACGCTATTCCGCCGCTTGCGCCGGCAAGGTGACGACTTCGCCGCGCGCCGGGTAGTTCTTTTCGGCGACGAAATCGATCGCGGCGAGGAGATCGTCCAGATGGGGCCGCGCGAACGGCATCGACTGCACGCTGGCGCAATAGAGCGTGCCGTCCGGCTTGATCAGGAACAGGCCCGGCTCGTTGAACAGGCTGGTCTCCTCGACGCCGGCCGAGGTCTTGCCGCGGCTGGTCGAAATCCACAGGCCGAAGGCGCGCGCGGTGCTTAAAGGCAGGCCGTAGCCGAGGCGCAATTTGGGCAGGCCCCATTCGGTCTTGCTGCGCTCGGCGCGCTCTTTTTCGTCGGCGGAGATGGCCACCACCGACACGCCGCGCTTTGAAAATTCCGGCAGCTTGGCCTCCAGCTCGCCGAGCAGCTTGCGGCACAGCGGGCAATGCAGGCCGCGGTAGAACACGACCATGACGAATTTGTCCGGGCTCTCGGTGGCGAGGTCGAACTTGCCGCCGCCGGCGAGCGCAACGGCAAGCGGCGGCACCGGCTGGCGCGGAACGAGGGGGGCAATATCGGTCATGAGCAAAACTCCTTGCGGCTCGGGTGCGGGCGAGCATAGCGGCATGACCCGCGCCCGGCAGCGCTGGCCGCCTTCACACTTGGGTGAACGGCGCGCGGCCTGGGTCGGCCGGCGGCAGATTGTCACGGCGGCCAAATCGTGGAACAGATCGAGCCTGCATCGACGTTTAAGCCCGGCCGGCAGCAGGAACGCGCGATGAGCCAGCAGGATCTTCCCGCCCGCGAGGCGATGGAATTCGACGTGGTGATCGTGGGCGCGGGTCCCGCCGGGCTCGCCGCCGCCATCCGCCTCAAGCAGATCAATCCGGATATCTCCGTCGTCGTCGTGGAGAAGGGCTCCGAGGTCGGCGCCCATATCCTGTCCGGCGCGGTGATCGATCCGGTCGGCCTCGACCGGCTGCTGCCGCAGTGGCGCTCCGAGGACACGCCGATCAAGACGCACGTTACCGACGACCGCTTCTACTGGTTGTCGGCGGGCGGCTCGCTGCGGCTGCCGAACATCATGATGCCGCCGCTGATGAGCAACCACGGCAATTTCGTCGTCTCGCTCGGCAATGTCTGCCGCTGGCTGGCGAGCAAGGCGGAGGCGCTCGGCGTCGAAATCTATCCGGGCTTTGCCGCCGCCGAAGTGCTCTACGACGGGGATGGCGCGGTCACCGGTGTCGCCACCGGCGATATGGGCATCGGCAAGGACACCGAGCCGAAGGATTCGTTCACCCGCGGCATGGAGCTCAAGGCCAAGTACACGCTGTTCGCCGAGGGCGCGCGCGGCAATCTCGGCAAGCAGCTGCTCGCCAAATTCGGCCTCGGCGAGGGCCGCGAGCCGCAGAAATTCGGGCTCGGCCTCAAGGAGCTCTGGCAGGTCGCGCCGGAAAAGCACCGCAAGGGCCTGGTGCAGCATTCCTTCGGCTGGCCGCTCGACAATTCCACCGGCGGCGGCTCGTTTCTCTATCATCTCGACGACAATCTGGTGTCGGTCGGCTTCGTGGTGCACCTCAACTACAGCAACCCCTATCTGTCGCCGTTCGAGGAATTCCAGCGCTTCAAGACGCATCCGCTGGTGCGCGACACCTTCGCCGGAGCTAAGCGGCTGGGTTACGGCGCGCGCGCGCTGACCGAGGGCGGCTATCAATCGGTGCCCAAGCTCGCATTTCCCGGCGGCGCGCTGATCGGCTGCGACGCCGGCTTCATGAACGTGCCGCGCATCAAGGGCAGCCACAACGCCATGCTGTCGGGCATGTTCGCCGCCGAAGCCGCGGCGGCGGCGCTCGCATCGGGACGCGCTCAGGACGAACTTGCCGAATACGACGCCGCTTGGCGCGGCTCGGCCATCGGCAAGGACCTCTGGCGCGTGCGCAACGCCAAGCCGCTGTGGTCGAAATTAGGCACTTTCATCGGCATCGCGCTCGGCGGTCTGGACATGTGGATGAACACGTTCGGCTTCTCGCTGTTCGGCACCCTCAAGCACGGCAAGCCGGACTACGCCACCCTCAAGCCCGCCGCCGAATGCAAGCCGATCGCCTATCCCAAGCCCGACGGCACGCTCACCTTCGACCGGCTGTCCTCGGTGTTCCTGTCCAACACCAATCACGAGGAGGACCAGCCGCCGCATCTGGTGGTGAAGGATCAGGCCTTGCAGAAATCCTCCGAGCACGACGTCTATGGCGGGCCCTCGGCGCGTTACTGCCCGGCCGGCGTGTATGAATGGGTGGAGGAGGCTGGCTCGCCTAAATTCGTCATCAACGCGCAAAATTGCGTCCACTGCAAAACCTGCGACATCAAGGACCCGAATCAGAACATCACCTGGGTTCCGCCCGAAGGCGGCGGTGGGCCGAACTACTCGAATATGTGACTTCCCATCAGGCGTCGATAGCGGAGCATCGCTGCGCCATGGTTCGCATGAATCGAAGAGAAATTACCGACGGCAAACCGTGGGGAGTCTGGACGAGCGCGCTCTGGGTCGCGGCGGCGATGGCTTTGTTCGTCGATCTCTTTCCGCGCCTCGAGCTTCTGCTGCTCAAGGGCACCGCCGTCGGGCACGCGATCGACGCTCATTTCGCGCTCGGTGCGCTGAACCTAGCGCTGACCTGGGCCATGCCGATCCTGCTGCTGCTCCTTGCCGTGTGGATCAAACGTATGCCGGCGCGGGATTATTTCGCCTGGGTGGCGCCGCGGCGCGGTTACATACTGATTGCAGTGGCAAGCGGCCTCGCGTTGCAGGTCGCAAGCTATGCCGTGCCGTATTTGGCTGGCGGCGATTTGACCGCGCCCGGCGTCGCGCAATATCGGCACGCGCTCAGCGCTGGCAATCCGGTCTGGCTGTCGCTGCTGTTGAGCTGGCCGGCCATCCTCGCCGCGCCGCTGGTCGAAGAGAGCGTCTTCCGCGGCTTTCTCTGGCGCGGCTGGGAGGCTTCGCTCGGCGCCAGATGGACCTTGCTGCTCAGCGCGCTGGTGTTTTCCGCCTACCACATCATCCGGGTGTTCGACATGGACGTGCTGAGCGCCGGGATCATCCTGACCGAGGACCTTGCCCTCGGCCTCGTGTTCGGCTGGCTGCGCTGGCGCAGCGCCAGCCTGCTGCCGGGCATCGTGGCGCATATCACCTACAACATTGTCCCCCCGATCTTCGATTTGATCGTCGGCGTGCTGCTGGTCTCGCAGGTGTGACCAGAACTCTCCCACGGCCTGCCTGAGGCGGCGAATGGGTGAAATAGCGGCGCGCCGTCTTGCCAGTTCTATCGATAGACGTTCACCTGTGACGTCAAGGACCCGAATCATAACATCACTTGGGTTCCGCCGGAGGGTGGCGGTGGTCCGAATTATTCGAATATGTGATGGCCCGCTGGCCTCGGCGGCCACGATGCCGCCTATATCGGGGTTTTCAAGCACGCGCGGCGGGCGTAAACCGCCGTTCTTGCGGGGGCAGCGCAAAAAGGCCATTCTCGGCTCAACCCCGGCGGCAGCATGTTGAGCGTCCAGCGGACCGCCGCCTCATTGGAGCATCGCCCGTGATTTCTTCGAGCCTCGCCCGGTGGATCGCCGGCAGTGCGCTGGCGGCCGTTCTTGCGGCTGCCCCGATCGAGCTGACAGCGCAAGCCACCTCGTCCTCGGACGGCCTGACCGCCTCGGGCAGCTATCTCGCCGCCCGCCACGCCGGCCACATGCGCGACGCCCACGCCGCTGCCGCCTATTACCGCGCCGCCCTCAAGCTCGATCCCAAGAACAACGAGCTGCGCGACCGTGCCTTCCTGTCGCTGCTGGTCGGCGGCGACATCGCCGAAGCGGTGGACTTCGCCAAGCGCATCGTGCGCACCGAAAAGACCGACCGCGTCGCCCGTCTGGTGCTCGGCGTGCACGCCGTCAAGCAGAAGCATTTCCGCGCCGCGCGCCGCGAATTGACGCAATCGGTGCGCGGCCCGATCACCGATCTCGCCGCCACGCTGCTGACCGCCTGGAGCGATCTCGGCGCCGGCGCCGGCAAGGACGCGCTCGCCGCGATCGACAAGCTCACCGGGCCCGACTGGTACGAGATCTTCAAGGACCTGCACGCCGGCATGATTTCCGACATCGCCGGCAACGAGAAGGAAGCCGGCAAGCGGCTGGAAAAGGCCTACAAGCTCGATTCCAGCGCGCTGCGGGTGGTGGAGGCTTACGGCAGCTGGGTGTCGCGCAATCGCTCGCCCAAGGACGCGCTCGCGGTTTTCGAGGCCTTCAACAAGGTGCTGCCCGATCACCCGCTGGTGAAGGCGTCGATGGAGAAGCTCAAGCGCGGCGAGAAGCTGCCGCCGCTGGTCGCCTCGGCGCCGGCCGGCGCCGCCGAAGCGCTCTACGGCCTCGGCGCCTCGCTCGGCCGCCGCGGCGGCGAGGATCTCGGTCTCGTCTATTTGCAGCTTTCGCTCTATCTCAAGCCCGACCATGCGCTGGCGCTGTTGTCGCTCGCCGACCTCTACGAGTCGCTCAAGAAACCGGACCTGGCGATCAAGATCTATGAGCGCGTGCCGGCGAGCTCGCCGCTGCATCGCAACGCCGCCATCCAGATGGCGTCCGACCTCGACGCGCTCGACCGCGCCGCCGAAGCGGAGAAGCATCTCGACGCGCTGATCAAGGATCACCCGCACGATCTCGAAGCGATCATGGCGCTCGGTAATGTGCAGCGCGGGCACAAGAAGTTCGCCGAATGCGCCGATACCTATTCCAAGGGCATCGCCACTATCGCGCATCCGGAAAAGGCGAACTGGGTGATCTTCTATTTCCGCGGCATCTGCTACGAGCGCTCGCATCGGTGGCCGAAGGCCGAGGCCGATCTGAAGGAGGCGCTCCAACTGTTCCCCGACCAGCCGCACGTGCTCAACTATCTCGGCTATTCGTGGATCGATCAGGGCGTGCATCTCGAGGACGGCATGGCCATGATCAAGAAGGCCGTGCAGCAGCGCCCGGACGACGGCTATATCGTCGACTCGCTCGGCTGGGCCTATTACCGGCTCGGCAATTATCCGGAAGCGGTCAAGCAGCTCGATCACGCCATCGAGCTCAAGCCGGAAGACCCCACCATCAACGACCATCTCGGCGACGCCTATTGGCGCGTCGGACGCACGCTCGAGGCCCATTTCCAATGGGTGCATGCGCGCGACCTCAAGCCCGATCCGGACGAGTTGCCCAAGATCGAGCAGAAGCTCAAATCCGGCCTGCCCGACGAGACCTCCTCGCAGGCCAAGGCGATCAAGAAGGAAAAGGCCGGCAACGGCGGCTGAAGCGGGCTTTGCGCGTGAGCGAACCGCTGCTCGAAAAGGCCCGGGCCAAGATCAACCTGACATTGCGCGTGCTCGGCCGCCGCGAGGACGGCTATCACGAGCTCGAAAGCCTGGTGGCCTTCACCGACCTCGCCGACAAGGTCGAATTGGAGCCCGGCGATGGCGCGACGCTTGAAATCGCCGGTCGCTTTGCCGCGGCGTGCGGGCCGCTTGCCGACAATCTCGTGCTCAAGGCCGTCAAGGCGCTGCGCCACCGTAAGGGACGGCTGAACGGCGGGCACTTCCTGCTCGACAAGAACATTCCGGTCGCTGCCGGCATTGGCGGCGGATCGGCCGACGCGGCCGCGGCTTTGCGTCTGCTGGCGCGGGCAAACGGCATGGGCGTCGGTGATCCGCGGCTGGACGGGGCAGCGCTTGAAGTCGGCGCCGACGTGCCGGTTTGCCTGGAATCCAAGACGCGCATCATGCGCGGCGTCGGCGACCTGCTTTCGGAGCCATACGATCTGCCGCCGCTACCGGCCGTGCTGGTAAATCCGGGCGTGCCGCTTGCAACCCGCGATGTGTTCGCCAGGTTTTCCGGCACGCCGAGCAACAAGAAATACCTCGCCAATGTCCCGCTCACGTTTGATGCCATAATCGATTTTCTCACTGAGAACGGTAACGATCTCACGCAAGCCGCGATTGCCTGCGCGCCGGTGATCACCGACGTGCTGATCGCGCTGCGCGCCTTGCCGGCGGTGCAGCTTGTGCGCATGTCGGGCTCGGGGCCGACCTGCTTCGCGCTGTTTAAATCGTCGGGCGAGGCGTTTGCCGCGGCGCGCCGGCTGGCGGCCGAGCGCAAGGAATGGTGGGTGTGCGCAACGACGATCGGCTGAGCATTCTTGAAAATGCCGTCATTGGCCGGAAGTCTTGCCGGCCGGCGCGGCGGCCCCGTGGGAGAGTTTTATGAAATCGGTCTGGCTTGTCATCGCGGTCGCGGTCGCGGCTTTGGCGCTTGCTACGGCGGACCGGGCCTCCGCCCGCGCCAAGCATCACCGCGCCCACGCCCATCACCACGCGCATTGCGCCGACCGCCCCTACCGGTTCTCCTGGTGGGGTGTTTTGAGCAACCCGCCGCCCGCGCCCAACGGCTGCGCGCCGCCGGTCTATCAATACGGCCGCTATGTCGGGCAGGACCCGGATCCGAACATCCGCTTCCAGCTTAAGCGCGATCCCGCCACCGGCTATACGACCGACCTGTACCAGTGATCAGAACGCGCGGCCGATGCAGAAGGCGACGGTCTCCTCCAGCGCGGTCTTCATCTCCGAGCGCGGCACCAGCGCCAGCGCGTCGGTGGCGATGGCGCCGTAGTGGCGGGCGCGGCCGACCGTGTCGTCGATGGCATGGTGCTTGGCCATCAGCGCGATGGCGGTGTCGAGATCTTCCTCGCGCACCTCGCCGCGGCCGAGCGTGCGGTTCCAGAATTCGCGCTCCTCGGCATTGCCGCGGCGGAACGACAGCACCACCGGCAGCGTGATCTTGCCCTCGCGGAAATCGTCGCCGACGTTCTTGCCGAGCTTGGCCGACTTGCCGCCGTAGTCGAGCGCGTCGTCGATGAGCTGGAAGGCGATGCCGAGATTCATGCCGAAGGAGCGGCAGGCGGCCTGCTCGGCTTTTTCCTTGGAAGCGAGCGCGGGACCGACCTCGCAGGCGGCGGCGAACAGCTCGGCGGTCTTGGCGCGGATAACGCTGAGGTATTCGTCCTCGTTGGTGGCGGTGTTCTTGGCGGCGCCGAGCTGCATCACCTCGCCTTCGGCGATCACCGCGGCGGCCGAGGACAGTATGTCGAGCGCGTGCAGATTGCCGACCTCGACCATCATCTTGAAGGCCTGGCCGAGCAGGAAATCGCCGACCAGCACGCTCGCCTCGTTGCCCCACAGCATGCGGGCGGCGAGCTTGCCGCGGCGCATGTCGCTTTCGTCGACCACGTCGTCGTGCAGCAGCGTCGCCGTGTGCATGAACTCGACCGCGGCGGCGAGCTTGATGTGGCCGTCGCCCGGATAGCCGGCGAGCCTGGCCATGGCCAGCGTGAGCATGGGCCGCAGCCGCTTGCCGCCCGAGGAAATCAGGTGGTTGGCGACCTCCGGGATCATGGCGACGTCCGAGCCGGTGCGCGCCACGATGGCCGCGTTGACTCGCTCCATGTCCGGTGCCACCAGTTCGGCGAGGCGATCGAGTAACGGACCTTGCGGACTTTCGAACGGAACGACAACGGCCAAAATGCTTCTCCGGGACCGAAATGACGGGCGAGCATAGAAACGCCGGGCGAACGCGGCAAGGGCAATAGCGCGTGCCGCCGCCGATCGGCCGGGCGCCGGCGGCGCCAGGGTGAAAGCGGCAATCGCTATGGTTGTAGAGGTTTTTTCGTGGCCACGGCGGGCTCGGCGGCGGCGCCCGCATATCCCGGCGGAATGCAACCATGCGTGAGCTGGTGCGCACCAACGACGCGGTCCTGGTGTCGGCAATCGGCGCCCTGCTCGACGGGGCCAGGATCCCGCACATGGTGTTCGACCAAAACATGAGCGTGCTGGAAGGCTCGCTCGGCATCCTGCCGCGCCGCGTGCTGGTGGCGGACGACTATCTCGCCGCCGCCCGCCGCCTGCTCACCGACGCCGGCCTCGCCCATGAGCTCAGGCCCGATGCAAGCTGAGCGCTCGGCGCTCAAGACCAGCACCGATGCCGTGCTCGGCGGCAGGCTTAGGCTGCGCCAGCCGGTGCAAGGCCATCGTGTCGGCCACGACGCCATCCTGCTGGCGGCGGCGACGGCTGCCCGCGCCGGCGAGCACGCGGTCGATCTCGGCGCCGGCGTCGGCGCCGCCGGCCTCGCGCTCGCCGCGCGCGTTGCCGGGCTGAATGTGACGCTGGTGGAGATCGATGCGGCGCTCGCCACGCTGGCCGCGGAGAACGCGCGGGCGAACGCCATGGACGATCGCGTGCGGGCGCTTGCCTGCGATGCGGAGGACGTAGCTGCGCTGGCGGCCGCCGGCCTGTCGGCCGGGAGCATCGATTGCGTGCTGATGAACCCGCCGTTTCACGACGCGCGCCGGCACAATGTCTCGCCCGATGCCGGCCGCCGGCTGGCCTATGCCGGTGAACACGGCCTGCTGCCGCGCTGGACCGCGGCGGCCGCCTTCCTGCTCAAGCCCGGCGGCGTGCTGACGCTGATCTGGCGCGCCGACGCGCTGGCCGAGGTGCTGGACGCGCTGGCGCCGGCATTCGGCGCCATCGCCGTGCTGCCGGTCAAGCCGCGCGCGGACGCCTCGCCCATCCGCGTGCTGGTGCGCGCGGTCAAGGGCGGCAAAGGCGCGCCGGCGACGCGCGAGGCGCTCGTCCTCAACGACCCGCAGGGCAAGCCGAGCGCCGCCGCCGAGGCCGTGCTTCGCGGCGCAGATGCCTTGAGCCTGGCGCAGGACTGAGGCCGCAACGCCCTGAATGCGGGGCAAATTCCATGTACCGGTACGGCGACGGAACGTAATCGCGCCGCCAGGCTTTGACTTGAGCGCGCAAGCTGGCCTAACTGGCCGCCATGGCGACCGCCGCAACCCATCCGATGCCCAATATGCTCTCCCGCCCCCTCGATTTCCTGCGCATGCTGCTGCCGGCGCGCTGGCGCCCGGACATTCCGGTGGTGCCGGTGGTGCGGCTGACCGGCGTCATCGGCGTGTCGACGCCGCTGCGGCCCGGGCTGATGCTGGCGACGGTGGCGCGCTCGCTCGAGCGCGCCTTCTCGGTCAAGCGCGCCCGCGCGGTGGCGTTGCTCATCAACTCGCCCGGCGGCTCGCCTTCGCAGTCGAACCTGATCTGCCGCCGCATCCGGCAGCTTTCAGAGGAAAAGAAGATCCCGGTCATCGCCTTCATCGAGGACGTCGGCGCCTCCGGCGGCTACATGCTGGCCTGCGCCGCCGACGAGATCGTGTGCGACGAATATTCCCTGGTCGGCTCGATCGGCGTGGTCGGCGGCTCGTTCGGCTTTCCCAAGCTGATGGAAAAGCTCGGCATCGAGCGCCGCATCTACACCGCCGGCGAGCGCAAGGTGATGCTCGATCCGTTCGAGCCGGAGAAGCCGGATGACCTCAAACGCATCAAGGCGATCCAGAAGGAAATCCACGAGCGCTTCATCGCGCTGGTGAAGGAGCGGCGCGCCGGCAAGTTGCACGGGCCCGATAAGACGCTGTTCTCGGGCGAGTTCTGGACCGCGCAAAAAGCGATCGACTTGGGGCTTGCCGATTCGATCGGCGATCTGCGCTCTTTCCTGCGCACGCGCTACGGCGAAAAGGTGCGCACGCCGCTTGTCGCGGCCGAGCGCAGCCTGTTCGGCCGCCGGCTGCCGGGCGTCAATATCGCGCAGGCGCTGGCGCCCCAGCTGGGGTTGGCCGACGATCTCATCTCGGCGCTGGAAACGCGCGCGCTGTGGGCGCGTTATGGCTTGTGAATAAGCCGCACCCGCGGTGTCGCGAAAATGCCTTGATTGCCCGGGAAGCTTACGCCCGCCAAGGATAAGGAGCCGCCAATGCCGCCGATTCTGTTCTCGCCGCTGGTGAAATGGACGCTCGCCATCGTCGGCGGCGCCATGGTCGTGCATTGGGTGGTAAAGGAAGCGCGCCGCGTCAACGAGGAGCTCGAGCGCGCCAAGCGCGCCGTGCGCATTTCCGAGCGCGACAAGTTCCCGACCTTGCGGCGCGATCCCTCGACCGGCGAATACCGGCCGTAAGCCTCGTCGCGAATTTTGTGATTAAGCCTCGTCACGAATTTTGTGGTTAAGTCTCGTCACGAATTTTGTGATGATGAACACATCAGCCGCTCAGCGGCTGATCGACCGCTTGCTGCTGACCAGCGAGCCGAAGAACAGCAGCAGCAAAGCCATCCCCACGATTTCCCAACCTTCCATGACACCCTCCGTCCCGACCGTCCCTCGGTCTTAGTCGCGGATTTTCGGTGCGGCGGTTCAACAGGGCGTAAATGGCTGCCGGCTTGACCCCCTTTGGACCCGCCGATAGGGTCCAAACTCTTTCCCGTGCTTAACAATCCGTATCCGAACGATGGCTGAAGCCGATCTTCTTGCCAGGGACCGCATGCGTCAGGACGATCTCGATCCGGCGCGCTCGTTCCAGGGGCTGATCCTGGCCTTGCAGCAGTATTGGGCGAACTGGGGCTGCGTCATTCTGCAGCCCTACGACATGGAAGTGGGGGCGGGCACCTTCCACCCGGCCACCATTCTGCGCGCGCTGGGGCCGAAGCCCTGGAACGCGGCTTACGTGCAGCCCTCGCGCCGGCCGAAGGACGGCCGTTACGGCGAGAATCCGAACCGGCTGCAGCACTATTACCAGTTCCAGGTGACGCTGAAGCCGTCGCCGGCGGACATCCAGGAGCTCTATCTTAACTCGCTGAAAACCATAGGCATCGATCCGAACCTTCACGACATCCGTTTTGTCGAAGACGACTGGGAAAGCCCCACGCTCGGCGCCTGGGGCCTGGGCTGGGAATGCTGGTGCGACGGCATGGAGGTGACGCAGTTCACTTATTTCCAGCAGGTCGCCGGCTTCGAATGCGCGCCGGTGACCGGTGAGATCACCTACGGGCTCGAGCGGCTCGCCATGTATGTGCAGGGCGTGGAGAACGTGTTCGATCTGAATTTCAACGGCGGCAGCGGCGACAAGAAGGTCACCTATGGCGACGTGTTCCTGCAGGCCGAGCAGGAATATTCGCGGCACAATTTCGAGTTCGCCGACACCGCCATGCTGTTCGAGCAGTTCAAGATGGCGGAGGCCGCCTGCCGCAAATATCTCGCCGACGGCTGGCAACTTAATAGTGCCGGTGAAAAAGTTCGTCACTTGATGGCGCTGCCGGCCTATGACCAGTGCATCAAGGCTTCCCACGTGTTCAATCTGCTCGACGCGCGCGGGGTGATCTCGGTCACCGAGCGGCAGAGCTATATCCTGCGCGTGCGCGAATTGGCCAAGGCTTGCGGCGAGGCCTGGCTTAAGACGGAAGGCGGGGGGGCGTCGGGTCTGTAGGCGGATTCCACGACCGATTATCGGAAATTGCTACTGCTGAAACTTGCCTTCGATAGTGTACAACAAGGCGTTGGAATCCCACAGCCGCCAATAGGGCATCGCGGCAAGGCCGTTCGCTGCAATCGACAATAGGCAAACGGCGACGCAGGCGTAGCGTCCCACCGCGGCGCGCCAGAGCCGCGTCTCCGGCAATTTCACCAACGCGACAAAGAGCAGTGGCAGTAGCGGCACTTCATAGCGCGCTGCATAACAAGTCGCGCCGGACCAGCTCACATAGTCCGCGAGGAGCCCATAATAGAGCAAGATTGCCGCTGCCACCACGATCGCATCGCGCCGATGGGCGCGAACGAAAGCCGGCCATGCGGCGAGTGCCGCGATGATGGCGGGCGTCGTGATCAAATAGCCATATTTGACGGAAAAGAGCACGCTTGTCGCACCGGTAATGAACGACCCCGATCTCCACTCTTGCGAGCTCCGCCACGGCGCGCCGAACAATAAATTATCCAGCCAAAGGATCGCGGCAAAGGCGATGACGGTGGGCAAAACGAGCCATCCAGCCGAGCGTAAATCGCGCGCCGCGACGTACATCAGCGCAAGCGGAATAACCAGTAGCGCGAAGGGCGGCTTCATCATCATTCCCAGCGCGATGAATGTGCCGGCAAGCAAAGGGCTCTTTCCGCGCAGGGCAAGGCTGTAGGCGCCGACCGCAAACAGCAGAAGAAAGGTTTCATTGTAAAAGCTGCGGCCGTACCACCAAGCCGGCGTCCCGAGGAAGGTGACCGCCGTGACGAGGTCGACGACCAAGCGATTCGTGCAGTAGGTCCGCGCCCAAGCCCGAAACAGCAACATGGCGGCAATCATCGCCAGGGTCGAACAGAAGATGGCCAAAGGCTCGACATAGGCGGTGTGACGAAAGGGAAATAGCAGCGGAGCCAGGATTATCGCCACACCGGGAGGATGGGTCGAATATTCCGGATGGCCGGGAGCCGGCGGCGTCTGCCCCGGACGCGGCTGCGGCACCGGATGCCCCGCCGCGTCGCGGTGCCAAAGTCGGCCGTCAACTTCGTAGATTGATCTCCATTTCCTACGCTTGTCGTCCCGGAACCAGACCGTGTGGTGGTCCAGCGGCGAGCCGGCAAACCGGCGACCGGCTTGCTGTGCGCCCGCGTGCACGGCTGCATAATTGTTGGCGAGATTGAGGTCTCCGTCGAGCAACAGGCTGTTGATCAATACGAGGTAATGCGGCTCGTCGCCGCTCAGCACGCGCGGCAACCCAAGATGGTACTTTCCGGGCGCTTCGGGCGAAGCGAACATAAGCGGCAGCAGCAAGGCCACCGCGACAATCCATGGAATTGAACGCCCGACCAATGCAAACCGATCGGATGGCATGGCATCGACTGTCGGGTTCATAGCTGGACGGCCAAATTCCACTCGCCAAATGAATTGCTTTGCGCAAACCGGGGCCGGTTTGCAGGCATGATAGTCGGGCGCCGGCGGAGCGGCAAACAATTCGGGCGCAGCCACGGTGCCCTTATCAGCCCTCGCCCAATCGGCGCTGCAGAGCATTGGCTTCGACCAGGTTCTGACCGGCGCGTGAGAACGTGCTAGCCTTCTCCGACCGGGGCAAGAAGGAGGCGCTGCCATGAGCGATCCCGAAATCGGCGGACGCGAGCCGGTCATGGTCGAGGTGGCCGAGGGCGAGACCTATTGGTGGTGCCGCTGCGGCCGCTCGCAAAGCCAGCCGTTCTGCGACGGTTCGCACGAAGTGACCGACTTTGAGCCGCTGGAATGGACCGCCAAGCGGGCCGGCAAGCGCAATTTCTGCACCTGCAAGCGCACCAAGACGCCGCCGTTCTGCGACAACAGCCATTTGAAGCTATAGTTGAACCTCCTCACCGGGCGATTCGACCAACCAGCCATGGCGCTCTGGATCATCCTTGCGGTCGTTGCGGCGGCGCTCGTCTATGCGGTCGTCGTCTTCAACAATCTGGTGCGCACGCGCCAGATGGCGAACGAGGCGTGGAGCGGCATCGACGTCCAGCTCAAGCGCCGCTCCGACCTGGTGCCCAATCTGGTGGACACGGTGAAGGGCTATGCCGCGCATGAGCGCTCGGTGCTGGAAGAGGTGACGCAAATGCGGGGGGCGGCGCGGGCGGTGCCGCAAGGCGATGTGGCGGCCCGCGCGCAGGCGGAGGGCGCGCTGTCTGCGGCGCTCGGCAAATTATTGGCGGTGGCGGAGAATTACCCCGACCTGAAGGCCAGCAACAATTTCCTCGAACTGCAACAGCAACTCTCCAGCCTCGAGAACGAGCTGCAAATGGCGCGGCGTTACTACAATGGCACGGTGCGCAACTTCAACGTGTTGGTGCAGTCCTTCCCGAGCAACCTGCTCGCCGGCCTGTTCGGCTTCAACACGCGCGCCTTTTTCGAGCTGGGCGAAGGCGAGGGCGCCGTGCCGCAGGTCGATCTGGCGCCGGCGCGGCCATGAGCACAATACGCAATCGCCTCACGCACCGGATTGCGGCGGCGCTGGCGCTGCTCATGCTGAGTGCCGCGCCCGCTTTCGCGGCCGAGGTCATCCATTCCTTCAATTCCAACGTCACGGTCGCCAAGGACGGCGAGCTCACCGTCACCGAGACCATCCGCGTGCGCGCCGAGCACCGCTCCATCCGCCACGGCATCTATCGCGACTTTCCGCTCTATTTCCGCGGCCCGGGCGGCAAACTGCACGAGGTGACCTTCAGCATCCTCGGCCTTTCGCGCGACGGACATCCGGAGCCCTATCACACCGCGCGCATGCACAACTTCATCCGCATCTATGCCGGCAACAGCAAAACCTATGTGCGCACGGGCGACCACGTTTACGTGCTGCGTTACCGCACCGGCCGGCAGCTGCGCTGGTTCGACGGCAAGCCGGAGCTGTACTGGAACGTCACCGGTAATTTCTGGCGCTTCCCGATCCTCGCCGCGCGCTACCGCCTGCATCTGGTCGACAACTTAAGCCCGCTGCGCTGGACCGCCTATACCGGCAGGCTCAGCGCCCGCGGCATCGACTGGCAGGGCGGCATCGGCAGCGACGGCACTTTGACTGTCGAAACCACGCGCCCACTGCTCGCGGGCGAGGGCCTGAGCGTCGTTGCCGAATTGCCGACGGCCGCGGTCGATCCGCCCACCGCGGCGACGCTGCTGTGGTTTCAGCTCTACGACCACCGCCGCTGGATCTTCGGCGGGCTCGGCTTCCTGCTGGTGCTCGGCTACTACGTCGCGGCCTGGAACGCGGTCGGGCGCGACCCAAAGGCCGGCACCATCATTCCGCTGTTCCATCCGCCCGCCGGCGTCTCGCCGGCGCTCGCCAATTACATCCGCGACTGGGGCTTCGGGCGCGAGAAGTGGCGCGCCTTCACCGCCGCGGCGCTGTCGCTCGCCGTGCGCGGCCTGGTGCGCTTCAACCAAGACGGCAAATCGCTGACGCTGGAATTGACCGGCAAGAAGCCCGCGGGCGGCTTGCAAGACCTGCCGCCCGGCGAGCGCGCGATCCTGAGCTGGGTCGACGAGATGGGCGCCGCCACCATCGACAAGGCGCATGGCGAGCGCGTCGCCAAGGCCGCCGCGGCCTTCACCAAGAACATCGAGGCGGAAAACCGCAACCGCTTCTTCCGCCGCAATCTCGGCTATGTGGTCGCCGGCCTGGCGATGACCGCCGCGGCCATGCTGCTGGCGGTGTTCCTCGGCGGTCTGCAGGACGAAGACATCCCGATCCTGTTCGGCATGGTGTTTGGCACCTTCTGGCTCGGCCTATTCCTGGTGCCGATGCTGACCGCGATGTTCGGGAGCAGCAGCTTCAGCAGCGTGGTGCGCAGCGCCATGTCGCTGATCGTCATCGCCGTGTTCGTGTCGTTCTTCGTCATTTTCCTGCGGGCCTGGTTTCCCAACGGCTTTGCCGACGTGCTGCCGGCGCTGTGGGCGGTGCTCGGCAGCAATCCGTTTCCGATTGCGCTGGTGGGCGGCTTTGCCGCGCTCAACGGCTTGTTCTTCTATCTGCTGCGCGCGCCGACCGCGCTCGGCCGCCCGGTGATGGATCAGCTCGCGGGCTTCAGGCTTTATCTGGAGACCGCCGAGGCCGACCGCCTCAACTACCAGGCGCCCGAGATCACCGCCGAGCGCTTCGAGGCGCTGTTGCCTTACGCGGTCGCGCTCGACGTGGAGAAGCCCTGGTCGGCCGCCTTCGCCGCCGCCTTGCGCCGCGCCCATCCGGAGGACGCCGACCCCATGCGCCATTACCAGCCCGGCTGGGTCGCCGGCGGCGCCGGCTGGTCGGGCGGCGATTTCGGCAGCGCCATGGCCTCGACGGTGGGCGACGTCTCCAGCGCCTTTTCCAGCGCGGTGCCGGTGTCGTCCGGCTCCTCCGGCTTCGGCGGCGGCGGCGGCAGCGGCGGCGGCGGCGGCGGTGGCGGCGGCGGCGGCTGGTAATCACAGGCGCGGGTGACAGCGGCGAGCCGCCTTGCTAGGCAGGCGCCGCCACGCCCGAAAGTCCCGCCATGCCCGACCTGCTGCTCGAATTCCTGTCGGAGGAAATCCCCGCCCGCATGCAGGCGCGCGCGGCCGACGACCTGCGCAGACTGGTGACCGACCGGCTGGTGGCCGAAGGCCTCACCTACGAGGGCGCCAAGGCCTTCGCCACGCCGCGGCGGCTGGCGCTGACTGTGCATGGCGTGCCGCTGCGCCAGCCCGACCTGCGCGAGGAGAAGAAAGGCCCGCGCGTCGGCGCGCCGGAGAACGCCATCGCCGGCTTTTTGAAAAGCGCGGGGCTGAAGTCGATCGACCAGGCCAAAGTGCAGCCCGACAAGAAGGGCGACTTCTACGTGGCGCTGATCGAGCGGCCGGGCAGGGCGGCCATCGAGGTGATCGCCGACATGCTGCCCGATGTGGTGCGCGGCTTCCCCTGGCCTAAATCCATGCGCTGGGGCAGCGGCACGCTGTCCTGGGTACGGCCGCTGCATTCCATCGTCGCCACCTTCGGCCCGGAGACCGAGGAGCCGGATATCGTTCCGTTCGACGTCGGCGGCATAAAAGCGGGCGACGAAACACGCGGCCACCGCTTCATGGCGCCCGCCGCCTTCAAGGTGCGCCGCTTCGACGACTATGTGGCCAAGCTGCAGGCCGCCAAGGTGATGCTCGATCCCGCGCGGCGCGCCGAGATCATCGCGACCGACGCCAAGAATTTTGCCTTTGCGCAAGGCTTCGAGCTGGTCGAGGACGAAGGCCTGCTCGCCGAAGTCACCGATCTGGTGGAGTGGCCGGTGGCACTGATGGGTTCGTTCGACCAGGCGTTCTTGTCGATCCCCGACGAGGTGATCCGCTCCACCATCCGCAACAACCAGAAATGCTTCGTACTGCGCGACCCGCAGAACGCCCGACTCGTCAACCGGTTCATCCTCGTCGCCAACGAAGAAGCGAGCGATGGCGGCAAGCAGATCGTTGCCGGCAACGAGCGCGTCATCCGCGCGCGCTTGAGCGATGCCAAGTTCTTCTACGAGACCGATCTGAAGACCAGACTGGAAGACCGGCTGCCGAAATTCGAGCATATCGTGTTCCACGAGAAGCTCGGCAGCCAGGCCGAGCGCATCGCGCGCATCGAGGCGCTGGCCGGCGACCTGGCCGACATCGTCGGCGCCGACCCCGCCAAGGCGCAGCGCGCAGCGCGCCTGTGCAAGGCCGACCTGCTCACCGAAGTGGTCGGCGAATTTCCGGAATTGCAGGGGCTGATGGGCCGCTACTACGCGGAGGCGCAAGGGGAAGACGAGGCGGTCGCCCACGCCATCGAGGACCACTACAAGCCGAAAGGCCCCGACGATCTGGTGCCGGGCGATTCCGTCGCCATCGCCGTCGCGCTCGCCGACAAGATCGACACGCTGGTTGGCTTCTGGCTGATCGACGAGAAGCCGACCGGCTCCAAGGACCCCTTACGCGCTCCGCCGCGCCGCCCTCGGCGTCATCCGCATCGTGATCGAGAACGAGTTGCGGCTGCCTTTGCGCATGACGCTTTGGCGCCATTTCGGCGCGGTCGCGCGCGACGAGCAGCTGGCCGAAGCCATCGCGCTGCTGCACCCGCTGCATGAGGACATCGTCAAGCTGAGCGCCGCCGATATCGAGCTGGCGGTCAAGCTCGAAGTGCTGATCGACGAGAAGAGCAAGCAGGTCACCGGCCCGGTGCTGGTGCAGGCCCATTCTTTCCTGCACCAGACCCACGACCTGCTCGCCTTTTTCGCCGACCGCCTGAAGGTGCAATTGCGCGAGCAGGGCGCCCGCCACGATCTGGTCGATGCGGTATTTGCTCTTGGCGGCCAGGATGACTTGCTAATGGTGGTGCGCCGGGTCGAGGCGCTCGGCAAATTCCTCGACAGCGACGACGGCAAGAACCTGCTGGCCGGCTATAAGCGCGCCACCAACATCATCCGCATCGAGGAGAAGAAGGACAAGCGCGATTATACCGGCGCGCCCGATCCCAAGCTCTACAGCCAGGCCGAGGAGAAAGCGCTGGCGCAAGCAATCGGCACCGCCAAGGAGGAAGCCTCCGCTGCCGTTGCCAAGGAGGACTTCGCCGCCGCCATGGGCGCGATTGCGAGCTTGCGCCCCAGGGTCGACGCCTTCTTCGACAAGGTCACCGTCAATGTCGACGACGCGAGCTTGCGCGAGAACCGGTTGAAGCTGCTCAACGAAATCCGCGAGGCCACACGCGCGGTTGCGGATTTCTCCAAGATCGAAGGCTGACAGGCGCGCCGCGTTGCACAATCGTGTATGGAACTCGTAGGTTCGCTCGCCGTTTCAATCTTGCCACAGCCACACCACAGGGGGAAATGATGCACATTACCATCGGCCATTTGGCGCCTATCGTCTCGATCGCCGCCGGCATTCTCATTCTGATCATGCCGCGTCTGCTCAACTATATCGTCGCCATCTATCTGATCGTGATCGGGCTGCTTGGGCTGAACATTTTCCACTAGGCAAAGTCCCGGACTTGCGCCGCCTTTCCCGGCGGTGTTCTAAGGGGCCAGCCCCGCAACCGGTATTGTCGACCCATGGCCAAAAACAAATCTCCGCGCGCGAGCGCAAAAGTGAAAAAGCAGGCGGTCCGCCGGGCCGCCAAGCCCAAGGCCCGCGCCAAAGCGGCCAAGCCCGGGAAAGCCGCCAAGAACAAATGGGTCTACAGCTTCGGCGGTGGCCGCGCCGAGGGCAAAACCAGTATGCGCGACCTGCTGGGCGGCAAGGGCGCCGGCCTTGCCGAAATGGCCAATCTCGGTCTGCCGGTGCCGCCCGGCTTCACCATCACCACGGACGTGTGCACCTACTACTACGGCAACGACGAGAGATACCCGCCCAAGCTGGAAGCGCAGGTCGAGAAGGCGCTCGATGCCGTCGGCCGCATCGCCGGCAAAAAATTCGGCGACAAGGCAAACCCGCTGCTCGTGTCGATCCGTTCGGGAGCGCGCGCGTCCATGCCCGGCATGATGGACACCGTGCTCAATCTCGGCCTCAATGACGAGACGGTAGAGGCGCTGGCCAAGAAATCGGGCGACCGCAGATTCGCCTATGACAGCTACCGGCGCTTCATCACCATGTATTCCGACGTGGTGCTTGGGCTGGGCCACGAGCATTTCGAGGAATTGCTCGATCAGCACAAGGAGCGGCAGGGCCATCATCTCGACACCGATCTTGCCGCCGACGACTGGGCGACGCTCGTCGAGCGCTACAAGAAGCGCGTCAAGGATGAGCTCGGGCAGGATTTTCCGCAGGACCCGCATGAGCAGCTATGGGGCGCCATTGGCGCGGTGTTCGGCTCCTGGATGAACCAGCGCGCCAAGACCTATCGCCGCCTGCACAATATCCCGGAAGACTGGGGCACCGCGGTCAACGTGCAGGCCATGGTGTTCGGCAATATGGGCGAGACCAGCGCGACCGGCGTTGCCTTCACCCGCAACCCGTCGACCGGCGAGAAGAAGCTGTACGGCGAGTTCCTCATTAACGCGCAAGGCGAGGACGTGGTCGCCGGCATCCGCACGCCGCAGGAGATCAGCGAGGCGGCGCGCCAGGAGTCCGGCTCCGACAAGCCGTCGATGGAAAGGACCATGCCCAAGGCCTATGGCGAGCTCGAGCGCATCTACCACAAGCTCGAGCGCCATTACCGCGACATGCAGGACCTGGAATTCACGGTCGAGCGGGGCAAGCTGTGGATGCTGCAGACCCGCAACGGCAAGCGAACCGCCAAGGCGGCCTTGCGCATCGCGGTCGAGCTGGCCAATGAGAAGCTGATCAGCAAGGAAGAGGCGGTGCTGCGGGTCGAGCCGCTCACGCTCGACCAATTGCTGCATCCGACCATAGACCCGCGCGCCCACCGCAAGGTGATCGCCACCGGGCTTCCGGCGTCGCCGGGAGCGGCCTCAGGCGAGATCGTGTTCTCGTCGGACGAAGCGGCGCAGATCAAGGCCGACGGCGGACGCAAGGTCATCCTGGTGCGGGTGGAGACCTCGCCGGAGGACATCCACGGCATGCACGCCGCCGAAGGCATTCTCACCACCCGCGGCGGCATGACTTCGCATGCCGCGGTGGTGGCGCGCGGCATGGGCAAGCCCTGCGTCTCCGGCGCCGGCTCTATCCGCGTCGATTACGCCAACGGGACCATGACCGCCGGCGGCCAAACGTTTAAACAAGGCGACCAGATCACGGTCGACGGCTCGACCGGCCAAGTATTGGCCGGCAAGGTGGATATGGTTCAGCCGGAGCTTTCCGGCGAATTCGCCACCCTGATCGGCTGGGCCGACAAGGTGCGCAAGCTCGGCGTGCGCGCCAATGCCGACACGCCGGCCGACGCGCGTGCGGCCGTCCGCTTCGGCGCCGAGGGCATCGGGCTGTGCCGCACCGAGCACATGTTCTTCGAGGAAGGCCGCATCCAGGCGGTGCGCGAGATGATCCTGGCCGACGACGAGAACTCGCGGCGCTTAGCGCTTGCCAAGCTGTTGCCGATGCAGCGCGACGATTTCCGCGAATTGTTCGAGATCATGGGCGAGCGGCCGGTCACCATCCGCCTGCTCGATCCGCCGCTGCACGAATTCCTGCCGCACGGCGCGGAAGAGATCGCCGAAGTGGCCGCCGCCATGGGCGCCGATCCGCGCAAGCTCGCCGACCGCGCGCGCGAGCTGCACGAGTTCAATCCCATGCTCGGCTTCCGCGGCTGCCGCATCGCCATCGTCTATCCGGAGATCGCCGAGATGCAGGCGCGCGCCATTTTCGAGGCGGCGATGGAGGTGCAAAAGCGAACCGGCAAACCGGTCAGGCCGGAAGTGATGGTGCCGCTGATCGCCACCAAGACCGAGCTCGATCTGGTCAAGGCGCGCATCGACGCCATGGCCGAGGCGGTCAAGCAGGAGACCGGCGCCAGGCTGCATTACGACGTCGGCACCATGATCGAATTGCCGCGCGCCGCGCTGATGGCCGGCGAGATCGCCGAAAGCGCCGAATTCTTCTCCTTCGGCACCAACGATCTCACGCAGACCACCTTCGGCATCTCGCGCGACGACGCCGCGACTTTTCTTGCGACCTACACCGCGCGCGGCATACTGCCGGCCGATCCCTTCGTCACCATCGACCAGGAGGGCGTCGGCGAATTGGTCAAGATCGGCGTTGCGCGCGGGCGCAAGGTGCGGCCCAAGCTCAAGGTCGGCATCTGCGGCGAGCACGGCGGCGATCCGGCCTCGATTGCCTTCTGCAACGAGGCCAAGCTCGACTACGTGTCCTGCTCGCCGTTCCGGGTGCCGATCGCGCGGCTTGCCGCCGCGCAGGCGGCGCTCGGCAAGAGCGCGGCGAGCCAGGCGTAGTTACTGGTTATTCCGGGGCGCGAGCCAACGGGCCCGCGCAAAGCGCGGCCCGATGATAAACTCCGCGAGCGAACCCGGAATCCAGGGCCACACGGAAAGTCCTTGGTTTGTCGCTCTGGATTCCGGGCTCGCGCACTTCGTGCGCGCCCCGGAATGACGGATAGAATTACCCCGCCACCTTGGCGAGAAAATCCTCCACCTCGAGCCGCAGGCCGGCGACCGCCTGCTCAACCGTCTCGGAGGCGTCGCGCACCACCTGCGCGGAGTTGCGCGTTTCGGTCGCCGCGTTGTTGACTTCGCCCAGCACCGCCACCACGTGGCCGGTCCCTTCCGCCGCGCTCGCCACATTGTGCGAGATTTCGCCGGTGGCCGCGTTCTGCTCGGTGACCGAGGCGGCCACCGCCGCGGTATATTGATTGATTTCCTGCATGCGCGCGGCGATCTGACGGATGGCGTCGACCGCGCCAGCGGTCGAACCCTGCACCGCCAGGATGTGGCTGGCGATTTCTTCCGTCGCCTTGGCGGTCTGCACGGCAAGCGACTTCACCTCCGCCGCCACCACCGCGAAGCCCTTGCCGGCTTCACCGGCGCGCGCGGCCTCTATTGTGGCGTTGAGCGCCAAGAGATTGGTCTGGCCGGCGATGTTGCGGATCAGCATGACCACGTCGTCGATCTTCTGCGCGCCGTCGGCGAGGCTCGCGATCTCGCCGTCGGTGGCGCGCGCCTCCTCGGTCGCCAGCGCCACGATGTCGCTGGTGTGGGTGAGCTGGCGGCTGATCTCGTCGATCGAGCGCGACAATTCGTCGGCCGCGACCGCCGCGGTTTCCACGTTGGTGGAGGCCTCGTTGAAGCTTTCCACCGCGCTGGTCGCGCGCTGCGTGGTGCGGTCGGAGAAGCCGAACAGCGCGCCCGCGGTCGCGCGCATTTCGGCGGCGCTGTCGCTCACGCTTGACAGCAGCGTCTCGGCGCGCGGGCGGAACGAGGCGATGCCGGCTTCGACGACGCTGCGCCGCTGTTCCTCGCCCTCGCTCTCCGCTCGTTCCTGCTCGGCGCGGCGCTGCTCGGTGACGTCTTCATGGGTGGACAGCCAGCCGCCGCCGGCCAGCGGCAGGTTCTTGGCGAGCACGATGCGGCCGTCGCTGGCCTCCACGTAGAGGCCGACCGCCTTGCCGGCGCGCATGGTCTCGATGATCCGCTGGCAATAGGCTTCGATGTCGCCGGTGAACAGGCCGGTGTCCTTGCGGTGCTGGATCAGTTGCTTCAACGTGAGCCCCGGCCGCACTACCTCCGGCGACAGCGCGTACATTTCGATGTAGCGGCTGTTGACCACGACGATGCGCGTCTTCGCATCGAACATGCACAGGCCTTGCGACATGTTGTCGAGCGCGTCGACCATGCGGGTGTTGCGCGCCTGCTGGCGCCGGTAGAAGTAGCCGGTGGCGGTGAGCGCCGCGATGCACAGCGCCGCGATCAGCGCGACATCGCCCATGGCGCTCAGGAGGGAGCTGAAAGACGGCATGGCGGTCCGAAAATCGACGAAACTGGCCGCACTATCGGCGGCAGCGATTGCGATATGGTTAACATTGGTTAACGAATGGTTGCGGCGCGCCCGCATGACCGACCGCTAATCGCCTGCAATAGCCCCAATCGGCGCGCTTTTGAGCCCTTCGCGGGCTTAATCGGAAAATAACAAAACCCGTCGCATTCTCGCGACTTAGGCGACGCGTGCGGCAATGCGGGTCGGTGTCGGGTGGGTGCGGTTGTTCCAGTGTCTCGGCGGCAAGGCGGCGTTGCGCGGGTCGGCGCCTGCGCGCTCATCTTCGCGCTCGTGCCCACGCCGGTCGCCTACCAGGATCTCGGCGCGCTGTTGGCGCGCCAGCCCGGCGTCGCCGCGCGCGCGCGCGCTTATCTGATCGCCTCGCCGTTCGGCACCATCCACGCCGCCACGTTCAGCCTGCCGCAGCCGGTAGGCACCGGCATCCCGCATGCGCCGCTCTACGCGCTCGCCGGTTTCGACCCGAGCGACGTTGCCCGTTCGATCGGCCGCCAGCTGCTCGGCGATCCCAACGGCGCCGCTGCAATTCCCCACGGTCAACCGCGAGGACAAGCGCGACTCGCTCATCGCGCGCGGGCGCGCGCCGATGCCGCCGATGCCGCCGCTCTTGTCCATCCAGCCCATGCCGCAGGCTGTCGCCGACGCTGCTCTGCATGTGGATGAGGCGGAGACGCGCTTTGATCCTTATTCCGACTACGACTTCGCCGCGCCCGCCGACGAGCAGCCAACGGCGGCTGAGACGGCGCAGCCGACCGCGCCGGCCGCGGCGCCGAGCGACAAGCCGAAGGACGCGGCGCGCGTTTATTTCGGCGCCGCCCCGCTCGCCGCGGTCAAGCAAGAGATCAAGCCCTATGGCAAAGGCCAGGCGCCGGTGCTGGGCGGCGCAGCCGGCGATCCCGACCTCAAGCTCGCGGCGCTCGCGCCGGCAAGCGGCGAGGCCGCCGGCAACGGCGGCGAGAGCATCGCGAACAAGGGCGTGGTCACCGGCGTCGACCGGCACCCGAAATCGCCGGCCGAGCGGCTTGCGCTCGGCGGTAACGCGCGCGTCAAGGCCGAGAAGTGTCTCGCCAACGCGGTCTATTTCGAAGCGCGCGGCGAGCCGGTGCGCGGGCAAATTGCCGTGGCGCAAGTGGTGATGAACCGCGTGTTCTCGCCGTTCTATCCCAACGACGTGTGCGGCGTCGTCTACCAGAACGCCAACCGCCATCTCGCCTGCCAGTTCACCTTCGCCTGCGACGGCGTGCCCGACGTCGTCACCGAGCCGGACGCCTGGCTGCGCGCCAAGCGCATCGCGCGCGACATGCTCGACGGCAAGCTGTGGATGCCGGAAGTGGCCAAAGCCACGCACTACCACGCTTATTGGGTGCATCCCGACTGGGTGCACGAAATGAACAAGCTCTCGAACATCGGCGTGCACACGTTCTACCGGCCGCGCGCCTGGGGTAACGGCGCCGACGAGCCGAGCTGGGGCGATCCGACGACCACGGCGAAAGAGACCAAGATCATCAAGAAGATGTAGCGCGACTGTTTGCGATACTGGGCGTTGCAAGCATTCCGCCTATCTTGGAAAATCCGCTGAATTTTTGCTTCGCGTCACTTGCGGCCTTCACTTGCGGTATTCGGCGCTATCCCACGCGGTGAGAATTTAGGCGCGATATCACGCTTCTGTGCATTCTTTGAGCGCTTGCCGCAGTTGACAGTTTTTTAGGCACAAGCGATCCTGAAATCCGTCGGTCCGAAATAGCCGGGCATGCGGGGCCGCTCACCTTGTGCGACCGCACCTCGTGCAATGCGATTTGTTCTGAGGCGAAAAGGAGCATGCCGATGATCCGCGTTTCCCATGCCGTCGCGCTCGCGCTCGTTGCCGGTCTTGCCGGTCCCGCGATGGCGGACGAAGTCATCAATTTCGGAGTCCAGCCCTCGACGCAGCCGATACTGGTCGCGCACGGGGCGGGCTTCCTCAAGCCGATCGAAGAGAAATTCAACGTCAAGATCGTGCTCGCGCTCGTTCTCCTACGGCGCGCCGGAAAATCAGGCGCTCGGCTCGGGCGCGATCCAAATCGCATCGGCCGGCATGGGTCCGGCCATCGTCGCGGCGGCGCGGTTGCCGGCGAAGCTGATCGCGATCGACATTCTCGATCAGACCGCGATCCTGGTGCCGAAAGGCTCCAAGATAAAGACGTCGCGCAGCTCAAAGGCGCCAAGATCGCCTATCCGGGCGAGGGATCGCAGCAGTATCCGCTGTTGATCAAGGCGCTCGCCGACGCCAAGCTTACCGTCAAGGACGTGCAATTGTTCAAGACGCAGGGCTCGCAGGTTGCCACGCTGCTCGCCAATAAGAGCGTCGACGCCGGCATCACCTGGGACCCGCACGTCTCGCGTGCGCTCGCCGACGGCGTCGGTACCGTTCTGATGAGTTCGGCCCAGATCATGCCGATCAAGGACGGACATTATGTCGGCGACGGCACCTATGCGCGCGAGGACTTCATCAAGTCGCATCCGGCGCTGGTGCAGGCGCTGATCAACGCCGAGGTCATGGCCATCGATCTGATCCTCAAGGACCCCGAAAAGGCGATCGACATCTGGACCGCGGAAAATCAATTTCCCGCGCGCGGTGATCGAATATGCCGTGAAGCAGAAGATCTCCGTGTTCTCCCGCAACATCGTGCCGGACAAGTCGACCGTCGACGCCTATAGCGCCTTTCTCAAAAAGGCCGGGCTGCTCGAAGCCAGCCGACGATCCCAAAGTCGAGACGCAAAGTTCGCGGAACAGGCGCTGAAGGATGTGAAGTGACGCTGGCGGCTGAGCGGAGAACGACGTCTGCGCCAGCCGGTCGGCTTCCACGCACGCTGGCGGCGCACTGCGCCGCCAGGCGGCAAAGGTCTTGCCCTATCTCTATGCCGCGATCGGCGTGATCGCGGTATGGCAAGCGGTGGTCACCTTCGCCAAACCGCCGGTCGCGCCTGCTGCCGTCGCCGCTGTTGACGGCGCGCACCTTCGTCCAGATCACGGCCAGCGGCGAGCTGCCGACCGATGCCGCCTATAGCGTCTGCCGCGTGCTGGCCGCCTGGGCGCTGGCGGCGGTGGTCGCCGTGCCGCTCGGCTTCGCCATGGGCCGCTGGCGGCGGCTCGAGCGGGTGCTCGACCCGGTGGTCGAACTGTTCCGGCCGATCTCGCCGCTCGCCTGGATTCCGCTCGCCATCCTCTGGTTCGGCATCGACGAGGGCGGCAAGATCTTCGTGATCTTCATCGGCACCTTCTTCCCGATCCTGCTCAACACCATCGCCGGCGTCAAGAGCATCGATCCGGTGCTGATCAACGCCGGCCGCATCCTCGGCTGCACCGACAACTTTTCCATGTTCCGCAAGGTGGTGCTGCCGGCCTCGCTGCCGCAGGTGATCGTGGGCTTGCGGATTTCCTTCGGCACCGGCTGGGCGGCGATCATCGCGGCGGAATTGGTCGCCGCGCGCACCGGCCTCGGCTATCTCATCTCCAACGGAATGGAGGTGCTGCGCTCCGATTTGGTGCTGGTCGGCATGGTCACGATCGGCGTGCTCGGTGTGCTGTTCGACGCGGTCTTCCGCTGGGTGGACGCGCGCTACAATTGGGTGAGCGAATGACGGCAACACCCGGCGCCGGCACGGCCAAGCCGCTGTCCTTGCGCGGCCTTGCCAAACACTATGCGAGCGCGGACGGGCGCGTGCTCGAGGCGCTGCTGCCGACCGACCTCGACATCGCTTCGGGCGAATTCCTGGTGGTTGTGGGTCCGTCCGGCTGCGGCAAGTCGACCATGCTCAACATCCTCGCAGGCTTGACGCCGCCGTCGGCCGGCGAAGCCTGCGTGGGCGATGTGCCGGTGCGCGGACCGAATATCGACCGCGGCATGGTGTTCCAGGACTACGCGCTGTTTCCATGGCTCGATGTGATCGGCAACGTCGAATTCGGGCTCGAGCGCAAGGGGCTGCCGCGGCGTCAGCGCCGCGACGTCGCGATGCGTTACCTGGAAATGGTCGGGCTCGCGGAATTCGCCGGCAAGCGGCCGCGCGAGCTTTCGGGCGGCATGAAGCAGCGCGTAGCGATCGCGCGCACCTTCGCGACCGAGCCGTCGATCATCTTCATGGACGAGCCGTTCGGCGCGCTCGACGCGCTCACCCGCCGCCATTTGCAGCACGAACTGCTGCGCATCTGGCAGGAGCACCGCAAGACCGTCGTGTTCATCACCCATTCGGTGGTGGAAGCCATCTATCTCGCCGACCGCATCGTGCTGATGACCGCGCGGCCGGGACGTATCAAGACGGTGCTCAAGATCGATCTCCCGCACCCGCGCGATCCGACCTCGGATGGCTTTCGCGCCATCGAGCGGCGGGTCTATGCCGATCTGGACGAGGAATTGGTCAAGAGTTTCCGCATGGAAGGCCGCGATACCGGTAGCTGACGGGTTAAGGTCCGTCAGCCATGCGCTGCGCAAATGGCTTCGATCACGATAATTCGTTTCTGCCCGGCCTCTGGCCCCTATATTGTCCCCGCTCCGCGCCCGCGGGCGCCGCATCCAACGACATATCGAGCCGGGGGCTTTCAAGGATGGCAGTGCAATCGGCCGACGCGAAGTCGGCTTTGGCCCATTGGCGCACGCCGCTGACGATCCTGCTATGCGGCTGCGCTGATCAGCACGCTCGGCTTCGGCCCGCGCGCCGCGCTCGGCCTGTTCCTGACGCCGATGTCGCAGGCGCATGGCTGGAGCCGCGAGGTGTTCTCGCTGGCGCTCGCCATCCAGGTGATCGTCTGGGGCGCCGCCCAGCCCTTCGTCGGGGCCGTCGCCGACCGCTTCGGCTCGTTCCGCGTGCTGTCGGCGGGCGCGGTGTTGTACTGCGCGGGCCTTGCGCTGATGGCCTATTCCACGACGCCGGGCATGCTCGATTTTTCCGCCGGCGTGTTGACCGGGCTCGGCATCGCCGGCTCGTCCTTCACCATCGTCATCGCCGCCTTCAGCCGGCTAATGCCGCCGCATATGCGCTCGCTGGCGTTCGGGGCAGGCACCGCCGCCGGCTCGTTCGGCCAGTTCCTGTTCTCGCCGCTGGCGGTGGCTTTCGTGAGCGGCTTCGGCTGGCAGCACGCGCTGGTCGCCTTCGGCCTCATCACGCTTCTTGTGATCCCGCTCGCGACCGCGGTCGCGACGCCGCCGATGGAGACCCATCACGCACGTTCGGCACCAGTCGCTGCGCGAGGCCTTGGCGGAGGCCTTCGGCCATCGCTCCTTTATTTTGCTGGTGCTCGGCTTCTTCACCTGCGGCTTCCAGCTTTTTTTCATCACCGTGCATCTGCCGGCCTATCTGGTCGACCGCGGACTGTCGATCGACAGCGGCGCCTGGACGCTCGGCGCCATCGGGCTGTTCAACATCATCGGCTCGGTCAGCGCCGGCTGGCTCGGCGACCGCATGCCCAAGCGCTACCTGCTCTCGCTCATCTACACACTGCGCTCGATCGCGGTGATCGTGTTCATCAGCCTGCCGGTCACCACCGCTTCGGCTTTGATCTTCGGCGGCACGATGGGCCTGCTGTGGCTGTCGACCGTGCCGCCGACCTCGGGGCTGATAGCGCTGATGTTCGGCACGCGCTGGATGGCGACGCTGTTCGGCTTCGCCTTCTTCAGCCATCAGGTCGGCGGCTTCCTCGGCGTCTGGCTGGGCGGCGTGCTTTACACCACGACCGGCTCGTACAACGTGGTCTGGTGGCTATCGGTGGTGCTCGGGCTGATCTCGGCGATCATCAACCTGCCCATCATCGAGCAGCCGGTCGGCCGCGCGGCGGAAGCGGCGGTGTAGACGGCCGCGGCAATCGCACCCGTCGCCGGTTCCGCTGCGCTACCTTTCTAGGCAATCGCGGCAATCCATCGTAGTTTTCCCCCGGGGCTGAAAGAGCGCGCCGGGGGAAGGGGCGGGGCATGGCGAGTTTTGTCTGGGGCCGGCGGGCCTTCGGCGCTGGGCGCCTGCGCGGCGTCGTGCACGACCTGCTCGCCGGCTCGATCTGCAGCATTCTGACGATCACCTATTGCCTGACCTACGCGGCGCTCATCTTCTCCGGCCCGCTCGCGCCTTGGCTCTCCTATGGCATCGCCGTGACGTTTCTGTCGGCGGCGGTAGCGTCGGCTGTCGTCGCCTGGCGCAGCTCGCTGCCGTTCGCCATTGCCGGGCCGGATTCCTCGACCTCGGCGGTGATCGCCGCCCTGGTTGCCGCCATGGCCGAGCGCCTCATCGCAACCGGCCACACGGCGTTGCTCGCGCCGGTGCTGATCGTGATGGCGCTGGCGACCGGCATGACCGGGCTCTTGCTGTCCGGCCTCGGCGTCTTGCGTGCCGGGCGCGCCATCCGCTTCGTACCCTATCCGGTCATCGGCGGTTTCATGGCCGCCACCGGCTGGCTGATGGTGGTCGGTGCGATCGGCGTGATTGCCGACCATAAGCTCACGCTGGCCGGTGTGGGCGCATTCGGCGAGCCGGCGATGCTGGCCAAGCTCGCCGCCGGCCTGATCGTTGCCGCCGTGCTCGAGTTGCTGCTGTCGCGGTCGCAGAGCCCCTTCATCCTGCCCGGCGTGCTGCTGGCGGCGGTGGTGGCGGCGCATCTCGGCCTCGCGGCCGGCGGCATGAGCGTGGCCGCGGCGCAAGCGGCCGGCTGGTTGTTCGAGCCGCAACATGCGGCGTCCCTGGCCTCGCCTTGGCATGCGCGGGCGCTCGCCGAGTTTCCCTGGGGATCGCTCATTGGGCTTGCCGGCGAGCTGGTGGCGGTGATGTTCGTGACCGTCGTCAGCCTGCTGCTCAACACGACCGGCGTGGAGATGGCCACGCGCCGGGAGGCTGACATCGACCGCGAGCTGAAAGCGCTCGGGCTTGCGAGCCTCGCCACCGCCGCGCTCGGCGGCTTTGTCGGCTGCCTCTCGCTCAGTCGCACCTCGCTCAACTTCAACCTCGGCGCCCGCAACCGGCTGCCCGGGCTGACGGTCGCGGCGATCGCGGCGCTCATGCTGCTGGTCGGCCCGGGCTTCCTCGGCTACGCGCCTAAATTCGCCCTCGGCGGCGCGCTGATCTTTGCCGGCGCGCGGCTGTTACGCCGCTGGATCGTACAGTCGGCGCGGCAGTTGCATCTCATCGAATACGCCTCGCTGCTTGCGGTCACGTTGATCATCGTCGAATGGGGCTTCATCGCCGGCGTGCTGATCGGAGTGATCATCGGCTGCGCCACCTTCGCGGTGAGCGCGAGCCGCGTGAACGTCATCAAGTTCTCCTTCGACGGCTCCGAATATCGCAGCCGCCTCGATCGCAGCGCGGAAGAGCTCGCGATCCTGGCGCGGCACGGACACGAATTGCAGGGCATGGCCTTGCAAAGCTATCTGTTCTTCGGCTCCGCCAACCGGCTCTACCAGCACGTCAAGGAACTGCTGCGCAGGGACGGCGACTGTCGCTTTCTGCTGTTCGATTTCCGCCTGGTCACCGGCATCGACTCCTCGGCCACCCACAGCTTCTCGCAAATCAAGCAGGCGGCCGGCGAAAGCGGCGCGCGGATCGTGCTGGTCAATTTGAAGGACGACCTGCGGCGCGCCTTGCAGAATATCGGTTTCACGCCGGATGTCATGGTCGCGAGCGATCTCGACCGCGCGCTGGAGAGCTGCGAGGACTTGATCGTCGCGACCCATCGCGGCGAGAGCACCGAGGGCGACTCGCTGCGCGGCTGGCTGGGCAAGGCGCTGGGCAGCGCCGAGCATGCCGATGCGCTGGCCGCGCTTTGCCGCCGCTTCGAAGTCGGTCCCGGCGAGATCATCGCGCGGCAGGGCGAACCGTCCAATTCCATGCATTTCATCCTCGATGGCCGCGTCGGCATCGTGGTGGACATGGGCGGTGGCCATACGGTGCGCGTACGCAGCCTCGGGCGTCACACGACGATCGGCGAGATGGGTCTGATTTCGGGCCGCCCGCGCAGCGCCACCATCGAGGCTGAGTTCGGAAAGCGTGCTCTACGAGCTCAGTCTCGCGCATTTCGACGAGATCAAGCGCGACAAGCCCGCGCTCGGTCAGGCCCTGCTGAGCTACGTCATCGCGGTAATGGCCGAGCGGCTGAGCTTCGCCAGCCGCGCGATCGGTGTGTTGCAGCGTTGAGGCTCCCGCCCGCGCGGGGGAAGCGGCCGTGTCGCCGCCGCTTGCCTAAAGGTCTCCGCTCAGGCGTGATAGACGCGCTCGCCGCCTGCCTTGGCGTAGAGTGCCCGGTGGTGGAGAAGCCGTTCGCGCCCGCCGACATCGCGCGTGTGGTGGAGTTGCTGACGGCGGAAGGGTCGCGGACCGCTTAGGCCTCACCAGACCTTCTTGATCATGCCGCTGCCGGCGTAAAGCGCGGTGGTTTCGGAAAACTCGCCGTTGAACTTGGCGAGCACCGACCAGCCGTCGGCGAGCTTGTATTCGGCGCCGGCGGCGACCAGTGCGCTGTCCGGGTCGGGCTTGCCCGCATAGACCACGAAATTCGATGCCGGCAGCAGCTGGAAACTCGCGTTTGCGCTCGGCGTGTTGTTGAAGTCATGCGCCCAGGCCGCCCGCGTATAGAGCGTCAAAATGCCTTGGCCGATCGTGTAGCGCTTGTCGAAGCGGGCGCCCAATTCGGTGCGGGTCGTCGACACCGTCTGATCGGCGTAATGCAGCGCGAATTGCGGGGAGCCGGAGGTTGCGGTCTCGCCATAGGCCGGCAGTTCGATCCATTGCACCTGCACCGCGCCATAGGGCGTGACATTGATAAAGGGCGCCGCGAAGGAATAGCCGCCCTCGGCCCGGCCGCCGAACACATTGGCCTTGAATTTCGCCTCCAGCGCGTCGGTGCCCGCCACCGTCACCGTGCGATCGGTGGTCACGTCGTGGAACGAATAGGCCAAGGCGCCGGAGAAATAGGCCGCGCCCGAGTGCGTCTTGCCGTAGAGGCCGGCCTGGAACATTTCCGAACGTCCGCCGCCCAGGGCCTGCTCGAGGCTCCAATGGGTGCCGCCGCCGGCGAGCGCGAAGCCGACCGCGCTGTCGGGGGTGGGACGATAATCGAGGCCGGCGGCGAGGGCGTAAAACCGGTCGCTGGAATTGTGCGTGCCGGTTGCCGCATTGCCGTTGATGCTGCCGCTGCCGCCATAGCCGCCGCCCCAGACGCCGAAGCGGGATGCGGGCCTCGGCTTGCTGTCGAGCGAGGCAAAGGCGTCGGTCGCCGCGCGCGGCTCTTCGGCATAGGGGACGGCGGCGAACCCCCCGCCGCCGCCGAACGATCCCTCGAAATAGGGATTGAGCATCAGATTGAGGAAGGAATTGCCGGCCTGCAGGGCATCCTGCAAGAAGGCCGCGCCGACCTCGCCGGAAATCTGGGTCAAGTCGTTCGCGCTCAGGGTGCCGAATACGGCCGGGATGCCGCCGGCGGTGTTGAACGAGTTGGTGAGCGCGTTGAAGACGTTCTGTTGATTGGCGTTGAGCCCGCCGGGCGAAACGGGCGCGGTCATGAACAGATTGAGATAGGCGTGCGTGGCGTCGGTGCTCAGCGTATCGCCGAAGCCGCCCGGCAGGTTGACATTGTTGAGGGTGCCGAACGTGCCGCTCACGCTGGCGGCGTCGAGGATGGTGTACTGCTTGGCGATGTAGCCGCCGGGCGAGAAGACCGCATTGACGGTCGCGCCGCCGAGCGTCGCCGTGCCGGCGACGCTGGCGAAGGACGCGGTCGCCGGGTTGACGTTGATGGTGTAGGCCGCTGTGGACGCGAAATCGAGCGTGCCGTTTACGCTCATCGAGGTGCCGGGCGTGCCGTTGCCCGGCATGAAGGTGCCGCCGGCGGCGATGCTGGCATTGCCGGTCGCACCGGTGCCGGTCAGCGTCGCGCCGCTATTGACCGTGGTGAGGCTCGACGTCGCGATCGAGCCGGTGACGTTGAGCGTGCCGCCGTCGATCGTCGTGGCGCCGGTATAGGTGTTGGTGTTCGACAGCGTGAACGTGCCGGTGCCGGTCTTGGTCAGCGCGCCGCCGGTGCCGCCGGACGCGCCGCCGTCGGCGATCACGCCGCTCACCTCGGTCGAGAGGTTATTGCCGCCGACGCTGAGCAGCTTGCCGCCGAGGAAATAGCTGCCGTCGCCCTCGATCGAGCCGGCGGTCATCGACGCGGCGGCGAGCCCCGACATGTCGAACGTGCCGCCGGCATTGGTGATGAAGCGCGCCGTGCCGCCGGTGCTGGTGTCGAAGAAGAAGACGTTGCCGCCGCTGTTGGTGGTGACGACGGCGGTGCCGGCGGTGGTGGCGGCGTTGAAATTGGTGGTGCCGCCGCTGTTGTTGGTGATGCTGGCGGTGCCGGCGGTGGCGGTGTCGGTGCCGACCAGCGGCACGCCGAAATTCGTCGTGCCGCCGTTGTTGTTGATGGGTGGCGCCGGCGGCCGTGCTCTGATCCTGGAAATTTGTGTTGCCGCCGGCGTTGTTGGTGATGGTGGCGGTCGAGGCCGAGGTGTGGGCCAGGAAGTCGGTGGTGCCGTCGCTGTTGTTGGTGATGTGCGCGGAGCCGGCGTCGGCCGTGTCGCTGCCGCCGAGCGTGCCGAATTGCGTGGTGCCGCCGGCGCCGATGCCGGGATCGTTGGCGATGGTGGCGCTGCCCGCCGTGCTGGCGTCGAGGAATTCCAGCAGGCCGCCGCCGGCGCCGGTCGAGCCGATGATTGTCAAATTGGCGCTGCTCGCCGAGCTCGTATCGTTGAATATGATGGTGCCCGGATGCGTCGCGTCCGGCATGGTGACGGTCGCGGTGCCGGCGTCGCTCGAATTGTTGAAAGTCAGGGTCGCCGAGCCGATCTGAATGGTGGCGTTGCCGGCCGTGCTGAAGTCGTTGAAGGTGAAGCCGCCGTTGAGCAGCGTGGAAATCAGCGTCGCGTCGCCGGCGGTAGCCGTGTTGCCGAAGGTCACGATCGCCGTGGTCGACGTGTTGGTTATCTGGGAGCCGCCGGCCGTGCTTTGATTGTTGAATTGCACCGAGCCTTTGTTGTCGATCGTCGACGTGCTGGCGGTCGCGCTGTTGTTGAAGGTGATCGTGCCGGTTGCGCTGTTGGTGATGGCGGCGCTGCCGGCGCTGGTCGAGTTGAAGAAATCCAGCTCGATGGTGTTGTGAATGGCGGCGCTGCCGGCCGTGCTGTTGTCGTTGAACTGCAGAATCTCGTTGTTGTTGATGGTGGTGGCCGAGCCGCCGGCGCTGCTCGTGTTCTGGAAGAACATGAAGCCGGGATTGTTGTAGGTAACGGCGCCGGCGCCGGAATTGGCCGAGCTTGCGTTCTGGAACACCAGCGAAACGCTGGTGTCGAGAACGTTGAAGATCTGGGTGTTGGCCGAATTATTGGCGATGCCCGTGCCGGTCACGATGAAGGATTGGTCGACCCCGATGGTGTAGGCGGACGCGGCGGCGGTGAAATCAACGGCGCCGATAATCACCAGGCCGAAATCGTTGGCGACCGTCGTATTCGCGCTGGCGCCGAAGGTCGCCGTGCCGCTCGGCACGCTGGCCGGGGTCCAATTGTTGTTTTCGACCCATTCGGTCGGGTCGCCGCCATTGCCGCCGACCCAGGTCGCGTCCTGCGCATGGGCGGCAAGAATCCCGATGCTGGTACTGCACAGCAGTCCGGCAAGCAAAGCCTGCAACGACCGACCAGCCAGGCCCATCCGACACCACTCTCTGCCCGTGGGTGCCAGGCCTCGCCACGGCGAGCCGCCCCTTCGGGACACGTGCCATGATAGTCGCGCAAGCCGCGTTGGCCTGCGTTATTCACCGGATTTCACAAAGGAATGCGCACCCCAACGACAAAAGCTAGCGCGTTTCCCTGGGCTCCGTAAGCCCGGTCGCGCCTCGACGGGCCGTCGCTGTTCGCCTGGCTGGAGGCCGAGCATCCGACGCTTGCCGGCCGCATCGCCTTCGTCACCGGCGACACGCTCGGGCCGGCGGCGGGCCGGTTCCTGGCGCGCTCCGGCTGCCCGGCGGTGGAGAAGCCGTTCGCGCCCGCCGACATCGCGCGCGTGGTCGATCTGCTGCTCAGCGACGCGCGTCGGCAGCTTGCTGCGGATTGGCCGCCGCTTCAAAAGTCACGAAATGGTGGATCTCGTCGCTGAGGATGCCGGTGCAGGTCGCGTGCCGCACGCCGGGGATCACCTGCACGTCGAACAATTCGGTGACGCCGCCTTCCAGCCTGATCCACTCGACGATATTGCCGGTCGCAAGCTCCACGATCTGCACCCCGCACCACGGCTCGGCGTCGCGCTTCTTCAATTCGCCGTCGAGCGCCAGCCCGCCGAACGAGCCGTCGCGCGGCAGCGATAGCCCGGCCAGGGCATAGCCGTTGTGGAAGGCAAGCCCGCGCAGGAAGCCGGGGCAGAAGGTATGCGGCACGAACGCGCCGCTCATTAAGTCGACGCCGCCCAATTGACCGATGCCGGAATTCAACACCCAGAGCTTGTCCTGGTAGAGCCGCGGACTGTGCGGCATTGACAGCTTGTCGCTGACGATGGCGTTCGTGTTCACGTCGATCACGCAGCCGCCCTCGGCGCGGCGGTCGCGCCAGCCGTTGACGATGTCGCTCTTGCAGACCGCGGTGACATAGGCCGGCTCGCCGTCGCGCATGGCAAGGCCGTTGAGATGACAGCGGTCTTCCGGCGCCAGCTTGGAGATGAAGGGCGGCTTCCAGTAGACGCGGAAGGAATGCGTCGGGCTCAAGGTCGCAAGACAGGAATAGGCCGTGTTAACGAAGATGATGCGGCCGTCGGCCATGACGGCGACGTCGTGGATGTCGAGATCGCCGGTGGTATGCGCGACCCTGGGCACGTAATGACGGTCGGCGCCGTCCTGCGTGCGCTGCTCCGGGCCGAGCACGTTCTCCAGCCGCCAGATCTGAAACAGCGTGGCCAGCAGAATGCGCTGGGGATCGGCCCACAAGCCCATGGCGCGCGCGAAGAAGCGCTCGTGGAACGACACCCGCTCCTGGTTGTCGACGCCGACCAGATAGAGCCCGCCGCTCTGATAGGAGCTGAAGGCGATGGTGACATTGTTGCGCAACAGCCAGCCGGCGAGCCCGCGCGAGCAGGAGATTTTGATCGGTTTCTGCTGCTGCGCAGGCGGCGGCGCAGCGGGCGGAGCCGCCGGATCGGCTGTTGTTGGGGCTTCACTCATCTTTTTTTTCCACACCGCGCGACAGCGAGCCAGGCCTAGTCGTTGATTTGCTTGGAGGAATTCGGCCGGAATGGTGTAGCATTACCGCAACGGTTTGGAAAATTAAGACCTACGCGGTTGCGGCGGCAGGCGTCACCCGCTTTGATTCCGTTGCCGGCCGCCCCTTTAAAACGGGGCCAACAAGCGTCCGCTTAAGGCGCGTTAGGACACTATGTTTTTGGGGTTGGGGAGTGCGAGATCGCGTCGTAGCACGGATTCGCAGCGCGCCTGCTTTGCGCGCTGCGGCGCCTGCGCGCGCGCCGCGCGGCGGGCGCCGCGGCCGGCTGCCGGCCGGCGGCCTCTATAACTACGACGCGCAGTCGGGCGCGGGATCCGACACCTTCCGCACCGTCGGCTCCGGCTGGCGCGCCGCGCTGCTCGGCACCGTGGCCGCCGGCGCGCTCTGGAGCATGACGCCGAAGCCGGCGCGCGC
The DNA here is from genome assembly GCA_963819955.1 of uncultured Pseudomonadota bacterium. Classification (GTDB taxonomy): domain Bacteria; phylum Pseudomonadota; class Alphaproteobacteria; order Rhizobiales; family Xanthobacteraceae; genus Pseudolabrys. The sequence continues at coordinate 132,543 of CAWFYB010000009.1, read as the reverse complement.
GGGGCCGGATGCCTGCACCACGGCCGGCGCGACCGTGACCTGCCAAGGCAACCAGTCCGGCGGCATCGCCAGCGGCGTCGATTTCGATCCAGTGGTCGTCGACACGCTCAACGTCAATTCGCTGACCACCAACATCGCGCCGCCGGCGGACACCAGCGGCATTTATTTTAGCCGCAGCGGCCCCGGCAATACGATCACGATCAACAGCGATACCTCGCCGCATTCGATCTCGGTGACGGGCATCGCCGACGGCATTTACGCGACCGCGGACGTCAATGTCACCATTACCCATACCGGCGACATCACCTCCGCCGGCGGTATCGGCATTTCCCTTTCTTCGAGCTTCGGCACGGCGAAGCTTACCAGCACCGGCACGATCGCCGCCTACACCTACGGCATCTCTGCGTTTGGGGGCAGCGCCGTCGACATCACACACACCGGGGACATCACCTCGCAGGCCGCCGACGGCATCCGTGCTTTCTCGCCATTCGGCACGGTCAATGTCACCCATACGGGCACCATCGCTGCCTACGGCTACGGCATCACTGCGTTTGGGCTTAACGGCGTCGATATCACGCACACCGGGGATATCACCTCGCAGGCTGCCGACGGCATCTATGCTTTCTCGCCATCCGGCACGGTCAATGTCACCCATACCGGCGCCATCTCTGCCTATGGCGACGGCATTGCCGCGAGGAGCTTTGGTGGCGACGTCAATGTCACTCACACGGGGGACATTACCACGCAGCACGGCGACGGCATTGCCGTTTCCTCCTTGGGAGGAGCGGTGAGCGTCCTCAGCAGCGGCAACATCAAAGTCTACGGCAGCTGCGGCTGCGGGGGCGGCAGCGACGGCATCTATGCCTCCGGATATAATGGCGTCAGTATCTCGCATACCGGCGACATCACCTCGTCCCACGGCGACGGCATTTTTGCATATTCGTACAGCGGCTCGGCCTCCGTCACCAGCAAGGGCAATATCACCGCGTACAACGTCGGCATTTATGCATACGGCTACACGGGCACCAACGTCACGGTGAACGGCGGCACGGTCTACGGCGGATTCGCCGGTATCGTCGTTAAGAACTTCGCCGGCTCCAACAAAATTACGATCAATTCCGGCGCGACCGTCACCGGCGGGAGCTTTGCAATCTACGATTACGGCCCCACCGGCCCCACCACGGTGTATAATTACGGCACCGTCACCGGCAATGTCGATCTCAGCGCGGGCGGCGGCACCTTCAACAACAGGCCGGGCGGGCTGTTCAACAGCGGCACTACGGTCGATCTCGGCGGCGGAACGCTCACCAATGACGGCACGCTGGCGCCGGGCGGCATCGGCACCGTGCTGCCGGGCGGCACGACTCTCACCGGCGATTTCACCCAGAATGCCGGTGGCAAATTCGCCGTGGACGTCGACCTCGCCGCCAACAGCGCCGATCTGCTGACGGTAAGCGGCACCGCCGACCTCAACGGCGTCGTGGCGCCGCATCTGTTGAGCCTCAGTCCGACCCCGCAGACCTTTACGATCCTCACCAGTTCGAACACGATCAACAACGGCATCACCCTGCAAAACTCGGCGGCCGTGAGGTATATGCTGAATTTTTCCGGCAACGACCTTCAGCTGCAGGTCCTCGGCATCAACTTCGCCCCCTCCGGCCTGACGCCGAACGAGAACGCGATCGGGCAGCACCTGCAAGGCGCGTTTACCGCCGGCGGCGGCGGTCTCAACCCGCTGCTGCTCTATCTGGCCAATCTGGACCTGGGCGCCTTCGCCAACGCCATCGATCACTTGAGCCCCGAATCCTATTTGACCGAAACCGAAGCCTCGTTGCTTTCGGGCTTCGATTTCGCCAATTCGCTGTTCAGCTGCCCGCTGCCGGCCCATGGCGGGCAGTCGTTGCTGGGCGAGGGCGGCTGCTACTGGCTGCGCCCGAGCGGGCACATCGGCGACCACAGCGCGCAGACCGGCTATTTCGGCTTCACCGACAAGGCCGGCGGCCTCACCGGCGGCGCGCAAGGCGAGCTGGCGCCCGATTTGTTTCTCGACGTCGGCTTCGGTTACGAGCGCGCCAAGATCGATGTGGACAATAACCTCGCCTCGGCCACCGGCAACGTGTTCCACGGCGGCGCGGCGCTCAAATATATTCGCGACAATTGGCTGGTGGCGGGCAGCGTGAGCGGCAGCCTGGCGCGCTACGACACCAGCCGCTACGGCATCCCGCTCGGCGGCACGGCGACCGCGCATGCCGACAACGATACGCTCGATTTCAGGCTGCGCTTTGCCTATGCGTTCGGCAGCGAGGCGTTCTACGTCAAGCCGCTGGTCGATTTCGACGCCATCGGGCTATGGCGCGGCGCCATCACCGAGAGCGGGGCGGGCGCCCTGAACTTGAACGTGCGGAGCCAGAACGATTGGCTTGCCTCGGCGGCGCCGGGGCTCGAGTTCGGCCGGCAGTGGCAGCACGGCGACACGATTTGGCGGCCCTATGTGCGGGCCGGCGTGCGCTTCCTGAGCAAGAGCAGCCTGAGCGCGACGGCGAGCTTCGCCGGCTCGCCGGCCGGGATCGCGCCGTTCACGGTGACGACGCCGCTCGACCAGACCGTTGCCGAAGTTTCCGCCGGCTGCGACGTATGGCAGGGCAAGCGCTTCAGCCTGCGCATCGCCTATGACGGGCGCTTCGGCGCGCATACCAGCTCCAATGGCGGCGAGCTCGAACTGCACAAAACGTTCTAAAACGGAGCGCCATCAGCGTGCATAATTTCCGCCTCGGCGCCACGCTCCCGCTTGCCGGCGCCATTTTCGCGGCCGTGGCAACCTGCGGCCATGCTCAGGAGCAGACAACCGCCACCTACGACGATTGGACCGTGCGCTGCACGCTGCGCGCCGGCACGCCGCCGCAAAAATTCTGCGACATGGAGCAGTTGTCGCAACTCAAAGGAAAAGAAAAGCCGTTCTCGCGGGTCGCGATCTCGCGCCCGGTAAAAGTGCAGCCGGTGCGCTTCATCGTTCAAGTGCCGGTCAATGTCTGGCTGGCCGGCGGCGTCAAGGTTCAGATCGGCGGCAAGGATGCAGGGCTGGCCGGGGCGTTCACCCACTGCGTTCCGGGCGGCTGCTTCGCGGCCATCGCGCTCAAAGACGACATTGTCCGTCAATTTCGTGCGGCGAAGGCGCCGGCGCGGATTGTCTATGGCAATGCAGCCAAGCAGGCAGTCGCCATTCCGCTGTCGTTCAAGGGCTTCGGCCAGGCCTTCGACGCGATGCAAAAGCAATAGATCGGCTGCATTGCCCTGCCGCGGCGCTTGCGCCGCGGCGCCCATCGCGCCAAAAAGGCCTCCGGTTCCAGCCAGTGGTGAGGTCGGCGTGGCGACATTCAAAGCAATCGTGATCGAGAAGACGGACGGGGCTACCCAAGCCGCGCTGACCGATTTCGACGAGGCCGATTTGATGGAGGGCGACGTCACCGTCGCCGTCGATTATTCCACGCTCAACTACAAAGATGGGCTGGCGCTCACCGGCAAGGCCCCGGTGGTGCGCCGTTTCCCGATGATCGCCGGCATCGATTTCGCCGGCACGGTGGAGGCCTCCAGCAACCCCGCCTGGAAGCCCGGCGACCAGGTCATCCTCAACGGCTGGGGCTGCGGTGAGAGCCATCTCGGCGCCTATGCCGGGAAGGCCCGCGTCAAGGGCGACTGGCTGGTGGCGCTGCCCGACGGCATGACGGCGCACGACGCCATGGCGATCGGCACCGCCGGCTATACGGCCATGCTGGCGGTGATGGCGCTGGCGCGCCACGGGCTCACCCCGGAGCAGGGGCCGGTCGCGGTCACCGGGGCCGCCGGCGGGGTGGGTTCGGTGGCGGTGGCGCTGCTGGCCAAGCGCGGCTTCACCGTGCATGCGGTGACCGGGCGTCCGGCCGAGGCCGACTATCTCAAGGGCCTGGGGGCGGCCGAGATCGTCGACCGCCAGGAACTGGCGGAGAAGCCGCGGCCGCTGGCCAAGGAGCGCTGGGCCGGCGCGGTGGACGTGGTCGGCTCCGCGACCTTGGCCAATCTCTTGTCCATGACCCGCTATGGCGGGGCGGTGGCAGCCTGCGGGCTGGCCGGAGGTATGGATTTACCAAGCTCGGTCGCTCCCTTCATTTTGCGGGCGGTGTGCCTTTACGGCATCGACTCGGTCATGTGCCCGATTGAACGGCGAAAAGAAGCGTGGAAAAGCCTGGCCGCGGAGCTGGACCGCCAAAAATTGGCCGCCATGACCCGCGAAATCGACCTTTCCGAGGTGATAGGGGTCGCCCCCGACATCCTGCCCGGGCGGGTGCGCGGCCGCATCGTGGTCAAGGTCCGGTAAACATATTCATGATTTGTCGACGAAAGCCGCTCATAATGGCTTAGGCTTAAGAAACGGCCAGTTTGGGTGCGTTCGTGGCGTCAGTCGGAGTAGCGGGGATGGTGCGAGCGTTTTTCGTGCTGGTGGGCCTCATGGCCACCCTGCCGGCCATGGCCGGCGAGATGACGGCGTCGGAAGCGCGCCGCTTCGTCATCGGCAAAATGTTCTCCTACACCTGTTTCGAAGGCACCCACGGCCAGGGCCGCATCTATCCCGACGGCTCGGTGGTCGGCTCCATCCAGGTGCGCGGCTCGGGACGCGTGCATTTCGCGGCGCTGCCGGCCGGCACGCTCAGGGTGCGCGGCGAATTGGTCTGCGCCTCGCTGCGCGGCCTGCCGATCCATCCCTGCTTCAACCTCGAGCGCACCAGCAACGAGAGCTTCCGCGGTTCGATTTCGGGCTTGGGCTTTGCCTATTGCACCTTTACCCGCCGCTACGAGCGCGCGCGTTTCGCGCATCAATATGCGCCGCACCATGCCAACCCGCTGGCGCTGCGTCCCTCGCTGACCGCCGAGGCTGAATAGCGCTTCCGCAACCGGATGGCCCGGCCAGCCGTTGAGCAGGTCATGAGCCAGCAGCAGACCAGCCGCGCGCGCGGGCCGCGCTCGCCCGAGGTGACCGGCTTCTACGAGCCGGACACCGGCAGCGTGCAATACGTGGTCAGCGACCCGGCCACCGGACAAGCCGCCATCATCGACGCGGTGTGGAATTTCGACCCGCGCAGCGCCCGCACCGACACGCGTTCGGCCGACGATATCCTTAGCTTCGTGCGCGAGCGTAGTTTGACGGTTGAGTGGATCCTCGACACCCATCCGCATGCCGACCATTTCATGGCCGGCGCTTACCTGAAGGAGAAGCTCAAAGCGCCGCAGGCGATCGGCGCCAAGGTGCGCGAGATCGCCGAATTGTGGCGCGGCTTCTACAACGAGCCGCAAGCTTTCGACGCCGATGCGGCTTTCGACCGGCTGTTCGCCGACGGCGACCGGTTCAAGCTGGGCGCGCTCGACGTGCGCGTCATGCTGTCGCCTGGCCATACGCTCGGCTCGATCACTTTTATCGTCGGCGAGGACGCCGCCTTCGTGCACGACACGCTGATGTTTCCCGATTCCGGCACCTCACGTGCGGATTTTCCCGGCGGCGATGCCGCCCAGCTCTTCCGCTCGATCCAGGCGATCCTGGCGCTGCCGGCGGCCACGCGCCTGTTCGTCGGCCACGACTACTGCAAGGACGGCCGCGCGCCGCAATGGGAAGCGACCGTCGCCGAGCAGAAGCGCGCCAATATCCACGTCAAGGACGGCACGACGCAGGCGCAATTCGTCAAGCTGCGTGAACAGCGCGACAAGACGTTGTCGCTGCCCGACCGCATGCTGCACGCGCTGCAGGTCAATCTGCGCGGCGGCCGGCTGCCCGAGCCGGAGAGCGACGGACGCAACTATTTCAAGATTCCGGCGAACAGGTTCTAGAGGTCGTGTCCCGGGCGCAGCGCAACGCGACAGCGGTGCGCTGCTGACCCGGGACCGTTACAGATCTAAATCCTCGGAACGGTCCCGGATCAGCGGTGCACCATTCCGCTTCGCTCCGTGCTGCACCGCATCCGGGACACGCGGCGCTACTTCGCCGGAAAGATCATGCAGGTGGTCGTGGCGTGGGCGTAGAGCTTGCCGCTCAAGTCCTTCAGGTCGCCTTGCGAGGTCGCGACCGTCTTGCCGCGGTGGATGATGCGGCCTTCCGCGCGCACCGGCCCGGTGTCCTTGGTGATCGGGCGCACGTAATTGATCTTCAGCTCCAGCGTGGTCCAGGCTTCGCCCTTGGCCAGCGTCGAGAAGACCGCGCAGCCGAGCGCCGAATTGAGCAGCGTGGCGGTGAAGCCGCCATGCACGGTGCTGATCGGGTTGTAATGGCGGAACTCCGGCAGGCCCTCGAACACCGCGCGGCCTTCCTCGACCTCGATCAGATGAAAGCCGAGCGTCTGGCAGAACGGCGCCTGCGGCAGCCTGCCGTCGACGATGTCTTTGAGAAATGCGAGCCCGCCGAGCTCTTTGATAACGTCCGGCGCTACCACGCCGTATTGTCTGTCGCTCAACGCTTGCTCCCCGCGGTTTTTGAAAAACGGGAGCCGTCTATAGCAGAGCGGTCAATGGATATCGAGCCGGAACGGGGCGCCTTCCATGGCGGCGGTGCCGGGGCCGATCGCTTCGACCGCGCGGATCATGCGGCCGTTACGCTCGAGCAGGCGGTCGGCGATGGTGACGATGCGGGCATTGGGCTGGGCAGTCGGCGAGGCATGGCGGATCGCCTGCGCGATCTCGCGCTCGTCACGTTTCGGGTTGAGCGCGCAGACGGCGACGAAAGCGCCGGCGGTGGAGCGGCTGATGCCGGCGAAGCAATGCACCACCATGGGCGCCGCCCGGTCCCAGCGGCCGGCGAAGGCGATCAGCCGCGCCACGTGCTCGTCGCCCGGACAGCTGTAGCCTTCGATCGGCGTGGAGATATCGTCGACGCTGAGCACGAGATGGTTCTCGGGCGCGATATGCGCCGGCCGTTCGACCCGGTCGATCAGCCGCAGCAGCGTCACGATATGGCGCGCCCCGGTTTCCTCGACCGTGGCGTGCAGGCGGGCGAGTGAGCAGACGTGGATCATCGCGGTCCTATGGTGGATTCTTGCGTCATATCTATGACCTGCGCGCGGCGATGAAAAGCGTCACCTTTGTTTTGTCATTCCGGGGCGCGGGCGGCAGCCCGCGAACCCGGAATCCAGAAACAAATTCAGAGTCCGCATCTGGATTCCGGGTCCGGCGCTGAAGCGCCGTCCCGGAATGACAAAAATGGGCGCAAGCGTCAGGCGCGCATCAGCCGCTCCAGCCGCTCGCGCAAGCGCGCCTCGGCGGTCTCGGCCGGCCAGGGCGTCAGGTAGTCGCGCTCGATCGCGGCGGAGAATTTCGGCGGCTGCCCAAAAAAGCGGCGCGCCTCGTCCTCGGCGAAGCCGGCAAGCCTGGTCGCTTCCAGATAGGCCGCGCGGCGGTCGGCCGTCTTGATCAGTTCCTGCAGCTTTTCCGGCAGCTTGGCCGGCAGGCCGAAGCGCAGATGGATGGCGGCGAGCAGGCGGCGCTCGACCGCCTTGTAGCTGTCGCCGATCACCGCCTTGAACGGCGAGATCATGTCGCCGATCACGTATTCCGGCGCGTCGTGCAGCAGCACCGCGCGGCGTCCGGCGGCGTCGAGACGTGGCGTCTTCGCGCGCGCCAGCGTCTCGACCAGCAAGACGTGCTGCGCGACCGAAAAGATATGCGCGCCCTTGGTTTGCCCGTTCCAGCGCGCCACGCGTGCGAGACCATGACTTATGTCCTCAATCTCGACGTCGAGCGGGGAGGGATCGAGCAGGTCGAGCCGTCGCCCCGACAACATGCGCTGCCAGGCGCGCGGGGCATTTCTTGGCGTTCGTTTTTTATGCGGCATGGCGCTGACGCATCCTTCGGCGTCATGCCCGCGCTCGTCGCGGGCATCCACGCCTTCCTTGCTTACTAAGGCGTGGATGGCCGGGACAAGCCCGACCATGACGATTTCGTTATTTGCGGTGGCCTTTGCTGCCAAGTTTCTGCACCGCCGCGTGGCGGTGGCAGCTCATAAGGTGATCGTTGACCATGCCGACCGCCTGCATGAAGGCGTAGACGATGGTCGGCCCGACGAATTTGAAGCCGCGGCCGATCAACTCCTTCGACATCTTGCGCGAAATGTCGGTTTCGGCCGGCACCTGACCGCGGCGCTTGAATGCGTTCTCCTTCGGCTTGCCGTCGAGGAAATCCCACAGCAGCGTGGAAAAGCCGGTGCCGCTCTCCATGATCTTCAGATAAGCGCGCGCCGATGTGACCGCACCCTCGATCTTGGCGCGGTTGCGCACGATGCCGGCGTCCTGCATCAGCCGCTCGATCTTCTTCGGCGTGTAGCGGGCGATTTTTTCCGGCTGGAAATCGTCGAAGGCTTGGCGGAAGTTCTCGCGCTTGCGCAGGATGGTGATCCAGGAAAGACCGGCCTGGAAGCCGTCGAGCATCAGCTTCTCGTAGAGCGCGCGGTCGTCATATTCCGGCACGCCCCATTCCTCGTCGTGATAGGCGACGTAGAGCGGGTCCAGCCCCGGCCATGGGCAGCGCGTAAGCCCGTCGGACAGGAACAAAGGCTGTATCGGCGTTTTGCTCGATTGGGCCGAATAAGGCCTATTTTGTTGGCTTGATTTTGTCATGACAATGTCAGGCAACTGTGATATTTGTAACCATGAAAGGATATACCATGCCTGCCCGTTCCGGCCGCACCAAACGCGCGACCCGCACTGAAAAGCTCGATTTGCGTCTGACGTCGGTAGCGAAGGCGCGAATCCAGGCCGCCGCCGACGTGCAAAACAAGAGCGTGACGGAATTCGTGCTCGATAGTGCGCTCAATACGGCAGATGCGCTGCTGTCCGACCGGCGGGTTCTCAACCTGAATGCCGAACAATGGAAGGCATTCACGGAAGCGCTGGACGCACCGCCTCGCTATCACGAGCGGCTGGAGCGCCTGCTGACCGAACCTAGCCTGTTCGATTGAACGCGTTCGGCGCGGATAAGCCCCGGGTCGAGAAGCTCACCGCGGCGCATTCACTTGCGGACTTCGATTGCGGCTCTGCGCCGCTCAATCGGTTTCTTAAATCATTCGCCCTGACCAACCAGAACTCCGGCAGTTCGGTAACCTACCTCGCGCTCATAGGCTCCGCCGTGGCCGGTTATTACTCGCTGGTGGTCGGTGAAGCCGCCTTCGACGATGCGCCCGAGCGGCTCGCCAAAGGCCTGCCGCGGTATCCGATCCCGGTCATGATCATCGCGCGTTTGGCAGTGGACCTGCGCATCCAGGGCAGTGGGTTCGGCGCGGCGCTGCTGGCCGATGCCATGCACCGCACGCTCGCCGCCGCGGATATTGCCGGTATTCGCGGCGTCATAGTGCATGCGAAAGATGCGCGCGCCGCGGCTTTTTACGCGCGCTTCGGCTTTACGCCTTTTCCGAAGCAGCCGCTCGCACTCTACCGCTTGCTCAAAGATATCCGGGCGCGACCGTAGCCAAACGGCGCGATCAAACGTAGCGAGGACGTTTCACCCTGCCGCTTGCGCCTCCCCCGGAAAGGCAAACGTCGCCCAGTCCGGCTTCACCACGCTGAGCGTAATGCCGCCGCAGATGAGCGGCGTGCCGGCGGCGAGCGCGTCCGCCACGCGGTCGAGCCGCAGCATGGCGAGCGCGCGGCCCTTGGCCGCCGAGCCGACATGGCCGACCTGCTTGTCGCCGGCCATCACCGGCAGGCCGGCAAGCGGCGCTGCATCCGCATAGGTCACCGGCACCAGCCGGCTGCGCGCGCTGGCGCGGTGCTCGACGCGCGACACCACCTCCTGCCCGACATAGCAGCCTTTCTCGAAATCGACGCCTTCGAGCTGGTCCATGTCGGCCTCGTGCGGGAAAGTGTCGCCATAGCTGAAATCAGCTCCGCCCTGCGGCACGCCGAGCGCGATGCGATGCGCCTCGTAGTCTTCCGCGTCCACCAGCGTGGCGCCGAGATCGGCCGCCGCCTCCGCCGCCTGATGCGGCGGCAGCATCACGCGCATGCCCAGCGCCGGCAGGCGCGGATCGCCGTAGCAGAGCCCGTATTCGGTGTCGCCGTGGCCGTCCCACACCGCCATCACGCCGAGCGCTTCCGAGAGGTCCTCGACCTGCACCTTGGCGCGCAGCTTGTAGAAGTCGAGCTTCTCCGTCAGCGGCCCGGAGAGCGCGCGCGGGCAGTCGAGGAAGAAACCGCCGCCGTCCTCCTCCGCCGCCTCGGTCGCCAGAAAATCGACGATGATCTTGCCCTGCGGCGTGAGCAGGGCGGCAAAGCGCGCCTGCCCGGGCACGACTTTGGCCATGTCGTTGGTGGCGAGCCCATTGAGGAACTTGCGCGCGTCCTCGCCGGTCACCTTGACCACGCCGCGGTCGGGCAGAAGCGCTGCCTGCATGTCAAATCCTCGGGGTTCTTCGGCCCAAATCTCTTCAGTCGAAGTCTCTTGCCAGAACTCGCGGCGAAACGTAAGCGCTGGGAGCGGCCTCTCAAGCCCTGCCTCATCCTGAGGAGCGGCCGAAGGCCGCGTCTCGAAGGATGAGGCGCCTCGCGGGCCATGCCCTCATCCATCGAGACGGCCGCGGAGTTTATCATCGGGCCGCGCTTCGCGAGGGCCCGTTGGCGGCCTCCTCAGGATGGGGGTAGTAATGGCCGAAACCTACGACCTGATCCTCAAAGGCGGCACCGTGGTCAACCAGGACGGCGCGGCCGTCCGCGATCTCGGCATAAGCGGCGGGCGCTTTGCGGCCATCGGCGAGCTTTCGCGCGCCTCCGCCGGCGAGGTGGTCGACTGCCGCGGCCTGCACCTGCTGCCGGGCGTCATCGACAGCCACGTGCATTTCCGCGAGCCCGGCCTCACCCACAAGGAGGACCTGGAATTCGGGCTCGCTCGGCGCCGTGCTCGGCGGCGTCACCGCGGTGTTCGAAATGCCCAATACCGACCCCAACACCACGAGCGCCGCGGCGGTGGCGGATAAGGTCAAACGCGCGCATCACCGCATGCATTGCGATTTCGCCTTCTATGTCGGCGCCACCCGCGACAACACCGAGCAACTGGGTGAATTGGAAATGTTGCCGGGGGTGGCGGGCGTGAAGGTGTTCATGGGCTCCTCCACCGGCTCGCTGCTGATCGAGGACGACGACGGCGTGCGCGCGGTGCTGCAGGCGATCCGCCGGCGCGCCGCTTTCCATTGCGAGGACGAGTACCGCCTGCGCGCGCGCGTGAACTTGCGCGTCGAAGGCGATGCGCATTCGCATCCGGCCTGGCGCGACTTAACCGCCGCGTTGATGGGCACGCAGCGGCTGATCGCGCTCGCGCGCGCGACCGGCAAGCGGGTGCATGTGCTGCACGTCACCACCCGGGAGGAGGCCGAATTTTTGCAAGCGCACAAGGACGTCGCCACCGCGGAGGCGACGCCCGCCCATCTCACGCTGGAAGCGCCGCAATGCTACGAGCGGCTCGGCACGCTCGCCCAGCTCAACCCCCCGATTCGCGATGCCGGTCATCGCGCAGGCCTTTGGCACGGCATCGCGCAAGGGGTCATCGATTTCGATCGGCTCCGACCATTCCCCGCATACGCTTGAGGAAAAGGCCAAGCCCTATCCGGCGAGCCCGTCCGGCATGGCCGGCGTGCAGACGCTGGTCCCGCTGCTGCTCGACCACGTCAATGCCGGCCGGCTCACTTTGCAGCGCTTTGTCGACCTCACCAGCGCGGGACCCGCGCGCGTTTTCGGCATCGCCGCCAAGGGCCGCATCGCCGCCGGCTACGACGCCGACGTGACGGTGGTCGACCTCAAGCGGCGGGAGGTCATCACCGACAATTGGATCGCTTCGCGCGCCGGCTGGACGCCCTATAACGGCATGCGCGTCACCGGCTGGCCGGTGGGGACGATCGTGCGCGGCAACAAGGTGATGTGGCAAGGCAGTCTGACGGCGCCCGCGCGGGGCGAACGCGTGCGCTTCCTGGAGACACTCAAAAGTTAAGGGAGTCCAGCTCCTGCAACCTTTGATTAGTTAACTTCAACGATAGCGCGAGTTTTCCCCCAGATTTTCACGCAATATAGTTCTATGTAATTGAAAACGATACATGACGGGTATTGATGGTAGGCAGCCACCCGCGTCTTGGCTGGCTCCGGCCGGGACGCGCAGGGCAGAGACCATGAGCGCTGACCTCGTTTCGCTCCGCTTGCTGCTGGTCGCAGCGCCGCCCGCGCAGCAGGAGCTGTGGCGCAAGGGCGCGGCCATGGCGTCCGTTCCGATCGACATCATGACGGCGGAGGCTGGGGACGCAGCCGGCACGCTGGCGGACGACTCCTTCGATCTGTGCATTCTGGAAGGCGAGCTGCCCGATACCGACAAGGCGGCGGTGATGACGGCCGCGCGCGCGGCGCGCTCGGCGCCGCTGGTCTTTGCCTCGGTGCCGCGCGGCCGCCAGCGCCCAGGCGACGTCGACGGCATCATGCTCAAGCCCGCCAATCCGGAGGATGCGCGCAAGCTGGTCGAGCTCAGCGCGCGCACCAAGATCCCGACCCGCGTTCTGATCGTGGACGATTCCAGCACCACGCGGGCGGTCGTGCGCAAGATCCTGTCCGCCAGCCGCTTCGCGCTCGACGTGCACGAGGCGAGCGAAGGCATCGCCGCGCTCGGCGAGATCGGCAGCGGCAATTTCGGGCTGGTCTTCCTCGACTACAACATGCCCGGCCTCAACGGCTTCGAGACGCTGTCGGAGATCAGGCGCACCAAGCCGAAAGTGTCGGTGGTGATGATGACCGGGACCGTCGACAATAAGATCGCGGACCGCGCGCACGCCGCCGGCGCGCTCGCCTTCCTCAAGAAGCCGTTTTTCCCGGCCGATATCGACGCCGTGCTCGAGCGTCATTACGGCCTTCATTTGGCGCTGCGCTAGGGTTTGGTCGGAAGGAGCGGCTATTGCCGCGGCTGTTCGAGCGAGAATTCGCCGTTGCGGATGCGCTCGCCCAAGCCCTCGGCGAAGGTGGCGGCGGCGTCCTCGCCGTAGGTCGAGACGAATTCGGCGAGCGCCGCGAACAGGCAGGCCTGCGCCAGACAGTCGCCGTCGATGCCGTCGATCCGCGCCTCCGCCCAGGCCTCATGCAAATAGCCGAGCGCCACGCGCTTCTGCTCGTGGTCGGATGCCGGATTTGGCTGCTCGATCGAATTCCCCGACGTGTTCGTCACCACGTTTTCGTCCCCCGCGTCCGGCTTAGCGAACGTCTGTCTCTTTGTCCCGGGCGCGACGTTAGCACGCGCGCTCGGCGGAGCGAGTTGCACCTTGAGGAAAGGTTAATAACGGCGGGGTTTATCCACTGCTGCGCCGATCAATTGGCGTATCGCGCGGTGATTTCGCGCGAAATCTTGGCGCCTTCCTCGAGATAGCGGCGAATGGCGAGATCGGCGGCCGGCGTGCAAGTGCGATAGGTTTGCTGGAAGCCGCGGTAACCACGATTGAAGCTGGCAATGATCTTCTTGCGGCGGTCGCCGTCGGGGGCCTCGGCGTCTACCAGCGACTGCATCTCGTTGCGCCATTTCTGGCCCTCATGGGCGCCGCACACCGCGCGCAGATAGTGCAGCGCGCCGAGGATCTCGGCCAGCCGCTGCAGGTCGTGGTCGAACGGCGCCGGCGTGCCGCCGGTGTGCGGGGCCGCCGCGGTGTCATCGGCGCGCGCAGGCACTGCCGCGAGGCAGAGCAAAAGCGAGGCGATGGTCAGGAGCTTCTTCACGCGGCTTGATATGCCCCCGCTCTAAGGCATTCGCAAGGCAGCCTGGGTTAACGCCCGGCGAGCAGCTTGCCCGCCGAAGCGACGATCTCGGCCAGCCCCTCGGTGGTATTGAGTTTTGCCACCTCGGAGGGATCGAGCCAGCGCGCGTCGTCAAGCTCCTCGCTGAGCACCGGCTCGCCGGCCAACCAGCGCGACGCAAAACATAAGATCACGAAATGCCGCTCAACACGCCCTTGCGCGTCGCGCCTGATGACCTCGCGATCGCCGGCGAGCGCGACGGGTTCGATTGAGAGCTGCGTCTCTTCGCGCACTTCGCGCATCACCGCCTCGTGCAGCGTCTCGCCGGCTTCGACCGCGCCGCCCGGCAGCGTGTAGAGATTGAGCGCCGGCATGCGCGCGCGCCGCACCACAAGCACCTTGCGCTCGCGCATGATGGCGGCGCTGACCGCGAGAAAGGGGCGATTCGGATAGGCGCGCGCGTCGCTCATGGCTGCGCGCTCATGCGCCGCGCTGCATCAGCCCGTCGACCACCGCCTGCGGCGCCGACGGCTGGCTGCACTCATCGGCTTCGCCGTTGATCAGCGCGCCCGCGCGCGCGATGAGCGGCTTGAGCCAGGCGGCGGCGGCTTCCGCGATCAGGCCGCCGGCGTCCGGCGGCAGGCCGGCGCGCAAGGCAGCGCCGGTTGCCTGCAGCATGGCGGTCATGGCGGCGGCGAGCGCGTCGAGCCGCTCGCGCAGCTCGGGGTCGGCTGTGTCATAGGCGGCGATCGCCAGCTCGCGGCCCTTGAAATGCGAGCCGGCAAAATGCTCGCGATAGCTCAGCGGCCGCCAAGCCAGGAAGTCCTCCACACACTCCGGGCAGCTCGGCAGCATTTCGAGCAGCATGATCGCTTCGTTGAAATGGTTGAGGTAGTCGGTGGCGAGCCCGGTGACCGGATTGATATTGGCGTCGGCAAGGCGCGCGCAGCCGCTATCGCCGGCGGCGACCGCCCCATCCGGCGCTTGCGCAGGCTGGATGCAATGCTGATATTTCATCGAAGCCCCGCCGCCAGCGTTCATCCCGCCGCCATGTTATCGTTTCCGGCGGTTAAGGCGCGCTTAAGCCGGGCAACCTTTAGGATTCGGAAAGAAATGTGCGGCCGCTACACCATCACCTCGGCGCCGGAAGCGATCCGCGCCCTGTTCCGCTACCCGGAGCAGCCTAATTTCCCGCCGCGCTACAACGTGGCGCCGACGCAGCCGATCCCGATCGTGCGGCTGAGCGAGGGCCAGCGCCATTTCGCGCTGGTGCGTTGGGGCCTGCTGCCGTCCTGGGTGAAGGACCCCAAGACCTTCACGCTGCTGATCAACGCGCGCGGCGAGAGCGTGATCGACAAGCCGGCCTTCCGCGCCGCCATGAAACGCCGCCGCTGCCTGATCGCGGCCGACGGCTTCTACGAATGGAAACCGGTGGCGGGACGCAAGCAGCCTTATTTCGCGCGGCTGAAGGCGGGCGGGCCGATGGCGTTTGCCGGCTTGTGGGAATGCTGGACCGGGCCGAACGGCGAGGAGCTGGAGACGGCGGCGATCGTCACCACCAATGCCAACCGTAAGCTCGGCGAAATCCACGGCCGCATGCCGGTGATCTTGGCCCCGGAGGCGTTCGACCTCTGGCTCAATTGCGCCGACGTCGACGCCAAGACGGCGGCGGCATTGATCGCGCCCGCGCCGGAGAACCTGCTCGAACTCTATCCGGTGTCGCTCGCGGTCAACCGCACCGCCAACGATAATCCCAAGCTGGTCGAGCCGCTCGTCGCCGGTGCGGAGCCAGCGTCGGTGCCGGCGAAACCGCCGGCGCGCGGCAAGCGGGTGAAAGCGAAATCGGACGAAGGCCAAAAGTCGCTGTTTTGATATTCGCTAAGCGACCGCCTCCATGATCTCCTTTGGGCGGCGCTTGATCGCCAGCAGGTAAGCCATGGCCGGCGCATCGGGCGCGCGCCGTCCTTGTTCCCAGTTTTTCAACGTCGGCAACGGAATTCGATATGCCGCTGCAAAGCGTTGCTGTGACATCCGCAACGAGCGGCGGATCGCTTTGACGTCGGGAATTTCCACATTAGTGACGCGTAGCCCCTTGACGCGGCGACCCTCGGCATACGCCGCTGCCTGTCGCAGGCTCTCGATCATTTCTCGTCCAAACTTGCCCATTTGCATCGCTCTCGCACTAGCTTTTGAGAATCGCAACCAGCTTGCGCAAGTCGCGCTTCTCCTCAGCCGTTAGATTCTCGCGCCGCGCTTTGGAGTAAACCATCAACAGGTACAGCGGACGATCTGCATCATGATAGAAGTAGATCACGCGCGCTCCACCACGTTTGCCCGTGCCCGCACGCGCCCATCGCACCTTTCGCACGCCGCCGGTTTGCGGGATAACGTCGCCGGCTGCCGGGTTGGTTGCGATGAAGTTCACGAAAACTTCGCGCTCCTCTTCGTCCCAAACCGTTTCGGCCTGGCGCACGAAAAGCGGTGTCTCCACAACGGTCAGGAACGCTTTCGGCACCGGCTCTATGTACGCCAATGGCGCCTAGCATTCAAGGGGACGCCAATGACGCCTACAGCACCTTCCCCGGGTTCAAAATCCCATTCGGATCGAGCAGGCGCTTGATCCCGCGCATCAGCTCGATCGCCACCGGGTCCTTGTAGTCCGGCAAGATGTCGCGCTTCATCACGCCGACGCCGTGCTCGGCCGAAATCGAGCCACCGAGCTTCTTGACCACCGCGAACACCGCCGCGTTGACCTCGTCCCAGCGCTTGAGGAACTGCTCGCGGTCGGCGCCGTCCGGTTGCGTGACGTTGTAGTGGATGTTGCCGTCGCCCATATGGCCGAAGGGCAGCGGCCGGCAGCCAGGAATGAGCCTGGTCACCGCGGCGTTGGCCTGTTCGATGAAGGCCGGCACGGCGGCGACCGGCACCGAGACGTCGTGCTTGACCGAGGCGCCAATATGGCGTTGCACCTCGCCGAACAATTCGCGGATGCGCCAGAAGGCTTTGCCCTGGTCCAGGCTGTCGGCGATGGTGGCGTCCAGCACCAGGCCTTTGTCGTGGCCGGCGGCAAGGATGTCCTCCATCGTTTCGCGCAAACCGATGCGCGCCTGCGACGATAATTCGATCAGCACGAACCAGGGATGCGGGCCGTCGAGCGGCATGCGGCTGGCGGCGTCGAATTTCACCACCGCCTCGACGCCGGAGCGCAGCATCAGTTCGAACGAGGTGACGCCGCCGGAGGTGCGTTCTTCGGCAAGCCCCAGGAGATCGAGCGCCGCCTGCGGCGAGGGCACGCCGAGAAAGGCCGTCTCGACCGAGCGCGGCTTCGGCACCAGCCTTAGCACCGCCGCCGTGATCACGCCGAGCGTGCCTTCCGCGCCGATGAACAGGTTCTTCAGGTCGTAGCCGGTATTATCCTTCTTCAGCTTGTTGAGATTGTGCAGCACGCGCCCGTCGGCCAGCACCACTTCGAGCCCCAGTGCGTGCGAGCGCGCGATGCCGTGCGCCAGCGCCGCCACGCCGCCGGCATTGGTGGCGAGATTGCCGCCGATGGTGCAGGTGCCTTCCGACGGCAGGAGCTGCGGATAGAGCCGGTCGCTTTCGCTTGCTGCCTCGCGCGCGCGGGCCAGCGTGACGCCGGCTTCCACCGTCATGGTATTGGAGACCGGGTCGACCTCGCGGATCTTGTCGAGCCGGGTGAGCGACAGCAGCACCTCGTCGTGCAGCGGGATCTGCCCGCCGACCAGGCCGGTATTGCCGCCCTGCGGCACGATTGCGGTCTTGGTCTCGTTGGCGAGCTTGAGGATGCTCGCTACTTCCTCGACCGAGCCCGGCCGCAGCACCAGCGGCGTGTGGCCGTGATAGAGATCGCGCATTTCGAGCAGATAGGGCGCTTGCGCGTCGCGCTCGGTGATGGCGTATTTCTCGCCGACGATTGCCGCGAAGCGCTTCAACAGGTCGGGGTTCAAATGCGGTTGGTCGAGCATGGCGTTACTTTACTAGCATTCTCGGCGGTCGTCATCGCCGGACAGATCGTTCAATGCGCCTTCAAGAAGGCGACATAGTCCTTCTCGGCGCGGTCGAGCGCGGCCTTGTCGGCTCCGGTCATTACCACGTCAAGCACGAATTCGTTGCCGTCCTTGTCGGTGTCGATGCCGAAGGCGCCGAGCTCGTAGGCCTGCTCCTTCTTGCTCGGATTTTCGAAGGCAAAGCGGAGGAAGCCCGGCTTGCCGTTGGCGCGCTTGACCATGGGGAGTGCGGTGATCTTGGCATCCTTCACATGCGCGCGCCAACGTTCGTTGCTCGCGCGTGCGAAATCGGCAAGCGTCTTGCTTTTATCGCGGTGCGAGAAGACTTGCACGTAGATCAGCGCCGGGGCGGTGGCAAAGTCCGTGCCCTTCGGCACCATCATCTGAATCTTGTTGTGCCACGTGGCCCTGGCGTCAAGCACCCAGCCGTGCGGCGGCGTCAGGGTAATTTGAAAATAGGGACACAGCTTGCCGCCGCAATTGATGATGAATTTCTGCACTTCGGCGCGCGCTTCGCCGGTGCAAGCAAGCAGCGCAAAAGCAAGGGCCATTCCGATGACGCGAAGACGACTCATCCCTTTGCTCCTGCGCGCGGCGCGGCGGCGCGCTTGAGCCGGTCGTTGATCGCTTCGCCCAGCCCCTCGTTCGGTACTTTCATCACCGCGATGCTGGCGGCGCCGGATGCGTCCAGCGCGCGCAGATGGGAGAACAGATTGGCCGCCGCCTCGATCAGGTCGCCGCGCGGCGAGAGATTGAGCGTCGTGCGCTCGGCCGCCGGCACATTGGGTCCGAAAGCGAGCAGGGCTTCGCCCGCGCGCGGCGCTTGCGCCTCGAGCCGCAGCCGCGCCTTCGGCGCGTAATGCGAGCGCAACATGCCGGGCGCCAGCGGCGCCTCCTGCAACTCGGCGACAGCCAGCTTGCGCCCGAGCACGCGCTCGATTTCGGTGCGCGCAACACCCCCGGGCCGCAGCAGCGCCGGCTCGCCCAGACAGGCCACGATGGTCGATTCCACGCCGACAGTGCAGGGTCCGCCGTCGAGCACCAGGTCGATGCGCCCGCGTAGGTCGCCCAGCACATGCGCCGCGCTGGTGGGCGAGACATGGCCGGAGCGGTTGGCCGAGGGCGCCACGATCGGCCCGCCGAATTCGGTCAGCAGGTCATGCGCCAGTCGATGCGCCGGCACCCGCACCGCCACGCTGTCGAGCCCGGCCAGCGCCAGCGCGGCGACCGGGCAATCGGGCAGCTTGGGCAGCACCAAAGTGAGCGGCCCGGGCCAGAAGGCGGCAGCGAGCTTTTCGGCCGCCGCATCGAAACGCCCGAGCCGGCACGCCGCGCCCACATCCGCCACATGGGCAATCAGCGGGTTGAAGGCCGGCCGCCCCTTGGCGGCATAGAGCCTGGCCACCGCCTCGCCCTGGCACGCGTCGGCGCCGAGCCCATAGACGGTCTCGGTCGGGAAGGCGACCAGCCCGCCGGCTTTCAGGCAGCGCGCGGCGGCCGCGATCCCGGCGCGATCGGCCTGCAAAACCCGTGTTCCCGGCTCGGCGGTCATGGTTCTCGGCTGGTTTCCCAAGCTTGCCTTTAGGGGTGCCGGGGTTATAAGACCGGCCTTCAGTCGGAGTGTAGCGCAGTCTGGTAGCGCACCTCGTTCGGGACGAGGGGGTCGCAGGTTCAAATCCTGCCACTCCGACCAGCTCCACTCCAGGGGCGTTGATTTATCACAACTATCTGGTTCTACTATCGAACTTGGGGCGGCCCGAGTACACAAACGCGTACACAAACGCGTCGTGCGGATGGCCCAATTACGTCAGAACCCGAGCGGTAGCTACAGTGCTCGAAAGCGGCTCCCTGATGACGTTAGGGAGGACTATGGCCGTCTCTACGGCCCGCGCTACGAGGCCAAGTTTACTGCGCCTGCTGGCAGCACGAGACGTGACGCTGAGCGCCAGTTCCATGAATGGGATGCCGAGGTGGAGGCGCAGATTGCATCAATTCGAGCCCAGCACAAAGGCGAAGGCGTCTCACTAACACGCCAGAAAACACCGGCCTTGGCAGGCGAGTGGTACTGACTGTGTTCACCGCCCGCTCATCCTCTCGTTGTACGTCAAGAGCAATGGGAGCACCTGCGCGACGAAATTCACGAGGCAATGCGCGAGGCCGTTGGCGACGACGTATGGTACTCGAATCATCCCGACGAACTCTGGCGAGTCGATGAAGACTTCAGGAAAGCCATTCGTCCGGTGCTTGCGGATGCTGGAGAGACCATCGTGGTTCCTCGCGGTTAAAGCGCTAGTGCTCGATAACGCCACCCGTGACCAGTTTCTTGATTTTCTTTATGAGGATTTGTCGGCGGCGCCATGAATTGCGTTAGTGGCTCATTCGTCAATCTTAAGGGGACTGATAGCCCCTGACGAGCATCGCTAGCGTTCTTTGGCAAAATTCGAGGTCTCGCCGACAAAGGTGAGACGCCTACGCAACTTTTCTACTTCTTGCGTGGCTGGAACGTCAGCCTCGGTAGGTTAGGACCATTGCAAATGCTGCCAGTACCGTAGCTTGTCTCGTGAGATGCAAGAGCACTTCAAAATACGACGCGCTGCTTCAATCAAATACGACGAGGCCAAAACTTGGATCGATGGACTGGTCAACCCGAAGCGTTCTCGACACACGGTCTACAATACTTGGCTGAAACGCTAGCCCGACAGTATTCCAGCTGGATCATTGTCAGCTTTCGCTTAGCAGGCGCCAGTCATCCGTATTGCAGATCAATAGCGAGACCCGCCAGCACGGTCCCGTAGCTGCACGACAGATATTGAGCCGAACCCGTAGACACCCCTAGTACGTCACGTGGTCGCGAACGCGACGCCGTATTATCAGGCAATGAAAAAACCCGCCGGGCTATCTTCGGCGGGCTTTCTCTGCGCTCGACGTAACAATCTTATTTTTTGGCGACGCATTCCTTGACGAATTTTCGGCTCGCCTTCCGTTTGAGCTTCTTCTCCTTCGCCTCCTTTTTGCAATCGGCAGTTTTCTGCTTCAGCGCGGCCTTCTCGGCGGCGGTCATTTTCGCAGCCAGAACGGGCGTGGGCATGAATGCGGTACCGCCGACGAGTGCAGTAGCGATAACAGCGGCGGACAACGCTTTGACAAAACGCGACATGATGCCTTCTCCATGCAGAGGGTTTTCTGCGACGATTTAGTCTCTGCCGTTATTTCTGAACGACGGATGAACGGGACGGGGCTTCACTAGGCCGAGCGGCCGCACGAGGGTTTACTCGGGTTTTTGCGAAACGCAGCCAGCAGAAGTCCACCGGAACATTTGTGCGACAGGAGGCTCATTTCGGTCGCGTAAACGCACGTCGCCATTAGGCGAGCGAGCGGACCCCATTTGCTCGCATGTTGCCGAGGGTCATTGGGTCAGGTTTCTGCTTAGATGCGCCAGTCATCCGAAGCGCGGATCAATAGCAGACCCGCCAGCACGTCCCGTAGCTGCAAGACAGATACGAGCCGAACCCGCAGACACCCCTGTCCACCGCAATCACATCGCCAGGGACGTAGCGAACGTATGGGTAAAAGGCGTCGTGGCGGCCTTCGTAATACCCTCGTCGGTATCCCCGATAGTAGCCGCGAACGTAACCCCGGTAATACGGATCGTACCTACGGTAGACGTAGACGGGGACACATGCGCCAAGAGGACCGCGATGAACCCCGAGGCCGCATCCGTATGCGTAGCCGACTTGGATCGTTAGCCCGGTCTGCGACTGGCCAAGAATTTCCACCGGCATCGCGTACGCAGTGGGTCCACAAACGATACCGAGAACGAGGGCAAGAGAACAAAGTTTACTCATGTACCGCCCGATCGTGCATGCGCTGCAAAAACAATCGTAGGCCCCCCGCCCGGCCTTGGGTAGTCCTCGTTGAAGCTTGTTTTCGGATGACGAAACCGGTCTTGCGGGCCGGTACACAAGCAGCGTACACAACTCTTGCGGACCGGACGAAAAAGACTAGGAAATTCAATGACGAATGATCCTAACCGCAAATCCTGCCACTCCGACCATTAAATCAGACATTTGCAGCCGATTTCCAAGCCCCGGTCGGCCCCGGCGGCGGCCCTGCCTACCGGCAAGTAGGACCCGGGCCGCTGACTTTCCCCACCCGCCCTTGGCAAATCCGGCGCTGCCCGCGTACGCTGCGGTCCATAAAAATCGCCACCATGGCGAAAGCGATAAGCCCGCACAGCAAAGCGACGGGCAGGGAGGAGAATACCATGCAAGCTTCGATCAAGACCTTTGCCTTGGCTGCCGGCCTGGCCTTCGCGCTCGCCGCGCCGGCTTCCGCCACGGATCTCAAAATGATGACCGGTCCGCAGGGCGGCTCGTGGATCCCGCTCGGCGGCCAGCTCAAGGACATGTGGGAGAAGGCGGTCCCCGGTCTCAAGGTGCAGGTGCTGCCCGGCGCCGGCATCGCCAATGTGCGCGGCGTCGACGAGGGCAAGGCCGATATCGGCTTCGGCAACTCGATCTCGACCGTGGACGGCGTGCACGGCAAGCCGCCGTTCCCGCGGGCGGCAGGCAACATCTGCAACATCGCCACGCTCTATCCGCAGTACTTTCAGCTGGTGGTGCCGGCCGACGCCGGCATCAACACGATCTCCGACCTCAAGGGCAAGGCGATCACCACCCAGCAGCGCGGCAACACCGGCGAGTTGATCACGCGGCAAATTCTTGGCGTCAACGGCATCACCTATAAGGACGTGAAGGTGAGCTTCGTCAGCTATTCCGACTCGGTGAACCAGATGAAGGACGGCCACGCCGTCGCTTTCGCGCTCGGCACCCAGGTGCCGGCCGGCGCCGTCATGGACCTCGCCTCGGCGCGTCCGATCAAGCTGCTCGACCAGTCGTCGAGCTTTGCCGGCATGAAGAAGCTCAATCCCGGCTATACGCTGGTGACCATCAAGGCGGGCAGCTACCCCAAGCAGGATCACGACGTGAAGGTGATCGGCTACGCCACCCACGTCTTCGCCTCGTGCAAGCTGCCGGCCGACGAGGTCTACACCATGACCAAGACGCTGATCGCCCACACCAGCACGCTGGCGAGCATCGCCAAGGCGGTCGGCAAGCAGAAGATGGCCGACTTTGCCGAGGACATCGGCGTGCCGTTCCATCCGGGCGCGGCCAAGTTCTACAAGGAGCAGGGCATCACCGTCGCCTCGCACTGACCGCGATGTCAGTGATCAAACGACGAGCCGACGATAAGAATGACCCCACCTTATTCCTCCCCCTTCAGGGGGAGGAAAGAGCAAAACGGCTCGCGGTTCCCTCCCCCTGAAAGGGGGAGGGATGGGGTGGGGGGTCTAGAGCGGCGAGATCGCCATGAATCTCAATATTGATTTGAGCTATCGCGGCATCGTGCGTCTGATCACGATGGCGGTCGCGGTCTGCATGGTGCTTTACCACATGTGGGCGATCGCCTTCGGCTCCCCGGAGGCGATCTGGTTCCGCGGCACCCATCTGTTGTTCGCGCTGACGCTGACTTTCCTGATCTTCCGCGCCTCCGGCATGCCCGACAACGCGCCGCGCCCGCTCGACTTCCTGCTCCTGGTGCTCGCCGCGCTGCCGATCCTTTACCTGTTTTATTATTACGACTACGTGGTCAACCGCATCTTCTACGTCGACGATCTCTATCTCAGCGACAAGATCATGGGCTGCATCATGGTGGTGCTGCTGCTCGAGGCCGTGCGCCGCGTGCTCGGCTGGGCGCTGCCGATCACCGCGGTGCTCTTCCTGATCTACGGCCTGTTCATCGCCAAGCTCGAGCCGCAGCGCCTGCTCGACCAGCTCTATATGGGGACAGAGGGCATCTTCGGCATTCCGCTCGCAGTGTCGGCGACCTATGTGCTGATCTTCGTGGTGTTCGGCAGCTTCATGGAACGCACCGGCACCGGGCAATTGTTCATGGATTTCGCCACCGGTCTGACCGGCCACCACACCGGCGGTCCCGGCAAGGTGGCGGTGGTGTCGTCCTCGCTGTTCGGCACCATTTCCGGCAGCGCCGTCGCCAACGTCATGGTCACCGGCCAGATCAGCATTCCCTTGATGAAACGCACCGGCTTCCGTCCGGAATTTGCCGGCGCGGTGGAGGCGGTGGCTTCCACCGGCGGGCAGATCATGCCGCCGATCATGGGCGCCGCCGCGTTCGTGATGGCCGAATTCCTCGGCGTGTCCTATGGCCAGGTGGTGATCTGGGCCGTCATCCCGGCGGTGCTTTATTATGTCGCGTGCTTCTCGGCGGTACATTTCGAGGCTAAGCGCCTCGGCCTCACGGGCCTGCCGCGCTCGGAATTGCCCAAACTCGGCACCGTGCTGCGCACCAACGGCCATCTGTTCATCCCGGTCGCGGTCATCCTGGTGGTGATCTATTCCGGCTATAGCGCGCCGCTCGCCGCCCTTGCCGGCACGCTTTCGTGTTTCCCCGTGGCGGCGCTGCGCGCCCATACCCGCGTCAACGTCACCTTCGACAATCTGATCGGCGCCATGGTGGACGGCGCCCGCAACACGCTGTCGGTGGCGCTCGCCTGCGGGGCCGCCGGCGTCATCGTCGCGGTGGTGACGGCGACCGGGCTCGGCATCGTTTTCACCCAATTCGTCGTGCATCTCGCCAAGGACATGCTGTTCGTGGCGCTGTTCCTGACCATGATCGCCGGCATGATCCTCGGCATGGGCATCCCGACCACGCCGGCCTACATCATCATGACCGCGCTACTGGTGCCGGCCATCGTCAAGCTCGGCGTCATCGTGCCGGCCGCGCACATGTTCGCCTTCTATTTCGCCATTCTGTCGGCGATCACGCCGCCGGTGGCGCTGGCGGTGTTTGCCGCCTGCGGCATCGCCAAATCGGACCTGTGGGCGACCGGCTGGGCGGCGGTGAAGATCGGCGCCGCCGGTTTCATCGTGCCCTATATGTTCGTGTACTCGCCGTCGCTGTTGATGATCGGCGACTGGCCGACCATCGTGTCGAGTTGCATTAGCGCCATCGTCGGCGTGGTGCTGTTCGCCGGCGGGCTGCACGGTTATCTGATCACGGCGGCCAATTTCTGGCAGCGGCCGATGCTGATCGTCGGCGGTCTTTTGCTGATCAAGCCTGGATTGGAGAGCGACCTTGTCGGCGCTTCGCTGGTGCTGGTCGTGATCGCGACGCAGGTGATGGCGCGCCGCGCGGTGCTCAAAGCCGTCATCAAGCCGGAGATCGCGGCGGAATGAACGCCCGCAAACGCCCGCAAGACCTGCGCAGCCACCGCTGGCTCGGCGTCAACGACCTGCGCGCCTTCGGCCACCGCTCGCGCCTGCGCCAGGCGGGCTATGACGCGCCCGATTGGACCGGCAAGCCGGTGATCGGCATCATCAACACCTGGAGCGACATCAACGTCTGCCATCAGCATCTGCGCGCGCGCGCCGACGACGTGAAGCGCGGCATCTTGCAGGCCGGCGGCTTCCCCATCGAATTACCGGCGCTGTCGCTGGCCGAGCCTTTCGTCAAGCCCTCCACCATGCTCTACCGCAATCTGCTGGCGATGGAGGCGGAAGAGCTGTTGCGTAGCCATCCGATCGACGGCGCCGTGCTGATGGGCGGCTGCGACAAGACCACGCCCGGGCTGATCATGGGCGCCATCAGCATGGGGCTGCCGGCGATCTATGCGCCGGCCGGCCCCATGCTGCGCGGCAATTGGCACGGCCACGTGCTCGGCTCGGGGTCGGATGCCTGGAAATACTGGGACGAGAAGCGCGCCGGCCGCATAAGCGAACAGCAATGGCAGGAGATCGAAGGCGGCATCGCGCGCAGCTTCGGCACCTGCATGGTGATGGGCACCGCCGCCACCATGATGGCGATCGCCGAGGCGCTCGGCATGACATTGCCGGGCGCGTCCTCGATTCCCGCCGCCGATTCCGGCCATCCGCGCATGTGTGCGCAAGCCGGCCGCCGCGTGGTCGACATGGTGTGGGAGGACCTGACCCCGCAGAAAATCCTGACGCCGCAAGCCTTCGACAATGCCATCCGCGTGCACATGGCCATGGGCGGCTCGACCAACGCCATCATCCACGTGGTGGCCATGGCGCGGCGCGCCGGGCTGCCGATGGACATGGCGCGCTTCGACAAGATTTCGCGCGAGATCCCGGTGCTGGCCAATATCCGCCCGTCCGGCGAATTGCTGATGGAGGATTTCTTCTATGCCGGCGGCTTGCGCGCGCTGATGGCGGAGCTTGCGTCCACGCTCGATCTCTCCTGCCTGACCGTCACCGGCAAGACCGTGGGCGAGAACATCGCCGGCGCGGAAGTCTATAAGCCCGACGTCATCCGCCCGTTTAACAATCCGGTGTCGAGCGCGGAGGCGACCGCCGTGCTCACCGGCAATCTGGCGCCGCGCGGCTGCGTGATGAAGCCGTCGGCCGCCGAGCCGCGCCTGCTGCGCCACCGCGGGCCGGCGATCGCTTTCGAGGACTACAACGAGATGGCGCGCGAAGTGGAGCGCGCCGATCTCGATGTCACGCCCGACCACGTGCTGGTGCTGAAGAACGGCGGCCCCAAGGGCGGCCCCGGCATGCCGGAATGGGGGCAATTGCCGATCCCGACCAAGCTCTTGAAGGCCGGCGTCAAGGACATGCTGCGCATTTCCGACGCGCGCATGAGCGGCACCAGCTACGGCGCCTGTATTCTTCACGTCGCGCCGGAAAGCTTCGTCGGCGGGCCTTTGGCCTTGGTGCAGACCGGCGACGAGATCGAGGTCGACGTGCCGGCCCGCCGCATCCATCTGCACGTCTCGGACGAAGAGCTGGCCCGCCGCCGCGCCGCCTGGACGCCGCCGGCGCCGCGCTACCCGCGCGGCTACGGCGCGCTTTATTCGCAGCACATCGGCCAGGCCGACGAAGGCTGCGATTTCGACTTCCTGGCGCCGCTGGGGCCGGTCCCCGAGCCGGAAATTCACTAGGCCGAATGGGAAGCCGGCCGCGTTCCCGGCCGCCAAGGCCCGCGCAATATGACAGAAAATTGATGTAAAAATTACGCGAGTGATATTAAATCATCAGCCGCTGGTTGAAAAGGATTCCCGCCGGTAGCATGATAGTTGCGGCACGTCGGACGCGCTTGCGCGCGCATTGGCGTGCCGAACAGTCAACCGGAGGGCGATAAATGCGTAACGTGATTTGGATCGCGGCCCTGCTCTGTGGTGCGGGGGTGCTGCTTGCGCCGATGACGCCTGCGCACGCGCAGGCGACGCGCACCTGGGTCTCGGGCGTCGGCGACGACGCCAATCCGTGCAGCCGCACGGCGCCGTGCAAGACCTTCGCCGGCGCCATCTCCAAGACCGCGGCCGGCGGCGAGATCAACGTGCTCGATCCCGGCGGCTTCGGCGCCGTGACCATCACCAAGTCGATCACTATCGACTGCGACACCGTCGCGGGCGGCGTCCTGTCGTCGGGCACCAACGGCATCGTCGTCAACGCGGGCGCCGACGACCGGGTCGTCTTCGCAATCTCTCGTTCAATGGCGCCGGCACCGGCATCAACGGCATTCGGTTCCTGGCCGGCAAGGAATTGTTCCCTCAACCGTGTTTTTATCCAGCAGGTCACCACCAACGGAATTGACATCGCTCAGACGCAGGCTCAACCCTGATTCTGAAGCACGTCACGATCCGTCCCAGGGCGGCGTCGGGATCAAATCGACGACCACAACCGGCGCCATCAACGGGACGATGGAAGACGTCCAGATCACCGGTATGACCAGCCATGGCATAGAAGCCGTCAGTAATACCTTCCTCACGATCGAGAATTTGCTCGTTTCAGCGCGCAATGGCGGCGACGGCGTCCGTTCGGACGCCGCTACGGTAGGCCTTACCGTGCTGGACAGCGTCATTCATGGAAACAACATCGGGTTCAACGCCGTGGCCGGGATCGATCCGCATCCACAACACTGATGATGTTCAACAACACGAACCTGACCAACGAATGTTCTGTCTGACGGCACGAATTGCTCAGCCGGGAACACGAGCAACCAACGCCCCGACCGCCCGGCGCTTTCACCATCAACTAAAAGAGGCGCCGGACTTTTGTATTGCCAAATTCCCGCTCCGGCGGATCGCCGGGGCGGGAGTTCTCATTGAGTTTATTGGGCCGCAGCTGCTCCGTGGATAGGACTGTTTGTTCACCTTTAAACCAAGGCAGAATTATCGCCTCCTATTTTCGCTAACTTGCAGCTCTGGCCACCCCCAAGATTGCAGCCAGTGCCCACGGCTCTGCCGCGTTCCGTCGACCGCCCGTACTATGCTGCCCCTTTCCGGGTTTTTGCTCGACGTTTATGATTGCAGGGCCCCCCGGGGTCGCGCACGGTCCGCTCGGCTCCTTCGAGGATGAAAATACTCGTAAGCCTTCGCAGTCGATTTTCAGGAAATCGACCGGAGGCAGATCAAAGCTGTCGAGCGTCCGTGCTAATCGCACTGCGGGCCAACCCCGTCATCCCCTCCCCCTTGATCTTTTACTATGCGTGGCGCCGCTGCTGCCTCTCCTCCCGGCGTGACCGCAAAGCGCAGCGGTTTTTCCGAACGTGAAAAGCGCGACGGGTGTAGAGCTTCTATCTTCTCGCGAAAGCCCTGTCCCCGAGGGAACTTTTCGCTTTGAAACAGGCGCGGTGCTGTTTTCACATGGGCTTCGAATGCTGTCAAACCGAGCGAAGCAGCGCGCCAGGATTTCTTCGCCCCCGACCACAGGCCCGACATGGGCACCGATGTCGACGGCATGCCGAAAATTCTTGATATAGGGAAATGCGGCCTGGAATTTTTTCAGTTGATAGGTGCCCGCCCCGCGAATTCCGGTCCCTCTTTCAATGTGCGGGACGAGGTGATCCTCGGTCGCCGGGAGCCAAATTCCCCTTACCTGTTTTCGCACCAATAGTCCTCCAAGCGAGGCATCATTAAATCAGTTAACGCTGATCGGCCCACCCTTCTTTCCCCACGGTTGCCAGATGATCAAGGCACTTTCCAAGCGGGCCGTTGATCAACGGATGCCCGATGCCGATAGGCGTCGCCGGATAAACTGTGCGCCGTAATTAGCCCTTCTCGCTCCCGCCTCGTCGACGACTTGCTGCCAGACGTAGCTGTCGTGCGTCTGGGCGAACTCCTAACACAGCATCTGTTTGGTAAAGCTGTTGCCAGCGCGCCATGATCGTGCGATGCGCGGGATGGGTGCAGCGCAGCATATAGAAGCCGCACTCAGGGTAATGCTGATAACGATTCTAGCCAGGCGATATAATGGGCGGGGTGGAAAAGGCCTCCCAGCCAGTCGGTATCGACTGGCGCATGCGTGACGATATCGCCGTCGGCCCAGATCCAGTACGTCCGCTTCGAGGCTCGATAGCTGCGTCCGTCACAGCGCCCACTTTGTGCGCGAAGCGTACGCAATCGTGGCCCGAAAATCATACTTGCCCGTCGATCATGCCGTGTGCGCGCGGGATGCTCGGCGTGCCGCGCCTTGAATTCCGCAAGCCACGCCGGCAGGTTTCGTTGAATTGCTCGCGGATGATCGGGCTGAAAATCCTCGGCATAAAGATAAAGTGGAATATCGGCCGGCCAGAACTCATTGAAGGTTTCCACCATGCGGCGACCGTACTGTCGCCATCCCGACAAAGTGACAGGTCGTAACAACAATAATTCGCACTAAGTAACGATAACGGAAACGACTATGTCCTGTCCACCGGCGAGACGCATTCGGTGCGAATTTGTCGAACTAGCCGGACGTTACTTTGGGCTTGGCCTGGCTTTCGAAGATTCCTGGTAGACGTAACATCTTCCGGTCTTGTTTTGGTCATGGTCGAGGTCGACGACCGTCGAGCGCCAGAAGGCCGTGTGATGCTTTTAGCCGCTCTGTTGCGTGTGCCGAGTAATCAGCCGAAGATGGGGTTTCGAAAGTTTCCGCGTATGAATGAAGTGGGATGAATGAACGATATTTTGCGCGCGCGCTAAAGTTCGAGGCGCACGGGCGGTCGGCGAGCGCTATAATGTTCTCAAGGCGGAGGCGTCTGCGCGGCATAGGGAGCGCCGTTTGCCCTTTGAGTTGAGTTCGCATGACGTGTTGTCGGTTCGCGATATTTGGGAGAGTTTTGATGATCGAAAAGGAATTGATAGGGCTCATGTCCACGCCGAACGCGGTATTGAAGGCAAAAATTGTGGAGCCTCGTTTGGAGCCGCCTTATCAGAAGCACTATAAGCCGTCGGCCCGTTGGCAGCACAACTCGGCCGTCGAAGAGATGTATAACTGGCGCCGCCGGTTTATCTGACGATCGGCGCTGGAGTTCAAGCATTGCGTGCTCACGATCAACATTCGCCGAGAGCATGAGCTGCAAAAGAACTTGGATGCATTTTTCTCAGCATGGGCGGAACAGGCCGATTTTTTGGCCAAGGCGTTGAACGTCAAATGGCTTGTTTCGGCATGCGACACTTTTGCGGATTATTCAAGCGATCGGGCTGAACGTGCCACGGCCCTCATCTGGCGCGACGTTGATCAAGACAATAAAAATATATGAGACGGAGCGGCTGTATCGATACAAGAATCCTGAAGCCTGCCGAATGGCCCGAGTACAAGGGAGCGCATTTGTTCGACGGCTTGAATACATTCAATATCGGCTACGGCGACGTCGTTATCAATTTAAAGCGGAGAATAGAGAACCTTGTTCAAAGCGGCACGCCAGCGTCGCTGATCCTCCATGAACTGTTCGACCGCGCGTGCAAGTTCGATATGACATATCCAGGTGGCACGCTGAGCATACCCACGAGCCGACGCGCTGGTGAGCGCCTTGCTTCCTCGCCCGTTTTTGCCCTCTCACACCACAAACGGCACCAGCATCGCCACCTGCGCCCGATAGCGCGCATAGGCCTCGCCGAACTGCTGCGCCATGAAGCGCTCCTCGATCCTGAGCTTGCGCAGCAATGGCGCCGACGATCAGCGCAAAGCCAATCAGCGCCCGCCAATTGCCGAGCATCAGCGCGCTGCCGATCAGCGCCAGCAGCAGCCCCGTATAGATCGGATGGCGCACCAGCGCGTAAGGCCCGCTGCGGATCAGCTCGTGATCCTGCTTCACCGTCACCATCGAGCTCCAATTGCGCCCGAGCCAGACGCGCGCCGCCACCGCAAAGCCTAAGCCCAGCGCGACCAGCGCGATCGTCAGCGCCTGCCAACCCGCCGTGCGCGGCACCAGCACGGCTTCCAGCCGCGGCCCCAGCATATAGGGAACCGCCATGATCACCGCGCCGGCGATGAGCGGCAAACGGTGGCTCAGCCGCGAGCGCGCGTCCTCGATGCGCTGCGTCTGCTTGACCGCGCGCGCGGCGACCGCCCAATAGACGAGCCAGGCCAGCCACAGCGCCGGAACCACGACTTGCGAAACCTTGATCATGTCGGCTCCGCTAACGCGCAACTATGGCGAAATGAGCATCCGCGCGGTTCCAAGGCGCGCGCGTCAGTGCGGCGCGGGCGCGTCCGCGGCTTGCAGCGCCGCGGCGTAATGCGCTTGGTTGCCGGCGCTGTGCGGGCGCAGCTCGATGCGCTCGCGCAGCAGCGCGCGCGCGAGCCGCCAGTCGCCGGCTTTCTCGGCGGACGCGATCAGCAATATGGCGAACAGGTCGCGCTGGGCGTGGCTGGCGCCCACCAGCGGCCAGCGGTAGCGCGAGGCGGTGAGTTTCTCGATCGCCATGCGGTAGTCGCCCTTGGCATATGCGAGCATCGCCTCGGCCACCGGGATCGCTGCCGGCTCCATGGTGGCGGCGGCGCTGTTGGCGGGCGTGCCAGCGAAGGCGCGCAGCGAGCCCAACATGCGCTCCGCCGACGTCAGCCGCCCGTCCTGGCAGAGCGCCAGCATGAAATGCGCGTCGGTGAAGGCCAGCACATGGTCGTCGATGTGTTTTTCCGCGATCTCGGCCAGCTCCTGCCAGCGTTGCCCGACGTCCACGCCGCACCATTCCAGCCGGAACAGCATGGAGGCGGCGTTCTGGATGTCGAGATAGAATTCCGACGGCTCGCCACGGATCTCGCGGTCGTAGAATTCCAGCACGCGGTCGTATTGCCCAAGCTCTAAGGGATAGAGCGCGGTGTGCCACCATAGATGCTGGCGGAACGGGTTGCGGTCGGCCCAGGCGCCGAACGGCTGCTTGAGCCAGGCGACGCCTTCCTCTAGCCGCCCGCGCATTTCCAGCACATGGGCGACGGCATGGATCGCCCACAGATCGTCGCCGCACAATTCCACCGCGCGCCGGCCCTTGGGCTCGGCGGCGGCATAGTCGCCGCATTCCTCCAGCGCGAAGGCATACATGCCGAGCACGTTGCCGTAGCCGGGCAGGCCTTGATCCCAGGCGCCCAGCGCCCCCGCCACCGCGTCGCGCATGAAATAGGACTGCCCCGCCCAGAACAGGTTGAAGTGCTGCAGCCGCATCGCCATGAGATCGTGCGGATATTCGACAAGGATGTCGTCCCAGATGCGGTTGGCGCGCTCGCTGTCGCCGGCGCGCCAGGCGGCAAGCGCCGCCACGTGCTTGCGCTCGCGCTCGCTTGCGCGCGCGGCCAGCCGCGTCGCTTGCCCGAGCGCGGCATCCACCTTGCCGTCGACCGCATGGGTGCCGAACAGCATGAACAGATAGCCGGCAAAGCAATGCGCCAGGCAAAATTCGGGGTCGGCGGCAAGCGCTTCCTTCAGCGTCGCCAAGGTCGACTTGCGGTAGTCGAGATATTCGCCGACCGCGCGGTCGAACAGCCGGGCGGCCTCGGCGCTGTCGGTTGAAAGAGCAAGGCCGCGTGCGTCGCGCCGCATGGCTTTGAGTCCCCCGTCGGTCGCGCCGCTACTACAGCACAGCGCGCGGCCCGCAGGAATAGGCCGGCAGGCTTTACTCCGGGCTGTTGTTCCAGAAATTCATCGCCGCCGAGGCGGTGGCGCCGCCCACCACGCAAGGAATGCCGAACTCGACCTGGCCGCTGACGGCGGCCACGATGCAGCCGCCGGCGATCGCGCTTTGCCCGATGAAGCCCCACCACGACACGTTGCGCTTATAGGCCGGCCCCTTGGCGCGCAGTTCCGCGATCGCCGCCAGCGCCTCCTTGCGGATGCGCGCGGTGTCCACCGTCTCGGCCGCCTCGATCGCGTCGCCGAGCAGGCGCACGGTCCGTTTCGGCTGGCCGCGCGCCTTGCGCGCGCTTCTGAGCATGGCGAGCAAAGCAGGGTCGCGCATGGCATTGGTCGCCAGCGTATATTTAGCCATGCTGCCGATCGTCAGCCGGTCGGCGTCGTCGTGGTCTTCCGCCAGCGGCAGCATGGCGACGATGTGCATGATCGGCCCGTAGCCGCCGGTGGCGAAATAGTAGCCCCACAGGATGTCGAGCACTTCCGGGCTCGGCTGCAGGACCGTGCGGCGTGGGCTGGCGCCGAACACGGCGTCGAGATGCAGATGCTTGCGCACGCGCTCGAAGGTGCTCGGGCTGGGCGGCACCTCGAATTCGGCCAGCGTCGCCATCTTGCCGGCGATATATTTCTCGCTCAGCACGTCGTAGCGCGGCGAGACCTGCTCGATCGCGCGCAGCATCGGCTTCCAGCGCGGCAGCCCGGAATAGGCGACCGCGCGCACCACCACCCAGCGGTCCTGGCTGTCCATCTTCAGCGCCTGCGCGACCAGCCACTCGGTGCGCTCGGGATTGGCCGCCAGCACGCCGGCGAGGAAGCCGACATAGACGCCGGCGCGCTCCGGTTGCGCGAAGGCGCCGAGCCGGCTCAAGGCCCGCATGGCGGCGGGCACGTCCTTCGGCGCGGGGTCGTTGTGATAGCTATTGATCCAGCCGAGCATGGCCGCGGTCGAAGCCTGATCGACCGCCCGCAGCGGCGCGGCGTGAACCGGCGCAAAGGCAAGCACGGCGGCGAGGCCGGCAATCAGGCAGCGCATGTCCCCTCCGCTCGACCCCCAGGGTTCCCAAGTCGAGCAAGCGTCCGGGACTTTTTCGTGGGCGCACATGGGCTCCGCTTGGGCCCCACTTGGGCAAAGTCGTGGCGGCGCACAGCGCATGGCACCTGTGTCAAATCGGGAAAGCCATTGACGAAAGGGCACCGCAACGGGCATGTGCTCGCGGACCATGAGCGAGGACATTCCCTTCGACAAGGCGCTTCCGCTTGCCCCCGACACGGTGGACGAGGTCGCGCCGGGCGTGCGGCGCGTGATGGCCGACAATCCCGGCCCGTTCACCTTCAAGGGCACGATGAGCTACATCCTCGGCAAGGGCAAAGTCGCCATCGTGGATCCCGGCCCCGACGATCCGGCCCATATCGGCGCGCTGCTCGATGCCGTGCGCGGCGAGACGGTGACGCACATCTTCGTCACCCACACCCACCGCGACCATTCACCGGCGACGCCCGCGCTCAAGCGCGGGACCGGCGCCACCGTCTATGCCGAAGGCCCGCACCGCGCCGCGCGGCCTTTGCACATCGGCGAGCACAACCCGCTCGACGCCAGCGGCGACCGCGACTTCATGCCGGACGTGCGGCTCAAGGACGGCGACGTGGTGAGCGGCGACGGCTGGACCGTCGAAGCGGTGGCGACCCCCGGCCACACCGCCAACCACATGGCCTACGCGTTCAAGGAGCAGAACCTGCTGTTCGCCGGCGACCACGTGATGGCCTGGGCCACCTCGATCGTGGCGCCGCCCGACGGCGCCATGAGCGACTACATGGCCTCGCTCAACAAGCTCGCCGCGCGTTCGGAGACCGTCTACCTGCCCGGGCATGGGCCGGCGATTCATGACGCGCCGCGCTTCGTGAATTATTACATCCTGCACCGCAAGGCGCGCGAGGCCTCGATCCTGCACCGCCTGGCCAAGGGCGAGACCGACATCCCCACCATCGTGCGCGCCATCTATATCGGCATCGACCCGCGACTGACCGGCGCCGCCGGCCTGTCGGTGCTGGCGCATATGGAGGACCTGGTCACGCGCGGCCTGGTCGAGACCGATGGGCTGCCTGCCATCGACGGCGTCTACCGGCTGGCGCGGTAGGGCGCGCCGCGCGCACGCGTCACCTCTCCCCGCAGGCGGGGAGAGGGAACCCGCGTTATCTACCGCTTCCTTTTCGGCGGCGGTTTTTTCTTCGGCGCTGGCTTCTTTTCCTTTTCCGGCTCAGGCCGCGGCGGCGCGGCCAGCGCTTCCGTCATGGCATCGTCGATGTCGCTGAGCAGCGCGGTCAGCCGCTTGGCATTGGCGCCGAAATCGCGGTCGCCGTAGCGCGAGGCCGAGCGCGCATCGATGCGCGTGCCGCCGCCGCTTGCCGCGGCCACCCGCACCACCACGTCGTCGCGGAAGCCCATGATCATAGTGCGCGCCACCGCCTCGATCTCGCCTGCGCGCCGCGGCGTCGGCGGCAGCGCGTCGACGATGTGCCATTTGCGCTTGGTCACCACCTGCAGCGCAACGCGATAGGCGATCGCCGCCGGCGCGTCGTATTCCAGCGCGTCGAGGTCGGGATAGAACTTCGCCTGCAGCGCGGCCGCGCGCGCGCCGGGATAGGTATTGCTGCCGCGCGGGCGCAAGCGCGCCAGGACGTCGAAGCGCGGCGGATTGGCGGCGTCGGTGGTGATGTCGTTGATCGCCGGCAATTTGCTGGCGCGATAGCCGAGATAGCCGGGATAGGCCAGCAACACCGCGCCGAGCGCCAGCCCGAGCACCGCGCGGCCGAGCCCGCCCAGCCCCTGCCGCCAGATCACCACGAAGGCGGCGAAGGCGAACACGATGGCGAGCGCTGCGAAGATCAAGGCTGCGGCGAAGGTGGCGAGCGCCGGCTCGATCTCCAGGAAGCCGGAGCGCACGATCAGGATCGACAGGATCACCACCGCGAGCGCGAACCAGGCAAAGCGCGCCGACCACGCCGCCAGCTTCGACATCGGCACGTCGAACAGGGGGCCTCGCGACATGGCTCTCATGACGGCATTCTCACTTTGCGCATACTCTCCGCAAGGCCGCCCATTCGCGCGCCGACAGGAACGGCGCCGCCGCGCCCGGCCGCGCGATGCGGTTGACCGCCTTAACCCGCGCCTTGGTATCGGGATGATCGAGCAAAATGTCCATGCCCGGCTCGGTCGCTCCGCCGATCCGGGTCAGTATAGCGGCGAGCGCGCGGGCGTCGCCCCCCGCCCGGTTCATCAGTTCCGCGCCATAGGCGTCGGCGGCGCGCTCGGCCTGGCGCGAATAGGAGGATTGCAGCACCGACTTGGCGGCCAGCACCACCGCGCCGCCGCCGATGAAGTCGCCGAGCAGCATGCCGAACAGCAGCGACACGCCGCCGGCCTGCAGCACCGCCTTGGTGCCGTCGCGGTGCGCGATATGGCCGATCTCGTGCGCCAGCACGCCGGCCACCTCGTCGGCATTCTCGGCCTTGGCGATCAGCCCGCGGAACACCAGGATCTCGCCGCCCGGCAGCGCCAGCGCATTGGCCTCCGCGCGCCTGATCACCACCGCGCGCGGCGGCACGGATAGCCGAGCCGCCGCCGCAAGCCGCGTGACGATCTTGTCGAGCGCAGCGCGGCCGTCGCGCTCGCTTGGCAGCCGCCCGCATTCGAAGCCGGCGCCGGCATGGTGCGTGTCGAGCGCGCCGCGCACCTTCACGTCGACCGCGTCGCCCAGTTTGCGCTCGAGCGCCGCCGGCACCAGCGGCGCTAGCCGCTCGGCGATCGCCGGCACGGCGAAAGCGCCGACCACGGCCAGCGAAATGACCGCGATCACGCTCCAGCCGATCGCGCTCAGGCGCTGGCGCCGCTGCAGTGTGCCGCTGCGGTCGACATAGACGGCGCGCGCGTCGATCGCCGCGGCCAAGGGCCCGTCGAGGATTTCCAGCCGCTCCAGCGCCTCGCTGCCGCGCCGGCCGAGCCGCATCACCTGGTCCGGCGCCGACAGGCCTTCGATCTCGTCATAGGGCCATTCCGCCAGCAGCCGCCCGTCGAGGCCGGCGATCCGCAAGCTCGCCGCGGTGAGCGCCACCACCGCGTCGTGGCGCACGCTGGTCAAGCCGTCGAAATAGATGCCTGCGCCGGAGGTCATGGCCGTGGTCAAAAGCCGCCCAAATTGAGCGCGTCGGCGAGCCCTTCGCCCAAAGGCGAGCTCGGCCGCCCGCTCGCCCGCACTTTGTCGAGCGCCGAAAGACCGGACAATTGCAGCGATTCCATGCCCAACTGCCACAGCGCCAGCAGCACGGTCGCCCGGTAGATGGTGGAAAAGCCGAGCGCCATGATCACATAGCCGACCAGCAGGATGCCGGCGGCGGCGAGCTGCTGGGCCGTGCTGGCATGGCTGCCGCCGGCGAGCGTGCCGACGGCGAGCAGCGCCGGCACCGCTGCCAGCGCCGCCGCCAGGCTGAACAGGATCGCGTACCACAGGAAGCGCACATAGGCGGCATAGACGTCGCGCGTGCGCAGCTTGGAGCGCATCTCGATGGCGCCGAAGCGCAGGCCCGACGACCACCAGCGCAGCACCATGGCCTGGAACGCCGGGTAGAGCAGGGCGGCCATGCCGGCGGCGGTGCCGCCCATCAGCATGGCGAACACGATCACCGCGCCCAGGCCCGGGTTGCCGCCCTCGATGCGGCCCATCAGGTCGTCGGCGCCGCTTGAGAGCGCGTCGGCGAGCGCCTGCCAGTCCACCACCTCGATAAAGGCGCCGGCGGCGAGCGCCAGCGGCCCGATCACCACCAGCCACATCGGCAAGCCGCGCAGCATGAGCTTGAAGCCGGAGCCGGCGAAATGGCCGGCGAGATCGCCGTAAAAAGTGTTGCGCATCTTGTAGCGCTCGAGGCTCGCCAGCTGGAACGGATAGGCCAGCCCGAGCGTGAGCGCGGTCGCGCTCCACCAGCAGGCAGCGCGCAGCGCGTAACGCCAGGCCGATCCCTCCTGATGGAAGCGCAGGCCGCGATAGATGGTGCGCGTCAGGCGGTAACGGCGCGCGCGGTAGATCGCGTATTGCCCGAGCACGCCGAGCCCGGCGAAGGCGATCAGCCCCGACAGCCGCCCGACGGTGCCGAGATCGAGCGCCGCCAGGAAGAAGCCGGCATAGACCGGAATGAGGATAGCGACCGCCACCAGAAAGCCGAGCAGCAGTTCGAGCGGCGTGCCGGTATATTCCAGCGTCTCGCCGGCGATCTCGGTATTGGCCCACAGGAAGCGGCGCACGTCGGTGGCAAGCCAGAAGCGGTAGATGCCGAGCGTGATCATCACCAGCACGGCGCCGCGCGACAGCAGCCGCCAATAGGCCGCGCGCGCGCCCAGGAACCGCACCGCGCTCACGCTTTGCCCATCGCCCGCCATGGCGAAAAGGGATAGAGGCTGGCGCGGGCGGAAGCAATAATACCCGGTTTCGCGACTGTTTCCAAAGGGAAACGTTGCGGCAACGGGTCCTTAACTCGGCGTCAATTAACGTGAACGGCCCGCGTTTTGAAGAGGCGGTCACGATGGCGTCGCGTGCGTCGGCTCGTTATCTCTGGCGTGACATGAGACTGGTCTATGCGCTGCTCGCCTGGGTGGCGCTGGCCATCGGCCTGTTCATCTATTTCGACAACAGCATCACATTCCAAGCCGCGGCGCCGGCCAAGCCGCAAGCGCAGGCCGGCAACGACGACACGCTCTACACCGGCTCGATCATCGTGGTGCCGCGCGCGGGCGATGACTGCTGGAAGATGATGCTCGACAACCGCACCGGCCGCATGTGGGAGAACGGCTACGTCGATTGCGATGCGGTCGTCGGCGTGCTGGCCGAAAGCAAGCAAGACGGCGCCGCCCGCGCCGGACGCCTGCACGCGATCGGCGCCTCCTTCCGCGACGGCCGCTAGCGGCGCGCTTCAGCCCCGAGAAGCTCAGCGCCGCCCGCACGATCAAGCGCCAAGCTTTGCGCGCTCGTCGTGCTCGGTGACCGGGTTGCCGGAAACGGTGCTGGCGAAGCCGCATTGCGGGCTGAGGGCGAGCCGGTCGAGCGGTGACGATACCGCGCCGCCTCGTCGATGCGGCGCCTTGAGCGTTTCGACCGGCTTCGAGCTGCCGGCGTCTTGGTGCTGACCAGCCCGAGCACGACGCCCTTGGTCCTTCGGGCACGATGGCGAGCGGCGCGAAGTCGCCCGCGCGCGGCGTGTCGTATTCGAGCAGGAAGTGCGTCGACCGCGACTCCGCGAACAGCCGCTCGGCGACCGGATCGTAGCCGCCCTCGGACAGATACTGGCCCTGGAAATTGCCGCGGCAGATGTGCAGGCCGACGGTCATGCCCGCGGGCCGGCCGGCGAGCGCCCGTTGACAGCGCGATATAGAGCCCGACCAGTCGGTCGGGATCGCTGCCCGCTTGGCCGCAAGTTCGAGCGCGGACCGCGGGGTCGCACAGCATGAGCCAGCGGCACCTCGTCGAGCTGGACATAGCGGCAGCCGCGCGCGGCGAGGTCGGCGATCTCCTGCCCGGTAGACGCCGCCGCAGATCGGCGAAGAACGCGTCGTCGTCGGTATAGCGCCGCAGATCGCGCGCAGTCGGGCGGCGACCAGAAATGCAGCGTCGGCGGGGCGGGCAGCGTGATCTTCGGCGGCGCTTGCGTGAGCGCCTTTCAGGAAATCGAACTCGTCGCCCGAGACCGGCCGTCCAGCCCGGACCTTCGCCTCGACGCGTAGGGCGCGGGGAAGGCCGTCTCGTCGCCGTGATCGTCGCGGAAGGCGAACCGCGCCGGCCGACGCCCAGCCCGTCGACCGCCTCGACGAAATGCGCCCAGTAGGACGCGCGGCGGAACTCGCCGTCGGTCACCGCCCGGAAGCCGGCTCCTCCTGCAGCGCGACCGCGTCGCGGATCGCCGCGTCCTGGGCCGCGCGGAAGCGCGTCGTCGTCGATGCTGCCAGCCGCATGGTCGCGAAAGGCGCTGGCGCAGCGCCTCGGGCCGCAGCAGGCTGCCGACATGTTCGGCGCGGAAGGGCGGCGGTGCCATGGCCGGCGAGCTTGACCGCGCGCGCCCCAGTGCGCAAGCTCGCCAAAACACGCCGAAAATAATCGCCACGGGACAGCGTCATGGGAGACACCGAAACCGGCACGCGCGCGGAGGCGACGCGCGCCGCCTGGCTCGAGACCATCGAGCGGTTCTGCGACGACCGCGACGCGCCCGGCTCGGACCGTTTCTGGGCGCCGCGTCTCGACACCGCCTCGCAGGACGAGCTGCGCGCCATCCAGGACGCGAAGATCGCCGCCGTCGCGCCGTTCCTGTACGAGAACAGCCCGTTCTACCGCCGCCGCTTCGACCGGCTCGGCCTCGCGCCCGACGACATCAAGAGCGTCGACGACCTGATCGCGCAACTGGCCGGTGATCGACAAGTCGGAGATGGCCGAGGACGCGCCGGCCCACCCGCCCTACGGCACCTATACGACCATGACCGACGCGCTGTGGGCCGAGCGCGGCTGGATGATGTTCTCGTCCTCGGGCTCCACCGGCGCGCCGCGCGTGTTCCGCTACAGCCATCTCGACCGCGAGGTATGGGCCTGGGCCAACGCGCGCGCCCTGATCTCGATGGATTTCGCGCCACGGCGACACGGTGTTCATGATCACCGGCTACGGCCCGCACGTCTGGGCCTGGGGCGTGCAGCATGGCGCTGGCCAAGATGGGCCTGCCGGTGATCCCCGGCGGCGGCATGGACGCCGAGCCGCGCGCCAATATCGTCCTGCGCTATCAAGCCGACCATCCTGCTCTGCACGCCGTCCTACGCGCTGCACCTCGGCCGCGTGATGCAGGACATGGGCGCACGATCCCGCGCGAGACCGCCGTGCAGCACGCTGTTCGTCGCGCGGCGAGCCGGGCCTCAGCGTCGCGGCGACGCGCGAGCGTATCCAGGAGCTGTGGGGCGCGCGATGGTCGAGTTCTACGGCTGCACCGAAGCCGCGCCGCATGCCGGCGGCTATCTCCTGCCCGGCCTTCGCAGACGCCGGCGGCGAGGTGTCCACGCATCTGATGGAGGACGTCCAGTTCTGGGAGGTGGTCGATCCCGACACCGGCGCTCGCTGCCCGACGGCGACGCGCGGCCTGACCGTCTGCACCAACCTGCAACTCCGAAACCTCGCCGCAGCTCCGCTTCCTGGTCGGCGACTACACCGTGCTCGACGCGCGGCGCCTGCGGCTGCGGGCGCACCCATGTCGCGCGCCATGGGCTCGTTCTGCGGGCGCGCCGACGATCTGATCAACCTGCGCGGCATCAAGATGTTCCCGATCGCATATCGAGGACGCGCTGCGCGCGGTGAAGGGCATCGGCGACGAGTTCGAGATCGTGCTGTCCACCACCGAGTCGGGCCTCGACGTGATGACCGTGCGCTGCGAGCATGCAGAGCACCAGCACCGATACCCTGATCGCGCGGATCGCCGCGAGATCCGCACGCGCTGCGAAGTGCGCGTCGACGTCGAGGTGCTGGCGCGCGGCACGCTGCCGAAGACCGAGTTCAAGGCCAAGCGCGTGCGCGACGAGCGCAAGAAGTGACGCGCGTCAACACCGCAAGTCAGCGGGAGCGCTACTCCGCCGCCTCCGCGTTCGGCAGCCGATAGTCCTTGAAGCTCTGCCGCAGCGTCACCTTCTGGATCTTGCCGGTCGCGGTGTGCGGGATCTCGTCGACGAACACCACGTCGTCCGGCATCCACCATTTGGCGATCTTGCCCTGCATGTAGGCGAGGATGTCTTCCTTGGTCGGCGCTCTCGCCCTTCTTGAGCACGATCACCAGCAGCGGCCGCTCGTCCCATTTCGGGTGCGCGACGCCGATCACGGCGGCTTCCGCCACCTTGGGATGCCCGACCGCCAGGTTCTCCAGGTCGATCGAGGAAATCCACTCGCCGCCCGACTTGATCACGTCCTTGGAGCGGTCGGTGATCTGCATGTAGCCGTATTGGTCGACGGTGGCGACGTCGCCGGTGTCGAACCAGCCGTCCTCCTCGAAGGCCGGATCGTTATCGACCTTGAAGTAAGCGCTCGCCACCGCCGGCCCGCGCACTTTGAGCCGGCCGAAGGTCTTGCCGTCCCAGGGCAGCGCCTTGTTGGCGTCGTCGGTGATCTTCATCTCGACGCCGAACGGCGGGGTGCCCTGCTTCTGCTGGATGTCGAGCTTCTCCTCGCCGGTCAGCTTGGCGTATTCCGGCTTGAGCGAGCCGAGCGTGCCGAGCGGGCTCATCTCGGTCATGCCCCAGGCATGGATCACCTCGACGCCGTAGTTGTCCTGGAACACCTTGATCATGGCGCGCGGGCAGGCCGAGCCGCCGATGATGACCTTCTTGAGGTAGGGCAGCTTGGCGCCGGTCTTCTCCAGGTCCTGCAGCAGCATCAGCCACACGGTCGGCACCGCGGCGGTGCAGGTCACCTTGTAGTCGTTGAGCAGCTGGTAGATCGAGGCGCCGTCCATCTTGGCGCCCGGCATCACCATGCTCGCGCCCACCATCGGGCAGGTCAGCGCCAGGCCCCAGGTATTGGCGTGGAACATCGGCACCACCGGCATGATCGTGTCGGCTGACGACACGCCCATGGCGTCGGGCAGCGCCGCGATCATGGTGTGCAGCACGTTGGAGCGGTGCGAATAGAGCACGCCCTTGGGATTGCCGGTGGTGCCGGAGGTGTAGCACATGCCGGCGGCGGTGTTCTCGTCGAACTGCCGCCATTGCGAAATCGCCGTCCTCGGCGCCGATCCAGTCCTCGTAGGCGATCGCGTTCTTCAGGCTGGTCTGCGGCATATGCGCGGCGTCGGTCAGGATGACGTAGCGCTCGACCGTCGGCAGCTTGTCGGCGATCTTCTCCATCAGCGGCACGAAAGTGAGATCGGTGATCATCACGCGGTCTTCGGCGTGGTTGACGATCCACACGATCTGGTCGGGGAACAGGCGCGGATTGACCGTGTGGTAGATCGCGCCGATGCCCATGATGCCGTACCAGGCCTCGATGTGCCGCCAGGTGTTCCAGGCCAGCGTCGCCACCCGGTCGCCCAGCTTGATGCCGTCCTTCTCCAGCCGCTGCGCCACCTTGAGCGCGCGCCGGCGGATTTCGGCGTAATTGGTCTCGTGGATCGGCCCCTCGATCGAGCGGGTGATGATCTTGCGCTCGCCGTGTTGGATGGCGGCGTGATCGAGGACGCGGTGGCACAGCAGCGGCCAATCCTGCATCAAGCCAAGCATGGCGAATCCCTCCTTGCGCCGTTATTGACGTTTTTGGGCCGGCGCCCCTCGCCGGCCGGCTGGTAGGTTAGCCGGTGTGCCGGCGGGCGCAAGCGCACCCGTCCCGACCCCCAGAAATGCCGCAATGTTTAGCCGACATCGCCGCCATGCGGGTCTTATTCGCGCTCATCGGGCTGGCGCTTCTGGCGCCGGCGGCCCTGGCCGGCGGCTTGGCCCGGGGCGAGCGGGTGCCGCTGCCGCGCCCGCGCCCGCCGATCTGGGCCGCGCCGCGCAGCTTCGCCGAGGCGGTGGCGGGGCTCGATTTCGACGCTGCCGACGTCTCGTCCGATCCCACGCCTTGCGACCGGCGGCTGGCCGCCATGGCCGAGATGGTGCCGCTGCCACGGCTGATCGGCCCCGGCGCCTGCGGCGGCCGCGACATGGTGACGCTGAAATCCGTGCTGCTGCCCGACAAGCCCCGCGTCGCGCTCGCGCCGGCGCCGGTGCTGCGCTGCGCGATGGCGGAACAGCTGGCCGCCTGGCTGCGCGACGAAGCCGCCCCGGACCTGCAGGCGGCCGGCGCGCGCTTGCGCGCGGTCGACACCTATGACGACTACGAATGTCGCAGCCGCAACCGCGTCAAGGGCGGCAAGCTGTCCGAGCACGGCAAGGGCAACGCGGTCGACGTGCGCGCCTTTACGCTTTCCGACGGCCGCGTCTGGCAGCTGACCGACGTCACCGTCGACAAGCATCTGCGCGAAAAATTGCGCGATGCCGCCTGCCGCCGCTTCACCACCGTGCTCGGGCCCGGCGCCGACCTTTATCACGCCGGCCACGTCCACCTCGATCTCGAAGCGCGCCGCAACAGCTACCGCATCTGCCAGTGGGAGGTGCGCGTGCCGCCGCCGGCGCCCAAATCCGGTGAAAACAAGCCCGGCGATGCCGTGCAAGTTCCGCTGCCGCGCCCGCGCCCGGCCGCCGCCGCCCATTAATCATACTGGCCGACTTAATGCGGCATCCATTTTCCTTTCACAGTTCCGGGCCTATGTGCACGGCATGACCATCCACCATGCGCGCGAAACCATGCTGCGGCCGCAAGCTCTAGACCGGCGCGTAAGCCGCCGCGGCCTCATCAAGGCGGGCTTAGGCTTTGCCGGCGCCGGCCTGCTGATGCCCGCCACCGCGGCCTATGCGGCGGCCGAGGCCGCGCACGATCTCGTCATCACCAACTACAGACTGACGCCGCCCGGCTGGCCCGCCGGCCGCCGCCTCACCATCACGGCCATCGCCGACATCCATGCCGGCGGCCCCAATATGGGCCTGGCGCGCGTGCGCGACGTGGTGGACGCTAGCAACGCGCTCAACAGCGATCTGATCGTGGTGCTGGGCGATTATTTCGCCACCCATCGTTTCGTCACCGAGCACGTTCCCGCGCCGGCCTGGGCGGGCGAGCTCGCGCGCCTGCGCGCCCCGCTCGGCGTCCATTCCATTCTCGGCAATCACGACTGGTGGTACGGCATCACGCGCGTGCGCAAAGCCTTTGCGCAAGTTCGCCTGCCGCTGATGGAGAACGACGCCGTGCTCATCGGCGAGCCCGGGCGCCGCTTCTGGCTGGCGGGCCTGGGCGACCAGCTCGCGCATTACGTCGGGCCCAGCGTGTTCCGCGGCGAGGACGATCTGGCGGGCACGCTGAAAAAAATTACCACAGACGATCCCGTCATCCTGCTGGTGCACGAGCCCGACATCTTCACCCAGGT
Source organism: uncultured Pseudomonadota bacterium (assembly GCA_963819955.1). Classification (GTDB taxonomy): domain Bacteria; phylum Pseudomonadota; class Alphaproteobacteria; order Rhizobiales; family Xanthobacteraceae; genus Pseudolabrys. Next base: position 87,814 of record CAWFYB010000009.1, on the reverse strand, counting down.
GCCCGAACGCGTCTCGCTCACCATCGCCGGCCACACCCATGGCGGCCAGATTCGTTTGCCGTTCGTGCCGCCGGTATGGGCGCCGTCGGAATTCGGCGCGCGCTTCGCCTATGGCCACATCGTCGAGCGCGGCCGCCATCTGATCGTCTCGGGCGGGCTCGGCTGCTCCAAGGTGCCGCTGCGGTTCGGCGTGCCGCCGGAAATCCTGCGCATCGAATTGGGCGCGTAAGCCGCCGTCATTGCCGGGCCGCCGCGTGAGCGGCGTGACCCGGCAATCCATCGTTATTCGCGAAGAAGGATGGATGCGCGGGTCAAGCCCGCGCATGACAGCGCCAGCAAAAACGGCGCCGCGTGCGGCGCCGTTTCGAATTTACGCCCTTCAGGCGCGTTACGGGATCAGCCGGCCGCCGCTCGAGGCCAGCCGCGGATTGTACGGCGAATCGCCCTGGCCCGGCGCCAGCACCACCACCACGGTGCCGTCCTTCACCCGCTTGTAGAGGTCGATGACGTCCTCATTGGTCATGCGGATGCAGCCCGAGGAGATCGCCTGGCCGATATATTCCGGCTGGTTGGTGCCGTGGATGCGGAACAGCGTGTCCTTCTTGCCGTCGTAGAGATACATGGCGCGCGCGCCCATCGGGTTCTGCGGGCCGGGCCCGACATAGGCCGGCACGTCGAGCCGCGCGCGCTCGCCGGGCGTCGGCGTCCAGGACGGCCATTCCGTCATGCGCCCGACCTTGGCGACGCCCGACCAGGCCATGGCTTCCTCGCCCACCGATACGCCGTAGCGGATCGCCTTGGCGCCGGGCAGCACGTAGTAGAGATAGCGCGCGTCGGAATCGATCACGATCGTTCCGGGCTCTTCCTTGCGGTGGTAGTCGACGATGTGGCGCTTATAGGGCTCCGGGATCATCGCCTTTTGGTAAGGCGCGGCCGCCAGGAGCTTCTTGTCGCGCGGCGTCAAATTGGCTTCCGATGCCGGCTGCACGGTCGCTTGCATGCATCCGCCGAGCACGACGCCGATGCTCAGCACCAACCACAACCCCCGAACGGCCATTTCCTTGACCTCTTGTCCAGTCGCCCTGGATTGGCGCCCGCCGAATGGAATCCCTGTGCGGCAATTAACCCAAAACATTGCGCCGGCGCCATGACTTCCGGCGGGTTCACAGGGTCTTGCTGTGGACCTGTGGCAAGATTGCCGCACATTTGCGGAACCCGGCCCGGCAGGCCGGCCGGAGGCCGCTCTCAAGGCACATTGCCGCCAAGTCGTTAAGGCAGGGTTTACCTTAATCGAACGTATAGTGGCGGGAAATGGGCCGGGAACCCCCGGGTTTCCGGCCAAAATGTCATGATAGGACTCAAAAGCGTGCGCAATTCCGCCTCAGTCGGTGATCAGATATGCCGGCTCGGAGAGACGCTAAAAGGGCGACCAAGAGGGTGACAATGGAAGCGAGCAAGGCCGCGGAGCAGAGCCAAGACTCCGGCCGTCAAAGGCTTGACGAACGCTACGGCGAGATCGGCATTTCGGCGGTGGCGGGCGCGCTGCGCCACAAGGGCGAGCAGCGCAATGCGCGCAAGCCGCGCCGCCCCGAGACCGTCTACGACTGCGACTAGCGGTCAAGCCGCCGGCCGCAAGCCGGCGTTGCGGCATCCATCGAGCGAGGATCGAACCGGCCCGGGCCCCGACAGGGCGCGGGCGCGTTCTCCTATTCTATGATTGTCTTGCGCGCGCGCCCATGTTCGAATCGTTGCGGGCGGCGAGCCCGGCGTGATCGCCGGCGCGCGACAATGGGGAGTTCATGCTTTCGGTCTACGTTCCGCGCGGCACGCAGCTTTCACGGCATCCGGCCGAAGCCGGCGAGGCGCCGCCGGAGGCCGCCGTCTGGATCGATCTCGTCCAGCCCAGCCTGCAGGAAGACAAGCTGGTCGAGCGCATGCTCGGCATCGCCGTGCCGACGCGCGAGGAGATGCAGGAGATCGAGGTCTCCAGCCGCCTCTATGTCGAGAACGGCGCGCGCTACATGACCGCGACGCTGATGTGCCACTCCGACACCGCTTCGCCGAAGACCACGCCGGTCACCTTCATCCTGGCCGGCCATCGCCTGGTCACCGTGCGCTACGACGATCCGCGCCCCTTCGCTATCGTCGAGCACAAGCTCGGCCGCCTGTGCCCGGTCAAGGTGTCGGGCGAGAGCGTCATGATGGACCTGCTCGACGCGGTGATCGACCGCGCCGCCGACATCCAGGAGCGGGTCGGCGCCGAGATCGACCAGATCTCGCACACCATCTTCGAGCCGGACGACGACATGGGGCCGCCGTCCTACAACGACGTCTTGAAGGCGCTCGGCCGCAAGGGCGACCTGACCTCGAAGGTGCGCGAGAGCCTGGTGTCGATCGGCCGCCTGCTGCTGTTCCTGTCGCACGAGGCGGAGGGCATGAAATGGCCGAAGGAGACGCGCGCGCAATTGCAGTCGATGCAGCGCGACGTGCTCTCGCTCACCGACCACGCCTCTTATTTGACAAACAAGATCACCTTCCTGCTCGACGCCATGCTGGGCGTGGTCAACATCCAGCAGAACAACATTATCAAGATATTCTCGGTCGCCGCCGTGGTGCTGATGCCGCCGACGCTGATCGCCTCGATTTACGGCATGAACTTCAAGCACATGCCGGAGCTCGACTGGCACTTGGGCTATCCGCTGGCGATCGCGGTGATGATCCTCGCGGCGATCCTGCCGTATCTGTATTTCAAGTGGCGGAAGTGGCTGTGAGGTCACGCGCCGCGCGGGCCGGGTAGGGTGGGCAAGGGCGCGCAACGCGCCGTGCCCACCGCGGCTGAGCCATGTAGCCCGGATTGAGACCTCGGGTCGCGCTATGCGCGCCCGAGGGTGAACTCCGCGAAATCCGGAATGGCCAACCCGGTTGTCGCTCGCGCTCCGCCCGGGCTACGCGCTGACGCGCAAGGTGTTGCTTCGTCGGGTGGGCGATGGCGCAAGCGTCTGGCGCACCGTTAGCCACCGGCGTCCTGCTGTGCTATCCTCGCGCGCATGACGAAACTCGAAGACATCGAAAAAGCCGTTGCCGAGCTCGCGCCTGGCGAGCTCGCACGCTTTCGCGCGTGGTTCGAGGAGTTCCAGTCCGCGCGCTTTGACGAGAAGATCGAACGCGACGCTGGGAGCGGCAAGCTCGATGGGTTGGCCGAAGCCGCCGTGGCCGATTTTCGTAAAGGCCGCGCCCGCGAGCTATGAGGCATTTCGCCAGCCCGGCGTTTTGGGCGGCTTACGAAAAGCTGCCGCCGCGGGTACGCGAATTGGCTGACAAGAATTACGCCTTGCTGAAGGCCGATCCGCATCATCCCTCTTTGCATTTCAAAAAGGTCGGCCGCTTCTGGTCGGTGCGCGTGGGTCTGCACTATCGCGCACTGGCAACCGAAGTTGAGGAGGGTCTGCTTTGGTTCTGGATCGGCTCGCACGCCGACTATGACGCGCTGGTCGGTTGATGGCGGCGGCTTCTGCAAGAATCCCCCTTGACACTAATCCTAGGATAGAATACGGTCCTAATCGTCCGGCTCACCGAGGGGCGTCTTCCGGAGACGAGCCGCAAGATGGAGCCGGGCGCGGCGCCCGCGGGCGGTTCGTAACCCGCTCCCGGGAGGCCCTGGCCAAGCCATCCTCCGGCAGCAAGACCGGCTGCCTTCAATGGCTGCACGCGGCGGCGACGAAGGATGGCGGAAGCCGTCCGGATCAAGGGACCCACCGGGTCCCGTTGCCGCCCGGAAGCACGGCGCCAGGGACAGAAATCGCCGCAGGTGGAGCGCCGAGAGGCGCCCCTTCGCCGTTTCACATGGCGAAGGGGGCACGCCTCGCAAGCGTGCCGGGCGGCTTCGCCAGCCGCTCGAGGGGCTTGCGCCAAGCCCCTCGCGTCTTTCGGCGCTCCGCTCCCCTCAAGGGGAGCCGAGACGGGAAGAGGGCGAACCCCGCGCCGACCAAAGCAACAGGGGCGGCGGAGCGTTGGCTAAATGTTTTTCGTCATTCCGGGGCGCGAGCGCAAAAGCGCGTTTACGCGCGTCTTCGACGCGCTATGCGAGCGAACCCGGAATCCAGACGCAAGCACGGCGTTTGGTTCTGGATTCCGGGTCCGGCGCTAACGCGCCGTCCCGGAATGACGAAGGGCTACACATGCTGCCCGCCGTTGATGTGGATTTCCGCACCGTTCACATAAGAAGAAGTCTCCGTGCACAGCACGTAGATGATCTTGGCCACCTCGTCGGGCGTGCCGAGCCGCTGCATGGGGATCTGCTCGACGATTTTCTCGGTGCCCGGCGACAAAATGGCGGTGTCGATCTCGCCCGGCGCGATGGCGTTGACGCGGATGCCGAGCCGGCCGAAGTCCGACGCCATCTCGCGGGTGAGCGAGGCGAGCGCCGCCTTCGAGGTGGCATAGGCGGCTCCTGCGAACGGATGCACGCGCGAGCCGGCGATCGAGGTGACGTTCACCACCGAGCCCTTCACCGCCTTCAACTCGTTCATCAGCCCGCGCGCCAGCATGATCGGCGCGAAGAAATTCACCTGGAACACATGGTGCCAGACGTCGATCTCGGTATCGAGCGAGCCAAGCCGGCCGCCGCCTTTGCCCTTGGGCGAGATGGCGGCGTTGTTGACCAGCGCATGCAGCTCTTTGTTGTCGAGCCGGCGCTTGATCTCCTCGACCGCCTCCAGCGTGTTGGCTTCGTCGGCGAGATCGACCTGGATGTGGTCCTCGGGGCCGGCGTCCCACGGGCAGTTCTCCGGGAACGGGTGGCGCGAGCAGGTGATTACCCGCCAGCCGGCGGCCGAGAAGCGCTTGACCGTCGCGTGCCCGATGCCGCGGCTCGCCCCGGTGAGGAGCAGCGTGCGGCGCGGCTGGTTGGACTGCGAGGTCGGCATGAGGGTGATGCTATCTCACGGATAAAGCCGCGTCTTGCGCCAGGCCTCGCCGGGCGCGGCGCGGCTGAACACGACGCGGTCGTGCAGGCGGAACGGCCGGTCCTGCCAGAACTCGATTTGCAGCGGGACGACGCGGTAGCCGGACCAATGCGGCGGCCGCGGCACTTGGCCGATGGCGTATTTGGCGGCGTAGAGCGCGATCTGCTTTTCGAAGGCGAGCCGGCTCTCCAGCGGCGCCGATTGCTTGCTGGCCCAGGCGCCGATCTGCGCCTGCTTTGCCCGGGTGGCGAAATAGGCGTCGGCCTCCTGGTCGGTGACGCGCTCGACGGTCCCGCGCACGCGCACCTGCCGGTTGGAGCTTTTCCAATGAAACACCAGGGCGGCGGCCGGATTGGCGGCCAGTTCGCGGCCCTTTTGGCTCTCGATATTGGTGTAGAAGACGAAACCCGCCGCATCGGCGCCCTTCAGCAGCACCATGCGGGCATCCGGCAGCCCGTCGGCGTCGACGGTCGCCAGCGTCATGGCGGTGGGATCGCGCGGCTCGTCGGCGGTGGCGGCCTCCAGCCAGGCGCTAAACAGCCGAAAAGGCTCCTCCGCGGCGGTGAAATCACCACTCGTTAACCAGCTTGGGTGTTCAATCGGCTTCGTGTCGGACATCCCTTGGAGCGCTCGCGTGGCCGGGGCAGTCGGTCGTTATTGGGGTCCTTATAGTGGATGTGGGGGGTCGCGCCTATGGCGTGGGGCGGCCGCCGCGTCGGCTTTGCTCGTGGCGCTCAGCGCCGGCGGCTGCAGCATGTCCAACCGGCTCAATTCCTTCTTCGGCGGCGGCGGCGGCGGCAACACCGACACCACCGGCTCGATCACGCCGCCGCCGCTCGCCAAGCATGCCGGCAAGCTGCCGCCCGACGACCTCGCCTATGCCCGGGCGGCTGCCAGCGAAGTGCTCCGCCGCAACGAGAAGAACGCCAGCCTGCCGTGGGAGAATCCGCACAGCGGCGCGCGCGGTACCGTCACGCCGATCGCCTCGGCCTATAGCGAGGGCGGCCACACCTGCCGCAATTTCCTGGCGAGCTACGTGCAGGGCCGCAACGAGGCCTGGCTCACCGGCGAGGCCTGCAAAGAGGCACGCGGCGCCTGGGAAGTGCGCAGCCTCAAGCCCTGGAAGCGGTCGTAACTCCACCGGTCATTCCGGGACGCGCTGAAGGCGCGGACCCGGAATCCAGATGCTGGCTCGGTATTTGGTTCTCAATTCCGGGTTCGCCCGCTGGCGCGGACGCCCCGGAATGACAGCGGCTGGATTTGCATCCGCGCCGCAGGAACCCCACATTGAGCGGCGAGTCGCCGGCGGTTCCGCCGGCAAGGGGCATTTCACGGAGATTGACAACGAATGCGCGACCCCTACCAGGTCCTGGGGGTATCGAAGACTGCGAGCGAAGCGGAGATCAAAAGCGCCTTCCGCAAGCAGGCCAAGAAGCTGCACCCCGACGCCAATAAGCACGATCCCAAGGCGGCCTCGCGTTTCGCCGAGCTCAACGCCGCCTACGAGATCGTCGGCGACGACGACAAGCGCAAAGCCTTCGACCGCGGCGAGATCGACGCCGAGGGCAAGCCGCGCTTTCAGGGCTTCGAGGGCTACGGCGCGCATCCGGGCGGCGGCGGCTTCCGGCAAGGGCCGGGCGGCGCGCATTTCGAGAACTTCAGCTACGGCCCCGACGGCTTCCAGCGCGCCGGCGGCGGCGGTTTCCGCGGCGGCGGCAGCGGCCAGGGCTTCGAGGACATCCTGCGCAACATGTTTGGCGGCGAAGCCCGCGGCGGCGGGCGCGGCGCGCAGTTCGAGCCGGAGGACTTCGGCGCCCCCGCCACCGGCCAGGATCTGCACGCGTCGCTTACGATCAGCCTGCCGGAAGCGGCCAAGGGCTCCAAGGCGCGCGTGCATCTGCCCACCGGCAAGGACATCGAGGTCAAGATCCCGGCCGGCATCGCCAGCGGGCAAACGATCCGGCTGAAAGGGCAGGGCTGGCCGAGCGCCACCGGCAAGGCGGGCGACGCGCTCATTACCGTCAACGTCGCGCCGCATCCGCTGTTCACGCCGGACGGCGCCGATCTGCGGCTCGATCTGCCGATCACGCTTTACGAAGCGGCCCTCGGCGGCAAGGTGCGCGTGCCGACGCTCGACGGCGCGGTCGAGCTGGCGATCCCCCCCGGCACCAATTCCGGCCGCACCTTCCGCCTCAAGGGCAAGGGCTTGAAAGCCAAGAGCGGCACCGGCGACCTGCTCGCCACCGTGCGCATCGTGCTGCCGGAAGGCGCCGACGAGGAGTTCGAGGAGCTGATGAAGAAGTGGCGCGACGCCAAGCCGTATGATCCACGCAAGGATCTCGGCTGATCACGACTTCTTCGCGCCGCCCTTGTCGACCTGCTCGTAGACCAGCTTGCTGATGCGCTCGAGCTTGGCGCGCTCGGCCGGTCCGCTCACCACAAAGGCGTGCTTGTCGTCCACCCAGTAGAAGGCGGCGAAGTGGTCGCCGGTCTTGAAGCGCAGCGCGGTCTCCGGCGCTTTGGCCTGCGAGCAGTAGACGGTGAAGCGCTCGCCCGACGGCCCTTCGTACATATAGAGCGCCGCGGCGTCGCCGTGCGGTCCCGGCAGCAGCCTGCCGCCGACCAGCTTCAGCCCGATCGATTGCAGGTCGGGAATGCGTTGCGCGTAGCCGAGCCGCTTCGTCAGCCACGCCGTCAGATGCGGGCGCTCGTTGCCCGGCACTTCGACCGGATGGCGCACCTCGACCACGTAGAGCTTGTGCGCCTCCAGCGCGTCGGCGGTGAAAGTGGAAAAGCTGCTCGGCGCGGCGGCGGCCCCGCGCGCCAGCCAGCCGGCGCCGCCGCCGATCACGAAGGCGAGCACGGCAGCCGCTGCCACCGCTCCGAACGAACGTCCGAACCGGCGTTCCTGCCGCATGATTTGGTCGAACTTCAGTCGCGCCGGCACCGGCTCGTCGACCGTGCCGCCGTAGCGTGCGCGGATGGCTTCCGCTTGCGCGCGCCAGGCGGCGATGGTGGCGGCTTCGCTCGGATGGGCGGCGAGCCAGTTGGCCACGGCCTCGCGACGATCGGCGGGCAATTCGCCGTCGACATAGGCGTGCAGCTCGTCCTCGGTTACGGGTAAATCGCTAGTCGTCATAATGTCACCTTATGTTTCATTTCACCCGGCGCAGCGCCGGTCGTCCCCCGTCGAGATAAGTCTTGATCTGCGCACGCGCGCGCGCGAGCCGCGACATCATCGTGCCGATCGGAACGCCTTGCACTTCGGCCACCTCGCGGTAGCTCAAACCTTCCAGCACCACCAAGAGCAACGCGTTGCGTTGCTCCTCCACCAAAAGTGCAAGCGCCCGCTCGATGTCGCGGCCGCCTGCTTCGGGTCCCGCCAGATCGGGCGCGTCGTTGTCCTCGATCGGCGACAGCACCGGCCGGCGCGCCAGCGAGCGCAGCCGGTTACGGTTGAGATTGGTCAGGATGGTGTAGAGCCAGCTCCTGATCTCATCGCCCTCGAACAAGTGCTCCGAGCGCAGCGCGCGCACCAGCGTGTCCTGCACCAGGTCGTCGGCGATGTCGCTGTCCCGCGTCAGCGCGCGCGCGTAGCGCCGCAACGCCGGGATCGCCGCCTCGACCTTCTGCCGGAACGTGGCCAAGCCGGCCCTCCTGTTCAGCGTCAACCGTCAGAAAACCCCTGAAACGCGATCATATTCCCGCAAACGAATGGAATTAACAGTGCCGGAGGCTGATTCCGCCCCGTTGCTTGCTGACCCCATGACCCTATGCCATAGGAGGCGGCCGGCCGTTAACCGGCAAACGGGGAAGCCGATGGCGGAAAGCGCCGGTCTGATGCGCGGCAAGCGCGGCCTGATCATGGGCGTGGCCAACAACCGCTCGATCGCCTGGGGCATCGCCAAGGCCTGCCGCGAGCACGGCGCCGAGCTTGCTTTTACCTATCAAGGCGACGCGCTGAAGAAGCGGGTCGAGCCGCTGGCCGCCGAAGTCGGCGGCTTGGTGGTCGGCCATTGCGACGTCACCGAGCCGCAAACCCTGGACGCGGTGTTCGCGCAAGTGCAGTCGGCCTGGGGTTCGCTCGACTTCCTGCTGCACGCCATCGCCTTCTCCGACAAGGACCAGCTCGACGGGCGCTACATCGAAACCAGCGAGGACAATTTCACCAAGACCATGCTGGTGAGCTGCTATTCGTTCACGGCGATCGCGCAGCGCGCCGAGAAGCTGATGACCAACGGCGGCTCCCTGCTCACGCTCACCTATTACGGCGCCGAGAAGTGGATGCCGCATTACAACGTCATGGGGTTGGCGAAAGCCGCGCTCGAATGCTCGGTGCGCTATATGGCGGCCGACCTGGGCGTGAAGAACATCCGCGTCAACGCCATCTCGGCCGGGCCGTTGAAGACGCTGGCCGCTTCCGGCATCGGCGACTTCCGCTATATCCTGAAGTGGAACGAGTACAACACGCCGCTGCGGCGCAACGTGACGCTGGCCGACGTCGGCAAGGCCGGCGTCTATTTCCTCTCCGACATGTCGAGCGGCGTCACCGGCGAAGTGCAGCACGTCGACGCCGGCTATCACATCGTCGGCATGAAACATCCCGACGCGCCGGACATCACGGTCGGCAAGGACGGCTAGCACGCGCAATGGCCGTGCCCACCATCTATTACATGCGCCACGGCGAGACCGACTGGAACGTCGAGCGCCGGCTGCAGGGCCAGCAGGACATCCCGCTCAACGCGCGCGGCCGCGAGCAGGCCGTGCATTGCGGCGAGATCCTGCGCGACCTGTTCGCGCGGGAAAGGCGCGACCCGGCCGCGCCCGATTACGTGTCGAGCCCGCTCGGGCGCGCGCGGCAGACCATGGAATTGGCGCGCGCCGGGCTGGGCTTGCCGCCGGACGGCTATGCAATCGAGCCGCGGCTCAACGAAATCTGCTTCGGGCAATGGGAGGGCTTCACCATCGCCGAGTTGCACACGCGCGATCCGCAGCGCATCGCCGCGCGCGAGCACGACAAATGGCATTTCGTGCCGCCGGGCGGCGAGAGCTATCGGATGGTGGCCGAGCGCATGCGCGCATGGCACGCGAGCCTCAAGCGCGACACCGTGGTCGCCGCCCACGGCGGCACCGCGCGCGGGCTGATGGCCTGGCTCGGCATCGCCAAGCCGGCCGCCGCCCCGCTCGTCGATATCGCGCAGGGCGTGGTCTATGTGTTCGAGGGCGAGAAGCTGACGCGCTACGCGTGAACGGCCAAGAAAAAACGGCCAAGAAAAAACGGCCGGACCCGAGGTCCGGCCGTTAAATCGAGCGCGGGAGGTGCGCTCGCTATCGGATCGCGCCTGACGGCGGCGACGCGATAGATTACATCGCCTTCTTCTTCGCCTTCTTGTGCTTCTTGTGGTGCACGACCTTCTTGTGATGCTTCTTGTGCTTCTTGTGATGCACGACCTTCTTGTGCTTCTTATGATGCACGACCTTCTTGTGCTTCTTGTGCTTCTTGGCCGAGAGGTCGGTGGAGCTCAGACTGGACTTCTGGTCCATCTTCTTCTCCATCTTCTTCTTTTTCTTCGTGGCCTTCTTTTTCTTCTTAGTGGCCTTCTTCTTCATGGCCTTCTTTTTGTGCTTGGCCTTCTTCTTCATGGCCTTTTTGTCGGTCGGCTTCTGTTCGGTCTGCGCCGACAGGGTCGTCGTCAAGCCTTTGCTGTTGGTCGCCGAGGTCGCGAGAGTCGGCAAGCTCGTCGTTGCGAGAAAGCCGAGCGCGACCGCGATGGCAATGAGTTTGCGCATGGTCGTTTGTCCTTGTTGGATCCATCCGATTGGCAGGAGCTGACAGGACATCTGTCGTGCTCGGATTTTCGGATCCGGGCTGTTGTCCCCCTGGCCAAGACTTTCTCCATAACCGATCGAACGCGCGCCGGCAATCGTAAAAATGGAAAAAACCTTTATTTTTCCGTAGCTTAACGGGCGTTCAGCTTGCCATTAATCGGTGTTCAGAGAGGTGAATGTTTGTTCAGCCGGGCGGCGTCGGCTGCGCCGTTTGGCGGCTGGTTTGCCATGCCGCGGCCGACGCGCCGGCGCTTATTTGACCGCCGCTAAGGTGCGGGCTACCAAGCCCGCAACGCGCGGATTGCTCATGTCGTTCAACACTTTCGGCCATATGTTCCGGTTCACCAGCTTCGGCGAGAGCCACGGGCCCGCCATCGGCTGCGTGGTCGACGGCTGCCCGCCGCGCATTCCGCTCGATGTTGCGGATATCCAGCGCGAGCTCGACCGCCGGCGGCCCGGCCAGTCGCGTTTCACCACCCAGCGGCAGGAGCCGGACAGCGTAAAGATCATGTCCGGCGTCTTCACCGACGAGCAGAGCGGCCGGCAGCTCACCACCGGCACGCCGATCATGCTGATGATCGAGAATGTCGACCAGCGCTCGCGCGACTATTCCGACATCAAGGACAAGTACCGGCCCGGCCATGCCGGCTACACCTACGACGTCAAATACGGCATCACCGACTATCGCGGCGGCGGCCGGGCTTCCGCGCGTGAGACCGCGGCGCGCGTCGCCGCAGGCAGCGTCGCGCGCAAAATCGTGCCGGGCTTGAGCGTGCGCGGCGCGCTGGTGCAGATGGGGCCGCACAAAATCGACCGCGCGCGCTGGGACTGGAACGAGATCGGCAACAATCCGTTCTTCTGTCCGGACGCGCAGCAGGCCAAGTTCTTCGAAAGCTATCTCGACGAGATGCGCAAAGCGGGCTCCTCGGTCGGCGCGGTGATCGAGGTGGTGGCGGAAGGCGTGCCGGCGGGCTCGGCGCGCCGGTCTATGCCAAGCTCGACGGCGATCTCGCCAGCGCGCTCATGGGCATCAATGCGGTCAAGGGCGTGGAGATCGGCGACGGCTTTGCCACCGCGGAAATGCGCGGCGAGGACAATGCCGACGAGATGCGGATGGGCAACGACAGCAAGCCGGTGTTCCTGTCCAATCACGCCGGCGGCATTCTGGGCGGCATCTCAACCGGCCAGGCGATCGTGGCCCGCTTCGCGGTCAAGCCGACCTCCTCGATCCTGACGCCGCGCAAGACGGTCGACCGCTACGGGAACGACACCGAGATCGTGACCAAGGGCCGCCACGACCCTTGCGTCGGCATCCGCGCGGTACCGATCGGCGAAGCCATGGTGGCGTGCGTGCTGGCCGATCACTATCTCATGCACCGCGGGCAAGTGGGCGAGGGGACGGCGTGGCCGTTCGCCAAGCCGGGAGATTGATTTCACGGCCTCATGGTTCGAGACGCGTCGCTATCGCGACGCTCCTCACCATGAGGCGAACGCAACGCCAAGCCCTCATCCTGAGGAGCGCACCGCGAGGTGCGCGTCTCGAAGGGTGAGGGCGATTGGAGAGGTTTAGTGTCCGACAGCCACCAGCGCGTCGATGCGGCGATCAAAGCCTTCGCCAGAGGCGAGATCGTGGTCGTCACCGACGACGACGACCGCGAGAACGAGGGCGACCTGTTCGTCGCCGCTTCGCTCTGCACGCCGGAAAAGATGGCCTTCATCATCCGCAATACGTCGGGCATCGTCTGCGCCCCGCTCGGCGGCGAGCTCGCGCGGCGGCTGCGGCTCGATCCCATGGTGGCGGAAAACGACGCGCCGCTCGGCACCGCCTTCACCGTGACCGTCGACGTGCGCCACGGGCTGACCACCGGCATCTCGGCGGAAGAGCGCTGCAACACCGTGCGCGCGCTCGCCAACGACAACAGCGGCGCCAATGATTTCGTGCGCCCGGGCCATGTGTTTCCGCTGGTCGCGCGGCAGGGCGGCGTGCTGATGCGCTCGGGCCATACGGAAGCTTGCGTCGATCTCTGCCGGCTCGCCGGCCTCGCCCCGGTCGGCGTCTTGTCCGAGCTCACCAATGATGACGGCACGGTGATGCGCGGCCCGCAGGTCGCGGCCTTCGCCGCCAAGCACAAATTCGCGCAGGTCTCGATCGCCGAATTGATCGCCTACCGGCAGAACCGCGACAAGCTGGTGGAACGGGTGGGCGAATTCCACGTCGCCTCCGATATCGGCCCGCTCAAGGGCTATGCTTACGTGACGCCGTTCGACCGCGTGCATCACATGGCGTTCGTCTACGGCGACATCGGCGACGGCGAGGGCGTACCGGCGCGCCTGCACCGCGCCGACGTGATCGGCGACGTGTTCGGCGGCGCCAAGCCGATCCATGCCGCGCTGACGCGCTTCAAAGAGACCGGGCGCGGCGTCATCATCTATCTGCGCGACGGCACCGCCGGCGTGCCGGTGGCGGAAATCCCGCACGAAGCCGACACCGGCACCGACGCCGCCCGCTCCAAGCAATGGCGCGAGATCGGCCTGGGCGCGCAGATCCTCAAGGACCTCGGCATTTCCTCCATCCGCCTGCTCGCTTCCTCGAAGCGCACTTACGTGGGCTTAAGCGGCTTCGGCATCGAGATCGTCGATACCGAGACGCTGGAGAGTTAAAGCGCCATAAACAACGCCGGCCTTTTTTTCGCCCCGGCGGCGTGGCAATCTTCAATTCCCTTGCTGGGAGCACAAATAACATGGGGCGGCGTCAGTTCTGGGCCGGTAGCGCCGCGGCGGCGGCGGCGGTTGCGCTTGCGGCATTTTCCGTGGCGGTTTGGGCGGCGCCCGGTGTCCCGCGCTTTGCCGACAAGAGCCCGAACGCGGTCCCGGTCGACGTCGAATTGGTGCTCGCGGTCGACGTTTCCTATTCGATGGATCCGGACGAGCAGGCGCTGCAGCGGGAAGGCTATGCCAGCGCCTTCACCTCGAAGGAGTTCATGCAGGCGCTGCGCGAGGGTGCGCACGGCAAGATCGCCGTCACCTATATTGAATGGGCCGGCCAGTACGACCAGCGCATCATCATGCCGTGGCGGCTGATCGAAGGCCCGGAATCGGCCGATGCCGTCGCCGCCGAAATCGCCGCCGCGCCCACGCGGCGCGCCTCGCGCACGTCGATCTCGGGCGGCTTGCGCTTCGCGCGCGGCCTGTTCGAGCACAGCGGCTATCGCGGCGTGCGCCGCGTCATCGACGTCTCGGGCGACGGCGCCAACAATTCCGGGCCGCCGATTGTACCCATGCGTGACGCGGTGGTGGCGTCCGGCATCACCATCAACGGGCTGCCGATCATGCTCAAGCGCGCCAATCCCGGCACCATGGATATCGCCAACCTCGACGTCTATTACGAGGATTGCGTGGTCGGCGGCACGGGCGCCTTCGTGATCCCGGTGCGCACGCTCGAGAAATTTGTCGAGGCGATCCGTAACAAGATGGTGCTGGAGGTTGCCGGCCGGCAACCTGAGCCGCGCGTCATGCCGGCCTCGGCCGACAAGCCGCGCGTCTCCTGCCTGATCGGCGAGCAGATGTGGCAGGACCGCTGGGGCGGCTTCGATTTCCATTGAAAGCTAGTGCGTAAACCGCGCCACGATCTCCACGTGGTAGGAATAGCGGAACTGGTCGACCGGCGTGACGCCTGCGAGCCGGTAGCCGCCGTCGATCAGCAGCTTGGCGTCGCGCGCGAAGGTCGTGGCATCGCACGACACCGCCACCACCAGCGGCACCGCGCTTTTGGCAAGCTCGCGCGCTTGGGCTTGCGCGCCCTGGCGCGGAGGATCGAACAGCACGGCGTCGAAGGACTTCAGCTCGCCCGCCATGAAGGGGCGGCGGAACAGATCGCGCGTGACGGCGTCGATCGATTTCAAGCCTTGCGCGGCAGATGCCGCACGCTTGAGCGCCGCGATCGCGCTTTCGTCGCTGTCGGCGGCGGTGACGCGGGCGCGCTCGGCCAGCCGCAGTGCGAAGGGCCCGACGCCGCAGAACAGGTCGGCGACGTGCTTGGCTTTGCCGATAGCCTCGATCACCAGTCGCGCCAGCACAGCTTCGCCTTCAGCGGTCGCCTGCAAGAAGGCGCCGGGCGGCAGTGCGACATCGGCGCGGCCGATCTTGAGCATGGGTTGCGCACTTTGCGCCACCAGCTCGCCGTGGCGGGTGAGGCGCACGAGCTTGTGCGCGCCGGCAATACGTGCGAGCGCCGCCATGCGTTCGGGCGTAAGCGCGCCCGAGCCGCGCACGTCGACGTCGAGCCCGTTGTCGGCCGCGGTGACCTGGATGTCGAGCGGCTTGTTGGCCGGCTTGAGCTCTCCGGCGATCGCCCAGGCGGCCGGGATCGCGCCGGTAAGCGCGGGCGCCAGCACCGGACAGGCATCGATGGCGACGATGTGATGCGCGCGCGGGGCGGTGAAGCCGACCTCGAGCAGGTCGTGTGGGCCGCGCCGCGCATGCAACACCGCGCGCCGGCGGCCTTGGCCGTGCGCGTCGACGAGGGCGGCGACCGGCGCCACGATGCCGGCAGCGCTAAGCGCTTCCACCACCAGCTCGCGCTTCCACAAATGATATTCGGCGAGCGACCAGTGCTGCAGCGCGCAGCCGCCGCACTGGCCGAAATGCTTGCAGATCGGGGCCGCGCGCTCATGACTCGGTCGGTCGACATGGACGAGATGCCGCCGGTCGGGATGGCCGGGCACGGGTTCCACGGTTACCAGTTCGCCCGGCAGCGTATAGGGCACATAGGCCGGCCCGTCCGGCGTATCGGCCACGCCGTCGCCGCGGTGGCCGAGGCGGCAGATGGTGAGCTGTTCAGTCACGCGTTGCCCCGAGTAGATATTCTTGATTGCCATCGCCGCCCGTGATCGGCGAGGGGATGACGCCGATTACGCCCCAGCCGAGTGAAGTGACGAAGGCGGAAATATCCTCGCACACCGCCTGCCGCACCGCCTCGTCGCGCACGACGCCTTTCTTGAGCGCGGCGCGGCCGGCCTCGAATTGCGGCTTGATCAGCGCCACCAATTGCGCCGGCGTCTTCACCAGGGCGAGCGCCGCCGGCAAAACCAGCTTGAGCGAGATGAAGCTTGCATCGATGGTGACGAGATCGGGCCGTTCGTCGAGCCGGGCAGGGGCGAGAGCGCGAATATCGGTCTCTTGCAGCGACACCACCTCGGGCCGCGCGCGCAGGCTTTCATGCAATTGCCCGCGCCCGACATCGACCGCGTAGATGCGCCGCGCGCCGCGCTCCAATAGCACTTGCGTGAAGCCGCCGGTGGAAGCGCCGACGTCGAGGCAGACGCGGCCCTTCGGATCGAACCCGAAACGATCGAGCGCGGCGGCCAGCTTCACCCCGCCGCGCGAGACATAAGGATGCGCGGGAGCCGCGTTCAAGCGGGCGTCGAGCGGGATTTCCTCGGAAGCCTTGCGCACCGGCGCATCGTTGGCGCTGACCAGGCCCGCTTCGATCGCGGCCTGCGCCTTGGCGCGGCTCTCGAACAGGCCGCGCGCGACCAACAGGCGATCGGCGCGTTGGCGGTCGCCGGCCAAGCCTTACGCCAGCTTCACCGTCTCGGCGGCGACGTCCTTGCCGAGCGCCTCGAACACCTTGCCGACGATGCCCCTGGCGTCGAGGCCGGCCGTGGCGTACATGGCCGCGGGCGCATCCTGGTCGATGAACACGTCAGGCAGCACCATGCTGCGCACCTTCAGGCCGCGGTCGAGCAGGCCCTGCTCGGCCAGCGTCTGCAGCACATGCGCGGCAAAGCCGCCGATGGCGCCTTCCTCGATGGTGATCAGTACCTCGTGCTCGCGCGCAAGGCGCAGCAGCAGGTCGACGTCGAGCGGCTTGGCAAAGCGCGCATCGGCCACCGTGGTGGAGAGGCCGAGCGTGGCCAGCTCGTCGGCGGCTTTGAGGCATTCGCCCAGGCGCGTACCGAACGAGAGCAGAGCAACCTTGTGGCCCTCGCGCACGATGCGGCCCTTGCCGATCTCGAGCGGCTTGCCCTCTTCCGGCATCGGCACGCCCATGCCTTCGCCGCGCGGATAACGCAGCGCCGAGGGACGGTCGTCAATTGCGACTTGGGTTGCCACCATGTGCACCAGCTCGGCCTCGTCGGCCGCCGCCATGATCACGAAGCCGGGCAGGCAGCCGAGATAGGCGACGTCGAAGGAACCGGCATGGGTCGGGCCGTCGGCGCCCACGAGGCCCGCGCGGTCGAGCGCGAAGCGCACCGGCAGCCGCTGGATGGCGATATCGTGCACCACCTGGTCGTAGGCGCGCTGCAGGAAGGTCGAGTAGATCGTGGCGAACGGCTTCATGCCTTCCGCCGCCAGCCCGCCGGCGAAGGTCACCGCGTGCTGCTCGGCGATACCGACGTCGAAGAAGCGCTTGGGGAATTCCTTCTCGAACAGATCGAGCCCGGTGCCGGACGGCATGGCCGCGGTGATGGCGACGATCTTGTCGTCCTTCTTTGCCTCTTTGATCAGGCTCTGTGCGAACACCTTGGTGTATTGCGGTGCGCCGCCTTTCGATTTGGCCTGCGCGCCGGTGGCGACGTCGAACTTGACGACGCCGTGATAGCGGTCGGCGGAGGTTTCCGCCGGCGCGTAGCCCTTGCCCTTCTGCGTCACCACGTGGACGAGGATCGGCCCGCCTTCGGCGTCGCGCACGTTGCGCAGCACCGGCAAGAGGTGATCGAGATTGTGGCCGTCGATCGGCCCGACATAATAGAAGCCGAGTTCCTCGAACAGCGTGCCGCCGGTCCAAAAGCTGCGCGCGAATTCTTCGGCGCGCTGCGCCTTTTTTTCGAAGAATTTCGGCAGATGCTTGGCGAGCTGTTTGCCGATGTCGCGCAGCGTGCGGTAGGTCTTGCCGGAGATCAGCCGCGCGAGATAGGCCGACATGGCGCCGACGGGGGGCGCGATCGACATGTCGTTGTCGTTCAGGATGACGATCAGCCGCGAATCCATGGCGCCGGCATTGTTCATCGCCTCATAGGCCATGCCGGCCGACATGGCGCCGTCGCCGATCACCGCCACGACATTGTTCTTCTTGCCGGAAAGGTCGCGCGCCACCGCCATGCCGAGGCCGGCGGAGATCGAGGTGGAGGAATGCGCGGCGCCGAACGGGTCGTATTCGCTCTCGGCGCGCTTGGTGAAGCCGGACAGGCCGCCGCCCTGGCGGATGGTGCGGATGCGGTCGCGCCGGCCGGTGAGGATCTTGTGGGGGTAGGCCTGGTGGCCGACGTCCCAGATCAGGCGGTCGGTGGGGGTATCGAAAACGTGATGCAATGCGACGGTCAGTTCGACCACGCCCAAGCCGGCGCCGAGATGGCCGCCGGTCTTGGCCACGGCGTCGATGGTTTCCCGGCGCAACTCGTCGGCCAGCTGCTTGAGCTGCTCGGGCGAGAGGTTCTTCATATCGCTGGGGACTTTGACGCGGTCGAGAAGCGGTGTTGGAGAGGATTCGGGCAAGACTAAAAACTCCACAGGTGATGGCTAACGCGGGGTCGGGAAATCGGTTCGCCGCACCGTCCCTGGCTGAGGCGGGATTCCGTGAGGGTTACACAGTTCCAAGGCGGCAGGCAATTTATAGTTCCACGGCGACGGGCTGCTGCCCCGATTTCGCCATCATGGCCGCCGCCGCGGCCGGATTGGCGGCGCGGCCGATCAGGTCGCGCGAGCCGCGACCCACAAAATCGTCGCCTTAGGCCGCCCCGGCACGCGCGCTGGCACGCAAAAACCGGCAATGCGCCTCGAAAAAGAGCCGGCACCGGCGGCCGACGCGCGGCGCTATCCACAGGTCGCGGAAGCCGACTGGTACCACTCTGGCGTTTTCGCCGCCGCGGCGGCAACACTCTACCGTCGCCCGCCGCCGGGCCGCGCAGCCGGAAATTCATGATGGCGGGTCAATCCACGTCGAGCGGCGCGCTGCCGGTCGGCTTGCCCTCGGCGTTGAGGGTGATCTTCTCCACCCGCGCTTCCGCCTGGCGCAACAGCTCCTCGCAACGCGCCTTGAGCGCCTCGCCGCGCTCGTAGATGGCGACCGATTCCTCGAGCGGCACCTTGCCCTCCTCGAGCCGCTTGACGATCGATTCAAGCTCCTCGATCGCCCGCTCGAAGGGCAGTTTTTTCACGTCGGCGTTGCTGTTTTCGGTCATGGCTCCATTCCGGCGAAATTCATGATGGCATCGAACGTCCTATAGAGGAACCGAGGCCGCCGGCAATATCAACCGTCGGCGTTCGCCTGTTTCCAGTAGTTTTTCATAATTGCGAGCATGAGGCCGCGCGGCAACAGGCGCGCGGCCAGCGTGGCGATGCGGTTGGGCGCGCCCGGCACCACCACGCGGTGGCCGGCCATGAAGCCCTCATAGCCCTGGCGCGCCACCCGCTCCGGCGTGCGCAGGTATAATGACGGCAAATGCACGTTCGGCGCTTCGGCGCGCTGAAAGAATTCGGTCGCGACCAGGCCCGGGCAGAGCGCGCAGACGCGCACGCCGGCGCCCTTCAGCTCGGCGTGCAGCGCCTCGCTGAAGGACAGCACATAGGCCTTGCTGGCGTGATAGACCGCCATGTTGGGGCCGGGCATGAAGCCGGCGACCGAGGCGACGTTGAGAATGCCGCCGCGCTGGCGCTTGACGCCGTCGAGCAAGCGCAAGCTGAGATCGGTGAGCGCGCGCATGTTGAGATCGATCATGGCGAGCTGGCGGGCGCGGTCGAGCGCGGCGGCGTCGCCGATGAGGCCGAAGCCGGCATTGTTGACGATGAAGGCGGGTTCCAGGCCGCGGCGGCCAAGCGCCTCGGCGAGGCCGGCGACGCCCGCGGGCGTGCCGAGGTCGCAGGCGATCACCGCCGGGCGCGCGGCGCCTTGCGCCGCGATCTCTTCGGCGAGCGCCTGCAGTTCCGCTTCGCGCCGCGCGGTCAGCACCAGCGCGTGGCCGCGGCGCGCGAATTCGCGGGCGAGCGCCGCGCCGATGCCGGAGGAGGCGCCGGTGATCAGGCTGAGCGGCTGGGCGGGTGATGACATGGGACCATGAATGCTCGACAATGGCGTGCGTTGCAATGGCGGGGGAAAAAGTGCCGGATCTCAACAATAAAATCGTGCTGGTAACGGGCGCCGCCGGCGCGATCGGCGCGGCCATCGTGGCGGCGATCAGAGCGGCCGGCGGCATCGCGATCGCCAGCGACCTGGCCGGCCGTCCCGGCATTGATCTCGCGCTCGACGTGACGTCCGAACAAGACTGGCAGCGCGTTGCGGCCGAGATCGAGGCCAAGCACGGCCGCCTCGACGGCCTGGTCAACGCCGCCGGCATCGCAACCGTCGGCCATGTCGAGAAGACCGATTTCGCTAGCTGGCGGCGCGTGCTGTCGGTCAATCTCGACGGCACGTTCCTCGGCTGCAAATACGCCTTCCCGCTGTTGCGCAAGCAAGGCGGCTCGATCGTCAATATGTCGTCGGTGCTCGGGCTGATCGGCAGCGCCAACATCGCCGCCTATAGCGCCTCGAAGGGCGGCGTCTCGCTGCTTTCCAAATCGGTGGCGCTGCATGGCGCGCGCTACAAGCCGCCGGTGCGCTGCAACGCCGTGTGTCCGGCCTTCATCGAAGGGCCGATGGTGGACGCAATCGCGCACGGCACGCGCGATCCGGCCGCGGTGCGCGGCAAGCTCGCGAACGATATACCGCTCGGGCGGCTCGGCGCGCCGGAGGAAGTGGCCAAGCTCGCCGTCTATCTGTTGTCGGAGGATTCCGGTTTCATCACCGGCGCCGACGTGCCGATCGATGGTGGGCTGACGGCGAGGTGATTTGTCATTCCGGGGCGCGGGCGCAGCCCGCGAACCCGGAATCCAGAGCGACGCGCTCATGCTTGGCCCTGGATTCCGGGCCCGGCGCCATAGCGCGTCGAAGACGCGCGTAAACGCGCTTATGGCGCCGTCCCGGAATGACTGGATCATCAGCCCCGCATCAGCGCCGTGACATGCGCGGCGGCGGAGCGGGCGAGGCCCTGCAGGTCGTAGCCGCCTTCCAGCATCGATACGATGCGGCCCTTGGCGCTTTGGTCGGCGATCTCCATCAGCTTCTGCGTCACCCAGGTGTAGTCGGCTTCGACCAGATTGAGATTGGCGAGCGGGTCGCGGGTGTGGGCATCGAAGCCGGCGGAGATCACCACGAGATCGGGCTTGAATTCGCGCAGCCGCGGCAGGATCGCCGTGTCGAGCGCCTCGCGGAACTGCTCGCCGCCGTCGCCGGCGCGCAGCGGCGCATTGATGATATTGTCGTGCTCGCCGCGTTCGCCGATGGCGCCGGTGCCGGGATAAAGCGGCATTTCGTGGGTCGAGCAATACATCACGCTCTTGTCGGCCCAGAAAATATCCTGCGAGCCGTTGCCGTGATGCACGTCGAAATCGACAATGCAAACGCGCTCGGCGCCGTGCGTCTTCTGCGCGTAGCGGGCGGCGATCGCCGCATTGTTGAACAGGCAGAAGCCCATGGGCCGGGCGCTCTCGGCGTGGTGGCCGGGCGGGCGCACGGCGACGAAGGCGTTGGCCGCCTTGCCGGTCATCACCTCGTCGACCGCCCGCATGCCGCCGCCGGCCGCGCGCAGCGCCGCCTCGTAGCTGCCGGGCGACATGGCGGTGTCGGCGTCGAGATGGATGGTGCCCTCGTCGGGCGAGGCGTTGCGGATCGCCTCGACATATTCCATCGGATGGCAGAGCGCGATGGTGTCGAGCGGGGCGAGCGGGGCCTGCTCGCGCGCCAGCGTCTGGAACTTCTCGGCCTCCAGCGCCTGCTCGATGGCGCGCAGCCGGTCGGGCCGCTCGGGATGGCCCATGGGCGTCTGGTGGTCGAGACAGGCGGGATGGCTGAGGAAGAGGGTGGTTGACATTGGCTACACTTAGACGCTCGCGCCGCGCGGCGAAAGTCCCTAGCGCGATCGCGGATTGACGCTCACGCCTTGCGGCGCGGGGATGTCGTCCGGCACGAAGAAATCCGGCTGCAGCGGCTGGCTGGGATCGACGCGGTACGGCTCGAAGTCGCTGACGCCCTCGGACGCCAGAAACGTGTCGTCGATGAGGAAATTGCCGGTGAAGCTCGCCGGCTTCTGGAAGATGCGCCAGGCGGCATCCGCCAGAATCGCGGGCTTGCGCGACATGCGCATGATCGCGTCGCCGCCGAGCAGGTTCCTGATCGCGGCGGTGGCGATGGTGGTGCGCGGCCACAGCGCGTTGACCGCGACCTTGCCCTTCAGCTCGCCGGACAGGCCCAGCACCACCAGGCTCATGCCGAACTTGGCCATGGAATAGGCGGTGTGCGGCGCGAACCATTTCACGTTCATGTCGAGCGGCGGCGACAGCATCAGGATGTGCGCGCTCGAGGATTTCAGCAGATGCGGAATGGCGTATTTCGACACCATGAAGGTGCCGCGCGCGTTGATCTGATGCATGAGGTCGAAGCGCTTCATGTCGGTCTGCGCGACCGGCGTGAGCGAGATGGCGC
The DNA here is from genome assembly GCA_963819955.1 of uncultured Pseudomonadota bacterium. Taxonomy (GTDB): domain Bacteria; phylum Pseudomonadota; class Alphaproteobacteria; order Rhizobiales; family Xanthobacteraceae; genus Pseudolabrys. The sequence goes on along the minus strand of CAWFYB010000009.1, from coordinate 65,503 downwards.
TGGCGTTGTTGACCACGATGTCGAGGCCGCCGAAATGCGCGGCGGTCTGGTCGAGCGCGGATTTGACCGCCGCCTCGTCGCGCACGTCGACCGCGAGCGGCAGCGCCTTGCCGCCGGCCTTCTCGATCTCGCTGGCGGCCGAGTGGATGGTGCCTTCGAGCTTGGGATGCGGATCGACCGTCTTGGCGGCGATCGCCACATTGGCGCCGTCGGCGGCGGCTTTGAGCGCGATGGCGAGCCCGATGCCGCGCGAGGCGCCGGTGATGAACAGGGTTTTGCCTTGGAGGGACATGGGTGGCCTTTCGATTTGCAACGCCTTGGTAGGACAGTTTCGACGTGATGCACAGCCTCTCCGTCGTCATTGCCGGGCTTGAGGCAATTTTCGCGCGCCCTCACCATTTCCTCTGATGCGGTTTTCAAATAGCCCGAAGCCAACGCTCCGCCGCCCCTGTTGATTTGGTCGGCCCGGGGTAGGCCGGCATTCCAAACCGCTCGCTCCCGGAAAAAGCACCGAGGGCGCGCGGGACGCCTATGGGTCCGAACGGACCCACGGGCCTCGACACCTCGCGGCATCGAGGCGCCCTCCTTCGCGCCTCGCGGCGCTTCGAAGGGTAAGCCCCGCGGCGCTTTCCGCGCTTCGCAAGGGCTCCGCAAGTCCGCCAGTCCCAAGGCGTCCCGCGCGCGGTGTTTATAGGCTTGCTCCGCATCGCCCCCGGTGGACTGACCTTTCAGGCGACCCGCCTCTCCGGATCGAATTGGAAGGCCGCCTATCCACCGCTCTCGGGCCCAGGTCGGGCCGGCAAACCTGTGACCGGTTGCCGGTGCCCGCCATCACGGGGCCCCGTGGCGCGCGGCTGGCGCGCCGGGACACATGCGGCTTGGACCGCCGGGCCCTCGCATCGCATCTCCGATGCAAGGTCATTCCCCGGCCACCGCTCCCCGCCCCGCGTCTGAAGATGCTGATCAGACACCCCTCGGTACGAGGCGGGATGCACGCATTATGAGGGCGCCTGAGTGAGCGGGGATAAGTTTTTTTGGCTTGTGTGTTTTCAATAAGTTGCGCGCGCGAAGCGGGGATAAGAGGCGGGTCTAGTCCGGCGCTTCACCTGATCTTTTCGAAATCGCCGTGGCGGCCGAGGCCGTCTTTGAAGCGGGTGGCGCCGGCGACGCCGTCTTTGATGAGCGCTTCGCGGCCGTTGTACCATTCCTGGATCAGCGCTTCGCGCACGCTTAGTCCGTGACTCTTGATGGCCGAGCGGCGGTCGGCGCGCGCGCAGACCTGCGGGAAGCGCGCGATCTCCTGCGCCAGCGCTTCGGCTTTCGCGCGCGCGCCGCCCTTGGGCGTCACGTATTCGCACAGGCCGATGCCAAGCATTCTTCCGCCGGCACTTTGCGCCCCGTGAGGATGATCTCGAGCGCGCGGCCTTGGCCCACGATGCGCGGCAGCCGCACGGTGCCGCCGTCGATCAGCGGCACGCCCCAGCGCCGGCAATAGACGCCGAGATAGGAGCTCTTGCGCCATGACGCGGAAGTCGCACCACAGGGCGAGCTCCATGCCGCCGGCAACGGCCGGCCCCTCGATCGCGGCGATCACCGGCTTGTCCAGCTCGAGGCGCGAGGGCCCCATCGGCCCGCGCGGAATGTCGCCGCCATTGCCGCGCGGCTTGGCGGGCGGGATGTCGAGCTCGCCGAGCGGATAGTCGGCGTTGAGCGTGGAGACGAATTTCAGGTCCCAGCCGGCGCAGAAGGCGCCACCGGCGCCGAAGAACACGGCGACCGCGGCGGTCTCGTCGGCGTCGAATGCGAGAAACGCCGCGTTCAGCGCATCGGCGCTCGCCGGGTCCATGGCGTTGCGCGCTTGCGGCCGGTCGTGGATCACCGTCCACACCGCGCCGTTCTTCTCAATTCGAACTGTCATTGGGGTTTCCTCTTTGGCTGAGTACCGAGTTCAAGGTGGATTGTTATTGGTTGAAGCATTTGCCGCGCGCACAGCGTGCTCCCTCTCCCCATCCGAACTCGGGTATAGCCGAGTTCGGCACTTAACATGGTCGAAGTCGGATATATCCGACTTCGACTGGAGAGGGTTGGGGTGAGGGGGTTTCAGAACTCTCGATAGGCCATAACCCCTCACCCGGCGCACTTCGTGCGCCGACCTCTCCCTATGGGAGAGGTGAAGCGAGCTCGCGGCACGTCCTGATTCAAATCGCGACGTTTGGCCAGGATTGGATAACTCACTCCGCCAGCGCGGCTTGCGCGTGGGTGATGCTGTCGGCGCCCTCGGTGACGCTGCGCTGCAAGCCGGTCGCCTGCACGGCGATGTTCTCGGCGAAGAAGCGCGCCAGCGCGACGCGGCCGGCGCCGTCGGTGCTCAGGCGCAAGGCGGCGAGCGCCTGCTCGGCCAGCAGGCAGCCGCCGGCGGCATTGCCGAACAGACGCAAGTATGGCGTGGCGCCGGCGAGCGCGGCGTCGGAGGATTTCTGCGCCAGCAGCCAGGTGGTGGCGCGCTCGAGCGAATCGACCGCTTCGGCGAGGCGCGCAGCGGTCTCGCCGAAGGCGGGCGCGTTGCTCGCCTGCAAGTCGGCGACGGTCGCACGCAATTCGTCGAGATAGCGCGCAACGGTCCAGCCGCCCTGCAGCGGGATCTTGCGCGTCACCAGATCGAGCGCCTGGATGCCGTTGGTGCCTTCGTAGATGGCGGCGATGCGGGCGTCGCGATAATGCTGGGCGGCGCCGGTCTCCTCGACAAAGCCCATGCCGCCATGCACCTGCACGCCGAGCGAAGCGACCTCGATGCCGATATCGGTGGAGAAGGCCTTGGCGACCGGCGTCAACAGGGACGCGCGCTCATGCGCGGCTTGACGCGCGGCCTCGTCCTTTTCGCGCAGCGAGCGGTCGATGGCGACGCCGGTGGCATAGCAGATGGCGCGCGCGGCGCCGGTCAAGCCGCGCATGGTGAGCAGCATGCGCTTGACGTCGGGGTAATGGATGATGGCGCCGGCCGGGCCTTGTTTGCGCTCGCGCGCGTAGCCGAGCGCCTGCTGCAGCGCGCGCTCGGCGATCGCCACGCCCTGCGCGCCGATCGCCAGCCGCGCGCGGTTCATCATGGTGAACATCGCCGCCATGCCCTTGTTTTCCTCGCCGATGAGGAAGCCGACCGCGCCGCCATGATCGCCATAGATCATGGTGCAGGTGGGCGAGGCATGGATGCCGAGCTTGTGCTCGACCGAATGCGCGCGCACGTCGTTGCGCGTGCCCAAAGACCCGTCTTCATTGAGGAGGAATTTGGGAATCAGGAAGAGGGAAATGCCCCTGGTGCCGGGGGCTGCGTCGGGCAGGCGGGCGAGCACGAAATGGATGATGTTGTCGGTGAGATCGTGCTCGCCATAGGTGATGAAGATTTTCGAGCCGGTGATGCGGTAGCTGCCGTCGCCGGCGGGCTCGGCCTTCGCGCGCAGCGCGCCGACGTCGGAGCCGGCCTGCGGCTCGGTGAGCTGCATGGTGCCCATCCATTCGCCGCTGGTGAGCTTGGCGAGATAGCGCTCTTGCAAGTCGCGCGAGCCGTGCGCGTGCAGCGCGTCGATCGCCGCCATGGTGAGCACCGGGCCGATGGCAAAGGCCATGCTGGCGGAGTTCCACATCTCGACGCAGGCGGTATTGACCGCGTGCGGCAGCTCCTGGCCGCCCCAGTCGGCGGGCGCGGCAAGCCCGTTCCAGCCGGCGGCGGCCCAGGACGTATAGGCCTCTTTCCAGCCGGGCGGCATCGTCACCTTGCCGTCTTTGAAGGGGGTGCCGAACTTGTCGCCCACCGTGTTGAGCGGGGCGATCACGTCGGTTGCGAACTTGCCGGCCTCTTCCAGCACGGCCTCGACGGTTTCGCGGTCGAGCTCGCCATAGAGACCCTCGGCGAGCGCGGCCGAGAAACCGGAGGCGTGCAGTAGCGCAAAAGCGATGTCGGCAACCGGCGCGCGGTAGGTCATTTGTGCTGTCCTGGCCCTAATCTAACGGCGGGGCGGGGCCGGTCAACGCAAGCCTTGAACACAAGCCTTGAACGCAAGCGTTGAGCGCAAGCCTTGAGCGCAAGCCTTGGGAGCGCCGCGATCGTGCCTACTTATGGCGCGTCACCTCATTATAATGACGCCGCCGGACGTTGATAGTGCCGGGCGGCGCATATATGGTCCGGCGCGCCGCGCGCGGGCGGCATTTTCCCGGTTGTGCATTGGGGCGTAGCCAAGTGGTAAGGCAGCGGATTTTGATTCCGCCATTCCCTGGTTCGAATCCAGGCGCCCCAGCCAGCCCAGTGCTGTCTCCGAGGCTCTCCCGGTCGAACAGGCGAAATACCAGGCAAACGGCGGCCGTCTTGCCGCCCCGCCGCCTAATAAAAACACGGAGCTAGTCGCAAAGGAGGTAGCCAGCCGGTTGCGACGCCACGCAGGTGTGATGACGCGATCGGTGCCGACACCGCCGGCGTTGACGGGTGATGGTCTCGGTGTCCCGCGGCGGATGCGGAATCAGTGCTTCCATGACGAGAAACCGCCGCCGCGACTGTTCCAGCGTTTCTTGACGGGCGCGGCGCTTGACAACCGGGACAGGCCGAGACGCACAGACTTGGCCCGCAAACTTGGCCCGCAAACTTGGCCCAAAGACTTGGCCCAAAGACTTGGCCCAAAGACTTGGCCCGCAGACTGATGCGGCCGTCGCGCTTCACGTACTACGTCCGGCGCGAGCCGTGGCCCGCATCGTTGCGGCGTCGGCGCTGCCGCGCTCGTCGCGAACGAAACGGCCGTCCTCGATGTGGATGACGCGGTCGGCGAGCGACGTCATCCGCGGATCGTGCGTCACGACCAGAACGCCGTGAGCCGGGTCCTTGGCGATTTCGGCAAGTATGCGCATGATGGCCTGACCGTTACTGGTATCCAAGACCGCCGTCGGCTCATCGGCAAGGATCGCGGACGGATTGGAAACAATGGCGCGGGCGATCGCGACCCGTTGCTGCTCGCCCCCGCTCAACTCGCGCGGATAGCTCGCGCGCTTGTGCGCGAGCCCTACCTTTTCCAATGCGTCGCGCGACTTCGCCCGCGCGTTTTCACCATGCGTGCCGCGTATATCGAGCGCCATCTGGATATTCTCCGCGGCCGTGAGCGTCGGAAACAGATGATACGACTGGAAAACGAAGCCGACATGATCCCGCCGGAGCTTCGCGAGTACCTGGGCGTCAGCCCCTTCGGTCGCGTAGCCGCAAACTCGTACGGTCCCCGAGGTAGGTGTCAGGATGCATCCAAGAACCGAGAGAAGCGTGGTCTTGCCGCTCCCCGACGGCCCCATCAGCACGGTCAACTCGCCGCGGCGCAGCGAAAGGTTGATGTCCTTCAGCGCGTGCACCTGCGCGGCGCCACGGCCGAGGACTTTTGCGACGCCCTTTGCTTCGATAATGAATTCGCTCATCGCGTGAAAACCACTACAGGATCGATGCGAACGACCCGAAAGATGGCGCCGAGCGCCGCGGCGATGCACATGGCCACGGTCAGGACAAACATTGCGAGAACAAGCATAGGTGTGATCAAGACGGGTAACGCGCCGGACCTCGTGAATTCCACGACGGCAAATCCGATGAGAGTGGCAAAAGCAAAGCCGATGACGGCGCTGAGCAGCGCCTGGTAAATGATCACGCTGTAGATATAACCGTTCGAGGAGCCCATCGCGCGCAGCGTAGCAAATTCATCGAGATGGTCCTTGGTACTGGAATACAGTGTCTGGGCGACGATCACCATGCCGACGATGATCCCGAGAATTGCGCCTGCGAAAAGCGCGGCACCCGCCCCGGTCCCAAAAAGCCAGTATAAGCGGCTGCGCTCGTGAAACTCCGCGGGCGTGAGAACCTCGGAGTCGGGCAGGCTAGCCTGGAGATCGTGGCGGACATGATCGAGGTCCGCGCCCGGGCGCAGCTTGACGAGCAAGTAGCTCACCATCGTCGATGGAATTCCGATATAGGCGCGCGCATGGCTCAGGTCACTGAAGACGTAAGGGGTCGTCGTGAATGATCGGATGCCTTTAGTGACTGCCGCCACGCTGACGGGCAGGCCGCGAATATTGGCCTTCGAGCCTATTCCCGACACGCCGAGCCGCTCGAAATAGGAGCGGTCAACGGCAACCGCGCCGGACGCCGAGAGCGCTTGAACCGCACCTTCGGTAACGTTCCACGGCTTTAAGGTTTGCAAATCCGAGCCCACCACGAATACCGGCGTTATCTCCCCGCTGGGCAGGATCCAGCCGGAAAATCCGATGACCAGCGGAATGGCCTGCGCAACACCGGCGGTCGCGGCGATGCGGGTCTGCTTGTTGGCGCTCAGCAGCGATGGATCCTCAAAACATTTCGTTCCGTGGCGCATGACCCACAGATCGGCGGACGTGTGATCGATCACGGTCGTCACCATCCGCCCAAAGCCGAGATAGAGACCCATCTGCACCATCACGAGTACGACGGAAAAAACGATTCCAATCGTGGTGGCGACGAACCGAAGCGGGTCGTGAAAGAGGTTGCGCGAGGCGAGGGTAAAATTTAGCGGCATGAAGCCCTTACTCTTCCCAAAAGCCGGTCAATTCGGCACCGACCCAATCGCCCGCTCGGCCGGCACCGTGTAGGCGCCGAGGACAAAGCGATTAAACGCCGCGCTGCTCGCCCAACTCAGGATCAGGCTGCTGCCGAGCACGATGACGACCTTGACGATCGGAAAGAGATTGCTGCCGAGAAGGGCGTATTGCAGCCATACCACGAAAACGTAATGCACTAAGTACATGGCGTATGCATTTGCCGAGAGGCTATCGAGAACCTTTATATGATTGCGGCTGAACCGCAAGCAGATGGCCAGCAGGAACAGGCATCCGGCGGCGCAGGCAACAGGGTATGCAACGGTCGCGGCAATCTGGGCGGCGAGGTGCGCCTTGGACCAGTCCGGCATCGTGAGAGATGTAAGACCGGCCCAGGCGCCGAAGCTCACGACCGCCGAGCCAAGCCACATCAACCAGTGCCGGGCAAGCAGGCCATCGCTGGTAAGCAGGCCGCGATTAAGCCCCACCTGCCCGACCGCCAATCCGGCGAAGAAATACGTCAGGTAATGCGCCGGCCGGCTGAGCTGCAGCGAGAATGGACCGACCGAAACCCAACTCCATGGCGAATAGGCGAGCGCGAACGGAACATAGGCCGCAAGCGAAATCGCGACCAATATTGCAACGAATTTGATCGGGCGCTCGCAAGCCCAGCCCGCCAAACCACCGAGCCGTTTAATGTATCCGGGCGCCACGGCGTAGAGGCCGGCCGCCATCATGTTCATGAGAAAGAGCAGGAACAAAAACCACTCCGGGCCAGTCGGCCAGAACGGCAAGGAGGTCCACTGCTTCCAGAATCCGACGAAGCTTGGATCGACTGTGCGGACGCTATAGGCTGGGTACAGAGCAAGCGGACTGAGCAAGAGAATGACCAGCACGAAGGGAAGCCCGATCCGCCAAATCCGATCGGTGACATAGGTCCAGCAACCTTTACGCAACAGGCCCGGCGCGACGAACAGTCCGGAGAGAAAGAACATCAACGACATTAGGCTGACGTCCTGCCAGGCGCAGAATATATCCAAGCCGATCCAGCGATGTGCATCGACGATCGGAAAGGCCTGCCAAGTATACGGGGCTTGATCGAAACGAGCGCTTTGGGCCGGGACCGAGGCGAGATAGGCGAGCGAGGAATGGAAGGCGAGGACAATGACGATTACGATGCCGCGCAGATTGCTGATGGCAAGACTGGCCTGAGACATGACCGGGCAACCTCGCTTCCTGTTTCGATTTGCCCCTAACGCTACATCCGTCGCCGGAGTTCGAGGCAATGTCCGGAATTCGTTGCCCAGGCGCCCGTAACAACGAAAATTGTGTATAAGATAGTAGGATTTACATTGATCCAAATCAACTATGCCGAATACTATGACGCTGCAATCGGCACCATCCTTGGCGCGCTCGCGAAGCGGGCGACGTCAGGGAGACTAACGCGTCGCGTTGGCGGCACAAGAAAATGGCGTCAATAAAGCGGCACAAGAAAATGGCGTCGATAAAATTGACGCCATGATATCCGAGGCATTGAAATGGACCTCAATCGCTCGCCGGATACAGTCACAAGATCAATGCACGACTACTGGACGCTCTTTCTTTTTGAGGGGGTTGCCTTAGTTGCGTTAGGATTATTAGCAATCGTAATTCCGTCAATTGCCAATGCGGCCACGACCCTATTTCTGGGGTATCTTTTTCTCGCGAGTGGCGGCATTGGCCTCGCGACAACTATCTGGGCGCGACACCTGCCTGGATTTTGGTGGTCTCTCGTGTCCGCTTGGCTGGGGATTCTTGTCGGTTCCGTCTTGATCGCGCACAGAGCTAAGGATCTTTACGGCGGTCTAATGGGATGGCCATTTGAGACGGTCGGTCCCCTGAGGATGGTATTGGTTTTGTTCTTCCTAATTGAAGGCGGCGCGTCAATTATGTTCGCATTCGAGCACCGCCGTCAGTTCTCCGGCCGTTGGGGGTGGATGTTTGTAAGCGGTATCCTGGATATAGCTTTGGCTAGCATCATAATATTCAATCTACCGGGGACTTCTGCCTGGACAATGGGACTGCTTATCGGGATCAACATGATCGTCGGGGGGGCATCGCTGATTGCAATGGGTTTGCATGCCCACGCGCGAAGGCCTTCTTCAAATGCGGTGCTTTGATTACGATGTGTATGCCGTCCTCGACAACTTCAGGCGATTCTTTTTAGGAAAGGTGGCTCATGTCTACCTGCCGAACTCTGTTGGCGTTGTTATTCATCGGCGTCGCTTCGACTGCGCTAGGGAAGGAGGACGCCCCCACCCCGGAAATGGGCACGCCGGAGCAGCGGGCGGCGTGCGGGCACGACGTCTCCCGATATTGTAAGACCGTCAAACCAGAGGACGGTCCTTTCGCCTATCTCTCGTGCCTCCAGGCCCATCGGAAAAAATTGCGCGCCGCTTGCCTCAAAGTCCTAGAGAGCAACGGCCAATGAGAGGAAGGGCACTCGTGACCGGCCGGCGGGCTCAAACGGTTGCCGTGACGTAACTGAGGTCGCCCGGGTCGTGGCGAAGACCGAGGCCGAGGTGGTCGAGGCGGACGCAGAGCTGAAAGCGCTTGCTGCGCCATGCTGTCGAGGTGATTGAGTCCTGATTACAGCGAATGAACCAGAGTGACCCGGGGAGTTTGCCATGTCCACTAACCAATCAAACGTCGATCGGATTCGGAGCGGCGTCGCCAAGGCCATGCACGATCACTGGGTGCTCTACCTAGTCGAAGGCGCAGCGCTGGTCGTCCTGGGGGCGGCGGCCATCGCGCTGCCGCTGCTTGCCACGCTCGCGGTGACGATCTTCCTAGGCTGGCTGATCCTCTTGAGCGGCGGCGTCGGCCTGTTCACGACATTCTGGGCGCGGCGTGCGCCTGGCTTCTGGTGGTCGCTGCTGTCGGCCGTCCTCGCCGTCGTGGTCGGCGTGCTGCTACTGACGAGACCCATCAGCGGTGCCTTAACGCTCACGGTCCTGCTCGTTGCGTTCTTCGTTATTGAGGGCGCCGCGACGATCATGTTTGCGCTCGATCACAAGCGCGAGCTATCCGGCCAGTGGGGCTGGATGCTCGTGAGCGGCGTGGTCGACCTCTTCTTGGCCGCGTTGATATTCGCCGGCTTGCCGAGTACCGCGGCCTGGGCGATTGGTCTTCTCGTCGGGATCAACATGATCTTCGGCGGCGCCGCCCTGACGGCGATGGCGCTGCACGCGCGCGAGCCAGCATAACCTTTGGATCTCCTTGTTCGGGTCGCTAGCCTCAAGATAGACTGAAGCCGATAGGATCGCTGGCCGATATTCCATCGCCGGGAATCCGGAGCCGTTATCAAGGTCCCCTCGAAGAGAATTCGGAGCGAAGTCGCGGATGGCTTGCGACCCGATCCTCACTCGGCGAGCGCCGGTGCGGCCGGCTGTGCCGCGCGCGCGCTCCAGTAGGCATAGGCTGTCGCGATCACGGCAGCGGCGCCGGCCGCGCTGCGCATCCCCCAGTCGGGAAACAAGAGCGCGACGAAGCCGGCAGTTCCGATGAGGAAGAGGACGACGCGTTCGGCGATGCCCAGGCGGCGAAACATGTAGCCGAACTGAGCGCAGCTTATGCACCACTGAACCAATGCCACGAGCACGAACACGGCGCCGAGCTGCCAGCTCAACTTAGGAAAGGCCAGCAGCTCGGGATTGTAGACGAACAGGAACGGCAGGATGAACATCGCCAGTGCAATCTTCAGGGACTGGCCGCCGATGTACCAGTAGGAGACGTTTGCGATCTTGGAGGCCGCAAGAGCGCCGACTGCGACGGGCGGTGTGATGGTCGAAAACACCGCGAAATAGAACAGGAAGAAATGCGCCGGCAGCGCAGCGATATTGCCGATCTGTATCAGGAAGGAACCCATCGCCAGCACGGCCGCGAGATACGCGATCGGCGTCGGCAGGCCCATGCCGAGAATCAACGTCACCAGAGCCGCGATCAGCAGAATGAGAAACTTCGAATTCGGCACCAGCAGCGCCAGATAGACTCCGAAGTTGTTGCTCAAGCCGGTCGTTTGGAACGATTGCGCAAGCGGACCGATCAGGAGAATCAGAATCGCAAGCACCACGACCAGTTCCAGCCCGGTCGCGATTCCGGCCAGGACTTCGCGCACGGTGACACGGTATTTGCCGTTGAACGCCCAGACGACGAGGGCCAGTGCAATCCCGACCAATCCCGTGAGCGCGGGGGAAGCGTAGTGTGTCAGCATCCAGATCACGACGCCGAACGGAATCACGAACGACGGCAGCAGTCGCCAAATGGCGTTCCAATCCACGGTGACGTTCAGCTTTTCGATTCCCGCCCGTCCGGAATAGCTCACGACGCTGAACACCAGAGCGACCAGGTACAGTACTGCCGGAACGAAAGAGGCAAGCGCAACCGTAACGTAAGGTTCGTTGAGCAGTGCCGCCATGATGAAGGCCGCCAGACCGAGAATGGGCGGCATCAACTGTCCCGAGGTGGCAGCAAGCGTCTCGATGGCGCCGGCCATTGAAGCCGAATAGCCGGCCTTTTTCATGGTGGGGATCGTGAGGCGGCCGATGATCGTCGTGCTGGCAACGGCTTGCGCCAGTATCGAGCCCAGCACGCCGCTTGCGATAACCGCCGGAAAGGCCGCGCCCCCGGAAACGCGCGCGGCCACGACGTTGCCGACTTCGATGAACAGGCGCACGACGCCGATGCCGACCAGGATAGCGCCGAAAAGAATGAGGAAATAGAGATCGGAGGTGAGGACGTGAAAAAACAAGTAGAGGCCCTGGCTCGGATCCAGCGCCAGGTAATTCATGATAAAGCCGGTATCGTAGGCGGGATGGGCGAGTGACGGAATGTCGATGCCCTGGCCATAAAAGAAATAGACGATCGACAGAATAACGATGCCCGGCAGAACCCAACCCCAGTGCAGCCAACTGGCTACGATGACCCCCGCCAACAGCACAGCTCCCATGATCATCGGCGTCAATTTGAAGAATGGCGACGCGACGATGATGTCGCCCATGTTGATGGCGCAGTAGCCGCCGCCGACGGCGCCCATGACGAGAGCGAGCACCGCGAGGCACAGCTTCACCGTCCACCATACGCCGCGCTGCCCTTCGAGCCTGCTATCGAGCAAGTCCCGCACGGAGAGGATCGACGTGAGGATGGTAATCGACATGGCGACCGTCGCCGCGAACGAGACGTCTTCCTTGAGAACGCCAAAGGCGACAAAGGCCACATACGCGGTGAGCAAGAGCGCAAGGGCCACGAAAACTTGGTGGACCAGGCTACGAGCGGATGTCAGGGTCATCGTTAACTCGCGATCAAAAGAGGCCTATGAGGCCTTCTTGCGGCCGGACCTCAAGGGGGCTTGGCCGCGCGCCCGAAGGCGCGCGGCGCTGTTGTCAGCAGCCCGGAATCTTCGCTTCCGGTCCGCCCTTGGTCCGAAGATCCCAAACCTTGGCTTCTTCGTACGCCTTGATCGCACCCGGGTTCGTGTTGCACACGTTGAGCCCGGAGACCATGCCTTCCAGGGACCAGAAGCCCCAAAGCCCGCCTTCCTTCCTCAACGCGGGCCCGTTCTTGATCATCTCCTTGACCAGCTGGTAGGCGACGTCTTGCGAGAAGTCCTTGGTCACGGCCATGTACACGCGATTGAGCCCGATCGTTACCGGCTCTTCCTGCGCCGGAAGCGTTCCCGCCGGCAGCGTCTTTGTGAAGAGCGTCGTGCCGTACTTCTTGTTGATCCCATCGATCGCCTTCTGGCTCACCGAAATGTAGTGCAGCTTGCGGCCGGAGGCCGTCGCGGCAGCGCCGATCTTCAACAGCAGGCCTCCCGTGGCCCACTTGCCGGTGCCCGGATCGCCGAGAATCACCGACGTCACGACATCGGCCGTGCCGTTGATCAGCTGATCCGTCATGACGGCAGGCGTCACGAAATTGATATGCGCGTTCTCTTTCGAGATGCCGTATTGCTCGAGCACTAGACGGGCGGACAGGCCCCAGTCGCTCTGCGTCAGCAGTCCGAGATCGACCTTCTTGCCCTTCATATCGGCAATGGTCTTGATTTTCGGATCGAACGTGAGGAAGAAGCGCCCGTTGGCGGTTGCGGCGACCTCCCACAGAAACTGGAAATTATTCTTGACCGGATTTGCAAGGCTGTCCTTGATCAGGCCTTTGCCGCCATGCGGACCCAGTTGCAGCACCATATCCTCGGTGCCGAAGGTCGTATGCTTGGCCTTGCCGCTGTAGTTTTCGTCCATGTACCGGATATTGTACATGAAGCCGGGCGTCTCCTGCGGCGCCAGCGATACCGCCGCGCCGTTGCGCGCCATCATGTTGGATAGCTGCACGTTGTACACCACGACGCCGCAGCCCATCGGACATTGCAGCGATGGGACGACCGTGAGCTTGCTTTGGGCATGCGTCGCCGAATTCACGCCGTAGGCGGTCGCGCCGATCGCGAGTGCCGCCAGTGTCAGTGGAACCAGTCTCATTGTTGTCTCCTCCGATGAATGGGGCCTCTTGTTTTCACTCGGAACGCGGCGGCCCGACTGCGTGCCGATCAGCTGTTGGATAGTCTAAAGCTTCGCCGAAGCGGCGGCCGCCTGAGCCGCGGCTCTAGCCGACGTCGCGGCAGGGTGCATCTGCATGATCTTGCGCGCCTCCTCTCGGTCTCATTCGTCGCCTCCCGTCTGTTTACGTTTCTGGTACCCGTTCAGCCGATCAACTCCATAACCGCTCGCTCGCGAGCTTCGCGCCCTCCGCCATCGAACGATATTTCGCCCACCCGATATCGGGGTCGACCTTCAAGTGGCCGGCCTGCGGGGACATGCCGCAATCGGTTGAGGCGATGACATTCTCGCGCCCGACGCATTCCGCATAACGGCACAGCCGGTCGGCGATCAGCTCGGGATGCTCGATCCGGTGCGTGACCGAATTCAGCACGCCGGGCAGCAACACGATGTCGCGATCGAGATCGCGGTCTTTCCAAAGCTTCCATTCGTGCTCGTGGCGCGGATTGGCGCCCTCGATGGACAGCCCGAGCGGCCGCATCTTCAGCAGGATGTCGATCATGTCGGCGAGTTCGATGTCGTGATGATGCGGGCCGTCGTAGTTGCCCCAGCACATGTGCATACGCATCTGCGCGGGCGGGATGTTGCGCGTGGCATGGTTGAGGGCGGCGACGTGCATTTCCGCCTCGCGGCGGAATTCCGGCACGCTCAGCTTTTGAAACTGCATGTGCCGCCCCATGCCGAGATCCGGCGCATCGATCTGCAGGATGAGGCCGGCGGCGGCGATGGCCTCGTATTCGGTCTTCATCGCGTCGGCGATGGCCCAGACGAATTCCTCATGGGTCTTGTAGTAGCCATTGCCCAGCCAGAGCGCGATCGAGCCGGGGGAGGCGGCATTGAGAAAGCCCCTGCCGGCGGAGGTTTCCGCCAGTGCCGCCTTCAGCGTCTCAATATCCAAGGCAAGGTCGGCAAGGCCGACATAGCTGATTGGCCCAGTGCATTGCGGGCGCACCATCTTGTCGAAGCCTTCGGGGCCGTAGAGACGGCGATAATAGGCGGGGAAGGCGTCGAGATCGGATGCACCCAGGCGCGGCGCGTCGAGGCCCTCGAAGCCCGACAGCCGTTCCTTGGCATAGGCGCCATATCCGATCTTGCTGAGCTCGCCGTCGTTGACGATGTCGATGCCGTGCTCCAGCTGCTTGCGCACGACGTCCTTGACCGAGCGGGCGACGCAGGCGCGGAAGGCGTCCTCGTCGTAATCCTGCTTGCGGTCGCGCGCCGTCAGGAAAGACATGAGCTCCGGCGAGCGCGGCAGGCTGCCGACGTGGGTTACCAATATGCGGTCGTCGTTGCGCATGGCGGTGCCCCTCAGGCGGCCGGTTCGATGACGAAGAGCGTCTGCCCGAATTCGACCGGTTCGCCGTTCTGGGCGCCGATTTGCACGACGCGGCCGTCTTGCTCGGCATTGATGGTGGTGAACAGCTTCATCACCTCGATGAGACAGACGGGCTGGCCTTGGCGAACGAGGCTGCCGATTTCGACGAACGGCGCCGCGTCCGGGGAAGGCGCGCGGTAGAACGTGCCGACCATCGGCGCGGCGATGACGCTTTGGTTGGCGCCGACATCAATGCTGGCAGCGGCCGGAGCGGGCCGGGCGGCGGCGGCGGGAGCCGCGGCACTCGCCGTTGCTGGCGCGCTCGGCTCGCGAACCGGCAACGGCGCGTTGCCCGCTCCGTTTCGCCGCACCGCCAGCTTTATATCGCCGGTCTCGACCACCAGCTCGTCGCAAGAGCTGCTGTCGATGGCCTTCAGGATTTCGGCGATCTCTTCATAAAGTAAACTCAACGCGTTTTCCCCTCGAGACTTTCAGAGTTTGACCTCGCCGCGCTCCGTTTCTTCTTCTATTGTGCTCGACAGCTGTGCCGCCGCCGCCTTGATCAACGGAATGTGCTGCACGGCCTTTTCCAACGTCATCCGCGCGACTGGCGCCGAAATCGCGATGGCGCCCACCGTCTGGCCGCTCTGGCCGCGCACGGGAACGGCGACGCAGACGACACCCGCGAGAAATTCCTGGTTGTCGATCGAAACACCCGAGCGCTTGATTTTTTGCATCTCGACTTCGAGCCGCGCCAGATCGGTGATCGTGTTGTCGGTGTAACGATGCATTTCGATCGATTGCAGCAGCATGGCCCGCTTGCGCGGCGGCAACAGGCTCAGGAACAGCTTGCCCATCGACGTGCAATAGAGCGGCACCTTCGAGCCGGGCTCGAAGCGCAGGCCGAACGGCCAAGCGGCTTCGACGCGATCGACATAGAGCACGTGAATGCCGGCCATGACGCCGAAGTTGCAGGTCTCGCCCGTTCGCTGCGACAGCGCTTCCAAGATCGCATGACGCGGTGCCCGCTGCATGGAAGTCGCAACAAGGTCGAGCCCGAGGCGCACCAGGCGCCCGCCGGGACCGAGGCGCCGGCTGCCCGGCTCGCGCTGGAGCAGGCCTTCGTTTTCGAGCATGCGCACGATGCGATGCGCCGTCGGCTTCGGCAGGCCGAGCAGAACGCCGATCTCGGAAACCGACAGCGGCCGTTTCGCCGTCGCCATCGCTTCGAGGATCGCGATCGCCTTGACGGTCGGAAAGGCCTTGCCGGAATGCTCCGGCTCGGCCGCCGGTTTGCGCGCACCACGACGGCTGCGGCGTTTGGATGTGGCCGGCAAATTCAGCGGAGTTTCCATGCGGAGTATCAAAAACCGGAAAAATCAATCTTGCAATGTGAATTTTCGATGTGTCAGTGTTGACAAGGCAAGAACGGCCGCCTGGTCCCGCCAGGTGGGAAAACAAAGCAGGAGATGCTCGCCACCACCTCCCTTCCACGCGTACCGGCTGCAATAACCGGAATTCACTCGCGCGGAAGTTCATTCCCGTTGGATCGAAGACAACGTCCGGATCGCGGCCTAGCAATGAGCAACAAGCGAACCATCAAGCTCGTCGACGTCACGCTGCGCGACGCACATCAAAGTCTGTGGGCGACGCGGATGACGACCGCGATGATGGCCGACATCGCGCCGCGCCTCGATCGCGCCGGCTTCGAGGCGATCGACCTTGCCGGCGGCGCCGTGTTCGACGTGTGCGTGCGCTATCTGCGCGAGGACCCGTGGGAACGGATGCGCATCCTCAGTGCGTGGGTCACCAACACGCCGCTGATCGTGATGACCCGCGGCCAGAGCCTGTTCACCTTCGAATTCTTCCCCGACGATATCGTCGAGCTGACCGCCGAGCGGATTTTTGCCAACGGCATCCGCTATCACACGCCCTATGACGCGCTCAACGACATGCGCAACATGCAGGTCCCGGTGCGCGCGGCGAAGAAGGTCGGCCTCTATACCGCCGGCGGCGTCGTCTACACCGTGAGCCCCGTGCACACGGACGCGTATTACGCCCGCAAGACGCGCGAGCTCGTAAATCTCGGTGTCGACGCCGTCTACATCAAGGATCCGAGCGGCTTGCTGACGCCGCTGCGGGCGCAGACGCTGGTTCCCGCCGTCAAGGCGGCCTGCGGCACGCTGCCGCTCCATCTGCATTCGCACTGCCTGACCGGACTTGCGCCATATACCGCATGCCTTGCCGTCGAGCTCGGCGTGGATGTGGTGCACACCGCCACCTCGACTTTGGCCAACGGCGCTTCCCATCCGGCAACCGAAGTGTTCGTGCGCAATGCGCGACGTGACGGGTTCGACGTGCCCGTCGATCTTGCGCCGGTCGAGGAGGTCGCAGAGCGCCTACGCTATATCGCCAAGCGCGAGAACAAGCCGGTCGGGGTCATCGCCGAATACGACGCGTTTCATTACGAGCACCAGATGCCGGGCGGCATGATTTCCAATCTGAAATCGCAGCTCGCGCCGCTCGGTATCGCCGATCGCCTGCCGGAAGTGTTGGAAGAGGCGGCGCGTGTGCGTTGCGACCTCGGTTATCCGATCATCGTCAGCCCGTTCGCGCAATTCGTGATAACCCAGGCGGTCCTCAATGTCATGGGCAAGGAGCGATACGCGGCCGTGCCCGACGAGGTCCGCAAATACGTGCTCGGCTACTATGGCGAGATCGCCGGCCCCATCGATGCGAACCTCTTCGACCGCATCGCCCAGGGCGCCGAGCCGACCACGGCGCGGCCGGGCGATATTCTCGAGCCGGGCATTCCGCGCGTCAGGCGCACGCGCGGTCCCTTCGCGTGCGACGACGATCTGCTGTTGGCCGCGTTTTATTCCGAGCGCGAATACGATGCCCTCAAGGCGGCCGGGCCGATCAAGACCGAATATCCGTTGGCCTCCACGCCGCTCGTCACGCTCATCAGGGAAATCGCGCAGCGAAAGGACATTCGTTCGTTCCATTTCGTTGAGCGCGCCGCGGTTGGGAAATAGGTCGTCATGTCAACGCCTGCCATCATCACCGTCGCGATCACCGGGGCCATTCCCCGCAAGGCGGACACGCCCGCCGTGCCGGTGACCCCGAGCGAGCAGATCGAATCGACACATGAAGCCTTCGAGGCGGGGGCTAGCGTCGTCCACATCCACGTCCGCAATCCCGATGAGAGCCCCGGCTCGGACCCCGATCTTTTCGCCCAGGTGCGGGACGGTGTCGTCAAGCATTGCCCCGGGATGATCGTACAGTTTTCGACCGGCGGCCGCGGCCGCGGCCAAAATGAACGCGGGAAGATGCTGCACCTGAAGCCCGACATGGCCTCGCTTGCCACGGGGTCGGTGAATTTTCCGTCGCAGATCTACGAGAACCCGCCGCAACTGGTGGAGGATCTCTCGCGCGCGATGCTGGAGCACAACATCAAGCCCGAGATCGAGGTCTTCGATGTGGCGATGCTCTACAATGCCAAGAACCTTGCCGAGCGCGGCCTGCTCAGGCGACCCTGCCACGTGCAGTTCGTCATGGGCATCCCGAACGCACTGCCGGTTCGCCGCAAGTTGCTCGAATTCCTCGTGTCGGAGCTCAAGGAGCTGATGCCCGACGCGACCTGGGCCGCCGCCGGCATCGGCCGCCATCAGCTTGAGGTCAACCGCTGGTGCCTCGAATTGGGCGGCCACGTGCGCACGGGACTTGAGGACAACATCAAGTTCGACAAGGACCGGCTTGCCCGCAGCAATGCAGAGCTCGTGGCGCGCGTTGCGGAAATCTGCGGTGAATACGGGCGCCATCCGGCCAAGGTCGCGCAGGCGCGCGACTTGCTGCATTTGGCGGCGGCCGGCGGCCAGGGCTGGCGGGCGAATTGATCCGGCGAAATTGAGGTGGGCGTGAAATGGACCTCGAGCTGAAAGATCGCGTCGCCATCGTCACCGGCGCCGGCGCCGGCATCGGCGCCGCGGTGGCGCGGACGCTGGCGGCGGAAGGTTGCCGCGTCGGCATCGCCGACCGCGATGCTGCCGCCGCCGAAAAGATCGCCGGCGCGCTCGTCAAGGACGGCCATCGCGCGCAATCGATGGTGATCGATGTCGCCGACGCCGACGCCGTCGCGGCCGCGTTCGAGGATTTTCACGGCCGGCACGGCCGCCTCGACATCCTGGTCAATGCGGCCGGGCTGCTGTCGACCGGCACGGTGGCGGAGCTGCCCGCCGCCGAATGGGAGCGCGTTTGCCGCGTCAACCTCTCCGGTGTGCTCTATTGCTGCAAGGCGGCGATCCCCTTCATGACCGCGCAGAAGCACGGCCGCATCGTCAATATTGCCTCGGTGTCGGCGGCACGCGGCGGCGGCTCGATCGGCAATGTCCTCTACGGGACGACCAAGGCCGGTGTGGTTGCCCTGACAATGGGCATGGCGCGCGAGCTCGGCCCGCACCAGATTACGGTGAACGCGGTGTCGCCGGCGGTTGCCGATACGCCGATGACCCGAGCAATTATTACCGATGAAATCAGAAGCCGTGTCGTCTCGCGCATCCCGTTGGGGCGGCTCGCCAGCGTCGACGATGTTGCCGATCTGGTGGCGTTCTTGGCTTCCGCCCGCGCATCCTTCATCAGTGGCGTCGTCGTTCCGGTCGACGGCGGCATTCTCACGACATGAGTCTCGCGGCGCAGTCTGCCGGGCAAAATAGCAGGTAGGGAAATGCCGGAACTGGAGCCGTTCACGAGCAATACGATCTGGGCCCGGTTCACGCCGACCGACGCCGATTGGAAGGCCGACGATCCCGCCGTGCTGGCGCGGATGCTGGAGCAGCTGCAGATCATCCGCATCTTCGAGGAGAAAGTGCTCGAACTCAAAGGCGAGCAGCTTCTGCACGGCCCCGCCCATTCAAGCATTGGGCAGGAAGGCGGCGCGGTCGGCTGCATGTCGGTGCTGGGCGGCGATGACAAGATCAACGGCACGCACCGCATGCACCATCAGTTCCTTGCCAAGGTGCTCAACTGGGCAATGCCGGCCGGCTACGACCCGCGGCGGGCCGAGCCGACGGCCGACATGCGCCGCGTCGTCGAGCAGACGCTGGCCGAGATCATGGGGTTGAAGACCGGCTTTTGCGGCGGCCGCGGCGGCTCCATGCATTTGCGCTTTGCGGATGCGGGCTGTCTCGGCTCGAACGCGATTGTCGGCGGCAACCCGCCGCACGCAGTCGGCTACGCCTTTGCCGACAAGTATCGCGGCCGCGACGACGTCTCCGTCACGTTTTTCGGCGACGGGGCGCTGCAGATGGGAACGACGCTCGAATCGATCAACCTTGCCGCGCTGTACGATTGTCCGACCATTTTCTTCCTGGAGAATAATCTGTACGCGGTATCCACCCACGTGCGCGAGCAGACCCGTGAATCGCGCCTGAGCAGCCGCGGCTTGTGTTTCGGCGTTCCCGCCCTTGAAGTCGACGGCATGGACCCGTTCGCGGTCCGCCAGGCGACGCAGTGGGCCGTCGATTACATCCGGCAGCACAAGGGACCCGTTCTGATCGAGGCTGCCTGCTACCGGTATTTCCATCAGCAGGGACCGATTGCCGGCAGCGCCTTCGGCTACCGCGACAAGACAGAAGAGCAGGATTGGCTCAAGCGCGACCCGCTGCAGATTTATCCGGAGCGGCTGATCGAGCGCGGCATCGTTTCCAAGGACCAAGCGGCGGCCTTCGCCGAGCGCGCGCGCAGCCTGGTCGAGCGCGCCGTCGACACGGTGACCGAGCAGGAGCCGGGCACCAACCGGCGCCGCGTTCCACCCGGATTATGGCCCGACCCCGCCGAGGTGGAGGTCGGCATCCGCGGCGACCTTTCCGAGGTCGCCGACCTGCGCACGCGCGAGGCGGCGGATTTCGCGCCCGAAGCCTTGCAGGACATGAAGTTCGTCGACGCCATCTCCGGCGTCATGCTGCGGAATATGAGCCGCGACGACGCCATCTTCGTGCTCGGCGAAGACGTCCATCACCTGCGCGGCGGCACCGCGGGCGCCACCAAAGGCATCTCGGAAAAATTCACCGGCCGATTGGTCGGCACGCCGATTTGCGAGAACGGCTTTGTCGGTCTCGCCCTCGGCGCGGCGATGAACGGACTGCGGCCGGTCGTCGAGATCATGTATCCGGACTTCTGTCTGGTGGCCGGCGATCAGCTTTTCAATCAGATATCCAAGGTCAGGCACATGTTCGGCGGCGGTTTCCCGCTGCCGTTGATGGTGCGCTCGCGGGTCTCGGCCGGCGCCGGCTACGGCTCGCAGCATTCGATGGATGCCAGCGGGCTGTTCGCGCTCTATCCCGGCTGGCGCATCGTCGCGCCGTCGACGCCGCTCGACTATATCGGCCTGGTGAACACTGCGTTACGCTGCAACGATCCGGTGCTGGTGGTCGAACACAACGATCTCTACCAGACGGTCGGCAAGGTGCCGATTGACGATTGGGATTTTTGCATCCCCTTCGGCCGCGCGCGCGTCGCCAGAGCGGGCGCGGCCTGCACGGTGCTGAGCTATCTTTCGATGGTGCAGACCAGCATCGACGTCGCGGACGCCATGGGTCTCGACGCCGAGGTCGTCGATTTGCGCACGCTGGATCCGCTCGGGCTCGATTGGGAAACGATCGAAGCCTCGGTGCGCAAGACCAACCGGCTTTTGATCGTCGAGCAGACCGCGCGCGGGACCTCGCACGGTGCGCGCATTGCGCAGGAGGCGCAGGAGCGGCTGTTCGACTGGCTGGATGCGCCGGTCATGCGCGTCACCGGCACGCAATCGGCGCCGGTCGTCTCGAAGCCGCTGGAACAGGCGGCGCTGGCGGGACGCGAGGCGGTGCAGCGCGGGCTTCGGCAGGTGCTCGAGGCGGTGTGGCCGTGATGTAAAACCCGGGTCAAACGGCAAATGCCGCGGCAACCAATCGAAAGGCAGTCGAGATGAAGGTGGCATTTCTCGGCCTGGGCACCATGGGCGGCCCGATGGCCCTCAATCTCATCCGCAAAGGACACGATCTCGCGGTCTACGATGTCGCGGCAAAGTCGGCCGCGCGCTTCGAAAAAGAGCGCTGCCGCATCGCCGCCGATCCGCGCGACGCCGCTGATGGCGCCGAGGCGGTCATCACTGTGCTGCCGAGCTCGCGCGAGGTGCGCGAATCGGCGCTGGCCGTCGCGCCGGCGATGCCGGCGGGCGCGCTTTTCATCGACATGAGCACCGGCTCGGCGGCCGACAGCATGGCGCTCGGGCGCGAATTGGCGGAACGCGGCATTGCCATGCTCGATGCGCCGGTCGGCCGCACGCCGGCGGACGCCGCGCGCGGCACCTTGATGGTCATCGTCGGCGGCGACGAAAAGGATGTGGCGCGGGCGCGCCCGCTGTTCGAAGCGATGGCCGACACCATCCATTACATGGGGCCGGCGGGTTCCGGCATCCGCACCAAGCTCGTCAACAACTACATATCCATGGTCGACATGCTGCTGGTCGCCGAGGCGCTCACTTTGGCGGCGAAATGCGGACTCGACCGCGGCAAGGTCGTCGAGGTCATCCGCGGCACGGTGGCCGGCAAGGGACAGATCAACGTCAACTACCCGAAAAAGGTGCTGGCCGGCGACATCACGCCGGACTTTCCTTTGCGGATGGGCTTGAAGGACGTCAGCCTCGCGCTCGATCTGGGGGCGGAAATGGGTTCGCCGCTGTCGCTTGGCGCGGTCGCGCGCGAATATTTTTCCTTGGCGCGCTCATGGGGGCGGGAGAACCAGGATTGCACCGCGATGCTGCTCCTGCTGGAGGACATTGCCCGTGCAACCGCGGCGGGCGCGCCGAAGAGCAAGAACTGATCGCTTCAGGCCGTGCGCGTAGCGGCAGCTAACGGCGTTCGCGTGGCGCGGCGCGCCAATCCGTTAAACAAGTCGAACATGCGGTCGCGCCAAGCCGATAACATGTCATCCTCCCGCAGCAGCTCGAAATCGCTGGCGCAGCGCGCAAATTGAAAAGCGCCGAATGCGATGTAGTCGGCGTATCTCGGTTGGTCGCCGCCAAGGAACGGCTGGGCGGACAGAGTCGCACGAAGCGGTTGGAGCAGGGCACGAAAACTCTCAATGCGTGTGGCGCGATCGTCCGTAATCGACTCCAGAGGCATTGCAAAGCGCGCCTCTCTGCTCTTGCGGAAGTATTCTTTGTCGTTGCCGTCAATTCTTTTGTAGATGTCGGTGACGATCATTCGAATGATCTCGGGGTGCAAGACCAGATCGACCCAATGATTGAGAAATTTAGTCGGTGCAACTGCATCGCGATGCCCGAACAAAGAAGGCCGTTCGGGGTAGGTTTTTTCCAGATAAAGCGCGATCGCCCAGGAATCGCTGACAACCGTCGCGCCGTCGATGAGGACCGGCACGCGATCCTGGCCCGAGAAGGCGATTGCTTCCTTTTCGCTGAATCGCCAAGGGATCGATTCAAACTCCAACCCTTTATGGGCCAAAGCCAAACGGGCGCGCCAACAAAACGGGCTGAAGCGGAGATCGGGATTTGCGCCGGCAAGGTCATACAGGATGCGCTTCATCGTACCGACCTCCCGTCAGCGTTGCGGCCGAACTTTTGCCGTGCCTCTTGCTATGGGCCTGCAAGGCCCCGTAGCATGACACCGTCTCGAATTCCAGAATGAAACGTTTCGTTTAATGAGAGGAAACCACAATGAAGCCCAATCTGACGAACCCCGGCAAGGTCATCATCACCGTGGCCACGACCGGCGGTCTTCACGGCAAGGAGGCGAATTCGAGTCTTCCCGAGCAGCCGAGCGAAATCGTCCAGTCGTTTCAGGATTGCTACAATGCCGGCGCGGTCGTGGCCCACATGCACGTGCGGGACAAAAAGGGCATCACGACGTGCGACCCCGCGGTCTATGGCGAGGTGATCGACGGCGTGATGTCGCGCTGCCCGGGGATGATCACGCAGGTGGGCAATGGCATCGGTCTGCGATACGAGGATCCAAGCAAGGAGGGAACGCCGTTTTCGTTGGACGAGCGCATGAACTTGCTGACCATAAAGCCGGTGCCCGATCAGCTGACCCTCAATATGGGCACATTCCATTTCGAGCACAAAAACAGCGAGTTCCTGTTTCCCAATTCGAAGCGCTGGAATACTGAATTTGTGAAAGGCTGCTACGAGCGCGGCATCGGCAACGAGCTCGAGGTTTACGACCTCAGCCACATTCAGAATGCCATCGATCTGATGGATCGCGGCGTGCTCAAGCCGCCGCTGCACTTCAGCTTCGTTCTCGGGATCAAGGGTGCAATCCCCGCAACGCCGCAGAATTTGATGGCCATGCTCGATGCCATCCCGGACGGATCGAGCTGGCAGGTCGTGAGCATCGGCAAGCACCAGCTTCCGCTCAGCACAATGGTGCTGGCGATGGGCGGCAATATCCGCGTGGGGATGGAGGACAACGTCTACTTCAGCCACGGGGTGCTTGCGGTCAGCAATGCGCAGCTGGTGGAGCGCGCGGTGCGCATCGCCCGCGAACTCGGACGTGAGATCGCGAGCCCTGAGGAAGCCCGCCAGCTACTTCACATGGCGCCACCGCCGCAACGGCAACCGCACTAGCCCTTCCCGGGACTCTATCTTCGACGCCTGGCCGCGTTGCGCGGCGGCAATCTCCGCGTTTAATGGGGCCGGTCTTGACGCCGCTGCCAAGGCGCGAGCGGGTTCGGCTGAAATTTTCGAGGTGGAGGCTCCATCGTGGCACGGGTCATCGATGTGCACGCTCATATCCTGAGCGAAGAAACCATGCGGCTGATGCGGACGGAGGCCCCGAACGAGGGGCCGACATTGCGCGATGTGCGCGCCGACGGCGCCGTGCTGGAGATGATGGGACGCGCGCGCGGCAATTTCCCGCGCGGCGCATGGGATATGGAGGTCCGGCTCAAGGCCATGGACGCGCAACGGCATCGACCTGCAGGTTCTCTCGGTCGTGCCCCATACGCTCGCCTACGACGTCGATCCCGCATTGGCGCAGACGTTTGCGGCGATTCAAAACGAGCAGATCGCGGCGCAAGTGCGCGCCAATCCGGCGCGCTTTGCCGGCCTTGCCACGCTGCCGATGCAATCGCCGGAGGCCGCGGCAAAGGAGCTCCGCCGCGCGGTGCGCGAGCTCGGCCTCGGCGGCGCGATGATCGGCTCGCACCTCGGCGAGCGCAACCTGGACGACCCCGCCTTCGAGCCGATCTGGCAGGTTGCCGACGAACTCGGCGCGCTGATTTTCGTGCATCCGCATGATGCGGCGCTCGGGCCCCGCACCAAGGCCTATTACCTGTCCAATCTGATCGGCAATCCGGTCAACACGACCATCGCCGCCGCCAGCCTGGTGTTCGGCGGCGTGTTCCAGCGCCACCCGGGCCTGAAGGTGCTGCTGGCGCACGGCGGCGGTTTCGCGCCGTATCAGGCCGGCCGCTTCATCCACGGTTGGCAGGTCCGCCAGGAGCCGAAGGTCTCGCTCAAGGTTTCTCCCGAGCAGGATCTCGACCGGTTCTGGTACGACACGCTGACGCACTCGCTGCCGACGCTGAAATCGCTGATCGAATGGTCGGGCGCCAACAAGGTCCTGCTGGGCACCGATTTTCCTTTCGACATGGGCGAGTTCGACTGCGCGGATCGGGTGAAGGCGCTCAAGCTTGCGCGCGACGACGAAGCAACGGTCCTCGGCGGATGCGCCGAAAGCCTGCTCAATCTTTCGAGCGCAAGGCGCAAGTGAGCGGGGCCGCCCGCTTCAGTGCCGGGTCGCGTTGGCCTTTGCCGGTTTGGCGACCCGCGACCTGGCGCGGCGCTTGGGCAGCGCGATTTCGCTGGCCTCGGTCAGCAGCAGGTCGCGCTTCATATGCTCGATATGGACGCCGATCGCCTTCTGCGCCGCCGCCGCGTTGCGCGCAAACACCGATTGCATGACGGCGCGGTGATCGCGGATCGACGAGGAGAGGTGCGAGCCGGAAATGTTGATCATATGCCGCGCGCGCACGAGGTGAGTGACGACGGTGCGGTGCACCCGCGCCAGCATGGCGTTGCCAGCGGCCTCGACCAGCGCGAAATGCAGATGCATGTTGACCCCGAAATATTTCGGCACCGTCGGGTCGAGCGCCTGCCGCCGGTAGCGCGCATAGGCGTCTTCCAGCCGCGCCATTTGACCGTCGCCGGCGCGCTGCGCGACCAGCCGCACCGCCAGCTTTTCCAGCGCGCCGAGCAGGTCGAGCGCCTCGATGACGCTTTCGTTGCTGACCGGTTTGACCACCGCGCTGCGGTTGGGCTGCCAATCGATGAGATCCTCGGAGGCCAGCACCCGCAGCGCCTCCCGCACCGGGGTGCGCGATACGCCGAGCTCGTTGCCGATCGTGACTTCCGAAAGCCGCGAGCCGGGCGGCCGATCGCCCTCGATGATGGAGGCCCGTAACCAATCGGTGACTTCAACGTCGGCGATTCTCGCGCGCCGCGTGCGTTGCGCGTTCACATTTCCAGTCAGCCGGGCTCGCCGTTTCACGGTCATCGCTCTCAAAGGGGCAGCAGACAAAGACGGGCGATTTGAGCGCCATTGGCAAAGGCGCGCAAACTTCGTATAGTGGCAAAGTGTATACAGTTTAACGTGCCCGGTACAGAGGCACGCGAGGGAGGACCGCCCGTGCGCCGTGAACAAGATCGCATCGCAGGGCCCGTGCGCCGGGTCGTGACCGGAACGCGCGCCGACGGGCGCTCGGCCGTGCTCTACGACAGCGACAATCCGCACCGGCACCTGCGCGGCGGCGGTTCGAACATCGTGTTCAACGAAATCTGGACCTTCGATTCCTCGCCGGCGCCGCTGGCCGGCAGCAGGGACGGCGCCGACCGCCCGCTCAGCCATTCGCCGCCGGCGGAAGGCGCGCACTTCCGCGTCATCCAGTCGCCGCAGGAGGTCGACGCCGAGATCGACTCGGCGGAGGCCGACCGCCAGTTTGCCGCCATGAACAGCGGTGGCCTGTCCGAACGGTTGCCGAGCGCGCGGCACTGGAACATGCACCGCACGCGCACGGTGGATTACGGCATCGTCACCTTCGGCGAACGGATTCACGTGCTGCCGGAATCGGAATTCGTCATGCATTGGAGCGACGTCGTCGTCCAGCTCGGCCACTTCCATTCCTGGGACAGTTCGAAAGGCGCCAACATCATGATCTTCGACATGATCGGCGGCGATTACCCATAGCGCCGGTCGTTCCGCGGGCGGCGCCTGTAACGAAAGAAAATAGGGAAACGAGCAAACATGGTTCAAGGCGTGGCGCCGGTGCGGCGCATCGTGATCGGCGATGTCGAGCCCGGCAAGCCGGAGATTTTCAGCGACGGCCCGTCGCCGGACGTGCGCGGCGATCCGGCGCGGCCCGGTCTCGGCATGACGCGCATCTGGGTGACCGAAGATACGCCCGCGCCGGTCAAGGGCGTGCGCGAAACGCTGCACTTGCCGCACACGCTCGAGCCCCCAATCGACGGCTCGGTCTGCCGCTACGTCACCATACCGCCCGATGCGACGTGGCGGGGCGCCATCAATGAGGACAAGGTGCGCGCCTTCTTCGCCGCCATGGGCTCGCCCGACGCCTGCCGATACGCGGCCGATGCGCCGCATCCCTATATGCAGCGCACGGAGACGCTCGATTACGTCTACGTCCTCGACGGCGCGGTGACGCTCGTGCTCGACGTGGAGGAAGTCGAATTGCGCGAGGGCGACAGCGTCGTCCAGCGCGGCGCGCGCCACGCGTGGAGCAACCGTACCGCCGCGCCTTGTACGCTCATCATCTCGTCGCACCACGGCAGCTACGACAAAGAGGGCTGAAATCCGCGCTGCGTCAACGCGGCCGACCGACATGCCGAGCTCGGTGGGGGCGTCAAACCGCGAACGAACGGGTCCAAAAAGAGCCCGGACTTCAATCGAACAGCGACACGAAGGGAGAGGGAACGATGCAATGTCTGAAGGCAAGAATGATCGCGACGACCGCGGGCCTGCTGGCCGCGATCGCCATCGCTGCAATTGGCACGCCGGCCAGCGCCGCGACGAAAATCCTGGTCCACATCTTCGCGCCGCCGGCATACCCGAACAACAGCGCCGGCTGGGTGTTCCTCAAGAAGAACGTGGAACGCGAGACGCAAGGCCGCGTGACCTTCCAGTTCACCAACGGCGCCGTAGGTCCGCCGCGCCAGAACATCCAGCTGGTGCAGGACGGCGCCGTCGACGCCGCCTATCTCAACACCGGTCTCAATCGCGCGCAGTGGCGCCTGCCGGAAATCGGACGCCTGCCGTTCCTGGCTCCGTCGGGTGAGGCGGTGTCGGTGGCGAATTGGCGCACCTACGAGAAATTCTTCACGAAGGCGAACGAGTTCAAGGGCGTCCACCTGCTCAGCATCTACAGCTCGCCGGGCGAACAACTCTGGTCGGTCGGCAAGCCGATGAACAAATACGCCGATTTCTCGGGCATGAAGATGCGCACCGCCGCCGGCCAAGGCGCCGACGTCGTCCGCGCCATGGGGATAACGCCGGTTCCCTCGCTTGCCGCGGAGGTGTTCCCGCTGGTCTCCAAGGGCGTGGTCGACGGGGTCTCCGGCGATGCCGCCTTCGTCAAGCTGGTCAAGGTCTCCAAGTACTTGAAGTACGGCGTGCGCTTTCCGGGCGGCCTCAATGCCCTGGTCTTCATCGCCTTCATGAGCGACGCCAAGTGGAAGCAGATTTCTCCGCAGGATCAGGCGATCGTGAACAAATATGCCGGCGAGGCCATGGCCCGCAGCGTCGGCAAGGAATGGGATCGCTTGAACGGCATCGCCCTCAAGGAGATGGCCGCCAACGGCACCAAGATCATGCCGGCCACGCCCGAAATGGTCGCCGCCGCCAAGAAGGCATTGGCCAAGTTCGAAACGCAGTGGATCGCGGATGCCGAGAAGAAGGGCGTCGACGGCAAGGCGGCGCTGGCCTATTTCCGTGCCCAGGAGGAGCAGATAGAAAAGCAGCGGGCGGCTCACTAGACGGAGCTCTTCCTCGTGCCGGCGCCTGAGCAGATCGATGTGGACGTCGAGCGGGGCGTCAATCCCGACGCCCTGCCTGCGCCGTTCCATATCCGCGTCCTGCGTGCGCTGACGGCGGGGCTGCTGTTTGCGATGATGTCGCTCGGATTCTGCGCCGTCATCTTGCGCTATGTGTTCAACGCGCCGATCCAGGGTGCCTGGCCGATCATGGGCTTTCTGCTCGGCCTGATCGTGTTCACGAGCCTGCCGCTGATCAGCGTGGACGACCGTCACATCACGGTCGACCTGTTCGAGCAGGCGTTCACCGGCCGGGTCGGAGCCGGCACGCGCTGGTTCGTCTCGCTGTTCAACATCGTCGCGATGGGCTTCATCGCGCAGCGCATGGCGGCCTTTGCCATGCGCAGTTACCAGATGAGTCAGCTCAGCGACATGATCAATATGGAGCTGTGGCCGTTCGCGGCGGCCTTTTCGGTGCTTTCCGGTCTGACCTGCCTCATGCTGCTGGTGCAGTTTGTGACGCGTGTGCGGCAGGCGGTGAGCGGGCGAACCGACGCGAGCGGCCAATCATGACCGCCACGCTAATCGGTCTCGGCAGCCTGCTGGTCCTGCTGTTCATGCGTGTGCCGATCGGCTTCGCCATGATGGCGGTCGGCCTGGTCGGCATCGGTGAGCTGCGCAGCTGGCCGGCGACGTGGGTCTTGAGCTCGACGACGATCTACGACATCGCAACCTCGCCCTCCTTCGTCGTGCTTCCGCTGTTCCTGCTGATGGGCATGTTCGTCGCGCGCGCGCGGCTGTCCGACGATCTGTTTGACGCCGCCAATGCCTGGCTCGGGCACCTGCCCGGAGGCCTCGCGATTTCGACCGTCGCCGCCAGCGGCGGCTTCGCGGCGATCTCGGGAAACTCGGTGGCGACCGCCGTGACCATGGCGAAAGTCGCGATTCCCTCGATGCGGCGCTACGGCTATGCCGACAGCCTGGCGGCCGGCACGGTTGCCGCCGGCGGCACGCTCGGCATCCTGATCCCGCCGAGCAATGCCTTGATCGTCTATGGCCTGCTGACCGACACCGATATCGGCAAGCTGTTCGTCGCCGGCATCGTCCCCGGCATCATCACCGTGCTGCTTTACATGACAGTGGTGGCGATCACGGTGTACTTCCGGCCCGACATGGGCCCGCCGGGGCCGCGTTCCGATTGGCGCACGCGCATCGTGTCGCTCGGCCGGATATGGGGCGTCGTTGCGCTTTTCGTCATGATCCTCGGCGGCATATCGGTCGGCGCCTTCACGCCGACGGAGGCCGGCGCCATGGGAGCGGTCGGCGCGCTGCTGTTCGCCATCGGGCGCCGCAAGATCAGCTGGCGGCAGTTCTACCTGGCGCTGCTCGAGGCGGCGACGACGACGGCAATGCTGTTCACCGTCTTGTTCGGCGCGCTGCTGCTCAATCATTTCATCGATTATTCGGGTGTCGCCGATCAGCTTTCCGCGTTCGTCACCGGCAGCCACCTGTCGCCCACCGTGGCCATGCTGCTGATCCTGGCGATTTATATCTTCCTCGGCATGTTCGTCGACGGCGTGGCGATGATCCTGCTGACCGTGCCGGTGTTCGTGCCGATCGTGCAGACGCTGGGCTTCGATCTGATCTGGTTCGGGATCGTGCTCGTCATTGTCGTCGAAGTGAGCCTCATCACGCCGCCGATCGGGCTCAATGTCTTTGTCTTGAAATCGCAGTTGCCCGAGGTGCCGCTGAGCACGCTGTTCCGCGGCATCGTGCCGTTCCTCTGCGCCGACGTCGTGCGCCTGCTGCTGGTGCTGTTTGTGCCTTGGCTCGTGCTGTTCTTGCCGAACATGCTGCATTGACGCGCCGGTGTTTCCGGCGATCCGCCAAAACCAAGCGGCCGCGCCGCCGCCTGCGGCTTTGCCGCGACCGGCCGCCGCGCCCAACCCGCTCTTATTTTGACCAGTTTTTTCGCCGGCAGGGGCGGGCGAGGCGCCGCTTTTGGCCTATCAGGACGGCGTATTTGCGCGCTTTACCGATTACCTGCGGCTGCGCCACTATCTCTATCGCCTCGAACGCCGCTGGCCGCGGGCGCCGTTCTGGCAAAACCGCCTTAAGGCGGGCTAGAACGACGCGGGGTGAGATCAGGGAGCAACGCCGATGCCGGCACTCACGCGCGCCATCGCGGAATTTGCCGCCGCGCTCGAACCGCAAGCGATCCCGGAAGCCTGCCGCCGCGGCGCCCGCATCGGCATGCTCGATTGCGTCGGCGTGATGATCGCCGGCGCCAAGGAGGAAGCGCCGCGGATCGTCGCCGCCATGGTGGCCACCTCCACGGCCAACGACGGCGCGCCGGAAATTCCGTCCGGCCGCAATCTCGCCCCGGCCGACGCCGCGCTGGTCAACGGCACCGCCGGCCACGTGCTCGATTATGACGACGTCGCCATTGACGGGCACCCGAGCGCGGTCTTGACGCCCGCCATTTTGGCGGAAGGCTGGGCTTTGGGCAGCAGCGGGGAGGAAGCGCTCGCGGCCTATGTCGCCGGCTACGAAATTTGGGCCTTGCTGCTGGAGCTCGAGCCGGGCCGCATGCACATGCGCGGCTTTCACCCGACCGCGATCTGGGGAGCGCCGGCTTGCGCTGCGGCCTGCGCGCGGCTCAACCGGCTCGACGTCGACCAAACGAGCAATGCCGTCGCGATCGCCGCCTCGCTCGCGGCCGGTCTGGTCGCGAACTTCGGCAGCATGACCAAATCGCTGCATGCCGGACGCGCCGCGCAAACGGGCGTGCTGGCGGCGCGTCTCGCCAAGGCCGGCTTCACCGGCTCGGCCGACGCGCTCGAGCACGATGCCGGTTTCGTGCGCGCCCATTCGCCCTCCGGCCAGCCCAACCTTGCCGAGCACGACTGGCAGCTCGGAACCAACTGGCGCATGGCCGAGCGCGGGGTCAACGTCAAACGCTATCCCATGTGCTACGCCACCCATCGCTCGATCGACGCCATGCTCGATCTCGTCGGCGCGCACGATCTGGCGCCGCAGTTGGTCAGCGCCATCAACGTCACGATCGGCGACGCTCAAAAACTCATGTTGCGCAACCACGACCCCGTGACCGCGCTGGAAGGCAAGTTCAGCATGGAGTTCGCGATGGCGGCGGCGTTGACCGCGCGGCGCGTCAGCCTGAAGGAACTGGACGACGCCTTCGTTCAGCGCGAGGACGTGCGGGCGGTCATGCGCAAGGTCCATATATCGACGACGGATGAACGCATGGCCGAGCTGCCGTTCGCGCCGGACGATCGGGTCAGCATCGTGTTGGACGCGGGCGAGACCCTGGCGCACGAGCCGGTCGTCTACGCGAAGGGGAGCTGGCAGAAGCCGTTGAGCGAGGACGAGCTGCGCGAGAAATTCCTGGATTGTGCCGCCAGCGCGCTGGCTCCGGCGCAGGCGGCAATGCTGTTCGATCGCCTTGCGGCTTTGGATCGCCTCGACAGCCTGCGCGCGCTTCCACTCGTTGCGGCCGCGTGAGGGCCTCAGGCGAGCGCGATGACGACGCCGGTAGTCAGGATGGCCCCCAAAAGGGCCACCACGACAATCCTCAGATGCGTGGTGCGGTCGGCGGTGGCGAGCGAGCAGTTCATGGCGCAGCCTATGCGGTTCGAATTCGATCTTTCAGCGTTGCAAGTGTGCGGTATCGCCGTGCCGGCCGGCTTGACCAAGATCAAAAGAAAGCCTCAGTAAAGATACGGAAGGCGCGCGCCGGGCGCCCGTGAATATAAATCTGACACCTCCCGCGGCTATCGATAGACGCGAAAAGCACCGGCGGTTTTTCGCCAAATGAATCCGATCGAACCGTTCCTGCAACGCAGCCGCATCGCCTATTTCTCCATGGAGATCGCGCTGCGCCCCGAGGTGCACAGCTATGCTGGCGGGCTCGGCGTGCTGGCCGGCGACACCGCGCGCTCGGCCGCCGATCTGGAATTGCCCATAGTGTTCGTCAGCCTGGTCAGCCGCGCCGGCTATGTGCGCCAGGAGATCGACGCCGAAGGGCGGCAGGTGACGCGGCCCAACCCTTGGGAGCCCGACAAGTTCACCGACCGGCTCGAGGCCATGGTGGCGGTGCCGATCGCCGGCCGCGAAGTGTGGATCAGGCCCTGGCTCTATCGCCTGGAATGTCCCTTGGGCCACTGCGTCCCGGTGCTGCTGCTCGACACCGATCTCGATCAGAACAGCATCGAGGACCGGCGCATCACCGACCAGCTCTATGGCGGCGACGACGCCTACCGGCTCAGCCAAGAAATCGTGCTCGGCATCGGCGGCGCCCGCATATTGCAGGCGCTCGGTTTCAATATCGACACCTATCACATGAACGAAGGCCACGCCGCGCTGCTGACGCTGCATTTGCTGCGCAAATTCCGGCTGCAGGCGGAAGACGTCGGACCGGCGAATCGCCCTACGATGCCGCGCAGGTGCGCGAGCGCTGCATCTTCACCACGCATACGCCGATCGAGGCGGCGTTCGACAAGTTCTCTTATTCGCTGGTTGAGCGCCTGCTCAACGATTATATCGAGCGCGACGAGATCAAGCGCTTCGCCGGTCCCGCCCATCTCAACATGACGCGGCTGGCGCTGCGCTTGAGCGGACGCGTCAACGGCGTCTCCGAGCGGCACGCCGAGACCACCAGCCGCATCTTCCCCGGCTATCGCGTGCGCGCCATCACCAACGGCGTGCACGCGCCGACCTGGACGCATGCCGCCTTCGCCACGCTCTATCAGGCCGCGTTTCCGCACTGGGCGCACGAGCCGGAAGCGCTCATGCGCGCCGACCAGCTCGACGACGCCGCGGTGTGGGGCGCGCATCGGCAGGCCAAGCGCGATCTGTTGGCTGCAGATCAACGGCGCCGCGCCGCTTGCGCTTGATCCCGACCTGCCGCTGATCGGCTTTGCCCGCCGCATGACGCAGTACAAGCGCCCGGGACTTTTGTTCAGCGACCTGGAGCGCATCGCGGCGATCGCGCGCAAGCGTCCGTTCCAGGTGGTGTTCGCCGGCATTGCGCATCCGAGCGACGCGCCGGGGCAGGGGCTGATCGAGGCGATCAACGCGCACATCCGGCAGCTGGCGAACGCGATCCCCATCGTCTTCCTGCCCAATTACGACATCCGCATCGCGGCGAGCCTGGTGTCCGGCGTCGACATCTGGCTCAACACGCCGCTGCCGCCGATGGAGGCTTCCGGCACCAGCGGCATGAAGGCGGCGCTCAATGGCGTGTTGAACCTGAGCGTGCTGGATGGCTGGTGGGTGGAGGCCTGCATCGAAGGCGTCACCGGCTGGGCGATCGGCAACGACGACCGCGGTCCCGGTAAGCATGCCGACGACGCCGCCAATCTCTACCGCAAGCTGGAAGACGTGGTGCTGCCGCTCTATTACGACGACCGCGCGCGCTGGATCTGGATGATGAAGCAGGCGATCGGCAAGATCGGCTCTTATTTCAACAGCACGCGCATGATGAGGCGCTACGCGACCGAGGCCTATATCCGCTAGGGCATTTTTTGCCTGATGTTAAATTACGTCGTGCCGCGGACTCGCTTCACCTCCCCCTGGAGGGGGAGGTCGATTGCGCAGTCGAAGTCGGATATATCCGACTTCGACCAAGTTATTTAGTGGCCGAACTCGGGTATACCCGAGTTCGGCTGCGCAATCGGGAGGGGGGTGAAATTCTGCAGTTCACCCCACCCCGGCGCCTCGCGCTAGCGCTCGGCGCCGACCCTCCCCCTCCAGGGGAGGGTAAGCACTGAATACGTCGAGCCGCATCGCTTCAAAGCGCTCTTGCTCTAAAGCGGCTCACGCCTTGCGCCCGCTGAACACGGCTGCGCGCTTTTCCACGAAGGCGCGCACGCCTTCGCCGTAGTCGGGCGATTGACCCGCTTCGCGCTGCAGGTCGCGCTCGAGATCGAGCTGGGCGTCGAGCGTGTTGGTCTCTGAAGCATCGAGCGCGCGCCGGGTGAGCGCGAGCGCGGCGGTCGGCGCGCCGGCAAAATGCGCGCAGAGCTTTTCCGCTTCCGCCATGAGCGCGTCGTCGTCGACCGCCCGCCAGATCAGGCCCCATTGCTCGGCCTTGTCGGCCGGCAGCGGCTCGGCCAGCAGCGTGAGCCCGCGCGCGCGCGCGGCGCCGACCAGCCGCGGCAAAGCCCAAGTGCCGCCGGCGTCCGGGATCAGCCCGAGCTTGGCGAAGGCCTGGATGAAACGCGCCGAGCGCGCCGCCAGCACGATGTCACAGTTGAGCGCGATGTTGCAGCCGGCGCCGGCGGCGACGCCGTTGACCGCGGCCACCGTCGGGAACGGCAGCGCGTGCAGCCGGCGCACCAGCGGATTGTAGTATTTGTCGAGGCCGGCGCCGGTGTCGCGCTTCTGTCCCGGCTGCGGCAGGCGGTCGTTCAAATCTTGGCCGGCGCAGAAGCCGCGGCCGGCGCCGGTCAACAGCAGCGCGCGGCAATTCTCGTCCTCCACCGCCTCGTCGAGCGCTGCGCTTAGTGCATGATGCATCGCCTCGGTGAAGGCGTTCAGGCGCTGCGGCCGGTTGAGCGTGACGATGCGGAAGCCTGCGCGCCGCGCGACAAGAATGGGCGCCTCGTCCATGGGCCGTTCCTCCTGGCAGTTAAGAGCTTGTCGGTTATCGGTTTTCTATCACGAATCTGGGGAGGCGAGGCGGGATTGCCTGCCAAGCCGAGCCCGCGCGGGGTCGACAGCGGCGAGGCGGCGCTTGGGAATAACGATGTCCGCTAATCGTCCGCCCGTGGCAAAAAAAGCGCGATGAAAGGTGACACCGCGTCAATTCGCTATGGGCCAGAATTGCGCGTGAAGCGTAACCGCTAATCAGGCAAATAGCCGAATCTTGCCATCTGT
This sequence comes from uncultured Pseudomonadota bacterium, assembly GCA_963819955.1. Lineage (GTDB taxonomy): Bacteria > Pseudomonadota > Alphaproteobacteria > Rhizobiales > Xanthobacteraceae > Pseudolabrys. The sequence goes on along the minus strand of CAWFYB010000009.1, from coordinate 30,075 downwards.
TCGCCGTGGTCTTTGACGATCCGATCAATTTGGTCGCGCGTTAGAATTTCTTTCCATTGCCCCGCTCGGCCTTCGCGAAAGAAACGCTCAGCCTTTTCAGGCTTTTCCCGGAAGCCGTCTTTCTCTTCCTGTGTGCGAAGCTTGCTGAATGAAGAGGCTTTAATTGCATCAGCGAGCTGCTGCTCGGTCGGCGCGAAGAGAAGATGGCGCGCAAGACCGCCAAACATCTTCGCCGGTTCTGCGAGCATGTCTTCGTAACGCATTACGTAGATCGCCTGGTGCGGCTTGCGCGTCCAACTCAAGACATGCTGGCTCCAGGTGCCGTATATTTCGTGCACCTGCTTTTCGCTCACCGGCATTTCCGCATTATGAGTGCCCATAATCCCAATCGCTTGATCGATTGTGCAGTCACATGTGGTGAGCATAGGAAATCGCTACATCGAGAGGATTTCTGACGATATAAATTGCTCCCGCTGTGACCTCAAAATTGATCGTCGTCGTACCGCGATCGACAACCAGTGCTTGATGGGTTTTTATGAATAATAGTCCGTCGAATTGCTCCGCCGCCGTGCGCTGGACTTCATGTCGTACCGCGGCAATTTCGTTACGATGCTCGCTTGTTGGTTCGAAGCCCAAAATCTTTGCGTACAGCTCTTTGCCGACGAGGCCTGCGGTAAAGCGGCCAAGGCTGTTGATGTTTTGAGTATTAGCTTCGCCTGAGAGCGCCTTGATAAGGCTGTGCAGAAAGACCCTTGTCCAGGTATTGCCGGATTTGGGGTATGACGCGAGCCAGACAATTCCAGACCGTGGCGCGGCCTGGTGTTCAGGCGCTTGAGAAAATTGTGAATTTGTCCGCTCGGTTGTTTGGGCGTCCATGGTAGGCTCCGAATATCTCTCCTGATATTTCAATAGGTTAGCCGAAGTGTCACGGTGTAACTTTTGCGCCACATATTTTGAGTTTCGGCAAAACCTCTATTCCTCTCTGCCAACGTAGCAAATAACGGTGTTGGAAGCATAACCGCTTAGCCTGCATTGCGGGAGCGGTGTTTTGAGTGGGATGGATTATGCAAAAGAAGTCGGTCGTGAGGACAACACGAATTACGCTGTTTGCGGGCGTTTCGGTTGTTGCGCTGATGACGGCATCGCCGGCCGTACTGGCAGCTGATCTTCCCGTTAAGGCGCCTTTGATTGCGCCCGCACCCGTTCCCCAAGATCGGTGGACTTGGTGGCTTGAAGGAGGCGCGTTCAATACTAGCGATCCCTATTTTGGGCCGTTCCCCTTCCTCGCAACCCCCGTCGGCATTACGCCAAAGTTAGGCTTGGAAGGCGCTATCGGATTTGATTACAGCCCTGCGGCTTGGTCGCCGTATCATATCAGCGGACAGTTCCGGTACGGGGCTGCTCAGCGCAAGGGCAAGACCTTCCCGGCAAACGTCGCAATTCCCAGCCCTCCTGGTTTTGCTTTCCATTATCCAGCGTTCACTCGTACAACGACCGCCTATGCCTCGGGCGCTGGTTCCGCCGACATTAAGGAACATCATTGGCTGGTAGATTTCGCGGTAGGGCGCGAATTCCAGCTCGGCTCTGGTCAAGCACAAGCCAAGCTCGGAGTCCGCGTCGCCGATATATATGCGAAAGTGACGGGCAATGGCACGCTTAGCGGGTCGGACACAACACCACCTAGATTCAATTCCCCGATCACCGGTGTTTTTTCGTTCTTATCGAGAAGCAAATTCCTTGGTGTCGGGCCTCGCGTCGGCATCGATGGCGTACTCCTCTTAAGCGGGCCGTGGAGCTTGGATTATGGCGGCGGCGTCGCTGTGTTGTTCGGCAAACGCAGCTACGAGTTCAAATTCCACAATGACATTGGTTCTAAATCCAGGTCCCGGACAGGGGGTTGGCACCGTGAGCACGGCCACGAGTAGCTCCAGCACCGGTGCAGTCTTTAACCTCGACGCACAAGCCGGAATCTCTTACCGGTTCACTTCGAATTTCAAAATGACCGTGAGCTATCGATTTGATGGTTATTGGAATGCGTTGAGAACGGTCAATTCGGCGGGTGCTATCGTAAACGAGGACCGTTTCTACTACGGACCGATGTTGCGAGCCACTTTAACATTCCCGTAAGTCTATCTTTTCAACTCGATGCCGGCGCGATCGAATACGACCGCGCCGGTTTTAATTTGCCAATAATTCGTGTTTCGTCCTATCAATGGCGCCTGACATCCGAGTTGGCCAAAGCAGATTTATGTCAGAGTACAAACCCAAACCAACCTCTTTCTCCCTGAGGACGTCGGTTGCGACGCCCGACCCACTGCTAGAAACCTTCAACCAGCTGCAGCAAGCCGAGCAGCTGCGTCAACAGCGTGATTTTGCGCGCGCGCAATCGATTTGCGAATCCCTGCTGGAGCGTTATCCAGATTACATGGGGGCGCTGCACACGCTGGGCCTGATTTTTGCGGATCAGAACAACTACGAGCAAGCGCTTGACTGCCTGGTACGCGCGACGATGCTCAATCCACAAAACTGGACGACATTAATCGCCCTCGGCGCCGTATATTCGCAGCTCGGTGCGTATGAAATGGCGGCGCACACTCTGGCGCAAGCTCAGTCGATCAGGCCTGAGGACCCTCATGTGCTTGTCGCCTTTGGGGATATTTACCGCGAGCAGCGCGAATATGAACTCGCATGCGATGTTTACCGTCGCGCCTTAGCAAAAGATAGTAGCCTAACGTCGGCCGCAATTGGCTTGGCGTGGTCCTACAAGAACATCGGCGCAAATGCCGAAGCTGGAGCAATCTTCGAGGGCCTCATACGACGCGGCATGCGCGTGCTTGAGCCGATTCGCGGGCTGACGAACCTGCCCGCGTCGGCGGTCAAACTGGACCTCCTCGCGGCATTAGAAAACGTCGTGCGGGATCCCGGCGAAGTTAAGGACGCTTTCGAAGCGTCAGTCCTTTTTTTCAAGGCGGCCGCGCTCGATCGAGCTGGACGCTATCCCGATGCTTGGAAGCACTTGGTTCAGGCAAACCAAATGGTTTTTGCCCGGACAAAGAAAGGCATACCAAAACTAGCGGAGATGCGGCGCGCAAGCCTGGCATCCGCTGCAAGCTTACCGCGCCCGGTTCGCAGACAATGACGGCAGATACGCAATTTCGCTTTTTATTCTGGGTCCGTCGGGTTGCGGGAAAACGACAATGGAAGAGCTTGCCGGCATGTTTGATGCCGTCAAACGCGGATATGAAAATCCGATCGTTGAAAACGCTGTGCGGCGGGTATCGCAGACGTCAAACCTTCTTACCATCAGCCTACTCAAGCAACTCCCGCCCCAGCTCTACCCCATGTTTCGCGAGACTTACCTCCACAATCTCGCGCAGCGCGTCGGCTCACGGAAAGTCTTCAGCAACACTCTTTCGACTTGCATTCATGACGCGGCGCACATCGCTTCGGTGTTGCCAAATGTGCGTTTCATTTTTCTGAAACGAAATATGGAAGATAATCTTCTGCGTATCTTTATGCGTAATTATACAAGCGGAAATCCCTATGCATTCGATTTAAAGGCGGCACGCGAACATGTCCTCTGGTTCAACGAGATGATTGACCTGCTGGCAGAGAAATTTTCGAACATCGCGCGCGTAATTCGTTACGAGGACATGGTCGCCAATCCCGCTGGCGCACTACGCGTCATAGCGGATTTATGCGGACTTCCGATGCCAGAAAGACCGCCGGCTATCAGCGGAGATGTCGATTGCTCGGCACCATATCGAGAGCTCATTACAAGGGAACTCGAAGGCTAAACGCACAGTCGCAGGTCCGACTATTAAAAATTCTGCGAACGATGATGTCCGCTTCGCGTCGATTCGCGTCGATTTCGCCCGATATGGAGTTCGTCCCAGATAGGGGACATTATCGGAAGTCCGTGCGATGGTTGCTAAGAACCTTCCGATGCAGAGTGGGCCGCCATCAGAGTCAATCTTACCGATCACGCATGGGATGCCACGTGTGGACGATGGAGCACCTGTACCTCGGCATCCAGCCGCCCGCCACGGCACCGGCGGGTTCAATCTTTATCGTCGCTGTCGGCCAATTCCCGCGCCAGCGGATGGCTCTTGGGCGCGGCGTGCTTGGCGCGCCGGCGCGCTTCGGCTTCCACCGTCTTGGCGAGCTCGGGATGATGCGCGGTGAAGGAGCGGAAGTCGCTCACCTCCAGCATCAGCAGCGTGGTCGCCTCGGTCGTCGTCACCGTCGCGGTGCGCGGGCCGCCGGCCAAGAGCGCGATCTCGCCGAAGAAGGCGCCGGCGCCGAGCTTGACCGGCTGCGGCTCGACCTTCACCTCCACTTCGCCGGAGGCGATGAAATACATGCAGTCGCCGGGGCGCCCGCGCCGCACCACCACGGTGTTTTCGGCGAGGTCGATGCGGCGCAGCATGCGCGTGAGCTCGATGACCGCGGGCGGATCGAGATTCTTCAGGAACGGCACGCTGGTCACCAGGTCCCAGTTGCGGATGAAATCGCGGCGGCGATGCTCGGCGGCAAAGCCGGTGGCGAGAATGCCGGTCCACAGGCCGAACACGCCGAGGCCGCTGATCATCACCATGCTGGCGATGATGCGGCCGGCCAGGGTGGCGGGCACCGCGTCGCCATAGCCGGTGCTGGTCAGCGTGGTCACCGCCCACCACAGCGCCAGCGGCAGGCTGCCGAAGTGTCTGCGGCTGGCCGCCGCGCTCCAGCACGTGCAGCGCGACGCTCGCCAGCATGAGGATGATCACGAAGATGATGAAGCCGCTCGCCAGCGGGCGGGCTTCCTGCTTGAGCACGCGGCCGAGCATGGCGAGGCCTGGCACGAAGATCGCGAGCTTCAAGATCCAGAGCGAGGCCAAGAGCCAGGCGGAGGCGGGCGCGATCCCGACGAGCAGCGCGAGCGGGATCGGCAGCACCGCCAGAATATCGATCATGCCTTCGGCGGAGAGCAGGTAATGCGTCTCGGACTTCGGCGATTTCGACAACAGCCAGGCCTTGGCCAGGAACTCGCAGGCAAAGATCGCCGAGGCAGCACCAGAGCGCGACCGACGCCAGCAGATGCGGCTCGCCGCCGAGATCGCGCACCGTCATGGCCGGCATCGCCACCAGCCCGACCGCCAGCGCCAAATATTGCAGCAGCCTGAATGCGCGGCTTTTGACGAGCCCGATGGGCGACAGCATTGCCATCCCGGAAAATTCTAGATCGATTCCGTCGCGAACAAGGACCAACTCGTGCCCGCGCGGTTTTCCGACACACTATTACATCGCCGGCTGGCCAGCCACCCGGCGGCGGTAACCGAAAGCCGCGCGGCTTAAACGCGGCGCGCGGGCTAAAGCAGGATAGGCAGGCCCGCCGTCTCGCGCGCTTCCACGGGCGCCTTGATGGCCTTTGGCGCGCGCGGCGATCGCCGGCGCCGGCTCCTCGCCGCCGAGGGCGGCAAGCGGCGTCAGATCGGGCACCTCGCTGTCGGCCACCAGCCGCATGGTGCGGTTGTCGAGGATCAGCCAGCTGTCCCTCGACGCGCGCGGCGGCGACCATGTGGCCCTGGTTCACCGCGCGGTCGTGCACCACGCACCAGCCGCAGGTCGGCCGCCGGCACGCCGGCTTCGCCGAGCGCCACGTATTTCGCGATGGCGTAGTCCTCGCAATCGCCGGCGCCGGAGCCGAAGGTCGCAAGCGGCGACGACCAGATGTCCGGCGCGCCGAATTGCTTGAGATCGCTCATCGGCCGAATCGCCAGGTTGACCGCCCGGTTGATGGCGCCGATTCGGGCGCGGCCGCTGCGGGCGCGGCGCGGCGTCGATGATGGCGTTGAACTTGGCGGCGGCGGCCGGGCAGGGCGCGGCCTTGGCGCGGCAGCTTGCCAGGATCAGCCGTTCCAGCCGCATCAGCGGCTGCAGCGCCTGCCAGCGCGCGGCATAGCGGGTGTCCTTGTCGGTATTGAGCCCGAACGGCCCATTGGCGGAAGGCGGCGTGGGCTTGGGCGCGGGCAGGGCGCCCGGCTCCAGGCTGGCGAGCTCGAGCGGGCCGGGCGGCAGGGCGATCGGCCTATCGGCGGGCGGCAGCTGCGCCGTCGGCATCGACGGCATCGACGGCGCCGTCCGCGCCAGCGTGCCCCCGGCACACAGGCTGACCAAGGCAGCAACAGCCGTCAGGCGCGCCAGCGCGCGCAATGGATAACCAGCCGGCATTCCGACGCTCCCGCTCGCGGGGCGTGGGCGCCGGTTTTGAGCAGCCGGTCTGATCCCCGTCCGAGCGGTGCATCGCTACCTCGGGCGGCTTTTCAGGCCGGTTAAGTCAGGTCGAAAAGGCCTGCGTTTTCAAGGCGGAAGGTGAAAGGATACCGGAAAAACTTGTTATAATTTGAATCAATCGGCTGCCCGGCGGCTGGGCCAGGCGGTGGCCATGATACCACATAGCCAGTAGCTATGAATTGAAGTAACCAACCAAGGGTTGCAGCGTCGTCCCTGCCCAGACGGGTAGGATTCACCATGAATTTGAGCCATAGGACGCAAAAAAAGCCGTTTAGCGAGTGAACTGGTTCACACAACAGGGCAACCCAATGGTATTAATAAAGGGTTGCTGGATCACGGCTGCCGGCTGGCTGGCAGACGTGGCGAGGCCAGCCGAGAATCGCGGGATAGAAAGCGTCCGATTACCGCATTTCGCGTCAACCAGTGGGGAAATTTGGTGCTACAATATGAAGTCGGGCCGCACGCGCTAAGCGGGCTCGAACTCGTTTGAGGGACTTGAGGCAACCGCCCACGGTCCGGCCGGCACGGTAACGATTCCCGATTCCGATCTGTTGTTTTCCGGCGACTTCAAGCGCGCCGGCAACGACCTCGTCCTGACGGACGCCAAGCACAAATTCGTCGTCCACGACTATTTCCTGCACGACAAGCATCCGACATTGCTCTCGCCGAAGGGCGCGGTCATCACGCCCGACATCGTGCACGCGCTGGCCGGATCGCTGGCGCCGGGGCAATACGCGCAAGCCACCGCCCCGCAGCCGCAGGCGCAGGCGATCGGCCGCGTGGTCACGGTATCGGGCAACGTCGTCGCGATCCGCAATGGCGTGAGCATCACGCTGCACACCGGCGACGCCCTGCTCAAGGGCGACGTGCTGCAGACCGGCGCCGACAGCAAGCTCGCCGTCACCTTCAACGACGGCGCGACCTTCGACCTCGGCGCCAATGCGCGCATCGTGCTGACCGAATTCGTCTACGACCCGAACGGAACCTCGAACTCATCGGTCGTCAGCCTGGTGCGCGGCCAGCTCAGTTTCATCGCGGGCCAGATCGCGCATACCGGCGACATGAAGATCTCGACGCCGGTTGCCACCATGGGCATCCGCGGCACCGTCGGCATCACCTCCTACGGCGACCATCTGACGCTGACGGTCGCCGACGAGCACGACGGGATAGTCCACACCATCGATATCCGCGACCAGAATGGAAACGTCATCGGCCACGCGACCAGCGTCGGCGGCACTTGGCAAGTCGCCGCCGCCGGACCGCAGCAGGCCAACGCGACCGAGACGGCGCGCGAAATAAACGCCGCACAGGATTTGCAGACGGTCCAGACGCTGCTCAATCTGCAATCGATCGGCGAGCAGATCATCCAGCAGCTCCAGAAGGACGCCCAGTCTACCAACGGGCAGGGATCGAGCTCCGCGCTGAATGTCACCGTCGAACACGCAGACAATTCGACCAAGGTCACGACGACCACCATCAGTGCGAGCAACGGCGGCAATAACGGCGATGTCACCGGCACGGGCCCGGGCGGCACGGTGGAACAGTATATTGAGTACATTCCGCCGCCGTCCTCGAACCCGCCGCCGTTCTTTGATAGCGGACCCGTCGTCGTCCACGTCGCGACACAAAATACGGGCTTCCGACTCGCGCCGCAGGATCAGGGCGTCGCGCTGCCCAGTACGGGCGCGGCCAATGCGCTGGCGCCGGACGTCAGCGCCGACGGACACCGCATCGTGTTCGTGACCTCCGCGACGTTGCCCAGTTCGAGCGGCGGCCTCAGCAACGGCAATGTCTGGCTCTATGACCAGACGACCGGAACTTTAACAAACATCAGCTCGCTCATTCCCAATAGCGCCGGCACATACAGCACCTTTGAAGGTGCCTCGATCAGCCTCGACGGCAACTTCGTCGTCTTCCAAGGCGATGCGACCGGCGGTCAATCCGACGTTTACATTTACGACCGCCTCGCCGGCACCGTGAAACTGCTGATGCCCGGCGCGGGCAACGCGCACGTCGATGGCAGCGGCCATTTCGTCGTGATGGAAGGCCATCTGCCGACCTCGTTGTCGAGCGGGCTGGATGTGCTGCTGGTCGCGGCCAATACCGGCACCATCACCGCGACGCCGCAGGCCGGCAATCACATCACCTTTACGTCGGACCTGTTGGCCCAGACCGCTGCACAGCAGGCTGCCAATCAGCAGGTCACGCTCACGCTGGCGGTCGAGCATGGGACCCTGGCCGTTCCGAACGGTTTCACGCCGTTGGACGGCGAAGACGGCAGCGCGGGCATTCTGAAGATTCAGGGTACTCTGACGGCGATTAACGACGCACTGCGCAACGGCTTCGATTACGCCGGCACCGGCGCTAATACGCTGACGCTGAGCGTCGATGGCGCCGTGTTCCAGGCGCAGGGCCTGAGCTTCCACAGCGAGACCTTTTCGTTCGACAGCGCCGGCAACGAGGTTTCCTCGGCCGCGGTAGTGGCGGACTTCTCCGGCGGCAGCGCCGGGGTCTGGAGCCCGGAGATCAATTCGGACGGGCACTACATTACTTTCTACAGCGCTGCGACCGACGTTGCTCTCGACAGCAATCCGGTGAGCGACGTCTATATCAACGGCCAGGTCGTCCATAATTTCCAGAATAGCGGCAACGTCCCGCAGGTCTATGTCTACGACCAGGCGACCGGCCATCTGGAAGTCGTCTCGGTTTCCGGCGTCGACGCGCTTTGGCGGGCGATCTCGGCAACGGCGCGAGCGGCGGCGACAGCGGCAATGGCGATTGGACGGCGTCACTCAGCTCCGACGGCCGCTACGTGACCTATCAGAGCGCGGCCACAAACCTGGTCGCCGGCGACAGCAACGGTCATTCGGACATCTTCGTCTACGACCGCGTCGATCACACGGTCGAGCGCGTTTCCGTCTCGACCGGCGGCCCGATCGATTTCGCGAACGGCCGCGGCTACCAGGTCAATACCACCGAGGCCGGCGCGCAGGCCAATCAGGCCGTCGCCGCGCTGAAAGACGGCAGCTATGTCGTGGTCTGGACCTCGGACGGGCAGGACGGCAGCGGCCTCGGCGTCTTCGGCCAGCGCTACGATGGCGACGGGCACACGCTCGGCGGCGAATTCCAGGTCAATACGACGACAAGCGGCGATCAGGCGGCCCCTTCCGTCACGGCGCTCTCGGACGGCGGCTATGTCGTGGTGTGGACATCGAACGATACCAGCGGCCTCGGCATTTTCGGCCAGCGCTTCGATGCCAACGGCAACGCGGTCGGCACCACCGAATTCGCGATCAACCATACGATCGCCGGCGACCAGGCAAGCCCGGTCACCACCGCGCTCAGCAATGGCGGCTTCGTGGTGGTGTGGACCTCGAACGACGCCAGCGGGCTCGGCATATTCGGCCAGCGCTTCGACGCCAGCGGCACCGCCGTCGGCACCGTCGAATTCGCGGTCAACACGACCACCACCGGCCAGCAAACGAGCCCGGTCGTCACCGCGCTCAACAACGGCAATTTCGTCGTCGCCTGGCTGAGCGGCGGCGACATCTTCGCCCAGACCTACGACGCGACCGGTTTAAAGGTCGGCTCGCAGCTGACGCTCAACAGCGCGGCTTCGAACGCGCAGCACGAGGCGATCACGGCGCTGTCCGACGGCGGCTATCTGGTGACCTGGACCGACGGCACCACGGTCTATGGCGAGCACTTCACCGCGAGCGGCAGCCCGAGCGGCAGCCAATTCACCGTCGGCACCACGGTCTCGGGCGGCGCCTCCTCGGTCACCGCGCTTACCGGCGGCGGCTTCCTGGTCACCTGGACGGGCTCCGACATCTCGGGCAGCAAGATCCATGGCCAGCAATTCGACACGACTGGAGCCAAGGTCGGGGCCGAGCTGACGAGCGACTCCTCGGGCAATTCCCACCCGGTGCTCGCCACGCTCGCCAACAACGACGTGGTCCTGACCTGGACCGGCTCGGACGGCTCCAGCACGGGCATTACCGGCCAGTTCTTCTCCGGCGCGCAGACGCAGAGCAACGCGGACAGCTACCGGCCGGTGATCAGCCCGGACGGGCGCTACATCGTCTTCGCCAGCGACGCGGCGCTGGTCCCCGGCGACACCAACGGCCAGACCGACACCTATATCTACGACCGCTGGACCCAGAGCGTGTCGCTGGTGTCGCAGACCGCGGCCGGGCAGCTCGGCTTCGCCATCGAAGCGCTCGGCAATGGCGTCAATTCGGGCGGCTTTGTCAGCGCCTTCGGCGGCGCGGCGCTCGCCTTCAACCAGGGCACCGCGAGCAAGGCGGGCAGCGTCATCACCTTCGCCAATTCCGGCCTGTCCGATTTCAATCCGGACGCCGGCACGATCACGCTGACGCTGACGTGGCGCACGGCGCGCTGCAGGCGGTGTCGACGTCCGGGCTCACCATCGACGCGGTGCAGAACGGCAGCAATGGCACGCTGGAGGTGACCGGATCGCTCACCGACATCAATGCCGCGCTCCATGCGGGCGTCAATTACACGCCGGACGAGCGGCTATGCCGGCGGCCCGATGCGCTGACGCTCAATGCCGTCGACACGACCGGCGACGGCACGCACCCAGGTCGTCAGCTTCGACAACAGCCACAGCAATCCGGTCAGCCTCCGACAGCATCATTACCGACTCACCGACAGCTTCATTACCAACGTCTATGCGGTCGACAGCTCCACCGGCGGCGCCGGCGCGGTGCTGGACGACCCGCGCGCGCTGACCTACCGGACCGGCACGCAGGCTAACGCGGCAGTCGCCCACGCCGACGTCGACACCAATCCTTTGACGCCAGACGCCGGGCTTTGTTTTCACCGTTCCCGCCAACAAGGCGTGCTGCAATCGGCTGATTTCAACGTCTTTTCGACCGGCGCGAGCGGCCAGGCGCATACCTTCAAGCTCGCGCTTTACGAGTGGAACGGCAGCAATGCGGTCGGTGCCGGCCATTTTCACCACCGGTCCATTCAATCTGCAGGACGCCGACCAACACGCCGATCACCGATTTCCCGCTCAATGGGCTCAACATTCCGGTCGATCCCGGCAAGCAATATGTCTGGGAGATCGTCGCCGACGGCACGGTGACGACGTCGACGCCGGCAACGCTCAACTTCGCGCCCGCGCTGACCACGACCGGCGCGCTGGGCTTCGTCGACAGCAACGACACCCATACCGTCTCGGTCGCGTCGCATTCCGGCGATTGGGGCAATCTCATCGCCTGGGTTTCCACCGACACCACCGGCGCCAACCAGGACGGCAAGATCAACTGGGCCTATGAGGTCAATCCGCAAGCCGCGGCCGCGCTGACCATCGGCCAGACCCATACCGATACCTTCACGGTGACGCTCATCGACAGCGGCGGCAACACGGCGACGCGAAACGTGACCGTGACGGTCATCGGCACCAACGAGGCGCCGGAGCTGACTTTTGCGTCGGCGGCTTCGATCCGTCGCCACCACGCCATCCACCGCGACCAACGCGATTTCGTCAAAGCAAACGTCGCGGGCGGCTTCACCGAGGATCCGGCGCAGACCAACGATAGCAATACGCACAGCGCGAGCGGCAGTTTCACCTTTACCGACTTCAATGCGGCGGGCGTCGACACCGTCGACAGCCATACCGTCACGACCGTGCTCGCGACGAGCGAATGGCGCGATGCCGGCAATAATATCGTGAGCTTCGACGCGCAGAATAATGCGGACCTGCAAGATTCGGTCGCCTTGTTCGCGTCCGACACGACCTTCTCCGCCACCCTCACGCCGAGCGGATCGAGCGGCACTGTCGATTGGACCTTCGACCTCCCCGACCAGAAGGTCGACTTCCTGGCGGCCGGCGAGACGCTGACGCTCGTCTATAATGTGACGGTCACCGACTCCCATCTTGCCTCCGACACGCGGCAGGTGACCGTCACCGTCACGGGCACCAACGACCAGCCGGTGATCAGTTGCCGGCTCGACCCGCCGACCGGCGGGGTGACCGAGGATACCGACGTCGTCGCCGGCAATGTGTCTACCTCGGGCACGGTCGCTTTCCACGACGTCGATCTCGACCGATACGCACACGGCCACCTTCGTGCTGAAGTCGACCGATGCGGCGGCGGATCTGCCGGGCTTTGCGGAAGGGACGGGTCCGGGCGCGGCCAATATCGGCACCTTCGCGCTCACGCCGATCACCGAAGGGCCGAGCGACGTCAACCTGACCGGCACGCTGGGCTGGCACTTCACGCTCGCCGACAACGATCCTGTGCTGCAGTCGCTGGCGGAAGGCGAGACCATCACGCAGGTCTACACGGTCACGGTGACCGACAACCACGGGGCCTCGGTCAACCAGGACGTGACCGTCACCATCACCGGCACCAACGACGCGCCGGTGATCACCAGCGATGCGGCGGCGGCAAGCGGGGCGGTGACGGAAGACGTCAACCTGCAGGACGTGCTGGACGTGTCGGGCACGGTGGTGGGTCACGATGTGGAGACGTCGGGCACGCTCGGCTTCCGCGACGTCGACCTGATCGACACGCATACGGCCTCGGCGGTGTTCACGTCGTCGACCTCGTCGGCGGCGCTGCCGGGCTTTGTCGACGGCACCACCAACATCGGCACTTTTACCATCGATCCCTCGGTGACGGAGAACAACACCGACACCGACAATACCGGTTCGCTGGGCTGGCACTTCACGCTCGCCGACAACGATCCTGTGCTGCAGTCGCTGGCGGAAGGCGAGACCATCACGCAGGTCTACACGGTCACGGTGACCGACAACCACGGGGCCTCGGTCAACCAGGACGTGACCGTCACCATCACCGGCACCAACGACGCGCCGGTGATCACCAGCGATGCGGCGGCGGCAAGCGGGGTGGTGACGGAAGACGTCAACCTGCAGGACGTGCTGGACGTGTCGGGCACGGTGGTGGGTCACGATGTGGAGACGTCGGGCACGCTCGGCTTCCGCGACGTCGACCTGATCGACACGCATACGGCCTCGGCCGTGTTTACGTCGTCGACCTCGTCGGCGGCGCTGCCGGGCTTTGTCGACGGCACCACCAACATCGGCACTTTTACCATCGATCCTTCGGTGACGGAGAACAACACCGACACCGACAATACCGGTTCGCTGGGCTGGCACTTCACGCTCGACGACAACAATCCTGTGCTGCAGTCGCTGGCGGAAGGCGAGACCATCACGCAGGTCTACACGGTCACGGTGACCGACAACCACGGGGCCTCGGTCAACCAGGACGTGACCGTCACCATCACCGGCACCAACGACGCGCCGGTGATCACCAGCGATGCGGCGGCGGCAAGCGGGGCGGTGACGGAAGACGTCAACCTGCAGGACGTGCTGGACGTGTCGGGCACGGTGGTGGGTCACGATGTGGAGACGTCGGGCACGCTCGGCTTCCGCGACGTCGACCTGATCGACACGCATACGGCCTCGGCCGTGTTTACGTCGTCGACCTCGTCGGCGGCGCTGCCGGGCTTTGTCGACGGCACCACCAACATCGGCACTTTTACCATCGATCCCTCGGTGACGGAGAACAACACCGACACCGACAATACCGGTTCGCTGGGCTGGCACTTCACGCTCGACGACAGCAACCCTGTGCTGCAGTCGCTGGCGGAAGGCGAGACCATCACGCAGGTCTACACGGTCACGGTGACCGACAACCACGGGGCCTCGGTCAACCAGGACGTGACCGTCACCATCACCGGCACCAACGACGCGCCGGTGATCACGGCGGCCACTCCGAGTCTCACCACAATCGACGAAGACCAGACGACGAACGACGGCCAGACGGTGGCGTCGATCGTCGGCTCGAGCATTACCGAGCGCGGATGCGGGCGCGCTCGAGGGCATCGCCATCACCGGCGCCACCAGCGAGCACGGCACCTGGGAATTCTCCACCGATGCCGGCGCGAACTGGGCGTCGTTCGACAGCTATTCGGCCGCGTCGGCGCTGCTTCTGGCCAGCACGGACTTGGTGCGCTTCGTGCCCGACGCGCAGGACGGCGGCAACGATTCGTTCAGCTACGTCGCCTGGGATCAGAGCGGTGGCACCCACGGCGCCACGGCGGATGTCACGGCGCCCGGCGCGACGGCATTTTCGACCGGGTCGGACACCGCGTCCCTGTCCGTCTCCGCCGTCAACGACGCGCCACAGGCAACCGCGTCGATCGCCGCCTACAACGCCACCGAGCAGACGCCGCTGACGCTGAGCGGTACCGGCCTGCACGTCTCGGATGTCGACGCCAATGGCACCAACGAAACGGTGACGCTGTCGGTCGACGAGGGCAACATTACGGTCGGTATCGGCGGCACAGGTATAACCAACCTTACGGGCGACGGCACCGATTCGGTGTCGTTCTCCGGCACGATCGATCAGTTCAACGCGCTGCTCGATGGGCTGGACTCCGGCAGCATCGTCTTGAACGACCGAGCGACGCTCCGGCCGCTTCGACCACCTTGACGCTGACGATCGACGACGGCGGCAGCACGGGCTCCGGCGGCAGCCACGCCGATAGCGTCGCCGCGACGATCAATATCACGCCGGTGAACGACGCGCCGGCCGGCACGGACGAAACGATCGCCGTTGGACCGAACACCGCATATACCTTCGCCGCGTCGGATTTCGGCTTCAGCGACCCGCTCGACAACCCCGCCGACGCGTTGCAGGCGGTCGAGATCACGACGCTGCCCGACTCCGGAGCCCTGACCGACAACGGGGTCGAGGTCACGTCCGGCCAGTTCATCAGCCTTGCCGATATAGACGCCGGCAAGCTCGTGTACACGTCCGCGCAGAGTTCCTCTGGTTCCAGCTTTACCTTCCAGGTGCAGGACGACGGCGGCATCGCGAACGGCGGCGTCGACCTCGATCAGTCGGCAAATACGATCACGATTGACATTGCTTCGTTCTACGTCAGCGGCGCCGGTAACACGGTCAACTACACCGAACAAGCAACGCCCGTCGCGGTCGACAACGCCGTTACGGTCTTCGACGGTGGCAACCCGACGCTTGCCGGTTCCACCGCGACGATCTCGGCGGGCTTCCAGTTGGGCGATACGCTCACCATTAACGGCGCGACCGACGGCGACTATACGGCCGGACCGGACGGCGGTGCCATCCACTATCAATATGAACTCCTTACGCAGGCAATGTCGCTGTCCGGCACCGCAACGCTTGCCGACTACAATGCAGCGCTTCAACTGATTGCATTTTCGAATCCCAGCAACGACGACCCGACCGCGGCGGCGCTGCCGGCACCGCACCATCACCTGGGCGGCGAGCGACGGCACGGCTTCCAGCACGACTGCGACGTCGACGATCGACGTCACGCCGGTGAACGACGCGCCGGTGGGCACGGACCACACGGTGACCACCAGCGAGGACACGCCCTATACGTTTGCGGCCTCCGACTTCGGGTTCACCGATGTGGACTTAGGCGACGTGCTGCAGGGGGTGCGGATTGTCGCCGGGCCGGCGGCCGGGGAGCTGACGCTCGACGGCAATGCGGTGACGGCGGGGCAGGTGATAGCCGCGGCCGATATCGGCAATCTGGTGTTCACGCCGGACGCCAATGTCAACGGCGCGGACTATGCCAGCTTCACCTTCCAGGTTGAGGACAGCGCCAGCGCCTTCGATGCCACGGCGAAGACGCTGACGGTGGACGTCACGCCGGTGAACGACGCGCCGGTGGGCACGGACCACACGGTGACCACCAGCGAGGACACGCCCTATACGTTTGCGGCCTCCGACTTCGGGTTCACCGATGTGGACTTAGGCGACGTGCTGCAGGGGGTGCGGATTGTCGCCGGGCCGGCGGCCGGGGAGCTGACGCTCGACGGCAATGCGGTGACGGCGGGGCAGGTGATAGCCGCGGCCGATATCGGCAATCTGGTGTTCACGCCGGACGCCAATGCCAACGGCGCGGGCTATGCCAGCTTCACCTTCCAGGTTGAGGACAGCGCCAGCGCCTTCGATGCCACGGCGAAGACGCTGACGGTGGACGTCACGCCGGTGAACGACGCGCCGGTGGGCACGGACCACACGGTGACCACCAGCGAGGACACGCCCTATACGTTTGCGGCCTCCGACTTCGGGTTCACCGATGTGGACTTAGGCGACGTGCTGCAGGGGGTGCGGATTGTCGCCGGGCCGGCGGCCGGGGAGCTGACGCTCGACGGCAATGCGGTGACGGCGGGGCAGGTGATAGCCGCGGCCGATATCGGCAATCTGGTGTTCACGCCGGACGCCAATGCCAACGGCGCGGGCCATGCCAGCTTCACCTTCCAGGTTGAGGACAGCGCCAGCGCCTTCGATGCCACGGCGATTAAACTCTTCAAACCACGCAGTATCTTCAATTCCAAGACGCTTTTGCTTGTTATTCCAACACTTTGCGTGATAGATGAATTCAAAGTTTTCATCTAACACCGTATTATCAAATTGATTTACATGGTCTTGGCACCAAGGACAGAGTATTTGTACGGTCCATGATTAAAACATTCCTTCAATTGGGTTTCCATTTAACCGCTTATACTCTTCAAATGCATGAACAATGGAAATAAATTCATCAAGCGGGAGTCCCATTTTAGTAACTCTCTTCTGAGCGTTAAGCATTGCGAGATATCGCGCTTCGGGACTCCACATTTCTTGTATTAACGAGATTACGATAATAAACAGGATCGGAGCGAATGATTCGCTGCCTTTCAGTGTTTCCCAAGGGACTACTGCATTTGTCATTCAGATACTACCATAATTATATGGAAATTTCTCTTTCAGAAAATTTTCAAATACAATATCTACGCTCACTGGTAGTCCTGTTGCGTAGTTAAATTTATCCGTACCCTGAATAATACTCTTTGCTTCAAGATAGGAAATGTTATCCCGCTTTGCGTAAAAATACGCGAGAACAGCGACCGATCTACTTACACCAACTCCACACTTTACAAGAATACTGGAACTTTTTGCGCTATAGTGATTATCCCATTCTTGGAGAATGGTGAAAGTCTCTTCAAAAAGAGAATTCTAGTGCATCATTCTCACCGTCATTCATTGGCAATGAATGATACTCAATATGCTTTGTAAGACATTGTTCCCTAATATAGAGAACACTCTGTGGATTATAATCGCTTAAGAGTAAATTGTAGATCAAGAATGGCTTTTACACCAATACTTTCTAACCAATCAACATCTTTAGGTATATCGGTCCAACCACCTGATAGAATAAATTTATTATCAATTGGGCGCATATTAAGCATGAGTATTCCTACAATGCATCTGATCTACCATCTTGTTTACCCATATCGTAGTAATCTTCTTTAAGATGTTCGAATTCAGTAACAAGATCATCGCGCTGCCGTCCGGTTAGGGATATTGTATCCTGATGATGACCTCCCCAATGACCGGGCGTAATATATGTAGCACTACTTCTGATCTGTCCATCCCATTAACTGCCAACTATCTAAAAAATGTGTTAGTCTTTGCCAATATTGTTTATCTGCTGTTATTCTGGCAATCTCAGTTTTGTTCATTATTTAACACGCACAATCCAGACGATGAAGTGTTGCAATCCATGATTCTGTTTCAATATTATTTCTAGCCCACTCATCTGCTTCATCAAAACTATCAAAGGTCCTACAAATTTGCCCGGTTTCAACCGGAGGAACAGATCATCGTCGCCAACGCTGTCGGTTCGGCGTGGATCGATCACCACGATACGGGCGCCGCGCGCCTGCTTGTTGGCGAGCATACGCTGGTACAGCACAGGATGGCACCAGGCGGCATTGGAACCGACCAGCACCAGCAAATCGGCCTCGTCAAGATCATCATAGCAGCCCGGCACCGTATCGGTGCCGAACGCACGGCGATGGCCGGCGACCGATGAGGCCATGCACAGCCGCGAATTGGTGTCGACATTGGCGCTGCCGAGGAACCCCTTCATCAGTTTGTTGGCGACATAGTAATCCTCCGTCAGCAACTGGCCAGACAGATAGAACGCCACGGCGCCCGGACCATCCCGCGCGACGATGCGCTGAAAGCCATGCGCGACGTGATCGAGCGCGTCGCTCCAGGCCACACGCTCCAAGGTCCCCTTGTCGTAGCGGATCATCGGATAGAGCAGACGATTGGTCAGGCCGAAGGTCTCGCCAAGCGCCGAACCCTTCGAACACAGCCGGCCCAAATTGGCGGGATGTTCGGGATCGCCCGATAACGCAGCACCTCCCCGGCCGTCGGGGGTGGCCAGCACGCCGCAGCCGACACCGCAATAGGCGCAGGTGGTGCGCGTGGCGCGGAGATTGGGATCCACGAGGGTCATGCCGCTGCCCGGATCATGCCGCCTCTGAACGATTTGCCGGTGAGCGGCCGAACATCATGTCGGCACGAATTCTCTGCGTCGGTTGCCGGGTACGGATCAATTCGAGATACCAGAGCGCATCGCCGACATCGCCGATCAGAACGGCGCCAGTCAACCGGCCATCCGTGATCACCAGCTTCTTGTAGGTGCCGCAATTAATATCGCTGAGCACGATGCTTTCGCTGCCGTTACCTCCCATGAAATCACCCGCGGAGAACACGCTGACACCGGAGACCTTCAGATTGGTTGCGACGATGCTGCCGCCATAGGAAACGCTCCTGCCCGCCAGGTGATGCGCCAGGACCCGCGCCTGTTCGTAGGCCGGCTCGACCAGACCATAACAGATGCCGCGATGTTCAGCGCATTCGCCGATTGCGACACGTCCGCAGCACCGGTCTGCAGATGATCATCGACGATGATGCCGCGATTGACGGGTATGCCGGCTTCCTTTGCGAGCGCAATGTTGGGCCGGATACCGGCGGCAAAAATCACCGCGTCCGCATCGATCCGGCGTCCGTCCGCCAGTTCGACACCTTCTACGCGGGTCTCGCCATGGATCCGCGCAGTATTGGCCTCGAGCAGGATTTCGATGCCCTTGCGCTCGACCAGAGATTTCAGGAGTTTCGCGGCGGGTGCATCGAGCTGCCGCTCCATCAGGCGATCCATCAGGTGAATCAGCGTCACCGGGCTCCCCGCCTTGGCGAGGCCATAGGCCGCTTCAAGACCCAGCAGCCCACCGCCGACGACCACCACACGCTTCTTCTGTGCCGCCAGCGCCAGCAGCAGATCGACGTCCCGGCTGTCGCGAAACGTATGCACGCCGGCGAGATCGGTGCCGGGCACGTTGAGCCGCAACGCCGACGAACCCATGGTCAGACAGCTTGGAAACGGAACGCTTTCCTCGCCGTCGATTTTCAGTTCGCGGCGGCCGACGTCGATTTCGGTGGCGACACACCCATATTTCAGGGTGACGCCGCGGTCGCGCCACCATGACGCCGGCCTCAGCTCGATGTCATGCGATGCGGTCTCGCCCGCGAGAACGGACGACAGCAGGACGCGGTTATAGGCAAGCCGCGGCTCGTCACCGATCACGGCGATGGCATAGCGGCCAAGCGCCACCTTCGCCAGTTCATCGACCAGACGGGCAGCGGCCATGCCATTGCCGACAATTACAAGCGGTTCGCTCACGGCATTTCCTCACTCGGCGGCTTGGGCGCTGCCGTAGCCTTCTGAAATCATGTAACCGGACAGCGTGCCGTAGGCTGCGGTCCAGGCCTCGGCAACTTCGGGGGTCCAGCCATCGCCGAGCCCTTTTTCGAGCGTCCACAGCAAGGCGCTGCCGACGACCGGATAATGCGCCGGCTTGGCGCCATAGGCGACATGGCGCTTCGCCAGGGCGCTCGCGGCCGGCAGGATCGAACCGAGGTCACCCAAGCCGTTCACCACGGCGGCGAGGGTTGCCATCAACTTCTTGCGCTGTTCCGACATGTCGGCCGGAAACATCGATTTCACCGACGGCGCAACTTCGAACAGGCGGTCGTAAAACAGCACTGCGGCCTGTTCGGAGATCGGCGCCACCTTGGCGAAACTTTGCTGCACGAGATTGACTTGTTCGGATGTCATTTTCTTCTCCTGCCTGTTTCAAATGGATCGACACGTCCTCTAGGCGGCTTCGGGGGCTGACGGCCGCCGGAGTCACCGGAGCTTTTTTCACCGCGCCGCCCTCATAGGCTTCGAGGAAATCGAGCAGCTCCTGGCGATAGGCGTAGTAGTCGGCATGCTCCAGCAGGGTCTTGCGCGTGCGCGGACGCGGCAGGTCGACTTCCATGATGTTGCCGATGCGGGCGTTCGGGCCGTTCGACATCATCACCACGCGGTCGGCGAGCAGGATGGCCTCGTCGACATCGTGGGTGACGCAGATCGCCGTGACCTTGGTGCGCGCCCAGACCTCCATCAGCACTTCCTGCAGCTCCCAGCGCGTCAGGCTGTCGAGCATGCCGAACGGCTCGTCCAGCAGGAGCAGCTTGGGCGACAGGGCGAAGGCGCGCGCGATGCCGACGCGCTGCTTCATGCCGTTGGAGAGATCGGCGGCCGCGCTTTCGCATCGCGTCGCCCAAGCCCGACGCGGTCGAGATAATAGGCGACGATGTCGTCGCGCTCGGCGCGGCTCGCATGCGGATAGACCCGGTCCACCCCGAGCGCGACATTCTCGAACGCCGTCAGCCAGGGAAACAGCGAGGGCGCCTGAAACACCACGGCGCGGTCGGGACCGGCGCCGCGACCTCGCGCCCGTCGAGCACGATGCCGCCCCCGAGATGCCGGTCAGCCCGGCGGCCATCGACAGGACCGTCGATTTGCCGCAGCCGGAATGGCCGATCAGCGAGATGAACTCGCCCTTGCGCGACCTTCAGGTCGAAGCCGTCCACGACCTTCAGCGGCCCTTTCGGCGTCGGAAAGACTTTCGAGAGCTGCGACAACTCCAGATAGCGCTTTCGCGCGTGACGAGGCGGCGGCCTTCGCATAGGCCGCGGGCAGCGCCTGTCCATCAGCGTGATCGGCACGACATTGGGCAGCGGGCGAGTTGTCGTCGCCGCTGCGCCGCCCGTTCGGCAGCCGATATCGATCGAGATAGCCGGTCACCGCCTGCCGCAGCCGCTTGAACTCGGGATCGGCGTTGATCTCGGTGCGGTCGCGCGGGCGGGGCAGATCGACCTTGAACTCGCGGCCGAGCGTCGCGTTCGGACCGGGCATCAGCGGAATGATGCGGTCGGCCAGCAGGATCGCCTCGTCGACGTCGTTGGTGATCAGCAGGACGGTGCGCTTCTCCTTCTCCCAGATCGCGGCGATCTCGTCCTGGAGCTTGGCGCGGGTCAGCGCGTCGAGCGCGGAAAGCGGCTCGTCGAGCAGCAGGATTTCCGGCTGCATGGCGAGCGCCCGCGCAACCGCGACGCGCTGGCGCATGCCGCCCGACAATTCCGCCGGCCGACGGTCCGCGGCGTGGCGAGGCCGACCATGTCGATGTAGCGGCGACCCTGCGCCGCCGCTCGGCTTGCTGCTCTCCCTGGCGAAGACCTGCGTCGACGGCGAGCGCGACATTGCCGTAGACCGTCAGCCAGGGCAGCAGCGAATAGGACTGGAACACGACGCCGCGATCCGGTCCCGGGCCGGTCACCGGCTTGCCCTTGCAGCAGCACCTCGCCGCGCATCGGGCGCGACCAGGCCGGAGACCGTCGAGATCAGCGTCGTCTTGCCGCTGCCGGAAAAGCCGACCATGGCGATGAACTCGCCCTCTTCGACCGCCAGGTCGATGCCGGACAGGACCTGGTGCGCTCGTCGCCTCGCCATAGGCCTTCGCAGACGCCCTTCAGCTCCAGAAATGCCATGCGCGTCCTCCTAGCGATGCGCCGGAGAAGGTGAAGGCGGATTGCAGCGCGTACATCAGCCGATCGAGCAGGAAGCCGATGATGCCGATGGTCAGCACCGCGACCATGATCTTGGCCAGCGACTGCGAGGAGCCGTTCTGGAACTCGTCCCAGACGAATTTGCCGAGGCCCGGGATTCTGCGCCAGCATCTCCGCCGCGATCAGCACCATCCAGCCGACGCCGAGCGACAGCCGAAGCCCGGTGAAGATCAGCGGCAGCGAGCGACGGCAGCACCAGCTTGGTGATGGTCCGCCAGGTCGGCAGGCGCAGCACGCGGCCGACATTGAGCAGATCCTTGTCGATCGAGGCGACGCCGAGCGTGGTGTTGATCAGCGTCGGCCACAGCGAGCACAGCGTCACCGTGATGGCGGAAATCACCATGGATTTGGGCAAGGCTTCCGACGGCTCCGAATAGAGCGCCGACACCACCATGGTGACGATCGGCAGCCAGGCGAGCGGCGAGACCGGCTTGAAGATCTGGATCAGCGGATTGAGCGCGCCGTTCACCGCCTGCGACAGGCCGCACATGATGCCGACCGGCACGGCGATGATCGTCGCGATGATGAAGCCGAGCGCCACCGTCTTCAGGCTGGTGACGATCTGGTCGAGATAGGTCGGCTTGCCGGTATAGGCGCGGTGCTTGACCTGGTCGCCCTTGCCTTCGGCGATGAGCTTGGCGTTGCGCTCTTCCTGGCGCTGCGTAGAATTCCGCCTCCTTCGGCGCGTTCGGCCTGATGATCGGCATAGAGACCCGTCGGCCTGCTCCCAGACCGCGGCCGGGCCGGGGATCGCGCCGAGCGAGGTCTTGACCTGCGGGGCGAGCCAGGCCCAGGCGAGCAGAAAAACGCCGATGCCGATCAGCGGGATGAACAGGCCGCTCCACAGCTCCTTGAGCTGCGCGCGGAGCTGTCTCCGGCCGCCATCCTATCAACGGCACGAGCCAGCCCATGCCGAGCACGTTCGAGATAGCCGCCGGCCTTGTTGATGCGCGCGATGAACAGCTTTTCGCGCGCGCGCGGCGTGCCTCTGCGGCGGCATCGACGTAGTCGCTGACCGTGTCATGACTGCATTTCCTCGGGTTAGATCGTCTGGATGTCGGGGTGCGATGGCCGCGCGCACGCGCGCGGCGCCGACTGCGGTCAGCCGCCGACGACCTCGGCGCCGTCGACCTTCTGCTTGCCTTTGAGGCCGATGGTGAGGCTGTCGATATAGGCGTTGGGCTTGCTGCCGTCGTAGGGGATGCCGTCGATGAACTCGCGACGTCGGCGGCGGTAGCCGTCCGTGTCCCAGGGGAAGTCTTCCTTCTTCGCCTTGCCCTCATCGACCAGCAGCTTGGCCGCCTTCAGGTAGATATCGGGGCGATAGACGCTCTTGGCGGTCTCGTGGTACCAGGCGTCGTCCTTGGCTTCGGCGATCTGGCCCCAGCGGCGCATCTGGGTCAGATACCAGATGGCGTCGGAGTAATAGGGATAGGTGGCGAAGTAGCGGAAGAACACGTTGAAGTCGGGCACCGGCGCGCTTGTCGCCCTTCTCGTATTCGAAGGTGCCGGTCATCGAATTGGCGATCACCTTCGTCGTCGGCGCCGACATATTCGGACTTCGCCAGCATCTCCACCGCCTTCGGTGCGGTTGGCGTTGTTGTTCTCGTCCAGCCACATGGCGGCGCGGATCAGCGCCTTGGTGAGCGCGAGCATCGTGTTGGGATTTTTCTCGGCGAATTCGGCGGTGATGCCGAACACCTTCTCCGGATTGTTCTTCCAGATCTCGTAATCGGTGATCACGGGCACGCCGATGCCCTTGAACACGGCCGCCTGATTCCAGGGCTCGCCGACGCAATAGCCGTAGATGGTGCCGGCTTCCAGCGTCGCCGGCATCTGCGGCGGCGGCGTCACCGAGAGCAGCGCATCCGCCTTGATCTGGCCGCTGACGTCGGTCGGCGAATAGTAGCCGGGATTGATGCCGCCGGAGGCCAGCCAGTAGCGCAGCTCGTAATTGTGGGTCGAGACCGGGAACACCATGCCCATCTTGAAGGGCTTGCCGTCGGCCTTGAACTTCTCGATCGCCGGCTTGAGCGCGTCGGCCTTGATCGGATGCAGCGGCTTGCCGTCGCGTCCTTCGGGATGTTCGGCTTCATCATCTCCCAGACCTCGTTGGAGACCGTGATGCCGTTGCCGTTCAGGTCCATCGAGAACGGCGTGATGATATGCGCCTTGGTGCCGAAGCCGATGGTCGCGGCCAGCGGCTGGCCGGCCAGCATGTGCGCGCCGTCGAGCTCGCCGGTGATCACGCGGTCGAGCAGCACCTTCCAGTTGGCCTGCGCTTCGAGCGTGACGAAGAGCCCCTCATCCTCGAAGTAGCCGTTTTCCTTGGCGACCGCGAGCGGCGCCATGTCGGTGAGCTTGATGAAGCCGAACTTCAGCTCATCCTTTTCGGGCTTGAGCGCGGCGGCGCGGGCGCGGCCTGACGTCAATCGCAAACGCAGCGGCGGCGGCGCCGGCGGCCAGGAAGGCTGCGGCGATCAAGACCGGAGAGCGCGGTCGTTGCCGCGATTGCCTTCATCTGACGCCGGTGGAGGCCGAGACGTGAAATCTGATCGGTGGGCTTCGTCATAGGTGCTGTCGTCCTTTGTCTGAAGTAGCCGTCCGCCTGTTGGCATCTCGTTCGCGCGCGGCATAGCGGCGCGCTCCGGGAGAGGCCCCGGCTGTTGCGGTGTCAAAATTCGGATGCTGGGTTTCGAAAGACGGCTTCAATGGCGTCAGCACTAGTCTATTCAAACTTCGTGCCAAGCCGCAGGAGCACAGAAAAATGCAACAAATAGAGTGGTTGAACGGATGCCCGCGAGGGGGCCGCGAGCGCCCGCGCATCTAAAATTTGCGATTCGCTCAATTTTTGTGCGATGCACAATAAATATGCAGGAATTCGCGCTCCTGGCAACAAGCGCGACCTGCTGGCGACGAACCGCTCGACTTTGGCGGCTGAATCAATGCACGGATTTCGCCAGGGCTTTCCCGGCCCTGATGCGGTTGGCACGTCGATTGCTTTTATTTTCGCTCAGTCAACGAAGACTGCGGTTTGCCGGAACGTCGAAGCCACCATTTTGGCCGAGACACAGGGAAAGCTCGAAGCCTCCTCATCGAGGCAGCTCGCGTCGTCGACGTGATGCCCACCAGAACTGGCTCGCGCTTCCCAGTTCCGATCGAACCCGGTTGGAAAGGCGCTTTGCGTTTTTCACACATGCAGCAAAGGGGAATCGTAATGGCATATTTGGCACCATCGGAATTCGTTACCAAGATGATCGACGCAGGCGAGTCCAAGATATTCATGTCGACGCGGGACACCGTGATCCGGGCCTACATGGCCGGCGCGATCCTGGCGCTGGCCGCCTGGTTCGCCGTCACGATCAACGTCAACACCGGCCAGCCGATCATCGGCGCACTGCTGTTTCCTGTCGGATTTTCCATGCTGTATCTGCTGGGCTTCGATCTGCTGACGGGCGTGTTCGTGCTCTCGCCGCTGGCGTTGATCGACAAGCGTCCGGGCGTCACGCTCGGCGGCGTTCTGCGAAACTGGGGCCTGGTCTTTATCGGCAACTTTGCCGGGGCCCTTACGGTGGCCTTTATGATGGCCATGGTCACGACGTTCGGTTTTTCGCAGGCGCCCGACAAGGTCGGTACCGCCATCGGAAACATCGGCGAGGCCCGGACGCTGGGCTATGCGGCGCATGGTGCGGCCGGCATGGCGACGTTGTTTGTCCGCGGCATGCTCTGCAACTGGATGGTGTCGACCGGCGTCGTCGGCGCCATGATCTCCACGACGGTTCCCGGCAAGGTCATCGCGATGTGGATGCCGATCCTGGTGTTCTTCTACATGGTGTTGAGCACTCCGTGGTGAACATGTTCCTGTTCCCGTCGGGGCTGATGCTGCACGCGAAGTTCTCGATCCTGGACTATTTCATCTGGAACGAGATTCCGACCGTGCTCGGCAATCTGGTCGGCGGCCTCGCCTTCACCGGCCTGACCCTCTACACCACCCACGTGCGAGACCGCTCCGAAGCGCGACACGGAAGTGGCGGCGAAGCGCCTCGCGGCCTGATCTGACCGCAATCTGATCCGACAACGAAAGGAGCCTTACCTGGTGTCAGTAAGGCTCCCTTCTCTTTTCATTACCGTAGCACGGCATCCCCGTCGGCACCTCAGCGGGCCGCCAGCCGCCTAAGCGTCTTCCCTGGCCTTCGCCATCATCGGTTTCGGCGCGCGCCCTTGCCGGGCTTCATCCGGAATTCATAGGTCATCAGATGCCACGGCCCTCCGCGGCCTTGCCATCTGGCATCTCCGGATCGTTGCGCATTCTCGACCTTCGCGATCAGTTCGTCCTTGACCCCGAACACGACGTCGGAATCCAGATATTTGTCGCCGTCCATGAAGACGTGGGTGATCAGCGGTTCGTAGCCCGGGGCATTGACCAGGAAATGCACATGCGCCGGCCGCATCGGATGCCGGCGCGTCTGCACGATCATTTCGCCGACCGGGCCGTCGGTCGGTATCGGATAGCTGCATGGCAGGATGGTGCGGAAGAAGAACCGGCCGTCGGCTGTCGGTGACGAAGCGCGCCCGCGACGACGGCCCCGCCTCGCATAGTTCGGCTTCTGTGAATTCGTAGAAGCCGTCATCGTCGGCATGCCAGACGTCGA
Organism: uncultured Pseudomonadota bacterium; assembly: GCA_963819955.1. Taxonomy (GTDB): domain Bacteria; phylum Pseudomonadota; class Alphaproteobacteria; order Rhizobiales; family Xanthobacteraceae; genus Pseudolabrys. The sequence continues at coordinate 3,308 of CAWFYB010000009.1, read as the reverse complement.
CCGGGGCACTTCGCCAGCGGCTTGCCCTGAGGTCGGTGACGCGGCTCTGCACGAACATCCGCTCGCCCGGTCGATTGCCGGCGAGATATCGGTGCCGTGGGCGTCACCTTGTGCTCGCCGACATAGAACGGGCCGAGCACGGTGGTCTGGGTGGCGCCCTCGCGCTCGCGATGGTTCACCGCATCGACCAGCATCGACACCCCGAGCACGTCCGACAGCAGGATGAATTCCTGGCGGGTATCGGCGTGCATTTCTGGCCGGTGCGGGTCAGGAAATCGATCGCATATTCCCATTCCTCGAAGGTGAGACCGGTCCTGCTGACATAATCGTGCAGCGATTTCACCAGTTCCTGCAGCAGGAATTTGGCCCGCGGATCGGCGTCTTGTCGAAGCTCTTGACGACGGCTGCGGTGAGTTCGGTCTCGTTGAATTGGGTCATGTTTGCCCGCGCGTGTCCTCGTTGGCCACGGTGAGCTCCCTGAGGCGTTCCAGCCTGTAGCCTACCGAGTCGGCGGGGCCGGGTTAAGCTCGGCCGGCGTTGGAACGGGGCCGCCTTTTCGGTATCAAGGCCTACCTCGCCAGCCGGAGGAAACGCCCGATGCTAGCCCCTACCCCCGCCTCGCCCGAATCCGCCGGCATGTCCAAAGCGGCGCTCGACCGCATCGATGACCATCTGAAGCAGCGCTATATCGATGCCGGCCGTTTCCCGGGCACCCAGCTCCTGGTCTATCGCCGCGGCAAGATCGTCCACTGCTCGGTGCAGGGCTTTGCGGACATCGAGCGCAAGGTGCCGGTCAAGGACGACACCATCTTCCGCATCTATTCCATGACCAAGCCGATCACCTCGGTCGCCTTCATGATGCTGGTCGAGGAAGGCCGCGTCGCGCTCGACGAGCCCGGTCGCCAAGTACATTCCGGAATGGAAGAACCTCGGCGTGTTCGTCGGCCGGCACCGCGCCGGCTTCCTGACCACGGCCGCCGACGCCGGCCGATGCTGATCGTCGACCTGCTGCGCCACACCTCGGGCCTGACCTACGGCTTCCAGCACCGCACCAACGTCGATGCCGCCTATCGCGCAGAGCAAGATCGGCGAGGTCGAGAAGGCCGGCACGCTCGAGACCATGATCGAGGAGTCTGGCGAAGATCCCGCTGGAGTTCTCGCCCGGCGAGGCCTGGAACTACTCGGTCGTCGACCGACGTGCTCGGCTATCTCGTCGGCAAGATTCAGCGGCATGCCGTTCGAGCAGTTCCTGAAGCAGCGCATCCTCGATCCGCTCGGCATGACCGACACCGATTTCCACGTGCCGGACGACAAGGCCCACCGTTTCGCCGCCTGCTATTCCGCCGACCCGCAAGGCGGCATGACCTTCCACGCCGACCAGCGCCGCGAGGGCCTGACGCTGCAGGACGATCCGGCCAAGAGCTCTTCCTCGTCGCCGCCCTCGCTCATCTCCGGCGGCGGCGGGCTGTGCTCGACCGCCGCCGACTATCTCACCTTCTGCCGGGCGCTGCTCAACGGCGGCGAACTCGACGGCGTCCGGCTGCTCGGCCCGAAGACGCTGACGCTGATGACCGCGCAACCACCTGCCCGGCGGCCGCGACCTGCCCGAAGTGTCGCGCTCGCTGTTCTCCGAAGCCACCTATAACGGCATCGGCTTCGGTCTCGGCTTCGCCGTGACCATGCGACCCGGCGCAGACGCTGATCGCCGGCAGCCCCGGCGAATTTTTCTGGGGCGGCGCGGCCACGACCTCCTTCTGGATCGATCCGGCCGAGGAACTGATCGCCATCTTCATGACGCAGCTGCTGCCGTCGAGCGCCTATCCGATGCGGCGCGAGCTGCGCACCATGGTCTACGCCGCCATCACCGAGAGCAATCTGTAAGCGCTCGGGTTCCGCGGCGCGACGGGCCGGCACGGAACCCGATCATCCCGGATATTCTTCGTGGCGGATTCGGCCGCTGCTCTATGCTCCCGGCAGCACGACGACGATCCGGGGAACGCGTTGTCAAAACTTTCACTGCCAGTACGTCTCGCACTTTTGGTCGCGGGAACCACGCTGCCGCTGATCATTTTCGCGGTAGGCATCGCTTTCAACAATTACGAGCAGGACCGCCGCGATGCGACGAGCGCGTGTCGGCGACTGTGCGCAGCATCCGCCTGGTCCTCGACGCCGAGATGCAGCGCATGACCGGCGGTTTGCAGGTTCTCGCGCTCGCCAATTCGCTGGATAACGGCAACTTCGATGCCTTTCGGCGGATCGCAGCCGGCTTTCTCGAGCAATATGGCAAGGACGGCGTCGTGCTGGTGGCGGACCGGGAGGGCCGACAGTTGTTTTCCTCCGTCACGCCGGACACCGCAAGCCTCCCGCGGCGCAACAACCGCGACATCGTGGAGAAGGTGTTCGCGACCAGGCGTCCCTACTATTCCAATCTGTTCTTCGGCGCGGTCAAGAAACGCCTGATCGTGACCGTCGAAGTCCCGGTCATGCGAGACGGCGAGGTTCTCTACACATCTCCTTCAGCCCGCCGATTGAAATTTTCCAGGCCATCATCGAACAGCAGCGTCCCGGCGAGGACTGGACGATCTCGATCTTCGATGGCGAAGGCACCAATTTCGCGCGGGTGCCTAACCCGCGAGATACGTTCGGCAAGCGGGCATCGCCCTCACTCTATGCGGCGATGTTCGTAACCCCGAAGCGACCTTTCCCACCGTGTCGCTTGAAGGCGTGCCGCTGATCACGAGTGTGGCGCGATCCGTCGCTCACCGGATGGACGGTTGCCGCCGGTATTGCCGAGAGCTCGCTGGTCGCTCCGCTATGGCGCAGTCTCGCGATCACCAGCGTGATCGGCGGCATCCTGCTGCTGATCGGCCTCGCCTTCGCGGTGCGGATGGCAACGGCGATCGCCCGCGGCGAGATGCTGCACGACCTCCTGATCGAGGAGCTCAACCATCGCGTCAAGAATACGCTGGCGATCCTGCAGTCGATCGCGATGCAAACCTTTCGCAGCGCGAGCCGGACCGAACGCGAGAAATTCGAGGGAAGGCTTGGCGCGCTGGCGGAGGCGCACAATCTCCTGAGCCAGGAGAAGTGGCAGGGCTCCGACTTTCAGGACGTGATCGCGCGGGTGCTGCGGCCCTATCAGATCAACAATCCGGAACGCATCCGGATGTTCGGGCCGAAGGTGCCGCTGTCGCCGCGGCTCGCCGTGATCCTGTCGATGATCGTGCACGAGATCGCGACCAATGCCGCCAAATACGGCGCGCTGTCGAACGATACCGGCACCGTCACGCTGGACTGGGAAATCACCG
>CAWFYB010000008.1:0-143317 GCA_963819955.1 uncultured Pseudomonadota bacterium | reverse complement strand
CGCTCGACTTCCCGTACACGCAAGGGCATCAAGGTCGCGGGCCTCGAGCCGCGCGAGATCGCGACGCCATCCGCGAGCAGCTCGTCGAGGCGAAGTTCCTCGTGAGCCCGCAGGTGCAGGTCAAGGTCAAGGCGTTCAACTCGAAGAAGATCCAGATCATCGGCCAGGTCGCGAAGCCCGGGCCGCTGCCGTACCAGGACGGCATGACGCTCGTGCAGGCGATCTCCGCGGCGGGCTGGTTCACGCCGCTCGCCGACACGAACCACGTGCAGGTGATCCGCAGCGTCAGCGGCGACGAAGTCGGTCAACGCGATCGTCAGCGTCGACGCGATCACCGACAACGCGCGCGCCGACATCAAGCTGCAGCAGGGCGACACCATCAAGGTCGACCAGCGCCTCTTCTGAGCGTGCGAATCGAGGACGATGCCGCGCCTGCTCCTCCTCCTGACGGGCGGCACGCTCATGATGAGCGCCGCCGGCGCCCGGCAGCGGGCGAGCGGCGATCACGCTCGACGAGGAGCGCGCGAGCCGCGATCTCGTCGCCGAGGTGCCGAGCCTCGCGCGCATCGCCGAGCTTCGACACGCGCCTGCTCTTCCACATGGACTCGGCGAACATGCAGCCCGCCGACTGGGTGACGCTCGCGCGCGAGGTCCACGCGCAGCTCCCGAGCTACGACGGCATCGTCGTCGTCCACGGCACCGACACGATGGCCTACACGGCGAGCGCGCTGGCGATGATGCTCGGGCCGCTGCCGAAGCCCGTCGTCCTCACCGGGTCGCAGAAGCCGCTCGTCGACGTGCGCACCGACGCGCGACAGAACCTCATCGATGCCGCGCTCGTCGCGACGCTCGCGGTGCCCGAGGTGAGCATCGTCTCCGGAGCGCGCGCGCTGCGCGGCGCGCGTGCGACGAAGCGCGACGCGTGGGGCTTCCGCGCGTTCGACTCGCCGAACCTTGCCGCCGCTCGTGGAGCTCGGCCTCGGCGTCGAGGTCGCCTCGCACGTGCTCGCGCCGTCGCCGCTCGCCCCGTTCGACGATCGCCTCGAGCCGCGCGTGCTCGCGGTGCGCGTCTTTCCCGGGCTCGATCCCGGCTCGTGCGCGGCGCGATTCGCGTGGGCGTGAGGGGGCTCGTGCTCGAGGCCTACGGCACGGGCAACCTGCCGAACCTCGGCGGCTCGCTCATCCCCGCGCTCGAGGAGGCGCGCGAGCGCGACGTGCCCGTGATGGTCGTCTCGCAGTGCCTGCGCAGGCTTCGTCGAGCTCGGCCAGTACGAGGGCGGCGCTGCCGCGCAGGCGGCCGGCGCGATCTCGGCGGGCGACATGACCGTCGAGGCCGCGCTCGCCAAGATGATGGTCGGCCTGGCGCGTCACGGCACGGGCGACGAGCTCCGCGCGTACCTCGGGTCGAGCGCCGTGGGCGAGCGCGACTAGCGAATCGCGAGCGGGCCCGACGAGCTGGCGCGCCGCCATGGCGTGCGCGCGAAGGACTCCCTGCCTCGACACGCCCTTGAAGTCGGGCTCGCGCTTCTGGGACCACGCCATGACGCCTTCGATGACGTCCTGGCTCTTGAGGAGGCGGAGCTGGCCCTCACGCTCACGCTTCAGCGCGGCCTCGATGTCGCCGAGGCTCGCGTAGACCGCGCTCTTCAGCGCCGCGAACGCGAGCGGCGGCCCCTTCTCGATGCGCGTCGCGAGCGCCCTCGTCGCGGCCGCAGCTCCTCGGGGGGACGACGCTCGCGAGGAGCCCGAGCGCGTCGAGCTCTTTCGCGTCGAGCTTCTCGGAGAGGAGCATCGCCTTCATCGCGCGCGCGGTGCCGATGAGGCGCGGCAGCCAGAACGTGCCGCCGCCGTCGGGCATGAGGCCGATCGTTGACGAACTTCTCTTGGAGGTAGGCCGCGTCGTGCTCGCGACGCGCAGATCGCACGCGAGCGCCATGTCGGCGCCGAAGCCCACCGCGGCGCCGTCCATCTGCGCGATGGTCGGCTTGGGCAGCGGACGATGGCGCGGATGAGCGCGTGGAACGCGTCCATGTACTCGTCGAGGTGATCCATGAGGTCGGGATCCTCGGCGAACGTGCGCCGGAGGTCGGCGCCCGCGCAGAAGTGTCCGCCCGCGCCCGTGAGCACGACGCAGCGCACGTCGGTCGTCGGCGGCCGCGGCGTCGATGGCCGGCGGCGAGCGCCTTCAGCGACGTCCTTCGTCAGCGAGTTGCGCGCCTCGGGGCGGTTCAACGTGACGACGGTGGTGCGCCCCGTCTTCTCGACGAGGACCTCGTTGCGCTCATCAGACTTTGCCTTTCGCGACGACGCGGGCGGTCGCGGCGCGTCACGCGCCGCGGGGAGATCGGGACGCGCGGCGGCGGCGGCGGGTGATCGAGGTGCCCGGTCGGGGGCAGCGTCAGTTGTCGGAGCTCGGGCGGCCTCGGCGCGCGCTCGAGCGGCTGTGTAGAAGTCCGAGGCGAGGTACGCCTTCACGGCGCGCTGGATGAGGATCTTGGCGACGGCGCCGAGCGGCACGGCGAGCAGGACGCCGAGGAAGCCGAAGAGCGACCGGCCGCCATCATCGTCAGGATGACCTCGAGCGGCGCGAGGCCGACGGAGCGACCGACGATGCGCGGGGTGATGACCATGCGCGTCGATGATCTGGACGCCGCCCATGACCGCGACGACGCCGACCAGCGTGCCGAGGCCCTGCCAGTCGAGGATGGCCATCGCCATCGCGAGCAGGAGCCCGATCGCGAAGCCGACGTACGGGACGAACGCGAGCATGCCCGTCAGCACGCCGATCGGGACGGCGAGCCGGATGTCGACGATGCGCAGGCCCGTCGCGTAGAGCGCGGCGAGCACGATGTTCGCGGTGAGCTGCCCGCGCACGTAGCCGCTGAGGGTCTTGTGGATCTCGCCGCGCGACGTCGCTGATCGGCGGCGACCAGCGGCGCGGGACGAGCTGCTCGACGCGCGCGACGATGCGATCGAAGTCGATGAGCAGGTAGAGCGCGAAGACCGGCACGATGAGCGCCGAGAGCGCGACGCCCACGTAGCCGAGCGTGCCGAACAGGAACGGTGCGCGCGTTGTCGTAGCCGCCGCCGCCTGGATGCGCTCGGTCGAGCGCCTTCTCGAGATCGGCGATCGTGTGCGGCAGCTTGATGTGGAGCGTCGTCGCGAACCATGGCTCGACGCGCGACTGGAGATCGTCGGATCTGCTCGGGGATGGCGCTCGACGCGTCGCTCACCTCGTCGACGAACATCGGAATCGCGTAGATGAGCACGACGGTGACGAGCCCGCGATGCCGAGCATGACGAGGATCGCGCCGAGCGGCCGCGGCACCCGCAGCGCCTCGAGGCGATCGACGAACGGATCGAGCGCGTAGGCGAGGAGAAACGCGAGGAAGAGCGGGACGAGGACGCCCCGCAGCAGGTACGCGAGGCCGAGGACCAGCACGACCGCCAGGAAGATCATCTTCCGGCGGAAGCTCGTTCCCGGCTCCTTCCCGGCCTCGGCCATCGGAGAACTCTATCATCGGATCGCGAGCCGCGCCCCGGCTTATCCGCGAGCCGCGTGGCATGCTAAGCCGCGGCGTATGCCGTCCGAGCCCCACGGTAGAGCCGTGCTGGTCGCGGGCGCGTGGCAAGCGCCGGCAGCGTCCCTCCGCGCGACGGGCCTCGCGCCGCTTCGACGAGGACGCGCCCGCGGCCCGTCCCCCCGCTCGAGCTCCAGGACGGCGCGACCCTCGACGCGCCTCGTGGCCGTCATGCAGCGCCTGCTGGCGCCGGACGGCTGCCCGTGGGACCGCGAGCAGTCCTTCGAGACCCTCCGCAAGTACGTGCTCGAGGAGGCCTGCGAGGTCATCGACGCCATCGACTCCGGCGACCGCGAAGGCCTCCGCGAGGAGCTCGGCGACCTGCTGCTCCAGGTCGTCTTCCAGGCCGAGCTCGGCGCGGCGGGAGGGCGCGTTCGGATCGACGACGTCGTCGCCGGGATCGTCGAGAAGCTCGTCCGCCGGCATCCGCACGTCTTCGGCGACATCGAGGCGAAGGACGCCGAGGAGGTGCTCACGAACTGGGAGAAGATCAAGGCGAAGGAGAAGGAGCGACCGCGGCATCCTCGGCGGCGTCCCGCGGAGCCTTCCCGGCGCTCACGCGCGCGCAGCGCATGGGCGAGAAGGTCGAGCGCGTCGGCTTCGATTGGGCCGACGCGCGCGGCTCGCGCGAGAAGGTGACCGAGGAGCTCGGCGAGCTCGACCACGCCATCGCGAGCGGGCGACGCGGCGCGATCGAGGACGAGATGGGCGACGTGCTCTTCGCGCTCGTGAACCTCGTCGCGCCACGTGAAGGTCGACGCCGAGGGCGCGCTCCGGCGCACCATCGACAAGTTCACGCGCCGCTTCGCGCACGTCGAGGCGCGCGTGAAGAGCGAGCACGGCGGCTGGGGCGGCCGGCGGCGAGCGACCGAACCTGCCGCTCGAGGTGCTCGACGGCTACTGGGAAGAAGCCAAGGCCACCGAGAAGGCCGCGGAGAAGGCCGCCGAGAAGCGTAGGATCGACGCGTGGCCGCTCCCGACCAAGGCCGACCCGAGCACGCTTCCGCTCGCGCGGCTTCCCGAGGAGTGGGCGGCCGAGGTCGGTGCGTCTCGGCGGGCGCACGTTCCACGGCAAGCAGGTCTTCCGCTGGATCCATGCGCGCGGCGTGACCGACGCGAGCCAGATGACCGATTTGCCGGCGTCGCTGCGCGAGCGGCTCGCCGCGGAGGGCCTCAGCGGCGTGCTCGTCGATCGTGAGCGAGCGCCGCGCCGTCGACGACACGCGCAAGCTCCTCGTCGGGATGCACGACGGCGCGAACGTCGAGACCGTGCTCATCCCGCGCGTGACCGGCGGGCGCTCGGATTTGCCTTCGCCGCTCGCGGCCGATTGCACGTACGAGGACGCCGATGCGGCCGCCGCGGTCGACGACGAAGACGAAGAGCCGGGCGCGGCGCACGGCGAGCGCAGAGAGCCGTACATCCCGGTCACGCAGTGCATCTCCACGCAGGTCGGCTGCGCGATGGGCTGCGTCTTCTGCGCGAGCGGCGTCGCCGGGCCTCAAGCGCCACCTGCGGCGCCGACGAGATCGTCGCGCAGGTGCTGCTCGGGCGCGTCGCGGCTCGACGCGCGACGAGCGCTCCGCAACGTCGTGTTCATGGGCATGGGCGAGCCGCTCCACAACTACGAGGCGACGGCGCGCGCGCTGCGCCTGCTCACGCACCCCGAGGGCATCGGCCTGTCGACGCGCAGCGTGACGGTCTCGACGAGCGGGCCTCGTCCCGGAGATCGCGCGGCTCGGCGACGGACTTCGGCGGGCAGGTCGGCCTCGCGATCTCGCTCCACGCCGCCGACGACGAGACGCGCTCGCGCCTCATGCCGATCAACAAGAAGTACCCGCTGGCCGAGCTGATGCAGGCGCTCCGCGCCTACCCGCTGCCGAAGCGCCGCCGGATCACGATCGAGTACACGCTCGTCGCCGGCAAGAACGACACGGTCGCGGAGGCGAAGAAGCTCGCGCGGCTGCTCCGCGGGCTGCCGGTGAAGGTCAACCTCATCCCGATGAACCCGATCGACGCCTCGACGCTCGGCCCGCCCGACCTCTCGGGCGTGCTCGCCTTCCAGCGGGTCCTCATCGACGCCGGCTACTCGTGCTTCGTCCGCAGGCGGCGCGGCGACGACGTGAGCGCCGCGTGCGGCCAGCTCGCGCTCCTCGGCGCCAAGCCCAAGGTGCGGGTGAACCGGAGCTGATGGTCGAGCGCGCTGTCGCGAGTCGGACGCTGCCGTCGTCGTCGCTCGTGCGTGACCTTCGTCGCGGTGTCCATGCGCGGCGCCGCAGGCGGCGCATGCCGACGACGACGGCCGCCCGTGCTCGACGACGCCGCGTCCGGAGCCGGATCCGTTCGCGACGAAGCCCGGCTACGCGCAGCTCTTCGCTCACGGCGTTCCTCGGCGACGGCCTTCGCTTCAACAACCCGTACCGCCTCGCGACGCCGCTCGGCGACGACGCCGAGAGCCTCTCGCGGACGGCGCCGTACGTCGACGTCGGGCTCGCCGCCACGTTCGGCAACCCGCTCGGCTTCCAGCACGGCGCCGCGCTCCGCACGTCGGCGGCGGTCGCAGGGCGTGGGTCAGGTCGTGATGACGCCGTCGTACCTCGCGTGGCGACGGTGGCGCTCGCTCGCGCGTCTACGGGCGCGCGGGCGTGCCGCTCGTCGCTCACGCCCGACGTGACCTGGGGCCTCGAGGCCGGCGCTCGGCGCGACGTGGTTCTTCCTCGGCGGCTTCGGCGTCGCGGCCGAGATGGTCGGCGACGTCTTCTACGGCGCCGGCACGCCGAGAAGGCAGCACGACGACGTATCCGGTCCTCAGCGGGCAGCTCGGCTTCGTCGTCGCCTACGAGGTGCTGCCGTGAGGCGCCGCGCGGAGCACGCGCGGGCTCGCCGTCGTGGTCCTCGGGCTGGGCCTCCTGCTCATGGCGCCGACGGTCGGCGACACCGGCGGGTGCGGGCGCACCGCTGCGCGAGCTCGATCGCGATCGCTATGCCTCCGCGCGCAAGCACGAGGACTGCGAGCGATGCCAGGAGTGCGGGTCGGCACCGCGCGTTGCGTGCGCGCGTGCGATCCGCAGGCGCTCCCCGAGATCGTCGCTGCCGCGCGACGTGCCGGCCGCTCCAGCACGACGGCGAGGTCTGCCTGCGCGCGCTCGCGGCGGCCTCGTGCTGACGCCTACGCGACGTACGTCGACGACGACGCGCCGGTCGACGCCGAGCGAGTGCGATTTCTGTCGCGTCGCGCCGCCGAGCGCGACGCCCTCGTTCGGCGACGGCGGCCTGGGCGACGGCTCGTCGGGGACGGGACGCCGGCCGATGGAGGCGCGCGTGAGCCGCGTGCGGTGCGGCGTCCGTGCTCGGCGGCGCGTTGCTCGCCGCGACGTCGGCGCGGGCTGCGCGACGTTTCGCACCGATGACGGCGCCGCTCGGGCGATCTCGAGGACTACCGCGCGTTCCGCGTGGCGGCCGCCGAGGGCACGCGGCTCGCGCGCGCGAAGAAGTACCTCGAGCGCCATCCGAAGGGCGCGTTCGCCGAGCGAGGTGCGCGCCGCGTTCGAGGAGGAAGAGCCCGCGCTACTTCGACGCATGCGCAGGCCTCGCGCGAGGGCGCGCGCCGCTACCTCGCCGATCTGCCCGACGGGCCGCACGCGGCCGCGGCGCTCGCGCTGCTCACCGCGCTCGAGTCGAGCATGCAGGACGCCGAGCTCCGCGACATCGCGCGGCAGCGTCCGCTACGACGACGCGAAGCTCGAGACGCGCGGCGGTGCAGCGCCGCGCGGTCGGCGAGGCGATCCTCGGCGCGGTCGGCGTCCTCCTCGACGACGACGTCTACGGCGTGCCGCGCAGGACGGCCCGCCCGCGCTGCGCGCGCTGCTGCTCGGGCGAACGCCGCCGACCTGGGGCGCGGTCCCGGCGCGCCGCGAGGAGGACCTACTTCTTCCTCCTCCCGACGCGGCCCGAGCGCGAGTCCCGCCTGCTGACGCTCGAGATCTCGCTCGTCGAGCAGGACGGCGTGGTCGTCGGCGGCACCGTCGAAGGCGCCGACATGTTCGTGCGTTGGGCCGAGGCCGACCAGATCGTCGAAGCTCGACCCCGCGGCGCCGGAGGACCGCACCGAGGCCCAGGTCCACGCGATGGACCGCCTCGGCGGCGCGCTCGAGCGGCGCTTTCCCGCGGCCACGTGCCCCGATCCGCGCGCCGAGCGCGAGCTCTATCCACCGCGCGTGCGACGGCTGGGAGGTCGTCGTGCGTCGCCGGGGACCGGCGCCGGGCGACGAAGGACGCATCGTCATCCGCGGGTGCGCCCGGACCTGCTAGAAAGCAGGGCCATCTCGATGATCCCGTACATCCACGTGCCCGACCTGAAGATCGGTCCCCTGACGCTGCACCCGTTCGGGCTGCTCGTCGCGACGGGCGTCATCCTCGGGACCTGGCTCGCGACGCGGCGGGCGCGCGCAGCGCGGGCTCGACCTCGACAAGCTCAACTCGTTCATCACGTGGATGCTCGTCGCCGGCTTCCTCGGCGGCCACATGCTCGACGAGATTCTTCTATCACCCGGCCGAGTTCGTGAAGCGGCCGTGGTCGCTCTTCCTCCTCTGCGAGGGCCTGAGCGTCGTTCGGCGGCTTCATCGGGCGCGCTCATCGGCATCGTCCTCTGGAAGTACTTCGAGGCCGTGCCCGTCGCTGCGCATGCCGTTCTTCGGCTTCACGATCCCGAAGTTCCGCAGGCGCGACGCGCGCGATGCCGATCCTTCCGTTCGCGGATCTCATCCTCAGCGTCTTTCCGGTCGCGTGGGTCTTCGGGCGGAGCGGCTGCTCGGTCGTCCACGATCACCCGGGAATGAAGGCCGATCGGCGGGCACGCTGCCTCGCGGTCGCGTTCGGGCCGCCCGAGCGCATCCAGAAGATCGTCAGCTTCGGCGCCGGCATCTCGAGCTCCGCTAGGGCAACGCTCCGCAGTTCGATCTCGGGCTCCTCGAGATGATGTTCACGGTCGTCCTCGCGACGCTGCTTCGCGCTCACGTGGCGGAAGAAGCTCACCACGGGCTCGTACGTCGCGGCGATCGCGCTCGCGCTATGCGCCGGTCCGCTTCGCGATGGACTTCCTCCGCGTCCGCGACGTCGACCAGGCCGACCCGCGCTACGGCGGGCTCACGCCGGCGCAGTGGGCGTGCGTCGCGCTCTTCCTCTTCGGGCTCGTGATGGTCGCGAGGGTGCGCGCGATCAAGAAGAGCGGCAAGGATCCGCAGGACATGCTCCTGCCTCCGAAGGCCGGGCCCCTCCCCGACGAGCCCGCGTATCGGTAGAACGCCTCGGACGACCGCGCGCTGGGCTCCTCTCGTAGGGGGAGATTGCGCGCGAGCTGTTGTTTCGGACTCACACCCCCACTGACGTGCTTGCCATGGCGCGTGACGCGCGCGTTCGCGCGCGGCCGCGCAAGTGCCGGCCTTTCGTGGGCCTTCACGCCTGCGGCACCCCGCTTGCTCTCCAGCCGCTCGCCGCGCGCCATCGCGCGGCCTTTCCTTTCTTCTCTTGGAGGTCACTCATGCGCTCTCTGGAGGACCCGTTCGAACGGGTCTCGCGGTCGTCGTTTGTGCTCTGTCGCGGCGTGCGGCGGGAGCTCCGACGGCACGTCGTCCTCGATTCCATCCTCGTGTGCCGCCGGCGATCCGGCGTGCGCGCCGGCCCCGCCCGCGGGAGGAGGCGCGCCGAGCGATGCGACGTCGACCACGCCCCCGCCCGCGAGCGAGGAGGGCGCGAGCGGGGGCGCCGCGAGCGGTGGTGGTGGCGCAAGCGGCGGTAGCGGCGCGGGCTCGAGCGGCGCCGGCACGTCGAGCGGCGCCGGCACGTCGAGCTCGGGCCTCGAGCCCGGTGGCATCTGCGAGCCGAACGCGCTCTGCAGCGGGATCACGAGCTGCGTGAACTCCTGCTACGGGCCGGAGTGCAAGTGCTCGACCACGTGCCAGTGTGCGGACATCCGCGATCCGAACGCGCGCCTCTACTGCTCGGTCAACTGCCACTGAGGCGACCGCTCAGGGCGTGACGAGATGCGCGCTGAGGGCGGCGTGCACGTCCGCGGGGAAGGGGAGCTTCGTCAGCGTGACGAGGTTCGTGCACACGTGGACGTGGCTCATCGTCGCGACGGGCGCGCCGTCCTTGGCGCGCGTGATCGCGAACGAGAAATGACACGACGTGGTCCCGAGCTTCGTCACCGTCCCCGTGATGCGCGCGATGTCGCCGTAGCGGATTGGCGACTTGAAGTCGGAGGTGACGTGGACGGCCGGAAAGCCGACCTTGCGGTCCATGATGAGGGACGCATAGCCGCCCGGCAGCGCATCGACGCTCCGGCGCATTCGACCTTGACCCGGCGCGGGCCTTGGGCAGATTGGCGGCCGGCTCCTCGAAAACACGGATAGGACGATGCGCAGGACGGCATTGAAATGGGCGGCGGTTTTGCTCGTCGTCGCGCTGGCGGGGCCGGCCATGGCGCGCTGCCGCAACACCGGCAGTTTCGAGAAATGGCTGGCGGCCTTCAAGCAGGAGGCGCTGGCCAAGGGCATCTCGCCGCGCGTGCTCGCCGAAGCCGGCCCCGACCTGAAATTCGACCCGGCCATCATCCGCCGCGACCAGGGCCAGGCGGTGTTCAACCTCACCTTCCTGCAGTTCTCCGACCGGCTGGTCGGCGGCTATCGCATGCCGAACGGCCGCGCCGCCATGAAGAAACACGCGGCGATTTTCGCCAAGGTCGAGAAGGCCTATGGCGTGCCGGCGTCGGTGCTCACCGCCTTCTGGGGATTGGAGAGCGACTTCGGCAAGACCTTCGGCAAATACAATATCCTCACCGCGCTGACGACGCTCGCCTATGACTGCCGGCGTCCCGACTTCTTCCGCGACCAACTTCTGGCCGCGCTGCGCATCGTGCAGAACGGCGACCAGAGCGTGTCCGAAATGATCGGCGATTGGGCCGGCGAGTTCGGCGGCATGCAGTTCACCGCCGGCGACTACCTCAAGAACGCGGTGGATTTCGACGGCGACGGCCGCAAGGACCTGATCCGCAGCATTCCCGACACGCTCGCCTCCGGCGCCAATTTCCTGGTGCATCTCGGCTGGCAGCGCGGCCAGCCCTGGCTGCAGGAGGTGCGCGTGCCGGCACAAATGCCGTGGCAGGAGGCCGCCGTCGACATCCAGCATCCGGTCTCGCAATGGGTGGCCTGGGGCGTGCGGCCGGCGCACGGCAAGCTGCCCGCCGGCACCATGCCGGCCTCGCTGATCCTGCCGATGGGCCGGCACGGGCCGGCCTTCCTTGCTTTTCCGAACTTCAAGGCCTTCCTCGGCTGGAACGCGGCCTACGTCTATTCGACCACGGTCGCCTATTTCGCCACGCGCCTTGCCGGCGCGCCGATGGTCGACCACAGCGCGACGAAAACCGTGCACCCGCTGAGCACGCCGCAGATGATGGAATTGCAGCGCCTGCTCAACGCGCGCGGCTATCAGGCCGGCGAGCCCGACGGCAAGCTCGGCAGCGGCACGCGCGCGGCGGTGAAGAAGGCGCAGCTCAAGCTCGGCCTGCCGGCCGATTCCTACCCCGACGCCGAATTGCTGACGCGGCTGGGCGGGGGTTGAGGCCTTTCCGATACCTCCCCCTTTCAGAGGGAGGGAACGCAAGCCTCGCGCACCGAACCCAAAGCGGCGCCTACGCCCCCACCTCGCTATCGAGCTGCGTCATCTGCGCCGCGCCGTAGCGCTCGCCGGCGGCGGCATCTTTCGGCACCGCCTGCTCGATCGATGCCAACTCGTCTTCGCGCAATGTCAGCGATAGTCCCGCCAGCGCGTCGGCCAGCTGCGCGCGCGTGCGCGCCCCGATCAGCGGCACGATATCGGGCCCGCGCGCGCACAGCCAGGCAAAGGCCAGTTGCGCGACGCTTGCGCCGCGCGCCCGGGCGATTTGCGCGAGCGCTTCGATCAGCGCGCGGTTGCGCTCGAAATTCTCAGCCTGGAAGCGCGGCATGCGGCTGCGGATTTCGCCGGCGCCGGCGCCGTTCTCAATCGTCGCGTCGCTGATCAGCCCGCGCGACAAGACGCCATAGGCGACCACCGGCATGCCGAGTTCGCGCGCCGCCGGCAAAATCTCGCGCTCGATGCCGCGGCTCATGAGCGAATATTCAATCTGCAGCGCGGCGATCGGATGGAGCGCAACGGCGCGCCGCAGCGTGCGCGCGGAGACTTCCGACAGGCCGATATTGCGCACGTAGCCGGCCTGCACCAGATCGGCGATGGCGCCGAGCGTATCCTCGAGCGGCACCATGGGGTCGTAGCGGGCGGGCTGGTAGAGATCTATGTAGTCGGTTTTCAGCCGGCGCAGGCTGTAGGCGAGGAAGTTCTTCACCGCCGCCGGCCGCAGGTCGTAGCCGCTCCAGCCGCCGTCGGGCCCGCGCAGCGCGCCGAACTTCACCGAAACGAAGGCGCGCTGGCGGCGGCCGCCCTTGAGCGCCTCGCCGATCAGCATTTCGTTATGGCCCATGCCGTAGAAATCGCCGGTGTCGATCAGCGCCAGGCCGGCGTCGAGCGCGGCGTGGATGGTGGCGATGCTCTCGGCCTCGTCGGGCTGGCCGTAGCCGCCCGACATGGCCATGCAGCCGAGCCCGGCTGCGACAATTTGTTCGCCGTTTTTTCCGATTTTGATCGTGTGCATTGCGAAATCTCAATGTTCCACGCGCGAAAAATTAGCAGAATTTCATTTCGAACCACAACCGCGCAGCGCCGGGTTTGCGGCGCTCGTCCGTTCATATCCTTGGGGGCAATTCGCTGCTTTCGGGGCCAAGTGTGGAGGCTTTGCCATGAAAGGATTTGCAGCGTCGCTGGCCGTTGCGCTCGGGCTCGTTCTGGCGATGCCGGCTGTCGGCTACGCCCAAAAGCCGGCCAATGCCAAGGCCGGTAAAGCGGCCGCTCACAAGGGCGGCGGTGGCCGCGGCGGTGGCGGTGGTCATGCCGTATCGCACGCAGCCAGGCCGCATTTTGCCCCGCGCCGCGCGGCAGTTTCGCATCAGCGCGCGGTGCAGCATCAGCACGCCGTGCGCCGCCGCCACGAACGCGTGCGCTCCACGATCAGGACGACATCGCCGGCACATCCTACCGCCAAAGCCCTTACGTCTTCGCCGCGGCCGCGACGACGCGCGCCCAGCGGCGCCACCGGCGCAACGCAACGCGATCGAACACGCTGGCCCAGCCCAACGCCCTCGCGCAACCGAACGCCGCCGTGCAGGGCAATGCGCGCGCGCAACGCCGCGCCTTGCGGCGCAACCGCAGCGCCGCCGTGAACCCGCAAGCCGCGCGGGCCGGCCGCTTCGCCTCGCCCTACGCCGGCAGCGCGCGCACGCGCGCCGGTCGCCGCGCCCGCCGCTACCATTACGCCGCGCGGCGCGCCTGGCGCCGGGGCCTGCGCGCCGCCTTCGTCCCCTGGTACGGGCCGGTGTTCTGGCCTTACGCCTATTCCGACATTTTCGACTACGCGTTCTGGCCCTACGGCTACGAGGACGGCTACTGGGCCTTTGCCTATGACGACTTCATCGACAGCCTGTTCTGGGGCGAGGAAGGCCCGCCCGAGGAATATGTCAATTACCAAGCCGCGCCGCCGCCGCGTCCGAGCTACGCCGCCGTGCAGGAGCTGTGCAAACAGCCGGGCTCCGGCGTCACCGCCTGGCCGTTCGGCGAGATCGAGCGCAAGCTTGCCTTGAACGGCGAGCAGAAGGCGCTGCTGGTCGCGGTGCGCGAGGCCGCCAAGCAAGCGGCTTCCGCGTTCAGCGCTTCCTGCCCGTCGGAAGCCGCCTTCCCGCTCACGCCGCCCGGCCGCCTGCGCGCCACGACGGCGCGGCTTGCGGCCACGCTCGACGCAGTCAAGACCGTGCGCCCGACGCTGGAGAAGTTCTACGACGCGCTCTCCGACGAGCAGAAGGAACGCTTCAACCGGCTCGGGCCGGCCAAGCTGCGCAACAACCCGGAAGCGACCGCCGCACTGCCCGCCGACGGCAAGGCCTGCGCGCAGGCCAAGCCGGGCCTCACCAATCTGCCGATCGAACAGATCGACGAAGCGGTCAAGCCGAGCGACGCGCAGAACAAGCTGCTCGACAGTCTGGCGGACGCCACCGCCAAGGCGGTCGCGACCCTGCAGGCGGCCTGCCCGACCGATACGCCGCTGACGCCGCCCGGCCGGCTCGCCGCCATGCAGACGCGGCTGCAAGCCATGGTCGACGCGGCCGAGACGGTGAAGCCGGCGCTCGAGGCCTTCTACGCCTCGCTCAGCAACGAGCAGAAGGCGCGCTTCGACCGCATCGGGCGCGTGCTGGCGCAGTCGAACGGGTGATCAAGCGAGCGCGCCGCGCTCTCTTCTCCCTCCCCCTGAAAGGGGGGAGGGAGAGCCGGCTGCTTCCAACACCATGCAATAAAAAAGGCGGCCCGCAAGGCCGCCCGCTTGCCGTCAAACGCGCCGCCGCGGCGCGCTTAGGGAACGTTGCCGCCTTCGATTGAGGGGTCGTGGCCGCCGCCGACGCCGCGGCCGCCACCGCCGATCTCCATCGCCCAATAGCGGCGGCCGTTCTTCGACACCGCCGAGGCAATGGCCTGACAGCCGCCAAGCATCATGTTGGCGCGGTGATGCGGTGATTTCATCCAGGCCCGCCGCGCACAAGCTTCATCGCGGCAGCCGACCGCGACGTTTTCGGCGGCAGCGCCGGCCGGGCCGCGATGCCGCATGAACCCCCTGTGATCGAGGCTGTTGCGCCGGGCCATGTCGTTGGCGTGCTGCTGGGCGAGCGCATAGAGCCCGGCGCAATCGGCACGGCAAAGGCCGGCGCCGGCGGCGCAAAACAGCAGCGCGATGGCAAACATGACGGCAATCTTCATCACAAGCACCTCGCCTTGCAGCGAGCAGACTACTCCGCAGCGATGCGCACTTCCGGGGCCGCCGCCTTGATGTCGGGCGTGACGTGGCTCTCGAAGCGCGTGAAGTTCTTCTGGAACATGCCGACCAGATCGCGCGCAGTCTTGTCGAACTCGGCCTTGTTCTTCCAGGTCTTGAACGGGTTGAGCAGATGCGGCTCGACGCCCGCGCACTGACGTGGGCACCGAGAAGCCGAAATAGGGGTCGGTGCGGAAGTCGGCATCCTTCAGCGAGCCGTTGAGCGCGGCGGTCAACAGCGTGCGCGTCGCCTTGATCGGCATGCGGCGGCCCTCGCCGTATTTGCCGCCGGTCCAGCCGGAATTGACCAGCCAG
This sequence comes from uncultured Pseudomonadota bacterium, assembly GCA_963819955.1. Taxonomy (GTDB): domain Bacteria; phylum Pseudomonadota; class Alphaproteobacteria; order Rhizobiales; family Xanthobacteraceae; genus Pseudolabrys. The sequence goes on along the minus strand of CAWFYB010000008.1, from coordinate 128,473 downwards.
CAATCGACCTTGTGCTTGTGGATGTAGTCGCGCAGCAGGTCGGCATAGACCGACGGATGGCGCGGCAGGAACGGCGCGCCGAAGCAGGTGGAGAATTCCGGCTGCACGCCGACCAGGCCCTTCTCGGTGCCGGCCACTTTGGCCGTGTAGCCGGAGAGGAAGTGGTACATCGCCTGGTTGGGCGTCAGCTTGGCGATCGGCGGCATCACGCCGATAGGCGTCGGCGGTCAGGAAGATGATGTTCTTCGGGTGGCCGGCGCGGCCGGTGCTTCGAGGCGTTCGGGAATGAACTCAACGGATAGGCCGAACGCGTGTTCTCGGTCTTGGAGCCGTCGTCGTAATCGGGCACGCGCGTATCGGGATCGAACACCACGTTCTCCAGCACGGCGCCGAAGCGGTTGGTGGCGTCCCAGATCTGCGGCTCGGCCTCGTGGCTGAGCTTGATGCATTTGGCGTAGCAGCCGCCCTCGAAATTGAAGATGCCGTCCGGGCCCCAGCCGTGTTCATCATCACCGATGAGCGTGCGGTGCGGATCGGCCGACAGCGTGGTCTTGCCGGTGCCGGACAGGCCGAAGAACAGCGCCGAGTCGCCGTCCGGCCCGACATTGGCCGAGCAATGCATCGGGACGACGTCCTCGGCCGGCAGATAGAAATTGAGCGTCGTGAACACCGACTTCTTCATCTCGCCGGCGTAAGACGAGCCGCAGATCAGCACGATCTTGCGCGAGAAATCGATCGCCACCATGGTGTCGGAGCCCTCGCGCCCGCCGTGCCGCGTATGGTCGGGACGGAACGACGGCAGATCGACGATGGTCAGCTCCGGCACGAACTTGGCGAGGTCCTCGCGCTCCGGCCGGATCAGCAATTGCCGGATGAACAGCGAGTGCCAGGCGTATTCGGTGAAGACGCGCGTGCTGATGCGGTATTTGGGATCGGCGCCGCCGACCAAATCTTGCGCGTACAGGCTCTTGCCTTCGCAATGCTTCTGGAAATCGGCGAGCAGCGCGTCGAATTGCGCCGGCGTCATCTTGCGGTTGTTGTCCCACCACATCGAATTCTCGGTGAGCGCGTCGCAGACGGTGTGCTTGTCCTTAGGCGAGCGGCCGGTGTGGTGGCCGGTCTCGGCGCAGAGCGCGCCGCCCGCCACGATCGTCGCCTCGCCGTTCTTGACGGCGTGCTCGTAGAGCGCCGGCTCGATCAGATTCCAATGGACGGCAGCGAGGCCCTTGAAGCCGAATTTATCGGCGCCATGAGCGCCATTCCGCACGCCTGATTCCTGCACGCTTAATTCCTCCCAAGCAGGGGCAGTTGGAGAGCGAAACCCCGCAGCGGCCGTTGTGGCCCTTCGCCGCTATAAGACCTAAGTATAGCCCCTCGTTCCAAGGCGCGCGACCATAGTCATCAAGCACCTGAATGCCAAGATCAAATGCCATGCATGGTGAGCAGGCTTCGTTGCGCTGCATCAATAACGATGATGTCCCATAAATCAGCGCGGCACCCGTTAACCGGCGGGCTTAGTCGGCCCGCGCCTTCTCGGCCAACGCCTTCAGCACCGCGCGCAAGGGGCCGGGCGCGGTGACGCGCTCCGGGAAGCCGAGCCGCAATGCGGTGCGGCCCTGCTGCAATTCGAGGCCCTCGGGATCGATACCCACACATCTCCAATCGCCGTCCGCCCCGCCCAAGAGCTTGGTGGCGTAGAGCCGGCAAGCCTCGGCATGGTCGGCGTTCATATGCGCGATCGCGCCCGCTTCCGCTTCGATGAGCGCCGCGGCATTGGCGGTATCGGTCAGCACGTCGCGCGCGCTTAGATCGACGATGCGGCCGAAGCCGGCCACCAGATGCGCGTGGCTGAGCGCCATGCGGTAGAAGGCGAAGTCGGCAAAGCCGGCGAACATCTCGGCCTCCGGCTGGCGGCGCAGATAGGCGGCGCGCGCCGCCGGATCCTCGGTGACGGCCGCCTTCCCCATCAGCATGACGCGGGCGCCCTCCAGCGGATCGCCCTCTTTGCGCTCGTCCAGCATCAGCGAGACGCGGGCGTCCGCCAGGATGTTCTTGGTGTGCAGCGCAAGCTTGGACAGCAGCAGCAGCGGCGCCCCGTCCGGCGCGCTGGCGACATTGACCAGCGAGCAGTAGGGATCGCCCGACCCCGCCATCAGGGTTGCCAGCGCGCCGGAGCGGCCCTCGCGCAGGAGCTTTTTGGCGGCCAGGCGGGCGTTGAATGCGGTATCCGGCTTCATGGCGCCTCGAAGTTAACGATATCGGTGCGGCAGCCGCGTGTTTGGCCCATCGCCCTTGAATTCGCTACCGAATCACATAGTTGTTGCAAAGAGGCCACATTTCAGACCCCGTTTATGGGCTTCAAACAAGCGGGACGTACGCCAGAGAGGCTCAAGAGGGGCTCATGCCGACCATCGCTCTCGTAGACGACGACCGCAATATCCTCACTTCCGTTTCGATGGCGCTCGAAGCGGAGGGTTACCGCATCATGACCTATACCGACGGCGCTTCCGCGCTCGACGGTTTCAAGACCTCGCCGCCCGATCTCGCCATCCTCGACATCAAGATGCCGCGCATGGACGGGATGGAGACCTTGCGGCGGATGCGCCAGAAGACCGACATCCCGGTCATCTTCCTCACCTCCAAGGACGAGGAAATCGACGAATTGTTCGGCCTCAAGATGGGGGCCGACGACTTCATCCGCAAACCGTTCTCGCAGCGGCTGCTGGTCGAGCGCGTCAAAGCCGTGCTGCGCCGCGCCAATCCGAAGGACGGTTCCCCGGTCAAGGAAACCGACGCCGCCAAGGTGCTCGAGCGCGGCCTGCTGCGCATGGACCCGGAGCGGCACACCTGCACCTGGAAGAACGAACCGGTCACCCTCACCGTCACCGAGTTCCTCATTTTGCAGGCGCTGGCGACGCGCCCCGGCGTGGTCAAGAGCCGCAACGCGCTGATGGACGCCGCCTATGACGACCAGGTCTATGTCGACGACCGCACCATCGACAGCCACATCAAGCGGCTGCGCAAGAAGTTCAAGGCGGTCGACGACGATTTCGAGATGATCGAGACGCTTTATGGCGTCGGCTATCGCTTCAAGGAATGACGGCCCGGCTTTGATAAAAGCGGCCTGACGGAGCGTCCCGGCTTGCGGTAAAATGTCGGGGGCGGACGCATGATCCCGAAAAAGCCTGTCCCGGACTTGATCCGGGGTGGATACCGGTTTTCGGAAAAGATCATGCGCCAGTAAGAGCGTCCTTGAACCGGCTGGATTAAACGACGTGCTCGATCGAACCGCGGAAATCAGCGTAACCGGCGCCGAGGCCGCAAAGCCGGGCGCGCAGGCCGAGCGCACCGAGCGGCCGCCGCGCTTTGCCGCGCTGCGCAAGCCGCTGCGCGCGGCCTGGGCCTTCTTCGTCGCACAGAGCTTTTCCAGTCTCACCCGCCGCATCGTCATCCTCAATCTCGCCGGCCTGGTCGCGCTGGTCACCGGCGTGCTCTATCTCTCGCAGTTCCGCGCCGGGCTGATCGACGCACGCGTGCAGAGCCTGCTGGTGCAGAGCGAGATCATCGCCGGCGCCATCGCCGCTTCCGCCACCGTCGACACCGACGCCATCACTATCGATCCCGACCGGCTGTTGGAGCTGCAAGCCGGCCAAAGCTACGGCCCGCCGGAGGACGCGCAATCCGGCGTCGAATTCCCCATCAATCCCGAGCGCGTCGCGCCGGTGCTGCGCCGCCTGGTCTCGCCGACCAAGACGCGCGCGCGCATCTACGACCGCGACGGCGTCCTGATCCTCGACAGCCGCAACCTCTACGGCCGCGGCGACGTCTTGCGCTTCGACCTGCCGCCGCCCAACGCGGAAAAGCCCGGCCTGATGGAGCGCGCCTTCATCGCGCTGCGCCGCTGGTTCGGCCGCGGCGATCTTCCGCTCTATCAGGAGCTCGGGCCGGAGAACGGCAAGGGCTATCCGGAAGTCTCGCAGGCGCTCGACGGGCTGCACGCCAGCATGGTGCGGATCAACAGCCGTGGCGAGGTCATCGTCTCGGTGGCGGTGCCGATCCAGCGCTTCCGCGCGGTGCGCGGCGCGCTGATGCTGTCGACGCAAGGCGCCGACATCGACGACATGGTGGAAGCCGAGCGGCTCGCCATCGTCAAGGTGTTCCTGGTCGCCGCCGGCGTCATGGTGGTGCTGTCGATCCTGCTGGCCGGCACCATCGCGGGTCCGGTGCGCCGGCTCGCCGACGGCGCCGACCGCGTGCGCCGGCGCATCCGCAGCAGGATCGAGATTCCCGACTTCACCCGCCGCAAGGACGAGATCGGCCATCTGTCCGGCACGCTGCGCGAAATGACCAACGCGCTCTATACCCGCATCGAGGCGATCGAGAGCTTCGCCGCCGACGTGGCGCACGAATTGCGCAACCCGCTCACCTCGCTACGCTCGGCGGTGGAGACGCTGCCGCTCGCCAAGACCGAGGAGAGCCGCAAGCGCTTGCTCGAAGTGATCGAGCACGACGTCAAGCGGCTCGACCGGCTCATTTCGGATATTTCCGACGCCAGCCGGCTCGACGCCGAATTGCAGCGCCAGGAGGCGAGCCCGGTCGATCTCGCCAACATGTTGGAGGCGCTGGTGAAGGCGGCCAATGAGATCCGCACCGACGACGTCACCGTGACGCTGGCTTTCGAAGGCGGCAAGCCGGACGATTTCATGGTGCCCGGCCATGACTCGCGGCTCGGCCAGGTGGTCAGCAACCTCATCGACAATGCGCGCTCGTTCTCGCCGCCTGGCGGCACCGTGCGCATCACCGCCCGCAAGCTGAAGGACGAGGTGGAAATTCTGGTCGACGACGACGGGCCCGGCATCCCGCCCGACGCGACCGCCAAGATTTTCGAGCGCTTCTACACCGACCGCCCCGACCATGGCTTCGGGCAGAACTCCGGCCTCGGCCTGTCGATCTCAAAGCAGATCGTGGAAGGCCATGGCGGGACCATCTGGGCCGAGAACCGCACAGCGCCGGCCAAGCCGGGCGAAGAGTCCAAGGTGCTCGGCGCCCGCTTCGTGGTGCGCCTGCCGGCGAAGTGACCGACACACCGACAATCCACGCCTCCGCCGTGCTGATCGGCGCCAAGGCCGCGCTGATCCGCGGGCCCGCCGGCAGCGGCAAGTCGCAGCTCGCGCTGGCGCTGATCGAAGCGGCGCGGCAAGTCCCCTTTGGCGCGCTGCCCTTCGCGCGCCTGGTGGCCGACGACCGCGCCCATATCGAAGCGCGCGCCGGCCGCCTGCTGGTGCGTCCGGCGCCGGCGCTCGCCGGCCTGATCGAGGCGCGCGGCCTCGGTATCAGGCAGCTCGCCTATGAGCCGCTGGCCGTGCTCGGCCTGGTGGTCGACCTGGCGGCGGCCGATGCCGGCCGCTATCCGGCGCGGGAAGCGCTCGAAACCACCATTGCGGGCGTCACCCTGCCGCGGCTCGCGGTCGCACCCGGGCAGCCTTCCCTGCCTCTGGTGTTGGCTTTCCTTGGGACGACGCCGGCCGCCATTTGACGGCGGATCGGCGCCGCGCTACCTCCGGCGCCCCGCCGTCGCATGAAAAAATTAACCACAACCGGCCTAGTATCGCCGCCATCCCAAACGGACACGTCGAGCCTGCGCCCGTGGCACCGTCTTTTCGCACTGCACAAGAACGCCTATATAGTGCCAAGCAGCCTCTGCCAGGGGCTCCAAGAACCCCTTGCAATGAGGCCTCAAATGGGCGTGAATGCGCCCCCGTTCGTGTGGTGCGGCGCAGCACACGCGTGGAGTTCCGGGATGATCGGCCTCGTACTGGTGACGCATGGGCGACTGGCCGTCGAGTTCCGGTCGGCGCTTGAGCATGTCGTCGGGCCGCAGCGCCAGATCGAGGCGGTAACCATCGGCCCCGACGACGACGTCGAGCAGTGCCGCAAGAACATCCTCGATTCGGTCAAGCGGGTGGACGGCGGCGACGGCGTCGTCATCCTCACCGACATGTTCGGTGGCACCCCCTCCAACCTCGCCATTTCCGTGATGAGCCAGCCCAAGGTCGAGGTGCTGGCCGGCATCAATCTGCCCATGCTGATCAAGCTCGCCAAGGTGCGCGAAACCGCTTCGCTGCAGGACGCGGTGGCCGCCGCCCAGGAAGCCGGCCGCAAATACTGCACCATCGCCAGCCGCGTGCTCAGCGGTAAATGACCGGCCAGAGCGAACCGCAAAGCGGCGCGGCCGAGGTCGTGCGCGAGGTCGAGATCGTCAACAAAAAGGGCCTGCACGCCCGCGCCTCCGCCAAATTCGTGCAGACCGCCGAGCAATACGACGCCCAGATCACCGTCAGCCGCGGCCATGAAAGCGTCGGCGGCACCTCGATCATGGGCCTGATGATGCTGTCCGCCGGCCCCGGGGCCACCATCACGATTTCCGCGACTGGCGCGGAAGCGCAAGCCGCGGTCGAGGCGCTCTGCGCGCTGGTGTCCTCGCGCTTCGGCGAAGACGACTAGCCGCGCCAAAACCGCCGCGCCTGTGCTAGCGTGCCCCGCAAGGCGCCGGCGTCCGGCGCCGGCTCAGTTTGGGGGTCCCGCATGTCCGAAAGCAACGAAGCCGCCACCGCGCCCGCCGCCGCCCCGCAGCGCCAGGTCACGCTGCGCTACGTCGACCGGGCCGACTGCATGGAAACCTTCGCCGACAGCATCGCGCATCTGTCGTTCGACGGGCAGGCGCTGCGCATCGAATTCGCCGTCACCCGCATGGACGACGTCAAGCAGGGCGCGCCGCTGACCGGCCGCCGCATGCCGGCCTGCCGGCTGGTGCTGCCGCCGGCCGCTGCGGTGGAACTGATCAACCGCATGCAGCAGATCGCCGCCGCGCTGACGCAAGCCGGCGTGTTGCGGCAAAACCCGCCCGCGACGCCGTCGAGCGAGACCCGCCAATAAGGCCGCTACGGCCCTGGCAACTACATAAAGAAATCTTTATATATGCGTTGCAGGGGCGGCCGAGGCCTGTTATAGGCACGGCCAACCCATCCCGTTTTGTCAGTTGAATTAAGGACCGTCATGACCGCTTCCGCCAAGCCGAAAGCCGCCGCCGCCAGCGATTACGTCGTCAAGGACATCGCGCTCGCGCCCTGGGGCCGCAACGAGATTTCCATGGCCGAGACCGAAATGCCCGGCCTGATGGCGACGCGCGAGGAATACGGCGGCAAGCAGCCGCTGCGCGGCGCCCGCATCGCCGGCTCCCTGCACATGACCATCCAGACCGCGGTGCTGATCGAGACGCTCACCGCACTCGGGGCCGACGTGCGCTGGGCCTCCTGCAACATCTATTCGACCCAGGACCATGCCGCCGCGGCGATCGCCGCCGCCGGCGTTCCTGTGTTCGCGGTCAAGGGCGAGAGCCTGAACGACTACTGGGACTACACCCACAAGATCTTCGAATGGCATGACGGCGGCACGCCCAACATGATCCTCGACGACGGCGGCGACGCCACGCTCCTGCTGCATCTCGGCATGCAGGCCGAGAGCGATGCGGCCGTGCTCAACCATCCCGGCAACGAGGAAGAGGAAGTGCTGTTCGCGGCAATCAAGAAGCGGCTGGCGGCGCAGCCCGGCTGGTACACCAAGACCTGCAAGGCGATCAAAGGCGTCACCGAGGAGACCACCACCGGCGTGCACCGGCTCTATCAGATGGCCAAGGAAGGCCGCCTGATGTTCCCGGCCATCAACGTCAACGATAGCGTGACCAAATCGAAATTCGACAACCTCTACGGCTGCCGCGAGTCGCTGGTCGACGGCATCCGCCGCGGCACCGACGTGATGATGTCGGGCAAGGTGGCGATGGTCGCCGGCTTCGGCGACGTCGGCAAGGGCTCGGCCGCGTCATTGCGCCAGGCCGGCTGCCGCGTGCTGGTGTCCGAGGTCGATCCGATCTGCGCGCTGCAGGCTGCGATGGAGGGCTACGAAGTCACCACCATGGAGGACGCCGCTCCGCGCGCCGACATCTTCGTCACCGCCACCGGCAATGTCGACGTCATCACCATCGAGCACATGCGCAAGATGAAGGACCGCGCGGTGGTCTGCAACATCGGCCACTTCGACAGCGAGATCCAGGTAGCGGCGCTGAAGAACCTGAAGTGGAACAACATCAAGCCGCAGGTCGACGAGATCGCCTTCCCCGACGGCCACCGCATTATCCTGTTGTCGGAAGGCCGCCTGGTGAACCTCGGCAACGCCATGGGGCATCCTTCGTTTGTGATGAGCTCGTCCTTCACCAACCAGACGCTGGCGCAGATCGAGCTGTGGACCAATCCCGGCAAGTACAAGAACCAGGTCTACACGCTGCCCAAGCATCTCGACGAGAAGGTCGCGCGGCTGCACCTCGACAAGATCGGCGTGAAGCTGAGCAAGCTCAGCGACAAGCAGGCGACTTACATCGGCGTGCCCGAGGGCGGCCCGTACAAGGCGGATCATTACCGGTACTAGTTTCCTGTCATTCCGGGGCGTCCGCCGAAGCCCGCAGGGCGCAGGCGGACGAACCCGGAATCCAGGGCCAAGCATGAGCGTGTCGCCCCTGGATTCCGGGCTCGACCGCCTTCGGCGGTCGCCCCGGAATGACAGCTACGTACTTCCCCTGATGTTCCCGTTTGACCGGGATCAAACCGCCGACCGCCTGCCCCGCCATCATGCAGCCTCCTCGCATTGCCAGGAGCCCGTCATGCAGAAAGCCCGTGCCCGCGCGATTGCCCGGCCCGCCATGCCCGCCCACGAAGCCGCCGAGTTGTGGACCATGGCGCTGTGGCTGCTGGCCGCGGTTTTCCTGCTGACCACGCTCAACGTCTACTGACCGGCGCGGCCTCAGCCGTTGCCCAAACAATAGCCGCAAGAGCGCGGGAAACCGCCCGCTCCGCTTGAAGCCGCCCTCCCCCGGTGCTATCTGCCCGCCATGACGGCGGTTCCAATCAACAATATCCGCAACTTCTCCATCGTCGCGCATATCGATCACGGAAAATCGACGCTCGCCGACCGGCTGATCCAGCTCACCGGCGGGCTGGAACTGCGCGAGATGAAGGAGCAGGTGCTCGATTCCATGGACATCGAGCGCGAGCGCGGCATCACCATCAAGGCGCAGACCGTGCGCCTGAACTATCGCGCGCGCGACGGCAAGGACTACATCCTCAATTTGATCGACACCCCCGGCCACGTCGACTTCGCCTACGAGGTCAACCGCTCGCTCGCCGCCTGCGAGGGCTCGCTCTTGGTGGTCGACGCCTCCCAAGGCGTCGAGGCGCAGACGCTCGCCAATGTCTATCACGCCATCGACGCCGGCCACGAAATCGTGCCGGTGCTCAATAAAGTGGATCTGCCCGCCGCCGAGCCGGAAGCGGTCAAGAAGCAGATCGAGGACGTGATCGGGCTCGACGCCTCCAACGCCTCATGATCTCGGCCAAGACCGGCGAAAACGTGCCCGAGGTGCTCGAAGCCATCGTCACCCGCCTGCCGCCGCCGCAAGGCGACCGCGAGGCGCCGCTGAAGGCGCTGCTGGTCGACAGCTGGTACGACGTCTATCTCGGCGTCGTGGTGCTGGTGCGCATCGTCGACGGCACGTTGAAGAAAGACCAGCGCATCCACATGATCGCCACCGACGCCTCCTACGAGGTGGACCGCGTCGGCGTGTTCACGCCCAAGCTCACGCTCACCGACGAGCTCGGCCCCGGCGAGATCGGCATGCTCACCGCCTCGATCAAGGAGGTGGCCGACACCCGCGTCGGCGACACCATCACCAATGAGCGCCCGCCGCGCGCCGAGCCGCTGCCCGGCTTCCGCCCGGCGATCCCCGTGGTGTTCTGCGGTCTGTTCCCGGTCGACGCCGCCAATTTCGAGGACCTGCGCGCGGCCATGGGCAAGCTGCGCCTGAACGACGCCAGCTTCACCTATGAGATGGAAACCAGCGCCGCGCTCGGCTTCGGCTTCCGCTGCGGCTTTCTCGGGCTCTTGCACCTGGAGATCATCCAGGAGCGGCTGGCGCGCGAGTTCAATCTCGACCTGATCGCGACGGCGCCGTCGGTCATCTACAAGATCAGCTTGCGCAACGGCGAGCAGCGCGAGATCCACAATCCGGTCGACATGCCGGACCCCAACCACATCGCCGAAATGCAGGAGCCGTGGATCGAGGCCACCATCCTCACCCCCGACGAATATCTCGGCGCCGTGCTCAAGCTCTGCCAGGACCGCCGCGGCGAGCAGAAGGAGCTGACTTACGTCGGCAACCGCGCGCTGGTGAAATACGAGCTGCCGCTCAACGAGGTGGTGTTCGATTTCTACGACCGGCTCAAATCGGTGTCGCGCGGCTACGCCTCGTTCGATTATCACCTGACCGACTATCGGCCGGCCGATCTCGTCAAGCTGCAGATGCTGGTCAACGGCGAGCCGGTCGACGCGCTCGCCATGCTGGTGCACCGCACGCGCGCGGAAAGCCGCGGCCGCGCCATGGCGGAGAAGCTGAAAGAGCTGATCCCGCCGCACATGTTCCAGGTGCCGATCCAGGCGGCCATCGGCGGCAAGATCATCGCGCGCGAGACCGTGCGCGCCTTCCGCAAGGACGTCACCGCCAAGTGCTACGGCGGCGACGCCACGCGTAAGCGGAAATTGTTGGACAAGCAGCGCGAAGGCAAAAAGAAGATGCGGCAATTCGGCAAGGTCGACATTCCGCAGGAGGCGTTTATCGCGGCGCTGAAGGTGGATGTGTGAGGCGTTACTCGGCGGCCTGAGAACGTCGCAAAAGACCGGCCTGCTGCATCTCGTCGTGCAGCGCGATCGGATCCCAGTCGTAGCCGTTCGGCCAGGTCAGCGCGCCGTCTTCGATGAACACGCGCTGGAAATAAGCCGCATCTTTCAGTGGCTCGGACATAGGCCCGCTCTTTTTTAAAATGTCGGCGAAATCGCGCACGCCTATGGTGCCGTCGGAGAATTCGATCTCCAACTTATAGCCGCCCAACGATCGCACGCCGATCACGTCAATCATCATTCCAAGCCCGGTATCCGTTCCAACGTCCCGTCGGTGCGCGCCGCCCGCCAATTCCGCATGAGCGCATCGCGGCGCAAATCGGTCCATTCTTTTAGCACACGTGCGACCGTCGGCGGTAGACGGCCGTCGATGACCTCACCGTCGGCAATGCGCACGCGCGCCCGAAATCCTTGATACCGTACATGAAAATGCGGCGGATCATGATCATTGAAGAACATCCGCACCGCAATTCCGAGGAAATAGGCGATTGTCGGCAATTATGACTCCAAGATGCATTGGTCAATCTATCATATCAGATAGTGGCTATCGCCTCCCTCGCCCCGGCCCATCTTTCACCGGCGCAACCGCCTCGATCGCGCGCCAGAATTTCTCGTTCCCCTTCTTGGTGACGCAGACCTTGATGCGGTGCGGCGGCGGCCCGTGCTGGCAGGTGTGCGCGAGTTTTCCGGCGATCATCCCATCGCACCAGACATAGCCGTGCAGATAGTGCCGGTTGGCCCGATGCATCACGCCGCCGCTGATGTCGGACCAATGCCAGTCGTCCACATCGCCAAGCCGATAGGCGGCGTGCCGATGGTCGTCGAACTGCCGGCGCACCCAGACGATCGGGCCGGGCTCCGCCGCGAGCGCTGCGGCGTCGCGGTCGCGCTGGCGGTCCTCGGCCGTCTTGAACAGGTGCCGCTTCTCCAGGAAGAACGGATGCTGCTCGACGTAAGGGACGCAGATGTTGCCGCCTTCCCCGGTGGCAGCCAGCATGAGATCGAACGGGTCGGCGCCGGTCGCAATGGCGCGCTCGATGGCATCGCCCGCCGCCTTGCGCAACCGGGCTTTTCTTTGCGCTTTCGATTCCACCGTTCGGCTATTCATTGAGTTATGCGGACCACGAACGTATCACGCCGCACATCGACGCGCGCTACTCTGCAGCATCTACCGGTTCTCCTCGATTTCCTCATCCCGCATCGCCACGAAAATCAACACCGCCACGATCACCACCACGAAACGAAACGCGCTCGGCACGCCGTTCCACTGCGGCGATTGCCACATGCCGAACCATTCGCCGCCGATGGCCATGAAGCCGACCTGCCAGGTCAGGAAGCCGACCGTCAACCCGAGCACGGCGAACGTCTTGGCGCGCTGAAACGCGGCGGCATCGGCGCGCAAGACGCGCAGCAGCGCGAAGGCGCCGATCCAGCACAAAACCGCGGTCAGCGCTTCGGCGGCGATGATGAGCGCGTAGGCCAGGTGATGCAGCGCCGGGCTGGTGATGGCGCGGTAGTGGATATGCGAGCCCGGCAGGATCGTATCCATCGACAGCACGTGCCGCACGAACACGAAATTGGTGCCGTAATCGGTCACGTTGCCGAACGCGACCAGGCTCGCGATCAATGCGACGGCCGCGACCAGGACGATCTTGGCGGCGCGGATGGCGATCATCGCTGTCCTCTTTTGCCCGCGCTAAGAAAACAGCTTCATCGCCTCGTCGGCCAGCACGCCGCCGGTGATTTTGATCGGCGCGAACGGCGCCTTCGCCGCCAGCTCCGCGCTGGTGAGCATGATCTGGTCGATTTTGGTGGCGAGCTGCGTCAGCGAAGCCGCGAACACCAGCCGGCCCATATGGCTCCACAGGATCGCGCCCATGCACATCGCGCAAGGTTCGCCGGTGGTATAGAGCGTGCTGCCGCGCAGCGCCGCGCCGCCGTGCTTGGCGACGCAATCGCGGATGGCGACCATCTCGCCGTGCGCCGTCGGGTCATGCCGCGTGCGGCCGAGATTGCGGCCGCGCGCGATCTCGCGGCCGTCGCGCACGATCACCGCGCCGAACGGAAAGTCGGCGCGCCGGGCTTGCGCCAGCGCGATGCGCATGAAGCGGGCGTCATCGGCGCTCGGCGGCGGGGCCGGCTGCGTGGCGGCAACGGCCGGCGTCACGGCGGCGCAGGCAAATCCGGCCATGAAAGCGCGCCGCGTCGGCAGCTTCGCCGCGGCAGCGGTTGCGCAGGTTTGGCAGGGCATGAAGCGGCCTCCCGACATCGATGCAGACGTTGTCCCGTCGATGCTGGCGAGGAAAGCAGAGTTGCGGCTTAGCCGCCAGCGGGACCGGTCCGCGCGTCTGCGCGCGTTTCACTTTCATCAGCGACGCGCGAGAGGAGGCGTCCATGGCGCGCGGCGGCAAAGCCAAAACGCAAGGCGCACGACATCGAGCGCGGCTATGAGCGGCGCGGCCACTAACCGCGCGCACAAGGCCCGGCTAGCGATTCCACCAGTGCTGGACGCCGTAGTCCTGCTCGGAAGGATTGCCGCTGTAGACGTCGCCGCCCGGCGGGTCCTCGTTGAAGACGCCGTCGAAGCTGTCGCCGGGATTGCGGCGGACCTGCGCGCGATAGCGGCGCGCCGGGCGCTCCCTGCGCTCCGAATAGACGCGGCGCGCCGAATAGGCCGCGCGCTCCATGCGCTCGCCGGTCACCACGATGCGCGTGTTGCCCTCGTTCGCCTCCACCAGCCGGAACAGCACCGCGGCGTTGCGCGGATTGAGCCTGATGCAGCCGTGCGAGGCCGGCCGGCCGATATGCGAGATTTCGTAGGAGCCGTGGATGGCGTAGCCGCCGTCGAAGAAGATCGAATAGGGCATCGGCGACATGTCGTATTTGCGCGAGTACCATTTGCGCTCGAGCCGCTCCGGCCGATAGGTGCCGTTCGGCGTGTGGTAGCCCCAGCGCGCGGTCGAGACCGGCCATTGGTAGCGCGGCGCGCCATCGACCGACACCGACAGCCGCTGTGTGGACTTGTTGACAGTGATGAGGACGCCCGCCTGCGCGGCGAGCGCGCCGGCCATGAGCACGGCGAACGCGGCGGCGGCGGTAGCAAGACGCTGCACCATCGGGGCTACTCCCGGTTACGCAATACGCAGTCGGCACCACATCAGTTCACGACATTAGCTCAAAAAGCGGCCTCGGGTGACCGGACGATAACACCGGATCGCCAGCGAGGCTGCGTGACGGCTGCGGCCGGCTCCCCGGCCGAAAACCGCCTCATTTTACCAAGCATCGCCTGCCCCGGCCGTCTTGTAAAGCCTCCGTTAACCATAAAAGTCCTTGGCGAGGCTTGGTTTTTATCGGCGGCCGGGGCCGGCGCCGGGCCTACCCCTAAACCATCCAGCGAAATTAACCTGACAGCCGAAACCGGAGCCGCTAGACGGGTGGGATGGTCAGTCGCATCGCTGCATTCGTCGGTTTGCTGCTTTTGGCGTTCGGCGGCCTGCTGGTCGCCGAGCGGATTTCCATGGCGCAGTCGCCGCCGGCCGCCGCGCCGCAAGCCGCTCAACCCGCCGCGCCGGCACCAGCTCAGCCCGCCGCCGAAGCGCCGAAGCCGCAGGCCGAGACAAAGCCCGCGCCTGTCGCTGCCGCGCCGCCGGCAAAGCCGGCGACGCCGGTCGCGAACGCGCCGCTGCCCAAGGCAAAGCCGGCGGCCGCGCGCGTCGAGACCCCGCTGCCGCCGTCCAAGCCGGCGCTCACGCTGCGGGAAAAAGACAAAGGCGTGCCGGCCAAGTTCCTGTTCGGCGCCAAGAAGCGGCCGAGCGCGGGCCGCTCGATGGCGATCGGCTACTACCCGCGCGGCTGTCTGCAAGGCGGCATCGAACTGCCGATCAACGGCCCGCATTGGGAAGTCATGCGGCTGTCGCGCAACCGCAACTGGGGACATCCCGAGCTCGTCCGCTTTCTGAAACGGTTTTCGGCGGCCGCCGCCAAGGCTACCGGTTGGAAGGGCATTCTGGTCGGCGACATGGCGCAGCCGCGCGGCGGCCCGCTGCCGTTCGGGCACACGCAGTCATCAGATCGGGCTCGACGTCGACATCTGGTACATGCCGATGCCCGACCGCATCCTGACGAATAAAGAGCGCGAGGATATTTCCGCCACCCGTCTCGTCGCCAAGGGAGCGCGCGAGGTCAACAAGGAATGGACCGCGGCGGACGCCGCCTTCGTGCGCACCGCCGCCGAGCAGCCCGAGGTCGAGCGCGTGCTGGTCAACCCCGCGATCAAGAAGGAAATGTGCAAGCTCGAGGGCAAGCACCACTACGCCTGGATGTCGAAGCTGCGGCCCTGGTACGGCCATGCCGACCACATCCATGTGCGGCTGAAATGCCCGGCCAATTCGCCGCATTGCCGCCACCAGCCGCCGGTGCCGGAGCGGCGACGGCTGCGCCAAAAAGGATTTGGCATTCTGGTTCTCCGACAAGGTGGTGCATTGGAAGCCGCCGGAGCCGAGCAAGAAGTCGGAAAAGCCGCGCAAGCAGATCATGCTGTCCGACCTGCCGGCGGCCTGTAAGCTGGTGCTCAACGCGCCCGCCAAGAAGACCGACCTGGCGGCCGAGGGGAAATACGCGCGGCGCGCCGCGACCCATCGGGTTTAGTGATCGACTCATCGATCAAAAACCGGTGTCTAGCGCGCGCCGGCGCGCTAGACTGACGCCATGGCCGACGACCTCGATACCTTGCGCGAACTGGAAAAGAAGGTGCTCTGGCTGGCAAGCTGGACCATCCACAACGCCAATCATCTGCGCGCCAACACCGACGGGCTTAAGGTCGGCGGCCACCAGGCCTCGTCCGCCTCGCTCGCCACCATCATGACCGCGCTCTATTTCGACGTGCTCAAGCCCGCCGACCGCGTGGCGGTGAAGCCGCATGCCTCGCCCATCTTCCACGCCATCCAATATCTGCTCGGCAAGCAGACTCAGCGAAGGCTGGAAGCCTTCCGCGGCTACAAGGGCGCGCAAAGCTATCCGTCGCGCACCAAGGACGCCGACGACGTCGATTTCTCCACCGGCTCGGTGGGCCTGGGCGTCGCGCAGACTTTGTTTTCGTCGCTGACGCAGGATTACGTGCGCATGCACGGCTGGGGCTTGGATCGCCCGGAAGGCCGCATGATCGCGCTGGTCGGCGACGCCGAGCTCGACGAGGGCAATGTCTTCGAGGCCGTGCTGGAGGGCTGGAAGCAGGGCCTGCGCAATTGCTGGTGGATCATCGACTATAACCGACAAAGCCTCGATGCCGTCGTGCGCGAAGGCCTATGGGAGCGCTACGAGCAATTCTTCAAGAATTTCGGCTGGGACGTCGTCATCCTCAAATACGGATCGCTGCAACAGGCGGCGTTCAAGGAGCCGGGCGGCGCACGACTTAAGGCTTGGATCGACAGCTGCCCGAACTCGCTCTATTCGGCCTTGGTCTTCGCCGGAGGCGCTGCCTGGCGCAAGCGGCTCAACGACGAGATCGGCGATCAGGGCGAGGTCAGCAAGCTGATCGAGAAGCGCTCGGACGCCGAGCTCGCCGCGCTGATGAACAATCTCGGCGGCCACGACCTGCGCACGGTTCTCGACGCGCTGCATTCCGTCAAGCACGACCGCCCGACCTGCTTCATCTGCTACACCATCAAGGGCTTCGGCCTGCCCTTCGCCGGTCACAAGGACAACCATTCCGGCCTGATGACGCCGGCGCAGATGGACACGTTCCGCGGCGCCAATGCGGTGCGCCCGGGCCACGAATGGGACAAGTTCGAGGGCCTCAAGTTGCCGGCGGGCCGCCTGCAGGCCTTTCTCGACCGGGTCCCGTTTGCGCAAGGCGGCGAGCGGCAGCTCAAATCGCCGCCCATCGCGCTGCCCGACGAGCTCACCGTGAGCATCCAGCCGACGATGGCGACGCAGACCGGCTTCGGGGCGATCCTCAATGAGATCGGCCGCGGCAATAGCGAGTTTGCGAGCCGCATCGTGACCACCTCGCCCGACGTCACCGTCTCCACCAATCTCGGGCCGTGGGTCAACCGGCGCGGCCTGTTCGCGCGCGAGGCGATGGGCGACACCTTCAAGAGCGAGCAGATCCCCTCGACCTTCAATTGGGAATTCTCGCCGAAAGGCCAGCACATCGAGCTCGGCATCGCCGAAGCGAACCTGTTCATCCTGCTCTCGGCGCTCGGCCTGTCGCACACGATCAACGGCGTGCGCCTGCTGCCGATCGGCACGCTGTACGATCCCTTCATCGCGCGCGGCCTCGATCAGCTCAATTACGCTTGCTACCAAGATGCGCGCTTCATGGTGGTGGCGACGCCGTCCGGCATCACGCTAGCGCCGGAAGGCGGCGCGCACCAGTCGGTCGCCGAGCCCTTGATCGGGCTGGCGCAGGACGGGCTGGCGAGTTTCGAGCCGGCTTACGTCGATGAGCTTGCCGTCATCATGCGCTGGGCCTTCGCCTATATGCAGAAGGACGGCGATGGCGCGCCCGATTTATCGCTTGTCGCGCGGCCGGACGCTAAAATGGTGCCCACTTTTGCCGGCCGCGCTCCCGAGCAGACTTGGCTGCGCGACGAGACTGGCGGCTCGATCTACTTGCGGCTGTCGACGCGGCCGATCGAGCAGATCAAGCGGGCGATGACGGGCGAGCTGCGCCAGCAAATCATCGACGGCGCCTATTGGCTGCGCAAGCCGGGACCGAATGCGCAAGTTGTCGTCGCCTACACCGGCGCGGTGGCGCCGGAAGCGATCGCCGCGGTCGGGCTGATGGCGGAAGACCGGCGCGACGTCGGGCTGCTGGCGGTCACCTCAGCCGACCGCTTGAATGCCGGCTGGACGGCGGCGCAGCGCGCGCGCGAGCGCGGGCTGGTGCATGCGCGCTCGCATATCGAGCGGCTGTTGGCCGAGGTGCCGGCGCATTGCGGCATCGTCACCGTGCTCGACGGGCATCCGGCGACGCTCGCCTGGCTGGGCGCGGTCGCCGGCCACCGAACACGCTCGCTCGGGGTCGAGCATTTCGGACAAACCGGTACTCTCGCCGATCTCTACGAGCATTACGGCATCGATGCCAACGCCATTATCGCCGCCGCGCAGGCCATCGCGCCGGGCCGACCGATCCGCCATTTGAAGGCGCTGCCTTAAACCTTCGGCAACACGAAAGCCGGCACGCCGAGTATTTTCACGGCAACGCCCAGGACGATCAGCCAGACTACGGCCATGCAGGCGACGACGGCGACGGTGTAGAACAGCAGCCTGTCCGCCGGCGGCTTCATCAGCGCCGCCAAGCCGGTGTAGAGCAAATAGAAACTGTAGAGGCCCATGAGAGACAGAAACGCCATCGGCGGGTTGACGTCGAAGACGCCGGCGACCCAGGCCGCGGTCGGCGCATAGACCGCGACCTTCAGCGCCTTGCCGAAATTCTTTTGGCCGCCGAAGGCGCCGGCGAGGGCATCGATAACATTGGCCGCCACAAAGACGCTCACCAGCATGAGCGCGTAGACGATCACCACCCACAGCAGTCCGCGCGCGAATGGCACGCGGTAGCCGACGTAGCCCGTCATGGTAATCCCGATGAAGGCGGCAGCCGGAGGGATGGCGGCGAGGATGACGGCATAATCCACAAAGAGATCGAAGGCGCTGCTCTTTTCCTCTTCGATCACCGGCCATTCGGCTTTCGGATTCTGCAATAGCCGTTTGATGCGTTCGACGAGATTCATGTTCAGGCCTTCGCGTCCTGCATAATCATTGCCGCGCCCTTCTCGGCGATCATGATGGTGGGCGAATTGGTGTTGCCGGAGGTGATCGACGGCATCACCGAAGCGTCGATCACGCGCAGGCCGTCAAGGCCGATGACGCGCAGGCGGGCGTCGACCACGGCGCGTGCGTCGTCGTCCCGGCCCATTTTCGCGGTGCCGACGGGGTGGAAGATGGTGGTGCCGATGTCGCCGGCGGCATGTTCGAGCGCGGCCTCGTCGTCGTCGCGCACCTCGGCGCCCGGCAGATATTCGACCGGGGAATATTTCTGCAAGGCCGGCTGCGATACGATCCTGCGCGTGAGGCGGATCGAATCGGCGGCGATGCGGCGGTCCTCCGGCGTCGAGAGATAGTTCGGCTTGATCGCCGGCGGCACCGCGGGGTCGTTGGATTTGAGCGTGAGCGCGCCACGGCTGGTCGGCCGCACATTGGCGACGCTGGCGGTGAAGGCGGGGAACGGATGCAGCGGCTCGCCGAACTTGTTCAGCGAGAGCGGCTGCACGTGATATTGGATATTGGCGCGATCCTGCGTCCGGTCGGAGCGCGCGAAGGCGCCGAGCTGCGAGGGCGCCATGGTCATCGGCCCGCGCCGGCGCAAGAGATAATCGAGCCCCATGCCGGCGCGCTGCAGCAGCGAAGCATAGGTTTCGTTCAGCGTCTTGACGCCCGAGACCTTGAAGATCATGCGCAGTTGCAGATGATCGTGCAGGTTCTGGCCGACGCCGGGCTTGTCGAGCAAAACGGGAATGCCGTGCTGCGACAACTGCGCGGCCGGGCCGATACCCGACAGCATCAGCAAATGCGGCGAGTTGATCGCGCCGGCCGACAAGATCACCTCGCCGCGGCAGCGCGCGCTGCGCTGCTCGCCGTTCTGCCGCCAGCGCACGCCGGTGACGCGCTTGCCGTCGAAATCCAGGCCTTCGACCAGACAGCCGGATTCGACCCGCAGGTTCTGCCGGTGCAGCACCGGCTTGAGGAAGCCGCGCGCCGCCGACCAGCGCCGGCCGAATTTCTGGTTGACGTGAAAATAGCAGACGCCCTCGTTGTCGCCGGTGTTGAAGTCGTGAACCTCCGGGATGCCGTATTGCACGGCGGCTTGCTTGAACGCGTCGAGGATTTCCCAGGCGATGCGCGGCGCCTCGACCCGCCACTCGCCGCCGGCGGCGTGGCCGTTGCCGCCCAGGAAATGATCGACATGCTTGCGGAAGATCGGCCGCACGTCGTCCCACGCCCAGCCGGGCAGGCCGAGCTGGCGCCACTGGTCGTAGTCGGTCGCCTGGCCCAGCATGTAGATCATGCCGTTGATCGCCGAGGAGCCGCCGATCACCTTGCCGCGCGGATAATTGAGGCTGCGGCCGTTGAGGCCGTGCTCGGCTTCCGTCTGCATCAGCCAGTCGGCGCGCGGATTGCCGATGGCGAACAGATAGCCGACCGGAATGTGAAACCAGATCCAGTTGTCGCGGCCGCCCGCCTCCAGCACCAGCACGCGCTTTGATGGATCGGCCGACAGCCGGTTGGCCAGCACGCAGCCGGCCGAGCCCGCGCCCACCACGATATAGTCGAATTCGCCATCGCTGGGCGATGCACCCGCCATGTCGTTTCCTCCGAGAAAGGACTTTACCCGCCTCGCGCAGAGTTGCTAGGCTTGATCTCGACCTGTGGCGCGCGGTTGCGCGCGCCACGTATGCCGGAACGGCGGTTCCGACGCCCGGTCGTTTCTCGACTTGTCGTTTCTTATGCGATGAGACGCCAACCGGCGCCTTTGCGGGCGCCCGCGGAGAACCGCCATGTTTATTCGGCTTCTGGCCGTGCTCGGCCTGATATGCGCGCTCGCCGCGCCGCCGAGGGCCGCGGCGCAAGACAAGCTCACGGTGTTCGCGGCGGCGTCGATGCGCAACGCGCTGGACGACGTCGATAAGGCCTTCGGCAAGGCGACCGGCGTGCAGGTGACTGCCAGCTATGCCGCGAGCTCGGCGCTCGCCAAGCAGATCGCGCAAGGCGCGCCGGCCGACGTCTATGTCTCGGCCAATGTCAAATGGATGGATTTCCTCGCGCAGAAGAAGCTGGTTGCGCCCGGCACGCGCGTCGATCTGCTCGGCAACAGGCTGGTGCTGATCGCGCCGAAGGACAGCAAGCTCGCGCATGTGACGATCGAAAAAGGCTTCGACATCGCCAAGCTCGCCGGAGACGGCCGCATCGCGGTGGCCGACACGCAGGCGGTGCCGGCCGGGCTCTACACCAAGGCCGCGCTCATTTCGCTCGGCGCCTGGAAAGCGGCGGAGCCGAAGCTGGCGCAAGCCGAGAACGTGCGCGCGACGCTTTCCTATGTGGCGCGCGGCGAAACCCCGCTCGGCATCGTGTACGCGACCGATGCTCGTGTCGAGCCGAAGGTGAAGGTGATCGGCGTGTTCCCGGCCAGCTCGCACCCGCCCATCACTTATCCGGTGGCGGCGATCGCGGCGAGCAAGAACGCGCATGTGAAGCGCTATCTCGATTTCCTGCAGACGCCGGCGGCCAAGGCGATCTTCGAGCGCTACGGCTTCAGCTTCCTGGTGCCGCCGAAGGCGTCGTAAATCGTGCTCGACCTCACCGCCCAGGACTGGACCGCGATCGCCTTGTCGCTGCGCATCGCCGGCGTGGCGACGTTGGTGACGCTGCCGTTCGGCATCGCGATTGCCCTGCTGCTGGCGCGCAAGGAGTTCTGGGGCAAATCGCTGGTCGACGCGCTCATCCATCTGCCGCTGGTGCTGCCGCCGGTGGTGACCGGCTATCTGCTGCTGATCACGCTAGGCCGCAATGCGCCGGTGGGGGCCTACCTGGCCGACCATTTCGGCATCGTGTTCGCCTTCCGCTGGACCGGCGCGGTGATCTCCTGCGGGGTGATGGCGTTTCCGCTGATGGTGCGCGCGATCCGGCTGTCGCTCGAGGCGATCGACGCGCGGCTTGAGGACGCCGCCGCCACGCTGGGCGCCCGCCCGTTCATGGCTTTCTTCACCGTCACCTTGCCGCTGGCGCTGCCCGGCGTGATCGCAGGCGGCATGCTCGCCTTTGCGCGCGCGCTCGGCGAGTTCGGCGCCACCATCACCTTCGTCTCCAACATCCCGGGCGAGACGCAGACCATCTCGGCGGCGATCTACACGCTGACGCAGGTGCCGGGCGGCGACGCCGCCGCGCTCAAGCTCGTCGTGGTCGCCGTCGCCATCTCGGTCGCCGCGCTGGTGGCCTCCGAATATCTCGCGCGGCGCGCCACCGCGCGACTGCATGGAGCGTGAGCCGTGCTGAGCGTCGAGGTCGAAAAACAGCTCGGCGATTTCGCGCTGCAGGCGGGGTTCGACGCCGCCGGCGGCGTCACCGCGCTGTTCGGGCCCTCCGGCGCCGGCAAGACCAGCATCATCAACATGATCGCCGGGCTGACGCGGCCCGACCGCGGCCGCATCATGCTCGACGGCGCGGCGCTGTTCGACGGCGCCGCGGGCATCGACGTGCCGGCCTGGCGCCGCCGCATCGGCTGCGTGTTCCAGGAAGGCCGGCTGTTCCCGCATTTGTCGGTCAAGCACAATCTCGACTATGGGCGTTGGGTGAGCGGCCACGCCGCAGATAGCAAAGAATTCGCGCATGTCGCCGACCTGCTCGACATCGCGCCGCTGCTCGAACGCCGGCCCGGCAAGCTCTCGGGCGGCGAGCGCCAGCGCGTGGCGATCGGGCGCGCGCTGCTGATGCGACCGCGCCTGCTGCTGCTGGACGAGCCGCTGGCCTCGCTCGACGCCGCGCGCAAAGACGACATTCTGCCTTACCTGGTACGCCTGCGCGACGAGGCGCGGGTGCCGATGATCTATGTCAGCCACGACGCCGGCGAAGTGAAAGCGCGTGGCGACGCGCGTGGTGACGATGGCGGCCGGGCGGGTGACGGCGGCGGGCGGGGTGGAGTTGTTGGGGGCTTCGCTTGCCCTGAACGCGTAGGGTGGGCTGAGCGAGCGAAGCCCACCGAGCAGCGCTGCGAAGTGTTGCTCGTACGCTTGGTGGGCACGGCGCGCGTGCCGCGCGCCTTTGCCCACCCTACAGATTCAATTTTCAAACAGCCTGCGGCCTTTCTCCTCATGGTGAGGAGCGCCGCGCAAGCGGCGCGTCTCGAACCATGAGGCCCTACCGTGTCGCCCTGCACTTCGAGTTCGCTCGCTTCGCGCGCGCTCCCGGAATGACCGCGAGAAAGCCAACGCTCCGCCGCCCCTGTTGATTTGGTCGGCGCGGGGTTCGCCGTCGTCTGCCTCCTGCCGCCCGCTCCCGGAAAAAGCACCGAGGGCGCGCGGGACGCCAATGGGTCCGAACGGACCCACGGGCCTCGATGCCTCGCGGCATCGAGGCGCCCTCCTTCGCGCCGTCGCGCTCGGGAGGTAAAATCCGCAAGTCCGCCATTCCCAAGGCGTCCCGCGCGCGGTGTTTGTAGGTTTGCTCCGCATGGCCCCCGGTGGACTGACCTTTCAGGCGACCCGCCTCTCCTTTCGAATTGGAAGGCCGCCTATCCACCGCTCTCGGGCCCAGGTCGGGCCGGCAAACCAGTGACCGGTTGCCGGTGCCCGCCATCACGGGGCCCCGTGGCGCGCGGCTGGCGCGCCGGGACACATGCGGCTTGGACCGCCGGGCCCTCGCATCGCATCTCCGATGCAAGGTCATTCCCCGGCCACCGCTCCCCGCCCCGTGTCTGAAGATGCTGTATCAGACACCCCTCGGTAACGAGGCGGGATGCACGCATTGATAAGGGCGATTGGGCGAGCGGGGATAAGTTTTTTTGGCTTGTGTGTTTTCAATACGTTGCGGGCGCCGAACGGGGATAAGTCTCTCGCCGCCTCATGCTGAGGAGCGTCGCGCAAGCGACGCGTCTCGAAGCATGGGGCGGCCCATGCTTCGAGACGCCGCACTTCGCGCGGCTCCTCAGCATGAGGCCGAGAGAGGCTTGCGTTTACTGGCTCCCCCGCCTTCGCGGGGGACGACACGAAGTGCGTGGCGCACGACAGTGCTACACTGCCCCCCATGTTCCCGCCCGAGCGCATCGTCTGCCTGACCGAAGAAACCGTGGAGACGCTCTATCTCCTCGGCGAGGAGCGGCGCATCGTCGGCGTGTCGGGCTATGCGGTGCGCCCGCCGCAGGTGCGGCGCGAGAAGCCGCGCGTCTCCGCCTTCATCTCCGCCGACCTGCCGAAGATCCTGGCGCTCGAGCCCGACCTGGTGCTCGCCTTCTCCGACCTGCAGGCCGACATCGTGGCCGCGCTGATCCGCGCCAATGTCGCCGTGCACGCCTTCAACCAGCGCGACGTCGCCGGCATCCTCGACATGATCCGCACGCTGGGCGCGCTGGTCGGCGCATCCGAGAAGGCCGACGCGCTGGCGCTCTCGCTCGCCGCCCGCGTCAACGCCGTGCACGAACGCGCGCTGAAGCTAGCGCGCCGCCCGCGCGTCTATTTCGAGGAATGGGACGCGCCGATGATTTCCGGGCTGGGCTGGGTGTCGGAGCTGGTGGAAGCCGCCGGCGGCGTCGAGGTGTTTCCGCACCTTGCCGCCAACAAAAACGCCAAGGACCGCATCGTCTCGGCGGAGGCGGTGATCGCGGCCCGCCCCGACATCATCATCGGCTCCTGGTGCGGCAAGCGCTTCGTGCCGGCGAAAGTGGCGGCGCGGCCGGGCTTTGAGCAGGTGCCCGCGGTCGCCAGCGGCTGGCTGCGCGAGGTGAAATCCGCCCTGATCCTGCAGCCGGGCCCGGCGGCGCTCACCGATGGGCTCGACGCCCTGTCGAAAATCGTCGCGGAATGGGCGGAAAAGGCGTGAGCCGTCATTCCGGGACGCCGCGAAGCGGCGGGCCCGGAATCCAGGGGCAATACGAAAGGCCTTACCGTGTCGCTCTGGATTCCGGGCTCGCGGCCTAACGGCCGCGCCCCGGAATGACGAGCCGAGATGGCTTTCAGCGCCGCCCGGCCCGTGCTAAGAAGCCGGCAACGACAAAGGACAACAGCGATGCAGCCGAGCAGAACCCGCGCCGACCTCCTGATGGATTTGGGCCTGGTGGCCTTCCTGATCGCCTTCGACGTGACCGCGCGGCTGTTGCCGCACGCGCCGGGCGTGCTGCCGGTCGCCGCCAGCGGGCTGTTCGCGGCGCGCGTGTTGCGCATGCCCGTGCTGGCCGTGATCGTGCCGCTCGCCGCCATGGCGATCAGCGGCTTCGGCTTTACGGCCGACGATTGGCGGGTTTCGCTGACGGTCTACGCGGCCATCGCGGTGCCGGCGCTGGCCGGCATTTATTCGCGGCGCTGGCGCGGCGCGCTTGCCGTCGCGGCCACCATGGTTTCGTGCTCGCTGGTCTTCTTCGCCAGCACCAATCTGGCGGTCTGGGCGTTCAGCGGCATGTATACGCTCGACCTGCAAGGCCTGACGCAGTGCTATGTGCTGGCGCTGCCGTTCCTGGAAAAGACCGTGCTGGGCGACCTGTTCTGGGCCGGCGTGCTGTTCGGCGGCGCCTGGCTGGTGCAGCACGGGCCGGCGCTGGCAAGAAGGACGTCGCTCTGATTGTCATTCCGGGGCGCGAGCGTCAGCGAGCGAACCCGGAATCCAGAGCCCACGGCAAAGCCTTACATTGTAACCCTGGATTCCGGGCTCGCGGCCTTCGGCCGCGCCCCGGAATGACGGGTGTTCACAACCGCGCTAGCCAAACAATTTCCTCACCCGCGCCCACAGCGCCTTCACCTGCCCGGCGAAATCCTCCGGCGTCTCCGGCTCGGCCAGGCGCAAGCCGACGGTGGTGACGCGGCCGAAATCGACCGTGTGCGCGAGCAGCGCGATCGGCCCGAGCGCGACCACGTCGCCTTGCTTGACCGCGCGGCCGAGCGTTTGCGCGAAATAGTCGGCGAGCGGCAATTCGTTCTGCGCGGCGGCGACCTGCAAGCCATAGATTTCCGCCAGATCGCCGAGCGTCGCCGTGCCCGGCACGAAGAAGTCGCCGAGCAATTCCGGCTCGGGCGCGCGCGGCGGCGGCATGTCGACGAAGAAGCGGTCGAGCGCCTGCGCCTTCTCCGGCGGCGCCAGCAGATAGACGTAGTCGCCCTCGCGCACCGGATGCGCCTCGCTCGGGCGTGAGGATCTGCTCGTCGCGCACCACCATGGTCGGGCGCGCCCAGTTCGGGATCAGGCCGCGGCGCAGGAACGGGCTGTTGGCGGGCACCGGATAGCCGACGATCTCGCGCGCGAGCTGGCCGGGCAGATCGAGCTCGACGCGGCGCGGCAACGGGTCGGCGCGCGCAAACGACATGTCGAGCCGGCGCGCGGCGTAAGCCACGCTCCAGCCCTGGATCAAGAGCGAGGACAGCACCACCACGAAGGCGACGTCGAAATAGAGATAGGCCGAAGGCAGGCCGACCAGCAGCGGAATGGAGGCGAGGAAGATCGCCACCGCGCCGCGCAAGCCCACCCAGGAGATGAACAGCTTCTCGCGCCATTGGAAATTGAACGGCGCGAGACAGAGGAAAACGGCGGCCGGGCGCGCGATCAGGATCAGCACCAGCGCCACCACCACCGATTCGATCACGCTCTCGGTCAGGCGCTGCGGCCAGACCAAGAGGCCGAGCAGCACGAACATGGCGATCTGCGCCAGCCAGGTGGCGGCGTCGAGGAACACCACCAGCGAATTATGCGCGCGCGTCTGCCGGTTGCCGAGCACCAGGCCGGCGAGATAGACCGCGAGGAAGCCGGAGGCGTGTATGGCGTTGGCGAAGGCGAACACCACCAGCGCCGCGACCGCGGCGAAGGGCGCGTGCAGGCCCTGCGGCAGGTCGAGCCGGTTGAGCACGACGGCGATCAGCCAGCCGCCGGCATAGCCGATGACGCAGCCGATGACGGCGTCGCGCAAAAGCGTGAGCAAGGCGTCGCCGAAGCTCTGATGGCCGACGCTGAGCACCCGCACCAAAAGCAGCGTGAGGAAGACGGCGAAGGGGTCGTTGGTGCCGGATTCGACTTCCAGGATGGCGCGCACGCGCGGGCGCAGGCGCAGGCCGCGCGCGTTGATCAGGAAGAACACCGCCGCGGCGTCCGTCGAGGCCACCACCGCGCCGACCAGCAGGCTTTGCGTCCAGCTCAGGCCGAGCAGCAATTTGGCGGCGGGCGCGGTCAACAGCGCGGTGATCAGCACGCCGGCGGTGGCGAGCGTGAGCGCCGGCGCCAGCACGCTGCGGAAGCTGGCAAAGCGCGTGCGCAGGCCGCCGTCGAACAAAATGAGCGCCAGCGCGATCGAGCCGACGGTATAGGTGGCGGCGACGTCGTTGAACTTGATGCCGCCCGGGCCGCCCTCGCCCGCCAGCATGCCGAGGATGAGGAAGACCAAGAGCAGCGGGGCGCCGAAGCGCAGCGCGATCAGGCTCGACAGGATGCCGGCCAGCACCAGCAGGCTGCCGAGCAGGATGGCGAGGCTGATGGTATCGAGCGCGGGCATGGATTCCTCGTCATTCCGGGACGCGAGCCATAAGCGCGTTTACGCGCGTCTTTGACGCCCTATGGCGAGCGGGCCCGAAATCCAGGGGTTACTAAGCTACTGACTGATTTGCGCGTACAAGTCGATCCACTGTGAATTCGACTGCTCGATCAGACGCAATTTCCATGCCCGCCGCCATTTCTTGATCTCTTTTTCGCGGGCGATGGCGGTTTCCGGATCGTCGTAGACCTCGAACCAGACCAGACGATCGACGCCATAGCGGCTGGTAAATCCGCGCGTCACTTTGTTTTTATGCTCGTAAATGCGGCGGACCAGATCGTTGGTCACACCGAGATACAGTGTTCCATTGCGGCCGCTGGCTAGAATGTAAACATAGTAGGCCATGCCCCGTGGCCCCTGGATTCCGGGCCCGTCCGCCTGCGCCCTGCGGGCTTCGGCGGACGTCCCGGAATGACGAGAAAAGTGATCGCAAAACAAAAATTCTAGCTGATCAGCTTGGTGCACGACAATCGCTGTCATTCCGGGGCGCGCACGAAGTGCGCGAGCCCGGAATCCAGGGCGACCCGGCAAAGCCGATCGGACCAGCGCGAGCAGCCGTGCGACTTGGCTCCTGGATTCCGGGCTCCGGCCTTCGGCCGGCCCCGGAATGACAAGCTCTAGAAATTCACCTTATCGCCGCCCTTGAGCGAGAGGATCTCGCGCGCTTCGTCGGGCGAGGCGATCTCCAGCCCCATGCCCTCCAGGATCTTGCGCACCTGCGTGACCTGCTGGGCGTTCGATTCGGCAAGCTTGCCGGCGCCGATCCACAGCGAATCCTCCATGCCGACGCGCACATTGCCGCCCATGGAGGCCGCCATGGCGGCGACCCGCATCTGGTTGGCGCCGGCGCCCAGCACGGACCAGCGGTAATTGTCGCCGAGCAGGCGGTCGGCGGTGCGCTTCATCTGCATGACGTCTTCCGGGTGCGCGCCGATGCCGCCGAGGATGCCGAACACCGACTGCACGAACAGCGGCGGCTTGACCACGCCGCGGTCGAGGAAATGCTTGAGCGTGTAGAGATGGCCGATGTCGTAGCACTCGATCTCGAAGCGGGTGTTGTTCTCGGCGCAGGTGGTGAGGATGTATTCGATGTCGGCGAAGGTGTTCTTGAACATGCCCTTGCGCGAATTTTCCAGATACGGCTCCTCCCAGTCGTATTTGAACTTGCCCTTGTAGCGCGGGATCATCGGGTAGAGCCCAAAATTCATCGTGCCCATGTTGAGGGAAGCGACTTCCGGCTTGAAGGTGGCGGCCGGCCTGACGCGCTCCTCGATCGCCATGGTGGGGGCACCGCCGGTGGTGATGTTGACCACCACGTTGGAGCGCTGCTTGATCACCTGCAGGAACGGCGCGAAGGCCTCCGGCGACTGGTCGGGGCGGCCGTCCTGCGGGTTGCGCGCGTGCAGGTGGACGACCGCGGCGCCGGCTTCGGCGGCGCCGATTGCAGCGTCGGCGATTTCCTGGGCGGTCACCGGCAGATGCGGCGACATCGAAGGCGTGTGGATCGAGCCGGTGACGGCACAAGTGATGATGACTTTGCGCGACTTCGCCATGAGCGTTTCTTCCCGGTGATGCGTGCTATGCGCGTTCGTTGTTGGACTTGGGGGGCGATCCTAGAGTAAGAGGCGCCCTCAAGTCACTATCGCAAAGGCCGAGGGCGGAGCCGTGGACGGGACCGGGCGAGAAGCGGCGGCGCGCTCTTCCGGCATCCTGATCGGCGTTTTGTGCGGCACCGGCGCGGCGCTCGGCTGGGCGGCCGGTTTCGTCGCCGCCAAGCACGGCGTGACGGTCGGCTTCACGCCGGCCGACCTCGCCTTCCACCGCTTCTTCTGGTCGGGGCTGCTGCTGATGCCGGTCGCGCTGCGCGACGGGCTCGGCAACCTCGGCGGCATCGGCTGGGGCCGCGGGCTCATGATGAGCGTGCTGGCCGGGCCGCCGCAGGCGATCACCGCCTATTCTGGCTTCATCCTGGTGCCGCTCGGCCACGGCACCACCATCCAGCCGGCCTGCGCCGCGCTGTTCGGGCTGATCCTCGCCACCGTCATGCTGCATGAGCGGGCGACGCTGCCGCGCATCGTGGGCGGCGCCATCATTATCGCCGGCCTGATGGTGTTCGGCTGGGAATCGCTGGTCACCATCGGCCATGAAGGCGTCACCGGCGACGCGCTGTTCGTCACCGCCGGCTTCTTCTGGGCGATGTTCGGCACGCTGTTGCGTTATTACCGCATGTCGGGCACGCGCGCGATCGCAATGGTGGGCGTGCTGTCGGTGGTGGTCTACGCGCCGCTCTACGCGATCTTCGTCGGCTTCCACAACATGATGCAGATCAGCCTGACCGAGAACCTGGTGCAGGTGGTGGTGCAGGGCCTGCTGGCCGGCATGCTGCCGATTTATCTGTTCGCGCGCGCGGTGATCCTGATCGGCGCCGGCCGCGCCGCCACTTTCCCGGCGCTGGTGCCGGGCTTCGGCCTGCTGATCGGTTATCTCGCACTCGGCGTGGTGCCGAGCGTGCCGCAACTCATTGGGTTGGTGATCGTGGTGGTGGGATTCAGGTTTGTGGTGCGGTAGAGCACTTCGTGTCCCGGGCGCAGCGCAGCACGAAGTGGTGCGCTGCAGACCCGGGACCCCGGTTTCTTAAGCTGGGCCCCGGATCTGCGGTGCACCACTCCGCTGCGCTACGTGCTGCACCGCGTCCGGGGCACGCCAAGCCTCATTCCGGCCCGGCATACTTGCCCGCCGTCTGCGGGAACATGTTCTTGACGATCTTGAACTTGGAGATATCGACCGTGGCGTCCATGTGCATGAAGATGACGGCGTCGCGCAAAACCTTCTCGATGCCGAAGTCGAGCATGATGCCGTTGCCGCCGTGCAGCTCGACCGCGTGCTGGGCGACCTTCATGATCTCCTCGGAGGCGAACATCTTGGCCATGTTGCACAGCGTCTCGGCTTCCGGCGCGTTGTCGTCGACGGCTTGCGCCGCGCGCTCGAGCAGCGCGCGCACCGCTTCGATGCGGGTCGCCATGTCGGCAAGGCGCAGCGCCACCGCCTGATGCTTGATCAGGATGCGGCCGCCTTGCACGTAATTCTGCACGTAGTCGGCGGTGGCCTCGAAGGCGCGCATGCCGACGCCCAGGTTCTTGGCCGCCTGGATGATCTTGCCGGGACGGAAATAGACGCCGGCGGAGCCGAGCGCGTCGTTCTCGACCAGCAGATGATCGTCGGGCACGAACATGTCCTCGAACGCCATCTCGCCGTTGTTCATGAAGCGGCAGCCGAGCGTCTCGTTGCAGCGCGCGACCGAAAAGCCCTTGGTCTCGCGCGGCACCAGGAAGCTTGACGTGCCCTGCAGCATGCCGACCTTGGGGTTGCTGTTGGCGTAGACCACGTAGAGCGAAGCGTCGTAGCCGTTGGAGATGAACTGTTTGCGGCCGTTGATCAGCCAGCCGCCGTCAGTCTTGACCGCGCGGGTGTGCATGGAGGCTTCCGGCACGTTGTAGGGCAGCCAGCGGTCGGAGGCGCCGCGCGGCTCGGTCAGGCAATGCGCCATCAGGAATTGCGGCTCGGCCACCAGGCGCTTGAACCATTTCTCCTGCAGATGGCGCGGCGCAAACCGCCGCAGCAGCACCGAGACCTTCCAGTTCTGCACCAGCTTGTCGGCCAGCCCCGAATCGCCGCGCGCGATCTCCTCGGCGATCATGGCGAAGGTCTTGACCTCGGTGCCCGGCTCCAATTCGACGCCGCCGAATTCCTCCGGCACCCCGAGGGTGCGGATGCCGATCTTGTCGGCTTCTTGCAGGATGCCGAGCGGCAGGCGGTCCTCCGGCACCATCGACCATTCGCGCTGCCAGTTGGCGCGGATGAAGGGCAGCACCACCTCGTCGACGAAATCGCGGCAGCTTTGCCGCATCATGCGCTGTTCCTCGGATAATCCCCGGTCGTACATGTGCATAACCCCGTGCTGAATGGTCGCGCGCATGCCGCCCGCGCCCGCGATTTGATATTGATCCGCTTCGCGGGCCATTTCCACCGGGGGACCGGGCGGGGGACGCATGGACAGCTTCCATCAGGTCATCGACGCAGTCGACAACGCGCTGCTGGCGCTCGGCCACGAGATCGCCTCGCTCTGGGTGCTGATCCAGCTCGGCGTGATCCTGGCGATGGCGGCGATCGCCACGGTGGCGGCGACGCTGCTGCGGCAGCGCATCGACTTGACCGCGCACAGCATGGGCTGGCCGCCGCTGCTGCGCCTGTTCATGCGCAACGTGACGGCCAATCTCGGCACCATCATTTTCGTGCTGCTGGCGTGGAGCGCGCGCGCGGGTTTCGCCGCGATGACCTGGCCGAGCCGGTCCTACCTGATCGGGGTCGCCGGCAGCCTCGCCACCGCCTGGGTGGTGATCGCGCTGGTCGCCGGCCTGATCCGCAACCAGTTCGTCTATCGGCTGGTGGCGGTCTCAGCCTGGACCATCACCGCGCTCAGCATTCTCGGCCTGCTGCAGCCGGCCATGGGCGCGCTCGACTCGGTCGGCATCTTCATCGGGGGGTTAAGGGTCACGCCGCTGCTGGTGATCAAGACCACGGTGCTGCTGCTGCTGACGCTGTGGGCGGCGAACGCGACCGGCGAATTCCTCGAGCGGCGCATGCGCAGTGTCGCGGATCTCACGCCGTCGATCCAGGTGCTGATCGGCAAGCTGATCCGGCTGCTGCTGATCACCTTCGCGGTCCTTATCGTGCTGTCGACCGTCGGCATCGACTTCTCCTCGCTCGCCTTCTTCTCCGGCGCCATCGGCGTGGGGCTCGGCTTCGGCCTGCAGAAGATCGTGTCCAACCTTGTGAGCGGCATCATCCTGCTGGCCGACAAGTCGATCAAGCCGGGCGACGTGATCACGGTCGGCGACAGTTTCGGCTGGGTCGGCTCGATGGGCGCGCGCTACACCTCGGTGGTCACCCGCGACGGGCGCGAATACCTGATCCCGAACGAGGATTTCGTCACCCAGCGCGTGATCAACTGGTCCTACTCGAACGACGAGGTGCGGCTCGACGTCGAATTCGGCGTCGCCTACGCCTCCGATCCGCACAAGGTGATCGCGCTGGCGCTGGAGGCGGTGAAATCGGACAAGCGCGTGCTGCCGGCGCCGCCGCCGGTCTGTCACCTCAAGGGTTTCGGCAACTCCTCGCTCGATTTCATCCTGCGCTTTTGGATCCGCGATCCGGTGGATGGCCTGACCAATGTGCGCGGCAAGGTGCTGCTGGCGCTGTGGGACGTGCTCAAGCGCGAGGGCATCGAGATCCCGTTCCCGCAGCGGGACGTCAATATGCGGGGGCCGGTGCGGGTGACGATGGAACGGGAAGTAAGCGGGAAAAAGGCGTGAGCGCGCAACGCGCACGGCGTCACCCTCTCCCCGCCGGGGGAGGGTAGCAGAGCGCGCGGCACCGTCACGGCAAAAAACTACGCCGCCTTCCTGCTCGCCAAGAAATCGCCCATGCGGTCGAGCGCCTTCAAAATATTTTCGGTCGAGTTGGCGTAAGACAGCCGCACATAGCCCTCGCCCAGGATGCCGAAGTCGGGACCGCCGATGATGGCGACGCCGGCGTCTTCCAAGAGCGACGTCGCCAATGCCTTGGCTTTCCAGCCGGTCTGCTTGATGTTGGGGAATGCGTAGAAGGCGCCCTTCGGCGTCGCGCAGACTGACGCCGGGTAATTTGTTCAGGCCTTCGACCACCACTTTGCGGCGCTTGTCGAACTCGGCCACCATCTTGGCGACCTCGTCCTGCGGACCTTTCAGCGCCGCCAATCCTGCATATTGCGTGGCGGCGTTGACGCAGGAATAGAGATTGACCGCCAGCTTGCGCGCATAGTCGTAGAGCTTGCCCGGCCAGATGGCGTAGCCGAGCCGCCAGCCGGTCATGGCGTAGGTCTTCGACCAGCCGTTGAGCAGGATCAGCCGGTCGCGGATTTCCGGATACGACAGCAGGCAGACGTGAGGTCTCGCCGTCATAGAGCATGTGGTCGTAGATCTCGTCCGACATGATCGCCACGTCCGGCCAGTTGGCGAGGCCAGCGACCAGCTTGTCCACTTCGCTCTTAGGCGTGACGCCGCCGGTCGGGTTGGCCGGCGAATTCAAGATCAGCAGCCGCGTCTTCGGCGTGATCAGCTTGAGCGTCTCTTCCGCCGAGAAGGCGAAGCCGTTCGCCTCGCGGATCGGCACCGGCACCGGCTTGGCGCCGGTATATTCGATCATCGAGCGGTAGATCGGAAAGCCGGGATCGGGATAGAGGATTTCGGCGCCCGGCTCGCCGAACATCACGATCGACATGTACATCGTCGGCTTGCCGCCCGGCATGATCATCACTTCGTCGGGCGAGACCGCGACCTTGAAGCGCGCATGCAAGTCGGCGGCCACCGCCTCGCGCAAAGGCGGGATGCCGACCGCCGGCGTATAGCCGTGCGCGCCTTCGCGCAGCGCCTTGACCGCGGCCTCGACGATGAAGTCGGGCGTGCGGAAATCGGGCTGGCCGATGCCGAGATTGATGATGTCGCGCCCCTGCGCGGCAAGCGCGTTGGCGCGGGCGAGCACGGCGAAGGCGTTTTCCTCTCCGATCCGATCGAAGGCGGCGATGGTCTTCAGCATGGCGTTCTCCGGCAACCGCACGCTTGTTGTGCGCGCGCAGTTCACCCGATCGGCCGCCGAAAATCAATTCGCCGTCGGCCGCCGGTCAGAACAGGGAGGCGGCGTGGCCGTAACCGCGCAGAAGCTGCGAGCGGATGAAGGGGTCGGGATCGTCGCCGACATATTCGTTGCTAAAATAGACCGGTCCGCAGGGAAACAGGTTGGCGCCACGGCAGCGGGGCGTCGCCGGTTGGGCGCGCTGCGTGGCGACCGCCTGCTTGTGCGGGCGGTGGGTGGCCTTCTTGGCGTCGGCCGGCGCCGACGCCAATGCGACGGCGAGGCCGGCGGCGAGAAGCAGGATGCGAGCGGACAGGCAGGACATATCAGATCTCCCAATCGGTCGCCGAAAATCAAATCGCCGCCGGCGCCGGCTCACATGACGTCGCCGTAGTGGGCGCCGAGATCGCGCATCAGCTGCAGGCGGATGAAGGGATCGGGATCGTCGCCGAGATAGTCGTTGCCCTGATAGACCGGACCGCAGGCGAACAGGTTGCCGCCGCGGCAGCGCGACGCCTGCCTGGCGCGGTAGGTCTTGCTGTGATGCGTGGCGGCCGCCTTCTTATGGTGGTGCTTGGCCTTGTTGGCCTCGGCCGGCGCGGCCGCGGCGACCGCGAAAGCAAGGCCGGCGGCGACGGCCAGAATTCGGGTGGACAAAAAAGACATGTCGGGCCCCTATGGGGTTAAGTCACGGGGCCCGCTGTAGCCGAAGAATTAGTTCGCGCAAGGGCGGCTGAGGGGCGCTCCCATCACAAAGCGGTGTCGGAATAATCGCCCCGGCGCGTTGTTTACGCTGGATTCCGCGGGCCATGCACGGCGCTGATGGCGGCGATCAGGGATTGGCATTGTCCTGGCGCGCCCAGTCGTGGCACGGTCGCGCGCCTCCACCGCCGGGAAAAGCCCATGGCCAGCCCCTCGCCCACCGAAAAACGCCAGACTTTCCGCCGCCTGCACGAAAGCGGCTGCTTCGTCATTCCCAACCCCTGGAACGTCGGTACCGCGCGCTATCTGCAGGGGCTCGGTTTCAAGGCGCTGGCCACCACCTCATCGGGCTTTGCCCATGCGCAAGGCTTGCCCGACGGCGGCATGACGCGCGATCAGGTGCTGGCGCATTACCGCGAGATCGCGCAAGCCGCCGACGTGCCGGTCAATGCCGATTTCGAGAACGGCTTTGCCGACGATCCGGAAGGCGTGGCGGCCAATGTGAAGCTGTGCGTGGCGACCGGCGTCGCCGGCCTGTCGATCGAGGATTTCACCGGCGACGATGCCGAGCCGCTCTATCCGTTCGACAAGGCGGTCGCGCGCGTACGCGCGGCGCGCCAGGCGATCGGCGACAGAGGCGTGCTGCTCACCGGGCGCAGCGAGGGTTTCATCCGCGGCCGGCCCGATATGGACGAGACGCTGCGGCGGCTGAAGGCCTATGCCGAAGCGGGCGCCGACTGCCTCTACGCGCCAGGCGTCCGGACACGCGAGCAGATCGAGGCGGTGGTGCAGGCGGTAGCGCCGAAACCCGTGAACCTGCTGGTGGGCGGGCCGCTCGGTTTCACCGTTACGGACATCGCCGCCATGGGCGTGCGCCGCATCAGCGTGGGCGGCACGCTGGCGCGGGTGGCCATGCACGCCTTCATCGCGTCGGCGCGCGCCATCGCCGAGCAGGGCGCGTTCGACAGCTTCGCCGGCGTGGTATCGAACGCCGAGCTCAACAAATTCTTCCACGACGACCGCAAGTCTCAAGTATGAAGGCGCCCCCCACGCCGCCGGTCGGCCCGGCGGTAGACCCCACGCCCGCCGGCGTGCCGCAGCCTGTGACGCTGAGCGGGCGTTTCGGCGCGGTGGAGCGGCTCGATGCCGCGCGCCATGGCGCGGATTTCTGGCGTGCCATGGCCGGGCACGACGATCTTTGGGCCTATTTGCCTGACGGTCCCTATGCCGACGAAGCAAGCTTTGCCGGCTGGCTGAAGGAGCGCGAGCAGGACACCAAGCGCTACTGCTACGCGGTCGTCGACCGCGGCGGACGCGCGGTCGGCGTCATGTCGCTGATGGAATTCCGCCCGGCCATGCGCGTGATCGAGATCGGCTATATCGTCTATTCCCCGCTTTTGCAGCGCACGCCGCTCGCCACCGAGGCGCAATATCTGATCGCGCGCTACGCCTTCGAGACGCTCGGCTACCGGCGCTACGAATGGAAATGCGATGCGCTCAACGCGCCCTCGCGGCGCGCGGCCTTGCGCTTCGGATTCACTTTCGAGGGAATCTTCCGCCAGCACCTGATCGTCAAGGGTCGCAACCGCGACACCGCCTGGTTCTCCATGCTCGACGGCGAATGGCCGGCGCGTAAACGCGCGTTCGAGCGCTGGCTGGCGCCGGAGAATTTCGCCGCCGACGAGACGCAGAAGGTGAGCCTGAGTTCGTTGAATGGTGCCGGGCAATAAAGTCGTCATTCCGGGGCGCAAGCGAAGCGAGCGAACCCGAAATCCAGAGCCACAGGCTCAGTGCCCGTCGCCCTGGATTCCGGGCCCGGCGCCTTCGGCGCCGTCCCGGAATGACCGGTTGATATGAACAGTTCACCGACACCCACCGCCTCCCCGTCCCGCCTGATGCGGCAGCGGCCCTTCGTGCTGTTCTGGCTGACGCGCGTCGTCTCGAGCATGGCCTACCAGATGATGGCGCTGCTCATCGGCTGGCAGATCTATCAGATCACCAACAGCGCCTTCGATCTCGGCCTGGTCGGGCTGATCCAGTTCGTGCCGGCGGTGGTGCTGACGCTGCTGATCGGGCACGCCGCCGACCGCTACGACCGCCGCGCCATCATCCGCGCGGCGCAGAGCGTGCATGCAGCTGCAGCGCTGATGGTCACGGCGGCGCTCATCGCGCACAGCCTCGACCGCTACTTCTTGTTCGGCGCGGTGTTCCTGCTCGCCTGCGCGCGCTCCTTCGAAGTGCCGACCGGCAGCGCGCTGGTGCCGCTTTTGGTGCCGGCGCCGCTGATCTCGCGCGCGGTGGCGGCCTGGACCTCGGCCAACCAGGTGGCGGTGATCTGCGGGCCGGCGCTCGGCGGCCTCATCTATGTGGTGAGCCCGGTGATGGTCGGCGCGGTCTGCGTGGTGTTGTTTACCGCCGCCGTCACGTTCGTCAGCCTGATCCGCATTAAGGAGCGCGGCGCCAGCGCGCGAGCCGCCGACATTTTCCTCGGTGCTTGCCGGCATCGACTTCATCCGCACGCGGCGGCGGCTGTTGGGGGTAGTGACGCTCGATTTGTTCGTGGTGTTGCTGGGCGGCTCGATCGCGCTATTACCGGTCTATGCGCGCGACATCTTGGCGGTCGGGCCGGTCGGGCTCGGGCTGCTGCGCTCGGCGCCGGCGGTGGGCGCGCTCGTTACCGCAATCGTACTGTCGCGCCATCCGGTCGAGCGCCATATCGGCGCTAAGATGTTCGCGGTGGTGGCGATCTACGGGCTCGCCACCGTGGTGTTCGGGCTGTCGACCTGGTTCCCGCTCTCGCTCGCGGCGCTCGCCGCGCTCGGCGCCTCCGACGCGGTCAGCATCGTCATCCGCTTCTCGCTGGTGCAGATCGAGACGCCCGACGCCATGCGTGGGCGGGTGAGCGCGATCAACTATTTGTTCGTCGGCTCGTCCAACACGCTGGGCGATTTCGAGGCCGGCACGGTGGCGGCCTGGCTGGGGGCGGTCGCCTCGGTGGTGATCGGCGGCGTTGGGTCGCTACTGGTGGCGGGCGTCTGGATGCTATTGTTCCCCGACCTGCGCCGCATCGACCGTTTCGAGCCGGCGGACGAGACGAAAGGGGTTAGCTGATGCATATCTTGATCACCGGCGCGGCCGGCATGATCGGCCGCAAGCTCACCGAGCGGCTGGCCAAGGACGGCAGCCTGAACGGCAAGGCAATCGACAAGCTCACGCTGATCGACGTGGTTCAGCCGCAGCCGCCGCAGGGCTTTGCCGGCAAGGTGGACGCGGTGGTGAGCGACCTGCCGGCGCCGGGCGAAGCGGCCAAGGCCGTGCGCGAGCGGCCGGACGTGATTTTCCATCTCGCCGGCGTGGTGTCGGGCGAGGCGGAGACCGATTTCGAGAAAGGCTACCGGGTCAATCTCGACGGCACGCGCGCGCTGATGGAAGCGGTGCGGCTTGCTGGCGGCGGCTACAAGCCGAAATTCGTGTTCACCTCCTCGATCGCGGTGTTCGGCGCCCCCTTCCCCGACGCCATCCCCGACGATTTCCATCTCACGCCGCTCACCTCCTACGGCACGCAGAAGGCGATGAGCGAATTGCTGCTGGCCGACTATACGCGGCGCGGCATGCTGGAGGGCGTCGGCATAAGGCTGCCGTCGATCGTGGTGCGGCCGGGCAAGCCGAACAAGGCGGCCTCCGGCTTCTTCTCCGGCATCATCCGCGAGCCGCTCGCCGGACACGAGGCGCTGCTGCCGGTTAACGACAGCGTGCTGCATTGGCACGCGAGCCCACGCTCCGCGGTCGGCTTCCTGATCCACGCCGCAGGCCTCACGCGCGAACAGCTGGGCGACCGCGTCAACCTCACAATGCCGGGCGTCTGCTGCACCGTGGGCGAGCAGATCGCGGCGCTCAAGCGCGTCGCCGGCGAGAAAGTGGCGGCGCGCATCCGCCGCGCGCCGGACGAACTGGTGGCGCGCATCGTCGCCGGCTGGCCGCGCCGCTTAGAGCCGAAACGCGCGCTGGCGCTCGGCTTCACGGTGGAGAAGAGCTTCGACGACATCATCCGCGCGCATATCGAGGATGAGCTGGGCGGGAAGGTCGCGTTTCATTAACCGTCGTTCCGGGGCCGGCCGAAGGCCGGACCCGGAACCCATACCCCCTGCGCCTACAATTTAATCGATGGTTTGGTGGTTCTGGATTCCGGGTTCGCGCCTTCGGCGCGCCCCGGAATGACAGGTGAAACTTGCGCCGCCCGCCCCAGGCCTTACATTGCCCCCATGACCTACGTCGACGCCACCGTCGCCCCCTTACGCAAAACCGGCCAGATCAAGCTGCACGGCGCGGAAGCCTTCGAGGGCATGCGCCAGGCCGGCCAATTGGTGGCGCGCTGCCTGGACATGCTGACCCAGGAGGTCGGCCCCGGCGTGCCGACCGACAAGATCGACCGGCTGGTGTTCGAATACGCGATGGATCACAACGCCAAGCCGGCGACGCTGATGTACCGCGGCTACAAGAAGTCGACCTGCACCTCGCTCAACCACGTGGTCTGCCACGGCATCCCGGGCGACAAGCCGCTCAAGGAAGGCGACATCGTCAATATCGACGTGACGCTGATCCTCGACGGCTGGCACGGCGACAGTAGCCGCATGTACCCGATCGGCGAGATCCCGCGCCGCGCCGAGCGGCTGATCGAGGTGACGCACGAGGCCATGATGCGCGGCATCAGCGTCATCCGGCCGGGCGCCACCACCGGCGACATCGGCCACGCGATCCAGACCTTCGTCGAAGGCCAGCACATGAGCGTGGTGCGCGATTTCTGCGGCCACGGGCTCGGCCGGCTGTTCCACGACGAGCCCAATATCGTGCACGTCGGGCGGCCGGGCGAAGGCATCGTGCTCAAGCCCGGCATGTTCTTCACGGTCGAGCCGATGATCAATATCGGCCGCCCGCACGTGAAGGTGCTGTCGGACGGCTGGACCGCGGTCACACGCGACCGCTCGCTGTCGGCCCAATTCGAGCACACCGTGGGCGTCACCGAGGACGGGGTCGAGGTGTTCACCTTCTCGCCGGCCGGGCTCGACAAGCCGCCCTATAAGCGCTGAGCCACACGTCAGTCATTCCGGGGCGCGGCCTTTAGGCCGCGAGCCCGGAATCCAGAGCCACGCATTGCGTGGTGCCCCTGGATTCCGGGTCCGGCGCCATAGCGCGTCGAAGACGCGCGTAAACGCGCTTATGGCGCCGTCCCGGAATGACAAAGATGGATGCCCTCGTCGATTGCTTCCGACTGAACTACAATCAGCGGAGGTAGGGCGTTGGTCATGGCGGCAAGAGGCGGCAAGGGCGTAAGGAAGACCGGCCTTTCCGAGGCCTCGCCGCATTATCACGGCCACCGCGAGCGGCTGCGCGCCCGCTTCCGCGAGGCCGGCAACGAGGCGGTGAGCGACTACGAATTGCTCGAGCTGGTGCTGTTCCGCGCCATCCCGCAGCGCGACGTCAAGCCGCTGGCCAAGGAGTTGATCGCCAAATTCGGCTCCTTCGCCGAAGTGGTGGCGGCGCCGTCGTCGCGGCTGCGCGAGCTCAAGGGCCTGGGCGAGGCCGCCATCACCGAGCTGAAGATCGTGCACGCGGCGGCCAGCCGCCTGGCGCGCTGCCATGTGCAGAAGCGCCCGGTGCTGTCGTCGTGGTCGAGTGTGCTCGACTATTGCCGCACCGCGCAGGCCTTCGCCGACAAGGAGCAGTTCCGCGTGCTGTTCCTCGACAAGCGCAACCAGCTGATCGCCGACGAATTGCAGCAGACCGGCACGGTCGACCACACGCCGGTCTATCCGCGCGAGGTGGTCAAGCGTGCGCTCGAATTGTCGGCCACCGCGCTGATCCTGGTGCACAACCATCCATCGGGTGACCCTACCCCGTCGCGCGCGGACATCCAGATGACGCAGGCGATCATCGACGTGGCGCGCCCGCTCGGCATTTCGGTGCACGACCACATCATCGTGGGCAAGGAGGGGCACGCGAGTTTTAAGGGGCTGCGGTTGATTTAGGATATAGGACGCCTTCCGAAGATGGGGGCTATCCTAAGAACTCAACGGACCTTGTTGGGCACGCGCTGAACTGTGATCGTTACGGTCCGCCGAATTTGTAGGCTAGCCCAATCATCGCTGCGTGAGTTCGGACGCGCACATCATCGGTGACGGTGATGGCGGCGGCGCCCGTGGCAAAGCAAGCTCCAGCCGACGGCGGAGCGCAAGTCCGTACATCGGTCGGTGACCACGTTCCAAAATCCGTGTAACGGTATTCGGCGCGGACGATCCAGTGGGACCAAAGCATCGCTTCCAGGCCGCCGCCGATTGTCCAGCCCAATCGGGTAGTTGAGTCGGTGATGGACGGCGGACCAAAAGTTCCGGTCGGAACAACCGTCTGGCAGTTACTTGCCACTGTGTTGGAGGGGCAATCGGAGGTCTGCTCGATGTGCAGCCACGCGGCGCCGCCGGTCGCATAGACAAGGACGCTCGGGGTCGGCAGATAGCCTAAGCGTGCGCGTATGCTGGCATCCCAAGTTGACTTGACCGAGTACGTCCCGATGTTCTGAAACACCGGCGCCGGATAGATCATCCCGCTCACGGTTCGCTTGCCGGTAGCCCAGCCCCAATCCCCTTCTATGCCGGTGACCCACTGCGGCGCGAATTGCCAATTGAAGCCGAGGTAAGGAGCGACACGAAAAGAGTTCTTGTCTAAGGACTGCCCGTTGGCGCACGGGCACGGAGCAACGGTAAACAAATCGAGCGGAGGAAATCCGGCGGCAGGCTGAAACGTTTCGACGGCACTTGCTACTGAAGAGTCCACGATCGTCGATCTCTCACCGAGACCAAGGCCCAGATAAAGGCCCGTCCAATCATTCGCCATCGCCTGCGCAGAGAGTAACCATGCCGATAGCCAAACTACGGCGAAAATTCCCTTGCGCATAACTGTCCCCCTGAAAACCTACGGATAATGCTAACTGCTTCCAATCGAATGCACTTGGGCTGAGCGCACCATCGCCTTGGGCTAATCGATGCTGACTTAGTGAAATTCGCTGATAATTGTCGGGGGCGTAAACGCTCGATTTTAGGCAACAAATCAAGGTGTGAAAGTGATTAACTCCACTCTTGGACACGATTTCGCGGTGCTCGGCACGCGCGTTAGCGCCGAAATCGCTGTAAAACCGTTGCGTCGGCGAGTCGCAACCCGGTAGATTGCCAACGGCTTGCGGTTTTACATACCCACTCGCTCGGATGGCGGCACGGGATGCCAAGCGAAGGCGAACTCAAGACGCTTCGCATATCAACGCCCGCATTTCCGGGCCGCGATGGCATTGAAGAATTCCGCGAAATCTTCGGCCGCGCCATTTTGCGGATCGAAATGGATATGGTGGACAATACCCCGTTCGAAGCCGACATGGTACTGCGCGCAATTCCCGATCTCGCCATAGCGACCGGCCAATTGTCACCCATGCGCAATCGTCATAGTTCTGGATTGCTCGATAATGACGATCTTGTGCTCGTGATCATGCGCAGAGGCTTCGGCTCAATCGAACGGAGTGGTCATACGTCAGAAGTCCGCGAAGGAGATGTCGCGCTGACTGCCAACGGTGAGCCGGCGGTATTCACCGGCCATACGCGCACGCAAGTTATCAATCTGCGGCTCAGCCGCGATTTGCTTGCATCAAATCTAGCCAATCTCGGCAAAAGCCTATCCGTGCCGGTTATCGGGGACAGTCCTGCACTGCAATTGCTGAAGGGATATGCGGACGTATTGAATGATGCGCCGCCCCTTGCGACGCCGGAATTCCGCCGCGCCGTTGCAAACCATATGCACGACTTGGCCGCGCTCGCGCTCGGCGCTACGCGCGAAGCCGCTGAAGTCGCCAATGGCCGAGGCTTGCGGGCCGCGCGCCTGCACGCAGTCAAAGCCGACATTGTCGAAAATATCGGCCGGCGCGATCTTTCGCTAGACACCGTCGCAAAGCGCCAGGGCATCTCCCCCAATTACCTGCGCAAGCTATTTGACAGCGAAGATACGAATTTCACCGAATTCGTGCTGCGTCAGCGCCTAGCGCGCGCCCATCGCATGCTCAGAGATCCGCGCTTTGCGGCGCGCGCGATTAGCGCGATCGCGTACGAATTGGGGTTTGGCGATTTATCGTATTTTAATCACGCGTTCCGCCGGCACTTTGGCGCGACGCCTTCGGATGTGCGCGCGGCGGCGCGGCTGAGCTCGGCTGGAACGCCTCAGAAGCGGTAATTCAAACCGCCACGTACCACGTTGTAGCGGTGGTCAAAGGAATACGTAACGAAGCCCCCCGGAAATTTAACCGGATCGGTGGCAGTCACACTGTCCGAACCGAGGTCCAAATAGAGATATTCCGCTTTCAGGCTCCAGTGCTCGGCGAATGCATATTCGAAGCCGCCCCCAGCCGCCCAACCGGATTTACTCGTCGAGAAATTACCGTACAAATTAACGGGCGTATTGAAGTTATTGATCACCGTATCTTCAATGCGAGCC
The DNA here is from genome assembly GCA_963819955.1 of uncultured Pseudomonadota bacterium. Lineage (GTDB taxonomy): Bacteria > Pseudomonadota > Alphaproteobacteria > Rhizobiales > Xanthobacteraceae > Pseudolabrys. The sequence goes on along the minus strand of CAWFYB010000008.1, from coordinate 85,515 downwards.
GCCGCAAAGCCGCCGGTGCCATAAATCAGTGCAGCACCGAACGCCAGGCCAAGTCGACCTCGCACGTTCCGAACCAGGTCATTTCGCTGCTGGCAGAATTTACGCTGGCGGCGAATGGAAAAACTCCGGGGAACGCGCTATTTGCCGATCCTCTGACGTTACCGTCTTGGAAGTCAGCCTCGATACCAATGACGATATCAGCCATCTGATAATTATAACCGGCCTGGGCGCCGCCAAACCCACCCGATGTTTTGATGCCATAGTCCGGCGGCAAAGCCGCCTGCGGTAGTCCGACTAAGCCAGCGGAAAGTGCAGTGATCGTTCCGCCCGGCGATCCCCACGCACTGCCACCGTTGCCGCCAACGTAAAACCCTGTCCATGAATGGGGCTGTACCGCGCCCGGGGTCCGAACCGCATGTTCGCCCGCCATCGACTGCGCGGATATCAATGACGCCAATACTCCGACCGCGGCCGAAAACGACTTGCGCATCATTGACCCCCAATGTCACAGGAGAAACGCTAGCCGGTTCAAAGCTGACGTGCTTGGTCTAGGCGCGCCATCGACTTGGGCTGAACTGTACTAATTCAGCGATTTCAGTCGGTTGTTGCCCGCCCGGAATAGGCGCCGCGCGCGTTAACCGCGCAAATTCGGCCTTGGCACAATTTGATGAACCGGTAGGTTGCATCGCGCGACCCATGCCCGAGACCGCCTCATCTAAGTGGGGACATTGATGACATCGGCCGAACTCAAATTTGCGCCGCTGCGGTTTTCGACCGACGACCTGCCCGAGCGGGACCGCATCGCGTACGTCCGCGAAGTGTATGGCCGCGTCATCGTCAAACATGAGATCGAGCCGTGCCCCGGCACGCCGTTCTATTGGCGCGGCGTGGTACGTTCACTTCCCGGGCTAGGGTTGGCGACGATGGAAGTCTCCGGCGTTCACACACAACGGACCGCCAAACAAATCGACAGCGACGATTTGGTCCTGAATGTGACATTGGCCGGACAACGCGTTGTGCGGCAGTTTGGGCGCGAGGCCGTGGTCGGCGCCGGCGAATTTGCCGTGACGCGAAGCGCGAGCGTCGGTGAGTGCGAAGTACAAGCCGGGTCGCACTGTCTCGGCATCCGCATCCCGCTCGATGCAATCCGGCACATGATCGCCGATTTGGACTCGGTTCTCGTTCGAACAATCTCCGACGTTGTGACGCCCACTTCGCTACTCTTGACCTATGTCAGTTTCTTACAAAATGCCGACACGCTTGGCGGACCGGATATTTGGAAATTGGCGGCGTCACATGTGTACGACCTCGTGGCGCTCACCCTTGGCGCGACGCGCGAGGCGGCCGAAATCGCCAAAGGCCGGGGCTTGCGGGTCGCGCGGCTGCGTGCGGCCAAGGCCGACATCGTCGAGAATATCGGCCGGCATGACCTCTCGCTCGGCACCGTCGCCAAGCGGCAAGGCATTTCGCCGAACTATTTGCGAAAATTATTCGATAACGAGGACAGCAACTATACGGAATTCGTGCTTGAACAGCGCCTCGCCGGCGCGCACCGGATGCTCAGCGATCCGCGGTTTGGCGCGCACGCAATCAGCGCCATCGCCTACGAAGCGGGGTTCGGCGATCTGTCCTATTTCAATCACGCTTTCCGCCGGCGCTACGGCGCCACCCCTTCCGATGTTCGCGCAACGGCGCGGATAACCGGCGGCGAGTTCGAATAGCGAAAACGCGGCGTTTCTACTGGCGCACCAGCGTCAGCTGATCCGGCCGGTCCGGCAGCCGGCGCCAGGTGACGTCGTCGATCTCCTCGAAGCGCCAGGGCTCGCCGCGCGCCGGCAGCAATTCGAGTTGGCCGGCCTCCAGCCGCCATTGCGCCAGGCCGAGCTTGGCGATCGCGGCGTCGCAGCCCGGCTGCACGGTCAGCGTGAAGCCGTCATGCGCGGGCGCGGATGTGAGCGCGAACAGGCAGAGCGGCTTGCCCTCGCCGCGCTTGAGCGCCCAGGCGCCGGCAACCTGCTCGGGCTTGAGCGGCGCGGGGCCGGCGGCCGCGCCCGGCGCCTGCAGGAACAGCACGCCGAGCCCAGGGGTCGGCGCCTCATATTTGCCGTCCTCGGCCTCGCTGAATTCGACCAGCGCGGTGCCTTGCGCGTTGAGCAGGTAGAGCAGGTCGTCCTGCGGGTATTTCCAGCCCACCACGTCGCGCAGCAGCGGAAACAGCGCGGCGCATTTGGGATCGAAGACGAGCGCGAGGCCAGGGCCGGCGCGCTCGCTCTTGAAGGTGACGGTGCAGCTCTTGTCGCGCGCGGCGTTGGAGAATTCCCAGGTGCCGATCATGGCCTTGGCGGAATCGCCGAGCGGCGGCGCTTGGGCCTGGGCGCTAAACGCGAAGCCGATGGCGACGAAAGCGGCAAGCAAGCGCATCATGAGCCAAACCTCTCGACTGTCATTTCGGGGCGCGGCCCAACGGGTCCGCGCGAAGCGCGGCCCGATGGTAAACTCCGGCCGCGAGCCCGGAATCCATAATCCCTGCGCTGCGGAGTATGGATTCCGGGCCCGCGAGCTTCGCTCGCGTCCCGGAATGACGGAGATGGTATCACCGCCTGACCTCAACTGGATGACGGACGCTTGGGCGGGTAAGGCGTCTCCGGCACCGGCGTGAGCGGCGGCTTGCCGGCCGTCCAGGCCAGGATGTTGTCGACCACCAATTGGTCCATGGCCGCCCGCGTCACCTCGGTCGAGGAGCCGAGATGCGGGAACAGGCAGACATGGTCCATGGCGAGCAGCTCCTGCGGCACGTGCGGCTCCTTGGCGAAGACGTCGAGGCCGGCGGAATAGATGGTGCGGTTCTGCAAGGCCGCGATCAGCGCCGACTCGTCCACCACCGAGCCGCGCGCCATGTTGATCAGCACGCCGTTGGGGCCGAGCGCTTTGAGCACTTCGGCATCGATCAGGTTCTGGGTGGCGGCGCCGCCGGGCACGATCACCATCAGCGTGTCGACGTCGCGCGCCATGTCGAGGAGCTTGGGGTAATACTTGTAGCCGACGCCTTCTTGCGGGTTGCGCGAATGGTAAACCACCGGCACGCCGAAGGCCTCCAGCCGCTTCGCGATCGCCTTGCCGATGCGGCCCATGCCGACCATGCCGACGGTGCGGTTGCGCAAGGTGGCCTTGGTGAGCGGATATTGCGCCTCGCGCCATTTGCCGGCGCGCAGATAGCGGTCGGCCTGCGGGAACTCGCGCACGGTGCAGAGCAAGAGGCCGAGCGCGGTGTCGGCCACTTCCTCGTTCAGCACCTCGGGCGTGTGGGTGACGATGATGCCGTGCTCGCCCGCCCATTTGGCGTCGATATGGTCGTAGCCGACGCCGAAGCTCGAGATTTGCTCGAGCTTGGGGAAGCGCTGCATGAATTCCGGGCCGATGCGCTCATTGGTGTAGGTCACCGCGATGGCGCGCACCTTGTCGGCGACCGATTTGAGGAAGGCGTCCTTGTCCTTGGCGTCGATCAGGCAGTGCAGGCTCACCTTGCCTTCGAGCCCACTCATCATCACCGGCTTCTTGTTACCGACCAGCAATACGTCCGGCTTTTCGCCAGCCATTTTTGTTACTCCGTTTTATACGAGAAAAGTGACCGGCTTTTCGACCAGCGCTTTGAACGCTGCCAGCACTTGCGCACCGAGCGCGCCGTCGACCACGCGGTGGTCGCAGGAGAGCGTGACGGTCATCTGGCTGACGAATTTGACCGAACCGTCTTCGGCTTCGACGGGCGCGCGGCGAGCGGCGCCGACCGCCAGCAGCGTTGCCTGCGGCGGATTGATGATGGCCGCGAATTCGCGCACGCCGTACATGCCGAGATTGGAGATGGCGGAGGCGCCGCCCTGGTATTCGGCGGGCTTGAGCTTTTTCGCGCGGGCGCGGGCGGCGAGATCGCGTATTTCGGCCGAGAGGACGGTGAGGGATTTGGTGTCGGCGTTGCGCACGATGGGCGTGATCAGCCCGCCGTCAAGCGCCACCGCCACGCCGATGTCGGCGTGCGTGAAGCGCAGGATGCGATCTTCGGCGAAGACGGCATTGGCGGCCGGCACGCGCAGGAGCGCTACGGCCCAGGCCTTGATGATGAAGTCGTTGAGAGAAAGCTTGAACGCCGGCTGGCCGTCGGTCTCGGGCGCGGCGGCGTTGGCTTCCTCGCGCAGCGCGATCAGGCGGCCGATCTCGATGTCGGCGGTGAGATAGAAATGCGGGATGGTCTGCTTAGCTTCGACCAGGCGCGTGGCGATGGTGCGGCGCATGGCGTCGAGCGGCACTTCCTCATAGGCGACGCCCTGGTAGAGCGCCTTGACCTGGGCGGCGCTGGCGCCGGTGACGCGCGCCGGCCCGGCGGGAGCGGCCTTGTCGACGTCGGCGGCGACGATGCGCCCGTGTGGACCGGATCCGGAGATGCGCGAAAGATCGATGCCGCGCTCGCCCGCCAGCCTGCGTGCCAGCGGCGTCGTGAATGCGCCGCCCGGTAGCCGGGCCGGCCCGAAATTGCGTTCGGGCGTGCGGACTTCGTGGAAGGGGTCCATGGGCGCGGCCGGCTTCCAGCTCTGCTGCACTGACGGCGCGGGCGCGGCCGCTGCCTTCGGTGCCACACGCGCTGGCGCAACCGCAGGCGTCGGGCTGGCGGAAGCACCGCCCGCCCCGGCAATCACCGCCACCACGGCGCCGACCTTGGCGGTCTCGCCGACCTGGAAACGGATCTCGCTCAGCGTGCCGCCGAACGTGGCAGGCACCTCCATCGAGGTCTTGTCGGTCTCGATCTCGAACAGGTTGTCGCCCGGCGCGACGGCGTCGCCGGCCGATTTGAACCATTTCACGATCTTGCCTTCGGCGACGGTCTCGCCGAGCTGCGGCATCAGCACGTCCATTCACCAGCCTCTTTTCTACCGTCGTCCCCGCGAATGCGGGGACCCATACGCCGTGCACTCTCGATAGACTGCGGCGTATGGGTCCCGGCCCTCGCTACGCTCGGCCGGGACGACAGAAGAGAATCTCACCAACTCACCGACACGTATTGCGTCTCGAGAAATTCCTTCATGCCCTCCTGCGCGCCTTCGCGGCCGAGGCCCGACTGCTTGGTGCCGCCGAATGGCGCCGCCGGGTCCGACACCAGGCCGCGGTTCAAGCCCACCATGCCGAAGTCGAGCTTCTCGGAGACGCGCAAGCCCCGCGTCAGGTCCTTGGTGTAGAGATAGGCGACCAGGCCGTATTCGGTGTCGTTGGCGCGCTTGATCACCTCGTCCTCGCTCTTGAAGGTCTGCACCGAGGCGACCGGCCCGAAGATCTCCTCGTTCAGCATTTTCGAATCGTCCGACACGTTGGTGAGCACGGTGGCCGGATAGAAGAAGCCCGGCCCGTCCGGAACCTGACCTCCGGTCATGATCTTGGCGCCCTTCTTGACCGCGTCGTCGACCAGCTCGATCACCTTGTCGCGGCCGTCCTTGTTGACCAGCGGGCCGAGGTTGACGCCGTCGTCGAGGCCGTTGCCCATCTTGAGGCCGCTCATCTTGGCGGTCAGCTTCTTGGCAAATTCGTCGTGCACCTTCTCGTGCACGTAGAAGCGGTTGGCGGCGGTGCAGGCCTCGCCCATGTTGCGCATCTTGGCGACCATGGCGCCGTCGATGGCAGCATCAATGTCGGCGTCGTCGAACACGATGAAGGGCGCGTTGCCGCCCAGCTCCATCGCCGGCTTGACGATGTTGTCGGCGGCCTCGTGCAGCAGCTTGCGGCCGACTTCGGTCGAGCCGGTGAAGGAGACCACGCGCACGCGCGGGTCGTGCAGCATATGGCTGACCACCTTGCCGGACGCGCGCGAGGGGATGACGTTGACCACGCCGGCGGGAACGCCGGCCTCCTCCAGCGCCGGCATCAGCGCCAGCATGGTGAGCGGGGTGTCGGAGGCGGGCTTCAGCACCACCGGGCAGCCGGCCGCGAGCGCCGGGCCGATCTTGCGCGTCGCCATGGCGGCGGGGAAATTCCACGGCGTCACCAAGACGGCGATGCCGGCCGGCTTGTGCTGCACGAAGATGCGGGCACCGGAAGCGGGCGCCATCGACACGTCGCCCCTGTTGCGCACGGCTTCCTCCGCATACCAGCGGAAGAACTCGGCGGCGTAGGCCACCTCGCCGCGCGAGTTGGGCAGCGCCTTGCCGTTTTCCAGGGTGATCAATTTCGCGAAGCGCTCGGCGTCGCGCATGATCAGCTCGTAGCACTTGCGCAGGATCTCGCCGCGCTCGCGCGGCTTGCGGCCGGCCCAGCCTGCGAAGGCCTCTTGCGCTGCATCGAGCGCGGCCTTGGCGTCGTCGACCGTGGCGCTCGCCACCGACGCGATGGTGCGCTCGGTCGCCGGATCGATCACGTCGAAGCGGCCGTTGTCGGACGATTTGCGCCACTTGCCGCCGATCCACAGGTCGGTCGGGACGTTGGCGAGAAGATTGTCGTACATGGCATTACCTCTTTTTGCTCGTCATTCCGGGGCGACGCGCAGCGCCGAGCCCGGAATCCAGATGCAAGCACAGTGTCCGTTTCTGGATTCCGGGTTCGCGCCTTCGGCGCGCCCCGGAATGACCAGAATGAAACTCAACTATTCAGCGACCGCCTTACCGTTTCGGCGATGCGCGCCGGCGTCGGCAGCACGATGTCTTCCAGGTTGTCGGCGGCCGGCAGCGGAATATGCGGAGTTGTTATTCGTACTGGCGGTCCGTCATGGTCGTAGAAGCCCTCATCTACGGCGATCGAGACGATCTCCGCGCCCCATCCACAGAGCCGAGGATTCTCTTCTACCGTGAATAACCGGTGCGTTTTGGCCAGCGAACCGAGGATAGTCTGGGTGTCCAGCGGCACCAGCGAGCGCACGTCGATGACCTCGGCGTCGATACCGTGTTCCGCTTTGAGCTTCTCGGCCGCTGCAAGCGCGCGCGGCACCATCAGCGCCAGCGCCAGGATCGTGGCGTCCTTGCCCGGCCGCACGATCTTGGCGGTGCCGAGCTTGTCGACGATCTCGCCGTCCGGCACCTCGCCCTTGGTGGCGTAGAGCGACTTGTGCTCGAAGAAGATCACCGGATCGGGATCGCGCACCGACGCCGCCAACAGGCCGATGACGTCGGCCGGCGTCGAGGGCGCCACCACCTTCAGGCCGGGGATCATCATGCACCAGTTCTCGACGCTCTGCGAATGCTGCGCGCCGAAACGGGAGCCGGCGCCGTTGCCGGTGCGCACCACCAGCGGGCACTTGACCTGGCCGTTCGACATGTAACGGCTCTTGGGGAACTCGTTGGCGATGTAGTCGAAGCAGACCGCGAAGAAATCGGAGAACATGATCTCGGCGATCGGCTTCAAGCCGGTCATGGCCGCGCCCATGGCGGCGCCCAGGATCGCCTGCTCGGAGATCGGCGTGTCGCGCACGCGCAAAGGGCCGAACTGCTCGAACAGGCCGACGGTCGCCTTGAACACGCCGCCCGGCTTGGCCACGTCCTCGCCCAGGAACACGACGTCCTCGTCGCGCTCCATCTCCTGCGCGATGCCGCGGATGACGGCGTCGCGATATGTCAGTTCCGCCATGCCCAGCCTCCATCGGCGTAGACGTCGGTGGTGAGGATATCGACCGGCGGCACTGGAGCTGCCTTGCAGGCTTCGGTCGCGTCGTCGACAATTTTACGCACCTCGGCGTCGATGCCGGCGATGGTTTTTTCCGAAACGCCGAACTGCAACAGCCGTTCTTTATAGATCTTGATCGGATCGCGCTGCTTCCAGCGCTCGAGCTCGCCCTCCGGCCGGTACTTGCCGGGATCGGCGCGCGAATGGCCGCTGTAGCGGTAGGTGAGGCATTCGATCAGCGACGGGCCCTCGCCCGCGCGCGCCTTGGCATAGGCGGTTTGCGCCGTGCGATACACGACGTCGGCATCGTTGCCGTCGATCAGGATGCGCTCGAGCCCGTAAGCGGAGGCGCGGTCGGCGGCCGGTTGCGGCACCGCGGTGACGTCGGCGATCGGCGTGTATTCCATGTAGAGATTGTTCTCGCACACGAACACCACCGGCAGCTTCCACACCGCGGCGAAATTGAGCGCCTCATGGAAGGCGCCGATATTGGTGGTGCCGTCGCCGAAGAAGCAGACCGAGACGTCCTTGGCGCCCTTGTACTGCGCGCGCCAGGCGGCGCCACAGGCAATGGGAAGGTGCGCGCCGATGATGGCGTAGGAGCCCATGACGCCGTGCTCGACCGAGGTCAGATGCATCGAGCCGCCCTTGCCGCGCATCAGCCCGTTGTCGCGCTGCATCAATTCGCCCAGCACCTTTTCCACGCTGACGCCGCGCGCCAGCGTGTGGGCGTGGCCGCGATAGGTGCAAAACGACAAGTCGCCTTGTCTCATGGCGCCGCCGAAGCCCGCCGCCACCGCCTCCTGGCCGAGCGAGAGGTGGCTGGTGCCCTTGACCAGGTTCTGCAGGAACAGGTCGTAGGCCCGCTGTTCCGCCTCGCGGATCACCACCTGGGTGCGGTACATCGCCAGGCGCTTTTCCTCGCCGATATCGTCGTTCAAGCCGGCGCCGGGCGATGCCCGGTCTTTCGCTGTGGCCATTGGGAGTTCCTCGGAAGGCGGTCTTATCGTTGTCGGGCGGGAACTTAGCGCCGATGCAAGAGGGCCCGCAACTCTCGCATTATCACGGCCGTCATTCCGGGACGGCGCGCCAGCGCCGGACCCGGAATCCATACTCCGCAGCACAGGCGTTATGGATTCCGGGTTCACTCGCTTGCGCGAGCGCCCCGGAATGACAGTAAGGAGAACGGGGCCCTGAAGCCGTGAGCGGCAGCTATTCCAGCGGGCCCTCGACCGCGGCCTCGCTGGTGGTGTCCTTGCCCAGCTGGCGCTCGCGGTAGAGCAGATAGAGGCCGGAACCGATGACGATAGCCGCGCCGGCGATGGTCCACGAGGTGGGCAGGCTGTCGAACACCAAGTATCCGAAGATCGTCACCCAGATCAGCTGCGTATAGATGAAGGGCGCCAGCACCGAGGCCGGCGCCGCTTTGTGGCCAACGATCAGGCAGAAATGGCCGGCGCTGCCCAACACCCCGTTCCCACCAGCATCAGGGCGATCAGCCAGTTGTCCGGCGTCTGCCACACGAAGGGGATGACCGGCAGCATCACCACGGCGCCGATGAAATTATTGTAGAACAGCGAGGTGGGGCTGGAATCGACGCGCGAGACGATGCGCGTGATCACGGCATAGAACCCGTAGCAGACGGTGGCGGCCAGCGAAAACAACGCGGCCGGGTGCATGCCGCCGAAACCGGGCCGCGTGATCAGCAGCACGCCGGCGAAGCCGAACAGAATTGCCGACCAGCGCCGCCAGCCGATCCATTCGCCGAGCAACGGGATGGAGACCATGGCGACGATGAACGGGAAAGTGAAGATGATCGACAGCGCCTCGTCGAGCTGCAGCCAGCGCAGCGCCATGAAGTTGAGCGCGGTGGAGCCGACCAGCAGCACGCCGCGCACGATCTGCAGCTTGGGCGCGCGCGTGCGCATCAGGCCAGGCTGCGTCCACGGGTTCGACACCAGGAAAGTGAGCAGGAAGGCGCTGGTGTAGCGCGCCCAGGCGATCTCAAGACTGTCCATCTGCGTGTTGAGATATTTCGCCGTGGTGTCGAGGCAGGCGAACATGGCCACCGCCACGCACATCAGCGCGATGCCGGTGAGCCGCTGCCGGCGCTGGGAACGCGCGTCGCTCAATAGGTCGCCCGCCCGCCCGAAATGTCGAACACGGCGCCGGTGGTCGCGGAGCATTCGGCCGACGCGCAATAGGCGACGAGGCCGGCGATCTCCTCGACGGTGACGAAGCGGCCGCGCGGGATTTTCGACAGCATGAAGTCGATATGCTCCTGCGTCATCTGGTCGAAGATGGCGGTGCGCGCCGCCGCCGGCGTTATGGCGTTGACCGAGATGTCGTAGCCGGCGAGCTCCTTGCCGAGCGTCTTGGTGAGCGCAATGACCGCCGCCTTGGAGGCGGAATAGGCCGGCGCGTTCGGATTGCCCTCCTTGCCGGCGATGGAGGCGATGTTGACGATGCGGCCGTAGTCCTGCGCCACCATCACCGGCGCTACGGCGCGGCAGCAGTGGAACGGCCCGTCGAGATTGACCGCCATGACGGCGCGCCAGGCCTCCAGCGGGTAGTCGGCGGTCTTCATGTTCGGCCCGGAGATGCCGGCGTTGTTGACCAGGATGTCGATGCGGCCGAACTCTTTGAGCGTGGTCTCGCGCGCGCTTTCGACGCTAGCATAGTCGGTGACGTCGACGGCGACGGCCAGCACGTGGCCGCCGGCCCGCAAGGCCGCGGCGGTCTTTTGCGCCAGCGCCAGATCGCGATCCCAGAGCGCGACGGCCGCGCCGGACGCGAGAAAGCGCTCGGCGATGGCGCGGCCGATGCCTTGCGCCGCGCCGGTGACCACGGCCTTGCGCCCGGCGAGATCGATCTTGTTGCTCATGCTGCCTCTCCCTTTCTTGACGGTAGCCAAGCCACGCCCGGCTGGCGAGTAAGCAAATCGTGTGGGGTGCTATGCGCCTAGCGCTCGCGCGCGAGCTCGCTCTCGTGCCAGCGCCGCAAGGCCAGATGGGAGAGCGCCGACAGCGCGAAGAAGATGGCGACGCCGGCGAGCGACAGCAGCAGGAGCGCCGCGAACATGCGCGGGATATTGAGCCGGTAGCCGGATTCGGCGATGCGGTAGGCAAGCCCCGAGCCGGCGCCGGCCGAGCCGGCGGCGATCTCCGCCACCACCGCGCCGATCAGCGACAGCCCGCCGGCGATGCGCAAGCCGGCCAGCATCTGCGGCAGCGCCGAAGGCAACTTCAGGTTCCATAGCACCTGCCAGCGCGAGGCCTTGTAGAGCTCGAACAGCGCCAGCAGATTGTGGTCGACCGAGTTGAGACCGAGCGTGGTGTTGGCCAGCACCGGGAAGAAGGCGACGATCCAGGCGCAGGCCAGCACGGCGAGCGGCTGCGGCAAATAGATGAGCAGCAGCGGCGCGATGGCGATCACCGGCGTCACCTGCAAAATGACGGCGTAAGGATAGAACGCGTGTTCGAACACCCGCCATTGATTGAAGGCGACGGCGAGCGCGACGCCGCCGACGGCGGCGAGCAGGAAGGCTTCGAAGGTGATGCTGAGCGTGACCCACAGCGATTTCATCAGCAGCGCGCCGTCGGCGTAAAGCGTGGCGAATACCAGGCCTGGCGCCGGCAGCACGTAAGGCGGGATGGCGAAGGCGTCGACCGCCGCCTGCCACAGCGCAATGACGAGCGCGAGCACGAAAATCGGCAGCAAGATGCGGAGGATGCGTTCGTTCATGCCATACCTCTCACCGCCCTCATCCTGAGGAGGGCGCGAAGCGCCCGTCTCGAAGGATGCGGGCGGCCCCATGCACATCTCGGGTTCACCCGAGATCGGATATAAGTGCGCAAGTCGACCAAGGCCGACTTGCGGTGACGCTGCGTTGCGCGCGGCTCCTCAGCATGAGGCCGATTGAGGCGCGCTCGCTCATGTTGCGCCCTCCGCCATGGCCTTGCGGAGCGCATCCGCGACCTGCCGGCAATAGCCGGCATATTCCGCCGAGGTGCGGAAGGCCTCATCGCGCGGGTAAGGCGCGGGGATGCAAACTTCCGCGAACACCCGGCCCGGACGCGGCGTCATGACGATAATGCGTTGCGAGAGATAGACCGACTCGAACACCGAATGGGTGACGAAGATCACGGTGCGGGCGAGCTCCTGCCACAGCGTCAGCAGGTCGTTGTTGAGCTTGAAGCGGGTGATCTCGTCGAGCGCCGCGAACGGCTCGTCCATCAGCAGCAATCGCGGCTCGGTCACCAGAGCGCGCGCCAGCGAAGCGCGCATCTTCATGCCGCCGGACAATTCGCGCGGGTAGGCGGCGGCGAAATCGGCCAGGCCGACGCGCGCCAGCGCCTGCGTCACCGAGTGCTGCGCCTTATCCTCCTCAACATGGGCGAGCGTGAGCGGCAGCCGCACATTGCCGGCGACATCGGCCCAGGGCATCAGCGTCGGCTCCTGGAACACGAAGCCGATGCGCGCCCCCTCGCCGCTTTCCGGCCACTCGACCGCGCCCGCGGACGGCGCGCTCAGGCCCGCGACGATGCGCAGCGCGGTCGATTTGCCGCAGCCGGACGGCCCGAGCAGCGAAACGAATTCGCCGGCGCGCACCGTCAGATCGAAGTTGCGAAGCGCGGTGGTGCCGCGCTCGAACGTCTTGCCGACGCCGCGCAGGGAGACGATGGGCGATTGGGCGGATGACGGTTCCACGCGGCAATTATGCGTCATTCCGGGACGCGAGCCAAAAGCGCGTTTACGCGCGTCTTCGACGCGCTATGGCGAGCGGGCCCGGAATCCGTAAGCCGCACGCGCCGGACCGTCGCCCCTGGATTTCGGGCTCGCGGCCTAACGGCCGCGCCCCGGAATGACAAGTGAGGGGACACGCCCGGCCTGCTCAGTGCTTCGGCCTGAGATTGACGCCAACGCCCTTGTTCGACGAAGCGCAGCGTATAGGCGCGCTTGTAGTCGAGCCCGGCTTTGACCACGCCGGCGCGCACCATCTTGTCGTAGAAGCTCTTCATGCGCGCGTCGGTCATAGCGCCGATGCCGAGCTTGAGCGCGTCGCCGGAATCGACGATGCCGTATTGCTTCATCTTGGCGATGGAATAGGCCAAGAGCGCGTCGGTCATCTCCGGGTTCTGCTGCTTGATCAGCGCATTGCCCAGGCTGCTGTCGCCGTAGAGATAGTGATACCAGCCGATATCGGAGGCATCGACGAAGCGCTGCACCAGATCGGGCTTGCTCTCCACCAGATCGCGGCGCGTCTCGATCAGCGTCGAATAGCTGTTGAAGCCGTAGTCGGCGAGCAGGAACACCTTGGGCTTGATGTGCGCCTGTTGCTCGATGGCGAAGGGCTCGGAGGTGACGTAGCCCTGCATGGCGGAATGCTTGTCGGCCAGGAACGGCTGCGGGTTGAAGGTGTAGGGCTTCACTTTCGCTTCGTCGAAACCGTAGTCGGCCTTCAGCCACTGGAAATAGCTCGCCATGCCCTCCTTCGAGACGAACAGCGTGAGCTTCTTGAGGTCCGCCAGCTTGTCGGCCATGCCCGGATGGGCGATCAGCACCTGCGGCTCCTTCTGGAAGCTCGCCGCCACCACGATGGTCGGGATGTTGTGCGCCACCGCGTCGAAGGATTGCAGCGAATTTGCGCTCATGAAGAAGTCGATCTTGCCCACGAGGAGCAGGACGCGGTTGTTCACGTTCGGGCCGCCCGGCACGATGGTGACGTCCAGCCCGTATTTCTTGTAGGTGCCGTCGGCGAGCGCCTGGTAGAAGCCGCCGTGCTCGGCCTCCGCCACCCAATTGGTGCCGAAGCGGACCTGGTCGAAATTCTGCGCCTGCGCGGCGCCAAGTGTTGCGGCGAAGGCCAGGAAAAACGCGGCGATTCTCATCATTCCGGCACTTTGTCATTGCGGCGCGGTGGCGGGCAAGCGGCCTCACGTTGCATTGAACCTTTTCGCGCGCCGGACCAACTCATGGATACCGCGGCCCTCCAAGCGGCCGCGCGCGACATCGGCGTCACACCCCCCGTCCACCCAGCGCCGATTCGATCGACCCGCCCGGTTCAGTCCCCGTCCGGGCGGGTCCTTTTTGCGGGAACCACTCAACCGGCTTGCATGCCGCGCGACGGCGCGGCGCTGCGGACCGCCGGCAGCACATGCGTCGCCAGCAGCTCGATCGAGCGCGCCACCTTGGCGTAGGGCAGTCCGCCGATATCGACCTGAGCGAGGAAGCGGTCGTGGCCGAACAGCTCGCGCTCATACATGATCTTGTCGACGATCTGCTGCGGGCTGCCGACGAAGATCGGGCCGGTCGCGGCGGCGCGCTGGTCGTAGAGCGCGCGCGGCACCTCGCCGGCGAGGTTGGCGCGCGGCACGTGCGCGCGGAAATAGGCGCTGTAGTGCGGGTAGAATTCGTCGCGCGCGCTCTGCGAATCCTTCGCCACATGGGCATGGGTCGCGATGGCGACCTTGCGCGTGCCGGCGGCGTGGCCTTTTTCGGCGTGGCGCTTGCGATAGGCCGCGATCTGATCGACGAAATTGGCCGGCGGCTGCGAAATGTTGGCCAGGATCACCGGCAGGCCGAACTCGGCGGCGTGCAGCATGGTCGCCGGATTGCCGCCGGCGCCCAGCCAGATCGGCAGCTTGGCGACCGGCCGCGGCGAAATTTGCGCATCGTCGAGGGCGGCGCGGAAGCGGCCCTGCCAGGTGACGCGCTCGCTTTCGTTCAGCTTGATGAGGAGGTCGAGCTTTTCGGCAAACAGCGCGTCGTAGTCCGCCATGTCGGCGCCGAACAGCGCGAAGGATTCGATATAGGCGCCGCGGCCGGCGATGATCTCGGCGCGGCCGTTCGAGACGAGGTCGACGGTGGCGAAGTCCTGGAACACCCGCACCGGATCGAGCGTCGAGAGGATGGTGACGGCGCTGGTCAGGCGGATGCGCCGGGTCACGGCAGCGATCGCCGCCATGACCACGGCCGGCGAGGAGATCGGCAGATCGAGGCGGTGGTGCTCGCCCACGCCGAACACGTCGAGGCCCGCCTCGTCGGCGAGCCTGGCGGCGGCCAGCACCTCGGCGTAGCGCTGGGCAACGGAAATGGCGCGGCCGCTGGCCGGGTCGGGCGTGATGTCGCCGAAGGTGTAGATGCCTAGTTGCATGGTGATGAGCGCTTAGCAGGTGTTCGTATTGGCGTCAGCTTCGACCTTAAGGCCAAATGCTCGACCTCGCCATCGGCCGGCAGATGCCGCCGGTGGCGAGCACTTGGATCGTCTCCTGCGCCATCACCAAACCGGCCATCTGGAAGACCGGCAAGGACGACCTACCGTTCATCGCGGCGCTGGTGGTCGCGCGGTGCATTTATGTGCCGCACCCGGCCGCGATCTATACGCCGGCACCCGGCCTTCGATAGGTACCGAGAACCCGATCCCAGAAGAAGTGGATCACGGCAAAATTTGTGTTCGCGTGCCGATGATGAACGAAATGAAGTTCCTGTTTGCGTCTGAACCATGCATAGCGCTGAAGCCACGACCCCTCGACGTGATATACCTTGTCGAAAAAGACATGCGCGTAAAACGATGCCGCACTTGCAATCACCATCACCACAAAGAGATTGAACGGCAATAAAAAGTAAGCGCACCCGCCCACGAGAAACACGGGAATGAAGAAATACGGCGTGTTGTTGCCTTCGTCGCCCAGATACGTTCGCGAAACGAGGTGATCCTTGGAGTAGTAGGTATGATGAAAATTGATGTGGTTACGAAAGAACCTGCCGCCGATCTTATGGTGGCCGAGCTTGTAATGCATGACCGTCTGCGCAAACGACATAACCAAATGCGTGGCGACGGCGGTCACGAGAAAGAGCGGGATTTCCGGATATAGCCGCGATATCTGAAGCATAAGCGTGCCTTCAGCGTCCGTCCGGCCCCCAGCAGGAAGCATAGCGCGCCTCGGCTGGAATTGACAGGTCGGAAGATGAGGGCGGCAATTCCGGCGCGACCTAGCCGTCCGCTTCCGCCTCTAGGCTCATCTCCAACACCCGCGCCACGTGCAGCGCCTGGCGCTCGGCGCCGTCATGGATCTGATGGCGGCAGGAGGTGCCGTCGGCCACGATCAGCGCGTCGGCGGGCGCCTTGCGCACCGCCGGCAGCAGCGAAAGCTCGCCCATCTTGAAGGAAACCTCGACGGTGTCGGCGTCGTAGCCGAAGCTGCCGGCCATGCCGCAGCAACTCGAATTCGATCGGCTCGACGCTCAATTGCGGGATCAGCCGCAGCACGCTTTCCACCGCGCCCATAGCGTCGAAGGCCTTCTGGTGGCAGTGGCCGTGCAGCAGCGCGCGCTTTTTGAGCGGCGCCAGCGGCAATTGCAGCCGGCCGGCCGCCTGTTCGCGCGCCAGGAACTCCTCCAGCAGCAGCGCATTGGCGGCGACGAAATCGACCGCCTCGCTCTTGATCAGCGCCGGCAGCTCATCGCGAAACGTGAACAGGCAGCTCGGCTCCAGGCCGATCACCGGCATGCCGCGCGCGATGTAGGGGGCGAGCGCGGCAATCGTGCGCTCCATCTCGCGCTTGGCCTCGCCGACCTGGCCGACCGAGAGGAAAGTGCGGCCGCAGCAGAGCGGGCGCGCCTCGCCGTCGCTCGGCAGCAGCGCGTGCACGCGGTAGCCGCCGGCCACCAGCACGCGCACGCCGGCCTCGAGATTTTCGCGCTCGAAATAGCGGTTGAAGGTGTCGGCGAACAGCACCACGTCGCGGCTCGTATCGGCGCCCGAAGCCGTGAACGCCCAGTCCGAGCGGTCGCGATAGATGTCCTAGCGCCATTGCGGCAGAGTGCGGCGCGCCGAGAAGCCGGCGAAGGTCTGCGAGGCCTTGCGCAGGAAGGCATTGCCGTCGCGCTTGTTGAACAGCCAGGGCCGGCGCGCGGCCTCCGGCGCGTAGCGCGGCAGCCAGCCGATCAGGCGGTCGTGCAGCGTAACGCCTTGCTTGGCGGCGCGCGCGGCCTGCACCTCGATCTTCATGCGCGCCATGTCGACGCCGGTCGGGCATTCGCGCCGGCAGGCCTTGCAGGAGACGCACAGCTTCAGCGTCTCGGCCATTTCGTCGGAAGCGAGCGCGTTGCGGCCGAGCTGGCCGGTGACGGCGAGCCGCAGCGTATTGGCGCGGCCGCGCGTGACGTCGCGCTCGTCGCGGGTAACGCGGTAGCTCGGGCACATGGCGCCGCCGGCGAGCTTGCGGCAGGCGCCGTTGTTGTTGCACATCTCGATCGCGCCCTGGAAACCCTGGCCGGCGCCCGGGAACGCCGACCAGTCGAGCCGGGTTTCGATTTCGCCGCCGTGGTAACCGGGCGCGTAGCGGAACAGCGTGCGGTCGTCGAACTTGGGCGGCCGCACCACCTTGCCGGGATTGTAGAGGTGCTTCGGGTCGAAGCGGTCCTTCACCGCCTCGAAGGCGCGCACCAGCCGCGGGCCGAACATCATCTCGTTGAATTCCGAGCGCACCAGCCCGTCGCCGTGTTCGCCGGAATGGGAGCCCTTGTAGGAGCGCACCATGGCGAAGGCCTGCTCGGCGATGTCGCGCATGGCGTGGACGTCTTTTTCCTGGCGCAGATTGAGGATCGGGCGCACATGCAGACAGCCGGCGCCGGCATGCGCGTACCAGGTGCCGCGGGTGCCGTGCTTGTCGAACAGCTCGGTCAGCTCGCGCGTGTATTCGGCGAGATGCTCGAGCGGCACCGCGCAGTCCTCGACGAAAGAGACCGGTTTGCCCTCCTCCTTCATCGACATCATGATGTTGAGGCCGGAGCTGCGCACCTCGGCGATCGCCGCCTGCAGTTCGGGGCTGAGCACCTCGACCACGCCGCCCCATTTGGCTCCTTGCGCGTCGAAGCCGAAGCCGAGATCGCCGATCAGTTCCTTGAGCCGCGCGAGATTTTGCAGGTTGTCTTCCTGGTCGTCGTCGCCGAACTCGACCAGCAGGATCGCTTCCGGCGCGCCGCGCACGAATTTGTCGAGCGTCGGCCGGAACATCGCGATTGCGCGCGCCAGCTCCACCATGGTGCGGTCCATCAATTCGACCGCGATCGGGTTGAGCCGCACGATGTGCTGCGCGGCGTTCATCGCCTCGTAGAAGCTGCCGAAATGCACCGCGCCGACCGCGCGGCGCGGCAGCAGCGGCGACAATGCCAGCTCGATGCGCGTGGAAAAGGCGAGCGTCCCCTCCGAGCCGACCAGGATATGCGCAAGATTGATGTTGTTGCGGCCCGGGACGAGCGCATCGAGATTGTAGCCGCCGACCCGGCGCTGCACTTTCGGAAATCGCGCCTCGATCTCGCTCGCCTCGCGCGCGCCGATGGCGAGCAGGTCCTTGGCGAGCGGCCGGAACGGCGCCGGCACGTCGGCGAGATTGCCGCCGATCCTTCCGAAATGCGCGAGCGCGCCGTCGGCCAAGAGCGCGTCGATCGACACCACGTTGTCGCGCGTGGTGCCGTAGCGCATGGAGCGGCCGCCGCAGGAATTGTTGCCGACCATGCCGCCGATGGTGGCGCGCGAGGCGGTGGAAATGTCGACCGGGAACCAAAGCCCGTGCGGCTTGAGCTGGCGGTTGAGGTCGTCCAGCACGATGCCCGGCTCGACCGTGCAGCGCGCGCGCTTGACGTCGAGGTCGAGAATGCGGGTGAGGTACTTGGAGCAGTCCACCACCAGCGAGGCGCCGACGGTCTGCCCAGCCTGCGACGTTCCGCCGCCGCGGGCGAGCACGGTGACGCCCTCGGCGCGGGCGAAGGCGATCGCCCGCTCGGCCTCCTCGATCGTGCGCGGGGCGACCACCCCGACCGGCATGATCTGGTAATGGGAAGCATCGGTGGCATAGCGGCCGCGCGTGAAGCGGTCGAAATGCACGTCCCCACTCAATTCGGCCTTCAGCCGCCGTTCCAGGCCGGGCATCACCACCGCCACGGCATTCTTCCTTCTTGGCCGCCGACCCGCCTATGCATAAGGGCTGGTTTGACCTGCAGAAATTTGCTTGACCGCAATGTCGCATTCATAGTTCAACGCAGCAAGCACCGCTCCCTGGCCGGGGACGGGCCGTGGAACCCCACGAAAACCCCTGAAAAGCCGCGCTGAGGAGCGTTTCACCTATGGCTAAGAATTCGTCGCGTCCGGTTGGACGCCATTCTCTGCATATTCCGGGGCCGTCGCCCCTGCCCGACCGCGTGTTGCGGGCGATGGACACCCCCATCATCGACCACCGCGGCCCGGAATTCGCCAAGCTGGCCAAGAAGTGCCTGGAAGGCATCAAGACCATCTTCAAGACCAGCAACCCGGTGATCATCTACACCGCCACCGGCACCGGCGCCTGGGAAGCCGCCCTGGTCAACACTTTGTCCCCCGGCGACAAGGTGCTGATGGTGGAAACCGGGCAGTTCGGCCTGCTGTGGCGCGCCATGGCCGAAAAAATCGGCCTCAAGCCCGAGATCATCAAGACCGACTGGCGCAGCGGCGTCGATGCCGCCCAGGTGGAAGCCCATCTGAAGGCCGACAAGGCCAAGGAGATCAAGGCGGTCTGCTTCCTGCACAACGAGACCTCGACCGGCTGCCTGTCGCCGGTGCTCGAAGTCCGCAAGGCGATCGACAATGCGGGCCACCCGGCGCTGCTGATGGTCGACACCATCTCCTCGCTCGCCTCCACCGACTACCGGCACGACGAATGGGGCGTGGACGTCTCGGTCGGCGGCGCGCAGAAGGGCCTGATGCTGCCGCCCGGCATGTCGTTCAACGCGGTGAGCGACAAGGCGCTGGCCGCCAACAAGACCGCCAAGATGCCGAAGTCGTTCTTCGCCTGGGACGACATGATGACCATGAACAAGGTCGGCTTCTTCCCCTATACGCCGGCGACGCAGATGCTGCAGGGCTTGGCGGTCGGCATCGAGATGCTGCACGAGGAAGGGCTCGACAACGTGTTCGCCCGTCATGACCGGCTGGCGGAGGCCACGCGGCGCGCGATTAAAGCCTGGGGCCTGGAGACCATCTGCCGCGATGCGAAATACTACTCGCCCACCATCACCGCCGTGCTGCTGCCCGAGGGGCACGACGCCGATGCGTTCCGCGCGCTGGCGCTGGAGAACTTCAACATCTCCTACGGCGCCAGCTTCGGCAAATTCCAGGGCAAGATGTTCCGCATCGGTCATCTCGGCGACGTCAACGACACCATGATGCTGGGCGCGCTGTCGGCGACCGAAATGGCGCTGCAGCTTGCCGGCGTGCCGATCAAGAAGGGCGGCGTGCAGGCGGCGATGGACTATCTGGTGTCGCAGCACGGCAGCGCGACAAAGCAGGCGGCGGAGTAATCTGCGCCATAAAGCAACGCAACGTCATGGCCGGCCCCGTGCCGGCCATTTCTTTTTACGGCTAGGCTGCCTTAACCCACTCATTCGCCTGCATGACGCGCGCGACGAATTCCGCGATCGCCGCCAGCGTCGCCTCCGGCGCGTCGCGCTGCGGGGAATGCCGCGCGCCGGCCAAGAGCGCCACCTCGACCGGGCAATAGCATTCCAGCTCGGCCGCCGCGATCTGCGCGAGCGTGCCGTATTGGTCGTCCTTGCCCTGCACGATCAGCACCGGCACGCGGATATAGGCGAGGAACTCGGTGATGTCCCATTTGCGGAATTCGGGATCGAGCCAGGCATCGCACCAGCCGGTAAAGGCGTTGTCGACGTCGGCGTGCCAACGCGACAGGCGCTGACGCAGACCCTCGGCCTCAAAGGCCGTGCGCGTCTGCATGATCGAACTCGATGCCGGAATCCTCGGTGAAGAAATGCGGCGCGATCAGGACGAGGCCGCCGACGCGGGTGTCCTGGCGCGAGCCGGCATATATCGCCGCGATCGAAGCGCCGTCGCTGTGGCCGAGCAGCAAGCCGCGCTGGAAGCCGATCGCCTCGAGCAGCTTCGGAAGCACGTCACGCGCCTCGTCGTGCATATAGCCGAGCGGGCGCGGCAGCTTGACCGGGCTCGATTGCCCGTAGCCGGCGCGCGAATAGACGAAGACGCCGCAGCCGGTCGCCTGTTGCAAGCGATCAGGGAAATCGCCCCACAGGCCGACGCAGCCGAGACCCTCGTGCAGCATGACGATGGTCGGTGCCTTGTCCGGGCGCGGGCCGATCATGCGGTATTCGAGTTTGTGCTGGCCGATGGTGAGGAAGCCGGAGTCGTCGAGAGACATTACGGCACTCGCGTTACTATGACGGCCTCATGCTGAGGAGCGCACGAAGTGCGCGTCTCGAAGCATGTGGCCGCCCCATCCTTCGAGACGCATCGCTAACGCGATGCTCCTCAGGATGAGGCGGATGAGGTCCCTTCCGCCCGCAGCTTGAAGCGCTGGATCTTGCCGGTCGCGGTCTTCGGCAAATCGCTGCGGAACTCGATCCAGCGCGGGTATTTGAACGGCGCCAGCTTCTGCTTGACGTGATCGCGCAGCGCCTGGGCAAGCTCCTCGCTCGCCTTGTCGGGCAGCTTGAGCACCACGAAGGCCTTCGGCTTCACCAGGCGCTCGTCGTCGAACCAGCCGACCACGGCGGCCTCCAGCACTTCGGGGTGAGAACTGAGCGCCGCCTCGACCTCGAAGGGCGAGACATACATGCCCGAGACCTTCAGCATGTCGTCCTGGCGGCCGGCGCAGACGTAATAGCCTTCCGCGTCCTCATAATATTTGTCGCCCGAGCGTGTCCATTCGCCCTGGAAGGTCGAGCGCGACTTCTCGCGGTTGTTCCAGTACATGAGCGCGCTGGTCGGCCCGCGCACATAGAGCTCGCCCAATTCGCCCTGCGCGACCTCCTGGCCGTCGTCGCCGATCAGCTTGATGTTATAGCCGGGCACCGGCTTGCCGGTGGTGCCGTATTTGGTCGCGCCCGGCGCGTTGGTGAGATAGATGTGCAGCATCTCGGTGGTGCCGAGCCCATCGGCAATCTCCACGCCGTAGCGCTCCTTCCATTTGCGCGCGATCTGCTCGGGCAGCGCCTCGCCGGCGGAGATACAGCGGCGGATCTTGACCTCGGATTTCTGCGGCGCCGCCGGGCTATTGAGGAAGCCGGCGTAGAAGGTCGGCACCGCGTAGAACACCGTGATCGGATGCTGCTTGAGCAGCGCCGCCACGCCGTCCGGCGTCGGCCGCTCGGCATTGAGCACCGTGGTGGCGCCGACCGTGAGCGGAAACGTCATGGCGTTGCCGAGGCCGTAGGCGAAGAACAGTTTCGCCACCGAATAGCAGACGTCGTTTTCCTTGATGCCGGCGACCGGCGTGCCGTAAAGATCGGCGGTGATCTTCAGGCTGGCGTGCACGTGCACGGCGCCCTTCGGCTTGCCGGTCGAGCCGGAGGTGTAGAGCCAGAAGGCGATGTCGTCGGCGACCGTCGGCGCGGTGTAATCCTCCGGCTCGTCGGCGCCGATAACGTCCTCGAACAGCCGATAGCCTTTTGCGTCAAGATTTTGCGGATTGGTCCCCGAAACGATGACGTGCTCGAGATCGGGGCTATCCGCGATCAGCTTCTCGAATTTCGGAAACAGCGCCTCCGACACCACCAGGCATTTGGCGCGGCTGTCGGCCAGCATGAAGCGGTAGTCGTCCTCGGTCAGCAGCGTGTTGACCGGCACCGCGATAATGCCGGCCTTCAGGCAGCCGAGGAAGGCGGTCGGCCAGTCGACGGTGTCGAGCAGCGCCATCAGCACGCGCTCCTCGCGGCGCACGCCGAGGCCGCGCAGCGCGGCGCCGAAGCGCGCCACCCGGTCGGCGAGCTGGCCGTAGCTCCAGGTGCTGCGCGCGTCGATATAGGCCGGCTTATTGGCGCGGCCGGCGTCGAGGTTTGACTGCAGCACGTCGGCCGCGAAATTGTAGTCGCGCGGCACGTCTGTGGCGGCAGCGACCTCATCGTTCGCCGCCGCCGCCATAGCGGACATCATAGGTTCTTCCCTCGCATCAAGTCCGTCCCAGCATTCTAACCTGGAAGGTATCGAACGTGAGCTCGCAGACCTGCCACCACGAATAGCTCGATTGCCGGTAGGATGTCAGGCTGTCGAGTATTTTCTTGAATCGCGCGTTCTTCTTCGACATCTCGGCATAGGTCTCGTTGGCGGCCTTGTAGGAGGCTTCCATAATCTCCGGCGAGAAGCCGCGCAACTGCGTACCGTTGGCGACCAGCTGCCGCAGCGCCGGCGGGTTGAGGATGTCGTATTTCGCCGTCGCACGCACGCCGGCGTCGAGCGCCGCCGCCGTGACGACGGCCTGATAGCTCTTGCTCAGGCTGTTCCATTTGTTGCGGTTGATCAGCAGATGTCCGGTGGCGGCGCCTTCCCACCAGCCGGGATAGTAATAATATTTGGCGACCTTGTAGAAGCCGAGCTTGGCGTCGTCGTAGGGACCGATCCATTCGGTAGCGTCCAGCGCGCCCTTCTCCAGCGCGGGATAGATGTCGCCCGGCGCCAGTTGCTGCGGCACCACGCCGAGCCGCTTGATGACGTTACCGGCAAAGCCGCCGATGCGGAATTTCAATCCTTTCATATCGTCGACGGTCTTGATCTCCTTGCGGAACCAGCCGCCCATCTGCGCGCCGGTATTGCCCATCGGCATGCCGTAAACGCCGAAGTCGGCAAACAGCCCGTCGAGCAGCTTGCCTCCCTCGCCGCGCAGCAGCCAAGCGTCCTGCTGGCGCGCGTTGAGACCGAAGGGACTGCGGTGCAGAAGGCGAAGGAAGGATCCTTGCCCCAATAATAGTAACCCGCGGTATGGCCCATCTCGACCGTGCCGTTCTGCACGGCGTCGAGCACCTGCAGGCCGGGGACGATCTCGCCGCCGGCGAAAACCTGGATCTGGAATTTGTTGTCGGTTATCTCGGCGACGCGCTTGGAGAAATCCTCGCAGCTACCGAACAGCGTATCGAGCGATTTCGGCCAAGTGGCGGTGAGACGCCATTTCAGTTGCGGCATGGTTTGTGCAATCGCGGGCGCGGCCAATGTCGAAGCGGCAAGACCGGCGCCGGCGGCGCGTAGGAATTCACGGCGTTTCATGACTTCCTCCCTGTTGTATTTCCCCTGTTGTCCGTTCTTTTGCTTTTATCCTCTCGGCCTTTGCGGCCGAGCCGAGCGCTTGACGTGGGCCAAGGCCCAACCGCTGCTCAGCTTTTGCGCGAATTATGCGAGCCATGGGCGGGCCGCGCAATGCGAATATATTTCGTCCCTTCATGGCCGCGACTATGAAGCTGTAACGGCTCGAATTTACGGGCTATGGTGCAGCGCAATCGCAGCGCCATTAGATACGGGAGTTTTCGATGATCTTCAGCCGGGACCGCATCCTAACCACCCATGTCGGCAGCCTGCCGCGCAACGAAACACTGTCCGACCTCTTGATGGCGCAGGAGGAGCACAAGAGCTACGACCCAAGCGCGCTCGCCGCGGAGATGGACAAGGCCGTGCGCCACGTCGTCGAAAAGCAGATGGCGGCCGGCATCGATATCGGCAATGACGGCGAGCAGCGGCGCATCGGCTTCCAGACCTATGTGCCGCAGCGCATGAGCGGCTTCGGCGGCGTGTCGAAGCGAAGGCGCGGGCGCGAGTTCGAGGAATTCCCCGAGCTGCTCACTTATCTGATGCGCCGTTTCCCCACCCCGCCCAAAAGCCAGCAAGGCGCGCCGGAAGCGCAAGCCGACCTCAAATATACCGACATGAAGCCGATCACCGACGAGATCAACGGCTTCATCAAGATAGCCGACGAGCTCGGCGCTTTTTCGGAACGCTTCATGACGGCGCCCTCGCCCGGCATCATCTCGACCACCATGCTGAACGCCCATTACGATTCGCACGACGCTTATCTCAAGGCGATCGCGCGCGAGATGAAGAACGAGTACCAGGCGATCCACAAGGCCGGCTTGATCCTGCAGATCGACGCGCCCGATCTCGCCATGGACCGCACCATGATGTACCGCGATCTCGACGACGCCGGCTTCGTCAAGGCCATCGAGCGCCACATCGCGGCGATCAACGAAGGCATTGCAGGGATTCCGCGCGAGCGCGTGCGGCTGCATGTCTGCTACGGCAATTGGGAAGGCCCGCATATCCACGACATCCCGCTGGTGAAGATCCTGCCGGCGCTCTACCAGGCCAAGGTCGGCGCGCTGTCGATCGAGTTTTCCAATCCGCGCCACGCGCACGAATATGCCGCGTTCAAGACCCATCCGCTGCCCAAGGACATGGCGCTGGTGCCGGGCGTGATCGAGACCACCTCGAATTTCGTCGAGCATCCGGAAGTGGTGGCGCGCCGCATCGAGGAAGCGGTCGCCGCGGTCGGCGAGCGCGAACGGGTGATCGCCGGCAGCGATTGCGGCTTCGGCACCTTCACCAAGCGCGAATGGGTGATCGAGCCGGTCGTGTGGCTGAAGCTCGCCGCCATCCGGCAAGGCGCGGATATCGCTTCGGCGCGGTTGTGGGGGCGCAAGAGCGCGGCGTGAGTTGCATGTCATTCCGGGGCGGAACGACCCCGGAAATGGACTTAGCCGGCGCTTCGCCAGTCCTGTTCTAAGGCCGCCGCGGCACCAGAAGGTTGCCGGTGAATACCTGCACCGGTTCGCCATTTTGGTTGAGCGTGGTGGTGCGAATCTTGGCCAGGCCCTGCTCCGGCCGCGAGCGCGACGGCCGCACCTCCAGTACCTCGCTCTTGACCCGCAGCCGGTCGCCCGGGCGCACCGGCCGCGGCCAGCGTAATTCCTCGATGCCAGCGCCGAGGATGCCGCCGGCGAGCGGCAGGCCATACTTGAGGAGCAGGCGCATGGTGAGCGAGGCCGTGTGCCAACCGCTTGCCGCAAGCCCGCCGAACAGCGTCCCGGCCGCGGCGGTTTCATCGAGATGGAACGGCTGCGGATCGAATTGCGCCGCGTAGGTCTTGATCGCCTCGGCCGTGATCGGCTCGCTTTCGCCGCGCGGCTCGTAGACCTGGCCGGGCGCCAGGTCGTCGAGATAAAGAAGCGCAGGTTTGCTGTCCGTCGTCATGGGATTGCTCCGTCGATTCATATCGGCTGCACGCCCACGCGTGTCCCGACCTTTTGCCTGAACCAGGCGCCGCCGGCTATGGCGGCGGCATTCACACAACCAAAACCGACCAGCGCAAGCGCCACTACCAGGAACAAGACGCCAAGGCCGCCGCCGAAGCGAACGGCGAGCCATCCGCCGCCGGCGGCGATGACGACCCGCAGCGTCGCGGACATCGCCGGCCAGCCGAGACGGCCGGCGCCCTGCGACGCGAAATAAAGCGCGAGGCCGAAGCCGAAGAACCCACAGAACGGCCCGACCGTGCGCAGATACTGCGTGCCGACCGCGAGCATCACCGGGTCGTTGCCGAACAGGCTGAGCCAGGCATGCGGGAACAGGGCAGCCGCAAGGCCGATGAGCTCGGTCAAGCCGCCGGCGATGGCCGCACCGGTCCAGGCCGCACGCAAGGCGCGCTCGCGGTGGCCGGCGCCGATGCTCGACCCGACCATGGCAGCGAGCGGCGCGCCGAGGCCGAATACCAGCGGCACCAGGAGATATTCGAGCCGCGCGCCGGTGCCGTAACCCGCGACCGCGCTCGTGCTGACAATGCCGGTGAGACCGGTCGCCACCGCGATGCTGAGATTGGTGGAAATGCTGACCAGCGAGGACACCGTGCCGACCCGCAGGATTTCATAGAGCAACGGCCAGGAAAGCCGCGGCGGGCGCAACGAAGGCTTCAACACGCCGCGGCCCGACCAGATATAGATCGCGAAGATGATGCTGCCGACGGCGTAGTAGCTGACGACGGCCGCCGCACCGCCGACAATGCCAAGACGGGGAAACGGGCCGACGCCGAAGATGAGGGCGGGCGACAGCGGCACCAGCAGCAGCGCACCCACGGCAACCACGGCCGCAGGAAAGATCATATTGCCGGTGCCGCGGATGACCGCGGCGAGCGAATTGAACAGCCAGAGCGGCAGCGCTCCGGCAAACACCAGATTGGAATAGGCAATCGCCGCGGCAAGCGACCCGGCGCGTCCGCCCATCAGCGCATAAAGGCTCCGGCCGCCGAGCAGCACTGCGGTCGACGTCAGCGCGCCGCAAACCAGCCCGATAGCGACCGCATGCCAGACCAGCCGGTTAGCCGCCTCCCGATCGCCCGCGCCGAGCGCGCGCGCGATCGAGGAGAGAATGCCGCCGCCCATGGCGCCGGCCGAGATCATCACGAACAGCATCAGCACCGGAAAGACCAGCGCCATGCCGGCGAGCGCGTCGATGCCGAGCTTGGCGACAAAATAGGTTTCGATCAGGCCGATGGCGGATTGCATCACCATGACGACGACGTTCGGCAGCGCCATCAGAATGAGCGTCGGGCCGATCGGGGCCTCGAGCAGTTTGCGCGTTCGCGGGTCCATGGCCGGCCTCGTTCTCGCCAACATGTGCATATGCACTCGTTCTTGACTTCTATACGTGCATATGCACATATTGGCAAGGCGGCGGCCCACCCGCCGCGGGAATGCGAGCCATGCGAAAACAACGAGCGGGCGACATGGGCGACGACGCGGAGATGGGCGGGACGCCCTGCAACAACCTCGCGCTGCGGCAGGCAGCCCGCCATGTTTCGCAGCTCTACGACCGCTACATGGCCGAGGCGGGCCTGCGCGGGACGCAATTTTCGATCCTGTCGAAACTGAGCCGCCTGGGACCGATGCCGATAGGCAAGCTGGCCGAAACCATGGTCATGGAGCGCACCGCCCTGAGCCGGGCGATCGGCCCGCTCGAACGCGACGGGCTCGTCACCGTGGGCGAAGGATCGAACAAGCGCACCCGCCGCGTCGCGCTCACCGCCGCGGGTGCCGCCAAGCTCAAGGCGGCCCAGGTCCATTGGCGGCGGGCGCAAAAGGCGTTCGAAACGGGCTTCGGCGCCGCCAACGCGGAGGCCCTGCGCGCAAGCTTGCGCCGCGTCATCGACGTGGCGTGACGCGCACGACGCGGAATTGCTATAGTCCTCCCATCACTGCCGGCGCGACCGGCAAAACAAGCCATCCGATCCCGGGAGGACGCCATGGACGAGAGAACGCGCGAGCCGGTGAAGATCACCGCCGAGGACATCAACCCGCGCTACAATTGGGGCCGCCACCTGCCGGTGCTCGGCACCATGGGCGTGGATTTCGAGGAGCGCGTCGACTACCGCCGCCTGCACCGCTACCGGCTCGCCCGCGCCCAAGCCGCGCTCGAGGCCTCCGATCTCGGCGCGCTGCTGCTGTTCGACGACAACAACGTCCGCTACGTCACCTCGACCAAGATCGGCGAGTGGGCGCGCGACAAGCTCTCGCGCTGGACACTGTTGCCGCGCGGCGGCGACCCGATCCTGTGGGATTTCGGCTCGGCCGCCGTGCACCACAAGCTCTATTCGCCGTGGCTCAGGCCGGAGAACTGCAAGGCCGGGCTGGTGGGCCTGCGCGGCACCGTCGATCCGGCCTTCGGCCTGATGAAGCATCACGCCCAGGAGATGGCCTCGATCCTGAAAGAGCACGGCGTCGCCAAGATGCCGATCGGCGTCGACATCATCGAGCCGCCGATGATGTTCGAACTGGAAAAGGCGGGGCTGAAGGTCAAGGACGGCCAGCAGGTCATGCTGGAGGCGCGCGAGATCAAATCGGCCGACGAGATCGCGCTGCTCAACCGCGCCGCCGCCATGGTGGACGGCGCCTACGACCTGATCGATCAGAAGCTGCGGCCCGGCGTGCGCGAGAACGACATCGTCGGCATGGTCAACGATTTCCTCTACCGGCACGGCTCCGACGACGTGGAGGCGAT
Source organism: uncultured Pseudomonadota bacterium (assembly GCA_963819955.1). Taxonomy (GTDB): domain Bacteria; phylum Pseudomonadota; class Alphaproteobacteria; order Rhizobiales; family Xanthobacteraceae; genus Pseudolabrys. The sequence continues at coordinate 57,062 of CAWFYB010000008.1, read as the reverse complement.
CAACGCCATTTCTGGCGAGCGCTGCAATCCGCACCCGCACAACTTCACCGACCGCATGATCCGCCCGGGCGACCAGGTGTTCTTCGACATCCTGCAGGCCTTCATGGGCTACCGCACCTGCTACTACCGCACCTTCAATGTCGGGCGCGCCACGCCCGCGCAGCACGACGCCTACAAGAAATGCCGCGAATGGCTGGACATGGCGATCGACCTGATCAAGCCGGGTGTGAGCACCGCCGAGGTGTGCAGCGTGTGGCCGAAGGCGCAGGATTTCGGCTTCCCCGACGAGTTGTCGGCCTTCGGCCTGCAGTTCGGCCACGGGCTCGGGCTGAACCTGCACGAGCGGCCGATCATCTCGCGCGTGGTGTCGATGGACCACCCGACCGTGATCAAGGAAGGCATGGTGTTCGCGCTGGAGACCTATTGCCCGGCGAGCGACGGCTATTCGGCCGCGCGCATCGAGGAGGAGATCGTGGTCACCGACAAGGGCCACACCGTGATCTCGCTGTTCCCGGCGGAGGAATTGCCGATCGCGGCGAAGTATTGATTGGCGCGGCCCTGCCGCGCGGTTTCAATCGGCCTCATGCTGAGGAGCCCGCCAAAGGCGGGCGTCTCGAACATCGCAAGTCGGCTATAGCCGACTTGCGCGTTAAATACCGATCTCGGGTAGACCCGAGATCGGTGGGCCGCCCCACCCTTCGAGACGCGCCCTGCGGGCGCTCCTCAGGATGAGGGCGGAGAATTTCACCCGCCCATTTCGCGCAGCTTGGCGAGGCGGCGCCTGCTTTGTCCGTCGCGACCGGTCGCCGGCAGGTTCAACCGCCGGCTTCAATCGCGCTCAAGGCTAGCCCGCCGCCTAGCGGGTGATCGGCCGGGCGAGCCCGTGTTAGGTTCGCGCGGTCGGAAAAGGTTTCTGCATCGATGGCGGCACAACCGAAAATCGCCGTGCTGGGCGCCGGCATGGGCGGCCTGGCGACAGCCGCGCTGCTCGATCGCGCCGGCTGCGCCGTGACCGTGTACGAGCAGGCCAAGGCCTTCGCGCGGGTCGGAGCCGGCATCCAGATGAGCCCGAACGCGCTGCGCGTGCTGCGTGCGCTCGATCTCGAAGCGCATATCCGCAGCGTCGCGTTCCAGCCGCGCACCTGGCGCAACCGCGCCTGGGACACCGGCGAGATGCAGAACGAATTGCCGCTCGGCGCCGCTGCCGAGCAGCGCCATGGCGCGCCCTATCTGCTCGGCCACCGCGCCGATTTGCACGCGGCGCTTAAGTCGCGCGTGCCCGATCGGGCGATCGTGCTGGACAAGCGGCTGATCGATCTGAGCCAAAGCGCGGCGGGCGTCACGCTCACATTCGCCGACGGCTCAATCGCCGCAGCCGATCTCGTGATCGCCACCGACGGCCTGCATTCGCGCGCGCGCGAAATCCTGTTCGGCGCGGGCGAGCCGCGCTTCACCGGCAATGTCGCCTATCGCGCGGTGTTTCCTGCGGCGCGCCTTGACGGCCTCGCGCTCGACGACAATTGCAAATGGTGGGGGCCGGACCGCCACATCGTCATCTATTACGTCAACCCGAAGAAGGACGAGCTCTATTTCGTCACCAGCGTGCCGGACCCGGAGTGGAAACTGGATTCATGGTCGGCGATGGGCGATTTGCGCGAGCTGCGCGCGGCGTTTACCGGCTTCCATCCGGACGTCATCCGCGTGCTCGAGGCCTGCCCGGCCGTGCACAAATGGGCGATCGCCGACCGCGATCCGATGCCGCGCTGGAGCGCGGGCCGCGTCATGCTGATGGGCGATGCCGCGCACCCGATGACGCCGACCATGGCGCAGGGCGTAGCGCAGGCGCTGGAGGACGCCATGGTGATGGCGCGTTGTCTTGAGCGGTTCGGCTTCGAGGACGTGGGACAAGCCTTCCGCACCTTCGAGGCGCACCGGCGCGCGCGCACGGCGCAGATCCAAGTCACCTCGCACCGCAATGTGTGGATGCGCGGGCGCACCGATGGCGGCTGGCTGTACGATTACGACGCCGGCACGGCGGCGCTCGACGAGGCGGCGCCCGGCATGGCGGCGGAGTAAAGCTAAAAGTCTTGAGCCGGAGCAGCGTCGCGCATGCGGCGCGCTCCCTCTCCCCGCTTGCGGGGAGAGGTGAAAACTAGCCGCCAATCCCCATCGCCTTTTCGAAATCGCGGCGCACTTCCGGCGGCTGGCCATAGTGATGGCGGAAGCCGGCGAGGCGCTCGTTCAGCAGCGGGTGCTTGGCATAGGCGGCCAGCGGCACGCCCTCGACATTGTATTTGCGCATGACGTCGGGCAGTTCGACGCAAGCGGCTACCGCAGGGTCGCGGATGATGCCGGAGGGGTCTTCGCCCTTGGCCACTTTGTCCAGGTCGGCGAAGAAGCGCTTGCGCATTTCGACGATGCCGAGGTCGCTCGAGCGCAGGTTCTCGCGCGTGCGGTCGGCGATGCGGCCCTGCCCGACCCAGCCGACGATGTCCTGGTTGATGACGTGGCTGACGATGAAGTCGCCGTTGTCGTCGCGCACCGGGCTCGCCCAGGTCGGCACGCTCGCCTGCACAAAAGGCTCGCGGCCCTTCGGCACCCGCATGAAAAACCAGGCAATGCTCAGCGTATTCTCGTCGTCGACCGGCACGCGCCATTCGAAATGCATGCCGAGGTAGAACGCGTTCGGCCATAGCGCGACGCGGCCGACCGACCAGTTCGGATCTTTCTCGGCCTGGCCCTCGCGGATGCGGCGGTAGACGAAGCCGTGCTCGAATTCGTCATAGGCGATCTTGAGATGGCGCGCGGCCTTTTTGTCCTGGCCGCGCAAGCTGGCGCTCCAGTTCTCGTGCATCCATTCGAAATGCACCGGGTCGATAGAGTTCTCCTGGCACTGGAACCAGTTGCAGGGCACTTGCGCCGTGACGATCTCGCGGAAGCCGTTGGCATAAGTGAACGGCTCCCACACCGGCAATTCGGGCGCCGGCTGCGGTCCCATATAGGCCCACAACAGCCCCGCCAGCTCGCGCACCGGATAGCCGGCCACGGCGCAGCCCTCGCGCGACTTCGGATTGGGATTGGCGATGTCCTCGTAAGGCTGCTCGATGCATTGCCCGCGTTCGTCGAACTTCCAGCCGTGATAGAAGCAGCGCAGGCCGGTTTGCTCGACCGTGCCGCAGGAGAGGTCAGCGCCGCGGTGCGCGCAATGGCGCGCAATAAGGCCGTAGCGGCCGCCGAGGTCCTTATAGAGCGTCAAGTCCTCGCCGAGCAGCCGCACCGGCTTGATCGGCTTTTCCGGCGTGAACTCGCTGGCGCCGGCGATCGGCATCCAATAGCGCCGCAACAGCTCGCCCATGGGCGAGCCTGCGCCCACGCGGGTGAGCATGTCGTTCCTGGCGGCGGTAAGCACGCGGCATTCTCTCGATCAGGCGCCCATCTTGCTGAAGACCTGCTTACGCACTTTTCGTCTGCTTCTCCCGCAGATGCGGGAAGCGCTCGCTCAGCAAGGAGCCCTCATAATAGGTCGGCGCGAAGGACGGGTGCGCGCGGATCGCGTCATACCAGGCAACCACGCGCGGCAGGTCCTGCCAGTCGGCAAGCCCGAGATCGTCCATGCGCACCAGGGCCGGCATCACCGACACGTCAGCGAGCGTGATGTCCGTGCCCATGAGCCACGGGCCGCCGCTCTTTGCGATCTCGGCGTCCATGCGCTCATAGGCGCGGCGCAGGCGCGACAATGCTGCGTCCATCTCCTGCTTGGGGAAGCCGGTCTGGCCCATCGTCAGCATGAACTCGCGGCGCAGCGGCTTCGACTCCGCCATGGCCATGAAATCCTCCGCGCTCATTTTCTGGAAGCCCGGCAGGAAAGCGAGGTTGAAGGTCGGCACGCGCACGGCGGCCGCCGCCATCTCGTCGATGTAGTGCATGAGCGCGCGCATATGGGCGCGCGCGATCGGGTCCTCGGGGGTGAAACTCGCCGCCGGCGCGACCTCGTCGAGATATTCGATGATGGCGCTGGAATCGATGACAATCTGGCCGTCATGGTCGAGCGTGGGCACCACCCCATTGGGATTGAGCTTGAGGTAGTCCGGCTTGAGCTGGTCGCCCGCCAGCAGGTTGAGTTTTACCTCGTCGAAGGGCAGGCCCTTGGTGTTGAACACGAAGCGCACGCGCTGGCTGCAGGTCGATTGCGGCGCGTTGTAGAGCTTGAAGGCCATTGGCGTGTTTCCCTGTCCGGCGTTTCCGGCGCCATGATGCGTCATTTCCGCGCAACAAATCCACCGGCAATTTTATGGGCATTTTACTTGTCGCCGGGTGTCCCGCCGCGTTGAGTGGCGGATGTGCATGGTCGTCGCTTTCCTCCCTAAAGGCCTGAGCGGCGGCTAATCCTCCACCTCATGCACGTCGGGGGCCGCTTCGGCGGCCCCCATTTTTCATCGCCGCAAGGCGTTGTATATTCCGGGCGCCGACAAAAATATTCCCGCCTCTTGCGCCGGAACAGACGCCGCCGCACGGGGATTTACTCTTTCGGGCAAGCCCCACATGAAAGCATCCAACTGGAGGATCATCCGATGAAGAAATTGCTCGTTTCCGTCGCGGCCGCCGCCGCCTTGTTTGCCAGCGCCGCCTTCGCCGCGCCCGCCATGGTGGGCAATTCGGCCAAAGGCAAGGTGCTGACCGACGCCAAAGGCATGACGCTCTACACCTTCGCCAAGGATTCCAAGGGCAAGTCGGCCTGCAACGGCAAATGCGCGGAAAACTGGCCGCCGCTGATGGTGTCGGCCGGCGAGAAGGGCGCCAAGGGCTACAGCAAGGTCAAGCGCGCCGACGGCAAGATGCAATGGGCCTACAAGGGCAAGCCGCTCTATGCCTGGAAGAAGGACGAGAAGCCCGGCGACATCACCGGCGACGGCTTCCTCAACGGCGCCTGGCACATGGCGAAGCCGTAAGAGCAATACGCTACGGCAAACTCAGGTACCCTCTCCCCTTGTGGGAGAGGGTGCCGAGCGAACGCAGTGAGCGAGGCGGGTGAGGGGTGCGCGAGTCAAATGTGAGGCACTGACCCCTCACCCGGCTCGCGTTCGGATTCCCTCCGCGCGAGCCACCCTCTTCCCACAAGGGGAGAGGGAAGAGGAGCTTGCCGCGCTCTCCCGATTACTCCAGCCCCGTCGGCACGTTCTTGTTTTCCGACTCGAGCTTCATGCCGGCGGCGAGCGCCATGGTCTCGGCCAGCGCCGCGAAATCCTTCTGGATATATTCTTCCGGATTCTTTTGCAGCATGGCGGCGCCGAAATGGCCCTGCAGCACCTCGCGCGTCGCCGCCGTCACCGGCATCGGCACGTCCATCTCGCGGCCGAGCGCAAGCCCGAGATCGAGGTCCTTGCGCAACAGCTCCGGCGTGAAGGTGGTGGTCCAGTCGAGATTGACCAGCGCCGGCGACTTGTAGGCGGTGAACATCGAGCCCATCACCGAATTGTTGAGGAAGGCGAGGAAGGCGTGGCGCGGCACGCCCATCTTGTTGGTCAGTAACGTGATCTCGATCAGGTTCTCGATCACCACGCCGAGCATGACGTTGTGCGCGATCTTGCAGACGCGCGCGAGCTCGCCCTCGCCGGCATAGGCGACGCCGCGCGGCGCGATCGCCTCCATCAGCGGCATCATGGTCTTGCAGGCCGCCTCCGGGCCGGAGACGATCGCCGACAGCTTGCCGGCCTTGATCACCTTGGCGTTGCCGGAGACGGGCGCGGCGACGTAGTCGGTGCCGCGCTCCTTCAGCCGCTTGCGGATATCGGCGGAATCCTCGACCGAAATGGTCGAGCAGTCGACCAGGACGGCGGGCAGCTTGCCGCCGGCGGCGAGCCCATTGGCACCGAGCGCGACCTCCGCCAGGTCCTTGCCGGTGGAGACGATGGAAAACACCACGTCGCAAGGTGCGAGATCGGAAATCTTGTCGACCACCTTGCCGCCGGATTTGGCGAGCGGCTCGGCCTTGGCGCGGGTGCGGTTCCAGACCGAAACGTCGTAGCCGGCCTTGAGCAGCCGCTCGGCCATCGGCAAACCCATGCGGCCGGTGCCGATCCAGCCGACTTTCAGCGTATTCTTCGACATAACGAAACTCCCGTTGAACAAGCGCCGCCGCGCGCAGAAAAAACACGGACTTCTGGCGCGGGCTTTAGCCGTTCCGCGCGTCCTGCGCCAGCGTCAAAAGGCGATGCAGCGGGATGGGCCGCCGCCCGCGCTTGTGGCCGGCACTGCCACGGCATTATCCTGTCCGCGAGAGGCAGAACAAGAGCGGGTTTTTGTTGAAATGAGCGCGGCGGGTACGAGCGGTCCGGTTCTCTGGCGCGTCGACGCGCGAGGTGTCGCGCATGTCACGCTCAACCGCCCGGAGGTCTACAACGCCTATAACGGCGAGATGATCGAAGGGCTGCTGACGGCCTACGAGGATCTGGCGGACAAGCCGTTGCGCGCCGTGCTGCTGACCGGCGCCGGCAAGAATTTCCAGGCCGGCGCCGACCTCAATTGGCTCGATGCGGTGCGCGCCTCCTCGCCGGAGGAGAACTTGCGCGCCTCGCGCATGACCGCGGAGGCGGTGCAGCGGCTGAACTTGTTGCCGGCGCCGACGGTCGCGCTGGTGCAGGGCGCCTGCTTCGGCGGCGGCACCGGCATCGCCGTCGCCTGCGACATCGTGATCGCCGCCGACAATGCCATATTCTCGATCGCCGAAGTGCGCGTGGGCTTGGCCGGCACCATCATCGTGCCGCAGCTCAACGACGCCATCGGGCTGCGCCAAGTGCGGCGCTACGCGCTGACCGGCGAGCGCTTCGACGCCGCCGAAGCACGCCGCATCGGGCTGGTGCACGAGGTGGTGCCGCTCGCGGGGCTGGCGGCGGCGGGCGAGCGCATCATCGGGGCACTGCTGGCGAGCGCGCCGGAGGCGGTGGCGCACACCAAGGCGGCCGCGCTGCGCTTTGCCTGGGGCGACCTCGACGCCAAGACCATCACCGCGCTGATCGAAAGCCACGCGGCCAAGCGCCAGAGCGCGGAAGCCGCGGAAGGCCTGGCCGCGTTCCGCGAGAAGCGCCCGCCGCGCTGGGCGCCGAAGACGAAGACTTGACTTATCCCGCGGCCGGCGTCTTCCGTGCCGGCCTTCACACGACACCGGAGCCCGCGAATGTCCGCCGCAGAAAGCCCGCTCAGCAAGAGCGGGGAGCCCGTGACCTGGAATTTCAAGCTGCTCGCGCACAACGACCTCGGCGGCTTCGGCGGCATGGGCGAAGGCATGTCGGTGCAACTCGCCAAGGACGGGCGGCGCATCATCTGGCTGGCGCATGAGAGCGCGCCGAAGAATTTCACCGGCGTCGACGTGTCCGATCCGCGCGATCCGAAGGTGGTGGTGCAGACCGACCTGCCGCAGGCCCATATGCGCTCGAACTCGCTGGAACTGTCGGGCGACATCATGGCGGTGGCCTATCAGACGCAGAAGAAAGGCCAGCAGCCGGCGGGGATGGAACTGTTCGACGTGTCGGTGCCGGAGAAACCGCGCTCGATAGCGTTCTTCGACTGCTCGGGCGCCACTTCGCGCGGCGTGCACCAGCTCTGGTTCTGCGACGGCGAATATGTGCATATGGCCTCGGGCGCGCCCGATTTCGCGCCTAGCCACCCGCTCGACGACCAGTTCTACCGCTGCATCGACGTGCGCGACCCGGCGAAGCCGGTGGAGGTCGGGCGCTGGTGGATGCCGGGCACGAGCGCGATCGACAACGTCAAGCCGCCGCCGCGCCATCCGCTCGACAAGGGTTACCGCGCGCACAACACCAACGTCTATCCGCAGCGGCCGGACCGGCTCTACCTCTGCTACATCGACGGCGGCATGTTCGTGATGGACATCAAGGACAAGGCCAATCCGAAGGTGATCTCGCACTGGACCAATTCGCCGCCCTATACCGGCTTCATGCACACCGCGATGCCGCTGTTCGACCGCGGCCTGCTGATTGTCACCGACGAGTTGACCGAGAACGCCGGCAAGGACTGGCCGAAGCTGATCTGGATCCTCGACATGCGCGACGAGACGCACCCGATCTCGATCGCCACCTGCCCGCTGCCGCCGGTCGACGCCTACAAGAACCGCGGCGGCCGCTTCGGCGCCCACAATATCCACGAGAACGTGGCGCTGCCGACGGCATGGCAGTCGGACCAGATCGTGCTCGGCACCTTTTTCAATGGGGGCTTGCGCGCCTACGACATTGCCAACCCGTACCAGCCGAAGGAAGTGGCTGCCTTCGTGCCGCCGCCGCCCAAGGGCACGCCCGCCGGCGCGGTGCAGCTCAACGACGTGTTCGTCGACGAGCGCGAGATCGTCTACACGGTCGACCGGCACACCGGCGGGCTTTATGTGCTGGAAATGGATTTTTAGCCGACGAGGCGCCCAAGCGCTGCACGTAGCGGCGCTTCGTCTCCGCTGAAGCTCCTGACGATCGCGGCGAGGAATTTTTGAGGATTGAGCCGCTCCAATCGAAGCGGATGGCCGGCTTGTTCCGCGAGCAGAGTCAAATAAGAGAGTTGCGTGCGCCCGTTCCCTTCGCGGAAAGTGTGGATGGCATTCAGCTCGGCAAGGAAGTGCGCGGCTTGTGCTGCAAACGAATTGGCATCGAGGCCCTGAAGATGTCGGTGTGCCGCGAGTTCCCCGAACAACCGGCGCATTTCGCGATCGATGTGCTCGGGATAGCAGAACGCATTGCCGCCCTTTGCCATGCGGATGGCGCGCGGCCTGCCCGCCCAGGCGTAGACGTCCTGGAACAGATGCCGATGGATGGCTCGGTAGTGGGTATAGCTCAGGCGGCCGGCGGGTAGCGGCTCGGCAGCGCGTTGCGCGGTGATCTCCGCCTCGAAGGCGTCAAGCTCGGCCTGCTCGCGCAAGCCAAGGCGATTCTTCAGCACATCGGTACCGGGATAGCAGTACGGGTCCTGGCCGGCCTCGTACATGCCGGGTCGTTAGCTTTTGCTGTAGGCCCGCACGATCGCGCGACGCCGTTCCGCCGGCCGCATGCCGCGACGATCGAATTCCGCGGCCCGGCTGCGCATACCGGCGGTCAATTCGATGCCTTCCACGGCGCTGATCTTGGCAAAGCGCTCGTGACCAAGGATCATACTGGACTTGGCCTTGCGGCGGCGGGACTCAGGAGCCTGTTTCTTCATTGAAACAATATAGCACATAGCGCCTTGTTTTGCCATGTGTCGTGCTTCGCATACGATGGCCACCCCATGATGAACGAACTCTTCCCCTCCCCGGCTGCCGGGCGCTTCGGGCGCAGGCAAAAGCGCGCGCGCGGGGCGCGCATTCCGATGACGGTGGTGACCGGCTTTCTCGGCGCCGGCAAGACCACGCTGCTGCGCCGCTTTCTCGACACGCCGGAAGGCGCCGGCACCGCGGTGGTGGTGAACGAGTTCGGCGCCGCCGGCATCGACGACGCGCTGGTGCGCGCGAGCGCCGATGAGACGGTGCTGCTCGGCAATGGCTGCCTGTGCTGCATCGCGCGCAGCGATTTGCAGCAGGCCTTGCGCCGCATGGTGGTGGAGCGTGAGCGCGGCGAGATGCCCGACTTCAAGCGCGTGGTGATCGAGACGAGCGGGCTCGCAGATCCTTCGCCCATTCTGCAGACCTTCGCCACCGACCGCGCGCTAGGCGATGTGTTCGCGGTCGAGGCGGTGGTAACGGTGGTCGACGCGGTGACCGGGGCGGAGACGCTTGCATGGTCGGCTGAGGCGCGCAAGCAGGCGATCCTGGCCGACCGGCTGGTGATCAGCAAGACCGACATCGCGGGCGAAGGCGCGGCCGAAAAGCTCGCGGCGCAATTGCGCGTGCTTAACCGGAGCGCGGAGATCTTGCAGGCCGTCAACGGCGAGCTCGATCCGACGCGGCTGACCGAGCCGGCCACCGATCAGCGCAACGCCTTCGTGGCCGAGGCGGCGCACAGCGATGGCATTATCAGCTTCGTGCTGAGCGACGACCAGCCGATGCCGTGGCCGGTGTTCGCGCGCGCCATGGAGACGCTGATGGCGATGCGCGGGGCCGACCTGCTGCGCGTGAAGGGCTTCCTCAATGTCGAGGGCTGCCAAGGTCCGGTGGTGGTGCAGTTCGTGCAGCATCTCGCGCATCCGCCGGTGGAGCTTGCCGCGTGGGGGGAGGACGGCCGCCAAAGCCGCGTGGTGTTCATCACGAGGGGGATTGCGGAAAAGCAGGTGCGGGACCTGTTCGCGGCGGTGCGCGGGCTGATTTAAGCGGGAGTCAAGCGCGAAACGGCCTCGCGCGCCGACGCGATGATGTCCGGCACCGCGGAATTGTTGCCGGGCGCCATGATGTGGACGCCGGCGACGTTCGGGATTTGGACAAGCGCGGCGACCGTATCGAGACAAATGCGGCGGCCTTCCGCCGCCGGGTCGCTTGCCGCCTCCATGCGGGCGAGGATATCGTCGGGGATGATGGCGCCGAAGAGCTTGTCCTTGATCCAGCGCGCCGACTTCGCCGAGCGCAGCGGCACGATGCCGACGATGACGGAAAGCTTGTCGGCCAAGCCGTGCTCGGCCAGCCGCGCCAGGTAGCGGCGCACCACGCCGGCGTCCATGCAGAACTGCGTCTGCAAAAATTGCGCGCCGGCAGCTTGCTTGGCGGCGAGGCCATTGGGCGTCCAGCCGGGCGGCGGATCGATCGGGTTGTCGGCGGCGCCGAGAAAAAAATCGCAGCGGCCGGTAACCTTGCGTCCCGACGGCAATGTGCCGCTGTCGCGCAAGACGCGCGCGGTCTCCAACAACCGGCGCGGATCGAGATCGAACACCGCTTTGGCGTCGGGCTGATCGCCCGCGCTCGGATCGTCGCCGCGCAGCATGAGCAAATTGCGCACGCCGGACGCCGCCGCGCTGATCAGGTCGCTCTGCAAGGCGATGCGGTTGCGGTCGCGGCAGGTGAGCTGCAGCACCGGCTCGATGCCGGCCTGCACCAGGAGGGCTGCGGCGGTGACCGCGCCGAGATGCGGCCGCGCGCCGGCGCCGTCGGTGACGTTGACGGCGTCGGCCAGGCCCTTGAGCGGGGCGGCCTTGGCGAGCAATTCGGCGGGATCGGCCGACACCGGCGGCGTGACTTCCGCGGTAATGACGAAGCGGCCGGCGCGCAGCTTGTCTTGCAGGGTCATTTCCATCGGCCCCACGTGGCAAAATCCAGTGGACCTTGCAAGCCTAACAATGAGACAGTGCCGGTCGTTTCGCCCCCAGGTCGCGCCCGGCGCGGCCTACCGACTACGAGAGGCCAAACATGTTTCAACCGGCGAAATCCCTCGACGAAGCGCTTAGCAGCATCACCGACGGCTGCATGCTGGTGGTGCCGCGCGAAGTAACCGGCGCGCCGATGGCGGCGACGCGGGCGCTGATCAGGCGCGGCGTGAAGAACCTGCATCTGGTGACGCTGCCGACCTCGACCCTGCAGACCGATTTGCTGGTCGGCGCCGGCTGCGTCGAAACGCTGGAGACGAGCGCGATCAGCCTAGGCGAGTTCGGGCCGGCGCCGCGCTTCTGCGCCGCGGTCACGCAAGGCTCGATCGTGATGAAGGACGCCACCTGCCCTGCTTTGCTCTCGCAGTTGCAGGCGGCGGAAAAGGGCGTGCCGTTCATGCCGCTGCGCGGGCTGATCGGCTCGGACGTGCTGAAGTACCGCGACGACTGGAAGGTGATCGATTCACCGTTCGGCAATTCCGACCCGATCGTGCTGTTGCCGGCGCTCAAGCCGGACGTGGCGCTGCTGCACGCGTCGATGGCCGACCGTTTCGGCAATGTCTGGATCGGGCGGCACCGCGAGCTGGCGACCATGGCGCATGCGGCGGAGAAGACCGTCGTCACGGTGGAGAAGATCCACGACGGCAATCTGCTCGATGACCCGCTGCTGGCGGCCGGCACGCTGCCGGGGTTCTACATCGAGGCGATCGCGGTGGCCGAGCGCGGCGCCTGGCCGATGCCGCTGCCGGATTGTTACGGGGCCGACGACGCGCACATCGCCTTGTACGCGAAGATGGCGGCCACGCCGGAAGGCTTCGCGGAATATCTCGACAGGTTCGTGTATGAGAAGCAGGCGGCGTGATGCTTAGCCACAGGCACTGCGCGCTCCCTCTCCCCCAGGGGAGAGGTGAAGCGGAGAGGCGCTCGCGTGACAGTTGACTTCCGCCCCGAGGAGCTACTCGCCGACGTGATCACGCGGCTGATCGGCGACGTGCGCCACGTAGCGGTCGGCAACGCCTCGCCGATCCCGGCCACCGCGGCGATCCTGGCGCGCGAGCGCGGGCATGGGCGACCTTACGTGTCGCTGTTGCAAAGCCGCAAGCATACTTTCTTCACCGACGGCGCAAGCGAATTGTTCGACTGCGCCGGGCAAGGCCGCATCGACGTGTTCTTCCTGTCGGGCGGGCAGATCGACGGCCACGGCAATATCAATCTGGTGTCGACCGGCGACTACGCGCATCCGAACGTGCGCTTTCCCGGCTCGTTCGGCTCGGCCTATCTCTATTATGTCGTGCCCAAGGTGATCCTGTTCCGCACCGAGCATTCACGCCGCACGCTGGTGCCGCAGGTCGATTTCATCAGCGCGCCGGGCGCCAGCGAGCCAAACGTCTACCGCCCGGGCGGGCCGATCGCGCTCATCACCAACCGCTGTCTGTTCGGTTTCGCCGACGGGCATTTCACGCTTGAGAGCGTGCATCCCGGCCATACGGTCGAGGAGGTGATCGAGCATACCGGCTTCGACTTCGCGCGGCCGCCGCAGGTGCCGGAGACGCCGGCGCCGACGCCGGAGACGCTTGCCGTGATGCGCGAGGCGGTGGCGCCGCAGGTGGCCGAGTTCTACCCGCAATTCGCAGCCAAGGTGTGGGGACTGGGCGAAGCGGCTGTCGCGCGGTGACACCTGTCATTCCGGGGCGCGAGCGAAGCGAGCGAGCCCGGAATCCAGGGCCACACGGTTTGTCGCCCCTGGATTCGGGGCGCGGCCACGCAGTCGGCTAAAGCCGACTTGCGTGGCCGCGCCCCGGAATGACAAAGAATAATCGAGCGGCTAGTCTCCCGCCCGAAAATCAACAACGAGGAAACGTCCGGTGAAAACGGTTGAAGCGGCGGTGATCGGCACCGGCTGGTGCGGGGGAATTCGCGCGGAGACGCTGTCGCGCTCGGCGCTGGTCGACAGACTGCACATTTGCGAGATCAAGCCCGACCGGCTGGCCGAAGTAAAGGCGCTGACCAAGCCGGCAACCGCGACGCTCGATTACCAGGACATCGTCAAGAACGAAAATATCGGCGTGGTCTACATCTCCACCACGCCGGAATCGAACCACTATCCGATCGCGCGCGACTGCCTGAAGGCCGGCAAGCACGTGCTCTTGGAAAAGCCGATCGCGCTCGAACTGTGGGAAGCCGACGAGCTGATCGAGATTTCCAAGCGCAACCGGGTGAAGTTCACCATCGGCTATTCGCAGCGCTTCAACCCGAAAATTGCCTACGCCAAGAAGAAGATCGTCGACGGCACGCTCGGCAACGTGGTATCGGTGCTGGTGAGCCGGCATCTCTCGCGCAGCCTGGGCAAGAAAATTGCCAGCCGCGTGCGACTGTCGCCGGTCGTCATGGAGTTGACCCATGACCTCGACTTCGTGTTCTGGCTCTTGGAACCGGCCAAGCCGGTGCGCGTCTATTCGCAGGGCGCTTACGGCTACATGAAGCCGGTAAACGGCTCGCACGACGTCATGTTCACCACCGTCACCATGGACAACGGCGTGGCGGTGATGATCGGCGGCGGCTGGAACCTGCCGCCGAGCTATCCGAATTACTGCGCCACCTGGATCGAGATCACCGGCACCGAGGGTTCGCTCGTCCTCGACGACACCCACCGCGACAACTGGCTCAACACCGTGCAGGGCGGCCAGCAGTTCCCGATGTCCACCATGCCGGGCGAGCAGGTCGATCACGTGTTCGCCGGCCAGATGGGGCCGGAGACGCTGCATTTCCTGGAGGCCTGCATCCTCGATAAGCCGCCGATGGTGACGCCGGAGAGTGCGCGCATGGTGATGGAGACCTATACCGCCGCCGATCTCTCGGCCGAGCTGGGCGAGCCGGTCGATCTGCCGCTGTCGAACCAGGCGGTGTCGCAGGTGGCGGAGATGAAGAAGAAGCACATGGCGGGCGCGCAGCCCTGATTGCCTTCATTTGCGGTACGCCGGTGCGGCAGTGCCCGGTGACGCCGCCTCTCTTCGCTAGCTCGTGGTTAAACTGGAACAAGCTTTCAGAGGCATCGGCTTAACTTCGGTGTTGTCTTTTGCGTGCTATAGCGCGGCCCGAACGCCGCATCTTGCGGCAAAGCTGCGGGGCCGCAATGTTCCATTTGGTGTACAAGAGCAAGGCGACGCAAGACTTCTCGCCGTCGGACCTCAAGGCGCTGCTGCTGAGCGCGCGCATCCGCAATCGCGAGGCGGGGGTAACCGGCATCCTCGTTTATGACGCCGGCTGGTTTCTTCAGGTCCTCGAAGGCGAGCAAACGGCGGTCGAAGCCACCTTCGCTCATATCGAAAAAGACCCGCGGCACACAGACATCAGCGTTTTTAACCGCGCGCCATCAGGGGGCAAGCGGCGAATGTTCGGCGATTGGGCAATGGCGTTCACCGATGCAGCCGGCGTTGCGAGCATCCTGAAGGGATTCGTTGGCCTGAAGAGCGGGATGGATCTGCCGGGTCTCGACGCAATCCAAGCGCTCGAAGTTCTCAAGGCTTACAGCCAGCGCGCGGCGGCACTCGCGGTCTGAGCGCGCATTCGATACCGGAGCCGATCAGCGTTCCCCGAGCGGCTTGATCGAAAGCTCCGCCGCCAGCTTGTCCAATTGCGCCAGCAGCTCGGGCGCCAGCGAAAGGCCGTTGGCCAGGCGGTCGGCGCGGCGCTTGGCGCGCTGCTCGCCCGGCAGGCGAACGCCCTCGCCCGGCAGCGTCTTGGAGGCGCGCAGCGCGCGGATGTGGCGATCGACTTCCGCCTTGAAAGTCTCGAGCTTCTGGAAGCGCGCCGGATCGAGCGCAATCACGAACTGCCCGGTGTTGTTGACTTTCTCCGGGGTGGCGTTGAAGTCGACGCAGTCGCGGCCGAAGAAAGCGCCGTTAAGCACGCCGGCCAGCATGCCGATCATCAGCGCCAGCCCGGCGCCCTTATAGCCGCCCATCGGCAGCAAGAGCGCGTCGGCGGCCTTGTGCGGATCGGTGACGGCTTCGCCGGTGTTCGGGTCTACCATCCAGTTCGGCGGCAACGGCTTGTTCTGCAGGCGGTGGTTCTTGATGGTGCCGTAGGAAACGATCGACGTGGCGATATCGAGCACCAGCGGCGGCTCTTGCCCGGCCGGCACGGCGATGGCCAGCGGATTGGTGCCGAGCAGGTTCTCGGCGCCGCCGGCGAGCGGCATGTGGTTGGCGTTGGCCACTGCGGCATAGAGCCCGATCATGTCGGCATGAAGCGGCAGCGCGGCATAGACGCCGGCGGCGCCGGCGTGGTTCGACATGCGCAATCCCACCCAGCCGATGCCGGCCTCGCGCGCGAGCTCGATCGCCGTTTCGGCCGCGCGCGCCACCACCAGATGGCCCATGCCGTTATCGCCGTCGACCAAAGCGGTTGCCGGCGCCGTGCGCTCGACCTTGATGTTGGGGCGCGGGTTGAGCCCGCCGATCTTCAGCCTATGCACATATTGCGGCAGCCGGAACACGCCATGCGCGTCGGCGCCGGTGAGATCGGCCTCCAGCATCAGCTCGGCCACCTTGGCGGCGTCGGCTTGCGGCAGGCCGGACTTGACCATGGCGTCGGCGATCAGCGAGCGCACCGCGGCAATGGCGACGCGCCCGCTTTTCATCGGCGCGTTCACGAGACCTTCTCCGGCAGCAGGCGTTCCGCGTTGTTAGTGAGGATCGCCGCCTTGTCGGCGTCGGAAATATTCAGGCCGCGCACGTGCGGCACGCAATCGAGCATGGCCATATCGTAGGGGTAATCGCTGCCGAGCAGCACGCGGCTTGCGCCGACATGGCCGATCATGAATTCCAGCACCGGCGCCGAATGCAGGATGGTGTCGTAGTAGAAGCGCTTGGCGATGTCCTGCGGCTCATCCTTGATGTTCTTCTTCGGCTCTGGCCGCACCTGCCAGCCGTGCTGCCAGCGCGCCGCCTGGTAGGGCGTGAAGCCGCCGCCATGGGCGAGGATCACTTTCAGCTTGGGATGGCGGTCGAGCACGCCGCCGAAATAGAGACAGGCGGCGGCGATCGTGGTGTCGAGCGGATTGCCGATCAGGTTGCGCAGATAATAGCCGCCGAGCCGGTCGGCGCCGGCGACATGCGCCGGATGCACGAACATGAAGGCGCCGAGCTCTTCCGCCGTCGCCCATAGCGGCGCGAAGCTCTCATCGTCGAGATTCTTGCCCACGACGTTGGAGCCGATCATGGCGCCGCGCAAGTTCAGCTTGGTCATGGCGCGGCGCAGCTCGTCGGCGGCGCGCTTGGCATCCTGCATCGGCAGCGTGGCAATGCCCATGAAGCGGTCGGGATGGGCGGCGATATGCCGGGCGATCTGCTCGTTCTGCAGCGCGGCAGTGGCCGCCGTGAGCGCGGCATCCTGATTGTAGAGATAGGTCTGCGGCGAGACCGACAGCACGTGCACGTCGACGCCGGCGGCGTCCATGTCGCTTAAGCGGCGCGCGATGTCGAAGCCGCCGCGCGGGAACGGCTTGTAGGCGACGCCGCCCACGTCCAGCACCGCGGCCTCGGCGTCTACGGCTGAGATGGTCACCGGCACCGTGGGCGCTTCCTTGCGCAGCAACGCGGCGGTTTCCTCGGTCAGGATGTGGGTGTGGGTGTCGATGGTACGCGGCTTGCTCATTTCGCCACCTGAAATGCGCCGCGCGGGGCGCGGGGCTCGTGCAGCGCGCGACATGCGCCGGGAGCGATTGAGTGCCGCAGCCGCGCAGCCGACGCAAGCCCTGTCGCGGGCGGCGGTTTGGGCTATAACCGCACCTCCCGTTTCCTTAATCCCGGATCGCCCCATGAACGCTTCCGCTCGCACGAAACATGTCCGCGTCGAGGACGACGCCCTGCTCCGCGGCAACGGCCGTTTCATGGACGACCCGCGGCTGCCCAACCAGGCCTATGCCGCCTTCGTGCGCTCGCCGCATGCCCATGCCCGCATCCTGTCGGTGAACGCCGACGCGGCCCGCAAAGCCAAGGGCGTGCTGGCGGTGCTCACCGCCGCCGACATCACGGCAGCCGGCGTCGGCAGCCTGTCGCGCCATCCGCCCGTGGTCGGGCGCGGCGGCGCCAAGATGGCGCTGCCGTTCCGCCCGTCGCTTGCCGGCGAGAAAGTGATGCATGGCGGCGAGGCGGTGGCGCTGGTGGTGGCGGAGAGCCTGGCGCTGGCCGTGGACGCCGCCGACCTGGTCGCGGTCGACTACGAGGAATTGCCGGCGGTGATCGAGCTCGACGACGCCATGAAGGGCGCGACGCAACTGCATCCGGAAGCGCCGGGCAATCTCATCGTCGACTGGCCCGGGCCGATCCCGAGCGAGGACAATGAGCGCGCGGTCGACACGATCATCAAACAGGCGGTGCATGTGGCGCGCGTCACCGTGGCCAACCAGCGCATGGTGGTGGCCTCGATGGAGACGCGCGGCGCCACCGGCGCATACGATGCGGCAAATGACAGCTATACCCTGCATGCCTGCTCGCAGAGCGCCGATGCCATGCGCGCGCAGGGCGCAGCCGTCATGGGCCTGCCGCCCGAGAAGCTGCGCGTGATCACCGAGGACGTCGGCGGCGCCTTCGGCATGAAGACGCCGTTCTATCCGGAATACCCGGCGCTCTTGGTGGCGGCGCGCAAAATCGGCCGGCCGGTGCATTGGCAGTCGACCCGCTCGGAAGCCTTCGTCACCGATACCCAGGCGCGCGACACCGTCACCCATGCCGAGCTCGCGCTCGACGACACGGGCAAGTTCCTGGCGCTGCGCATGCGCCATCTCTGCAACCAGGGCGGCTATGTCTCGACCGCCGGCGTGGGCATCAACACCAACAATTTCGCGCGCTGCCTGCCCGGCATGTACCGCATCGCCAAGGTGGACGTCGGCGTTAGCTGCTACTTCACCAACAAGGTGCCGATCGGGCCTTATCGCGGCGCCGGCCGGCCGGAGGCGAATTTCGCGCTCGAGCGCGTGGTCGAGGAAGCCGCGCGGGTTTCCGGCATCGACAGCGTGCGGCTGCGCAAGAAGAACCTCATCCCGCCCTCGGCCATGCCGTACAAGACCGCCATCGGCAATACCTACGACAGCGGCGATTTCCCCGGCATCGTGGCGCAGGCGCTTACGCTTGCCGACTACGCCAATTTCAACAAGCGCAAGCGCGAGGCGGCGCGCCGCAAGAAATACCGCGGCATCGGCGTCTCCTGCATGCTGGAGCACGCCGGCTCCATCCCGCTCGAGCAGTCCTCGATCGGCTTCCCCGGCGGCGACAAGCTCATCCTCGGCTGCAACGTGCAATCGACCGGCCAGGGCCACGCCACCGTGTTCGGCCGCCTGCTGGCCGACAGGCTGGGCATCGACGCCGGCAAGATCGAGCACCACCAAGGCGACACCGCGCTCGGCCTGACCGGCTTTGCTTCGGTCGGCTCGCGCTCGGCCATGTGCGCCGGCAACGCCATCGTGCACACCGCCGACGTGATGCTGGAGAAGGGCAAGAAGATCGCGGCCGGTGTGCTGGAAGCGTCGGAGGGCGACATCCAGTATCGCGCCGGAAATTTCGAAGTGGTCGGCACCGACCGCAAGGTCTCGCTGTTCGACGTGGCGCGGCGCGCCAAGGAAATGGGCGAGCCCCTCGACACCAAGGACAAGGCCGAGACGCCGTTGACCTTTCCCAACGGCTGCCACATCGCCGAAGTGGAAATCGATCCCGACACCGGGCTGGTCGATCTCGTCACCTATACGGCGGTCGACGATTGCGGCAATCCGCTCGACACCATGATCGTCGAGGGCCAGGTGCAGGGCTCAATCGCGCAAGGGCTGGGCCAGGCGCTGGTCGAGAACGCGGTCTACGATCCATCGAGCGGGCAATTGGTGACCGGCTCGTTCATGGACTACGGCATGCCGCACGCCGAGATCATGCCGCTCGAACTGCGCGAGGCCATGCACACGGTGCCGGCCAAGAGCAACCCGCTCGGCGTCAAGGGCACCGGCGAGGCCGGCACCACGGCGGCGATCGCCGCGGTGATGAACGCCATCTCCAATGCCATTCCCAACGGCGCGGCCGATCATATGGACATGCCGGCGACGCCGGCGCGGGTGTGGGAGGCCTGCCGGAAGGCGCAGGCGAAGTGACTGGATTCGGCCATGGCGTTGTTCATTTGATTTGCGTCAACGACCGGCCGCGCGACGGCGCCATCATGCGGCATAATGTTTACCCGCCGCGATCTTGTGTTGGGAACGAGCGCGACGGCGCTCGGCTTATTCGGCCGGCCCCGCCGCGTGCGGTCGGCGACGCGCTTTATCAATCCGGTCAAGATCCCGCCGCTGATCGACGGCAACTATAGCGGCGGCGACGGAAGCCGACACTACGCGCTCGACATAGCGGCGGGCACGTCCAAGTTTCTGCCCGGCCTTTCGACTCCGACCTTTGGTATAAACGGCCCTTATCTCGGCCCGACGATCCACTGCCGGGTCGGCGATCGCGTCGCGTTCCGCGTCAAGAACAATCTCGGCGAGCCGACCACCCTGCACTGGCATGGTTTGCATCTCCCCGCGCGCTACGATGGCGGCCCGCATCAGGTGATCGCAGCCGGCGGGACTTGGGAGCCGTCCTTCGTCATCAAGCAGAAAGCATCGCTATGCTGGTATCACGCCCACCTCATGGAGCAGACCGGCGAGCAAGTCTTGCGCGGGCTGGCCGGCCTTTTTCTGATCGAGGATGAGGAAACAAAGGCGCTCAGCCTTCCCTCGGAATACGGCGTCGACGACATTCCGCTCATCATTCAGGACCGCCGATTCGATCCCGACGGCAGCTTCCAATACATGTCGACGATGGGCGACGCCGAGGTCGGCTATCAAGGCGACGTCATCCTGGTCAACGGCACGGTCGACCCCTATCTCGAATTGCGCCGGCAACGCACCCGCCTGCGCATCCTGAACGGCTCGAATTCGCGCATCTACCTGCTCGGCCGCGCCGACGGCGCCGACCTGTTGGTCATCGGCGCGGACGGCGGCCTGCTCGAGCGTCCGGTGCGCATGAAGCGCGTGAAGCTTGCGCCCGCCGAACGCATCGAACTGCTGGTCGACATGCAGCCCGGCCAGGCCGCCACCTTGATGAGCTATCCCCCCATCGCCGGCGTATCCGGCTCAGGCACGATGGTGCGCGGCGCGCAGGGCACCGGCGACACCTTCCCCCTCGTCGAGCTGCGGGCGGGAAAGCTGGAAGCGACCGATATTGCGGTCCCGCAGCGGCTCATCCGCGTGCCGTCCTGGACGCCGGCGCAGGCGGCGCGCACCCGCATATTCACGCTCGACATGAAAACGATGTCGCTCAGGCGCCGGCCGCTACCCGAGATGGAAGGGCCCATGGGCATCAATGGACGGTCTATGGACATGGACCGCATCGACGTGCGGGTCCCGCTCGGCAGCGTCGAAATCTGGCAGATCGAAAACACAACGACGCTGCCGCACCCGTTCCACATCCACGACATTCAGTTTCGCGTGCTCGACCGCGACGGCGCCCCGCCGCAGCCGCACGAACAGGGACTGAAAGACACCGTGCTCGTCGAGTCCGGCTCCAAGGTCCGCGTCATCGCGGAATTTGCCGATTATGCCGACCCGGTCCACCCTTACATGTTTCACTGCCACAACCTCGAACACGAGGATGCCGGCATGATGGGCCAGTTCGTGGTCGTGTGACGGCGTCGCCAAAAAGAAAATGGCCGGGCGAGCCCGGCCATTTTTTATCGCTCGGTGTCGCGACTTCACGCCTGCGAAATGAACTTCAGGTTCATATAGGCCTGCAGGCCCTCGATGCCGCCTTCGGAGCCGTAACCCGACTCCTTGATGCCGCCGAACGGCGTCTCAGGCGTCGAGATGGCGACCGAGTTGACGCCCACCATGCCGGACTGCAGCGCGTCGCTGATGGCGGCCGCGTTCTTCTCCGAAGAGGTGAAGGCATAGGCGGCGAGCCCGAACTGCAGCGAGTTCGCGCGCTCGACCACTTCGTCGAAGGTCTTGAACGGCACGATCGGCGCCACCGGTCCGAACGGCTCCTCGGTCATGATCTTGGAATCGTCCGGCACGTCGGTGATCACGGTCGGCTGAAAGAAGAAGCCCTGATTGCCGTGGCGCGAGCCGCCGGTGACCACCTTGCCGCCGCGGTCCTTGGCGTCGTTGACGAAGCTCTCCATGGCGTCGAGCCGGCGCGGATTGGCGAGCGGGCCCATGCTGGTGCTCTTCTCCAGCCCGTCGCCCATCGTCAGGCCCTTGGCGTATTCGGTGAAGCGGGCAACGAATTTGCTGTAGTTCTTCTCTTGCACATAGAAGCGCGTCGGCGAGATGCAGACCTGCCCGGCGTTACGGTATTTGAAGCCGGCGATGAGGTCGGCGGTCTTTTCGGGATCGGCATCGTCGAACACGACGACCGGCGAGTGGCCGCCCAGCTCCATGGTCGCCTTCTTCATGCCCTTGGCGGCGAGGCCGGCGAGATGCTTGCCGACCGGCACCGAGCCGGTGAAGGAAATCTTCTTCACCGATTTTTGCGGGATCAGGTGCTCGGACACCTCGGCCGGCACGCCGAACACGAGGTTGAGCACGCCCGCCGGCAAGCCGGCGTCGGCGAAGCATCGTACCAGCTCGACGCAGCCGCCCGGCGTCTCTTCCGAGGCCTTGATGATGATCGAGCAGCCGGCCGCGAGCGCGCCTGCGATCTTGCGCACCGGCGTCAGCGTCGGGAAGTTCCACGGCGTGAAGGCGGCCACGATGCCGACCGGCTCCTGCACCACGAGCTGGCGCACACCCTTCTGCCGGCCGGGAATGATGCGGCCATAGGTGCGGCGGCCTTCCTCGGCGTACCAGTCGATGATGTCGGCACTGGTGAGCACTTCGGCGCGCGATTCAGGATAGGGCTTGCCTTGCTCCTGGGTCTGCACCTTGGAGATGTGGTCGTGGCGCTCGCGCACCAGATCGGCCGCCTTGCGCATGATCTTGGAGCGGTCATAGGCCGAGGTCGCCTTCCACAGCGCGAAGCCTTTTACGGCCGCGGCCAGCGCCGCGTCGAGATCGGCTGTGCTGGCGTGCGGGAGATGAGCGAGCGTCTTGCCGCTCGCCGGATTGATCACGTCCTCGCCCTTGCGGCCTTCGCCGTTGAGCCACTTGCCGTCGATGTAGAGACCCAGCTCGCTATACATGGAAACCTCACCATTACCGGAATTGATCGTCGCGCGTTGCCTTAGCACTTTCGCAATCGCGCGGCCACCGGGCGCGCCGCGCAACGGCCCAGGCGGTTTTGCCGAGCGAAATCAACGCACGCCGCCGCTGCCCGGCGTTTTCGCGCCTGCAAAATAGTTAGGCAGGCGGCGCATGGCGCGTAAACGCCGGGCTGCGGCCTTCCGCCGCGATTGTGAAACCCGCAATTAGCGTTGGCAACGGCGGATTTTCTAATGTTATGATCCAGTTAAGTGGCGTAGCGGACCGTCCAAGCGTGGGGCAACAGACGGTTTCGGTCGACCAAGCGGACCGCCAGAGTCCGCAGGATACGCCGCAAAATGCAGGGAACAGATCAACCAGGGAGGAAACCCATCATGCGTTTGACCACCACCCTTGCGCTCGGCTTTGCCGGCGCAATTTTGGCCTACAACGTGGCGGCGGCCGAGGACGTCATCACCCTCGGCGCGGCGGTATCCGAGAGCGGCAAATATTCGGCCAACGGCGTTTTCACCGAGAAGGGCTACAACCTCGCGGTCGACAAGATCAATTCGCAGGGCGGCGTGAAGGTCGGCGGCAAGACCTACAAGCTGGCCGTCAAGTTCTACGACGATGAATTGAGCCCGGCGCGCGGCGCCGAACTGGTCGACCGGCTGATCAAGCAGGACGGCATCAAATTCATCCTCGGCCCCTACTCCTCCGGCCTCACCAAGGCGATTGCGCCGGTCACCGAGAAGCTGAAGACCCCGATGGTGGAAGCCAACGGCGCGGCGCGCACGCTATTCACCAACGGCTACAAATACATCTTCGCCACGCTGTCGACCGCCGACCAGTATCTGGCTAGCGTGATCGATCTGGCCGCCGAGCACGCCGGCGCGCTCAACAAGAAGCCGAACCAGATCAAGGTCGCCGTCGTGGTCGAGAACGACCCCTTCTCGAAGGACATCCGGGCGGGCGTGGTCGAGCGCATGAAGAAATACGGCATGAAGCTGGTCATCGACGACAAGATGCCGGCCGACCTCTCCGACATCTCCCCGACGCTGGCCAAGGTGAAGGCGCTGAAGCCCGACGTGCTGGTCATCTCCGGCCACACCAAGGGCGCGGTCACCGGCGCCCGCCAAATCGGCGAGCAGAGGATCTCGACGCCGATCATCGCCATGACCCAATGCGACTCCGGCCAGATCATCAAGAAGTTCGGCGGTTCCGTCGAATACATCCTGTGCCCGACGCAATGGGCCCCGACGCTGACCTATTCGGGCAAGGTGTTCGGCAAGGCCGCGAACTTCGAGAAGGAGTTCATCGACAAGTACAAGATCCGTCCGCCCTACCAGGCGGCCGAATTGGCGGCGGCCGTTGTCACCTATGCCGACGCGCTGCATCGCGCCGGCAAGGTCGACGCGGAAGCGGTTCGCGTCGCGCTGACCAAGACCGACCTCGACACGTTCTACGGCCATATCAAGTTCGATAAGACCGGCAAGAACACGACCAAGCCGATGGCGCTCTATCAAATCCTCGGCGGCAAATACGTGGTCGTGTCGCCGGCAAAGTTCGCCGAGAAGAAAGCGGTGGTTCCGCGTCCGGCGATGAACTGACCGTCGTCGCATCAAGCGCCGGCCGGGGCTCGCATCGCGCCCCGGCCGGACGAACTTTTGTCTTTCGGGGGCGACGTCGTGGGCGGCAGTCTTAGAGCGGGAGCTTTCCCGTGATCGATAACCTCATGCTTCTGTTCCAGGCGCCGGCGATCGGCGCCGACCTGGTCATCAACGGGCTGTTGGTGGGCGCCATCTTCGCGCTTGCGGCCTATGGCATGGCGCTGGTCTGGGGCGTGATGGGCATCATCAACATCGCGCAGGGCGAGCTCGTCATGCTGGGCGGCTACGTCACCATGATGCTGTACTGGAGCGGCGTCTCTCCGCTGTTCGGCGTGGTGGTCGCGCCGATCGTGATGTTTTTCGTCGGCTGGGCGCTCTACCGGCTGGTGATCTTCCGCGTGGTCAACCGCGATCTGTTCGTCTCGCTGCTCGCCACCTTCGGCCTGTCTATTCTGTTGCAGCAGCTGATGAACGAGATCTTCAGCGGCAATATCCAAAGCGCGCAATCCCATCTCGGCGACTTGCAGTTCTTCGGCAACCAGATATCGATCTCCAATATCAAGTTGGTGGCCTTCGTGCTCGGCTTCGTGATTGCCGGCTGCCTGGTGGCCTTCATGCGCCGCACCCGCATCGGCCAGGCGATCCGCGCCACCTCGCAAAATGCGCGCGCCGCGCGCGTGCTGGGCGTCGACACCGACCGGCTCTACGCCTTCACTTTCGGGCTCAATGCGGCGATCTGCGGCGCGGCCGGCGCGCTGGTCGCCATGGCCTACAACATCCACCCCTATATCGGGCTGCCCTACACCATCCGCGCCTTCATGATCGTGATCGTGGCCGGGCTCGGCAACATTTTCGGGGTCGTGCTGGCGGGGCTGGGCCTGGGTGCCGCCGAAAACATCGCCGGCTTCGTGCTCGGCACGCAGTTCCAACTCGCTTTCACCTTCAGCCTGCTGGTGGTGGTGCTGGTCTGGCGCAACACGCGGCTGGCCGCCAAACGGCAGTATCTCAAATGAACGTGCCGATCCAAAAACTCGCCGGCTACGCCGCGCTTATTCTGGTCGGGGTGGCGGCGCCCTATCTGCTGCCGGCCTATCAGGCGCAGCTTTCCGAATTGTGGCTGTTCGTGGTGTTCGCGCTGACCTGGGATCTGGTCGGCGGGCAGATGGGCTACAACTCGTTCGGCAACGTGCTGTTCATCGGCGTCGGCACCTATGCCTGCGCGGTCACGCAGATCGGGCTGGTCTACAGCGTCGCCAAATACACCGCGGCCGAAGGCGGCAGCGCCACCATCTTCACCTTCAATACCTCGCAATATCTCACCGGGCTGGTGCTCGGCCTGCCGGTGGGCGCGGTGGTCGCCGGCCTGGTCGGACTGTTTTTCGGCTCGATCGTGCTCGGCATGCGCGGGCACTATTTCGCCATCTGCACGCTCGGCCTCGGCGTCGCGGCCGGGCAGATCTTTGCCGGCTGGGACTGGGTCGGCGCCGGCTCCGGCCTGTCGTCGCCCAATTCGCCGATCTCGCCGAACGCGCTCGGCGAGCTGCTCTATTTCCTGTCGTTCGGCCTGGCCGTGCTCACCTTCGTGGCGATCCGCTGGGTGTTGTCCACGCGTTTCGGGCTCGCGCTCAACGCCATCCGCGACGACGAGGACAAGGCGGAGGCCATGGGCCTGCCGACCAAGCGCATCAAGGTGGTGGCCTGGTTCGTGGCGGCGGTCCTGCTCGGCCTGTCGGGCGGCATCCTCGGCAACCTCAAGCGCTTCATCGATCCGCTCGACGTCGCCTTCGCCGGCGAGACCTACGGCGTGTGGATGGTGCTGATGGCGATCCTCGGCGGCAAGGGCACGATCTGGGGCCCGGTGATCGGCGCCGCCGTCTTCCAGGTGCTCAAGGAAGTGTTCTGGATCTACCTGTTCGGCTGGCAGCGCGTCGCGCTCGGCCTGATGATCGTTCTCATCGTGGTGTTCTTCCCGCAAGGCATCCTCGGCTGGGCGCGCGAGAAATTCCCCGAAATGTTCGGGCACCGCATCGACCGCGGGCCAGCCAGGGAGCCGGCGGAATGACCGCGCTGCTCGAAGTCGAGAACGTGTCGAAGGCCTTCGGCGGCGTGCAGGCCAACAAGGCCATTTCGCTGCAGGTGCCGGAAGGCGCCATCGTCGGGCTGATCGGGCCCAACGGTTCCGGCAAGACCACGCTGTTTTCCTCCATCGTCGGGCAATATCCGATCGACGGCGGCTCGATCCGCTTCGAGGGCGAGGAAATCTCCAAGCTGCGGGTGCCGCAGATCGCGCGGCTCGGGCTGCTGCGCACCTTCCAGCAGACCCGCATCTACGGCCAGATGACCTGCATGCAGAACATGATCATCTCGGCCTCGGTCAGAAAGCGCGGCTTCGGCGAACTGTTCCACGGCCAGCACGACCCCGCCGTGAGCAAGCACGCCGAGGAGATGCTGGAATTCGTCGGGCTCTACGAAAAGCGCTTCCTGCGCGCGGGCTCGCTGTCGTTCGGGCAGCAGAAGCTGTTGGAATTCGCCATGGCGCTGATGAACGAGCCGAAGCTCTTGATGCTCGACGAGCCGACCGCCGGCATCAACCCGACGCTGATCAACGGGCTGATCGACCGGCTCAAGCGCGCCAACGCGCTGTTCGGCATCACCTTGTTCGTGATCGAGCACAATATGCGCGTGATCATGAACCTGGCGCAGGACATCTATTGCCTGGCGCACGGCGAATTGCTGGCGCACGGCACGCCCGACAAGATCCGCAACGACCCAAAGCGTCATCGACGCTTATCTGGGGGCGCACTAACATGAGCCGCCAGCAAACGAGCGATTTCGGCGACGTGTCGTCGGTGTTGTCGGTCGACGCCGTGCAGCGCGAGGCCGAGCGCATCGCCGAGAACGCACCGCCGCTGGAAGCGCTCGACAGGCTGGTCAAGGGCGAGGCGTTCCTCACCATCGACGATCTGCGCGCCGGCTACGGAGCGATGGAAATCCTGCACGATTTCTCGCTGCGCGTCGGCAAGGGCCAGTCGCTCTGCCTGATCGGGCCGAACGGCGCCGGCAAATCGACCGTGCTGCATTCGATCTTCGGTTTTGCCGACGTGATGGGCGGCACCATCAAGGTCGACGGGCGCGAGGTCAGCAAGCTGTCGTCGAACGAGAAGCTCAGCAAGGCCGGCATCGCCTATATCCTGCAGGACAACTCCGTGTTTTCGGACATGACGGTGGAGGAAAACCTCTGGATGGGCGGCTTCCTCAAGCCCAGCAAAGCGGAGGCGCACGCGGCGGCCGACAAGATCTTCGCCAAATATTCGCGGCTGGCCGAGCGCCGCTATCAGCCGGCCAAGGTGCTGTCGGGCGGCGAGCGGCGGCTGTTGGAGATTTCGCGCGCGCTGGTGATGGAGCCGGACGTGCTGCTGGTCGACGAGCCGTCGATCGGGCTGGAGCCGCGCTATATCGACATGGTGTTCGAGATTCTCGACGACCTACAGCGCCACGACGGCAAGACCATCGTCATGGTCGAGCAGAACGCCAAGAAGGGCTTGAGCTTCGCCGACATCGGCTATGTGCTGGTGTCGGGCCAGCTCGCCAAGGCCGGCAAGGGCTCAGAGCTGCTGGAAGACCCCGACGTCGCGCGGCTGTTCCTGGGCGGCTAAAGGACTTTCACCCGAGATAAGCGCCGGCGTTGACGTGCAGCGTCTGCCCGGTGACGGCGCGGCCGCCGGGCCCGCACAGAAAGCGCACCATGGCGGCGACGTCCTGCGGCTTGCCGCGCTCGCCGGTGATGGTGCCGTGGGTGAGGTGTTGCGCGGGATTGGGCGAGGATGCCGGCCGCGTGGTGTCGATGGCGCCGGGCACCACGCAATTGGAGGTGATGCGGTCGGCCGCGAGATCGTGCGCCAGCGCGCGGGTGAAGCCGACCAGCCCCGCCTTGGCGGTCATCACATGGGCGCGGTTCTTGGCGCCGATATGCGCGCTCATGCCGCCGATATTGACGACGCTGCCGCCTTGCTTCCTGAGCGCCGGCAGGCAGGCGCGCAGACAATGGAAGGCGCCGTCGAGGGTGACGTCCATCACCTCGCGCCAATCGGCGTAAGTCATCTCGGCGATCGGCTTCTCGCGCCTGAGCGCCGCGTTGTTGACCAGGATGTCGATGCGGCCGAAATTCTTCAGCGCCGCGTCGGCCAGCGCTTCGGCCGTCTGCGGATCGCCGATATCGCCCGTGACGCTGACCGCTTTGCCGCCGGCGGCCGCGATCTCGCGCAGCACGGCGTCGGCTTCGGCCTTGTTGCCGCGCACGTTGACGACGACGGCCGCGCCGGCATTTGCCAAGGCCAGCGCGATGGCGCGGCCGATATTGCGGCCGGCGCCGGTGATCACGGCCACTTGGCCGGCGAGCTCCTTGTTTTCGCTCACGGCTTACGAACCGGTGAAGGCCGGCTTGCGCTTCTCCATGAAGGCCTTGCGGCCTTCGGTGTAGTCGTTCGAGGCGAAGCACTGCGCCACCAGCTCGTCGCACTTCTTCAGATCGCGCTCGCTGCCCGGCTTCACCGCTTCGCCCACTATGTATTTGACCGAATTCACCGTGAGCGGCGCGTTGCCGCCGATGGTCGCGGCATAGTCCTGCACGTATTTTTCAAGCTCGTCCGCCGACACGACGCGGTTGACCAGCCCCATCGTCTGCGCCTCTTGCGCCGTGAACTGGCGCGCGGTGTAGAAAATCTCCTTGGCGAAGGAGGGGCCGACCACGTCGACCAGCTTCTTGATGCCCTTGAAGCCGTAGCCGAGGCCGAGCTTGGCCGCCGGCACGCCGAATTTCGAATTGTCCGAGCAGATGCGCAGGTCGCAGCACAGCGCCAACCCGACGCCGCCGCCTATGCAATAGCCGCGGATCATGGCGATGGTCGGCTTGGGGAATTCATAGATCGCGGCGTTGGCCCGATCGACGATGACGTTGTAGCGGTCGATCGCCTCCTTGCTCGAGCGCTCGCTCTCGAACTTGGAAATGTCGGCGCCCGACACGAAGGCCTTGCCGCCAGCGCCGGTCAGCACCACCACGCGCACGTCCTTGTCGGCGGCGAAGCCTTCCAGGATGCCGCCCGCCGCCTCCCACATTTCCAGCGAGACGGCGTTGTGGCGCTCGGGATTGTTGAAGATCAGATAGCCGACGCCGCCTTCCTTGCGGGACAGCATTTTGTCGGTCTTGGTCGCTACATTCATTGCAAAGGTCCTTCTCTCGCTGTCCCCGCGTCACACCGCCTTGGCGCGATGCAATTCCTCGATCTCGTCGGCGGCGAAGCCGAATTCCTTGAGCACCTCGTCGGTGTGCTGGCCCTGCTCGGGCGGCGTGACCGCGATCTGGCTCGGCGTGCGCGAGAGGCCAACGCCTTGGCCGACGAAGACCTCGTCGCTGCCGTCCGGCCGCTTGCCGCTCTGGGCGATGCCGAGATGCTTGACCTGCGGGTCGGCGAACACCTCGTCGATCGCATTGATCGGCCCGCAGGGCACGCCGATCTTGTTGAAGATGGCGATCCACTCTGCGCTGGTCTTGTTTGCCATGCGTTTCTGGATCTCGGCATTGACCGCGTCGCGGTTCTTGGAGCGCCCCGCGCCGGAATCGAAGCCGGGGCGATTGACCAGCTCCGGCGCCTCGATCGCCTGGCAGACGCGTTCCCACATCACCTGCCCGCCGGCGGCGATGTTGATATAGCCGTCCTTGGTCTGGAACACGCCGGTCGGGATCGTGGTGGGATGATTGTTGCCGGCCTGCTTGGCCACCTCCCCCATTTGCAGCCAGCGCGCGGCTTGGAAATCGAGCATGAAGATCTGCGCCTGCAGCAGCGAGGTAGTGACCCACTGCCCTTCGCCGGACTGTTCGCGCTCGAGCAACGCCACCAGGATTCCGTAGGCGCACAGCAGTCCGGCCGACAGATCGGCGATCGGAATGCCGACGCGCACCGGCCCCTGCCCGGGCAGGCCGGTGATCGACATCAGCCCACCCATGCCTTGCGCGATCTGGTCGAAGCCCGGGCGCTCACGATAAGGCCCGTCCTGGCCGAAGCCGGAAATGCTACCGAGGATGATGCGCTTGTTGATCTTCTTCAGGCTCTCATAGTCGATGCCGAGCCGCGTCTTGACGTCCGGCCGGTAGTTCTCGACCACGACATCGGCCTGCTCGACCATGCGCCTGAAGGCGGCGATCCCCTGCGGCGATTTCAGGTCGAGGGTGATGCTGCGCTTGTTGCGGTGCAGGTTCTGGAAATCGGCATTCTCGCGCGGGCCGCCCGGCCCCTCGCCCTTCTCCAGGTGCGGCGGGGTCTCGATCTTGACGACATTGGCGCCCCAATCGGCCAGTTGGCGCACGCAGGTGGGACCCGAGCGCACGCGCGTGAGATCGAGGACGGTGAAGCGGGAAAGGGCCTCAGATGCCCTGGGAACCGGCATTTTCGACGCTCCGAGCGGCTTGAAACGGCCGAACATCCCCGATCCGAGCCGGCTTGTCCATCGGCCGGAATGGGACCGGATCAGGCTATTTGTTCACCATTTCAAGGCTAAGGGCTATCCCGGCCTTGAAAAGACCATGAGCACCTGTCATATGCACCGCAGCGGATGAAAGACCCGATCACGGGTTCGCGGGCCGCGTGCACGAAAACTCTTTAGAACGATTTTCGCCCCGCCCATTCCGTTTCTCCAACCGAACGACAACCCTGGCCACGCGGGATGTCTTAAAACCCCGCGATTCCGCCGCCCGCAACCGCGTGCCGGCCGCTTCGCCATATAAGAAAGATACCTTTTGACTTCATTCAACGACTTCGGCCTCGCAGAGCCGATCCTTCGCGCGCTCGCCGAAGAGAAATACGTAACCCCCACTCCGATCCAGTCCCAGACCGTTCCGCTCGCCCTTCAGAGCCGCGACGTCATCGGCATTGCGCAGACCGGCACCGGCAAGACCGCCGCCTTTGCGCTGCCGATCCTCAATCACCTGTTCAACAAGCGTCAGCGCCCCGCGCAGAAATCCTGCCGCGTGCTGGTGCTGTCGCCGACGCGCGAACTGTCCGGCCAGATCGCCGATAGCTTCCGCGCCTACGGCCGGCATATCCGGCCGCTGGCGGTCGAACTGGCCATCGGCGGCGTGCCGATCAACCGGCAAGTGCGCGCGGTAGCGCGCGGGCTGGAAGTGCTGGTGGCGACACCTGGCCGCCTGCTCGACCTCGTGCAGCAGCGCGCGCTGCGCCTCGACCAGGTCGAGGTGCTGGTGCTCGACGAAGCCGACCGCATGCTCGACATGGGCTTCATCCACGACATCAAGCGCGTCGTCGCGATGCTGCCGAAGGCGCGGCAGACGCTGTTCTTCTCGGCCACCATGCCGCAGGAAATCACGCGGCTCGCCGACGCCATGCTGCGCGACCCCGCCCGCGTGGCGGTGACACCGCAGGCCACCACGGTCGAAACAATCACGCAACGCGTGATCCACACCGAGAAGGCCGCCAAGCTCAAGCTGCTCGCCGAACTGCTCAAGAGCGAACCGGTCGAGCGCGTGCTGGTCTTCACCCGCACCAAGCACGGCGCCGACAAGGTCGTGCGCGGCCTGCAAAACGCCGGCTTTGCCGCCGAAGCGATTCACGGCAACAAGTCGCAGCCCCAGCGCGAGCGCGTGCTCGCCGCCTTCCGCGACGGCAAGCTGCGCACCCTGATCGCCACCGACATCGCCGCCCGCGGCATCGACGTCGACGGCGTCAGCCACGTGTTCAATTACGATCTGCCGAACATCCCGGAATCCTACGTCCACCGCATCGGCCGCACCGCGCGCGCCGGCGCCGACGGCGTGGCGATCTCGTTCTGCGATCACGAGGAGCGCGCTTTCCTGCGCGACATCGAGAGGCTGATCCGCATGTCGATCCCGGCCACCGACCGGCGCACCGGCGGACGGCCGCTTGACGCGGCCCCGGAGCACGCCGAGAAGCGCAACGGCGGCCGACCGCAGCGCAACAATCGCCATCAGCGCGGCAATGGAAAAGGTCATGGTGGCGGCCACGGCCGCCCCGGCAACAACGGCCAGCGCCCGCGTCACGGCGGCAACGGCCACCAGGGCCGCCCGAGCCAGAACGGCCACCAAGCGGCCACCCGGCACGAAGGCACTGCGGGGGAGCCAAACGACATCGGAAATGTTACATTCCTTCAGCGCCCGCACGGTCCGCGCCGCAACGCGGCCGACCGCGCCTAACTGGAGACCACTGGATGGCGAAGGAAGAACTGCTGGAATTCGACGGGACGGTGACCGAGGTCCTGCCGGACGGGAATTTCCGGGTGAAGCTCGACAATGAGCACGAGGTGCTGGCCTATACCGCCGGAAAGATGCGCAAATTCCGCATCCGCACCGGGGTCGGCGACCGCGTGATCGTGGAAATGTCGCCTTACGACCTGCAGCGCGGGCGCATCAGCTTCCGCCACAAGGGCGACGCGCCCACCCCGTCGCCGCAGCAGCGCCGGCCGAACTTCCGCCGCCGTTAAAGGCGCGCCGGCAGGCCAAGCGCCTGCCGGAAGCCCGGCCTCAAGCCGGGTTCCCAAGCAGCTTTCTGAACAGCAGATTGGTCGCGATCACCAGGCCCGCCCCGATCAGCGTGGCGACCAGGCGGTCGATCAGCACGCCGGCCTCCGGCGGCTGCCCGGCATCGAGCAGCAGGATGATGAGCGGCGTCATGACCGCGCTATAGGCGAGATAATTGCGCGCGCGCAGCAATGGCCGCAGTCCCGCCAGCACGCCCATGCCCACGACCAGCAGCCAGTCGGGCGGCGCCGCGATCAGCAATACACCGCTCGCCAGCACGCCGAGCGCGGCGCCGAGCGCGCGCTGCGTGGTGCGCACCGGAAAGGCGTCGATCTGCCACTCTGCCAGCAGCGCGACGGTGAGCGCGATCCAGTGCAGGTGATGCCCGGGCCAAAACCAGCGCAGCAAGCCGGCGATGCTTAGGCAGATCACCAGCCGCAGCGCGTATTGCCAGCCGGCAAGGCGGGTGAGCGCGCGGCGCCAGCGCGTAAGACGCTGGCGCAGCGGCATGGCCGGCGCTGTCTCCGCCGGCGCCGCCGAAAAGCCGGCCGCGCGCGCCAGCGCGCCGAGCAAGAGACTTAAGACCGAGGTCCACAGCGCGCCCAACGCAATTAGCAACAAGAGCCCGACGCGGTCGGGAATGTTCTCGGCGACCGCCATGGTGATGATCAGCAGCAGAATGAAGCGGATCGCCATGGTCGAGACCGGCCGGCCCATGGCCGCGACCAGGCCGGCCGTACCCGCCAGCACGACCGCGACGGCATCGCTGACCCAGCCGTGCCCGGCGACGGCAATGGCGAGGATGGCCGCGGCACCCGCCGGCACCAGCGCGCTGATGAGCGCCACTGCCTGCGCGCGCGCGTCGCGGGAGGCCGGCGTGCCGCCGACCAGCAGGCTGCCGACCGCCACGCCCAGACCGAGCCCGAGCCGGCCGCTCGCCGCGCCGAGCAGGATCGGCGCCGCCATGCCGAGCGCCGAGGCGAGAATGGCGACCCAGTCGGTCTCGGCCGCGGCCGACCAGCGGAAGACCGCGGCCAGATGGGATTTGGCGTTGTCCTTGGCCATCACGCTCGCATTTTGCCCCATAAACCCCACATTGACGCGGACTAGTGCGGCTTGAGCGGTTTGGGCCCACCACCGGCCGGGCATCGCACCATAGCGGGCTGATATGAAACGAACGCGTCTCTTAAGCCTTGCCTTCGCGCTGGCGCTCGCCGCCGCCGGCGCGCTCGGCCCCGCGGTCGCGCAGCACCACCCGGACGTGAAGAGCGACGCGGCGCAGAAAGACCAGCAAGCCCAGCATCAGCCGGCGGGCAAAGGCATCCTGCGGCTGCTGCCGGCCGACGCGGTCACCGAGCACGTCATCGATACCGCGCAGGGCAAGCTCGCCTATACCGCCACCGCCGGCACGCTCGCCTTCTACGGCGAGACCGGCGACCAGACCGCCGCGGTGTTCTACACCGCCTATATCGCCAAGGACGGCGGCGGCAACCGGCCGCTGACCTTCGTGTTTAACGGCGGGCCGGGCGCGGCCGCCGCCTTTCTCAATCTCGGCCTGGTCGGCCCGCGCCTGCTCGACCTCGGCCCCGACGCGCGCGACTTCGCGCACGCCAAGCTGCGCGACAATCCCGACACCTGGCTGCGCTTCACCGATCTGGTGCTGATCGACCCGATCAGCACCGGCTGGAGCCGCACGGTGAAGTCGGACGCCGCCAAGGGCTTCTGGAACGTCGGCAGCGACGCCGACGCCATGGCCAAGGCCATCGCGCTCTATGTCGGCAAGAACAACCGCATCGCCTCGCCGAAATATCTCCTGGGCGAGAGCTATGGCGGCTTTCGCGCGGCCAAGACCGCGCGCGCTTTGCAACGCGAGCAGGGCATCAGCGTCGACGGCATCGTGATGCTGTCGCCGTTCCTGGAAGGCTGGCTCACTTTCGGCGACGACCAGTCGGCGCTGCGCGCGGCGCTGGAACTGCCGTCGCTGGCGGCCGCCGCGCTCGAGCGCAAGAAGGCGCTCACCCCGCAGGCGCTTGCCGCGGCCGAAAAATTCGCCATGACCGACTATCTCACCACCCTGGCGGGCCCCGCGCCGCAGGGCAAGGCGGCGGAGGCCTTCTACACGCGCGTCGCGCAATTGAGCGGGCTGCCGCTCGACGTGGTGAAGCAGCAGCGCGGCTTCGTCAGCGACGCCTTCGCCAAGCACCTGCTGCCCGACAAGATCGTCAGCCATTACGACGCAAGTTTCGCGGTCGACGATCCGTTCCCGGAGCGGCAGTCGGGTCACGGCCCCGATCCGATCCTCGACGGCGTCGTGCGCGCCTATGGCGGCGCGTTCGCGAACTATGCGCGCAACGAGCTCGGCTTCAAGACCGAGATGACCTACAAGCTATTGGCGAACGACGTCACCGCGCATTGGGACTGGGGCAAAGCCGGCCGTTCCGGCGCCGGCGTCGACAGCGACCTGCGCGTGCTGCTCAGCTTCGACCGCTCGTTCCGCCTGCTGATCGCGCACGGCTATGCCGACCTGGTCACGCCCTATTCCGATACCCGCTATGTGCTCGACCACCTGCCGCCGCTCGAGCAGAAGGGACGCGTCTCGCTCAAGCTCTACCACGGCGGCCACATGATCTATCTGGTGCCGGCCTCGCGCACGGCCTTCAGCAAGGACGCGGCGGCGTTCTATCGCGGGGAATAGCGGGCCCGTCGTTCCGCTCGCCACCGGCTTCGCCGTAACGGATGCGCGAGCAGCTTGCGGTTGACTTGGCGAAAGGGTCAGCGCGACAA
Organism: uncultured Pseudomonadota bacterium; assembly: GCA_963819955.1. Lineage (GTDB taxonomy): Bacteria > Pseudomonadota > Alphaproteobacteria > Rhizobiales > Xanthobacteraceae > Pseudolabrys. Next base: position 21,661 of record CAWFYB010000008.1, on the reverse strand, counting down.
TTGACCGGACGCGATCGCCTGCGCACCCCGCTGCAGATGTAGCGTGCCTATCGCGTGCAGGCCTTGCGGAAGTCCGGCTGCCGAATCGAAATCGTTGTGCGGCGGTGGCCGACAATGAATCGAGGCGCAGCATCGGCGAGGTCAATGGGAGTAGACCCTATGCTCCGCAGCATCCCGCGCTCGACCATAGCAACCGCGTTCTGTGCGCTCATGCCCGCGGCATTCTTTGGCATAGCGAGTTGCAATGCCGCACCTGTGGGCTGCCCAAGTGAAGTGAGCAAATTCAGTCCGGCGGATGGCGACTTGTTCATCGCGTCGGGGGCGAACGCGCTGCAGCGTTATCGCAGCGGCCGCGGCGGCGTCCAGCAGCCCGTCACTTTGAAGCCGGACGACAATATTTCGCTTTACTATTTCGCGGCGCCGGAGTCGTTGACCACCCCGATGATCTTCGCGCTCATCCGCGGCTATAAGATACGCGCGGGCCACGACACGTCGTTGCGGCCGACGCAGGTCCATATCGCGAATTCAAAATCGCACCGCCAAGAGATCCCCACTAAGGACTACACTTCTTTTCATGAGGAGAAGCGCCACGACCCGAGCCTGCTGCGCACGAATTTCCATATGAGATTTGGCGACGGGCCGTTCCCCTGGAACAATTGGGACAACAGCTATGACGACGTCGGCAATCCCGACATTTACGGGCTGCCGAAAGGCGACGGGTTCACCGGTTTCAAGGCCTACATGCAGCGGATAACGGGATTCTCGCAAGGCGGCCGCTGCGTGGTCTTCCGCCTGTTCAACCGTAAGAAATTCGCCGCGGCGGTGGAATCGTTTTCGCTGGTTCTGGTCGCGCTCGCCGACAAGCGCAAGGAGGCCAATGACGCGGCCAGCCTTACCGTCAATTTTGCGGCGCCGCCCTGATGTTCGACAATCTCATATCGGTCATCAGCGGGTTGAATATATTCGATCTGCGCCGGCCGGCGGGCTTCCGCTTCCAGTCGTTTCAAGGACTCGCGATCTATCTGCTGAGCTACATGCTGGTCGTGTCGTACGACCAGGTGTTCAAGCAGCAATGCTTCACCACCATAACGACCGGCTGGCAAGGAATCGCCAAGAACTGCGGCTTGACCGCGGGCGCTGTGATCTATCCCTTCCTTTATATGGTGGGGGCATTCATCGTCATAGGCTTGCTGAAGCGGGTGGACTGGTCGACCGACGCCCTCTTCAATAACTTGAGTTTGCTGATCGTGACCGAGGCCATCGCGACCGCCGCGGTCTATCAACTGCAATTCGGCACGCTGCAAGTCCAGACATTGGCGGTCTGGTACTTTCCGCTGCTCAGCGTGGCCGCGGTGGCCGTGCTCGGAGCACTGTCCTTGCTGGCCGAGCGGCACACGCGGCCGCCGAAATGGACGCTGGCGACCGGTCTTCGCGCCTCTCCCGGCATCTTTCGTCTGGTGGCGATATATATCGTGCTCAGCGCGGCGTTTTATCTTGCGCCGTTCGCCATCAAATTCGGTTTGAAGCCCTAGCCGCCCATCGCCGCCGCCACCGCGCAGGTGGTGACGATGTCGTCCTCGCTCGCCCCGCGCGACAAATCGCTGATCGGCTGGGCAAAGCCTTGCAGGATCGGCCCGATCGCCTGCGTGCCGCCCAGCCATTGCGTCAGCTTGTAGCCGATATTGCCGGCGTCGAGATCGGGGAAAATCAGCACATTGGCCTGCCCCGCCACCGGGCTCGGCTCCTTCAGCTTCTTGGCGGCAACCTGCGGCACCAGCGCGGCGTCGGCCTGCAGCTCGCCGTCGGCGGCGAGCGTGGGCGCGCGTTCGCGCAGCAACGCAAGCGCCTCGCGCACCTTGTCGACGCGCGCGTGCTGCGCGCTGCCCTTGGTCGAGAACGACAGCAGCGCCACGCGCGGGGTTTCGCCCAGCAGGCTTTCGGCGCTGCGCGCCGAGGCAATCGCGATATCGGCGAGCTCGGCCGCGCTCGGATCGGCATTGACCGCGCAATCGGCGAACACGAAAGCGCGCGGGCCGGCGCCCAGGAAATTCGGCACCACCATGAGGAAGCAGCTCGATGGCAGCGCGATGCCGGAGGCCAGGCCGACCGTCATCAAGCCGGCCTCGATCACGCGGCGGGTCGGATTGGCGCAGCCCGCCACCATGGCGCCGGCGTCGCCCTGCCGCACCATCATGCCGCCGAAATACAAGGGCTTCGCCACCAGCCGCGCCGCCATGGAAGGCGTCATCGACGGGCGCGCGGCGGCGCAAGCCTCGCCATAGGCTTTGAGCCGCGCATCGCCGCGCGGATCGATCGTCTCGATACCGTCGAGCGCGCCGCCCATCCCCTTCGCGATGCTTCTGATCTCGTCCGGGATCCCGAGCAAAATCGGCTTCGCGATCTTCTCGTTTCTGAGACGCAACGCGGCGGCGACGATGCGGGCATCCTCGCCTTCCGGCAAAACGATTTTGCGATAGCGCCGCCGTGCGATATCAAACAGCCGAGCCGTCAAATCCATGCTTCTCACCGGGTGAGAAAACGCGCCAACAATACGTCAAACGCAATGCCGGGGCCATCAATGACCGAAACCGCCGAAGCGATCAAGATTCACCGCGGCCTCAGGGGCGTCTATTTCGACCGCTCGTCCTGCACCTTCATCGACGGCAAGGCCGGCGAGCTGCGCTATCGCGGCTATTCGATCCACGACCTGGCGGAGAACTCCACCTTCGAGGAAACCGCCTGGCTGTTGCTCTACGGCGATCTGCCGAGCGCGCAGGAGCTTGCCGGCTTCGACGCCGCGCTCAAGGCCGCGCGCCAATTGCCGCGGCCGGTCATCGACATCGTGCGCGCGATCGGCAATGCGCATCCGATGGACGTGCTGCGCACCGCGGTGTCGGCGCTTTCAGCCTTCGATCCCGACACCAACGACAATTCGCGCGACGCCACCTTGCGCAAGGCGGTGCGGCTGACCTCGCAGGTACCGATGATCGTGGCGGCGCATGCGCGCATCCGCGCGGGAAAAGAGCCGGTGGCGGCCGACCAGACCCTCACCCATGCCGCCAATTTGCTGTGGATGCTGCGCGGCGAAAAGCCCTCGCGCGACGCGGCGCAATTGATCGACCGCGATCTCATTTTGCACGCCGAGCACGGCTCCAACGCCTCCTCGTTCACGGCGCGCGTGGTGATCGGCACCGAGGCCAACCTGCACGCCGCCATCACGGCGGCGGTCGCCGCCCTGTCGGGGCCCGCGCATGGCGGGGCCGCCGAGGACGTCATGAAAATGGCGGAGGAAATCGGCGAGCCGGAGCGCGCCGCCGCCTACGTCAAGGAAAAGCGGAAAGAGGGCGTGGCCGTCACCGGCTTCGGCCATCGCGTCTATCGCGCCGAGGATCCGCGCGCGCGCCACATGCGCGCCGGCGTCGAGCGGCTGTCGATGGAAATGGGCCAGCCGAAATGGTTCGAGATTTTGCAGGCGGTGGTCGCGGCCATGGCGCCCTATGCCCGCCATGGCGTCAACGTCAATGTCGATTTCTATTCCGGCGTCGTCTACCACCTGCTTGGGCTAAAGCGCGACCTGTTCGTGCCCATCTTCGCCATCGGACGCGTGCCGGGCTGGGTGGTGCAGGCGATGGAACAGCAGGAGAACAACATCCTGATCCGCCCGCTCACCCTCTACAACGGGCCGCAAGCGCGGCCCTACCGGCCGATCGCGCAACGCAGCCGCTGAAGCACCGCAATCTCACGCGCCGAGAACCTCCGTCGCATGAGTCCATTGCGGCGGCGGCGGCCTTTCGTTTATCATCAAGCGTAAGAAAAATAGTCTCGTACGATGAGACTTTGTTACCCGGCGGCCGGCCGGGATTCCAAGGGAGGAAGCCATGCAGATCGCGCGCAGACTCGCCGTGCTGGGTGCCGTTGTCTCGATCGCCATATCGGTCGGCGGCTATTCGGCCCGCGCCGAATATCCCGACCATCCGATCAATTTCATCGTGCCATGGGGCCCGGGCGGCGGCGCCGACGTGCTGGCGCGGACCGCCGGCAAGATCATGTCGGAGGACCTCAAGGCTTCGGTGCCAGTGATCAACGTGCCGGGCGCCACCGGCATGACCGGCATGACCAAGCTGTTGACCTCGCCGGCCGACGGCTACTCGCTGGCGGTGTTGATCGGCGATACCTACGCGTTGCTCGCCGGCCCGAAGCCGGCCTTCAACGCCGGTCAGGTGATCCCGCTGGCTATCATGATCCAGCAGCCCTCCGGACTTTGGGTGAACACCAGCAGCCCGTGGAAGACCTGGCAGGACCTGGTCAAGACCGCGAAAGAGAAGACCCTGAAGGTCGCAGAGCTCGGCTTCGGCAGCGCCGACGACATCACGGTCAGCTATCTGAAGACCAAGGGGCTGAAGCTCGAGGGCATTCCCTACGCCAAGCCGGGCCTGCGCTACACATCGATCCTGGGCGGCAATGCCGACCTGCTCTACGAGCAGACCGGCGACGTGCGCAGCTATTTCGACGGCGGCAAGATCAGGCCACTGATCTTCTTCTACCCGCACCGGCTCAACCTGCCGCAGTTCAAGGACGTGCCGGCCGGAACGGAGTTCGGCTATGACGTCACACTTCCGCAATTCCGCGCCATCGTGATCAAGGCCGGCACCGATCCCAAGATCGTGAAGAAACTGGCCGACGAATTGGCCAAGGTTGCCGAGAAGCCGGAGTTCAAGGCCTATCTGGAGAAGCAATACGCCGATCCGAACAGCTACGTGCCGATGGAGAAGGCGCGTGCGTTCATGGATGACTGGCTCAAGCAGGCCAAAAAATTCCGCTCCGAAACCAAGATGGGTTCGAAGTGAGCTCAGGCACGGACACAACGACGCTGCGCCGGCTGCAGGCAGCGCTGCCCTATGTGGTGGTGCTTGCGGCCGGCCTTTTCCTTTTCTACCGGGCGGACAATTTCGAGTTCGAGCAGGTCTCAGGCAGGATCGGCCCTGGCGCCTGGCCGAAGCTGATCCTTGCCTTGATGCTCGCAACCGCGCTCTGGGGCACCATCTCTAGCGCGCTGAAAGCCGGGACACCGGCGCCGGCCGAAGACGCCGAGGCCGAAGAGGCCGAGGAATTGGTGCGGCCGCCCGAGATCTATCCCTACCGGGTGTGGCTCGCGGTCGGCGCTACGCTTCTTTACCTGCTGGCGCTGCCCTTCATCGGCTTCTTTTTGGCTACCGTGGTCTACAGCTTCGGCCTCATGTATCTCGGCCACTTTCGCAGGCCGCTGGCCATCACTTTGCTGAGCGTCGCGACCGCACTCACCTTCATGTTCCTGTTCATGCGTGTGGTCTATGTCGCGCTGCCGCTCGGCATCGCGCCGTTCAATGATCTGTCCTACGCGCTGATGGCGATCATGGGCGTGCGCTGAGGAAGCCATGGAGATACTCGTCAATCTCTTCCATGGCTTCTTGCAGGTCTTTCAGCCGTTCGACCTGCTGATGCTATTCATCGGCCTCCTGGTCGGCATGGCGGTATCGATCATGCCGGGGCTTGGCCTGGTGATGGGCGTGGTGTTGGCGCTGCCCTTCACCTATCAGATGGCGATCGAGCCCTCGGTTATCCTGCTCACCGCGATCTATTTCGCCGGCACATACGCCGGCTGCTTCACGGCCATCCTTTACCGCATCCCCGGCGAACCGATGGACGTGCCCATGCTGTGGGACGGCTACACCATGGCGGCGCGCGGCCAGCCGGCCAAGGCACTGGGCTGGGCCCTGGTGGCTGCGCTCATTGGCGGCCTCGTCTCCTCTGCCGTCATGGTGGTGCTGGCCGAACCGATGAGCGCGCTCGCGCTCAAGTTCGATTCGCCCGATTACTTCGCCGCGGTCTTCTTCGGCCTGACAACCGTGGTGGCGCTCGCCGGCATATCGATGGTGAATTCGCTGATCAGCCTGTGCGTCGGCCTGCTGGTGGCCACCATCGGCATCGACAGCATCTACGGCACCGACCGCTTTACTTTCGGCGTGCCGATCCTGCGCGACGGCGTTCAGCTGGTCGAGGTACTGGTCGGCATGTACGGCCTCGGCGAGGTGCTGGCGCGCATCGGGCAGGGACTGCAGATCAAGAAGCTGGATGGCGGCACCAAGAATGTCGCCACGCACTTCCCCAAGCTACGCGAATTGCTGGCCATCAAGACCACGCTGTTCCGCAGCACGGTCCTCGGCACCTTGCTGGGCATCGTGCCGGGCGCCGGCGCCACCATCACCGCCTTCATCTCCTACGGCGTCGAGAAACAGTACGGTAAGCGCCGGCAGCTGCTCGGCACCGGCCTACCGGAGGGCATTGTGGCGCCGCAGATCGGCGCAACCGCCTCCGTCGCCGGCCACATGGTGCCGCTGCTCACCCTCGGTTTGCCCGGCAGCGGCGCGACCGCCGTGATCCTCGCCGCCTTCCTGCTGCACGGCGTGCAGCCGGGGCCCATGCTGCTGGAGGACCCGTCGTCGACGCTGATGGTCTACACCATCCTTGCATCGATGTTCGCCAGCGTCATCGGTATGTGCGTGCTCGGCTATTTCTGGATCCGTGTAGTGATCAAGGTGCTCACCATTCCGCAGGGCGTGCTCTCGGCGATTGTCGTCATGTTCTGCCTGGTCGGCGCCTATGCCAACCGCAACAGCATGTCGGACGTCTGGATGATCGTGATCTTCGGCATCCTCGGCTATCTGTTCGAGAAGTTCCGGTTTCCCATATCACCGATGGTGCTGGGTGCGATCCTCGGACCGATCGGCGAGACGGCCTTCATGCGCAGCATGATCGCCAGCAACAATGATTGGACCGTGTTCTTCAAGGGGCCGATCAGCGGCACGCTGATGGGCGCGTCGATCATTGCGCTCAGCTATCCGCTGCTGCGCGAATTCTTGGCGGCGCGGCGGCGGCGGGAACAGCCGGTCATTGGCACGGGATAAGAGGGTTCAGGTGAGTCGATGCGTAGCAATCCCGGTCTTCATGCAAGCTCCGCGGCGGCCGAGCCGGCGCCGCGCGGCGCGGTCCATGCGCTCAAGCCGGTCGCGGCCAGCACAAAACGGGTCCGCGAGCACAAGCTCGGCGCGACCGCGCGCTCCTTCGCGATCCTCGATCACGTCGCCGCTTCCCCCAAGCCGGTCGACGTGCTCGATATCATCGCCTCGCTCAAGCTGCCGAAGGCGACCGCCTACCGGCTGGTCGACTGGTTCGTTTCGCGTGGTTATCTCTCGCGCGAGCCGGGCCGCAAGCGGCTGATCGTCGGCCCCCGGCTCACCGACCTCGCCTTCGGCGTGCTGTCGGCCTCGATGCGCAACGACGCGCCGCATCTGGTGCTGCAGCGCCTGGTGCACGGGCTCAACGAGACCTGCAATATCGGCACGCTGCTCAACGGCGAGGTGATCTATCTCGACCGCGTGGAAGCCGAGCACTGGCCGCTGCGCCTGCACTACACCAGCGGCTCGCGCGTGCCGCTGCATTGCAGCGCGATCGGCAAGCTGTTCCTGGCGCTGGCGCCCAGCCCGCGCCGGCAGCGCCTGCTACAGAGCCTGGAACTGCGCCGCTTCACCGACGCGACCATCGTCGACAAGACGCGGCTGGAAAGCGAATTGCGCCAGATCCGCAAGGAGCATGTCTCCTTCGACCGCGAGGAATATCTGGTCGGCGTCGTCTGCATGGCGGTGCCGGTCACCGGCAAGAACGGCGAGACGCTGGCCGCGCTCGCCATCCAGGCGCCGCAAGCGCGCATGAACGAAGCGACCGGGCGCGGCCATCTGCCCGCGCTGCGCCGCGCCGCGAACGAGCTTGCCGAAATTTTCCAATCCAGGAGCTGAAGACCGGCGCCCACTCGGAGCCGGAGAAAAAAGGGAAATTGCAGCCATGAAGATGACGACGGAAGAAGCCTTCGTGAAGGTCCTGCAGATGCACGGCATCGAACATGCCTTCGGCATCATCGGCTCGGCGTTCATGCCGATCTCCGACCTTTTCCCGAAGGCCGGCATCACCTTCTGGGACGTCGCGCACGAAACCAATGGCGGCATGATGTGCGACGGCTATACGCGCACGACCGGCAAGATGGCGATGTGCATTGCGCAGAACGGCCCCGGCATCACCAATTTCGTCACCGCCATCAAGACCGCCTATTGGAACCACTCGCCGATGCTGCTGGTGACGCCGCAGGCGGCCAACAAGACCATCGGCCAGGGCGGCTTCCAGGAAGTGGAGCAGATGGCGCTGTTCCGCGACATGGTCTGCTACCAGGAAGAGGTGCGCGATCCTTCGCGCGTCGCCGAAGTACTCAATCGCGTGATTTCGAAGGCGAAGCTGTTGTCGGCGCCGGCGCAGATCAACATCCCGCGCGACTACTGGACGCAGGTGATCGACATCAATATGCCGGCGATCGTCGCGTTCGAGCGGCCGGCCGGCGGCGCGCATGCCATCGCGCAGGCGGCCAAGCTTTTATCGGAGGCGAAATTCCCGGCCATTCTCTCGGGCGCCGGCGTGGTGCTCGGCAACGCCATTCCCGAATGTGCGGCGCTGGCCGAGCGGCTCGACGCGCCGGTCTGCAACAACTACCAGCACAATGACAGCTTCCCCGGCAGCCATCCGCTCGCCTGCGGTCCGCTCGGCTACAACGGCTCCAAGGCCGGCATGGAGTTGATCGCCAAGGCCGACGTGGTGCTGGCGCTCGGCACCAGGCTCAATCCGTTTTCGACGCTGCCCGGCTACGGCATCGACTATTGGCCGAAGAACGCCAAGATCATCCAGGTCGACATCAATCCGGACCGTATCGGGCTGACCAAGCCGGTCACGGTCGGCATCTGCGGCGACGCCAAGCAGGTCGCCAAGGCCATTTTCGACAAGCTTTCGCCGACCGCCGGCGACGCCGGCCGCGCCGAGCGCAAGGCGTTGATCCATCAGACCAAGTCGCGCTGGCTGCAGACGCTCTCCAGCATGGACCATGAAGACGACGACGAAGGTACCAGCTGGAACGCCGACGCCCGCAAGCGCGAGCCCGACAGGATGTCGGCGCGGCAGGCTTGGCGCGCCATCCAGGCCGGACTGCCGAAGGACGCCATCATCTCAAGCGACATCGGCAACAATTGCGCCATCGGCAACGCCTACCCCACCTTCGAGCAAGGCCGGAAATATCTGGCGCCCGGCCTGTTCGGACCTTGCGGCTACGGCTTTCCGGCGATCATCGGCGCCAAGATCGGCAACCCCGATACGCCGTGCGTGGGCTTCGCCGGCGACGGCGCCTTCGGCATTTCGATGAACGAAATGAGCTCGGTCGGGCGCAAGGAATATCCCGGCATCACCATGGTGATCTTCCGCAACTACCAGTGGGGCGCCGAAAAGCGCAATTCGATCTTGTGGTTCGACAACAATTTCGTCGGCACCGAGCTCGACCCGCATCTCAGCTATGCAAAGGTCGCGGAAGGTTGTGGTCTCAAGGGCGTCCAGGTAAAAACGCAAGCCGAACTGACCGAGGCGTTGCAAAAGTCCTGCGAAGCGCAGAAGAAGGGCGTGACCACGTTCATCGAAGTCCTGCTCAACCAGGAGCTCGGCGAGCCGTTCCGGCGCGACGCCATGAAGAAGCCCACGGTGGTGGCCGGTATCCGCCGCGAGGATATGCGCCCGCAGAACGTCGCATGAGCAAGCACGAAGGTAAATGACGATGACGATTGCAGTGAAATCGCCGCTCGATGCCGACGCCCAGGCGACCGTCGCCGAGCTGGTGCGGCGGGCGCGCGTGGCCATGGCGGAATTCGCCGATGCCGATCAGGCGCGCGTTGATCTCGCGGTCACCGCGCTTGCCTGGTCGCTGTACAACCCGGACCACGCCAAGGAGCTGGCCGAGCTTGCGGTTGCCGACACCAAGCTCGGCAACGTGCCCGACAAGATCATCAAGAAGCAGCGCAAGACCTTCGGCTGCTTGCGCGATCTGATGCGGGTGAAGTCGGTCGGCATCATCGAGGAGGACCCCGCGCGCGGCATCGTCAAATACGCCAAGCCCGTGGGTGTGGTCGCGGCCATCACGCCGTCGACCAATCCCGGCGCCACGCCGGTCAACAAGGCGATGTTCGCGATCAAGGGCCGCAACGCCATCATCATCGCGGCCTCGCCCGCCGGCCTGAAGACCACCATGCGCACGGTGGACTACATGCGCGTGGAGCTGAAGAAGATCCGCGCGCCGCAGGATCTCGTGCAGATTCTGCCGCCGCCGGCCTCCAAGGACATGACGCAGGCGCTGATGCAGGCCGCCGACCTGGTGGTCGCCACCGGCTCGCAGGACAATGTGCGGCGCGCCTATTCCAGCGGCACGCCGGCGGTCGGCGTCGGCACCGGCAACGTGCCGGTGATCGTGGACGAGACCGCCGATCTCGGCGACGCCGCGCGCAAGATCTGCGCCTCCAAGATTTTCGACAACGCGACCTCCTGCTCGTCGGAAAACGCGGTGATCCTGGTCGACGCGATCTACGACAAGGCGATCGACGCGCTCGAGCGCGCCGGCGGCTACCGCTGCTCGGCGGCCGAGAAGGCGCGCATCGAGGAGGCGCTGTGGCCGGGCGGCAAGCTCTCGCGCACGCTGATCGCGCGCGACGCCGACGTGTTCGCGCGCGGCTGCGGGCTGCCGGCGGCAGCGGAAAGCAAGAAGTTCTTCATGGTGGAGGAGACCGGCATCGGGCGCGACTATCCGTTCTCCGGCGAGAAGCTGTCGCTGGCGCTGACCGTCTACCGCGCCAAGCATTTCGACGACGCCATCAAGATCGCCAACGATATTCTGGCCTTCCAGGGGCGCGGCCATTCGGTCGGCCTGCACACCAAGGACTTGAAGCGCGGGCGCATCGTGGCGGAGCGCTCCGACGTGGTGCGCGTGCTGATCAACCAGGCGCATACGTTCGGCAACGGCGGCGGCTTCAACAACGGCCTCAACTTCACCCTCAGCATGGGCTGCGGCACCTGGGGCGGCAATTCCATCACCGACAACCTCAACTACACCAACTTCCTCAACATTACGCACCTGGTCACCACCATCCCCGAAGACAAGCCGAGCGAGGAAGATCTGTTCGGCGCCTATTGGAAGAAATACGGGCGGTGAGAGGCTGATGAACTTTGAAGAGCACGCGGCCAAAGCGCTGATCTTGGCGCCGGCCGGCATTGCCGTGCCGCGCGGCAAGCTGTGCGCAAGCGCAGCAGAAGCAGCAGAAGCAGCAGCAGAAATCGGCCCCTGCGTCGTGAAGGCGCAGGTGCCGACGGGAAAACGCGGCAAGGCCGGCGGCATCAAGCGCGCCAACACGCCCAAAGAAGCCGAGCAGGCCGCCGGACAAATTCTCGGCATGACCATCGGCGACTATACGGTCGAGCGCCTGCTGGTCGAGCAGCAGGCCAAGATCGCCCGCGAGTTCTACGCCGCGGTGCTGCACGACATCGGCGCGCGCAAGCCGCTGATCCTGTTCTCGACCGAAGGCGGCATGGACATCGAGGAGATCGCCGCCGAGAAGCCGGACGCCATCCGCCGGCTGCTGGTCGATATCGACGCCAAGCCCTCGCCCGCCGACATCGCCGGCATGCTGGCCGGCCTCGATCTCGGCGAAGCGCAAGGCCAGATCGCCGACATCCTCGCCCGCCTCTACGCCGCCTACCGCGCCCGCGACGCCGAGCTGTTGGAGATCAACCCGCTGGCGCTGCTCGCCGACGGCCGCGTGGTGGCACTCGACTGCAAATTCGTGCTCGACGACGCCGCGCTCTACCGCCAGCCGGAGATCGCCCCGCATGGCTCGCCCGGCGCGATGACCGCGCTGGAACAGCGCGCCGCCGCCGCCAATCTCAAGCTGATCCAGCTCGACGGCAATGTCGGCGTGCTTGCCAACGGCGCCGGCCTCACGATGACGACGATGGATGTGATCCGCCATTACGGCGGCCGGCCCGCCAACTTCCTCGAGATCGGCGGCGAGGCCTATACCAAGTCCGAGATCGCGCTCGACTTGGTGCTGTCCAATCCGGGCGTGAAGAGCTTGGTGATCAATTTCTGCGGCGCCTTCGCGCGCACCGACGTGATGGCCGGCGGCGTGGTGAAGGCGTGGGCCAAATTGCAGCCGAAAGTGCCGGTGTTCTTCTCCATCCACGGCACCGGCGAGGACGAAGCGGTCAAGCTGGTGCGCGACGCGCTCGGCATCGAGCCCTACGATTTCATGGAAGACGCCATCCGGGAAGCGGTGAAGGCGGCGTCATGATCGTGCGCAAAAAAGATCGCGTGGTCGTGCTCGGCATCACCGGCAAGCAAGGCACGTTCTGGACCGAGAAGATGATCGCCTACGGCACCCAGGTGGTGGGCGGCGTCAACCCCAAGCGCGCCGGTGAAAACCACGTCGGCGTGCCGATCTTCGCCGATACGGCGGAAGCGACGGCCAAGGTCGGCGCCGACGTCGCCGTCATGTTCATCCCGCCGCCGATGGCGAAGGACGCAGGCGTCGCGGCGGCGCAAGCCGGCGTCAAGCTGCTGGTCGTGCTGACCGAGCACATCCCGGCGCAGGACGTGATGGCGATGCATGCGGCGGCGGCCAAGCACGGCACCCGCATCGTCGGGCCCAACACCGCCGGGCTGGTGACGCCGGGCGAATGCTTCGTCGGCATCATGCCGGCCTTCGAACGCAGCGTGTTCGCGCCCGGCCGCGTCGGCGTGATCTCGCGCAGCGGCAGCCTGGGCACGCTCGCCTGCCTCAATCTCACGCGCGCCGGGCTCGGCCAATCGGCCTTCATCGGCATCGGCGGCGATCCCATGCTCGGCACCACCACGCGCGACGCGCTGCAGGCGCTCGACGAGGACGCCGGCACCGACGCCGTCGTCATCATCGGCGAGATCGGCGGCGGCATGGAAGAGGACGCGGCCGATTATGCAAGCAATATGAAAAAGCCGGTGGTCGCCTTCATCGCCGGCGCCGCCTCCCCGCCCGGCAAGAAGATGGGCCATGCCGGCGCCATCGTCACCGGCAGCGCCGGCAGCTATGCCGGCAAACGTAAGGCGCTGGAAGCGGGCGGCGTGGTGGTGGTCGATACGCCGGCCGGGATCGCGCCGGCGGTCGCGGCCGGGCTCAAGGCGCCGGCCAAGCAGGCTGCGCGGAGCTGACTGATAGCAAGTGCGGCCAATTTATTCTGCGTCATTCCGGGGCGCGAGCGAAGCGAGCGAACCCGGAATCAAGAGCGATATGGCAAAGCTTTTCGTGGGGCCCTGGATTCCGGGCCCGGCGCTTCGCGCCGTCCCGGAATGACAAGTTGATTGACCGAACCCACGCATCCTAAAAACCGAACTCCGCGTTGTGCGCGCCAATCGCCATTCGCCGTCCAAGGTCGCTCTTGGCGCCAAGCGGACATAAACCAGCAGACAATATAGCGGTTGGAACGGTCGAAAATGACCCGAAGCGGAGATTAAGACGCTGCTGGTAGTCTCAGTCGAGACACACTATTTCCACAAACTTGTAAGACCCAAAATCAAACGGCAATCACTTACGCTGAAGCGTGTGGGTGCCGCTCAGCACTGAACTCGGCCGGAAGGCGCTTGTGCGCGCGCTGCATCTGAGCGTCATGCCGCTAAACGGCGGCGCAAGCCCACTTGGCCGGGGTATCGTCAGGCGTCCTAAGCGACAGTGGTTCCAAAAGCCGCCGCAGTTGGCGACCTCATTCAATTCAGCCAAGATCGCGATGTGCGTTAATGCCTCGAACCGGACCTCGCCGGCCGCGAGAATCTACGCGCAGTCCGACAATGCGCCCGGCCCACACTCGCTTGTGCTCCGCCGGTTCGCTAACCATCATGTGGTGGCGGGCGGGCGGCACCGGAATGCACCGGAGCTTTTTGATTTGCTATCGGCATTGCCTAGGCTACTGATTGACCACGGAGAGCCGGGGGAGTTTTATTTGCCGATCATCCACTCGACGCCTACGGCGAGTGGTTCTCATCGCGGCGGATCGAACGATAGGGCAATAATCATGACGCACGACGAAAAGGTCGCGTACCTGTTGAAGGACCTGGGCAAAAAGGGGATTGGCCAATACACGATAGCACCGCCGATCTATCGTCTCCTCTGGCGTCTTGGCGTCGAGGTCAAGCCACCGCATTTCGCGAGCTTTTGGTCCCTCGTGGGCACCACGGGGGTGGCCTTCGGCATCTTCTGGGGCATTTTCATGTGGTTCTTAGTTTGGCAGCAAAGCACCCCTGTGAGCCTTGCTGTTGGAGCCGCGGCGTTGGCTGGTCTTGTGTTCGGCTTAGTCATGGCGGTGTATTTTCGACGGCGATCGCGAAAGCTCGCCTTGCCGCGCTGGGAGGACTATCCGACCTCATGAAGACGAGCTGGTCGGCGCCGCCTGACATCCTTCTCAAGGGCGGCGACCGCTGAACTCGGGCTACGCTCTTGCTCATAGAGCCCAGATGCTTTCTCGATGAAATTCGCAGCCACCCTTAACCCTGGGAGTCCGTCAATGCCCGCACGCGCTCAGCGTTGGAGTTTGGCATTCTTGTCGGTTCTTCTGTCTCTAGTGCTTAGCGCATGCGGCACGAAGCAGACCCTCGAACAGGCGATCGACTGCGGCCAGTTCAAGCATCTCCCTGACGGAACATGGTCCACCGCCAAGGACGTTTCGCTGGACTTCCTACAGGACGGTATGGAACACCAGTTGAACTACTCCAGCGGTTTGATCATCACCGGGAAGAGGGACCGCGAAGAGGCTCTGTTGTCGGCGGCGCTCGACAAGAAATGTGGGGCAAAGCAATAGCAGCAGTACGTGGGGGTACAGAACGATTCCGCGGGACCGGCGATGACGCACACTCGCATGACCATCGAACCGCAAGCGGGCGCCGCCTCGGGCAGGCCGTGGGGCGCCTGGACCAGCATCGCCTGGGTCGTGGCGGTAATGGCGACTTGGCAGCTCTTCGTGCTTTGGACCGTGCACTCGCCATCAGGGCCGAGCATCGGCCCTGTGCTCGCCATCCTCTCGTGGGCCTTCGCGCCGGTCGTGCTCGTGATTGCAGTGCTGGTCCGCCGTCTTTCGATCGCCTCCTATATGGCCTGGACCGTACCGCGCCCAAGCGATGTGCTCATCGCCGTCGGCGCCGCGCTCGTCCTCATCTTCGGCATTGGCGTCCTGAACTATGTTGCGGAAGGAGGCACGTCGATCGGCGTCGATGCCGACGCATACCGTCAGTACCTCGCCGCCGGTGGCACGCCATTAGGTTTTTTGTTGAATTCATTTGGAGGCTGGATTTGCGCGCCTATAGTGGAGGAGACGGTGTTCCGTGGGTTCCTCTGGCGCGGTCTTGCGGCGTCCCGGCTCGGCAATTGGGGGGCATGGTTGCTGACTTCCGTTATCTTTATCGCTAGCCACACTGTCTATTACACTCACCCCGCGGCCTTTATCCCTGTCGCCATCGTGGGCCTAAGTTTGGGCTTGATCCGCTGGCGCACCGGGAGCAGCACCGCCTGCATGATCACGCACTGTCTATTTAACCTGTGGGCTAAGGCCGGTGCCATGCTGGTCGTTGCCGTCGGATGGCCGTGAACAACTCGTCCCGTCCAAAGGACCAATAGCCCTGCAAACTGGCTGATGGAGCCCGAGACAACGCGGGCATGGCGATGTCGCCTCTTGGCCCATCGCGTCACTTCGCGGCAGCGCGGTGTTTAGGCCGCTTTCGGGGCAAAGCGGACGTGAATTGAATTTATGAGGACGCGCGCTCGTCAGTTTTCCCTCAAAATTAGCGTAGCAGTCGATGGGATAGCGGCTGCACCATCTGTTTCCGCACGCGTGCCTGCGCAATCCTCTCGATCTCACACGCACATAGGCTAGAGCAGAATGAGACTAGGTTGACTTGCCTATACTCCGCTCATTCCCGCGCAAGCGGGAACCCAGTTCTTTGCGCTTTACCGTATCGCCCCTGGGTCCCCGCTTCCCGCCTTCGCGCTCTGCGCTTCGGCGGGCTCAGGCTTCAGCCCGTCGAAGCCGCTAGGCGAAGACGGGTCGCGGGGACGAACGGGTGAGATGCGCACCGGCTAAAACCCGAACTCCGCATTGTGCGCCCCTAGCGCGGGCGCCGAGGCATCGCTCGTGGCGCCCGGCCGCAACGCGCGCTCGATCGGCACCGGCACTGCCGGCAGCGTCTCGCCCTTCTCGTTGACGAGCTTGCGGCGAGAACACGCCGCGCGCCTTGAAATGCGGATCGTCAAGCGCCGCGCGGATGTCCTGCACGATCGAACAGCAGCAATCGGCCTTGTCGAAGACCGGCAGCCATTCGGCCGCGGTCTTGCCGGCGATGATCTCGGCCACGCGCGCGATGGTCGCCTTTGGATCGCGCCGGTCGTCGATGAATTCCGGCTCGAGCCCGATGGCCGCGGTGAACGACGCCCAAAACTTCTGCTCGAGCGATGCGACCGCCGCCAGTCTGCCGTCGCGCGTCTCGTAGAGATGATAGCGCGGCGAGCCGCCGGTGAGACGGTCGCCGCCGTCGGCCGGCCAGTGGCCGGCGCCGAGCCCGGTACCGATCGCCCAATAGGCGAAGGGAAACACGCTCTCCGTCATGCTGACGTCGATCAAGCAGCCTTCTCCGGTCGCGTCGCGCTGGCGCAGTGCCAAGAGGATATTCATGACCGCCGGATATGAACCGCCGGCGATGTCGGCGATCAGCGCGGGCGGCAGCGTGCGGCGGCCGGGCGCGCCGGACGACAGCGCCAAGAGCCCGGCGTCGCCGATGTAATTGAGGTCGTGGCCGGCGCGGGCCGCGCGCGGCCCGCTCTGGCCGTAGCCGGTGATGGCGCAATAGACGATGCGCGGATTGACCGCGCGGAACTGCTCGTAGCCAAGGCCGAGCCGGTCCATGACGCCGGGCCGGAACTGCTCGACCACCACGTCCGCGCTCCTTGCCCATGGCGAGCACCCGGTCGCGGGTCTTGGGGTCCTTCAGGTCGGCCGCCACGCTCTTCTTGCCGCGGTTGAGCATGGCGAACAGCACGCTTTCCTTGCCCCAGTTCGGCCGGTAGCGGCGCATGTCCTCGCCGTCCGGGCGCTCGATCTTGATCACCTCGGCGCCGGCTTCCGCCAGCATCAGCGTCGCCATCGGCCCCGGCAGCAGGGTGGTGAAATCGAGCACGCGGATGCCGGAGAGCGGCCCCTGCTTCGCCTCGGCCATAGTTGATCCCCTGTAAAACCTATGATTTTCCGACCGTTATAGCGGGCCGGCGCCGCCTGCACGAGGCGGCAGCCCCGCCCGGGGCCGCCGGCCGATATTGAAATTTGACGCCTGGAACATCACATGAACGACCGAAAGGCAATCCATGGCTGATTTCCCCAACAATTGGATGTGGTCGGAAGCCTGCGACATGCTCGCGCGGGCCGAGCGCATGCACCGCGAATTCTTCCGCCCGGCCCGGGCCCGCATGGCCTGGGAGCCGCCGGTCGATGTCCTGGAGACCGAACACGACGTGCTCGTGTTCATGGCGCTGCCCGGGGTCGCCCCGGAGCGGGTCGAGGCGGGAATCGACGGCGGCGACCTGGTGGTGGCCGGCAGCCGCGTGCTGCCGGCGGCGCTGCGCACCGCGGTCATCCACCGGCTCGAGTTGCCGCAAGGCCGCTTCGAGCGCCGCGTGCGCCTGCCGGCCGGCCGCTACGCGTCGGTACGCCACGCGATGGCGAATGGCTGTCTGCTGATCACCCTGGAAAAAGCGGGGGCGTCCCGTGGTTGAAAGTGAAATGATGCGAACATTGGAACAAAGCACCCAACCGGCCGCCAATGAGCCGGCGAAGGTGCATAGCGAACAGAACCTGCCGCCGCTGCCGGACGATGCGATCATCATCGTGCCGGTGCGCAACTTCGTGCTGTTCCCCGGCATGGTGATGCCCGTCACCGTCGGCCGGCCGAAGTCGATCGCGGCCGCGCAACAGGCCGTGCGCGAGCAGCGCCCGGTCGGCATTCTCAAGCAGCGCGATCCGGACGTGAACGAGCCGGCCGCGCTCGACATGCACCGCATGGGCACGGTGGCCAACGTCGTGCGCTTCATCACCGATCCGAACGGCGCCCATCACCTGGTCTGCCAGGGCGAGGAACGCTTCCAGGTGGTCGAGTTCCTGACCGGCTGGCCGTTCCTGGTGGCGCGCGTGATCCGCGTCGCCGAGCCAGCCGGCAAGACGCCCGAAATCGAAGCCCGCCTGCTGCATCTGCGCGGCCAGGCGCTGGAGGCGCTCGAGCTGTTGCCGCAGGCGCCGCGCGAACTGGTCGCCGCCATCCAGGGCATCGAGCAGCCGGGCGCGCTCGCCGATATGGCCATGGCCTATATGGACGTGAAGCCGGACGAGAAGCAGGAAGTGCTGGAGACGGTCGACGTCGGCGCACGCATGGACAAAGTCTCGAAGCTGCTGGCGCACCGCATCGAAGTCTTAAGGCTGTCGGCCGAGATCGGCCAGCAGACCAAGGCCGCGCTCGACGAGCGTCAGCGCGAGATGCTGTTGCGCGAGCAGATGGCCGCCATTCAGAAGCAATTGGGCGAAGGCGAGGAAGGCAAGGCCGCCGAAATGGCCGAGCTCGACAAGGCCATCGCCAAGGCCGAGATGCCGAAGGAGGTCGAGGAGGCCGCCCGCAAGGAGCTGCGCCGGCTGCAACGCATGCCGGAAGCCGCCGCCGAATACGGCATGGTGCGCACCTATCTCGATTGGCTGATCGAGCTGCCCTGGAAGCTGCCGGAGGAAGCCCCGATCGACATCGAGGAGGCGCGGCGCATTCTCGACGCCGACCACTACGGCCTGCCCAAGATCAAGCGGCGCATCATCGAATATCTGGCGGTGCGCAAGCTGGCGCCGCAAGGCAAGGCGCCCATTCTCTGCTTCGTCGGACCTCCGGGCGTCGGCAAGACCTCGCTCGGCCAGTCGATCGCGCGCGCCATGGGGCGCAAGTTCGTGCGCGTTTCACTCGGCGGCGTGCATGACGAGGCGGAGATCCGCGGCCACCGCCGCACCTATATCGGCGCGCTGCCCGGCAACATCATCCAGGCCATCCGCAAGGCTGGCACGCGTAATTGCGTGATGATGCTGGACGAGATCGACAAGCTGGGCGCCGGCATTCACGGCGACCCGTCGGCGGCGCTGCTGGAGGTGCTCGATCCGGAGCAGAACAATACGTTCCGCGACAACTATCTCGGCGTACCCTACGACCTGTCGCGCGTGGTGTTCATCACGACCGCCAACATGCTCGACACCATCCCGGGGCCGTTGCGCGACCGCATGGAGATCATCAGCCTCGCCGGCTATACCGACGGCGAGAAGCTGCAGATCGCCACGCGCTATCTGGTCCAGCGCCAGATGGAGGCGAACGGCATCAAGCAAGGCCAGGTCGAGATCACCGAAGCCGCGCTGACCGAGATCATCCAGCACTACACGCGCGAAGCGGGCGTGCGCAATCTCGAGCGCGAGATCGGCAAGGCGCTGCGCCATGCCGCGGTGCGCATCGCCGAAGGCGAAAGCGGGTCGATCAAGATCGATCGAGACGATATCGAGACGATCCTCGGCGCGCCGCAGTTCGAGAACGAAGTCGCCATGCGCACCAGCGTGCCGGGCGTGGCGACCGGGCTGGCCTGGACGCCGGTCGGCGGCGACATCTTGTTCATCGAGGCGACGCGGCTGCCGGGCCACGGCAAGCTGATCCTCACCGGCCAGCTCGGCGACGTGATGAAGGAGAGCGCGCAGGCGGCCTTGAGCATCGTGAAGAACAGGGCGTCCATGTTCGGCATCGAGCCCGAGCGCTTCGAGAAGAGCGACATCCACGTGCACGTGCCGGCGGGCGCCATCCCGAAGGACGGGCCGAGCGCGGGCGTCGCCATGTTCATGGCGCTCACCTCGCTGATGACCGAGCGCACCATCCGCAGCGATACCGCCATGACCGGCGAGATCAGCCTGCGCGGGCTGGTGCTGCCGGTCGGCGGCATCAAGGAGAAGGTGGTGGCGGCGGCGCGCGCAGGGCTCAAGCGCGTGATGCTGCCGGCGCGCAACAGCAAGGATTTCGACGACATCCCCGAGGAAGCGCGCAAACAGCTGGAGTTCGTGTGGCTCGAGCGCGTCGACGACGCGGTGGCGGCGGCGCTGGAGCCGGCCGCGCAAGCCGTGGCGTCCGCAACAGATGCGGACGCCGCGGCTTAACCGCTCGTGATTGGCGACCGTCGTCCCGGCGGCGCGGGCGCCGGCGCGGCGCCCGGCGCCCTAAGGTCCTTGCCCCAAGTCAACGAATACAGATCGAACCGGCGATCCCGCAGGTTCATGACGGTGCCGTCCTGGCGCGACGCCCGCAGCGCGTCGAGCTGCAGGTCGGCGATCGCCACCATCTCGACATTCGGCGTCGTGTCGGCGGCGATGCCGTCACGCGCGAAGGCAAAGTCGCAGGGCGTCAGCACGCAGCTTTGCGAGTACTGCACGTCCATGTTCTCGACGTTGGGTAGATTGCCGACATTGCCGGCCATGACGACATAGCACTGGTTCTCGACGGCGCGCGCCTGCGCGCAATAGCGCACGCGGCAATAGCCTTGCCGTGAATCGGTGCAGAACGGCACGAACAGCAGCACCGCGCCCTGGTCGATTAGATAGCGCGTCATTTCCGGAAACTCGCAGTCGTAGCAGATCTGCACGCCGATCGGGCCGCAGTCGGTCTGCACGATATCGACGTCGCTGCCGCCCTTGATATTCCACCAATAGCGTTCACTCGGCGTCGGATGGACCTTGCGCCGCGGGTGCACGCTGCCATCGCGCAGGCAGACGAAGCAGATGTTGTAGACCTCGCCGTCGGCTTCGCGCGTCGGATGCGAACCGCCGACGATGTTGACGTTGTAGCTGACCGCAAGGCGGCTCATCAGCTCCTTGAGCCGCGCGGTGTAAGTGGTCAGCGTTCCGATCGCTTCGGCGGCGGGAATGCGTTTATTCTCGATCGAAAGCAGTTGCAGCGTGAACAGCTCCGGAAACAGTACGAAATCCGCCTTGTAATCGGCGACCACGTCGACGAAATACTCGACCTGTTTGGCAAACTCTTCGAACGATGTCAGCGCGCGCTGCTGGTACTGCACGACCGCCACGCGCACGGTTTGCAGGCCGCGCGTGGCGGTGCCGGCAATCACGACCGAGTCTTCAGGCACCTGCGGGTTGCGCCAGATCATGTGCGTGGCGAAGCCGCGCGATTCATGGTCGACCGGAAGATAGTCGTGCAGGACGCCGATCGGCTGGAAGCCATTGCGGGTCTGAAAACCGATCACCGGATCGCGCAGCTTCCCGGCCAGAACCAATTCGAGATATTTCTCCGCCGAGCCGACAGAACCCCATCGGCGCGCCAGTTGCGGCATGCGGCCGGCGAAGACAATCCCTTTCAGTCGCAGATGTTGGCAAAGCCGCTTGCGTTCGTTGTAAAGCCGCTGGCCGATGCGAAGGCCGCGAAAATCCGGGTCGACACAGACATCCATGCCGTAGAGCCAGTCGCCCTTGGTGTCATGGCGCGACGCAAAACCGCGCCCGGTGATCGTCACCCAGTCATGCGGCTTAAGCGCGACTTCGCCCGAAATCCGGAACGTGACGCAATAACCGACGATGGTGTTTTCAAAAATCGCGACGAACTGTCCTTCCCGGAACTGATTCTGATGACCGAGAAGCT
>CAWFYB010000007.1:0-426770 GCA_963819955.1 uncultured Pseudomonadota bacterium | reverse complement strand
GTTTGCGCGGTGCTCATGACCGCTGGCCCTGATGTGATCCGCAGATCGGGTCCCTATCATTCGCTCGCACTCAAGAGTGCTTGACCCATCGCGGGTTCTCCCGATCCCCGGTCCAACCGGTTCGCATCAAACCATCATCACCCTCAACTTTCTTGTACGCTCTCGACCTAACCTTCCATTCCCAGTGCCGACATCTTCAGGTCGCCGCTGCGATGGCAGGGTCGCTCAAGCGTGTTGGCGCCCGATAGGTCTCGCCTCTGGCCAACACTGCCCAGGCGACCCGCGCCATCTTGTTGGCCAGCGCCACCGCAACAACCTTGAACGGCCGCCGGGCGAGAAGCTGTATCAGCCAAGGGTACTTCTCCGGCCGCGCGCGTGCGATCCTGACAATGGATATTGCACCGAGGACGAATAGTCGCCGCAGATAGCGATCACCCTGTTTGGAAATCGAGCCGAGGCGCTCCTTGCCGCCAGTGGAGTTCTGCCGTGGCACCAATCCGACCCAGGCTGCGAACTCGCGCCCGGTCCTGAACGCCTTTGGATCGGTCATCGTCGACACGACCGCCGTGGACAGGATCACGCCGAACCCTGGAATGGCTTCGAGCCGTTTACTGTCCGCATTGGCGCGATGGGCTTGAGTGATGCACTTATCGAGCCCGCTGATCTGGGTCTGCGCCGCGTCCAGTTGCGCAACAATCGACTGACAGGCAAAGCGTGCGTCACCCGGCAGCCGCTCATCGCCGCTCTCCGTCGCGGCCATAACCAGTTGCTGCAATCCCTCATTTCCTTTCGCTGCCACCAGCCCGAGTTCGGCCAGGTGGGCGCGCAGTGCGTTGATCAGTTGTGTTCTTTGGCGGATCAGGAGCTCCCGTGTCCGATGCAGCATCAGCGCGCTCTGCTGCTCGACGCTCTTGATCGGCACAAAACGCATCGACGGCCGCGTCACGCCCTCGCAGATCGCTGCCGCGTCAGCCGCATCGTTCTTGCCGCGCTTCACGTAGGCTTTGACATAGATCGGCGGCATGAGCCGAACGTCGTGCCCGAGCTTCTTGAGCTCGCGCGCCCACTGGTGCGCTGTCGCGCAGGCTTCCATGCCGATAAGGCACGGCACCAGAACTTCGAAGAACTTTATCACCTGGCCGCGGCGGAGTTGCTTTCTGATGACGACCTTCTCGGTCGCATCAATGCCGTGAACTTGGAATACGTTCTTAGCGATATCCAATCCGATCGTGGTAATCTGCATGTCGAAAGCTCCCTGATGTGATTTGGTCGCAACGACCACCCTAGGGTAGCTCGTTGCTGGGAGCGGGCGCCGTCCACCACATCAAAAGCGGCAGTCTCCGGCCTTGCGAGTGGACATAGACTTCTGTCAGTTTCTCAATGCATGAGTCGCTTTATGGTGGCTAGATCGTGAGATTGCTGAAGCGTTTATTGCAAAGGCTGCTGATCCTGGGGCTGGGCATCCTTGCCGTCTGGCTGATCGTTTATGTGTTCAAATTTACGGACCGCAGACTGCCGACGCTGCTGGCTTTGGCCGTCACTTATGGAATTGCGGCCTATGTCATCCTGCCGCGCGTCGTTCGCATGGGCCTGAAGATCCTTCGGCGCAAACACGTACCCCGCTTCACGATTACCGGCGACGGGCTGCCCGGCGATCCGGTCAACCTCGTTCTTACAGGCACGCTCCAACAGCTTCAGGCCGCATTTACAATCGCCGGCTGGTCGAGCGCTGATCGGCTTGGTCTGGCAAGCTCGTGGGGGATGGTCCGCGCATTCGTGTTCAATTCTCCCTATCCAACGGCCCCGTTTAGCACCCTCTATCTTTTTGGACGGGGCCAAGATGTTGGCTTCCAGAAGGCGATTGATGACAGCCCACGGAAGCGTCATCACATTCGATTTTGGGCTTTGAGCCTCGCGCACGCCGATTCCACACTCGGAACAGCGAGCTTCTGGCTAAACAGTGACCGTCCACTTGACGGTCTGCGCGTTCACTGGGTCGGCGCGGGCACCAAGGATACCGGCCTCTCTTTGATTCGACTCACATTCCAGATCACCCACGCCACAGACGCGAATACGAATGCCGAGCGGGACTACATCATTGCCGCGCTAAGAAAAAGCGGAGTCATCGGGGAAGTCACGTCATATCGAGCCGGCCAGCATCTGGGCGTTAGTCAGGCCAATCACTACGTCACTGATGGCGAAGTCACGGTCGCGATCCTGGCAGCGTAAGCCTAAGATGACACAAATTTTCCCGCATCCATTGATGGCCGCCGAAGGTCGGCTCCGGGTCAGACGCTGCGTATCTATTGAGCCTCCGGACCGACCTTTGTCCGTTGTTGCCTCAATAGCCGACAATTGTTTGCGGTGCCGCGACTGACGCTAAGTGCCATCAACGGACATCGGCAACGTAGATTAGAACCCCTGCGTTACGCCGACGCGCGCGGCATAGGCTGTGGGGAAATCCGCCGGCACGCTGGCGGTGAGCGAGGCGGTGAACGCGCCGTTCTGCCACAGCGGCATGCGGATGCCGCCGCTGATCTCGGCCCAGTCTTCAGCAACTGACGCTCCCTGAGCGGTCAGTGAGAATAATCCAATGAGATTGCCAGTGATTTCGCTGCCCTTGCCGCCGTCGAGCCGGTGCGCCCAAGCAAGCGTGCCCCAAAGCCATTCACCGGGCGCGAACGTGTAGCGAATATCGGAGCCTAAACGCGACGTCTGAGCGTTATCCGAGAAGCCGTCGAACCGCGCCGGAAATACGCCGGTGGTTTCGGTATAGCCGTTAATGTGAATGGTCGAATAGGTGTAGGACACAAACGGCGTCACTCGTGTCGCGCGCCAAACTTGATCGACCGCCCATCCAATGCGGCCAATAAAGCCATAGCCTTCGGCGGCGGTAGAGCCTTTCGAGGAGGCAAGTCCACTGCCATTGAGATAGCCGCGCGTGACGTCGCCTCTGAGCGTTATTCCGTCAGCTCCGACCAACCATTGCAGTCCTGCGTCGGGAACACGCGCGAGAAAAACTCCGCCAGAGCCGCCGAGCATTTTCGAGGAGCCGTCATAGACCATGTCAGTCTTGACGTAGTTTGCGCTCACGGCCGCGCCCGCGAGCATCGCGTCGGGTAGATCGACCGTCATGCCCAAAGTACCAGAGGCGGCTGGATCGCTGTCGTAGCCGCCATAGCCGAAGGCCGAGTAGGGCGTGCTGTGGTTGGCGTGCGACAGGCCGGTCTGCGTTGCAACTTCGGTGAGCGAGCCGAGCCCGCCACTGATTGCAGCATTGCCGCTCTGCCCCATGGCCGATTGACCGGCGGCGGACTGTGCCACGACGTCGGGCGTGATGATCCCGTCGCAAATCGGAGAGCAACGCGCGAACCAGGCCTCAGTGTGCCCCGAGGGATCGGTGCCATAGCCGACAATGATCGATCCGTCGCTAGAAACTCCTTGAGCGTTTGCGAGGGTCCAACCGGACATCTTGACACCATTCGAGACCAGCAAGCCTTTAATCGATTTCATTCCGGTCGACGAAGTCCACCGAAACGCCTCACCAGTGGGAACGTTTGCCGAATAAGAGTACCCGACCACAACTGAGCCGTTGGTGTTCACGGCGGTGGCCTCACTGAATGTGCCGCCGGGCAATATACCGAGGCCAATCATGCCGCCGTTCTGAGTTCAGCGGAAAGCTTGTCCGTTGTCTGCGAAGCTATTCACTCGGCTGCCTCCGACAATTACCAAGCCATCCGCGCTCACGGCATTGGCAAGGCTGTAGGAGTGCCCAGGCAAAAAGCCGAGGGCCACCATACCGCCGGCTTGGGTCCAGCGAAGCGCCTCACTGTCGGAGAGAAAATTGAAATCGCCACTTTGCCCGACGACTACATCTCCATTGGCACTAACGCCGGCCACAATACTGAACGCATCGCCTGGTAGAAATCCGAGGCCAATCATGCCGCCGCTTTGAGTCCAACGGAATGCCTCGCCACTAGTGCCTGTCGCACTGCTGTAACCAACAATTACCGAACCGTCCGCATTTACAGCATTGGCAACGCTGTTCGAACCACCTGCCAAGACGCCAAGTCCGACCATGCCGCCACTTTGGGTCCAACGGAACGCCTCGCCTAAAGCAGGAAAGCTCAAAGACGTGCCAAACCCGACGACGACGGAGCCATCAGCACTTACAGCATTCGCGAAGCTATCAAATCCCCCCGGCAAAACGCCGAGGCCAACTATTCCTGCGCTACTGGTCCACCGAAAAGCTTCAGCGCCGGAAACTGTGCTATTGCCCGTTCCAACGATCACTGAGCCATCGGCACTCACGCCAAAGGCTTGGCTATACGTACCACTAGGCAGAAAGCCAAGGCCCTGAAAATCATCGGCCTGCGCCAGCGCCGGCATTAAGGCCGAACACGCCAGCAACGCGACGCGCAACAGCACGCCGCCAACACTGCACTGATTGGAACGCATTGGCGGGTACCCCAACCCCGAGCCAATCTGCCCTGATGGAGAAAAGTATCGCCAAGGTATCGCACCAGCAAGTCATGTGTGAATTGGCATGCAAAGGCTCCCCTTTTGGGCGCCGAACTGGGGTCCGGATCGATCCAACGCCGATTGCCATGCACAGCAATGGACGGCCTCATTTTGGCACAGGCTGACCGCTGAGGTCCGAGTTGGGTCAAACGCTGCGTTTCTATTGAGCCTCCGGACCGACCTTTGTCCGTTGTTGCCCAAGAGGCGACAAGATTTCAGCCGCCCGGGCGTGCCAAGGCAGGCTGACCCTCCTCTGTAACCGAGGAGTGCGACCATGCAAGACAATGCCAATTTCGAGCTGCCGGCACCAAAGCAGATACCCTGGAACAAAGGAAAACTGACAGGCGCCAAGCCGCCGCTAAGGCAGAAACATGCTTGGGCGATCCGGACTAAGCTCCAGATCGAGCAACGAATCCGCGATCTGGCGCTGTTCAATCTGGCCATCGACAGCAAATTGCGGGGCTGCGATGTCGTCGCTATCAAAGTCGAGGATGTAGCTCCAAACGGCTATTCCGTCGACCGGGCAACTGTCCGCCAGAGAAAGACCAAGCGTCCCGTCCGGTTTGAAATGACGGAACAGACCCGCCAGGCGGTGGACGACTACATCAGATCAGCCAGCAAGAAACCCGGCCAGTTTCTGTTCACAGCCTGCAGCAACCAGGACCACCGGATGACGACGCGGCAATATGCTCGGCTGCTATCCGAGTGGATTGCCAGCATCGGGCTGGACCCACACCTGTTCGGCACCCATTCCCTGAGACGAACAAAGGCGACGCTGATCTACCGCCGGACCGGCAACCTGCGTGCCGTGCAGCTATTGCTTGGCCACACCAAGATTGAGAGCACCGCCAGGTATCTCGGCATTGAGGTCGATGACGCGCTTTCCATTGCGGAACAGGTGGATCTGTAAATACCTCGGGCGGAGCCGGTTCGTTCCGCCCGAACGCATTGCAGCTAACATATGCGCAAATACCGCTTTCCAGCGGATCAGTGAACGGCCGCTTCGGCTTAGCAGCAACCAAATGTATTTTTCTGTCCAGAAAAATTCGTTATGGCGCCAGACCGTTGCTTCTCCGCCATTTCGAGCGTCGACCGCAGCCATGACCGGAGCCAGAATGAATTAGATCGCCGCGCTAGGGCCCGAAATAATTCGTTTATGCGCGTTAGCCGCAAAGAGCTGTGGTGCCCGACCCCCGTCGACGTTGCACGGCACGTCCGCTTGCCTCCCGAGAGTAGACATTTGCAGTGCAATGCCTCACGTCCGTTAATGGCCACTTGCGACATTGCACGCTTGCTTTGGCTTGAAAAGAAAGAGGCCGCCAACTGAGCCGGCTTCTTGAAACTCCCAGTCTTGATGCGCCGCTGCAGCCGACCTGGCCTTTTCTTGAAAGGCGGCACGCAACTACAGGGCTCTAAACTCGAACCACCGCCCCTTACCGTTTCTGTCTATGCGCTCTCGCCCGGTAACCGTCGTCGGGCCGTCGGGTTTGAATCAAATTAGGCGCATCTGACTGGCAAAGATTAACCCGCCGCGTGTAACCTCTCAGCCAATCAGAACAAACTCCGCCTGGACGCTTGATTCAGACATTTCCGCAGGTCCCCAAGTGATTGAGAAGCTAGAGCTTGATCTCGCCGACTACATCGCTGCGGAAATCGCGGTTGTCGACGGCGCCGGGGCGATCTTGCGCTGCAACCGAAAATGGAAAGAAACCGCGAAGACCGGCGGTCTTTTGCCCAAGCAGTCTGGTTGGAATTATATCGCGGAATGCGATGCGGCGATCAAACGCGGCTGCGACGTAGCGGAGATTGTCGACGGATTGCGTGGGGTCCTGCAGGGCCAATTACCCTCCTTTGTCGCGACATACGCCTGTCCATTCAATGGGCTGTTCCATTGGTTTGAGGTCCTGATTTCGGCAGTCGAAATCAAGGGCACACGACATGCCATACTCATGCATGTTGACGTTTCGGCAATGCAACGTGATGCCCTAACAGGGCTGCCAAACCGAGCGATGTTCGATGCACAGCTGCACTTGGCATTGTTGTTAGCGCGTGAATCCGACCGCCGCACGGGAATCATTATTGTGGACGTAAACCATCTCAAATTTCTCAATGACAAGTACGGGCATAGCGCCGGAGATGAAGCCTTGAAGGCGGTTGCGGCCGAACTCAAGAAAAAGGCCGGTTCGGGCGGTGTCGCGACAAGAATTGGAGGCGACGAATTCGCAATAGTACTCCCAGTCGATTACGATACGCTGTCCGCGCGTCGTCTGCGCGCCCATTTCGGATCAGGGATCGCTTGCACAATCGGATCCGCGCAACATCCAATATTTGTATCAGCGAGTGTCGGATTCGCGCTTTATCCGGACGACGGCACGACATCCGGCGATCTTTTCAAAGCGGCCGACAAATTGATGTACGCGCACAAACGCACCGCGTCGGTCGCTTAACTCAAGCAAAAAGGCTGCAGTTTTTGGGTGCGCGGTGAATGTCTGCTATGGTCAAGAGCTGACGTTCGCGCCGCAAGAAGCCAGGTCTGCTCTACCCCCGAAAGCGTAAATGAGGTCGGGCGATTAAAATCATCTAATGCCGTGCGGCAGAGTCAGCGCCGCCAGCCGTGTCCTCCCGGCGATACTCGGCGTCGTGGTCCATGATTTCGAGCATAAGCTTCTCGATCATTTGTTGCCGAGCCGCGGCGTCATGCTTGCAAGTCAGCTCCGCCACCGTCTTCGCGACGGCGGTGAGCACCTCATCGGTGTCGATGACGTCTGGGTCGCCACCTGCGGCGGGGTACTCAGCGAAAAAGTCGTCGACCAGCTCGACCATCAGACAGTGGAGGCACGGGCGCTCGTCGCTTTGCTGCTGGGCGGTCATCGGGTGAAACTCCCGTTGTTTCGGCACAATGTAAGCGCCGCTGTGTGCATTGCCATCGCCATCAAGGGTCGGCGCGAGTTGTCGCGGATTTCCCGCCAAATCCTCGCCATGTACTAGTTTCTCGCTACTGAATATAATCCCATCTCCCCTAACCATGGAGATGGACCATGCCGATCCTGAAGAACCTCACCTTCACCGCCGTCCCCGCCCGCGCCCACGACCCGGTCGCCGCCCGCCGGGACAAGCTCGCCGAGCGCCTCGAGGAGCAGAAGGCCCTGCTCGCCGACCCGTCCTACGTCCGCGTCGTCCAGCGCTGGGCGGGCAAGGGCGACGAGCGCCGGCAGGTCGAGAAGCGCCAGCGCGTCAGGCCCTGGTGGCGCGCCGACGCCGCGGGCCACCTGGTCATGTCGGTCTACCACGGCGCCAAGCCGGTCGAGTTCGAGCGCGGCAAGGCCGGCATCGCCGTCGCGTCGAAGGACAAGCTGCCGGCGCTGATCGACGGCCTGATCGCGGCGGTCAGGGCCGGCGAGCTGGACGAGCTGCTGGCGCGGGTCAAGCCGGTCGGCGCGCCCAAGGCCAAGAGAGCCGCCTGACGACCCGAGAGACGGGCGTCGATCGCCGGAAACGGTGGTCGGCGCCCTGATCCCCATCATGACCAGGAAGAACCGCAGACGAGGCCGCCCGCCGGGCACGTCCGGCCGGGCCGCCGTCCTGTCCGCCTCCCAGGTGCGCCACGCCATGCGCGTCGCTCGGTCCCGCGGGCGCCACGCCGCCCGCGCCGAGGCCGCGCTCGCCATGTCGGTCGGCCTCGGCCTGCGGGCGAAGGAGCTGGCGGGCCTCAAGTGGGCCGACGTCTACGCCGACGACGGCCGCGTGCGGGCCGTCGTCCACCTGCGGGCGGCCTACACCAAGGGCGGCAAGACGCGCGACGTGTTCGCGTCGTCGCCCGCGCTGCGGCGCGTGCTGGCCAAGTACGGCGAGGCGCGCTGGCTCATGAGCGCGGCGTCCTCGCAGGCGCCGCTGTTCGCCAGCCAGAAGGGCGGCGCGATGACGCCGGGCTCGATGGCGCGGTTCCTCAAGGCGCTCTACGCCGAGGCCGGCATATCGGGGGCGTCCTCGCACAGCGGCCGGCGGACGCTGATCACGCGGCTCGCCGAGCGGGGGATAGACCTGAAGGCGATCGCCGAGATCGCGGGCCACGCGAGCATCCGCACCACGGCGATGTACGTCGAGAGCAACCCGAAGCGGCTGGCTAGGATACTGCAGGAGGTGACGTTCTGAGGTGCGGGTAGTTTTTACGGCGTAAAAATAACGGACCGCATTGCCCTTGGGCGTGCACGACTTCCGCAGTTAGGGGGCAAAGCCGACGTCGCGCGAACAGCATATCGTAACTTGACCTCAAATTCCTTCGCACCACAACGTCTGCGACGGGCGTCATGTAGGGGTTGATCATCCGCCTATGGCATAACCTGTTGCCGTCAGTTGATAGCGGTAGCGGTTGCGCAGATCGATTACGATCCAATTGTTTGCAACCGCCTTGTTAATCCCGCGCTGGAAATCACCATCGCGCACACTGAAAAAATAATTTCGCTCGAGCACGCCGCCCGCCGGTATCCGGTGGCGCATAAAAATGTCGAGAATTTGGCGGCCCACTTCGTCATCGGAAGGTCTGTCGGGCATGGGGCACCGCCGGTTGAAAGCATGTTCGATAGCATTGCACCAAAGCGCGCTCGCGTACGGCACGCCCGACCTATTCTCAAGAGTTATCCCCTTTTTCATTGGCAATTGCACAGCCTGATCTTGAAGGCAGCAATTGTCAGATATTGTTGCAAAAGTCTTTTTGCACTGGGGGTCAAAAAATTCTGCGGGCTGAAGACGCGGCTTTCGTGTAAAGATGTGAGGAACCTTATCGCCTCACCTTAAACTCACGGGCGACTTCGGGAATGCGATTGAGGTCATACGAATTGGCGAGTGCTTCCCGTTTCGGGTATTCGCGAAAAATTCGTCGCCCTGCAACTTTCGACTTTTGCAACAATATCGGCACTTAGCGTCATTCGCTGAATTTCAGCGCCAAAGGTCGCTTTCGGACTAACAACGGACAAAGGTCCGCGCAGAGCCCCAACGGCTAAGCCGCTTTTGGCCCAAGCGCGACATCGCCCCGTTGTGCGCCTTCGCCTTTTGCAAGTCGCAGTAAGGCGATTTGCAGCGGTTCCGGTTCGTCGACGATCTGTTATGCTTCGCGTTGGGCCACAAACGGGCGTTTTAGCGAGTTGAAGAAATGTCTGAGTTTGTTGATTTCTGGTTCTCAATCGGCAGCACATATACGTATCTGACGGTCATGCGGATCGAGGACGTCGCGCGACGCACCGGCGTGAACTTCCGCTGGCGACCGTTCGACGTACGCGCCGTCATGCTCGCCATGGATAACATTCCGTTTTCGACCAAACCGATCAAGGCGCATTACATGTGGCGCGACCTGGAGCGCCGGGCTCAAATGTACGGCATTCCCTGGTCAAGTATTCCCCCTTACCCCTTAAAGCACCTGACATTCGCCAATCGCATCGCGCTCATCGGCACCAAGGAAGGCTGGTGCGCCGATTACGTGCGCGCGGCGTATCGCCGCTGGTTTGGCAAACGCTGCGATGTCAGCATCGAACCAGACCTTTCCGACAGCTTGCGCGACATCGGACAGGAACCGAAACGGGTTCTGGGGCTTGCTGCCTCAGATGAATGGAAGGCCGCCTTGCAGGAGGAGACGGACGCTGCGACTGCGCTTGGCATTTTCGGCGCGCCGACATTCGCCGTTAGCGAGGAAATATTCTGGGGCGACGACCGGCTGGATGATGCAATCGCGTGGCAATGCCGCGGCACGCTGACACCGGCGAGATTGCTGCCGCCGTCCTAGCCAAATTGCCAATGAGAATACACCGACCAAATTCTCGTTTTTCGGGGCAACGACGACGTAGTTGTCGTGAACCGCTATACCTCCTTTTGGCACAAAGCGGACATGGGTGAGTGCACCGCACATTTCCGCTTTCGGGGTGCCGGCTCAACCGGTCGACGCAACACTCGCGTAACGCTTACCAAACGCTCGCCTAATCGCTTTCAAGATCCCCGGCTGCCAACGATGCCAAAGCTCCGGTTTCTCGGCCGCAGTAAGCCCTCGACGACATCTTTCTCCATCAGCCATATTCTTTGGTCAAGTTAGAGTGTTGCGTCGACCGGTTGAGACCACCGGGGAAAAGCGGACATCACGGGTTCAGGCCGTCACGCCACTCTTGGCCGTCAGCCGACACGCCGCTCGCGCGCTTTTGAAGTTAAAGCGAGTATGCGCGAAGACGTCGCGCCTATCGGGCAGTGATCGCGATGACGAGCGCCTCGCGCTCGCCGAGCAGGTCCCAGAACGCGTTCATGCGGGACACGCGGTCCTCGGTCAGCATGTCGGAGGGCAGCATGACGGCCGCGACGTCGAGGCCGAATATCGTCGCGCGCGCGACCTCGTCGAAGCCGTCGGCCGCGGCGTCGCCGTCGAGGCCGGCGATGAATTGCTTTAGGCTGAGCATTAGCGGTTTCCTCGCGTCGTGTGCCGCGAGCTAATTATCGGCGCGCGTTGTCGCCCCCCTGCGCGCCGCCGCCCGGTTTCGGCCAGCCCGCCCCGTCACCCCAGAGACGGGTCAGAGCGTGTCCGAGCCGCCCAAGCCATGGTCGCCCGCCGCCCGGGGCCAGAAAACCCCAGACGGTGATCTGGGGGCGACGGGGCGGGCGCGGGCGGGTGACGGGCGGGCATCGCCAAGTCGGCTGGCCGAGCGGGGGATAGACCTGAAGGCGATCGCCGAGATCGCGGGCCATGCGAGCATTCGCACGACGGCGATGTACGTCGAGAGCAACCCGAAGCGGCTGGCGCGGATACTGCAGGAGGTGACGTTCTGAGGGTGCGGAGGTTTTACGGCGTAAAAACTGTCGCCACCGAGATGGCGTTGCACGTGCTGGCCTATAACCTCACGCGCGTCATGAACATCATGGGCATCAAACCGCTCATGGCGGCGATGAGGGCATAATCGTAGCCGGCATGGGCCCGTCTCCATTGCAGAGCTGCCCAGGACCGCTGAAATCCGCAACAGCCGCGCCTACAGTCGGAAAAGCCGTTAAATCCAAAATAACGGCTGCGCATTGCCGTCCGGCCGAGTTCATGCCGCGTCTATGCTTCTGTCAGGGCTTTTCACACGACCAAGACCCATAGCAGACAACAGCTGCATATCATGTTGCGGTAGCGAAGCTGGCTTTTCTAATACCCAAATGCAGACTTGAGCTGTACGATACCGGAGCTTTAATGGTACTTTCAGAGCCTATTTGTGTAATTGCCGCAAACGGTCGTTTGCCGCGCTTCAACCGGGCTCCGCCCGGAAGGGCGGGTTCAATGCGACGCGAATTAGCGGCAACGTCGGCCGTTTTTAGGACCACTTGTGACTGAAGATCGAGTTGACCGAAGGCTCGCCGCCATCATGGCAGGCGACGTCGCTGGCTACAGCCGGCTTATGGGCATTGACGACGAGGGCACGCTTCGCCGGCTCAAGGCACACCGCAAGGAATTAGTCGACCCTAAGATCGCCGAGCATCGAGGACGCATCGTAAAGACCACCGGGGACGGCATCCTGGTGGAGTTTGTCAGCGTCGTCGACGCAGTGCGCTGCGCCGTGGAAATTGCGCGAGGAATGAGTGATCGGAATACCGATGTGCCGACCGACCGGCGCATCGAATTTCGTATCGGGATTAACGTCGGTGACATCATCAGCGACGGCATCGACATTTTCGGCGATGGTGTCAACGTGGCCGCGCGTCTGGAGGCGCTCGCTGAGCCTGGTGGCATTATGGTGTCGCGAGTTGTTTACGAGCAGGTGCGCGACAAGCTGGATTTTGGCTTCGAAGACCTAGGGGAGCAGACCGTCAAAAATATTGCACGGCCCATCGGGGTTCATCGCGTATCGCTCATAGACCATGCTCCTCACGCCATGCTCAAAAGCGCCACCACCACCAAAAAAGAACTTCATGGCTCGGAGCGGCCATCCATCGCGGTATTGCCGTTCGCGAACATTGGCGGCGATCCCGAACAGGAGTATTTCGCGGACGGTATTTCCGAGGACATCATCACAGGCCTTTCGAGGCTGCGCTGGTTTTTCGTTATCGCGCGGAATTCGTCGTTCGCATATAGAGGCAAAGCGGTTGACGTGAAGCGTGCGGCCCATGAGCTGGACGTGCGTTATGTGCTCGAGGGCAGCGTGCGGAAGGGCGGAAACCGCGTCCGCATAACCGCCCAGTTGATCGACGCCACGACCGGCAATCACATTTGGGCCGACCATTACGACGGCGAACTGACCGATGTCTTTGAGCTGCAGGACGAGATCACGCGCAACGTGGTCGCAGCCATCGAACCCAAACTCCTGGAAGCTGAGGCGGTACGGTTGCAGGCCCGCTCGTCGGAGGATTTGGATGCGTGGGAATTGGTGATGCAGGCTAATTCGATTTTCTGGCGACTCACCAAACCAGACATGGACACGGCGGTCAGCATACTGAGGACAGCGGTTGAGCGGCATCCAGATTACGCGCCTGCCCAGAGCATGCTGGCGTTTGCGTTGGTGTTCCGGGCAATTCCAGTGGGGGCATCCCAAAGTCAGGATATGCCGGAGGCGTTGACGCTCGCAGCGCGGGCAGCAGAGCTCGATGATAGTGATCCTTGGGCGCACCTCGCCCTAGGTTGGGGTGCCGTGTTAAAGCGACAGACCGAGGCGGCAGTCGAACAATATCAGCGTGCGCTTGATATCAACCCGAACTTTGCTGCCGCTCACGGCCATCTTGGCATGGCACTCGGATTGGACGGGCAATGCGATAAAGCTATTCAACATCTGGAACAGGCGACGCGGATGAGCCCACACGATCCGCAGACCTTCTTGTTCAACACCAACCTTGCGATCACCCACTATCTTGCTGGTCGCTATCAGGAAGCCGTTACGTTCGCCCGCAAGGCAGTGCAACAGCGCGCCGGATTTTCGGGCGGCCATCGGATTTATGCGGCGAGCCTCGCTGAAGCCGGGCACATCGACGAAGCTCATGCAGCGATCAACCACCTCAAGAAGCTGCAGCCCGACATTTCCATCGCTTGGGTCGAGGCAAACGCCCCATATAAGCCCGATGGCATGGCCAAGCTCGTCACCGGCTTGCGTAAGGCTGGATTGGAATAGTCGAACTACTCGATTTGCAATGTCCGCCTCTGGCCCATCACGTCATTCGCTGCATTGCAAAATTTAGGTCGCTTTCGGAGCATAGCGGACATTGGTCGGCACGGGCGTCAATTGGCTCGGTCGCGATTGACCTGGAGCCGACATTGCTCAGACGGAAAAATTCGGCAGCTATGATCTTGGCAACCGCAACTTCTTTATCCGATAACGCGCTCTTTCGTTCTTTTGGGTTGCGGACGCATCAGCATCAATAATCCATGCTTTCAAAGCAATTTGCTGGTCCACTCCGCGCGTGGAATTTTCTTACCGCCGCAACAACCGCAACCCGGGCCATGGCCGGACATCGATGATAACCGGCTTCTAAATGCCAAATCGCTAGGGGTCTTCGTTGCGGCTCCCGTCGATATCATTGGGAAGCTCAAAGCAGCACGTGGTGATTTTGCACCGCAGCCCGGACAAATTGCCGGCAACTCGTACTCCGCCATGGGTCGAAATTCAGAGAACGAACCACAGCGTGGGCAATTATAGTCGTATTTTGGCATTTGATTATTCGTCCGGGCTGGGTGCTTTCCGCCTCTGTTCTTGTACTAGGCTTCACGGCCGGCGAAGATGTTTTTTCGAATACTGGCGTGCACTCCCCAGTTGCCATCAACGACCTGGGTTACGCCGAAATCGACCGCGACCGACATCAGCGAGATGGCCTCATCTTCGCTTAAGTTCTGCGTGTTCATTAAGAACTCTCGCATTTTGCGAAATGCGTCTCGCATGGCGTGGTCGACCGATGATTTCTTGAAAATTTCACTTTGCGCGTTGGGCCCGAGATCCGTTAGATAATGTGGGTAGCTGAAGCCGTGGGCTATCCATTCGTCCTTGGTTTCGAGCAGCGGCCATTTGAGCCTCGACAGCAATGCGCCGGCGGCGATATCATTTTGCTTGTGCAGGATGAACTGGAACAGGCCAGTCCAGGAGGATTCGATCGCGGTGCCGGATATCTCACCGTCTCCCATGGCGGAATGCGTATCGCCGACCGAAAAGAAGGCGCCATCGATCGAAACGGGGTAGTAAAGAGTTGCACCCTTGCCGAAGCGCCAATCGTCAATATTGCCGCCGGTGTAGTCCGGTGGAATGGAGTTGACGATATCGGCTTCCTTCTGTGTGAGTCCAAGACAGCCGAAATGTGGCCGCAGTGGCACCCGGATTCCCTTAAGGACACCTTGCTTGGGGTTCCATTTTTCCGGATCAACTACCAAGCCGGGATAGTCATAAGTTTTATGTTCTACACCGTTTGGGTCAGTGAAAGGGCCCCAACGGTAGCTATGCACGGCCGTCGCCCAATCGCCGCTACCACTGGAGTTGACTTCGTAGATGGTCACGACCTCGCGATTTGCGCCATTAAGCAGATCGCCATATTGATATCCCCACCAAGCGGCAATGTTCGTGCCGAAGGTCTTGCCCTTGAATTTTGGATTCGCGCAGGGACGCGGATACATGTCGAGGACGCGCACCTCAAGGATGTCCCCCTCTTTAGCGCCGCGAATTGCGATCGGCCCCGTCATGATGTGCACGCCATAGCCTGCACCAGCTCCGTTCGGCGCATCTAAAGGACCGGCGCCGCGCCGGTTCACATTCTTCTTCTCTTTGGTCCAGTAAAAGACACTTTCTGCCCCTGGATCGCCCTTGATCATGCGTTCCGGGTCATCGCCCGCCTGGTGTGTTAGGCATTCAATGGTCGCATAATCGCCGGAATCGATCTCGATCAACGGCTTTAGTTTCTTGCTGAAATAGCCCCAGTGAACTGTCTTGTCAGACGCTGGCACGTACCAGTGGTTGGCTTTGCCGGGAATGGTGGCCATGCCACTGAGGGGAACTTGTCGCGGTGTCAATTGCTCGGCTTCTGCGCTCGAGATGTAGGGAGAAGCGACAGATCCGATCGCTGCTGCGCCTCCAGCGAGCGCCGTTGTCTTTAGAAAATTTCGTCGACTCTGGTCAGCCCCATTTACGTCGGTCGTTGCGCCTGTACCGTCTGTGCTCTGCGTGGACATGTCGTTCCTCCATTCCGCATTTGAGCGGTGCCCCGGAAGCAAATTCAAACACGACATCTAAATTGAAGTTTTTGTTCTCGTAATCGACCAATAAGAATTTTCCTTTTGCATCCGATAGGCAAGTCCTGATTACCAAGCTCACTTCCAATTCACTCAGGTGTGGCGGATTTGTCTCAGCCTTGAAAAGGGAACCTTTTCGGATAGTCTAGGGGCGTTCGCCCGGAGCCTGGTTCGGCTAGAATGTGCCGGCTGTGGATTTCGTGTGATTGCCAATGGGCTAGGCGCGCAGTAATTGACAATGCAACTAGGGCGGAGCCAGTGGTGCGCTCTCGCATTTGTCTACTAGACCAACGCCGGTATCGGAAAGTCTAGATGCCAGAATTCAGTTCATCCCTGTGGCTAATGCAAGAGTTTATTCGCCCATATGGACTCTGGGCGGTGTTCGCTCTTGTCATGCTCGAATGCATGGGCATCCCGGTCCCTGCTGAGACCGCATTAATTGCAACCTCCTTATATGCGGGATCGACGCATCACTTCAGTGAAGTTTCTGTGGTCGCCGTCGCTGCGACGGCGGCGATACTGGGCGATAATATTGGATATCTAATTGGTCGTACTGCTGGCGTCCATTTGCTTGTCCGATATGGCCGTTTTCTGCGCCTCAATCATGCGCGGCTGAAAGTCGGTCAATATTTGTTTCTGCGGCACGGAGGAAAAATCGTCTTCTTTGGAAGGTTTGTCGCTATCCTTAGAACTTACTCCGCGATTCTGGCGGGCGTAAACATGATGCGATGGCCACATTTCCTCGCCATGAATGCCATGGGAGGGATTTGTTGGGCTTGTGTTTTCGGCATAGGCGCATACCGGCTGGGCGAAAATTTCACACGCATCGCTGCATCAGTGGGCTCCGCTCTATTCATAGCGGCAATAGTTCTCGTTGCGGCAGGCATGCTGTTTTTCCGAAATCATGAAAAGCAACTGGAAAGGCGGGCGGCAAAAGTTTTGCACGGTACTTGGCCACATACCTTCGTAGAGCCGGAGAAATAACTGCAAGGCATGACTCAAGAGCTTTCGGCTATGTGGGCTGTGGTAGACCGCCGCGAGACGGCCATTCTTTTGTTGCGGTGCATGAGTCCGTTCCTGGCTCAAAGCGGACATGGGTGAGTGCACCGCACATTTCCGCTTTCGGGGGAAAGGCGGACATCACGGGTTCAGGCCGTCACGCCACTCTTGGCCGTCAGCCGACACGCCGCTCGCGCGCTTTTGAAGTTAAAGCGAGTATGCGCGAAGACGTCGCGCCTATCGGGCAGTGATCGCGATGACGAGCGCCTCGCGCTCGCCGAGCCGGTCCCAGAACGCGTTCATGCGGCTAACGCGGTCCTCGGTCAGCATGTCGGAGGGCAGCATGACGGCCGCGACGTCGAGGCCGAATATCTTCGCGCGCACGACCTCGTCGAAGCCGTCGGCCGCGGCGTCGCCTTCGAGGCCGGCGATGAATTGCTTTAGGCTGAGCATTAGCGGTTTCCTCGCGTCGTGTGCCGCGAGCTAATTATCGGCGCGCGCCTGCCCGCCTCCCCCGTCTGGTCCCGGTTTCGGCCAGTCCGCCCCCGTCGCCCCAGAGACGGGTCAGGGCGTGTCCCAGCCGCCCGAGCCATGGGTCGCCGCCGCCCCGGGCCAGAAAAACCCTGAGGGGTGATCTGGCGGGCGACGGGCGGGCGCGGGACGGCGACGGCCAGGAAAAGCCCCGAAAAACCGACATTCCGTGACCGCCGTCACAGCCGCCCGGCGGGGCTGGTGTATTCTACAAACAAGATATTCGCCGATGGAGGCGACCATGCTCAGCAAGCTCATCAACGCCTGGAGAGACAGTTACCGCGTAGCCGAGACCCACCGCGTCGTGCGCATAAGCGCCGAGCGCCTGGTGTGGGGCGGTAGCGGAGAGGCGCACTTCAGCGGCCGGCAGCTGGCGACGTTCGGCTCGTGGCTTTAGCAACGGCCACCTGTACGCAAGGCGCGGCCGAGCTGGACCAAGCGGGTTGGGAACGATTACGTCACGCCCGCTGCTCGGGCGCGGACGCAGGCGGCAGCCCCTTCTCCAATAGCTCAATGATCCGGTCGAGCTTGTTGACCTCGAGCGCCGCGAGGCTCCTCTGCAGGTCCTCGATGCGACGCTCAGCCTCGACGTTCGTTCGATAGTCTTCCTCCGCCTGGTGGCGGTCACGATCCGCCTGTCGGTTCTGACTGATCATGATGAAGGGCGCCGCGTATGCCGCTTGGAAAGAGAGGGCGAGATTCAGCAGGATGAAGGGATACGGGTCCCAGTGACGCATCCATGCGATGAGGTTGAGCACGATCCAGAACGTCAAGATGATCGACTGCACGATGATGAAGGTCCACGAGCCCATCGTCGCTGCGACGGTATCTGCGACCCTCTCGCCATAAGTGAGCTGCTCCGCATGCTTTGCGTGCCAGTTCTTCCACTGCTTTGCCATCGGTGGGCTGCTCCCCTGTTTCAAGTGATTGAGCACTCGTCGCGCGGAGCTTACAGCAACTCGACTCCACTGACCCGCCCTTAGGGGAAGCCTCGATGCCAGTTCGGTCGGGCGACAAGCCCCGAGGTGATCTTGGAGTTTCGCGGCGTGCGACGCGCTGGGCCCGACTACGCGATCGGGCTGGGCAGAGCGCTCCGCGATAGGTGTTGGCCGCCCGGTGCCTGAACCTATCGAGCTTGCAGCGCGCCCCGGGCGGCTACGACGCCGACGGCCACCTCGCCTGGGCGACGCGGGGTCCAGCCTCGTCGGGCACGCAGTCCACGCGCCCGCAGGCACACGAGTAGAACGCGAAGAACCGCCCGGGCTCGGCGACGCCCGGCACGCGGACCTCGAACCGCATCGCGCGGCCGCACTGACATGTTTGGGACGGCTGCCTCATGCGTAAAGGATAAGTCCGCGTCACTAAGGTTTTGCTAACGCCGGCCCGGCTGAGCCTCGCGGGCGTCTCTACGCGGCTTCGCGGGCGTGCAGCGCCATCATCGTCAGGGCGCCGCCGCCGAAGATCATGTTGATCCCGACCAGCAGCCCGATCGCCCAGGCCGAGGTGCTCGGCAGGCCGGCGAATATCAGCGCGGCCAAGAAGAGGTCGACCACGCCGCTCACCAGCATCCAGCCCCAATGACCGGAGAGCTCCCGCTTGTGGTCGAGCGCGAACATGATCGTCGCGGCGCCCTCGATAATGAAGAACGCGACGAGCAGGACCGTGAGCGTCAGGGCGCCGCTGATTGGCCTCGCCAGCAGCAGCACGCCGACCACCACGGCGAGGATGGCCGACAGCAGCGACCACCAGAAACCAGGCGCTCGCCGCGCCCAGAGCGTCGTGACCATGCCGACGACGCCGCTCAAGAGGATCAGCCAACCCAGGAAGATCGTCACCGCGAGCGTGGCGAGCAGCGGCAGCGCGATGGCGGTCGCACCCAGGACTACCAGCACGACGCCCTCGACCAGGTACAGCACCCAGTGATCGTGGATGGCCTTGGCGACGCGGCGCTGAATGCCGCTGATGTCAGGTTGGCTGGTGGACATGGCGAGCTCTCCGGGTCGGGCTGGTTCATTCGCTGTGATCAGTATTCAACCACCTCCAGCGCGTGGCGCTGCAGCGCCCTCAGCTCCGCCCCCGCCTCGACGACCTCGGCCTAGATGGCTATTCCGATTAGCCGCTCGCCAACGCCTTTCGCACCTCCGACTGAGATAAGCCGAACTGTCGAGCAATCTGCGACGGTTTAACGCCAGCCTTGAAGGCGGCTCGAACGGCGTTGATCTTTGAAGTCGTCAAGGAAACGGCGACGGCTTCGACCCTCGGCTTGCGCGAGGGCACATCTGGAATGGAGGGCTTCATGCCTCGTCGCTCGTGCTCAGCGAGCAACGCTGCATGTAATCGGGCGAGCTGGTCATCGTCCAGGTACCCAAGCGCACTCTGCAGGTTCGTCGGGAGCGCATACGACGCAGGAGCTGCGGACTTACCGGAGCGGGACGGCGACGATCTTGGCGTGCTTGCCGAGGGCGATGAAGTCACCGGTGACTGCAGCGCCGAGAACAGATCAGCTCTCTTAGATGGATTGCTGCCGTTGCCCATGTGACGATGATGACGTCCTTGGCGCTCGGGAGCAACAGGACAGTCCAGCGATGAGGGCTTAGGCGAAGGCGGATTAGGGGGTTATCAATAAGAAAAGACCCCAACTGGGGCCCCCGGATTTAGGTTCGGCTGATCGCCCAGGCGGCGGGATTGCCGGACGACCTGCAGGTGCGCGACCTGCGCCGGACCGGCCCCACCGAGGGAGCGTCGGCGGGCGCGGGCGGGTGACGGGCGGGCGACCACGATTTGCGCCGGGCCGGCCGCGCCCTACCATCGGCGCAGATTTGGAGAGTCCCCAATGTCGCGCCCCGTTGAATTAATGACGCTCGGCAACATGCGTGCGAACGGCGTGCGCACTATCGCGGCGTGGTGCTCGGAGCGCGACTGCAATCACCACGGCGTCGTCGACGTGGAGCGGTTCGGCGACGACGTGCCCGTGCCGTCGCTCGGTCCGCGGATGCGGTGCCAAGCCTGCGGACACCTGGGCGCGGACGCTCGGCCGAACTGGCAAGAGATCTTGCGCATTTTTTGGGGCGAAGCTCACCGCTGCGATTAATTGGTCGCTATGAGCGTGTCAGCCAAGGTCAGCAAATAGCCTTCCGTGCACAGTGGATAATGGCAGGTGGGTACATTATAATCTATCCTTCAGCTTTGTTCGGCGGCGGGCAATGCTCGTGGGGAATACCGATGCCGAAATTGAATCTGATGGAGCTATCTGTTTCTACTTGTTGTCAGCACATCAAGTTTCGCTGAACCACAAAATACATCTGCGCCGTCGGGAGCAACGCTCTGGCGCCTCAACGGAAACATAGTCTACCTGACTATTAAAGGCTCCAGCCGAGAATTCCACTACAAGGACATTCCGAAGGATTTGTTCGACGCAGGTGCGAGACCCGGCTCTCTTGTATTCAGCGGCAAAGCAAAGGATGGCAAGTACGTGGGGACAGCGTATACGTTCGCGAAGGAATGCGGACAACTGCCTTTCGCGGTCGCTGGCCCAATTCTCGATAACTACGAACGCGTGATACTAAAAGGCAGATCGCCTCATGTTGGGGCAGACTGCCGCGTCACCGAGTATAGGACGGTAGAACTAGAGTTTAGTTTAATTAAGCCGGAGGACGCGGCTCCGACAACCTCGATGCGTCAGCAGCCAGCCGAAACCCGCACCTTCGAAGGAAAGTGCCGTGGTTTTCCCGAGCCGCATCAAGTCGGAATATTAGTTGAACCTCAAAAGGAGATTGAGAAAATCATCGAGGGTGAAGGCTACGCTACGTGCAAACTGACACCCTCATCGCAGGCTGAAGCCGAAATTCTGAGAAGCTGTACGACTGGGGCGCCTTGTGAAGTTGCAGGAAGGTTGAGGGTGCAGGGCTATGATGTGTATGTTGAAGACGCCCGGTCGGTTAAATCGTGGCCAGCTTGGAAAGGAACATGTTACGGAAAAGTCTCGCCCCTCGGCGACGGGATTTCGCCGCTGGCGCCGTTGAGGTACAGATTCCAGGTAAACCAAAAACCTCTGCCAATTGCGATTTTTATCTAGAAAGCATTGCAAAAAGAATATTAGCCACGTGTCCAGACGGAAGCATCTGCGAGATCAAAGCGAGGTTTGAGAGTTGACCGGAAGCCCCTAATCCAAAGTCACACGAATTATGGGCTTCCATTGGCTACGTCGAAGACGTGCGCCTGAAGCAATCTCCTACTAATGAACCCGATCTGCCGCGACAGTCGACGGTCGACTTGAATTCGACCGGGGCTGCTCCTCTAAGCTTGTGCGCAGCTGCCATCAACGACCCCCTTCGGCAGATGGTTCTTGACGTGTTAGTTTTCAGTGGCAAGCACCTAGGAGAGCGCTTAGAGCCAATCAAGACTGATCTCGAAAACGATTACGGATCCTTCTTGACCGTCGAAGACGACGCAACGGTCGAAAAAGTTGATAAATCGACGGGAAAGATCGGCTGCGCTGTTACATATAAAGTCAACCTTCAAGGTCTAGCGGGTAAAGTGCTGGAGGAAGGCGCAACAGCGCGAGCGCAACTTCTGATTCATCAGATGGCTCGTGAAGGCAAAGTTGTAACGCGGCGGATATTGTATGCGGTCCAGAAAACATCAGGTGGGTCGATAATGGTATGGTTTGGAGGACCTCGCGAGGCCGCTCGCCGGCCGCGGAGCAGGCGCTGTGTACTTTTATACGGAGGTCGTTGTCTGGTCTGGCAAAGGTAGCGCCGAGAAACTGGGTCGCATGTAATTGAACCCAGTCATTGAAATGGACGAAGCTCTTCGGGCACGCCCGTAGGGGCGATATACTTGCGTGACGATTCGTCAAATCTGAATTGGTAGGTCTTGCGCCATTGAGCACCGCGCAATTTACCTGAAGCATTAAGTATCAATGGGAAAAATGCGCCCAAGGCGCTAGTTTGATCAACGATCAAATTTGCCGAAACATCCGTGCAGTACGCACGCCCCTCGGATTCGCACGTCATC
Organism: uncultured Pseudomonadota bacterium; assembly: GCA_963819955.1. Taxonomy (GTDB): domain Bacteria; phylum Pseudomonadota; class Alphaproteobacteria; order Rhizobiales; family Xanthobacteraceae; genus Pseudolabrys. The sequence continues at coordinate 404,497 of CAWFYB010000007.1, read as the reverse complement.
GGATTGGCATAGTGAGTAATCACGGAGGCTAAAAGAGCAACATTGTCACCCAGCACACCATAGACTTGCGACCAGAGGTACTCTTCACCTCCATGGATTTCACTTGCCTGGGCTATCCAACCGTAGTTGTCACCTGGTCCTATTCTATAAATCGAGATCATCTTGGGGCTAGGAGATCGCCCATAAGTTTCATAATCTTCATAGAGATTATTTTTGGCAAGCAGGGCCACATTTGAGCCGTTCGGGGCTAAAACAAGTAGCCCTAATGCACCTAGGCATGCATGGCAGTCTTTGGGATCGCCATTTTCGTCCAGCTGCCTTCCCCCGACAGAAACAAAATATTGTTTAGTTCCTTTTAAAGAAACGACCTCTAGTTTTATCGGCCTCATGCAGTAAGCATTATTTTTATGCTTCGCGACCCAGCATTGCTTAGTTTGGTCATAGACGCCATAGAATTCGCTCATCACTCCGCGGATTAGCTCCTTTCCCATTCCAATTGAAGACGAAAGTATCGACGTAGCCTTGGGGGCTGGCGTCTGAGCTGCCGACTGAGTGCATAGACATGCGACGGTAACGCAGCGCATGAACAGTTTGAGGATGCTGCGTAATAGGAGCGCTGTGTTTGCATTCATCTTTTTTGCCTACGAAGCGAATGAATTCTGCACTTCGAAAATCACCCACCATATGACTTAAAATGTACCAACAGCGGACCAGATCAGCAATGTCGATAACGTGTTGGTGCGGAGTATTTGAGTTCCTAGGCCTCGGCCTGTTGTTGCGTACGAAGGCTTCAATGCGCGCTGCATTACCAAGGCGCCAGCAACCAAGTATTTCATCACCCGCCCTTCGGGCGGGCGCCCTCGGCCTGCGGCCTCGGGCGTGCTCGGCTTGGATGATTGTGAACTCGATCATGATCACCATGACAATCGATCACATTCGATCATAGTCCAAAGATTGATCGACGATCATCGCATTCGAAATCGCGCTGCTCTCTTCAAACCTGCGGCATGTTCGGAGACACTATTCTGCCTACTAGGGAGAACAGCGCCTCCGGGAACCTGCGTGTACGTCCCGTCGTCACTACCTGGTCTAGCGCGCCTCTTCGGCGGGTGAGGCCGTTCGTGTTCACCCTTGTCTGCGCTGTCCTGCTCCTTGCGGAAACGGCGGCGGCCCCGCGCGGCCAGACCTGGCGACTCGCGCGGGCGTGGCGGTGGAGATCATCCCCGCTTCTTGTCGGCTTTGCTTAGAGACCTCGTGGCCGACTTTCGGTCTTGTAGCTCATCATATCCGCCAGCAGAGGCACACGCGCCGGGTACGCGATGCTTGCGGGGACTGCCGACCGTCCCGGGGCCCGAGCCTCGCGGCCCGTGTTGTTTGAGGCATGATGATGAAGGGCGCGAAAGCGCCGATGCACTCTATTTATTGGGCGCGCACAGGAATGTACACCGAAAACCTAGGCCACAAGCAAAATTTTTTGTCACGCTGAAGCCACGCTCCGCCATTCGCGGACGATCGTTGGCCGCGCGATCGTTCGCTTCACTGCCACCATCCCGACGAAAAAGTAACTCTGCCAGAACCGATCGATTTCCTCTACGTTGAAGCCTGCCTCGCGAAGTGCCTCGATGAGCTCGCCTTCGTACCAGACATGCATCGGGCCGCGCAGGCCCTGTTCTTTATCGAGAATCTCCTGCGCGCTGAAACTCCGCCGCTTGAAGTCATAGTAGGGGCCGATGAAGAGGTTCTGGGCCCGCGCTGTCCCCGCCAACACCTTCTCGGCGATGATCAGAGCCCCTCCCTCGATGAGGCCGTCGTGCATGCGGCGCAACAGCGCCAGTCGGTCGCTCTCCGGGATGAACTGCAGGGTAAACAGGCTGACCGCGAGCGACATGTTCTGCATGCCGCTGAACGTGCGGCCGTCGGCGACCTCGAACCGCAGGTTCCCGGCGGCCCGATCGCGCCAATGCCGAGCGAATTGCCGCTCGACGTCGATTCCGACGTAGTTCGCCGTGGGTTGGCTCGCCTGGTTGGCATCTCTGACTGCCCCAAGCACGGAGCCCGTCGAGCAGCCGATGTCCAGCACCGTCGTGCCAGGCTGCACGAAGTGCCGTGACAGGTCGACCACCATGGACCGCAGGACATCCAGGCCCGGGATCGACTGCCGAATGTGGTCGTCGAAGGCGTCGGCGTGGGCGGCGAATGAGAAGTCGACGACTGTCATCGCCGCGACTCCGCGTAGGGCCGCAGCACCCGCGCGTAGATGGCCTCGGCGATGGCCTTCATGACGAGGGGCGCGACCATTCGGCAGACGCGCTCCGCCGCCTGGTCTAGCGTGCCGGTGAGTCGGTAATCATCGGGCAGACCGAATAGTCGTTTCAGCTCCGGTATCGTGAACTTCCGATCCTGGTCGGGGTGAATTGTCCCCGAGAGCCCGTCCGGGCGCTGACCCATGACCGTCAAGGTCGGCGACGGCAGGTCCCAGGCGCTGCGGACGAGAGAGAACCGGGTGTGCGGATCGAGCCCGACGTGTTGCGGCCGCGTCCACTTGTCGGGATTCTTCGGGAAATGATGCACGACGCGCCCGAGCGCGCTGACCCGCATGGCACGCCACCACGGTTCGATCTGCGCGGGCGTCTGTCGCAGGCCGGCGAGCGCAGATCGGACGCTTACAGAGGCATGCGTCGGCTCGGGAAAGATTGCCTTGACGCCCTCGTCGCTGTCGATCCCAATCGCCTCGGCGACGTCGCGCCGCACGCCGAGGATGAACAGCCGACGGCGGTCCTGCGCCACGCCGAAGTCGGCGGCTGAGAGAACCGCCGAAGCCACAAAGTACGCCCGGGCGCGCGAATCGCCCGAGTAGCGAAGCTCGTCGAGCGCGCCCTCGAAGATGCGCTTGTGTCTTGTCGCCAGGGCCGGGACGTTCTCGGTGATCACCACCTTCGGCGCCACGGCCTTGGCGAGCTTATGATAGTCGATGATCAGCGTGGCCATGCCGCTCTGCTTTACGTCCGAGTATGCGCGCATTCGGCTCTGGTCGGAGATCATGCCCTTCTTCGCCGCGCTGACCTCGCAGCACGGCGGCGAGCCATGCACGGCGTCCAGCTCGCCGATCGTCAGGCCTGTCGGGGACAAGAACTGCTCCACGGCGCTGGTGTTGAGCAGGATTTCGCGCATATCGCGCGGATCGATCGGAACGCCGGGGAAGTTGGTGGCGTAGGTACGGCGCGCCTCGGGCACGAACTCGCTCGCCAGCAGGACGCGTCCGCCGGCGAGGTGCGAGCCAAGACACGCGCCGGCGCCGCCCGCAAACATCGTAACCTGCGTGAACAAGCCCTGCGCCGAGGCCCGGTGGGCATCGGCAATCAGATAGGGCTGGTAGACACCGGGTTTCATCGCACGCTCGGCCTCTCGAGCCAGCTGCCGTCGACCGGAACGCAGCACCAGCCCTGCGTCTGGGCCGAGGCGAACAGATGCAGCCGGTGGGCGGCGTCGGGACAAAGCCGTGCGGCAGCCTCTAGCGGTTCGAGCGCGCCCTCTTCGTCACCCGAACCATCCTCAGGCAAGTTCAGGCGCGCGTCGCCGCGCTTTGCGATGACGATCACCTCCGCGTCGGTGATGTCGCGCGAGGTGGTCGGTCGCGTGAGCAAGACGCGCGAGGGGCGACTGAAGCCGCACAGGTCCAAGAGCTTGTTTGCGACGACCGGGAAGTCGCGGTGCGGAGCGGCGACGATGATCGCTGCGTCGCCGTCGACAACGCGGCGGATCGGCAGCAGGCGCGCCAGCGTGGACTCCTCCGCGCCGACCTCATCGTGATAGTCCTCGCCGAGCAGCCGAAATTCCGCTGGCTCAGGCGTCACGACGATGAGGTCGAATCGCCGCCCCCCGTCGATCAAGCCGCCGAGCGTGCCCGTCGGAGGCGCGTCGCCTGTGGCTTGCGCATCGGCTTGCTGGGGCGCGCGCTCCGCCGCTGCGTCGCGCTTGAGGCGACGCGTGACGCCGAGGAGGTACTCGCGCGCGCCATCGTCGGGGCATTCGGCGAGGATGCGGGCCAGCTCATTGACTTTTTCCTCCTCTTTGCCGGGAAGCCTCTTGAAGATAACGCAGGCCTGATAGGCGATCGTGAAGCCGTTGGCGAGGTGCCGAGCGATTTCAAGTCGGAGGAGCAGGTGCTCGTGCTCAGCTATCTGCATGAGCATAGAAATCTTCGCGCTCGAACGACCAAGCAGCGCATCATTCTGCGTCAGTACTCCGCACCCGACCAGCGGAGCCAGGAACGCGTTGAGCAGCGCGGGCGCGCCCTCGAAAGAAAGGACGCCGTCTCTCAACCCGCGGCACATGCGCATGCAGGAAGCGATGCCGCCCTGCCATTCGGCCGCGAGCTGAGCGCCCCGCGCAGTCGCGTATTCAGCGGTGTGTTTGTCGTCAGCGTGAATCATTCAATGACGGCTGCTTTGACTGAATAAAAATCGTCTGCGGCTGCTAGTTCGGGAGCTCGAGGCGAACTTCATGCTTTTCGCCAAACTGGGTGAGCGCTTCTTCAAGCTCGCGCTTGCGTTCTGCGGGGTATTCGATGACCGCGCGCAGCCGTTTCTCGCCGGCCGTTCTGTTCTTGCGTGCCAAGGCGCGCTCGTGGTTGCGCGCGACGAGCTCGGCCACCTTTTGCAGCTGATCTTGCTCGGTCTCGCCCGCCGCGATCTCGAGGAGGTGCGACTGGAAATGCGCGACGCCCGCCTTCTGCGCGGCCACCCTCACCTGCGGGCCGAGGCTCGCGATCTGCAGCAGGCGCTCCAGCCGCTTCTTGCGCGCGGCATCAGTCTTGCCGGGAAGCGGTAGCTGGCGCACCGCCCTCATAATGCCGCCCTCAGGTCGGCCGCGGGTTTTCGCGACATTCTGGGGTGAAATTGTCTCAGCGCGGTCGACATACTCATGCGCCAAGTCGGCAAAGTCCAAGAGCGGCTTCTGGTGGTTGCTGAAGATCTCCTCGATCTGGGCGAGCCGGGTTTCGATTTCGGCGACCGCGGTGCACGTCGGCGGGACCACGCCGTTCAGCTCAGCAACCGCGGTCTCGGCCATCTCGCCGGCCGGCATTACATCCGCGTCGATTTTCTCAACCACGGCTCGCCTCCCCCATGTCGGAGGTGGAGCGCTGCAGGGGCCCCAGCTTGGAATTGGCCCAGCTGTCGAGGTCGGCGGTGTCGTAGAGGGGAAAGCGGCCGAACTTGCGGAAGATCGGCCCACCGCCGACGACCGCATACTTGGCGAGCGTCTGCGGGGCGATCGGCAGGCCGCGCATGTCGGTCAAATAGCGCGCCGCTTCCTTGCGGCGGAGCAGACGAACGGTCGCGTCCCGTGAAGTGTCCATCTTTCCCTCTCGATCGGTGGCAACATTGGCCGATCGAGAGGTAGCTAAGGCAGGACTTTGAGCGGGAAAATCGGGGCAGAGCCGCCCAAAAGATTAATTCTTCTCTCCGTTTATTCCTGCGTCCCAATGGTCTGGGAGCGTTCGCCAATCTGGCAGAGAAATGCCGCGACGCATTGCGGCCGCGTGCGACGTTTCCTCCATGTTGTGAAGCAGGTCCCTAAGGCGCAAATTCTTGTCCGGATTCAGTGCGTCAGCCAAACGCCGCCGTAGCGTTGATGGCTTCATTTTGTGAAACTGCTTAGTCTCCTTCACCATCTGAGCAAAAATCTTTTCATCCGAAAGCTCTGGCCTTTATTGACTCGGAACAGATAACGCCGCAATAGAAAGCTTAGCATAAGTATCCCAGACCTCCGGCGCGCCCCCCTTACCTTTGATGAACCGGGCCGACGCCAACTCGATGAGCATGGTGCTGAGGACGACGGGATCATTGGAGTCAACACCCGCGAACGTACACGCCTCAATCACAGCAGGATGCTTTCGACATTTTTCAAAAGCCTCTCGGCAAGCACGCGGTGAATTTGCGCGTCTGGCATCATCGCGGACGGAATTCTTCAATTTTTTTAATCTGATATCAACGCGGCTCTTTAGGTCTCGTTGTGGCATATTTCTCTCCACTAGACTTTTTCGGCGGGTGAGCGCGCGGACCCATGGGCCTCTTCCATAGCTCCCGCGATCTTGGCGGCAATCAGATCGGACGCCGCGCGAAGTGGATCGTCTGCGAGATGCGCGTAACGCTGGGTCGTGCTCGGCTGCGTGTGGCCCAGCAGCTTGCCGATGATCGGCAGCCCAAGGTTCGCGCCAACAGCGACCGATGCGTACGAATGACGCAGGTCATGCAGGCGCAGGCCATCGAGCCGCGCGCGGCGCCGGATCAACTCCCACGGCCGCTTGAGGTCACTCCTTGGCTTTTTGCCGTCGGCGCCGGGAAAGACTTGTTCACCGGCGCGCGGCAACTTGCCCAAGATTTCGATCGCCGCCTCGGCCAGCACCACGGTCTTGCGCCCCGTCTTCGACTCCTCCAGCAGCAGCAGCCCCCGCTCGAAGTCGACCTCCCGCCAGCGCAGATGCAGGATCTCGCGCAGCCGGCAGCCGGTCAACATGAGGAGCCTGATCGCCGCGACGGCATCGGGCGCGACGACCACACGTCTATTCTCCAGCTTGGGGGCGTGCTTAGCCGTGGGCTTGGTCTCGTCGACCTCGTAGAGAATGCCGACCGTCTCGGCCTCGCGCAGCGCGGCGCCGAGCCGCGCGAACTCGTCGCGGGAGAGGAAGCGCTCGCGGCGGCTCTCGCGGAATTTCTCGATGCGACGGGCAGGGTTTTGTCCTTCATCGATGAATTCACTGCGCTGCGCCCATCCGTACAAGGAGCTCAATACAGTCACGACGTAATTGGCCATGAACGGGTGGGCTGCGAGGGAGGAATGAAGATTGTCAACGTCGGTGCGCGTCACATCAGTAAGTCGCCGTTGTCCGAGCTTGGGCAGAACATGGTAATTCAATGCGTGCGTGTAAGATAAAAGTGTTTTCGGCTTGCGCTTGGCCGCAACATGAGTTTTGAGGAATTCGACGGCGACGGCGGCCAGCGTCGGCGTTTGCCGTCGCGCCGCAGCTTCGTGCGCGGGATCCTCCCCATTTGCCACCGATCCCAAGGTTCGTTTGGCCCGATCTCTGGCCTCATCCACCGTGAGCACCCCATAGCGCCCTATGGTCAGGTATCTTTTTTCTGACCGGCCTTTCGGGCGATATCGCACAATAAATGACTTTTGCCCCGCCAAGCCCACGCGGACTCCGAAGCCAGGAAGCTGAGCATCCCACACTGTGTAGCGGCTAGGCGCAGCTGCTAAGCCATCCACTATGCGTTTCGTCAACTTATGCTGTGCCATGACGGGATTGCTCGGGTGACCACCAGGTGACCAGCGGGTAGGAATTTCGAGGAATATGATCTGCTGCAATCTAGGAACCGATTGACCGATTAGCAGGTACTTTCAAGGTGATAGGAATTATGGGGAAAACTTGGGAATTGTAAAAATCTGAATTCGCAATGAGGAGGTCAGGGGTTCAAATCCCCTCGGCTCCACCATCCGCCCCCTTTCGGGGGCAATCTTTATCCGTCCGCGGCCGCTTAGCGCCGGCCCCGAGATGAGCCGCCGCCGGCGCGTCCTCGCATAGGCGCGCGGCGGACGCCGACCGCGCGGCTGGACGGGCGGGCGAGAGACCTCAAAGCCATCGCAGAGATCGCGGGCCACGCCGGCATCCGCACGAAGGCGATGCCCGCCGCGAGCGGTCCGAAGCAGCTAGCGCGCATATTGCAACACGCATATCGCAACAGGTGACGTTCCGAGCGCGCGCCGCGAGAACGCGCCCGCGTCATTCGATTCGCGCGATACGATGCATAGCGAGGCAAGACGAGAAGATGATATGAGAGCCGCGGACAACGAAAGCGGCCGCCACAAATGCCCTATTCCGATTACCGGCCGGACCTCATGGGTTCCGCCGCACTCGAGCCGACCGGCGCCTTTGAAGCCGGCTCTTATCAAAGCTTCACGCTCGTTTACACCGCCGGCGCCTTTGGCATCGACGACACCGGCTCGCTCAAAATCGGGTTTCGTTTTGCGACGGATTTCGGCCCCGTCCAGTTCGACGACCCGAAGGCGCCCGGCTTCACCACGGTCGAGGCGTCAAACGGCGCAATCCTCGAATGCAAGTGGGAGTTCAAACGCAACATCAGGCCTTGGAGCCGCTCTCTGTACATTGGAGTGGTAAAGGACTTTCTCGCACCCGGCGACACGATCACCATCCGCTTCGGCGACCGCCGCTTCGGATCGCCCGGCATCCGGCTGCAAACATATTGCGAGAGCGAATTCGAGTTTCACGTCCTGGCCGATCCGATCGCGACCTACGACTATGTGCCGATCGTCGAGAGCCCGAAGATCGCGATCGTTCCGGGGCCGCCCGTTCGCTGGCATGCCGTGCTTCCGACGCTGGTTCGTTCAGGCGAGCCGTTTCGCCTCGCCATCAAGGCCGACGACAAATGGGGCAACCCGTCCAACACTATCAATAGCAAGCTGCAGCTGAAGAGCACGATCCCCATTCAGGGGCTGCCCGCGTTCGTCCAATTCGAAAAAGGCCAGTTCTCCGCGAGCATCGGCAATCTGACAATCGCGAAGGCCGGCGACTGCACGATCAAAGTTCTAGACGACGGCGGCAGCGAATTGTGCCGATCGAACCCGCTGCGCGTTGCCGCGCCGCATGCCGAGCTCGTGCATTTCTGGGGCGACACGCACGGCCAATCGAACGAAACGCTCGGCACCAATTCCGCGCGCGAATATTTCGAGTTCGGACGCGACAAGGCCTTCCTCGACGTGATGGGACACCAAGGCAACGATTTTCAGATCACCGGCGACTTCTGGATCGCGCTCAATCGTTTGGCGGCCGAATTCGACCGCGCCGGCGCCTTCGTCTGCATTCCGGGATACGAATGGTCCGCCAACACCGCCGTCGGCGGCGACCGCAACGTTCATTATCGTCACGAAGGCGAGCCAATTTTCCGGTCGTCGCATGCGCAGATTGCCGACGCGGCCAATATGCGCGACGAAAGCGCCGACGCCCATACGGCGCACGCGCTGTTCGAGAAACTGAAAGACAAGGATTGCGTCGTGGCAGCCCATGTCGGCGGGCGCTACGCCGACATCCTCTACGCGCACGACCGCAAGCTCGAGACCGCGGTCGAGGTGCATTCCGCCTGGGGCACGTTCGAATGGATCGTGCGCGATGCCTTCGAAAAGGGCTACCGCGTTGGCATCGTGGCGAATTCCGACGGCCACAAAGGACGTCCCGGCGCCTGCTATCCGGGCGCCTCGTTCTTCGGAAGCCAGGGCGGCCTGACCTGCTTTCTCGCGCCAAGTCTCGACCGCGATGCGATTTTCGAGGCCATGCGCCGCCGTCACCATTACGCAACGACGGGCAACCGGCTTATTTTGGACGTCGCGGTCGAATTGCCGGAAGATGCCGAGGTATACCGGCGCGATCCTGCATTCGATGCCACGGTCGGCGCGCATGCGCGCCGGCTCATCATGGGAGATATCGCGCAAGTAAAATCGGACAGCGCGGAATTGTTCATCGAAATCGTCGGATCGGCGCCCATCGAGCGGCTCGACATTTTTGACGGCAACGACCTGCTCGAAACCGTGCGCCCCTATGGCGCCGACGCGCTCGGTACCCGTATCCGCCTCGGCTATCGCGGGGCCGAGTATCGCGGCCGCGCCCGCACGACAAACTGGGACGGCTCGCTGACGGTCCACGGAAATGCAATCGAGAAGGCGCGCGTCATCAACAACTGGAACCTCGATCGCGGCATCCGGCAGCGGGATGCCCAGGCGATCGACTTGGAAGGCGGTCACGACCGGCAATTATGGCGCCATCGATCTCTGGCTGAAGGAAAAGTCGGGCTCGATTGCCTTCACCACCAAGCCGGTCTCCGGCGAGATCAAGCTGGCCGATATCGGGCTCGAAGAAACGGTCTTCGATGCCGGCGGCCTGGAGCGCGCCCTCACCTTCCAACGCCTGCCCGATGTAATGAGCGAGACGCGGCTGGTTCACCGCCGCAAGATCAAGCTTCGCGCGGGTGCCGACACACGCCTCTACGTGCGGATTCAACAGGAGGACGGCCACCGCGCCTGGTCGAGCCCGATCTACTTAATTCGCAGCTAGCCGGATGCGGGCAGCGCTTGATGAGCGGCGTGTCGGCGGTTTCCGTCAGCGCGCCGCCGCCCCGTATTGCAGCACCTGCACCTTTTCCAGCGTCACCAGCCCGCTCGACATCATGCCGTCGAGCACCGGCAGGAAGGCGTCGATTTTTTCCTGGCTGTCGACGATCTCCACCACGACCGGCAGATCCTGCGACAGCCGAAGAATCTTGGTGGTGTGGATGCGGCTGGAATGTCCGAAACCGACCTGTCCGCGCAGCACCGTGGCGCCGCCGAGGTGCATTTCGCGGGCTTTCAGCACGACCGCTTCATAGAGCGGCAAGCGGCCATGTTTGTCGTCTTCTCCGAAGAAGATGCGGAGCAGCACGGCGTCGCGGGGAATCTGCATGGTCACGTCCCCCTTGAGTGTTGGCGCTCGCGGCCGGCAAACGACGCCCCGCGCTCATGCGAGCGCCAGCGCGAGAATGATGATCAGCAATGCGCCGATCAACGCAAGGTAAAAATTGAGGTGTCCGGATTGCAGCGCTTTGAGCTTGTTGGCGGCGCCGTAGACGGCGCGTGTCACCGGCGCGAACAGATAGGGCCCGAAGATCGGCGCCACGTCGTGCGAAAACACCAGGCGGTGCACGAAGTAATGCGCGCCCTTGGCCTCGCGGCGGGTCTCCTCGGTCGGCCGATAGATGAAGCTGTAGAAGGTGCGCAGCGCGTTGGAGAAAGTGAGCGCGGTGGTCGAAGCCCGCGCGGGGTCCTGCGCCAGCCCGCCATACCAGACCGGCACGCGGCGCACGGCGCGGCGGCGGCTGGCGAGCACCATGAGGATCGGGATGAGCGCCAAGAGCGGCATCACAATCACCAGCTTGCTCGGCGAGATGAAGGCGAAGCTCGCGGTCAGCGGCACCAGCAACAAGCCGTCATGCATGGCACGCGCGGCCTGCGTTCCGAACTCGCTCGGCGACCGCCAGGCGCAAGCCGTCGAGCCAGAGCGGCATGCCGACCGCCAGCGCCAGCACGCCAACGCCCAATAGACCGACCGCCCAGCCGCATGAGCGCGCAATCGGCGGGAAATCGCGCGCCGAGCGCCCAAGCAGACCGACGCCGAACACCTTGACATAGGTCGCAAAGGCGACCGCGACGGTGAGCGCCAGGCCGGCGCCGGTAAGCGCCAGCACCAGGCGGCTCGCCAGCGTGTCGAGCCGGAAGCCCTGGAACACGGTCTCGAACATGAACCATTCGCTGACGAAGCCGGCCTGCGGCGGCATGGCGGCGAGACTCATGGCCGCGAACAGCGCGCCCAGGCCGAAGACCCAGGAGCTGCGCCGCAACAGATCGGTGTGCAGAATGGCGTAGCGGCCGGTCGAGCGGTAGACGCCGTCGGCGGCCAGAAACAGCCCGCCCTTGGCGAGCGCGTGCCCGGCGAGATGCAAGAGCGCCACCGTCCAGGCCAGGCTGGCGAGCTCAGGTCTCCCGTGGCCGCGGAAGATCAAGGCGACGCCCAGCATGGCGGTCGCGAGCGCGGCGTTCGCGGCGGAAGAAAAGCTCAACAGCGTGCGCCAGTCCTCCTGCTGGAAGGCATAAAGCGCGGTGAGGATGGCGCTCAGCACGGCGACGATGACGACGAAAATGCCGATGCCCGCCGCGACGTCGGCATGCTGGCCGGGCGCCCATTCGGTGAGGCCGCGGCTCAAGCCGTAGAACGCGGCGTTCAGCACCACGCCCGACATCAGCGCGCCGGAGGCGCCGCTGCCGGCGCCATAGGCATTGGGGAACCATTCGTAGAACGGCAGCAGGCCGAGCTTGGCGCCGAAGCCGATCACCAGCAGCACGGCCACGGCGGCGAGCGCCGGCATAGTGAGCTTGCCGGCGGCGGCGGTGAAGCCCGCGAACGCGAAGGAATGCGCCGGCACCGCCAGCAGCAGCAGCGCGAGCACCAGCGCGAGCGCGCCGATCTCCAACAGGCCGAGCATGAACAGCACCGGCCGCCCGGTTTGCGGCGAAAGCTTCTCGCTCAGGATCATCACGGCGCCGCCGAAGCTCATGACCTCCCAGGCGATGAGGAAGCCGGCGCCCTCGTGCACGCCGAACACGCCGAGCGCGCCGATCAGGCTCATGGCGGCGCCGAACAGCCAGCCGGCGCGGCCTTCTTGTGCCGGCGTCGCCAGCGCGCAAGCGAGCGCCGCCGGCGCCAGGCCGAAACCGAACAGCCAGAGCGCTTGCGGGCTCATCGCAAAAGTGACCGGCTCGCCGGCCAGCATGGTGGGCAATTGCACCGCGGCGGTGCCGGCCGGCAGCGCCAGCAGTGCGGCAAGGATGCCGGCGGCGCTGCCGGCGAACAGCAGGGCGCGCGCCACGAGCAGTCCACGGCCGGTGAGCGCGATCAGCGCGGCGGCGAGCCAAGCGAGCAGCGCGAGGGTCAAGAGGTCATTCGGCAAGCCGGCCTCCTCTCACCCGCTGCGGGGCGCGATCGAGGAACATCAGCAGCGCCTGGATGATGGCCGCCGGATTGGGCGGGCAGCCAGGCAGATAGACGTCGACCGGCAGCACGCCGTCGAGCCCGTGGCCGCAAGCATAGCCGCCCTCCGCGACGCCGCCGGATACCGCGCAGGTGCCGACCGCGACCACCCAGCGCGGCTCGGCCATGGCCTCGTAAGTGGCGCGCAAGGGGCCGAGCATGGCCTGCGTCACCGGCCCGGTCACCAGCAGCAGATCGGCAAAGCGCGGCGAGGCGGTGAAGAATATGCCGAGCCGGTGCAGATTGTAGAACGGGTTGTTGAGCGCCTGCAGCTCGGATTCGCAGCCGTTGCAGGAGCCGGCGTCGACATGGCGGACATGCAGGCTGCGGCGGAAGCCGCGCGTCTGCGCGCGCCGGGCGCCGGCGCGGCGGCGTCCTGCTGCCAGATGAGGTCTTCGCGTTTACGCACGCCGAAGGCCCAATCCGATGAAGTCGCCATGGCGCCGGTCGGGCAGGCCTCGGTGCAGAGCTGGCACACCACGCAGCGCCCGTAATCGACGTCGAGCCGGCCGCCGGACATAGGACGCATGGTGATCGCCTTGGTCGGGCAGATGTCGGCGCATGCTTCGCAGCCTTCGCCGCACAGACTCGGGCATGAAGCGCGGCATGCCGAGCAGGCCCTCTTGCCCATCCGTTCCCGTGGCCAAAGGCCAGGGCGCGGTCTGTTTGCCTTGCAGCAAGCCCAGCAATGTCCATTGCGGCATGGCCCGCTCCTACCTGTCGCAGCCCGCGATGGTGAGGCCGAAGCTCGCCTCGTTGATCGCGTAGTCCATCATGTTGCTGTCGTGCACGGTGAAGGGAAACACGCGCCAGTTCGAGAACGACGGCGATTTGATCTTGACGCGCGCCAGCTTGCCGTCGGCGCCGACATGCACCGCGTAGAACAGGCTGCCGCGCGGCGTTTCGGCAAAGCCTAAGCCTTCGCTGTTCGGCGGCGCCGCGCAGTCGCTATGCACCGGCCCGTCCGGCAGCGCGTCGATCGCGCGCTTGATCAGCGCGATGCTGGCGTTCACCTCAGCCATGCGCACTTGGGCGCGCGCATGCGCGTCGCCGTCATCGCGTAACGCGACCGCCGGCGGCAGCGCGTCATAGGCGGCGTAAGGATGATCGCGCCGCAGGTCGCGGTCGACGCCCGAGGCGCGCTCGATCGGCCCGGTGGCGCCCTGATCGAAGGCGGTGCGGCGGTCGAGTATGCCGGTGGTGATCAGCCGGTCGAGATGGCTGGCGGTGTTTTCCATGTGGCGCGCGTAGGCGTCGAATTGCTTGGCCAGCGCGTCGAGCTCGCCGGCGAGCCAAGGTTTCGGCAACAGGTCGCGCCGCAACCCGCCGACGGCCAATACGCTGCGCAGGAAGCGGCTGCCGGTCAGCCGCGTGTTGAGCTGCTTGGCGCGCTCCTCCAGCAGCTTGCCTTGCGCCTCGCCGACCTTCAGCGTCGTAGTGTGGCAGAGATGGCCGAAATAATGCAGGTGATTGTAGAGCCGCTCGAGCTCGGCCAGCAGCACGCGCAAAACTTTCGCGCGCGGCGGCACCTCGCAATCGGCCGCCGCTTCTACCGCCTGGCAATAGGCGAGCGCGTGGGCGAGACTGCCGACGCCAGAGACGCGCTCGGCCAGCACCACGCCGCGCTCGGGAGAAAGCCCCGCGAAGCGCTTCTCCATGCCGCGATGCTTGAAGAACAGCCGCGGCTGGTAATGCAGGATCGCTTCGCCGACGTAGAAAAACAGGAACTCGGCGGATTCCATCACGTCGGCGCGCACCGGGCCGAACGGCAAGCAACTGCACGTCGGCCTGATCGCCGCCGACTTCCGGGATGGTCTGCGTATTGGATTCGACGCGCAGCGGCCGGTCAGGGGGATAGTCCGGATCGAACGGCGGGCACGGCGGGTTGACGCCTTCGTGCAGCACCAGGCGCTGCGGCTGCGGGTGATCGGCAAAGCGCAGGCCGAACAGATCGGTGATCTCGCGCTCGTACCAGCTCAGCAGCGGACAAATATTGGCCAGGCTCGGCACGGTGTCGTCCGCCGCGCAGCGCCAGATCGCGAACGGCTTCTCGCCGGGAATAGCCGCGACATAGCGCAATTCGAGCTGGCGTGGGCGCGGATACCAGGCATAGGCCATCTGCATGCGCCCGCCGGCGGCGAGCAATTTGGCGGCGGCGTCTTTCAGCTCGCCCGGACGCAGCGCGGTCTGGTGCGAGACGGTCACGGCGTCTGCCCCGCTAGGCTGTGCGCGGCCAGCATGAAGTGGTTCCACAGATCGCTCGGCCACCACAGGCCGAACACCAGAAGCGGCGCCAGCGCCAGCCACATCGGCGCCACGCACCAGCGGCTGACCGGCGCTGCCGGTTTCCCGGCTTCGTCCTCGCCGTCGAAATACATGGCGCGGAAATGATTGAGGAAGCCGATGAAGATGACGATCAGCAGCACGACCATGGCGTAGACCGCCCAGTCGTAGCCGCGCTCGAAGCCGGCGCGCAGGATGATGAGCTCGCTGAGGAACAGCCCGAAGGGCGGCGCGCCGGTGATAGCAGCGGCGCCGGCGAGCCAGAGCGCGCCCTGCACCGGGAATTGCCGCCACACGCCGTGGATGTTGCGCATTTCCTTGGAGCCGAAGCTGCGCATGACGTTGCCGGCGCCGAAGAACATCAGCGACTTGTTCAGCGAATGATTGAGCATGTGATAGAAGGCGCCGGCCACGCCGAGCGGGCCGCCGAAGCCGAAGCCGAGCGCCACCACGCCCATGTGCTCGACGCTGGAATAGGCCATCAGGCGCTTGATGCCGTTCTGCCGCACGATGAACAGCGCGCCGACCAGCAGCGAGACCACGCCGAAGGCGACCAGCACGGTGCGGGCGAGCGGCCCGGTTTGCGCGGCGTCGGCGACCGTCAGATAGCGCACGATGCCCAGCATGGCGGAATTGAGCAGCGCGCCTGACAGCATGGCGGAGATCGGCGCCGGGCTTTCGCTGTGGGCGTCCGGTAGCCAGGAATGCATGGGCGCCAGGCCGACCTTGGTGCCGTAGCCGACCAGCACCAAAAGGAACGACAGCGTCGCCAGCGTCGGGTTCATCTTGGGCGCGGCGAGCCGCAGCGCGTCCCAGGTCATGTCATAGGTCGGGCCGAGCACGAAGCTGCCGCACCAGTAGAACAGCACCGTGCCGAGCAGCGCGAGACTGATGCCGGCCGAGACGATGATGATGTATTTCCAGGCCGCCTCGATGCTCTCCGCGGCGCGCTCGAAGCCGACCAGGAAGGTGCTGACCAGCGTGGTGAGCTCGATGGCGATCCAATAGAGCCCGGCATTGTTCATGACCGCGCTCGCGAGGATGGTAAGCGCGAAACCGGCAAACAGCGCGTAGAAGCTCCATAATCTCTCGTCTTCGCGCAGCAGGCGCATGTAGCCGATCGAATAGATGGCGGCGAGCAGATAGACCACTGCGGTGCACAGGATCACCCAGGCGCCGGTGAGGTCGAGCACGATATAGCCGCCCCAATAGTGATAGGGGCCAGAGGCGCTCAGAATCGTGAGCGGGATGGCCGTAACGAACACGATCACGCTGGCGAGAAGATTGAGTGTTTCAGCAACGCGCGCCGACCGCGTCAGCAGGCAGCCGGCCGCCGCTGCGAGCGGCGCGATCATCATGATGAGAAGCAGCGTGCCGGCCATGGTCAGCCCACCAGCCGTTTGAGATCGAGACTCGAGGTCGAGCCGACATGGGCGACCAGATAGCGCACCAGCACGCCGAAGCAGGCGACCGCCACCAGCAGGTCGAACAGGATCACGATCTCGATCAGCAGCGGCATGCCGGGCACCAGGATCTGTGCGCCGAGGAAAATGCCGTTCTCCAGCACCAGCAGGCCGAGAATCTGGCTCAACGCCTCGTGCCGCACCGCCAGCATCAAGAAGCCGATCAGCTTCATCGACAGCATGATGGTGAGCGCCAGCACGGCGACGGTGCCGGCGAGACCGAGCGATTGGCCGACGCGGTAAGCAACGACGAGCGCGAACACCACCGCCATGGCGCCGGCGACCAATGCCGAGCTCGGCTGCAGGATTTCGTGAATCTCGCGCGTGACATTGAGCCGGCCAATGATGCGCCAGATCAGATAAGGCAGCAGCAGGCCGCGGAACAGCGCGGTCAGGATGGCGACGAAATAAAGTTCGGGATAATGGCCGTAGAAGCCGACCGCCGCCGACAGCGCCGCGATCACCCAGGATTCGGCGGCGAAGGCGTAGAGATAGTTGTTGAGCCAGCGCGAGCCGAGCATCACGAAGGCGAGCATGAGGCTCAAAATCGCCATCAGGCTGAACAGCGACGTGGCGAGCGGATCGAGATGGGCGACCAGCATGAGTTACACCAGTTGCGTGCCGATGATGGCGAGGATGGCGAAGACGAAGGAGGCGGCCAGCAGCTCCTGATAACGGTAGAAGCGCAGGCGCGATTGCGCGGTTTCCACCACCACCACGGCGCAGGCGACGATGACGAACTTGCCCGCCAGCGAGGCCAGCGAGCCGGCGACGCCGAGCGCGCTGCCGACATGCGACAGGCCCCAGGGCAGCAGCAGCACGTTGCAGAAGATGATGTAGAGGATGAATTGCTTCATCATCGACGCCCATTTGAGGACGGCGAGCAGCGGCCCGGAATATTCCAGAATGCGCGCCTCCTCGATCATGTAGACCTCGATATGGGTCGAGGAATGGATCGGCAGGCGGTCGGTCTCCACGATCAGCAGCGAGAAGAACGCCGCGATCAGGAACAGATGCGCCGGGCTCCAATAGACCGCCGGGCTGCCGACCAGCAGATGATTGACCACGAAAGGCAGCATGGCCTTCGCCAGCAGCGTGATGCCGACGAACACCAGAATCAGCGCCGGCTCGGCCAGGATCGCCACCATCACCGCGCGGCTCGAGCCGATGCCGCCATAGGCGCTGCCGCTGTCGAGCCCGGCCAGCACGACCATGAACGAGCCGAGCGTCAAGATGAGCCCGCCGCCCAAAATGTCGCCCATGTCGGACAGCGGCAGCGGAAAATCGGTCAGCACCGGAATGAGGATCGGCACCGTCAGCATGGCGCTGAAGGCGACGAACGGCGCGATCCAATAGATCCAGGAGGCGGTCTCGGGGACGACGATCTGCTTATGAAACAGCTTCCACAGGTCGCGATAGGGCTGGAAGATGCCGGGCCCCTGCGCGAGCTGCACGCGCTCCTCGAATTGCGCGATGACGCCTTGCAAGCAGCGGCGCCGCCAGCAGCACCGTGAGCACCTGGGCGATCTGCAGCAACACGTCGCGCGTCATCGCCGCCTCCGCGCGCGGAAGACGGCGGCGCGCGCGTGCCGGCGGCAAGCGCAGTCATTCGGACCATCCGGGAGCATCAGGGGCTGCAAACACGGCTCCTCTCGTCCGGCGTCGGATGAAAGGAGTCATCAGCCCAAAGGGCGGTTTAAGGCGGAACCCCATCGCCTTGCTGGCTCGGCCAGCCTTTGACGAGATTATCGATTGATCCTCAGGCGGGGTCAAGGAGAGCGATTCACCGTCCCCACCTTACTGGGCGCGCTTTTCGGAAACGGCGTCGGTCACCAGGTGCCTCTGCAACGGCAGCACCTGCCACCCGAACCGCTCCGCGATCAGGCCCCAAAGGCCCTTGGGCGCGAACAGCATGACGAGGATCGCCACCGCGCCCATGATGAGCAGATAGACGCTGCCGAGATCGGACAGGGTCTGCCGCATGACGAAGAAGATGACGGTGCCGATGATCGGACCCTCGATGCGGCCGATGCCGCCGATCACGGTGATGAAGATGACCACCGCGGTCCAGCTGCACCGCATCCGGGACACGAGGCCGATAACCGAAGCCCGGATGGAGCGTAGCGAAATCCGGGCTACTTGCTTGCCGCGCCCGCTAAGTGCGCTACCGCTGTGATCAATCGTGAGCCGATTCTGATCCATTTGTGAGCCGCAAGATTGAGACTGACGATCACGCGCTCGGCTTGTAATCGCCGTTCGGCGGGCAAATAATTTCCGGTTGTAAGTCCATTGCAGTGCGCCCGAGTGCTGCAATGGCGCAAAACCGGGAGGAAGCAATGAAAATGATTCGGCAAATCCCGCTCGCAGTCTCGCTTGCGCTCGCCGTAATGACGGCGGCCTTTGCCGCGCAGGCGGCGATGACCCTGCCCGCTCTGAAGAAACAACCGACCGCCCAAGCCGTCCTCGACGAACATTTGGCGGCGCTTAACAAATGTGACTGGAACCGGCTGCTGGCGCAGTATCCCGACGACGCCCAAATCAATCTGCCGAACGGGAAGATCGTGAAAGGCCGCGCGGCGATCGGCGACCTGTTCGCCGGCTTCTGCAAGAGCCCGAAAGACGGCGGCCTGAACGGCATTCATTTCGCCGTCGAACACAGCACCACAATCGGGGGCACGTTCGCGACGCAATGGGTCGCCACCGCGCCCTTCCTGGCCGAGCCTTACCGCGGCTCCGACGCCTACATCACCAAGGACGGCTACATGCAGGCCATGGTCACCACGTTCGACGGCGGCGCGCTCAAGATGAAGAAGTAGGCGCCATCGAGCCTGCAAGCGCAGCCCGGATAGAGCGAAGCGACATCCGGGCTACTTACCTAGCGTGGCGCAATGCGTCCCTCAGCGGGATGCCCAAGTCAAGTTTACAGCCGGGTCGGCCATAGGCCGGACCCGGTTGCCCGGGCATGACAGCGGAGAGGACGTGTCCCGGGCGCAGCGCAGCGTGAGCAAAGCGAATGGTGCGCTGCTGACCCGGGACCCCGGTTAGCGGCACCCGAAAGAAAGCTGGGTCCCGGATCAGCGGTGCACCGCTCCGCGCTGCACCGCATCCGGGACACGAGGCTGCGAGTTACGCTGCCTTGTTGCTGTCCTCGACCGCCCCCACCAACCGCCTCTGCAACGGCAACACCTGCCAGCCGAACCGCTCCGCAATGAGCCCCCACAGGCCCTTGGGCGCGAACAGCATCACCAAAATCGCCACCGCGCCCATGATCAACAGATAGACGCTGCCGAGATCGGACAGCGTCTGGCGCATGACGAAGAAGATGACGGTGCCGATGATCGGCCCCTCGATGCGGCCGATGCCGCCGATCACGGTGATGAAGATCACCACCGCGGTCCAGTCGTTCACGCTGAAGGCGGTGTCGGGCGAGATGCGCAGCTTCATCAGGAAGATCAGCCCGCCGATCAGGCCGGTGCCGAAGGCGGTCAGCACGTAGACGATGAACTTGACGCGGGTGACGTCGATGCCGTTGCTGCGCGCGGCGATCTCGTTGTCGCGGATGGCGGTGAGCGCCAGCCCGTGGCGCGAGCGCAGCAGCGCCACGATCGAAGCCAGCACCACCACGGTGAGCGCCAGCGCCAGCCAATAGGTTTCCAATTCGCGCGCGTGCCGGCTCGGCGCCATGGCGATCACAACTTGAGCCGGCAGGCTGATGCCGGAGCCGCCGCCCAGCACCGAGACCTGCGAGGCGATCAGCCGGAACACTTCCGCCATCACCCAGGTGCCGATGGCGAAGTAAGCCCCGCGCAGGCGGAACATCAGCGCTCCCACCGGCACCGCGACCAGCGCCGACACCGGGCCGGCGATCAGGATGGCGAGGATGGGATGGATGCCGACGATCATGGCGAGCGCGAACATCACGTAGCCGCCGAGGCCGACAAAGGCCTGCTGGCCGACCGACACCAGGCCGGCATAGCCGGCGAGCAGGTTCCACAGGCTCGCCAGCGCGACGTATGTGAAAATCTCGGCCAAGAGGCGCAGCGTCTCGCGCTCGCCCCAATAGGGCGCCAGCGCCAGCACGACGAGGCCGACGCCGATCAGCGCGACGCCGACGCGGCTCGACGTGGTGGCGTGCTCGACGCGGATCATCCCGACACCTTGGGAAACAACCCTTGCGGCCGCACCGCCAGGATGACGAGAAAGACGATGTGGCCGGCGAGCAATTGCCAGCCGGGATTGAGCTGCGCGCCGATCGCCTGCGACACGCCGAGGATGATGCCGCCGGCGAGCGTGCCCCACATGCTGCCCAGGCCGCCGATGATCACCGCCTCGAAGCCGAAGATCAGCCGCGCCGGCCCGATGGAAGGATCGAAATTGGCGCGCACCGCCAGGAACACGCCGGCAATGGCGATGACCGCGAGCGACAGCGCCATGGCCATGGCGAAGACGTGACGGGTGTCGAGGCCCATGAGCTGCGCCACCGGCTGGTCGTCGCTGGTGGCGCGGAAGGCGCGGCCGAGCGCGCTGCGGTAGAACAGCGTCTGCAGGCCGGCGATCACCGCCACCGCGACGACGAACTGGATGAACGGCAGCACGCCGACCCAGATGCCGTGCGCCACCTGCACGGTCTGGATCTCGATCGCGCCGGCGTTCAATTTACGGCTATCTGCGGTGAACAGCTCCAACAGCCCGTTCTGGATGATGATCGACAGGCCGAAGGTCACCAGCAGCGGCGGCAGGATGTCCTCGCCGAGCGTGAAGTTCAAAAGGCCGCGCTGCAGCGCGTAGCCGATCAGCGCCATGATCGGCACCACCAGGACGAGCGCCACCAGCGGATTGATGCCGGTGCCTTGCGTCACCATCAACGCGACGTAAGCGGCGAGCACGATCAGGTCGCCATGCGCGATGTTGACCAGCCGCATGACGCCGAAGATGAGAGATAAGCCCGCGGCGAACATGGCATAGAGCCCGCCGATCAGCACGCCCTGCAGGATGACGTTGATCCATTCGGTCATATGCGTTGCCACACTTGCTGGTGTCGTCCCCGCGAAGGCGGGGACCCATACGCCCTGCGCCCTCGGCAGGCTGCGGCGTATGGGTCCCGGCCCTCGCTCCGCTCGGCCGGGACGACAGATTGTATTTGCGGCGCCACGACCATCCTCACACCCCGAAATACGCCGCCGAAATATCCTCGCGCGTCAGTTCGCCGGCCTTGCCCTGCAGCGCGATGCGGCCCTCCTGCAGGCAATAGACCTGCCCCGCCGCCTGCAGCGCCTGCACGATGTCCTGCTCGACGATGATGAGCGAGATACCTTCGCCAACGATCTCCGGCAGCCGCGCATAGATGTCGCGCACGATGATGGGCGCGAGGCCGAGGCTGATCTCGTCGCACAGCAGCAGCCGCGGATTGGCCATCAGTGCGCGCGCAATCGCCGCCATCTGCTGCTGGCCGCCGGACAGCGCCGGCGCCGGCAAACGCCGCCGCTCGGCCAGCACCGGAAACAGCGCGTAGATGCGCTCGAGCGACCACGGCCCCGCGCGCTTGGCCTGGCCGCCGATCAAGAGGTTTTCTTCGACGCTGAGCGAGGGAAACAGCCGCCGCCCTTCCGGCACCATGGCGATCCCCCGCTCGCACCATGGCGAAGGCGGGCGCGCCGGCGATTCGTAGAGCCGTCGAACACGATCTCGCCGTGGCGCGGCGCCATCAGCCCGGCGATGGTTTTCAAGAGCGTGCTCTTGCCGGCGCCGTTGGCGCCGATCACCGCCACCACCTGGCCGGGCTCGACGCGCAGCGAGACGCCGAACAGCGCCTGGAAATCGCCGTAGAAGGCGTCGATCGCGCGCACGTCGAGGAGGGGCTCAGGCATCGGCCTTAACCTCTCCGGTCATTCCGGGGCGCGGGCGCAAGCCCGCGAGCCCGGAATCCAGACACGGTCTCGGTGCTTGTTTCTGGATTCCGGGTTCGGCCCTTCGGGCCGCTCCGGAATGACAGCAAACTACGCATCGGCCTCGATCCCCATATAGATCTCCGCCACCTGCGGGCTCTTGATCACCGTGCGCGGGTCGCCTTCGGCGATGAAGCGGCCGCCGTGCAGCACCAACAACCGGTCGACCGTCGCCAGCAGCGCATGCACCACGTGCTCGATCCACACGATCGACACGCCGCCGGCGCGCACGTCCTTGATCAGCGCAACCAGCGCGGCGCATTCGTGCTCCGTCAGCCCGCCCGCCACCTCGTCGAGCAGCAGCACGCGCGGGCGCGTGGCCAGCGCGCGCGCGAGCTCAAGCCTCTTTCGATCGAGCAGCGTCAGCCCGCCGGCGCGCTTGTTGGCCTTGTCGGCGAGGCCACAGCGCTCGATGAGCGCGGCGCAGCGCTCGTACACCGCGGCCTCGCGCTCGCCGCCGCCGAAGGCCGCCGCCACCACCACGTTCTCGAACACGGTCATGCCGGCAAAGGGCTGCGGAATCTGGAAGGAGCGCGCGAGCCCGCGCCGGCAGCGCCGCTCGGGCGTGAGCCGCGTGATGTCGGCGCCGTCGAAGCTGACGCGGCCGGCGTCGGGCGCCACCGTGCCGGCGGCGATGCCGAACAGCGTGGTCTTGCCGGCGCCGTTCGGCCCGATGATGCCGAGCGCCTCGCCGTCTTCGAGCGCGAGATCGACGCCGTCGGCCACCACCACGGCGCCGAAACGCTTCGATATGTTCTCCAGCGCGAGGATGGGCGCCATGGTTGTACTCAGCCGCTCCCCTGCTCGACCGCCGAGCCTATCCCGTCTAGTCTTTGGTAGACGTATTGGCGCGCGCGATCAATCAAGGGAGACGCTCATGAGCACGCTGGCCGCCGAATTGCCGAAAGAAATGACCTCTCTGCAGTTCCGTCCGCTCTTCATCTTCCGGATCAACGTGGCGAAACCTTTCGTCATCGGCCAGACGACGAGCGCGGACCGCCGCGTCGGCGAGATCACCGGCGGCATGTTCGAGGGCGAGCGGCTGCGCGGCAAGATCCTGTCCGGCGGCAGCGACTGGCAGAACGTGCGGCGCGACGGCTCCTGGCTGCTCGACGTGCGCATCGTCCTGGAAACCGATGACCAGCATCTGATCGGCATGACCTACAAGGGTATCAGGCACGGGCCGCAACCGGTGCTCGACCGCATCGCGCGCGGCGAGAGCGTCAGCCCGGCGGATTATTATTTGCGCGTGGCGCCGTTCTTCGAAACGGCTTCCGAAAAATACGGCTGGCTCAACAATGTCGTGGCGGTCGGCACCGGCCATCGCCTGCCGAGCGGTCCGATCTACCAGGTGTTCGAGGTGCTGTAGCCCGCGCCGCGGGAGGGACGGCGCAGAAAGCTACAGCACCTCGTAACCGGCGTCAGCTGATGAACTCCATCTTGCCGCCGGTCGGGATCTTGGGCGCGGTTTTGTTGTCGACGATGACGATGTCGTATTTGTTGGCGCCGCCCTTGCGCAGCCGCCATTGCCCGCCGACCAGCGGCGTCTTGGCGATGTTCTTGAGCGCGAACGGCGGCAGCTTCTGTCCGGACCAGGCGATGTGGCCGACGATGGTGTTGAGCTTGGTGGCCTGAATGGCCTTCACCGTTGCCTTGGCATCGCCGGTCTTGCCGGTGCGCTTGAGCACGTCGACCGCCACTTCGAACAGCGCGTGCACGAAGCCGATCGGCTGCGTCCACTGCTTCTTGGTGGCTTTCTCGTAGGCGCCGGCGAGCGCGTGGGCGGACTGGCCGGTGAGCGAGGACTTGAACGGGTGGTTGGGCGACCACCACACTTCCGACGACAGGTTGTTGCCGTGCTGGCCGAGCGCCTCCACCGTCACCGGGAACAGGATCGCCTTGCCGATGGAAGCGACCTTGGGCTTGAAGCCCTGCTGCAGCGCCTGATTCCAGAAGGTGGTGAAGTCGGGCGGGATCATCACGCCGGTGATGATGTCGCATTTGGCCTGCTTGAAGGCCGAGATCTGCGAGGTGAAGTTGTCGGATGAGGTTCTGATAGCGGCCGGGATCGGTGAGCTTGTAGCCGAGCTTGTCGAGCACCGGCGGAAAGCCGACATGCTTGTCGCCCCAGGCATTGCCGTCGCCGTCATTGGGGAACAACCCGCCGACCGATTTGTCGGTTTTGAGCTGCTGCCACATGTTGGTGTAGACGGCGATGACGTCCTCGAGACCCCAGAAGAAGTGATAGGTGTAGTTGAACGGCTTCCAGCTCTTGGGATCGTTCGGGTGCTGCTGACGGCCGATGAAGTAAGGCTGCCAGGGCGCGACCGAGGAGATGCAGGGCACCTCGTTGACCTCGCATTGCGTGGAGACCGGGTTGGTGGTTTCCGGCGTCGAGGCCACCAGCATGATGTCGACGCCGCCGTTGATCAGCTCGTTGGCGACGTCGGCGGCGCGGCTGGCGTTGGACTGGCTGTCCTTCACCTGCACTTCGACCGGGTATTTGGTGCGGCCGATCTTGATGCCGCCTTTCACGGTCTTGAGGAAATTCGCGATGATGAAGTTGTCGGCCTCGGCGAAGCCGGCGAGCGGGCCGGTCTGCGGGCTGACATAGCCGAGCTTGATGGTCTTGGCGGCCCAGACCGCGGGCGCAAAGACGGGGCTTACGGCGAGGGCGGCTCCGGCGGCGGCGGAGCCGGCGACGAAAGAGCGGCGCGTGACGGTGCGGCGCGCGAAGCGGCCGCGATGCTTCCCATCGAGCATGGATACCTCCCCTGTGGCGGCCCGCGCGAGCGGTGCCGGCGTTTCCTCGGCCGGCTGTTGCGCGACTAGGGAGGCTTGAACGGCAGTCACGGCCCCCGAAAGACGCGTCAGCCTTGACCTGTTTATTGTGTTCGATTATCGAACATTAGTTCGTTATTCGATCATTGTAGCCCTGGGTCGTTTGCTGTCAATTGCCGCCGAGGCACTCATGCTCACAAAGCCGCCGCGCCAGAGCTCCGACGATAAGGAATTCATGGCCACGCTCGCCAAGGGCCTGGCGGTGCTCGGCTGCTTCGGCAAGCAACGGCCGACCATGACGCTGTCGGAAGCCGCGAGCGTCGCCAACCTCTCGCGCGCGACCGCGCGGCGCATCCTGCGCACGCTCGCCGAGCTCGGTTATGTCGAGCAGCAGGGCCGCGACTTTTCGCTCTCGCCCAATATCCTCAAGCTCGGCTTCGCCTACTTGGCCACGCAAAGCTGGATCGAGCGCACGCAGCCGCTGCTCAAGGAATTGAGCGAGCGTCTGCAGGAGTCGGCGTCGGCGGCGATCCTGGAAGGCAACGAGATCGTCTACGTCGTGCGCGTGCCGACAAGGCGCATCATGTCGGCCAGCATTTCAGTGGGCAGCCGGCTGCCGGCCTTTCATACTGCGCTGGGCCGCGTGCTGCTCGGCTATCTCGACGAGGCGGAGATCTGGCGCCGGCTCAAGTCGCAGCGCATCGAAAGCTACACGCCCTCGACCATCACCGACTTGCAGGCGCTGTTCGACCGCGTGCGCGCCGACCGCGCGCAGGGCTTCGCCATCGTCGACGAGGAGCTCGAGCGCGGCTTGCGCGCCATCGCGGTGCCGGTGCTCGACCGCAGCGGGCAGGCGATCGGCGCCATCAATCTCTCCACCCACTCGGCGCGCACCACGCGCAACGAGATGCGCGATCATTTCCTGCCGGCGCTGAAAGCGGTGGCCGAGCAAGTGCAAAGGTCGGTGGCTTGAGCCGGCCGCTGCATACTTGTGTTCATGCCTGAGGCGACGTAACGTTTAGGCCGGTTCGGACATCGTACATACGTTCGGATATCGAACATAAGAAAATATTGAGAGCGGAATCAATCTCAAGGAGGAGCGGCCATGACCGTGCGCGCCAACCCGGAGGCCTTCGCCGCCGATCCGACCACCATCGGCAACGTGGCGGTGAAGCGGCCGCAGACCGGCGCGGAATATCTGGAATCGCTGAAGGACGGCCGCGAGGTCTTCCTCTACGGCGAGAAGGTCAAGGACGTCACCACCCATCCCGGCTTCCGCAACACCGCGCGCATGGTGGCGCGCCTCTATGACGCGCTCTCCGACGACAAGCACAGACACAAGATCCTGGTGCCGACCGAGACCGGCAACGGCGGCATGACGCACGCCTTCTTCAAGGCGCCGAAGACGCCCGAGGAGATGCTGATGGGCCGCTCGGCCATCGCCGAATGGGCGCGGCTCACCTACGGCTGGCTCGGCCGCGCGCCCGACTACAAGGCGGCGTTCCTGGCCACCCTCGGCGCCAACGCCGAGTTCTACGAGCCGTACCAGGACAACGCCAAGCGCTGGTACAAGTACAGCCAGGAGCGCCTGCCCTTCGTCAATCACGCCATCATCCATCCGCCGGTCGACCGCGACCGCCCGCCCAACGAGGTGGCCGACGTCTGCGCGCATGTCGAGAAGGAGACCGACAAGGGCATCATCGTCTCCGGCGCCAAGGTGGTGGCGACCGGATCGGTGCTGACCAATTACACCTTCGTCGCCCATCACGGTCTCATTCCGGTGAACGACAAGAAGTTCGCCGTGGTGTTCATGGTGCCGACCAATACGCCGGGCGTGAAATTCATCTGCCGCACCTCCTACGAGATGACCTCCACCGTCATGGGCTCGCCCTTCGACTATCCGCTGTCGAGCCGCATCGACGAGAACGACGCCGTGTTCATCATGGACAAGGTGCTGGTGCCCTGGGAGAACGTGTTCGTCTATGGCGACGTGGAAAAGGCCAACAACTTCTTCCCGCGCACCGGCTTCCTGCCGCGCTTCGTGGTGCACGGCTGCACGCGGCTGGCGGTCAAGCTCGACTTCATCGCCGGCCTCTTGCTGAAGGCGACCGAAGCCGCCGGCACCAAGGATTTCCGCGGCGTGCAGGCCAACGTCGGCGAGGTGATCGCCTGGCGCAATCTGTTCTGGGCGCTGTCGGACGCCATGGTGCGCGACCCGCGGCCGTGGATCGGCGACTATCTCCTGCCCAACATGGATCCGGGCAACGCCTATGCCATCATCGCAACGATCGCCTACACCAAGGTCAAATACATCATCGAGCAGACCGTGGCCTCCGGCCTCATCTATCTCAATTCGCACGCGCGCGACTTCAAGAACCCCGAGATCAGGCCCTATCTCGACCAGTATCTGCGCGGCTCCAACGGCTACAAGGCCGAGGAGCGGGTGAAGCTGATGAAGCTGCTGTGGGATTGTCTCGGCAGCGAGTTCGGCGGACGCCACGAGCTCTACGAGATCAATTACGGCGGCTCGACCGAGGAAATCCGCCGCTATTGCCTGTTCGGCGCGCAGGCGTCCGGCAACGCGGACAAATTCAAGGGCTTCGCCGAGGAATGCATGGCCGAATACGATCTCGACGGCTGGCGGGTGCCCGACCTGACCGATCCCGGGGAGCTGAGCTATCACGCCACCACGGGCGGCAGGTGAGCGGACGCGGACCGGGAACGGCGCGCGGGCGCGGGACGTTGCAATGAACGTGCATCATCAACTCGCTCCGGTCGATGTGCCGCTGTTCCGCCGCGTCATGAGCCGCTTCGCCACCGGCGTCACCGTGATCAGCGCGGAAGCCGGCGGCGAAGTGCGCGGCATGACCGCCAATGCCTTCATGTCGGGCTCGCTCGAGCCGCCGCTCTGCGTGATATCGGTGGCGCTCAAGGCGCATATGCACGGCCATCTGCTTAGCGCCGCGCGCTTCGGCGTCAGCATCCTGGCGAAAGGACAGGAGTCGCTCAGCACGTATTTCGCCGGACACAGCCGCGACCACTTGGGCGCGGAGTTCGAGCGCCTGGGCGAGGTGCCGCTGCTGAAAGGGGCGAGCGCCGTGATCGCGGCCGAAACCGAAATCTGCCACGCCTGCGGCGACCACACTTTGTTCGTCGGCCGCATCACGCATATGCGCGATTACGACCGGGCGCCGCTGGTCTTCCACGGCGGCCACTACGGCGGTTTTGCACCCGCGCCGGGGCCGGCCGACGCGCCGAGCATCGAGTTCTGGTAAAAGAGATTGCCCGCGCTCAGATCGACCAGGCCGCCCCGGCGCCCGGGCGCGTGTCGTCTTCGAGCATCGCCCTCTCCAGCGGCACGAGGAATTCGCAGCGCAAGCCTTGCGGGGCGAATTGCAGGCCGACGCGGCCGCCGAGCTCGGCCTTGACGCCGCCTTCGATCAGCTTGGTGCCGAAGCCGCGCTGCTGCGGCTCGGCGACCGGCGGCCCGCCCTGCTCGACCCAGTCGATGCGCAGCCAATCGCGCGCGTCGTCGTCGCGCCGTTCCGCAAGCCAGCGGATCTCTATGCCGCCGCCGGGCACCGACAGCGCGCCGTATTTGGCGGCGTTGGTGGCAAGCTCGTGGAACGCCATGGCGAGCGTGAGCACCGCGCGCGGGCGCAACACGACGTCCTCGCCGCGCATCACCACCCGCGCGGGCGCCGCGCCGGCATAGGGCGCCAGAGAGCCCGACAGCAGCTCGCGCAGATCCGCGCTTTCCCAATGATGCGAGGTGAGCTGGTCGTGCGCCTTCGACAGCGCGATCAGCCGTCCCTCGAAGCGTTCGCGGAATTCCTCCGGGCTCGGCACGCCGCGCGCGCTCTGCGAGGCGAGCGACTGCACGGTCGCGAGCGTGTTCTTGACGCGGTGATTGAGCTCGTCGATCAGCAGCCGGTTGCGCTGCTCGGCCGCCTTGCGCTCGGTGATGTCCTGCACCACGCGCACCAGATAGAGCAGATTGCCGCCGGCGTCGCGCACCGGCGAGGAACTGACCGACAGCCAGATCACGCGGCCGTCCTTGCGCTCGAAACGCTTCTCGACCGAATAGAACTCGAGCTCGCCGGCCACCTGCTTGCGGAAGGCCTGGCGGTCCGGCTCGGCGTCGTCGGCGTAGGTGTGGGTGTACAGCCGCATCGACAAGAATTCGTCGCGGCTGTAGCCGGTGATGTCGCAGAGCGCCTCATTGACGCGCAGGAACCTGCCGTCGGGCGCGACCTCGGAGATGCCGATGGCGACGTGCTCGTAGGTCGCGGCCAGCCGCTGCTCCTGCTCGAGCGCGAGCAGGCGCGAATTCTCCAGCGCGGAGTCGACGCGCTTGCGCTCGCTGATGTCGAGGAAGCAGTTGACCGCGCCGACCACCGCGCCATTGGCGTCGCGCAGCGGATCGATATTGATCGACACGATCACGCGGCTGCCGTTCTCGTCCTCGACGATGCGCTCGACATCGCGCACCGCCTCGCCGCTGGCGAGCACTTCGGACATCATCGAGCTTGCCGCCGGCGTGCCGTCGAGCGTGAAGTAGTGCGAGTTTTCGCTAAATTGTTCGTGCGTCTGCCCGGGCCTGGGGGCGCGGCCCCAGATCTCCACGGCGCGGCGGTTATATTGCAGGATGGTGCCGCGGGCGTCGCAGATGAAGGTGGCGATCGGCAAGAGGTCGAGGATGCCGTCGGAGGCCCGCAACATCGCCCCGAGCGCCGGCGGAATGGGCCGCGCGGCGGGCCTATCCCTATTGTTCGAATCCAGCATGCGCCCTTCTCCGCGCGTGGATCATCCCCTCCCCTTACTCCCTGGGTTATCCGGCATGACGAGGCGGTGGCTTGTCAATGGCCGCGGCCCGCGCTGTCCCCCGCGCCAAACGCCGCTTCAAGAGGCGGCTTCTGCCCGCTGCTCGGCCTGCTCGCGGCCGAGCCAATGGTCGATGAAAGCGGCGAGCCAGAGGTGGGAGGCGAGATCGTGCACCGCGCGGTCGGCGATGTGCTCGGCGCGCTGCTTGGCGCCCGGCAGCGTCATGCGGTGCGCCCCGCGCACCAGCCAGCGATACATCATGGCGTGGGTGACTTCCGGGTGGAACTGGATGCCGTAGCCGGTGCCATAGCGGAAGGCCTGCACCGCGAAGGCGCCTTCGCCCTCGGCCAAGAGTGCGCCGCCGGCAGGCAGCTCGAAGCCCTCGCGGTGCCATTGATAGACGGCGTCGGGCCAATCCGGCGTGATTTTGAGCCCGGCTTCGGTCGGGCGGACCGGGTAATAGCCGACCTCGGCATGGCCTTGCGGATGCGGATAGACGCGGGCGCCGAGATGGCGCGCCATCATCTGCGCGCCGAGGCAGACGCCGAGGAACGGCTTCTTCTCGCGCAGCGGCACGCCGATGAAATCGGTCTCGCTTTTAAGAAAGTCGTCGGTGTCGTTGGCGCTTTGCGGGCCGCCGAAGATCACCGCACCGGCGTGTTCGTCCATCGTCTCCGGCAGCGGATCGCCGAAGCGCGGGCGGCGGATGTCGAGCGGATAGCCGAGCTTCGACAGCACCTGGCCGACCCGGCCGGGCGAGGAATGTTCCTGGTGAACGATGATGAGGACCGGCTGCAACATGGCGGTTAAGGGGGCAAGTCCTAGCTGCTTTGCCATGATTTGCAAAGATTATGAGCGGATTGCGGCTATGTTCCCTGCGCGGCCCTGCGCCGGCTTTGCCGGCTGCCGACCGCCCGCAGCAGCAGCCGGCGCGGCACCAGCGGGACGATATAGGTGACCAGTTTGTTGGCGAGCCCCGGCACCACCGTGCGGCGGCCGCGCATCAGCCCGCGGTAGCCTGCTTCCGCCACGCGCGCGGCGCTCTGGGTGAGCGGACCGCCCGCCGAGCGCCCCGTCTTGAGGCCGGCGACCTCGGCGAATTCGGTCGGCACCGGTCCGGGACACAGCACGGTGACCCGCACGCCTTTGGCTTTCAGTTCGGCATGCAGCGCTTCGCTGAACGACAGCACATAGGCTTTGGTCGCATAATAGACCGCCATGCCCGGACCCGGCAGGAAGCCGGCGACCGAGCCGACGTTCAGCAGCCCGCCCTTGTGACGCGCCAGGCTGTCGGCGAAGGCGAGCGAGAGATCGGTGAGCGCGCGCACGTTGACGTCGATCATCGCCAGCTCATCCTCGCGCGGGCGCAGGTCGGCGAGCCCGACCAGGCCGAAGCCGGCATTGTTGACCATGTATTGCGGCTCGGCGCCGTGCGCGCTCAGCTCATCGGCGATTTTTTGCACGGCGGCGGGGTCGGCCAGATCGACGGCGATCACGATCGGCCGGCGCTTGCCGGTAGCGGTGAGCTCGTCGGCGAGCGCGCGCAGACGGTCCTCGCGCCGCGCGACCAGCGCCAGTTGATGGCCCTCGCGCGCGAAGATGCGCGCCAATTCGACGCCGATGCCGGCGGAAGCGCCGGTGATCACGGTGACGGGGCGGAGAGTTGTTTGCGTCATGGCCTCTCCCCGTTTGTCCCCGCGACAGCGGGGACCCAGGGCGACAATTTGAAAGCCCTGAAGAAAGAACTGGGTTCCCGCCTGCGCGGGAACGAACGGAGTATGTCGCGACGCATGCGCACGATAGTCACCCTCCCCCGCGCGCGCTCATGACCCGCTCGCGCAACGCGATGCGTTCGGTGCGCGAAATGCCCAGGAGGTCGGCGGCGCGCCAGACCAGATTGTCCTCGAACTCGGTGATGACGCCGTCGGCGCAGACGATCTGCCACATCATCTCGACCACGCGGGCGCGCCCTGCCTCGTTGAGCGTGCGGTTGATGCGGGCGGTGAATTTGTAGAGATCGATCGCCTGTTCTTCGGCCTCGGTCGCCTCCGCCACCAGCGCGTCGGTCTCGGCGTCGTCGAGCTCGAAACGCTGCTTGAGCACGTCATGCAGCTTTTTCAACTCGACCTCGGAGGTCGAGCCGTCGATGCCGGCGGCGTGCACCAGGAGCGCCGCGGCGGCGAGCCGGTAATCGTCCGCCTCGTAATGGCCGGGATGCTTGCCCTCGTCGCCGGAGAGCTCAGAAAAGATTTTCTTGAAGGATTCGAACATTCCGCCTCTTCGATTGCGCCCTCGGCCCCGCCCCGCCTTTATTTAGGAACGCTATCGGCCGCCCGGTAGCCCGGACGGCCGATGCAGTCAACGCAGAGCGGCGATCAGGCCCTTGCCACCGCCACGTCCTCGAGCGCCCGGTTGCGCGGCTCCACGCCCCAGACCCAGACCACCAGAATCTGGATCACCAGCAGGCCGATCATCAGCCAGAGCACGCCCGGCAGATGATAGTGCACCATCAGGTAGCCGACCGCGAAGGGCGACGCCACGGTGGCGGCGCGGCCGAGCGTGTTGCAGATGCCGTTGGCGCGCAGTCTGATCTCGGTCGGGAACAGCTCCGGCGTGTAGACCCCGAACAGCAGCGCCGTCTGCACGTAGATCGCCACGATCAGGATAAAGCCGACGCCCAGCACCGCCGCCGGATCCGACGCCGCGTTGAAGCGCGCGTAGTACCAGCCGAAGACGATGGTCACCACCGAGGAGGCGATGATGGTCCAGCGCCGGCCGACGAAATCGGCACACCAGGCGCCGACCACGCAGCCGATCAGCGAGGCCGCCGACAGCACCAGCGTGTATTCCAGCGAATGCGCGATGGTCAGCCCCTGGCGCAGGAAGAACTGCGGCAGGAAAATCACGAAGCCGAAGATCAGCGTGTTGATGGTGATCAGCACCCATGAGCCGACGATCATGCGCTGCAGCAGCGGCGGACGCAGCATGTCGGAGGCGCTGACCTGCGCCACGGGTGCGGCTTGCGCCGGCGCCGGCAGCGTGCCGCCAACTTCCTTCTCGATCGTGGTCATCAGCGCTTCGGCTTCGGCGTCGCGCCCTTTCGATTCCAACCATCGCGGCGATTCCGGCAGCGCCTTGCGCAGATACCAGACGATGAGCGAGCCGACGCCGGCGATGACAAACATCGGCCGCCAGCCCCAGACCGGGATGATCAGATAGCTCAGAATCGCGGTGACCGGGAAACCGGCGACCACGATGAAGGCCATGAGCGCCAGCCAGCGCCCGCGCGTCCTCGGCGGCACGAATTCGGTGAGCGTCGAATAGCCGACCACGATCTCGGCGCCGAGGCCCAGCCCCTGCACGAAGCGGCAGATGATGAGCTGGTCCATGTTCTGCGCGAAAGCGGCGGCGAGCGAGGCGAGGCCGAAGATCAACAGGTTGATCTGGTAGGTGAAGCGCCGGCCCATATGGTCGCCGACGAAACCGGTGATCAACGCGCCCAGCGTCATGCCGACGAAGGTGAGCGAGAGGAATTTCAGGTTCTGCGGCAGCGTCGAGAAATGCGTGTGGATGGTTGCCGCGAGCACGCCGCCGGCGACGTAGAGATCGTAGCCGTCGAAGAACATGCCGGCGCCGACCAGCCAGAAGATGCGGTAGTGGAACGACGAAATCGGGAGCCGGTCGAGACGTGCGCCGGCATTCACGGAACTTGCCATGTCGGTTTTCTCCCCTCGGGTGGTTTCCTGGCCGGTCTTTGCGCCGGCTCGGGGCGGGAGAGTAATTGAGCGGGCCAAGGGCCGCTACCGGGGTTGCTGGCTCTATCCTCATGGTGAGGAGCGCCAACGGGTCCGCGCGAAGCGCGGCCCGATCGCGAATGCGAACGCGCGCGTCTCGAACCATGAGGCCCGCAAGGGGCCGCCCATCCTTCGAGACGCCCTCGCTACGCTCGGGCTCCTCAGGATGAGGCGGAGCAAGCGGCCCGCGCCGCGCCCCCTACTCCACCGCCTTGCCCTTGCGCCAGCTTTCGCGCAGCAGCTTCAGATTATTGAGCACGTATTTGTTGCCTGGGTCCCTGCGCTCGGCCTCTTTGAGCTTGGCGCGCGCGCGCTTGTAGTCGCCGCGCAGCATGTAGGAGAAGCCCTGGTTGTTGAGGATCTCCACCGTCGGCCCGACGATCTTGATCGCCTCGCCATAGGCGCGGTCGGCGAGATCGAAGCGGCGCAGCCGGTCGTAACTGGCGGCCAGCCCCAGCCAGGCCTCGGCGTCGCGCGGGTGCAATTCGACGGCGCGGCGGAAATACTTCTCGGCCAGGCCGAAATTATTGGCGCGGTACTGCTTCTTGCCGAGCGAGAGGTCGTCGTTGGGGTCGGAGCCGAGCAGGCCGGGCTCGGCGGCGGCCGGCACGCCGAGCGGCTCCGGCACCGAGCCGGTGGTGGTGGGGTCGGCCTTTTGGGCGACGGGGGGCGCGGCGGCGGTCTGCGCGAAGGGGTGGTTGGGGTCGTCGCTTTGCGCGAGCTGGTCCTTGGCCGTGCTGCAGGCGGCAAGCCATACGCCCGCAGCCGCAATAGCCAAAAGCCGGGCAATTCCACTACGCATCACAAAGAGCCTGTCGGAAACGCCCGCTACCGGGACACCGTCAAGCTAGGCGGAGTTGGTTAAGAAGCCTTTACTTTCAGGGGGATGGCCCCTCCTGTCATCCCGGGACGGCGCCATAAGCGCGTTTACGCGCGTCTTCGACGCGCTATTGCGCCGGACCCGGAATCCAGGGCCAAACACGAGGCGCTTGAGCAATTCGCCCCTGGATTCCGGGTTCGCGGGCTAAAGCCCGCGCCCCGGAATGACAGCGCTCAGAAATAATGCCCCACATGCAGCCGCACGAAGACCGGCAGCAGGATCACCACGAACAGCACCGGGAAGATGCACACCATCATCGGCAGCGCGAGCTTCGCCGGCAGCGCATAGGCCTTCTCCTCGGCGCGCGACAGCCGGGCGTGGCGCATGTCCTCGGAATAGACGCGCAGCGCATCGGTGATCGAGGAGCCGAGGTCGATCGACTGGTTGATCAGCGTGGCGAAGGCGCGCGCCTCCTCGAGCGCCAGCCGCTCGGCGAAGCGCTCGAGCGCGTCTTTCAGCGCGCGGCCGGCGCGAACTTCGAGATTGGTCATGTGGATGTTGGCGGTGAGCGAAGGATAGCTGTCGCCAAGCTCGCGGCCGACGCGCTCGAGCGAGGCTTCCATCGACAGGCCGGAGTCGGCGCACACCACCAGCAGATCCATGAAGTCGGGGAAGCCGGAGCGGTGCTCGCGCGTGCGCGCGGCGATGCGGCGGTCGATGTAGAAGGAGGGCCCGACATAGCCCAAGAAGCCGCCGCCGATCACCATCAGCCAGAGCAGCGAGCCGGTATTGCCGACGAGAAGCGGCCCGATCGCGAACACGCCGGCGGCAAGCGCCACCGCCAGCACGGTGCGGCCGATGAAGAAGTAGGCAACCGCGCGCGGGTCGAACACGCCGGCCTGGATCAGCCGCTTGCGCAGCACCTTCATGCCGTCGCCGTTGCCCTCTGAATAGTGCTTGGTGGTGTATTCGATGAGCTGCGTGATCGCGCGTCGGCTGGAATAGCGCAGCGCGCGCCGCGTGCTGCCGCCGCGCTCGCCCTCGTCCATGACGCGCGAGGTGCGCCGCTTGACCGAGCCGCGCACGCGCAGCAAGGCCATGGCGGCGAAGGCGAGCGTGCCGACGGCGAGGAAGACGAGCAGCGCCATCAGCATGCTGTCGCTGTCGCGGAAACTATCGCCGAAGACGGAAAAAAGGTTCATGGGCTAGATCCGGAAATTGACCAGCCGGTACATG
Organism: uncultured Pseudomonadota bacterium; assembly: GCA_963819955.1. Lineage (GTDB taxonomy): Bacteria > Pseudomonadota > Alphaproteobacteria > Rhizobiales > Xanthobacteraceae > Pseudolabrys. The sequence continues at coordinate 368,717 of CAWFYB010000007.1, read as the reverse complement.
ATCAGGTTGCCGATCAGCATCCAGGCGCCGGCCATGGCGAGCGAAATCTTGGTGATGTCCTCGTTCCACACCTTGGCGTAGAAGCTCGGCACCAGCAGCTGGATGACCAGGAACATCAGGATCGGCAGCGACGACAGGATGAGCGCGGAGGCGCGGCCTTCGGCGGCGAGCGCGCGGATCTTGCGGCGCATCTTGAAGCGCTGGCGGATGACGGCCGAGAGGTTCTCCAGGATCTCGCCGAGATTGCCGCCGGTCGAGCCCTGAATGGCGATGGCCGTGACGAACAGCGGCAGGTCGTCGCCGCCGACGCGGTAGTACAGGTTGCGCATGGCGGTCTCGAGATCGGCGCCGTAGGTGATCTCGTCGGTGACGATGCCGAACTCGCCGCCGATCGGGTCGGGCTGTTCGCGCGACACCATGCTGATGGCGACCGGCACCGGATGGCCGGCGCGCAGGGAGCGCACGATGATGTCGATGCCGTCGGGGAACTGGGCGCCGAACTTCTTCTGCCGGCGGCCGCGCAGGAAGCGCAAGGCGAGATAGGGCAGCGGCCCGGCGGCGAACAGCGCGGCCAAGAGGGCGTTCGTCAGCTTGCCGTCGTAGATCAGCGTGCCGACGAAAGCCGCGACCGTGCCGGCGGCGATCAGCATGAGCAGGCGGGAAAAGCCCATGGTGAGGCCGGACTGCAGTACCAGGCGGTTGAGATGGATGAGCGGCAGGCGGAAGTCGCCGCTGGCGGTCAGCCCGCGCTCGCGCCTGAGCTGCACCAGCACGCTTTCGCGGTCCGGCTTGGCGTCCAGAACCTTGAGGCGGCGGTTGAGGTTCTTGCGGTAGGAGGCGTTGTTGTAGAGCAGCAGGTAGCCGCCTTCCGCGAACATCGCGGCCGACAGCCCGATCAGCAGGTAGAAAAAATAGATGGGGTTGAAGTCGAACATCAGAGCGGCTGCGAGGGATCGAAGTAATTGCCGGGCAGCTTGATGCCGAGATTGATCAAGTGGCCGAGGAAGCGCGGGCGCACGCCGGTGGCCTGGAAATGACCCTGCACGGCGCCGTCGGCGGCGGTGCCGGTGCGCACGAATTTGTAGATTTCCTGCATCTGGATGATGTCGCCTTCGAGCCCAGTGACCTCGGCGATCGAGGTGATTTTGCGCTTGCCGTCGGATTGGCGCTGCAGCTGCACGATCATCTGGATAGCGCCGGCGATCTGGCCGCGGATCGAGGACACCGTCATGGGCAGGCCGGCCATGCCGATCATCTGCTCGAGGCGCGAGATGGCGTCGCGCGGGGTGTTGGCGTGGATGGTGGCCATGGAGCCTTCGTGGCCGGTATTCATCGCTTGCAACATGTCGAAGGCTTCCTCGCCGCGGCACTCGCCGAGGATGATGCGGTCGGGCCGCATGCGCAGCGCGTTCTTGACCAGTTCACGCTGGCGGATCTCGCCCTTGCCCTCGATGTTGGGCGGGCGCGTCTCCATGCGGCCGACATGCGGCTGCTGCAGCTGCAATTCGGCGGCGTCTTCGATGGTGATCAGGCGCTCCTTCTCCGAGATGAAGGCGGAGAGCGCGTTGAGCATGGTGGTCTTGCCGGAGCCGGTGCCGCCGGAAATGATGGTGGTGATGCGCGCCTTCACCGCCGCCGCCAGCAGCTCGGCCATGGGCGGGCGCAGCGCGCCGACCTCGACCAGCTTGGACAGGTTGAGCGGCTTCTTGGAGAATTTGCGGATCGAGACCAGCGGGCCGTCGACGCCGATGGGGCGCACGGCGACGTTGACGCGGCTGCCGTCCTGCAGGCGCGCGTCGCACAAGGGATGCGATTCGTCGACGCGGCGGCCGACCGCCGAGACGATTTTGTTGATGATGCGCAGCAGGTGCTGCTCGTCCTTGAAGCGAATGGCCAGCGGCTCCAAGACGCCGCGGCGCTCGACATAGACGCATTCATGACCGTTGATCAGGATGTCGTTGATGCTCTCGTCCTTGAGCAAGCGGTTCGAGCGGCCCGAGCCCGGTCATCTCGTCGAGGATTTCGGAGACGAATTCGGCGAGCTCCTGGGCGTTGAGCGCCAGTCGCTCGCTCAGCACGTATTGCGACACCAGCCCCTGCACGTGGCGGCGGATCTCGTCCTCCGGAAGCTTTTCCAGCGCCGAGAGATTGATCTCCTCGATCAGCTTGCGGTGCAGGCGCACCTTGGCGTCGAGCAGCTTGTCGCTGTGCAGCGGGTTGATGGCCTGCGGCGCGCTGGACGGCGGTTCCGGCGCGGTATCCGCCAGCGGCACCCAGGGCGCGCTCTCGGCGGCAACGCTGGCCGGGGCCTCGACCACCGGCAAATCCGGCACGGCGACGCGGCGGGCTGAGAAACGGCCGGCCATGGCTTACCTCTTTACTTCGCGGCGGCGAGCTTGAGCTTCTGCATCAGCGGCGCAGGCTTGGCCTCGGGCTTGCCGCCGTTCTTGGCCGCGCCGGCGAGCACCAGCTTCTTGAGCTGCGCGGTGATCTTGTTGCCGGGCTTGACCTCGTCGAGCGGCACGCCGCGGTCGATCGCCTCGCGCACCAGCGCGTAATCGTTGGGGATGACGGCGGTGAAGGCCTCGCCCAGCACCTGCTGCAGGTCGCCGAGCCGGAGCCCCGAGCCGAACATGCTCTGCTGGAAGCGGTTGACGATGACCTGCGGGTTCGGCCCCTCGCCCAAGCGCTCCTTGATCGCGGCCACCAATTGCTTGCCGAGGCGCAGTCCGGGCACGGTGGTTTCGCTCACCACGAACAGCTTGTTGGAGCCGAGCAGCACGCTGTCGGTCCAGGAGAACCAGGTGCGCGGCATGTCGAACACGACATATTCGAAATTGCTCGACACCAGATCGAGCAGGCGCGTCACCACGTCGGGATCGAAGGAGCGCATCTCGGCCGGGCGGTTGGGCGCCGCCACCACCGCGAGACCCGAGGCGTGATAGGACAGCATGACTTCGAGCAATTGCCGGTCGAGCCGGTCCGGGCGCGGCTCGACTTCCGCCAGATTGAGGCGCGGCTCGAGATCGAGATAGTCGGCCACCGTGCCGTGCTGGAAGTCGAGATCGACCAGGCAGGTGGCGGGCTTGGCGCGCGGGCCGCCGCTGTTGAGCAGGATGAGCGCGGTCTGCACCGCCAGCGTGGTGACGCCGGCGCCGCCGACGGCCGGCAGGAAGGTGTAGATCTGCGCCTCTTTCTGCTGCTCGGCGCCGGCCGGGCTTTGGGCGACGCGCGCGCAGGCGCGCACCAGGTCGACCGGCTCGACCGGCTTCACCAGGAAGTCGGCGACCCGCATCTGCAGCAGCGTGCGGGCAAGGCCGGCGTCGAAGCTCTGCGTCACCGCGATCACCGGCGGCCAGGCGCCGACGCGCGCCATCAGGCGGGCAAGCGCCGCCATCTCGTCGGCGCGGCTGGCATCGAGATCGACCACCACCACGGTGGCGTCGCCGACCGCCAATGCATCGCCCTCGCCGGCGATGGTGCCGGAAACCATGGCGAGATCGATCGCCTTCGAGGCGCCGAAAGTGGCGCGCACCGAGGCGTCGAATGCGGCGTCGGCGGTGAGCACCACCACGCGGGTCTGCTTGGAACCGGAATCGCGGCCTAGGCGCATGTCTTCCCCGTTGTCTCCGCTTATTTGGTCGGCGCGGCCGGCTGCGTCACGGTCGGGCCGACCGGCGCCGCATTGGCGGCCGGCGGCGCGGCCGCGTAGCTGGTGGAGGTGCCGCTGTTGCTCGGCGGATAGGTGCGGTTGGTCTGGTAGCGCCGCACCGCGCTTTCCATGCGCTGGCCGTCGAAGCCGATATTGCGCTGGGCGGCGACGCGCGGCCAGGGATCGACCATCTCGGTCATGGCGTCGGTGGCAACCGCGTCGCCGGCGCCGAGCGCGATGGATTCGCGGCGGTCGAGATATTCCGAGCAACCGGTCAGCGCGCTCAGCAAGAGCGCGAGCGCGAGCGTGCGCATAAGCTTACTGGACGGACGCATCGGAGACCCTCCTCGGCATGTCGAGCATGTGCCCGGTGAACGGCTTGCCGTCGAAAGCGTCGATGCGCGCGGTGACGGGCGTGAGCTGGCGCGCCGTAGCCCGCGAGACTTCGGTCTTGCCGAGCAGGAAGAAGTCGACATCGTTGGGCGGCAGCGTCTTGTCGAGCGGGGTCTTGATCGGATCGCCGGGCCGCGCCGGCCGCACCAGATGCGGCGTGACGATGATGGCGAGATCGGTCTCTTGCTTCTGATACGACTTGGACGAGAACAGCGTGCCCAGCACCGGGATGCTGCCGAGCCAGGGCAACTGGTCGATGGTGTGCTGGCCGGTCGACTGCAACAGGCCGCCGATCACGAAGCTCTGGCCGTCGCGCAGCTCGACGGTGGTAGAGGCACGCCGCACGATCAGCGCCGGCACCGCGATGCCGTTGGCAACCGCGACGGTGTGCGTCGGGTCGATCTGGGAGACTTCCGGCTCGATCTTCAAGTTGATCAGCCCGTGGCCGAGCACGGTCGGGGTGAAGGCGAGACCGACGCCGTATTTCTTGTAGTCGACGGTGACCTGGCCGTAGCTGCCGGCCACCGGGATCGGGTACTCGCCGCCGGCCAGGAAGCTCGCGGTGTCGCCCGACAGCGCGACCAGATTGGGCTCGGCCAGGCTGCGCGCCACGCCTTTCTGCTCGAGGGCGTTGATCAGCGCGTCGGCGGAGAAGCCGTTCGCCACCATGTGGGCGATCATGAAGCCGAAGGGCGCGGCACCCGACATTACGCCGGCGGCGACCGCGGCCGAGCGCAGCACGTCGGCGCCGTTGGCGCCGCCGGAGTTGACGCCCGGATTCTTGAAGTTGCTGGCGCCGGCGGGCGTGATCGGCAGGCCGCCGGCCGGCGTGGCGTCGCCGATATTGAGCAGGGTGTTCTGTCCGAAATGGTTCCACTGCACGCCCAGCTCGCGGCCGGCGTTACGCGCGACCTCGATGAAGCGCACCTCCAGCAGCACCTGCTGCGGCGAGGCAACCGAGACCGAGTTGATGATCTCGGGGCCGAACTGGCGCGCGATGGTCACCGCCTTGTCGAGCGTGGCGGCGTCGGCCACCTCGCCGGACAGCATGATGCGGCCGTTGACGGAAGCCGCCTGCAGGCGCGAGCCCGGGAAGCGGCGCTTGAGCTCGTTGGTCAACCGGGTGAGATCGTAGGACACTTCGATGTCGAAAATGCCGACCATCTGCTTGTTGTCGCCGTAGACCGTCACGCGGGTGGTGCCGATCTTCTTGCCGAGGATCGACAGCGTGTGGTCGGTCAGCGGGTTGACGTCGGCGACGTCGGGATCGCCGACCGTGACGTTGACGAAGCTGTTGTCGGTGCGCACGTCCTGCGACTTGCCGATGGTGACGGTGACCATGGCGGTGCGGTGACTGCCGCCGATCTGGACGACGCGATCGGTGGCGCGCGCGTCGGCGACGAAGCCGAGCATGGCCGCAACCAGCGCGGCGGCCAAGGAGATCGCGAGATCGCGCAGCCAGCCGCCGGCGCGGTGGCTCCCGTCCGGGCGCCGCCACGCAAAGCCGGCGGCATATTCGTTTTCGTTGTTATTCACGACACACTCCCCACCCCTGATGAACCAAGAACGCCCGCGTTCAACGGGCGACTCTCCGCATTTCCGCCTCGGCCAAGGCCCCATTGCCCTTACCCTCGACCGGGACGGTGTAATCCTGCTTCGACTTCGGACGGATGACGGTCACCGTCGTGGTCGGCACCTTGTCGTTGGCGACCGGGGCGTCGCTGCCCAGATCGTCGAGCGTGACCTTGCGCGTGTGCGCCTCGGCGGTTTCGCCGGCCTTGCGCAGCAAGAGCGAAAGATTGCCGACCGAGGCGGCGAGCCAGAGCTTCTGCGCCTCGACCGTGTTGACTTCGAGCGTGACCGATTTCGCCACCGTCGCCTTGACGGCGCGCTCGTCGGCGATCTGATCGACTGCCAGCACGCGCGCGTCCTGCAACACGACCTGCGTGGTGGCGGAGCCCTTGGCGAGCTGCCGCGTCAGCACGACGTCGACGTGATCGCCCGGCAGCACGAAGCCGCCGACGCCTTCGACGTCGTTGACGCGGATGGTGACCGCCTTCATGCCCTTGTGCACGAGCGCCGACAAAGTGGCGCGCTGGCCGGGGCCGGTGATCTTGAGCGCGAGCACCGGCTCGCCGGCTTCGATTGCGGTCAGCACGACGCGGCGGCCGCCCGACAGCATGTCATGGATTTTCTGAAAGGCGCCGGGCGGCAGCGATGCGGCCGCCCACGGCATTTCCTTGAGCTGCGAAGCATTGAGCACGGTGCCGAAACGCAAGGGCTTCGCCGCCACGACGATGGTGTGCGTGGGAACCGGCTTCTGCCCCCGCTCCATGTTCTTCGCCCGCATATTGGCCTGGTTGTTGAGCCAGACTTGGGCGATGAACACGGCGAGCAAGCCGAAGACGACGGCAAAGCCGATCATGACGAAGGTACTGGCACGCACGGCGGTCTGTCCCGTTTGACGCAAAACCGAAGTTCGTTTGCTTTCTTGTGCGAGACAGTAGGCGGCGGCGGGTATTCAATTACTAACGGCGCGCGCGCACTTGGACCTATGCTGAAGAGCCGCTGAATTGCTATTGTTTACGATCGGTATCCGAAGCGATGAAGATTCGAGTAACCTTGCCGCGGTTAGCGCTAACGGTCGGTATGCGCGCGCGCTGCGTAACACTCCATTCAGCCTAACCGTTCGCTTAAGCCACGCGCGGCGCCCGTAAATCAAGGCTTTTGCGTAAGCGACTAGCGCCGCGCACTGGCGCGGCTTGCCGGCGGCAAGGTTCCGGCAAGGTTAGCGTGCCGTTGCCCCGCGCCCGCGCATGCGGCAACATGCCGGCCAACAAGCAAAAGACCCTCAGGGAGAGCCGCGCGATGTCGAAACCTTGCATTCACCTTGCCGAACGGACGCTTCGATGAGCGCGCAACAGCAGAGCGCCGCCCGTTCCGCCGCCGCGCCGGCCAGGGGTGAAGCGCGCATTCGCGTCAGAGGCCTCGCCAAGCGCTACGGCAACCTCGAAGTGTTCAGCGCCATCGATTTCGAAGTGGGCGAGCGCGAGATCCTCGCCATTGTCGGGCCGTCCGGCTGCGGCAAGACCACGCTTCTGCGCTGCATCGACGGGCTGCTGCCGCACGATGCCGGCGAGATCTGGGTCGGCAACGAACGCGTCAGCGAGCCGACCGCCGGCGTCGCCATGGTGTTCCAGCACTTCGGGCTGTTCCCGTGGAAAACGGTGTACGAGAACGTCGCCTACGGCTTGCGCATGGCCGGCGCGCCGAAGGCCGAGGTCGAGCGCAAGGTGCCGGAATTCATCAAGATGGTGGGCTTGACCGGCTTCGAAAGCGCGTTCCCCTATCAGATGTCGGGCGGCATGCAGCAGCGCTGCGGGCTGGCGCGCGCGCTGGCGGTGGAGCCGGGCGTGCTGCTGATGGACGAGCCGTTCGCCGCGGTCGACGCGCAGACACGCGAGATATTGCAGTTCGAATTGCTGCGTATCTGGGAGGAGCGGCCGACCGCCATGATCTTCGTCACCCATTCGATCGAGGAGGCGGTGCTGCTCGGCCACCGGGTGATCGTGCTCAAGGGCAGGCCGTCGAGCATCCACGAGACCATCAAGATCGACCTGCCGCATCCGCGCACGCGCGCGACCTTGCGCGATCAGCGCTTCGCCGAATTGCGCGAGCGGGTGTGGTCGACGCTGATGCGGGAGGCGCGCGAAGCCGAATTCCAGTTGGAACGCTGATCGCAATGGAAATATCCATGGCAACCGACCCCCGGCTCACGGCCGCGATCGCCCATTGGGGCCCGCGCTTCGTTGCCAACGGCGTGGTGCTGACCGATTTCGAGGAAGTGACGGGTTCGCTCGCGAGCTACGACGGCTGGTGCGCTGCGTGGTCAGCGCGCGCGGCGCATCACGAGGCGCTCGGCCGCGAGGCGCTGGCGCGCGGCCATTTTCTGACCGCCGGCGAATGTCTGCAGCGCGCCGGCGTCTACTACCATTTCGCCGCCTTCCTGTTCGTGCACGATCAGCCGCAAATGAGGGCCGCGCATATGAAGGCGGTGGAATGCCGGCGGGCGGCGCTGCCGCATCTGAAGCCGCCGGGCGAGCGCGTGCAGATCCCTTACGAGGGCAAGATGCTGGCCGGCATCCTGCGCAAGCCGTTGGGCTACGACAAGCCGCCGGTGGTGGTGATGGCCGTGGGCTTGGACTCGACCAAGGAGGAAGGTGACGCCTACGAGGCGCCGTTCCTGGCGCGCGGCATGGCGACGCTCATCTTCGACGGGCCGGGCCAGGGCGAGGCGCAATACGACTTCGCCATCCGCGGCGACTACGAAGTGCCGGTCAAGGCGGTGCTCGACTACGTGGCGACGCGGCGCGATCTCGACTCGATGCGCGTCGGCATGTGGGGCGTCAGCCTGGGCGGCTATTACGCGCCGCGCGCGGCGGCGTTCGACAAGCGCATCAAGGCCTGCATCGCGCTGGGCGGGCCGTTCAATTTCGGCGCCAGCTGGGACACCATCCCGGACTTGACGCGCGAGGCCTTCCGCGTGCGCAGCCATTGCGCGACGCAGGACGAGGCGCGCGCCAACGCGGTGACGCTCACGCTCGAAGGCATCGTGCAGAACATCACCTGCCCCATCTTCATCGTGAACGGGCGGCTCGACCGCATCGTGCCGGCGGCCGACGCCGAGCGGCTGGCACGCGAGGTCAAGGGCCCGGCGACGCTGATGATGATCGAGGACGGTAACCACATCGCCACCAACCGCGCCTACCGCTGGCGCTCGCAGAGCGCGGATTGGATGGCGGAGCGGTTGAGGTAGGGCCTCTATCCGCCTCATCCTGAGGAGCGTCGCGGAACGCGACGCGTCTCGAAGGATGGGGCGGCCCATGCTTCGAGACGCCGCCTTTGGCGGCTCCTCAGCATGAGGCCGATAGAAGCTGCTTGCGCGCTGAGTTGATCGCCCCACACAACCCGCTAATGTCCGCCCGCCAGACCAGGAGCGCGCGATGCCCTCAACCATCCTCGATTCCGCGGTGTTCCGCGATATTTTCACCACGCCGGCCATGCGCGGCGTGTGGTCGGACGAAAACCGCGTGCAGAAATATCTCGACTTCGAGGCGGCGCTGGCGAAGGCGCAAGGCCGGCTGAAGATCATCCCGCAGGAAGCCGCGGAGGAAATCGTCAAGCATTGCGACGCCAAGCTGATCGACATGGCCAAGCTGAAGGAGGCGACCGAGCGCATCGGCTATCCGGTGCTGCCGGTGGTGCAGCAGCTCGTGAAGCTGTGCAAGGACAAGCTCGGCGAATGGTCGCATTGGGGCGCCACCACGCAGGATATCACCGACACGGCGACGGTGCTGCAGATGCGCGAGGCGCTGGCGCTTGATCGAAAAGGACATCGACGCCATCTGCGATGCGCTGGCAAGCTTAGCGAAGAAATATCGCGACACGCCGATGGCGGGACGCTCGAACCTGCAGCAGGCGGTGCCGATCACCTTCGGCTACAAGATGGCGACGCTGCTGGCGGGCTTCGAGCGGCACAAGCAGCGCCTGGCCGAGCTCAAGCCGCGCGTGCTGGTGGGCGAGTTCGGTGGCGCCGCCGGCACGCTGTCCTCGCTCGGCAAGCACGGCTTGCAGGTGCAAGACGCGCTGATGCAGGAGCTCAAGCTCGGCCAGCCGGCGATTTCCTGGCACACGGTGCGCGATTGCGTGGCCGAGGTCGGCTGCTTCCTCGGGCTGGTCACCGGCTCGTGCGGCAAGATCGCTTTCGACGTGAAGCTGCTGATGCAGACCGAGGTGGAGGAAGTCTACGAGCCGTTCCACGAGGGCCGCGGCTCGTCGTCGACCATGCCGCAGAAGCGCAACCCGATCTCGAGTGTCTACATCACCGCGCAGACCGCGATGGTGAAACAGCTCGTCGCCGCGCTGCTGGAGGCGATGGTCGAGGACCACGAGCGCTCCACGGGCCCGTGGGAGATCGAATGGATCGCGCTGCCGGAAATCTTCATGCTGTCGGCGGGGGCGCTGGCGCAGACGCGCTTTCTGGTCGAAGGCCTGCAAGTCAACGAGAAGAAGATGCGCGACAATCTCGACCTCACCAAGGGTCTGATCATGTCGGAAGCGGTGATGATGGGGCTGGGCGACAAGATGGGCCGCAATTATGCGCACGACGTGGTCTACGACATCTGCCGCGAAGTGGTGAAGACCGGCCGGCCGTTGATCGACCTGTTGGACGAGAACGACGGAGATCAAGAAATACGCCGACAGGAAGACGCTTGAAGAGCTGGTGGACCCGGCGAATTATCTCGGCGTGGCGGGGGAGATGGTCGATCGCGTGCTGGCGATGCGGAAGTAGCTACGTCTTCGGCATCGTCTTCCAGATCGCCGCGGCAACCAACAGCGTCGCAACCCCCACGCCGATGAACAGCAGCGGCACCGTCACGCCGAAGTGCTGCAGCACCGCCACCACGATAGTCGCCGCCGTCATGAAGGCGGCATTCAACACGTTGACCGCGGCCACGGTGCGCGCGCGATAGGCGGCGCCGGCCCAGGCCTGCACGGCGGCGAAGGCCGGCACGATGAACAGCCCGCCGCCGGCGGCGATGCCGGCGAGATCGGCTGCGACGCGTAAGCCGAGCGCGCTGGAAAACACTATGCCCGGGCCTTGCGGCGTCGCCGCCGCCGTCGCGCCAAGCGTCGCCACACCGAGATCGAGCGCGGATGCCGCGATCAGCACGCCGCCGACGACCGTCGTCATCAGCACGATGCGCCCGCGCGCGATCGCCGCGGCGAGAGCGGAGCCGACGCCGACCGCGACGGAGAACAGCGCGAGATAGGCGGTGACGGTGTCCTCGTCGCCGCCGATCAAGACCTTGATCAGCGTCGGCAGCAGCGCCAGCACCACGATGCCGGTGACCCAGAACCAGCTCGACACCATGGCGCCCCACCACAGCCTTTTGTCGGCGCGCAGGTGGCGTAGCATGGCGGCGGTGGAAGCGGCGATATTGGCGGTGACCTGCAGGCCGGGCGCGCCCTGCCCGCTCGGCGGGATCGCGAGCGCCGACAGCCAGCAGAGAAACGCAAAGCCCATCACCAGCGCGCCGAAGAGCGCCGGCATCGCCGCCGTCGCGCGAGGCGAGCCCGCCCACGATGGTTCCGAGTAGAATGGCGATGAAGGTCGCGCCTTCGATCAGCGCGTTGCCGGTGGGGAGCTGCTCGCGCCGCAAGTGATCGGGCAGGATGCCGTATTTGATCGGCCCGAACAGCGCGGCCAGCGCGCCGAAGCCGAACAGCGCGGCAAACAACAGCGGCAGCGACTGCCGCATATAGCCGAGCACCGACAGCCCCGCGACGAACATTTCGACGAATTTCACCCATTGCGCCACGCGCGCCTTGTCGTGGCGGTCGGCAAGCTGGCCGCCGAGCCCGGAGAGAAAGAAGAACGGCGCGATGAACACCGCGCTTGCCAGCGTGACCAGCGCGCCCGTGCTGGCGCCGCCGGCGCGGAACAAAATGAGGAACACCAGCGCGGTTTTGAGGAAATTGTCGTTGAAGGCGGCGAAGAACTGGCAGGCGAACAGCGGCGCGAAACGGCGCGACAGCAGGAGCGGCGGCGGCGCAGGCATGCGCTACGACTCGAGCCGGATGGAAGATTGCAGGTCGGCGAGCAGGATGCGCAGATCGAGCTCGCGGAACTCGCGGTGGACCCGGCGCAGCCAATGCTGCAACTCCTCCTGCGCCTCCGGCGGCAGGGCCGAAGCGTCGGCGAAATCGAACGGCTGCGTCTCGATATATTTGCGCAAAGCCGGCGCCAGCGCCGGCAGCCGCGCAAGCGTTGCGCCGGTCAGCGCGTATTTGCCGCTGTGCGGCGCCGGCCCGAAAATCTCGTTGTGCACCGGCGAAAGCTGCGCCTGCGGAAAATGCCGGCTTAAAGCCCGGAAGGCCTCGACCGCGGTCAAGTCGGGCGTGATCACGTAAAAGATGGCGGGCGCGATGGCGCGGCGGTGCGCCTCCTCGACGAAGCCGATCTTCTGCGCCAGGGCGAAGAAGGCTTCGAAGGATTCATGGCCGAGGTCGACGATCTTGTAGGTCTCGTCCTCGGCGATCAGCCGGTCGAACAGCGCCATCTGCCCTTTGACGTCGGCGATTCCCGAAACCGTGGTGACGTCGGGCGCGAATTGCGCCAGCGTGCCGCCGCCGGAATTGAGGTCGAAGCCTTCGACCGCGCGGCCTTCGCGGGCGTGGAAATCGAGAAGCAGCCGCGCCAGCAGCGTCTTGCCGACGCGCGCGCGCGGGGAAGCAACGATGCTGACGGAATTGCGGAAGGGCATTGGTTCACCGCCGGCCGCGCGCGTGATGCTAGACCGGCTTGTTCTCGATGTCATTCCGGGACGCGAGCCAACGGGTCCGCGCGAAGCGCGGCCCGATGATAAACTCCGCGAGCGGACCCGGAATCCAGGGGCCACAAGCACTGATCGTGTGGCCCTGGATTTCGAGTTCGCGCACTTCGTGCGCGCCCCGGAATGACCAAGGAATCAACCCGCGGCCTGCTGGCGGACGGGTTCCACCTTGGGCGCGGCGAGGTCGATCAGCTTGACCCGGTCGTATTCGCCCCAGACATTGCCGAACCAGTGCCGCACATAGCCGCGCAGCACGAACGAATAGTTGGCCGGCTCGCCCTTGGCGTTCTTGTTGGCGATGAACGACACGAAGGGCTGGCTCGCCACCTCCACCTGCTCGCAGGCCATCTCGTTGAGCCTGGGGATGCCGATCTCGGCGGCGCCTTTGATCTGCTTGAAGTACGCGTTGTAGGTGGCGGGATCCCACTCGAAGAAAGTGGTGTCGTTGATGCGGTTCTTCACCAGGAAATAGCTGGCCTCGCCGACCGACTGCGCGGTCTCGGCGATCTCGTTGAGCGAAGCGATCGTGGGGCCGAGAATGTGGAACACCGCGAAGGTGATCTGCCCCTTGCGCGCCGATTCGATGAAGCCGATGTCGCGCAGCACCTGCAGCGTCGCCGACAGCAGGCCGGCGCGCACGTCGATGACGGTGACGCGGGCGTCCGCGCTGCCGAGCGTGTCGAAGATCTTCATCTGGTCGGCGACCGCGCTGACATCCACCACCTCGGTGACTTCCGGGTGGAAGCGCTTGAGCGTGCCGCGCGGGGATTCGGTGTCGAAGGCGCGTACCGGCGTCTGATGCGCGGCGAAATAGTCGAGCAGCGTACGGGCGACGGTGGTCTTGCCGACTCCGCCTTTGTCCGCGCCGACGAGGATGACGGTGGGTTTGGCCATTGGCTGTTTCACGTAGGTGCGGGTTTCGAGCTGACGCTGGCGACTCTACACCTAACTGGGCCTGTGGATCATGACAGCAATAGGCTCGGCGGTGCATAAGCTTAGAAGTATCCACAGGCGCGAGAATCACGATTCGCGCGCGTAATTCAATCGCTATTGTGATGGGCGGAACCTGTGCGGCGTATCGTCCGCCGACGCTCCTTCGGAGCTTCGGCGCGACAGCCTTCGCCCGCTTCGCGCAATAGCTATGAGGGGCTTGCCAAGCCGTAGCTCGCGAAGCGAGCGAAGGCTGGTGCCGGCGGAGGGATTTGAACCCCCGACCACCCGCTTACGAAGCGGATGCTCTACCGCTGAGCTACGCCGGCTGAATATGCGCCCCTGATAGAGGCGCGCGCTCCGGATGGCAAGAAGGCCGTCATTGCCGGGCCGCCGCGCAGCGGCGAGACCCGGCAATCCATCGTCTTTTTGCGAAGAATGTATGGATGCGCGGGTCAAGCCCGCGCATGACGGCATATTAGCGGAACAGCCCCCGGATCCGCTGCCAGGTGTCGCCGGCGGGCGGCGCGGAGGTTTCCGGCACCGGATCGCCGTCGAGGCCCGACTCCGGACCGGGGTCGTCGGGCGCATGCACCAGCGGGATCACCGGCTCGGCCGCTTTCGACTTGGTGTCGGGCTTGGCGGCGGGTTTGGCGGCGGGTTGGGCGGCCGGCTTTTCCGCCGGTTCGGCAGCTCTGGGCGGCGCCGGTTCCGGCTTGGCCTCGATCATCTTGGCCTCGGCCGGTGGCGTGGCCGGCTCGGCGGACGGCGGCGCCACCTCGATCACCGGCCGGCTGACGCCGAGCTCGGCCAGCGGCAGCTTCCACTGAAAGCCGTCGAGCCGGCCGTTCGGCGTCACCGGCAGCCAGCGGTCCGACACCACGCCGTCGGCGGTCCACACCGGATCGCCGGAGGCACGCATGGCTCTGGCCATCCATTCGCGCACGCGGCCGGTGTCGCCGTGCTCGGCTTCCTCGATCTCGGCCATCAGCTCGGCCACGCGGCGGGTCGGCGCCGAGACGTAAGGCGCCAGCGCGTCGCGCGCGGTCTGGAAGGCGCGCGCATCGAGCGCGGCGCGCCCAACGGCAAGCGCGCCCTCGCGCTGGCCCGGCAGCTTGGCGGCGAGCCGCTGCATGCGCGCCAGCCGCTCGCGCGCCGAGTTGCCGAAGCGCAAGTTGGCGTAGGCCTCGGCGATGTCGGGATGCGGATTGATCTTCCAGGCCGCCGTCAGGATTTTCGCCGCCTTGCGCAGCTCGTTCGATTCCGCCAGCCGCTTGCCGGCAAGCGCCGCCGCCGGCACCAAGTCGGGCGCCAGCTTGACCGCCTCCATGATCGCCGCGCGCGAAGCGTCGCGGTCGATCTCGTCGAGCGCCTGCGCGCGCGCGGTCAACAGCACGGCGCGCTTGCGGCGGTAGTCGGGTTTGTCGAGCGCACCGCGCATGTGCTCGAGCGCGGCGAGCGCGCCTTGCCAGTCGGCGGCGGCGCAGCGGTCGTCGAGCACCGCCTGGCCCGCCCAGGCGGGCACGGGCGCCGCCTTGGCGGCTTGCTCCGCCACCAGGCGCGCGGCGTGATGGTCGTTGCGGCGCTGCGCCTCGATATAAAGCCCGCGCAGACCGAGCAGCTTGGTCTCGTCGCGCTTGGTCATTTCGCGGAAGGCGCGCTCGGCGGCGGCGCGGTCGCCGGCCATCTGCGCCGATTGCGCGGTGAGCAGCAGCGTGAGCGGATCGCCGGGCGAAAGCCGCGCCGCCTCGTCGGCCGAGCGGCGCGCGAGCTTGAGATCGCCGGCGCCGATGGCGATCAGTCCGCGCGAGAGCGCGAGATAGCCCTTGACCGCGCGGCGGTGGCGGAAGAACAGCGAAACCTGCTCGGGCGAGCGCAGAATGCCGCGCAGGATCGACCACAACAGCAAGATAACGATGATCGCCGCCAGCACGGCCAGCACCGCCACCATCATCGAGGTTTCGATGCGCAAGCCGAGCCAGGTGATGGCGATCTCGCCCGGGCGATCGGCCATCCAGGCAAAGCCACCGGCGATGACTGCGAGCGAGAGCAGGAACAGGACGAGCCGGATCATGCCGTTACTTTCCGGTCTGGCCGAGCGCGCGCGCCGTGGACGCGGCGAAGTTGCGGGCGGCGGCGAGCGCCTGCTGACGCGCTTTGGCCTTGGCGATCCAAGATTGCGCCGGCGCGCGCGCGGGCGGCGGCAGCTTGTCGAGATCGGCGAGCGCGCCGATCGATATTGTCATGCGCGGCGTCGATTTCCAGGCGCGCCAGCAGGTCGGCGGACGTGTCCCCCTTCGGCGCATTGACCGGGCTGATGCGCACGATCTTGCTGGCATTGGCCTGCAGGCGCTCGAGGAAGTCGGCCGGCGGCTTGTGCGCGCCGGAGGCTTTCAGCATGGCCGGCATCAGCGCGCGCAATTCGTGCGCGAGTAAAGCCCTGCTCGGCAGGCCGCCGGAAGCGAATGGCGCGAGCGGCGCCAGCACCTTGGCGTCGGCGCCGAGCGATTTGGCTTGCGCGAGCTCGGCTTGGATAAGGTTTGCCGCCGGCGACCGCCGCGCGCAAGGCCACCGCGCTCAAGGCGAGCCGCGCCGGCTTGTCGGTGGCCGAGGCGTTAGCAAGCTGCTTGGCGATCTCGTCGCGCGTCGTCTTCAGCGATTGCCCGAGCGCCGCCACCTGCTTCTGCAAGGCGTCGAGCGCGCCGGGCTCGACCGCGGCAGTCGCCGCTTTGGCTGCGTTCTGCACGCTGTCGTGCAGATCGGCGACGGCCTTCTCCGCCTTGGCGGCGCTCTGCTGCGCCTGTTCGGCCTTGGCGGCGATGTCGTCGCCGCGCTTGGTGAGCAAACCGATGCTGACGCTGAGCGCGTTCATGGCATTGTCGATGGCTTTCAGCCGCGCCGCCATGGTGGCGTCGCCGCGCGGCAGCTTGGTGATGTCGCTCTCGAGCTTGCGCACGGTCTGGCGCAATGCATCGACCGCCTTGTTGTCGGCGGCGGGCGCGGCCGGGCGGCTCTGCAGCGCTTGCACTTGGCTTTGCAGCGCCGCGATCTCGGCGCTTTGATCCTTGCCGTTCGAGGCGACGGGCAGCACGCCGGCCGCCCACAGCGCCGCCAGCAAAGCGATCGCGACGATAGCGCCAGCGAAGCCGGCGACGATGCTGGCAATACCGCCGAAGGCGCGATGCGCCGGCTCGGGCGGCGGCTCGTGTGCCGGCTCTTGCACGGCAGCCGGCGGCTCCTCGTGCCCAGCCTGCTCGGCCTGCGCCGGCTCGGCCGGCGCGGCATCTTCCTGCGGCGGTACCTCGGTGGCGGTGAGGTCGATGGTGGGCGCGGCGCGCTTGCGCCTCCCTTCGGGCGCGTCCGGCGCTTTGCGCTTGTCAGTCATGCTCGCCTCGCGATTCGCCCAGGCCCCGCCGCCCCGAAATAACGCAATCGGCGCTAGGGCGCCACGTTAACCCGGCGATAGTGGCAGAAGTTCAATCAGCGCCGCCTCTTCCGGGCGCGGCGCCACCGTAACACGCTTGGCGCCGGCTGCCCGCAGCGGCGCGGCCACCTGCTCCGACAGGCAATAATGCCGCACGGCCATGGCGGGCCCGCTGACGCCGGCCGCTTGCGCGCCGGCGACATAGTTCTCGGCGCTGCGCTTGGAGAAATGCAGCACCGCCTGCACGTCGCCGCCGGCTTGCAGCGCCGCCACCAGCTCGTCGGGAAAAGGTTGCCTGACCGCGCGGTAGACCACGCGCATCTCGGCGGCGATGCCGTGCGCGACCAGTTCGCCGACCAGATCGGCGGCGCGGTCCTCGCCGGCGAGATAGAGCAAGGGCGCCTTGGCATCGGCGTGGCGTTCGCGCAAAAGGTGAACGAGATCGCGCACGTCGCCGCCGGCCGAGTTGACGCCGGCGAAGCCCGCCTCTTGCGCGGCGTCGGCGCTGCGGCGGCCGACCGCATAGAACGGCAATTGACCGAGCGCATCGCGCGCCGGATTGCCGACGATGGCCGCGGGCGCGTTGGCGCTGGTGATCACCACACCGCCCCAGCCGCCGGAGAGATCGGCCGCGATCGGCTCGATCGTCATCAGCGGCAGTTCCCACACGTCGTGGCCGCGCGCGGCCAGCACCGCGGCGGTGCGGGCGCCTTGCGGCTGCGGGCGGGTGACGACGACGCGCATGGAGCTAGCCTAGCAGACCGGGCGGCGCGTCGCGCTTGATTTGGCGCCCGGCCTCGCGGCCGAGCTCGGCGGCGTCGGCGCGCGGGCCGCTCGAGCGGAATTCGCAGGAAGGCTCGCCGTCGGGATGCGCGAGCAGCCCGCGGAAATGGATGGTCTCGCCCGAGACGTCGGCATGGCCGCCGATCGGCGTCCTGCAGGAGCCGTCGAGCTCGGCCAGGAAAGCGCGCTCGCAAGCGACCGCGGTCGAGGTGTCGGCGTGGTCGATGCGCGCCAGAATTTCCAGCACGCGCTCGTCGTCCTCACGCGTCTCGATGCCGATGGCGCCCTGTCCGACCGCCGGCAGGAACTCGTGCACCTCCATGATCCTGGTGGCGTGCTGCGTCAGGCCGAGCCGCTTCAGGCCGGCGAGCGCGAGCAGCGTGGCGTCGACCTGGCCTTCGTCGAGCTTGCGCAGCCGAGTCTCGACGTTGCCGCGCAGCGGCGTGATTTTGAGATCGGGACGCAGCCGCTTGGCGATCGCCTGGCGGCGCAGCGAGGCGGTGCCGAGGGTGGCGCCCTGCGGCAGCTCCTGCAGCGATTTGGACTTGTTCGAGATGAACACGTCGCGCGGGTCCTCGCGCTCCAGACACGCCGCCAGCATCAAGCCGGGTTGCGAGAAGGTCGGCATGTCCTTGGTCGAATGCACCGCGAGATCGACTTTGCCTGCGAGCAGCGCCTCCTCAATCTCCTTGGTGAACAGGCCCTTGCCGCCCTCCTCGCTGAGCGGCCGGTCCTGGATGGTGTCGCCACTGGTGCGGATGATCGCCAACTCGATGTCATCCTCCTTGGCGCCTAACGCAGCCGCCAGCCGCGCCCGTACGGTGCGCGCCTGCACCAGCGCCAGCGGGCTGCCGCGCGTGCCGATACGCAAAAGGGCGGTGGATTGCGCCATATGACCTCTCGATGCTAGGGCACCTTTTAGTTCACCCTTCCCGGAAAGGGGAGAGTTGCTTACTTGTCATTCCGGGACGGCGCGCCAGCGCCGGGCCCGGAATCCAGAGCCAAAAATTCCGCATTTGTTGCTCTGGATTCCGGGTTCGCTCGCCATAGCGCGTCAAAGACGCGCGTAAACGCGCTGATGGCTCGCGCCCCGGAATGACAGGCATGTGAGAGGCACATGATCGTCCTCGGCATCGAGACCACCTGCGACGAAACCGCGGCGGCGGTGGTGGAGCGTTACGCAGACGGCCGCGGCAAGATCCTCTCCAATGTGGTGCTCAGCCAGGTGAACGAGCACGCGGCCTTCGGCGGTGTGGTGCCGGAGATCGCCGCGCGCGCCCATGTCGAGGCGCTCGATCTCGTCATCGCGCGCGCCATGCAGGAAGCCGGCTGCGATTACGGCGCGCTCGACGGCGTCGCCGCCGCCGCCGGCCCCGGGCTGATCGGCGGCGTGATCGTCGGGCTCACCACTGCCAAGGCGATCGCACTGGTCGAGAACAAGCCGCTGGTCGCGGTCAACCATCTGGAAGCGCACGCGCTCACCGCGCGGCTGACCGACAACACGCCGTTTTCCTATTGCCTGTTCCTCGCGTCCGGCGGCCATACGCAGATCGTCGCCGTGCGCGGCGTCGGCGACTATGTGCGCATCGGCACCACGCATGACGACGCCATCGGCGAGGCCTTCGACAAGACCGCCAAGCTGCTCGGCCTCGGCTATCCCGGCGGCCCGCAGGTGGAGCAGGAAGCAACGCGCGGCGACCCGCAACGCTTCGCGCTGCCGCGGCCGATGCAGCACCGCAAGGACGCCGACTTCTCGCTCTCGGGCTTGAAGACCGCGCTGCGGCTGGAGGCCGAGAAGATCGCGCCGCTCTCCGACCAAGACGTCGCCGATCTCTGCGCCTCGTTTCAGCAGGCGGTGGTGGACGTGGTGTTCGACCGCCTGCGTGCGGGCTTGCGCCTCTTCCGCGCGCAATATGGCGCGCCCACCGCGCTGGTCGCCGCCGGCGGCGTCGCCGCCAACCAGGCGATCCGCAAGGTGCTGCACCGGCTGGCGTTCGAGCAGGGCACCGTGCTGGTGGCGCCGCCGCTCGAACTTTGCACCGACAACGGCGCCATGATTGCCTGGGCGGGCGCCGAGCGGCTGGCTTTGGGTCTCGCGGATTCGCTCGACGTGGCGCCGCGCGCGCGCTGGCCGCTCGACGAGATCGCCGCCGCGGAAGGCGCGCGCCGGCGCACAGCGGCGTATAAGTGAATGTTGCCTGTATGATTTCAGCCGCGCCACAAGCACGCTTCACCTCCCCCGCTTGCGGGGGAGGTCGCCCGCCGAAGCCTTGGCGAAGGCGGGCGGGAGGGGGAATTTTTTTCAGCCAATGCCCCCTCCCCATCCCTCCCCCGCAAGCGGGGGAGGGAGGAGCAAGCAGCATGACAATCCAACGCATCGCGGTGCTCGGCGGCGGCGCCTGGGGAACGGCGCTGGCGCTCTCCTGCGCACGCGTCGGCCGCGCGGTCACGCTGTGGGAGCACGATGCCGCCAATGCCGACAGCCTCGCCACGAAACGCGAGAGCCGCTACCTGCCCGGCGTCAAGCTCGACGACACGATCAAGCTCACGCGCGATCTCGCCGAAACGGCTGCAAGCGACGCCATGCTGCTGGTGGTGCCGGCGCAGGTGCTGCGCGCGGTGGTCACGCAGCTGGCGCCGGCGCTCAAAGCGCACACACCGCTGATCGCCTGCGCCAAGGGCATCGAGCACGGCACCCACAAGTTCATGAGCGAGATCATCGCGGAATGCGCGAGCGCCGCGGTGCCGGCGATCCTTTCCGGCCCGAGCTTTGCCGCCGACGTGGCGCGCGGGCTGCCGACCGCGGTGACAATAGCGGCGGCGGACGAGACGATCGCACGCGATCTGGCGCACGCCATCGCCTCGACCGCTTTCCGGCTCTATCACACGACCGACGTGCGCGGCGTCGAATTGGGCGGCGCCACCAAGAACGTCTACGCCATCGCCGCCGGCATCGTCGCCGGCCGCGGGCTAGGCGCCAGCGCCGCCGCCGCGCTCACCACGCGCGGCTTTGCCGAGCTGACGCGCTTCGGCCGCGCCTGCGGCGCAAGGCCTGAGACCATGATGGGCCTGTCGGGCCTCGGCGATCTCATTTTGACCTGCTCGACGCCGCAGTCGCGCAATTTCTCGTTCGGCATCGCGCTCGGCAAGGGCGAGGCGCCCGACGCCGGCGCGCACGGCAAGCTGGCGGAAGGCGCCTTCACCGCGCCGGTGCTGCTGGAGATGGCGCAAGCGCAAAACGTCGAGATGCCGATCGCCGCCGCGGTCGCCGCTGTGCTGGCGGGAAAGCTGAGCGTCGATCAGGCGATCGAGTCGCTGCTCACGCGTCCTTTGAAATCGGAAGTCTGAGATGCATTATTGGCTGATGAAATCCGAGCCCGACAGCTGGTCGTGGGCCCAGCAGATGGCCAAGGGCGCCAAGGGCGAGGCCTGGAGCGGCGTGCGCAACCATCAGGCCAAGCTCAACCTGATTAAGATGAAAAAGGGCGACCGCGCCTTCTTCTACCATTCCAATATCGGCAAGGAGATGGTCGGCGTGGTCGAGGTGATCCGCGAGGCCTATCCCGACCCGACCGCCAAGCCGGGCGAGCCCTGGGTGGTGGTGGACGTGAAGACGGTCGAGCCGCTGCCCAAGCCGGTGTCGATCGAAGACGTGAAGCAAGAGCCCAAGCTCAAGCACATGATCTTGATCAACAACACGCGGCTGTCGGTGCAGCCGGTAACGGCCGAGGAATGGAAGACGGTGTGTAAGATGGGTGGGCTGAAGACTTGACCCGTCATGGCCGGGCAACCGGGTCCGGCCTTTGGCCGGCCCGGGTGTAAACTCGTCCAGGCCATCCACACCTTTTCATAGTAGAGTCAGCAAGGCGTGGATGCCCGCGACAAGCGCGGGCATGAAGAGGGAGGGCAAGCGCCATGAGTTTCGCCGGCATCAACTACATCGCCGTGCTGGTGGCCGCGTCGGTCGCCTGGATCTTCGGCGGCATCTGGCATCGCCTGCTGGCGAAGCCATGGATGGCGGCGCACGGCTTCACCTCCGAGCAGGTCCGCGCCCACCACGGCAATGGCACGGCGATGTGGCCGCTGATCGTCTCCTTCGCCGCCGACCTGATCATCGCCTGGATGCTGGCCGGCGTGCTCGGCCATCTCGGCGCGCTGACGCTGAAGGACGGGCTGATCGCCGCTTTCTTCCTCTGGTTCGGCTTCGTCATCACCACGCTCGCGGTCAACAACATGTTCGGCCTGCGCCGGCACGTGCTGATCCTGATCGACGGCGCCCACTGGCTCGGCGCCATGCTGCTGATGGGCGCCATCATCGGGGCGTGGGGCGTGTGATGGTTGCGAGTCCCGGGCGCAGCGCAGCACGAAGTGTTGCGCTGCAGACCCGGGACCGTCGCGAATTACGCGCCTGAAACGGCCCCGGATCAGGGCCGCACCACACCGCAAGTCGCGTTTACGCGACTTGCGGCGCATAAATAGGTGCCGCAAGTCGGAAACATCCGACTTGCGGTGCGCTGCGGCGCATCCGGGGCACGCCCCCGCCAAAAGTGGGGCATTGCGCGCCTTGTCCGGCCCTTCAGCCCCGGCGCATAATGGGCCAAAGCCGTTCGAAAAAGGCCTGCGGGCACAGCCGCGGGACAGGGGAGGATTGCAATGTCCGAGAAGATTTATGACGTGCCGGCCGAATGGAAGAAGCGCGCCTTCGCCGACGACGCCAAATACCAGGAGCTCTATGCCCGTTCCGTCAAGGATCCCAATGGGTTCTGGGGCGATGAGGCGAAGCGCATCGACTGGATCAAGCCGTTCAGCAAGGTCAAGAACACCTCCTACGATCCGCATAATGTCTCGATCAAATGGTTCGAGGATGGCACGCTCAACGCCTGCTACAACTGCGTCGACCGCCATCTCGGCGACCGCGGCGACCAGACCGCGCTGTTGTGGGAAGGCGACGACCCCAAGAACGACAAGAAGCTCACTTATAAAGAGCTGCACGCCGAGGTTTGCCGCTTCGCCAATGTGCTGAAAGCGCGCGGCGTCAAGAAGGGCGACCGCGTCACCATCTACATGCCGATGATCCTGGAGGCGGCCATCGCCATGCTGGCCTGCGCGCGCATCGGCGCCATCCATTCGGTGGTGTTCGGCGGCTTCTCGCCCGACTCGCTCGCCGGCCGCATTACCGACTGCACCTCCACCTGCATCGTCACCGCCGACGAGGGCATCCGCGGCGGCCGCAAGATTCCGCTCAAGGACAACACCGACGCCGCCTGCGAGCGCGCCGGCGGGGTGAAGACCGTCATCGTCGTGCGCCGCACCGGCGGCGACGTCACCATGAAGGACGGCCGCGACGTCTACTACGACGAGATCGCCAAGACCGTGGCGGCCGACTGCCCGTGCGAGGAGATGAGCGCGGAGGACCCGCTGTTCATTCTTTATACCTCGGGCTCGACCGGCAAGCCGAAGGGCGTGCTGCACACCACCGGCGGCTACATGGTCTACACCTCGATCACGCACCAATACGTGTTCGATTATCACGACGGCGACGTGTACTGGTGCACCGCCGACGTCGGCTGGGTCACCGGCCACAGCTACATCGTCTACGGCCCGCTCAGTAACGGCGCCGTCAGCCTGATGTTCGAGGGCGTGCCGAACTATCCGACCACCTCGCGCTTCTGGGAAGTGTGCGACAAGCATAAGGTCAACATCATCTACACCGCGCCGACCGCGATCCGCGCGCTGATGCAGGGCGGCGACGCACCGGTGAAAAAGACCTCGCGCAAGTCGCTGCGCCTGCTCGGCACCGTGGGCGAGCCGATCAATCCGGAAGCCTGGGAGTGGTACTACCACGTGGTGGGCGAGGACCGCTGCCCGATCGTCGACACCTGGTGGCAGACCGAGACCGGCGGAATTCTGATCACGCCGCTGCCGGGCGCCACCAAGCTGAAGCCGGGCTCGGCGACGCGGCCGTTCTTCGGCGTGCAGCCGGAGATCGTCGACGCCGAGGGCCGCGTGCAGGACGGCGCCACCAGCGGCAATCTGTGCATCGCCGACTCCTGGCCGGGGCAGATGCGCACGGTCTATGGCGACCATCAGCGCTTTATCGACACCTACTTCAAGACCTATCCCGGCAAGTACTTCACCGGCGACGGCTGCCGGCGCGACGCCGACGGCTTCTACTGGATCACCGGCCGCGTCGACGACGTGATCAACGTCGCCGGCCACCGCCTCGGCACTGCCGAGGTGGAGAGTGCTCTCGTTGCGCATCCGAAAGTGTCGGAGGCGGCCGTGGTGGGCTATCCGCACGACATCAAGGGCCAGGGCATCTACGCTTACGTGACGCTGATGTCCGGCGAGAAGCCGAGCGAGGAATTGCGCAAGGAGCTGGTGCAATGGGTGCGTAAGGAGATCGGCCCGATCGCCTCGCCCGACCTGATCCAGTTCGCGCCCGGCCTGCCGAAGACGCGCTCGGGCAAAATCATGCGCCGTATTCTCCGCAAGATCGCCGAGGACGAGTTCGGCAATCTGGGCGACACCTCGACGCTCGCCGATCCGGCGGTGGTCGACGATCTGGTCGACAACCGGCAGAACAAACGGGCAGCCAAGGCGGGGGCGTGAGGCTGCACGATCGGCAGCCCCGCGTACTCAAACTGTCATCGCCCGCGAAGGCGGGCGATCCAGTAATTACGGCAGCGTCGGCGTTTACTGAGTCCCCGCCTGCGCGGGGACGACAGTGGAATGCGCACGGTTAACGCCCGCCCCCATTTTCCATTTACGTTAACTGCGAGCTTTCGCCCGAGGCCCGCTGCGCCCGCATTAATATCGCGGCCGGGATCAAGGACGGGCGGGCGTCATGGCGTTGATTGTGCGGCGGGCGGCTATTTTCCTGGCGATCGTGACGGCGCTCGCGCTGCTGGCGGCGGCGGCGAGCCAGGCGGCGATCCGTTCGGTCGTGCGTTTCGAAGGCTACGCGCCCGGCACCATCGTGGTGAAGACCAAGGAGCGGCGGCTTTATTACGTGCTGCGCGGCGGGCGCGCGCTGCGCTTTCCCATCGGCGTCGGCCGCGCCGGCATGCAGTGGGCCGGCGCCACCCGCGTCGCCGGTAAATTCGTCGCCCCGGCCTGGCGCGCGCCGCGCGCCATCAATCACGGCGTGCTCGGCCCGGTCATTCCTGCCGGCAGCCCGCACAACCCGATGGGCGTGGCCGCGCTTACCCTGCGCGGCACCGATTACGCCATCCACGGCACCAACAATCCGGCCTCCATCGGCCGCTTCGTCTCGCACGGCTGCATCCGCATGTACAACCGCGACATCAGCAAGCTTTTCGAGCTGGTCGCGGTCGGCACGCCGGTGATCGTCCAGCAATGATGTTCACGCGGCGGAATTGGTTGAGCGGGCTCGTCGCCGGCGCTTTGCTGCTGGCGCTTTCGCTGCCGGTATTGGCCGGCGAGATGGTGCCGTTCCCCGCGGGCTATCGCCGCGGCAGCATCGTGATCGTGACGCATCGGCGCGAGCTTTTTTACGTGCTCGGCCGCGGCCGCGCCATTCGCTATCCAGTCGGCGTCGGCAAGGCCGGCATGGCCTGGCATGGGCAGGCCGCGGTGGCGTTAAAGTTGTTGCAGCCGGCCTGGCGTGCGCCGCCCAGTATCAGGCGCCACGCGCCCGTCATTCCCGGCGGTAGCCCACGCAATCCGATGGGCGCCGCCGTGCTCGGCCTCGACCGCGGCAATTACGGCATCCACGGCACCAATAATCCAGGCTCGGTCGGCAAGTTCGTCTCGCACGGCTGCATCCGCATGTACAATTCCGACATCATGGATTTGTACCGGCGCGCCCATGTCGGCACGCGCGTGATCGTGCTGGAGTAGAATTTCACCCGCACCAGCTGCCGCGCCTGCCGCCGAAATAGCGGCGCGCCAGCCCGCGCGCGAGCAGCGCCGCCGAAACGTCGGGCGTGGCGGCGGTCGATACGTCGGCATCGACGCGGCCGCCATATTTGTCCTGGCCGACGCGCGAGACGCCGAGCGAACCTTCGCGCAAGATTTTCGCCAAGCCGTCGCGCGCGGCCAGCGCCCGCTCGCGCTCGTCGGCGCAGCGTGCGCGCAGCTCCGGCGCGTCGATGCCGCGCAGCCGCACTTTGGTGGTAATGTCCATGCCCGGCCAGACATGCACGCGGGCGACGAAAGTGTCGCCGTCGATCACCCGCAGCACCTCCGCCGGATGGCCGCCGCGCAGCGGCGGCGCAACAGGCGCGGCCAAGGGCGCCGGCGCCTCGATAGCGCGGCCGGCGGCGACCGGCCCGAGCAAGGCCCCGGCGGTCAGCCCGGCAGCGAAGCAGGCCGCCGCCAGCACGAGCGCGCCGCCGCGCCGGGGAGCGACAAAGGATTTCAGCGCAAGGAGCATCGTCCTAGCCCGCACCATCGGGATAAATCCAATCGACGATTCGCGCAAGTGCAATCTGCGGTAGATTTAAGTAATTTCCGCAACCTAAAGCCCCCGCCCGACCCTCCGGCTAAAGCCTGTGAATTGACGGCGTTTTTCCCGCTCCGCTTCGCGACAGGGACACAATTATTGGCAAAAATCGAAATCATGGCGCGCCCGCGCAGCTCCCCCCAGCCCGAAGTCCCCGGCCTCGCCGCCCGCCGGATCGCCGCCGACATTCTCGACGGCGTGCTGCGGCGGCGCATCGCGCTCGACGAGCAGCTTTCCGGCAAGGGCGCCCATCCGGGCCTGGCGGCGCTGCCCGAGCGCGACCGCGCGCTGATGCGCCGGCTCACCGCCACCGTGCTGCGGCGGCTCGGCACCTTGCGCCATCTGCTCGGCGGTTTTCTCGACAAGGGCTTCCCGGCCGACGCGCCGCGTGCCGAGACCATCCTGCTCATCGGCGCGGTGCAGATCCTCTGGCTCGACGTGCCCGACCACGCGGCGGTCGATCTCTCGGTGCGGCTGGCGCAGGCCGACCGGCGCGCCGCGCGCTATGCCGGCCTGGTCAACGCCGTGCTGCGGCGGGTGGCGCAGAACCGCGCCGCGGCGCCGGCCGAGGATCCGGCGCGCGATACGCCGGCCTGGCTGCTCGAGCGCTGGAGCAAGGCCTATGGTGCCGCCGCCGCCGCCGCCGTCGCCGCCGCCAACGGCCACGAGCCGGCGCTCGATCTCACCGTCAAAGCCGACGCCGAAGGCTGGGCCGAGCATCTGCACGGGCGGGTGCTGCCGACCGGCACGGTGCGCACGCTGGCGCAGGGCGCGATCGCGCTGCTGCCCGGTTTCCACGAAGGCGCCTGGTGGGTGCAGGACGCCGCAGCTTCCTTGCCCGCGCGCCTGTTCGGCGACGTGCGGTCTTTGCGCGTCGCCGATCTGTGCGCGGCGCCCGGCGGCAAGACCGCGCAGCTCAGCTTGGCGGGCGCCCAGGTCACGGCGGTCGACCGCTCGCCGACCCGGCTGGCGCGCGTCGGCGAGAACTTCGCCCGACTCGGGTTGCAGGCCGATATGGTCACGGCCGACGTGGCGGAATGGCAGGCCGAACCGTTCGACGCCGTGCTGCTCGACGCGCCCTGCTCCTCGACCGGCACCATCCGCCGCCATCCCGACGTGCCCTGGCTCAAGACCGAGGCCGATATCGCAACGCTTGCCGGTTTGCAGCCGCGTCTGCTTGACCGCGCGGTAGAACTGACGAAGCCGGGCGGCGTGCTGGTTTATTGCGTGTGCTCGCTGGAGCCGGAGGAAGGCGAGCGGCAGATCGAGGCGCTGCTGGCGCGCGACAGCCGCGTTGCCCGCCGGCCGGTCAGCGCGGAAGAGGTATGCGGTCACGGCGAATTCGTCACCCCGGCCGGCGACCTGCGCACGCTGCCGCTGCATCTGCCCGACCCCGATCCGCGCTGGGGCGGGCTTGACGGGTTTTATGCGGCACGGCTGGTGCGCAAAGCCGAGTGAACCGAGCGCTGCTGCTTGCTGAAACCCTCCCCCCGCGAAGCGTCGGGGAGGGAGAACAGGCCTAATCCACGGACCGGAAAGGCATATTGGCCCTGACCCGGCCCTTCGCTATCGTGGGCCAATGCGCGGGGTTAGGGCCGCGCCGAGGGGACGGGCAGCTTCATGATGCGGGTCACCGTCGCGGAGCGGGCCAGGCTCACTTTGCTGATCGGGCGCCGCGCGTTCCGCAGTCTGCAAGGCCGCATCCACGCCCATCCGCTGTTGCGCTGGCGCTCCAGCTCCGCCGCCACCGACCGGCTGGTGATCGCGCCGCAGGACCTGCGCACCGCCGACGCCACCCGCGCCGCCGAGATCTATGCCGGGCGCTTTGCCTTCGCCGGCAAGGTGGTGATCTGCGACCGCCGATCGCCCTTCGAGATGACGCCGCCGTCCGACGAATGGGCGGTGATCCTGCTCTCCTTCGCCTGGCTGCGCCATCTGCGCGCCGCCGATTCCGCCATCACCCGCGCCAATGCCCGCTCGCTGATCGACGAATGGATCAATTTGCAGGGCTCCTGGCACCCGCTCGGCTGGCGGCACGACATCCTGTCGCGGCGCATCATCTGCTGGCTCAGCCAGTCGCCCTTCGTGCTGCAGGATGCCGACGCGCGCTTCTATCGCCGCTACATCCGCAGCCTATCGCGTCAGGTGCGCTATCTGCGCCGTTCGCTCAAGCAGACGCGCGATGGACTGCCGCGGCTGCAGGCGCTGATCGCCCTCAACTACGCGACGCTCTGCCTGCAGGGCCAGTCCAACCAGTTGCGCGGCAATGCGCGCCGGCTGATCGAGGAATTGCGCCGGCAGATCCTGCCGGATGGCGGCCATATCAGCCGCAATCCCGGCGTGCTGATCGAATTGCTGGTCGACCTGTTGCCGCTGCGCCAGCTGTTCTCGGCGCGGCATCTGCAGCCGCCGGCGGCGCTCAACAACGCCATCGACCGCATGATGCCGATGCTGCGCTTCTTCCGCCACGCCGACGGCAATTTCGCGCAGTTCAACGGCATGGGGCCGACGCCGGTCGATCTGCTCGCCACCGTGCTCGCCTATGACGACGCGCGCGGCACGCCGGTGTCGAACGCGCCGCATTCCGGCTATCAGCGTATCGACGCCGGCCAGAGCGCGCTGCTGATGGACACGGGGCGGCCGCCGCCGATCGCGGTCAGCCAGGAGGCGCATGCCGGCTGCCTGGCGTTCGAATTGTCGTGGAAGGCGAATAGGCTGGTGATCAATTGCGGCCTGCCGGCGGTCAACAAGGAAAACTGGCGGCAGGTGGCGCGCGCGACCGCCGCGCATTCGACCGTCACCTTCAACGACCAGTCCTGCTGCCGCTTCTTCGAATCGAGCCTGCGCAAGCTGCTCGGCGGCATCCCCATCGTCAGCGGTCCGCACAACGTGACCGTCGAGCGAAACGAGCGGCCGGACGGCGTGCACTTACGCGCCTCGCATGACGGCTATGCGCCCGATTTCGGCGTGATCCACCACCGTGCCATCCAGCTGAGCCCGGACGGGCGCGCGCTCGACGGCGAGGACAGCTTCACCCCGGCCGACGGGCGCGAATTTCCGCTCAATGCCGGCGACGAATACGCCATCCGCTTCCACCTGCATCCGTCGGTCAAAGCCAACCGCCTGTCGGAAGGCCACGGCGTCATATTGCTGCTGCCGGACAAGGAACTGTGGTCGTTCAGCACCTATGGCGAGACGGTGGAGATCGAGGAGAGCGTCTACCTGGCCGGCACCGACGGGCCGCGCCGCACCGTGCAGATCGTCATCTACGGCCACGCCCGCCAGCAGGCCACCGTGCGCTGGAGCCTGCGCCACACGCCGCCGCCGGCGCCCATCGGCATGCGGCCCGACCGGGCGGAGGAGCCGGAATTGCCGTTGTGAGCGATGGCTGTGGATGCGCAGAGCTGTTGCCATCCCGCCGCATACACTTTCGCCCTGCTCCTGTGCTAGCCGTTCCGCATGACCAGCCGCCCCCGCCGCATCACCCGCGCCCTGCTGTCGGTGTCCGACAAGGCCGGGCTCATCGACTTCGCCCGCGCGCTCGTCGGCTACGGCGTCGAGCTGGTCTCCACCGGCGGCACAGCCAAGGCGATCAAGGACGCCGGCCTGCCGGTGATCGACGTCGCCGAATTGACCGGCTTCCCGGAAATGATGGACGGCCGGGTCAAGACGCTGCACCCGAAGGTGCATGGCGGATTGCTGGCGATCCGCGCGAACCAGGAGCACGCCGCCGCCATGGAGCAGCACGGCATCAAGCCGATCGATCTCCTGGTGGTGAACCTCTATCCGTTCGAGGCGACAGTGGCGAAAGGCGCCGGTTACGACGACTGCATCGAGAACATCGACATCGGCGGGCCGGCCATGATCCGCGCCGCCGCCAAGAACCACGCCGACGTCGCCGTGGTGGTGGAGCCGAGCGATTACGCGAAGGTGCTGGCGGAGCTGGCGCATCACGCAGGCATGACCACGCTCGAGCTGCGGCAGGCGTTGGCGGCGAAAGCTTATGCCCGCACCGCGGCTTACGACGCCGCCATCTCCAACTGGTTCGCCGACACGCTGCACGACGAGGCGCCCGACTACCGCGCCTTCGGCGGCCGGCTGATCCAGGCGCTGCGCTACGGCGAAAACCCGCACCAGAGCGCGGCTTTCTATCGGGCGCCGGGCGAGCGCTTCGGCGTCGCCACGGCGCGGCAATTGCAGGGCAAGGAACTCTCCTACAACAACATCAACGACACGGATGCGGCCTACGAATGCGTGGCCGAGTTCGATCCGCGTAAAGGTCCGGCCTGCGTGATCGTCAAGCACGCCAATCCGTGCGGCGTGGCGGAAGGCGACGAGCCTGCTGGACGCCTACAAGAAAGCGCTGGCCTGCGATCCGGTCTCGGCCTTCGGCGGCATCGTCGCGCTCAACGGCAGACTGGACGCGGAAGCCGCCAAGGCGATCACCGAGATCTTCACCGAGGTGATCATCGCGCCGGAGGCCGACGAAGAAGCGATCAAGATCGTCGGCGCCAAGAAGAACCTGCGCCTGCTGCTGGCCGGCGGCCTGCCCGACCCGCGCGCCAAGGGGCTGACCGTGAAGTCGGTGGCGGGCGGGCTCCTGGTGCAGTCGCGCGACAACGCGGTGGTCGACGAGATGCAGCTTAAAGTCGTTACCAAGCGCGCGCCGACCGAGAAGGAGCTCAACGACTTAGCGTTCGCCTTCCGCGTCGCCAAGCACGTAAAGTCGAACACCATCGTCTATGCCAAGGACGGCGCCACCGTCGGCATCGGCGCCGGGCAGATGAGCCGGGTCGATTCCGCGCGCATCGCGGCGCGCAAGGCGCTGGACGCGGCGCGAAGCGATGAAGCTGAAGGAGCCGCTGACCAAGGGCTCGGTGGTGGCCTCCGATGCCTTCTTCCCGTTCGCCGACGGGCTGTTGGCCACCATCGAAGCCGGCGCCACCGCGGTGATCCAGCCCGGCGGGTCGGTGCGCGACGACGAGGTGATCAAGGCTGCCGACGAGCACGACGTGGCGATGGTGTTCACCGGCGTGCGGCATTTCAGGCACTAGTCATTCCGGGACGGCGCCCTGAGCGCGTTTACGCCGTCTTCGACGCGCTATGGCGCCAGACCCGGAATTCAGAGCGACACGACGTGCGGCCCCTGGATTCCGGGCTCGCGCACTTCGTGCGCGCCTCGGAATGACAGAAACTACTGCCTCGCCAAATCCCCCAGCAAACTCGCCGCCACCGACAGCTTCGACAGCGTGAGCCCGGAGCCGGCGATCTCGTGGATCGCCGAGCGGATGCGCTCGACCTCGAGCCTGGCGCGGCTTGACCCATTCCTCCACCGCGCCGGCGCCGGCCATCCTTTCCTTGGCCGTTGCCGACCATGGCGGCGGTCAGCCGGCGCTCGGCGTCGCCGATCGAATCGAGCGCGCGGTCGAGCGCCAGCCGGTCGAAATAGTCGGCCACCACGATATTGGGCACCGCGCCGGCGACGCGGTCGAGCTGGAAGAAGGCTTCGGTGGCGAAATAGGTCGCCGCCACCTCGCCCACCGATTTCTTGGCGCGGTCGGCCACCCAGACGATGTCGGGCGCGGCCTTCAGCACGGACAGGCTGCCGATGCGGCGGGCGAGCGCGTCCGGCACGGCGGCGTTCATGAGCGCGGCGACCCGCGCCTCGCACGCCGCGGCTGCCTGCTTGGGCAGCGCGGTATCGAGCGCGGCCTGCACCTGCGCGATGCCCTCGCGGTAATGCGCGACGATTCGTTCCAGCCCCTGCTTGAAATCGACATAGCGCAGGAACCAGACCAGCCGGTCGAGCAGCAGGTCGCGCACCGCGGCGTAGAGCGCCGAGCTGCACGTCGCCCGCCACCTTGTTGTCGAGCGCGTCGATCTCGCCGTTGAGCTCCACCATGCCGTAGCTGTTGCGCACGGTGGCGAAAGCGGCGGCGATGGAGGAGGCGGCCGCGCCGGTCTGGTCGGCGATGCGCACGATCAGCGTGGCGCCGCCGCGGTTGATCATGGAATTGGTGAGTTGCGTGGCGATGATCTCGCGGCGCAGCCGGTGCGATTGCAGCGCGTCGGGGAAACGCTCGCTCATCTCCTTGGGGAAATAGCGGTTGAGCTCGCGCCCGAGGTAAGGATCGTCCGGCACCGAGCCGTCGAGCAATTCGGTGTAGAGCGACAGCTTGGCATAGGCCAGCAGCACGGCGATCTCCGGCCGGGTCAGCGGCTCGCCGCGCTTGCGCCGCTCGTCGAGCGCCATCTGGTCGGGCAGGTACTCCACCGCGCGGTCGAGCTCGCCGCGTTGTTCCAGGATCTGCATCAGGCGCTGCTGGAAGCCGAGATCCTCCAGCCCGCGGCGCTGCGCCAGCGACAGCGCCAGCGTCTGCTGGTAATTGTTGCGCAAGACCAGGCGCGCGACCTCGTCGGTCATCTCGGCCAGCAGCGCGTTGCGCGCTTCGAGCGTCAGCGCGCCGGCGCGCACCGGGCCGGAAAGCGCGATCTTGATATTGACCTCGACGTCGGACGTGTTGACGCCGGCCGAATTGTCGATGGCGTCGGTGTTGAGCCGGATGCCGGCCAGCGCCGCCTCGATGCGGCCGCGCTGGGTCATGCCGAGATTGGCGCCCTCGCCGATCACCTTGCAACGCAGGTCGGCGCCGGTGACGCGGATGGTATCGTTGGCGCGGTCGCCGGCCGCTTCGTCGCTTTCGCTTCCCGCGCGCACATAGGTGCCGATGCCGCCGAAGAACAACAGATCGACCGGCGCCTTCAGGATCGCCTTCATCAGCTCCTGCGGCGTGACGCTGGCCTTTAGGCCGAGCAGCGCCTGCGCTTCCGCCGACAGGGCGATCGCCTTCGAGGAACGCGGGTAGACGCCGCCGCCCTTGGAGATCAGCTTCTTGTCGTAGTCCTGCCAGCTCGAGCGCGGCAGTTTGAACAGCCGCTCGCGCTCGGCGAAGCTCGCTTTCGGGTCGGGATCGGGATCGATGAAAATGTCGCGGTGATCGAAAGCCGCCACCAGCCTGGTGGTATTCTCGCGCAACATGCCGTTGCCGAACACGTCGCCCGACATGTCGCCGACGCCGACCGCGCTGAACGGCGTCACGTGGATGTTGACGTCCATCTCGCGGAAGTGGCGCTTGACCGATTCCCAGGCGCCGCGGGCGGTGATGCCCATGGCCTTGTGGTCGTAGCCGGCGGAGCCTCCTGACGCAAAAGCGTCGCCCAGCCAGAAATCGTGCGCGATGGCGATCTCGTTGGCGATGTCGGAGAAGGTGGCGGTGCCCTTGTCGGCGGCGACGACGAGATAAGGATCGTCGCCCACGTGCCGCACCACGTCGGGCGGCGGGATGATGGCGCCGTCCGGCGCGATATTGTCGGTGATGTCGAGCAGGCTGGAGATGAACAGTTTGTAGGTGGCGACGCCCTCGGCCTGCATGACCTCGCGCGACGCGCCGCGCGGCATCTGCTTGGGCACGAAGCCGCCCTTGGCGCCGACCGGCACGATGCAGGCGTTCTTGACCTGCTGCGCCTTCACCAGGCCGAGGACCTCGGTGCGGAAGTCCTGCGGCCGGTCCGACCAGCGGATGCCGCCGCGCGCCACCTTGCCGAAGCGCAGATGCACGCCTTCCACGCGCGGCGAGTAGACGAAGATTTCGTAGAGCGGGTGCGGCAGCGGAATGCCGGTGAGCTTGCCGCTCTCGAACTTGATCGAAATGATTTGCTTGGGCTGGCCCTGCGCATCGGTCTGGAAGAAATTGCTGCGGATCGCCGCCTGCTCCGCGTTGACGAAATGGCGCAGGATGCGGTCCTCGTCCAGGCTTTCGACCGCCTGCAGCGCCTCTTCGATGCGGGCGGCGAGCGCCGCCTGCTTGTCGGCACGGCCCGCCGCGGCCTCGGCGCGCGGATCGAAGCGGGCATGGAACAGCTCGACGATCGTGCCGGCGACGCCGGCGTGCTTGACGAGCGTTGCCCACATGTAGTCCTGCGAGAACGGCACGCGGATCTGCCGCAAAAAGCGCGACAGCGCGCGGATCAGCGCCACATCGCGCCAGCCGAGCGCACCCGCCAAAGTCAGCGCGTTGTAGCCGTCGTTCTCGGCAGCCCCACGCATCACCATCAGGAAGGCGGCTTCCAGCCGCGCCTTGTCGCGGTCGAGATCGATGATGCCGCCATCCCGGCGATCGAGCCGCATGTCATGCAGCCACAGCGTGTGCTGGGCGCCGGCCGGCGCGATGCGGTAGGTGCGCTCGTTGTCCACCTGGAAGCCCATGTTCTCCAGCACCGGCACGCGCTCCGACAGCGGCAACGGACGCGCGAAGGTCCACACCTTGAGGCCGACCGAATGGCTGTCGCGTTCAGGCAAGTGATGGAAATCGACGCCGAGCGGGCGCTCTTCGCCGAGCGCCTCGATCACGTGGATGTCGGCGGCGGCGCTTTGCGGCGAATAGACGTCGTGGAAACCGGCCGAGAAGGCGTCGCGGTAGCGCTCAAACAATGCGTGCGCCTCGTGCGGCGCGTGCCCCTGCGCCAGCACCTCGGCCAGCTCGTCGTTCCAGGTGCGCACGATGGCCGCGACGTCGCGTTCGAGCTTGCCCTGATCGACCGGCGGCGTGGCCGCGCCGGAGCGGCCGATGATGAAGTGCACGCGCACCATCGGGCCTTCCGGGAAGAACGGATAGAAGGCCGACACCCGCCCGTTGAAGGCCTGCGCGAGATAGTCGCCGATTTTCGCGCGGATTTGGCTGTCGTAGCGCTCGCGCGGCACGTAGACCAGCACCGAGACGAAGCGGTCGAAGCGGTCGATCCGCGCCAGCACGCGCACGCGCGGGCGTTCGTCGAGCTGCAAGATGGTCATCACGAAGCGATAGAGCGTGTCCTCGTCGACCTGGAACAGCTCGTCGCGCGGATAATGTTCCAGCACATTCGCCAGGGCTTTGCCGGAATGGCCGCTCGCCTCGAAGCCGGCGCGCCGCTCGATGGCCGCGAGCTTGCGGCGCAGATAGGGAATGCCGTGCGCCGAGCGGGTATAGGCGGTCGAGGTGAACAGGCCGACGATACGGAATTCGCCGGTGAGGTTGCCGGCGGCGTCGAAGCGCTTGACGCCGATATAGTCGAGATAGACGCGCCGGTGCACGCGCGCGTGGATATTGGCCTTGGCGATGATCAGCAGGCGCGGCTCTTGCAGGAAGGACATGATTTCCGGCGTGATCTCGAGCAGCTCGTCGCCGCGCTTGAGCACGCGCAATTCACGCGAACGCATGATGCCGAGCGCGCCGTCGTGATCTGGCTCGAGCGTGTTACCGTCGAGATTGTAGTCGCGTACGCCGAGGAAGGTGAAGTTGTCGGCCAAAAGCCATTGCAGGAACTGAATCGCCTCGGCGATCTCGTCCACCGGCAGCGGCGGCGGATTGGTCTTGAGCTCGGCGACCGTGGCGTTGACGCGCTCGAGCATCGGCCGCCAGTCCTGCACGGCGAGCCACACCTCGGCCAGCACGGTGCCGAGCGCGCGCACGAGCGCGGCGCAGGCTTCCTCTTCGAGCGGATCGACAAGGATGTGGATGAAGCTTTCGCGCGCCGGATGGGCGTCTCGCGCGCCGAGCGCCACCAATTTGTCGCCGTCGCGTTCTACGCCGAACACCGGATGCGCCACCAGTCGCACCGACAGCTTGCGGTCGGCGAGCTCGCCCATCACCGAGTCGACCAGGAACGGCATGTCGTCGTTGACGACCTCGACCACCGAGATGAACCGCTCTCCATCGGCGCCCGGCAGGCTCACGGTCTCGCAGCGGATCTTCGGCACGCCCGGCGTGCGCACGCGCAGGAAATCCCAGGCTCGCTCGGCGAGCTGCGCGAGATCGGCGGCGGCGTAGTGGACGACGTCCTCGGGGACGGCGCGGCCGTAGAGCTGGGTAACGAATGTCGTCGGCACGGCGGGGCGGCGTTTGGCGAGCGCGGCGCCCGCCTCGGCCAGGCACGCGCGGGCGGCGATCTCTTCCTCGCTGCCGGCAAGCTCGGCGGCCATGGGGTTTCCTCGACGCGCGTTTTTAGAATCAGTTGCGCCCCTGCAACGAGTTTTCACCTTCCGCGCGGGCGCGTCGAGAGCAACCCACGATTTGGTGACGGCTTTGCGACCGCTCCGCGCGGCGCCCGCGTGACCGCTTAAGGCCATGAAACAAAAGGCGAAAGCGGCAAGTCGCGGTCGTATCGCGGCCGCCCCAAACATTGTAGTCTGGGCGTGGACGAGGAACGGGACGAGGGGCGACGGGACATGGCCAAGGCCAACAAGTCGATGAACGCTGCCGGCAAGCCGGCGCCCGCGCGGGGCAAGCCGGCGCTGCGCGCGGTCAAAGGGGAAACCGCCAAATCGCCCCCGGCCAAAGCGACGTCTAAGCCGCCGGCCAAGCCGGTCGCGCTCAGGCAGGTCGCGCCGGCCGCGGCCGACGATCAACCGGTGATCGCGCTCAACTTGCCACGCGCCAAGCTGACACCCGGCATGGCCGCCTATTTCAAGAAATGCCAGGACCGGCTCGGCTTCGTGCCCAACGTGCTGGTGGCCTACGCCTTCGACATGGCGAAGCTGGAAGCCTTTGTCAGCATGTACAACGACCTGATGCTGGGCGAGAGCGGCCTCTCCAAGCTCGAGCGCGAGATGATCGCGGTGGCGGTGTCGTCGCAGAACCGCTGCTACTACTGCCTGACCGCGCACGGGGCGGCGATCCGGCAATATTCCGGCAACCCGCTGCTCGGCGAGCAGATCGTGATGAACTACCGCGTGGCGCGTCTCACCCGCCGCCAGCGCGCCATGCTCGACTTCGCGGTCAAGCTGACGGTACAGCCCGGCAGCGTGGAGGAACTCGACCGCGAGCGGCTGCGCCGCGCCGGCTTCACCGACCGCGACATCTGGGACATCGCAAGCGTCGTCGGCTTCTTCAACATGTCGAACCGGGTGGCGAGCGCCACCGACATGCGGCCGAACACGGTTTATCACGGGCAGGCGCGCTGAAATTTGCTCACGCGCCGTCATGGCCGGGCTTGTCCCGGCCATCCACGCTTTTAAGTTTGGCGGCGCTCAAAAGGCGTGGATGCCCGGCACGAGGCCGGGCATGACGGAGAAATTATGAAGCGCGCTGCCAGCATCTTCTCATTCACTTTCGCACTACTCTTCGGCGCCCTCGCCCAGGCGCAGGCGCCGGCCATCGCGCCCGCGCAAAGCTTCGCCGCGCATAACGGCATGGTGGTGGCGCAGGAGCGCCGCGCAGCGCGCATCGGCGTCGACATCCTCAAGCGCGGCGGCAACGCAGTGGACGCCGCGGTGGCGGTCGGCTTCGCGCTGGCGGTGACCTATCCGCGCGCCGGCAATATCGGCGGCGGCGGCTTCATGGTCATCCACCTCGCCAAAGGCCGCGACACCAGCATCGATTACCGCGAGACCGCGCCGGCGGCCGCCAGCAAGACCCTGTTCCTCGATGCGGCCGGCAATGCCGATGCGGAGAAGTCGCGAGATTCAGGCCTGAGCGTCGGCGTGCCCGGCACCGTGGCGGGTCTCGCGCTGGCGGAGAAGAAATACGGCTCCGGCAAGTTCACGCTGGCCGCGCTGATCGCGCCCGCCATCGATCTCGCGCGCAACGGCTTTCCGGTGGCGGGCGATCTCGCCGACTCGCTGCCCGGCGCCGCGCGGCTGTTGCGCTATCCTTCCTCGGCGGCGATCTTCGTGCCCGGCGGCCAGCCGCTGAAAGAAGGCGAGCGGCTGCTGCAGTTCGATCTCGCCGACACTTTGCAGAAGATCGCCGACGGCGGCCCGCGCGCCTTCTATAGCGGCCGCGTCGCGCAACGGATCGCCGACGCCGT
This sequence comes from uncultured Pseudomonadota bacterium, assembly GCA_963819955.1. Lineage (GTDB taxonomy): Bacteria > Pseudomonadota > Alphaproteobacteria > Rhizobiales > Xanthobacteraceae > Pseudolabrys. The sequence goes on along the minus strand of CAWFYB010000007.1, from coordinate 330,828 downwards.
GCAGCAGGCCGGCGGCATCATGACCGCGCGGGATCTCGCCGCTTACAAAGCGGTGGAGCGGCCGGTGGTGCGCGGCAGCTATCGCGGCTACGACATCGTCTCCATGCCGCCGCCCTCCGCCGGCGGCATCTGCCTGATCGAGATGCTCAATATTCTGGAGGGCTACGATCTTGCCAAGATCGGCCGCAATGCGCAGTCACTGCATTATCTGATCGAGGCGATGAAGCGCGCCTATGCCGACCGCGCGGTGTTCCTCGGCGATCCGGATTTCGTGCAGATGCCGACCGCGCGCCTCACGTCGAAGAAATATGCCGCTGCCTGGCGCGCCGGCATCGGCGAGAAGTCAACGCCGGCCGCTCAAATCCGCCCCGGAAAGCCAGGCGACAGCGAGGGCCGCAACACCACGCATTTCTCCGTCATCGACCGCGCCGGCAATGCGGTGTCGAACACCTATACCCTCAACTTCGCCTACGGCCTCGGCCTGGTGGCGCCCGGCACCGGCGTGCTGCTCAACAACGAGCTCGACGATTTCACCGCCAAGCCGGGCGCGTCGAACGCCTACGGGCTGGTCGGTTTCGACGCCAACCTGCCGGGACCGAACAAGCGGCCGCTCTCCTCGATGACGCCGACCATCGTGCTGAAGGACGGCAAGCCGGCGATCGTCACCGGCTCGCCCGGCGGCAGCCGCATCATCAGCGCGGTGCTGCAGGTGATCACCAACGTGATCGACTTCCACATGGGGATCGGCGACGCCGTCTCCGCGCCGCGCCTGCATAATCAATGGGAGCCGGACAAGACCTTCGTCGAGCCGGGCTTCGACCCTGCATTGCTCGAAGCGCTTGAACGCCGCGGCCATGTGATCGTGCCAACCGCGCCACACACCGACGCCAACTCTATTCTCGTCACAAAGGACGGCTATGTCGGCGCCGCCGACCGCCGCACCCGCGGCGCGACCGCGGCGGGGTACTGAGCGCTAAACGAAACAGGCAATCTCCGCGAAATTCTTCGCCACCGGATAGCCCGTCACCTCGACGCCGGCGGCATCGAGCCAGGCATGGGCATCGAGCGGCTTCTCCTGCCCGCGCGCGGCACCGAAATGCATCACGCTCGCCACGCCGCGCCGCTTGAGCATGACGCGCGCGGCCATGGCCTGCGGCAGGCAGACCGCCTTGAACGGCACGTGGCGCGCGGCGCGCGTCACCGCCCAGCCGATCTCTTCCGCCAGCACCGCCTGCGGCGTCCGCTCGCGCGCGGCGGCGGCGCGCGGATCGTTCGGCGGTACGAAGTGGCCCAGCCGGCGCGCCAGCTTGGGAAATGGCACGAAGATCAGGCCGAGCCGGGCGAGCAACAGGCAAGCCACCGCCTCCACCACCAGCGCGCGGCGGGCGTGGCCGACCTGCGCGAACCTACGCAGCGGGCGGCGGATCGAGCGCGACAGCGCCATGCTGCACCAGTTCGTTGAGGAAGCTTTCCACTTCGGCGCGGCAGGTCTCCGGCGGCACGTCGTATTCGCCCTGCAATCGCGCGCAGACCGCGTCGAGCTCCTGCGGCGTATCGAGCAGTTCCCAGATGCGGGCGCCGACCTCGGAGAGGCCGATATAATTGCCTTTCTCGGCGCTCATCATGACCAGCTCGTCGCCTACTTTGGCGGCCAGCCAATCGCCCTGCTTGCGCACCACCATTCCGCTTCTCCTATGCAGACTGCGCCAAAGCCGGCGCGTTCGATAGCTCATAGCCCAACCGCAGCATCATCGGCCCGTGCACGGCCTCGATGCGCGCCACCTGCTCGGCGCTCAGCTCGTCGCGCCAGCCGCCCGCCGCGCCGCGGCGGAAGAAGTTGCCTCCGGCGCAGGGCCGCGGCGCCTCGCGAAAGCCCCTGTCGCGCTCCTGACTTTGCATCTCGGAAAAATCGGCAAACCGCACCGCTTGGGCGATTTCGTCCTCGCTGGCCGGGCGCTGCGCGAAATCCAGCACGCCGCGCAGCACGGCGGCGGTGTCCGCCCGCAGGTCCTCATAGCGCACGAGCAGGATCGGAATATCCGCCTGCTCCAGCCAGCTTGCCACGTGGCCGCTCCAGTCCAGCAGTTTCTGTCGGAACTGCAAGGACTGCCCTTTCTTTGGCACGGAAAATCCGGCGTCTTTATCGGCCATGAAGGCGATAGCGTCATCCATACTGCTGTGATTGTGATTGGCGAGCGAGGGCGCCACGTCGCGCGGATCGCGCGCGATGACGATCGCCGCGCCGGCGCCACGCGCGCCCGCCAACAAAGGCTCACCCTTGGGCGTCAACGTATAGGCGTCGTGCGCCTTCACGAAGCGCACCGGCGGTGCATCCGGCGGCGCGTCATATTCATCGTCCAGCGCGTCGTTCGCCAGTTCCTCGTAAACGCGCGGGCGCAAGGCGTCGATCTCGTCATGCGTCAGGAGGCCGGAATCGATCAGCGTCAGATAATCGAACGGCGCACGCGCGCTGGCGATGCCGCCGCGCTCCGGCAGGTCGTTGATGTCGGCCGGCGCGTCCTTCGACGACAGGTTGGCAATCAGCATCCGCATCCAGGTATTGCCGGATTTCGGATAGGAGGCGAGCCAGACCGTGCGCGTCATGCCGCGCGCTCCGTCAGACCGACATCGATCCAATGCTGCTCGAGCTGCGTGATCACCTCCGGCATGCGGTCGAAATTGAGCGCGCGGGTGAGATGAAAGATGCCGGCGCTGTTGGCGATCGCAGTGGCGGCGCGGAAATAATCGGCCTTCTGTCCCATGCGGTTCACAAGCTGCGGCCGGTAGGCGTTGCGCCGCAGGATCAACGCGGCATCGACCACGTTCGGCCGCTCGATGCCGGGTCTGTGCGGCGGCCGCGCTTCGCGCAACGCGTAGACCGCGGCAAGCGGCAGCGGCTCGCTGAACACGGCGGCAGGCTCGACAAAGAATTTCTCCAGGCGGTTGCGCACCTGCGCGCCGCGGCGCTCGGCGAGATCGAGCTTCTGGATCGCCTGCCCCCAAAGCTTGAGGTTGCGGCCGTCGGACTGCACCATAACCGCGCCGGCGTCGCTCGCCGTGACCGCGCAGAAATCGTCGGTCACCAGCGGAAAGCCGCGCTGCGCCAGCGCCGCCGCGAGCGTCGATTTTCCCGCGCCCGAGGCGCCGCAGAACAGCACCGCCTTGCCGTTCACGCGCACCGCGCTGGCGTGCAGCACCACCTGTCCGCGCTGGTGCAGCAGGATGCCGAGCACCGTGCCTACCAGAAACGTCGAAATGTCGGCGCCGTCGACGCCGGCGGCCGCTTCGAACACGATCTCGCGTCCACCACTGAGCTGGAAGCGCGCCACGTCCGGGACGCGGAACAGAAAGCGCGCGCCGGCGATCTCCCAGGTCAGGCCCCGCGCGCTGGCCTGCGGCAGGGTCTCGGGCACCGCGCCCGCCCGCACCACGATATCGGGTTCGGCTGCCGCCGGCGGCGCGGCCGCGATGGCGCCCGGCAGCGCGATCTCGCTTGCCACGCCGAGACCGGCGACACGATAAAAATGCACGGCACCCCCATCAAATTGCGGCCGCCGGAAGGCGCGGCGACGTCTCGATATTCGCATCATACAACCGGCTAGCGAAGCCTTTTTGAAGCGCGGAACCCGCTGGCGCGCCCCCGCACCCCCCGAAGGCCGTTGTATTTATTCGACTTTTCCGACGGCTCCAAGCAAGTCAAGCCGGCGCCGCTTGCTTGACCTCGGCCGAGGCGGGCGCCATGTCGTTAGGCTCGATAAAGGCCGATGAATCACTTCAGCGAGACGGACGTGGCGAGGACCGCATTGTCAGAGGCAGAACCCGCCGCTTCGGCCGCGCCGGTTTCGCTCGCCGACAAGGTCGCCTTTCTCGGCAAGCCCGGCGCCTATCCGCATCCGGCACCGCCTATCGAGCGCAAGGAGACCCATATGTCGTGGGTCTTCCTGGCCGGCGACAAGGTCTACAAGCTGAAGAAGCCGGTGCGCTTTCCCTATCTCGATTATTCGACACTGGCGAAGCGCGAAGCGGCCTGCCGCGCCGAACTGGCGCTCAACCGGCGGCTAGCGCCGCAGGTCTACGAAACGGTTCTGCCGCTCACGCGCACGCCGCAGGGTCTCGCCATTGGCGGGCCGGGCGAGCCGGTCGACTGGCTGGTCGTCATGCGCCGCCTCGACGAAAGCCATACCCTCGAGCACGCCATTCTGGCGGGCGAGCTTCGCACGGCGCAGATCGACCATCTGGTCGCCACGCTGGTCGCCTTCTACCGGCGCGCCCGCCCGGTTTTCGTGACGCAAGCGACGCTGCTGCGCAACTGGCATGACAGCCTCACCTATAACAAGCGCGTGCTGCTCGATGCGCGCCTCGGCCTGCCGGCCGGGCTGGTGCGGCGCATCGACCGCGCGCAGCGCGGCTTTCTTAAGACGCGCGCGGAATTGATCGCCGGCCGCGTGCGCGCGCGCGCCATCGTCGACGGCCACGGCGACCTGCGGCCCGAGCACATCTGGCTCGACGATTCCGTCACCATCATCGACTGCCTGGAGTTCAATGCCGGCTTGCGCGCCGTCGACCCGTTCGACGAGATCGCAAATCTGTGCATCGAATGCGAGCGCCTGGGCGGCGCCTGGGCGGGCGAGCACATCCGCCGCCGCGCCATCCATGCGCTGCGCGATCACCTGTCGGAAGAGCTGTTCACCTTTTATCGCTGCCATCGCGCGACCTTGCGCGCGCGGCTGACCATCGCGCACATGCTGGAGCCGCAGCCGCGCACGCCGGAGAAATGGCCGCGGCGCGCACGCGAATATTTGGGCGTGGCGGCAGTCGATGCCGTCCGGCTCGAAAAGCTGCATCGCGCATGATCCCGAAAAGTGGGAACCGGTTTTCGGAAAAGATCATGCGCAAACAAAACGCTAAAACACCAAGAGGTCGCTGAGCGCGCGCCCCTCGTGCAGGCGGCGGATGGTCTCCGCCAGCAAAGGCGCGACAGGCAGCGTGTCGATCTTGGCGAGCGATGCAGGCTCGAGCCGGAACGGCGGCACGCTGTCGGTGACGACGAAACGGTCGATCGCCGGATCGGCGATCACCTGCGTGGCACCCGGCATGAACAACCCGTGCGTGACCATGGCGAGCACGCGTTTGGCGCCGGCCTTGCGCGCACTTTGCGCCGCACGCAACAGCGTACCGCCGGTGCTGATCAGGTCGTCGACGATCAGCACGGTCGCGCCCGCCACCTCGCCCACGAACATGTCGCCGCTCACCACGCCTTCGCTGCGGTGCTTCTCGGCAAAGCCTTTGCCGACCGGCTTTGCCGTCTCCGATTCAAGCGTCTCGCGCAGCAATTCGGCGCGCTTGACGCCGCCCGGATCGGGCGACACCACGCTGAGCTTTTCGCCGCCCGCGGCCAGCTTTTTGGCGTAATCGACGAACAGCGGCGCCGCGGTCAGCGCCACGGTGCGGATGCGGAAGGCATTCTCGAAGGCGGCGGGATTATGCACGTCGAGCGTGACGATGAGGTCGGCGCCGACCGCCTCGAACATCTGCGCCACATAGCGCGTGGTGACGGGGTCGTTCGGCTTGGTGCGGCGGTCCTTGCGCGCATAGGCGAGATAGGGCGTCACCGCGGTGACGCGCGCGGCGCCGGCATCCTTGAGCGCGCCGATGAAGAACAGGAGCCGCACCAGCTTGTCGCTGGCGCTTTCGGCCGGGCCGCCGTGCAGGCTCTGCACCACATAGACGTCGCAGCCCGCCACCCCGTCGAGCGGGCGCGTCTTGTGCTCGCCGTCCTCGAAGTCGCGCTCCTCATGCGCGGCCAGCGGCTGGCCGAGCGCCGCGGCGACGTCATTGCCGAGCTCGGCCGTGGCATGAAGCGCGAACAACCGCAGGCGGGCGGTCATCGCGGCGCACCTTGCGTCGGCGCCGGCGCAAAGCGCGCCAGTGTATCGATGACCTCCTGGTCGGAGGTCTGGCGGAAATCGGCATAAAAATAACCGATGGCGCCGAAATTCTCGTGGTCCTCAAGGCAAACGACGTCGTCGGCTTCTTCGCGCATGACGGCAAGGCTTTCGGTAGGCGCAACCGGCACCGCCAGCACCAACCTTTTCGGCTTGCGCAGACGGGTGGCGCGCAGCGCGGCGCGGGTGGTGGCGCCAGTGGCGACGCCGTCGTCGATCACGATTGCCGTCTTGCCTTCGACTTCGGCACGCGGGCGGTGGCCTAGATAGCGCTGGCGACGACGCTCGATCTCGGCCAGCTCGCTCTCGCAGACCTGCTTGAACTCCGCCTCTTCGATGCCGGCGAGTGCGATGACGTCCTCATTGCGCACGATCAGCGGCGACATGCCGTCGACCACCGCGCCCATGGCCAGCTCCGGATGCATCGGCACGCCGATCTTGCGCACCAAGATGAGGTCGAGCGGCGCGGCGAGCACGGCGGCGACCTCAGCCGCCACCGGCACGCCGCCGCGCGGCAGCGCCAGCACCACCGGCTGCTGGTCCTTGTAGCGCGCCAGCGCCTGCCCGAGTCGGCGGCCGGCGTCGATGCGATCGGCGAACGGCATCGACGATCCTCAGGGGCGAACCGGGCCGTCGTGATGCTTCACCTGGCCCTTCATCCGGTCCACGTGATCCGCCAACTGCCGCAGCGCCCGCTTGAAGGCGTCATTGAGCGCGAAGTTCACGTCGGCATAGCGCTCGTCGTTCTGCGGCGTGCGGTCGATGTTGACGTCGCGGCCCTCCGGCACCCCCAGCCGGATATTGATCTCGTAGAGGCCGCCGGTTTGGTGATGGCCGCTCGGCGCCTTCACGGCCACGCGGACCGCAGTCAGCCGACCGAAGCGCTCTTCGAACTGGCCCACGTGTTTGGCGATTGTCTCCCGCAGCTCCGCGGTGGCGTCCAGCCCCTGAAAATCGACTTCGATCGGCGTTTGCATGGCTTCCTTCCGGTTTTCGAAATGTCACTCTATTAGGCGCCAACCGTGCCGCGGCTTATTGATATGGCTCAAGCCGCCGCGGCGGCGGCAAACCCCTCAATTCCTCAACGGCATAGCCGGAATTTGGTTTCGCACCCGCCGGACCGATCAAACTCGCGTGAGACGCCGAATACGCGCGGTTTGTTGAGTTACCTCAAACTGGCGCTGCCCGGCCGGGCCACTATTTATTTATGACAGCGCCCGAACCCGAGACGCGAGAGGGACGCCCATGCAGAAACCAACCAGCCGAGCGAACGCGGCCGCCGGAGACAATAACGACGCGGACAACGACGTTGACCTGGCGATCTCGCCCGAAAAGGTCTGCTTCATCATCATCAAGGCGCACGAATTCGACGCCAAGGAAGAGGTGGACGAGCCCGACCCCGGCTCGAACCCGTCCGACGACAAGGACATCGAGGTGCTGGAGGACTACGGCGACGATCCCGTGGTCGAGGAGCTCACGCAGTTCATCGACGCGATGTCGATCGACGAGCAGGTCGACCTGGTCGCCATGATGTGGCTGGGGCGCGACGATTATACCGCCGCCGATTGGCCGGCCGTGCGCGAGGAAGCCGCGCGCGCCCACAACGAGCGCACCGTCGAATACCTGCTGGGCGAGCCGCTGCTCGGCGACTTCCTGGAGGAAGGCCTGTCGATGCTCGGTTTTTCCTGCGAGGACTAAGAGCTCAACCGGTTGTGAGCGCCGCCGATTTGACCAAAGCCGGCAGCCATACCAAACTCGCCGCGGGCGACCGGGTAAGGGTGCCGCGATGCAAGTTTGCGTAGAGACTGCCACCGACCACACCGGCCACGAGGTGCCGCTGCGTCTTCATCTCGAGGCGCGCAGCCTCGACATCGTCGAGATCATCGACCGCTGGTACGGCGATGATTATTGCTATTTCAAGGTCCGCACCGATACCGGCGACCTCTACATCCTGCGCTTCGACGAGGACACCTTCGAATGGGGGCTGACCATGTTCAAGAGCGCGCAGCCGCACGCGGTCCCGCGCGAGTTCCTGGTGAACAAACGGCCGGCCAGCGCGCTGACCATGTGACGCGAGCGGCCCGATGAGCGACACGCTTGCCGTGGGCGAAGGCGACGTTTTTCTGGTGGTCGACGTCCAGAACGATTTCTGTCCCGGCGGCGCGCTGGCGGTGCCGCGCGGCGACGAGATCGTGCCGCTGGTCAACGCCCTCGCCGGCAAATTCGCCCATGTCGTGCTGACGCAGGATTGGCACCCGCCGGGCCACCAGTCCTTCGCTTCCTCGCATCCCGGCAGCAAGCCGTTCGACGTGATCGAAGTGTCCTACGGCAGCCAGGTAATGTGGCCGGACCATTGCGTGCAGGACACCCGCGGCGCCGCCTTGCGCGACGATCTGCATGTTGCGAGAGCCGAGCTCGTGCTGCGTAAAGGCTATCACCGCGCGATCGATTCCTATTCCGCCTTCTACGAGAACGACCGCAAGACACATACCGGGCTCGCCGGCTATTTGCGCGAGCGCCGCTTTGCCCGCGTGTTCCTCGCCGGGCTCGCCTTCGATTTCTGCGTGCGCTATTCGGCCGAGGACGCACAGCGCGAAGGCTTCGAAGCGATCGTGATCGAGGACGCCTGCCGCGCCATCGACCTCAACGGCTCGGCGGCCGACACCCGCGCCTCGTTCGACAAGCTCGGCATCCGGTGCGTGAAGGCGGACGCGATTGGAGCGTAATTCCGACCCGTTCGTCCCCGCGAAAGCGGGGACCCAGGGCGACAAACGACGGTCTTGCGATCGCTTCCTGCGATCTCCCGCTTGCGCGGGAATGAGCGGAGGTTGGGTCAGCGCTCAGATTTTAATGTTTTCGTCGCCCGCAATTCGGAGTCTTCCGGCGCGACATCGAAACCCAGCTCCGTGGCCACCGTGAGAATGCGCGCCTGATCCTTCGGAAAACGCATCACCGCGTGGCGCACGCCTTGCGCCGCGATCGTCTTGAACAGCGCTTCCAACAATTGCCGCGCCAGGCCCTTCTCGCGCAGGTCGGCGCGGATGATCACCGCGCATTCCGCCGCCTCGAAATCCGGATCGGCGGTGGCGCGCGCCAGCCCCGCCACGCGCGCGCCGTCCCACGCAACCAGCGTCATTTCCCGGTCGTAATCGATCTGGCTCAGCCGCGCCGCGGTCTCGTGCGTGCGCGCGCGCAAAGGCACGAAGAAGCGGTGCCAGAGATCGCGGTTGTCGATCTCGTCGGCGAATTGGCGCAAGCGCAGCTCGTCCTCCGGCTTGATCGGCCGCACGCTAAAGCGTGCGCCCTCGTGCGTCGTCACCTCGCACTCGAAACGCTGCGGATAGGGCCGGATCGCCAACCGCGCCTGCGCCGGCCCGGTCGCCGCCTTCACCCGGATGCGGGCGTCGACCGCGATCACGCCGGCCGCGTCGCACAGCAGCGGGTTGATGTCGAGCTCGGCGATCTCGGCGCAGTCGGACACGATCTGGCTCAATTGCATGAGCACATTGACGACGCCGTCGATATCGGCCGCCGGGCGGCCGCGATAACCTTTGAGCAGCGCCGCGATACGGGTGCGCTCGATCTGCGCGTGCGCCAGCGCCGTGTTGAGCGGCGGCAATTCCAGCGACTTGTCGTCGAGGATCTCCACCGCCGTGCCGCCCTGGCCGAACAGGATCACCGGCCCGAACGTGGCGTCGGCGGTGACGCCGGCGATCAGCTCGAAGGCGCCGGGCCGCACCACCATCTCCTGCACGATGAAGCCCTCGCGCCGCGCCTTGGGCAGCGCGCGCGCAACGCATTCGTCGATGCGCTTGGCGGCGGCCTCGACCTGCTCGCGGCCGGAGAGATTGAGCGCCACGCCGCCGACGTCGGATTTGTGGATCACGTCGCGCGAGCGGATCTTCAGCGCCACCGGCGCCTTTATAGCGGCGGCGGCTTCGCCGGCGGCCTTGGCGTCGGGCACTGCTTGCGTGCGCGCGAAGGGAATGCCGTAGCAGGCAAGGAACGCCGCCACCTCGCCGGCGTCCAGCCATTCGCGGCCGTCGGCCAGCGCCTGCCGCACGATTGCCCGCGCCTTGTCCGTGTCAGCCCGCGCGCTCGGCGCGACGGTGGAGGGCGTCTCCAGCAGCAGTTCCTGGCTCTGCCGGTAGCGCACCAGATACATGAAGGCGCGCACGGCGCGCTCCGGCGTCTCGTAGTCGGGCACGCGCGCGGCCACCAGCGCGGCGCGGCCTTCGGCCACGCTTGTCTCGCCCATCCAGCAGGCGAACACGTTCTTCTTCGGCGCGCCCGCGGCGAGCACGCTCACCACGCCCTTGGCGGCGTCGGCGGCGGAAGCCACCGCGGTCGGGCAATAAAGCACCACCGCGGCGTCGATATCGTCGTCGTCCATGACGATGGTGAGCGCCTTGGCGTAGCGCGCGGCGTCGGCGTCGCCGATGATGTCGATCGGATTGCCGTGGCTCCAGGTCGCCGGCAGCACGGCGTTGAGCTTGGCGATCGTAGTGGGCGAAAGCGCCGCCAGCCGGCCGCCCTCCTCGATCAGCCGGTCGGTCGCCAGCACGCCGGCGCCGCCGCCATTGGTTACGATCGCCAGCCGGTTGCCGCGCTGCGGCGAATAGCGCGCCAGCGTGGTGGCGGCGTCGAACAGCTCCTCGACCTCGTTGACGCGCAAAATACCGGCGCGCCGGAACGCCGCTTCGTACACCACGTCGGCGCCGGCCAGCGCGCCGGTGTGCGAGGTGGCGGCGCGCGCGCCCGCCTCGGCGCGCCCGCCTTTCACGACGATCACCGGTTTGACGCGCGCGGCGCGGCGCGCCGCCGACATGAACTTGCGCGCATGCGTCACCGCCTCGGCATAGAGAAAGATCGCCTCGGTCTTTTCATCGAGCGCGAAATAATCCAGCAGGTCGCCGAAATCGACGTCGGCCATGTCGCCCATGGAGACGACGGCCGAGAAACCGATGCCGCGCGGCAGCGCCCAGTCGAGCACCGTGGTGGCCATGGCGCCGGACTGGGTGAGGAAGGCGATATTGCCGGCCAGCAGCGGCGCCGGCGCGAAGGTGGCGTCGAGCCCGATTCCGGGTACCGCCAGGCCGAGACAGTTCGGCCCCACGACGCGCAACAGATGCGGGCGCGCGGCGGCAAGCAATTCGGCCGCCCGCTCCTTGCCGACCTTGGCCTCGCCTTCGGCGAAGCCGGCGGTGAGGATGACCGCGGCGCGCGTGCCGCGCGCGCCCAATTCCGCGACCAGCGGCGCGATGGTGTCGGGCGGCGTGGCGATGACGGCAAGCTCGGGCGTCATCGGCAGGCTGGCGATATCCTTGTAGGCCATGATGCCGTGCGTCGCGGTCGCGCGCGGATTCACCGGCAGCACCGGGCCGCGGTAGCCGGCGCGCAACATGTTGTCCATTAGCGCGGCGCCGACCGATTTCGGCTTGTCGGAGGCGCCGATCACCGCAACCGAGCGCGGATTGAACATCTTGTCGAGATTGCGAATGGACATCGGACGACCGGGATTGAGCTGCGGACCACTCTAGCGCGCCGCGGCCAAGGTAATTTGATGCAGCACAATTAACCCGCGCCGGACGCCGGATGCAGCGGCCGGTGAAGCCGGGCGAAATGGCGCGCCACCCAGCGCGTCTCCCCGCGGATGGCGCGGTAGAGCCAGACCTTGCCGACATTGTTGACCACGAACCAGGCGAGCGCATAGGCCCATACCAGCAGCGCGTATTTCCAGCCGATCGGCTGAACGATCCAGCCATAAACCGCCGCCAGCGTGCCGAGCACCTGCGTCGCCTCGCAGGCGAAGAACAGCCGCCAGTTCGGCCACGGCATCTCCCAGAACCAGCCGGTATTGCGGGTGAGATAGATCGTCAGGTGGCCGGCGACCAGCAGCTTGAGGAAGATCACGGTCTGCATCGTCTCGCGCGGCAGATGCAGGTAGCTCTCGACGTACCAGAACAGGCCGAAGCTGGCGATCACCCCGAGCACGCCGAGGAAGCCGCTCATGGTCAGCACGCGCACCATGTCCCAGCGCACCGGCTTCGGCGCCACCGTCACGTCGTCATAGGCGATCATCATGATCGGCACATCGTTGAAAATCGCCAGCAGCACGATCATCACCGCCGTCACCGGATAGAGGTTGAACACCAGGATCGACAGCGTCATGAACAGCAGCACGCGCACCGTCTCGGCGATGCGGAAGGTCGCGTAACCGGTCATGCGCTCGAAGATGCGGCGCGCTTCTTCGATGGCGCGCACGATCACCGCCAGGCCGGGCGCCGTGAGCACCAGGTCGGCGGCGGCGCGCGCGGCGTCGGTGGCGCCGCTCACGGCAATGCCGACGTCGGCCTGCTTGAGCGGCGGCGCGTCGTTGACGCCGTCGCCGGTCATGCCGACGATGTGGCCGGCGCGCTGCAGCGCGCGCACGATCTTGAACTTATGCTCGGGAAACACCTCGGCGTAGCCTTCGGCCGTCTCGATGCGCGCGACGTCGCCGTCACCTCCTTCGTGCTTGAAGATCTCGCGCGCCGAGACGATATCGGTGCCGAGGCCGAGCTTGCCGGCGATCTCGCGCGCGATCGAGGTGTGGTCGCCGGTGACCATGCGCACCTGCAGCCCCATGCTCTTGACCGTCGCGATGGTCTCGGCGGAATCCTCGCGCGGCGGGTCGAACAGCGGCAACAGCCCGAGGAATTTCCATTTGCCATCGGCGCCGGTCTCGGCGACGCCGAGCGTGCGGAAGCCGCGCGCCGCCATGTCGTCGGTGGCGGCGCGCGCCTTTTGCACGAGCGCGTCGTCGGGCTTGGCGAGATCGAGGATGACCTGCGGCGCGCCCTTGGCGACGCGGAAGCTTTTCCCGTCCTTTTCCACCTGCGCCTCGGCAAGCTTGTGCACGGGATCGAACGGCGTGAACTTGACGATCTTGTAATCGGCGAGCGTGGCGTCATCGACGCCTTTGAGCACCGCGGTGTCGATCGCGTCGGGGGCGTCGTGCTCGCAGGTAAGCGCGGCCGCCAGCAGCAGCGCGTCTTTTTTTGCGCCGCCGAGCGGCACGAGGTCGCCGAGCGTCAGCTCGTTCTTGGTCAGCGTGCCGGTCTTGTCGGAGCACAGGATGTCCATACCGGCCATTTCCTCGATCGAGACGAGGCGCGACACGATCGCCTTCATGGCGGCGAGTTTCGATGCGCCCACCGCCATCGTCACCGACAACACCGCCGGCAACGCCACCGGGATCGCCGCCACCGTCAGGATAAGGGCGAATAACATCGTGTTGATCAGGCTGTTGCCGCGGAACAGCGCCACCAGCAGAATGATCGCCACCAAAGCGATCGTCATCAGGATCAGGAAGTTTCCGATGCGCAGCACCGCCTTCTGGAAATGCGAGTGCTGCACGGCGGTCTCGACCAGCTGCGCGGTCTTGCCGAAATAGGTCTTCATGCCGGTGGCGGTCACCACCCCGCGCATTTGGCCCTGCCTCACGATCGAGCCGGAATAGGCGGCGTCGCCCACTTTCTTGTCGACCGGCAGGGATTCGCCGGTCAGCGCCGACTGGTCGATACTCAGGTAATCGCCTTCGCGCAGCTCGAGGTCGGCCGGCACGATATTGCCGAGCTTGATCAGCACCACGTCGCCCGGCACCAGCAGCTGCGCGGCCACATCCTGCCATTTGCCGTCGCGCAGCACGCGCGCCTCCGGCGCCAGGCGCTGCTTGAGCGCGGCGATGGCGGTGTCGGCCTTGAATTCCTCGAAGAAGCCGACGCCGGCATTGATCAGCAGCATGACGACGATGATGGCGAAGTCTTCCCAGCGCCGTGTGACGCCCGACAGAAGCGCCGCGATCTCGATCATCCAGGGGATCGGGCCCCAGAAATAACCGAGGAACTTGAGAAAGGGATTGGCGTGCTGCTCGCGGATCGCGTTCTCGCCGTACTGCGCGAGTCGCGCTTTCGCCTCCGCGCCGGAGAGGCCGGTGAGCGGGGCTGCCGGCGGCGGAGTGGCCGCGTCGCCCCCTGTGCGAAGCTGCTGCTCGTTCATGACGCCAATACCTTGTGCTTCGCGCAGGGCCTCTCATTCGGACCCGGCACGCACTCGCCGCCCCTCACCGCCACGCGACTAAAAGTCCTGCCTCATAATTGTTCCACCAGCTTGGCCGCGCCCAATAGCGCCGGCTCCGGATGGGTAATCACGTAGGTCGGGATCGCCGCCAGATAGCCGCGGAAGCGGCCCTTGGCCTCGAAGCGCGACCGGAAATTCGACTGCGCGAAGCTCTCGCCCAGCTTGGGCACGATGCCGCCCGCGATATAGATACCGCCGAGCGCGCCGAGGGTCAGCGCCAGATTGCCGGCGACGGTGCCGAGCATGGCGCAGAACATGGCGGTGGCCTCGCGCGCGCGCGGGTATTCGCTCTCGATGCCGGCATTGGTGATCTGCGCGGCGGTGAGCGGCGCCGCCGGCTCGCCCGACAATTCGCTGAGCGCGTTGTAGAGATTGACCAGGCCGGGCCCCGACAGCACGCGCTCGGCCGAGACGTGATCGAAGCGCCGGCGCATCAGCTCGAGCGCCGCCGCCTCGCGGTCGTCGGCCGCCGCCATGGTGACGTGGCCGCCTTCGCCCTGGATGAAGACCGCCTCGCCGCCGGCATTGGGGATCAGCGTGCTCACGCCCAGCCCGCTGCCCGGCCCGATGACGCCGATGGGCGCGTCCGCCACGGCTGCGCCGCCACCGACCTGCCGGCGGTCGACCTCGGTCAGGTGCGGCACCGCCAGCGCGTTGGCGACGAAGTCGTTGATCACGCGCAGCGCGCTGAAGCGGAAATGCTGGCGAATGCCCTCGGCCGAGAAGGTCCAGGGATGGTTGGTCATCGCCACCGTGTCGCCGGTCACCGGCGCCGCCACCGCCAGCACGGCTTGCGTCGGCGGCTTGGGCGGGGCTTCCGCCGCCAGATAAGCCTCGATGGCCTCGGCCAGGCCGGGGTAATCCTCGGTCGTGAACACGCGCAGGCGCGTGATGGCGCCGCCCGGCTCGACCATGGCGAGCCGCGTGTTGGTGGCGCCGATATCGGCAATCAGTCCGGTCGCCGTCGCGCTCATGAAGCCTTCCTGCCCGCCGCCGCCACCACATTAGCGGGCGCGCCGTCGAGAAACGAGACTATATTGGCGACCGTGGTGGTGACGATGCGGGCAATTGCCTCGCGCGTATTGAAGGCGCTGTGCGGCGTCACGATCACGTTCGGCATGGTCAGCAGGACGTGGTCGGCCACCACCTCGCGCATGTCGTGCTGGGTGGCGTAGATCGAGGAGATCAGCTCGGCCTCCTCGCGGATCAGCGGCTCGTCGGGCAGCACGTCGAGGCCGGCGGCGGCGAGCTTGCCGGTGCGCAGCGCCTCGATCAGCGGGCGCAAGTCGACGATCGAGCCGCGCGCGGTATTGATCAGGATGGCGCCCTTCTTCATGCGCGCGATGGCCGCCGCGTCGATCAGATGCTCGGTCTGCGGCAGCGCCGGCACGTGCAAAGTGACGACGTCGGAACCCGCCAGCAGCGCGTCCAGGGGCGCGTAAGTAAAGCCGTATTCGGCCGCGAGCCGCGGCTGCGGCTTGACGTCGAAGGCCAGCACCTTCATGCCGAAGCCGCGCGCGATGCGGATAACGTGGATGCCGATATTGCCGGTGCCGATCACGCCGAGCGTCTTGCCTTGCAGGTCGAAGCCTTCCAGCCCCTCCGGGGTGAAGCGGCCGGAGCGCGCACGCGCGATCGCTTCGGGCAGCCGGTGGCTGATCGCGAGCAGCAGCGCGAATACGTGCTCGGCCACGGTGTTTTCGCCGTAGGTCGGCACGTTGCTCACGGTAATGCCGTGCGCGGCGCAATAGCGCGTGTCGATGTGGTCGTAGCCGGTGGAGCGGGTGGCGATCAGCTCGAGCGCCGGCAGCTTCTCCAGCACGTCGCGGCCGAGCTTGGAATAGATAAAAGTAGAGACGATGGCCGCGTCGGCGAACTGCGCGGCGTTGCCGGCGCGCAGCGGCTCGCCGGTCAGCACCAGTTCATGACCGCGCTTCAGGTCTTCGAAGGCGGCGGCCTCGCGCGGCTCGATCTCGAAGATGGCGATCTTCATTTAGCGGCCCTCATTGCCCGGGCGGCGCGGCGCGCAAAAGATTTGCGTCGTCCTCCGGGCTCGACGGATTGATCGGCAAGCCGGCGCCGAGTTCAAATCCGCCCCAGATGGCGACGTCGGGCACGATACGCAGTTTCCAATGCCAATGGGGCGCCGTGAGTTCGCTTTTGGGCGCGCTGTCGATGACGAAATTATAGGGCGGGTCGCTCAATGCCGCGCCCAAGCGGCGCAAGCTGCGGCCGAGCAGCGCAGCGAAAGCGGGCAGCGCGTTGTCGGCGAGCGCGCCGAACGAGGGCTCATGCTGCTTCGGCGCCACCCAAAGCTCGAACGGATGCTCGGCGGCGAACGGCACCAGCGCCACGAACTTGTCATTCTCGTCGACGATGCGCGTACCGCTCTCGCGCTCGACTTCGAGCTCCGCGCACAGCGCGCAGCGTCCGTGCTCGGCGGTGTAGCGCCGGCTCCAATCGTCGATGGCGGCGAGTTTGGGCGGAACGAAATCGAGCGCGATGATCTGCGCGTGCGGGTGCGCGAGCGAGGCGCCGGCGCGGGGTCCGTAGTTGCGGAACAGAATGGCCGCCGCGATGCCGTCCTGCGCCAACAAAATCCGCGAGCGTGCACGGTAGGTCTCGACGGCCGCATTCAGCGCGACCGCGCTCAAGGTTGCCGGCTCGGCATCGTGCCACGGGCTCTCGATAATGACTTCGTGCGCGCCCTGGCCCGGACGCGCCCCGTGCCCGCCGCCGGTCAGCGCCTGCGCCGCCGGCGTGGCCGGCACGGCCGGAAACTTATTGGGCACCACGCGCACGCTCCAGCCCGGCACCTCGCGCGCGGGCGTCTCGGCAATGATGCCGGGAAGCTGCGCTTCATTGCCCGGACAGAACGGGCATTGCGGATCGTAGCGCGGGCGCGGCTCCGAGCGCGCGCCGGGCGCGCGCATCTGCGGCCGGTGGCCGCGCTGTGGCGCGACGATGACCCAGCCGCCGGTGGTGCGGTCCTGCCGTAGCTCGGACATCCCGAGACTAACCGTGCGCCCGCGCGCGCGGACGTGGGCTCTTGGCTTCGCGGGCGGCCACCCGCTGCTTGACCGCGAGGAAGCTGTCAGGGCTGACCGACATGGAGTCGATGCCGCAATCGACCAGGAACTCGGCGAATTCCGGGTGGTCGCTCGGCGCCTGCCCGCACAGCCCGATCTTGGCGCCCGCCCGGCCCGCGGCTTCGATCACGCTGTGGATCATCCACTTCACCGCCTCGTCCTGCTCGTCGAACAGACCGGCGAGCTCGGACGAATCGCGGTCGACGCCGAGCGTCAGCTGCGTCAGATCGTTGCTGCCGATGGAGAAGCCGTCGAAGCGCTCGGCAAATTCCTTGGCCAGGATCACGTTGGACGGAATCTCGCACATTACGTAGACCTCCAAGCCGTTCTTTCCGCGCTTGAGCCCGTTCTCCGCCATCACTTCCAGCACGCGGTCGGCCTCCTTGGTCGAGCGGCAGAACGGGATCATGACGATGACGTTGGCAAAGCCCATTTGCTCGCGCAGGCGATGGATGGCGCGGCATTCGAGCGCGAAGCCTTCCTTGTAGCGCGGCGAGTAGTAGCGCGAGGCGCCGCGGAAGCCGAGCATCGGGTTCTCTTCCTTCGGCTCGAATTCGGCGCCGCCGATGAGGCCGGCGTATTCGTTGGTCTTGAAGTCGCTCATGCGCACGATCACCGGCTTGGGATGGAACGCCGCGGCGATGCGACCCAGTCCGCGCGCCAGCCGGTCGACGAAGTATTCCTTTTTGTCGCTGTAATTCGCCGTGAGCGTCTCGATCTGCTTCTTCGCCTCCTGATCCTTGAGCGTGTCGAAGTGCACCAGCGCCATGGGATGCACCTTGATGTGGTTACTCACCACGAATTCCATGCGCGCCAACCCGACGCCGTCGGCCGGGATGCGCCACCAGCGGAACGCCGCCGCCGGGTTGGCCAGATTGAGCATTACTTGCGTGCGCGTTTCCGGCGCCTTGCTGAAATCGATCTCGCTTGATTCGAATTCGGCGGTGCCCTCGTAGATGAAGCCCTCCTCGCCCTCCGCGCATGACACCGTGACCTGCTGCTCGTCGTGCAGCAATTCGGTGGCGTTGCCAGTGCCGACCACCGCCGGCAGGCCGAGCTCGCGGCTGACGATTGCCGCGTGCGAAGTGCGCCCGCCGTGGTCGGTGACGATGGCCGCCGCCTTCTTCATGATCGGCACCCAGTCCGGATCGGTGGTCTGCGTCACCAGCACGGCGCCGTCGACGAAGCGGTCGATGTCTTTCGGGCTGTCGATGATACAGACTTTGCCCGCCACCACGGCGTTGCCGATGCTCAGTCCGGTCACCAGCAAGCGGCCCTTCGACTTGATGCGATAGGTGCGGAAGGCGGTTCCGCTGTGCTGCGACTGCACCGTCTCGGGCCGCGCCTGCACGATGAACAATTCGCCGCTCTCGCCGTCCTTGGCCCACTCCATGTCCATGGGCCGGCCGTAATGCTGCTCGATGATCACCGCCCAGTGCCCGAGCTGCAGAATGTCCTTGTCCTCCAGCACGAAACGCGCGCGCTCCGCCTTCGAGGTCGGTACGTTCTTGGTCGGATGCGCGCCGTCGGCGGTGTAGATCATCTTCTTCGCCTTCTCGCCGAGAGTCTTTTCGACGATCGGCGTGAGCGAAGCATTCGACAGCAGCGGCTTGAAAACCACGTATTCATCCGGATCGACCGCGCCCTGCACCACGTTCTCGCCCAGGCCCCAGGCGGCGTTGATCAGGACGACCTTGTCGAATCCCGACTCGGTATCGATCGAGAACATCACGCCGGAGCCGCCGATATCGGAGCGCACCATGCGCTGCACGCCGATCGACAGCGCGACCTTCATGTGGTCGAAGCCCTTGACGTGGCGGTAGCTGATGGCGCGGTCGGTAAACAAAGACGCGTAGCAGCGCCGGCAGGCGTCGAGCAGCGCGGCGTCGCCGCGGATGTTCAGGTAGGTCTCCTGCTGGCCGGCGAAGCTGGCGTCCGGCAGATCCTCGGCGGTGGCGCTCGAGCGCACGGCGACGTCGACATCCGCCTTGCCGGCGCGCTTGCACAGCTCGGCATAGGCCGCGCGGATCGCTTGCGCCGTCTCCGGCGGAAATTCGCCCTTCAGGAACATGGCGCGGATCGCGGCGCCTGTTTCCGGCAAGGATGCCTTGTCGGCGGCGAGATTGCCCAGCGCGTCGGCGATCTTCTGCTTCAGCCCGTTGGCCTCGACATAGCGCCAATAGGCGTCGGCGGTGGTGGCGAAGCCGGGCGGCACGCGCACGCCCTTGCCGCCCAGATTGGCGACCATCTCGCCGAGCGAGGCGTTCTTGCCGCCGACCTTGGCGACATCGCCGCGGCCGACCTTTTCGAACCACAGGACATGCGGGGAATTTGCGCTCATGGCTTTACTCCTTGAAATGCAGTGTTGCCCCGCTTGGATTTCAGTGCTGCGTCCGCCCCGCGCAGCTGGAAACGCGCCTCGAACGATCCGATCAGGTCGAGCCATTCCTCCATCAACCGCGTCATCAGGAAGCGGCTGCGCACGCTCTCGCGCGCGTGGCGGCCCATGCGTTCGCGCATCTTGCGGTCTTTCAGCAGCGCGACGATGCAGGCCGCCGTCTCATCGACATTGTTGACCAGATAGCCGTTCACGCCGTGCTCGATCTGATGCTTGATGCCGCCGACATTGCCGCCGATCACCGCGGCGCCCTTCCACATCGCCTCGGTGACGGTGAGGCCGAAGCCCTCGCGGATCGACTTCTGCAGAACCACCGCGGCGCGCCGCTGCAGCGCGTTGACCAGCGCCGTGTCCTGCACCGAGAGGATGCGGATGCGCTCCTCGGCCTGGGAACAGAGCCTGGAGAACACCTCTTGGCCTTCCGGATCGTCGGTCGCCACGTTGCCGACCAGCACCAGCGTGCAGTCGACCTCTTTGCGCGCGATCCGGAAGGCGTCGATCACGCCCTGCGGGTCCTTCCATTTGTCGAAGCGCGAAACCTGCACCACCAGCGGCAGATCGGTGGGGATTTTGTGGTGCTCGAAGCGGTCCTCGATCTCGGCGTCCGACAGCTCCTTGTTGGTGGTGGAGAACGGATTGATCGCCGGCATGATGAAGCGCTGCGGCGTGCCGAGCTTCTGCGCGTATTCCGGCAGCGACATCACCACCGCGTCGTAGCGCTCGATCATCGGCGCCAGGTATTCCCACATATCGGGATGCGGGTTGCTGAGGTCGACGTGGCAGCGCCACACCCACGGCGCCTTCTTGCGGAAATGCTGGATGAGCGGCAGCGGCTGCGGATCGTGCACGATCACCACGTCATGATCGATGTGCAGGCGCGCGGCGTTCTCGTAGGCCACTTCCTCGTAGATCTGCACCTTCAAGTCGGTGAGCTGGATGTCGCCGCCCTGCAAAGCATTGTGCATTTTCTTGGTGATGCTGAAGAAATCAGGGCGCCCTTGTATGACGCGCCAGCCGGTACGGATGCCGGAGGCGTTCAGCAGCAGCGTGAGCGAGGACAGGATTTCGGCGACGCCGCCGCCGTAATAGGTCGAGTTCACATTGACGACGTGCAGATCGCGCAGCGCCTCCACCTTCTTGAGCAGGCGCTCGACCGCCTCAGCCCCGACCAGCGGCTCGTAGTCCTCGACCGACGTCAGCTCGAAACGGCGTGCGTCCTGCGAACCATCCGGTACCAGCATCGAGCAGGCTCCTGTCGCCGCTTTAAGTTACGCCCCGCCCCGCCGCCGTCTCTTAGTATGGAGATATAATCACCAAGATGACGAATGGCCGCGTTGACCTGGATCAAGTTTTTCCCAAGTCATTTCAATATTTTGCCTATCGGGCTGACGCAAAACCGCAAGGAGGCGCGTAATTCCCCCGCAGACGGCCAATACCATCAAGGCGCTCGCGACCTTGCCGGACAACCCGCACGCATTGCCGGCCAGCGAGGCACTGGCACGCATGGGCGTCTCCGTCGCCGGCGGCCTCACCGAGGACGAGGTCAGGCGCCGGCACTCAGCCTTCGGACGTAACAGCATCGCGGTGCGGCGCAAGGCCAACGCGCTGCTTCTGCTGCTGCATCAGTTTCAAAGCCCGGTGGTCTACCTGTTGAGCGCGGCGGCGGCGCTGGCGTTCTATTTCCGGCAGTTGGAGGAAGGCGCGGCCATCGCCCTGGTGCTGGCGGTCAACGCGCTGATCGGCTTCCTGACCGAGCTGAAGGCGGCGCGCTCGATCGAGGCGCTGCGCGCGCTCGGCGGGCGCTCGGCGCGCGTGCGGCGCGACGGCCATGTGCGGCTGATCGCCGCCGAGGAGATGGTGCCCGGCGATATCGTGGTGCTGGAAGCGGGCGACGCCATCTCCGCCGACCTGCGGCTGGTGGAGGCCTCCAACCTCGCGGCCGATGAATCGACGCTGACCGGCGAGTCGGTGGCGGTCCAAAAGCACGTGCGCCCGGTCGCCGCCGAGGCGCGCCTCGCCGACCGCGCCTCCATGCTGTTCAAGGGCACGGCGCTCACCCGCGGCAGCGGCATCGGCGTGGTGACGGCGACCGGGCTTGCGACCGAGCTCGGCCGGGTTTCGCAGTTGGTCGAGGAGGCGGAGCCCGGCTCTTCGCCGCTGGAGAAGAAGCTCGCGCGCCTGTCCACGCAACTGGTCTGGGCCACCTTGATTCTGACCGCGCTGATCGCCGCCGTCGGCCTCACCACCGGCAAGGATGCCTTCCTCATGATCGAGGCGGCGATTGCCTTGGCGGTCGCCGCGATCCCGGAAGGCCTGCCGATCGTGGCGACGCTCGCGCTCGCGCGCGGCATGTGGCGCATGGCGCGGCAGAACGCGCTGATCGAGCGGCTCTCCGCGGTGGAGACGCTGGGCGCCACCACCGTCATCCTCACCGACAAGACCGGCACGCTGACCGAAAACCGCATGACGGTGCACCGGCTCTGGGTGCCCACCGGCAAGATCGAGCTCGAGCGCGATAACGCCAAACAGACGCCGCCACTCGGCGACGACGCGCAGCTTTCTCTGCTCTTGGAGATCGGCGTGCTGTGCAACGATGCTTCGCTCGAAAGCGAAAGCGAAGCAGGCAGCGGCGATCCGATGGAACTGGCGCTGCTGCGCGCGGGCTTCCGCGCCGGGCTCAAGCGCGCGGCGCTGCTGCAGCACAGCCCGCTCGTGCACAAGCACGCTTTCGACAGCGCCAGCAAAATGATGGCGACGGTGCACCAGCGCGGCGACAAATACCTGTTCGCGGTCAAGGGCGCGCCGGAAGCCGTGCTGGCGGCGTGCGGTAAGGTCATTGCCGCAGACGGCGAATTGGCGCTCGATGCCGCCATGCGCGCCGACTGGCATGCCCGCGTCGAGGAGTTCGGCCATCACGGCTTGCGCGTCATCGCCTGCGCCATGAAGACCGCCGGCCAAGCCGACGCAGCGCCTTACCAGGATTTGACCTTCGTCGGCCTCATCGGCCTAGAGGATCCGGCGCGCGCCGACGTGCCGCACGCGATCCACGATTGCCGCGAAGCCGGCATCCGCGTGGTCATGGTCACCGGCGATCACGCGGTGACCGCGCGCAGCATCGGCCGCGCCGTCGGCCTCGACCACGCCGCCGCGGATGTAGTCGAAGGCAGGCACGTCGCGCGGCTCACCAACGGCAAGAACGGCGAGCTGTTCGACGTCGCCATCTTCGCGCGCGTCAGCCCGGCCGAGAAGCTTACGCTGGTGCGCGCCTATCAGGAGGCCGGCGAGATCGTCGCCATGACCGGCGATGGCGTCAACGACGCGCCGGCGCTGCGGCAAGCCGACATCGGCGTCGCCATGGGCCTGCGCGGCACCGACGTCGCGCGCGAGGCCGCCGATATGGTCCTGCTCGACGACGCCTTCCCCACCATCGTCAAGGCGATCCGCGAGGGCCGCGTCATCTTCGGCAATATCCGCCGCTTCGTCGCCTATCTGTTGTCCTGCAACTTGAGCGAGGTGCTGGTGGTCGGGCTGGCGATCCTGTCGACGCTGCCGCTGCCGATCATGCCGCTGCAGATCCTTTATCTCAATCTCGTCACCGACGTGTTCCCGGCCTTCGCGCTCGCCATGGGCGAAGGCGAGCCCGGCATCCTCAAGCGGCCGCCGCGCGATCCGCGCGAGCCGATCCTCGGCCGCGCGCAATGGATCGTCATCGTGCTGCAGAGCCTCGCGCTCACCGCCGGCACTTTCGGCGCGCTGGCGGCGGCGCGGCTCGGCCTCGATCTCGACGGCAAATCGGTGGTGACGGTCACCTTCCTGACGCTGGCCTTCGCGCAGCTCTGGCACATGTTCAACATGCGCCATCCGCAATCGGGCGTGATCAACAACGAAGTCACCCGCAATGCTTGGGCCTGGGGGGCGCTGGCGCTGTGCACGGCGCTGCTGGCGGTGCCGCCCTATCTGCCGCCGGTGGCCGAGGTCATGCACCTGGCGCCGCCGACACCGGCCATGTGGGCCGTCGTGCTGGTCATGAGCATCGCGCCGCTCATCGTGATCCAAGCCGCCATGATCGCGCTGACGGCGCTGCGCGCGAGGTTCATGCCATGACCGCGGTGCTGCTGCCTTGGGCGGAATTCGCCGTCTGCGTGCTGCTGATCGGCCTCGCCGGCCCGGTGCTCGCGCGGTACGGCGACATCATTTCGCGCCTGACCGGCCTGTCGCGCACCTGGATCGGGCTGGTGCTGCTCGCCACCGCCACCTCGCTGCCCGAGCTGATCACCGGCATCACCGCCGTCACCGCGGCGGACGCGCCCAATATCGCGGTCGGCGACGCGCTCGGCAGCTGCGTGTTCAACCTGGTGATGCTGGTGCTGCTCGACGAATTGAGCCGCGAGGAGCCGATGTACCGCCGCATCGACCAGGGCCACGTGCTGACCGCCGGCTTCGGCGTCATCCTGATCGGCTCGGCCGGCGCCTTCATCCTGCTCAGCCAGAACGCGCTCAGCTTCCGCTTTTTGCATATCAGCGCCTACACGCCCTTCATCATCGTCGTCTATTTCATCGCCATGCGCGCGGCCTTCGTCTACGAGCGGCGCAGCAAGCCGCCGCCGCAGCTCATCAAGTCCGAAAGCGGCATCACGCTCACCGCCGCGCTGGTGCGTTACGGTGCGGCTGCCGCCGTGGTGGTCGCCGCCGGCGCCTGGCTGCCGTTCATCGGGCAACAGCTCGCCACCGTGATGGGCTGGAAGACCAGCTTCGTCGGCACGCTGTTCATCGCCGGCGCCACCTCGGTGCCGGAGCTGGTGGTGACGGTGAGCGCGCTCAGGCTCAACGCCGTCGACATGGCGATCGGCAATCTGCTCGGCAGCAACCTGTTCGACATTCTGATCCTGGCGCTCGACGATATCGCCTACAGCAAGGGCCCGCTCTTGCGCGCGGTGTCGCCCGTGCACGCCATCACGGCCTTCGCCGCCGTCATCATGTCGGGCATTTTCGTCGTGGCCATGCTGTACAAGCCGGAAACGCGCCTGCGCGGCACCATCGGCTGGGTCAGCCTGGCGCTGCTGGTGGTCTATTTGTTCAGCTCATACGCGGTTTATTTGCACGGGCATTGAGGGGGCTCACCCGCGGGGGCTGCCGATCAGATCCTTTGACGCAGGTCCCAGCTGCGCGGCGTGAAAACAGCTCGTCCTTTTGACCTTTCGATTACCAAGCGCCATTGATCGAGAATGTCTCGCCCGAGCAATGAAGGAAATCGGTGATTGTGCGGCGTCGGCGAAGCGATCTCGACGTCGAAGAGATACGAATAAACGAACTTCCGGTCGGAGAACGAAAAAATCATTTGCTCGTTGTAGCCTTTCGCCGGACCGCCGATGCCCTCGCTCGTCGTTGGGTTGCGAAGCATACGGAAATTGACGCTCAATTTCCGGCTGTCGGCGGGCATTAAAATCGTGCCATCCGCGCCGGTGTCGACCAGGAATGACACGAGGCCGTTTAGACGCAGGCGCGGTATCGCTACCCGCGCCTCCAAATAGGGCGCGCCGGAAGTATCTCCAAATCGGCCCGTCAACATCGGATCAGAGGATGAGCTTGCGGCCGCTGGTGTCGATATAGCGAATGATCGTATCGCCCGGGGAAAGTCCGCGTTTCTTCAGCTTCGACATCAGGGCGTTGAACGACTTTCCAGTGGCGCAGACCTTTCCGTCATAGATGCCGACCCATTCCTTCGGGTGCTTCTCGATCAGCCTGGGATGGTCGGACGAAAGCACCCGCGCCGCGCGCGAAAACGTGCGCAGTTCCCTATCGATCTGCTTGGGGGTTGCCCGCAGATGCGCCGCCAGATTCTTTTTCTTGAGTTGCGCCAAATGACCGCTCCCGGCAATTCAGCAATCTCAACGCGACGCCAAAAACTGGAGCGGGCGAAGGGATTCGAACCCTCGACCCCGACCTTGGCAAGGTCGTGCTCTACCCCTGAGCTACACCCGCATCCGGTAGACACTTAGGTCTTGAACCGACAATTTTGCGTTACCGGCCGCCAAGACAGCTAAGAGCCCGCTCCTATAGCCGCAAGCCCGGGCCCTTGGCAACCGCGGCCGCCCGGGCGCCTTAATGGCGCTCGTGGCGGCGGCGCGGGGCCGAATCCCGCTTGGCCGGGCCCTGATAGTAGGGATTCTCCTGGCAAAAGCCGCGATTGCCGGCGACGACGTGCGGCTGGCACGCCGCGGCCGTCTGGAATTCGCAGTCCCAATGCAGGTCGGTGCCCTCGGTCGTGACCGCGCACCAGGGGGCATCGCTGCCGGCCAGCGCACTGTGCGCAGCTAGACTTAAGACAGCCGCGACGACGAAAAACCAACGCTTAATAAAATCCTTGTCATCCGCCGCCTCGCTATGACACGCGCGGCGGCAAGCTTACGCATCAAGCTTACGCATTGTGTGCAAGACCGCTAGCGGCGGTGATGGCGCTTGGCCGGAGCGCGCTTCGCCGGCGCCTGGTAATAGGGGTTCGGATTGCAGAACCCGCGATTGCCGGCGATCACGTTCGGCCGGCACGCTTCGATCGAATCGTATTCGCATTCCCAACGCACGTCCAAGCCGCCCGAAGTGACCGCGCACCACGGCTTGTCGCCATAGGCGAGCGCGCTGCGTTCACCGCAAGCGATGACGGCCAATAGGGCGGCCGCGGCCCATACGATCTTCATCGATGCCAGCCTCGCGTGTTGCCGCCGGCGCTTCGCCTAATGCCGGTGGCGGTGCCGCCGTCCACGTAGCGCTTCGCCGGGCGGACGTAATAGGGGTTCGGATTGCAGAAGCCGCGATTGCCGGCCAGGATGTTCGGCCGGCAGCTCTCGATCGAATAGTATTGGCAGTCCCAGTGCACGTCGCCCCAGCCCGTGTTGTAGACCGCGCACCAGGGCGCGTTGCCATAGGCTTGCGCCGGGCCCGCGCCTAATACCGTCATGGCCGAGACGGCCAAGAAGCCGGCGGCCGCAGCCAATAATGTCAGTCGCATGGTCGACCTCGTTGGTTTCCCCCGATACTAACACCGGCGCGGGCGCGATAGTTGTCCGCTCCCGCAAACGTGAGCAGCGGCGGCTGGCGGTATTTGCGCCGTCAGCCCTGGTCGCGGTGATGGCTCCGCCCCTTGTAGCGGCCCTGTTCCGGATAACGATAACGCGGATTGAGATTGCAGAAGCCGCGGTTGCCGCCGAGCACGTGCGGGCGGCAGGCCTCGATCGAGTAGAACTGGCAGTCCCAATACATATTGCCGGTGCCGGTATCCGTGACCGCGCACCAGGGGGCCTCGTCGGCCTGCGCCGGGCGGCCGCCGGAGCCCATGACGGCCGCAACGGCCAGGAAGCCCGCGGCCGCAATCAATAAAATTCGTGGCATTTTCGACCTCATTCGGTTTGTCGTGATACTAACCCAAGCCTAGACCTGATTATTGCCCCGATGCCCGCAACCCCCGACCAGCTGTTCGCCGCGCTCGACGCCCTTGGCATCGAACACAGCACAATCAAGCACCCGCCGCTGTTCACGGTCGAGCAATCCCGCGCGCTGCGCGGCCAGATCCCGGGCGGCCACACCAAGAACCTGTTCCTGCGCGACAAGAAATACGCGCTTTACCTGGTGGTGGCCGAGGAAGACGCCGAGATCGAGCTCAAGGGCCTGCACCGGCTGCTCGGCGCCTCGGGGCGCTTTTCCTTCGGCTCGGCCGACCTGTTGCGCGAGGTCTGGGGCGTCGAGCCCGGGGCGGTAACGCCGTTCGGCGCCATCAACGACACGCACGCGCGCGTCACCGTCGTGCTCGATGCCGCCATGATGGCGCATGACATCCTCAACTTTCACCCCCTAATAAACGTCATGACGACCGCGATCCGGCGGGACGATCTGCTGAAATTCTTGAGATCGACCGGCCACGAGCCCCGCATCGAGCGGGTTTCCGGGGTTTCCGGCACCCCCTGACACGATTGCATTCGGCGGCCGGATGACCCATCTAAACGGCCATGGAACCCAAGGGTTAGCCGCATAAAAGCGAGTAAAGGCGAGGGACGATGCTGGAAAACGGCGGGGTAGCGACGGCGCCGGCCGACGCGGTCAAGGACACGACCACGCAGGCCTTCATGAAGGACGTGATCGAGGAATCCAAGAACCAGCCGGTGCTGGTGGATTTCTGGGCGCCCTGGTGCGGGCCCTGCAAGCAGCTCACGCCGGTGCTGGAAAAGGCGGTGAAAGCCGCCAAGGGCAAGATCAAGCTCGTCAAGATGGATATCGACAAGCATCCGGAAATCCCCGGCCAGATGGGCATCCAGTCGATTCCCGCCGTGATCGCCTTCTCCAACGGCCAGCCGGTCGACGGCTTCATGGGCGCGTTGCCGGAGAGCCAGGTCGTCGCTTTCCTGGAGCGGGTGACCAAGGGCAAGATCGGCGGCGAGGAGCAGGATCTCTTGAAGACGGCCGACGCCGCGCTGGCCGACGGCAACGCCGCCGCCGCAGCCGACCTCTACGCCCAGCTGCTGCAGCAGGACTCGGGGAACGTGGCCGCGCTGGCGGGTCTCGCGCGCTGCTATGTCGAGACCGGCAACACCGAGCAGGCCAAGAAGACGCTCGCCATGGTGCCGGAGGCCAAGCAGAACGAGGCCTCGGTCGCCGCCGCCCGCGCCGCGCTCGAAGTGGCCGAGCAGGCGAAATCGGTCGGCCCGCTCAACGAATTGGAAGCCAAGGTCGCCGCCGATCCGCTCGACCATCAGGCGCGCTTCGATCTTGCCGCCGCGCTCAACGCCGCCGGCAAGCGCGCCGAGGCGGTCGAGCACCTGCTGACGATCGTGCGCAAGGACCGCAAATGGAACGACGACGCGGCGCGCAAGCAGCTGGTGCAGTTCTTCGAGGCTTGGGGCTTTGCCGATCCGGCCGCGGTGGAAGGCCGCAAGCGGCTGTCGTCGATTTTGTTTTCGTAGCTTGTCATTCCGGGGCGCGCCGAAGGCGCGAACCCGGAATCCAGCTAGGAATGTCGTGCTTGGTTCTGGATTCCGGCTCGCTCGCCATGCGCGTCGAGACGCGCTAAACGCGCTTTAGGCGAGCGCCCCGGAATGACAGAGAGGCCAGAACAATGCCGATGAACGCCCAATACCGCGGGCCGATCGATCTGCCGGAAGTGATCCCGGTGTTCCCGTTGCCGGGCGCGCTGCTGCTGCCGCGCGGGCAGATGCCGCTCAATATTTTCGAGCCGCGCTATCTCGCCATGGTCGACGATTGCTTGCGCGACGGCCACCGGCTGATCGGCATGATCCAGCCCGACGCCGCGCATGACGGCACGCCGGACAAGCCGGCGCTCTATCATGTCGGCTGCGTCGGCCGCATCACCCAGCTCGCCGAAAGCGGCGACGGCCGCTATCTGATCGAGCTCACCGGTGTCGCGCGCTTCCGCGTCGACGAGGAGCTCAAAGTCGCGACGCTCTATCGCCAATGCCGCGTCACCTATGCGCCCTTCGCCG
Organism: uncultured Pseudomonadota bacterium; assembly: GCA_963819955.1. Taxonomy (GTDB): domain Bacteria; phylum Pseudomonadota; class Alphaproteobacteria; order Rhizobiales; family Xanthobacteraceae; genus Pseudolabrys. The sequence goes on along the minus strand of CAWFYB010000007.1, from coordinate 301,787 downwards.
ACGATTTCGTCGCGCGCAAGGGCGAGGAGGCGGTCGACCGCAAGGCCGTGCTCGCCGCGCTGCGCGGCTTCCTCGAGGCCAACGATCTCAAGGCCGACTGGGAAGGCATCGACACCGCGCCGAACGAGGCGCTGGTCAACGCACTGTCGATGATGTCGCCCTACGGCACGCCCGAGAAGCAGGCGCTGCTGGAGGCGCCCGACTTGAAGACCCGCGCCGAGATCCTGGTCGCCATCACCGAGATCGAGCTCGCCAAGAACAACACCGAGGGCGAGCCGCAGTTGCAGTAAGCGTCACTCTTGGCACAGCCGAGCAGCAAACTCTCTTTCCCCTCTCCCCTGGGGGAGAGGGTGGCGAGCGCGGAGCGATAGCGAGCGCGAGCCGGGTGAGGGGGCAAGAGCCTATCGAGAGACACTTGCCCCCTCACCCGCCCTCGCTTCGCTCGGGCACCCTCTCCCCCCAGGGGAGAGGGCAAAGAGTGCAAGCCTCGCTGCCGTGCTATAACCCCGCCGAATTCCCGGGAGCTCTCCATGCCCACCGAACCCGCCGAACGCCCCGCCGGCAGCGTCGATCCCAAGCTGTTGGAAATCCTGGTCTGCCCGCTGACCAAGGGCCCGCTGGAGTACGACGCCGCCGCCCAGGAGCTGATCTCGCGCAAGGCCAAGCTCGCCTACCCGATCCGCGACGGCATCCCGATCATGCTGCCGGAGGAAGCGCGGCGGCTGGAGTGAGTTGATGACTCGTGTCCCGGATGCTGCGCAGCACGAAGCGAACGCGGAGTGCTGCGCTGCTGATCCGGGGCCCAGCTATTTGAAAAACCGGGGTCCCGGGTCTGCAACGCACCGTTTCGCTTCGCTTTACGGTGCGTTGCGCCCGGGACACAACGCCAAAGGAAACTGCCATGATCAAAATCTGGGGCCGCAACAACTCGTCCAACGTGCAGAAGGCGATGTGGGCGGTGGGCGAGCTCAAGCTCGAATGCCAGCGCATCGATATCGGCGGCGCCTTCGGCATGAACAAGGAGCCGCCTTATCTCGCCATGAACCCGAACGGGCTGGTGCCGACGCTCGAGGAGGAAGACGGCTTCCTGCTGTGGGAGTCGAATTCGATCATCCGCTATCTCGCCGGCAAGCACGACAAGGCCGGCGTGTTGGAGCCGAAAGACGCGCACGCGCGCGCGCTCGCCAGCCAGTGGATGGATTGGCAATTGTCGGTGGTGGCGCCCGCGATCACGCCGGCCTTCTGGGGCCTGATCCGCACGCCGGAGGAAAAGCGCGACATGCCGGCGATCAAGAGCTCGCAGGAGCGCACCGTCGTCACCATGCAGATCATGGACCGGCAATTGGCGAAAACGAAATTCCTGGCCGGCGATGCCTTCTCCTGCGGCGACATCCCGGTCGGCGTGATGTGCCACCGCTACCGGCAGCTGGTGCCCGGCCGCCCAGCCACGCCGCATCTCGACCGCTGGTACGACGCCATCGCGGCGCGCGCGGCGTTCCACGAGCATGTCGGGAGCATTCCGCTGAGTTGAGATTGGCGCTGCGTGCGCCGCGTGCTCTCTTTCCCTCTCCCCTCGGAGGAGAGGGTGGCGAGCGTGGAGCGATAGCGCGCGCGAGCCGGGTGAGGGGGCAAGGGCCTATCGAGAAGTCACTTGCCCCCTCACCCGCCCTCGCTCGGCTTCGCCTCCGCGAGGGCACCCTCTCCCCCGAGGGGAGAGGGCAAGCGCGGTTGCCGCCCGGCAGAATTCTACAACGCCTCCCCGCGCAGCAGCTTCGGCACCTCGCCGGTGAAAGCCGGCCGCCTCGCGGATGAACAGGCGCTTCAAGGCCGGCGCGCGCTCGACCAGCCCGAGGCCGATGTCGCGCACCAGCCGCAACACGTCGGAGCGGTTGGAGAACAACCTGTTCAATCCATCCGTCGCCACGCCCATGGTCATGGTGTCGAAGCGCCGCCAGCGCTGATAGCGCTCGAGCACATCGGCGCCGCCGATATCGAGCCCGAGCCTTGCCGCGTCGGCCACCGCTTCCGCCAGCGCCGCCACGTCGCGCAGGCCCATGTTCAAGCCCTGGCCGGCGATCGGGTGGATGATATGCGCGGCGTCGCCGACCAGCGCGATGCGCTCGGCGATGAACGCGCGCGCGGTGAACAGCCCGAGCGGAAAGGCGCGACGCGGGCCAATCACTTCGATCTCGCCGAGCTGCAAGCCGAAGCGTTTCTCCAGCTCGGCGTGGAATTCATCGTCCGGCAGCGCGACGATGCGTGCCGCTTCTTTCCTGCTCTCGGTCCAAACGATCGACGAGCGCTTGCCCGTGAGCGGCAAAATCGCGAACGGGCCCGCGGGCAGGAAATGCTCCTCGGCGCGTCCTTCGTGGTCGCGCTCGTGGCCGACCGTGGTGACGATGGCCGACTGATCGTAGTCCCAGCCGTGCGTGGCGATGCCGGCCTGCTCGCGGATTTGCGAGCGCGCGCCGTCGGCGCCGACCAAGAGCCGCGCACTAAGCGTCGCGCCGTCGGCCAGCGTCACGTCGATCGTGTTGCGCGCATGTTCGAAGCCGGTCACCGCCGCCGCGCGCAGATCGATGCCCAGCTCTGTTCGCCTTCGCCACCAGCGCATCGACCAGATGCCGGTTCTCGATCATATGCGCGAACGGCTCGCCCTCTTCCATCTCGCCGCCGAAGGTCAGGAAGGTCGGGCGCACCGCGTCGTCGAGCTTGGAATCGGTCACCACCATGTCGAGCATGGGCTGCGCCTCATCCTCGACCGCCTCCCACACCCCGATCGCCTCGAACAGCCGGCGCGCGGCGGCGGCGATCGCGGTGGCGCGCGGGTCCTTCGAGGCCGCGTTGCGCAGCGTCGGATCGGCCACCGTCACCGCGAAGCTCTCGCCCAGCGCCTGGCGCAGCGCGATCGCCAGCGCCAGGCCGGCAAAGCCCGCCCCGCCGATCGCCACGTCGCGCCTCTCGCCAGCCGGCATCGCGCCCTCCTCGGCGCTGCTATCCTAATCTATTCAGATACTTGCACCAGCCCACAGGGAATTTTGACGCACATCAACAAACCCCCATCTTATTAGACTAAAGTATAAGATGTCGCGTGGGCTCCTAAGGACTGCACGATTCGGCCCACGACCCCAATCCAAGGAGGGGCGAACGATGACAACCCAAAGCAAAACGAGCGACAGCGGAAACCAGATCCTGATCTGGGTCGGCGTCGCCATCGTAGTGCTCGGCATCATCTATCTCGTGATGTAGAGCCGGGCGGTATCGGCGCGCCATGTTCCGGTGCGCGCTGCACGGGCGGCAGAACCTTCTGCCGCCCGTCTCATTTTGTCGGACCGTCGCCGCCGCCTTGACTTCGCGCGGCGCGCAAGCGTCATTGACAGCCTCGCCAAGGAAAGCGCGCCGTCCATGTCCTCCGCTGTCAAGGAAATGCTCGAAATCCTCGATCTCGAGCCGCTCGATGTGAACCTGTTCCGCGGCCGCTCGCCGCAGGTCGGCTGGCAGCGCGTCTATGGCGGCCAGGTGATCGGCCAGGCGCTGGTCGCCGCCGTGCGCACGGTCGAGGCCAGCCGCCCGCCGCATTCCATGCACGCCTATTTCATTTTGCCCGGCGATCCCAAGGTGCCGATCATCTATGACGTCGATCGCATAAGAGACGGCAAGAGCTTCACCACAAGGCGCGTCACCGCGCGCCAGCACGGCCACCCGATCTTCTCCATGCTGGTCTCGTTCCACGCCGACGAGCCCGGCCTCGACCATCAGGCCAAGATGCCGAAAGTGCCGCCGCCGGAATCGTTGCCCAGCGAGTCGGAGATGCGCAAGGCCATGCTGCCGACCATGCCCGACCCGGTGCGGCGCTATTACGAGCGCGAGCGGCCGATCGAATTGCGCCCGGTGGAATTCGAGCGCTACGGCGGCAAGAAGGTGGAAGGCGGCCGCTTCCATATCTGGATCCGCACCACCGAGCGGCTGCCCGACGATCCCGCCATCCATCAATGCGTGCTGGCCTATGCCTCCGACATGACGCTGCTGGACGCCGCGCTCGCCCCGCACGGCCGCACGCTGTTCGATCGCGAATTCATGGCCGCCAGCCTCGACCATGCGCTCTGGCTGCACCGGCCGTTCCGCGCCGACGATTGGCTGCTCTACGCGCAGGATTCACCCAATATGCACGGCTCGCGCGGCTTCAGCCGCGGCCTTATATTTACCCGTGACGGCACGCTGGTCGCCTCGGTCGCCCAGGAAGGCCTGGTGCGGCTGCGGCGCGAGCCGTTGCCGTAACGGGACGTGATGAAAAAATCGCTCGCAGTCGGCGCCGTCTTGATCGTGACCGTTGCCGCGGCGCTTGCCGCCTCCGGCAAGCGTCCCGCGCCGCCCGGCACCTTTCCCGGCGCGCCGGGTGAATACACCCGCTTCTCGACTTCCGAATTGATGCGCGGCTTTCTCAAGCTCGCCTTCGGCTCCGATCTGCGCATCGGCGCGCGCCCGCGCGGCATCCGCCGCTTCGATCATCCGATCCAGGCGCAAGTGATCGCCGGCGGCAGCGTCGACCGCGCGGCGGCCATGACGCGCGTCGTCGAGGAATATGCCCGCAAGGTCCCCAATCTGAAGCTCAGCGTGGTCGATGCGCCGCCCGCCGACATCGAGGTGCGGCTGATCGACGAGAAGGATTTCAAGTCGGCATTGACGGCGGCGTTCGGCGCCGAGGTGGCGAAGGAGTTCATCAAGCGCACCGACCCGCAATGCATGACCAGCGTGAAGTCGTCGACCGACGGCGACATTCTGCGCTCGGTCTCCTTCATCATCGTCGACAAGGGCAAAGACGTCTTCCTCGACTGCGCCTATCACGAATTGCTGCACGCCTTCGGTCTGTCCAACCACGACCAGCACAACCGCTGGACCACGCTCAACCAGCGCCGCATGGTCGGCTACCTGACGGTCTACGACCGCGACCTGTTGACCTTGCTGTACGACCCGCGCGTCACGCCGGGCATGACCTCGGCCCAGGCGCGCGCCGAGCTGCCGAAGGTGATCGCCGACCTCGGCCTCGCCACCGCCCACGGGCAATAAGACAGCATTGCTGCCCTAAATTGCCGTTTTCTGGGGCGTCTGCCTGTGGGCGCGGCAACAATCCCGCTTAAAATTTAGGCCGCGACCCGGTAGCGTGCCCGGCCAACCCGTTTCGGCGCATGCCGGACGGGCTCTCATACTGCCGGGGACGAGGCCAATGAAGCTGATCATCGCGGTCATCAAACCTTTCAAGCTCGACGAGGTGCGCGACGCCCTCACCCGCATCGGGGTTCACGGCATGACCGTGACCGAGGTGAAGGGCTACGGCCGCCAGAAGGGCCACATGGAGATCTATCGCGGCGCCGAATACGCCGTGAACTTCCTGCCCAAGGTGCGCATCGAGGTCGCCATACCGAGCGAGCAGCTCGACCATGCGGTGGAGGCCGTCGCCGCCGCCGCCAAGACCGGCCAGATCGGCGACGGCAAGATTTTCGTCGTGCCGCTCGAGCAGGCGTTACGCATCCGCACCGGCGAGACCGACGCCGGCGCGCTTTAGCCGAAGCCATCCAATCATCCGCGCGTCCCCGCGCAAGCGGGGGCCCAGGGCGAGCCAGCACTGGATTCCCGCTGGAGTTCATCCCCGCGCAGGCGGGGACGGGAATGAGCGGAACGTGAGGCCGAAATTACTCAAAGCAAAATCATTCGGGGGAAATTCAAATGACGCGGGCCCACTCATGCCTCGCCGCCGCAACAACCGCGCTGGCCGCACTGCTCGCCGCAACGCCCGCCTTCGCGCAGACCGCAAAGATCGACGGCGCCGACACCGCCTGGATGATCGGCGCCACCGGACTGGTGCTGATGATGACGATCCCCGGCCTGGCGCTGTTCTACGCCGGCATGGTGCGCAAGAAGAACGTGCTCGCCACCATGGCGCAGTCGCTCGCCGCCACCTTCGTCGTTTCCATCCTGTGGGCCTTCATCGGCTACTCGCTCACTTTCGCCGGCGGCGGCGATCTCATCGGCTCGCTCGCGCGCGTCTTCCTCATCGGCATGACGCCGGACGCGATCTCGCCCTGGGCCAAGACCATCCCCGAAGCTTTGTTCATGATCTACCAGATGACCTTCGCCATCATCACGGTGGCGCTGGTGGCGGGCTCGGTGGCGGATCGCCTGCGTTTCTCGGCATTTCTGATGTTCAGCGTGCTGTGGCTGCTCTTGGTTTACGTGCCGATCGCGCATTGGGTCTGGGGCGGCGGCTTCCTCGCCCGCTGGGGCGTGATCGATTTCGCCGGCGGCACGGTGGTGCATCTCAATGCCGGCGTCGCCGGCTTGACCGCGGCCTATGTGCTGGGCGCGCGCCGCGGCTACGGCAGCGAGAATCTGGCGCCGTTCGATCTGACGCTCGCGGTGGTCGGCACCGGCCTGTTGTGGGTCGGCTGGTTCGGCTTCAACGGCGGCTCGGCGCTCGGCGCCAATTCGCGCGCGGTGATGGCGATCGTCGCAACGCACTTGGCCGCCAGCGCCGGCGCCATCACCTGGATGGCTTTGGAATGGTTCACGCGCGGCAAGCCCTCGGTGCTCGGCATGATCTCCGGCGCGGTCGCCGGCCTCGGCACCATCACGCCGGCTTCCGGCTTCGTGCTGCCGATGCAAGGCCTGCTGATCGGCGTGATCGCCGGCGGCGTCTGCTTCTGGGCCTGCACCTGGCTCAAGCACAAATTCGGCTACGACGACTCGCTCGACGTGTTCGGCGTGCACGGCATCGGCGGCTTGACCGGCACTTTGCTCGCCGGCGTGTTCGCGGTCGGCGCATTGTCGGCGAGCCCGGAATTGCCGGGCGGCGTGCACGGCCTGCTCGAAGGCAATGCGCGGCAACTGCTGGCGCAGGTCTACGGCGTCATCGTCACCATCCTGTGGTCGGGCATCCTGACCTTCGGCATCCTCAAGCTGGTCGGCGCCACGGTGCCGCTGCGCGTGCGCGGTGAAGACGAAGTCATAGGTCTCGACGTCTCCCAGCACGGCGAGGCGCTGCAGTAGCCGCCGCCTGCTCGGCCCTCAGCCGCCGGCAAAGCCGCGCCTGCCGATCGCGGGCGCGGCTCGAATTTGGGCGTTCCATCTCTGCCTAATATTTGTGCAGGCCACCCAAAGCTTGACCTGTCTTTGGGCGGTGGCCCGCGGCGGTATTTCGGTCGGGTCCGGGCCGGCGAATTTTCATATACGAAATCAACGATATAGCCGGGCGATGGGCAACTGGCACGGGGCTTGATTCCCTTTATGCGGTCATGCCTGCGGAACAAGCTTCGGGGGCAGGCTCAGTGTTCCGCCCGCACTGCGTAATGGACGAAACGGGCTCAAGCGGGGATCGAATCCATGAAAATCGTCATGGCCATTATCAAGCCTTTCAAACTCGACGAGGTCCGTGACGCCCTGACCTCCATCGGGGTTCAAGGACTGACCGTTACCGAGGTCAAAGGATACGGGCGTCAAAAAGGCCACACGGAAATCTACCGTGGCGCCGAATACGCCGTGAGCTTCCTGCCGAAGATCAAGGTGGAAGTGGCAGTGCCATCCGAGCAGGTCGACAAGGTCGTCAGCTCCATCACCGGAGCCGCCAAGACCGGACAGATCGGCGACGGCAAGATTTTTGTCTTGAGCATTGATCATGCCGTGCGCATCCGCACCGGCGAGACCGATGCGGCGGCGCTTTAAATGAACCCCCACCGCAAACGATACGGACAGGAGTAAGACCATGACGTTGAAGAAATTTTCCGGTGCGGGGCTGTCGGCTCTCGCATTTGGAGTAATGCTCGCGCTCTTCCTGAGCTTCGCGACGTATGACACGTCCTATGCGCAAACTCAGGCTCCTGCGCCTGCGCCGGCGGCTGCTGCGCCAGCACCCGCCGCGCCGGCCCCGCCGCCCGCCTGCGACGCGTCGGCCAAGCCGCCCATCCTCAAGGACTGCAAGACCGATTCCGGCGACACCGCCTGGATGCTCACTTCCATGGCGCTGGTGCTGATGATGACCATTCCGGGCCTGGCGCTGTTCTACGGCGGCATGGTGCGCAAGAAGAACGTGCTGGCGACGGTGATGCAGAGCTTCGCCATCACCTGCCTGGTCACCGTGCTCTGGATGGTCATCGGCTACAGCTGGGCCTTCACGGATGGCGGTCCCTATCTCGGCGGGAATTCGCGCTTCCTGTTGATCGGCATGGGGACCAATGTCGTCAGCCCGCTCGCGCCGACGATCCCAGAGTTGGTCTACATGGCCTTCCAGATGACGTTTGCCATCATCACCCCGGCGCTGATCTGCGGCGCGTTCGCCGACCGCATGAAGTTCTCGGCCATGCTGTGGTTCATGGGCCTGTGGTCGCTGTTCGTCTATTCACCGATCGCGCATTGGGTTTGGGGCGGCGGCTGGCTCGGCGGCCTCGGCGTGCTCGACTTCGCCGGCGGCACGGTCGTGCACATCAACGCGGGCGTCGCCGGCCTGATGTGCGCGCTGGTGCTCGGCAAACGCAAAGGCCTCGGCCACGAAAACATGGCGCCGCACAACCTTGTGCTCACCATGATCGGCGCCTCGCTGCTGTGGGTCGGCTGGTTCGGCTTCAACGCCGGTTCGGCGGTCGCCGCCAACCAGACCGCCGGCATGGCCATGGCGGTCACCCAGATCGCCACCGCCACCGCGGCGCTGGCCTGGATGTTCGTGGAATGGGCGCTCAAGGGTAAGCCCTCCGTCCTCGGCATCTGCTCGGGCGCGGTCGCCGGCCTGGTCGCCATCACGCCGGCCTCGGGCTTCGTTGGTCCGATCGGCTCGCTGGTGATCGGTGCGGCCGCCGGCGCCGGCTGCTACTGGGGCGCCACCGGCCTCAAGCACACCTTCGGCTACGACGACAGCCTGGACGCCTTCGGCGTGCACGCGGTCGGCGGCATCATCGGCGCGTTGCTCACCGGTGTGTTCGCCGAGAAGGCCATCAACAGCGCCGGCTCCGGCCTGATCGACGGCAATGCCGGCCAGGTGCTGATCCAGGTCTACGGCATCCTCGGCACGTTGATCTACGACGCCATCGGCACCCTGATCATCCTGTTCGTGATCAAGGCGATCATCGGCCTGCGGGTCAGCGAAGAAGCGGAGCGCGACGGTCTCGACCTCTCGCTGCACGGCGAGGTGGTTCCGTAATCGTCGGGATCGCAACAAGCTAGCGGTAGGGGCGGAAACCCGGCACTGTCCCTTCCGTCGGGGCCCCGGTCCAGCAATGGGCCGGGGCCTCTCTCTTTTTCAGGGCTGCAAATGCTCAAGGGGCGCCAAAGCCCGCCGCCGGCCCTGATTGGTTAACGGGGTCTTAACCTCGCCCTATCTATTGTGCCAAACCGTCGGCCCGTGGGCCCTTACGCCCGCGCTCTTGTATTCGGCATGTCCCTGATGACCGCCCAGCGCGAGCCTTCTCCACCGACTGCTGCGGCGGTCGCCTCCCGCTCGCCCTTCGTGCGGCTGACCGAATTGATCGCCGGCATCGCGCCCGGCAAGCCGGCCATCAATCTCTCGGTCGGCGAGCCGCAGCACCCAATCCCGCCCTTCGTCGGCCCGACGATCGCCGCCCATCTTGCCGATTTCGGCCGCTACCCGGCCAACAAGGGCATCGCGCCGTTCCGCGAGGCGGCGGCGCAATGGCTCGCCCGCCGCTACGCGCTTCCGCGCGCGCTCGATCCCGAGAGCGAAGTGCTGGTGCTTAACGGCACGCGCGAGGGCTTATTTCTAGCCGCCATCGCCGCCAAGCGCTGGGTCGGCCCGCGCGCAGGTCCGCCGGCGATGCTGATCCCCAATCCTTTCTACGCGGCCTACGCGGCGGGCGCGCTGGCCGCCGATTGCGAGCCGGTCTATCTGCCGGCCACGCGCGCGAGCGGCTTCCTGCCCGAGCTCGATGCGCTCGACGAAGGCCTGCTCAAACGCACCGTCGCGTTCTACATCGCTTCGCCCTCGAACCCGCAAGGCGCGGTGGCCGATCGCGTCTATCTCGCAAAGCTCAGCGGCCTTGCGCGCCGCTTCGGCTTTCTCGTCTTCGCCGACGAATGCTATTGCGAGATCTACAGCGAATACGCGCCGCCCGGCATGCTGGAAGCTTCCGGTCCCGACTTCGCCAACGTGGTTTCGTTCCACTCGCTGTCGAAGCGTTCCAACCTGCCCGGCCTGCGCGTCGGCTTCGCCGCCGGCGACCGCAATTTCCTCGGCCCCTATCTCGAACTGCGCAACATCGCCGCGCCGCAGGTGCCGGTGCCGGCGCAGCAGGTCGCCATCGCCGCCTATGGCGACGAGGGCCACGTGCAAGAAAATCGAAAGCTTTACCGCGCCAAATTCGACCTCGCCGACCAGATCATCGGCAACCGCTACGGCTATGAGCGGCCGGCCGGCGGCTTCTTCCTGTGGCTCGACGTCTCCGCCTTCGGCGGCAGCGAGGCGGTGACCAAGCGGCTGTGGGCGGAGGCCGGCGTGCGCGTGGTGCCGGGCAGCTACCTCGCGCGCGCGCAGGCCGACGGCTCGAACCCGGGCGAAGGCTATATCCGCGTCGCCATGGTGCAGGACAAGGCGGCCACCGCCGAGGCGCTGCACCGCCTGGTCGCGGTGCTGAGCTAGAAGGAAGCGCAATGCCGGCAGCCGATCGCAGTCTCGACATCGTCGCCTTCGTCTCGGAGCATTTCCGCGACATCCTACGGCGACGCCTGAGCGAGCTGGCCGGCCTCGCGCTGCTGGTCGTGGCTTTGCTCGGCGCCATCGCGCTCGCCACCTGGTCGGTGCAGGACCCTTCGCTCAGCCACGCCACGCAAAAGCCGATCCACAATCTGCTCGGCTTCCCGGGCGCCATATTCTCCGATCTGGCGATGCAATTGCTGGGCTTGGCCAGCGTGCTGCTGTTGGCGCCGGAAGCGCTGCTCGGCTGGCGGCTGCTGTCGCACCGCCCGCTCGGCCAGAAATGGCGCGGCCTGGTCTGGATCCCGGTCGCGCTGTTTGCCGCCGCATTCGCTTCCACGCTGCCGCGCATCGGCTCCTGGCCGCTGCCGACCGGCCTTGGCGGCGTGTTCGGCGACGCGCTGCTGCAGGTGCCGGCGCTGCTCGCCGGCGGTTCGCTTAAAGGCGTCCTGCTGTTTATCGTTTCCGTCCTGTTCGGCGTCGCCACGGTGGGCACGCTCGGCGTCGCCACCGGCCTGCGCTGGCCGCGTCCCTTTGCCGAAAAATCCGCCAAGCCCGCCGCCGCGGTAGAAGAAGATGAGGAAACCGACGAGGCGCATGACGACACCGCCTCCGCCTGGCTCGGCCTCTTGGCGCATGCGCTGCTGAGCTGGAAGGCGCGCTTGCTGCGCTTCGTTCGCGGCGCGCCGCGCGTCGCGCAACGCGCCGCCCCGCCCGCCGCCGGCGCACGCCAGGAGCCGCGCTTCGACGCCTACGGCCGCGCGGCGCCGCCCTTGCAGCCCGCCGCGGACGACGACTACGAAGACGAAGAGGAGGAGGTCGCGCAGGCCCCGGTGCGCCGCCGCCCGGCCCCGCGCGCCCCGGTACGCCGCGCGAGCGGCGGCTACGAATTGCCCTCGCTCAATCTCTTGGCCGCGCCGCGCCCCTCCGAGCGCACCACGCTGTCGAAGGAGCTGATCGACGCCAACGCCCAGGCGCTCGAGACCGTGCTGGGGGACTTCGGCGTGCGCGGCGAGATCATCAATGCCCGCCCCGGCCCGGTGGTCACGCTGTACGAGCTGGAGCCCGCGCCCGGCATCAAGTCCTCGCGCGTGATCGGGCTCGCCGACGACATCGCCCGCTCGATGAGCGCGATCTCCGCGCGCGTCGCCGTGGTGTCGGGCCGCAACGCCATCGGCATCGAATTGCCCAATCCGACGCGCGAAAAAGTGGTCCTGCGCGAATTGCTGACCGGACGCGATTACAACGAGCACGCCGCCAAGCTGCCGCTCTGCCTCGGCAAGACCATCGGCGGCGAGAGCGTGATCGTCGACCTCTCGCGCATGCCGCATTTGCTGATCGCCGGCACCACCGGCTCCGGCAAGTCGGTCGCCATCAACACCATGATCCTTTCGCTGGTCTATCGCCTGCGCCCGGACCAGTGCCGGCTGATCATGGTGGACCCCAAGATGCTCGAGCTCTCCGTCTATGACGGCATCCCCCATCTGCTCACGCCCGTGGTCACCGATCCGAAGAAGGCGGTGGTCGCGCTCAAATGGGCGGTGCGCGAGATGGAGGAGCGCTACAAAAAAATGTCCAAGCTCGGCGTGCGCAATATCGAGGGCTACAATGCGCGGCTCGCCGAGGCCAAAGCCAACGGCGAGAAGCTCACGCGCACCGTGCACACCGGCTACGACAAGGAGAGCGGCGAAGCGATCTACGAGAAGGAAGAGCTCGATCTCGCGCCGCTGCCCTTCGTGGTGGTGATTGTCGACGAGATGGCCGACCTGATGATGGTCGCCGGCAAGGACATCGAAGGCGCCATCCAGCGCCTGGCGCAAATGGCGCGCGCCGCCGGCATCCACTGCATCCTGGCGACGCAACGCCCCTCGGTCGACGTCATCACCGGCACCATCAAGGCCAATTTCCCGACCCGCATCTCGTTCCAGGTTACCTCCAAGATCGACAGCCGCACCATCCTGGGCGAGCAAGGCGCCGAGCAGCTCTTGGGCCAAGGCGACATGCTCTATATGGCGGGCGGCGGCCGCATCAGCCGCGTGCACGGACCGTTCGTCTCCGACGAAGAAGTCGAGAAAGTGGTGCGGCACTTGAAGTCGCAAGGCCAGCCGGAATACCTGGAAGAGGTCACCGCCTCCGACGAGCTGGAAGAGGGCGACGACGGCGCCGTGTTCGATTCGACCGGCATGGGGCTGGCCGAGGGCGGCGATCTCTACCAACAGGCGGTCGCCGTGGTGAAACGCGACCGCAAGGCCTCCACCTCCTACATCCAGCGCCGCTTGCAGATCGGCTACAACCGCGCCGCCAGCCTCATGGAGCGCATGGAGCAGGAAGGCGTCGTCGGCCAGCCCAACCATGCGGGAAAACGCGAGATCCTCATCCCCGAGGAACCCGAGCGCTTCTGATTAGCTGTTGAGAATCGCTCCATTCGCGATTAAGCGGGGCGGTGTAGGCGTCGCCGGGGCCGTGAAATCGCCACACCCGCCCCTATATGATCGCCGGAACCGAGCGGGGCGCGAGGCGGAGAAGCGAATGGAACTGCGCGAGGCGCGAGCCACCGGCCGGATTCTGGCGATTGCCGCGCTGTTTGCCGGTCTGGCGGCCGCCCCGGCGCTGGCCCAGAGCGTGCCTTTGCCGACGCCACGTCCGCATCTCCAGGCGCATGCCAAAAAGCCCTTGGTCACCGGCACGGTCTCCAAGGCCGCGGCCGCCGCCCGCGCGCAAGCGGCGCAACCCCGCGCGCAGCAGCAGCAACCGCCCAACCCGATCTCCAATCCCTTCGCCGCCCTCTTGGGCGCACCCGGCTCGACTACCGCGCTGACGCCCAAGCAGCGCGCCATTATCGACCGCGTCGACAAGTACCTTTCCGGCACGCAGCTCTTGTCCGGTAAATTCGTGCAGGTCGGCCCCAACGGCCAGCGCAGCCAGGGCGACTTCGCCATCGATAAGCCCGGCAAGGTGCGCTTCGACTACGATCCGCCCAGCCCGATCTCCATCGTCGCCGACGGCCAGACCGTGGTGGTGCGCGACACGCGGCTGGCGACGCAGGACGTCTACCCGCTGTCGCAGACGCCGCTGCGCTTCCTGCTCGCCGACCATGTCGACCTGATGAAGGACACCAATTTGGTGGCGGTCTATGCCGACGACGTGTTCATCACGGTGGTGGTGGAAGAGAAGAACGGCATCGTCGGCACCAGCCGGCTGATGATCATGTTCTCCGCCAAGGACATGCAGCTCAAGCAGTGGACGGTCACCGACCCGCAGGGCTACGACACCACGGTGGCGGTGTACAATCTCGACACCACCAAGAAGCCCACCCCGGGCATGTTCCACATCGATTTCACGAAGTATCATAACTAAGCCGCCTGTCATTCCGGGGCGCGAGCGCAGCTCGCGGGCCCGGAATCCAGAAAAATTGCAGAGCCTGTGAATTGGCTCTGGATTCCGGGTTCGCCGCCATCCAAGTCGGCTATAGCCGACTTGGACACTATCATCCCGATCTCGGGTAGACCCGAGATCGGCGGCGCCCCGGAATGACGTGTTAGGCTGAGCGCATGGCACTGAAAATCACCACCTGGAACATCAACTCGGTCCGCCTGCGCATCGATCTGGTCGCCAAATTCCTGAAGAGCGCGCGTCCCGACCTCATTTGCCTGCAAGAGACCAAGTGCCCGGACGACGCCTTCCCGCTCAAGCGCTTCAAGCGGCTCGGCTATGACTACGCCGCGCTCAACGGGCAGAAGGGCTATCACGGCGTCGCCGTGCTCTCGCGCGTGCCGTTCGACAGCGTCGACCTGCAGCATTTCTGCGGCAAGACCGACTGCCGCCACGTCGCCATCGTGCTGGGCGAGCGCGCGGGTCTGAAAGACCCGATCACGCTGCATAATTTCTACGTGCCGGCCGGCGGCGACGAGCCCGACCCCGAGCTCAATCCGAAATTCGCGCACAAGCTCTCCTTCCTCGACGAGATGCGCGCGCATCCGCGCCTGCAGCCGGCGAAAGCGCAGCGCGCCATCCTGGTCGGCGATCTCAACGTGGCGCCGCTCGAGCACGACGTCTGGAGCCACAAGCAGATGCTCAAGGTGGTCTCGCACACGCCGGTCGAATGCGAGAAGCTTAACCTCGCGCGTAAAGCCGGCGGCTGGATCGACACCATGCGCGTGCTCACGCCGGAGCCGGAGAAGCTCTATACTTGGTGGAGCTATCGCGCGATGGACAACTGGCGCACGGCCGACCGCGGGCGCCGGCTCGATCACGTCTGGAGCTCGGACGCGCTCGCCGGCCGCGTTTCCAGGATCGACATCGCCAAGAACTACCGCGGCGCCCAGCGCCCCTCCGACCACGTGCCGGTGACGGCGACGGTGGAAATCTAAGTCGGCGCTAGCCCCGATCGGCCTCATGGTGAGGAGCGTCGCGCAAGCGACGCGTCTCGAACCATGAGGCCGCCCCATCCTTCGAGACGCGCGCCATCGGCGCGCTCCTCAGGATGAGGCGGAATTAGTGCGTGCACTCATAAATCGAGATCAGTGAACAGCGGTTGGTCAACGTCCGCTTTGCCCCGAAAGCAACCAGTGGTGAGCGCGATGTCCGCTACGGGCCAATCGCGAATGCGGTGCGCAAACTATCCTCGCGCTATAGCGCTAAGCGTGAGCATGATCAGAAATACGCCACCCAGCCCCAATGCGAACAATCTGGTCGTCGCCCGGTCGTCCATATTCAAGCTCCATGCTGCAAGAACATTAGCCGGCGCGGGCAGACGCAAGGCTATTCGCTTCTTCGAGGCCGGGCGGAATCGAGCCCCAGCCCCGCATTTCTTTCGCGATACTTCGGTCCCGGGCCCCGCATATAGTACCGCTCGGGCCGATAGGAGACGGTCGCCGGCACCAGCATTGCAAACAGCCGACGCCACCGAGAGGGGCGCAGTAACGGCTTTCCAGACGGGAACATCATCGCGAACTCCCTCCACCAAGGGTTCTTAGGAACCGAGGAACGTGGGTATGAGGATCGCGGCGCACACCGCCACAATCACGTAGGGCAGCACCTCCAAGACAAACCAGGACGTTCGCTCCAGCATGGGAGACCTCGTTCCGTTCAACCTGCTATCCAAACGTATATTTCATACGGCACCTTTAATTTCAAACAGCTGTTTGAGGCGGAATGATGACGCCCACCTTCTGCAAAGGCTTGTATTTTTCGGGCCGCAATATTAGCTTGCGGTTCAAACACTTGTTTGAATTGGGAGCGAGATGACCCGTCCGGCCGAATACACCCGCCAGTCCATCATGAAGGCCGCTGTCCGGCTATTCGCGGAAAAAGGCTACCAAGGCGCCAGCGTGCGGGACATCGTGGCCAAGGCTCGCGTCAATCAGGCGGCCATCAACTACCATTTCAAGGGCAAGGATGGGCTCTACCTCGAGCTCCTGACGACCGCATTCGAGAAGCTGACCGAACAGGCAGGATTCGATCCGGAGCAGCTCAAGTCGCTTTCCCGCGAGGAAGCGCTGCAAAGCTTCGTGCGCCAGCAGCTGCGGCCGCTGCTCTTCCGTGATGAGTTGAGCCTCTACATGCGCATGTTTGCATGGGAGAGCGCTCACCCCAGCAAAGTCTTTCTCAAGTTCATGGCGACAAATGTTGTCCCCTACCTGACCGCTGCCACGGATATCGTGCAACGATTCCTGCCGCCCGGCTTGGATCAACGGGTCGCTCTTTGCGGGGCCATCTGGCTGATGGGACAGTGCAGCACCTTCGTGCGGAACCGCGATCTGTTCGCACAAGAGCCGTTCAAGATCACCCCGGACAGCCCGTTCGTGGATGAATTGGCTGATCTCATCTCGCGTCTGGCGCTGGGTGGCTTACGGCAAACCTGGGCAGTAGCTTAATCTTTTCTACGCTGGCGACATTCTGACCCAATCGAGCGGGATGGCGAATCGGTCAAATCGATTTGTGACGGCGTTCGACCACCGAAGCAGACATAGCTGGAGCGCGGTTACGATGTCCGCGGCCAGCCGTACTTGGTCTTCCGGACAATTCAGAAAACGGCTAAAGTCCGCGCCAATTCGAGCTTCATTGGGAAATCTCGATAAAATTGCTGGGAGGCAACAAATGACCCAAACCGTCTCGACCACCTTGAACGACGTCGATATTGCCAGCGTCGCCAGCCTGGCCAACAAAATCCAACAAAAACCCGATGTGGCGGCGACCAAATGGAGTGCCGAGGTGAAATGGAACGGTGGGTTCCGTTCAGAGGCCAAGGTTCGCGATTTCGCATCCGCTAAATCCGACGAACCTGCGCAGCTTGGTGGAACGAATACGGGCCCCAATCCGGTCGAGCAAGTTCTTGCTGCGCTCGGCAATTGCCTCGCTGTCGGTTACGCCGCCAATGCCACCGCTTCCGGAATTACGATCAAGAGCCTTACAATCAATATTGAGGGTGATCTCGATCTTCATACATTTCTCGGACTGAAAGCCGGAAATGCGGGCTTCGGCAACATTTCGGTGAAGGTGAAGCTCGACAGCGACGCTGCGCCCCAAGCTCTCCAAGCGCTGCACGATAAAGTGGTCAATACGTCCCCGGTTGGGCATACGCTCAATCGTGCAGTGCCGGTCGACATTCAGCTCGCCTGAATCACCCAATCTGCAACTCTGCGAATGGATTGAAAAATCCATTCGCAGGTCTGTTTTGGGTCTTGGTCGTGTAAAAACGCTTTGGGATCAGAAGCGCCGTTTCTGGCCTCAGACTTGGGGCCCTTTTCCGGGTCCGACTATGCCCTCATCGCCGCCATAAGTGGCTGGATACCGATGATATTCATGACGCGCGTCAGATTGTAGGCCAGCACGTGCAGCGCCATCTCGGTGGCGACCTTCGGAAGACGCTTCATCAGAAAGTGCGTCGCCCCCATTCTCATCTTTAGCGTACCGAAGGGATGTTCCACCGTCTCACGGCGCTGGCGCATGGCCTGCGGATTGTTATCGAGACGCCTTTGCACGGCCTCTAGCACGTCCTCATGCTCCCAGCGCGTGATGCGTCGTTGCGCGCCGGTCGTACAGCGATGCTTGATTGCACAGTGGCTACATGCATTCGTCCAATAGCGCCGCAACTTCTGCCCGTTCTCCTCGTTCGTGTAATAGTACTTCAGCTTTTCGCCAGCCGGACAGCGATAGACATCCTCGTCGCTGAGATAAACGAAGTCCTGTTTGCCGAAGCGACCCCTTGCCTCAATCCCCGATGTCATCGGCTTTGGCAGCGTTACGGCGATTCCGGCCTTGTCACACGCGAGGATTTCCTCGCCGCTGAAGTAGCCGCGATCCGCAACGGCTTCGAGTTTGGCGACGCCGAGCACTTCCTTCGCCTGTGAGGCGACGTTTGCGAGTTGTGCCCGATCCGAGCCGCTATTTGTTACCTCGTGCGTGACGATCAGGTGATGTTTCGTATCGACTGCCACCTGCACATTGTAGCCGACCACGCCGGACCCGCGCCCGCTGGTCGCCATCGAGCGGCTGTCGGGATCGGTGAGCGAGATTTGCTGATCGGGTGACGCCAGCATCAGCTTTTCCATCGCCGCCAGGCGCTGCATCTCGCTTTCGAGCTTGACCAGCTTCTCCTTCAGATGTGCCGTCTTCGCTGCCAGCGCTTCGGATGGTTCCTGCAAGTCAGCCGTGTCGAGCTGCGCAAGATACCGCGCCACGCTCTCCTCCAGTTGCACGCGCCGCCGCTCTACTTTCCCGCGCGTGAAGTTCCTGTCCCGGTTGTTCACCGCCTTGAACTTGCTGCCATCAATGGCAACGCTGGCTGTCGCCAGTAGGCCCATTGTGCGGCAGAGCTCGACGAAGCGCGCACACACCTTGCGGATCGCAGGGCCATTGTCCTTGCGGAAGTCGGCAATCGTCTTGTGGTCGGGGGCCAGCCGGCCTGTCAGCCACAGGACCTCGACATTGCGACCGGCCTCACGCTCGAGCCGGCGGCTCGATTGCACCCGATTGAGATAGCCGTAGATGTAGAGCTTCAGCAGCCCCGCGGGATGATATGAAGGTCGGCCAGTTGCCTCAGGAACGACCCCATCGAATCCCAGCTCGGAAAGATCAAGCCCATCAACAAAAACATCGACCGCCCGAACCGGATTGTTCTCGTCGATCCAGTCTTCCAGGCATTCAGGAAACAGCGTCCTCTGCCCGCGATCCATGCCTTCAACGAAGCGCTTCATCTGATCCTCCCGCAAATCGCGCGAGAATCTTATCCCGAGAATCAAACCCAGAGATGCGTTTTCACACAGCCAGGGTCGTAACCCGGCATCCCAAAAGCTCACGCGGCGTCCGCTTTATCGCAGACAATGAACAATAAGCCGGACCATCCACGCGAGCTTTTTTCCGCCCCCTTATGAGTTTGCGCCTTAACTCTTCCGCTCCAGCGCGCCTTTCACCGCGGTCAGTTCGCGCGTCCATGAATCCACCCGCTCGGCCATGGCGTCGCGCAGGCGCTGGGCGGCGGCCGGATAGCCCTCCAGCATCTTGCGGAACAGGCTGCGCGGGATGCGGATCAGCACGGTCGGCTCCTTGGCGATCACCGTCACCGGCGAAGCCGTTTCGGTGAGCAGCGCCAGCTCGCCCAGCAGCGTGCCTGGCCCGACCGTGTATTCCTCGCCCTCGCCCGGGTTGCCCGGCTCCAGCAGCAGCGCGCCTTCCTGCACGATATAGCCGCCGTCGGCCAATTCGCCGGCATAGAACAGCACCGCGCCGCTTTGCAGCGCGCGCGCCTCGACGCCGATCGCCAGCACGCGCAGCGCCTGCTTGCCGAGCACGGCCAGCGTCGGCACTTGTTCGAGGAAGGCGATGTCGTCTTCGATGGTCATGGCTCTGACTCGGTCATTCCGGGGCACGCGATGGCGCGCAAAGCGCGGCGTCGCGTGAGCCCGGAATCCAGGGCCCATGTGAGGCGTACCGTTTTGGCCCCTGGATTCCGGGCCCGCTCGCGGAGTTTATCATCGGGCCGCGCTTTGCGCGGACCCGTTGGCTCGCGTCCCGGAATGACCATAACGAGAGGCCGCACGTCGCTCACGGCACCAGCTTGTAGCCGCCGGCTTCCGTCACCAGGATCTGCGGCGCGGCGGCGTCCTTCTCCACCTTCTGGCGCAGCCGGTAGATATGCGTCTCCAGCGTATGGGTGGTGACGCCGGAATTGTAACCCCACACCTCTTGCAGCAGCGTCTCGCGCGACACCGGCTTCTGCCCGGCGCGGTAGAGATAGCGCAGGATGGCGGTCTCCTTCTCGGTCAGCCGCACCTTGCCGCCCTTGGGCGTGAGCAGCAGTTTCGATGACGGCCGGAACATGTAAGGACCGATGGTGAAGACCGCGTCCTCGCTCGCCTCGTGCTGCCTGAGCTGCGCGCGGATGCGCGCCAAGAGCACCGCGAAGCGGAATGGCTTGGTGACGTAATCGTTGGCGCCCGACTCCAGCCCCAGGATGGTGTCGCTGTCGGTGTCATGCCCGGTGAGCATGATGATCGGCGATTTGAAGCCGTTCTTGCGCAGGATGCGCACCACCTCGCGGCCGTCCACGTCGGGCAGGCCGACATCCATGATCACCAGGTCGATCTGCCCGCCCTTGGAGGTCTGCACCGCCTTGGTGCCCCAATCGACCGCGATGACGTCGAATTCCTCGTGCAGCGCCAATTGCTCGACCAGCGCGTCGCGCAGCTCGGTATCGTCGTCCACGATCAGGATGGTTCGCTTGTTGGGCATGCCCGAAAAAGTCCGAAAAGACCCCCAAATAGGCGCCAAGCGCGCCCCGCGCATATCGCGAAGTAGAACATTCGGGGCTAAAAGAGCAAGCCTGAACTGAGGCTTAAGGGACGCCGGCTTAGGTCCGGCGCGGAATGGCGCCATGCGCAAAAAGTCGTTGTCCCGGCTGAGCGTTCGCGCGCGCCCCGGAGAGCCGGCCAAGGGCTGGCTCACGGCGAACGGCATCGTGCTGCCGGTGGCGCTCGGGCGCAGCGGCATCAAGGCCAACAAGCGCGAGGGCGACGGCGCCACCCCGCGCGGGACGCTTCCGCCTCAAGCGGCTGTGGTGGCGCGCCGACAAGCACGCGCGTCCGGCGACGCTGTTGCCGTCGCGCCGGATCGCAGCGGACGACGGCTGGTGCGAGGATCCGCGCGACCGCCGCTATAACAATGCCGTGAAGCTATCTCCGCAAAGCCGCGCCGACCGCCTCAAGCGTGCCGACAATCTTTACGACTTCATCGTTGAGCTCGACCACAACACGCGCCCGCGCGTCGCCGGCCGCGGCAGCGCGGTGTTCGTCCACGCCGCGCGGCCGGGCTTTGCGCCGACCGCCGGCTGCGTCGCGCTTGAACGCGGCGCGCTGCGCCGCCTGCTCGCCCGTCTCGGCCCGCGAACGCGCGTGTCTATTGAATGAGCGCGACCCTGTCATTCCGGGGCGCACGCGTCAGCGCCGGGCCCGGAATGACAGAAAGAAGTCCCGCACGCGCATCGTGGTTGATTGATTCTTACCGGCATCGGCGACCATTGGTTAAGCATAGCGCCATGCGCGCGGGCGCATATCCGCCCCGTTAAGAAAACGGCATCCCGCCCATGATACCTCTGCACCCGGCGGCGTGTTTCTTAGCGTCGCCCGAAAACAAAAACGCCTGCGACAGGGACGATCATGGATCTCGCAGCCGCCCAAAACGCTCGCATGCCGGCCCAGCCCGAGACGATCGGGCGCGTCGCCGCCGTCACCGGCGCGCAGGCGACCATCGAGCTCAACGCGCGCCAGGGTTCCGGCGAGGTGCCGACGGTCGGCAAGTTCATGGGCCTGGTGTCGCCGAAGTCGCTCATCATCGGCATGATCACCGAGGTCGGCGAGCAGGCCCTGACGGTGGGCGCGGGCGCGGCGCCCGGCTTCCGCAAACTGGCGCGCCTCGACCTGATCGGCGAATTGCGCACTGACGACAACGGCGGCATGCGCTTCCAGCGCGGCATCACCGACTATCCCAATATCGGCGACGGCGCGCAGCTCCTGTCGGACGACGAGCTGCGCACGGTCTACGGCCTGGCCGACGCCGACCGCGCCCATATCGGCGACCTGCAGCAGAACCCGAACATCCCGGTGCATGTCGACATCGACAACCTGGTGAGCCGGCACTTCGCCATTCTCGGCGCCACCGGCGTCGGCAAGTCGAGCGGCGTCGCCATCATCCTGCAGAAGATCCTCGACACCAGGCCGAACCTGCGCATCTTCCTGGTCGATCCGCACAACGAATACGCCCGCTGCTTCGGCGACAAGGCGCAGGTGCTGACGCCGCGCAACCTGCGCCTGCCGTTCTGGCTGTTCAATTTCGAGGAGACCATCGACGTCTTCTTCGGCGGCCGTCCCGGCGTCGACGAAGAGATCGAGATCCTGTCGGAAGTCATCCCGTTCGCCAAGGCGGCCTATCTGCAGTACCGCGCCGGACCGCAGAGCCCGCTCAGCAAGCGGCGCGATCCGCGCGACGCCGGCTTCACCGCCGACACGCCGGTGCCCTACCGCATCGAGGACCTGATCACGCTGCTCGACGAGCGCATGGGCAAGCTGGAGAACCGCAATTCGCGCATGATCTACCACCGGCTGATCGGCCGCGTGCAGACCTTCCGCAATCACCCGCGCTACGCCTTCATGTTCGAGAACGCCAATATCGGCGGCGACACCATGGCGGAAACCATCGGCCACCTGTTCCGGCTGCCGCCGGAGGGCGTGCCGATGACCATCATGCAGCTCGCCGGCTTCCCGGCCGAGGTGGTCGATTCGGTGGTGTCGGTGCTCTGCCGCATGGCCTTCGACTTCGGCCTGTGGAGCGACGGCGCGGCGCCCCTGCTGTTCGTCTGCGAGGAAGCGCACCGCTACGCGCCGGCCGACAAGAAGGTCGGCTTCGGCCCGACCAAGCGCGCGCTCTCGCGCATCGCCAAGGAAGGCCGCAAATACGGCGTGTTCCTCGGCCTGGTGACGCAGCGCCCGGCCGAGATCGATCCGACCATCATCTCGCAGTGCTCGACGCTGTTCGTCATGCGGCTGGCCAATGAGCGCGACCAGAACCTGATCCGCTCGGCGGTGTCGGACGCCGCCGCCAACCTGTTGTCGTTCATCCCCTCGCTCGGCACCCGCGAGGTGTTCACCTTCGGCTCGGGCGTGGCGCTGCCGACGCGCATGCGTTTTGCCGAGCTGCCGGCCGACGTGCGCCCGAACAGCGAGGCCACCGGCAATACCCGCTCCGACGCCGGCAACAGCGTCGGCAACGAGCTGATCGCCGCGGTGATCGAGCGCTGGCGCTGCGCCAGCATGAGCCACCGCGCGGCCGCCGACGATCTCGATTACGCCTCGCCGCTCGACGCGCCGACGCTGCAGCCGGCCGCGCCGGCGGCGCCCGCGATGCCCGCAACGCCGCCGCCGTCGCCACGCGGCGAAGCCCTGCGTTCGAGCCTGTTGAAGAAGCCGCTCGATCCCAACGCGCTGGCCGCCGCGCCGGCCGGCCCGCCCGGCTATCCGTCGAGCAACCCGCCGCCGCCGGCCTATCCCTCGAGCAATCCGCCGGCCAGCCCGCCCGGCTACCCGCCGCCGCGGGTCAAGTAATTCCGGTCATTCCGGGGCGCCGCGCAGCGGCGAACCCGGAATCCAGAAACAAATTCGGTGGCGCACCTGGATTCCGGGTCCGGCCCTTCGGGCCGTCCCGGAATGACTGAAAATTATTTCCTTCCCACCAGCATCGACCAGCGCCGACATCCCCGAATGCCGCGCGCCTTCCTCGATCACGGCGTCGTATTCGCGCACCTCGATCGAAGCGAAATCGCCGAACGCCTCTTCCAGCAGCGCGCGCGTATAAAGCCGCGACAGATCCGAAGGCCCGCCGGTCTTGTATTCGAGCTGTTTCAGCCCATAGCCCTCGAGCAGCAAGAGCCCGCCCGGCTTCAATGCTTTTTTGATGCCGGCGAAAATCTTGTCGCGCTCGGGCGGCGCGGCGAACTGGAAGAAGATCGCCGCCACCACGTCGAATTCTGCTTCCGGCCAGTGCCAGGCGTTCAGATCGGCGAGCTCCAAGCGCAACTTGACGCCGCGCTCCTGCGCCAGCTTGCGCGCCTTCTCCTGCCCGCGCGGCGAGATATCCACCGACAGCACGTCGAGCCCGTGCTCGGCCAGGAACACGCCGTTGCGGCCTTCGCCGTCGGCGATCGCCAAGGCCTTCTCGCCCTTCTGCAAGAGCTGCGCGTGCTCCGCGAGAAACTTGTTCGGCGCGGTGCCGAACAGATAGCCGGGCGCGGCGAAGCGCTGCTCCCAGCGCGCGCGTTCGGGATTGTCGGTCATGCTCGTTAAACTCCACTGTCGTCCCCGCGTAAGCGGGGACCCATAACCCCTGTCTTTCCGTATCGCAAACGTAGGGGTTATGGGTCCCGGCTCGCGCTCGCTACCGCTCGCTTGGCCGCGACGACAACGGGGGCCGCTCCCCGAAGATCGCGCTGCCGATGCGCACATGGGTGGCGCCGAGCTGGATGGCCGTGATGTAGTCGGCGCTCATGCCCATCGACAAGAGCCGCAAGCCGTTGCGGCGCGCGATCTTGGCGGTGAGCGCGAAATGCGGCCCCGGCGCCTCTTCGAGCGGCGGGATGCACATCAGCCCGGCAATCGTCAGCCCGTATTTGTCGCGGCAGTCGGCCAGGAACGCGTCGGCGTTCTCCGGCAAGACGCCCGCCTTCTGCGGCTCGGCGCCGGTGTTGATCTCGACGAACAAAGTCGGCTGGCGACCCTGCCTGGCGATCTCCTTGGCCAAGGCTTCGCACAGGCTGGGCCGATCCACGGAATGAATGGCGGCAAACAGCGCCACCGCCTCTTTCGCTTTGTTCGATTGCAGCGGGCCGATCAGGTGCATCTCGATGCCGGGATGTTCCGCCATCAGCGGGGGCCATTTGCGCGTCGCCTCCTGCACGCGGTTCTCGCCGAACACGCGCTGGCCGGCGGCGATCACCGGCGCGATTGCCTCCGGCCCGAACGTCTTCGACACCGCCACCAACGTCACCTCGGCCGGATCGCGGCCGGCCTCGCGGCAGCCGCGCGCGATCTCGGAACGGACGTGGTCGAGGCCGGTGGTAGAGCTCACGCTTTCCATGGCTCGCCCAATATCAGCTTGTCATGGCTTGCGAAAGCGGGCGACCCCACCCTCACGGAGATGCCCGGGTTATTGGGTGTGGCCGCGTCGGCCAATCTAGGCCGCGCGCAAGGTGACGTCGACGCGCACCGCGTCGAAGGGAAAGACGATTTTGCTGCCGGCCTTGTGCAGCACGCCCGCCTTGAGCAGCGCGTGCACGTCGCCATGCACCGCCTTGACGTCACGATCGACACGGCGCGCGGCTTCCCGGATCGTCAGCGGCCCGGCGCCGGTCATGACGCGGATCAGCTCCCAACGTTTCGCAGTCAAGAGCTTGAAAAGCAGTTCAGGTGACGCGAAGGTCACCCGCGCACCTTGCTTCCGGCCGCGGAACGCTTCCTGTGCCCGCCGCTTCACCTCGTCGAGCGAGGCGACTTGCAAGGTCACGACTTTCATTTCATCGCCTCCATTTTTCGACATCGCTCCAGAAATCGGCGAGCAATGCGTCGGGATCCTTAAAAGCGTAAGGCGTTTCCAATTCCCGCACGTGTCGGTGATCGCCCTTGCCGGCCTCATTGTCATAACGCAGCACGCACACTCCGTCGCGCACCAGCGCCAGCGGGTATTTGAATCGGTGCCTTGAGCCGCGCAGCGGCCGCGGAAGATGCCAGACCACGATCTCGACGAACGTCTCCGTGTCCAGAACGTGCCGTTCATTGATCAACGGCTCGGCGCTCATGTTGGACTTAATACCAACACTTGCCTATTGTTGTCAAATACTCCAACACTCAAGCTGCGCCATGGTTCCTGCTGCAGGCCGGCCGCACCTGCGGTTGACCCCCGCCCGCCCCTTCCGTATCTCGTCCGCGCACCCTACAAAGACCCCCAAATGACTGCCGAATCTCAAAAAACCCCGCGCCCCGACCGCTACAACGCCGGCGAGGCCGAGGCCCGCTGGCAAAAGCTGTGGGCCGAGCGCGGCATCTTCGCCACGCCGAACGACGACCCCAAGCCCAAATACTACGTGCTGGAGATGTTCCCCTACCCCTCCGGCCGCATCCACATGGGCCACGTGCGCAACTACACCATGGGCGACGTGGTGGCGCGCTTCAAACGCGCCATGGGCAACGCCGTGCTGCACCCGATGGGCTGGGACGCCTTCGGCATGCCGGCCGAGAACGCCGCCATGGCGCAGAAGGTCCACCCCAAGGCCTGGACCTACGACAACATCGCGGCGATGAAGAAGCAGCTGCAGTCCATGGGGCTGTCGCTCGACTGGGCGCGCGAGCTCGCGACCTGCGACCCGGCCTATTACAAGCACCAGCAGAAGCTGTTCCTCGATTTTCTCAGCGAGGGCCTGGTCGCGCGCGAATACCGCAAAGTTAACTGGGACCCGGTCGACCAGACCGTGCTCGCCAACGAGCAGGTGATCGACGGCCGCGGCTGGAGAAGCGGCGCGCCGGTCGAGCAGCGCGATCTCTACCAGTGGGTGTTCAAGATCAGCGATTACGCGGAAGACCTGCTGGAAGCGCTCGATCATGCTCGAGCGCTGGCCGGACAAAGTGCGGCTGATGCAGAAGAACTGGATCGGCCGCTCGGAAGGTCTGCTCATCCGCTTCATGCTCGATCCCAAGACGGCGCCGAACGCCGAGAGCGAGCTGGAGATCTTCACCACGCGGCCGGACACCTTGTTCGGCGCCAAGTTCATGGCGCTGTCGCCCGATCATCCGCTGGCGACCGCCGCCGCCGCGAAGAACCCGGAACTCGCCAAGTTCATCGAACAGTGCCACCACATGGGCACCTCGCAAGAAGCAATCGACACCGCCGAGAAGCTCGGCTTCGACACCGGCATCAAGGCGGTGCATCCGTTCGATGCCGATTGGAAGCTGCCGGTCTATGTCGCCAATTTCATTTTGATGGATTACGGCACCGGCGCCATTTTCGGCTGCCCGGCGCACGACCAGCGCGACCTGGACTTCGTCAACAAATACGGCCTCGGCAATACGCCGGTGGTGCTGCCGCCGGGCCAGGACCCGGCCACCTTCGTCATCACCGACACGGCTTACGACGGCGACGGCAGCATGATCAATTCGCGCTTCCTCGACGGCATGAGCATCGCCGCAGCGAAGGAGGAAGTGGCCAAGCGCCTGGAGCGCGACACGCGCGGCAACCGGCCAGTGGCGCAGCGCCAGGTCAATTACCGCCTGCGCGACTGGGGCATTTCGCGCCAGCGCTATTGGGGCTGCCCGATCCCGATGATTCACTGCGAGAAATGCGGCGTGGTGCCGGTGCCGGCAGCCGACCTGCCGGTGACGCTGCCGGAGGATGTGACGTTCGACAGACCGGGCAATCCGCTCGACCACCATCCGACCTGGAAGCACGTCAAGTGTCCGAAGTGTTCGGGGCCCGCGCGGCGCGAGACCGACACCATGGACACCTTCGTCGACTCGTCCTGGTACTTCATCCGCTTCACCGATCCCTGGAACGCCGACGCGCCGACCACGCCGAAAGTCGCCAACCGCTGGATGCCGGTCGACCAATATATCGGCGGCATCGAGCACGCGATATTGCATCTGCTCTATTCGCGCTTTTTTCACGCGCGCGATGAAGAAGACCGGCCACGTCAATCTCGACGAGCCGTTCGCCGGCCTGTTCACGCAAGGCATGGTGGTGCACGAGACCTACCGCGCCAAGAACGGCGAGTGGATCGAGCCGGCCGCCGTCACCATCGAAGGCATGGGCGATGCGCGCACCGCCAAGCTCACCGCCACAGGCGCTGCCGTCGAGATCGGCGCCATCGAGAAAATGTCGAAGTCGCGGAAGAACACCGTCGACCCCGACGACATCATCGCCGCCTACGGCGCCGACACCGCGCGCTGGTTCATGCTGTCGGACTCGCCGCCCGAGCGCGACGTGATCTGGACCGAGGAAGGCGTGCAGGGCGCCTGGCGCTTCGTGCAGCGGCTGTGGCGGCTGGTCGGCGAGATCGCCGACGTGAAAGCGCCGGCCGCGCGGCCGGCTACGTTCGGCGAGCAGGCTCTGGCCGTGCGCAAGGCGGCGCACCGCGCCCTGGCTAACGTCTCCGACGACATCGCGCGCCTGCGCTTCAACCGCTGCGTCGCCCACATCTATGAATGCGCCAATGCGCTGTCCGACGCCATCGGATCGGCCGAAGAAGCGCCCGCGCCCGACTTCGCCTGGGCGCTCAGGGAAGCCGGCGACATCCTGGTCCGCCTGTTCCACCCGATGATGCCGCATCTGGCCGAGGAGTGCTGGTCGACACTAGGACATACGTCCCTGGTCTCGACCGAGGCCTGGCCGCAGCTCGAGCCCGAATTGCTGGTGGAAGACACCATTACCCTGCCGGTGCAGATCAACGGCCGCAAACGGGCCGAGGTCACGGTCGCCCGCGACGCCGGAAAAGACGCCGTGGAGGCTGCCGTTTTAACCCTTGATGAGGTAAAAAAGGCCCTCGACGGCAGGAGCCCGAAAAAGGTCATTGTCGTCCCGCAAAGGATCGTCAATGTGGTGGCCTAGCCGGCCACGCCCTCGGCCTGATTCCCCTCCCCCTTGCGGGGAGGGATTGGGGGTGGGGGTCGAACGGGATGTCTGGATGCGCATAAGCGGACCCCTCTCGCCAACCCTCCCCCGCCAAAAGGGCGTTCACGCCCGTCTTCGACGGGCTATGGGGGGAGGGAGAACCATGCGGGTTGGCTTCATTTTATTTGTGCCGCTGCTGCTCGCCGGCTGCTTCCAGCCGCTTTACGGCGATCCCGCCGTGGTCCACACCGCCGCCCTCGACACCAAGCTCGCCAGCGTCCGGGTCGACCCCATCGTGACCCCGAACGGCACCTCGATCGCGCGCGTCGGCGTGCAGATGCGCAACGACCTGATTTTCGACATCACCGGCGGCGGCGGCGAGATCGGGGCCACCCACAAGCTGAACATCAAGCTGTCCGCCACCACGCTGGCGGTCATCGTCGACGTCACCACGGCCCGCCCCGACGTACAGAACTACGGCATCGACGCCATCTACACGCTCACCGACCTGCGCACCGGCAAGGTCGTGGTCAAGGGCACGACCTTCTCGCGCGTGTCCTACAACATCCCCGGCCAGGAGCAGCGCTTCGCCGGCGCGCGCGGCCTGCGCGACGCCGAGAACCGCGCCGCCAAGGTGATCGCCGACAGCATCCATTCCCGCCTCGCCTCGTATTTCGTGGCGGGGACGTAGAGCTTCGCAGCGCGCGCAGCGCAATCCTCTCCCCCGAGGGGAGAGCGTTACGCCGTGCCACGCGGAAACGACGATGACCGCCATCAAAGCCTCCGAAGTCGACCGCTTCATCGCCCGGCCCGACGCCGCGACGCCGATCCTTCTGGTATTCGGCCCGGACGCCGGCCTGGTGCGCGAGCGCGTCGACGCGCTGGTGCGCGCTTCGGTCGACGATCCCAACGATCCGTTTAGTTTTGTGCGCCTCGAGGGCGAGGAGCTCACCGCCAATCCGTCGCGGCTGGTGGAGGAAGCGCACACCGTGCCGCTGTTCGGGGGCCGCCGCGCCGTGCTGGTGAGGGCAGGCAGCCGCAACATCGCGGGCGCGGTGGAGGCCGTGGTCAAGGCGCCGTCCGACGAATGCCGCGTCATCATCGAGGCCGGCGACTTGAAGAAGAGCGCGCCGTTACGCGCGCTGTGCGAGAAGGCCAAGGTCGCGGCCGCGCTGCCCTGCTACGCCGACGGCGCGCGCGATCTCGCCCGCCTGATCGACGAGGAGATGCGCGCAAGCGGCTTGACCATCGCGCCGGACGCGCGCGCGGCGCTCACGGCGCTGCTCGGCGGCGACCGCCTCGCCTCGCGCGGCGAGCTGCGCAAGCTCGCGCTCTACGCGCAAGGCAAGGAGCGCGTCGAGCTTGCCGACGTCACGGCGGTGGTGTCGGACGCCTCCGATCTCGCGCTCGACGGCGTGATCGACGCAAGCTTTGCCGGCGACACCCGCGGCGTCGAAAGCGAGTTCGGCAAGGCGCGCGCCGGCGGCGCTTCGCCCGCGGCCATCGTCTCCGCCGCCATTCGCCAGGTCGCCAATCTGCACAAGATGCGGCTCGCGCTCGATGCCGGCGACGCACCCGATTTCGTCATGCAGCGGGGCGCGCCGCCGGTGCACTTCACCCGCAAGGAGGCGGTCGGCGCCGCGCTGCGCGCTTGGGCGCGCCGCGCCTCGTTGCGCGCCATGCAGCAATTGCGGAAGCCTCGCTCGAAGCGCGCCGCAACGCCGCGCTCGCCGAAACGATCGCGCAGCGCACGCTATTTCGATTGCCATGAACGCGCGAAGGCGGGCGGCATAGCCCTCGTGTCCCGGGCGCAGCGCAGCACCACAAGCGCGTTCACGCGCGTCTTGGACGCGCTATGGTGATGCGCTGCAGACCCGGGATCCCGGTTTGACGAAAGCGGGACCCCGGATCTGCGGTGCACCTCTTCGCTGCGCTCGTGCTGCACCGCGTCCGGGGAACGCAGTAACAAACGCCGTGCTAAAGACTCATCTGATAGCCGTGCGGCACCCAGCGATACACGCCGTCCTTGCCCTTCTCGACATAGCCGATGGCGGGGAACGGCATGTGGAACCCGGCCACCAGCAGATCCTCTTTGTTGACCATTTCGAAGATGCGCTTGCGGGTGGCCACCGCCTTCTCCTTGTCGTCGTCGACGTCGAGATGAATGTCCGGCCGCTGCAACGACACGATGTAATGTCCGGCGGTGTCGGCCCAGTTGATCATGCGCTTGCCTTCGCTCTCGATGGTGAACGCCATCAGCCCGGGCGAATGCCCGAAGGCGTCGACCGCGCGGATGCCGGGCACCACCTCGTCGCCCGGCTTGATCATGGTGGCGCGGTTGGCGAGCGGCACCACGATCTTGACGTAGAGCTCGCGGTTGAACTTGCGCGCCTCGCGCACGTTCTCGCCCTTGTTCCAGAAATCGAACTCGGCCGCGCCGAACACATAGCGCGCGTTGGGAAACACCCGCTGGCCGGCCTTGGTCAGCCCGCCGATATGGTCGGGATGGCCGTGCGTGAGCACCACCACGTCGACGTCTTCCGGCTTGTAGCCGGCCTGGCCCATGCGCTCGACCAGGTGGCCGGCCGGCAGCCGGTTCTTGAGCTGCTCGTGCTCCTCGCGCAAAGAGCCGTTGCCGGTGTCGAACAGCACCAGCTCCTTGCCGGTATTGACCAGCATCGGCTGGAACTGATGCAGGTAGCGGTCGGCATCGATGCGGTTGGCCTTGGCGAGCGCGCGCACCTCCTCGGCGTGCGCCTCGCCGCCGAACGAGGGCGTGAGCCCGGGGCGGATCACATGGCTGTCGACGATGATGGTGACCTCGAAGCCACCGAGCTTGAAGCGGTTGATGGTCGGCGACATTTCGCCGTGCATGGAAGCGGGCACCGTTCGTCCTCCCTGGCCGTTTGGCGTTATCGGGCGCTTGCTTAGCAGGCCGCGGGGCGTTAGTTCCACCCCCAGGGGCGGCGCGCGGAACTTACCCCCGGAGCCTGCGTTGGCCCGGCGGAGGCGACCCGCATAGCGATATCCGGAGAGCGCGCGCACCCATGTCCGACACCCGCAACAATCCACCCCGCCTGCAACGCGCCCCTGCCGCCGCGCCGCTGTCGCGCCGCCAATTCTGGCCGCGCGTGCTCGGCCTAGGCGCCGCTTTAGCCGCCGCGCTTTCGCTCGGCCAAAGCGAGCCGGCCCGCGCGCAATCTCAGGTCAAGCAGGCGGTGGCGAAATATCAGGACAAGCCGAACAAAGGCCAGAAGTGCTCGGACTGCCGCTTCTTCCGCCCGCCCAAAGCCTGCCAACTGGTGGAGGGCGACATCAGCCCGGACGGCTGGTGCTCGTTCTTTGCCAAGAAGCCGTAAGCGCGCCGGGCGCACCTTAATTCAGTATTCGCAGTCCTCTCTAGGCCTCATGCTGAGGAGGCGCCAACGGGTCCGCGCGCAGCGCGGCCCGTTGGCGCCGTCTCGAAGCATGAGGCCGCCCCCATCCTTCGAGACGCCCGCCTTCGCTGGCGCTTCGGCGGGCTCCTCAGGATGAGGCCGAGAAAGCGCGACGGCCGCGCCGCTCACTCCCCCGCCAGCAACTTCACCACCGCCCCGGCGAGCGCGATCAGCGCGCAGGCCAGCAGAAGATATTGCAGCATCGCGAGCGCGCGCGACGGCTCCTCGATCGCGGTCGCGATGTCGTAAATCAGCCAGGCCGACACCGCGCCGGTCATCAGCGCCATCAGGCCCCAATTGGTGCTTTTGCCTTTGCGCGCGCTTGTGCCTGAGCCGTCCGGATTGTCGCTCATGATGCCCCCGCTGGAATGGATTGTCGCGGACGTCAGTGTGCGCGCGGGCGGGAGAGGTTCAATAGTTGGTGCGGAGCACCAGACGCGAGGCATACTCCGGTCACCTCTCCCGTAGGGAGAGGTCGCCCGCCGAAGCAATAGCGAAGGCGGGCGGGTGAGGGGTTACAGTCTATCGAAGGATCCGTAACCCCTCACCCGCCCTCGCTCGGCTTCGCCTCCCGCCTTCGCTCCGCTTCGGCGGGGCAAGCCGCTCGGGCACCCTCTCCCTATGGGAGAGGGAAAGCGCGTATGCCGCACCGCTTCGCCGAAAGAGACCGTAGCCCGCATTGAGCCAAGCGAAATGCGGGTCGTGCATACACTCCGGCACGACAATCCCGGAATTCGCTGCGCTCCATCCCGGCTACGCTTGCTAAGCGACGCAGATACGATGCGAAACGGTGCGTGCCCGCGGAAATTTACACGTTTTTTCTTTACAACCTAGTGTGCGGGTACAATGATTGCTCTCGTTTCGCGAAAGTGCGCACGCAGAGTCATCCGAAAGTAATTTCCGAAACGGGAAGAAATAGAGTGCGGATTCTTGGCGCCCCGGCAATTTCGCAGGAAAATCGTTCCGATCTCCTAGGGGACATCAAGATCGGATTCTATTTGTGCATTATCCAATCAATTCTGATGTTTGTAGAGTCCATTTGGCTGTTCAACAATCGTGCAATGGCGTTGTCGGTCTATGACCACGTCAAATTTCTTGAAAATTATATTCCGACTTTGTGGAGGTTCAGCAGGGTATTTAACGAACTAGGCCGTGGAAGCGATTTTTATCCCATATTCGCGATCTATGTATTGGATATTTCGATTCAGGTGGCATTCTTTTTTGTGCTGCTTGCCGTCCTGTTTCAAAAAATCAACCTTCGGGTGAGCCATGCCCGTTCGGTAAAAGAAAATCTCTCATTTCTTTTTTTATTGGCCTTATGTCTGTATATGACGGTGGACTTGATTGTCGGACCATACAACATCAGGGAGCCGGGTGCTTTTTCGAACAGATTGATCGAGGGCGGTTACGTTTCGGGGGTATTTCTTTTTTGCGTTACTATCCCGGGCGCGAATTTTATTTTCTATTTTTTGCTCTATGCGCGGAATGGAAGAATTTTCAATACGATACTGCGCAGGCCACCTTTTGAGGGTTCTAAAAAATCAGCAAATTATTAGACGGGCCAGGCGCATGACGTACGGGGGCGAAGAACGGCGGAAAGTTCAGGGGACGACGATGCCAGCGAAGCCGCGGCAGTTGCTGGGTCAGCTTTAGTTGGTCTGAGTGCAGCGCTCAATACCGTGCCTGCTCTTCCGACGAAAGGCCTCAGTGCGATTCTGGATGCGATAGGGCACGCCATAACGGGATTTGGTACCGCCGCCAGCAGTGCTGGCCAATCTGGAAGCGTTGCTCACGGAATTGGTCAAAGCATTGCTGGAATCATAGGCAGCTTGGCGGGGGTTTCCGTCGCGGTCGGCTTGGCATCAAGTTCACTTACGGTCGCGATTGCAGTGGGTGCGGTCGCTGCGGCTTCCCCGGGCATTGCCGTGGTTGGGATTGCAGTCGCCCTATCATTGAGTGGACGGAGATATTACAGGGCACGTCACCCCCCCAACTTCCTCAACACCCCGTCCAACTGATCCAAATCCCCGTACTTGATATGCAGCGTCCCGCCGCCGGACGGCTTGTGGTCGATCGTCACCTGCAGCCCCAGCGCATCCGACAGCTTGCGCTCCAGCGCGCGGGTGTCGGCGTCCTTCGCCGGCGCGGCTTGGCTCTTTTTCTGGATGGCGTCGAAGGTCGAATCGCCTGGCTTGCCCGCCTCCTCGCGCACCCATTCTTCGAGCTGGCGTACGCTGTAGCCTTCGCCGATCGCCAACTCGGCGAGCGCTAACGGATTGCCGTGGCCGACGAGCAAGCGCGCGTGGCCGGCCGACAGCTTGCCCTGGCGCACCAGCGCCTTCACCGGCTCCGGCAGCTTCAAGAGCCGCACCGTGTTGGAGATATAGGGCCGGCTCTTGCCGATGATCTTGGCCACCTCGTCCTGCGTGTGGTTGCACTGCTCCATCAGCGCGACGTAGCCGGCCGCCTCCTCGATCGGATTGAGGTCGGCGCGCTGCACGTTCTCGATGATGGCGAATTCGAGCGACTGCGCGTCGGTGGCGTCGACCACCGCGATCGGCACTTCGTGGAGGCCTGCGCGCTGCGCCGCGCGCCAGCGCCGCTCGCCGGCGACGATCTCGTAGCCGTCGCTCTCGCCGGCGAGCTGGCGCACCACGATCGGCTGGATGATGCCGCGCTCCTTGATCGAGCTTGCCAGCTCCTCGAGCTCGGCCTCGGTGAAGTTGCGGCGCGGATTGCGCGGATTGGCTTTGAGGCTTTCGATCGGCGCCTTGCGCGGCTTGCGCCCGTGCTGATCGGCGGAAGAGCTTTCCTCGCCGACGTCGCCGATCAGCGCGGCCAGCCCGCGCCCCAGTCGCGAATGATCCGCCATCGCCGCCGCTCCTGACCCTCTCGCCACGCTGACCTCGTTTCTTTCTTTTTGACTTCCGCAAGTCCCTTATCCCCGCCATGCAAGGGGGAGGCTGCGAAGCAGCGAGCCTGGAATCAATACTCCCGCAGCGCACGGCCACCCCGATCTCGCCGCATACCATGCTCGCCGGTCTTATCAGTACGGCGGCCGCGGCCGCGCAATGACAGAACGTCACCCCGCCTTCAACTCCTTCTCGCGCTGGATGATCTCGGTGGCGAGCCGCAAATAGGCTTCGCTGCCGACACACTT
Source organism: uncultured Pseudomonadota bacterium (assembly GCA_963819955.1). GTDB lineage: Bacteria > Pseudomonadota > Alphaproteobacteria > Rhizobiales > Xanthobacteraceae > Pseudolabrys. The sequence goes on along the minus strand of CAWFYB010000007.1, from coordinate 266,857 downwards.
GAGATCGTAGACCAGCACCGGCTTGCCGTAGGACGGCGCCTCCGAGATGCGCACGTTGCGCGGGATGACGGTGTCGTAGACCTTGGGGCCCATGAACTGGCGCACGTCGGCGACCACCTGGTTGGAGAGATTGTTGCGCGAGTTGTACATGGTCAGCACGATGCCGTGGATCGTCAGCTTGGGATTGAGACTGTTCTTCACCTGCTCGACGGTTTTCAGAAGCTGCGACAATCCTTCCAGCGCGAAGAACTCGCATTGCAGCGGAACGAGAATCGAATCGGCCGCCGCCATGGCGTTGACCGTGAGCAGGTTGAGCGAGGGCGGGCAGTCGACCAGCACGTAAGTGAAATCGTAAGCGCGCTCGCCGGCATTGAGCGCGTTGAGCGCGCCGCGCAAACGGAAGGCGCGGTCGCGCTGTTGCCCGATCTCCAGTTCGAGGCCGGAGAGATCCATGGTCGAGGGCGCGATCATGAGCTGCGGCACCGCGGTCGACAGCACCGCGGCGCGCATCGGCTTGGCGCCGGTCAGCACGTCGTAGGTCGAGATGCTGCGCGCCTTGCGGTCGATGCCTAGGCCGGTCGAGGCGTTGCCCTGCGGGTCGAGATCGACGATCAGCACGTGCTCGCCGATGGCCGCCAGCGCGGTGCCGAGATTGATGGCGGTGGTGGTCTTGCCGACGCCGCCCTTCTGGTTGGCGATCGCCAGCACGCGCGGGCGGGCGGCCGGCTCGGTCCGCAGCGGCGGCTTGCCGAAGGCGACGACGTCAGGACTGTTGGTCTGCGTATCGGTCATAGCTTGCACATTCCGCGCTCATCTGGGCCGCCCGCCGGCCAGGTTCGGACCCCGTTCGGGGCGCTCGGGGCATCGTCAGGGCCGAGCATCGGCGCTTCTACGAGCATGAAGGCCGCGTATGACGACGACGCATCCCTGCGGGCTGGTCTTGCTGGGCACTTTCGAGGCCTCGATGCTCCAATATTTAGCGGCTTCCGTCAATTCTGCATCTACATCTTGACCCTTGGGGAACAGGCCGACGGCGCCCCGGGCGATCAAAGGAAAGGCTTGATCGCACAGGGTTTTCAACGGGGCCAAGGCCCGTGCGGTCACGGCATGCACCGTTTCCTGCCAGCTTTCCCCAAAATTCTCCGCCCGCTCCTGATGCAGCTTGGCCGGCACGCCCGTAATTCGGATCGCTTCGCGCAGAAACGCGGCTTTTTTGCCATTGTTTTCAACGAGATGCACCATGGCGCCGGGCTCGTTCGCGAGCGCGCAGGCAATCGGCAGTCCGGGAAATCCGCCGCCCGATCCGAAGTCGACCCACGCGCGCGCCTGCGGCGCCAGTTCTAGGAGCTGCAGCGAGTCGGCGACATGCCGCGTCCAGACCTGTCGCGACCGTCGACGGCGCGATCAGATTGATTTTACTTTGCCAGCGCAGCAGCAGCCCAACGAAAGCCTCCAGCCGTTTCTGCGTTTCACGTGAAACAGGCGTCAGGGTCAGTGCGCGTGTTTTTGTCGGCGCCGAGATCGAGCGCGCCCTGCCCGCGCTTGCTCACGCCGACTTCGCGGAAAGTTTTTTGCCGCGCTTCACATGCGCCACCAGCAGCGTCAGCGCCGCCGGCGTGACGCCATCGATGCGGCTGGCATGACCGATAGTGCGCGGCCGATGCGTCTGCAGTTTTTGTTTCACTTCGTTCGATAGTCCCGGCAGCGCGCCGTAATCGAGATCGTCCGGCAGCGCGAAACTTTCATCGCGCCGGTACGCAGCAATGTCCGCCGCCTGGCGCGAAAGATAGACATCGTACTTGGCGTCGATTTCGATCTGCTCGGCGATCTTTGTGTCGAGTGCGCAAAGCGCGGCCAGACACGCGCGAGATCCATGATCGAAATATTCGGATACGACAGCATTTCGAACGCGGTGCGGCGTTGACCATCCTTGTTGAGCGTGACGCCGTGACGCTCGGCTTCTTTCGGCGTGAGCGAAACAGAATGCGCGAATGCGCGCGCATCTTTCAGCGCCGCGCTTTTCTTCGCGTGGAGTTGCGCGCGCTCGGCGCCGACGCAGCCGATCGCAATGCCTTTGTCGGTCAAACGCTGATCGGCATTATCGGCGCGCAACTGCAAACGATATTCGGCGCGCGAGGTGAACATGCGATAGGGCTCGCTGACGCCGCGCGTGACGAGATCGTCGATCATCACGCCGATATAGGCCTGCGCGCGATCGAGCACGATTTCGTCGCCGCTGCCGGCCAGGGCGGCCGCGTTGAGACCCGCAAGAAGTCCTTGTGCCGCAGCCTCTTCGTAGCCTGTAGTGCCGTTGATTTGGCCAGCCAAAAACAGCCCGCGCAATCGCTTCGTCTCGAGCGTGGCTTTAAGCTCGCGCGGATCGACGTAATCGTATTCGATGGCGTAGCCTGGCCGGACGAATTGCGCTTTCTGCAAACCGGGAATCGTCGCGACCAAGGCATGCTGCACGTCTTCCGGCAGCGAGGTCGAAATGCCGTTTGGATAGACGGTCGTATCGTCGAGGCCTTCCGGCTCCAGAAAAATCTGATGGCCGTCGCGTTCGCCGAACTTGACGATCTTGTCTTCGATCGACGGACAATAGCGCGGGCCTCTGCTTTCGATCTGGCCGGAATACATCGGCGAGCGATGCACATTGGCGCGAATGATGTCGTGCGTCGCCGCAACGGTGCGCGTGATGCCGCATTCGATTTGGCGGTTTGCAATGCGCGTCGTCAAAACAGAAAACGGCTCGGGCGGATCTTCGCCGGGCTGCATCTGCAACGCCGACCAATCGATGGTGCGGCCGTCGAGGCGCGGCGGCGTGCCGGTTTTCAAACGGCCGAGCGCAACGCCGATGTTCTCCAGCGTTCGCGACAACCCAAGCGCCGGTGCTTCGCCGACGCGGCCGGCGGGGATTTTCTTTTCGCCGATATGGATAAGCCCGCGCAAAAAAGTGCCGGTGGTCAGCACCACGGCGCCCGCGGAAATTTCGCGGCCATCGGCGAATTTGAGTCCGCAAACGCGGTTGTTCGCAATCGCCAAGTCATCGGCCTCGGCTTCGATGACCTCCAAATTCGGCGTGGCGCGAATGGCGGCCTGCATGGCCTGCGCATAGAGCTTGCGGTCGGCCTGTGCGCGCGGGCCGCGCACCGCCGGGCCTTTGCGGCGGTTCAAGACGCGGAATTGGATGCCGCCGGCATCGGCGACGCGGCCCATCAGGCCATCGAGTGCATCGATCTCCCGCACCAGATGGCCCTTGCCGAGCCCGCCAATGGCCGGATTGCAGCTCATGGCACCGATCGTGGCGAAGCGGTGCGTCACCAGCGCCGTCCACGCGCCCATGCGGGCGCTGGCGGCCGCGGCTTCGCAGCCGGCGTGGCCGCCGCCGATGACGATGACGTCGAACGGGTCCATAGCGGCGGGTTGTAGCGGAGGGGGCGGGGAGGGTCAAAGAAATCGCGATTTGGCGGGATGTTTCACGTGAAACATCGCCCGCGCCGGTAACAAGATACCAATGCTCGGCCATTGCTCGGCCGCGATCATGGCCAGTTCAGTCGAGATTCCAGCGATCCTCGGACCCCGACGATTGCCCGTTGTCGGGACTATTTGGCCGCGTGGTGGATGTCCTGTACGGCCGATCCGGAGCTGCCGAAATAGACCGAGCCGAAGCCGATGGCCGCCACCAGCAGGAAAAACACGATCCAGCCGATCGCATTCGGCTCGCGCAGGGCCGTTTTCCATGCGGGCGCTTCGGACATGTCGCTCGCTATGCCTTGTCCAGCCCAGCCGAATTGCCGCCCCGCGCCTAGGCTCGCGCAAACCGGCCACCGAGACGAGACGACCCGTTGCCACGGCAGCCCTTTGCCACACGCAATCCAGGGCCTCATGGCGGGGCCGCCGGCTATTTGCCGATGCAGAAGTCGCGGAAAATCACGTCCAGGATGTCCTCGACATCGACCCGGCCGGTAAGCCGCCCGAGCGCCCGCGAGGCGATGCGCAGCTCCTCAGCCAGCAGATCCTCGCGGCCGGCCATATCGGGTGCCAGGGCCCGGCACAGGGCCGCCAGGGCGTCTTCCAGCGCTCGCCGATGGCGCTCCCGCGTCACCAACGCCGGCTCGGCACCGGCCAGGAAGCTTTCGGCATGGTGGGCGAGGGCAGCGAAAAGTGGCTCAAAACCTTCGCCAGTGGTGGCTGAAATAGTGAATATCAGATTCATTGCTAGTGAATAGCAGTTCATTACTACGTGTTAACCTTTGATTAACCATGCCTTTTAAGATTTCATTAGTCTGTTCTTTAAATTCATTTCTACGTATGAACAGCACTGATGTTTCATTCCTTTTATCCGCCCCAACCAGGTCAATTTTGTTACGAATCAACCAAATAGGCGGCTCGGCGGGATGCGAGGCGCGATCGGGCGGCGTGGACCGAGCAGCCTTTTCGCCGTCATTCCGGCGCGCCCCACCCGGATCGGCGCTTCGCGCCGTCCGGGCGCCGGCTCCGGTGCGAGCCCGCAATCCAGGGCCAGGCTCCGCAGCGCCTACGGTAGCGGCCCCTGGATTCCGGACGCCCGCGCTGCGCGCGGTTTCCGGAATGACAGGTTGAGAAGTCTGCGTATTGGCATCCACCACCCACAGCACCAGGTCGGCGCTCGCTGCCCGTTCGCGCGCGCGCCGCACGCCTTCCATCTCGACCGGGTCGTCCGTCTCGCGGATGCCGGCGGTGTCGAGCAGCGTCACCGGCAGCCCGCCGAGATCGAGATGCACCTCGATCACGTCGCGCGTGGTGCCGGCGTAGGGCGAGACGATCGCGGCCTCGCGCTTAGCGATGCGGTTGAGCAGCGTCGACTTGCCGGCATTGGGCGGCCCGGCGATGGCGACCACCAGGCCCTCGCGCAATCTTTCGCCGCGATGGCCGTCGGCGAGCGCTTGCTCGATCTCGCTCGCCAGCGCGCGCGCGAGGTGAAGCGCCGGCTGCACCAGATCCTCCGGCACATCGGCCTCGTCGGAAAAATCGATGCGCGCCTCGACCAGCGCCAGCGCGCGGATCAGCCGCTCGCGCCAGCTCTCGCTAAGCTTGCCGAGCGCCCCTTGCATCTGGCGCAGCGCCTGGGCGCGCTGGCCTTCGGTCTCGGCCTCAACCAGGTCGGCCAGGCCCTCGACCGCAGTGAGATCGAGCTTGCCGTTCTCGAAGGCGCGGCGGGTGAACTCGCCGGGCTCGGCGGGGCGCAGGCCCTCGAGCTTGCCCAGTGCGGCCAGGGTGGCGGCGATCACCGCGCGGCCGCCATGCAGCTGCAGCTCGGCCGTGTCCTCGCCGGTCTCGCTGCGCGGGGCGGGGAACCAGAGCGCCAGGGCTTCGTCGATGACGGCTTTGGTGTGCGGATCGCGGATGCGGGCGAAGGCAGCCTGGCGCGGGGCGGGGAGGGCTTTGCCGGTGAGGGCTTTCAGCGCCTCGCCGGCGCGCGGGCCGGAAATGCGGATGACCGCGATGGCCGCAGGCCCGCGGCCGGACGAGAGGGCGAAGATGGTGTCGCGCGTTGGATCAGGCATCGCGGCGCACGGAAGCGCCGTAGGCAGGGTGGGTCAAGGGGCACGCTCGCTGGTCAAACCACCGCCACGCAATCGACCTCGATGTCGAACGGCCCCGGCCACGCGTGAATGTGCATGAAGATGCGGGAAGGCGCGTCTTTCGGGAAATAGTCGGTCGTAAACTTCGTTGAACGTCGCGAAATGCGTCGGCCCCGGAGCGCAATAAACGTTGCACTTGAGAACCTTGCGCGAGCGACGAGCCTGCGGCCTCCAGACAGTGCTTCATCTGCTCCATGACGAGTTCGCATTGCCGCTCGAATGCCGACCCGCTTGATCTCCCCGGTTTCCGGATCGAACGGCGGCAGCCCCGACAGAAACACGAAGCCGTTTGCCATCGTGACCGGATAGGCCACGCCGCCTTTTCGGCATCGCTCCAGATAGCTCGAAATCGGCTCAACGCGCATGCGCTTCAATCATGACGGCCCTCCATTTGACTCGCCACGCTAGCGTAACGCACTCCTCATTGGTTCGGCCGACGGCCGAACCATCGCCGCTTGCCGCGCCAAACGCACTGTCTGTAAAATGCGGCATGGTCGCAGCCGCCAATATGGTCGAGGTCGCCGCGCTGGTCGGCGACACCGCGCGCGCCACCATGCTGGCCGCGCTCATGGGCGGGCAGGCACTCACCGGCTGCGAGCTCGCCGCACTCGCTCGCATTTCGCGGCCGACCGCCAGCGAGCACCTGACCAAGCTAGTTGATGCGCGGCTGCTTACGGCAACAAAGAAGCGCCGCAACCGCTATTACCGCATCGCCTCGCCGCTGGTGGCGGACATGCTGGAAAGCATCCAGGCGGTGGCCGCGATCGAGACGCCGCCGCGCCACTACCCGCGCTCCGCCGAGGATGACGCCTTGCGCTTCGCGCGCACCTGCTACGATCATCTCGCCGGCCGGCTTGGCGTCGCCATCGCCGACGCGCTGGTGGCCAAGCGCTATGTGATGCTGAGCGAGGAAGGCGGCGAAGTGACCGCCGCGGGCAAACGCTTCTTGACCGCATTCGGCGCCCAATTGACATCAAAGACCGGCAGCCGCCGCATCTTCTGCCGACCCTGCCTCGACTGGAGCGAGCGCCGCTATCACGTCGCAGGCCTGGTCGGCGCGGAAATCTGCCGCTGTTGCGAGGTAAAAGGCTGGATCGCGCGGCCGCGCGGCACACGCGCGCTCACTATCACGTCCGCGGGGCGGCACGGCCTGCGCGAGATATTTGGCCTGGAGTTGGAGTCCACGACCGGCCGGCCCGCATAATTCATTGCCGGCCTAACCGAGCGGAACGGCGTCATTCAAGCCTTCTCGAAAACCGCGCCGTAGTGATACGACGGCAATTCGGCGATCTCACGCAAGCGAAACCCCGCCGGCTCGACCGCCGCGCGCGTGGCGTCGGGGGTCATACGCAACTCGGTGGCCGGCCCGCGCGGCTCGCTCAGGATCGTGGTCTCTTCCCGCGGACGCGCACGCCAATTGACGATCGCGAACAGCCCGCGCGGGACAAGCGCGTTTGCCACCGCGCGGGCAAGCCGGGTCTTCTCCGGCACGCCGTGAAAGGCGTTGGCCAGGAACACGAAATCGACAGGCCGCGCGACCAGTTTGTCGACGCCATAGGCATCGCCTTCGGCGAAATCGCAATTGGCGATGGCGTTTTCCGCAAGGCGCGCGCGCGCCGCGTCCAGCATCGCGCGGTCGATATCGATGCAAGTGACGCGGCGCGCGACCTTCGCAATGGGCAAGCTGAACCAGCCGTCGCCGCAGCATAGATCGACCACCTCCATCCCGGCGGCGATGCCGACTTGGGCGACGACCGCGCCCGGGTCGGGCCAAAGCGCCGCCCACCAGCCGGACGGCATTTCCGTGCCTTTGAAGAAGCCGGGGAGGGCCATTCGTCTTCTTATTGCTGTACGATGGGCATGTGACCGCGAGAGGCACCGAGAATGCCGCCAGCCGACGATAACCGAAAGGGCGAAGCCGCGCCCATCCTCGATCACAAAGAGCCGGCGACCGCGTCGGTATTTACGCCAGACGCCTTGCTGCGCGAGGCGCGGCGGCAAAAAGCGCTTGCGCCAGCCGATGTGCCTGGCGTGTGCATCCTCGATCCCGATGGCGACATCCTGCGCAACTTGCGCAAGTCGGGCCGCGCCACGCGCTTCGATGCCTGGCCCTGCTACCACACCGATCTCTATACATTCGCTCTTGCCGGGCAAACCGTCGGCATTCTCGGCTGCGTCGTCGGCGCGCCCTATGCGGTCTTGATCGCCGAGGAATTATTCGCCTGCGGCTGCCGCTTTCTGCTCAGCCTGACCTCGGCCGGCCAGATCGAGCCCGCGGGCCCGACTCCCTATTTCGTGGTGATCGACCGCGCGCTGCGCGACGAGGGCACCAGCTATCATTACGCCGCGCCGGCCGAGTTTGCCGAAGCCGATCCCGATCTTGTGGCGATAGCCGCCGCCGCCTTGCGGCAAGCCGGCTTGCCCGCTCCGGTCGGCGCCAGCTGGACAACCGACGCGCCGTTTCGCGAAACCGCCGAGGCAATCGCGGCGGCGCGCGCCAAGGGCGTGCTGGCGGTGGAGATGGAAGCGGCGGCGCTCTACGCGTTCGCGCGCGCCCGCGGCAAGGCGGTGCTGTGCCTCGCGCATGTCACCAACACCATGGGCCAGACCGGGCAGGATTTTGAGAAAGGCGAGTCGGAGGGGGTAGCCGACGCTTTGCAGGTTCTCGCCGCGGTCGTGGAGGCAATGGCCTAGCGAATGTAGCCCGCCTCGGTCCGATGCCGCGCCTTTGCTTCGCTACGGCGAGGCGAACCGCGCGCGCCACCCTCTCCCGCAAGGGGGGAGGGAAGCGAGATTGGTGCACGCTTGCCGGCAAACTCTCCGCCGTCATTGCCGGGCTTGACCCGGCAATCCATCTACTCGAAATGACTCTGTCCCTTTTAGATGGATGCGCGGGTCAAGCCCGCGCATGACGAGTCAACAATCACCTCGCGTCGCATTAGTATCTCCCGCTAACGGAGGAACCACCCATGAAAGCCATGCTCCTGACAGGCCACGGCGGCACCGAGATGATGCGCTACGGCGAGGCGCCCGATCCCAAGGCGGGGCCGGGTGAGGTCGTGGTTGACGTGCATGCCGCAAGCGTCAACGGCGCCGATTACAAGGTGCGGCGCGGCGGCGGGCGCTACACGCTCAGCCAATTCCCGCACATTCTCGGGCGCGATTTTTCCGGCGTGGTCAGCGCGCTGGGCACGGGCGTCACCGATTTGAAGGTGGGCGATGCCGTGTTCGGGGTGCTCGACCAGGGCAACGAGGGCGCCTATGCCGAGAAGCTCGCCATCAAGGCCGCGCTGGTCGCCAAGAAGCCCGACAGCCTCAGCCATGCCGAGGCGGCGGCGCTCGGGCTCGTCAGCCTGACCGCGCTCTCGGCCATCGAGGACACCGCGAAGCTTAAAAAGGGCGAGACCATCCTGATCCAGGGCGGCGCCGGCGGCGTCGCGGGCTTTGCCGTTGCGCTCGCCAAACATATCGGCGCGCGCGTCATCACCACCGCCAGCGCCGGCAATCATGCTTACGTGCGCGGGCTCAGCGCCGACCAGGTGATCGACTACAACAAAGAGGATTTCAGCAAGATCGGCCCGATCTGCGACGTGGTGTTCGACACCGTCGGCGGCGCGGTGCGCGCAGGCTGCTACCAGGTGCTGAAAACCGGCGGCCGGCTGGTATGGATCGCGCCGGCGCCGGAGGGATTCAAAGTGCCGCGTTCCGACGTCGTAACATTACGGCCGGACGTGCAGCGCGACCGCGCGCATCTGACACGCATGCTGGAGCTGCTCGCCGCCGGCGCGGTACAGGTGCCGGAGATCGCGCGTTACCAGCTCGCGGACGCCGCCAAGGCGCATGCGGTGAGCGAAGCGCGGCATCTGCGCGGCAAGCTGGTGCTGGAGGTGGGGTGAGGGGACCTAAACCTTTCTCGGCCTCATGCTGAGGAGCCCGCCGGAGCGTCAGCGCAGGCGGGCTTCTCGAAGCACCGCAAGTCGGCTTTTGCCGACATGCGCACTTTTAAATGCCCAATGTCGGGTATACCCGAAATTGGGTGGGCCGCCCATCCTTCGAGACGGGCGCTGCGCGCCCTCCTCAGGATGAGGCGGAATTACTCTCGTGCATAGGGCAATGCTCAATCCCGCGTCCGGTCCGGCATCTCGATCGGCGCGCAATTGCGCCGGCCGGATTCGAAGCACGTTTGCAGCCTGCGCGCATCGACCAGCGCGTTGACCAGCCAGATGCCGCCGCCGATCAGCAGCACCGCCGCGACCGCGAGGACGATGTTGGTCGTGCGGCGCTCGGCCTCGGATTCTTCCTCGTCGGGCTTTTGCGCCATCGTCACGCCTTGTCACGGGAGCCGGGGCGACAGCAGCACCCGAATGCGCTTATCCGCGCAAGTCCCCGAGAACTTCTTGGCGCCGCCATAGGCCGCCAGCGTATCCTTATAGCCCAGACAAGCGAGCCGGAAGATGAGCTGGCGCGCCAGCAAGCCGTCGAAATAGCCGCCATGCACGTTGGGCTTTTGCCGAATCAAATAGGCGGCCAGCAGCCCAAGGTGCGAATACCACGCCAGCTTGGCGGCCGGGTCGCGTTCTTTCGGCCATTTCCCAAAGGTGAGCAGCGGCCCATCCCGGCCGATGCCTTCGGGCGTGTCGCGATAATCGGTGCAGTCGAAATAGCTGAAGTATTTCGGCAAGGGCGCGAATTCTTCCGCCGAACGCGGCGGCCGCGGCGTGCCGGCGTCGTCGTCGCGCGCCATGCCGGCGCGGTCGAGTTCGGCGTAAAGCTGTTGCAGCGTCAGATTACCAATCCGCACGGTGCTCAGGAACTCGCCGGGCGCGGCCGGCTTGATCACGCCCAGTGCGCTCGACAGGATATCGACATTGCCGAGGCGGAAGCCGTGCTTGCGGCTTTTGGTCGGGTAGCTGAAATAGTTCGCCAGCGTCGAGATCTGGCGCAGCACCTCGTCGCCTTCGTTGCTGAACAGATAGGCCTCGTCGAAGCGCACCAGCGACGAGGCCAGGAAATTCGAGCGGCTCGACAGCAGATGCTCCGCCGGTATGTCGGGCGAGGCGAGCACGAAGCGCACGAGCCGCATGACATTGCCGATATCGGCCGAGGCCGGCTTGGCGGCGTCCGCCGGCTCCGGACCGATCTCGAGCCCCGGCCGGCGCTCGCGATAAGCGCGCAGGCCGAAGCTGTCGACGGAGGTGGGCGGGTCGGCGAACAGATCAGACAGCGTGCGGATGGTGTTGGTGACGACGAAGCCGCCCATGCTGTGGCCGATGAAGGACAGCTCGACTTTCGGCCCGGCGGCGCCGGCAGCCTCGCGCTCGCCATGCGCGGCGCGCATTTGCCGGCGTTCCGTGTCGCTCTTCGGGCGCGCGCCGCGCACGCGCACGATCTCGGCGTCGATGGTGCGGATGATCTGCACCAGGTCCGGCACGCCGTAATTGCTGGCGCGGTAGACGTCGCGGAAATAGACGATGACGCGCAGCAAGCCGGCGGTCACCACCAGGCCGGCGGCGATCAGGCCGAGCAGCGCCAGAATATGCAAGATGAGCACGCCGTTCGGCGCGGGCGGCGAGCGAAAAAGCGCGATGCCGAAGATCAGCGCGCCGGCCGCGCCGAGATAGAGGACCCAGATCGGCAGCGTCGGCAGCGCGCGCCAGCTGCCCCGGATCGGCTGCCCCAACCGCTCCGACGGCCAACGATAACCCATGCAGACCAGACCGCGACGGCTCCTGATGGGGTAGTCGGCCTCGATCATGCGCGCGGCTCTGTCATAGAAGTCGAGCACCGCCGGGCGCGGGTTGTTGTAGCCGTGCACCATGATGACGAGGTTGGGCCGTTCGGCTTCGGCGAGAGCTCGGGCGATTTCCTCGATGGCTTTGTTGGCGGGGTCGATTTGCGTCAGCCCGGCCGGCATTTGCGAAGCGTTGGAGGCGACCTCGTCGTCGACATTATTGGGCGCGGTGCTTTCGATGAAATAGGTCGGCACCGACAGCCCGACCGCCTTAAAGGCGCGGAAAAAATCCGACATGGCCAACCCCGAATACCGGACGCAAGCCCACGGTAGGAAGATAAAACGCGCCTTACAAGCCTCGGTTGCCGGCGCCCGCTCCGCTGCCCAGCGGTCAAGTTTTTGCTGGCGCGCCGCCGGCCGGGGCGGCTTTTGCCCGCACAGCGCCCGCAAGGCGCTGCCGCCGGAATAGAAAGCTCGCCGCAAACGGCGCTATGATCGCCTTCCCGTGTCTTCGATCAGGAGGGCCTCATGTCCGTCGGCAAATTCGCATTGCGTCTGGCCGTTGCCTTCGCGCTCATCGCGCTCGCGCTGCCGGCGCGCGCGGCAAGCGATCTCGCGCGCGCCTACAAGATCATCGCGGGCAAGCAGTTCGTCGATTTGACGCACAGCTTCTCGCCGCAGACGCCGGTGTGGTCGGGCTTCGGGCAGGCCACTTTCACGCCGGCCTACGATCCCAAGACCAAGCGGCCTTACACCATCAAGCAGGACGGCTTTCATACGACCTACTACAACATGGTCGGGCAATACGGCACGCATGTCGATCCGCCGGCGCATTTCGCCGAAGGCGGTGCGACCATGGATCAGATCCCGCTAAAGCAGATGATCCTGCCGCTGATCGTGCTCGACGACACGCCCTATCTGAAGAAGGATCCCAACCACGCCTTCTCGGTGGCCGATTTGAAGGCCTGGGAGAAGAAGCATGGCAAAATTCCGAAAGGCTCGTTCGTCGCGCTGCGCACCGACATGTACAAGGACTGGGACGCAAACCCCGAGCGGTTCAAGCGGGCGCCGTTCCCGGCCTGGGCTTTCGAGACCATCAAGTTTTTGTACGAGCAGCGCGGCGTCACCGCCACCGGCCACGAGGCCATGGACACCGACACCACCGACAAGATGGATTCGGAAACCTACATTTTGCAGCACGGGCATTATCAGATCGAGGTGATGGCCAATCTGGATAAGGTTCCGGAGAAGGGCGCGCTGATCGTGGTGACCTGGCCGAAAGTGCGGCACGGCTTGGGTTTCCCGGCCAGGGCGTTTGCGATTTTGCCGTAGGCATTGAGCGAGCCGCGAACGCGCTTTCCCTCTCCCCTCGGGGGAGAGGGAAGAGAGTATGCCGCACCGCCTTCGAATGACGGCACTTCTCAATCGGGTTAGGCTGCGCCCATGACCTCATCCCCCGACACCACCCACACCAACCGCCTGGCGCAGGCGACATCGCCCTATCTGCTGCAGCACGCGCACAACCCGGTGGATTGGTGGCAATGGGGGCCGGAGGCGCTTGCAGCGGCCAGGCAAACGAACAAGCCGATCCTGCTCTCGGTCGGCTACGCCGCCTGCCACTGGTGCCATGTGATGGCGCATGAGAGCTTCGAGGACGCGCCCACCGCGGCTGTGATGAACGAGCTGTTCGTCAACATCAAAGTCGATCGCGAAGAACGGCCCGACATCGACCAGATCTACATGAACGCGCTGCATCTGTTGGGCGAGCAGGGCGGCTGGCCGCTCACCATGTTCCTCACGCCCAAGGGCGAGCCGGTTTGGGGCGGCACTTATTTTCCGAAAGACGCGCGCTACGGGCGGCCGGCTTTCGTCGACCTGCTGCGCGAGGTGTCGCGGCTGTTCCGCGAGGAGCCGGCCAAGATCGAGCAGAACCGCAAGGCGCTGCTGTCGCGGCTGGCCGAGAAGGCGCGGCCGGAAGGGCGCGTGGTCATTACGGGCGAGGACCTCAACGGCGCCGCCGGCCAGGTCGTCAATATGTTCGACGCCGTCCACGGCGGCTTGCGCGGCGCACCCAAGTTTCCGCAGCCGGCCATGCTGGAATTTCTCTGGCGGGCGGGGCTACGCACCGGCGATACGCGCTTCTTCGACACCGTGCAGCACACGCTCGAGCACATGAGCGAGGGCGGCATCTACGACCACCTCGGCGGCGGCTTCTCGCGCTATTCGGTGGACGAGCAATGGCTGGTGCCGCATTTCGAGAAGATGCTCTACGACAATGCGCAGCTCCTGGAGCTCCTGGCGCTGGCCTGGCAGCGCAGCGGCAATCCGCTGTTCGCGCAGCGGGCGCGCGAGACGGTTGCCTGGCTCAAACGCGAGATGCTGACGGCGGAGGGCGCTTTTGCCGCCTCGCTTGATGCGGATTCGGAGGGCGAGGAGGGCAAGTTCTACGTCTGGTCGCTGGCCGAGATCGAGGCGGCGCTCGGGCCCGATGCTGCGGATTTTGCTGCGGAATACGACGTGAGCGCCGGCGGCAATTTCGAGGGTCATAATATCCTCAATCACCTCAAGCACTTACCGCGCAGCACGGAAAACCATGCTGCGGCTGCTCATGCTGCAGGCGGCGAATCCGATGCTGCAGCACGATTTTCCATGTTGCGCGGTAAATTATTAGAAATACGAGGGAAACGCGTCCGGCCCGGGCTCGACGACAAGGTGCTGGCGGACTGGAACGGGCTGATGATCGCGGGGCTGGTCAATGCCGGGGTGATCCTGGACGAGCCGGACTGGATTTCAGCTTGCGCGGCGGGCTTTCGACTTCATCGCCGGCACGATGACCGACGGGGAGCGGCTCGGGCATTCCTGGCGGCAGGGCCAGCTGCTGCTGCCGGGGCTCGCCTCCGACTACGCCGCCATGATCCGCGCGGCACTGGCACTCTGCGAGGCGAGCGGCGAGGCCGCGCTGCTCCAACAGGCGCTGACGTGGCAAGGCCAGCTCGATGCCCATTACGCCGACCGCGACAGCGGCGGCTATTACCTGACCGCCGACGACGCCGAGGGCCTGGTGGTGCGCCCGCATTCCACCGCCGACGACGCCATCCCCAATCCGAACGCGATCGAGGCCGGCAATCTGGTGCGGCTGGCCGCGATGACCGGCGACGAACAATGGCGCGCCAAAGTCGACCGGCTGTTCGACGGCATCTTATCGGCGCAGGCGCGCAACTTGTTCAGCCATACGGCGCTGCTCAACGCGCTCGACCTGCGGCTGCGCGCCGCCGAGATCGTGGTAACCGGGCAGGCCGACGCGCTGGTCGCGGCCGCGCTCAAAATCCCCTTCCTCGGCCGCGTGGTGCTGCGCGCGCCGTCAGCGGCCGATCTGCCGGCCTCGCACCCGGCGCAGGAGAAGCTGAAATCCACCCAAGGGCCGGCCGCCTTCATCTGCGTCGGCGCGCGCTGCTCGCTGCCGGTCACGGCAGCAAACGACATTGCCAATACCGTCAGGGCAATGGGAGAATAGGCCGCTTTTTGCGCGCGGGGCTGTATGCAACAGCACGTCCAATATTGCACGGCACCGGACGGCGTGCGGCTTGCCTATGCGGTCATCGGACACGGCGCAAAACTCGTTCGCACGCCGCACTGGTTCTCCCACCTCGAGCATGACCTCGAGAGTCCGGTCATGCGGCACACGATTTTGGCGCTCGCCCATCACCACACGGTGCTGCGCTACGACGCACGCGGCATCGGCATGTCGCAGCGCAACGGCGTCCAATTTAGCTTCGACAAGCTCGTCGAGGATCTGGAGACGGTCGTCGATTCCGCCAAATTCGACCGGTTCATCCTGTTCGGGCTCTCGCAAGGATGCGCGCAGGCCATCGCCTATGCGGCGCGCCATCCCGAGCGCCTGTCACATCTGATCCTGTACGGCGGCTTCGCGCGCGGCATGCTGCACCGCGACGATCCGAAAAAGCAAAAGCAGGCGCTCGAGCTCGCGCGCGGCCTGGTGCGCGCGGGTTGGGGAAGTCAGGAGGAATCGCACCGCCAGTTCTTCACGTCGCAGTTCATCCCCGACGGCACGATCGACAACTATCATTCGCTCAATGAGATGCAGCGGGTTGCGACAACCCCAGAAATTGCCGAGCAATTTCTGCTCATCCACGCCAACGTCGACGTCCTCGATCTGCTCCCGCAGGTGCGGGTGCCGACGCTCGTGCTGCACGCAGTACGTGAGACGCGTGTTCCCTGCGCCCTCGGCCAGGAAATCGCCGCAGGCATTCCCGGAGCGAAATTCGTGCCGTTGGAAAGCCGCAACCATCTCATCCTCGCCGACGAGCCGGCCCACCGCGCGATGTCGGATGCGATCGCCGACTTCCTCGGCGAAAAGCGCATCCGCGGCCCGCTGCCGGGCACCGCGACGCTCGGCCAGCGGGCGGAAACGATGATCGGCGCCGTCCAGCGCAATTGGTTGCTCAAGCTGGTGGTGATTGCCGGCACGCTGATCAGCGCCGTCATCGCCTTCGTGCAGTTGTGGCGAATGCTGCATAGCTGACCCGGGCCGGCCACTTGATCTTGCGCCGCCAAATGCGACAATCGGCGTCTCACCGATCTGGGGGCAGGGAGGACGGAGAATGCGTATCGTAACGGGTGTAGCGGGGGCTTTAGGCTTCGCGGCCACGCTGGCGTTCTCCACCGCGCCGGCGGGCGCGGTGGACTGGTGCGGGTTCCAACAGAAGGCGCATGCGCGCGTGCACTGCGGCTATTCCAGCCTGGAGACCTGCAAGCACGCGCTGGCCAACAAGAAAACCGGCGACAAGACCGTCACCTGCATGCCCAACCCGACGCGGGGCTGAGCACTAGCCGCGCGGACTGACGAACACGTAGCCGCGCACGTCGCGCACGTGCACGCGCGACAAGCCGCCGCCGAAATTGTAATCGCGCACCAGCCATTGGCCGTTGCCTGCGCGACCTTCGATATACATCACGTGGTGATTGCGCACGGCGGCAACGCCGGCGCGCGGGCCCGCCACGCGCGGAAACAGCCGCGCCCAATTGCTGGCGAGGTTGAGCCGCTTGTCGGAAAGGCCGAGATATTTGCGCAACCCGCAGCCGCAATAGGCGTGCGGACAGCCGTCCGGACGCGAGCCGATGACGGTGCCTTCGCTTGCGACACGCGTGAGGCGTTGCACGCGATTGCCGTTGGCGTCGATCGCAAGGCCACGCGCGCTACGCGCCGCCGGGCCGCACTGTTGCCGGCCGTCATTGGTGAGCTTGCAGCCGTGCGCGCCCGCGAAGGCAAAGTGGCGATGGGAAGTGTGATGATGCTGATGATGGCGGTGACGGGCGAGGGTAGGGTGAGCGAGCGAAGTAACAAGGAGCAAAGCCGCCCCCAAGACGGTCAAACGATTCATCGCGTCCTCATTTTGCAGTGACAGATTTTTGCGGATGTGCCCCTGCCCCGGTCGTGATGAATTCCATCGGGCAGCCGCCACACGACGCCGCGCTCACGAAAAGCCCGCACGTGCATGACAGCCGGAAAAGTCAGATAGCGGACGGCTCCTCCCGAAAAGAACTCGGCCCTTAACGAGCGAGAACGCAATGCGTTCCGCCGTCGGAACCCCAATCCACAGCCGCGCGCATCAATGGAACCCGCGTTGGAATTGGCCGTCCGGCGGTCGGCTTCGGTCCGTCCTGGTCCGCCTTGGCCCGCGTTGGTGGGCCTCGACCCACCTTGGCGGGCCTTAACGCTATAATTTTACTCGGCTTTTACCGCCCTGCGGCACTCTGGCCGGGGATTTTCAGCGCACGCATTTTTAGGCGCTTTGCCGCGGGCGCCGACAATGCGTGTTAGCGATTTTGCGTTAGGCACCACGCCCATGAACCGGCCGGCCGCGATCGCATCGAGCCTGGGGCACGCCGCCGCCGCCGCGTCGGCCAGCGGCCGGACGCGCGCCTGGCTCGGCAATCCCGCCGTGATCTTCGCCCTGCTGTTGGCGGCGGCGCTCTCACCGGTGCTGTGGTTCGGCATTCCGCCAGCCATGGTCGACTATCCAGAACCATCTCGCGCGCATGTTCATCCTGGCGCGCGACGGCACCGCGCAGGCGCAGCCTTATTACGAAGTGCATTGGGCGATCATTCCGAATTTGGCGATGGACTTGGCTGTGCCGCGACTCGGCCGCCTCATCGGCGTCGAGACGGCGGCGCGGCTGTTCTACCTCGTCAGTCAGATTTTGATCGTCAGCGGCGCCATGGCGATCGAGCGCGCGGTCAAGGGCCGCGTGCAGATTGCCGGTTATTGCGCGCTGATGTTCCTCTACAGCATGCCCTTCGCCTTGGGTTTCGTGAATTTCGAGTTCGGCCTCGGCTGCGCGCTCTGGGGCATCGCCGGCGCGCTCGCGGTCGAAGAGCGCTCGTGGCGCGCGCGGCTGGCGGCGCATAGCGCGATCGTCGGCGCCTTGTTCGCGGCCCATATGTTCGCGCTCGGCATCTACGGCTTCACCATCGGGCTCAATGAGCTGTGGCGCGCCCGGTCGCTAGGCGCGCGCTGGTCCGAGACGTTCGGGCGGCTCGCCGTGCTCGCGCTGCCGGCGCTCGTGCTGGTCGCCGTCATGCTCGGCTCCGGCGGCACGGTTGGCGCGGGCCAGCGGTACGTCAATGGCCCACACGCCTCGGCTTTAGCAAGCCTGTGTGGCTGCTGCACGTGCTGAGTGGCTACAGCTTGGCCGCGTCGGCGCCCGGCGTTATTGCGTTGTTCGCGCTGCTCTTCGCGCTCCAGCGGCGCGGCGCGCTGCGCTTCGAGCGCTCGGGCGCCTGGCTCGACCGCCGGCCTGGCGGCGCTCTTTGTCGCGATGCCGTTTTGGCTGTTCGACACCTCATTGTCGACGTGCGCGTGGTCGTTGCCGCGGCGCTCATCCTGCCGGGCTTCGTGGCGGTGTCGTTTCCGAGCCGGCTCTGGGCGCGCGCGGCGCTCGCTCTTGCCGCGACGATCACGCTTGCCAATGTCGCCGTGGTGACCGGCGTGTGGCTCTCCTATCGGGCGGATTTTGCCGCCGCCAAGACGTCGTTCCTTGATCTGCCGAAGGGCGCCAAAGTTCTCATCGGCCACAGCGGCAGCGCCGACGACCCGCCGCGCGATCTGACCGAGTATCCGATCTACAGCGTGCCGATCCTGGCCGTGCAATATGCCGACGCTTTCGTGCCGAACCTGTTCACGGAACCGGGCAAGCAGCCGGTGAGCGCGCGGCAGCCGTGGAAGCGGCTGGACGTTCCCTATGGCGGGCCGGTGCCGGTCGCGCTGCTCGAGCGCATCGCCGAGCACGGCGCGCCGGCGGGAACGCCGGCCTTCATCAGAAGCTGGGCGCGCGACTTCGATTTTCTCTATCTGGTGGGCCCGAAGATCGAAGAACCCGATGCCGCAGCGGCTGGAGGAGGTCGCGCGCGCGCCGCGGTTTGTGCTGTATCGCATTCGCAAAACGCCCAAGCCCTAGAAGCTCGCAGCAAACAAAATGGCCGGCGCGAGGCCGGCCATTTGCTTCAGTCCGGGCAAGCCGAATTACGTATTCATCGACTCGAAGAACTCGGCGTTGCTCTTGGTGTTGCGCAGCTTGTCCAAGAGGAAGTCGATGGCGTCCATGGTGCCCATCGGATTGAGGATGCGGCGCAGGACGTACATCTTCTTGAGCACGGCCGGATCGGTGAGCAGCTCTTCCTTGCGGGTGCCGGAGCGGGTGATGTCGATCGCCGGGAAGGTGCGCTTGTCGGCCACCTTGCGGTCGAGGATGAGCTCGGAGTTGCCGGTGCCCTTGAACTCTTCGAAAATCACCTCGTCCATGCGGCTGCCGGTGTCGATCAGCGCGGTGGCGATGATGGTGAGCGAGCCGCCTTCCTCGATGTTACGCGCGGCGCCGAAGAAGCGCTTCGGCCGCTGCAGGGCGTTGGCGTCGACGCCGCCGGTCAGCACCTTGCCCGAGCGAGGGCACCACGGTGTTGTAGGCGCGGCCGAGGCGGGTGATCGAATCGAGCAGGATCACCACGTCGCGCTGGTGCTCGACCAGGCGCTTGGCCTTCTCGATCACCATTTCGGCGACCTGCACGTGGCGCGAAGCCGGCTCGTCGAAGGTCGAGGAGACCACCTCGCCCTTGACCGAGCGCTGCATGTCGGTGACTTCCTCCGGCCGCTCGTCGATCAAGCAGCACGATCAGGTAGCACTCGGGATGATTGGCGTGATGGAATGCGCGATGTTCTGCAACAGCACGGTCTTGCCGGTGCGCGGCGGCGACACGATCAGCGCGCGCTGGCCCTTGCCGATCGGCGCGACGATGTCGATGACGCGGGCGGAGAGATCCTTCTTGGTCGGATCCTCGTATTCCATCTTGAGCCGCTCGTCGGGATAGAGCGGCGTCAGGTTGTCGAAGTTGATCTTGTGGCGCGCTTTCTCGGGATCCTCGAAATTGATCGTATTGACCTTGAGCAGCGCGAAGTAGCGCTCGCCTTCCTTCGGGCTTCGGATGTGGCCTTCGACGGTGTCGCCGGTGCGCAGGCCGAAGCGGCGGATTTGTGAGGGCGAGACGTAGATGTCGTCGGGGCCGGACAGGTAGTTCGATTCCGGCGAGCGCAGGAAGCCGAATCCGTCGGGCAGCACTTCGACGACGCCCTCGCCGATGATGTCGATTTCGGCGGTCGCGAGATTCTTCAGGATGGCGAACATCAGCTCCTGCTTGCGCAAGGTGCTGGCGTTCTCGACCTGGTGCTCTTCCGCGAAGGAGAGGAGATCGGCCGGGGCTTTTGACTTGAGGTCTTGGAGTTTCATTTCCCGCATGCGGGTTGAGTCCTGTTTGGAAAATAGACCGGCGGCGTGTTTTGAAAACGAAAAGACCGACGCTGGTGCAAATCAGAGGTGGGATCGCAGGTCTGGAGAGGCGTATTGGGGAAGGTATCCCGGAACCGATGCTGCGACCGGACCCTTACTGGGTCCCGGAACGCGACTGCATCCGCCTGCGTTCGGTGGGATGTAGCCAAGATAAGTTGACGGGAGGTTTCGCGCAAGGGGCGGCGTTTAAGGCTGTGCAAGGGTAGGCGGTCAGCCGAACGGCTTCACGCTCGCCATGATCACGATGACGATCAGCAGCACCGTCGGTATCTCATTGGCAATACGATAGAATTTCGGCGAGCGCGGGTTGCGGTCGAGGGCGAAATCGTGCGCCCAATGGCTGAACAGGCCGTGCAGGATGGTCATGATCAGGACCAGGGTAATCTTAACGTGAAACCAGGTGGCGCCGAGGTATTGGCCCTGCAGCACCAGCGCGATGCCGAGCAGCCAGGTAGCGATCATGGCCGGCGTCATGATGTAGCGCAGCAGCCGGTGCTCCATGGTCTTGAAGGTCGCCGACTGCTCGGAGCCGGGCTCGGCCATGCTGTGATAGACGAACAGCCGCGGCAGATAGAGCATGCCGGCCATCCAGGCGATCACCGCGATGATGTGGAAGGCTTTGATCCAGAGGTACATGGGAAGCGGCCACCGCCCTCTCCGAGTCGTTGCCGGGCTTGACCCGACAATCCATCATTTTTCGCAAGGAGCATCTTTAGAAGATGGACCCCCGGGTCAAGCCCGGGGGTGACGACTTAGATTCAGCCCTGCACCCGCTTCAGCATACGCTCCACATGGGCGATCGGCGTCTGTGGGAAAATCCCGTGACCGAGGTTGAAGATCAGCGGGCCGAGGCCGAGTTTCTCCAGCACGTCGTCCACTTCGCGATCGAGTGCGGCGCCGCCTTGCAGTAGCGTATTGGGATCGACATTGCCTTGCACCGGCACCAGTTTCTGAATTTCATCGCGCGCGAAAGCGCGGTCGATCTCGTTGCCGAGGCTGACGGCATCGACCTCGGTTTCCGCGACATAGCGCGGAATATTCTTGCCAGCGCCGCGCGGGAAACCGATCACCTTGGCGCCGGGCTTTTTCGCGCGCAGCTTCGACACGAGCTGCCTGGTCGGCTGCACGCACCAGCGCTCGAAATCCTGCGGCGGCAGCGAGCCCGCCCAGGTATCGAAAATCTGCACCACTTCGGCGCCGGCATCCAATTGCCGCGCCAGATAATCGACCGAGGCCTCCACCAGGCAATCAATCAGATGCTGGAAGGCCTGCGGCTCGGCCGCGGCCAAGTTTTTCGCCGGCGCCTGATCGGGCGTGCCTTGGCCGGCGACCATATAGGTCGCAACCGTCCACGGCGCCCCGCAGAAGCCGATGAAGGTTGTTTGCGCGGGCAGCTCGGCCTTGACGCGCCTTACGGTTTCATAGATCGGCGCCAGCACATTGCCATCGGCCTCCCGCCCCAGCGACAGCAAAGCCTTGCCATCGCTCAACGGCTCGAGCCGCGGCCCTTCGCCTTCCACAAACCAGAGCTTGCGCCCGAGCGCCAACGGGATCACCAGAATGTCGGAAAACAGGATGGCGGCGTCGAAACCGAAGCGGCGCACCGGCTGCATGGTCACTTCGGCGGCGAGCTCGGGATTAAAACAGAGATCGAGGAAGCCGCCGGCCTGCTGCCGCACCGCACGGTATTCCGGCAGATAGCGGCCGGCCTGGCGCATCATCCAGACCGGCGGAATCTTAAGGTACTGCTTGGCCAAGACGGCCAGCAGCGGCTTTGTCCCCACGCTTTCGTTTCGAACACCTTCTTCCATAGAATCTTATAAGACTCTTTGTAGTAGTTACTGGAGCGTGGATTGGACTCATGCCTGCCGATCAACAATCTGTCCACCGGCAGAAAAATGGCGATCCAGAAACCCACGTAATTCCGCGGCTTGCCGTCCACAATCATACCGGGGGTTTTGCAGGGGATTCGGCACGCTATCCCATGCTTTCCCCAGGGCGCCGTCCACATCTGCGGCAAGCGCGGCGTGCGCGGGCGCATCCGCGTCCCGCAGCCAGCCGTGTGGACGGAAATTGCGCTTCTTTTGCCGGCCGCTTGCGAAAGGCTCCAAGCCGTGGCCTTCTCCCGTCCTGTCCACAGGACGTCCCGCCGCTATCCCGATGCCCAACACCGGCTATTTCCATCTGCATCTCGTGTCCGACGCGACCGGCGAAACGCTGATCACGGTCGCGCGCGCGGCGGCCGCGCAATACGCCAATGTCTCGCCGGTCGAGCATCTCTACCCGATGGTGCGCTCCAAGAAGCAGCTCGACCATGTGCTGGCGGAGATCTCCGAATCGCCCGGCCTGGTGCTCTACACGCTGCTGGAAGAAGACCTGATCCAGACGCTGGAGGTGAAATGCCGCGAGCTGGGGCTGCCCTGCATGTCGGTGCTGGGGCCGATCCTCAGACTGTTCCAGTCCTATCTCGGCACCGAGACCATGCACCGTGTCGGCGCCCAGCACGTGCTCAACGCCGAATATTTCCAGCGCATCGACGCGCTCAACTACTCCATGCTGCACGACGACGGCCAGCACCCGGAAGGGCTAGAGAATGCCGACGTGGTGCTGGTCGGCGTGTCGCGCACCTCCAAGACGCCGACCTCGATCTATCTCGCCAACCGCGGCATCAAGACCGGCAATGTGCCGCTGGTGCCGGGGGTACCGCTGGCGCCGCAGGTCGAGCTGCTCACGCGCCCGCTGGTGGTGGGCTTGTATGCCAGCCCCGAGCGCATCGTGCAGATCCGCGAGAACCGGCTGCTGGGCTTGCGCGCGCACCGCGACGACGACCTCTACATCGATAAGAAGGCGGTGGCGGAAGAGGTGGCGTTTTCGCGCAAGCTTTGCGCCAAGCACAGTTGGCCGTCGATCGACGTAACGAGGCGTTCGATCGAGGAAACCGCCGCGGCGGTGATGCGGCTGTTGACCGAGCGCCGCCGCCAGCCGGCGACGTAGCCGCCTTTATCCCTCCCCGCTTGCGGGGGAGGGTGGCCGCCCAACGGGTCCGGCCAATGGCCGGCCCGATGGTAAACTCCGGCGGCCGGGTGGGGGAACAATCGTGCTAGAGAATTCGCGCAACCCCACCCCGCCCGCCTTCGCTCGCGCTACGGCGGGCGACCCTCCCCTTTCAGGGGAGGGATAAGGAAAGACCATGCCGCTCTGGCTCGCTCCCCAGCCGCTGGTGCTCGCCTCGCGCAGCGAGGTGCGCGGCAAGCTCTTGGCCGGCGCCGGCCTGCGCTTCGAGACGCGGCCGGCGCGGATCGACGAGCGTGCGGTCGAGGCGGAGGCCGGCGAGCGCGATCCGGCGACGGCGGCGCGCCATCTGGCGCGCGCCAAGGCGCTCGCCGTGGCGGCCTCGCTGCCCGGGCGGCTGGTGCTGGGCGCCGATCAGACTCTGGCGCGCGGCGGCAGGCGCTACGGCAAGCCCGCCGACCGCGCAGCGGCGGCCGCGCAGCTGCGTGAATTGCGCGGGCGCGCGCACGAGCTCAATTCGGCGCTGGCGCTGGTGCGCGACGGCGAGGTGCTGTTCGACTGCGTCGATACCGCGCGGCTGACCATGCGCAATTTCGCCGACGATTTTCTGGAGACCTATCTCGAGCTGGCCGGCGGCGTGGTGCTGACCAGCGTCGGCGGCTATCAGCTGGAAGGCATCGGCGTGCATTTGTTCGCGCAGGTGGAAGGCGACTATTTCACCATTCTCGGCCTGCCGCTGCTGCCGCTGTTGGATTTTTTGCGGAAGAACGGCTTCGTGGCGGGGTAACATGTACGTCCTCGGCCTCACCGGCTCGCTCGGCATGGGCAAGTCCACCACGGCGAAGTTCTTCGCCGAGGAGGGCGTGCCGGTGCACGACGCCGATGCCGCGGTGCACCGGCTCTACGAAGGCGAGGCAGTGCCGCTGATCGAGGCGGCGTTTCCCGGCACCACCGGCGGCGGCAAGGTCGACCGCGACCAGCTCGGCAAACGCGTGCTGGGCGACGAAACCGCGATCAAGAAGCTCGAAGCCATCGTTCACCCGCTGGTGCGCCAGGCCGCGGAGCGTTTCCTGGCGGAGGCGAAACGCGCCGGCGCGCAGGTGGCGGTGCTCGACATTCCGCTGCTGTTCGAGACCGGCGGCGAAAGACGCTGCGACGCGGTGGTGGTGGTGTCTGCGCCGCCGGAGCTGCAGCGCGCGCGCGCCTTCGAGCGGCCGGGCATGAGCGAGGAGAAGTTCCGCGCCATCTTGGCCAATCAGATGGCAGACGCGGAAAAACGAGCGCGCGCCGATTTCATCGTGGATAGCGGGCAAGGCTTCGAGCACGCGCGCGCACAGGTGCGTGTAATCCTCAAGCAGGTGGCTAAGATGCCGAATCGCAGGTAGTCATTCCGGGGCGCGAGCGAAGCGAGCGAACCCGGAATCCAGACGCAAGCTCCGAGCTTGTTTCTGGATTCCGGGTTCGGCCCTGCGGGCCGCCCCGGAATGACTGAAAGGTGATAATGCGCGAGATCGTCCTCGACACCGAAACCACCGGCCTCGACCCGGCGCAAGGTCACCGCCTGGTCGAGCTCGGCTGTATCGAGCTCATCAACCGCATCCCGACCGGCGCCACTTTCCACGTTTATCTCAACCCCGAGCGCGAGGTGCCGGCGGAGGCCGCCGCCATCCACGGGCTGACCACCGAATTCCTCAAGGACAAGCCGCTGTTCGCCGCCGTCGCCGACGACTTCCTCGCCTTCATCGGCGAGGAGGCGCCGCTGGTGATCCACAACGCCGCCTTCGACCACGGCTTCCTGTGCGCCGAACTCAAGCGGGTGGAGCGCGTACTGATTGCGCGCGAGCGGCTGATCGACACGCTGATGCTGGCGCGCCGCAAGCACCCCGCGGGCCCCAACCGGCTCGACGATCTGTGCGCGCGCTACGGCATCGACAATTCGCGCCGCAGCAAGCACGGCGCGCTGCTCGACGCGGAAATCCTGGCGGAGGTCTATGTCGAATTGATCGGCGCGCGTCAGGCGCAGCTCGGCCTTGCCGAGCTCGGCGTGCGCGCGGTGGGCAGCGAGGGCGGCGCGGCTTTGCGCGCCCGTGCGATCGCGCTCGCCCCGCGCGTGAGCGATGAAGAGCGCGCGGCGCACCGGGAATTCGTCGCCAGCCTGGGCGAGAACGCGCTCTGGCGGCAGTACCGCGCAGACGACGTCTGAGGCGCTTTTAGCGCTACGCCATCGGCTGCACGCCCGGCGGCGTCTGGCTCATGCGCTGGCGGTAAAGCGCGGCGAAATCAACCGGCTCGAGCAGCATGGGCGGGAAGCCGCCGTTGCGCACGGTGGTGGCGACGATCTCGCGCGCGAACGGGAACAGCATCTGCGGACACTGGATCAGCACGACCTCGTTCATGCTTTCGGGCGCCACCGAAATGAAACGGAACAGACCGGCGAAATCCAGCTCCAGGCCGAACATCAGCTCGTTGTTGAGCTCCGCCTTGGCCTCGAGGCGCAAGGTCACTTCGAAGTCGGTGTCCGAAAATGGCTTGCCCTCGACATTGATTTGGATGGCGATCTGCGGCTGCCGATCTCCGGCCATCAGCGAACGGGGCGCGTTCGGGTTCTCGAATGACAGGTCCTTGATGTATTGCGCAATCACGCTGAATTGCGGCTGCATGGCCTGTCCGGCGGACGAGCCGCCATCGGTGATGCTCATGAAATCTCCCTCGCGCCGGCGACGCTTAGTCATTGGCGGCGCATGATCTTTATCCGCAAACCCGTCAGCCCGGCCCGTTTCGACGGCTAGCTTTCCGGCCTCATGCGCGCCGGCGGTGGCTAACATAGCGCTCTAGGGCGAACAAGGATTTGTGGCGCAGCTAGCGCGGCTCGCGCCGCTCGGGCAATTCGGGGTCGGGCACGCGGTGCCACTGCTCGGGTGGCAGATCGACCACGCCGTCGGCGCGCGCGGGCTGCCCGCGTCGAACCGCCGCGCTTAATGCCTGCCGCAGCGGCGCCGTCAGCAGCAAGAGACCCAGGGCATCGGTGATAAACCCTGGAATCAGCAGGAGAATTCCGGCGAGGAGGATGAGGCCGCCGCTGCCATCGGCCTGCAGGGCGGTAAAACTGCCCTCGCCCAGCGCCACACGCATGCGCGCGATATGGCTGCCGCCGGCATGGCGCAGGATGAGGGCGCCGAGCAAGGAGGTGGCGCCGACCAGCACCAGGGCTCCGAGCAGCCCGATCGCGGCCGCCACCGCGACAAAGGCCGCCAGTTCCATGACCGGTAGCGCCAATAAAGCGAGCAACAGCCATTTTGCCACATTCATCGGTGTTTCTCTTATCCGAGCATGGTTGGCGTCGGCGTCCCGATCGTCTAAGCTTTCTAAATGAGGCTAAAAAAGCGCCAAAATGCCGGCGCCGGGCCTATGGATCGGATTGCCCGCCAACTTACATAAGTCACGGGAGGGCCGGCCGCCACGTTGCGGCCGCCGCCGCCACGGCCACTCGAAAGCATGCGCGACGTGTTCGACATCTACACCATCATTTTCCTAGCGCTCGCGGTGTTCATTTTTTTGCGTCTGCGCAGCGTGCTCGGTCAGCGCACCGGCCGCGAGCGGCCGCCTTACGATCCCTATTCGGCGCGCGAGCCGGTGCGGCCGGCGACGGAGAAGGTCGTCGCGCTGCCCAGCAACCGACCGGCGGAAGCCGGCGCGCCCAAGTCGGCCGAGCCGGCCGAGCCGGCCGAGCCCGTTGCGCCGGGCGAGCGCTGGAAGGGCGTGGCGGAGCCGGGCTCGGCGCTTGCCGCCGGCTTCGACGCCATCGTTGCCGCCGACCCGAGCTTCGATCCCAAGCATTTCGCGACCGGCGCGCGCAGCGCCTACGAGATGATCGTCACCGCCTATGCCGAAGGCGACCGCCGCACGCTGAAGAGCCTGTTGGCGCGCGAGGTCTATGACGGCTTCGACACCGCCATCAGCGAGCGCGAAAAGCGCGGCGAGTTGGTGGAGAACCGCTTCGTCTCGGTCGACGAGTGCGACATCAGCGCGGCCGAGCTTCGCGGCAAGACCGCCCAGCTCACGGTGAAATTCCAGTCCAAGCTGGTGTCGGCGACCCGCGACAAGGACGGCAACGTGATCGACGGCAATGCCGAGAAGGTGACCGACGTCACCGATGTTTGGACCTTCGCGCGCGATTCATCCTCGCGCGATCCGAACTGGAAACTGGTGGCTACAGAAGCCGGGCAATGAACCGTATGACGCTTTCCCGCGCCATCGTCGGCTTCACTATGGGCCTTTGCCTGGTCGCCGGCGCGCCGGCGCAGGCCAAGAGCGCCAAGAGCGCCAAGGCGCACAGCGTCAAGGCGCACAAGCACGCCCCCGTCCATCACCATGTCGGCGGGTTTTCGTTCCATGCCCCGCCATCAAAGCGCTGAGCTTTATCCGATCTCGACGGCTGGCAGCAGGACGATCTGGCCACCGCCTTCACGCCTTCATGAAAAGCTGCGACGCCATCCTGCAAGGCTCCAAAGCGCAGCGCGCAACCGGCCGCTGTTCGCGGGGCTCTACAATGCCTGCGAGCACGGCAAGCGGCCGGCGCGCTCGACGGTGAAGGGCGCGCAAGTTCTTCGAAGCTAATTTCAAGCCGGTGCGCGTCATGCCGGGCTGCGCAGCTTCGGCCCTATTCCGGCACCGGCGGCTTTTACACCGGCTATTGGGAGTCGAAGTCGCAGGCTCGCGTCCAGAAGACCGACGAATTCAACGTGCCGCTCTACCGGCCGCCGAGGGGCATCGGCACCGCAGCATGTTCTCGATACGCTCCGCAAGAGATCGCCGAGCGGCGTGCTGCCGGGCAAGGGCCTGGAGATCTGCTGGGTGAAAGACCCAATCGACGCCTTCTTCGCCGAAATCCAGGGCTCGACTCGCATCAAGCTCGACGACCGGAGGCTCTGCGCCTCAACGTACGATGCCAGCAACGGCAAGCCTTATACGCCGGTCGGCAAATCCTGATCGAAAGAGGCATCTATAGCGCCCGACGACATGTCGATGGACTAAGATTCGCGAATACATGGACGAGCACCCGAAAGAAGGCGAGGAATTGCGGCTGAAGAACCGTTCCTATGTGTTCTTCTACGAGACGCCGCTCAAGCCCAATGACGAGTGCATCGGCGCACAAGGCATGCCGCTGACGCCGTGGCGCTCGATCGCGGTCGATAGCATGCTGCATATCTACGGCATGCCGATCTGGATCGACGCCAAATTTCCCATCAAGGCACTCGCGCCTGACGACCCCTTCCAGCATCTGATGGTGGCGCAGGATACCGGCG
The DNA here is from genome assembly GCA_963819955.1 of uncultured Pseudomonadota bacterium. Lineage (GTDB taxonomy): Bacteria > Pseudomonadota > Alphaproteobacteria > Rhizobiales > Xanthobacteraceae > Pseudolabrys. The sequence continues at coordinate 238,322 of CAWFYB010000007.1, read as the reverse complement.
GGGCGATCAGGCGGCGCGGCGCGCGCCGACATTTATTTCGGCCACGGCGAGGCATGCCACCCACATTGCCGGCCGCATCAAGCAGTTCGGCAATTTCGTCATGCTGGTGCCGAAGGACTTGGCGGCGCACGGCGAGGCGGATTGAAACCGCACGGCCATTCCGCTGCCGCGTCCGCGGCCGAAGGAGATCGCCGTGCAGGAGGCGATGGCCAAAGGCAAGGCGCCCGCCGTCACCGGCACGTTTCCGTCGCCACGCAGCAAAAAACCCCGCTGCCCAGGCCGCGGCCCTAAAAGGCCCCGGCGCCATGGGCTCCCGCGACACCAGCGCGCGCGACCGGAGCCGGCGCCGCGTTCTGTCGCGCGACGAGCGCGTGCTGTGGAACACTTTCGCCGCGCTCGATCGCGCCGTTGCAGGCCAGCCCGCTGCTGCCGCCGGCGGCCGACGAAGACGTTGAGCGCCGCGCCCGCCCCGCCCGCGCCTGCCGCCAGGCGCGCCGCCGCGGCACCGCACGGCACAACCCGAACCCGCGCCGCCTTCGCTGGCGCCGCTCGGCCGCCGCCTGCGCGCGCAGGTCGCGCGCGGCAAGGAGGCGATCGATGCCAGGCTCGACCTGCATGGCCTGACGCAAGCGCAAGCCCATTCCACGCTGCTGCATTTCCTGCGCTCGGCCAGCGCGCGCGATAAGTTCGCCTGGTGCTGGTGATCACCGGAAAAGGCGGGCGCGGCGACGGCGAGCGCGGCGTGCTCAAACGCCAGGTGCCGCAATGGCTCGGTCTGCCGGAATTCCGCGGCTTCGTGGTCGGCTTCGAGGACGCGCATGTCGCCCATGGCGGCGAGGGCGCGCTTTATGTGAGAATACGCCGGACGCGCAAGTGAAGTGGAGGCGAGCGCGATGGCGAAAAAGAAGAAGGCCAAGAAGGTCAAGAAGAAGAAGGCAAAGGTCCGCAAGCCGGCGCGCAAGAAAAGGCGGCCAGCGGTCAAGCAAGCGAAGCGGGCGAAGCCGAAGCGCAATATGCGCGCCGAGCGCGAGCTGGAGGAAGGCTTGCGGGAGACCTTTCCGGGCTCCGATCCGCTGGCGCAGACCGACCCGACGCGCTCGATCAGGGAATAAACCGACTTGCACTGCTTTACCTTCCCCTGAAAGGGGGAGGTCGGCGCGCGTAGCGCGCTGGGTGGGGGTCAACGCGTCATCAAGAAGACCCCCTCCCTGGCCCTCCCTCTTGCAGGGGGAGGGAGTGGAGAGTCAGAGAATAAACCGGCTCAGAGTCGGCGTTCTTGGCGAGATCGCCGATGTTCTTCTGCACGAAGGCGGCGTCGATCTTCACCGTCTCGCCGGCGCGGTCGGGGGCGGAGAAGGAGACGTCGTCGAGCACGCGCTCCATCACGGTCTGCAAGCGGCGCGCGCCGATGTTCTCGATCGCGGAATTCACCGACACCGCGATGTCGGCGAGCGCGTCGATGGCGTCCTCGGTGAAATCGAGCGTCACGCCCTCGGTCGCCATCAGCGCGACGTATTGCTTGATGAGCGAGGCTTCCGGCTCGGTCAGGATGCGGCGCAAATCGTCGCGCGTGAGCGCGGCCAATTCGACGCGGATCGGCAGCCGGCCCTGCAATTCGGGCAGCAGGTCGGACGGCTTGGAAATATGGAAGGCGCCGGAGGCGATGAACAGGATGTGGTCGGTCTTCACCGGCCCGTGCTTGGTGGCGACGGTGGTGCCTTCGATCAGCGGCAGCAGATCGCGCTGCACGCCCTCGCGCGAGACGTCGCCGGTGACGCGACCGTCACGCGCGCAAATCTTGTCGATTTCGTCGAGGAACACGATGCCGTTCTGCTCGACCACGCGGATCGCTTCCTGCACGAGCGAATCGCTGTCGAGCAGCTTGTCGCTTTCCTCGGTGACCAGGAGTTCGTGCGATTCCTCGACCGTGACGCGGCGCGTCTTGGTGCGGCCGCCGCCCATCTTGCCGAAAATGTCGCCGATCGAGATGGCGCCCATTTGCGCGCCCGGCATGCCGGGGATCTCGAACATCGGCATGCCGGAGCCGCCGGCCTGGATTTCGATCTCGATCTCCTTGTCGTCGATCTCGCCGGCGCGCAGCTTCTTGCGGAAGCTTTCGCGCGTGCCGGGGCTGGCGCCGGGGCCGACCAGGGCGTCGAGCACGCGCTCTTCCGCCGCGAGCTCGGCCTTGGCCTTGACGTCCTTGCGCTTCTTCTCGCGCGTGAGCGCGATGGAAATCTCGACTAGGTCGCGCACGATCTGCTCGACGTCGCGGCCGACATAGCCGACCTCGGTGAATTTGGTGGCTTCCACTTTAAGAAAGGGCGCGCCGGCGAGCCGCGCCAGCCGCCGCGAAATCTCGGTCTTGCCGACGCCGGTCGGCCCGATCATCAGGATGTTCTTGGGCAGCACTTCATCGCGCAGCCGGTCGTCGAGCTGCAACCGGCGCCAGCGGTTGCGCAAGGCAATCGCGACGGCGCGCTTGGCGTCGCTTTGGCCGACGATGAAGCGGTCGAGCTCGGATACGATTTCGCGCGGGGAGAAGTCGGTCAATTGCTACTCGTTTACGTTTTCAGCGATTCGATCGTCACGTTGCGGTTGGTGTAGACGCAGATGTCGGCGGCGATGTCGAGCGACTTTCGCACGATCTGCTCGGCATCGAGCGGCCCGTCGAGCAGCGCGCGCGCGGCGCTGAGCGCATAATTGCCGCCCGAGCCGATCCCCATGACGCCGTTCTCCGGCTCCAGCACGTCGCCGGTGCCGGTGAGCACGAGCGAAACCTGGCTGTCGGCCACGATCATCATGGCTTCCAGCCGGCGCAGATAGCGGTCGGTGCGCCAGTCCTTGGCCAGCTCCACCGCAGCGCGGGTGAGCTGGCCGGGATACTGCTCGAGCTTGGCTTCCAGCCGCTCGAACAAGGTAAACGCGTCGGCGGTGGCGCCGGCGAAGCCGCCGATCACGTCGCCCAATCCTCCCGATCCTTTGCCGAGCCGGCGCACCTTCTTGGCGTTGGCCTTGACGATGGTCTGGCCGATGGTGACCTGGCCGTCGCCGCCGATCACCACGCTGCCGCCCTTGCGGACGGTGAGGATGGTGGTGCCGTGCCAGGCGGAATTTGCAGGAAGCTCGGTAGAGGACATAGACAGGAACCCTTGGGGCGCCAGACATGTAAGGGTGCCCGGCGGGGGATGCAAACCAGGATCAGGCTGCTGTGGCGAATCCCGGCAACCCCTGATAAAAGGCGCGCAATTCAAGGGGTTCGCCAATGCGCAAGGCCAATGTGAAGCGCAAGACCAAGGAGACCGACGTCGAGGTTGCGGTCGACCTCGACGGCGCCGGGCGCGCGGACGTCGCGACCGGTATCGGCTTCCTCGACCACATGCTCGACCTGTTGGCGCGCCATTCGCGCATCGACATCGCGGCCAAGGCCAAGGGCGACCTGCACATCGACCACCACCACACCACCGAAGATGTGGGGATCGCGCTCGGCCAGGCGGTGAAACAGGCGCTCGGCGACATGAAGGGCATCACCCGCTATGCGGACGTGCATGTGCCGATGGACGAGGCCTTGACGCGGGTGGCGCTCGACATTTCCGGGCGGCCGTTCCTGGTGTTCAAGGCCGAGTTCGTGCGCGACAAGGTCGGCCAATTCGACACCGAGCTGGTGCAGGAATGGTTCCAGGCCTTCGCCATGAATGCCGGCATCACGCTGCATGTGGAGACGCTGTACGGCACCAACGACCATCATATTTCGGAGTCATGCTTCAAGGCGCTGGCGCGCGCCTTGCGCGCGGCGGTGACGATCGACCCGCGCGCCAAGGACGAGGTGCCGTCCACCAAGGGCTCGCTGGGCGGGTAGGCTTGCCCTCCTCCCTTGCGGGGAGCGGCGGACGAGCGACCGCAGGTCGCGAGCGGGTGGGGATCCGTGCGAATTATGACGAGAGCACTTAAATAGCCAGGACCCGCCACCCGCGCTTGCCTCGCGCACGGCTTCGGCAAGCGACCCGTCCCGCGCAAGGGGTGAGGGTAAAGAGAGCGCAAGTATGCCCACTTACACCGTCCACGCAGCCCCGCCGAAAGCGGGCGAAGCAGCAAGCGACCCGCATCGCTTCCTGTTCGTGCGCGACGGATTCCATTTCTGGGCCTTCCTGCTGGCGCCGTTGTGGCTCATCTATCGCCGGCTGTGGCTGGTGCTGCTGGGCTATGTCGTGGTCGTCGCCTTGCTCGGCGCAATCTTTCACGTACTGCAGGCTGCCGTGGTTCTTGAAATCGCTCGGCAGCCTGCTGATCGCGCTGCTGGTCGGCTTCGAGGCGGCGAGCCTAAGGCGCTGGACGCTGGCGCGCCGCGGCTGGCGCACGCTCGGCTTCGTGGTCGGCGACGACGAGGAAAGCGCCGAGCGGCGCTTCTTCGCCGCCTGGACCGCGCGCGCCGCGTCGCCCACCGCGCCATCGCCCGTCGCAGCCGAGCCGCAATACGCAGCACCGGTGCGGCGCGGGCCGCCCTCGGGCTCCGACGTGATCGGACTGTTCCCGGAGCCGGGACAATGAGCGTCGCCATCGTCGACTACGGCTCGGGCAATCTGCATTCGGCGGCCAAGGCCTTTGAGCGCGCCGCGCGCGAGCTCGACAGAGCCGAGGCGATCAAGGTCACCAGCGATCCGGCCAAAGTGGCCGCCGCCTCGCGCGTGGTGCTGCCCGGCGTCGGCGCCTTCGCCGATTGCCGGCGCGGGCTCGATGCCATCGACGGCATGGTCGAGGCCTTGAACGAAAACGTGCTGCAACGCGGGCGGCCGTTCTTCGGCATCTGCGTCGGCATGCAGCTGATGGCCGAGCGCGGGCGCGAATATCAGGTGACGCCCGGCCTGGGCTGGATCGCCGGCGAAGTCGACCGCATCGAGCCGGACGATCCGAATCTGAAAATCCCGCACATGGGTTGGAACACGCTCAACATGCTGCGGCCGCATCCGCTGCTCGACGACATCGCGCTCGGGCCCGACGGCTTGCACGGCTATTTCGTGCATTCTTACGAGCTCAAGCCCACGCAGCGTTCCGACCTGATCGCGCAGGCCGACTACGGCGGCCCGCTCACGGCCATCGTCGGGCGCGACAACATGGTGGGCACGCAATTCCACCCGGAGAAGAGCCAGCGGCTGGGGCTGGCGCTGATCAAGAATTTTTTGCGGTGGGCGCCGTGATCCTTTTCCCCGCCATCGACCTGAAGGAAGGCCTGGCCGTGCGCCTGGAGCAGGGCGACATGGCGCGCGCGACCGTTTTCCACCGCGACCCGGCGGCGCAGGCGGCGGCGTTCGAACGCCAGGGCTTCGAATATCTGCACATCGTCGATCTCGACGGCGCCTTCGCCGGCAAGCCGGTGAACGCCGGCGCGGTCGACCGCATCTTGGAAAGCGTCGCCATGCCGGTGCAGCTCGGCGGCGGCATCCGCGACACCGCGACGGTGGAGGCCTGGCTGGAGAAGGGCGTCACCCGCGTCATCATCGGCACCGCGGCCGTGCGCGATCCGCCCTTCGTCAAGCAGGCGGCGCGCGATTATCCGGGCCAGGTGGCGGTCGGGCTCGACGCGCGCGACGGCAAGGTGGCGGTGGAAGGCTGGGCGGAGACCTCCGAACTGTCAGCGCTCGACATCGCGAAGCGCTTCGAGGACGTCGGCGTGGCGGCGATCGTCTATACCGATGTCGCGCGCGACGGCATGCTGACCGGGCTCAATCTCGACGCCACCATCGCGCTGGCCGACGTCGATCTCAATTCCGGTGATCGCCTCCGGCGGGCTCGCCTCCATCGACGACATCAAGGCGCTGCTTGAGCCGCGCGCCGCCAAGCTGGAAGGCGCCATTGCCGGCCGCGCGCTCTATGACGGGCGGCTGGACGCGGCGGAGGCGCTGAAGCTCATCCGTGACGCGAAGGCCGGTGCGAATTGAGGATCGAGCCGGCCGGCTGCGCTTCGGCGCGATAGATGTCGTCGCGGCAGACCACGCGGCTATCGATGCCGGCCAGATGCTTCATCGCCAGCAGGCCGGCGCCGGCGCCGACGATGAGCGCGCCATAGGCCGGCAGCGCATGCAGCGAAAAACTCGGGATCGCGTAAAGCACCAGCACGGCATTGCCGCCCGGCACCATGGCGGCGCCGAGCCCCATCAGCGCGCCGCCGAAAATATTGCGCAGCCAGGATCGTTGCGGCCGCCAATCGAGCCGGAAGCTGCCGCGTTGCAGCGTCGAGACCAGCATGCCGGCGAGCACCGCCAGCATCAACACGCTGCGCGAGGCCGGCGGCAACGCGCCTTTGCCGACCATGCCCGCCACCGCGCTGTGCAGCGTGACGGTGTAGCCGGGCGAGCCGACCAGCAGGAACACCACCGAGCTGGCGAGGCCGATCAGCAGCGCCGCGGTGGACAGCCGATACTGCGGCGCCAGGATCATTTGTTGCACGCGCATATGCTTCGGACGATGGCGCCAGATGCGCGGCACTTCGTAGATCGCCCAGGCGAGCAGCGCGAGTAGGACCAGCACGGCGAAGCTCAGCACCGAGCCGATCATGGCCGGCGCCTTGGCCGGTCGCGCCAGCCATTGAGCGTCGACCAGCAGCAGGAAGGTCAGCACGCCGACGGCGAAGCCGCCGATCGAGACCGCCATGCGCACTTCGCCGTCCATCAGCCGCGCCATGGTGGAATATGAGCAGGCGCCGTTGATCGCGGCGCCGAGACCGAACAGGAAACCGCCGAGCAAGGCGGTCAAGGTCAATTGCCAGCCGCCGATCGCGCTCGCCGCCGCCGGCACCAGCCACAGGAACGGCAGCGTCAGCGCGATCACCCAGAGCGCCGATTTGCCGATGCTCGCCAGCATGAAGCCGGTGCGCGCGCTCATCACCTCGGCCACCCCCCGCACCGTGCAGATGCTCGCCCGGTGCGCGGCGAAGCCGAGCAGGCCGGCGAACAGGCAGGCGACGATCAGCGTCAGCACTTGCGCAAACATGGCTTTGCCCCCGGGGCCCGGCGCGCGCAACTGGATATTTCCGCCATGCTAGCTTAAGTGTTCCTGCGCGTATACCGGCTCGCCAGCGCAAGGCTCGTAATGTTCAAAGTCCGCGTCATTCCCTGCCTCGACGTCAAAGACGGCCGCGTGGTCAAGGGCGTCAATTTCGTCGATCTGCGCGACGCCGGCGATCCGGTGGCGGCCGCGATCGCCTATGACGCGGCCGGCGCCGACGAATTGACGTTCCTCGACATCACCGCCAGCCACGAGAACCGCGACACCATCTACGACGTGGTCACCCGCACGGCGGAAGCCTGCTTCATGCCGCTCACCGTCGGCGGCGGCGTGCGCACCATCGAGGACATCCGCAAGCTGCTGACCTGCGGCGCCGACAAGGTGTCGATCAACACCGCCGCGGTGGCGCGCCGGCAGTTCGTCAAGGAAGCGGCGGAGAAATTCGGCGACCAGTGCATCGTGGTGGCGATCGACGCCAAGAAAGTCTCGCAGCCCGGCGCGCCGGACAAGTGGGAAATCTTTACCCATGGCGGGCGCCACCCGACCGGCATCGACGCGGTCGACTATGCGAAAGAAGTGGTGGCGCTCGGCGCCGGCGAAATCCTGCTCACCTCCATGGACCGCGACGGCACCAAGCGCGGCTATGACATCCCGCTCACCCGCGCGATCGCCGACGCCATCCCGGTGCCGGTGATCGCCTCCGGCGGGGTCGGCACTTTGCAGCACATGGTGGAGGGCATCCGCGACGGCCACGCCACCGCGGTGCTGGCGGCCTCGATTTTCCATTTCGGCCAGCACTCGGTGCGCGAGGCGAAGCTTTACATGGCCAAGGCCGGGCTGCCGATGCGGCTGGATCCGTAGCCTTTCGCGGCCTCATGCCGAGGAGCCGCGCGCAGCGCGGCGTCTCGAAGCATGGGGCCGCCCCATCCTTCGAGACGCGGGCTTCGCCCGCTCCTCAGGATGAGGGCGGATAAAGGTCGGAATGACGCGGCGCATCAAAGCTGCTAAACCCCCGCCCCGAAGGAACCGCCATGAGCAAATTCACCCTGGCCGACCTGGAAAAGCGGGTGCACGCGCGCGCGCAGGCGAGCGCGGCGGAATCCTACACGCGGGCGTTGATCGACAAGGGTCTCGCCCACTGCGCCAAGAAGCTGGGCGAGGAGGCGATCGAAACCGGTCTGGCTGCCGTGCAGGAAGACAGGGACCGGGTGATCGCGGAAGCCGGCGACCTTCTCTATCATCTGCTGGTGCTGCTGGAGGCGCGCGGAGTGACGCTCGCCGAGGTGGAGGCCGCGCTCGGTGAGCGCACGGCGCAGAGCGGGCATCAGGAAAAAGCGTCGCGTAAATGATGGAACAGCGCACCGAAGAAGCCCTCTCGCCCTACCGCAGCTTCGCGCGCGCGGCGTGGGCGGCGCTGCGCGAGGACGCGCCGATGACGCTGTCGGCGGACGAGGTGATGCGCCTGCGCTCGCTGCACGACCGGCTCGACATCGATGAGGTTCAGGACATCTACCTGCCGCTGTCGCGCCTGTTGTCGATGTATGTGGCGGCCACGCAGCGCCTGTTCGTGGCGCAGCAGCGCTTCCTCGGCACCGGCGATGCCAAGATGCCCTACGTGATCGGCGTCGCCGGCTCGGTGGCGGTCGGCAAGTCGACCACCGCGCGCGTGCTGCAGGCGCTGCTGGCGCGCTGGCCGAACGTGCCCAAGGTCGATCTCATCACCACCGACGGCTTCCTCTATCCCAACGCCATCCTCGAGCGCGAAGGCCTTATGGAGAAGAAGGGCTTTCCGGAAAGCTACGACCTGCCGTCGCTGTTGCGCTTTTTGACCGACGTGAAGGCGGGGCGTCGGCCGGCGCGCGCGCCGATCTATTCGCATCTGATCTACGACGTGATCCCCAACCAGTGGATCGAGATCGACCGGCCGGACATTCTCATCGTCGAGGGGTTGAACGTGCTGCAGACCGGGCGGCTGCCGCGCGACGGCAAGGCCATTCCCTTCGTGTCGGACTTCTTCGATTTCTCGGTCTATCTCGACGCCACCGAAGACGTGCTCAAGCACTGGTATGTCGACCGTTTCCTCACGTTGCGCGGCACGGCGTTCCGCGATCCGAAATCCTACTTCCACCGCTATTCCAACCTGTCCGACGAGGAAGCGGTCGAGACCGCGTCCGGCATCTGGGAACGCATCAACCTGGTCAACCTGCACGAAAACATCCTGCCGACGCGCCAGCGCGCCGACCTGATCCTGAAGAAGGTGGAGAGCCACCAGGTCGAGGAAGTAGCGCTGCGGCGGCTTTAGCTTTTGTCATTGCGGGGCGCGCACGAAGTGCGCGAGCCCGGAATCCAGAGCGACAAAATGAGGCTTTGGTGTTGTGGCCCCTGGATTCCGGGTTTGCGGCCTTTCGGTCGCGCCCCGGAATGACAGAAAATCAGGCCGCCCGCCGGCTCAAATCGAAATGCTCGAGATAACGCTGCTTGATTTCGGCCACCGGCAGCACGACCAGCACGTCGGTGGTGCCGAATTCGTGGTCGACCACGGCGCCGTCGCCGACCAGCGCGCCCAGCCGCAGATAGCCCTTGATCAGCGGCGGCAGCATGCGCAGCGCCGCCTTCGGGTCGATCGCCTCGCGCGACAGGCGGTTCATCTCGATGTAGCGGTTGGGCAGCGCGCGCGCCCGCCAGGCTTCGGGCGTGCGCGCAAAGTGGTGCAGGAACGACAGCGGCAGCGCCAGCCGCTTGGGCTCGGTGCCGTCGAGGCTGGCGCAGCCGATCATCACGTCGGCGCGGTTCTGCAGCACGTATGACCAGATGCCGTGCCAGAGCAGTTCGACCGTGCGCTTGTTGCGGTAGGGCGCCAGCACGCAGGAGCGGCCGAGCTCGAGGAATTGCAGGTTGCCGTGGCGGGTGATCAGCGCGTCGATGTCGAACTCGCTCGCCGTGTAGAAGCCGCCGAATTCCTCTGCCAGCGGCTGGCGCAGCAGGCGGTAGGTGCCGACCACCGCCGGTCGGTTGAGCGGCTGCTGGCCGCGCGCGGCATGGTCGAGCACCAAAACGTGGTCGCAGACCGCGTCATAGGCGTCGACGTCGCGGCGCGCAAACAGCCGCGCCGGATTGGGGACCGCCGGGCCTTCCTGGTAGAACACGCGGTAGCGCAACTTCTGCGCCTGCCGCACCTCGTGCGCCGTCTGCGCCAGCCGCACCTCCAGCGAACCCATGCGGCCGAGGCTTTGCGCCGGCCGGTGCGCGCGCGCAGCCCACGCTTGCAGGCCGCCATAGGCTTGCAGCGCCGAAAGCAGACCGGGAATGCCGGCGCCGGCGGGCGCCGGCCGGAAACGCTCGAACAGATTGCGCGGGGTGAGGATGTCGACCATGGGGATGCTTGGTCCGTATGACTTGGCGCAGGCGAATCGGCGGCCGCGTGCCGTCACCCCCGTACAGCATGGGCCCACCACGAATTTATGACAATGTGCAGAAACGCCGACTAAGCCGCAAGCGTGTCGGCGTCGCGGCCGGCCACGCCGGCAATCGCTTCGCGCAGGCGCTCGGCGTCGAGCGGCTTGACCAGTAGCCCGTCCATGCCGGCGGACAGCGCCGCCTCGCGGTCTTCCGGATAGGCATTGGCGGTGAGCGCCAAGATCCGGGTCGGCTTGGCGCCCTCGGCCTGCGCTTGCGCCTCGGCGGCGCGGATGCGGCGCGCGGCTTCCAGGCCATCCATCACCGGCATCTGGACGTCCATGAACACGAGGTCGTAAGGCGCGCCCGCGGCGCGCGCGGCGAGCCAGGATTCAACCGCCGCCTCGCCGGTGCCGGCGATAGTCGGGCGATGGCCGAGACGCGTGAGCAGCGCGCGCATCAGCAGCGCGTTGATCTCGTTGTCCTCGGCCACCAGGATCGAAAGGCCTTTGCCATTGGCCGGCGCGGCGTCGCCGGCGTTTTCGGCCGCGATCTCGGCAGGCGCGTGCTCGAAGGCGTCGTCTTCACGAAGGCGTGCGGCGAGCGAGGCCGCGCGCACCGGCTTGACCAGATAGCCGGTGAAGCCGGCCGCCTTCAGCAGCGCCAGTTCGTGGCGCTCGGTCGGGCGGATCAGCACGATGCGGCGGGCAACGTCGAGCTTGCCGAAATCGCCGGCGGCGATCATGTCGGAAGCAAGCGGGTAATCGACCAGCAGTGCGTCCCAGTGCCGCTCCGGCAGAAGCGCGAGCGCGACGCGCTCGTCATGGGCGGCGCAGGTGCGCGCGCCCCAGCGGCCGAGCCGGCGCGCCAAGAGCGAGGCTTCGATCTCGGCGCCGGCGACGATCATCACAGAGGAGCTGCCGAGATCGGGCGCGGCGAAGCTGCGCTCGTTCTCTTCTGTCATTGCCGCGGCCAGCGGCACTGTGACGGTGAAGGTGGCGCCGGCGCCGGGCGCGCTTTCCACCGCGATATGTCCCTCCATGCGCTCGACGATGCGCTTGGTGATGGCGAGGCCGAGGCCGGTGCCGCCGTATTTGCGCGTGGAGGAGCCGTCGGCCTGCTCGAAATCGCGGAAGATGCGCGCCTGGTCTTCCGCCTTCAGGCCGATGCCGGTGTCGCGCACTTGGATGCGCACCGCGCCGGTGTGTTCGTCGGGCTCGACGATGACCGCGACGCCGCCCTTCTCGGTGAACTTGATGGCGTTGCCGGCCAGATTGAGCAGCACCTGGCGCAAGCGTGCGGCGTCACCCACGAGTGTTGCCGGTAATCGCTCGTCGACGAAAGACGCGATCTCGATGCCTTTGCCTTGCGCGCGCGGCGCCAGCAGTTCGACCGCTTCCTCGACCAGCGGGGCAAGCACGAAGGGCCGCTGCTCCAGATCGAGCTTGCCGGCCTCGATCTTGGAGAAATCGAGCACCTCCTCGATCAGCGACAGCAGCGTTTCGCCCGAGGTGCGCGCCGCCTTGGCGTAAGTGCGCTGCTCCGGCGTGAGCGGCGTGTCGAGCAGCAGATCGGCCATGCCGAGCATGCCGTTGAGCGGCGTGCGGATCTCGTGGCTGACCATCGCGAGAAAGCGCGACTTCGCCCGGCTCGCCGCTTCCGCCTGGTCGCGCGCGTGTTCGAGCGCGTGCTCGGCCTCGACCCGGTCGGTGACGTCGCGGCCGACGCCCTGCACCTCGCTGCCGCCGGTCTCGCTGCGCACCGCCACTTCGCGCCAGGCGATCCAGCGCGCGCCGGCGCCGTTGCTGATCTTCTGGTCGTGCATGCGGGTGCCGTCGGCGAGCATGCTGACCGGGCCCTGTTCGCGCACCGGCAGCGTGAACGGCGCGCCGATCAGTTCATCGCGCTTTTGGCCTGCGAGCGCGCAGAAGGCGTTGTTGGCATAGGTGATCTTGCCGTCGGCGTCGCGCCGCACGATAAGGTCGCCTTGCGCCGCCAGCAGGCTGCGCACGCGCTCCGCCGCCTCGCCCAGCTCCCAATTGCGGTCGGACAGTTCCTCGACGCGCGCTTCCACCTTGCGCAGCTTGCCGAGCAGCACGCGGCGGCGAATCAGCATATAGGCGATCGCCGTGCAGGCGATGGCGAGCAACACGGCAACGCCGGCGGCATAAGTGTAGGGATTGTATTTCGGCTGCTGCAGCAATATGCCGAGGAAGAAGCCGATCGTGGCGGAAATCACCGCGATGGTGGTCATGGCGGCGCGGCCGAACAGGATAAGCGCCTTCTTGTTGCGCGCGGAGGTGCGGGCGGCGCGCACCAGCGAAGCCGCCGATTTGGGTCGCGACTTGCGCTGCAATGACGTCGGTAATTTGTGTCGCATGGGCCGTTGCCGCCCCCCAGCCGGCACCTCGCGCCGGCCCCCGTATAGAAAGCCATTTGGCGCCGCGAATGTTTCGATTTCATTCAAGCGCGCGGGGGCGCTGCTGGAGCGCGCGCGAACGTGGTGAATGAAGGGTTAATGCGGCAGTAGCGGGCTCCGGACGTGCCTTACGCCGCCCGGCGCACCTCATCGGCCAGCGCCCGGTAGGACAGGGCTTCCGCCAGATGCACGCGGCCGACCTTTTCGGCGCCGTCGAGATCGGCCAGCGTGCGGGCCACCCGCAGCACGCGGTGATAGCCGCGCGCGGAAAGATGCATGGCGTCGGCGGCGTCGCGCAGCAGGGCAAGACCCGCGCCGTCGGCGCGCGCCACTTGTTCCAACAGCGGCCCGCTCGCCTGCGCATTGGTATGCACATTGTCATGGCCGAGCGCGGCATAGCGCTCGGCTTGGCAATCGCGGGCGCGCGCCACGCGCGCGGCCACCTCTTGGCTTCCTTCCGAGGGCGGCGGCAGGATCAGGTCGGCAGCGGTCACCGGCGGCACCTCGATGTGCAGGTCGATGCGGTCGAGCAGCGGGCCCGACAGCCGCGCCTGGTATTCGGCGACGCAGCGCGTATTCGGCCCGCGCTTGCAGGCGAAGCCGGGATCGTTGGCGCGTCCGCAACGGCAGGGATTCATCGCGGCCACCAGCATGAAGCGCGCGGGATAGGTGACGCGGTGGTTGGCGCGCGCGATGGCGACCTCGCCGCTCTCCAGCGGCTGGCGCAGCGAGTCGAGCGCTTGCGCGGCGAATTCCGGCAATTCGTCGAGGAACAGCACGCCGTGATGCGCGAGCGAAATCTCACCCGGCTTGGCGCGCAAACCGCCGCCGACCAGCGCCGGCATCGACGCGGAATGGTGCGGCGAACGGAACGGCCGCTTGTTGGTGAGCGCGCCGCCTTCGATCTCGCCGGCGACGGAGGCGATCATCGACACTTCCAGCAATTCGGACGGGGTGAGCGGCGGCAGGATGGTGGGCAGCCGCGAAGCGAGCATCGACTTGCCGGCGCCGGGCGGGCCGATCATCAGCAGGTTATGCCCGCCGGCGGCGGCCACTTCGAGCGCGCGCTTGGCGCTCTCCTGACCCTTGATGTCGGCGAGATCGAGCGGCACGCCGTCGAGCGCGCGGATCTTCGGGCTCGGGCGGGTGAGCACTTGCGTGCCCTTGAAATGATTGGCGAGCTGGATGAGCGATTGCGCGCGCCACGATCTCGATCTCCGGCGATGCCCAGGCCGCTTCGGCGCCGCAAGCCGCCGGGCAGATCAGGCTTTGACCGCGCGCATTGGCGCCGATCGCCGCCGGCAGCACGCCGGCCACCGCGGCGATGCCGCCGTCGAGGCCGAGCTCGCCCAGCACGGTGAAGCCGGCGATGGCGTCCGGCGGCAGCGCGCCGATGGCCGCCATAAGCCCGAGCGCGATCGGCAGATCGTAATGGCTGCCTTCCTTGGGCAGGTCGGCGGGCGCGAGGTTGACGGTGATGCGGCGGGCCGGCAGCGCGAGCCCCGAGGCGATCAGCGCCGCGCGCACCCGCTCCTTGGCTTCCGACACCGCCTTGTCGGGCAGGCCGACAATGTTGAAGGCCGGCAGCCCGGGCGCCACCTGCACCTGCACATCAACGGCGCGGGCCTCGATGCCCTCGAACGCCACGGTGGTGACTCGCTGGACCATGTGGTGCCTCAACCCCGCTACCCGTCAGAGTAGTAGCGGAAATTGGGGAGATCGGGCATTATATACTTTCAAACCACCTGATAAGATACGGCCATGGGCGCCTTTATTCGCGATTACGTCATCATCATTTAACATTATTGCCGTGTTCAACGGCTTTGCGGCTGTCCTTATCGCGAATTTTTTCAAGACAACCTCATGGCCAAGCTGATTTTAGTAGGAATAGTCGGCGTCTTAAGCGTCGTTGCCGTGGCGGCTACTCTCTATGGCCAGCATGAAATCATCGTTCAACGAGATGCACTCGCGCAGCATCGACGTCAGGCGCGCGAAGCGCTGGGAATATTTTTAGAAGAAGGGCGCCAGCTAATGGTCCGCTGCGCGAATGAAACCGTTCCGCCTCCAACAATCGACGCAGAAGCATGGGCGCAACGAGTAGAAACCTATCTGCACAAAAATCTCGATGATTCTTATATTGGACGATTTCGTAGCGGAGCTGGTCTCCCAATGTCTGCAAATTCAATTGGGTCAATTCCTCACCGAAATCTATGGGGTGGGATCAATATTCGGGTATCTCGGCTGGCCGAATTTATTAAAGAACTTGGGCCTTAATCGCGCTGTATTTTCTTTTTTCCCAATCCAACAAGGCTTTCCGGGTCGTCTGTGGGCATGAAATCGGCTACCGGCTTATGCCGCGCGACCTTCTTAAGCGCCGCGTCGAAATTGGTCTCGGATTCGTCCGCGCCAAGATCGCGGGCGGCCTTACGGAAGGCGTGGACCTGAGAAGGCGGTTTGGTTTTTGCCATGTTCACCCGATTAACTATTTGTGCATAAAAATCAACCTCCGCGAGATAAAAAGCGGCGAAATACCAAAGAAATGCGCGATGAACGGAAAGTCATATTTCTAAAATATAAATAAAATCAGATAGTTAGGTGATTCTTTGTCTCCTACGATTTTTGTCAAACCAAGTCAAGAACTTTCTTGTTAATTAATTGTTTAATTGGCATACTCCCGTCGAATTCGGAGAGGCTCGCCGACACCGGCGGGCCTTGATTCACAGAATCAGGCGAGGGAGTCCGCCATGCCGACAAAAAACAAAGGTTTGGAGTACGTTCGGATTGTCGGTCCGGGCGTCAGATGCTCTGGAAAATCGAAAAGAGCATAACGACGGCGAACCTGTAACGGCGGAAAAGTTGCGTGAAAGCATCAACAAGGTGAAAACTCAGCTATTTGGCGCCTTCAAGGAATTGACCGCTGCGGCAGTAAGTAAGGCCGCCAAGTAAGTCATCCTTAGCGCATCTTAAGGCTAGGGGGGTAAGTGTTTGATAGAGCAGCCACCAGTCTCTAGTCCGTCCGGAGACTTCAGGGCTGATTACAGAGTTTTCGGAGCATGAGGCGAATTGAGCGAGGCGCAAGAAAGCGAGCGCCTTGCGTTGAGGTTCTCCCAATCCTTGGCGAGTCTTCGGCAGCGATTGAGCCAAGCGATGTGCGCTCGACGATCCAGCGTTGCGGCAAAACCACAAATCCTTTGATCCGATCGGAACGTTTGACGATTTCGACATTGAGATACGGAAGAGCCTTCGCAACCGCCTTCGCAAATTGCAGTCCTTGATATCCGCCATCGGCAAAGAGTGTCTGCAAAAATGGAAACATCCCGAACAGCGTCGCCATACGAATAGCCACCATCACGATCTTGAATGTCAGCCGGATGAACGATGGCGTGGAGCACGAGGCCTAATGTATCGACGAGAATGTGCCGCTTCTTGCCCTTGATCTTCTTTCCTGCATCGTAACCGGCGGATCAATGCAGGCCCCCTTTTTCGGCGCTTTTCACGCTCTGACTGTCGATGATAGCAGCAGTCGGACTGGCTTCCCGCCGGGCTTGTTCGCGACACTGCTCATAAAGCGCGTGTGGATCCGCTCCAGCAACGGATCGCTGAGAGACAATCCCTTCTATTGGAACTTGCACATGACCTTATGGCGAGCATGACGCTATCGCCAAAGGTGATAGAGATTCGCGAGTACAGGTTTCGAGCATTGAGCGAAGGATATTTTCTTCTCAACCGCGCTTATAAGAACTGGCGAATACAAGAAGGACACGCGACTGAGCGGCCCAAAATTGCAGCGCTTCAAAGCGTAGTTATCTCTCGCTACCAGCCATTCTTTCCGTACGCATCCGGTGAGGGCCGCAGGGTCACGGGGCCTTGCCGCAGCATTTCTTGAACTTCTTGCCGGAGCCGCAAGGACAGGGATCATTGCGGCCGACTTTAGCTGAGGCACGGTTCGGCTGGGTCGGTTGACCTGAGGTGAATGGCATCGAGAACTGCGTTGGGCCTTTTTCGCGCCAATAAGCGTCGATGGCGACGACGCAGCCGGGAATAAGCTCGGTGGCTTCCTCCATCACAATGTCTTCTTGGTCCGGCGTCAGACCGAGCAGAGAGTCGCCGTTCGCGTCGCCGCACAGGGCCAGAATGGGGAACAGCAACTGACCGTCCCGCTTGGACTTCAACAGCCGTTTCCATGCATCGGCGCGCAGCATGATCGCCTGCAGGAAACCTTCGGCCCAGTCGGCTGCAATGAGCGTGCCGTCGCGGTCAGCCCAGAAGACGGGTTCGAAGGCATCATCCCGAGCCTGCCGGAGAATCTCGTTGTAGCGGCCCATGATGCTGCCAAGGATCGCCTTGGCTTCGCCTTCGTCAGCGAACTCAGGCGCCTCGCCGCCCCAGATCAGCGGCAGCCATTCGCTGGGCAGGACAAGTTCCGGTCCTACGGCAATGCCGGTGAGGAAGCCGTCGAGATCAGACAGCATCATGCTCTCCGACGGCGCGCGGTCGGACATCAGGAAACTGTCGAGCGTCTCCAGATCGACGCGGTCGACGGCAATCTCATCGGCGAGCTTGTGGGCGAACACGGCGGCCTCCAAGACGCTGCACCGGAGCATGGCATACGGCGAAGGCGCGGTCAGGCGGCTTGTCGACGCAATCCACACCATTGCCACGGTAGCAGTTCGCCGATCCGCCGCATCGGATGATCCGGCAAACGCGCGAGCACGTCGGCAAGCCAGGCCCGGGGATTGATGCCATTGAGCTTGGCGGTGGCAATCAGGGTGTAGATGGCGGCCGCGCGCCGGCCGCCTTCGTCGGAACCGGCGAAGGTCCAATTGCGGCGCCCGACTGCGACGGCGCGCAGTTCCCGTTCGGCGGCGTTGTTCGACATGCACAGGCGGCCATCGTCGAGGAAGCGGGTGAGCGCGTCCCAGCGCTTGAGGCTATAGTCGATCGCCTTGCCGGTATCGCCGTTCTTGGAGACGCGCGCACGTTGCTCGCGCAGCCAGCGCTCCAACTCGATGATGTGCGGCCGGATGCGTTCGTCGCGGACGGCGACGCGTTGCTGGGGCGTCATGCCGTTGATGTCGCGCTCGATCGCGAATAGCGCATCGATACGCTTGACCGCCTCGGCTGCGATCGGTGCCTTGTTGAGACGCGCGAGATCGAAGAACTTGCGGCGCGCGTGCGCCCAGCAGGCGGCCTCGATAATCGGCCCCGGCTTGCGGTTGGCTTCGTAGAGCCGGTTGAACCCGGCATAGGCGTCGGCCTGCATCAATCCGGCATAGCCGGCAAGATGCCGCTCGGGATGCTCGCCACCCCGATCGGGCGAATAGAAGAATACGGCGGCCGGCGGGTCGGGCCCGCCGAATGGTCGGTCGTCGCGGACATAAGTCCAAAGCCGGCCGGTGCGGGTCTTCTCCTTGGCCAGCACCGGCACGGTCGTATCATCGGCATGGATGCGCTCGGCGGCGAAGACGTGGGCCTGGATCGCCTCGTTGAGCGGCATCAGCGTCGCCGCCGCCGCGCCGACCCAGTCGGCGAGCGTCGAGACATCGAGGTCGACGCCCTCGCGCGCATAGACCGTGCTCTGCCGATTGAGCGGCAGATGCAGGCCGTACTTAGCGAACAGGACATGGGCGAGTAGCTGCGGCCCGGCGCGACCGCGTGCGATGGCATGCGAGGGCGCAGGGGGCTGGGTGATTGCTTCGCAGGCGCGGCAGGAGAACTTCTCGCGCACGTGCTGGATCACCTTCCACTGTCGGGGGATGAGCTCCAGTGTCTCGGTAATATCCTCACCGATCTTGCGCAACGTGCCACTGCAGCACGGGCAGGCCGACGGCGCCGGATAGACGATACGTTCGCGCGGCAAATGGGCGGGCAAGGGCCGGCGCGCCGGCCTGCGCCGCGCGAATGAAGCTACCGTCACGGTCTCGGGCGCCCCAGCCGTTGCCTCGGCCTGCGCCGCATCCGCTTCCAGATCGGCGAGCTGGAGCTCAAGCTGATCGAGCAGGCCCCCGCGCTCCGCCGATTGGCCGAAGCGTTCGTGCCGCAGCTTCCTGATCGTGAGCTTGAGCTTCTCGATCAGCAGCATGCGTGCCTGCGCATCGGCTTCCGCCGCCAGGCGCGCTGCGCGCTCCGAAAGCAGCATCGCCTTCAGCGTCTCGACATCGTCGGGGAGAGAATCATCGGCGCGCATCATCGAGAACGGAATCACAATAACTCGCGGCTGTCTGCACCGGCGATCACATTGTCGATTCAAAAGTCCGCGATCAACCGGCCGCTTGCGGGCGCCAGGTATATTGCGGCATCCGCCAGTCGATGCCTTCCAGCAAGTAGGCGAGCTGCGCCGGCGTGATCGTCACCGTTCCATCCGCCGGCGATGGCCAGAGGAAGCGACCGCGCTCCAGCCGCTTGGCGAATAAGCACATGCCTTGACCGTCGTGCCACAGGATCTTGATCAGTGAGCCGCGTCGGCCCCGGAACACGAACAGATGCCCGTTGTGCGGGTCGCGGCGCAGCGTCTCCTGCACCAGGAGCGCCAAGCCATCAAAACCCTTACGCATGTCAGTATGGCCGGCCGCCAGCCACACCCGCGCCCCACTCGGTACCGGGATCATCGCTGGCCTCGCCTGGCCTTGCTCAGCGCTGCCAGCAGCGCCTTGACCGTGGCCGCATCGACCGGGCCGCTCATCCGCAGCCGCCCGCCATCGGCAAACTCCACCTCGATCACGCCGGCGCTCTCCGCCGATCCCGCAGACGCCGTTCCCGGCTCCGGCGCGATCGTCACCGCATTGAAGCTTGCCGGCATTGCCGCCCGCTCGCAGAGCTGTCGGCGCCACCGAAACAACTGACTGCTATGAATCCCGGCTGCCCGCGCCACCTCGGATGCGACCGCACCGGGCTCCAGTGCCGCAGCGACAATCCGCTCCTTCTCCGCCCGCGACCAGCGTCGGCGCCGCTCAACGGACGTGATCACCTCAACCTGCGTCTTGGTCATAGGACTATCCCTAGGAATAGTCCTATCGCTTCCCCTTCAGCGCCAGATCGTCAAGGCGGCCTTCGCCGGGTGCGTACTTCTTTCCTCTCACACAGCCCGTAGATCAGGCGGACATCACGGCTGCAAAATGCAATGAGATTTTCGCTTGTAGTTACGGGTTAGGTATCCTTGAGGTTGGCTTTGTTCCCGATACGCCAGAAAAAATAGACCTATGGCTTCGCATACTTGATGTGATTTCAAGTGCAAGCCTACAAACTCTCGAAGCCTATACCGTCGACAAGATCTTCAGGATTGATCGTCCTTTCACCGACTACGAGCAACACATGCACGCGGTGCACGAAGACGATAAGCCCACCATCAACAGCCTTATTTGTATTTATGAATTGATTTCCGAAAAATTCGGGCCTGAGACCTAATTAGCGCGATTATAGGTAAGGCGCTTACCAACAATACCTTTAAGCGCCTTACCGGACCTCATTTCATCGTTCACGCCCAAAGCAGCGCGGTTGCTATATCTGAAATCAAATTCGGCCAGATAGCGGTGCAGGTGCTTCTCGCCGCAATGTTGATACACGCCCTTCATTCCGCGCTTGAAGATTGAGTAGTAGCCTTCGACCGTGTTGGTATGGATACGGCCGCCGTCGCGAACATACTCGCCAGTTTCGTGGCTCACGGTGTCATGGCTCGCCACGCCGGTTTGGCTTTTCAGGTTTTTGTACCAGCTCGCCGCGTCGGTCATGACCGCGCTTTCACGCTGGACGTTCGCGCGGATGACCGGCATCAACGTCGCCAAGCGTGGTGCCGTCGACATGGAAGCTACGGGCAGAACCGCCGCGCTCGACTAGCGTCAGGACGATGTTGCGCCATTGCGAGCCGTAGCCTTTGCCGCGCGGCTTGGGCGAAGCCTTCCAGCCGTCCGCTCAGAGTTTCGTCGATTTCGACGAGAAGCCGGAGCCTCCCATAGGAGCCAAGCGTACCGTCCCGCATGGCCTCACGGATGCGATGCGCGAGGAACCAAGCCGTCTTGTAGGTCACTTGGAGGATGCGGTGCATCTGATGGGCGCTGACGCCCTTCTTAGAGGCCGACATGAGATAGACCGCTTGCAGCATCTTGTGCAGCGGCACATGGGCGGACTCGAAAACCGTCCCGACCTTCACGGTGAACTGCTTCCGGCACTCATTGCACTTGTGGACGCCAATCCGGGTGGCTTTGCCCTCTAGGCGCTTGATCCGCTTGGGGTCGGCATTGCCGCAATGGGGGCAAGTAGGACCATCCGGCCAGAACACACGTTCTAGGTGTGCAAAAGCTGCCTTTTCGTCGTGAAAATAGGTCTTTGAAAGGACTGACATGGCTCGTTTTCTCCAGTGTTTTCAATATAAACAGGAGAAAATGGTTTGTCAAGTATATAATCGCCGGAGATCGACAAGAACATTTGCAGAACAAAACGACTCGGGCTAGGCTCCGTCTCAGGCGAAAACGAGGGGCAAAAACAGGGAACTGCCGCCATGATCGACCGCAAAGCCATGGAAAACGAGCTGCAGCAGGCCCGCTTGGCCCGCATGGAGGCGCAGGCCGCCAGCGACGAGGTCGAGGAGCTGATCTGGCAGGTGCAGCACATAAGGCTCGGCCGCCAGCGCGTGGTGTTCACGATCGCCGGCTTGGAGCAGGATTTGGCGCTGGCCAGCTAGCCGCTCACCAGTAGCGGCCGGTGCCGCCGATGATGATGACGATGACGCCGAGCACGGTGTTGACGCCGACCAGCATGCGGAATCTGATGCAGGGCCTTGCCGGCCTCCGGCCAGGCGCCGGCGTCGACCGCGCGGCGCAGGCGCTTATAGGGCGCGAACAGCAGGTGCAGATAGAGCAGCATCATCACGACGCCGAGCCCCAGCATGAGGTTCACGTAGAGCGGCACGTTTGCCATGCCGCCGAACAGGATGAAGATCATCCAGAAGCCGCTCACCAGCAGCGCCAGGATGCTCACCCCCACCCAGGGCAGGAAGCTGGCGAATACCCGCCGCCACAGCGCGAGCCGCACCGGCGCTTCCATAGGCCCGGCGGCCGGCCGCAGGATGGTATAGGCAAAGGCCATGCCGCCGACCCAGAACACAACGGCGAGAATGTGCACGGCGAGCAGCAGCGTAAGGCCGATCATGGCGAGCTCTCCTTCGCATCGCAGATTTTAAAAAAACTGTGACACGGAACGCGGCCACCTGTCGAGAACGGCACGTCACGTCTGCGATTGAAAGCGAAGCGCGCGTCGATTTCACAATGGCCGCGCGACAGCCAGGTGGCGTCGATGCGTTCATGGCGGACGAAGCTATGGGTATTCAGCAAAGCGGCTGTACGATGATGCCGACAGTGATCTGGTGTTCAGGCGTCGCCTGACGCATGATCCGCCGCCGCCGTTCATCGGCGGCGGTTGAGGAGCACAGCGCGTGCGATCTCGCATCATCCAAGCCATGTCGGCAGGCGCATTCGCCGTTCTTGCAGGCACGCTGACACTCGTGCTCGACGCGAACGCGCAGACCAAGCCGTCGAACCACCACGTGTGGACAGTGCCCGAAGTCGGCGCCTTGCCGCGCGATGCGCACGGCCTGCAGGTGCGCGAAGGCCGCGACCTCATCACCGCCACCTACGCCTATATCGGCCCCAACGTGCCGGATGCGGCTAAGCGCTACGCCGGCAACAACCTCGCCTGCACCAATTGTCATCTGCAGGCGGGCACCAAGAAATTCGGCATTCCGCTGTTCGGGCTGTTCGGCGATTTTCCGCAATACAGCAAGCGGCTAGGCGCCGAGATCAGCATCGAGGACCGGATCAATTCATGCATGACCCGCAGCATGAACGGCCGCCTTATGCCGGTCGACGCGCCGCAGATGCAGGCCATCGTCGCCTATATCAAGTTCTTGAGCGCGGGCGTTAAACCGGGCGAGCGCCTGCCCGGCATGGGCAGCGGCCATATGCGCGCGCTCAAACGCGCCGCCGATCCGCAGCGTGGCCGGCCGATTTATGCGCGCGCCTGCGCCGCCTGTCACGGCCCCGAGGGCGCGGGCCTGCGCACCAGCGCGCCCGGCACCGATCTCGGCTACGTGGTGCCGCCGCTCTGGGGCGCCGGCAGCTTCAACGGCGGCGCCGGCATGGCGCGCCTCATCACCATGGCCAATTTCGTCCACTTCAACATGCCGCACGGCGTCGACTATCTGAATCCGCAGTTGAGCGTGGAGAATGCCTGGGACGCGGCGGCCTATGTGCTGTCGCACCCGCGACCGCAGAAGGCGGGGCTCGGCCACGATTTTCCTGACCTGTTGCAAAAGCCGGTCGACGCGCCCTACGGGCCTTACGCCGATCATTTCAGCCCGCGCCAGCACAAATACGGGCCGTTCGGTCCGATCGAGGCGGCGGTCGCGCGGCTCAAGCGCGCGCGGGCGAAGCCTCATTAATTGCGGCAGCGCGAAGTTTCATACCTTACAAGTTGCGGCCCTTGGCTCAAGCGACCTTCTTCCGCAACTCCTCGATCTTGTCCCAGATCATCGCCGCGATGTCGGGGCCGCCGACATTCTTCACGGCGCGGATGCCGGTTGGAGATGTCACGTTGATCTCGGTGACGTAGTCGCCGATCACGTCGATGCCGACGAACAGCAGCCCGCGCGCGCGCAGCGCCGGCCCGAGCGTCTGGCAAATCTCGCGCTCGCGCTTGGTGAGATCGGTGGCGGCCGGGGAGCCGCCGCGCACCATGTTGGAACGTAGGTCGTCGGCCGCAGGAATGCGGTTGACCGCGCCGGCATAGTCGCCGTCCACCAGGATGATGCGCTTGTCGCCGTCCTTAAAGGCCGGCAGGAACTTCTGCACCACCCATTGCTCGCGGAAGGTGGTGGAGAACATGTCGTAAAGCGAGCCGAAATTGAGGTCGTCCTTGGTGACGCGGAACACCGCGCCGCCGCCGAAGCCGTAGAGCGGCTTCATCACGATGTCGCCATGCTCGGCACGAAACGTCTTGATCTCGGTGAGGTCGCGGGTGATCAGCGTCGGCGGCATCAGTTCCGGAAACTCGGTGACGAAGATCTTCTCCGGCGCGTTGCGCACCTGCGCCGGGTCGTTGACCACCAAAGTGCGCGGGTGGATGCGCTCGAGCAGGTGGGTGGTGGTGACATAAGCGAGGTCGAAGGGCGGGTCCTGGCGCAGCAACACCACGTCGAAGGCGGTGAGCTCCACCCGCCGCGGGTCGGAGAGGGTGAAATAGTCGCCGGCCAGGTCGCGCACGCTCAAGGTCTCGACCGTGGCGAACACCCGGTTGTCCAGCAAGGCGAGGCGCTCGGGGGTGTAGTAGGCCAGCGCATGGCCGCGTTTCTGGGCTTCCAGCAGCAGGGCGAAGGTCGAGTTGCCCTTGATGTTGATCCGCTCGATCGGATCCATCTGCACCGCGATTTTCAGGCTCATTACCGGACCTTTGGCTGACCGTGGCGGGCCTTTTGAACGGCCCTTTCAGGCGGGAAAGTTAAGGAAAACAAAACGTTAACATATTACCGCCATGATAGCCGCTCCAGGGACTTCGCGCTCGGGTAGGGGCGGACTGTGCGATTGCCGAAAACGCTGCGGAAGCTTTCGATCGCCGCAAAGCTCTATGCGATCTTTGCGCTGATGGCCACCACGACGCTGGCGCTGTCGGTGGTCGCCGTGCACAGCGCGCGCCAGCACGCCGCGCTCACCGAAGCGTTCAAGTCGGCCAATGCCGGCGGCTGGTATGTCGAGCGCATCAACCGCCTGATCTATGCGCAGACGGTGGAGGCGCGCGCCGTCGCCACGGCGCCGGACCGGGCCGAGGCGAAGCACCGCGTCGACGCGCTGAACAAGGTCGACGACCAGATCGGCGCCGCCCTCTCGGAATGGGGGCTCAATGTCGGCAGCGACGACGCGGCCGATTTCAGCCGGCTCTCGGTGGACATCGGCGCGCTGGGCGATTTCGCGAGCAAGCTCGCGCAGATCGCCGCCGCGCAGGGGCCGGGCGCCGCGGGCGCCTGGCTCGCCGCCAACAACCCGGCGCAGATGCGCGACGCGCTCATCGCCAAGCTGGCCACGCTCAGCCAGCGCTATTCCGATCGCGCGCAGCAGTACTACACCCAGATCGACGAAGGCATCGACAAGACCGCGACGCTGCTCACGCTGATCGCCGCTTTCGCGGTCGTGCTGGCGGCCATCGGCGTCGTCGTCCTGCGGCGCAGCGTGACCAAGCCGATCGCCGACATCACGCGCGTGACCGAAGCGGTCGCCGCCGGCGACTTCGCGGTCGAGGTGCCGTTCAGCACGCGCCATGACGAGATCGGCGCGCTGGCGCGTTCGATCGAGGTCTTCCAGCAGGCCATGCAGCACGTCAAAGAGCTCAGCCAGAAAATCGCCGAGGACGCCGAGGCGGAAAAGCTCGGCCAGACGCGCATCTCGGACGAGATCGGGCGTTTCTCCGCCGAGGTGGAGGCGACGCTGGCCGAGCTCGGCCGCATCTCCGACCAGATGCTGGGCGCCTCCAGCCAGCTCGCGGCGGTTGCCGACGAAGCCTCCGCCAAGACCGGGCGCGCGGCGGAAGCTTCCGCCGAGGCCTCCGGCCATGTGCGCGACATCGCCTCGGCGGCCGACGAGTTGTCGGCCTCGGTCGGCGAGATCGACCGCCAAGTGGCGCAATCCAACGCCATCGCCAACAAGGCGGTGAGCGAGGCCGGCCGCACCAATATCGCGGTCAAAGAGCTGGACGAGGCGGCCGCCCGCATCGGCGACGTGATCAAGCTGATCACCGGCATCGCCGAGCAGACCAATCTCTTGGCGCTCAACGCCACCATCGAGGCGGCGCGCGCCGGCGAAGCCGGCCGCGGTTTCGCGGTGGTGGCCGGCGAGGTCAAGGCGCTGGCCGGGCAGACCAGCCGCGCCACCGAAGAGATCGCCGCGCAGATCGCCGGCATGCAGCGCGCCACCACGCGCTCGATCGAGGCGATCACGTCGATCGAGACGATCATCCGCGAGATCGGCGAGATCAGCGGCGCCATCGCCGCCGCCGTCACCGAGCAGGGCGCCGCCACCAGCGAGATCGCGCGCAGCGTCGAGACCGCTGCGCGGCGCACCGCCGATACCGCCAGCGAAGTCAATCACGTGGGCACCGCCACCGAGGAAACGCGCACCAGCGCCGGCGCGGTCAAGGCGGTGGCCGACGATCTGGGCAGCGTGGCTTCGCGCATTCGCGCCCAGGTCGATCAGTTCTTCGAGCGGCTGAGCGCGTAATTTTTCGTCATTCCGGGGCGCGGGCGTCAGCCCGCGAACCCGGAATGACGATTAGGTCTCAAACGCTCCTTGGATATGCCGCGGCAGCTTGCCGGGCGCCACCAGGATGGCGTCGAAGCGGATGTCGTGGAAGCCGTCGCTGCCGTTGGCGGCGAGCCAGGCTTCCGCCGCGGCGGCGATGCGGCGCTGCTGGCGCGGGCTCAAGGACTCGGCCGCCTCGTCGAGATCGTTGCGTGCCTTCACTTCGACGAACACCAGCAGCTGACGCCTGCGCGCCACGATGTCGATCTCGCCGACCGGCGATTTGTAGCGTCGCGCCAGGATGCGGAAGCCCTTGGCGATCAGCATGGCGGCGGCGCGGCTCTCGGCCGAAATGCCGAGCTGAAAAGCCACAATTTTTTCAGGACGCGCTTCGCGCTTTTGCCGCCGCGGCCGCGGCGCGCGCGCGACCGGCGTTGCTTTCGGCAGTCCGCCGTCAGTACGCCGCGCCATCGCCGGTATCCTTCGTCAATTCGAGCGCGCGCTGATAGACCTCGCGGCGCGGACGTCCGCTCAAGAGCGCGACCTCGCCGACCGCGTCTTTCAGCGAAACACGGGCAAGCGCGCCGCGCAAAAGCGCGTCGACGTCGGCGGCCTCGGCTTCGTCCGCCGGCGGCGCTACCACGATCACGAACTCGCCGCGCGTCTCGGCGCCTTGCGCGTAGTCGCGCGCCAACGTCGCAAGATCGCCGCGCCGCACCTCCTCATGCAGCTTGGTGAGCTCGCGGCAGATGCTGGCTGCGCGCGCGCCCAGGCCGGCGGCCAGATCGGCGAGCGCCGCCGCCACCCGCTGCCCGCTTTCGAACAGCACCAGCGTCGCCGGGATGCTCTTAAGCGCAGCGATGCGCTTTTGCCGCGCGGCCTGCTTGGCCGGCAGGAAGCCTTCGAACAAGAAGCGGTCGGTCGGCAGGCCGGCGACGTTCAAGGCGGTGAGCACCGAGGATGCGCCGGGGATCGCCGTCACCAGGTGGCCAGCGTCTTGCGCCGCGCGCGCGAGCTTGTAGCCCGGGTCGGAGATCAGCGGCGTGCCGGCATCGGATACCAGCGCGACCGCCTGCCCGGCGGCCAGCCGCGCCAACAATTTCGGCCGTGCCGCGGCGGCATTGTGCTCGTGATAGGGCGTCAGCGGCGTGTCTATACGATAGCGCTCCGTCAGCCGGCGGGTGACGCGGGTGTCCTCGCAGGCGATGAGGTCGGCGCCTGCCAGGATTTCGAGCGCGCGCAGCGTGATATCGGCCAAGTTCCCGATCGGTGTGGCGACCAGGTAGAGGCCGGGCGCGGCTTTCTCCGCTTCGGCCGCGGTTCTCTTCAGCGCATGGCGGCGCGGGCGGCTTGGCGCGCTGGGCTTATCGGCTTTGGCCATGGCGGCACTCTAGACGGCGGCCCCGGCGGCGTCATGCCGCGACGAAATCCCCTTCTCTTTCATTGCCTTAACTTTTGTGGGATAAAATCTACGATGAACGTCTAACTGTGCAAAGCCACTGCTTTGGGGAGCCATGTCGGGGACGCCGCCGGACCAAAAACGACCCTTGCTGCACAGCAGGCGCAGCCTGACCGTGGGCTTTTGCGTCGCCGCCGGGCTGGCGCTGACGGCCTGCGGCGGCGGGCAGTTCGGCAACTTCGGCGATTTCGGCAATTTCGGTAATTCCGCCGCGCCGGTGCCGCCGCCGGCGCCGGAGGCCGCCATCGGCTCAGGCCAGGTGCGGGTCGGGCTGATCCTGCCGCTGTCGGCGCCGGGCAATGCCGGCGTCGCCGCGCAGTCGATGAAAAACGCGGCGCAACTCGCGCTCGCCGAATTCAAGAACCCCAACATCCAATTGCTGGTGAAGGACGACGCCGGCACGCCGCAAGGCGCCCAGGCCGGCGCGCAAGCCGCCATCAGCGAGGGCGCGCAGATCATCCTCGGCCCGCTGTTTGCGCAATCGGTGCGCGCGGCGGCGCAGGTGGCGCGCACGAGCAATGTCCCGGTGATCGCCTTCTCCACCGATTTAAGCGTCGCCGCGCGCGGCGTCTATCTGTTGAGCTTCCTGCCGGAGACCGACGTCAGGCGCATCGTCGATTACGCCGCCTCGCGCGGCAAGCGCTCGTTCGCGGCGCTCGTTCCCGACAACGCCTATGGCGCGGTGGTGCAGGGCGCGTTCCAGCAGGAGGTGCCGCGCCATCGCGGCCGCATCGTCGTGCTGGAGAAATATCCGCTCGACCCGAGCAGGCTGGCCGAGCCGGTGCACGCGGTGGCGCAGGCGGCGACCCGCATCGACAGCGTGTTCATCCCCGACGGCGCCGACGCCGTGCCGCAGGTGGTGCGGGCGCTGGCCGCCGACCACGTCAACCTGCGCCGCCTGCAATTGCTCGGCACCGGGCTGTGGGACGATCCGCGCATCTTCTCCGACAAGGACCTGCAAGGCGCCTGGTATGCCGCGCCGGCCTCGGACGGTTTCCGCAATTTCTCGGCGCGCTATCGCGCCCGCTTCGGGCAGGACCCGGTACGCACCGCAACGCTCGCCTATGACGCGGTGGCGCTGGTGGCGGCGCTGGTGAAGACGCAGGGGCCGCAGCCCTTCACCGAGCAGATCCTGACCAACGCCTCGGGCTTTGCCGGCATCGACGGCATTTTCCGTTTCCGGCCGGATGGCACGAACCAGCGCGGGCTGGCGGTGCTGCGCGTCGGCCCGACCGGCGGCCAGGTGATCAGCCCGGCGCCGCGCACGTTTGGGCCGGGGACGTAATCTCCCATCGTCATTCCGGACGCGCGCGCCAGCGCGCGATCCGGAATCCAGATGCAAATTAAGAGATGTTTCTGAATTCCGGGCATGCGTGTGGAGTTTATCATCGGGCCGCGCTATGCGCGGACCCGTTGGCACGCGCCCCGGAATGACAATTGAGAGTTAAGCCGCCAAATCCGCCACCACCGCATCCAAGCAGCGGAAAGCCTGACTGCGTCACGCGCAATCGGCCGGCGGCGGTCAGCTCCACCGTGCCCTGCTCGCGCAGGAACGACACGCGGAGGGGATCGATTGTTCGGCCGGCGAGCGCCGAGAAGCGCAAGGGGTCGATGCCTTCCGCCAGGCGCAGGCCCATCAGCAGGTATTCGTCGGCGGTTTCGCCGGCCGTGAGCTTGTCGTCGACGGTCATGCCGGTGCCGCGCGCTTCCACGCGCATCAGCCAGCTCTCCGGGCGCTTGTCGGTTTCGGTGGCGTAGCGCTTGTCCCCGATATTGAGCCGGCCATGCGCGCCCGGGCCAACGCCGGCATATTCGTGGCCGCGCCAATAGATAAGATTGTGCCGGCATTCGGCGCCCGGCCGCGCGTGATTGGAAATCTCGTAGGCCGGCAGGCCGGCATCAGCGCAGATCGCTTGCGTCAGATCGTAGAGATCGCGCGCCAGGTCCTCGTCCGGCACCTTAAGCTTGCCGGCGGCATGCAGGCCGAAGAACGGCGTGCCGGGCTCGATGGTCAATTGATAGAGCGAGAGATGCTCGGCCGCTTCGGCGATGGCGCTCCTCAGCTCCGCCGCCCATGATTTCAACGATTGGCGCGGGCGCGCATAGATGAGGTCGAAGGAGTATCGCTGGAAGATCGACCGCGCGACCGCGACGGCGTCGAGCGCTTCTTGCGCCGTGTGCAAGCGGCCGAGCTCTTTGAGCGCGGCGTCGTTGAGCGACTGCACGCCAAGCGAGACGCGGTTGACGCCGGCCGTGCGATAGCCGCGGAAGCGCGTGGCGTCGACGCTGGTCGGGTTGGCTTCGAGCGTCACCTCGACGTCGGGCGCGACGGTCCAATGCTTGGCGATCGCGTCGAGGATCGTCTGCACCGATGCAGGCTGCATGAGCGAGGGCGTGCCGCCGCCGAAGAAGATGCTCGAGACGGTGCGCGCGCCGACGCGCTCGGCCGTGCTCGCGATCTCCGCTTGGTAGGCGCGCAGGTAGCGCTGCTCGTCGATGCCGCCGTGACGGACGTGGCTGTTGAAGTCGCAATAGGGGCACTTCGACAGGCAGAACGGCCAGTGCACGTAGACGGCAAACGCGCTTCGGTTCGGTTTCATGTTAACCATACTAGGCAGCTTTTGGCTGGAACTGCCAGCGCGGATCGGTTGTCGGCGGCGGATAAGTATTTAAAATTGTAACGATTTTTCGCAATGCAAGGGTCGCGCTCCCAGCTGTCATTGCGGGACGCGAGCGAAGCTCGCGGGCCCGGAATCCAGGGCCACGCCCTCATGCTTGGCCCCTGGATTCCGGGTTCCGGCCGGAGTCTACCATCGGGCCGGCCTTCGGCCGGACCCGGTGGCCGGCCCCGGAATGACAACGCCGTTAGCTACGCTGCAAACACGCCTCCGCCAGCTTGATGAAGGCGCGGGCGCGGTGCGAGAGAGCTTTGCCGTGCGGCGGCAGCCCGTGTTTCTCCTGCGCGCTCATCTGGCCGAAAGTGTGGGTAAAGCCGTCGGGCCGGAACAACGGGTCGTAGCCGAAGCCCAGATCGCCGCGCGGCGGCCAGGCGATCACGCCGTCGACGCGGCCCTCGAATTGTTCCACGTGACCGTCGGGCCAGGCCAGACAAAGCGCGGCGATGAAATGCGCGCGCCGCTCAGCGAGCGTCTTTGCGTTGCGTTCGACTAGAAGTGTCTGGATGCGGTTCATGGCGGCGCGGAAATCTTTGTTCGGTCCGGCCCAGCGCGCCGAGTGAATGCCGGGCGCGCCGTTAAGCGCGTCGACCACCAAACCGGAATCGTCGGCGAAAGCGGCGCGGCCGATTGCTTGCGCGGCGGCCAGCGCCTTGATGCGCGCGTTCTGCGCGAAGGTCGTGCCGGTCTCTTTCGGCTCCGCCAGCCCAAGCTCGCCGGCCGATTGCGCCTCGATACGAAAGGGCGCCAGCAGCTCGCGCATTTCCCTGAGCTTGCCCGGATTGTGGGTGGCGATGACGACGGGCGAGGTGAGTTGGCGTGGCATCGTGAGCTCAGCCCGCGCAAAGACGTCCGGAGCATCCCGCTTAACGAATGCGGCAGGGACTCCCTCTCCCCTTATCGGAGAGGGTTGGGATGCGCGAACTCGGGCCTTGCGTTCGATCGTTTCGCCCTCACCCGGCGCGCTGCACGCCCGACTCTCGCCGAGTTGCAGGTGATCTGAGTATGCCGCACGCGCATTACGGAAAAACTCACGCCACCGCCAGCTTCTGCAGATCGACCAGCTTGCCGATGCCTTTGCGCGCGAGCGCCAAGAGCGCCAGGAACTGATCCTCGCTGAACGCAATTCGCTCGGCGGTCGCCTGGATTTCCACGATATTGCCGGCGCCGGTCATGACGAAATTGGCGTCGGTCTCGGCTTCCGAATCCTCGGCATAATCGAGATCGAGCACCGCGGTGTTCTGGTAGACGCCGCAGGACACCGCGGCGATGTGGTCGCGCAGCACCTCGTTCTGGCCCTTGAACATGTCGCGCGCCTTCATCCAGGTGAGACAATCGGCCAGCGCCACCCAGGCGCCGGTGATGGAGGCGGTGCGGGTGCCGCCGTCGGCTTGGATCACGTCGCAGTCGATGGTGATCTGCCGCTCGCCCAGCGCCTGCAGATCGACCACCGCGCGCAACGAGCGTCCGATCAGCCGCTGGATCTCGACGGTGCGGCCGCCCTGTTTGCCGGCGGAAGCCTCGCGCCGCGTGCGCTCGGAGGTAGCGCGCGGCAGCATGCCGTATTCGGCCGTGACCCAGCCGCGACCCTGGTTCTTGAGCCAAGGCGGCAGCCGCTCCTCCAGGCTGGCGGTGACCAGCACATGGGTGTCGCCGAACTTCACGAAACAGGAGCCCTCGGCGTATTTGACTACGCCGCGCTCGAGCGAAACGCTGCGCAATTCGTCGACTTGTCGCCCGCTCGGCCGCATGGCCCCTCCCTCGTGCCTGCGCTCAGAACGCTGGCTTTTTGCTGTACGG
Source organism: uncultured Pseudomonadota bacterium (assembly GCA_963819955.1). Lineage (GTDB taxonomy): Bacteria > Pseudomonadota > Alphaproteobacteria > Rhizobiales > Xanthobacteraceae > Pseudolabrys. Next base: position 206,294 of record CAWFYB010000007.1, on the reverse strand, counting down.
GCGCACACCATAACTATCTGTCCGGCTTGAACAAGGCCGTGGAAATGGTCACCTTGGGGTGGCAAAGAGGTTTTCGGAACCGCGATGACAACGCCAACGCCGATAGCAATTACCCGCATCAATCCCCCGGAATTAGGGGAGCCTCCGGGCTTTTCGCAGATTGTCGAAGTTGCGGCCCGCCGCATGATTTTCGTTGCCGGGCAGACCGCCCTGGACGCGCACGGCAATCTGGTCGGCAAAGACGATTTTGCCGCCCAGGCCGAACAGGTCTTTCGCAATATCGGGACGGCGTTGAAAGCGGTCGGCTGTACCGCAAGCAACCTGGTCAAGCTGACGGTGTATCTTCGTGATATGGGAAACCTCGGCGGTTACCGGGAAGCGCGAAACCGCTTTTTCGCGACGGTCAGCCCGCCGGCCGCTCCGGCGATTACCTTGGTCGAAGTCGCTCGGCTTTATGGCTCCGATTTCCTGATCGAGATCGAAGCCATCGCCGCGGCCTGAAATAACGGAGTAGCTTTTGGCCTCCCACGACGTCCCGATTGGCGCTACCCAAGTGAGCCTCGCCGCGCTCAACGAGCGCTCGCGCGAGATTTTCCGCTCGATCGTCGAGAGCTATCTGGCGACCGGCGAACCGGTCGGCTCGCGCAACCTCTCGCGCATCTTGCCGATCCCGCTGTCGCCGGCCTCGGTGCGCAACGTGATGTCGGACCTGGAGCAGCTCGGCCTGATCTATGCCCCGCATACCTCCGCCGGACGGCTGCCGACCGAATTGGGCCTGCGCTTCTTCGTCGACGCGCTGATGGAAGTGGGCGACCTCACCGAGAGTGACCGGCGCAATATCGAGGCGCAATTGGCGGGCTCGGGCGCCGGCAAATCGCTGGAGGCGATCCTGACCGAGGCCTCGCAGATGCTGTCGGGCCTGACGCGCTCGGCCGGCATCGTGCTCACCGCCAAGAGCAACGTACGGCTCAAACATATCGAGTTCGTGCAGCTGGAGCCGGAGCGCGCGCTCGCCGTGCTGGTGGCCGAGGACGGCCAGGTCGAGAACCGGGTGCTCAACGTGCCGGTGGGCCTGCCGACCTCGGCGCTGGTCGAGGCCGGCAATTTTCTCAACGCCCGCATCCGCGGCAAGACGCTGGCCGAATTGCGCAACGAGATCGAGACCGCGGCCAAGGAAGGCCAGGCGGCGCTCGATGCGCTGACGCAAAAGATTATCTCGGCCGGGCTCGCCAGCTGGTCGGGCGGCGACAGCGAGGACCGCCAGCTCATCGTGCGCGGCCAGGCCCATCTCTTGGAGGACCTGCACGCGCTCGAAGACCTGGAGCGGGTGCGCCAGCTGTTCGACGCGCTGGAGACCAAGCGCGGGGTCATCGACCTCTTGGGCCGCGCCGAGCGCGCCGAAGGGGTGCGCATCTTCATCGGCTCGGAGAACAAGCTGTTCTCGCTCTCGGGCTCCTCCACCATCATCGCGCCCTATCGCGATACCAAGGGCAGCATCGTGGGCGTGATCGGGGTGATCGGGCCGACCCGGCTCAATTACGCTCGCGTCATCCCCATGGTCGATTATACCGCGCGGGTGGTGAGCAAATTGCTGGGCGGATAAACGCTTGATTTTTGCGTCCGGAGCCCTGATATGCCGGGCATCACCCTCTTATTTCGCAGGATGGATTGAGGAAAATGACGGACCCGACCGCCCGCCAAGGTGAGGACGAAGCGGCCGAGACCGAGAATGGCCAAGGAAACGGCCATGGCAACGGCGCGCCCGGGCAGGACCCGCCGGCCGAGGGTGCCGCTGCGCGCGATCCGCTGGCGCAAGCCCAGCGCGAGGCCGCCGAATACAAGGACAAGCTGCTGCGCACGCTCGCAGAGATGGAGAACCTGCGCCGGCGCACCGAGCGCGAGGTCGCCGACGCGCGCACCTACGGCATCGCCAGCTTCGCCCGCGAGGTGCTGGCGGTGGCCGACAATATGCACCGCGCGCTGGAAGCGGTCGGCCCGGAACAGCGCGCGCATGCCGACGGCAAGGTGAAGGCGCTGATCGAAGGCGTCGAACTCACCGAGCGCGAGCTGATGAAGTCGCTGGAGAAAAGCGGCGTGAAGAAATTCTCGCCGCAGGGCGAGAAGTTCGATCCCAACGTGCACCAGGCGATGTACGAGCTGGAGAACGCCGACGTGCCGCCCGGCCATGTCGCGCAGGTGGTGCAGGCCGGCTACATGATCGGCGAGCGCGTGCTGCGCCCGGCGCTGGTGGCGGTCGCCAAGGCTTCGAAAGCGGCGCGCTCCGCCAGCAACGACAATAGCGACGCAAACTGAACGCGGCTGCGCGCAATTGTCGCGATCACAGCGCGGCTTTACCTTCGCATTCGTCCAAACCGGTTTTCATTGCGATGGCCGCGTTCTATCGCGCACGTTCGCGAACACGTGCAGATGCTTAAGCGCGATCTCTTCATTGGAATAATTTGAAAGCAGGGCCTAAGCGCCATTTCTGTTCACCGATCTCACTTTAGACTAGTTATAAACTATTGATTTTACTACGATTTCTGTTGACCGCCGGTATCGCCGCGATAAATCCTCCGCCAACTAAACGGCTGCGGAGGCGACGATGCCCATCACCACCAAGATGCCAATGAGAAGCGTTGGCGTGCTCGCCGCTGCGCTGCTGGCGCTCGCGCTGCTTGCGCCGCGCGCGCATGCGCAGTCGCTGGAAAAAGGCGCGGCCGACTACAAGCCGTTCGCGGTCGAGCATATCGGCATCGCGCTTGCCGGCGCCAAGGAATTACAGACGGCGGTGAAGGCGGGCGACGCCAAGGCCGCGCAGGCGGCATGGATCAAGTCGCGCAACGGTTGGGAGGCGATCGAGCCGATCACCGGCGAATTCTTCAGCAAGCTCGACGAGGCGATCGACGCCTGGCCGGACGCCAAGCAGGGCTATCACGCCATCGAGGCGTCGCTGTTTGCCGGCAAGCTTGAGGCGATCGGGGCGCGGGTGGACGGGCTGGTCGCCAATCTCGCCGAGTTCGAAAAGCAGGTGTCGGCGCCCAGCTTCAAGTTCACGCCGCAGGGCCTGCTCAACGGCGTCACCAAGCTCGCCTACGAAATCGGCGAGAACAAATCCAAGGGCGGCAAGTCGCCCTATGCCGGCACCTCCGTCAACGACATTTACGAAAACAACGAAGGCATCGAGGCGGTCTACAAGCTGGTGTTCCACGAAAACCTGAAGAAGAGCGATCCCAAGCTCGCCAAGCGTATCGTCGACAAGATCGAGGATGTCGAAAATTTCGTGAAGGGCAAGGACCTCAAGAGCATCGATGCGGCCGGGCTGAACAAGGCGGGCGAGGAGCTGGCGGTGCTGCTGCAGAGCGCGGCGCCCAAGCTCAATCTGCAAAAGCCGAAGCTGGGGGAGTAGCGCCATGCCACGCCGCGCCACGACAGCGATGGCGGCAGGTTTGGCCGCGCTCGTGGCCCTCGCCGCCGTGCCGGCCAGTGCGCGGCCGATCGCCACCAAGGAAGGCGTGCTGCCGGCCGGCACCGATCTCAACGAAGAGCCGCTCGATCAGCCGAACGAGCTGTTCTTTTCCGAGCTGGCCGGCGGCAGGCGCTCATATCTGTTCAATCTCGGCGATCTGTTGTTTTCCTCACCGGGCATTCTCGGCGGGGTGGCGCGCCAGGCCGGTATGAGTTGCGAGACCTGCCACCAGCAGGGCCACAACAATCCCAAGCTGTTCATCCCCGGCCTGTCGAAGCGGCCCGGCACGTTCGACGTCAGCGGGCCGCTGTTCAATCCCAAGGCCGACAACGGGGTGTTCGATGCGGTGACGCCGCCGAGCCTGCGCGGGGCCAAATATCTCGCGCCCTATGCCCATGACGGCCGCTTCCCGACCTTGCGCGAATTCATCCGCAACGCCATCGTCAATGAGTTCGCCGGTCCCGAGCCGTCGGCGCAAGTGGTGGACGCGCTGGAAGCCTACGTCAAGGAAATCGCCTTCTTGCCCAATCCGAAGCTGGGCAGCGGCGGCCGGCTCACAAGAGAGGCTTCCGACGCCGCGCGGCGCGGTGAAAAGTTGTTCAACAGGCCGTTCCCGCACGATGCCGCTATGAGCTGCGCATCTTGTCATCGGCCGGATGGCGTCTTCGTCGATCACGCGCTGCACGACGTCGGCACCGGCGGCTGGTTCAAGACACCGACGCTGATCAACGCCGATTTCAACGCGCCCTATTTCCACGACGGGCGTTTCGACAGCTACGCGCAGGTGGTCGGCTATTTCGACAAGCATTTCGCGCTCGGTCTCAAGGACAACGAGCGCGCCGACCTGGTCGCCTATCTGGACGCCGTCGGCGACGCCAAGGAGCCGACCGTCCGCAACACGGTGCAGGCCATGCTCGACGAGATCGCGCAATTCGTCAGCGTGCTGGACCGGGCGATTCCCGAGCGCAACAAGGAAGTGATCAACTTGACGGTCGATGCCGTCGGCGGCGAATGGCGCGAATTGGGCGAGAGCTTTCCGGCGGCCAAAGACACCAGCGTGGGCGGCGGCCTGGCCGAGCGGCGGAGCGCGAGCGGGGCGGCCAAGAACATGGTGCTGATGTTGCGGCGTATCGCCATGGCGGCGGACGGCGGCGATTTCGCCGGCGCCGCGCAGGCTTATGCCGATTACCGCGGCCAGCTGGCGGCGGCGGCCACCGATCTCAAGCTGGCCGAGGCCTGGTCCTTGTTCAATCCGGCGGTGCGGCAGGCGCATTTCGCGGCGCTCAACCAACTCGCCAAGCTGGCGAGATGAGTGCTCTATCTGAATCATCGTGATGGTAGAACATTACATTGGACGCGAGGGCGTGGGGTATGCGGGGCGGTGTAGGGCGTGGCGTATTGGGTTGGCGACAGTCGGTCTTGGTCCTCGCGGTGGCGCTCGGCGCGTCCGCGGCGCAGGCCAAGGAACCGCCCAAGTCGATCTGGGAGCAGGCAACGCTGACGGGCGATTGGGGCGGCGCGCGCACTTCGTTGTCGAACGCCGGTATTGACGTCAATATCACCTACACCGGCGAGGTGCTTTCGCTGCTGTCGGGCGGCGTCAACCGCCGCAGCGTCTATACCGGCCTGCTGGAATTCGCCACCGACACCGACCTGCAAAAGCTGATCGGCTGGACCGGCGCCAAGACCCACGTCAGCGTCTTTCAGATCCAGAACACCAAGGGCGGCATCACCGAAGCCACCGGCAGCATCGCGGCGCCCAGCAGCATCGACGCGCTGCAGACCACGCGGCTGTTCACCGCCTGGTTTGAGCAGAGCTTCGGCAATGTGGCCTGGCTGCGCATCGGCCAACTCGCCGCCGATTCCGAATTCTTCTGGAGCGATACCGCCGGCACCCTGATCAACGGCACTTTCGGCTGGGGCGGCAATCTGGCCGCCAACATGCTGCGCGGGGGCCCGGCCTATCCGCTGGCCACACCGGGCGTGCGGCTCAAGCTTATGCCGAGCGACGATGTCGCGGTACTGGGTGCGGTGTTCTCCGGCGATCCGGCCGGTCCGAACTGCGGCGGCGACGACGACGATCCACAGAAGTGCAACCGCTATGGCACCGCCGGCTTCGGTCTCGACGGCGGCGCGCTGTTCATCGGCGAGGTGCAATACGCGGTGAACCAGGGCAAGCACGCCATGGGCCTGCCCGGCGTCTACAAGCTTGGCGGCTGGTACGCGACGGCGGATTTCGCCGATCAGCATTTCGGTTACGGCCCGGGCGGCGCGCCGCTCACGCGCGCCGATCCGTCGATGCCGGACCCGATCATGCATCGCGGCAATTGGGGGATCTACGGCGTGGCCGACCAGATGGTCTGGCGCGGCAAGGCGAGCAGCGTGAACCTGTTCGTGCGCGGCGGCACTTCACCGTCCGACCGCAATCTGCTGTCCTATTACGTCGACGGCGGCGTCGGCATCAAAGGTCCGCTACCTGGCCGACCCGACGATGCGCTCACCTTCGGCGTGGCCTACGCCAAGATCAGCCATGACGCGGTGGCGCTCGACCGCGACAATCTCGCGATCGCCGGGCCGCCTTACGCGGTGCGCGACGCGGAAGTGGTGTTCGAGGCAAACTACGCTTGGCAGATCGCGCCCTGGTGGATCGTGCAGCCGGACGTGCAATACATTCGGCGTCCGAGCGGCGGACAGAATCCGGACGATCCGACGCAGCCTATCGGCCACGCCTTTCTCGCCGGCATCCGCAGCACGCTTAAGTTCTAGCGCGGGTCGACACCGTCGCGCACGGCGCGGAAGCGCGTGAATAGACTATCCCAATTGTCCTTATGGACGACGCCGACGATGCGCAGAAAGCCGTTGCCGCCGAAGCGCACCCATTGCACCAGCGCGAGCGGCGCGCCGTCGGGTCCCTTGGCGTTCGCCCTGATCTCGTAGACCGGCACGCCGCGGATGCGTATCGATTCCGCCGAGGTGATGGCGCCGACGTGAACCGGCGCCGTCGCCAGCAGATCGCGGGCGAAGCGCGTTTGCGCCGCGGGCTCGCGCGGCCCGCCGCGGCCGACCGAGACCACCATGTAGGGATGATGGATCGGGTCATTGGTCGGCCCGTCGATCAACACCGCCATGGCGGGCGGCACCACCCGCATGACCCGAAAGCCGGCCAGCTCGCCGAGCTTGAACGGCAACCGGTTGACCAGCTCGTCGGCCCGCGGAATGCGGAAGGTGACGCTGCGCAGCGCGGCGCGGATCGCGGCGTCCGGATAGGCCGCGCGCGCGGCCTCCGGCACATGGACGCGGATGAAGATGGCGACGCGGCCGGTCTCGCGCGTCATCGTATTGGCGAGCAGGTACCAGGCTTGCACGTCCTGGCCGTCGACTTTGGCGCCGCCGGTGACGAGATAGCCGATGCCGCCGGCGAAGGAGAACAGCTCGCGCTTGTCGATCGTCAGTCCTTTGATCTTCTTGGCGAAGGCGGACTGTTCGATCGCCTCATAGGCGGGGCCGGGCAGGTCGAGGATGGTGATGGTGACCTTGCGCGCGCTGTCCTCGAAGCCCGAGAACTGCGTGCTGGGCTTGAGGTCGCCCGGCGGCAGCACCAGCCCGATGCGCGAGCCGGCGGGAAAGGCCGGTGCGGCGGCGTGGGCGGGCACGAGCAGGCCGGCCCAGGCCGCAACGAAAAGAACCAACAAGGCACGGAGCATGGGGTCCTGACTGCTTGCGCGTAACCGGTTTTCCCCCGGGTCTGCCTAACCGGCTTCGCCCGCCCGCCGCAATGGAAAGATTAACCGCGCCGGCAGGCCGGAGCCGCCCGAGAAGGGCGATTTCGCGGCCCCCTGGCTTGCGGGTCCCGGGGGCCCTCCTATATGAGCCATAAGCCGCGAAACGGCGGTGAATCGCGTATCCAGGGGGCTGGATCAGGGGGTCTGCGGATGAGCCGCCGACTTGTCCCATCGGGCGCCAAGCGGCCCGGCCGGCCTGCCGCAAATTGAGAGGAACAACCATGGGCAAGGTCATCGGCATCGACCTCGGCACCACGAATTCGTGCGTTGCCGTCATGGAAGGCAAGAATCCGAAAGTCATCGAGAACGCCGAAGGCATGCGTACCACGCCTTCGATCGTCGCCTTCACCGACGACGGCGAGCGTCTCGTCGGCCAGCCGGCCAAGCGCCAGGCGGTCACCAATCCGGAAAAGACCATCTTCGCGGTCAAGCGCCTGATCGGCCGGCGCTACGACGACCCGATGGTGGAGAAAGACAAGAAACTCGTCCCCTACAAGATCTCCAAGGCCGGCAACGGCGACGCCTGGGTCGAGGAGGAAGGCAAGCAGTATTCGCCTTCGCAGATCTCCGCCTTCATCCTGCAAAAGATGAAGGAGACGGCGGAAGCCTATCTCGGCCAGAAGGTCGAGCAGGCGGTCATCACCGTTCCGGCCTATTTCAACGACGCGCAACGTCAGGCCACCAAGGACGCCGGCAAGATCGCCGGCCTGGAAGTGCTGCGCATCATCAACGAGCCGACCGCGGCCGCGCTCGCCTATGGGCTCGACAAGCAGAAGGGCGGCACCATCGCGGTCTACGACCTCGGCGGCGGCACCTTCGACGTTTCGATCTTGGAAATCGGCGACGGCGTGTTCGAGGTGAAGTCGACCAACGGCGACACCTTCCTGGGCGGCGAAGACTTCGACATGCGGCTGGTCAGCTATCTGGCCGACGAGTTCCAGAAGGAGCAGGGCATCGATCTGCGCCGCGACAAGCTCGCGCTGCAGCGGCTGAAGGAATCCGCCGAGAAGGCCAAGATCGAGCTGTCATCCACCACGCAGACCGAAATCAACCTGCCGTTCATCACTGCGGATGCGGCCGGTCCGAAACATCTCACCATGAAGCTCACCCGCGCCAAGTTCGAGGCGCTGGTCGACGACCTCATCCAGAAAACCGTCGAGCCCTGCCGCAAGGCGCTTAAGGACGCCGGCATCTCGGCCGGCGAGATCAACGAGGTGGTCCTGGTCGGCGGCATGACACGCATGCCGAAGGTGCAGGAAGTCGTGAAGCAGTTCTTCGGCAAGGAGCCGCACAAGGGCGTCAACCCGGACGAGGTGGTCGCCATCGGCGCCGCCATCCAGGCCGGCGTGCTGCAAGGCGACGTCAAGGACGTGCTGCTGCTCGACGTGACGCCGCTGTCGCTCGGCATCGAGACGCTGGGCGGTGTGTTCACCCGTATCATCGACCGCAACACCACCATCCCGACCAAGAAGAGCCAGGTGTTCTCCACCGCCGAGGATAACCAGAACGCGGTGACCATCCGGGTCTTCCAGGGCGAGCGTGAGATGGCGGCCGACAACAAGATCCTCGGCCAGTTCGACCTGGTCGGCATCCCGCCGGCGCCGCGCGGCGTGCCGCAGGTCGAGGTCGCCTTCGACATCGACGCCAACGGCATCGTCAACGTGTCGGCCAAGGACAAGGCCACCGGCAAAGAGCAGCAGATCCGCATCCAGGCCTCGGGCGGCCTGTCCGAATCCGACATCGAGAAGATGGTGAAGGACGCGGAAGCTCACGCCGACGAGGACAAGAAGCGCAAGGCCGCGGTCGAGGCCAAGAACCACGCCGAAGCCTTGGTGCACTCGACCGAGAAGGCGCTCGCCGAGCACGGCTCCAAGGTCAGCGAGACCGAGCGCAACGCCATCGAGAACGCCATGGCGGATCTCAAGGAAGCGCTGAAAGGCGACGACGCCGACGCCATCCAGGCCAAGGCCAACACGCTGGCGCAGGCTTCCATGAAGCTCGGCGAGGCGATGTACAAGCAGCAGCAGGAAGCGCAAAACGCTCCCGGCGGCGAGGCCGGCGCCGAAGAGGCCAAAAAGGAAGACGTGGTCGACGCCGAGTTCACCGAAGTCGACGACGACAAGAACAACAAGAAGTCCGCCTGACGCGGGAGCACGTGTTCCGTGCGCAGGCCGTTCCCAATCGTGCCACCCCCGGGCGATACCCGGGGGTGGCAGTTTGCGGATAGCGGCTTAGCGAATTAGGGGCGGGAAGCCTGCATGTCCAAACGCGACTACTACGAAGTCCTGGGCGTCACGCGCACCTGCACCGAGGTCGAGCTCAAGACCTCGTTCCGCAAGCTCGCCATGCAGCATCATCCGGACCGCAATCCGGGCGACAGCGAGTGCGAGCACAAGTTCAAGGAAATCAACGAGGCCTATGACGTCTTGAAGGACGGCGACAAGCGCGCCGCCTATGACCGTTTCGGCCACGCCGCCTTCGAGCATGGCGGCCCGGGCGGCGCGCACGGCTTCGGCGCCGATTTCGGCTCGACCTTCGCCGATATCTTTGAAGGCATATTCGGCATGGGCACGGCGCGCGGCCGCGCCTCCGGCCGCGAGCGCGGCTCCGACCTGCGCTACAACATGGAGATCAACCTCTACGAGGCTTTCTCCGGCAAGACCGCGCAAATCCACATTCCAACTTCGGTCACCTGCGAGGTCTGCTCAGGGACAGGCGCCAAGGCCGGCACCAAGCCGAAGGCTTGTGCCACGTGCGGCGGCGCCGGCAAGATCCGCCACGCGCAAGGCTTCTTCACGCTCGAGCGCACCTGCCCGACCTGCCAGGGCCGCGGCCAGGTGATCGACGATCCCTGTCCAAGCTGCTCCGGCGCCGGACGGGTCATGCGCGAGCGCAATCTGTCGGTGAACATCCCGCCCGGCGTCGAGGACGGCACCCGCATCCGGCTGGCCGGCGAAGGCGAGGCGGGCCTGCGCGGGGGACCTGCGGGCGATCTCTATATTTTCCTGTCGCTCGAGCCGCACGAGTTTTTCCAGCGCGACGGCGCCGACCTGCATTGCCGGGTGCCGATCTCGATGGTTTCGGCGGCGCTCGGCGGCGAGTTCGAGGTACCGGCGATCGACGGCAGCAAGGTGCGGGTCAAGGTTCCCGCCGGCACGCAGACCGGCCGCCGCTTCCGCCTGGCCACCAAGGGCATGCCGGTGCTGCGGTCGAAACAAACCGGCGACATGTACGTTCAAGTTATGGTGGAAACGCCGCAAAACCTGACCAAAAAGCAGCGCGAGCTGCTGGCCGAATTCGATAGCCTGTCGTCCGACCATACCCAGCCGGAATCCGCCGGTTTCTTCAGCCGAGTCAAGGAGTTTCTTGATGGCCTGGGAAATCGCGGCAGCCATACCGAGTGACCATCTTGACCCCCCGCCCGCCGACCTATACCGGTGAATTATTAGGCATGGCGTAAGCCCTGCCGCCAGCACGCGTGACCCCGCAGCAAATGCCTCCACAGTCCCTCGTCCGCGTTGCCAAGAAGCCCCTGCGTCTCGACGACGAGATGCAGTTCATCCGGTCATGGATCGAAAAGCCGCTGTCGACCGGCGCGGTCATGCCGTCGAGCAAGGCGCTCGCGCGCACCATGGCGCGCTATGTCGATGCGACAGCGACCGGCCCGGTGATCGAGCTCGGTCCCGGCACCGGTCCGGTGACCGAGGCGCTGGTGCAGCACGGCGTCGATCCGGCGCGGCTGGTGCTGGTCGAATTCAATCCCGATTTTTGCCGCCTGCTGCGCACGCGCTATCCGGCGGCCACCGTGGTGCAGGGCGACGCCTACCGGCTGCGCCGCCTGCTTGAGACCTATGTGAAGGAGCCGGCCTCGGCCATCGTGTCCGGGCTGCCGCTGGTCACCAAGCCGGTACGCACGCGGCTGCGGCTGATCTCCGATGCCATGGCGCTGTTGGCGCCGGGCGCGCCCTTCGTGCAGTTCACCTACGCCATGGTGACGCCGATCCCGAAGGCGCTCACCGGCATCACGGCGGAGGCCTCCGAGCTGATCTGGATGAACGTGCCGCCGGCGCGCGTCTGGGTCTATCGCGGGGCTTGAGATTGTCATGCGCGGGCTTGACCCGCGCATCCATCATCCTTCGCAATGAAATTTCGATGGATGGCCGGGGCAAACCCGGCCATGACGGCGGTTAGGCTGCGTGTTATTGAAGGCACGTGCGCCTGGAGAGCCGCCGATGGCCATTCCGAAAATCCTCGTCCTGCCCGGCTCCAACCGCACCGGCTCGCACAACGTCAAGCTGGCGGCGCTGGCGGCCAAGGAACTGACGCTGATCGACGCCGACGTCACGCGCATATCGCTGGTGGACTACGAGCTGCCGATCTACGACGCCGATCTCGACTCGCGCCACGGCCAGCCGGCCAACGCGCTGGCGCTCAAGCAGATGATCATGGCGCATGACGGCGTGTTCATCACGAGTCCCGAATATTCGGCCTCGGTGACGCCGCTCTTGAAGAACGCCATCGACTGGGTCTCGCGCGTGCGCGAGCGAGGCGATCCCACTTACGCCGCCTTCAAGGGCCGGGTGTTCGCCATTGCCTCGGCCTCGCCCGGCCGCGCCGGCGGCTTGCGCTCGCTGATGGCGCTGCGCCAAATTCTCGAGCTCGGCTGCGGCGCGTTCGTTATTCCCGAACAAGTCTCGATCCCGAACGCCGTGCAGGCCTTCGACGAAAACGACGAGATCGCCGATCTCGGCACCGCCAATCTGCTGCGCGCCGAGCTGCAGCGGCTGGTGGATATGGCGCGGCTGTTGATGTGAGGAGAAGGCTTTGCGGTTGGACGCGCGCGAGAGATTGATCGTCGCCCTCGACCTGCCCTCGGTCAAAGAGGCCGAGGACATGGTGGGGCGGCTGGGCGAATCCGTGCTGTTCTACAAGGTCGGCTTTCAGCTTGCCTTTGCCGGCGGCCTGCCGTTCGCGGCCGGGCTGATCGCCGCCGGCAAGCAGGTGTTCCTCGACCTCAAGCTGCACGACATCGGCAACACGGTGCAGAAGGGCGTCGAGAGCGTGGCGCAGATGGGCGCCACTTTTCTCACCGTGCACGGCTTTCCGCAGACCATGAAGGCGGCGGTCGAGGGCAAGCGCGGCTCGACCTTGCGCATTCTCGCCGTCACCGTGCTCACTTCCTATGACGACGCCGATCTGGCCGCCGCCGGCTACGACATGAGCGTGGCGGAGCTGGCGGCGGCGCGCGCGCAGCAGGCGCGCGACACCGGCATCGACGGCCTGGTCTGCTCGGCCGAGGAGGCCACAAACCTGCGCAAGATCATCGGCCCCGCCATGGTGCTGGTCACGCCCGGCATCCGGCCCATGGGCAGCGCGACCGGCGACCAGAAGCGCGTGATGGGCCCGGCGCGCGCCATCCGCTCCGGCGCCGATTATCTGGTGGTCGGCCGTCCGGTCACCGAGGCACCCGATCCGAAAAAAGCCGCGGATGCGATTATTGCCGAGATCGAGCAGGCCGCGGGCAAATAACTAAGGAGGAATGAAATGGCGAAAGGTTACTGGGTCGGCCGCGTCGACGTGGACAACGAGGAGGGCTACAAGCCCTATGCGCTGGCCAACGGCCCGATCTTCAAGAAATACGGCGCCAAGTTCGTGGTGCGCGCCGGCAAGTTCGAATGCCCGGAAGGCACGGCGCGCTCGCGCAACGTGGTGATCGAATTTCCCGACTACGCCACCGCGCTCGCCTGCTACAATTCGCCGGAATACCAGGCCAACGTCAAAGTGCGGCTGCCGCATTCCGTGGCCGACATCATCGTCATCGAAGGCTATGACGGCCCACAGCCCTAGTCCCGCGCCAGCCGGCGCGCCCCAGGTTTATGGGCGGTTCGGCCGGATAAGCGCCGCCTATGACGCGGGGCGCCGCGGCTTTCCGCGCGCGACCGTTGACTATGTCGTCGGCCAGCTCGCCGGCGCAAACCCGTTGGTGCTCGATCTTGCCTGCGGCACCGGCATTTCCAGCCGCCAGCTGGCGGCCGGCGGCTTGCAGGTGGTCGGCTGCGACATCGACCCGCTGATGCTGCGCTACGCCACCGAGCGCGGCGGCGCGAGCATCCGCTATGCGATCGGACGCGCCGAGGCGCTTCCGTTCAGGGACGCCAGCTTCGACGCGGTCACCAGCTTCTGCGGTTATCACTGGTTCGAGCCCGCGCGCGCCGTGCCGGAGATGACGCGCGTGCTGCAGCCCGACGGACGCATCGCCATCGTCAACATCAAGGGCGGCGATACGCTCTACGAGGACTTCCGCAAGCTGGTGGCGCGCTTCGGCGGCGGCGAGCTGCCCGATCACCGCAAGGGCTACGACCCCAAGCGCGATCTGCGCGCGCACGGGCTGCGCATTTTGGACGAGCATAGCGAACGCGAGCAGCAGACCGCCACGCCGCCCGAGCTTTGCATGCAGCTGCAATCGGTGAGCGTCTGGAACCTGATCCCGGAGGACCGCTTGGTCGAAGCGCGCGCCGCTTTGGCCGAATTCTGCCAGGCGCGGGCGGATGGCGGCATGGCCGCGCGCGCGATCATTTTCGATACGATCGTCGCGGCCCGCTAGAGCGTGATCGTATTCGGCTGAAGCGATCCGGCAGGCACGGCGCGCTCCCTCTCCCCATTGGGGAGAGGGTTGGGGTGAGGGGGCAACTGACTCACTTTGGTCCGTAACCCCTCACCCGGACCGCTTCGCGGTCCGACCTCTCCCAATGGGAGAGGTGAAGTGAGCCCGCTGCGAAGCTTGATTCAATCTGAAACGAATTCGCTCTAGCGTCGCCGCCCGCGCAGGCGCCGGGAGCGGCTTCCTTTGCCGGTCCGGGCCGGCTATACCCGGCGCATTGTTTTGGAGCACGGCGATGGCCGAGATGCGCTTGATCGTGGCGGGGGCCGGCGGGCGCATGGGGCGCACGCTGGTCAAGGCGATCACGGAAGCCAAGGGCTTTGCGCTGGCCGGCGCGCTGGAAGACGCGCGCTCGCCGCTGATCGGCTGGGACGCCGGTACGCTCGCCGGCACGCCGGAGAACGGCGTCAAGCTCTCGAGCGACGCGGCCGCGCTCATGGCCAAGGCCGACGGCATCCTCGATTTCACCGCGCCGGTGGCGACCGTCGGCTACGCCGAACTGGCGGCCAAGGCCGGCAAGGTCCACGTCATCGGCACCACGGGTTTAAGCGCGGCCGACGAGGCCAAGATCAAGGAAGCCGCCAAGCAGGCGGTGATCGTCAAGTCCGGCAATATGAGCCTCGGCGTCAATCTGTTGGCGGCGCTGACCAGGCGCGTCGCCAAGACGCTCGATGCCGCCTTCGACATCGAAATCCTGGAAATGCATCACAACCAGAAAGTCGATGCGCCGTCCGGCACCGCGCTGCTGCTCGGGCGCGCGGCGGCGGACGGCCGCGGCATCGATTTCGACCGCCACAAGGTGATGAGCCGCGAGGGCCATACCGGCGCGCGCAAGGCGGGCGATATCGGCTTTGCCACGCTGCGCGGCGGCAGCGTGGTGGGCGAGCACAGCGTGATCTTCGCCGGTCCGGCCGAGCGGCTCGAGCTCGTGCACAAGGCCGGCGACCGCATGATCTTCGCGCGCGGCGCGCTGCATGCCGCGCTTTGGGCGCGCGCGCAGAAGCCGGGGCTCTATTCGATGATGGACGTGCTGGGGCTGAAGGATTTTTAGTTTCCGTCATTCCGGGGCGCGCACGAAGTGCGCGAACCCGGAATCCAGAAACAAGCACTGAGTTTGCATCTGGATTCCGGGTTCGGCGCTGCGCGCCGTCCCGGAATGACACATGTCCTAATTCTGCGCCGGCACGTATTCGTCCGACCACTTCAGCATCACGTTGAAGCTGATGCTGATGCGCGGGGTCTCGCTCAGGTTGGGATGCACGAAATGCATCAGGAACGCCGGCCACAATAGAATATCGCCGGGCGCCGGCATCACGGTGTGCTCCGGATTGACGTAAGGATCGCCGCGGATGGCGTTCATGTTCACCGCCGGCCCGCGCGGATCGTAGAAGCTGATGGCGCCGGGCCGCGCGTCCTTGCGCGTCTTGAGCGGCGCGCGGTCGGTCGGCACACGCACGTAATAGGTGCCCGACAGGTAGCAATGCGGGTGATTGTGCGGGTCGTGGTAATCGCCCAACCGGTTGACGTTGGGCCAGCCATGCAGCGACCAGTCGATGCCGAATTTCATGCCGAGCTCGGCGAAATAGGCGGCCACCGTGCGGTTGATGCAATCGCGCAGCCAGGCCACCGCCGGATGCTGGTCGAGCAGGAAATTACCGCCGAGATAGTCGGTGGTCAGATCGGCCTTGCGCTCGTCGAGCTCGAGGATATGCGCGGCCAGCGCCTGGTTGGCGACCTCGGCCCCCGGCAGCGTACGGCGCAGGAAAACGGTCGGCCAAAGCGCCTGGAAGCCCTCGCCTGCCGCGTCGGCCATGAAACCCTCCCTCACGGGCCGCCATCCTGCCACGAAACGTGTCCCGGCTGGAATCGGCGCGCAAGCAAGGCTATATGCGGGGCACCGATCCGGAATAGAGGGCCTTCCTCATGAGCGACCGCCTGCTTGTGCTCGTGCGCCACGGCGAGAGCGACTGGAACAAGAAGAACCTGTTCACCGGCTGGCGCGACGTCGACCTGACCGAGCAGGGGGTCAAGGAGGCGCACGAGGCCGGGCGTCTGCTGAAGGCGCAGGGGCTCAAATTCGACGTCGCCTTCACCTCGGTGCTGATCCGCGCCCAGCGTACGCTCGACATCATGCTGGAAGAGCTCGGCCAGACCGATATCCCGCAATTCAAGGACCAGGCGCTCAACGAGCGCGACTACGGCGATCTGTCGGGCTTGAACAAGGACGACGCCCGCAAGAAATGGGGCCCCGAGCAGGTGCATATCTGGCGGCGCTCCTACGACGTGGCGCCGCCCGGCGGCGAATCTTTGCGCGACACCGCGGCGCGTGTATTGCCCTATTACATCCAGGAAATGCTCCCCGCCGTGCTGCGCGGCGAGCGCGTGCTGGTCTCGGCGCACGGCAATTCGCTGCGCGCGCTGGTCATGGTGCTCGACAAGCATACCACCGAGAGCATTACCAAGCTCAACATCGCCACCGGCGTGCCGATGATCTACCGGCTCAATGCCGATTCGACGGTGGCGTCCAAGCTCGATCTCGCCGCGTGACCCAGCCGCGCGACGCGCTGGCCAAGCTCTGGGCCGATTGCGGCCAAGATCGCGCCGCGCTCGCCAATATCGATTTGACCGGCGCCGAGCCGGTTCTGCCCTCCTCGTTTGCGGTCGGCACCGCGGTGCAGGCGAGCGTCGCTGCTTCCGCGCTCGCCGCCGCGGAAATCTGGCGCGCGCGCACCGGCCGCACCCAACGCATCGACGTCTCCATGCGCGCGGCAGGGATCGCCGGCCGCAGCGAGCGCTATCTCGCCGTCGACGGCAAGACGTCGCCCGAGCGCTGGGACAAGATCGCGGGCACCTACCAATGCGGCGACGGGCGCTGGGTGCGCCTGCACACGAATTTTCCGCATCATCGCGACGGCGTACTGGCGATCCTGCAATGCGCGTACGACAAGGCGGCGGTGGCGCAGGCGTTGCGCGGCTGGAAGGCGTTCGACTTCGAGGAGACTTGCGCGCAGGCCGGCCTGGTGGTGACCGCGATGCGCAGCTTCGCGGAATGGGACGCCCACCCGCAGGGCGCGGCGGTCGGCCGGCTGCCGCTGATGTCCATCGAGCGCATCGGCGATGCGCCGGCGGCCAAATGGCCGCAGGGAAATCGCCCGCTCGCCAATATCAAGGTGCTCGATCTCACGCGCATCATCGCCGGGCCGGTGTGCGGCCTGACGCTGGCCGCGCACGGCGCCGACGTCATGCTGGTGACTTCGCCCAAGCTGCCCGCGATCCCATGGCTGGCGATCGATACCGGCCGCGGCAAGCTGTCGACGCATATCGATTTGCACGAGGGCGCGGGACGAAAAGCATTCGAAGCGCTGCTGCGCGAAGCGGATGTGATCGTGCAGGGCTACCGGCCGGGCGGTCTCGCCGCGCTCGGCTTCGGCCCGCAGGACGCGGCGTCGCATCCGGCCGGGCATCGTTTACGTCTCGCTTTGCGCTTACGGCCATGACGGCCCTTGGGCCAGCCGGCGCGGCTACGATTTGCTGGTGCAGACGGCGAGCGGCTTCAACGCCGCCGAGGCGGAAGCCGCCGGCATCGCCGGCCCGAAGCCGCTGCCGGCGCAGGTGCTCGACCACGCCACCGGCTATCTCTTGGCCTATGGCGCGATGAGCGCGCTATTGCGGCGGGCGGCCGCGGGCGGCAGTTGGCACGTGCGCGCCTCGCTGGCGCAGACCGGCTATTGGCTGCGCTCGCTCGGCCGCATCGACGGCTTGCGCTGCAAGGACCCGGCGCGCGACGACGTGCTCGATTGCCTGGAGGAAAGCGATTCGGGTTTCGGCCGCCTGTCGGCGGTGCGGCACGCCGCGACATTGTCGGAAACGCCGCCGCGCTGGGTGCGCCCGTCGGTGCCGCTCGGCACGCACGCGCCGGTCTGGCCGGCGTGAGACTTACGCCGCCGCCACCATGCCGGCTTCCCAGCCGAGCATGGCGCGCTTGCGCGTCAGGCCCCAGTGATAGCCGGTGAGCTCGCCGCTCTTGCCGATGACGCGATGGCACGGCACCACGAAGCAGATCGGGTTCTTGCCGACCGCGGCGCCGACCGCGCGCGCGGCCTTGGGCGCGCCGGCGCGTGCCGCGAGATCCGAATAGGTGGTGAGCTTGCCCATCGGCACTTGCAGCAGCTTCTCCCACACGCGCACTTCGAAGTCCGTGCCGATGAGCACGACGCGTAAGGGTTGGTCCTCGCGCCAGAGCGCGGCGTCGAAGATGCGGCGCGCGGTCGGCGCGGTGGCCGCGAAGTCCTCGACGTATTTCGCCTTCGGCCAGCGCGCTTTCATGTCGCGCAGCGCGGCGCGCTCCTTGCCGGCGTCGGCGAGCGCGAGACCGGCGAGCCCGCGCGGCGTCGTCATCACCAGCGCCATGCCGAACGGGCAGGGGTGGTAGCCGTAGGTCATGGTCAGGCCTTCGCCGCCCGCCTTCCATTCGCCCGGCGACATCGATTCGTGCGTGACGAACAGGTCGTGCAGCCGGCCGGGACCGGACAGGCCGACCTCATAGGCGGTGTCGAGCACGCTCGCCGAAGCGCGCAGCAATTCGCGCGCGTGGTGCAGCGTGATCGCCTGCAGGAAGGCTTTCGGCGTCAGCCCGCACCAGCGGCGGAACAGGTGATGCAGGTCGGTGGCTGACACGCCGGCGGCATGCGCTACCTGATCGATCTCCGGCTGCGCGCGCCAATGCCCGCGGATATGGGCGATGGCGCGGCGCACCACGTCGTAATCGGCCGCCGCGGTGGAGAGTGGGCTCAGGGTACCGAAAGCGCCGGGCAGCGCGGGTTGGCCTTGGGTCATGGCTGTCATGGTCATGTCCGCTATCTAGGCCAGGACCCCCGAGCGGGCCACCCGATTTCTGGTCTTCCGCCCTCATCCTGAGGAGGGCGCGGAACGCGCCCGTCTCGAAGGATGGGGGCGGCTCCATGCTTCGAGACGCGCCCTACGGGCGCTCCTCAGCATGAGGCCGATTAAGGAACAACCGTCATTGTCACGCCGCGCTTGGCCTCGCCTAAGGCCGCGCCCAGCGCCTTGGCGAAGCTCGCCTTCTCGTCGGGGCCGAGGAAGCTGGCGATCGCCAATTGTTTGCCGCGCGACACCAGAAACAGCCGCTCGATGCCGAATTCCTCGTGGCTTTGCTTTTCGAGCTTGACCCAGAGCGGGTTGAGCACCCATTCGCGCGCGATGCCGCGATGGCTCACTTTGCGCACGGTGAGGGCTGCCGGCGTCACCTTGACTTCCTCATAGGCGGCGGCGTGGCGGTAGTTGAGCTTGAACGCCCAGTACAACAGCAGCACGTCGAGCCCGAAGAAACCGAATACCGGCCAGGCGCCCATCAGCAGGAAAGCGAGACCGGCGATAAAGCTGACGAGGCCGTAGCCGCCGATCAGGATCCAGAAGCCGACGCGGCCGAGCGAGCGGTGCGGCGTGATCACCGCGGAAAAGATCGTGGGCTCCAGGTCGTTGGCGTTGTCGGCGGTCATGGCTGTCAGTATACCCGAAATCATGGCGAAAAAACCGAAGCGCAAACGGGCGGTACGCAAGCCCTCCGCCCGCAAAAAGCCGGCGACACCGCGCAAGCCCAAGTTCAAGCGCCCGCGCGCGCGGCCAAGGCGGATGTGAAGGCCGCCATCGCGACGTCGCCGCCATGGACCCATGCGCAGATCGAAGAGGCGTTCCGCCGCTTCCAGGCCGCCAATCCCGACCCCAAGAGCGAATTGCGCCCACATCAACCCGTTCACGCTGCTGGTGGCGGTGGTGCTGTCGGCGCAGGCGACCGACGCCGGCGTCAACAAGGCGACGCCCGCGCTGTTCGCAGCCGCCGACACGCCGGAAAAGATGGTCGCGCTCGGCGAGGACAAGGTGCGCGACCTGATCAAGACCATCGGGCTGTTCCGTACCAAGGCCAAGAACGTGGTCGAGCTGTCGCGCCGGCTGGTGGCCGAGCACGGCGGCGAGGTGCCGCGCACGCGCGAGGCGCTGGAGGCGCTGCCCGGCGTCGGGCGCAAGACGGCGAACGTGGTGCTCAACATCGCCTTCGGCGAGCCGACCATCGCGGTCGACACGCATATTTTCCGCGTCGGCAACCGCACCGGCCTGGCGCCCGGCAAGACGCCGCTGGAGGTGGAGCAGAAACTGGAAGCGGCGGTGCCGGCGAAATATAAATCGCACGCGCATCATTGGCTTATTCTGCACGGGCGCTACACTTGCGTGGCGCGCAAGCCGCGGTGCGATGTGTGCATCATCGCGGATTTGTGCCAATGGCCGGGCAAAACGCTCGTACAAAAATAACCGCGTTCTAGGGAGTGCGTATCATGGAAGGCTCAGCCAGCGCCAAGCGCGTCGATCAATCCGATCCCAAGGTGATTTTCGGTAACGCGGGTCTGCCGCCAAAGCCCGGCGCGGCCTGGCTGAAGTCGCCGCTCAGGTTCGGCCGCAATTTCAAAAGCGACGCCGCCGCGGCCACCCGCTATTGGCGCAGCGGTGCCGATTTCCTGGCCAAGCTGCCGAAGAAACCGAAGCGCACCGCCGCGCAGCAATTGGCGGCGGATATCATTCTTTTCCGTTGCCGCGACGCCCGCGAACGGTTCCTCGTCCGCCACGCCGACGCCGTCTACCGCAAGCTGACCAAGAATCTCGGCGCCTTCGTGCGCGTGGACGAGCTAGTCTACGACGCCGCCAAGCTTGTCCCCGGCCTGACCCCGACGCGCAAGCAGGTCGACGCCGAGAGCGGCTCGATGCAGAGCGAGAAGGACGGCGTCGAGGTCGATCAGGGCATTTTCCTGGCGCAGGCGCTGGCGCTGCCCGACACCGGCACGCATCTTTGCCAAGCCATGCTGCTGCCGAAAATGGAAGCGGTCGAGCGCACGCCAGAGTTCATCAAGAACGGCGTGGTCGATTTCGGCCCGGCGCGCGTGGAGCGCCGCGGCAAGTCGGCGGTGGTGACGGTCAAGAACCCGCGTTTCCTCAACGCCGAGGACGAAGACACCATCAACGAAACCGAGACGGCCGCCGACATCGCGCTGCTCGATCCCTTGAGTCAAATCTGCGTGCTGCGCGGCGACGTGGTCGAGCACCCGAAATATGCCGGCCGCAAGGTTTTCTCCGCCGGCATCAACCTCACCCATCTCTACATGGGGAAAATCCCTTATCTCTGGTACATCCGCCGCGACATGGGCATCGTCAACAAGATCCTGCGCGGGCTGGCCATGAGCGGTGTCAGCCCCGACGAGGTCTATGGCGGCACGCGCGAAAAGCCCTGGATCGCCGGCCTCGACGTCTTCGCCATCGGCGGCGGCTGCCAGTATCTCTTGGTGATGGACTACGTGGTGGCGGGCGCGGACGCCTATATGACGCTGCCGGCGCGCAAGGAGGGCATCATCCCGGGCGCCGCAAACTTGAGGCTGCCGCGCTTCGTCGGCCCGCGCATCGCCCGCCAGGCCATCATGATGGGCCGCCGGCTCGACTGCGACACGCCGGAAGGCCGCATGATCTGCGACAAAATCGTGCCGCCCGGCGAGATGGAGCAGGCGATCGACCAGGTGGTCGAGGATTTCACCGGCTCCGGCGTGGTCAGCGCCGCCAGCAACCGGCGCGCGCTGCGCGTCGGCGAGGAGCCGCTCGACGATTTCCGCCGCTACATGGCGGTCTATTGCCGCGAGCAGGCCTATTGCCATTTCTCGCCGGCGCTGATCGCCAACCTGGAAAAGCACTGGAACGCGGCGCAAAGGAAAATCTGATGCCGGGATTGCTACTCAAAGGCGTCAACCTGACGCCGCGCCACGAGGGTTTCGACCCGATCGAAACCGCCTCGCGCGACGAGATCGCAGGCCTGCAGCTCGAGCGGCTTAAATGGTCGCTTCACCACGCCTATAACAACGTCCCGCACTACAAGAAATCGTTCGACAAGGCCGGCGTGCATCCCGGCGACCTCAAATCGCTCGCCGACCTGCAAAAATTCCCGTTCACCGTTAAGGACGACCTGCGCGCAAGCTACCCTTTCGGCATGTTCGCCATTCCGCGCGAGCAGGTCGTCCGCATACATGCTTCGTCGGGCACCACCGGCAAGCCGACCGTGGTCGGCTACAGCAAGCGCGATCTCGACATGTGGGCCGAGGTGATGGCGCGCTCCAGCCGCGCGGCCGGCTGCCAGCCCGGCATGCTGGTGCAGAATTCCTACGGCTACGGGCTTTTTACCGGCGGCCTCGGCTTTCACGCCGGCGGCGAGCGGCTGGGCATGACGGTGGTGCCGGTGTCGGGGGGCATGACGGAGCGGCAGGTGCAGCTGATCGAGGATTTCAAGCCCGACGTCATCTTCGTCACGCCGAGCTATTTGCTGGCCATCCTCGACGAGTTCCATGTGCAAGGCGTCGATCCGCGCCGCTCATCGCTCAAGATCGCCATGTGCGGCGCCGAGCCCTGGTCCAATGCCATGCGCGCCGAGATCGAGGAGGTGTTCGACATGCACGCCATCGATCTTTACGGCCTGTCGGAAGTAATCGGACCGGGCGTGTCCTGCGAATGCATCGAGAGCAAGGACGGGCCGCACATCTGGGAGGATCATTTCTATCCGGAGGTGATCGATCCGGCGACCGGCAAAGTGCTGCCGGATGGCGAGCGCGGCGAATTGGTGTTCACCACGCTCAGCCGGGAAGCCATGCCGGTTATACGCTTTCGCACCCGCGACCTGTCGCGGCTATTGCCCGGCACCGCGCGCTCGATGCGGCGCATGGAGAAGGTGACCGGGCGCTCCGACGACATGATGATCGTGCGCGGCGTCAACGTGTTCCCCAGCCAGATCGAGGAAATCCTGCTCAAGGACGCGCGGCTGGCGCCGCATTTCGTCATCGAATTGCGCCGGATCGAGCGGCTGGACGAGATCACCGTGCTGGTGGAAGGGCGCCCGGATTTGGACGACGGCGTGTTCGCGGCCTGCGACCGCGATGTCGCGCATCACATCAAGGCGCAGATCGGCGTGACCGCAGCGGTGCGCACGGTCAAGCCCGGCACGCTCGAGCGCTCGCTCGGCAAGGCCAAGCGGGTGATCGATTTGAGGCAGAAGAGCTGAAAAAGTCTTCTGTCATTCCCGAACGCTCGCGAAGGCTGCAAGCGGCGCAATCGTACATATAAAGGATGACTTGAAAGGCGGATTTACAATCCGTGCGCGGAACGGCTATTATACCTACGCCGATTCGAAGGGCGGCCGAATATGGTTCTTTCCCATTACACGACGGGCGCTGGCTTAGAGGGGATGCTGCGTTCACGCGCGTTTTGGGCAACGAACTTTCTGCAATTGGACGACACGTCCGAATACTTCTATGCGTGGTCGGTTGTGAATAAAGAGGCGATGCGTCTCACAATGCATAAATTGCCGAATGACCGGAAAAAAGCAGATTTCGACCTAGACGCAACAGTGAAGGCAGCTACGAAAGAGCTTCGTGAGTTTGGCAAGAAATCTGATCCGTATGGTCAGCTGTACGTATTTTCGTTCGCTCAAGGCCTGGATGATGACGAGAATACGCGCGGCGTTCTGACGCTGTGGAGATTATACGCCAAAATCGATGGGTACTGCGTTCAATACAGCGATTCCGATATTCGCCGAGTACTCTCCGTGGAGTCTGCGGTTTGGAATTACGAATTTCTGAATCTTATAGGGGTCCGTTATGGCGTGGACGCAGGCAGCGCGGAATTCAAAAATTTGTCGTGGCAATTGTCTCAATACTATTTGCGCGACATTCTCCAAATTACAGGAGATAACCGCATTGAGTTAAATGTCGATCGTTGGATGGCTGAGTCTGTGTTTTTTCGTCACCTGCTCGAGTTTTGTGCTTCACATAAAGATCCGATGTACAAAGACGAGCGGGAATTAAGGATATTCGCGTATCCGTCGCCGCGCGCCGAAACTAGGGTTTTTACTGGCGTCGCGCGCGTAAAGCCGATCTTAGTATCGCCCGCGGGAAAGCAGTACATCGCGCTCGGAGCCGATGTTCGCCCCGGATTTGCGCCTTTCCGCATTATGGGTGCGAATAAGGCTCGCTCCGATTTTGGCGATCTCTTTAAGGATTATGAGTTCATCCCAAATTATTGCCAAATTGATCTACCAATTTCTGGCTAAACGACAGACATATTGGCTTGAGTTTATCGCTACGGCGAGTCTGCATAATCGTCGAGGTCGAGCCCAGCATCGACGACAAAGAGCTATTACCTGACCGGCTCGATCAGCTCGGCGCGCTTGCCGCTCATGCGCTTGTGCACGTGCACCATGAAAGCCATGGCGAAGATCGGCGTCGCCAGGTTGACCACCGGGATCGACACGAACACCGCGATCACCATGCCGCAGAGGAAGACGTAAGCCGAGTGCGCCTTGCGCATGGCCTTGGCCTCGAAGGGCGGGCGGAAGCGCATGGCGGCGAGCTCGAAATATTCGCGGCCGAGCAGGTAGGAGTTCGCCAGAAACAAGATGATCACGCCGAGGCCGGCGAAGAATATGAACGGCAGCGCGCAGAAATAGACGAGAAGCGTCAGCAGCGCGATCTTGAGGCCCTCGATCAGCGCGCGGAAGAACGGCAGCGCGCGCCCGGCGGGCTCGGCCGGGTAATATTCGCGCTCGACCTTGTCACCGACCTCATCGACGAAGAAGCTGCCGACGAAGGCGGTGATGGTCGGCATCAGGAACAGCGCGCCGGTGACGATGCCGAGGCTCGCCATGATCGACAACAGCCAGGCGAGCGCGCTCCACACCGCGTGATAGGCAAAGCCCGAAGTCTGCTCGGCCCAGGTGGCGCCGTTGGTGGCCAGCGCCGACAGCAGGCGCTGCAGCACGATGCCGATGATGACGATCAGGATGAGCGCCAGCCCGACCGCCTTCATCAGCACGGCGCGCAGGGCGGGCGTGAACATCTGCGCTATCGCTTTGGCGGCGGCGTCGATCATGCGGGGAAGAGGTAAGCGGGCGGGGTGGTTTGGGCAAGGGCGGTGAAGTTTACCGTCATTCCGGGGCCGGCCACCCCAAGTCGGCTTTAGCCGACTTGGGCACTATGATTTGCCGATCTCGGGTAAACCCGAGATCGGTGGCCGGAGCCCGGAATCCAGGCCCACGCATGAGAGCGCCGCTCTGGATTCCGGGTTCGCGCGCGGAGTTTATCATCGGGCCGCGCTTCGCGCGGACCCGTTGGCTCGCGCCCCGGAATGACGGTTAGCTTTTCTAGCGCAACTGCGCCTACCGCATCGCCGCCAGGGTCTCGGCCTCCAGCGCCGCGACATGGGCGTCGTCGGCCGGCACCAGCGACACCAGCACGTCGGCGTCTTCCGCCGGGACGTCGGCCCAGGCCATGGCCTTGTAGTCGAAGCCGTTGACCAGCGTCGGCTTGACCACCTCGAAATAGGGCGAGATGTCGAAGTCGCGCGGGGCATAGAGCGAGGAATGGCGGATCTCGAGGATCTCCTGGCGCGCGGCCTCGCTTTCGATGCGCGTGACCTTGGGCAGGATGGGATAGCGCACCTGCTCGAAGGCCTGCGCGATCAGCGCCGAGCAGATGATGCGCGTCGGGTGGCCGGAGCCGAGCGCGATCATGCGCCGGCGCCAGCGCTGCGGCACCGGCAACGGAAACAGATAGCGCAACAGGTCGATGATGTTCTTGAGGTCGTAGTCGAAGCCGATACGCTCGGCCGCGTAAGCGCAGACACGCGCGCAGTCGTCCGCGGTCAGGCTGGTGGGCCGGCAGACCCGGGTATGGAAGCGCTCGTATTTCGACAAGGGCGCGGCCATGACGCCCTGGCCGATATTGGCCTCCACCAGCACCAGCGGCTCGCCTTCGACCGTCACGCGGTCGCCGATCGGCCCGACATAGAGCGCGGCATGCGACCAAGTGGATTGCGTGAGATATTTGATGACGCCGGAAATGTGGTTGCTGCCTTCGACCAGCAGCACGTCGCCGGGCTTCAACGTGGCTCGCAAGGAGTTCGGGTCGCTCGGCGTATAGGGCTCGTAGCCCGGCGCCGGCTTTTCCAGATACTGGGCGATGAACCGCCCGACCCCGTCGACCATAAACCCCATAGCGCCCGGTCCCTTGGCGTCAGTTCTTGACGCCGGCATGCGGCGCTTCGTCCCCTCGCGCCGTCTTCACATTGCGGCAAATTTAGCGAAAACTCATTGCAATTTGGTTCATCCCGCGCGCGCCATCGTTACGGATTCTTGACCATGAAATTTGCGGGCGCACGCGGGTTCGGGCAATCTGGCGGCGTCAAACGTCAATCATTCGGATACCATGTCGAGGCTTAGCCGCCGCTCTTTTCTCGCCGGTTCCGTCGCGCTGGTCGCGGCGCCCGCCATCCATGCCGGGGCGCAGGAGGCCGATGTCGACCTTGTTGTTGTCGGCGCCGGCGCCGCCGGCATCGCCGCCGCCCGCCGCGCCCGCGCCGGCAAGGCGCGCGTTGCGCTGTTCGAGGCGAGCGCGCGCATCGGCGGCCGCTGCATCACCGACACCAGCCTGTTCGGCGTGCCGTTCGATCTCGGCGCGCACTGGCTGCACTATCCGGGCAGCAATCCGCTGGTCGCGCTGGCGCCGGCAACCGGGCTCGAAGTCTATTCGGCCCCGCGCGGGCAGAGCGTGCGCGTCGGCCCGCGCAATGCGCGCGACGCGGAACTGGAAAATTTCCTTACCGCGCTGGTGCGCTCGCGTCGCGCCATCGACGAGGCCGGCCGCAAGGCCGACGTGGCGGCTGCGCGCGCGCTGCCGGCCGATCTCGGCAATTGGCGCGCGACCATCGAATTCATCCTCGGGCCCTATACCTGCGGCCGGGCTCTCGGCGACGTCTCGGCCAACGATCTCGCCAATGCCGGCGAGCGCGACGTCGCCGATTTCTGCCGGCAGGGCTGCGGCACGCTGCTCGCCAAGCTTGCCGCTGGCACTTCGCCGCGGCTCAACACGCCGGTGACGCTGATCGATTGGGACCACCGCGGCGTCGACATTCGTACCGGCAAGGACCGCTTGCGCGCACGCACGGTGATCGTGACGGTTTCGACAAACGTGCTCGCCGCCGGCAAGATCGAGTTCAAGCCGGAACTGTCGCGCCGCGTGCTGGCGGCCGCGCACAATCTCGCGCTCGGCAGCTTCGACCATATCGCGGTTCTGATGCCGGGCAATCCACTCGATCTGCAGCCAGACGATCTGGTGTTCGAGCAGTCTTCCGACGAGCGCACAGCCGCGCTGCTCGGCCGCGTGTCGGGCACCGATCTGCATCTGGTCGAGGTGGCGGGCCCGTTCGGCAGCGCGCTTTCCGGCCAAGGCGAGGCCGCCATGCTCGACTTCGCGCGCACTTGGCTGGCCAAAATGTTCGGCTCCAATGTCAAGAACGCCATCACGCGCAGCCACGTCACGCGCTGGAACGACGAGCCCTGGGTGCTCGGAGCCATGTCGGCGGCGACGCCCGGCAATGCCGACGCGCGCCGCGCGTTGATGGAGCCGATCGGCGGCCGCGTCTGGTTCGCCGGCGAGGCGGTGCATGCGACCAAATGGGGCACGGTGGGCGGCGCCTGGGAATCGGGCGAGCGCGCGGCGACCGCCGCGCTCGGCCAGATGGGCATGCTGGAGAAGCCGAAGCCGGCGCGCGCGCGGCATGAGCGCGCGCCGCGCCATCGCCGCCGGCGCCATTGAGGGGTGAGCCATGACGCGTCCGCGGGCGTTGATTGCGTGGGTCGAGCGGCAAGGACAGCGCCTGGGCGCTGCACGAGGTGCGGCGCGCGGGCGACTATGACGTGGTCGGCGCGCTCACCACGGTGACCGACGGCTTCGGCCGCGTCAGCATGCATGGCGTGCGCGAAGAGCTGTTGCAGGCGCAGCTGGCGGCCGCCGGCCTTGAGCCGATCGTGGTGCGCATTCCCTATCCGTGCCCGAACGAGGTTTATGAGCGCTGAGCTGGCGGCGGCGGGTCGCGGCGGCGAAAGCGCGCGGGATCACGCATATGATCTTCGGCGATCTGTTCCTGGAAGACATCCGCGCCTATCGCGAGAAGCAACTTGCCGGCCGCCGGGTTTACCCGCTGTTTCCGCTCTGGCTCAAGCCGACCGCCGCGCTCGCGCGCGAGATGATCGATGCCGGCGTAGAGGCGCATCTCGCCGTGGTCGACCTGAAGAAACTTCCGGCCTCGTTTGCCGGCCGCCGCTTCGACTTGGACCTGCTCGACGACCTGCCGATGGGCAGCGACCCATGCGGCGAGAACGGCGAATTTCATTCCTTCGTGTCGGCCGGGCCGATGCTCAAGGGGAAGGTAGCCGTCAGCGTCGGCGAGACGGTGGAGCGCGACGGTTTCGCCTTTGCGGATTTGCTGGCGGCTTAGTCCTCGGCTGTCGTAACTCAGCCCCGCAACACCCCGCCGGTGCGCTTGGTCACCTCGGCTACCACTTTGGCCGCCAACGCGTCGATCTCCTCGTCGGTCATGGTCTTGTCGCGCGGCTGCACGGTGACCGCGATGGCGACCGACTTCTTGCCCGGCTCGATGCCTTTGCCCTCATAGACGTCGAACACGGTGACGCTCGCGATCAGCTTGCGGTCGACGCTCTGCGCCGCGCGTACGATGTCGCCGGCCTTGACACCGGCGTCTACCATGAAGGCGAAATCGCGCGTCACCGGCTGGAACGGCGACAGCTCCAGCAGCGGCTTGGCGCGCGTCGGCTTGGCCTTGGGCTCGGGGATTTTCTCCAGCACCACTTCGAAGCCGACCAAGGGCCCTTCGGCGTCGAGCGCGGCCAGCGCGCGCGGATGCAGCTCGCCGAAATGTCCCAGCACGTTCTGCGGGCCGATCTGGATCGTGCCGCTGCGGCCGGGATGGAACCAGGCCGGTCCCCCCGGCACCACCTGCAGCGCCTGCATGGGCGCGCCGGCGGCCGCCAGCACGGCGAAGGCGTCGGCCTTGGCGTCGAAGGCGTCGACCGGCGCGGGCTTTGCCTGCCAGGTGCGGCCGATGCCCTCAGGCTTGGCCAGCGCGCGGCGCAGGCCGGTCGCCGCGGTGAGCTGGTCCTCCGGCCTGTCGCCTTTGAACACTTGCCCCACCTCGAACAGCGCCACGTCGGGAAAGCCGCGGTCGGCGTTCTTCTGCGCCGCCATGATCAGGCCCGGCAGCAGGCTCGGCCGCATGTCGGAAAGCTCGGCCGCGATCGGATTGGCGAGCGCAAGCTCGGGCTTGCCGCCGCCGAACAATTCGGCCTCGCGCTTGGACACGAACGACCAGGTGACCGCCTCGGTCAGCCCGCGCGCGGCCAGCGCGCGCTTGGCCTTGCGGGTGCGGTTCTGGATCGCGGTCAGCACTTGTTTGCGCGCATTTTCGCCGCGCGGAAACGGCGTCGAGGGCACGCGGTCGACGCCGACGATGCGCACCAGTTCCTCGACGATGTCGGCGCGGCCGTGCACGTCCGGCCGCCAGGACGGCACCGCCACCTTCACGCGCTTGGCCTGGCCGGCGGCGAAAAAGCCGAGCTTCTCCAGCACGCGCCGCACGTCGTTGATCGGCAGTTGGATGCCGGCGAGCCGCGTCAATTCGCTCATCGGGAAGTCGATGACCAGTTCCTTCGGCGTCGGGTCGCCGGCCACCACGATTTCCGAGGGCTCGCCGCCGCAGAACTCGATCACCATCTGCGTCGCCAGCTCCAGGCCCGGGAGCATGAAGTCGGGATCGACGCCGCGCTCGAAGCGGTAGCGCGCGTCGGAATTGATGCCGAGCTTGCGGCCGGTCTGCGCGATGTTGAGCGGGTCCCACAGCGCCAATTCGATCAGCACGTCGGTGGTGTTCTCGCCGCAGCCGGTCGCTTCGCCGCCCATGATGCCGGACAGCGATTCCACTTCCTTCTCGTCGGCGATCACGCACATGGCGGCGTCGAGCGTGTAGCTGCGGCCGTCGAGCGCCAGCAATGTCTCGCCGTTCTTGGCGCGGCGCACGGTGAGGTTTCCATGCACCTTGCCGGCGTCGAACACGTGCAGCGGGCGGCCGCGGTCGAAGGTGATGAAATTGGTGATGTCGACCAGCGCGTTGATAGGCCTGAGGCCGATGGCCGTGAGCCGCTTCTGCAGCCAGTCGGGCGAAGGGCCGTTCTTGACGCCGCGCACCAGCCGCAGGCCGAAGGCCGGGCACAGTTCGGGCGCCTCGATCGTCACCGTGACCGGGCAGGGGAAGGCGCCTTGCACCGGCTTGGGCGTGTTGTTCCTGTAGGTGCCGAGCGAGGCGGCGCCGAGGTCGCGCGCGATGCCGTTGACGCCCGTGCAGTCCGGCCGGTTGGGCGTGAGATTGATTTCGATGACCGGCTCGGCCGCGCCCGCCCATTCCACGTAAGATTGGCCGACCGGCGCGTCGGCCGGCAGATCGACGATGCCGTCATGGTCGTCGGAGATCATCATCTCCGCTTCCGACAGCAACATGCCGCGGCTTTCCACGCCGCGGATCTTGCCGACTTCCAGCGTCATGTTCTTACCCGGGATGAAGGTGCCGGGCGCCGAGAACACGCCCTTCATGCCGGCGCGCGCATTGGGCGCGCCGCACACCACCTGGATCGGCTGGCCGTCGCCGATGTCGACCATGCAGACCCTGAGACGGTCCGCGTTGGGGTGCTTCTCGGCGGAGATCACGTTGGCGATGACGAAGGGCTTGAGCAGCGCCGCCTTGTCCTCGACGTTCT
Source organism: uncultured Pseudomonadota bacterium (assembly GCA_963819955.1). Lineage (GTDB taxonomy): Bacteria > Pseudomonadota > Alphaproteobacteria > Rhizobiales > Xanthobacteraceae > Pseudolabrys. The sequence continues at coordinate 175,683 of CAWFYB010000007.1, read as the reverse complement.
CGACCTCGAGCCCGATCATGGTGAGCTTGTCGACGATCTCGGGCAGAGGCGCGTCGGTGTCGAGGTGCTCTTTCAGCCAGGGCAGGGTGAATTTCACGAGCTCAATCCCCCCGCCAGCGTCGGAAAATCGAGCGGCCGGAAGCCGTAATGCGAAAGCCAGCGCACGTCGGCCTCGAAGAAGGCGCGCAGGTCGTGCATGCCGTATTTCAGCATGGCGATGCGGTCGATGCCGAGGCCCCAGGCGAAGCCCTGGTATTCATCCGGATCGAGTCCACATGCGCGCAGCACGTTGGGGTGCACCATGCCGCAGCCGAGGATTTCCAGCCAATCCTCGCCTTCGCCGAAGCGGATTTCGCCTTTATCGCGTTTGCACTGGATGTCCACTTCCAGCGACGGCTCGGTGAACGGGAAGAACGAGGGACGGAAACGCATCTTGACGCTGTCGACCTCGAAGAAGGCCTTGCAGAACTCCTCCAGGATCCATTTCAGGTGGCCGAGATGCGAGCCCTTGTCGATCACCAGGCCCTCGACCTGATGGAACATCGGCGTGTGCGTCTGGTCGCTATCGCTGCGATAGGTGCGGCCCGGGCAGATGACGCGGATCGGCGGTTTCTGCGCCAGCATGGTGCGCACCTGCACCGGCGAGGTATGCGTGCGCAGCAGCAGCCGCGAGCCGTCGGCTTTCTGCGGGAAATAGAAAGTGTCGTGCATCTCCCGCGCCGGATGGCCTTCCGGGAAATTGAGCTTGGTGAAGTTGTAATCGTCGGTCTCGATGTCGGGACCTTCCGCCACCGCAAAGCCCATGTCGGCGAAGATGGCGGTGAGCTCGTCGATCACCTGGCTGATCGGATGCACGCGGCCGGTCTCGGCCGGCGGCTCGCGTACCGGCAGGGTGACGTCAACCGCTTCGGTGTTGAGGCGGGCATCGAGCGCGGCGGCGGCGAGCGCGTCCTTGCGCTCGGCGATGGCCGTGCCGACGCGATCCTTCAGGCCGTTGATCGCCGGGCCCTTGACCTTGCGCTCGTCCGGCGTCATCGAACCGAGCGTCTTGAGCAAGGCCGACACCGAACCACTTTTTCCAAGGGCAGCCACGCGTAACGCTTCCAGCGCCGCTTCGTCCTTGGCGGCGTCGACGGCTGCCGTAATCTCGCTCTCAAGCGCGCTAATATCGCTCATTTAAGGCTCCGCAAATCGCGGCTGGTTGTGGCCGTCCGGCACCGATCAGGTCAAGCCCCTCGGGTGACAGGTCCGACCCGCCGTGAGACAGTTGGATCATCGGGCCAGACAAGGAATTTGCGATGCTTGTTCGCATGATTTTGGTCTGTTTCGTCACCCTGATGCTGACCCGGCCCGGCGCCGCCGCGGACTGTCAGAAGCTTGATTTTGAGGCCCGCGGGGCGTTGCTCCGCAAGGCGCCGACCTGCGACAAGGCGATGGAGCAATTTGGAAACTGCAACGCCGGGGGTACTGGCGATGTCATTCTCGGCCAGATCGTGACCGAGAGGTGCCAGGCAGACTTCCTGAAAAAACTCAACGCCAGGCAGCGGCAGACCTACGAAGGCGAAATCAAACGCTGCAACGACGAGCAAAAGGAAGACGAAGGCACCTTGTCTCGCGCGATCGCGGCCGGCTGCCGTGCCGAGCTTGCGCAGGACTATGCGCATAAGTTCGGCAAGGCGCCTGCGCGTTAGCCCCCGCAATCGGCGTCAGGCTTGCGCTGGAGCTTCCGCCGGAGCCGGCAGCGCGGCCTTGGCCTTCTCGACGATCGCCTGGAACGCCGCCGGCTCGTGGATGGCGAGATCGGACAGCACTTTGCGGTCGACCATGACGCCGGCCTTGGCCAGCCCGTCGATGAACTTCGAATAATTGAGGCCGAAGGGCCGCACCGCCGCGTTCAGGCGCTGGATCCAGAGCGCGCGGAAGGTGCGCTTGCGCCGCTTGCGGTCGCGGAAGGCGTATTGGTTGGCCTTCTCCACCGCCTGCTTGGCGATGCGGATGGTGTTCTTGCGGCGGCCGTAATAGCCCTTGGCGGCTTTCAGGACCTTCTTGTGCTTGGCGTGTCCGGTGACACCACGCTTGACGCGGGCCATGACAAATCTCCTTGAACCTGGCGAATGAATGAAACGGGACAGCCGCGTCAATGACGCGGCAGGAAACCTGGTCAGCCGTTCGGCATCCAGTATTTCTTGACGGTGTCGCCGTCGGTCTTGAACAGCACCGCGGTGCCGCGATGCTCGCGGATCGTCTTGGTAGTCCGCTTGATCATGCCGTGGCGCTTGCCGGACTGCTGATATTTGACCTTGCCGGTTCCGGTGATCTTGAAGCGCTTTTTGGCGCCCGATTTGGTCTTCATCTTGGGCATTTGGCTCTCCTAAAGCGGCCTAGGCGCGAACACGCGCGGCCGGAATGCGCGAGGGCAATCGCCTCACGCGGGTGCTCGGAATTGAGCGGGTATCGTCGCCACGGCAGCCCATTCAGCCGGGCGGCGAAGGCCGGCGTTATGGCAGAGGCTTAGACTGTTGACAACTCAGGACGCGCGGCGCGCGGCCTGCGCGCGGCCCCGCTCGAACGGGCGCTATCGCGCCAAAACGGCCGGGATGGCTCGGGTTTTTCGCGATTCCGGCATGTATTCGAAAGTCTATGCGGTTGCGGGCACAGCAGAACTCGTTTATATTAATTTTATATGCAACAATATCATGGGTTGGGTAGCCGAAATATGCGCGGAGAGGAAGCAATTCTATGAAGCATTCCGTCATCTATACAAAATTAAACCAAGAAAAGATGGACTTCTCCGAGCTATATACATCTAATGATCCTAGAAACTATTTTAAATACTTAGGTCAACTTGACTATATCATCCCTCATCTTGCGCAGCCGATCTTCGCCCAGTTGATCCGCGCGCGCCAGGAGCTGCAAAGCGAGCCGGTCACCGTGCTCGACCTCGGCTGCTCCTACGCCATCAACGGCGCGCTGATGAAATACGCGCTCGACTACGAGGCGCTGCGCCAGCGCTACACCGCGCCGTCGCTACAGACGCTGAGCAGCGAGCAAGTGCTCGAGCTCGACCGCCACTTCTACCGCGCCTGGCCGCGGAACGAGGGCGTGCGGGTTATCGGCCTCGACATTTCCGAGAACGCCATCCGCTACGGCGAGAAGTGCGGGCTGCTCGACCGCGGCCTCGCCATCGACCTGGAGAGCCGCGATCTCACGCCGGAGGAGGCCGCCGACCTGGCGGACGTCGACATCATCGTTTCCACCGGCTGCGTCGGCTACGTCGGCAGCAAGACCTTCGAGCGCGTGCTGAAGGCTTCCCGCCGCGGCCGCACGCCCTGGGTCGCCTCCTTCGTGCTGCGCATGTTCCCGTTCGACGAGATCGAGAAGACGCTCGCGTCCCACGGGCTGGTGACCGAGCCCTACGAGGGTGCCACCTTCGTGCAGCGCCGCTTCGCCAACCGCGACGAAATGGAAGCCACCATCCGGGCGGTGGAAGCCCGCGGGCTCGATTCGGAAGGGCGCGAGACCGACGGCCTCTACCACGCCAACCTGTTGATCTCGCGCACGCCCGAGGAGATCGAGCGCTGTCCGATCCAGAAGCTGGTGAGCCTGGTCAGCGGCCTGAACAAGCTCTGGCCGGTGGGCGCCAACGTGCTCGGCAGCTACGGCCCCTCGGCGCTGCGGCGCGCCCGCGCCGGGCAGCCGCATCTCGCCGCGGTCAAGGCGGCGTCGTCCTGAGCGGGCGGCGCGCACCCCAGCGCGGCGCACACATGCAGTAACGCGAATGCGAATTGCCCGTCAGGGCAAAGCCCGCGACACTGCATGCGACAAGTCCCAATTCAGGGAACGTCAGCAAGGGGAACAAGACATGTCACGTGTTTTCGCCGCCGCGGTACTGCTTTTCACCGCTTGCGTTGCGCTTTCCAGCGCCGCCTTTGCGCAGGGGGCCGCGCCCTACGGCACGTCGAAATTCGAGAGCTATGCCGACATCGACAAGGTCAAACAACTCAAGGTGGTCTGGGACTTCAATTTCCAGGATCCCAAGACCGTCGGCGTGGTGCTCAATAATCTCAACGCGCTGCTGAAGGCGACCAGCGAATTCGGGCCGAAGGAAATCGACCCGCTCAAGGTCGTCATCGTCTCGCACGGGCCCGAAGTCGTGGTGTGGGCCAAGAAGAACTACGCCAAATACAAGAATATCGTCGACCGCGCGGCGAGCTTCGCCAAGCAGGGCGTGCGCTTCGAGATTTGCCGCAACGACGCCAAGGCGCTGGGTTTCGGCCCCGATGACCTGCACGGTTTCGTGACGGTGATCCCGGCCGGCCCCTATGCGCTGACCTATTGGCAAAACAAGGGCTACGCCTATATCGCGGTCGGCGCGACGGTGCCGTCCTCGCCCTTCACCAGCTACAACAAGGACGACCGCGGCAAGTAAGGCGACGACCATCATGCCGTCATTGCGGGACGCCGCGATAGCGGCGGGCCGTGGATCCATACTCCGCAGCAGGGGTTATGGATTCCGGGCTCGACCACCTTGGCGCCTTACGGCGCTCGGTGGTCGCCCCGGAATGACATGCTCGGAATTCAGCGCGGCGCCAGCATCATCACCATCTGGCGGCCTTCGAAGCGCGGCTCCGATTCGATCTTGGCCATCGGCGCGACGTCGGCCTTGACGCGATCGAGCAATTTGTAGCCGAGCTCCTGGTGGGCCATTTCGCGGCCGCGGAAGCGCAAGGTGATCTTGACCTTGTCGCCTTCCTCGAAGAAGCGCTTCATCGAGCGCATCTTCACGTCGTAATCGTGGTCGTCGATCATGGGCCGGAGCTTGATCTCCTTGACCTCGACGACTTTCTGTTTTTTGCGGGCCTCGGCCGCTTTCTTCTGCGCCTGGAATTTGTATTTGCCGTAATCCAGGAGCTTGCAGACGGGCGGGGCCGAGTTCGGGGCGATCTCGACGAGATCAAGCCCGGCGCTCTGCGCCATTTCTAGCGCGGCTTCGATCGGTGTGGGACCGTGGTTGTGCCCTGTGGCATCGATCAGCTGAACCTCGCGGGCGCGGATATCCTCGTTGATGCGCGGGCCGTCCTTGGCGGCGGGCAGCGCGGACTTCATCGGACGACGAATGGCTACGGTCTCCTCATGCTGTTACGACATTGCGGTGGCGACCAACGCCTCCCCGACAATGGAAACATTGGTAGAAACGGCGAATAAGTCAACGCGGTTCCGGGCTATTTGTCGAAAGAACCCCGGATCAGCGGTCAAATGGTTCAAATCTCTCTAATTTTATCGGGCCTGCGGCACCAGCGCCGGGGCCTTTTCGCGCGATCCCGCAATCTCGGCATAAAGCTTGAGCGTCTGCTCGGCCACCAGGCCGGCGTTGAAATGCCCGCGCACCCAGTCGCGGCCGCGCAAGCCCATGGCGCGGCGGGCCGCTTCCGGCATGGCGAACAGCCGCAACAGCGTTGCGGTGAGCGCCGCGTCGTCGCCGGCGGCAAAGCGTAAGCCGGTAATGCGGCCTTCCGGCACCGCCGGTGGGGTGAGCACCACCTCCGGGCCGGCGGCGAGGTCGGACACGACCACCGGCCGGCCCATGGCCTGCGCCTCCAGGATCGCGCGCTGCAGGCCTTCCGGCTGCACCGCCGCCGACACCACGACCGAGGCCACGGCATAGGCGGCCGGCATGTCGTAGACCGGCGCCGCCATGCGGATGACGTCGATGGTGCCGGTCGACAGCACCAGGTCCCACAGCTCGCCGGTGTAGCGGGTGTGGCCGCGGTCCTCGCCGACGAAGACGCAGAGGAAATCTTTCATCCCCATGTCCTTGAGCCGGCGCGCCGCGCGCACCACCACGTGATGGCCCTTGCGGCGCAGAATGCGGCCGGCGATCAGGATCACCTTGGTTTCGGGCTTGACGCCCCAAGCCGCGCGCATGGCCGCGACGCGCTCGGGCGCGACGCTCGCCGGATCGAAGCGCGCAAAGTCGATGCTCGACGGCAGCACGCTGATGCGTTGCCACGGCGTGCCGTAGCGGTCGTGCACGAGCTGCGCGATCTGCTCGCTCTGCGTCACCACGCGGTCGCCGCGCGCCATGACGCCATTGTAAACGTGCTTGAAGATGTTCTGATCGCGGAAGCCCTTGTACCAGCCGGTGATGAAGGGAATGCCGCGCATGCGCGCGGCAATGAACGCGCTCCAGGCGGCGCCGCGGCCGAGCGCGTGGATGGCGTCGCAATTGCGTTCGCGCGCGATGCGGGCAAGCGCCAGGGCATTGCGCAGCATCACGATCGGATTGTTGCTGGCGAGGTCGAGGGCCGAGAACTCGGCCCCCGCCGCCGTCAAATCGGCGACCAGCCGGCCGGCGCGCGAGGCGACGATGGCGCGGTGGCCGGCCGCCGAGAGCACGCGCGCCAATTCGAGCGCGCCGGCGTCGGCGGCGCCGACGTCGAGGCTCGGCGCCGCGATCAGCACGGCGATCGGCGCGCGCGGCGCCGTTACGACTTGCGCGGATGCGGCGCGCGCCTTGCCGGCCGGGCGTTCGTCGATCCTCGGCGGTTCAGGCGCGTGCAAACTCGACATCAACGTCACGACCTCGATGCTTTTCCGCTATGACCGCTTTACGCTTTGGTCGCGCCATTTTGGCGAGAGGTTCGAAAGCGCTCGAATTCGCCCCGAATGGCGGTCAGCTATCGCGTGCGAGAAGCGAGGTATAGACCCCGCGGATGGCTTGGGCAACGCTTTGCGGCGAGAACATGAATTCGGCGAATTGGCGCGCGCGGGCGCCCAGCGCCTCGTAAGCCGTGACGTCGAGCTTGAGCGCGGCGGTTATTGCGCGCGCGATCTCGGCGACATTGCCCGGCCGCACCAGCCAGCCGGTGCGCAATTCCTCGCGCATGCGCGGCGGGGCGAGCACGTTCTCCGGCAGCACGCCGACGGTCGAGGTGACGAGCGGCCGCCCCATGGCTTGCGCTTCCGCCGCGCCGCGACCGGCGAGCGGCGGCTGCAGGGGCGTCACCACCACCACGTCGGCGGCGCCATAGGCCGCCGGCATGTCGGCGCAATGGCCGACGAAGCGGCAGAGCGTGTCGATGCCGTGCAGTTGCGCCTGCCGCCGCACGCTGCGCGCATAGCGCGCCTGCCCGCGGTCTTCGCCTGCGAACACGAACACGATGTTGCGCGCGGTTTCGCCGCCGACGATCAGGCGCGCGGCGTCGACCGCGCTCATCTGTCCGTTCCAGGGCGCCATCCGCCCCACCACCAGCACCACCCGCATCTGCGGCAACACGCCCCAGACGCGGCGGATCGCCGCGATGCGCTCGCCGCTCACCGCCGCCGGATTGAACCTGGCGGTGTCGACCGCGCGCGGGATCACCGTGATGCGGTCTGCCGGCAATTTGTAGCGCTCGATCATGGCGCGCGCGACATAGCTCGACGGCGCGATCACCCGGTCGCCGCGCGCGAGCGAGCCGCGAAACATATTGCCGAGATAGGAATGCGCCGGCAGCCGGTCGGGAAACGAGGTCACCAGGAACACCGGCTGCTTGTCGGTGGCGGCGAGCGCGCTCCATGCCGCACCCGCGCTCTGCGCATGCACGATGTCGACGCGCTCACTGGCGATCAGCTTGGCGATCTCGCGCGCGTTCGCGCGCATGCGTAGCGGATTGACGGTGTCGCCGATCATCGGCAGCCATTCGCCGCCGAAGGCGCGCAATTCGCCGACCAGCGGGCCGCCGTCGCCGGCCACCATGGCGCGCGCGCCGGCCTGCAGCAGCGTGAGCGCGATCTCGACCGCGGCGTGGCCGGCGGGATCGTCGCGCAAGGCCGGCGCCAGCTGCAGGATGGTGGCGCCGGCGAGCGAATGCGTATGCGCGCGGTTCATAAGTATTTTTCCTCGCGCATGATCTTATCCGAAAACCGGTTCCCATCCTCGATCAGCGTCGAGGACATGCTTTTCGGAATCATGCGCCTGCCCCTCTTGCCTTCGGGGGCGGCTTGCGGCGAAAAGGTGCGGGAACCCCAAATGTGAGCCGGCCGCGCATGAGCGAAATTCGTCTGACCTCCATCACCGTCGAATTGCCGCCGCCTGCGCGGACCATCGCCGTGCGCGCGCGCGAGGGCAAGGGGCCAAATCCCGGCGCAAGTTTGTTCTGGCTCGGCGGCTTCAAGTCGGACATGAAGGGCACCAAGGCGGAGGCGCTCGACACTTGGGCCGCGTCGCATGGCCGCGCCTGCTTGCGCTTCGACTATTCCGGTCACGGCGAATCCGGCGGCGCATTCATCGACGGCACCATCGGACGCTGGCTGGCCGAAAGCGTCGCGGTCTACCGACAGTTCGCCAAAGAGCCGCAGGTGTTGATCGGCTCCTCGATGGGCGGCTGGCTGGCGCTGCTGCTGGCGCGGGCGTTGCGAGAGCACAAAGACGCCGCGCCGCTAGCCGGCATGGTGCTGATCGCGCCGGCGGTCGACTTCACCGAGGAGCTGATGTGGAAGCGGTTCCCCGCCGCCATCAAGCACGAGATCGAGACGACAGGGCGGTGGCTGCGGCCGTCGGAATATTCCGAACAACCCTACCCGATCACCAAGCGGCTGATCGAGGAGGGGCGCGAGCACCTGCTGCTCGGCGGGCTGATCGAGACCGGCTGCCCGGTGCACATTTTGCAGGGCGTGCAGGACCCCGACGTGCCGTGGCGGCATGCGGTCGAATTGGTCTCGCGCTTTGCGCGCGACGACGTGGTGCTGACGCTGGTCAAGGACGGCGACCACCGGCTGTCGCGGCCGGAGGACATCGAGCGGCTGATCGCGGCGGTGAAGGAGTTCTAATCGCTTGTCATTGCCGGGCTTGACCCGGCAATCCATCTTTCTTCGCGAAGGTTTTTTCAAGATAGACCCCCGGGTCAAGCCCGGGGATGACGCTCAGAGATTGCCGCATGCCACTCTTCCTGCACCGACGCATCGCTGTCCGATTTTTGCAAGGCGGCGAGCCTCTCGCGCGAAACCAACCGCGACAGCGCCCACACCGCTGCGCCGCGCACCAAGGGCGAAGCGTCAGTAAGTAGCCGCTCGGCTTCCGGCGCCAGCGAAGCATCGCCGGAATTGCCGATGGCGATCAGCACATTGCGCACGAAGCGCTCGCGGCCGCTGCGCTTGACCGGGCTCTTGGAAAACAATGCGCGAAATCGGGCATCGTCGAGCCGCGCCAGCTCGGCCAAAGCCGGTGCGCGCAAGGCTTCGCGCGCCGCCAGTTTCGCTTCGCGCCCTTGCACCGCGAACTTGTTCCACGGACAGACGGCGAGACAATCGTCGCAGCCATAGATGCGGTTGCCGATCGCCGCGCGCAGCTCGCGCGGGATGGGACCCTTGTGCTCGATGGTCAGATACGAGATGCAGCGCCGCGCATCGAGCCGGTAGGGCGCCGGAAACGCCGCGGTCGGGCATACGTCGAGGCAGGCGCGGCAGCTGCCGCAAGCATCTTCCTCGGCGCCATCCGCCGGCAGATCGAGCGTGCTGAAAATCGCGCCCAGAAAAAGCCAAGAGCCGTATTGGCGAGACACCAAATTTGTATGCTTGCCCTGCCATCCTAATCCGGCGCTGGCGGCCAGCGGCTTTTCCATCACCGCCGCGGTGTCGACGAACACCTTCACGTCGCCGCCGGCTTGTTCCGTCAGCCAGCGCGCCAGCCGCTTCAGTCGCGCCTTGATCAGCTCGTGATAATCGTCGCCCTGCGCATAGACCGAAATCGCGCCACACGTGCGCTCGCGCAAAATCGCCAGCGGGTCGTGACCGGGCGCGTAGTTCATGCCGAGCATGATCACCGAGCGCACCTCGGGCCACAGCGCGCGCGGCGCCGCCCGCCGCTCGGCGGTTGTCTCCATCCACACCATGTCGCCATGCGCGCCCTCGGACAGAAAGCGCTCAAGCCGCGCTTTCGCCTCCGGCACCGCGTCCGGCCGCGTCACGCCGAAGGCGTCGAAGCCGAGCGCACGCGCCTCACCGCGCAGTGCCGTCGTGATTTGTTGCGGATCGCTCACATTCTTTTGCGCATGATCTTGTCCGAAAACCGGTTCCCATCCCCGATCGCGGTCGAGGACATGCTTTTCGGGATCATGCGCTAGAAGTCCAGATCGGCGTAGCTCGGCGACGGCGGCAGCCCCGCCAGCACGTCGGCCAGAATCGGACGGAACGCGGGCCGCGACTTCACCCGCGCGTACCAGTGCTTGGCGGCGTCTTCTACGTTCCACGGCACTTCGCCCAGATAGTCGGCCACCGACAGATGCGCGGCGGCGGCAAGGTCGGCGAGCGACAATTGCCCGCCGGCGAGCCAATCGCGCGTGCGCACCAGCCAGCCGAGATAGGCCAGATGATAGCGGATATTGTGGCGCGCGGCGCGCAACGCGTCGGTATCGGGCGCCCCGCCGCCCTGCGCAGGCGTCATATGGCGCTTGAACACGCGCTCGTTGACCAGCGGGCCGCTCACTTCGGCGTGGAACTTGTCGTTGAACCAGTTCGCCAGCCGCCGCACCTCGACACGCGCGGCGGCACGCGGCGGCAGCAACCGGTCCTCGCCTTCCGAGGGCGGGCGCGTCTCCTCGATGAATTCGGCGATGATGCCGGCGCCCGGCACCGGCGGCTGGCCGTCGGCCACCAGCACCGGGATCTCGCCGGCCGGACTGAGCAGCATGAATTCCTCGCGCCGCTCCCAGAACCGCTCCTCCGCCAGCCGTGCCTCGATACCGTATTCGCCGAGGATCAGGCGCACATAGCGCGAGCGCGGACAAAGCGGATGGTGCAGCAGGGTCAGCATGAAGCTCCGGAATTCAAGGATGGCGGGTCAATAGGCGGGAATTGTCCGGCGCACTATAGAAATCCACGGGCGTGTCGCAAATTACCCGCGCTTATGGTTTTTTGTTGCCCGGCTGGGGAACTTGCGCCAAAAGCGCTTCACCCGCCCGATTCCCGCCGCCGTTCGCGCGCAGGCGACTGCCCCGGAGCTTTTAGCCATGACCATCGACGCCCTGCAGGCGGCCATCCCCGGCCTTGCGGCGCATATCGACCTCGCCAAAGCCGCGGTGCTCGGCTTCGTCGAGGGCTTGACCGAATTCTTGCCGGTTTCCTCTACCGGTCATCTGCTGCTGATGGAGCAAGTCCTCGGCTGGGGCGGCGACAATTTCGGCAAATCCTTCGCCATCCTGATCCAGCTCGGCGCCATCCTGGCGCTGCTCACCATCTATTTCGGCCGGCTGTGGGCGCTCGCCAAGAACATGTTCACCGACTGGGCGGCGGCGCGCTTCGTCATCGGCGTGCTGCTGGCGTTCCTGCCGGCGGCGGTGATCGGCGCGCTCAGCTATCACTACATCAAGACCTATCTGTTCGACGTGCGCGTGGTCTGCATCACGCTCATCCTCGGCGGCTTCATCCTGCTGTGGGTCGACCGCATGGATCTGAAGCCGCGCTATCACGAAGCGACCGGCTATCCGCTGCTGATGTATTTCGTCATCGGCATCTTCCAGTGCTTCTCCATGGTGCCGGGCGTGTCGCGTGCCGGCGCCACCATCGTGGGCGCCATGCTGTACGGCGCCGACCGGCGCTCGGCGGCGGAATTCTCGTTCTGGCTCGCCATGCCGACTATGGTCGGCGCCTTCGCCTTCGAGGCGTTCAAGAACCGCCACGAGCTCGCCCACGCCAACCTCACGGCTATCGCGGTCGGCTTCGTGTTCTCCTTCATCTTCGGCTGGATCGTGGTGAAGACGTTTTTGGGTTACGTGCAGCACCACTCCTTTGCGCTGTTTGCCTGGTGGCGCATCGTGGTCGGCACCATCGGCATCTACGCGATTTATTTTATGTGAGCCGAAGGCCCTCAGCCTGTCACCCCCGGGCTTGACCCGGGGGTCCATCTGCAAAATGCGATCTGCGCGAAGCGCGATGGATTGCCGGGTCAAGCCCGGCAATGACGGCGCCGAGTCACGCCGCCCGGCTGCTGAACTGGCCGGTCTTGCGGAAGCGCCAGAGATAGCCCGGCACGATCGCCTCGATCGGCTCCGGCTCGATGCCGAGCGCTTGCAGCGTGCGGTCGCCGCCCTTGGCGGCATCCGACACCACATTGTCGACGCGCAGCAGCTCGACCTGGTCGGGGGTGAGCAGCGGGGTCGGCGCAAATTGCAGGAACATCGCCTTCAGCTTGGCGGCGAAGAACGGCAGCGGCACCAGGAGCCGCTTGCGCTCGATGGTCCGCAAGACGAACTGCATCAGCTCCTTGAACGTGCGCACGTCCGGCCCGCCCAATTCGTAGATGGTGCCGGGGCGCGCATTGCCGGCAACGGCTTCGGTAATGGCCGCCGCCACGTCGCCCACGAACACCGGCTGGAACTTGGTGTGGCCGCCGCCGATCAGCGGCAGCGCCGGCGAGAAGCGCGCCAGCGACGCGAAGCGGTTGAAGAAATCGTCCTCCGGTCCGAACAGGATCGACGGCCTCATGATGACGGCGGTCGGCTGCGCGGAAAGCACCAGCTTCTCGGCCTTGGCCTTGGAGCGGGCGTAGTGCGCGGGCGCGTTCTCGTCGGCGCCGATAGCGGAGATATGTACCAGCCGCGCGCCATGCGCGTTGGCAGCCAGCGCCACCTGTTCGGCGCCGACCGTGTGCACGGCGTCGAAGCGCTGGCGGCCGCGCTCGAACAGGATGCCGACCAGGTTGATCAGTACGTCGGCGCCGCGCGCCGCCGCCTCGACCGATGCGGCGTTGCGGATATTGACCTGCACGGCGTTGATCTGGCCGACCATGCCGAGCGGCTGCAGATGGCCGGCGAGCTCGGGCCGCCGCACCGCCACCCTGATGCGGTAGTCGCGCTTGGCGAGCGCGCGCACCAAATGGCGGCCGAGGAAGCCGGAGCCGCCGTAGACGGTGATCAGGGTTTCGTTGTTGCTGCGGGCGGTCATTGTCGCGCTTCTGGCAGGAGTAAGGCCGGCTGCCGCGCCCTTACCAGGATCGCCCGGGGGCCGTCCAGGGGCGGCGTCCTTGCTGTCATTCCGGGGCACGCGCGAAAGCGCGTGAACCCGGAATCTAGAAAACAGCACTGAATTTGCCCCTGGATTCCGCGTCCGGCGCTATCGCGCCGTCCCGGAATGACGGCTCTGCGGCTTCAATTGACAACCCCAAAGCGGCTCAATACCTAGTCGCTGGCCTGCCCAGGTGGCGGAATTGGTAGACGCACTAGTTTCAGGTACTAGCGGTGAAAGCCGTGGAGGTTCGAGTCCTCTCCTGGGCACCATCCTCCAACCCGGATGCTAAATGACCATCCGCCTGCACCGCGGCGACCTGCCCGACCTCGCAGCCTACAAGGGCTCGGTGGCGATAGACACCGAGGCCATGGGCCTCGATCCCCATCGCGACCGGCTCTGCGTGGTGCAGCTCTCCCCCGGCGACGGTTCCGCCGACGTGGTGCAGATCGCCGCCGGGCAGAAGAAGGCGCCCAATATCGAGCGCCTGCTGGCCGACAAGTCGGTGCTCAAGATCTTCCACTATGCCCGCTTCGACATCGGCCTGTTGGCCGCCAGTTTCGGCGTCATGGCCAGTCCCATCTACTGCACCAAGATCGCCTCGCGGCTGGCGCGCACCTATACCGACAAGCACGGGCTGAAGGATCTGACGCGCGAGGTGCTCGGCATCGATCTCTCCAAGCAGCAGCAGCTCACCGACTGGGGCGCCGACGATCTGACCGATGCCCAGGTCGCCTATGCCGCCTCCGACGTGCTGCACCTGCACGCGCTGAAGGAAAAGCTGGACTCGCTGCTGGCGCGCGAGGGCCGTGGCGACCTGGCCGCCGCCTGCTTCCGCTTCCTGCCCGACCGGGCGCGGCTCGACCTTGCCGGCTGGTCGCACGAGGACATCTTTTCGCACAGCGCGTGATCCTCTAACTATCTGTATTCCGGGCGTTTTTGGTTAATCTCCGGGGCTGCTCAGGCGCCGCCTGCCGCCGCGGGGCCATATTCGCCCGGCATGTTGCGTTGCGGGGAATAACGTGATTTCCGAAAGCCATTGGCGCGGAGCAGTTTCCGGGGCATGAATTGTCCGATTACGGCCAAAACCGATGCGCAGACCGCGCGCGCCTATTGGACCATGGGCCGCGGCGATGCCGCGCGCGCCTTCCGTTCGGCCCGGCGGCACAGCCGGCTGGTGCGCGTGCTGCGGGTGGCGGTGCCGGTTTTCGTGGCGGTAGCGGCGCTGACGGTTTTCCTGATGACCTATTTCAACCCGCTGCGCATGCTCGCCAAGCTGCCGATCAATGTCGGCGATCTCGTCGTTTCCGGCACCAAGATCACCATGGAAGCGCCGCATGTCTCCGGCTTCACGCGCGACTCGCGCGCCTATGAGCTCTCCGCCGACAACGCGGCGCAGGATCTGACCAAGCCCGACATCGTCGATCTGCACAACATCCGCGCCAAGTTGCAGATGCAGGACAAGAGCACGCTTAAGCTCACCGCCCTGCGCGGCGTTTATTACAGCAAGGGCGAGGTGCTGAAGCTCGAACACGATATCGAAATCACCTCCTCAACCGGCTATGCCGGCCATCTGAGCGAGGCGGTCGTCGACATCCGCAAGGGCCACGTCACCTCCGACAAGCCGGTCGCGGTGAAGCTCTTGCAAGGCGTGCTCAACGCCAACGGGCTGGAGATCGTCGATTCCGGCGACCTCGTGCGTTTCCAGAACGGCGTCAGCATGACCGTGCGGCTGCAACAGCCCGGCAATGCCGCCCGGGCCGGCGACGGCGCGGCGCCGGCGGCCAAGGCCGGAGCGCAATGACCATGGCCCGCCTGCGCACGCTCCTGCCGGCGATCGCCGCCCTGCTGCTCGTTCCCGGCGTCGCGCTCGGCGCGCCGCCGCCGAAGGGCCCGCCCAACGCGCTGCAGGGCTTTTCGCAGAACCGCGATGAGCCGGTGCATATCGAGGCGGCGACGCTCGAAGTGCGCGACAAGGACAAAGTCGCCACCTTCAGCGGCAACGTGCATGTCACGCAAGGCGACACCAATATGCGTTGCAAGTCGCTGGTGGTGTTCTACGAGCAGGAAAACAAGACCGGCAAAACCAGCACCCTGCCGGCGGCCGAGCCCGGGCCCGGCGGCCAGCAGCACATCAAGCGGCTGGAAGCGCGCGGCGGCGTGGTGGTGACGCAAAAGCAGGAAACCGCCACCGGCGATACCGGCATATTCGACATGAAGACCAATACCGTCACCCTCACCGGCAATGTGGTGATGACGCAGGGCAAGAACGTCCTGCGCGGCGACCGCTTGGTGGTCGATCTCACCAGCGGCGTCTCGCGTGTGGAATCGGGCAAGCACGGCCGCGGCCGCGTGGAGGGCCTGTTCATGCCCGGCAGCGCGGCGCCCCCGCTCGCGCCGGGCGGCCTCCCGGCGCCGGCGCGCCATTGACCTTAATGCCGCGCAGCGCAAGCCCCTCCGTCCGCCCCGCCGGGGAATCTGCTAAGGTCCCGGCGAAATTGCGCCGCGAGGTAGCCCGGTGAACATCTTGACGCTGTTTCGGCGCCGGTCGCCGCCGCCGCGCCGGCCCGTGCCGCCCGGTCAGGTGCGGCAGCCGCAGCCGGCCGCGCGCGCGCCGGCGCCGGGCACGCGTCCGCCCAACGCGGTGGCGCAGCAGCAAGTGGTGCAGCGCGGCCAGCGCGGCGACGGCCGGCAGGTGGCGCAACGCGCCTACCTCGCCGCCCACGGCGTGGAAAAGAGCTTCGGCGGCCGCATGGTGGTCAAGGGCGTCACGCTCTATGTGCGGCGCGGCGAGGCGGTCGGCCTGCTCGGCCCCAACGGCGCCGGCAAGACCACCGTGTTCTACATGATCACCGGCCTGATCAATGCCGACCGCGGCCGCATCGAGCTCGACGGCTACGACGTCACTGCTTTGCCGATGTATCAGCGCGCCCGCCTCGGCATCGGCTATCTGCCGCAGGAGGCCTCGATCTTCCGCGGGCTCAATGTCGAGGACAATATCCGCTCGGTGCTCGAAGTGGTGGAGCCGGACAAGCGCCGCCGCGAGGCCGACCTCAAGGCACTGCTCGAGGAATTCAACATCGCGCGCCTGCGCAAGACGCCGACCATCGCGCTGTCGGGCGGCGAGCGCCGCCGCGTGGAGATCGCGCGCGCGCTGGCGACACGGCCGAGCTACATGCTGCTGGACGAACCCTTCGCCGGCATCGACCCCATTGCCGTGGGCGACATCCAGGCGCTGGTGCGGCATCTGACCAACCGCGGCATCGGCGTGCTGATCACCGACCACAATGTGCGCGAGACGCTGGGTCTGACCGACCGCGCCTACATCATCTATTCCGGCGAGGTGCTGATGGAGGGCCGCGCCGACGACATCGTCAATAATCCGGACGTGCGGCGGCTCTACCTGGGCGAGGAGTTCCGCCTTTAGGGCGCGGCGCGGCGTTATCCACCGGTTATCCCCGCACAAATTTTGTGCATTGCCGCAGTGCGGAATTGCATACCACCGCGCGCCAGAACCTGTTATAAGCAACAAGAAGCAAGAATCGGACCAGTTTCCGCCGGGAAACCGCCTATGGCTTTGTCGCAAAGACTGGAGTTTCGCCAGACCCAAGCGCTGGTGATGACGCCGCAGCTGATGCAGGCCATCAAGCTGCTGCAGCTCTCCAGCCTCGACCTGGCGGCCTATGTCGAGGGCGAGCTCGAGCGCAACCCGCTGCTTGAGCGCGCCGAAGACGACGACGGGCCGCCGGCTGCCGCCGAGGCGGAAGGCGCCGGCGATGGCGGCGAGGGCGGCGACGACGACGGTGGATCCGCCTCCGAATGGAACGGCCAGGAATTAGAGACCAGCCGCAGCTCCATGGAGGAGGGGCTCGGCACCGAATTGGAGAACGTCTTCCCGGACGATGGCGGCGAAAAGCGGGCCGCGCCCGAGGCGCCGCCGCCGGCTTACGCGGAATGGACCGGCGCCGGCGCCGGTCCCGGCGACGACTACAATTTGGAAGCCTTCGTCTCGGCCGAGATAACGCTCGCCGACCATCTATCCGAGCAGATGGCGCTCGCCGTGCCCGATCCGGCCGCGCGCATGATCGCCCGCTATCTGATCGACATGGTGGACGAGGCCGGCTACCTGACCGGCGATCTCGCCAGCGTCGCCGAGAAGCTGGGCGCGCCGCTCGCCGCGGTCGAAGCCGTGCTCGGCGTGCTGCAGGCGCTCGATCCGCCCGGCGTCTGCGCGCGCAATCTCACCGAATGCCTCGCCATCCAGCTCAAGGAGCGCGACCGTTTCGATCCGGCCATGCGCGCGCTGGTCGAGCATCTCGATCTCTTGGCCAAGCGCGATCTTCCCGCGCTGCGCCGCTTGTGCGGCGTTTCAGACGAGGACCTCGTCGACATGATCGCCGAGATCCGCAATCTCAATCCCAAGCCCGGCCTCGCCTTCGGCTCGACCGCGGTGCAGCCGATCGTGCCGGACGTGTTCGTGCGCCAGGGCCCCGACGGCGCCTGGCAGGTGGAGCTGAATTCCGACACGCTGCCGAAAGTGCTCATCAATCAGCGCTATTACACGCAGGTCGCGAAAGGCACGCGCAACGACAAGGACAAGAGCTATCTCGCCGACTGTCTGCAAACCGCCACCTGGCTGGTGCGCGCACTCGACCAGCGCGCCAAGACCATCCTGAAGGTGTCGAGCGAGATCGTGCGCCAGCAGGACGCCTTTTTCGACAAGGGCGTGCAGCATCTGCGCCCGCTCAATCTGAAGACCGTCGCCGACGCCATCAGCATGCATGAATCGACCGTCTCGCGCGTCACCGCCAACAAATACATGGCGACGCCGCGCGGCATTTTCGAATTGAAGTATTTCTTCACCTCCGCCATCGCGGCGGCCGACGGCGGGCAGGCGCATTCGGCCGAGGCCGTGCGCCACCGCATCCGCCAGTTGATCGACGGCGAGATCGCCGCCGACGTGCTCTCGGATGATACCATTGTGGAAAAGCTGCGCGAGGCCGGCGTCGACATCGCCCGCCGCACCGTCGCCAAATACCGGGAGGCCATGCGCATACCGTCGTCGGTGCAGCGCCGGCGCGAGAAACAGGCGGCGGGCTGAGCCCGCGCGGCCAGCATTGACCTTTGCTGCAACATTCTTAAAGCTTGAACCGTGAGCCGGGGCGGTCGGCGGCGCGGGAGTTTCGCGCCGGACAGGAGGCGGATCATGCCTTTACGCGTTTCGGGCAAGAACATCAGCGTCGGCGCCGCTTTGCGCGAGCGAATCACCGACCGCGTCGAGGAAGCGACCTCGAAATATTTCCGCGGCGGCTATTCCGGCCACGCCACCGTCGGCAAGGACGGCTTCGGTTTCCGCACCGAATGCGTGCTGCATCTCGATTCCGGCGCGCTCTTGGAAGCCGAAGGCATGGCCGCCGACGCCTATGAGAGCGCCGATCAGGCCGCGATCCGCATCGAAAAGCGGCTGCGCCGCTACAAGCGCCGCCGCAAAGGGCACCAGGCCCAGCGCGGGCGCTGAAAATCGGCAAAATGCAAGAAAAATCGGCAGCCAGCGGTCCACCCCCGCCATTGACGGCGCGGGCGACCGCACTTATGGTCCGCGACCTTCAACACCCCTTGCAACTCGGCGCTGCCATTTCCGATCATTGGACATGTCCATGACGCTCAACGATCTCGTCGCGCCGAATGCGATTGTTCCGGCCCTCAAGGTCAACAACAAGAAGCAGGTGCTGCAGGAACTTGCGGCGCGCGCGGCCGAGCTCACGGGCCAGAACGAGCGCGCGATCCTGGAAATCCTGCTGCAGCGCGAGAAGCTCGGCTCCACCGCGGTCGGCAACGGCGTGGCGATTCCGCACGGCAAATTGCCCAAGCTCGGGCGGCTGTTCGGACTGTTCGCGCGGCTGGAGCGGCCGGTCGATTTCGAGGCGCTCGATTTGCAAACGGTCGATCTGGTGTTTCTGCTGTTGGCGCCGGAAGCCGCCGGCGCCGATCACTTGAAGGCGCTGGCGCGGGTGGCGCGCATGCTGCGCGACCCGGAGGTCGCGCGCAAGCTGCGCGAATTGCGCGACGCCGACGCGCTCTACGCGGTGCTGGCCATGCCGCCGGCGAGCAGCGCGGCGTAACTGATTTTCTCGACAAAACTTCTGCTGTCGTCCCGGCTGAGCCAACGGGTCCGCGCGAAGCGCGGCCCGATGATAAACTCCGCGAGGGCCGGGACCCATACGCCGTTTCGTGTCGGTCTGGCACGACCGGAGTTGCTCTGCGTTCTTTGCTGAGTTGGTGAGCATGGGTCCCCGCCTTCGCGGGGACGACAACCGAGAGGTAAGTGCGCGCGCGCTTAGTGCACGCTCACCGGCTCCAGCTCCTGGCTCCAGGCATTGGCGACCGCCGCTTCGCGCGTGTCGGTCAGCATGATCGGCGTGCCGTCGGCGGCGTGCAGCGCGAACAGCATGATGCCGGGCTCGAGCTCGGGCGCCTGCGGAAACTGCTTGGCCACGTCCTCGGAGCGGATCTGCTTGACGTAGGCGAGCTGGCCGTCGCCGAGCTGCGCCAGCGCTTCCTGCGTGATCGCCGGATGGGTCGTTTCGGTTTCGGTCGTCTTGGCTTTGGTCATTGGCCCTCGACTCCTTTCTTATGTTCAGGTCGAGTCCTGGTTGTTGCGAGCTAGTCTTCCTGCTCGTTGATGGCGATCGTCTTGACGATCCGATCCGCCTGCGGGCGGACGAGATCGATCGACAATAATCCGTTCTTCAAGTCGGCGCCCAGCACCTCCATGCCGTCCGCCAGCACGAAGGTGCGCTGGAATTGGCGCGCGGCGATGCCGCGGTGGATGTAGTGCCGGTCCTTGTCGTCGTGCTGGCGCCCGCGGATCACCAGCTGGTTTTCCTCGATGCAGACGTCGAGCTCGTCGCGGGTGAAGCCGGCGACCGCGAGCGTGATGCGCAGCCGCTCCGGGTTCGCCGCATCGCGCGCCAGCCGCTCGATATTGTAGGGCGGATAGCCGTCGGCGCCTTTGGTGACGCGGTCGAGCAGCCGCTCGATCTCGTCGAAGCCCAAAAGGAACGGGCTGGAAAGGGACGGAACGCGTGACATCGGCTCCTCAAAGTCCTCGGTTAAGCGACTTTGACGCGGGGTCCTGTAGCAGGCACCCACCCGAACTCGGGTTTACCCGAGTTCGGCACTTTAGAGCAGCCAAGGTCGGAAACATCCGACTTTGGCGACTGGCAGGCAGCGGCCTTCCAGCACTGCCTAATATGGGCGGGGCGGGTTAAAGGTTCAAGAACACGAGGTTTTTTGCCGCCCCGGCGGTATAGTGCCCGCCAACCGGGAGTTTCTCGTGAACAAGCCGCCCGCAATGCCGGCCCTCACCGTGCGGGCCGTCCGCGCAACGCCGGTCGAGGTGCCGCTCAAATTCGTGCTCGGCACCAGCCAGGGCACTCTGCGCCAGGTGCCGCTGCTGCTGGTCGATGTGGCGACCGAGGAAGGCGTCACCGGCCGCGCCTGGCTGTTCTGCTACGTGAAGGCGGCGGCGCCCGCGATCGCCAGCCTGCTGGGCGAGGTCGAGAACGTCAGCAAGGGCGAGGCGCTCGATCCGGCCGTGCTATGGGCGAAGCTCGCGCGGCGCTTCACGCTGATCGGCGTGCAGGGCATCGTGCGCATGGCGATGGCCGGCTTCGACACGGCGGCATGGGACGCGCTGGCGCAAGCCGCCGGCCAACCGCTGTGCCGCATGCTCGGCGCGGCGCCACGCCCGATCCCGGCCTACAACAGCTGCGGCCTCGGCGTGATGGACGATCTGGGCGCGCTCGCCGCCGAGGCCGAGGCGCTGCTCGCCATGGGCGGATTCCGCGCGGTCAAGCTGCGCCTCGGTTACGCGACAACCGCGCAGGACATGGCCGCGGTGCAGGCGGTGCGCCGGCGCATCGGCAGCGATGTGAAATTGATGGTCGACTACAACCAGGCGCTGTCGCTCGAGGAGGCCTTCGAGCGCGGGCGCGCGCTCGATGCCGAAGACATCTTCTGGCTGGAGGAGCCGATCCGCCACGACGACTATGCCGGCTGCGCGCGGCTGGCGCGCGAACTGAAGACGCCGATTCAGATTGGCGAGAACTTCTCGTTGCCGGCGGCCATGGCGGTGGCGATCGGTGAGCGCGCCGCCGACTACGTCATGCCCGATCTCGAGCGCATCGGCGGCGTCACCGGCTGGCGCGAGGCCGCCGCGCTCGCGGCCGTTAACCGCATTCCGATGTCGTCGCATTTGTTTCCGGAAGCGAGCGCGCATCTGCTCGCGGCCACGCCCACCTGCCATTTCCTCGAATATGTCGATTGGGCCAATCCGGTGCTGCAGGAGCCGTTGGCAATCGTCGACGGCCACGCCGTCATCCCCGAGCGTCCCGGCAGCGGCATGATCTGGAACGCCGACGCCGTTAAGCGCTATCGCTTCGACTGATTAACTTTCACCGCCGTCCGCACGCCCGCGCGAAACGTGCCGCGCGCGCATGGTTAATTAATCATGCGTGTTTGCCTTGTTTGGTCAAAAATCTCTTAACCCCGGTCACGCGCGGGAACTCTGCCGGTAAGATTGTCCCACGTCGAAAAAAAATTCACACGGCGATTTCAGGGGAGCGGGCCAGTGTTGAAGCGCAGCATCGAACGCGACGATCCATTCGATCTGTCGATCGAACAAAAGATCTTCCACAACGCCAAGCGCATCTGCGTCGCCTTCGCGGTGGTCGCGGTGACCATCAGCGGACTCGACCTGATGAACATTCGTCCGCTCGAAAGTGCGGCGGACTTCATGCAAGCGCATCGCCACGCGCGGCTGGCCGATTGGCCCGCCTTGATCCGCAGCGGCATCGACGAGATGTCGATCAGCGCGCAGGCCGCGCCTTCGGCGGTGGCCGCCATTCCCGCCGACCGGCTCGCCATGGAGGTGCTGCCCGCGCTCAGCCCGCCGAAAGTCATGGCCGCCAGGCCGGATCGCACAGCCGTCGCCGCGCTCGCCGCCGCGCGCCGAGAGGACGCGATGCGGGTCGCGATGGCCTCGCCGCCGGTGCTCGAGCAGGCGACCGTCGCCGACCTCGCCCAGCGCGCGCAGGACCTGGTGCACCAGGCGCGCGCCAAGGCGACGCCGCAAGACATCGCCGCCGTGCAGACCAAGCCCGCGGCGCAGGAGAAGGCCGCGGCGCAGACTAAGCCGGAGGCGCAGGTCGCGCCCGCTGTGCCGGTCGACACGCGCTTCAAGCTCGCCAGCCTCGATGCCGGCGTGCTGCCGGCCGCGGTCGCGCCGCAGCCGGCGGTGATGCATGTTTCGCTGCCGGCCACCATCGCGGTGCTGCCGCCGCGCGCGCCCGGCGCGCCGCCGCCGTCGCCGGCGCTGCGCCTGCATCTGGAAGGCAAGTCGCGCGCGAAAGCCGAGCAGTGCCTGGCCAAGGCGGTCTATTTCGAGGCGCGCGACCAGCCCTATCGCGGCCAGGTGGCGGTGGCGCAGGTGGTGATCAACCGCGTGTTCTCCGGCATCTATCCGCGCGACGTCTGCGGCGTGATCTATCAGAACGCCAGCCATTATCTCGGCTGCCAATTCACTTTCGCCTGCGACGGCCGGCGCAAGGTGATCAACGAGTACGACGCCTGGGCGCGCGCGCGCCGCATCGCGCGCGAGACGCTCGACGGCGTGCTCTATATCGAGGCGGTCGGCACCGCCACGCATTATCACGCCAGCTATGTGCACCCGTCCTGGGTGCACGAGATGCGCCGCTTCACGCGCGAGGGCGTCCATTTGTTCTACCGCCCGCGCGCCTGGGGCAGCGGCGCCGACGAGCCGATCTGGTCGCGCGCCGAGCTGGTGGCGTTGAAGAAGCGGCGGTAGCAAAAACCTTATTCGTCATTCCGGGACGGCGCACCCGGATCGGCGCTTCGCGCCGTCCGGGCGCAGGCTCCGCGCCGGACCCGGAATCCAGATGCAGCTTCCGAACGTGTTCCTGGATTCCGGGTTCGCGTGCTGACGCGCCGTCCCGGAATGACGATCAGAGCTTCAGCTTGAACAATTCGATCGCGTTGCTGCACCCGATTTTCACGCGCTCGGCCTCGCCGATCTCCGCGCCGTCGAACCAGGCGGCGCCTTCGCCCACCGCCTCGAACGGCCAGTCGACCGAAAACATCACGCGCTCGGCGCCCATCTCGGCAATGCAGTTGACGAGCGACGGCGTGTGGAAATTGCCCGAGGTGGTAAGGTGGAAGTGCTTGCGGAAATAGTGCGCCACGCCGTGCTTGGCGGGGTATTTATGCGGCGCCTTCATCCAGCCGTTGCGGTTATCGATGCGCCAGAGCTGCACCGGGATGCCCTCGCCGAGATGGCCGAGCACGATCTTCAAGTCGGGGAATTCGTCGAACAGGCCCGAGCCGATCAGGCGCAGCGCGTGCACGGCGGTTTCCGCCGCGAAGGCCCAGTTCGGGCCCCATAGCCACGGGTGGCCCTCGTAGAACTTGCTCCAGCTCGCGATCGGGTTGCGCGGGTGCAGATAGAACGGCACGTCGAGCGCCTCGACCGTGCGCCAGAACGGGCGGTATTGCGGCAGGTCGTAATAGAGCAGATGCTCCGGGTCGCCGGCTTGGCTGAAGCCGTTGACCAGCGCGCCCACCATGCCGAGCTCATTGACGCAGCGCGTGAGCTCCGCCGCCGCGGCTTCCGGGTCCTGCATCGGCAGCGCGGCAAACGCAGCAAAGCGCTCCGGGCGCTTTTCGACCTCGCCGGCCAGCGCGTCATTGGCCGCGCGCGCCACATCGATCGCGCGCTTCACGTCATGGATCGCCTGCACCGCCGGCGCGTTGAGCGACAGGATCATCATTTCGATCCCGTGCCTGTCCATCTCCTTCAGGCGGATGTCCTGTATGTCGATGAGGCGCGGGCGCAGCGTGTCCCACACATGCGCGCCGAACACTTGCGAATCCCCGAGCGTCGCCGCGATGGCGAAGTGCTCTTCCAGCGCGATCTTGCCTTGCATGCGGTCACCCCCGGCGTTGCGCGCGCATCATGCAATGGCGCCGCGGCGTTTGTCAGCGGGGGTGGCGGGCACACAAAAAAGCCGCCCGGGGAGGCGGCCCGTCGTTTCGTCATGGCCGGGCAACCGGGTCCGGCCTTTGGCCGGCTCGGGTGTAAACTCGTCCCGGCCATCCAGGCCTTTCTTAATTCGATGCTCTAAGACGAGTATGCCCGGCACAAGGCCGGGCATGACGGTGGAGAGACTGGGGCTTGCCGAGCCGAAGCTCGCGAAGCGAGCGAAGGCTGGTGGAGCCAGGCGGAGTTCGAACCGCCGACCTCTTGAATGCCATTCAAGCGCTCTCCCAACTGAGCTATGGCCCCTCCAGGGAACAGAAGTCAGGTATCAGCAATCAGGATGAAAGCAAATCGACCTTCCTGACGGGCGATGCCCGACTCCTGAAATCAGGTCTCCTCTTCCTTCTCGATGCCGTCGCCGATGATGTCGGTCACGTCGGCGTCGCCTTCCTCTTCTTCCTCGATGAAGGCGGCGTCGTCCAAGCTCTCGTCGATCTCGACCTCTTCCTCTTCGCCCTCCGCGGCCGCGCCTTCGGCCGCCGCCGGCTTCTTGCCCTGCTGCTCGGCCTCGGCGTCCTCCAGCGACACGATCTCGACGTCCGCCGTCTCCGGCGCCACCGTCTCGACCGGCGCCACCGGCTGCGCGCGCACGGGCGCCGCCGGCTCGGGCCGCGACCGCGTCGGTGCCACGACGATCGGCACCACCTTGCCGGTATAGGGCGAGACCACCGGCGTCTTGTTGAGGTCGTAGAACTTGCGCCCGGTGTCGGGGCAGACGCGCTTGGTGCCGAGATCAGCTTTCGCCACGGTCTGGGTTCCTCGCGAATATTCGCTAAATCGGTGCTTCACTTGGCGAGCCCCGCCGGTCCTGTCAATAGCGGGAAATGCCGCGCGCAGCAGTGCCGGCGGCGGGATGACGGGCTCGCGTACCGCGTGGTAGGAGGGCCTGTTTCTCGAGGATACGCACTTGGACTCCGCCATTTTGACGCCGCTGACCGCCCGCCGGACCGGCCCCCTGCAGGGCCGCGCCCGGGTGCCGGGCGACAAGTCGATCTCGCACCGCGCCCTGATTCTGGGCGCCATGACCGTGGGCGAGAGCACGGTGGCCGGCCTGTTGGAAGGCGAGGACGTGCTGCGCACGGCCGACGCCATGCGCGCGCTCGGCGCCCGGCTGCAACGCGGCGCGGACGGCATCTGGCGCATTCACGGCGTCGGCGTCGGCGGCTTCGCCACACCGATTGGGCCGCTCGATTTCGGCAATTCCGGCACCGGCTGCCGGCTCGCGCTCGGCGCGCTGGCCGGCTCGCCGGTGACCGCGAGCTTCGATGGCGACGCCAGTTTGCGCAAGCGGCCGATGCGGCGCGTGCTCGATCCTTTGGAGCGCATGGGCGCGCGCGTCATCGATTGCGCGGAGGGCGGGCGGCTGCCGCTGACGCTTGCCGGCGCGCGCGATCCCGTTCCGATCGTCTATGAGTCGCCGGTGCCCTCGGCGCAGCTCAAATCGGCGGTGCTGCTGGCCGGGCTGGCGGCGCCGGGCGAGACCACCGTGATCGAGAGCGAAGCCAGCCGCGACCACACCGAGCGCATGTTGAAACACTTCGGCGCCAAGATCGTCTCCAAGCCGCATGGCGAGCACGGCCGCCGCATCACCTTGCAAGGCCAGCCCGAGCTCGAGCCGGCACAAGTGGTGGTGCCGGCCGATCCGTCCTCGGCGGCGTTTCCTCTGGTGGCGGCGCTGATCGTGCCGGGCTCCGACGTCACGCTGGAAGCGGTGATGACCAATCCGCTGCGCACCGGGCTCTATACGACGCTGCGAGAGATGGGTGCGCAGATCGAGACATTGGCCACGCGCAATGACGGCGGCGAGGAGGTGGCCGATCTGCGCGTCGTTACATCGGCGCTCAAGGGCGTCGAGGTGCCGGCCGAACGCGCGCCGGCGATGATCGACGAATATCCGGTGCTGGCGGTGGCGGCTGCTTTCGCAGAAGGGACGACGCGCATGCGCGGGCTGCAGGAGCTGCGCGTCAAGGAAAGCGACCGGCTGGAAGCCACCGCCGCCATGCTGCGCGCCAACGGCGTCGAGGTCGCGATCGAGGGCGACGACATGATCGTGCACGGCAAGCCTTCCGTTGCCGGCGGGGCCGAGGTCGCGACCCACATGGATCACCGCATCGCCATGTCGGCGCTGGTGCTGGGGCTTTGCACCGATCGCGCCGTCGGCATCGACGACTCCGCCTTCATCGCCACCAGCTTCCCCGGCTTCGTCGAATTGATGCGCGGGCTGGGGGCGGATTTGGCATAATGTTCGCGCACCATCTCTCCACCGTCATTCCGGGGCGCCGCGAAGCGGCGAACCCGGAATCCATAACCCCGGCCTATGATTATGGATTCCGGGCCCGCGCCTTCGGCGCGTCCCGGAATGACAACGTCGAGGTTGGGGCGGCTTAATATGATCATCGCCATCGACGGACCCGCCGCCTCGGGCAAAGGCACGCTCGGCAGAGAGCTCGCCGCCCATTACGGCCTGCGCCATCTCGACACCGGGCTGCTCTATCGCGCCGTGGCCAAGGCGGTGCTCGATACCGGCCGCGAGCCCGGCGACAAAGCCGCCGCGGTCGCCGCCGCCCAATCGCTCGACCCAGCCCATTTCGATGAGGCGGCGCTCAAAAGCCACGTGGTGGGGGAGGCGGCCTCGGTGGTCTCGGCCATCCCGGAGGTGCGCGCGGCGCTTTTGGCATTTCAGCGCGATTTCGCCGCCCAGCCGCCCGGCGCCGTGCTCGACGGCCGCGACATCGGCACCGTCATTTGCCCCGATGCGGACGTCAAAATCTTCGTCACCGCCGCCCCGGACGTGCGCGCCCGCCGCCGGACGCTCGAATACCGGGCCGCCGGCCGCGCCACCGACGAGGCCGCGGTGCTCGCCGACATCAAAAAGCGCGACCAACGCGACCAAAACCGTGCCGCGGCGCCCCTGAAACAAGCCCCGGATGCGCACTTGCTCGATACCACCAATATGGATATATCCACCGCCATCCGGGCCGCCATCGACATCGTCGAGGCCACCCGAGCGGGCCGAGGGCGCGGCTGAAACGCCCCTCGTTGTTGGAGGACAAAGCCCCGCTCGCGCCTCTTCGTAAGGCGGCCTGATCGACACAATCGTCCAAAAGCACGGTCATAGCGCCGGCCATCCGGGATTCCGGGGGCCGCCGAAGCTCTGCGGGAGCTTCGGCCCGCGCTTTTTGGACGCCATTGTCAACCCGCCGGCGCGCCGCAAACAGGAGATTTCATGGCCACCGCTACAGCTCAAGCACCCTCGCGTGAAGACTTCGCCGCGATGCTCGAAGAGTTCCTTTGCCCAGGGCGGCACGCCTTCGGAAGGCACCGTTGTCAAAGGCAAGGTCGTCGGTATCGAAAAGGATATGGCCGTCATCGACGTTGGCGCGAAGACCGAAGGCCGCGTGGCCATGCGCGAATTCGCCGCTCCCGGCCGGCAGGCCGATCTCAAGGTCGGCGACGAGGTCGAGGTCTATCTGGAGCGCGTGGAGAATGCGCTCGGCGAGGCGGTGCTGTCGCGCGACAAGGCGCGCCGCGAGGAAAGCTGGGGCAAGCTGGAGAAGGGCTTCCAGAACAACGAAAAGGTGCAGGGCGTCATCTTCAACCAGGTCAAGGGCGGCTTCACCGTCGATCTCGACGGCGCCGTGGCCTTCCTGCCGCGCTCGCAGGTGGACATCCGCCCGATCCGCGACGTCACGCCGCTGATGAACGTGCCGCAGCAGTTCCAGATCCTGAAAATGGACCGCCGCCGCGGCAATATCGTTGTCTCGCGCCGCACCGTGCTGGAAGAGACCCGCGCCGAGCAGCGCCAGGAGCTGGTGCAGAACCTGGAAGAGGGTCAGGTCATCGACGGCGTGGTCAAGAACATCACCGACTACGGCGCCTTCGTGGATCTGGGCGGCATCGACGGCCTGCTGCACGTCACCGACATCGCCTGGCGGCGCGTCAACCACCCGACCGAGGTGCTCAATATCGGCCAGCAGGTGAAGGTCAAGATCATAAAGATCAACCACGAGACCCACCGCATCTCGCTCGGCATGAAGCAATTGCTCGAGGATCCGTGGCAGGGCATCGAGGCGAAATACCCGGTCGGCACGCGCTTCAAGGGCCGCGTCACCAACATCACCGACTACGGCGCCTTCGTGGAGCTGGAGCCCGGCATCGAGGGCTTGATCCACGTCTCCGAAATGTCGTGGACCAAGAAGAACGTCCACCCCGGCAAGATCGTCTCCACCTCGCAGGAAGTGGAAGTGCAGGTCCTCGAGGTCGATCCGGTCAAGCGCCGCATCTCGCTCGGCCTCAAGCAGACCATGCGTAATCCGTGGGAGGTCTTCGTCGAGAAGCACCCGCCCGGCTCGGTGGTCGAAGGCGAGGTCAAGAACAAGACCGAGTTCGGCCTGTTCCTCGGCCTCGACGGCGACGTCGACGGCATGGTCCACCTCTCCGACCTCGACTGGAAGCGTCCGGGCGAGCAGGTGATCGAGGAATACAAGAAGGGCGACATGGTGAAGGCGCAAGTGCTCGACGTCGACGTCGAGAAGGAGCGCATCTCGCTCGGCATCAAGCAGCTGGCGGGCGATCCCATGGAGTCCGCCGGCGAGCTGAAGAAGAACTCGGTGGTCACCTGCGAGGTCACCGAAGTGAAGGATAGCGGCCTTGAGGTGAACATCGTCGGCACCGAGCTCACCGCCTTCATCAAGCGCAGCGATCTGGCGCGCGACCGCGGCGAGCAGCGTCCCGAGCGCTTCTCGGTCGGCCAGAAGGTCGACGCCCGCGTCACCCAGTTCGACCGCAAGACCCACAAGGTGGCCGTCTCCATCAAGGCGCTGGAAGTCGCCGAGGAGAAGGAAGCGATCGCGCAATACGGCAACGCCGATTCCGGCGCTTCGCTCGGCGATATCCTGGGCGCCGCCCTCAAGCAGCGCGCCGGCGGCGAGACGGAAGAGGCGGAAGGCGAGAAAGCCGAAGCCGAGAAGGCCGAGGAGTAAGGGCTTGGCGTGCCCCGGATGCAGCGCAGCATCCGCGCGCTCGCGCTACGCGTGCCGCGAGGACAGGCGCCGCGAAGCGAGGATGATGCGCTGCTGATCCGGGGCCTTTGCAGGCTCCGACGCCGTAACGGTCCCGGGTCTGCAGCGCAGCGTTTCACGCTGCGCTGCGCCCGGGACACGTATTTCCCACCCCCTGGGCCGCCCGCCCGGGGGTTTTTCTTTCCGACACGAACGTGCCAAAAAGCGTGCCGATAAGCCCTGAGGTTGTCATTCCGGGACAGCGCGCCGAAGCGCCGTCAGGCGCGCAGCCTGGCGGGCCCGGAATCCAGGGGCCAAGTGTTCCGCGCGTAGCTCTGGATTCCGGGTTCGCTCGCCATAGCGCGTCAAAGACGCGCGTAAACGCGCTTATGGCTCGCGCCCCGGAATGACAAGCTTATAAAGGAGCGCAAAATGTCGCTCGATGCCGATGCCATCGTCGATCGCCGCCGGCTGCGGCGCAAATTGACCTTCTGGCGCGTTCTCGCCGCGCTGGTCGTCCTCCTGGCCGTGGGCGGCTTCGCCTTGCTGCTGGTGCCGGGCAACCGCCTGCTGCCGGAAGCCGGCTACATCGCCCGCATCAAGGTCACCGGCCTCATCCGCGACAACCGCGAGCGGGTCGAGGCGCTCACGCGGCTGGCCAAGTCGCGCGCCAAGGCCGTCATCGTGCACATCGACAGCCCCGGCGGCACCACCGCCGGCTCGCAGCAGCTTTACGACGCCTTGCGCGCCCTGCAGGCCAAGAAGCCGATGGTGGTGGTGGTCGATGGGCTGGCCGCTTCCGGCGCCTATATCGCGGCGCTCAGCTGCGACCACATCATCGCCCACGACACCTCGATCGTCGGCTCGATCGGCGTGCTGTTCCAGTATCCCAATTTCACCGACGCGCTGAAGACGCTCGGCATCAAGGTCGAATCGATCAAATCGAGCCCGCTCAAGGCCTCGCCCTCGGGCTTCGAGCCCACCAGCCCGGCCGCGCGCGCGGCCATCGAGGCGGTCGTGCTCGACTCCTATGCCTGGTTCAAGAACCTGGTGCAGACCCGCCGCAAGATGGACGCCGGCCAGCTGGCCGCGGTCGACGACGGCCGCGTCTTCACCGGCCGCCAGGGCCTCGGCCTCAAGCTGGTCGATGCCTTAGGCAACGAGCAGACCGCGCTCGCCTGGCTTACCCGTGAAAAACACGTACCCACCAACACGCCGGTGCGCGACTATGCGCTGCAGCCGCGCTTCGCCGAGCTGTCCTTCCTGCATGCCGCGGCCTGGACCTTCCAGGCCATGGGGCTTTCGGCCATTGCGCAGCGCATCGAAGAATGGGGTGCGCTGCGAGCGGTCGAAAGTATCAATCTTGACGGGCTGTTAGCGCTTTGGCACCCTCCCTCATCCAACTGAGGGGTCAGCGGCAATGATCAAGTCCGAGCTTGTGCAACGTATTGCCGCCCAGAACCCCCATCTCTACCAGCGCGACGTCGAGAACATCGTCAACGCCATCCTCGGCGAGATCACCGGCGCCATGTCGCGCGGCGACCGGGTCGAGCTGCGCGGCTTCGGCGCCTTCTCGGTCAAGCACCGCCCGGCCCGCACCGGCCGCAACCCGCGCACCGGCGCCCATGTCTCGGTGGAGCAGAAGTCGGTGCCCTTCTTCAAGACCGGCAAGGAAATGCGCGAGCGCCTGAACAAAGACGGCGGCGCGGTGTAGGGGCCGCTGTACGGAGTGTCCCAGGCGCGGCGCAGCACGAAGTGATGTGCTGCGGACCCGGGACCCATAAAGCTCCGACATGCCGGGCCGCTATTTCGTTTACATCCTGGCCAGCCAGCGCAACGGGACCCTCTATGTGGGCGTTACGAACGATCTAAGCCGCCGCGTTAGCGAGCATAAGGCAGGATTGGTCCGCGGATTCACGCGCAAATATGGCGTGGGCAAATTGGTCCACGTCGAGGAGTATTCCTCGGTGCTTGAGGCGCGGGCGAGAGAACGAACGTTGAAGCGGTGGCGTCGCGCCTGGAAAATCCAACTCATCGAGAAGGACAATCCGAATTGGCGAGATTTGTCGGACGAACTGTGATTGCGTGTCCCGGGCGCAGCGCAACATGTAATGTTGCGCTGCAGACCCGGGACCCAGATGTTATGTAAAGCGAAGCTGTATGGGTCCCGGATCAGCGACGCACCACTCCGCTTCGCTCCGTGCTGCGTCGCATCCGGGACACGAGGTTGAACATGGCCCGCAAGATCATCACCGGCATCATCGTAGTGCCGCTCGCCGTCATCATCGTCGTCTTCGCCGTCGCCAACCGGCAGATGGTGACGGTCTCGTTCGACCCGTTCTCCGCGACCGCGCCCGCCTATGCGGCGAGCCTGCCGCTGTTCGTGCTGATTTTCATCATCCTGATCTTCGGTGTGATCATCGGCGGCGCCGCCGCCTGGCTGCGCCAAGGCCCTTGGCGGCGCACCGCCCGCAAGCTCGATGCCGACGTGCAGGCGCTGCACGCGGAGCTGGAAGCCATCCGCCGCCAGTTCGGCACCCAGGCGCAAGCCGCGCCGTCCCCGCCCCGTCGTTTCCGCACCTGCCGCCGAGCAACTCCTGAGCCATGCCGGTTCCCGCTTTGCGGCGGCCGGGATAAGGCGGTAGAAGGCGCCCGCTATGCCCCTGACGGTCAAAATCTGCGGCCTGCGTACCCCGGAAGCGCTTGATGCGGCGCTGGAATCCGGCGCCGACCTGGTCGGCTTCGTGTTCTTTGCGCCGAGCCCGCGCAACCTCGGCCTGGAGGCCGCGCGCATTCTGGGCGCGCGCGTTGCCGGCCGCGCCGGCAAGGTTGCGCTTACCGTCGACGCCGTCGACGAAACCCTGCACGACATCGTCGACGCCTTGAAGCCCGACATGCTGCAACTGCACGGCAAGGAGACGCCCGAGCGCGTGGTGCAGGTGCGCACCCGCTTCGGCCTGCCGGTGATCAAGGCGCTGCCGATCGCCGAGCGCGCCGACCTCTCGCCCATTCGCGAATACGCGTTAGTCGCCGACCGGCTGCTGTTCGACGCGCGCCCGCCCAGGAACGCCACCCGTCCCGGCGGCCTCGGCCGGCGCTTCGACTGGATGCTGCTCGCCGGCGTCAACCCGGGCGTGCCCTTCATGCTGTCGGGCGGGCTCGACGCCGGCAATGTAGCCGAAGCGTTGCGCATCACCCGCGCGCCCGGCGTCGACGTCTCCTCCGGCGTCGAACGCGCCCCCGGCGTCAAGGACCCAGACCGCATCCGCGAATTCATCCGCGCCGCGCGCGCCGGCGAAGAGCCGCTCGAATTGTCGAAGGCGAGTATCGTATGAGTACGACCTACGTCATTCCGGGGCGCCCGCGCAGCGGGCGAACCCGGAATCCAGAGGCGGCGCGCTCATACCTGGCCCCTGGATTCCGGGCCCGGCGCTTCGCGCCGTCCCGGAATGACTGATAGAGAAACCGTATGACCGTCCAGCAGCCCAACTCCTTCCGCACCGGCCCCGACGAGCGCGGGCATTTCGGAATCTACGGCGGCCGCTTCGTCGCCGAGACGCTGATGCCGCTGATCCTCGACCTCGAGCGCGCCTACACGCAAGCGAAAGCCGATCCTGCTTTCCAAAAGGAAATGGACGGCCATCTCGCCAACTATGTCGGCCGCCCGTCGCCGCTCTATTTCGCCGAGCGGCTCACCGAGCATTGTGGTGGGGCGAGAATCTACTTCAAGCGCGAGGAGCTCAACCACACCGGCGCGCACAAGGTGAACAACGTGCTCGGCCAGATCATGCTGGCCAAGCGCATGGGCAAGACCCGCATCATCGCCGAGACCGGCGCCGGCATGCACGGCGTCGCCACCGCCACGCTGTGCGCCAAGTTCGGCCTGCCCTGCATCGTCTATATGGGCGAGATCGACGTCGAGCGCCAAAAGCCCAACGTGCTGCGCATGAAGATGCTGGGCGCCGAGGTGCGCGGCGTCAGTTCCGGCTCGCGCACGCTGAAGGACGCCATGAACGAGGCGCTGCGCGACTGGGTCACCAACGTGGCCGACACCTTCTACTGCATCGGCACCGTCGCCGGCCCGCATCCCTATCCGGCGCTGGTGCGCGATTTCCAGTCGATCATCGGACGCGAGACGCGCGAGCAGATGCAGGCCGCCGAAGGCCGGTTGCCGGATTCGCTGATCGCCTGCATCGGCGGCGGCTCCAATGCCATGGGGCTTTTTCACCCGTTCCTCGACGAGCCTGAAATCGAAATCTACGGCGTGGAAGCGGCCGGCCACGGCCTACCCAGCGGCCAGCACGCGGCTTCCATCGCCGGCGGCCGTCCGGGCGTGCTGCACGGCAACCGCACTTATCTGCTGATGGACGACGACGGCCAAATCCAGGAAGCGCATTCGATCTCGGCCGGGCTCGACTATCCCGGTATCGGCCCCGAGCACGCCTGGCTCAACGACATGGGCCGCGTGCAGTTCCTCTCCGCCACCGACGATGAGGCGGTCGCGGCATTCCAGCTTTGCAGCAAGCTCGAAGGCATCATCCCGGCGCTCGAGCCGGCGCATGCGCTGGCGCGCGTGTTCGACCTCGCGCCCACGAAACCGAAAGATCACCTGATGGTGGTCAACCTCTCCGGCCGCGGCGACAAGGATTTGGCTTCAGCGTCGAGGCGTTATCTCGAAAGCAAGAAGAAATGAACACGCCAGCCTCTGTTCCCGTCATTCCGGGGCGTTCGCCAACGGGTCCGCGCGGAGCGCGGCCCGATGGTAAACTCCGCGAGCGAACCCGGAATCCAGAAACAAGCTCGGCACTTGCATCTGGATTCCGGGTTCGCGCCTTCGGCGCGTCCCGGAATGACGGCGCTGGGGGTTGCGCATGACCACCCGCATCGAAAAGCCGCTTCGCCGCGCTCAAAGCCGAAGGTCGCGCCGCGCTGGTCACCTTCACCATGGCCGGCGATCCCGACAGCGAAACCTCGCTCGCCATCGCCAAGGCGCTGCCGCAAGCCGGCGCCGACGTGATCGAGCTCGGCATGCCGTTCACCGATCCGATGGCCGACGGCCCGGCGATCCAGGCCGCCGGCGTGCGCGCGCTCAAAGCCGGCCAGCGCATGACCAAGACGCTTGCCATGGTGCGCGAATTCCGCAAAGAGGACGACGCCACCCCAATCGTGCTGATGGGCTACTACAATCCGATCTACATCTACGGCGTCGACAAATTCCTCGTCGACGCCAAAACGGCCGGCGTCGACGGACTTATCGTCGTCGACCTGCCGCCCGAGGAAGACGAGGAGCTTTGCCTGCCGGCGCTGCAAGCTGGCCTCAACTTCATCCGCCTCGCCACCCCCACCACCGACGACGCGCGCCTGCCCAAGGTGCTCACCAACACCTCGGGCTTTGTCTATTACGTCTCCATCACCGGCATCACCGGCGCCGCCGCCCCGGAGCCGAGCAAGGTCGCCGCCGCGGTTGCGCGCATCAAGCGCCACACGGCGCTGCCGGTGGCGGTCGGCTTCGGCGTCAGGAGCGCCGCGCAAGCCCGCGCCATCGCCGAAGGCGCCGACGGAGTCGTCGTGGGGTCGGCGCTGGTGGACGCCTTGTGCAAAAGTCTCGGTGAGAACGGCAAGGCCACCGCCGGCACGGTCAAGGCGGTGACCGACGTGGTGGCCGAAATCGCGCAAGGCGTGCGCGCGGCCAAGCGGGTAGCGGCGGAGTAACCATTCCGCCGTGTCGGCGTTATAATGCGGCCACAACCGGCCTATATAGGCAAAGCATGAACTGGATCTCCAACGTCGTCCGGCCGAAAATCCGCAGCTTCCTGCGCCGCGAGACGCCGGAAAACCTCTGGATCAAATGTCCGGAGACCGGCCAGCTCGTCTTCTACAAGGACGTCGAGGCCAACCAGTTCGTCATCCCCTCGTCCAACTACCACATGCGCATCTCGGCGCCGCTGCGCCTCAAGCACATGTTCGACAACGAGGAATACGAAGAGATCGCGGTGCCCGAGGTGATGCTCGATCCGCTCAAGTTCCGCGACGAGCGCCGCTACGCCGACCGCCTGAAGGACGCGCGCACCAAGACCGGCCTGCAGGACGCCATCAAGCTCGGCATCGGCCGGCTCGACGGGCTGATGGTCACCATCGGCGTGCAGGATTTCGACTTCATGGGCGGCTCGCTCGGCATGGCGGCGGGCGAGGCGGTCATCGCCGGCCTGGAAACCGCCGTGCAGCGGCAGACGCCCTTCATCATGTTCGCGGCCTCCGGCGGCGCGCGCATGCAGGAAGGCATCCTCGCGCTCATGCAGCTGCCGCGCACCACGGTCGCCGTGCAGATGCTGCGCGAGGCCAAGCGGCCCTACATCGTCGTGCTCACCAACCCGACCACCGGAGGCGTCACCGCCTCCTACGCCATGCTGGGCGACGTGCAGATCGCCGAGCCGGGCGCGCTCATCGGCTTCGCCGGCCCGCGCGTGATCGAGCAGACCATCCGCGAGAAATTGCCGGAAGGCTTCCAGCGCGCCGAATATCTCGCCGCCCACGGCATGGTCGACATGGTGGTGCACCGGCACAAGCTGCGCGCCAAGCTGTCGCAACTGTGCCGCCTGCTCAGCAAGGCGCCGGCGATGGCGGCGCCCGCGCCGGCCGCGCCTGCGCCGGAACAAGCGCCGGTCGGTGCCTGACCGCTCTTGACGACCGTCGTTTAAATCGAGACACGTCCCCACCCGCTCATTCCCGCGCAAGCGGGAACCCAGGGATAGAAAGCATCGACCCTCGGTCAATGGCCCTGGGTCCCCGCTTTCCGCCTTCGCGCTCCGCGCTTCGGCGGACTCCAAACGCGCCGAAGCTCGCGAAGCGAGCGGAGGCGGGTCGCGGGGACGAGCGGAAATGGATAGCTTTGACGTTATGACCCCCATCGACTCCATCGTCGCGCGGCTCACCCGCCTGCATCCCAAGCGCATCGATCTGTCGCTGACGCGCATCGAGCGGCTGCTGGCGGCGCTCGGCCATCCGGAGAAAAACCTGCCGCCGGTGATCCACGTCGCCGGCACCAACGGCAAGGGCTCGGTCATCGCCTTCATGCGCGCCATGCTGGAAGCGGCCGGCTATCGCGTGCACGTCTATACCTCGCCGCATCTGGTGCGGTTTAACGAGCGTTATCGCCTTGGCGCGCCCGCTGAAGGCAAACTCGTCTCCGACGACGCGCTCGCCGCCGCGCTCGCCGAATGCGAGCGCGTCAATGACGGCGCGCCCATTACCGTGTTCGAGATCACCACCGCGGTCGGCCTCTTGCTGTTTGCGCGCAATCCCGCCGACGTGCTGCTGTTGGAGGTCGGGCTCGGCGGCAGGCTCGACGCCACCAATGTGATCGATAACCCGCTCGCCGCCGTCATCACGCCCATCGCCATCGACCACACGGAGTTCCTGGGCGACAGCCTCGAGAAGATCGCTGCCGAGAAGGCCGGCATCCTGAAGCGCGGCGCGCCGGCGATCGTCGCGGCGCAGCAGCGCGAC
Organism: uncultured Pseudomonadota bacterium; assembly: GCA_963819955.1. Taxonomy (GTDB): domain Bacteria; phylum Pseudomonadota; class Alphaproteobacteria; order Rhizobiales; family Xanthobacteraceae; genus Pseudolabrys. The sequence goes on along the minus strand of CAWFYB010000007.1, from coordinate 139,080 downwards.
GCGCTCAGCGTCATCGAGCGGCACGCCGCGCGCGCCGGCGCTCAATTGCGCGTCGCCGGCGAGGACTGGACCGCGACCGAAGAGCGCGGCCGCCTGGTCTATCAGGACGAGGCCGGCCTGCTCGACCTGCCGCCGCCGCGGCTTTACGGCCGCCACCAGTTCGAGAACGCCGGTCTTGCCATTGCCGCGCTGCGTGCGATCAAGCAGTTCAAGCTCGCGCCCGCCGCCTACGAAGCCGGCGTGGCCAAGGCCGACTGGCCGGCGCGCATGCAGCGGCTGACGCAAGGCGCGCTGGTCGATCTCGCGCCCGAAGGCAGCGAATTGTGGCTCGACGGCGCGCACAATCCGGAAGGCGGCCGCGCCGTCGCCGCCGTGCTCGCCGATCTGGAGGAGCGCGTGTCGCGCCCGCTGGTGCTGATCGTCGGCATGATGTCGAGCAAGGATTGCGCGGGCTTCCTGAGCAACTTCACCGGGCTGGCGCGCCGCATGATCGCGGTGCCGGTGCCCAATCTCGAAAAGAGCATGAGCGCGGAGGCGGTGGCCGACGCCGCGCGCGGCATTGGACTTCCCGCTACCAGCCGCGACGATCTCAGCGAGGCGCTGGACGCCGCGCGCAAGCTCGATCTCGACCCGCCGCCGCGCATCTTGATCACCGGCTCTTTGTATCTGGCCGGCGAGGCGCTGCGGCAGAACGGCACCTTGCCGCAGTAAACACTGTCGCCGCTACGCTTTCAGCTGTCGTCCCCCGCGCAGGCGGGGGGACCCAGTAAATCGCAAGCTTCTCTCGGCCTCATGCTGAGGAGGCCGCCGAAGCCTTAGCGAAGGCGGCCGTCTCGAAGCATGGGCCGCCCCATGGTTCGAGACGCGCCGCTTGCGCGGCGCTCCTCACCATGAGGCGGAGAGAGACTTATCCCCGTTCGTCCAACGCAACCTCTTGAAAACACACAAGCCAAAAAAACTTATCCCCGCTCTCTCGGGCGCACTTATCATGCGTGCATCCCGCCTCGTACCGAGGGGTGTCTGTACAGCATCTTCAGACGCGGGGCGGGGAGCGGTGGCCGGGGAATGACCTTGCATCGGAGATGCGATGCGAGGGCCCGGCGGTCCAAGCCGCATGTGTCCTAGCGCGCCTGCCGCGCGCCACTGGGCCCCGCTGACGGCGGCGGCCGGCACGGTCAGATGTGCTGGGCACCGTTTGGGCCCAAAGCGGTGGATAGGCGGCCTTCCAATTCGAAAGGAGAGGCGGGTCGCCTGAAAGGTCAGTCCACCGGGGGCCATGCGGAGCAAACCTCAAACACCGCGCGCGGGACGCCTTGGGACTGGCGGACTTGCGGATTTTACCTCCCGAGCGCGACGGCGCGAAGGAGGGCGCCTCGATGCCGCGAGGCATCGAGGCCCGTGGGTCCGTTCGGACCCATTGGCGTCCCGCGCGCCCTCGGTGCTTTTTCCGGGAGCGGGCGGCAGGAGGCAGACGACGGCGAACCCCGCGCCGACCAAATCAATAGGGGCGGCGGAGCGTTGGCTTTTCTCTGCCTCATCCTGAGAGTTTGACTCAAAATTAATGCCCCATTTTCAAACGCTTGCGAGGCGGCGCGAGAGCAGGCGGACGTTGGCGATGAGGAACCAGGCCTCGGCGCTGGCGATGGTGCGTTCGAAGTCCTTGGCCAGCCGGCGGTTGCGTCCGAGCCACGCGAAGGTTCGTTCGATGACCCAGCGCTTGGGCTCGGGCTTGAATGTTCCGACCTTCTCGGATCGGGTGACGATCTCGATTGTCCAACGGCCGAACGCGGCGACCGCTTCGCGCAGCTTGCGGCCGCGGTAGACCCGGTCGGCGAAGATGTGCTGCAGCTTGGGGAAAGTGCCTCGCAGGGCGCCGAGCAACGGCACCGCGCCGTGATTGTCCTGGATGTTGGCCGCGTGCACCAACACAGCGAGCACGAACCCTTGCGTGTCGGTGACCATGTGGCGCTTGCGCCCCTTGATCCGCTTGGCGGCGTCGAAGCCGCGCGGGCCGCCACTTTCCGTGGTCTTGACGCTCTGGCTGTCGATGACGCCGGCGGAGGGAATGGCATTGCGGCCCAGCGCGGTGCGGCCGCGCCGCACCAGTGCGAGATTGATCCGCCGCCAGATGCGCTGATCGCGCCAGAGGTAGAAGTAGTATTGCACGGTCGTGTGCGGCGGAAAGTCCTTTGGCAGTGCACGCCATTGGCAGCCGGTGGCCAGGATATAAAGGATGGCATCCATCACCGCCCGCAGATCAACCTCGCGTGGACGACCGACCCGGCATGGCGCAGGCAGGAAAAAAGAGAGCAAAAGCCATTCCGCATCCTTGCTGTCGCTTGCGTAGCGCAGGTGATCGCGCCGATATTGGCGGCGGGTGATTTCAGTCCAAGGCATTGTGAGCTCCGTCGAATCTCTGCAAATCCGAGGGAATCACAAAGGGCTGAAATCACTCACTGCTTTTTCGGTCAGGCTCTGAGGAGCGTCGCGAAGCGACGCGTCTCGAAAGATGCAGGCGGCCACCGGCCTGCCGATGTCGGGTTTACCCGATATCGGCTCTTAAACTGCGCAAGTCGGCTATAGCCGACTTGCGATGTTCGAGACGCGCCGCTGAAGCGGCGCTCCTCACCATGAGGAGAAAGGCCGCAGGCCGTTTGACAATTGAAAAAGTGAGCAAAAAATTCGGGGCATGACAACGCTGGGGCCTCACCCCTTCAACCGTCCGATCAGCCCATGAATATCGCCGAGCACGTAAAGGTCGCGCACCTTGGCGCCCTCGAAAGCGAAAATCGGCATGCCGGTCCACCATACATGCCGGCCGCTCGGCGCCACGCCGAACAGCTCTTTGCGGTGAAAGCCGTGAAACCGCATCTTGCCGGAAACGCGGCTGCCTTCCTCGATCATCGCCAGAATGTCGGTGGTGTAGTTGCCGAACGCAGCCGTAACCCAATCGACATAGCCGGCGAATTCGTCGAAGCCTACGAGCGTCGGCCCGAGCGAGCCGCGAAAGCTGAAGCCTTCGTGGAAGATCTGCGGGATCAGGCTTTTGTCGGCGCGGTCCCACAGCTCCTTGTAGAACACGCGCACCGTTTCCTTCTGCGGCGTGAGCGTGACGCCTTCGAAGCTGAGCGCGGGCTCGTCCATATTTTCCCCGTCATTCCGGGGCGCGAGCGAAGCGAGCGAACCCGGAATCCAGATGCAGTTTCCGTATTTGTATCTGGATTCCGGGCCCGGCGCTGACGCGCCGTCCCGGAATGACAAATGCTACAACTGCCGATCCACCATCGCCTTCTTCAGCGTGGCGATCTGCTTGGCCGGATTGAGCGCCTTCGGGCAGGCCTTCGAGCAGTTCAGGATGGTGTGGCAGCGGTAGAGCCGGAACGGGTCCTCGAGATTGTCGAGCCGCTCGCCGGCCGCCTCGTCGCGCGAGTCCTGCACCCAGCGGTTGGCCTGCAATAGCGCCGCCGGCCCGAGATAGCGGTCGGAATTCCACCAGTAGCTCGGGCACGAGGTCGAGCAGCAGGCGCACAGGATGCACTCGTACATGCCGTCGAGCTTGGCGCGGTCCTGGTGGCTCTGCTTCCATTCCTTCTCGGGCGCCGGCGTGGTGGTGTGCAGCCAGGGCTCGATCGAGGCGTATTGCGCGTAGAAATTATTCAGGTCCGGCACCAGGTCCTTCACCACCGGCTGGTGCGGCAGCGGATAGATGCGCACCGGCGCCTTGCTGGCGTCGATGGCGTGGGTGCAGGCCAGCGTATTGGTGCCGTCGATGTTCATGGCGCAGGAGCCGCACACGCCCTCGCGGCAGGAGCGGCGGAAGGTCAGCGTCGGGTCGACCTTGTTCTTGATCCAGATCAGCGCGTCCAGGATCATCGGCCCGCAATCGTCGCGGTCCACCGCATAGGTGTCGACGCTCGGGTTCTGTCCGTCGTCCGGGTTCCAGCGGTAGACGCGGAATTCGGTGACGTGGGTGGCGTGCGGCGTGCGCGGCCAGGTCTTGCCTTGCGTGATCTTGGAATTCTTCGGCAGCGTGAATTCGACCATGGCGAGTTCCTAGTAGACGCGCGGCTCTTTCGTTCGACGCTCGCGTCAATAGACGCGAGCTTTGGGCTCGATATAGGCGACGTCGTTGGTGAGCGTGTAGGTGTGCACCGGCCGGTAATCGATGGTGACCTTGCCGTTTTCGTCCATCCAAGCCAGCGTGTGCTTCATCCAGTTTTTGTCGTCGCGCTCGGGGAAATCCTCGCGCGCATGGGCGCCGCGGCTTTCGGTGCGGTTCTTGGCCGAGGCCATGGTGACCACCGCCTGCGCCAGCATGTTTTCGAGCTCGAGCGTCTCGACCAGGTCGGAATTCCAGATCAGCGAGCGGTCGGTGACGCGCAGGTCGGGCATGCCGGCATAGACCTCGTGGATCAGCTTGTCGCCTTCTGCCAGCACCTCGCCGGTGCGGAACACCGCGCAATTGTTCTGCATCACCTTCTGCATCTTGAGCCGCAATTCCGCGGTCGGCGTGCCGCCGGAGGCAAAGCGCAGCCTATCGAGCCGCGCCAGCGCCTTGTCGGCGGAATCCTTCGGCAGCGGCGGCTGCTTGTCGCCGGGGGTGAGCAGCTCGGCGCAGCGCAAGGCGGCGGCGCGGCCGAACACCACGAGATCGATCAGCGAGTTGGAGCCCAGCCGGTTGGCGCCGTGCACGGAGACGCAAGCCGCTTCCCCGATCGCCATCAGGCCGGGGATCACGCTGTCGGCTTCGCCGTTCTTCTTGGTCAGCGCCTCGCCGTGATAATTGGTGGCCAATCCGCCCATGTTGTAATGCACGGTCGGCAGCACCGGGATCGGCTCGCGCGAAATATCGACGTCGGCGAAGATGCGCGCCAAGATCCGCGATGCCGGGCAGCCGCTCGTGCAGCACCGCCGGATCGAGATGGTCGAGGTGCAGCAGGATGTGGTCCTTGTTCTTGCCGACCCCGCGCCCTTCGCGGATCTCGATGGTCATGGCGCGCGAGACCACGTCGCGCGAGGCAAGGTCTTTCGCCGACGGCGCGTAGCGCTCCATGAAGCGCTCGCCTTCCGAATTGACCAGATAGCCGCCTTCGCCGCGCGAGCCTTCGGTGATCAGGACGCCGGCGCCGTAGACGCCGGTCGGATGGAACTGCACGAACTCCATGTCCTGCACCGGCAAGCCCGGCGCGCAGCACCATGCCGTTGCCGTCGCCGGTCTGGGTGTGGGCGCCCGTGCAGGTGAGATAGATGCGGCCGTAGCCGCCGGTCGCGATGATCACCATGTTGGCGGAGAAACGGTGGATCGAGCCGTCGTCGAGATTGAGCGCCACCACGCCGCGGCAGCGGCCGTCCTCCATGATCAGGTCGATGGCGAAATATTCCACGTAGAACTCGGCCGCGTGCTTGAGCGCCTGGCCGTACATAGTGTGCAGCATGGCGTGGCCGGTGCGGTCGGCGGCGGCGCAGGTGCGCTGCGCGGTGCCCTTGCCGAAATGCGTGGTCATGCCGCCGAACGGGCGCTGATAGATCTTGCCGTCCTCCTCGCGGCGCGAGAACGGCAGGCCCCAGTGCTCCAGCTCGTAGACCGCGTCGGGCGCGTTGCGGCAGAGATATTCGATGGCGTCCTGGTCGCCCAGCCAGTCGGCGCCCTTGACGGTGTCGTACATGTGCCAGCGCCAGTCGTCCTCGCCCATATTGCCGAGCGCCGCGGCGATGCCGCCCTGCGCCGATACCGTATGCGAGCGGGTGGGGAAGACCTTGGTGATGCAGGCGGTGCGCAGGCCTGCCTCCGAGCAGCCGACCACGGCGCGCAGGCCGGAGCCGCCGGCGCCGACCACCACGACGTCGTAAGCGTGGTCCTCGATCGGATAGGCGCGGCCGTTGATCTTCGCCGCGCCGTTGCCGTTGCCTTGTCCGTTCGTCGCCATGGCGTCAGACCCCGAACGAGAGCTTGAGGATGGCGTAGCAGGCGGCGAAGGCGGTCACGCCCACGAAGAAGGTGTTGGACATCAGACTGACGAGCTTCCACTTTTCGTCGTGCACGTAATCGAGAATGATCTCCTGCATGCCGATCCACATGTGATAGGCGCTGTTGATGATGAACAGCACCATGACGATGGCGATCAGCGGCGATCCGAGGATCTGCACTACCGCCGCGTGGCTGCGCCCGATGAGCGCGATGACGATCAGCACCAGGCCGATGGTGAGCGGAATGCCGGCGACCGAGGTGACGCGCTGATACCAGAAATGTCCGGTGCCGGAGCGCGCGGCGCCCAGGCCGCGCACGCGGCGCATCGGCGTGCGCATGGGCGAAGGCGCGCTCATCGCAAGCCTCCCATGGCGAAATAGACGATCACCCAGAGCAGGATCGTGAGCGCGATCGAGCCGATAAGGGTCGCCAGCACCAGCATTTCGCGGTCGGCGGGGTCCAGCCCATGCAGCGTGTCCCAGATCAGATAGCGGATGCCGCCCAGCATGTGCAGCATCAGCGCCCAAGTGTAGCCGATGAGGATGATGCGCCCGATGATCGAGCCGGCGAACGCTTCGAAATCGGCGTAGGCGTTGGGACCGGAGGCCGCCGCGATCAGCCACCAGGCCAGCAGCATCATGCCGAAATACAAAGCGGCGCCGGTGATGCGATGCACGATCGACATCACCATCGTCAGCATCGGCTTGTAGATCTGCAGATGCGGCGACAGCGGTCGCGCCCGTTGCGCCGTTCCCGCCTCAAGCTCGGCCATCGTCAATCTCCAGAACGTTTGCTGCCGGCGCCCGCGCGCGGTTCCTAACCAATGTGCGCCGGAGCCGCAACGCACCACGCCGCGAGCCCGGCTGCCTCGCCCCTTTAGGCATCATTGCCGGTCTCAAAGCGTGGGACCGCGAAACGGGTTTCACGGGCCGCCTGCCCATGCCCGCCGGCGGGGGGAGGGCTGCAACCCGCTACTTCAACGAAAACGAAGCTTGAACCCGAAAATCTTGTGGTGCAATATGCCGTTTACGTAGCCTGCCTTCGCGAAATAAGAAGGTAGCCTTTGCCATGCGCTTCGACTTCACCGACCTCAACCTGTTCCGCCACATCGTCGAGGCGGGCAGCATCACCCATGGCGCGGAGCGCTCGAACCTGGCGCTGGCGGCGGCCTCGACCCGCATCCGCAAGATGGAGCTGGCCTTCGGCGCCGAGCTCTTGGTGCGCGGCCGCCAGGGCGTCACGCCGACGCAAGCCGGCCGCACGCTGCTGCAGCATGCGCGCGCCATCCTGGCGCAGAGCGAGCGGCTGCAGGAGGACCTCTCGCCCTATGCGCGCGGGCTCGCCGGCCAGGTGCGGGTGCTGTCCAATACCAACGCGCTCACCGAATTCCTGCCCGAAACGCTGAGCTCCTTCCTCACCGCCTATCCCGACATCAGCGTCGATCTGGAGGAGCGATTGAGCGACGAGATCGTCGGGCTGATCGCGGAGGGCTCCGCCGACGTCGGCATCGTCGCCGGCACCGTCGACCATGGCGGCCTGCACACCTTCCCGTTCAGGAGCGACCGCTTCGTCCTGGTAGTGGCGCGCAATCACCCGCTCGCCGGCCGCTCGCGCATCGGCTTTGCCGAGGTGCTCGACTACGACATGGTCGGGCTTGACCGCGCCAGCGCCATCCAGCGCTTCCTCGCCGACAAGGCAAGCCGTATCGGCCGCCCGATCCGGCTGCGCGTGCAGCTGCGCAGCTTCGACGCCATCTGCCGGCTGGTGGAATGCAATGTCGGCGTCGGCATCGTGCCGGAGACCACGGTGCAGCGCACCGAGCGCAACATGGCGATCACCTCGGTGCGGCTGTCCGACCCCTGGGCGCTGCGCGAACTGACCATCTGCGTGCGCGACGAGAACGCGCTGCCGCCTTACGCGCGGCAACTGGTGGATCATCTGCGGGCGAGCGTGTGACGTTCCTACGAATTGTCATTCCGGGGCGCGGCCGTTAGGCCGCGAGCCCGGAATCCAGGGGCAACACGGTAAAGCCGTTCGGGTGGCCCTGGATTCCGGGCCCGGCGCCATAGTGCGTCGGAGACGCGCGTAAACGCGCTTATGGCGCCGTCCCGGAATGACGGGGAAGAATTGATCGCATGGAAAGAGGCTATTTCGCGTGCGCTTTCAGCTTGGCCTCGACGGCGGCGAGCCGCTTCTTGGCGTCCGCGATGCCGAAGGCTGCCGCTTTGCGATACCACATCGCCGCTTGCGTAAGGTCTTGCTTGACGCCGTTGCCCTCCTCGTAGGCGAGGCCGAGCTTGAGCTGTGCATTCGGCGCGCCTTGCTCGGCGGCCTTGCGGTACCAGCGAAGCGACAGCGCGGCGTCCTTCGGCAGCCCGCTGATGCCCTGCGCATACAAATAGCCGAGCGCGTTCTCGGCGATCACATTGCCCTTGTCGGCGGCATCACGGAACAACGGCACCGCCTTGGCGACGTCTTCCTGCACGCCCTGTCCGTACATGAGCATCAGACCATAGGCGGCTGCGCCGAAGCTCGAGCCGTGCTGCATCGCCGTCTTGTACCAAAGTGCGGCGGTCGCGAAATTGTCCGACTTATGATGCGCGCGGCCAAGCTGATACATGAGGCGTGCGGCCCCGGGGTATTTCTGCACGGCGGCCTCGCAGGCCGGCATTGCGCGCGCGGCATTCAGTTCGACCAGCGACACCCCGGGCGCCTTGCGATCGGGATCGAGCGAATTGGCGGCGTATTTGTCGCAGTCCGTGACCGGCGCGTCGTCCGCTTTACTTTGCGCGCGCGCGCAGCCCGCGCTCAGGCAGAGCCCGAGCAAAGCGATGGTGACGGCGTTGCGCGGCATGGCGGTCCCCAAACTTACTTCGGCATCAACACCCAATAATCCAAATCCAAAATCACCGCCGGGTCGTAGTCCTCGCCGTCTTTATAGGGGAAATCCGGGCAGGGCCGGTCCTTGGTGGCAACGGTGCGCAAACGTAAGGCGCCGACATCGTTGCGGCCGGGCACGTCGGCGACGCTCAGCACCTCCGACCAGGCAAACACCGTCAGCCCCGCGAACAGCGGCGCCACGTGCCGCCCGCCATTGATCGCCGCCACATGGAACGCGTTGCCGAGCCCGTTGAACGACAGCGCGCGCGCCAGCGAAATGGCGTGGCCGCCATAGATCAGCCGGCGGCCGAAGCGGCCCTGGCTGGCCGAGAACTGGTCGAAGTGCACGCGCGCGGTGTTCTGATAGAGCCGCGTCGCCATCATGTGCTCGGCTTCCTCCACCGTGATGCCGTCTGCGTGGTCGATCCGCTCGCCCGCCTGGTAGTCGCCGAAGCGGTGCGGGCTGCCGGCCAGCACATTGTCGTAGGCGCCGGCGTCGATCTTCGGGCAGCCGGCGCCGAGCTCGGCGGGCGCGACGGCCTTGGGCAGCTCGGGCACCTTCTCCGGCGGCGCCGCGGCCTGCTCGTCGCGCTTGCGCACCATCACCCAGCGCGCATAGTCGAGCACGCAGTCGCCAGCCGCGTCGAAGCCGCGCGAGCGCACGTAGACGATGCCGGTCTTGCGGTTGGCGTTCTCGCGCAGCCCGATCACCTCCGAAACCGCGTTGAGCGTGGCGCCGGGATAGACCGGCTTCAAAAAGCGGCAGTCGGCATAGCCGAGATTGGCCACCGCGTTGAGCGAGATATCCGGCACGGTCTTGCCGAACACCACGTGGAAGACCAGCAGGTCGTCGAGCGGGGCTCGGTCGTAGCCGATCGCCTGCGCGAAGGCATCGGACGATTGCACCGCAAAACGTGGGCCCAGCAGGGCCTGATACACCGCCACGTCGCCGGTCGTGACCGTGCGCGGGGTGGCGTGCTTGATTTCCTGGCCGAGGCGGAAATCTTCGAAAAAATTGCCCGGATTGGTCTTTGACGCCGACGGAATGCTCACAAAACAGGCTCCTTGCTCGGGTCTCGCCCAGCGCCGCCATTCTCACAAAACCGTGAGCCGAACGCCAGCTTGAGCCAACGGAAACTGATGAGGGCGTGTGCGGGGGCTCATGTTAGCCGGTGGGATGCAGGTGCAACTCAAAAATTCCTCTGGAGGACGTAAAATGAAAAAGACCATTCTTCTTTCCGCCATCCTGTCCACCGCGATCGCCGCCGGCATCGCCCTGGCGCCGGCCGCGGCTTTCGCCGACGAGATGAAGAAGGACTCGATGAAGAAAGACACCATGCACAAGGACTCGATGAAGAAGGACTCCATGCACAAGGACAGCATGAAGGAGGACTCCATGCACGAGGACGGCATGAAGAAGGACGAAATGAAGAAGGACGAAATGAAGAAGTAATGGCGGTGGGCGGCCGGGTCCGTGCATCCGCGGGCCCGGCCGCGCCGTATATCCAAGCGCATGGCCAAGGGTTAGGCTGCAAGTTTACGGGGCGGCGGCTGGGAAGAGTGCCATGACCGCGGAAACAATCAGCGTCGGCGCGAGCGAAACGACCATCCACCCGGCCTGGGTGCGCATCTGCCACTGGATCAATGCCCTGGCGATCCTGATCATGATCGGCTCGGGCTGGCAGATCTACGACGCCTCCCCGCTGTTCAATTTCGAAATCCCGCGCCAGATCGCGCTCGGCAACTGGCTGGGCGGCGCGCTGCTCTGGCATTTCGCCGCCATGTGGCTGCTGGTGATCAACGGCCTGGTTTATGTGACGCTCGGGCTTGCGACCGGCCGCTTCCGCCGCAAGCTGCTGCCGATCTATCCGAGCCAAGTCATCGCCGACGTCAAGGCGGCGCTCAGTTTCAAGCTCGCGCACGAGGACCTCTCGCACTACAACGCGGTGCAGAAGGTGCTCTACACGGGCATCATCCTCACTGGCGTGGTGATCGTGACCTCCGGCCTGTCGATCTGGAAGCCGGTGCAGTTCCAGGTGATCACGGCCTTCTTCGGCGGCTACGACGTCGCGCGTTACGTGCACTTCTTCGCCATGGCGGCGATCGTCGCCTTCCTGGTGGTGCATGTGACGCTTGCCGTGATCGTGCCCAAGAGCCTGCGCGCGATGATCACCGGGAGATAGCCATGAAAGAACGTAAGAAAATTCCCGGCGTCGATGCCAAGCTCGCCATCAAGGACGCGGCCTCGCTGATGCCCGATCCCATGCGCCGCAGCCTCCTGCGCGGCGCCGCCAGCCTGGGCGCGCTCGCCATGCTCACCGGCTGCGACATTATCGACGGCGACAGCACCGAGAACGCGCTGAAGATGGTCTCGCGCTTCAACGACCGTATGCAGGCCCTGCTGTTCAGCCAGAGCAAGCTGGCGCCGACCTACAGCGAAGCCGACATCACCCGGCCGTTCCCGTTCAACGCCTATTACGACGAGGACGAGGCGCCGGTGGTCGATCCGGCCAGCTGGAAGCTCGAAATTTCCGGGCTGGTCGACAACAAGAAGCCGTGGACGCTTCCCGAGCTGCACAAGCTTCCGGAAGTGTCGCAGATCACCCGCCATGTCTGCGTCGAGGGCTGGAGCGCCATCGGCTCCTGGCAGGGCGCGGTGCTGTCCGATTTCCTCAAGCGCATCGGCGCCGACACGCGCGCCAAATACATCTGGTTCAAATGCGCCGAGGGCTACACCAACACCATCGACATGCCGACCGCGCTGCATCCGCAGACGCAGATGACCTTCAAGTTCGACCACAAGCTGCTGCCGCGCGCCTACGGCTTCCCGATGAAGATCCGCATGCCGACCAAGCTTGGTTTCAAGCAGCCGAAATTCGTGGTGGCCATGGAAGTCACCAACACCGACCGTGGCGGCTATTGGGAGAACCAGGGCTATAACTGGTTCAGCGGGTTGTGACCGATCGTAGCCGATGCTGTGACCGAAGACAGTCGATTCACATCGGATACCTAGAGCGACTCGGTGGCGTTGATCGCGGCACGAAGCTGCGCAATCATCCCGGCGCAAGTGGGCAGATGCGACGCCTCGGCGTCGAGAATCCGCAACAACCCTTGCTTTTTCAGCGCGCGAACCGGCGCGCTCTTGATAGCTTCGCTGCCGGCCGCATCGCACACGATATCGATTAACCGCTCGAACGCGTGCAGGCGGCCCAAGAGGTAGTCATTCTCGCGATAGCTGCGCGACAAAAATGCGGCAAACTGGTTGAAGGCAGTGCCCTTCACGGGGAACGATCCCAATCGCTCAAATCCGCGGACGTCCTGAGCGCTGATACGATCAACGCGGATTTCATTAAATTCACCGGCTTCCCGCCACGGCAAGACTGGAAACGTCAAAACGTCCCAGAACGGGAAGCCGAGATAGTTCACCAACATTTCTTTCAGGCCGCGGGCTGGCCATCCCTCGGTATTCGCGAGCAGCAGATCGATGTCCCGCGTACTGACATCGAGATCGACGACCGAGCCGAGGCGGTCGATCAGCCGGTCGAGTTGCGTCTGGTGTCGGGCGACGAACGATTGCGCGTAGAGCACGATCTCCCTGACCTCGGTGGGGGATGGTGCCACCTGGAAAATTTCTTCAACCAAGTCGCGCGACGTCGCATCGCTCGTGGCGGCCGTCGTCCTTCCGTCGATGTCTTCCAGGCGCTCGTAGAGCTGGCGCTTGAGGCGATCTACCGCGGGGCCAGTAAGATTTTCGAGCGCCAGCGAACCGAGCATCTGGTAAAGCCGGTTTTGACCTTCGATCAGGAAATGCAGCCGGCGCTTTCGATAGTCGACGTCGAATGCGAGCAGAAAAGTCACCCATTTCGAGCTAACGTCGAAAGGCGCTGCGGCTTCCGCCTGAAGCGATCGGCTCTCTGTCGGCTCGTAGGTTACGCCAGACTGGATCGCCCAGGCGTCGATGATTTCTGCAATCGCTCGTCCAAACGGCGAATCTGGGCGAACGCCGCGGATTTCCATGATCAGATTGCTGACAAAGTCGCGGACCGCAGCAAGCTTCAGCCGTACATAGGCCTCGTAGGCAAAGCCTGCGTCGCGGGCAGCCTTCACGTTGGCCTGCTCGCGCCAGCTTCGGACCCGGTCTTGGGTAATCCTTTCGGTATTGTGCATGTCCATCACGTCGGCCACCAGCTGGCTGATATGCGGCCGCGCGCCTTCGATGATCGCTCGGAGGCGGCGCGCCCGCTCGTTGAACCGGCCAATCCAGTTCAGTTCCTCGGTTATCGGTTCGGCGAGCGGGATGTCCGAGAGTGCACCTTTTAGCGTCGGGAAAAAGCCGGGCATGCCGTGATGCGCCGGTGAACCGGCGGGCGCGGGGTTTGGATCGACATAGATCACGCGGCGATCCACCGCGCGATAGGCGGGCCGGCCCCGAATTGCCGAGATCGCCTCACGGAAGGGCCGGCTGTTCAGCACGCTACCGTCGATGAACGGAACGGACGCGACATCCACATTCAACTGCTCATACCGCTCAAAATTCCTTTTGATGAATTCCGGGCGGCGCGGCCACGTGGTTCCGCGCGCTCGGACGAGCTGGTCGATTTCCAGGATTTGCGCCGGCGGAAAGGCGCCGGGGATCGAGGAGGTTGCGCGCGCCGCGAAAGCCAGCGCCGGCGCATTCTCTAAATCGAAGTCGCTTTCGACCGCCCCGCTCGCCCGACGGCGATATTGGAAATGCAGCACGTGACGGTGTTCGCGCTCGTGGACGATGGGCGGGTCATGAATCTGCATCAGCCGCTGGCAGCCGTAGAAATCCGTCACGGTCACGAAAAGATCGAGCCCCTGCCCGGAAGGCAGTAAGGACGATCCGTGGTCGGGTGGCGCACCCATGGCGAGCACGGCGTCATACATCAATTCCGCCATTTTCATTCCACCGAGCGGCGGCTTGAACCAGCGGGACCGCAAGAAAAGCGAGAGCTTGGACCGCACCTCAGGGTCTCTGATTAGCGACAGACCGGCGGCGGCTGCCGCCCAGAGAAAGGGCCGCAGAAACGACTTGCTCCAGCCCCGCGCTCGCGCTTCCGGTGCCAGAAGTTCGGTGACATCGGCATTCTTCAGCCAGAGGTCGCGCAGGCGTCCCATCGGCAGATCGTGACTCAGCGCGCGGGCCAGCATTGTGCTGTTGATCCCGCCAGCCGAGGCGCCGGCCAGGATGTCGATCACGATCCGCAGCTCGTTCACGCGGCCGATGTCGCGCAGCAAATCGAAATAGATAGCCTCGGTATCGTATTCGGGATCGGCGGCATCGCGATGGTCGAAGAAGCTCGCGAATGCCCGTTCGGCCCGATCGGTGACGGCGTGAAGTGCGCCGGAAGCACGAGCGAGCTTCAAGAACTCCTTGGTGATGCCGTGCATATAGACGGCGAGCGAAGCGCCTCCGAAGCAGACAAGCGCAATGCGGAGTTCTTTTTCGTGCAATGCAGCTTCTCCGATTGAGCCTTCCCGAGGGTGGGCAACAATAGCAGCGAGTCCTGCTCTGTTTCGAGAGGCCCCTCGACCTGCCCGCCGCAGCCTCGGCCGGCCGCGGCCTAGGCCGGCGGACGAACTCGCCTTGCCAACGGGCGCGCGGCCCTTTAGCAATCCGCAGCTTTAGTCGTTGTCATGTGCGGGTTTGACCCGCGCATCCCGCTTAGGGAGGCACGCCCGTGCGCCCTAGTCGAGATTGCCGGGACAAGCCTGGCGATGACAAGGTTCACGGTATGTGCGAGGCGTGCATGGCAACCCACAGTCTCCTGCTGCTCCCCGGCGACGGCATCGGCCCCGAAGTCATGGCCGAGGTGAAGCGCGTCATCGCGTTTTTCAACGAAAAGGGCCCCGATAAGTTCAAGACCGAGGAAGCCCTGGTCGGCGGGTCTTGCTACGACGCCCACGGGGTCGCCATCACCGATGCGACCATGGCGAAGGCCAAGGCCGCCGACGCCATCATTTTCGGCGCGGTGGGCGGGCCGAAATGGGACAAGGTCGGCTATGACGTGCGGCCGGAGGCCGGTCTCTTGCGCCTGCGCAAGGACCTCGATCTCTATGCCAATTTGCGGCCCGCGGTGACCTATCCGGCGCTGGCCGACGCCTCCTCGCTCAAGCGCGAACTGGTCGAGGGCCTCGACATCATGATCCTGCGCGAGCTCACCGGCGGCGTCTATTTCGGCGAGCCCAAGACCATCACCGATCTCGGCAACGGCCAGAAGCGCGCCATCGACACGCAAGTTTACGACACCTACGAGATCGAGCGCATCTCGCGCGTGGCCTTCGAGCTGGCGCGCAAGCGGCGCAACAAGGTCACCTCCATGGAAAAGCACAACGTCATGAAGACCGGCGTGCTGTGGAAGGAAGTGATCGAGCAGCTGCACGCGCGCGAGTTCAAGGACGTCGAATTGCAGAACCTGCTGGCCGACGCCGGCGGTATGCAGCTGGTGCGCAACCCCAAGCAGTTCGATGTCATCGTCTGCGACAACCTGTTCGGCGACATGCTGTCCGACGTCGCCGCCATGCTCACCGGCTCGCTCGGCATGCTGGCCTCGGCCTCGCTCGGCGAGGTCGATGCCAAGACCAAGAAGCGCAAGGCGCTGTACGAGCCGGTGCACGGCTCGGCGCCCGACATCGCCGGCAAGGGCGTCGCCAACCCGATCGCCATGATCGCTTCGTTCGGCATGGCGCTGCGCTATTCCTTCGACATGGGCAGAGAAGCCGACATGATCGACCAGGCGATCGCCGCCGCGCTCGACAAGGGCTTGCGCACCGCCGACATCGCGCTCGCCCGGCACCAAGACCGTCACCACCGCGGAGATGGGCTCGGCCATCCTGGAAGAGCTGGAGACGCTGGCGGCATAACTGGTCATTCCGGGGCACGCGCCAACGGGTCCGCGCGAAGCGCGGCCCGATGACAGGCTCCTGCGCGAACCCCGAATGACCAAGAGAACATTGCAAAAAAACGCGGCCCGCAGGGGCCGCGTCCGCGTATTCGGGTCGCTGCCGTCTAGTGAAGCCAGGGATTATGGCTGCTCGGCAGCGTGAACGGGCCCGGCAAGGGGCTCATGTCGCTGCCGAAGGCCGTGTGGTTGAGCACGTCGTCGGCGCGCTGCCCGGGGTTTTGCACGTAGTCCAGCGTATTGCGCTCGCTCGGCAGCGGCTCGGTGCCGGGATCGAGATAGGAGCGCTTCTGCACGATGATTTTGGTGCGGGTGCGGCCGTTCTCGTCGTGGCTCACCACCACGGTGTGGTCGCGGTTGTAATAGACGCGCTTCTTCTTCGGCGCCGCATCCGCCGGCGCGACCGCAAGCCCGGCGGCCGCCACAACGGCTCCGGCAAACGCCAACGCGACGGCAAGTTGTCTCAACCGCATGGTATCCTCGCCTTAGGCCCCTCAGTGCAATGCACTGTAGCTGGCTTTGCTTTGCCGCAATAGGGCCAAATCGCAGGCAGTTGTCTTAAAGCCAAAGCCTAATAAACAGGCTGCCGCGGCGCGGCGCCTTGATTTACCGCAAGCTCAGCCGGCGCAGGGCGGGGCGCCCGATTCGGCCTGCCGCAGCCGCCGATTGATTCGGTTATGGTCGGCGTTCAGCCGGGTCTGCAATTCGGAGGCGTCGGCGATGATATTGAAACGCCATACCGGCATGCCGTGCGCCACCAACTCATAGGTTAGGCCGCCGACGGTCCAGCGGTAATGGCTGGTGCCGGCATGCGGCGGCGCCGGCACACCCACCGGCCAGGCCCGCAGGTCGAGCCGGCAGCCATGCGGCCCGCGGTAGCGGGCGGTGAAGATCGGCACCTGGCCGGGATTGAGGTCGAGGCTGACCAGCTTGAGGCCGGCGGTGTCGAGCCGCGGAATGGTGGTGCCTGCCGGCAGCGAGGCGAGCGTGATGGCGGTCGGCGCCTCGTTGGGCGGCTCGTTATTGCGCGCGCCGAGGTCGCCGGCCGCGAACCAGGCGACGGCGAGCATGGCGGCGAGACCGACGGTGGCCGCCACGCGCGGCCAAGCAGGCAGCCAAGCAGCCAGCCAAGCAGTCAACCAAGCGCGGCGCTTTGTCGGCGGCAACACGATCAGCGGCGCGTCGCCGACCTCTTCGGCGATCACCGCCTTCAGCCGCGCCAGTGTCGCATAAGCGTGCGCCAGATCGCGCACGTGCGCCAGCCGCGCGGCGAGCTCCGCGCGCTCGGCTGGCGGCAATTCGCCGTCGACCAGCGCGTTGAGGAGCAACAGATCCCGGTGTCTCTGCTCGCTATCCATGGCTGGACTTCATGGGACGGATGCTGCTCGCCTCGATCGCCGCCAGCAGGGCGCTGCGCGCACGGGCGATGCGGCTCATAATGGTGCCGGCCGGAACATTCAAGAGGGCGGCGGCCTCGCCGTAGCTGAAGCCGGCAATGTCGATCAGCGAGATGATCTCGCGATGCGGCGGCGCCAGTATGGCCAGCGCCTGATTGACGGTGATCTTGGCGATGCTGGCTTCGTCGAAGCGCCAGACATCGGCAGGCGGCGTATCTTCGAGCGCCGGCCGGCGCCGGCGCTTGAGTTCGTCGAGCGCGGCATTGCGCACGATCTGAAACATCCAGACGCGATAGGCCGGCGCTGCGTCCGGCACGCGGCGCGCGGCCAGCGCCCG
This sequence comes from uncultured Pseudomonadota bacterium, assembly GCA_963819955.1. Taxonomy (GTDB): domain Bacteria; phylum Pseudomonadota; class Alphaproteobacteria; order Rhizobiales; family Xanthobacteraceae; genus Pseudolabrys. The sequence goes on along the minus strand of CAWFYB010000007.1, from coordinate 121,575 downwards.
GGTGGCCGCTTCCTGCACCAGATCGCGCGCGGCGTCCGCCTCGCCCAGCATGGTGCGGGCGAAGGCGTAGAGCCGCGGCAACAGCGCCATCAGCCCGTCATGAGGATCGTTGGCCAGTTTTACGTCCCCGCCCCGTCAAACCGAGCGGCAACTATCGGGCCGGCGCCGGCATTATTCAACCGAAATAATAATGCAACGAGCTAGCGCCCGATGCGGCGCGGCTGCGGGCGGGTGGCCAGCGCCTTCCACAAAAGCTTGTATTTCGGCGTGGCGGCGAGCAGCGGATCGTGCTCGTCGCAGAATTTACGATTAAGCTCGGCCTTGGCGAACAGCGCGCCGACCTTGGGCTCGCTGCCGGCCGACAGCAGCGTCAGCCGGTCGAGCGCGCAAGATAGCGTCGAGCGCTGCACGAATTCGCCGCCGCGGCAGAACCAGCCGGACAATTGCAGCAGCGGGTCGTCATAGGCGCGCACGAAACCGAGACAATGCCGCGGCGCGCCCTTCGCCGGATCGAAGCTGACGATCGACAAGGGCCCGAACTTGCTTTCGAGCGGCTCGCCGCGCTGGACATGGTCCGGCCGCAGCGCTTCCGCGGCGCCGACGATCGTGGTGATCGGCTCGGCGAAGCGGGCGATCTCGCCGCCGGGGCGGTAGATCTCGACCCGCAGATACGGCGCCGCCTGATCCTCTTCGCCCAGGCCGAGGATGTCTTTGCGGCCGACGCCATTGCGGTTGTAGCGCACGGCGTAATGCGCCGGCACGCCGGTGGCCTCCGGGATCGACAGCGCGAAGGCCGGGAACGGCCGCGCGATCTCGTTCCATTGCCCATGATCAACCGGCTTGATGGCGGTGATCGCCGGGCGCGATTGAAAGATTTGCGCGGCGGCTATGGAAAGCAGCGCGAGCCCGCCCAAATAAGCGAGCAGACGCACGATGACGCCGGCGAGCTGCTCGCGCCAGGAATACAGGGCCGGATGCATGTCCCCGCTTCTCCGCCAGGCTTTCCGTTGTCTTGTGCTATGTTGTCGCCTAGAAGCACTGCCATTCGATTGCCCAGCGGTACCTGGGTGATGGAAAATTTTCCGGAGCGTTAACAATGGGTTACAAAGTCGCCGTGGTCGGTGCCACCGGCAATGTCGGGCGCGAGATGCTCGACATACTGGCCGAGCGGAATTTCCCCGCCGACGAGGTGGTGGCGCTTGCCTCGCCCAGGAGCATCGGGACCGAGTGCTCGTTCGGCGACAAGACGCTGAAGGTGAAGGTGCTCGACCACTACGATTTCTCCGACGTCGATATCTGCCTGATGTCGGCGGGCGGCGCGGTGTCGAAGGAATGGTCGCCCAAGATCGCCGCGCAGGGCGCGGTGGTGATCGACAACTCGAGCGCCTGGCGCATGGATCCCGACGTGCCGCTGATCGTGCCGGAGGTGAACGCCGACGCCGTCGTGGGCTTCCGCAAGAAGAACATCATCGCCAATCCGAACTGCTCGACCGCGCAATTGGTGGTCGCGCTCAAGCCGCTGCACGATGCGGCCAAGATCAAGCGCGTGGTGGTGGCGACCTATCAGTCGGTGTCGGGCGCCGGCAAGGAGGCGATGGACGAGCTGTTCGCGCAAACCAAGGCGGTGTTCACCGTCGGCGAGATCGAGGCCAAGAAATTCCCCAAGCGCATCGCCTTCAATCTCATTCCGCAGATCGACGCCTTCATGGAGGATGGCTACACCAAGGAAGAGTGGAAGATGATGATGGAGACCAAGAAGATTCTTGATCCCAAAATCAAGCTGACCGCCACTTGCGTGCGCGTGCCGGTGTTCGTCGGCCATTCCGAAGCGGTCAACGTCGAATTCGAGAACCCGATCTCGGCCGACGAGGCGCGCGAGATTTTACGCAGCGCGCCTGGCTGCCTGGTGATCGACAAGCGCGAGGCCGGCGGCTACGTCACGCCCTATGAATGCGTCGGCGAGGACGCCACTTACATCAGCCGCATCCGCGAGGACGGCACGGTCGAGAACGGGCTGGAGATGTGGGTGGTGTCCGACAATCTGCGCAAGGGCGCCGCGCTCAACGCGGTGCAGATCGCCGAATGCCTGATCAACCGCAAGCTGATCGAGGCCAAGCGCAAGGCGGCCTAGCTTTCTGCCTCTCCCCGCTTGCGGGGAGAGGTGACCCATCCGGCTTTCCGGTTGCCCCTCACTCCCCGATGCTCTGCGCGAGCTGCTGAAAATCGTCCGCCGCCGACTGCCGCTCGTTGTAGAAGCCGATCACGCGCTGCGCGGTTTCCGGCTGCAGGCGCTCGAAGCTGCGGCGCGCCGCGTCGATCGCCAGCTGCGGCAAGCCGTTCGGGCCCCGGCGCAGGATGCAGATCTGCAAGGCGGTCGGCCACGACAGGCCGGCGGCCTTCGCCAGCAGCAAAGTGAAATCGTTTTCGGCGCGCCGGTCGCTCAGCACGCTTTCGACCAGCGCCCGCGGCGTGCGCGAGAGCGCCGACAGGGCGACCACCGTCTCGGCGAACTTGCCGGCGGCGGCCAGCTCGTAGACCGCGGCGTCGGGCGACTTGCCCGCGCGCCGCATGGTCTCGACATTGGCCTCGGCTTCGGTGCGCCGGGCTTCCGGGCTGCCGGCGACCTTCTGTCCGGTGATGCCGCTCAGCACCTGCTGCACTTCGGCGACCGCGTCGGGATTGCTCGCCGCCAGCTTCTCCAGCACGCGCTCGGAGGCGCGCGAGATCAGCGTGCGGAAATGCTCGCGCGGAATATCCTTGCGCATGCCGACGCAGATCGCCAGCACCTCGTCGTCGATCGACCTGTCGACCAGCTTGCCGTAGCCGGCGTCGGAGAAGCGCGCGCCTTCGTTCTGCGTGACCGCGAGCACGACGGCGCGATTGCCGCGACCCACCAGCACGTCGCTGACCTGCTCGCTGACCACGGCGCGCTTGGAGATGGCGAGCAGCCGATCCTGGCTGTCATGCGCGGCGATCGCCAGCAGGTCGTCGTCGGTCAGCCGCGGCGACTGCGCGAGGATGGGTCCGGCGACCGCGATCGAGACATCGTTCGCGAGCGACCGCACGGTCACCGGCGGCGCGTTTTCGACCGGCGCCAGGCGGCGCGCGAGCTCGGCGCGCGCCTTGATTTCGATCTTCTCGGCCAGCCGCGAGATCACGTCGTCGAACAGATCGACATGCGCGTCCGAATAATTGCTGGCGCCGGCCAGGAACAAGTCGGTCACCCGCCGCAGAATCTCGGCTTGTTTGCCGGCCGGGCCGGAGGCCAGCGTGCCCTCGATCTCGGCGAGAAGGGATTGCTCTGCCATTACAATGCGGTACCGCTCTGGTCGTATGCTGAGCGACAATTAACGGTGGGAAATTACCATCGCGTTAGACGGAAAGCCTGCATTGTCGGCAAAGCCCGTCGCGCGCCGCCGCATGGGGCTTTCGCGCGCGCCGACCGATCAAATACGGTTAAGGCGCGGTTAGCATTACGCCGCGGCGCGTCTCAAAAGCGCGGCTGCGCCAGCGCGCGGGCGTGCTGGTCGGCGGCCACGGGGCGGAACGCGCCGCTCGCCGCATCCCGTACCAACAGGCCGCCGGTCGCCACGCCGAAATAGGCGCCGTGCACCGCCACCGCGCCGCGCTCGATCAGCTTGGCCAGCCGCGGAAACGTCATCAGATTGGCGATGCTGTTGGCGATGTTGGCCTGCTCCAGGCGCGTGAGATATTCGGAAGGCGTCGACGCGCCGCGCGGCGTCTGGTCGGCCGCCGGCTGCATCAGCTTCATCCACTTGCCGATGAAATCGCCGGGCGACAAGGGTTCGGCGTCTTCGGCGAAGGCTTTGACGCCGCCGCATTGCGCGTGGCCGAGCACGACGATGTGCTTGATGCCGAGCGCGCCGACGCCGAACTCCAGCGCCGCCGACACGCCGTGCGCGCGCCCGTCCGGCGCGTAGGGCGGCACGATATTGGCGACGTTGCGCACTACGAACAGTTCGCCCGGCCGCGCGTCGAAGATCACTTCCGGCGACACGCGCGAGTCGCAGCAGCCGATCACCATGATCTCGGGGCGCTGCCCGGTTTCCGCCAGTTCGCGGAAGCGGCTCTGCTCGTGCGGCAGCCGCTCGGCGAGGAAGGCGCTGTAGCCGTCGATCAGGCGTTGCGGGAAGTCCATCGGCGGGTACTCCAGGTGACTTTTGCGTGTTGTATTCACGCCCAGATCGCCATTGGCAAGCCGAAGGCGTCGCGCGGCGGCGGATCGGGTAACGGCTTTGCGTTTCCCGCATGGATGCGGCGCGCGACGCCCGCGCAGGCGAGCGCATCCAAGAGATCGTCGGCCGCCGCGCCCTTTGGCGCCGGCGCCTCGATCAGTTCCGCCGGCAGGCCCGCCGCACGCAGCAAGCCTCGGCGCAGCGCGAGCCCGGGCGGGTAGGGCCGGCTCTTGACTTTCTTCGGCTCGGAGAGTGCGCGCTCACTATTGAGCCGCCAGAACGCCAGCTCGGGATGTGCCTCGAACACGCGGCGCGCGAGCGAGGTGTCGGCGCGCAACACGGCATCTACCTCGCGGATCTTGGGAAAAATCGCAAATGTTTGTATGGGGATACGCTTTGATGGTTGAGATGTAGCCGCGCGCTATCGCGCATGCGTGCTGATGTGCGGCTCTCCGCTGGTGTTGATCAGCGAAAGGACCAATTTCAGCGTACACGGCTTCGCCTTGAAGGGACCGGAAATACTGACTCGCTTCAATTTTCCGAGCAAAGAGCGCACCGCATTTCTTCGGCAGCTCGGCCCCTTCGACACTTCGGTCCGGCAGGCCGATCGGCACATCCACCGCGATCACCGCTGGGTTTCTCTGCCGCCAGCATTTCGGCGAAACGCGCAATCACCGCCACCGCGCCTTCGCCGCCCGGCCGGACGCACGAATGCAACGATCCATCCGGCCGGACAGCCGTCCACCCCGGCCAGCCATACATCCTGCTCAGCGCCACTCATCGCGCCGACAGTGGCACGCGGATTGCTCCGACGGTAGGCTGTGCCCAATCACCAGGGAGCGCCAAATGACCATCCGCCCGCGCCGCAGCGTGCTCTACATGCCAGGCTCCAACGCCCGCGCGCTGGAGAAGGCCAAGACCTTGGCCGCCGACGGCGTCATCCTCGACCTGGAGGATTCGGTCGCGCCCGACGCCAAGGAAGCCGCGCGCGAGCAGGTTGCCGGCGCGGTCAAGGCCGGCGGCTTCGGCGCGCGCGAGGTGTTCATCCGCATCAACGGCGCCGACACGCCCTGGCACACCGAGGATCTGACCGCCGCCGCCCATGCCGCGCCCGACGCCATCCTGGTGCCCAAGGTGCAGAGCCCCGGCACGCTCGAACTGATCGGGCAACGGCTGCTCGACATTGGCACCGACCACAAGACGCGGGTATGGGCGATGATCGAGACGCCGCTCGCCATCTTCAACATCCTGGCCATCGCCGCCGCGGCGAAGGATTCCGAGTCGCGCCTGTCCGGCCTGATCATGGGCACCAACGATCTCGCCAAGGACACGCGCGCGCGCCTGGTGCCCGGCCGCGCGCCCATGCTGGCATGGCTGTCGACCTGCGTCGCCGCCGCGCGCATCCACGGTATCGACATCCTCGATGGCGTCTACAACGACCTCGCCAATTCCGACGGCTTCGCCATGGAATGCGCGCAAGGGCTCGAGCTTGGTTTCGACGGCAAGACGCTGATCCATCCCAACCAGATCGAGCCCTGCAACCGCGCCTTCTCGCCCTCGCCGGAGGAGGTGGCGCAGGCACGCAAGATCATCGCCGTGTTCGATCAGCCGGAGAACAAGGGCAAGGGCGTGGTGTCGATCGAGGGCCGTATGGTCGAGCGCCTGCACGCCGAGATGGCCCACCGCACGGTGGCGATCGCGGAGGCGATCGAAGCGCGCGCGTGACGCCGCTGCTGGCCTAGTGCGCGATTGCGTTAGATTGAAGCGGTTGTCCCAGGCACAGCGGGCCCCCTCTCCCCATCCGAACTCGGGTTTACCCGAGTTCGGCACTTAACATGGTCGAAGTCGGATATATCCGACTTCGACTGGAGAGGGTTGGGGTGAGGGGGATCGTGACTCTCGTTAGGCCATAACCCCTCACCCGCCGCGCTATCGCGCGCCGACCTCTCCCGACGGGAGAGGTGAAGAGAGTTCGTGGCACAGCTTGATTCAAACTTAGACGATCTTGCTTTAGTGCGCGCGTTTCGGCACCGGGCGCATTTCCATGTCGGGGAAATTATTGTCCCACTTGGCCGCGCCGGTCTTCATGTCGATTTCGAGATCGAACAGCCGGTGGCTGACGTCCGGGTCACCGCCGCACTCTTTGTCGTGCATTTCGTAGACGCCGACCTTGCCGGTCTTGGCGTCGCTGTCGTCGCGATACAAGAGGCTCATGCAGCGCTGCTGCTTTGCCGTCAGCAGACGATGCTCTTTGATGATCTTTTCGGCGCGGGCGACGACGGCATCCTCGGCGGCACCGGAAGATGATTGCTGGGCAGACGCGGCAGATACGCCGCCGAGCACGGCCAGAGTAATTGCCGTCGCGAGCCTCACGCCCACGGCCGCGCTTCGGCCTGCTTCTTCTCGTAGCTCGCGATCTTGTCGGCCTTCTGCTTGGTCAGGCCGATATCGTCGAGCCCGTTGAGCAGGCAGTGCTTGCGGAATGAGTCGATCTCGAACTTGACCACGCCGCCGTCCGGCCCGCGGATTTCCTGTTTTTCCAGGTCGATGGACAGCGTCGAATTGGCGCCGCGCTCGGCATCGTCGAACAGCTTCTCCAGATCCTCCGGCGACACGCGGATCGGCAGAATGCCGTTCTTGAAGCAGTTGTTGTAGAAAATGTCGCCGAACGAGGTGGAGATCACGGCGCTGATGCCGAAATCCAGCAGCGCCCAGGGCGCGTGCTCGCGGCGACGAGCCGCAGCCGAAATTGTCGTCGGCCACGATAATCTTGGCGTTGCGATAGGCCGGCTTGTTGAGCACGAAATCCGGGTTCTCGGAGCCATCGTCGTTGTAGCGCATCTCGGAGAACAGGCCCTTGCCGAGGCCGGTGCGCTTGATGGTCTTCAAATACTGCTTGGGGATGATCATGTCGGTATCGACATTGATGATGTGCAGGGGCGCGGCGACGCCTTCGAGCGTGGTGAACTTTTGCATGGTTCCTGTACTCCCGGCCGCTAACGACGGCCCTTTCTCATAAGGCCTCAGCCGGCCCGGTCAATAGCCGGGCCCGAGACCGAGCTATGCCGATGCCGCGGGTCATTCCGCCGCCGCTTGCGCGTTGCGGTCGAATTTGGACTCCCGCTTCAGCTCGCAAATCTGCAGGCTGTAGGTCTCGTAATAGATATCGCGTCCCATCTTCTGCGCGTCGCGATGCTCCGGATGCATGCGCCAGGCGCGCTGAGCTTCTTCCGATTCGAACTCGACGATGGTGCAGCGCTCGCCGTCCTCGGCGAAGAAACCCTTGTGCGAGATATAGCCGGGCATGCCGCTGGCGAGCTCGACCATGCGGTCGACCAGCGCCACGTAGTCCTCTTTCAGGCCCGGCATCAGGCGGGAACGGAAAACGGTGACGATCATGGCTTCCCCCTTTCCCTCTCGGTAGCGGGCGGAACTATCGGCCGGCGGCTGGGAAGGGTCAAACGCAGGCTGTTGATCGCATCCATTCGGCGCGCTGATCGCGCGCTCAATCGGCCGCCGCCTCGATCGCCGCCATGTCCTCGTCGGAGAAGCCGAAATGGTGGCCGATCTCGTGCACCAGCACATGGGCGACGATGGCCGCGAGGCTGTCCTGCGGGTGGTCGGCCCAATAGGCCAGGATCGGCCGCCGGTAGAGCCAGATCATGTTGGGCATCAGGCCGGTGATGTCGGGCCGGAACGGCACCCCGATGCCCTGGAACAGGCCGAGCAGGTTATAGCGGCTGCCGACCCCCATATGGGCGACCACCTCCGGGGTCGGGAAATCGTCCACCCGGATCACCAAGTCCTCGCAAAGACTACGGAAATTCTCCGGCAGCCGGGCGTAGGCCTGGCCCGCCAGCGCCTCGAATTCGGCCAGCGAAGGGGTGCGCCGGGGCGGCAGGTGGTCGAAAGGGCCTTTCATGCCAGTCATTTAGGCCTTGTTCCGGTCCCCGCCAGGGCCGTGGCGGAAACGGCTGGTAAGGCGCTGTTAACCATGTTAATCATTGTGGCGTAAGGGAAATAAAGAGGCCCCTATGCGTATCGATAAGGGCTTGGGCGTCCTGGCGGGCGTTGCGGCGCTCCTGTTCGCGGCCGTCGCGCCGGCATCGGCGGAATTCTTCAGCTGCCGCGACAAGCCGGGACAGCTGCTCTACAGCTATAACGGCTCGCCGGACAGCTACCGCAGCCACGGCCGCGGCTACCGCACCCGCAGCTACGGCAGCGCCAGCAGCGACGGCTATTCCGCTCGTGCCCGCTATGACCGGGCGGGCTCTTCGCGCGCGACCAATTTCCGCCCCGGACGTTCTTGGCACGACCGCCCGCAGTGGTAGTCTGAAGGCACGCGAGTTCCGGAGCGTGCGATGGCGATGACGACATATGGCTTGACTGCGGCGCTGCTCGCCAGCGCTTTGCTGTGCGGCCTTGCAGGGCCGGCGGCGGCCGAGCGCGACGAAGACGCGCGAGCATACCGCGCAGGCGCGCCCGCGCATCGTCATCCACCCGCGCCATTATTACCCGGGCCCCAACGCCAAGCGGCATTGCGTGTCCTGGCTGGCCAAGGAATACCGCGCCAGCGGTACGGTGATCACGCCGCAGATGCGCTGCTGGTGGCGCTAACGCGCCGGCAATTGTTTCGACTGTAATTTTGCGCTGGGGTGGCATCGGAGGAGCAGCGATGTCGAAGCACGTGAAACTGTGGGCAGGCGCGGTCCTGATCGCCGGCGTCTTGGCGGCGCCCGCCGGCGCGCTCGCGCAGCATCATCATGGCGGCGGCGGCGGTCACCGCGGCGGCGGCCATTATGGTGGCAGCTATCACGGCGGTTCCACGGCGGCTATCGCGGCGGCTATTACGGTGGATACCGCGGCGGCTATTACGGCGGCGCGGGCGGTGTCTATCTGGGCTTCGGCGTCCCCGGCTACTACGGCTACGGCGATCCCTATTACTACGGCGATCCCGATTATTACGACGAGCCGCCGCCGCCCGACTGCGACTTGGAACAGATACGCGTCTGGCGCAACGGCCACTGGGTCTGGCGCAACGTGCGGCGGTGTTATTGAAAGTGCTGCAGAGCCACGCGGCTTAGCGTCATTGCCGGGCTTGACCCGGCAATCCATCTTTTTTCAAGAGGGATGGATGCGCGGGTCGAGCCCGCGCATGACGGAGCGCCACTTCCACTCCCGCACATCCACGAAATGCCCGGCGATCGCCGCCGCCGCCGCCATCGCGGGCGACACCAGATGCGTGCGGCCCTTGTGGCCCTGGCGGCCTTCGAAGTTGCGGTTCGAGGTCGAGGCGCAGCGCTCGCCGGGAGCTGAGCTTGTCCGGGTTCATGGCGAGGCACATCGAGCAGCCCGGCTCGCGCCAGTCGAAGCCGGCGGCCTTGAAGATCTTGTCGAGGCCTTCGGCTTCCGCCTGCTCCTTCACCAGGCCGGAGCCCGGCACGATCATGGCGTTGACGTTGCGCGTTGACGCGCTTGTCGCCGACGATGCGCGCCACTTCGCGCAGGTCCTCGATGCGCGCATTGGTGCAGGAGCCGATGAATACGCGGTCGAGCTTGATGTCGGTGATCTTCTCGCCGCCCTTCAGCCCCATGTAATTGAGCGAGCGCTCGGCGGCGTGGCGCTTGTGCTCGTCGCGGATATCCGCGGCGACCGGCACGCGGCCGGCGATCGAGGAGATCTGCTCGGGGCTGGTGCCCCAGGTCACCAGCGGCGGCAGCTCGGCGGCATGCAGCCTGATCTCGTGGTCGAAATGCGCATCCTCGTCGGAGGCAAGCGTCTCCCAATAACGCATGGCCTCGTCCCAAGCCTTGCCCTTGGGCGCCTTCGGCTTGTCCTTGAGATAGGCGTAGGTCTTCTCGTCGGGCGCGATGAAGCCGGCCTTGGCGCCGCCTTCCACCGACATGTTGCAGACCGTCATGCGGCCTTCCATCGACAGCGCGCGGATGGCTTCGCCGGCATATTCCAGCGCGTAGCCGGTGCCGCCGGCGGTCCCTATTTCCCCGATGATGGCGAGGATGATGTCCTTGGCGGTGACGCCGTCCGGCAATTTGCCCTCGACCAAGGCGCGCATGTTCTTCGACTTCGACTGGATCAGCGTCTGCGTCGCCAGCACGTGCTCGACTTCGGAAGTCCCGATGCCAAGCGCGAGCGCGCCGAAGGCGCCGTGCGTCGCGGTGTGGCTGTCGCCGCAGACGATGGTGGTGCCGGGCAGCGTGAAGCCCTGCTCGGGGCCGATGATGTGAACGATGCCCTGGCGCTTGTCGAACTCGTTGAAATATTCGACGCCGAAATCCTTGGCGTTCTTGGCGAGCGCGGCAATCTGCTCGGTCGATTCCGGATCTGGATTGGGCTTGTTGCGGTCGTGCGTCGGCACGTTGTGATCGACCACGGCCAGCGTCTTGTCCGGCGCGTGCACTTTGCGCCCGGCCGTGCGCAGGCCCTCGAAGGCCTGCGGCGAGGTCACCTCATGCACCAGATGGCGGTCGATATAGATGAGGCAGGTGCCGTCCGGCTGCTCGTCCACCAGATGGTCGTCCCAGATCTTGTCGTAGAGGGTACGCGGTTTCATTGCTCGAAGGCCTTGTTCGGATAATTGAGAAAGGGGCTTGCGAATGCCGGCAAAGCCGGCGGCGGCCGATCAGCGGCGCGCTTGCACGCTCGCCATCAGCCGCCCGAAGAACCGCCAGGGCAGCCGGGCGTGGTCGGCCAGGACGATGCGCTGAGCCTTGGAAACCATGGCAGCTATATAGCCATTTGCGTTGGCGTGCGGACAACGCGAACGAACTTGGCCGTTCGTCCCCGCGAAAGCGGGCACCCGGGCAATGAGCGGAATGCGGGGCGGCGCACCGACAAAAAGGGCCGCGCAAGCGGCCCCTTGGATCGCGTCGTGAAGGGCGGCCGCCTACTCGGCCTTGGCCGCAGCCGCCTTCGGGGCGGTCGTGCCCTCCGCCTCGATGCGCGCCTTCTTGCCGCGCAACCCGCGCAGGTAATAGAGCTTGGCGCGGCGCACCTTGCCGCGGCGCACGACCTTGATCGAGTTCGATCATCGGCGAATAGAGCGGGAACACGCGCTCGACGCCCTCGCCATACGAGATTTTCCGCACGGTGAAGTTCTCGTGCAACCCGCGGCCGGAACGGCCGATGCACACGCCCTCATAGGCCTGGATGCGGCTGCGCTCGCCTTCCACCACCTTGACGTTGACCAGCACGGTGTCGCCCGGGCCGAAATCGGGGATTTCCTTGCCGGCCGAGAGCTTCTCGACCTGCTCTTTGTCGAGCTGTTGGATGAGGTTCATGGCGAAATCTCCGTCGGCAGCGCCAGCATCCGGCGCGCGGGTCCTGACAAGTCCGGTCTGAATGGGTCGGCGGGCTTCTACTGCAAGCCCGCTATTTTGTCATGCTTTTTATCACCGAAAGGGGCGTCAGGGTGGCGCAGGGCCGATTTTGCCGCAAATCAAAGCCTCCCGGGCAGGGGCCTGCTACGGGGAGAGTCCGAAGAGGAGGCCGAACATGGCTAAACGCGCGTTTTTCGCCCTCGTAGCGCTGGTTCTGGCGGGTTTTGCCTTGGCCGGGCCGGCGGAGGCCGGGTTCCGGGTCTGCAACCATTCCAGCCAGCGGGTGGACGTGGCCTTCGGCTATCCCCACCACCAGTTCGGCTGGACCTCCGAGGGCTGGTGGACGATCCAGCCCGGCCATTGCAGGCAGGTCATGCATGGCGAGCTGACCAACCGGTTCTATTACCTCTACGCCACCGGCTCGAAGGGCGGCATTTGGCAGGCCAAGCCCGGCCAGAGCGGCGGCTTCTTCTGCGTGCAAACCGAGCGCTTCGTCCTGCAAAACCGCAATTTCGTGAAGGGCGATCAACTCGACTGCGCCGCGCGCAACCTTCTGGGCAAGCAGTTCTTCATCGTCGACACCGAAGGCGCGCCCAACCACGTGCATAATCTGAGCGATTGAACGCCGCGCGGAACTATTTCTTGCGCTTTTGATACGCCGCCCACAGGTCGGGGCGGCGCTCTCTTGTGAGCCGCTCGGCCTGTTCCCGCCGCCAGGCGGCGACCTTGCCATGGTCGCCCGAGGTGAGCACTTCCGGGATCGGCTCGCCCTCGAACACCGGCGGCCGCGTGTATTGCGGATATTCCAGCAAGCCGTCGGCGAAGCTTTCCTCCGCGGCGGAAGCCTCCTTGCCCATGACGCCGGGCAAGAGCCGCACGCAGGCGTCGAGCAGCGCCAGCGCGGCGATCTCGCCGCCCGACAGCACGAAATCGCCGAGCGAAACTTCCTCCAGCTTGCGCGCCTTGATCAACCGCTCGTCGACGCCCTCGAAGCGGGCGCAGACGATCACCGCGCCCAGCCCGGCGGCGAGCGCGGCAACGCGCGCCTGCGTCAGCGGTTTGCCGCGCGGGCTCATCAGCAGGCGCGGGCGCGTGTCATGCGGCACGGTGTCGAGCGCAAGACTATCCAAAGCTCTTGCCAAGACGTCGGCCTTCATCACCATGCCCGGCCCGCCGCCGGCGGGCGTGTCGTCGACGGTGCGGTGCTTGTCGGTGGCCGCGTTGCGGATGTCGTGGGTGTCGAGCGACCAGATGCCGGCGCTCAGCGCCTTGCCGGCCAAGCTCGCCGCCAGCGGGCCGGGGAACATTTCCGGGAAGATGGTCAGCACCGATGCGCGCCACATGATCGCTAGCCCTTCATAACCGCGCAGCCTCTTTCCGCCTCATCCTGAGGAGCATCGCGAAGCGATGCGTCTCGAAGGATGGGGCGGCCTCATGGTTCGAGACGGCGCGGAGTTTATCATCGGGCCGCGCTGCGCGCGGACCCGTTGGCGCCTCCTCACCATGAGGCCGATATTGGCCGCGAACTATTCGTCCTTCGCCTCGCTTCGCTCGGCCGGGACGACAGTTTCTTCAGGTGGAATCACCACAATTCTTTTCGCCTTCAAATCCACCTCCGGCACCGTCGCTTCGGTGAAACTCAGCATCAGCGGCGCGCCGCCCGCGGCCAGCGCGATCTCGATGATGTCGCCGGCGCCGAAATTATGCAGCGCGCTCACCGTGCCGAGCGGCTTGCCGTCGGCCGTCACCGCGGCGCAGCCGACCAGGTCCGCGTAATAGAAAGTGTCTTCCTCCTCGATCGCCGGCAGCCGCTCGCGCGGCACGAACAGGTCGGTGTTGGTCAGCTTCTCCGCCGCGCTGCGGTCATTGACGCCGGCGATGCGCGCGACCAGATGGTCCTTGGCCGACCGCAGCGTCTCGATCTCGAACGCCCGCGCGCCGTCTTCGCTTTCCAGCGGCCCATAACCGGCGACCGCCAGCGGATCTTGCGTGAACGACCATAGCTTGACCTCGCCGCGGACGCCGTGCGCGGCCCCGATGCGCGCGACGCGGATGCGCTCGGCGTTAGACCTCATGGTGAGGAGCGTCGCGCAGCGACGCGTCTCGAACCATGAGGTCGGAAGGCGGTGCGTCGCTTCGATAATTGCCCTATCCGCTCGAATTCGCCGGCCATAAGCGCCTCTTTTTTGGCGCGGGACCATCCCTTGATCTGTCGTTCGGCCGCAATCGCGTCGACGATGCGATCGAAGAACTCGCTATAGATGAGCACCACAGGCCGCCGCTTCGACGTGAAGCCCGGAAAATGCCCGGTCTGGTGCTCGGCGACTTGTTGTTCGAGGTCGGCACGTGTCGTGCCCGTGTAGTATGAGCCGTCAGCGCATCGAAGGATATAAAGCCACGCGCCCATGTGCACGCCTCGTCCTTCGAGACGGCCGGCTACGCCGGCCTCCTCAGGACGAGGCTATCATAATATCAGCTCGCCGCCGGCGCTGCGGCTGCCGCTTCCGCCGCCTTCGCTGCCGCGGCGGTCTTGGCGGCGGCGTCGCTGGCTTCCTTGGCCTTGAGCGCTTCCTCGGCTTGCGCCTTGCGCTCCTTGCGCGGGATCGCCTTGACCGGATTGTTGCGCGCGGGACGCTTCATTACGCCGGCGGCGTCGAGGAAGCGCATCACGCGGTCGGACGGCTGCGCGCCCTTCTTCATCCAGTCCTTGACCTTGTCGAGATCGAGCTTGAGCCGCTCGGCCTTGTCCTTCGGCAGCAGCGGATTGAAATAGCCGATGCGCTCGATGAAGCGGCCGTCGCGTGGGCTACGCGAGTCGGCGATGACGATGTGATAGAACGGCCGCTTCTTGGTTCCGGCGCGGGCCATGCGGATGACGAGAGACATTTCAGTTTTTCCTTTCCAAAAACGATGTCATTCCGGGGCGCGTACGCAGCACGCGAACCCGGAATCCAGAACCAAACGCCTTGCCTTTGTCTGGATTCCGGGTCCACGCGCTTTCGCGCGTGTCCCGGAATGACGAGTGAGAGTGAACGACTTCATTTCTTCTTCCCCGCGCCTGGCAGGCCCGGCAATCCGGGAAACTTTCCGAGTCCCGGCAGGCCGCCCGCGCCGGGGAAATTCGGCGGCAGCTTGGGCATTCCCGGCATGTTCGGCGGCAAGCCGCCGCCGCCCACTCCGCCCGGCATCTGCTCGGCGAGCTTCTGCATCTCTTCCGGCGACGGCATGCCGCCGCCGAAGCCCATGGCCTGCGCCAGGCCGGCCATCGGCCCGCGCTTGCCCTTGCCCATGGCCTTCATCATGTCGGCCATGGCGCGGTGCATCTTCAAGAGCTTGTTGATGTCCTCGGCGCGCGTGCCGGAGCCGGCGGCGATGCGCTTCTTGCGGCTGTGCTTCAAAAGGTCCGGGTTGCGGCGCTCGCGCGGGGTCATCGAGTTGATGATCGCCACCTGCCGCTTGATCATGGTCTCGTCGATATTGGCGTTGGCGAGCTGGTTCTTGATCTTGCCGACGCCCGGCAGCATGCCCATCAGCCCGCTCATGCCGCCCATGGCCTGCATCTGTTGCAACTGCTCGCGCAGGTCGGAGAGATCGAAGGCGCCCTTGCGCATCTTCTCGGCCGCGCGCATCGCCTTTTCTTGGTCGATATGGGCGGCCGCCTTCTCCACCAGCGCCACCACGTCGCCCATGCCGAGAATGCGCCCGGCAATGCGCGACGGCTCGAACTCCTCCAGCGCGTCGAGCTTCTCGCCGGTGCCGATCAGCTTGATCGGCTTAGCCGTAACCGCGCGCATCGAGAGCGCCGCGCCGCCGCGGCTGTCGCCGTCGACGCGCGTGAGCACGATGCCGGTCAAGCCGACGCGCTCGTCGAAGGCGCGCGCCAGATTGACCGCGTCCTGGCCGGTGAGGGCATCCGCCACCAGCAGCACCTCGTGCGGACTGGCGGCCTTTTTCACCTCGGCCGCCTCGTTCATCATCTCCTCGTCGAGCGTGGTGCGGCCGGCGGTGTCGAGCAGCACCACGTCGTAGCCGCCGAGGCGCGCCGCCTCGAGCGCGCGCTTGGCGATCTGCACCGGCGTCTGGCCTTCGACCACCGGCAGCGTGTCGGTTTGCGTTTCGCGGCCGAGCACCGCGAGCTGCTCCATGGCGGCCGGGCGGCGCACGTCGAGCGAGGCCATCAGCACCTTCTGGCGCCGGCGGTCGGCGAGGCGCTTGGCGAGCTTGGCGGTGGTGGTGGTTTTGCCGGAGCCCTGCAGGCCGACCATCATGATGGCGACCGGGGGCGCCGCGTGCAGGTCTATCCCAGCGCCTTCGGTGCCCAGCGTCGCCACCAGCTGGTCGTGCACGATCTTGACCACCATCTGGCCGGGGGTGACCGACTTCATCACCTCGACGCCGACCGCGTGCTGCTTGACCTGCTCGGTGAAGGCGCGCGCCACGTCGAGCGCGACGTCGGCTTCCAGCAGCGCGCGCCGCACCTCGCGCAAGCTCGCGTCGACGTCTTCCTCGGTCAGTGCGCCGCGGCGGGTGAGGCGGTCGAGAATGCCGCCGAGCTTTTCCGACAGTGAGTTCGAACATTTTTCAACCTCGTCCTGAGGAGCGTCGCGTAAGCGACGCGTCTCGAAGGACGAGGTCCCTCGGTTGCGGCCTCATCCTTCGAGACGCCCGCCTTCGCTAACGCTTCGGCGGGCTCCTCAGGATGAGGCCTGAGAAAACACATATCGCGCCCGAGGGCGCATCGCGCTGTCGGGCGGGGGCCTCCGGCCTCTGAAAGGACCGGGCGGCGGGGCTTGAATTCACGTCTTAAGCGAAGACGCGCGGAACCTAGGGATGGGCTGTGGCCAAGTCAAGGCAAGCCCTCCCGGCCTCATCCTGAGGAGCCCGCGTAGCGGGCGTCTCGAAGGATGGGGCCGCCCCGTCCTTCGAGACGGGCGCGTTCCGCGCCCTCCTCAGGACGAGGCGGGAATGGTTACGGCCCCAACTCGTAGCTCACCGTCACCACCGCCCGCAGCGTCTGCTCCCCGGGCGCCACCGGCACCGCGCCGGCGCCGGCGCGCATGGCCGCGAAGGGCCGCGGCGGGCTGGGCGCGCCCTCCTCGGTGATCGCCACCACGCGGCCGAGCTTGGCGCCGGCCGCCTTGGCATAGAGCGCGGCCTTGCGATGGGCGTCGGCGACCGCCTCGCCGCGCGCCTGGTCGAGCAGCTTGGACTGCCCCGACACCACGAACTCGATGCCCGACATCTCGTTGGCGCCGGCGGCGATGGCGCGGTCGAGCAGCGCCGGCAGCCGGCCGATGTCGCGGATCTTCACCGTGAGCTGATTGGTCACCCGGAAGCCGAGCAGGCGCGCGGTGCCGCCCTTGGGATCGTATTGCGGCTGCAGCGACAGCCGCGAGGTCTGGATGTCGCGCTCGGCGATGCCGCCGGCCTTGATCGCGTTCATCACCGCGGTCATCTGCTTGGCGTTGAGGTTGCTCGCCTCGCGCGCGGTCTTGCCTTGGCTGGTGACGCCGATGCGGATCACCGCGCTGTCCGGCGCCACCGCGATCGTGGCCTGGCCGGTGACGGTGACGAGCTTGTCCATGGCCTGCGCGGCGGCGGGCATGGCGGCGACGACAAGAGCGCAAATCAAAATTCGCAAATGTTGCATGGTTATTTCACCGGAACGAAGACGTTGACCTTGAGCGTGTCGCCTTGCTTGAGCGGGCCGTCGGGATATTCCTCGACGAAGGCGCCCTTGGCTTCCAGCCCCTTGTCGTCGAGATAATTGATGATCGCCTCATAGGTTTCGTCCATCGAGTTGTAAGAGCCGCGGTGCACGAATTTGAGCGCCTTGCCGGATGGCGCCTGGCCGACCGCGAGGTCGCCCTTGGGCGGGTTCGGCGGCGCGGCGGCGATCGGCACCGCGACGCGGAAGTCGAAGCCTGAGTCGTCGGTCCGCACGTAGATGGTCATGGGCGGGCCGTTCGGCTTGATGCTCTGCTTGGCGAGATATTCGTCGAGCGACTTGAAGGAATTGAGCAGTGTGTCGAGCGCGCTGTCCCATTTGCCGCGGCCTTGCAGGTAGATGATGGTGCGCTCCGGCAGGGTGACCGCCTCGCCGAAGGCGTCGCCCGGCTGCAAGGGGCGCGGCGCCTCCAGGTCCGGATTGGACGGCGTGGGCGCTTGCGTGCCCGGTGCGGCCGGTTCCGGCGCGTTCGCCGCCGGCGCCGGGCCGGCGGCCAGGCCGAGCGCCAAAGCCGGCACCAAGGCCAGGATAATCGGCGCCGCCAGTCGTAGGCTCGACATCATGCAGTCTCCCCCGTGTCGGCGGTCCCGGGTGATTTTGCGCCATTCTAGCACGGCCCCTGGCCAATCCGCGCCTATTCGCCATATAAACCGGGCGAAACCCGGGCAGATCTTAACCGCGGCACATGACAATGGGCGCGCTGGCCAACCACAGCTTCGTGAAGATGAACGGCGTCGGCAACGAGATCGTCGTGGTCGATCTGCGTAGGCAACCCGCCAAGATCACGCCCGAGGAGGCGCGCGCGGCGGCGGCGCCCGGCGCCGTGCCCTACGACCAGCTGATGGCGATCTACCCGCCGCGCACCGACGGCACCGACGGCTTCATCCGCATTTTCAACAGCGACGGCTCGGAAGCCGGCGCCTGCGGCAACGGCATGCGCTGCGTCGCCGATCAGGTCGCCAAGCAAAGCGGCAAGGACGTGCTCAGTTTCGAGACCACTGCCGGCATCATCAACTGCTGGAAGAGCGGCGACATGTTCACCGTCGACATGGGCGCGCCGCGCTTCAAGTGGAACGAGATTCCGATTGCCGAGGAAATCCGCGACACCCGCAACATCGAATTGCAGATCGGGCCGATCGACAGCCCGGTGCTGCACACGCCCTCGGTGGTCAACATGGGCAACCCGCACGCCATCTTCTGGGTCGACGACGTCAACGCCTACGACTTGCATCGCTTCGGGCCGCTGTTGGAGAACCATCCGATCTTTCCCGAGCGCGCCAATATCACGCTCGCGCATATCGTTGCGCGCGACCATATCGTCATCCGCACCTGGGAGCGCGGCGCCGGCCTCACCAAGGCCTGCGGCTCGGCCGCCTGCGCCGCCGCGGTCGCCGCGGCGCGCCTCAAGCGCGCGGACCGCAAGGTGAAGGTGACGCTG
The DNA here is from genome assembly GCA_963819955.1 of uncultured Pseudomonadota bacterium. GTDB lineage: Bacteria > Pseudomonadota > Alphaproteobacteria > Rhizobiales > Xanthobacteraceae > Pseudolabrys. Next base: position 102,875 of record CAWFYB010000007.1, on the reverse strand, counting down.
CCGGGCGGCGAGCTCATGATCGAATGGCGCGCGAGCGACGACCACGTGCTGATGACCGGGCCGGTGGAATTCGAGTTCGCCGGCACGTTCGATCCGGCGCTGTTCAAGGCGGCGGTGCCATGATGGTGCAACAATGAGCATCGACGTCGTCACCTTCGGCTGCCGGCTCAACACCTATGAGTTGGAAATCATCAAGCGCGAAGCCGAGCGGGCCGGCGTCGCCGACGCGGTGGTGGTCAATACCTGCGCGGTGACGGCGGAAGCGGTGCGGCAGGCCAAGCAGTCGATCCGCCGCATCCGGCGCGAGCGGCCGGAGGCGCGCATTATCGTGACCGGCTGCGCCGCGCAAGCCCAGCCGGACGTGTTCGCGGCCATGCCGGAAGTCACCCGCGTCGCCGGCAACGAGGAAAAGCTCGACGCGCGGCTGTGGCAGGCGAACGCGAAGATCGCCGTTTCGGACATCATGGCGGTGACCGAGATGCGGCCGCACGCGATCGATTCAATCGAGGGCCGCACGCGCGCATTCCTTCAGGTGCAGAACGGCTGCGACCACCGCTGCACCTTCTGCATCATCCCGTTCGGCCGCGGCAATTCGCGCTCATTGGCAATGAACGAGGTGGTCGCGCAGGTGCGCCGGCTCGTGGAAAACGGCTATCGCGAAGTGGTGCTCACCGGCGTCGACATCACCAGCTACCGCGACGGCGAGGCGCGGCTGGGCGCGCTGGTCAAGCGGATTTTGCGCGACGTGCCGGAGCTCGCGCGCCTGCGGCTGTCGTCGATCGATTCGGTCGAGGCGCGACCTGCTCGATGCGCTCGCCAATGAATCCCGCTTAATGCCGCATCTGCATCTGTCGCTGCAAGCCGGCGACGATCTGATCTTGAAGCGCATGAAGCGGCGGCATTTGCGCGCCGACGCCATTGCCTTCTGCGCGCAGGTGCGCAGCCTTCGCCCCGACGTCGCCTTCGGCGCCGACATCATCGCCGGCTTCCCGACCGAAAGCGAAGACATGTTTACGCGCTCGCTCGACCTGGTCGATGAATGTCGGCTGACGCAATTGCATGTCTTCCCGTTCTCGCCGCGGCCCGGCACGCCGGCCGCGCGCATGCCGCAGGTGGCGCGTGAGATCGTCAAGGAACGCGCCCGCCGCCTGCGCGAAAAGGGCGAGGCCGCGTTGACGCGCCATCTCGCCGCGCAAATCGGCGCCCGCCGCCGCGTGCTCACGGAAACCGGCGCGCTCGGCCGCACCGAGCAGTTCACGCCCGTGCGGCTCAATGCAGCCGTAGAGCCGGGCGCCATTCTCGATCTCACCATCGCCGGCCACGACGGCCGGCAACTACTGGCTGCGTAGGGAGGCATCGGTATGAGCGATCATCTCTTGACCACGGTCGAGCAGCTCGAGGCGCATTACGGCCACCCGCAAGGACCCGCGGTCGTCAAGGTGATCGACCATATCAACGCAAATTACCGCAAGCTGATCGAAGCCTCGCCCTTCGTCGCCATCGCGACCAGCGGCCCGGAGGGGCTCGACTGCTCGCCGAAAGGCGATCCCGCCGGCTTCGTCCATGTGCTCGACGACAAGACACTCGCCATCCCCGATCGGCCGGGCAACAACCGCATCGACGGTTTCCGCAACATCGTGCGCGATCCGCGCATCGCGCTGCTGTTCCTCATCCCCGGCGTCGGCGAGACGCTGCGGGTGAACGGCCGCGCCGCCATTTCAATCGATCCCGATCTGCTGCAACGCTTTGCCATCAACGGCAAGCTGCCGCGCAGCGTCTTGCTGGTGCACGTCGAGACCGCCTTCTATCACTGTGCCAAGGCCATCGTGCGCTCCAAGCTGTGGGACGAGGCGAGCAAGATCGACCGCAAGAGCCTGCCGACGACCGGCGCCATCCTCGCCGAAATCAGCCAGGGCAAGCTCGGCGGCGAAGCCTACGACCGCAAGCTGCCGGAATTGATCAAGGCGGGGCTTTACTGATCTTTCCACCCGCAGGCGCTCAGCAATTCGCGCATGTGCGCCGGCACCGGCGCGGTCACGACGACCGCCGGCTTGTTCTTGGAGATCGGCACCGTCACCGCGCGCGCGTGCAGATGCAGCGGCGGGCCGCCGCTGCGCGGCGCGCTGCCGTAGATATTGTCCCCGACAATCGGCCAGCCCATCTCCGCGCAATGCACGCGCAGCTGATGCGTGCGGCCGGTGAGCGGCTCGAGCGCGAGCCAAGTCATCCCGTCCCCGCGCCCCATCACCTTCCACGTCGTCGCCGACGGCAACCCGTGCGGGTCGGGCTTCATCCACCAGCCGCGCGTCTCGTCTAGCTTGGCCAGCGGAATATCGATGCGGCCCTCGTCGGCCGCGGGCCCGCCTTCCACCACCGCCCAGTAGCATTTGCCGACCTTGCCCTGCTTGAACAGCTTGCCGAGCAGCGCGAGCGCCTTGCGGTGGCGGCCGAGCACCAGGCAGCCGGAGGTATCCTTGTCGAGCCGGTGCGCCAACGCCGGCGCCCGCGGCAGCCCGAAGCGCAGCGCGTCGAAATGCGCGTCGAGCGCGTCGCCGCCCTTCGGCCCGCGATGCACCGCGAAACCGGCCGGCTTGTCGATCACCAGCATCAGCCCGTCGCGGTAGAGCAAGCGGCCGAGCATCTCTTCCGGAGTCATCTCACTCTCGTCATTCCGGGGCGCCCGCCACCCGGATCGGCGCGCTGCGCCGTCCGGGCACAGGCTCCGACGGGCGAACCCGGAATCCAGAGCCAAGCACCGTGGTCGCATCCGGATTCCGGGTTCGCGAGCTACCGCTCGCGCCCCGGAATGACCAAATGGGGTTTCTAGGTCAATGGGGACCGGCTATCACGGGCGCACCATGAATGACAGCACAGAGACCGGCGGCGAAGCCGAGCAAACCGGCGGCTGGTGGAAGCGCCTGAGCGGCGGGCTCGGGCGCACCTCGTCCTCGCTCGGTTCCGCCATCACCGGTCTGGTGAGCAACCGCCGGCTCGAACCCGAGACGCTGGACGCGCTGGAAGACGAGCTGGTGCGCGCCGATTTCGGCCAGGAGCTCGCCAACCGCATCGTCGACGATTTCGGCGAAGGCCGCTACCCGCCCAACCTCACGCCCGACGAGGTGAAGGGCGTGCTGGCCGCCGAAATCGAGAAGGTGCTCACCCCGGTCGCCAAGCCGCTGGAGATCGGCGCGCGGCCCTTCGTCGTGCTGGTGGCCGGCGTCAACGGCTCCGGCAAAACCACCACCATCGGCAAGCTGGCGGCGCGCTTCCGCAACGAGGGCAAGTCGGTGATGCTGGTGGCCGGCGACACTTTCCGCGCCGCCGCCATCGATCAGCTCAAGATCTGGGCCGAGCGCACCGGCGCGACCGTCATGGCGCGCGCGCCGGGCAGTGACGCCGCGAGCCTTGCCTTCGACGCCATCGCCGCCGCCAAGTCGCAAGGCACCGACATCGTGCTGGTCGACACCGCCGGCCGGTTGCAGAACCGCGCCGAGCTGATGGGCGAACTGGAGAAGATGGTGCGCGTGATGCGCAAGGTCGAGCCGGCAGCGCCGCACGCGGTGCTCCTGGTGCTCGACGCCACCGTCGGGCAGAACGCGCTGCAGCAGGTGGAGATTTTCGGCAAGATCGCGGGCGTTACGGGTTTGGTGATGACCAAGCTCGACGGCACCGCGCGCGGCGGCATCCTGGTGGCGATCGCGTCGAAGTTTAATCTGCCGGTGCATTTCATCGGCGTCGGCGAGGGCGTCGAGGACTTGGCGCCCTTCACCGCGCACGACTTCGCGCGCGCGGTGGTGGGGTTGGAGAAATAAATGAGCCTGTCATTCCGGGGCGCGGCCGAAGGCCGCGAGCCCGGAATCCAGGGTGATACGGAAGGCCTTTCGTATGGCCCTGGATTCCGGGCCCGGCGCTTCGCGCCGTCCCGGAATGACAAGAAGAGAGGAGCGCGCTAGAAGCCGCCCATGCCTGAAAAGCCCGAAAAACAAAAACTCAACCCCATCCTCAAGCTCACGCTCGACATCGGGCCGCTGGTGCTGTTCTTCGCCGCCAATGCCCGCTTCGGCATTTTCACCGCCACCGCCGCCTTCATGGTGGCGGTGCTGGTCGCGCTTGCCGTGGCTTACGCGAAGACGCGGCGCATCGAAATCATGCCGCTGGTCACCGCCGTTATCGTCTTCATTTTCGGCGGCCTCACGCTCTTCCTGCACAACGACACTTTCATCAAGCTCAAGCCGACCATCATCTACCTGCTGTTCGGCGGCACGCTCATCGGCGGCCTCGCCTTCGGCAAGTCGTTCCTCGGCGTGATGTTCGATTTGGTGTTCGATCTGACCGACGAGGGCTGGCGCAAGTTGACCTGGCGTTGGTCGTTGTTCTTCTTCGCGCTGGCGATCCTCAACGAGATCGTCTGGCGAAATTTCTCGACCGACGTCTGGGTGAGCTTCAAGCTGTTCGGCGTGGTGCCGCTCACCTTCCTGTTCGGCGCGGCGCAGTATCCGCTGCTGCAGCGCTACGCGGCCAAGCCGGAAGCCTCGTCTGCTGAGGGAGAGTAGCAAAGCTGCGTGCGCTGTGCCCGGGACACGCGATCAGTGCTCGCGGCTATTTCCCTAGCGCCTTCTCGATCTGCGGTGCGAGCGCGCCTTGCAGATTGGCGGCGGTGACCGGCCCCACCAGCTTGTAGGCGATGCGGCCGTCGCGGGTAATCACGTAAGTCTCCGGCACGCCATAGACGCCCCAATTGATCGACTCGCGGCCGCTGCGGTCGGCGCCGCTGGCGGCGTACGGATTGCCGAAGCGGCCGAGGAAGCGGCGCGCGTCGGCGGCCGCGTCCTTGTAATTGATGCCGACTAGCTGGATGCGCTTGTCCTTCGACAGCGCCTCCAGGAACGGCACCTCGTCGTGGCAGGGAATGCACCACGACGCCCACACGTTGACCAGCGTCACCTTGCCTTTGAAGGTCGCGTCGGTCAGCCCTGCTACCTGCTTGCCGCCGCGCACCAGGCCCTCGATCGGCGGCAGGTCGGTCTTCGGCATCGGCTTGCCGATCAGCGCCGAAGGCAAGAGCGAAGGATCGCCCTCGTGCAGGCCGACATAGAACAGCACCGCCAGCGCCGCGAATACGATGAGCGGCAGCAGCACGAAGATGTTGCGCCTGGTCTTGCTGGCGCCCTCGCTCGCCGCGCTCATGGCGCGCTCCGCTGCGAACGCCGCGTCAGCCCACGCTCCTCCAGATCGCCCAGGATGCGCCGCTGCGCCGAATAATCGAGCACGACCCAGGCGATCAGCGCCGCCACCACAAAGGCGGTCAGCGCGTAAGCCGCGACGATGAAGCCCGCTTCCTGCGCGAAAGTCATCGTCATGCGGTGAGTTCCTGCGCCTGCATCATCCGCATCGAACGCACGCGCCGGCGCAAAATTTCGTTGCGCATGGCGGCGAGATGCAGCGTGAAGAACAGCAAGGTGAAAGCGAGCGCCATGATGATCAGCGGCCACAGGATCGAGGGCGCGATGGTCGAGCCGCCGATGCGGAACACCGAGGAGCCCTGGTGCAGCGTGTTCCACCAGTCGACCGAGAACTTGATGATCGGCAGGTTGACCGCGCCGACCAGCGCCAGCACCGCGGCCGCGCGCGAGCCGCGGCCGGGGTCCTCCGCGGTCCAATAGAGCGCCATCACGCCGAGATACAAAAGCAGCAGCACCAGCATCGAAGTGAGGCGCGCGTCCCACACCCAATAGGTGCCCCAGGTCGGGCGGCCCCAAAGCGAGCCGGTGACCAGGCAGATGAAAGTAAAGGCCGCGCCGATCGGCGCCGCCGCCTTGCCGGCGACGTCGGCGAGCGGATGCCGCCATACCAGCGTGCCGAGCGCGGCCACGCTCATCAGCGCCCAGCCCATCATGCCGAGCCAGGCCGCCGGCACGTGCAGATACATGATCTTGACGGTGGCGCCCTGCTGGTAATCGTCCGGCGCGTTGACCGCGCGGTAGAGCCCGACCACGAACAGCAGCACCGTCGCCGCGATCAACCAGGGCAGCACGCGGTTGACGAGCTTCAAAAAACGCGTCGGATTGGCGAGGTCGATGACGGCCATGGCGATTATCTAGGCGGCGCCGGGTGAGGGGGCAATGCGGCCATGGCGCTCACTCCAGCCCATAACGGAGCGCGGCGGCGGCGGCGATCGGCCCCAGAACGAGGCTCGCCAGAGAAAGCGCGCAAAGAATGGTGAAAGGTGGGCCGAACGGCTGCGGCCCGTTGATGGCGGCCTCCGCCGCCGCCACGCCGAAGATCAGCACCGGAATTGTCAGCGGCAGCACCAGCACCGCCAGCAGCAAGCCGCCGCGCCGCAGCGCCACGCTCAATGCCGCGCCGATCAGCCCGATGAAGGTGAGCGCCGGCGTACCGGCGGCGAGCGTCAGCACTAGCGCGCCCATGCCGCGCAGCTCGACGTTCAGCATCAATCCGAGCAGCGGCGCGATCACCACCAGCGGCAGTCCGGTGGTCAGCCAATGCGCGATGGCTTTCGCCGCCACCGCCAGCTCGAGCGGCATGGTGCCGGTCATCAGCAGGTCGAGCGAGCCGTCCTCGTAGTCCGTCGCAAAGAGCCGGTCGAGCGCCAAGAGGCTCGCCAGCAGCGCGCCCAGCCACAGGATGGCCGGGCCGATGCGCGCCAAGAGCTTCAAGTCGGGCCCGACCGCGAACGGCACCATCACCACCACGATCAGGAAGAACAGCGCGCCCATCAGCGCGCCGCCGCCGACGCGCACCGCGAGCCGCATGTCGCGGACAAGAAGGGCGAGAAAGCGGTCATCGCAGCCACAGACCTTGCACGCGCTTCCTCTAGCGTTCCCTTCGGGGTGGGTCGGCGAGCAAAGCGAGCCGGGTGAGGGGGCTCGCACTTTGGCCTTTTCGGACAGCCCCCTCACCCGAATTCCTCGCTGCGCTCGGAATTCGACCTCTCCCCGGCGGGGAGAGGTGAAGAGGACTGCGTGCAAGCGGATCATCCCGTGCATCATTCCGCCCCCATCTTCAGTTCGCGCGCTTTTTCGAGGCCGATGGCGCCGTGGGTGGCGGCGACGATGATGCCGCCGCCCGCGAGGTGCCCGCGCATCAATTCGGCCAGCCGCGCTTGCGAAGCGGCATCGAGCGCCGAGGTCGGCTCGTCCAAGAGCCAGAGCGCCCGCTTCACTGCGACCAGCCGCGCGATCGAGAGCCGCCGCCGCTGGCCGGCCGAAAGGTAGGCCGCCGGCAGGTCGGCCAAGGGCGAGAGGTCGACCGCTTGCAGCGCCGGCTCGACAGCTCCGGCGGTTCCGCCCAGGAACTCGGCCCAGAAGCGCAGGTTCTCCGCCACGGTCAGCGCCGGCTTGAGCGCGTCGAGATGGCCGAGGTAATGCGCCTGCTCGCCGATTGCCGCCTCCGGCTCGCCGCCTTCGAGCAGCAACTGCCCGGCCGCCACCCGCACCAGTCCCGGCAATCATGCGCAGGAGAGACGATTTGCCGGCGCCGTTGCGCCCGGTCACCAGCAGCGCTTCGCCGCCGGCCACGCGGAAACTCAAAGACCGGAACACCAGCCGGCCGCCGCGCTCGCAGGCGAGATTGTCGGCGGAAAGCTGCATCAGGCCGGCCGCTCGTCCTTGCGAGCCCCCGGCCCGGCCGGGCCGGGCGCTGAAAACCCCGAATTTTGGCGCATCTTTCGCTCGTTTCCCGGTAAAAGTGGCGTCCGCCTCGAAAAGACCTTATAAGCCCGCACCGACGGCATGCCGCAAAGATTTCAAGCGTAAGTCCCCGCCGCCAAAAGACATTCGTCTTTTCAATAGCTTACGCCAAGGATGCGCCGATATCCCAGCGCCGGGAATGGAAACAGCCCTCATGACTTCGCTCGACAGTTTTCGTTGCTGCAAGACCCTGAAAGCAGGCGGCAAAACCTATGCCTATTACAGCCTGCCCACCGCGGAGCGGAACGGCCTCAAGGGCATCTCCCGCCTGCCGTTCTCGATGAAGGTGCTGCTGGAGAATCTCCTGCGCAATGAAGACGGCCGCACGGTCACCAAGGACGACATCAAGGCGGTGGCCGAATGGCTGAAAACCAAATCATCCGACCGTGAGATCGCCTTCCGCCCGGCGCGCGTGCTGATGCAGGACTTCACCGGCGTGCCGGCGGTGGTCGATCTCGCCGCCATGCGCGACGCCATGGAGCATCTCGGCGGCGATCCCAAGAAGATCAATCCGCAGATTCCGGTCGACCTGGTCGTCGACCATTCGGTTGCGGTCACCTTCTTCGGCAACAACCAGGCCTTCAAGAAGAACGTCGAGGAGGAATACCGGCAGAACCAGGAACGCTACAAATTCCTGAAATGGGCGCAACGCTCGTTCGACAATTTCCGCGTGGTGCCGCCCGGCACCGGCATCTGCCACCAGGTCAATCTCGAATATCTCTCGCACGTGGTCTGGTCGAAGAAGGACAAGGTCAAGTGTGACGGCAAGGAGCAGGCCATGGACGTGGCCTATCCCGACACGCTGGTCGGCACCGACTCGCACACCACGATGGTGAACGGGTTATCCGTACTCGGCTGGGGCGTCGGCGGCATCGAGGCGGAAGCGGCCATGCTCGGCCAGCCGCTGTCGATGGTGCTGCCCGAGGTGATCGGCTTCAAGCTCACCGGCCGCATGAAGGAAGGCGTCACCGCCACCGACCTGGTGCTCACCGCCACCGAGATGCTGCGCAAGCGCGGCGTGGTCGGCAAGTTCGTCGAGTTCTTCGGCCCCGGCCTCACCCACCTCACGCTTGCCGACCGCGCCACCCTCGGCAACATGGCGCCGGAATACGGCGCCACCTGCGGCTTCTCGCCGATCGACGACGACACCATCCGCTATTTGAAGGACACCGGCCGCCCGTCCGACCTGATCAAGCTGGTGGAGGCCTATGCCAAGGCGCAGGGCATGTACCGGGTGAAGACCACGCCCGACCCGATGTTCACCGACGTGCTCAAGCTCGACCTTTCGGCCGTCGAGCCCTCGCTCGCCGGTCCCAAGCGCCCGCAGGACCGCGTCGCGCTCAAGGACGTCAAGGCCGGCTTTGCCGTGTCGATGGAGAAGGAATTCAACAAAGCCGCCGAGATGCACAAACGCGTGCCGGTCGCGGGCAAGAACTACGATCTCGGGCACGGCGACGTGGTGATCGCGGCGATTACCTCCTGCACCAATACCTCCAACCCCAACGTGATGATCGGCGCCGGCCTGTTGGCGCGCAAAGCCGCCGCCAAGGGCCTGACCGCCAAGCCCTGGGTGAAGACGTCGCTGGCGCCCGGCTCGCAGGTGGTGGGCGAATATCTCGAGAAGTCCGGCCTGCAGAAGGACCTCGACAAGCTCGGCTTTAATCTCATCGGCTTCGGCTGCACCACCTGCATCGGCAATTCCGGCCCGCTGCCGGAAGAGATCTCGCAGACCATCAACGACAACGACCTGGTTGCCGCCGCCGTGCTGTCCGGCAACCGCAACTTCGAAGGCCGCGTCAATGCCGACGTGCGCGCCAACTATCTGGCGTCGCCGCCGCTGGTGGTGGCCTACGCGATCGCCGGCTCCATGCAGGTTGACGTGTCGAAAGAGCCGCTCGGCGCCGACGAGAAGGGCAAGAAGGTGTTCTTGAAGGACATCTGGCCCTCGAACAAGGAGATCGGCAGCTTCGTCTCGAAAAACGTCACCAAGCAGATCTTCACCAAGAAATACGCCGACGTTTTCAAGGGCGACGCCAATTGGCGCAAGATCGCGGTCAAGGGTGGCCTGACCTATGGGTGGGACGACCGCTCGACCTATGTGCAGAATTCCGCCCTATTTCGAGGGCATGGAAAAGCGCCAGCGTCCGATCGAGGACATCGTGGACGCGCGCGTGCTGGCGCTCTTGGGCGACTCGATCACCACCGACCACATCTCGCCGGCGGGCTCGATCAAGCAGGAAAGCCCGGCCGGCGAGTATCTGCGCGATCATCAGGTGCGGCCGAAGGACTTCAACCAATACGGCACGCGCCGCGGCAATCACCAAGTGATGATGCGCGGCACTTTCGCCAATATCCGGCTGAAGAACCAGATGGTGCCGGGCGTGGAGGGCGGATTCACGATCCACTATCCGTCCAAGAAGCGCATGACCATGTACGACGCGGCGATGAAGTACAAAGCGGAAAACGTCCCGCTCGTCATCTTCGGCGGCAAGGAATACGGCACCGGCTCCTCGCGCGACTGGGCGGCCAAGGGCACGGTCTTGCTCGGCGTGCGCGCGGTCGTCACCCAGTCGTTCGAGCGCATCCACCGCTCCAACCTGATCGGCATGGGCGTGATGCCGCTGGTGTTCGAGGAAGGCACCTCCTGGCAATCGCTCGGCATGAAGGGCGACGAGCAGGTCACCATCCGCGGCCTGCACGGCGAGCTGAAGCCGCGCCAGCGGCTGATCGCCGAGATCGTGCACGGCAACGGCACGCTCAAGCGCGTGCCGCTGCTCTGCCGCATCGATACCCTGGACGAGCTGGATTACTTCAAGAACGGCGGCATTCTGCAATACGTGCTGCGCCATCTGGCCAATTAGGCGGCGATCACGGCGGGCGGTAAATGCGCGCGTTTTCGCTCACCGCGAAGTGAGTGGCGGGTGATCGACGGGGCGCCTTATATGCGTCTCGTTGGACACACACTAAACTCGCGGAAACCGCCAATGAACTGCCGCACCATCGTCATCGCCGCCGCGCTCGCTTGCGCGGCCGTGGCGCCCGCCGCTCAGGCTGAGCCGCGCGCCGTCGTGCAACTGTTCACCAGCCAAGGCTGCTCGTCCTGTCCGCCGGCCGACCGGCTGATGGGCCAGCTCGCGCAGGATCCCTCGCTGGTGACCATGAGCTTTCCGGTAGACTACTGGGATTATCTCGGCTGGAAGGACACGCTCGCGCTGCACGGCAATTCCACGCTGCAGCGCGACTACGCCATCACGCGCGGCGACCGCGAGGTCTATACGCCGCAGGCCGTGGTCAACGGCGTGGTGCACGCGCTCGGCTCCGACAAGGGTGCGATCGAACAGGCGATCGCGCGCACGCACGGCAAGGGTCCGCTCGCTTTGCCGGTCAAGCTGACGGTGGCCGACGGCAAGATCACGGTGCACGTGCCGGCCGCGACCGGCGCGCACAACAGCGGCGAGGTCTGGCTGTTCCCGGTCACCGACAAGGCCAAGGTCAAGGTCGGGCGCGGCGAGAACCGCGGCCGCACCTTGAACTACTACAACGTCGTGCGGCGCTGGGTGAAACTCGGCGACTGGAACGGCAAGGCGGAGGATTTCTCGCTGCCGGTCGCCAAGCTCGCAGGCTCCGGCTTCTCGCTCGAGGACGTCGATCACCTCGCGCTGATCGTGCAGAGCGGCTCCGCCGGCCAGCCCCGGCCTGATGCTGGGCGCGGCGACCGCGAGCTTGCACTGAATTAATTTTCGTCATTCCGGGACGCGCGCGAAGCGCCGGACCCGGAATCCATACTCCGCAGCACTGGGGTTATGGATTCCGGGCTCGCACGCTTGCGCGTGCGCCCCGGAATGACGCGTGATAGCGCAAAAAAATCGGGCCGGCAGCTACGCACCGGCCCGAAGGCGTATTGGGGATTGAACCGTACGCGGAACTCAATCGGCCCGGCCGGCAGAGCCCCGGGGGGCTGGGGGGCTGAGGAATCCGGGGTTCAAACCGGACCGGGCCTTGAGGCAACGATCGTCTTATCCCACCCCAGCATGTCCGGCGATTGACGGAATCTAGGCGTTATTATGGTTCGTTTAACGAATTCGTGATCGGCCGGCCGCCGTTTCCGGCACGTTTATGCGGCTTTTTGGCCAGGAGGAAAGCCTTGCCGTCCGGGCCCGGCGGCGCGATCATGACGTTCCGGTAAAAAGGAGGCGCCGCATGTACGAGCCCGGCGATATCGATCCCAGCCAGTCCCCCGGGGGCGGATCCCCGGCGCGCCACGCCCCCGCCCCCGCAGTCCAAGTAGCCGCCCAGGTCACCTTCAGCCGCCGCGAACTCAAGCGCATCCTCGATCTCTACGGCCGCAAAGTCGCCGCCGGCGAATGGCGCGATTACGCCATCGATTTTCTGAAAGACCGCGCGGTGTTCTCGGTGTTCCGGCGCGCCAGCGAAGTGCCGATCTACCGCATCGAAAAAAATCCGAAGCTCGAGCGCCGCCAGGGCGCCTACAGCGTGATCTCGGCCACCGGCCTGATCGTGCGCCGCGGCCACGAGCTCGAGCGCGTGCTGCGCGCCATCGACAAGTCGCAATTGGCGCTGGTGGCGAATTAGATCGGCCTCATGCTGAGGAGCGTCGCGCAAGCGACGCGTCTCGAAGCATGTGGCCGCCCCCATCCTTCGAGACGGCGCTTTGCGCCTCCTCAGGATGAGGGCGGATCAATCCGGCTTCGTCGCGCTCCCCTCTCCCAGCGCCCGCTGCATCAGCAGCGTGTCGAGCCAGCGGCCGTGCTTGAAGCCGACGTCCGGCAGGCGGCCGACCTCGCGGAAGCCGAGCGCGGCGTGCAGGGCCACCGAGCCCGGCTGGCGCGGCGAATCCCCGATTACCGCCAGCATCTGCCGGTAGCCGCGCGTTTCCGCCGCCTCGATCAGCGCGGCCAGCAGTGCACGGCCGACGCCGCGGCCTTGCGCTGCGGGCGCGACATAGACCGAGTCCTCGACCGTCGACTTATAGGCCGGGCGCGGCCGGTACGGCCCGGCATAGGCGTAGCCCAGGAGCGCGCCGTCGTCTTCCGCCGCCAGACAGGGATAGCCCTGCTCCATCAGCGCCGTCATGCGCCGCGCCATCTCGGCCTCGTCCGGCGGCGTCAGCTCGAACGAGGCCGTGCCGTTCGTCACGGCATCAGCATAGATGCGGGTAACGGCCGGGATGTCGGCGTTGGTGGCGGGGCGGATGGAAAGGGGCATTTTCCTGGCTCGTCATGCGCGGGCTTGACCCGCCTGCGGGCCGAAGCACCAGGTATCGCGGCAACGTCGATAAACCCTTCGGCGGGCGAAGGCCCGCGCATCCATCGCATTTCGCAAGAAGATGGATTGCCGGGTCAAGCCCGGCAATGACAGCGGAGGTGCGCTCGAAAACAAAAACGCCCGGGCACGAGGCCCGGGCGCTTTATTGCGTTCTGTCGCTGCCGGCTTAGCGGCGGTCGCCCAACGGCGCGTCAGCGCCGGTCGCCCAACGGCGCTTTAGCGCCGATCGCCCAAGAAGCGCAGCAGGAACAGGAACAGGTTGATGAAGTCGAGATAGAGCGTCAGCGCGCCCATCACCGCCTTGCGGCCGGTAATGGTGCCGTCGTCGTTGGCGTCGTACAACTCCTTGATCTTCTGGGTATCCCAGGCGGTCAGCCCGGCGAAGATCAGCACGCCGATGGCGGAGATGGCGAAGTCGAGCCCGGTGCTCTTCAGGAAGATGTTGACCACCATCGCCAGGATCACCCCGAACAGGCCCATGATCAGGAACGAGCCGATCGGCGAGAGATCGCGCTGCGTGGTGTAGCCGTAGAGGCTCAACGCGCCGAACGAGGCCGCCGAGATGAAGAAGGTGCGGGTGATCGAGGCCTGCGTATAGGCCAGGAACACCGACGACAGCATCAGCCCGAGCAGGCCGGCATAGAGCATGAACAGCCCGAGCGCGGTGCTCGGCTGCAGATGGCTGATGCGGAAGCTCATGAAGAACACCAGGCCGAGGGTGCCGAGAAACAGCACGATCACCAGCGGGCCGCTGAAGATCGTCTGGCCGAACGAGGTCAGCCCGGTGATCTTGCCGGCCGCGTCGGTGACGACCGCGGCGTTGAAGGTGAAATAGGCCACGACGCCGGTGAGAGCGACGCCCGCAGCCATGTAGTTGTAAACGCGAAGCATGTAGGCGCGCAGGCCTGCATCGATCGCGGCCGCACGTGCACCGACGCCGGTGCGGGCGGCATAGTTACGGTCGAAGTCCGACATCGAAGTTCCCTCTTTTGTCCCGGCTCGCGGGGCCGGACCCGTTGCCGCGCCGGCAATCGGCCGTCGCGTTCTTGCTCCGAATGTAATGGGTACCAAGTCTAGGCGCCAGATATGGCTCGATCATGGCCCCGTTTGATTGCGAATGTTTAACAATCCGGTAGCGGCGACTATAGCCGAAAAGCCTGGCCGTGCCCCCGGAAACCGCCAGCGCGCGGCGGAATGTCGCAAAAACTATAGATTTCTCAATACGGAAGCCGGCTTCTGGCCGAGCGCGCTGAAGGTGCCCAAAAGCCCCAGCACCACCGTCACCGCCACCGCCCCGAGCGCCGCAGCCAGCGCCGGCCAAGGCAGCCAGCTAAAGCGCAGGTGCATCAGTTCGCTGACAATGAGCCAGGCGGCGAGCGAGCCGCTCAGCGCCCCGAACACGGCAGTGGCCGCCCCCAGCAGCATATACTCGATGGTGTAGGCGCCGATCAGGCGGGCGCGTGTCGCGCCCAGCGTCTTCAGGATCACCGCGTCATAGACCCGATGGCGATGCCCGGCGGCGAGCGCGCCGCCCAGCACCAGCGCGGCGGCGATCAGCGTGACCGCGCTGGCGCCGTCGATCGCCAGCACCAGGTTGGCGACGATGGCGCCGATCGCCTCCAGCGCCTCCTTCACCCGCACCGTGGTGACCATGGGAAAGGCCTGCGCCACCGCGCCGAGCAGCGCGCCTTCCTCAGCCGGCGTCGCGCCGCTCGGAAAGGTCAGCGTGGCGAGCCGCGTGTGCGGCGCGCCGCGAAACGTATCGGCCGAGAACACCATGACGAAATTGATGCTCAGGCTCTGCCAGTCGACCAGCCGCAGATTGGCGATGCGGGCGGTGATGTTGCGGCCGAGCACGTTGACGGTGACGGTGTCGCCGCGCTTGAGCCCCAGCCCGTCGGCGATGCGTTTTTCGAATGACACCAGCGGCGGCCCGTCATAGCCGGGTGGCCACCACGCGCCTTCCACCACGCGCGAGCCCTTCGGCACTTCGTCTGCGTAAGTGATGCCGCGGTCGCTTTGCAGCACCCAGGCGGCGTTGTCGCTCGGCTTTAATTTCTCCGCCGGCGTGCCGCGCGCCGCGATGATGCGCCCGCGCAGCATCGGCACTTCGGCGAGCTTGGCGGCGGGCGCCTGCGCGCGCAGGTAATCGTCGAAGCGGGCCGCCTCGCCCGAGGGAATGTCGAGGAAATAGAACGACGGCGCCTTGGCCGGCAACTCGGCGGAAAACTGCTGGCGCAAATTGCCGTCGATCTCGATCACCGTGACCAGCAGCGCTATCCCCAAGCCGAGCGACAAGACGATGGTCGGCGTCAGCGCGCCCGGCCGGTGGATATTGGCGATTGCCATGCGCAAACTTGTCGAGCGCGCGCGCGGCGCGTGGCGCGCCGCCGCCATCAGCAACGCCGCCACCAGGCGCAGCAGCACGAACACCGCGGCGGCGGTGCCGACATAGATCACCGCCACGCGCTGGTCGTAGGCCAGGAGCACGGCGAGCGCGGCCAGAGTGGCCACCGCGACGACCGTCAGCGCGATGTAACCTTTGCGCGGCCAAATCGGCTGCGGCGCCACCGCGTCGCGGAACAGCGCGCCGACCGGCACGTCATGCGCGCGCCCGAGCGGCCACAGCGCAAAGGCCAAGGCGGTGAGCAGGCTGTAGACCAGCGCCAGCAAGAGGTCGGTCGGATGCAGCGAGGGCTCGATCGGCAGCGGAATGAGCTTGCCGAACAGAAAGCCCACCAGATAGGGCAGACCCGCACCGGCCGCCATGCCGATCAGCCCGCCGATTGTAGCCAGCAGCAGCACCTGCGTCAGATAGATCGCGAACACCCGCCGGCCGGTGGCGCCCAGCGCCTTCATGGTGGCGATCACGTCGCGCCTGCGGTCGAGATGGCTTTTCACCGCATTGCCGACGCCGACGCCGCCGACCAGCAGCGCGGTCAGCCCGACAATGGTGAGGAATTGCGTGAAGCGCTCGACATTGCGCTCGAGCTGCGGCGAGGCGTTGCTGCGGCTGCGGATCTCCCAGCCGGCCTGCGGAAACGCGCTGCGCGCTTGCGCTTCCACTTGCTTGGCCGCGGCGTCGCTGGTGTCGTCGCGCGGCAGCCGCACGCGGTAGTGCCAATGCACCAGGCTGCCGGGCTGCAACAGGCCGGTGGCGCGTAACGCGTCTTCGCTCACCATCAGGCGCGGACCGAAGCCGATGCCGCCGGCGAGCTTGTCGGGCTCGCTCGTCAGCGCGGCGCGGATTTCGAACGTCGCCTTGCCGACGGCGAGATGCGCGCCTCGCTTGAGATGCAGCCGCGCCATCAGCGTCGGATCGGCCACCGCGCCGTAGACGCCGTCGCGCTCGGCCAGCGCGGCGTCGAGACGTCCACGCGGATCGAGATTGACCGTGCCGAACAGCGGATAATCCCGATCGACGGCCTTCATCTCGACCAGCGTCGCCTGGCCGGCGGTATCGCGCGCCATGGCGCGCATGGTGGCGGCGCTCGACAGCGCGCCCTGCGCGCGCAGGAAATCGAGCTCCGGCGTGGTTGCTTGGCGCGTGATCAGCGTGAAGGCCAGATCGCCGCCCAGGATGACCTGGCCCTGGCGCGCCAGCCCTGTGGCGAGGCTTCCCGCCACCGAGGCGACCCCCGAAATGGCCATGCTGCCGAGCGCGATACACGTGATGAACACGTAGAATCCCCGCAACCCCCCCCGCATTTCGCGTAGCGCGAAGCGCAGGGGGAGGGCGAAGGCGTTCACTTCCTTCGCTTGCGCCAAAGCGTCAGTGTTCATCCCGACGCTCCAATCTCGTCATTCCGGGGCGCGCGCGAAGCGCGCGGGCCCGGAATCCAGAGCCGCACAGAAAAGCATCGGTCTTGTCTCTGGATTCCGGGCCCGCGCCTTCGGCGCGTCCCGGAATGACGAAGGTGGGGTTCACGCAGTACCCCCTCCATCAATATGCCCCGACCTTAACCGCACCACGCGGGCGCAGCGCGCGGCCAACGCCGTGTCGTGCGTCACCAGCACCAGCGTGGTGCCGCGCTTTTCGTGGCCGGCAAACAACAGGTCGATGATCTGCTGGCCGGTGTCCTCGTCGAGATTGCCGGTCGGCTCGTCGGCCACCACGATGGCCGGATTGGGCGCCAGCGCCCGCGCCACCGCCACGCGCTGCTGCTCGCCGCCGGAAAGCTGCGCCGGGTAATGGTCGAGCCGGTCGGCCAGGCCGACCGCGGCCAATTCCGCGCGCGCGCGTGTCTGCGCCTCCGCCACGCCCGCCAACTCCAGCGGCACCGCCACGTTCTCCAGCGCGGTCATGGTCGGGATCAGGTGGAAAGACTGGAACACGATGCCCACATGACGCCCGCGGAAGCGGGCCAGCGCATCTTCGTCGAGCTTGCCCAGGTTCTCGCCCGCCACCGCCACCATGCCGGTGTCGGCCCGCTCCAGCCCGGCCATCACCATCAGCAGGGTGGACTTGCCGGAGCCGGACGGTCCCACCAAGCCAACGGCCTCGCCGCTGCCTATACTGAGGTCGATGTCCTTGAGGATGTGAACGCGGGCGGCGCCCTGCCCGAGCGAGAGATTGACGCCGGCAAGCGCGATCGCCGGCCCCGCCTGGGAGTTTTCGGTCATGGTGCCTTTCCGTTCGCAGCCCCGCTCATATGGGAACCGGGCCCCGAGCGTCCAGCGCCTTGCCGCGATGGCGCTGCTGGCCTGGTTTTGCTGGGCTTTCCTGCCGATTTCCGGGCAGGCCGCCGAGCGGCCGCTGAAAATAGTGGTGCTGGGGGATTCGCTCACCGCCGGCTATGGGCTGCCGGCGAAAGACGCTTTTCCCGCCAAGCTCGACAAGGTGCTCAAGGCCAAGGGCGTCGCGGCCACGATCGTCAATGCTGGCGTATCGGGGGATACCGCCCGCGGCGGGCTCGACCGGCTCGACTGGTCGGTGCGCGAGGGAACCGACGCGGTGATCGTCGAGCTCGGCGCCAACGACATGCTGCGCGGCATCGATCCCAAGCTGACCAAGGCGGCGCTCGAGAAGATCCTCGACCGCCTCGCCCAGCGTCACATTTCTGTCTTGCTCGCCGGCATGAAGGCGGCGCCCAATATGGGCGTCGATTTCGCGCGGGAATTCGACGCCATCTACCCGGCGCTTGCCTCGACTCATTCGGTCGTCTTTTATCCGTTCTTCCTCGATGGCGTCGTCACCGATGCCAAGCTCAAGCAGGACGACGGCATGCACCCGACCGCCGCCGGTGTCGATGTGATCGTCAAGCGTATCCTGCCGCAGGTCGAGACCTTGATCGCCCGCGCGCGCGCCGCGCAGAAGAAGTGATCTTCCGGAAGTTGCTCCAATGCCGCGTCTCTTCACCGGTGTCGAAATTCCCTCCGATGTCGGACAGGCGTTGTCCTCGCTGCGCGGCGGACTGCCGGGCGCGCGCTGGATCGATCCGCAGAACTATCACCTGACGCTGCGTTTCATCGGCGACGTCGACGACGTCACCGCGCACGAGGTCGCCGACATGCTCGGCCGCGTCAAGCGCGGCGGCTTCGATCTGCACATGGCGGGCCTGACTTCGTTCGGCGGCCGCAAGCCGCGCGCGGTGGTGGCGCAGGTGGCGCCGGCGCAGGCGCTCATCGAGGTGCAGGCCGAGCAGGAGCGCATGATGCAGCGCATCGGGCTGGAGCCGGAGGGGCGCAAATTCACGCCGCATGTGACGCTGGCGCGCCTGCGTGAATTGTCGAGCCGCCAGGTGGCGGATTATCTCGCGGCGCGCGGGTTTTTCCGCACCTCGCCGTTCCACGTCTCGCGCTTCGTGCTGTTTTCCTCGCGCTCCTCGGTCGGCGGCGGGCCTTACGTGGTGGAGGCGGGGTATCCGTTGAATCCCTAACTGTCATTCCGGGGCGCGCACGAAGTGCGCGAGCCCGGAATCCAGAGCGGCATTCGCTGAGCAAGCCATCCTGGATTCCGGGTCCGGCGCGGAGCCTGTCATCGGGCCGCGCTTCGCGCGGACCCGTTGGCGCCGTCCCGGAATGACGGGGCTACGCCACCCGCAACATCCTCGCCTGCGCTTCCAGCATCGCCGCCGCCACGCCATGCGCGTCATTGACCGCCTCGCGCATCAGCGACAGCGCCGTGTAGCGCGGCGGATCGACCTCGCCGACCACGCTGCCGAAATCGAAATGCAGGTCGGCCTCGAATTTGCGCGCGAGCTGCTGCATGCGCCGGTTGTCGGCCAGGCAATGCATGTGCAGCGTCTTGATGCCGCGGTTGCGCGCCGACAGCAGCGTGCGCTCGAGCAGCACGCTGCCGACGCCCTGGCTCTGCCACGGCTGCTCCACGCTGAAGGCGGCCTCGCCCTCGCGCGCAAACGGCGGCCCGAGCCGGCGCAGCTCGGCGGCCCCGCGCAAACTGCCGTCGACGAAGAAGCCGTGCAGCACCGCGCCGGGTTCGAACGCGCTCGCCGCGTGGCGCGCGATGAACGCGTCGGACACCGCGCCCGAGAAGCGCCGGTGCCGGCTTTCGCCGTCGAGGCGGGTGAGGTGGTCGCGATAGGCGTCCGCTTCGCCCACCCACAATTTGCGGATGGCGCCGCCGTCGGGCAAAGGCAATGGCTCGTGCATGGGCCGGTCTCCTTGACTTCTGAATTGCCCGGCTTGGTCGCGTTTCTTGTTCCCTAGGGCGAGTCGGCCTGCCGAATCGCGAAGCCCTTATATATGTTGCAATGCAGCAAAATAGCGACAGAGCTGCGCGTGCCCCGCGCCGGTGCACGCAAAAAACGCATGGCTAACCAATGATTTACCGCACATTTGTTGCGCAACATGGACAACACGGAGGCAGCGGCCATTTTACAGGGCGCGCGGATCACCCTAGGTGTCGCAGTCCGGGCCCGCCCTATCTTGCCACCTCGCTGCAATAGTTCCCCACACCCGTCATGTCGGAAACCTTCTCCACGCGCTACGCGGCGCTGATTGCCGCCGGTGAGATCGAGGCCGATCCCGGCCAGGCCAAGCTCGCCGGCCATCTGACGGATCTCGCGCAGCGGCTCGACCGCCACCGCCTGGCGCAGAAATCCTCCTCGCTCGGCTGGCTGTTCGGCCGCCGCAACAATCACGAGGCGCCGCTCAAAGGGCTCTACGTCCATGGCGAGGTCGGCCGCGGCAAGACCATGCTGATGGACCTGTTCTTCGCCACCAGCCTGGAGCGGCGCAAGCGGCGCGCGCATTTCCACGAATTCATGGCCGACGTTCATGAACGCGTGCGCGAGTTCCGCCACAAGATCAAACAGGGCGAGTTCACCGACAGCGATCCGATCCACCTCGCCGCCGACCAGATCGCGGACGAGACCGCGTTGCTCTGCTTCGACGAGTTCCACGTCACCGACATCGCCGACGCCATGATCCTCGGCCGGCTGTTCACCCGCTTGTTCGAGCGCGGCGTCACGCTGGTGGCGACCTCCAACGTGGCGCCGGAAGAGCTCTACAAGGACGGCCTCAACCGCGCGCTGTTCGTGCCCTTCATCCGCCTGCTCGAGCGCCAGGTCGACGTGGTGCGGCTGGAAGCCCGCACCGACTACCGGCTCGAGAAACTGGAAGGCGTCGCGGTCTGGTATGCGCCCGCCGACGAGGACGCCGAGGTGGCGCTCGACATGGCCTGGCAGAAGCTCACCGGCCAGCTCGCCGGCGAGCCGCGCGACCTGCATCTGCAAGGCCGCGTGCTGCGGGTGCCGGCGGCGGTCAGGGGCGTGGCGCGCTTCGCCTTCGCCCAGCTCTGCGATCAGCCGCTCGGCCCCAACGACTATCTGCGGCTGGCGCGCGAATTCCACACTTTGATCGTCGAAAATATCCCGGCGATGGACCTGCCCGAGCGCAACGCCGCCAAGCGCTTCATCATCCTGATCGACACGCTCTACGACCACGCGGTGAAGCTGATCGCTTCGGCCGCGGCCGAGCCGCCGGAGCTCTACCGCGCCGAGGACGGCTACGAGGCGCACGAGTTCAAGCGCACTGCCTCGCGGCTGATCGAGATGCGCTCGCAGGACTATCTGGCGCTGCCGCACGGCTCGCGTTCGCGCGCCGATAGCGGCGACACCGGCGGCATCGTGGAAACGTGAATCGTAAGGCTATCGTCCCCGCCAAGCCTCTCCCCGCGCCGGCGGGAACGGGCTATGAATATCGCAATCGAGGGCGGCGGTACGCCACACCGGCTAAAATCGATTAGCTCCGGGAGCTGACCCATGTCCGACCAAACGTCCGACCAAACGTCCGACCAGACGCCCGAACCCTCCGCCGCCCCGGCGCCGCCGCGCAAGCGCAGCCGCCCGCGCTGCGCCATCTGCGGCAAGGAGGCGCGTGCGCCCATGCACTTCGACGCGGTGCGGCCGGAAATCGCCAACCTCATGCTCGCCGAGCATCCCGAGCTCAAGCCGGGCGACTATGTCTGCGAACGCCATGTCAGCGACTACCGCACCCGCTATGTCGCCGGGTTGCTCGCCAGCGAGCGCGGCGAGCTGTCCGACCTGGAAAAGCAGGTGGTGGAAAGCCTGGCGCGCGAGGCGACGGTCAGCCGCGACGTCGAGCGGGCCTGGGAGCACCATCGCACGGCCGGCGAGCGGGTGGCCGACGCGGTCGCCGATTTCGGCGGCTCGTGGACCTTCATCGGCATTTTCTTCTCCGTGCTGGCGGTGTGGATGGCCTTCAATGTTTGGGCCGCCACCCGCCAGGTGTTCGATCCTTACCCCTTCATCCTGCTCAACCTGGTGCTGTCATGCCTGGCCGCCATCCAGGCGCCGATCATCATGATGAGCCAGAACCGGCAGGAGGTGAAGGACCGGTTGCGCGGCGAGAACGACTTCCGCGTCAACCTGAAGGCGGAACTGGAGATCCGCCATCTGCACGAAAAGGTCGACCACCTGCTCAACCGGCAATGGGAGCGGCTGGCCGAGATCCAGCAAATCCAGCTCGAGATGATGCAGGACTTGGGCCGGCGCAAGCGGTGAGGGCTTACGCGCAGCTAGCCAATAGCTGGTCATTCCGGGGCGCGAGCGAAAGCGAGCGAACCCGGAATCCATAATCCCAGTCCGTGAGTATGGATTCCGGGCTCGCGGCCTTTTCGGCCGCGCCCCGGAATGACCTCGGAGAGCCAGCCGCTCCACCGGGCCTCAACAAAACCACTGGACTCCGGCCGTGCGCGATGCTGGTATAATGTATACAAGATTGCGGCCGGGCCGGTGGGCAAGGCCGTTCCGGCCGATCCGTCTCTTGTCGCAACGCACCTAAGCGTTTAACCACGCCTTGGCCGCGCCCCGCGGCAGCACCCAATTTTGAGAGCTCTCCCACCATGGCGCGTAAGAAAATTGCGTTGATCGGCGCCGGCCAGATCGGCGGCACCCTCGCCCACCTCATCGGCCTCAAGCAACTCGGCGACGTCGTGATGTTCGACGTCATGGAAGGCGTCCCGCAAGGCAAGGCGCTCGACATCGCCGAGTCCTCGCCGGTCAACGATTTCGACGCCAAGTTCACCGGCACCAACACTTACGACGCCATCGAAGGCGCCGACGTCTGCATCGTCACCGCCGGCGTGCCGCGCAAGCCCGGCATGAGCCGCGACGACCTGCTCGACATCAATCTCAAGGTGATGGAGCAGGTCGGCTCCGGCATCAAGAAATACGCGCCCAACGCATTTGTCATCTGCATCACCAATCCGCTCGACGCCATGGTCTGGGCGCTGCAGAAATATTGCGAGCTGCCGCAACAGCGCGTGGTCGGCATGGCCGGCGTGCTCGAACTCGGCGCGCTTCAGATATTTCCTCGCCGACGAGTTCAACGTCTCGGTCGAAGACGTCACCGCCTTCGTGCTCGGCGGCCACGGCGACAGCATGGTGCCGCTCACGCGCTATTCCATGGTGGCCGGCATTCCGGTGCCCGATCTCGTCAAGATGGGCTGGTCGACGCAGGCGCGCATCGATGAAATTGTGAAGCGCACCGCCAATGGCGGCGCCGAGATCGTCAACCTGTTGAAGACCGGCTCGGCCTTCTACGCGCCGGCCGCTTCCGCCATTGCCATGGCCGAGAGCTATCTGCTCGACAAGAAGCGCGTGCTGCCCTGCGCCGCCTGGCTCAACGGCGAATACGGCATCAACGATCTCTATGTCGGCGTGCCGGTGGTGCTCGGCGGCAAGGGCGTCGAGCGCATCGTCGAGATCGACTTGACCGGGGCCGAACGCACCGCTTTCGAGAATTCCGCGAAGTCGGTGCAGGGCCTGGTCGAAGCCTGCAAGAAGATCGCGCCGAATTTGGCTTAGTGATTGCGTGTCCCGGATGCGGCGCAGCGCGCTAGCGGTGCGCCGCTGGTCCGGGACCGTTTAGGGACTGAATGTGTAAAGGTCCCGGGTCTGCAGCGCATCACTTCGTGCTGCGCTGCGCCCGGGACACGAGGGTGGGGAAACGGTCGAATGAACATCCACGAATATCAAGCCAAAGCCGTGCTGCGCGAATTCGGCGTGCCGGTGCCGCGCGGCGTGCCGGCGCTCAGCGTCGACGAGGCGATCAAGGGCGCCAACGAACTGGGCGGCCCGGTCTGGGTGGTGAAGGCGCAGATCCACGCCGGCGGCCGCGGCAAGGCCGGCGGCGTAAAGGTGGTCAAATCCGTCGACGACGTGAAGAAGGAATCGACCCGCATTCTTGGCTCGACCTTGATCACGCACCAGACCGGCCCGCACGGCAAAAAGGTCAACCGCCTCTATATCGAGGAAGGCTCCGCCATCGACCGCGAGTTCTATCTCTCCGCGCTGATCGACCGCGAGACTTCGCGCGTCGCCTTCGTGGTTTCCACCGAAGGCGGCATGGACATCGAGGAAGTGGCGCACAAGACGCCCGAGAAAATCCTCACCTTCTCGGTCGATCCGGCGACCGGCATCATGCCGCATCACGCGCGCCGCGTCGCGCAGGCGCTCAAGCTTTCCGGCGATCTCGCCAAGCAGGTGGGCGACATTCTGCCCAAGCTCTATGCCGCGTTCACCAGCAAGGACATGAGCCTGTTGGAGATCAATCCGCTGGTGGTGACCAAGGACAACAAGCTGATCTGCCTCGACGCCAAGGTCGGCTTCGACGACAACGCGCTCTACCGCCATCCCGACATCGTCGCGCTGCGCGATCTGACCGAGGAAGACGAGAAGGAAGTCGAGGCCTCCAAATACGACCTCAACTACATCTCGCTCGACGGCTCGATCGGCTGCATGGTCAACGGCGCCGGCCTCGCCATGGCGACCATGGACATCATCAAGCTCTACGGCATGGCGCCCGCCAACTTCCTCGACGTCGGCGGCGGCGCCACCAAGGAGAAGGTGGCCGCCGCCTTCAAGATCATCACCTCCGATCCCAACGTGAAGGGTATTCTGGTCAATATCTTCGGCGGCATCATGAAATGCGACGTGATCGCCGAAGGCGTGGTGGCGGCGGTCAAGGAAGTCGGGCTTGAAGGTGCCGCTGGTGGTGCGGCTGGAAGGCACTAACGTCGAGCTCGGCAAGAAGATCATCAAGGAGTCCGGGCTCAACGTCACCTCCGGCGATGACCTCGACGACGCCGCGCAGAAGATCGTCAAGGCCGTGAAGGAAGCCGCCTAATGTCCATCCTCATCGACAAGAGCACCAAGGTCATCTGCCAGGGCTTCACCGGCAAGAACGGCACCTTCCATTCGCAGGCCGCCCTCGACTACGGCACCAAGATGGTGGGCGGCACCTCGCCCGGCAAAGGCGGCACCAGCCATCTCAACCTGCCGGTGTTCGACACCGTCGCCGAGGCCAAGGACAAGACCGGCTGCGACGCCAGCGTGATCTATGTGCCGCCGCCGGGCGCCGCCGACGCGATCTGCGAATCGATCCAGGCCGAGATCCCGCTCATCGTCTGCATCACCGAAGGCATTCCGGTGATGGACATGGTCAAGGTCAAGCGCGCGCTCTCCGGCTCCAAGTCGCGTCTCATCGGGCCCAACTGCCCGGGCGTGATGACCGCGGGCGAGTGCAAGATCGGCATCATGCCCGGCAATATCTTCAAGCCCGGCTCGGTCGGCATCGTGTCGCGCTCCGGCACGCTCACCTACGAAGCCGTGTTTCAGACCACGCGCGAGGGCCTCGGCCAGACCACCGCGGTCGGCATCGGCGGCGATCCCGTGAAGGGCACCGAATTCATCGACATGCTGGAAATGTTCCTCGCCGATCCGCACACCAAGTCGATCGTCATGATCGGCGAGATCGGCGGCTCGGCCGAGGAGGACGCCGCGCAGTTCCTCAAAGACGAGGCCAAGCGCGGCCGCAAGAAGCCCATGGTCGGCTTCATCGCCGGACGCACCGCGCCGCCCGGGCGCCGCATGGGCCATGCCGGCGCCATCATCTCGGGCGGCAAAGGCGACGCCGAGTCCAAAATCGCGGCAATGGAATCGGCGGGAATCAAGGTATCACCGTCCCCGGCCCGAATCGGGAAGACCCTGGTAGAAGTGCTGAAATCCTGATTTAGTCCTTAGGTCTTTCGTAGACTTACAGGCGTCATAAATAGGGTTAAAAGCAGGACCGCCGTCGACGCCGGGGCGTTGCCGAGGGCGGGTCGCGTGATCCGTTCATGCACCGCACAAACGCGCGTTTTCCCGCGCCAGGATAGAAGCCATGTCCCGCCAGGACGCCAACACCGCCTTTGCCCGCACCTCCTTCCTCTACGGCAGCAATGCCCCCTATATCGAAGATCTCTACGCCCGCTACGAGCAGAACCCCGGCTCGGTCGACGCCGACTGGCAGGCCTTCTTCCAGGGTCTGAAGGACGAAGCCGCCGACGTCGCCAAAGCCGCGCGCGGCGCCTCCTGGCAAAAGCCGAACTGGCCGCTGCGCCCGAACGGCGACCTGGTCGCCGCGCTCGACGGGCAATGGGCGGAAACCGAGAAGAAGCTCGGCGACAAGATCGCCGCCAAGGCGCAGGCTCAAGGGCGTCGAGCTCACCTCCGCCGACGTCATGCAGGCGACGCGCGATTCCATCCACGCGCTGATGCTGATCCGCGCCTACCGCATGCGCGGCCATTTCCACGCCAAGCTCGATCCGCTCGGGCTGGAGCCGCAGCCGGACGAGGCCGAGCTCGATCCCGCGTCCTACGGCTTCACCGAAGCCGACCTGGACCGCCGCATCTTCCTCGACTGGGTGCTCGGGCTGGAATTCTCCTCGATGCGCGAGATCGTCGCCATCCTGCGCCGCACCTATTGCCAGACGCTCGGCGTCGAGTTCATGCACATCTCCAATGCCGCGCAGAAGGCCTGGATCCAGGAGCGCATCGAGGGCCGCGACAAGGAGATCACCTTCACCCGCGAGGGCAAGCGCGCCATCCTCAACAAGCTGGTGGAGGCGGAAGGCTTCGAGAAATTCCTCGACGTCAAATACACCGGCACCAAGCGCTTCGGCCTCGACGGCGGCGAATCGCTCATTCCCGCGCTCGAGCAGATCATCAAGCGCGGCGGCAATCTCGGCGTACAGGAAATCTGCATCGGCATGCCGCATCGCGGGCGGCTCAATGTCCTCACGCAGGTGATGGGCAAGCCGCACCGCGCGCTATTTCATGAATTCAAGGGCGGCTCGGCGACGCCGGACGAGATCGAAGGCTCCGGCGACGTGAAATATCACCTCGGCGCCTCCTCCGACCGCGAGTTCGACAACAACAAAGTGCACCTGTCGCTCACCGCCAACCCGTCGCATCTCGAGATCGTCGATCCGGTGACGCTCGGCAAGGTGCGCGCCAAGCAGGATCAGCACGGCGCCACGCCCGAGGAGCGCACCATGGTGCTGCCGCTGCTCATGCACGGCGACGCCGCTTTTGCCGGGCAGGGCGTGGTGGCGGAATGCTTCGGCCTTTCCGACCTGAAGGGCTACCGCACCGGCGGCTCGATCCATTTCATCGTCAACAACCAGATCGGCTTCACCACCTATCCGCGCTACTCGCGCTCCTCGCCCTACCCTTCAGACGTCGCCAAGATGATCGAGGCGCTGATCTTCCACGTCAACGGCGACGATCCGGAGGCGGTGGTGTTCGCGGCGAAAGTGGCGACCGAATACCGCCAGCAGTTCCAGCGGCCGGTGGTCATCGACATGTTCTGCTACCGCCGCTTCGGCCACAACGAAGGCGACGAGCCCGCTTTCACCCAGCCGCTCATGTACCGCAAGATCCACGAGCATCCGAGCACGCTGGAAATCTACGGCAAGAAGCTCGCCGCCGAAGGCGTCGTCACCGAGGGCGAAATCGACAAGATGAAGGCCGACTGGCGCGCGCGCCTCGACGTCGAGTTCGAGGCGGCGCAAGGCTACAAGGCCAACAAGGCCGACTGGCTCGACGGCCGCTGGTCCGGCCTGAAACCCGCGCACGAGGCCGACGATCCGCGCCGCGGCGATACCGGCGTCGACGCCGCCGTGCTGCGCGACATCGGCGCAAAGATCACCAAGGTGCCGGACGGCTTCAACGTCCACCGCACCATCCGCCGCTTCCTCGACAACCGCGCCAAGGCGATCGAGACCGGCGAGGGCATCGACTGGGCGACCGCCGAGGCGCTCGCCTTCGGTTCGCTGCTGAAAGAGGGCAACCCGGTGCGCCTGTCCGGGCAGGATTCCGAGCGCGGCACTTTCTCGCAGCGCCATTCCGTGCTGTTCGACCAGCAGACCGAGGAGCGCCACACCCCGCTCAATCATCTCGGGCCCGACCAGGCGCGCTTCGAAGTGCTCAATTCCATGCTGTCGGAAGAGGCCGTGCTCGGCTTCGAATACGGCTATTCCACCGCCGAGCCGAGGGCGCTGACGCTGTGGGAGGCGCAGTTCGGCGACTTCGCCAACGGCGCGCAGGTCGTGTTCGACCAGTTCATCTCCTCGGGCGAGCGCAAATGGCTGCGCATGTCGGGCCTGGTCTGCCTGTTGCCGCACGGCTACGAAGGCCAGGGACCGGAGCATTCCTCGGCGCGGCTCGAGCGCTTCCTGCAGATGTGCGCGGAAGACAATATGCAGGTGGCGAACTGCACCACGCCGGCCAATTATTTCCACATCCTGCGCCGGCAATTGAAGCGCGAGATCCGCAAGCCCCTGATCCTGATGACGCCGAAGAGCCTGCTGCGCCACAAGCGCGCGGTCTCCCCGCTCGCCGCCATGGAGCACGGCACCACCTTCCATCGTCTGTTGTGGGACGACGCGCAGGCGCTGCCGGACGAGAAGATCAAGCTCGTGCCCGACGACCAGATCCGCCGCGTCGTCATGTGCGCGGGCAAGGTCTATTACGATCTCTACGAGGAGCGCGAGAAGCGCGGCATCGACGACATCTATCTGTTGCGGCTCGAGCAGCTCTATCCGTTCCCGTCCAAGGCGCTGGTCGCCGAGCTCGCGCGCTTCAAGCAGGCCGAGATGGTCTGGTGCCAGGAGGAGCCGCGCAATATGGGCGCCTGGTTCTTCGTCGACGTGTTCCTCACATGGGTGCTCAACCAGATCGGCGCCGCGCACCGGCAGACGCGCTATGCCGGACGTCCGGCGGCGGCCGCCACCGCCACCGGCCTGATGTCGAAGCACCTCGCGCAGTTGAAGCAGTTCCTCGAGGAGGCGCTGGGATAAGCCATGACCGACATCCGCGTCCCCACCCTCGGAGAATCGGTCACCGAAGCGACCGTCGGCAAATGGTTCAAGCAG
Organism: uncultured Pseudomonadota bacterium; assembly: GCA_963819955.1. GTDB lineage: Bacteria > Pseudomonadota > Alphaproteobacteria > Rhizobiales > Xanthobacteraceae > Pseudolabrys. The sequence continues at coordinate 74,198 of CAWFYB010000007.1, read as the reverse complement.
CCGGGCGACGCCGTCGCCGTCGACGAGCCGCTGGTCGAGCTGGAGACCGACAAGGTGACGCTGGAAGTGCCGGCGCCGGCCGCCGGTGTCTTGTCGGAAATCGCGGTCAAGGACGGCGAGACCGTCGCGGTCGGCGCGCTGCTCGGTCAGATCAAGGACGGCGCTGGCGCCGCCGCCGCGCCGAAAGCCGCCGCGCCCGCAGCCGCCGCCAAGCCGGCCGAGCCCCCGAAGACGGCACCCGCGCCGCGCTGCCGCCGCCGCCATGCCGCCTTCCGTGCGCAAGCTTTCGGCCGAAAGCGGCATGGACCCGTCGAAAGTGGCCGGCAGCGGGCTGCACGGCCAGGTCACCAAAGGCGACATGATGGCCGCGATCGAGCGCGCCGCCGCCCAGCCGACGCCGGTCGCCTCAACGTCCGCGCAGGTGCAGATGCGCGCGCCATCGCCACCCGATGATGCGTCACGCGAAGAGCGCGTGCACATGACGCGGCTGCGCCAGACCATCGCGCGCCGCCTGAAGGAGGCGCAGAACACCGCCGCCATGCTGACGACCTTCAACGAGGTCGACATGAGCGCGGTGATGCACATGCGCAACGAATACAAGGAGCTGTTCGAGAAGAAGCACGGCGTCAAATTGGGATTTATGGGCTTCTTCGTGCGCGCCTGCATCCAGGGCTTGAAGGAAATCCCCGCGGTCAACGCCGAGATCGACGGCACCGACATCGTCTACAAGAACTACTACCATATCGGCGTCGCGGTCGGCACCGAGAAGGGCCTGGTGGTGCCGGTGGTGCGCGACGCCGACCACCTGTCGCTCGCGGGAATCGAGAAGACCATCTCGGATTTCGGCCGGCGCGCCCGCGACGGCCAGCTCAAGATCGAGGACATGCAGGGCGGCACCTTCACCATCTCGAACGGCGGCGTCTACGGCTCGCTGATGTCGACGCCGATCTTGAACGCGCCGCAGTCCGGCATCCTCGGCATGCACAAGATCCAGGAGCGGCCGATGGTGATCGGCGGCAAGATCGAAGCGCGGCCGATGATGTATCTGGCGCTCTCCTACGATCACCGCATCGTCGACGGCCGCGAGGCGGTCACCTTCCTGGTGCGGGTGAAGGAATGCCTGGAGGACCCGGCGCGGCTGGTGCTGGACCTTTAGCGCTTCCCGCGCGATTGTATGGCCTGGGAACGGGGTCGCGGGAACCGGGAGGTTAGGGGGCCATGACATGGGCCAAGTCGCTGCATTGCAGAGTCTTCGAGCTTCTCGTCGTCGCTTGCCTGGTCGTCGGTCTTAGGGGCGCGGCGGCGGGCGAGCCGCGCACCGCGCTGGTCATCGGCAACGCGGCCTATCCCTTCGGCGAGCTCGCCAACCCGGTCAATGACGCCACCGTTATGGCGGCCGCTCTGCGCGAGGCCGGCTTCGAGGTGTCGCTCAAGACCAACGTCGACAACGACCAAATGAAACGGGCGCTGAGCGATTTCGGCGCCACCCTGAAGACGAAGGGCGGCGTCGGCCTGTTCTATTTCGCCGGCCACGGGGTGCAGCTCAAGGGCGAGAACTATCTCGTGCCGATCAGCAAGAGCATCGCCGGCGAATCCGACCTGGTGGGTAAATCGGTGACCGCGACCGAAGCCGTCGATGCCATGGCGGCGGGGCACACCGCGCTCAACATCGTCGTGCTCGACGCCTGCCGCAACAACCCGTTCAATGAGGCCGGCACCAAGGGCCTCTCGCGCATCGACAGCAACGCGCGGCTGTTCGTGTCCTACTCGACCTCGCCGGGGGCGGTGGCGCTCGACGGCAGCGGCCGCAACAGCCCCTATACCAAGTTTCTCTCGCAGGCGATCAACACCGGCGCGCTCAGCCTGGAGAACACGTTCAAGCAGACGCTCAAGGGCGTCTACCAGGAAACCCACGGCCAGCAGACCCCGTGGATCTCCTCGACCTTCTTCGGCGATTTCGTCTTCCATCCCACGCCGGGCGCGGTCGCGGCGCGTCCGGCCGCGCCTGCGGTCGAGACGCGGCCGCACGTGACGGCGTCACGCTTCTACAACGCCGGCAAAGGCACGCCGGCGGCGACCGGCGTCTATCGGGCCGTCGGCACCAATCCGAACGGCAGCCATTACCGCGGCATCGCGGCGATCACGCCGGACGGCGAGCGCGTGCAGGTGAAATGGTGGATCGGCAAGCAGCGATTCCACGGCGTCGGCGAATATGCCGGGCGCATGCTGGTGGTGAACTGGGGCGACAAGTTCCCGGTCGTCTACAGCTTCGCCGGCGACCTTTTGAAAGGCGAATGGGCCGACGGCACCGCGACCGATGACCTGACCCTGTTCTCGCGCTCCACCGACGGGCCGATCGTGCGGCCGAACGGCCGCTACCACGTGCTCGGCCACAATCCGAACGGCAGCCGCTATCACGGCACCGCCGACGTCACCGATCAAGGCGACCGTTTCATCTTCGAGTGGCAGGTCGGCCGCAAGCTCTTCCGCGGCGTCGGCAAGCTCGACGGCAGCGTGATGATCGTCAATTGGGGCGAGCCGACGCCGGTGGTCTATGCGCTGGCCGCCGACGGCAGCCTGCAGGGTTTGTGGGGCAACGGCAGGGGCGAGGATGTCCTGATTCCAGCGCGCTGAACCGGCATCCTCGCAGCAACGAAAGCACGTCATGCCCTCCTACGACCTCATCATCATCGGCACCGGACCCGGCGGCTATGTCTGCGCCATCCGCGCCGCGCAGTTCGGCCTGAAAACCGCGGTGGTGGAAAAGCGCGCGACTTTCGGCGGCACCTGCCTCAACATCGGCTGCATCCCGTCCAAGGCGCTGCTGCACGCCTCCGAATTGTTCGAGGAGGCCGGCCACAAGTTCTCCAAGATGGGCATCGGCATCACCACGCCCAAGCTGGTGCTGCCCTCGATGATGGCGTTCAAGGACCAGGGCGTCGACGGCAACGTCAAGGGCGTCGAGTTCCTGCTCAAGAAGAACAAGGTCGACAGCTTTCACGGAACCGCGCGCATCGCCGCCCCCGGCAAAGTGGAGGTCAAGAGCGAGAGCGGCACCGAGCTGCTCGAGGCCAAATCGATCGTCATCGCCACCGGCTCCGACGTCGCGCGCCTCAAGGGCATCGAGATCGACGAGCGCCGCATCGTCTCCTCGACCGGCGCGCTGGCGCTGCCGGAGGTGCCCAAGCATCTGCTGGTGATCGGCGCCGGCGTCATCGGGCTCGAGCTCGGCTCGGTCTGGCGCCGCCTGGGCGCGCAGGTCACGGTGGTGGAATTCATGGACGGCGTACTGCCCGGTCTGGACGGCGAGGTGCGCAAACAGGCGCAGCGCCTGTTCGAGCGCCAGGGCATGACGTTCAAGCTGTCGTCGAAAGTGACCGCGGTCGACGCCGCCGGCCCGCGCCTGAAGGCCACGGTCGAGCCGGCGCAAGGCGGCGCCCCTGAATCAATCGAGGCCGACGTCGTGCTGGTCTCGGTCGGCCGCGTGCCCTACACCGAAGGCCTCGGCCTCAAGGAAGTCGGCGTCAAGCTCGACGAGCGCGGCCGCGTCGCGGTCGATCATTACTACGCAACGAACGTCCCCGGCATCTGGGCGATCGGCGACGTCATCGCCGGGCCCATGCTGGCGCATAAGGCGGAGGACGAAGGCGTGGCGCTGGCCGAAATCCTGGTCGGGCAGGCCGGCCACGTGAACTACGACGCCATCCCAAACGTGGTCTACACCTATCCCGAGATCGCCGTGGTCGGCAAAAGCGAAGAGGAATTGAAGGCGGCGGGCGTCGCCTACACTGTCGGCAAGTTCCCGATGATGGCCAACGGCCGCGCCAAGGTGAACATGACCACCGAAGGCTTCATCAAGATTCTCGCAGATAGCCAGACCGACCGCGTGCTCGGCGTGCACATGGTCTGCGCCGACGCCGGCAACATGATCGCGGAAGCCGTGCTCGCCATGGAGTTCGGCGCTTCCGCCGAAGACATCGCGCGCACCTGCCACGCGCACCCGACGTTGCCCGAGGCGGTCAAGGAAGCGGCCATGGCGGTGGCGAAACGCGCAATTCACATGTGAAGCGGCTCGTGTGCACTGCGCGGGTGTCCACGCCGCAGCGTCATTGCCGGGCTTGACCCGGCAATCCATGATGCCTCTCATCTAAGTTCAATAGGCGTTGCTCTGCCTCATGGACCCCCGGGTCAAGCCCGGGGGTGACAGTCTGAGTTTGCGGCGCGGTCAAAGAACAAACGCAGGGAGGAAACCAATGGCCAAAGGCCACCAGGACAAAGTTGCCGTCATCACCGGCGCGGCCGGCGGCATCGGGCAGGCGTTCGCGAAAAGACTGGCCGAGGACGGCGTACATATCGCCATCGCCGATCTCGGCGACGCCAGCGACACCGTGAAACTGGTTAAAGCGGCCGGTCGGCAGGCGCTCGCCGTCAAATGCGACGTCGCCTCGGAAGCTTCCGTCGCCGCCATGGCCAAGCAAGTGCAAGGCAAGTTCAGCCACGTCGACATCGTCATCAATTGCGCCGGCATCTTTCCGCAGAAAGATTTCGCGGACATGAGCTTCGCCGACTGGCGCCAGGTGCTCTCGATCAATCTCGACGGCACCTTCCTGGTGACCGCGGCCTTCGTGCCCGGCATGCGCGCGCGCCGATGGGGCCGCGTGGTCAACATGGCTTCGTCCACGCTCGGCTCGGTGGTCACCGGCTTTACGCATTACGTCGCCAGCAAAGGCGGCATCGTCGGCTTCACGCGCGCGCTCGCCACCGATCTCGCGCCCTTTGGCATCACGGTCAACGCCATCGCGCCGGGCCTGACCCGCTCGCCCGGCACGCTCATCCGCGCGCCGCGCCCGGCCTTCAAGAGCATGGACGAGGAATTCGCCGCGGTCGCGCAGATGCAGGCGATCAAGCGCCCGGAAGTGCCGGAGGACCTGGTCGGCGCGCTGTCGTTTCTGACCAGCGACGATGCCGCCTTCATGACCGGCCAGACGCTCAACGTCGACGGCGGCAGGGTGCGGTCGTAAGCGGTGCGCGTTATCCTAAGAGTCTGACTCAAAATTAATGCCCCATTTTCAAACGCTTGCGAGGCGGCGCGAGAGCAGGCGGACGTTGGCGATGAGGAACCAGGCCTCGGCGCTGGCGATGGTGCGTTCGAAGTCCTTGGCCAGCCGGCGGTTGCGTCCGAGCCACGCGAAGGTTCGTTCGATGACCCAGCGCTTGGGCTCGGGCTTGAATGTTCCGACCTTCTCGGATCGGGTGACGATCTCGATTGTCCAACGGCCGAACGCGGCGACCGCTTCGCGCAGCTTGCGGCCGCGGTAGACCCGGTCGGCGAAGATGTGCTGCAGCTTGGGGAAAGTGCCTCGCAGGGCGCCGAGCAACGGCACCGCGCCGTGATTGTCCTGGATGTTGGCCGCGTGCACCAACACAGCGAGCACGAACCCTTGCGTGTCGGTGACCATGTGGCGCTTGCGCCCCTTGATCCGCTTGGCGGCGTCGAAGCCGCGCGGGCCGCCACTTTCCGTGGTCTTGACGCTCTGGCTGTCGATGACGCCGGCGGAGGGAATGGCATTGCGGCCCAGCGCGGTGCGGCCGCGCCGCACCAGTGCGAGATTGATCCGCCGCCAGATGCGCTGATCGCGCCAGAGGTAGAAGTAGTATTGCACGGTCGTGTGCGGCGGAAAGTCCTTTGGCAGTGCACGCCATTGGCAGCCGGTGGCCAGGATATAAAGGATGGCATCCATCACCGCCCGCAGATCAACCTCGCGTGGACGACCGACCCGGCATGGCGCAGGCAGGAAAAAAGAGAGCAAAAGCCATTCCGCATCCTTGCTGTCGCTTGCGTAGCGCAGGTGATCGCGCCGATATTGGCGGCGGGTGATTTCAGTCCAAGGCATTGTGAGCTCCGTCGAATCTCTGCAAATCCGAGGGAATCACAAAGGGCTGAAATCACTCACTGCTTTTTCGGTCAGGCTCTGAGGAGCAGGGCGCGGGCATCGTAGGGTGGGCAAAGGCGCGCGACACGCGCGCCGTGCCCACCGCGAGCGAGCAACACGCTGCGACGCTGCCCGGTGGGCTTCGCTGCGCGAAGCCCACCCTACGATCGCAACGAAAAATCTAAAACAAATGCACCGCGTGCGGCGCCCACAGGCCGATGGCGGTAAAGACAAGCCCGATCGCGCCGAGCGCGCCCGCAATATAGGCCAGCACGACCATGCTGGTGATCACCGCCGCCGAAGCCATCACGATGCCGATCTGGAACGCAGCCGAGGCCACCTCGTAGTGATGATAGCGCGCCAGCGCCAGATCGCGCTTGTGCTCGGCCACCTTGGCCTTCTCGGCGAGCTCCTTGCGGCCTTCCTTGCTCACCGGATCGCTGTTGTAGCGCTTGACCGTCTTCTTCCAGTCCGCGATGGTTTTCGCCAGCCGCGCCTTGACGGCCGGATCGACAGCGCGATCGGTCTCGATCTGCATCAGCTCGGCCGCCGCGCTCAGCACGGTCTGGCGCATGTGCTTGGCCTGGTAGAACGCCCACAGGTCGTTGGCGGCGACGTTTTGTGTGATGGTGGTGGTCTGCGCGCTCTTGGCCAGCGTCTCGGAGAAAGCCAGGAACAGCGCGAGGACCGAGATCAGCAGCGCGATCTTCTTGTTGGAGTGCGCCGCATGTTCGGCATGCTCGGCGTGTTCCAGATTTTCGTGCGCGGACATCGTCCCTCTCCCTAGGCGTTGGCGCTGACGATGATACGAAATGCCGGCGCCACGCAAGGGCGCTAGCGCGGAATTGCGACGGCCATATTACGCCCTTGGATGTGCGCTCGTATAAACGTCGAGTAAACGCTCGGCGTCCACCGCGGTATAGATCTGCGTGGTCGAGAGCGAGGCGTGACCGAGCAGCTCCTGGATGGCGCGCAGGTCGCCGCCGCGCGCCAGCAGATGGGTGGCGAAGGAATGGCGCAGCGCGTGCGGCGTCGCACTATCCGGCAAACCAAGCGCGCCGCGTAAAGCGGCCATGGCGAGCTGCACGACGCGCGGGGAAAGCGGCCCGCCGCGCGTGCCGATGAACAACGGCCCATCCGGCGGCAGGTTGGGGCAGAGCGCGATGTAATCGGCGATCAGTCTGGCCACTTGCGGCAACAACGGCACCATGCGCGCCTTGTTGCCCTTGCCGGTGACGGTGAGCGCGTCGGCGCCTTGCGCGAAATCCTGGACGCGCAAGCCGAGCGCTTCCGAGATGCGCAGGCCCGCGCCGTAGAGCAGCCCCAAGACGGCGGCGTCGCGCGCCAGTATCCAGGGTTCGCGCGCTTCACCCGCGCGCAATTCGGTGTCGGTCATGCGCTTGGCGGCGCTCGCTGCAATCGGCTTCGGCAAGGTGCGCGCCAGCTTGGGCGCGCGCACGGCGGTGAGCGCCGCCACCTTGCCCTTGCCGTTGCGCTCGAGGAAGCGCGCGAACGAGCGCGCGCCGGCCAAACCCCGCATCAGCGAGCGGTTGCCGGCGCCTTGCGCGCGCCGCGCCGCCATGAAGGCGCGCACGTCGGCCGGCGCGAGTTTCGCCAGTTGGCGCAGGCTCGGCGCCCCGCCCAAATGCCCGGCCAGGAAGGAAAGGAACTGCCCGACGTCGCGCTGGTAGGCTTCCAGCGTCTTGCCCGACATGCGCCGCTCGGCGCCGAGATGGGCAAGCCAGCGCTTTATTTCGGCGGCGACGTCGGGGGCGATTGTTGTCGGCGATCTCATCATATTGTTGCTGCCGTCCCCGCGAAAGCGGGGACCCATAACCCCTGCTTTGCCGTATCGCGATCGCCGGGGTTATGGGTCCCGGCTCGCGCGATGCTTCGCATCGCTTGGCCGGGACGACAGTAGAGGGGCTTCCTTCACCCTTCCTTAACCGCGCGGAATCGGCCAGACCTTTCATCATGAGCACCCGTGTCGTCGATGTCCTGGTGCCGGTCGCGCTCGATCAGGCCTATTCCTACCGCGTCCCGGCGGGCCTCGAGATCGCGCCCGGCGACGTGGTGGTGGTGCCGCTGGGGGCGCGCGAATCCTTGGGCGTGGTGTGGGCGGAGAACCCCAACCCTGATCCGCGCCTGCACAACCGGCTCAAAGACATCGCCGACAAACTCGACGTGCCGCCGCTCAAACCTGAATTGCGCAGCTTCGTCGACTGGGTGTCGGACTATACGCTCGCTTCGCGCGGCATGGTGTTACGCATGTCGCTGCGCATGGGCGAGCATCTCGGGCCCGGGCGCGAGCGCGTCGGCGTGCGGCTCGCAGGGCCTGCACCCGCCCGCATGACCATGGCGCGGGCGCTCGCGCTCGCGCTGTTCCGCGACGGGTTGACGCGCGCGAAGGGCGATGCCGCGCGCGAAGCGGGCGTGTCCGCCGGCGTGATCGACGGGCTGATCGACGAAGGCACGTTGGAAACGGTCGTGCTGCCGCCCGAGCCGGTGGCGCAAGCGCCCGATCCCGATTTCGCCAAGCCCGACTTCGCGCTCGGCCAGCTCGCCGCGGCAGACAGCCTGCGCACCACGGTGGCGCAGGGCGGCTACACGGTGACGCTGCTCGACGGCGTCACCGGCTCCGGCAAGACCGAAGTCTATTTCGAGGCGGTGGCGGAGAACATCAGGCGCAAGCACCAGACGCTGATCCTGATGCCGGAGATCGCGCTCACCGCCCAATTCCTCGACCGCTTCTCGGCGCGCTTCGGCGTGCGCCCGGCGGAGTGGCATTCGCAGTTATCCCCGCGCACACGCCAACGCACCTGGCGCGCGGTGGCGGAAAACGAGGTCTCGGTGGTGGTCGGCGCGCGCTCGGCGCTGTTTCTGCCCTATGCCGACCTCGGCCTCATAATCGTCGATGAAGAGCACGACCCCGCCTACAAGCAGGAGGACGGCGCGCGCTACCACGCGCGCGACATGGCGGTGGTGCGCGGCTCGATCGCCAAAATTCCCGTGGTGCTGGCCTCGGCCACGCCCTCGGTCGAATCGGAAGTCAACGCGCGGCGCGGCCGCTACCGCCATCTGCATTTGCCCGAGCGTTTCGGCGGCGCCCATCTGCCGGCGGTCGAGGCCATCGACATGCGGCGCGAGGGCCCGCCGCGCGGCCGCTTCATCTCGCCGCGGCTGGCCGAAGCCGTGCAGCACACGCTCGAACGCAAAGAGCAGGCGCTGCTGTTCCTCAACCGCCGCGGCTACGCGCCGCTCACGCTCTGCCGCGCCTGCGGCTTCCGCCTGCAATGCCCCAATTGCGACGCCTGGCTGGTCGATCATCGCTTCCGCCGGCGGCTGGTCTGCCATCACTGCGGCTTTTCCATGCCGCCGCCGACCGAATGCCCGAACTGTCACGCCACCGAAAGCTTCGCGCCCATCGGGCCGGGCGTCGAACGGCTGGAGCAGGAGGCGGCCGAGCTGTTTCCCGGCGCCCGCATTCTCGTACTGTCGAGCGATCTGGTGGAATCGGTCGAGCGCCTGCGTTCCGAGCTCGACGATGTGGCGCAAGGCCGTTTCGATCTGGTCATCGGCACGCAGCTCGTCGCCAAGGGCCATCATTTCCCCAAGCTCAATCTGGTCGGCATCGTCGATGCCGATCTCGGCCTCGGCAACGGCGACCCGCGCGCCGCCGAGCGCACCTTCCAGCTTTTGCATCAGGTGGTCGGCCGCGCCGGTCGCGAGGAGGGCCGCGGTTTCGGTTATCTGCAGACGCACCAGCCCGAGCACCCGGTCATGAAGGCGCTGATCCTCGGCGACCGCGAAGCGTTCTATTCCAGCGAAATCGAGCTGCGCGAGCGCACGCACTACCCGCCGTTCGGCCGGCTCGCCAGCCTGGTGATCAGCGCCAATGAGCGCCACGCCGCCGAAAGCTTCGGCCGCACGCTCGCCGCGCACGCGCCGAAAGACGAAGACGTACGCATCCTGGGCCCCGCCGAGGCGCCGATCGCGGTGGTGCGCGGGCGCCACCGCTTCCGGCTGCTGGTGAAAGCGCCGCGCGCTTTCGATTTGTCCGCCTATCTGCGCGACTGGCTGTCGCGCGCCCCCAAGCCGCGCGGCAATGTGCGGCTGGAGGTTGACGTCGATCCGATGAGCTTTTTGTGATCGTTATTCCGGCATTTCCGTATGCTTCACATTCGGCTGCAGCAGCACGCTGGCCGCGGCGGCGAAAATGCAGGCAAAGCCGATCATGTCAAAAAGGCTCGGCCGCTCGCCGATGAGCCAGGCCGAGCCGATGACGCCGACCACGGGCACCAGCAGCGAGCCGAGCGAGGCGGTGGTGGCCGGCAGGCGGTCGACCACCACGAACCACAGGAAATAGGCGAGCCCCATGCCGATCAGCCCGTTGTAGCCGATCCAGGCCAGGATATTCGGAGGCAAAGGCCACAGATGCGGCAGGCCTTCGAAGGCAAGCGTGCCGGCGGCCAGCATCAGCCAGCCGAACAGCAATTGCCACGCCGCCACCGCCAAGGTCGCGGCGCGGATCTTCGCCCATTTCAGATAGATTGTGCCGGCCGCCCAGCTAAAGGCGCAGATCAGCGCGAACAGCGCGCCGAACGGAAAACCGGAGCGCGCCAGCGGAAAGATCAGGATCGCCAGTCCCGCCGCGCACAGAGCGAGCGCCGCCAGCTTCACGCGGTTGAGCTCCTCGCGCAGCACGAAATGCGCCAGCAGCGCCGACCAGATCGGCATCGAATAAGCGATGACGATGGCACGCGACGTGGTTCCGTAAATCTGCGCATAGGCCGAGCAGACATTGAAGATGGCTACGTTGAACAACCCGGCGATCAGAATTTTCCGCCGTTCGCCGCGCGGCACGGCAAGGCTTACGCCGGTGACCGCGGCGGCGGCGAACAACGTGAGATCGCCGAGCCCGATGCCGAGCGCGCGCATGGTCCAGGGCGGCAGCGCGGTGAGGATGATGCGCGCGGCCACCCAGTTGAAGCCCCAGGCGACGCCCATGATCACGACCAGCAGCCGGGCGCTGGCCGCTGCGTCGGCGGTCCGGCGTGGCGTCACTCCGGCATCTCCGTATGCTTGATGTTCGGCTGCAGCAGCACGCAGGCCGCCGCCACGAAGATCATGCCGAAGCCGACGATGTCGGGCAGCGTCAGGTGCTCGTCGAGCAACACCGCGGAAGCGGAAACGCCGATCACCGGCACCAGCAGCGAGCCGAGCGAGGCGGTGATCGCCGGCAGCCGGCCCACGATCGTCCACCACAGGAAATGCGCCAGCCCCACGCCGATGATGCCGACGAACAGCACCGCCACGATCACCTCGCCGTGCACCGGCCACAAATGCGGATAGCCTTCGAACAGGAAAGTGCCGGCGGCGATGAAGATGAAGCCGAACACCAGTTGCCAGGCCGCGTTGGCCAAAGGCTCGATCGTCAGCTGGGCCCATTTGATGTAGACGGTGGCGATGGCCCAGCTCAGCGCGCAGCCGAACGAATAGAACACCGAAGGCGGGAATCCGGCGGCGAACAGCGGCCAAACCAGGACCGTAACGCCCGCGATGCACAGCGCAAAAGCCAGCAGGCGGATCGGCGTCAGCTTCTCGCCCAGCACCAGCCAGCTCAGGATCGTCGTCCAGATCGGCATCGAATAGGTGATGATGATGGCGCGCGTGGTGGCGCCGCTCAATTGCGCGAAGCTCGACAGGACCTGGAACGCCGCCACGTTAAAGAAACCGCCCACCATGATGTGAATGTGCTCGCCGCGCGGCACCTTCAGCCTATGGCCGGTGAGCAGGGCCGCGCTCAGCAGGATCACCGCGCCGATGCCGGCGCCGGCAAAGCGCAGGGCCCACGGGGACACTTCGCGCAAGGCCACCGCCGCCGCGATCCAGTTGAAGCCCCAGGCGAAGGCGAGCAGCACGACCAGCAGCTTGGCCGTGCCGGCGTCGTCGTCGGTTTTGGCGGAAGAAACAGACATCCGGCAGCTATTCCAAAGTTGCGGTCGCCGCCGCACCCCGTCGCGCTTCGACCGCGCCGGCACGCTATAGGGCGTTGGCCGTGCTGGCGAGGCATTGCGGGCATGCAAAATCGCGGCGGGCGCCGGCACCCGAGGAACTTAAGGTGCGCCAAGCCGCCTTGTTGCACCGCGATTTGCCCTGTGTTAGCTAGCCCTCGATTTCAGGGGGTTTCCGCGGGCTTCCGCGACGGTCCCCGATGATCGGAATTCCCTCTTGGATTCCAACAGGTTGCGCCGCCGGTCCCGCGACGGCGCGCTGGTCTTGGATGAAGTGAAGCGACGAGCGTCCCCGTGGCAGGCGAAGACCATATCGTACCCGGCATGGCGGGCCGTTACGCCACCGCCCTGTTCGAGCTGGCGCTCGAAGAAAAAGCCGTCGACGCCGTCAAGCAGGACCTCGACCGGTTCGACGCGCTGATCGCCGACCATCCCGATCTCATGCGCCTGGTGCGCAGCCCGGTGTTCAGCGCCGACGAGCAGCTCAAGGCGCTCTCGGCCATCCTCGACAAGGCCGGCATCAAAGGCATCGCCGCCAATTTCCTGCGGGTGATCACCACCAACCGCCGCCTGTTCGCGGTGCGCGACATGATCCGCGGCTACCGTATGCTGGTGGCCCAGCACCGCGGCGAGGTTACCGCCGAGGTCACCGTTGCCGAACAGCTCAACGACAAGAATCTCGACGCGCTCAAGAGCGCGCTCAAATCCGTGACCGGCGGCAAGGACATCGACCTCGAAGTCAATGTCGAGCCCGCCATCATCGGCGGCCTGATCGTCAAGCTCGGCAGCCGCATGATCGACAGTTCCCTCCGCACCAAGCTGAACGCGATCAAGTTCGCGATGAAAGAGGCCCGCTGATGGATATCCGCGCCGCAGAAATTTCCGCCATCCTCAAAGAGCAGATCAAGAACTTCGGCCAGGAGGCGGAGGTCTCCGAGGTCGGCCAGGTGCTTTCGGTCGGCGACGGCATCGCCCGCGTCTACGGCCTCGACAACGTGCAGGCCGGCGAGATGGTCGAGTTCGAGAACGGTACGCGCGGCATGGCGCTCAATCTCGAAATCGACAACGTGGGCATCGTGATCTTCGGCTCCGACCGCGAGATCATGGAAGGCCAGACCGTCAAGCGCACGGGCTCGATCGTCGATGTGCCGGTCGGCAAGGGCCTGCTCGGCCGCGTGGTCGACGCGTTGGGGAATCCAATCGACGGCAAGGGCCCGATCAAGACCAGCGAGCGCAAGCGCGTCGACGTCAAGGCGCCCGGCATCATCCCGCGCAAGTCGGTGCACGAGCCGATGGCGACCGGCTTGAAGGCGATCGACGCGCTGATTCCGATCGGCCGCGGCCAGCGCGAATTGGTGATCGGCGACCGGCAGACCGGCAAGACCGCCATCCTGCTCGACACCATCCTCAACCAGAAGCCGCTTAACGCGCAGCCCGATGAGAAGATCAAGCTCTACTGCGTCTACGTGGCGGTCGGGCAGAAGCGCTCGAGCGTGGCGCAGTTCGTCAAGGTGCTGGAGGAGCAGGGCGCGCTCGACTATTCGATTATCGTCGCCGCCACCGCCTCGGAGCCGGCGCCCATGCAGTTCCTGGCGCCGTTCGCCGGCTGCACCATGGGCGAGTATTTCCGCGACAACGGCATGCACGCCGTCATCTTCTACGACGACCTGTCCAAGCAGGCCGTTGCCTACCGCCAAATGTCGCTTTTGCTGCGCCGTCCGCCGGGCCGCGAAGCCTATCCGGGCGACGTGTTCTATCTGCATTCGCGCCTGTTGGAGCGCGCCGCCAAGATGAACGACGACAATGGCGCGGGCTCCTTGACCGCGTTGCCGGTGATCGAGACGCAGGCCAACGACGTCTCGGCCTATATCCCGACCAACGTCATTTCCATTACCGACGGCCAGATCTTCCTGGAGACCGACCTGTTCTATCAGGGCATTCGGCCGGCGGTGAACGTGGGTCTTTCGGTTTCGCGCGTCGGCTCCGCGGCGCAGACCAAGGCGATGAAGAAGGTCGCCGGCCGCATCAAGGGCGAGCTCGCGCAGTACCGCGAGATGGCCGCCTTCGCGCAGTTCGGTTCCGACCTCGACGCCACCACCCAGCGCCTGTTGGCGCGTGGCGCGCGCCTGACCGAGCTTCTGAAACAGCCGCAGTTCTCGCCGCTCAAGATGGAGGAGCAGGTCTGCGTGATCTATGCCGGCGTCAACGGCTATCTCGACAGGTTCGACGTCGCGCGCGTGCGCGATTTCGAGCACGGCCTGCTCAACCTGCTGCGCACCAAGCACGCTGACCTGCTCGACTCGATCGGTAAGAGCGGCGATCTCGCCGACGCCGACGCCGCCAAACTCAAGGACGCGGTCGAGGCTTACGCTAAGACGTTTACGTAACACACTTCTTCACCTCCCCCGCTTGCGGGGGGAGGGGACAAGTCGGGGCAAGAGGATAGACAGAGCTAGCAATGGCTTCCCTGAAAGACCTGCGCGTGCGCATCGCCGCCACCAAGGCGACGCAGAAGATCACCAAGGCCATGCAGATGGTCGCGGCCAGTAAGCTGCGCCGCGCGCAGGCCGCGGCGGAAGCGGCGCGTCCCTATGCCGAGCGCATGGGCAAGGTGCTGGGCTCGATCGCCTCGGCCTTGGCGGGCAGCGATTCCGCGCCCAAGCTGCTGGCCGGCACCGGCCGCGACCACGTGCACCTGCTGGTGGTCTGCACCGCCGAGCGCGGGCTGTGCGGCCCGTTCAATTCCTCGATCGTGCGGCTCGCGCGCGAACGCGCCAACAGGCTCAGCACCGAAGGCAAGGACGTGAAGATCCTTTGCGTCGGCCGCAAGGGCTACGACCAGCTGCGCCGGCAATTCGGCGCGCAGATCATCGAAACCATAGAATTGCGCGGCGTGCGCGTGCTCGGCTTCGAGCAAGCCGAGATGATCTCGAAAAAGATCGTCGCGCTGTTCGACGCGGGCGGCTTCGACGTCTGCACGCTGTTCTTCTCGCGCTTCAAGTCGGTGATCGCGCAAGTCCCGACCGCGCAGCAGATCGTTCCGCCGGTGTTCGAGAAGACGGAGGCGGACGTCAACTACGAATACGAGCCGGAGGAGGAGGAAATCCTCACCGAGCTGTTGCCGCGCAATCTGTCCGTGCAGGTGTTCCGGGCGCTGTTGGAAAACGCCGCCTCCGAGCAGGGCGCGCGCATGAGCGCGATGGACAACGCCACCCGCAACGCCGGCGAGATGATCCGCAAGCAGACGCTCACCTATAACCGCACCCGCCAGGCGATGATCACCAAGGAACTGATCGAGATCATCTCCGGCGCGGAAGCGCTCTAGTGCCTTAAACGAGGACGATATGGCTACAGCAAACGCAGTCGGAAAAATCACTCAGGTCATCGGCGCCGTCGTCGACGTGCAGTTCGAAGGCGAGCTGCCGGAGATCCTCAACGCGCTCGAAACAACCAACCACGGCAACCGCCTGGTGCTCGAAGTCGCCCAGCATCTCGGCGAATCGACCGTGCGCACCATCGCCATGGACTCCACCGAAGGCCTGGTGCGCAGCCAGGACGTCACCGACACCGGCGCGCCGATTTCGGTGCCGGTCGGGCCGCAACTGCTCGGCCGCATCATCAACGTTATCGGCGATCCGGTCGACGAAGCGGGCCCGGTCAATGCCGAGGCCAAGCGCGCGATCCATCAGGACGCGCCTGCCTATACCGAGCAGTCCACGGAGGCGCAGATCCTGGTCACCGGTATCAAGGTCGTCGATCTGCTGGCGCCCTATTCCAAGGGCGGCAAGATCGGCCTGTTCGGCGGCGCCGGCGTCGGCAAGACCGTGCTGATCATGGAACTGATCAATAACGTCGCCAAGGCGCACGGCGGCTATTCGGTGTTCGCCGGCGTCGGCGAGCGCACCCGCGAGGGCAACGACCTCTATCACGAGATGATCGAATTGGGCGTCAACAAGGACCCGCACGAGGGCTCGGTCGAAGGCTCGAAATGCGCGCTGGTCTACGGCCAGATGAACGAGCCGCCGGGCGCGCGCGCCCGCGTCGGCCTTTCCGGGCTGACGGTCGCCGAATATTTCCGCGACCAGGGTCAGGACGTGCTGTTCTTCGTCGACAACATCTTCCGCTTCACGCAAGCCGGCTCCGAAGTGTCGGCGCTGCTCGGCCGTATTCCTTCAGCGGTGGGTTATCAGCCGACGCTCGCCACCGACATGGGCGCGCTGCAGGAGCGCATCACCACCACTACAAAAGGCTCGATCACCTCGGTGCAGGCGATCTACGTGCCGGCCGACGACTTGACCGACCCGGCGCCGGCCACTTCCTTCGCGCACTTGGACGCCACCACCGTGCTGTCGCGCGACATCGCCGCCAAGGGCATCTATCCGGCGGTCGACCCGCTCGATTCCACCTCGCGCATGCTCTCGCCGTTGATCGTCGGCGAGGAGCACTACGCGGTCGCGCGCCGGGTGCAGGAAGTGCTGCAGCGCTACAAGTCGTTGCAGGACATCATCGCCATTCTCGGCATGGACGAGCTGTCGGAAGAGGACAAGCTCACCGTGTCGCGCGCGCGCAAGATCGAGCGCTTTCTGTCGCAGCCGTTCTTTGTGGCGGAAGTGTTCACCGGCTCGCCCGGCAAGCTGGTCGACCTCAAGGACACCATCCGCGGCTTCAAGGATCTGGTGGCCGGCAAATACGACCACCTGCCGGAGGCCGCCTTCTACATGGTCGGCACCATCGAGGAGGCGGTCGAGAAGGGCAAGAAGCTGGCCGCCGAGGCGTGACGTAGCGCAGACGCCTGCATTCGGCACGTGCTGCGAGCACCTGCGGCCGGCGATGCACAACAAAGAGAACTCTACGTTTCAAGTCGAAGACGGCGTGTTGTTCCTGACGATCGGTGTTGCACAGATGCCCAATCAAGTCGGCGTTTTCACCAAGCCCGTCCGGTTCTGTCCTTTCTGCGGAACCGAGTTGCAGACGGCTGAACAGATCGCGGCATGGGGCAAGGGTTCATGAGCGCAATGTTGCATTTCGAGCTGGTGTCGCCGGAAAAGCTGGTGTTCTCCGGCGAGGTCGAGCAGGTCGACGTTCCCGGCGCCGAGGGCGATTTCGGCGTGCTCGCCGGCCACGCGCCCTTCGTCACCACGCTGCGGCCCGGCATCCTGACCGTGCACGGCCCCGGCGGCGCGCAGAAGATCGTGGTGCTGGGCGGCTTCGCCGAAGTCTCGGCCGAAGGCCTGACCGTGCTCGCCGACGTCGCCGAGGTCATGGAGACCGTCGACCGCGGCATGATGACCGGACATATCGGCGCGCTCGAGGAGCGCATCGCCCGGACCGAGGCTGGCTCCGAGCTCGACAAGATGATCGCGCAGCTCGATCACTTCAAGGAAGT
The DNA here is from genome assembly GCA_963819955.1 of uncultured Pseudomonadota bacterium. GTDB lineage: Bacteria > Pseudomonadota > Alphaproteobacteria > Rhizobiales > Xanthobacteraceae > Pseudolabrys. The sequence goes on along the minus strand of CAWFYB010000007.1, from coordinate 56,865 downwards.
CGACCGCCACCTACAGACGACGGCGATGCATTAGGCATCGCGCTCTTGGCTATAACGGCCATGACGCAGGCGGTTACTCCACGAACTTTTTGAACTCTTCCACCACCCGCTCGTAGGTCGCCCGCTTGAACGGCACCACAAGGTCGGGCAGCTCCGCCATCTCAACCCAGCGCCAGGCGATGAATTCCGGCTCGTGGCCGCCGGTCGGATGCTCGATGTCGATCTCACTTTCGTCGCCGGTGAAGCGCAGCGCGTACCATTTCTGCTTCTGCCCGCGGTATTTGCCGCCCCAGGCCTGTCCCACGATGTCGCGCGGGATGTCATAGGCCAGCCACTCGGCGATCTCCCCCAGCTTCTCGGCCGAGCTGATATTGGTCTCCTCGCGCAATTCGCGCAGCGCGGCCTTGTAAGGGCCTTCGTCGTCGTCGATGCCGCCTTGCGGCATCTGCCAGACATGCGTGGCGTCGATGTGTTCCGGCCCGCTCGAGCGCCGGCCGACGAACACCAGGCCGTCGCGGTTGAGCACCATCATGCCGGCGCAGGGGCGGTAGGGGAGGGATTCGAAGGAGGGCATGTTGGGCGTGTCCCGGATGCGGTGCAGCGCGATAGCGGTGCACCGCTGATCCGGGACCGTCAAGAACGAATTGGTTGCGGTCCCGGGTCTGCAGCCGCATCGCTAACGTGCTGCGCTGCGCCCGGGACAGGCCTCAACTCGACTTCGCCTTCAGCGCCATCATGGTGATCGGCACCAGCACGAAGCCTCTGGCTTCCACCGTCTTCGCCCAGGCGGCGATGCGCTTGACCGTCGCCGGCAGCGCGGTGGCCAGCCCGACGGCGTTGCCGCGCTCGCGCGCCATCAGCTCGAGGCGCGCCAGCGCGTGATCGATCTCGGCCGGCGTCGGCACCGTGTCGATGACGATGTCGGCCTTGGCGTAAGGCAGGTTCTGGCTGCCGGCGAGCTGGCCGGCGACGCTGCGCGGGGAAGCGCCGTCGTCCACATAGATCAGCCCACGCTTGCCCGTCTCGCGCAGGATCGGCTTCAGCGCCTGCTCGGACGCCGTGAACTTGCCGCCCATATAGCTGATCAGCCCGACATAGCCCTGGAAGCGGCTCATCAGCCAGTGCAGCCGGTCGATGTTATGGTCGCCGCCGAGCGAGGTCATCAGCGTCTGCGGGCCGGGATCGTTGTCGGGAAAATTGAACGGCTCCATCGGCACCTGCAGCAGGACTTCATGCTTCTTGGCGCGCGTCTCGGCCGCCAGGTTCTGCAGGTCGGCGCCGTAGGGCGCGAGCGCGAAGCTGACCGGCGCCGGCAGCTCGGCCAGCGCGTCGGCGGTGCCGGAAGCGCTGATGCCGAGGCCGCCGACGATCAGCGCGATGCGTGGCCAATCCTTCTTGCTGGCCGGCACGTCGCGCTTTTCGGCATAGCGCGCGTAAGGCCGCGTGCCGTCCGGTCCGATCTTCGGGATCGGTCCGTGCCTGGTGACCTCCAGCATTTTGGCGTCGACCGCCGTATTCGGCGCGGCGCTGCTGCTCTTGCCGGGGATGATGACGTTGCGGCTCTTGCCGCTGGAGCCGTCGATGATGGTGACGGTCGTGCTGCCGGGCGGCGTCATCTTCTTGATCGTGACGTTGGCCGCGGCGGCCGGCGCACCGGTCATGCCGTCATGGTGGGCGTGCTGCCGCTCGCCGCCCGCCAGCGCCACCGGCGCGTCCGGCTTCGACGGCGCGGTGGAGACCACCGCCACCGGCTCGCCGCCCAGCGGGTCGTTGACGAAGGTGCCCCAGACCGCCACTGCCACACCGAACAAAGCAAGCAGGCCCGCCAGCACCTGCGGCGCCAGCGCGGGCAGCTTACCCAGCGGCTTTTTCTTGTCCTGGCCGAGCGGGGCGTTCAGGTCGTCGGATGACAAAGGGCCTAAACCTCGCGAATCATCGGCAGTCTATCACGCAAGCGCTTAGCCCTCCCGCGCCGGCGCGCGGCCTGCAAAAGCGAACGGGGCGGCCAATGGGGCCGCCCCGCGAGGATTTGCTGCGAAAGCCGCGATCAGTTCGGGATCGGCGCCTTCGGATTGGGCGGGAACGCCGAATTGACCTGGGTGCCGCGCAATAGATCGTCCGCCATGTGCAGCGCCTTGTCGTTCTTCGGATCCGGCGGCACGTAGGACTGCGAGCCCTTCTTTTCCTTGCCGGCGGCCGCCTTGAGATGGCCGCGCAGCGAGGCCTCGCCCATGGTGTCGGTCTTGGACTTCAGGCTGTCCGGTATGTCCTGCATCACCTCGATGTCCGGCGTGATGCCCTTGGCCTGGATCGAGCGGGCCGACGGCGTGTAGTAGCGCGCCGTGGTCAGCCGCAGCGCCCCGTTGCCGGAGCCGAGCGGGATGATGGTCTGCACCGAGCCCTTGCCGAAGGATTGCGTGCCAAGGATGGTCGCCCGCTTGTGGTCCTGCAGCGCGCCGGCGACGATTTCGGAAGCCGATGCCGAGCCGCCGTTGACCAGCACGATCAGCGGCTTGCCGCCGGTGAGATCGCCCGGCCGGGCGTTGAAGCGCTGCGTCTCTTCCGGGTTGCGCCCGCGGGTGGAGACGATCTCGCCCTTTTGCAGGAACGCATCCGACACCGAGATGGCCTGATCGAGCAGGCCGCCCGGATTGTTGCGCAGATCGAGGACGTAGCCCTTCAGCTTGTCATCCGGGATCTTGGCCTTGATGTCGGCGATCGCCTTCTTCAGGCCGTCGGTGGTCTGCTCGTTGAACTGGGTGAGCCGGATATAGCCGATGTCGGCACCCTCGGTGTGCGAGCGCACCGAGTGCACGCGGATCACGTCGCGCGTGAGCGTCACGATGACCGGCTTGTCCGCGCCCTTGCGCATGATGGTGAGCTTGATCTTGGTGTTCACCGGGCCGCGCATTTTTTCGACCGCCTGGTTCAGGGTGAGACCCTGCACCTGCTCGTCGTCGAGCTTGGTGATGATGTCGTTGGCGAGAACCCCGGCCTTGGCGGCGGGCGTGTCGTCGATCGGCGCCACCACCTTGATCAGGCCGTCTTCCATGGTGACCTCGATGCCGAGCCCGCCGAATTCGCCGCGCGTCTGCACCTGCATGTCGCGGAAGCTCTTGGCATCCATGTAGCTGGAATGCGGGTCGAGACCGGCCAGCATGCCGTTGATCGCGGTTTCGACCAGCTTGCCGTCGTTCGGTTTCTCGACATAGTCGGCGCGCACGCGCTCGAACACGTCGCCGAACAGGTTGAGTTGCCGGTACGTGTCGGCGGCCGCTGCTTTGGCGCTGGCGCCGGTGAAGATCATGCGAGGCTGCGTTGCGAACAACGCCATTGCCGCTCCAGCCGCCGCGCCGAGTAGAATAAGTGAGGTCTTGCGCATCATCCGCGAACCTTTTCACCTTCGCCAGCCGCCCACCATGGGCCTGGATCGACGGGTAACCCGCCCTTTCGAAACTCGATGTAGAGCACCGGTTGGCTGGAACCTGTCGCGAGGATGGCGGCGATACGGGAGCCGTTTCCCATCACCGCAACGGGTTCACCGGTCAGCACGAACTGTCCGAGATCAACAGATATCCGATCCATCCCAGCAAGCAGTATATGATACCCGCCGCCGGCATTAAGGATCAAGAGTTGCCCGTAAGACCGGAACGGGCCTGCGTATACCACCCAGCCGTCGGCCGGCGAAGTGACCTGCGCGCTGGCGCGGGTGGCGATGGAAATGCCTTTTTCCAGGCCGCCGACGCCGTCGGGCGCCCCGAAATCCTTCAGTTTGACGCCATTAACCGGAATCGGAATTTGCCCGCGCAGTGAGGAAAACGCGACCGCCGGTGCCAGCCGTCCCGGGATCGTGCAAGGCCGCCAGAGCGCCTGACGCCCGGTTTTGCGAATCGCTTCCTCGCGCGCCGCGCGCGTCGCCTGACGGCAGGCTCTGCTCCAGCTTGGCGATCAAATCTTTGAGATTGTCCGCCTTCTTTGCCAGCTCCACGGCACGCGCGCGCTCGGCATCGAGCACCTTCTCGCGCTCGGCTTGCTGCTTCTGGCGCTGGTCGATCAGCGCCTGCATGCGCGTGCGCTCGGCGCCGAGCGAGGCGACTTCTTTTTTCAACCGATCGCGCTCGGCGGCGATCTGCTTGCGCACTTTCAACAGCGCGCTGAGATCGTCGGCGAGTTGCTCGACCTGGTGGCGCATCTCGGGCAGCACCGCGTCGAGCACCATGGCCGTGCGCACCGCTTGCAGCGCGTCTTCCGGACTGGAGATCAGCGCGGGCGGCGCGTGATGACCGATGCGCTGCAAGGCCGCCAGCACTTCGCCGATCACCGCGCGGCGTCCTTCCAGCGATTTGCGGATGTCGCGCTCTTTGGCATCGAGCGGCGCAAGCCGCGCCTGGGTCGCCTCGACCTTGGCTTCGACGCCGCGCAATTTGGCGGCGGTATCGATCAGCGCCTGGTTGAGCTTGCGGCGGTCGTCGCCGATCTTCTCGATCTCGCGCTTGAGGGATGCTTCGGTATCGGCTGACTTGCGCTGCTGCGCGCGCGTGGCCTTGAGCTCCTCGTCGTGTTTTTTGATCGCGTCGAGCTTTTCGGTCTTGTCGTTTTGCGCAAGCTGCGCCGTGCGTGTCTGCGCGGCTGCCGGCCCGGCGAGCGCGAGCGGCAAGGCAAGCCCGAGCCCGGCGACGAGCGCGGAGCGCGGATCCAGGCTAAAGCCCCCAAGGCAAATCATTTCAGCCAAGTTACGCCCGCGGATTAGTACGGCAAGGATATTGTGGCGAAAGTTCTTGCGCCCCGATTAAGACCAAATCTGGACTGGGGGGATTAAATCTGCCCGGCATTCAGGCGCGGTTTTCACCTCTCCCCGCGTGCGGGGAAAGGGTAAAGCGCTCACGCCCGGTGATAGGGGTGCCCGGTAAGCATCGTGGTGGCGCGGTAAAGCTGCTCCAGCAGCATGACCCGCACCAGCTGGTGCGGCCAGGTCGCCGCCCCGAACGAAAGCCGCAACGTAGCGCGCTCGCGCAAGGAGGCGGCCAGCCCGTCGGCGCCGCCGATCAGGAACACCGCTGCGGGCCGGTCGTGCGCGCGCCATTGCGCCAGCAGGCCGGCGAGGCCTGCACTGTCGATATTCTCGCCATGGGCGTCGAGCAGCAACACCGCTGCGCCTTGCGGGATGACATTGGCGAGCGCGATCGATTCCTCGAGCATGCGCTTGCCGGCGTCGGCGGCGCGGCTTTCCCTGATTTCGACGATTTCGACGTCGCGCAGGCCGAGCTGGCGGCCGGTTTGCGCCGCGCGCTTGCGGTAGCGCTCGGAAAGCTCGGTTTCCGGGCCCCGCTTCAAGCGACCGACGGCGGCAACGACGATGCGCACGCCGCCGACTGTATCAGCTTGCTCGCCGCGCGTCCGGACTGCCGCCCGCCCACATCTTCTCGAGATTGTAGTGGGCGCGCACTTCCGGCCGGAACAGATGCACCACCACATCGCCGGCGTCGATCAACACCCAATCGCCTTGCCGCAGGCCCTCGACCCGCACACGGGCGACGCCCGCCTTCTCGACGTCCTTGACCACGTGCTCGGCGATGGACGCGACATGGCGCTGGGAGCGGCCGGAGGCCACCACCATGAAGTCGGCGATTGAGGATTTACCGGTGAGATCGATGGTGACGCTATCCTCGGCCTTCATGTCTTCCAGACGCGCGAGGACGATGCGAAGCGTCTCCTTGGCGCTCGGGTGCCGGGAGACGGATTCGGGCGCACGACGCGTCGCCCGAGAGAGTGCAGAGATGCGCAGGGGACCTGATCCTTTCGGTTCGTTGCACTCGCCCCGATTCTAGTCCGGGGTCGGTTAAAAGATAGCTATTTGCTTCGCCTCTTGCCAGCCTTCTTGGCTGTCTTCTTGGCGGTCTTGCGGACCGACTTCTTGCCAACTTTCTTGACTGTCTTTTTGCCGGCTATCTTGCCGCCCTTGGCACCTGTCTTGTTGGCTTTCTTGCTTTTGGCGCGCGTGCGGGAAGTTCCCTTGCCGCGGCGGAGCGCCCGCAGCGCCGTCGACGACAGCGGCGATTTGAGGCCGTGCAGGAAGGCCCAGGCCGGCGGCTTGCGCCCCGGCAGAGAACTGGCTGCGTGTTCCGGGATGCGCGCGTGGCGCAATGCCTGACCCGCCGGGCTGGCGCCGGCATAGAGGCTGGGGCCGAGGCGATCGACCACCACGAACGGCACCAGCTTCGCGATCCCGCGCCATCTCTGCCAGCGGTGAAAACTCCGCAAATTGTCCGCGCCCATGATCCAGACGAATCGCACCCGCGGGCAGCGCGACTTCAGCCAGAGGATGGTGTCATAGGTGTATCTCGTCTTGATGACGGCCTCGAGGCCGGTGACGTCGATGCGCGGGTGATGCGTGAGTGCGCGGGCGGCCTCGATGCGCTTGGCCAAGGGGCCGAGCCCGCTGGTGTTTTTGAGCGGATTGCCCGGCGTCACCAGCCACCACACCCGGTCGAGCTTGAGCCGTTTGAGCGCCAGGAGCGACGCCCCCAGATGGGCCAGGTGCGGTGGATCGAAAGTTCCACCAAACAGGCCGATCCGCATCCCGGGCGCGTGCGGCGGGAGCAGGCGCCCGGGGCTTAAGGGCACGGGCGGTTTCACGGTCTGATCTGGCCGCTTCCGCGTATGCGGTAATTGAAGGTGGTCAACTGCTCGACGCCGACCGGCCCGCGTGCGTGCAAGCGGCCGGTGGCGATGCCGATCTCGGCGCCGAAGCCGAATTCGCCGCCGTCGGCGAACTGGGTCGAGGCGTTGTGCAGCACGATGGCCGAGTCGACGCGGGCAAGGAACTTCTCCGCCGCTGCCAGGTCCTCGGTGACGATGGCGTCGGTGTGGTGCGAGCCGTAGCGCTCGATATGGGCGATGGCCTCGTCCACGCCGTCGACCAGTCCGACCGCCAGGATGGCGTCGAGATATTCGGCCGCCCAGTCGTCTTCGGTGACCGGCTTGACGCGCTTGTCGATGCCTTGCGTCGGTCTATCGCCGCGAAATCTCGCAACCGGCCGCGAGCAGCATCTCCACCAGCGGCTTGAGGTGGGTATCGGCCACGGCGCGGTCGACGAGCAGGGTCTCGGCCGCGCCGCACACGCCGGTGCGGCGCATTTTGGCGTTGAGTACGATCTCTTTCGCCATGTCCAGTCTGGCGCCCTTGTCCACATAGACGTGGCAGACGCCTTCCAGATGAGCAAAGACCGGCAGCCGCGCCTCCGCCTGCACGCGGGCGACCAGGCCCTTGCCGCCGCGCGGCACGATCACGTCGATATTGCCGTCGAGTCCCGCCAGCATGAGGCCGACGGCGGCGCGGTCGCGCGTGTTCACGACGTGGATGGCGGCCGCCGGCAGGCCGGCCTGGCGCAGGCCCTGCTGCATGGCGAGGTGGATGGCGCGGCTGGAGCGCAGGCTGTCCGAGCCGCCGCGCAGAATGGCGGCATTGCCCGATTTCAGGCAGAGCGCGCCGGCATCGGCGGTCACATTGGGGCGGCTCTCGTAGATGATGCCGATGACGCCGAGCGGCACCCGCACCCGCTCGATGGTCATGCCGTTCGGACGCGTCCAGGACGCCATGACAGTGCCGACCGGGTCTTTGAGCGCGCGGATCACCTCCATGCCGGCCGCCATGGCCTCGACCCGCGCCGCGTCGAGGGTCAGCCGGTCGAGGAAGGCCTCGCTCGCGCCGGCGGCGCGCGCTTCCGCGACGTCCTCGGCATTGGCGGCCAGGATGGCGGCTTTTTGCGTCCGGATGGCCGCGGCCATGGCGTCGAGCGCCCGGTCCTTCTGCGCGGGCGGGGCCAGCGCCAGCACGCGGGCGGCTGCGCGCGCATTGCGGCCAGTTTCCGCCATGGCGGCGGCGATATCGCCGGTGCCTTCGATGCTTTTGAGCGGCGCGGTCATGACAGACGGCCCGTCAGCCCCATTAATCCGGGGGTTTTCCTATCACGTCGGGGCGGCCGGGGCGAGATGGCCGGCCCGCACGGCAGTTACCCATTTACCTGGGGATAGCGTGGAAAAGCCGCCAGAAGGTCAAGCCGATCAATTGACCTACACATTGCGCTGGCAGGGTGGGCGCGTTGCAGGAGGGTTCCATGGCGTACAGCAGCAAGCTTCCCAGCCGCTTTCCGGTTGGCACCAAGTTCGTGATCGAGGGCCGCCAGGGCGGGGAAGGGCAGGTGCAGGTGTACAGCCGGTATCTGGAATTCCCCGACGGCACGTTCTTTCCGCTGCCGGCCCGCCCGGTGCCGGCCCAGCTCAAGCCGAAGGCGCCGATCTCGCGCCGGCAGAGCGCGCGCCGGCGCCGCAACCGCAAGGGTTGAGCCTCGGCGTCCGGCCGGCGAGGCCAGGCGGTTCAAGCACTTTGCCGCGCAAAAAAATAGGGGCCCCGCGCGGGGCCCCTTGGGGGATAGTCGTCGTCTCCGGCGCATTCGCGCCTTCGACACCTGCCGTAGCGGCGGTCGGGGTGGGGTGCAGAGAATGGCTGCCCCCGGCCGCCCTTGGCTTGGCCGCCAGAGGACGCCGGTTGGCCGGCGCAGACAACCTGCCAAATCGTCGCGCGGCGGCTCGCCGCGCGCGGATAGATTGCGGGGACAGCCGCGGCCCTTATCCCCGTTTGCTGCTCCGTCATGGTCGTAGAAGGGCCGTTCCTCGGCGATGCTCGGCCGCGAGCAAGCGCTCATCGCCGCCCGAGCAGGCTTACGCCCCACCCAGCACCAGGTCGTCGCGGTGGATCATCTCGGCGCGGCCGCCGAAGCCGAGGATCGACAGGATGTCGGCCGAGGAGCGGCCCTTGATCTTGTCGGCGTCGCCGGCGTCATAGGCGATCAGCCCGCGGCCGACCTCGTGGCCGTCCGGCCCGCGCACCACGACGGCGTCGCCGCGCTCGAAGCCGCCCTCCACTTTGATCACCCCGGCGGGCAGCAGGCTCTTGCCGCTGCGCAGCGCGCGCACCGCGCCGGCATCGACCGTGAGCGCGCCGCGCGGCTCGAGCGAGCCCGCGATCCACTTCTTGCGCGCGGTCACCGGATTGGCCGGCGTCAGGAACCAGGTGCAGGCGGCGCCGTCGGCGATCGCCTGCAGCGGATGATCGACGCGGCCCGACGCGATCACCATATGGGTGCCGGCGGTGGTGGCGATCTTGCCGGCCTCGATCTTGGTGCGCATGCCGCCGCGCGCGGTCTGCGAGGCGCTCACCCCCGCCATGGCCTCGATCTCCGGCGTGATGCGCGCGACCACGGGCACATGCTTGGCGCCCTTCTGCTCCGGCGGCTTGTCGTAGAGCCCGTCGACGTCGGACAGCAGCACCAGCAAATCGGCGCTCATCATGGTGGCGACGCGCGCGGCCAGGCGGTCGTTGTCGCCGTAGCGGATTTCGCTCGTGGCCGTCGTGTCGTTCTCGTTGATCACCGGCACCGAGCGCCATTCCAAGAGCTTGGCGATGGTCGAGCGCGCGTTGAGATAGCGGCGGCGCTCTTCGGTGTCGCCGAGCGTCACCAGCACCTGGCCGGCGGTGAGCTTGTGCGCCCCGAGCGCCTCGGCCCAGGCGCGCGCCAGCGCGATCTGCCCGACGGCGGCGGCGGCCTGCGCCTCCTCGAGCTTGAGGCTGCCGGCGGGCAGCTTCAGCACGGCGCGGCCGAGCGCGATGGCGCCGGAAGAGACTACCAGCACGTCGCGCTTTTGCGCGTGCAGGCCGGCGATGTCGGCGGCGAGTTTGTCGAGCCAGGCGCGCTTGAGCCCGCCGGCGGCGGCGTCCACCAAGAGCGAGGAGCCGACCTTGACGACGATGCGGCGGAAGTCCTTGAGCGACGGCGTTTTGGGCATGGTCCCGGCGGCGCGACGTTTAATGTGCGCGCGCTGTCTAGCACGGGATTTGCGCTCCCGTCATGGCCGGGCTCGCTCGCATCCGCTTAGACCCCGGCACAAATCATCCGCCCCGTTGACCTGGATCAAGGCTTCATTCCGGCCGGTTGGCCATCTTTGTCCCGCGAATTTAACAGCGAAGGGGCAAGCCTACCCACAAGCTATTGATAGCGGCCGTCATGGCGTTGGCGTTGGCGCTCGCGGGAAGCGAGACCGCGCGATAAGATCGCGTAGTTGGCGGCGCATTGACCGGAGGTGGTAGTGGCGCGGTTACCAATGACCATGAATCGCAACATTCTCTACGTCATCATCGGCGTGCTCGCCATCGCCGCCGTGGCCTTCGGCTATCAGCTCTACCAGGAGCGGCAGAAGACCACTCACATCGAGATCAACGTCGGCAAAAGCGGCATTTCGATCGAGAAGAAGTAATCCGGCAATTCGTGGGTGCTGCCGTGACGTGGCGGAACCTGAAGTAAGTCGATCAAAGGCTTCAATGTCTGAGTTACGAAAAGGCCCAATGTTCAGTTACATCCTGCCAAAGGAGATAAGACTATGTCTCTCGGACTGATTCTTGTCATCATCCTCGTCATCTTCCTGCTCGGTGGTTTCAGTGGCCGCTTCGGCGGTTACGGCTACGGGTTCGGTCACAGCGGCATCGGTGTCATCGGCATCATCCTGATCATCCTCGTCGTCCTGCTTCTCATGGGACGGCTGTGATCTGACGGCTGGAATGTCGGATGAGTCGTCTTCGCCTCCATCCGGAGAACCACTTCGTCGACCGCATCGGCTGGCTGCGCGCCGCCGTGCTCGGCGCCAACGACGGCATCATCTCGACCGCAAGCTTGATCGTCGGCGTCGCCGCGGCAGCGGCGACGCAGAACGATGTGCTGATCGCCGGTGTCGCAGGCCTGGTGGCGGGCGCCATGTCGATGGCGGCCGGCGAATATGTGTCGGTCAGCTCACAATCCGACACCGAACAGGCGGATCTCGCGCGCGAGCGCGCGGAGTTGAGCGAGAATCCCAAGTTTGAGCTTAATGAGCTTGCCGACATCTACGTTCAGCGTGGCGTCGACCAGGCGCTTGCGCGGCAGGTTGCGCAACAGTTAATGGCGAAAGATGCTCTGACCGCGCACGCGCGCGATGAGCTTGGGATATCGAAAATCACCACCGCGCGTCCGGTACAGGCCGCGCTGACATCGGCCGTAACGTTTTCAGTCGGCGCGGCCATGCCCTTGCTCATGGTGGTCGTGTCGCCGGCGAGTGCGCTGGTCCCCATCGTGTCGGCGGCGTCCTTGGGCTTTCTCGCTCTGCTGGGCGCGATCGGGGCGAAAACCGGCGGCGCAAACGTGCTGCGCGCCACGGCCCGCGTGACGTTCTGGGGCGCCTTGGCGATGGCGCTCACCGCCGGGATCGGGAAACTGTTTGGCACGGTTGTCTGACGATCGGGTACCGGCAAGAGACGCATCGGTTCGTCGATGGCAAATCCTCAAAGCGCTAGGGAGCGATGACATGCCGCTCTGGCAGAGACTGCTGATCACGCTTGCGACCATGCTGGTGACGAGCCTCGTCGCCGGCTTGCTGTGGCGCTGGCTTTTCAACACCGACATTCCGAGTTACCTGAGCGGGGTTGTCGGCGGCGTTTCGGCGGTGCCGATATGGGAGCTGCTGAAGCGGATTGAAATACGGTGACGGCCTGCCTCGGCCGGACATCGAAAGGATGAGACGCGATGGCGCTGCGCTTGATCGAGATGGTGCTGCGGGAGAAGGACGGCGACGACGTCCGCGAGCTCCTGAGCGAGTGCAAAGTGCTCGAACACCGGCAGATTCGATCGGCGGACGGGGAAGTGCTGGTCCGCATCTTGCTGGACGTGGAGCAGAGCGAGAAGGTGCTGGATCTGTTGGAGAAGCGCTACTCCAATGACGAGGGCAACCGGGTGGTGATTCTGCCGGTCGAGGCGACTTTGCCACGCGACCAGGTGGAGCCGGAACCGGATACGTCCGAGCCGCCGCCGCCCGAGGAAAAGCCGCCGGAGCGGATCGGCCGCGAGGAATTGTACGAGGACATCAAGAATGGCGCGCGGCTGTCGCGCGTCTATATGGCGATGGTGGCGCTGTCCACCGTCGTGGCGGCCATCGGTTTGAATGACAACAGCGTAGCCGTCATCATCGGGGCGATGGTGATTGCGCCTCTGCTCGGGCCGAACGTGGCCTTGTCGCTCGGCATTACCTTGGGCGACCTGTCGCTGCTTCGGCAGGGCCTTCTGACGGCGCTGACGGGGATTGCGGCGGCGTTTGTCTTGTCGGTGATCCTCGGCGTGCTGCTGAAGGTGGACCCGATATTGCCCGAATTGGCGTCGCGCACGTGGGTGGGTCTGGGCGACGTCGCCGTGGCATTGGCGTCCGGCAGTGCGGGCGCGCTGGCGTTCACCACCGGCGTATCGGCGACGCTGATCGGCGTCATGGTGGCGGTGGCGTTGTTGCCGCCGCTGGTGACGTCCGGGCTGCTGCTGGGCGGCGGGCATCCCACTCTGGCAGTCGGCGCTTTCTCGCTGTTTCTGGTGAACCTGATTTGCGTGAACCTGGCCGGCGTCACGACGTTTGTCCTGCAAGGCATCAAGCCGACGAGTTGGTGGGAGAAGGATCGGGCCGTGAAAGCGACGCGCATTGCCATTGCGCTGTCGCTGGTCCTGTTGGTGGTGTTGGTCGGCATGATCCTGCTGGTGCACAAGGGTTGAAGTTGCCTCAAGGCTGCATTTGAGGCTGCGCAGCCCTATGCTAGCCGCAGTACTCCGCGAACAGCTCAAACGACAAGGAGTGCGTGTTGCTGTCGATATTCGACCTTGTGGCGATTCTGCTGACGGTCAGCGCCGTGTTCGCCTTCGTCAACGCCAAGCTGCTGCGGCTGCCGACCACGATAGGGGTCATGATCATGGGGCTGGCCGCCTCGCTCATCCTCATCGGGCTCGAATTGCTGACCGCAGAGACGCAATTGTCCCGCGCGCTGTCCGACGCGGTGCGTCAGATCGACTTCACGGAAGCGCTGATGCACGGCATGCTCGCCTTCATGCTGTTTGCAGGCGCGCTGCAAGTGGACCTCGGCGAATTGAAGAACAGGGCCGCGAGCGTCGGGCTGCTCGCGACCGTTGGCGTTGTCGTCTCGACAGCGATTGTTGGCATCAGCTTTTGGCTGATTGCCGGCTGGCTCGGTACCCAGATCCCGCTGGTATGGGCGCTTGTATTCGGCGCCCTGATTAGCCCTACCGATCCCGTTGCGGTGCTCAGCATATTGAAGGCCGTGCGTGTTCCAAAAGTTACGGAAGTCGAGATGACCGGCGAAGCGCTCCTCAATGACGGCGTCGGCGTGGTGATGTTCACGATTCTCGTGGCCGCGGCTGTTGGCGTAGAAGGTGAGCGGTTTGGCGTTGTGCAGGTGGCGCAATTGTTTTTCGTCGAGGCGCTGGGTGGCGCGATCCTTGGCCTTGCCGCCGGCTACGTGGCTTACCGCGCCATGCGGCTACTCGATGATTTTCGCATCGAGGTGCTGATCTCGCTTGCGATGGTCATGGGCACCTACGCGTTGGCCGGGAAACTCCATCTCAGCGGCCCGATTGCCATGGTATGTGCCGGCCTGCTGATCGGCGAACGCGGGCCCGCGGACGCCATGAGCGAAACGACACAGCGCTATCTGTTCGGCTTTTGGACGCTGATCGACGAAATTCTCAATATCGTGCTGTTCCTGTTGATCGGGCTCGAAGTGTTGGTGATGCGCCCCGATCAGGCCGTGCTGCCGATCGCCTTCCTGGCTATCCCCATCGTTCTGGCGGCGCGGCTGCTTTCGGTGGCGGTCCCCGTCACCGTGTTGAGCGTCCGCGTGTCGTTCATCAAGGGAACGATTCCACTGCTGACCTGGGGCGGCGTGCGCGGCGGGATTTCAATCGCGCTGGTGCTATCGGTCCCGGAATTCCCTCAGAAGCCGCTCATCCTGGCCGCGACATATGCGGTCGTTATCTTTTCCATCGTCGTGCAGGGGCTGACGCTTGCCCCGCTGGTGCGCAAGGCCGTGATGACGATAAAGTGAAAGAACCAAATTCGCGGCGGCATCGACCTGCCCCCTTTGCGCGCCGAGCGCCTCGGCCCAGGCGCGCTTTAAGCCCCCGGCGGCCCGATCGACCGGCAGCGAGGAGCCGACCTTGACGGCGATGCGGCGGAAGTCTTCGAGCGCGGGTGCCTTGGGCCGGCACCCGGCGGAAATAATTAGACGCGGGCGGTGTTTAGCATGCCGGCCCGCGGTCGTCATGGGCGGCCGGCTGTCTCAATTTTGCTCCAATTTGGCTGCTGCGATGGCGCCAAGCGAGGTAGCTGTCGCGCAAACGTGACCGAGCAAACAGCCGCTTCGGGTGTTATTATTGAACATGAATTGGCGGAAATTTTCGGGAGCAAAACGATGAGCGATCTTTCGCGGCGGAGCTTTCGTTTCGGCGGTCATGGCCGTTGCGCTGTGCGGCAGCGCGTCGGCGCAGAACGCCATGCCGGGCGGCGGCGCGCGCGTCGCGCTCAAGGGCTACGACCCGGTCGCGTATTTCACCGACGGCAAGCCGGAAAAAGGCTCGAAGGAATTCACCTTCGCCTTCGACGACACCACCTACTGGTTCAAGAGCGCCGCGCACCGCGACAAGTTCGCGGCCAACCCCGAGCAATACGCGCCGCAGTTCGACGGCTATTGCGCGATCCAGCTCTCGCGCGGTCACAAGGTCGAAGCCGATCCGGAGGCTTGGACGATCACCAACGGCAAGCTTTACGTCTTTTCGCTGAAAAAGGGCGTGCCGAAATTCCGCAAAGAATCGGTCGCCATCGCCGAAAAGGCCAACGAGAACTGGCCGAAATTCCATAAGCAGTAAGGCGCGCGCGCTAGCCGCCGCTAAAGGCCGGCCTTCTTCATCGCGTCGGCGAGCTTGGCGCGCAATTCGGGCTTGCGCATCAGCGAACCGAAATCGGCGCTGTCGAAGCGCGGATCGATTTTCTTGACCGTCTCGGCCTGCCTGGCGGCGTCGCTTTGCCGCCCGGCTTGGGCGTAGGCCGCCGCCAAGATCGCGTTGGTGTAGACGTCGGTCTTATTGCGGTCGAGCGAGCGCTCGAGCGTGCGGATCGCGTCGGCGCTGCGGTCGGCGAGAACATAGGCGACGCCGAACAGGAACGAATCGTTCGCATTGAAGTCGAGCCCGAGCTTGCGGGCGGTCTCGAAGGCTTTCACCGATGCATCGACATCGCCGGACCACATCAAAGCCCCGCCGAGCCCGGCATAGGCATTCGGATCGCTGCCGTTCAACTTGACCGCGCGCCGCATCTCGTCCAGCGCGCGGTCGTAGTCGCCGAAACGGATGTAGGCGCTGCCGAGCAGCGCGTGCGCGCCCGCGCTCGTCGCATCGATGTCGATGGCCTTGCGGCCGAGCGTCTCGATACGCTGCAAGGCGCCTTGCGGGTCCGCGGTCCATCCCTGCAAGACGCCGTTCAGCTCGACCCGTCCGAGCCCGATATAGGCGGGCGCATAGCCGGGATCGAGCTCTATGGCGCGCTTGAACAGCGCGCGCGCCTGCGAGTTGGCGGTGCGGTTGACGCGGGCGTACAGGTCGCGGCCGCGCAGCACGAGGTCGTAGGCTTCCAGACTGCTCGGCGGCTTGGTGGCAACCTTTGCCAGCTCGAGATTGGTCAGCCGGGAAACGAGCGTGCCGGCGATGCGCCGGGTGATGTCGTCCTGCACCGAGAAGATGTCCTTGGGCGCGACGTCGTAGTTCTCCGACCAGAGCTGGGTGCCGCGCCCGGCGGCGGTGAGATTGATCGAAATCCGGATGCGCTCGGGGCTGCGGCGGATGCTGCCTTCCACGATGTAGCGCACGTCGAGCGCGCGGCCGACATCTTCGGGCCGCGGTGTCTTGCCCTTGTAGGCGAAGACGGCGTTGCGCGAGCGCACCGTAATATCGGAGAACCGCCCGAGCGCGGAAATGATGTCTTCGGTCAGGCCGTCGGCGAAGTAATCCTCTTTTTTGTCGGCGCCGAGCGAGGCCAGCGGCAGCACCGCGATGGACGGGCGCGTATCGGTGCTGGATGACTGCACGGCCGTCTGCGACGGCGCGGTGGCGCGCATCGCCCACCAGGCGGCGCCGCCGGCAATGATCGCCGCGACGGCAAGCGCCGCCGCCAGCATGAGGCGATTGCGCGACTTGGGCGGAGCCGCGCGGCCGTGCGCCAATTCCGGCGCCGCGGCGATCGCCTGCGGGGAAAGGGCGAAGACACGCACCGGCCGGGCGATGTTCTTGACCTGCTGCTCGCCGCCGTCGGCGAAGGTCAACGGCAGCTTGCCGCGAATCTGGTCGCAGGCGGTGTCGGAGATGCACAGGCCGCCCGGTTCGCAGATCGATTCAAGCCGCGCGGCGATGTTGACGCCGTCGCCGAAAATATCGTTGCCGTCTATGATGATGTCGCCGATATTGATGCCGACGCGGAAGACGATGCGTTTGTCGTCCGCGACATCCTTGTTGCGGTCGATCATCTTGCGCTGCATGGTGACGGCGCAGGCAACCGCGTCGACGACGCTTGCGAAATCCGCCAGCACGCCATCGCCGGTGGTTTTGACGATGCGTCCGCCATAGGCGGCGATGGCCGGATCGACCTGGTCCTTGCGGACGCTTTTGAGGGCGCGCAGCGTGCCGACTTCGTCGGCCCCCATCAGGCGGCTATAGCCGACGATGTCCGCCGCCAGAATCGCGGCAAGCTTGCGCTCTACGTGCTCGTGCTTTGGCAAGCGGAAGGCCTTCAGCGCTGGCTCGGGACGCCGAAGGGCCGGTGTCCGGTCATGGAATCAATCCTTCGCATCTGGTCTCGTCGAGATAGATATCATAAAAAACTGGCCAGAATCGCGCCTTCCTGCTAATCCGCTTCCGGCGCGGGCCGCTCGTCCGGCAATCCATAAGGAACAACAAATGGCGACGCGAATGGCCCGCCTGAGCGAATTCAACGAGGGCGTCCCCAAGCCGAACCGGCCGCTGCAGATCCTGTGCGAAGACCATTGCGGCACCTATCTCGTGCCCTATCCCTGCCACTGGTCCGACGGCGCCTGGCGTAAAGTGGGCAGCAGCAAGACGATCGAGGCGACCGTCATTGGCTGGCGCGCCGCGCCGCGCTCCTGGCGTAACAAAGAGGCCTAGCATGAATAACCGACCGCGCCGCACCGGCGACAGTCGGCAGACCGCCGAAGCGGCGTTCAAGGCGGCGACCACCAAGCCGCCGGAAGCGCCCGCCAGCACGCCGTCGCTGCCGGGCGTGAAGGAGATGGTGTCGCTGCGCATCGACAAGGACGTGCTCGATCACTTCCAGCAGGACGGCCCCGGCTGGCAGGATCGCATCAACGCGGCGCTGCGCAAGGCCGCCGGCAAGTAACGCCGGGCGCGATCGTCAGGGAAACAAGCGATGGCGGAAGAAGCGGCGAAGGCGAAACGAGTTCTCACCATCAAATTGCGCACGCCCTCGCCGGACGCCACGGCGCTGCTCGCCACCATGATGAAAAACGCGCTGCCGCTCTACCAGAGCTTCGGCGACGCCAAGGTGCGGATGCTGCGCAATGTCGACGATCAGACGCAGTTCCTGCAAGTGATCGAGTATCAGACCGACCAGGCCTTCGAGCTCAACCGGCAGAAGCTGGCGAGCGACCCCATGGTGCAGAATTATCTGCGCACCTGGCGGGCGCTGTTTCCCGGCGCGGTCGAGATGGATGTCTATGAGGACACGACCGACGCATAACTGCGCGCGCCGGTGCGAACGCTCACCCGACTTTGCCGTTGGGCGTCACCAGCACCTTGCCTTCTCGGCGGTAGCCGTTGGCGAGCGCCAGCGCCTGCTTGATGTCCTCGATCGGGAAGGTCGCCTGCACCGGCACGCGCAAAGAGCCGTCGGCGATGCGCGCGGCGAGCTTGCCGTAGAGCGCGGCCACCTCGGCGCGCGGCATGTCGCGCAGCCAGGGCATCAGCCAGAAGCCCGTCAGACAAATGCGCTTGAACACGCATTGATGCCCGCTCAGTTGCGGGTTCTCGCCCGACAACAGCCCGTAATTGAGCACGGTCGCCTGGTCGGCGAGCGCGTCGCCGAAGCGCACGATCTGGCCGCCGCCGACGGCGTCAATGGCCAAGCGTATGGGCGCGCCCTTGGTGGCTTCCGCGATGCGCTTGGCGAGATCGGGCCCGTCCACCAGCACCAGGTCGGCGCCGAGCGCTTTGAGCTCGTCGGCCAGCCCCTCGCGGCGCACGATGTTGACGGTCTTGAAGCCTTCCGCCTTGGCGAGCTGGATCAGGCAGTGGCCGACGCCGGAATTGGCGGCGTCCTGCAACAGCCAGTCGCCGGGCGAAAGCTTCACGTATTTGGTCATCATCAGATAGGCGGTTGGCGGGTTGACCTTGAGCATGGCGAGCTGCAGCGGGTCGATATCGGCCGGCACCTTGATGACGGCGGCGGCCTTGGCGTTCTTGCGCTGCACCCAGTTGTCGCGCTCGAGCGGGATCACCAGGTCGCCGGGACGCAGGTCGGCGACCGACCTGCCGACGGCGCTCACGCGCGCCAGGCACTCGGCGCCGACGCGCGCCGGCAGCGGCGGGCGCAACGCATAGCGGCCCTCGATCATCAGCGTGTCGGCCGGGTTGATCGGGAAGGCGAGCACCTCGAGCGCCACCTCGTCGGCGGCCGGCGCCGGCGGGTCGGCGGCCTCGATACATTCGGCGACCTCCTGCGGGGGACCGAAGCGCGAAAACTGCACGACCTTCATGGGAACCTGCCGGGGTTGCCGCGGGCGGCCGCGCGCGATTTGGCTTGTAATAGTCGCGCGGCCTTGCGGTGACGGCGACGAAACTAGCGCTTTCGCCAGTGCGAGATCAACCGCGCCGGCTGCGCGCAATGGCGGCGGGCGCCGCGGTGCATTTGTCGCCGGCGGTGTGAACTGCTTCACAGCCGGCAGGGGCCGCGGCGTCATACAAGGGCGCTATGGATTGTGCGCCGGTCAAGGGTCCGCTGTGCCCGAATTGCGGCATGTCGATGAAGCTCGCGCGCGTCATCCCCGGCAGCGCCGAGCTGTTGCCGGTGAACGTGTTCGAATGCGGCGCTTGCGGCATCTATTACAGCGAGGCCAGGCGCGAGCCGCCGGCCGTGGCGGAGAACGAAACGTGGCGACGTTGAAGCGCAGGCTGGCGCACTAATCGATACGTTCGATCGTGATTCGCGGGTGCTTATTGTCCGGGGTCTCGATCCTCCCCGCCATGAAGCCGTCCGGCCGCAGCTTGAATTGATATTTGAATCGCCCGTGCGATATCGGCGGCCAGGATGGCCGCGATCTTGCGCTTCATGGCACTTCTCGGCGGAGACGGGCGGATGAGCCCCATTCGGCGGGCGCAGGCGGTGGAATCTTACGCGACCGTTAAAGCTTGCTCAATAGCGCCCGGCGGCGCGGCCCGCGCGGCGGCGGAATTGGCCTAAAAACCTGCGAAATTCGCGAAGGCGCCGGCCATGGTTTCCAAAACCTTACCGGCGCGGCGCCAATCGCGCGGCCGCGCTTAGGCGCGCGTTAACGGCAAAATCTCAGTCTTCGGGGTCGTAAATCCAAGTCTAATGACTATCGGCAAAACTGTACCCGCCGGTGAGCAGAGGGCGGATTTTCACTTTCGGCAGCGCGCGCAACGATCGCACAATGCGCGCGATCGAGTGGTAATGGCACGGGAGTCGGCGTCGGTTCGAACATGAAATCTTTGCGGGGAAAACATCGAGCTTTCCGCGGGCGCGACATCGCGCCGGAAATCTATATTCCACTGGTCGACTCGCTCTACCAGGAAGGGCAAATGCTGCTGGCCGGCTCGTCCGCGATCATAGCGGCGATCCTTCTTACCTATTGGAAGACCGGCGAAATACTGCTGCTAGCCTGCGCCTTTGCATTTTTCCTGGTCGCTGCCGGGCGCTCACTGGACATGCGCGCCTATGCCCGGGCGCGCGCCGCCGTGGTAACGAATGAGAGCGCGTTGGGTTGGGAAATTCGCTACGGCGTTGGCGCGGCATCGTCCTTGGCGATCCTGGGAATGTGGTGCTATTTCGGCCTAACGAAGACGAGCGATCCCTTTGTGTCCCTGGTCGCATTCACGTCCACCATCGCCTATGTCATCGGCATCACCGGCCGCAATTTCGGCAGCAGCCGACTTGTCATCGCGCAAATCCTAAGCGTCGCGATCCCGATGATCGCCGGGCTGCTACAGCATGGCCACCCCTATTACATCATCTTTGCGCCACTACTTGCCGTGTTCTTTGTGGCGGTCGCGCTCGTCTGCGAACGCTTGCGCCGCAATCTTCTCAATGCCGTGATCTCGGAGCGCGAGGTTTCGCTGCTCGCCGAGCGCTTCAACACCGCGCTCACCAACATGCCGCACGGCCTGTGCATGTTCGACGGCGCGCGCCGCATCGTCGTTGCCAACGGCAAGCTCAACGAGCAATTCGGCCTGCCGGCGAACACCGAATTGAAGCGGTGGAGCCTGTCCGATCTGATCGCGCAATGCGTCTACATGCGTAAACTGTCGCACGAAAACGCCGAGAAGTTCGGCCAATGCCTGGAGGAGCGGCTGTCGGGACGCACACTCGATAAATTCTCCGTCGAATTGGAGGACAAGCGCACGCTCGAATTCACGGTCGAGCCGATGGACAACCGCGGCATGGTGATGCTGGTCGAGGACATCAGCGAGCGCAAGCAGTCCGAGGCCAAGATCAATCAGATGGCGCGCTTCGATGCGCTGACCGCGCTGCCCAACCGCGCCATTCTGCAGCTTCGCCTGGAGGAAGCGCTCAGCCACAGCAAGCGCGGGCGCGCTTGCGCCATCCATTTCATCGATCTCGACCAGTTCAAGCAGGTCAACGACACGCTCGGGCATTCGCGCGGCGACCTGCTGCTGCAGGCGGTGGCCAAGCGCCTGCGTTCCGCCGTGCGCGAAACCGACCTGGTCGCGCGCTTCGGCGGCGACGAATTCATCGTGTTGCAGGCGCCGATCACCGACGAAAAAGAGGCCGCCGCGCTGGCCGAGCGCATCCTGCGCTCGATCGGCGACACCTACGACATCGACGGCAACGAGGTGGCGATCAGCGCCAGCATCGGTGTCGCGCTGGTGCCGCATGACGGCAACGACGCCGACCAGATCTTGCGCAACGCCGACATGGCGCTCTACCGCGCCAAGGCCGAGAGCCGCGACACCTGGCGCTTCTTCAAGCCGGAGATGGAAGCGACCGCGCGCGCGCGGCGCAGCCTCGAGCTCGATCTGCGCAACGCGCTGGCGAACGAGACCTTCGAAATCTACTACCAACCGATCATCGACCTGAAAACCGGCCGCATCACAGCCTGCGAGGCGCTGCTGCGCTGGCCGCACCAGGAGCGCGGCATGATTTCGCCCGGCGAATTCATCCCGGTGGCGGAGGAGATGGGCATCATCACCGAGATCGATAAGTGGGTGCTGCGCAATGCCTGCATCGAGTGCCGGCGCTGGACCGGCAATGTCGACGTCGCGGTCAATCTGTCGTCGATCGAGTTCACGCGCAGCAACGTGCCGCAGGTCGTGCGCGAGGTGCTGGCTGAGTCCGGGCTGCCGGCCAACAGGCTGATCATCGAGATCACCGAGACGACCCTGTTGCAGGACACCGCCAAGAGCCGCGCGGCGTTGCGCGAGCTGGGACGCATGGGCGTGCGCGTATCGCTCGACGATTTCGGCACCAAATATTCGAGCCTGAGCTACCTGCACAGCTTCCCGCTGCACAAGGTCAAGATCGACCAGTCGTTCGTGCGCAACCTGGCCGGCAACGAGCGCATGCTGACCCTGCTGCGCGGCATCGTGCGGCTGAGCGCGGAACTCGGCCTGCGCGTCGCCGTCGAAGGCATCGAAACCGAGGACCAGCTCGCCCTGATCGCCGCCGAGGAAGGCGTCGACGAGGTCCAGGGCTACCTGTTCGGAATTCCGATGCCGGCGTCCGCGCTGCGCACCCTGCTCGAGGCCGCGCTGCCGGCGCGGGTGCGCACCCGGGTCGCTTAACGCCGGGCAGCGCCAGCCGCCCTGCGCGATTTCACTTCATTTCACTCCAATTTATGGTGGAACTCGGCCGCTATACACGCCGGGTATGGGTCGAATGCAAATTTCGTTAACCCTAACGGATACTTAACGCTTCCTTAAACTTAACAAAGTGTTAACATCTTCTCCGCTGGCACGGGTGTAGCGCCAGCTCGGGAAGGTCCAATGAGTGCCGTTGCGTTAGCCTATGCGCGGGAGCACAAGCCCACGCGCGAACAGGAAGCTCCGAGCGAGCTTGCCGTTCGTGTCTTCCAGCTTCTCGAGCGGGTCGATTATCGCCTGGCCGAATCCGAAGAGGACCGCGCGGCCATTGGGCACTTGCGTTACGAGGCCTATCTGCGCGAAGGCGCGATCGATCCCGATCCGTCGCAGTCCTTCACGGACCCGCATGACGACGACATAAATGCCTGGACGTTCGGGGTCTATATCGACGATGAGCTCGCGGCCTCGCTCCGCCTGCACATCGCGACCAAAGATTGCCCTGTGTTTCCTACCCTCTCGGTGTTCCCCGATCTGCTTGAGCCGGAGGTGCAAGCCGGAAAGACCATCATCGATCCGACGCGCTTGGTGACGGATCAGCGGCTGGCACGCCTCTATCCGAGCATTCCCTACATCGCGCTGCGCCTGTGCTGGATGGCGGCCATGCATTTCGAGGCCGACCTTTCGCTTGCCGCCGTACGGCCCGAGCATCAAGCGTTCTACCGGCGCACATTCAATCAACGCCCCGTTTGCGAGCCGCGCCCCTACCCACTTCTCAGCAAGCCGATTAGCTTGATGGCCGTGGACCACAAAACGGTCGCCGATTACGTGTACCGGCGATATCCGTTTTTCCACTCGACCTATTTCGAGCGGCGCATGCTGTTCGAGCGCCGCCCGCAGCCGCTGCCGGCGATCATTCCGCTCAGCCCCTATCCCGCCGAGCAACTGCCGTTGTTCGCGCACGCGGGATAAGTTTCATTCACGCCAGTCTCACCGCCCGCCGAAGCGCTCGCCCGGCGGCGCGATCTCGGTGACCAGATCGCGCACCAGCTTCTTGTTGGAGAGCGGCGCGATCTTCATTTCGCGCGGCTCCAGCCGCTCGGTGCAGGCATAGACGGTCTTGCCGTCGAGCTCGACCATGCATTCCTTGCAGGCATTGGCGTTGATGCAGGAAAAGCGGATGGCGAGCGTGGGATCGCGGTTGACCCTGATCCAGCGCAAGCCGTCGAGCACCGACTGGCCCGGCTCGAACGGCACCTCGTAACTTTCCCAGCGGCCGCTTTGCGCGTCGCCGCCGCGCCGGATGGTGAGTGTCGCGCGCGCGCTCATGAGGCGGCGGCCTCGGCCGGGGCTGGCGCGCGCGAGATGGCCAGCGTGTCGCCGTGCAAAGCGACGAACTGGTTGACCGCCCATTCTGGTGAGGTTTGCGGATAGTCCTCGCGCGCCTGCGCGCCGCGCGTCTCCTTGCGGGCGAGCGCCGCTTGCGCCACCGCGCGCGCGACCAGCAGCATGTTGCGCAGGTCGAGCCATTCCAGCCGCCGCATGTCGAAGCCGCCTTCGAGGCCGGCGGGCGGCCGGGGGCCCAACTCCTTTGTCATGTCGTCGAAACGCGCGAGCGCGCGCGTCAGTTTGTCTTCGCTGCGCAGCGGCCCGACCTCGTCCTGCATGGTTGCTTGCAGCTCCTGCAGCATGGCGGCGGTGTTGAGATTGCACGCGCCACCGTCGCCGGCGATCAGGTCGAGCGCGCCTTGCGCGTTGCCGGCGCGCTCCGGCGCTTGTCCGCGCTGGGCGTAAGCCGCGGCGCTGCGGCCCGCTTCGCGCCCGAACACCAGCGCCTCGGTGACCGCGTTGCCGGACAGCCGGTTGGCGCCGTTGGCGCCGCCCACCGCTTCGCCGGCGGCATAGAGCCCGGGCAGGGCGGTCGCCATCGCGGCGTCCACCGCGATGCCGCCCATGTGGTAGTGCGCGATCGGCGCCACCTCGACCGGCATCTTGGTGAGGTCGATGCCGTTGCGCGCGAGCCGGTCGATCACCGGGCCGAAGGCGGCGCGCAGTTGCGCTTCCGGCACGTGCTGGAAGCTCAGGAACACGCCGCCATGCGGCGAGCCGCGCCCGGCCTCGACCTCTTTCAGGATGGCGTAGCTGCCGGCGTCGCGCGTGATGACATATTTGCCGTCCTCGACCACGCCGTAGCTTTGCGTGAATTCCTCGCCGCGGTTGTTGATGAGGCGGCCGCCGAGCTTGTAGCGGAACGGGTCCCACATGATCGGATCCATGCCGATCAGCCGCGGCGCCAGATGCCCGATGGGGAAGAACTGCACGAATTCCATGTCGGTGAGCGCGGCGCCGGCGCGCAGCGCCAGCGCGTAGCCGTCGCCGCCCATATTGGCCGAGGCGCTGTTGCGCTTGTAGAGCCGCGTCAAGCCGCCGGTGGCGATGATCGTGGCCTTGGCGCCGATGACGACCGGCGCGCCGCTGGTAAGATGCAGCGCGACTGCGCCGGTCACGTCGTCGCCGTGCTTGACGAGATCGACCACGCAAAGGTCGCCGGCGCGGCGAATGGCCGGCATCCGGTTCACCACCGTGCGCAGCGTCTTCGACAGCGCCGGCCCGGTGTTGAGGAAATCGACATAGGCGCAGCGCGGCCGGTCATGACCGGGGGCCATGGTTTGGGCGATATGGCCGTCCTTCCTGGCCCACCCCACACCCCACTCATCCATGGCGCGGATGCAGTCGGGGCCTTGCTCGCACAACAGGCGCGCGAGCGCTTTGTTGCACAGGCCGCGGCCGGCCTTCAGCGTGTCCTCGTAATGATGCGACCAGTGGTCCGGCGTCTCGGCGCCGAGCGCCACCGCGACCGTCATTTGCGCCATCACGGTGGCGCCGCCGCGGCCGATCAGGCTGCGGTCGGCGAGTAATACCTGCGCGCCCAGACGCGCCGCCTCGATGGCGGCATACATGCCGGCGGCGCCCGAGCCGATCACCAGGACGTCGGTTTCGGCGCGCATCGGCTCAAGAGGCATGGGCGATCTCGCGGTGCATCGCGGCCAAGCTTAGCATCGCCGCAGGTACATCCGCCACGGGTTGCGATCGGGCGGCTTTCTATTTCTTCTGCAAGAATGCGGCGCAGAAGACGGCGTCGAAATCGCGATAGTCGTTGGTGATCTCCTCGCCCTTGCGGATGCTGCGGCGGGCGAGGATGTAGCCGTTGTGCCAATAGGTATTGGGATCGTCGGAATGATTCATGTGGTGGTCGTGATCCACCGTCAAAAGAATTTCGCCGTCGACCCGGTAGCCGTGAAGCTTGATGTAGTCGCGCGCGGCTTTCGGCAGGCGGGCGTAGGCCTTGGGCGTAAAGCAGCGGTCGAAGCCGTCGAGGAAGCGCCAGACCTTGGCGCCCTTGCGGATGGGCTCGCCGGCGAAGACGCCGAGGCCGTGGATGGCGCTTTGAGCGAGATAGGTTTTGACCAGCAGCATGGAATCACGTCGCGTTAACCGACGGTTTTCCTTAATTCCGGGTCGCGCGCGAGGCGAGGGGTCGGCCGGCCGGTCCACATCATTATTTTATTCGTGTAAAGATCGGCCGGCGGACGGCGCTGCCCCTGCGGCGGGTAGAACCGGAAGCGGGGAACCGCGGGCCTGACCGGAACCGGCGCTTCGGCTCCGGCGTTGCCCCACGGGGGTGCGGCAAGCACGGACCGAGCGATGGCATTCATCTTCTACTTCATCGTCATTCTGGTGAGCGCGGCAAGCGTGATGTTCGGGCTCGATCTCGTAACCTCGCCGCTGCCGCCGTCGGTGAACGTGCCGATCGGGCGCGTGGCGCAGGCGCCGCCGCCCGTCAAGCAGGCGCACAAAGCGACAAAACGCATCGCCGGCAACCGCGACCTCAGCCCGGTCTATCCGGCGGCGCCGGGCGCGCGCAAAGATAAGACCGCGCAAGCGGCGCCCGACAGCGCCGCGCCCGACGCCGCGCCTAAGACTTCGCCCGAGACCGCACCCAAGCAGGCCTCAAGCGAGGAATGGCTGCCACCGGCGCCGCCGCTAAAGCAGAGCGCAAGCGCGCCGCCGCCCGACGACAAGCAGGTGGCGACCGAGACGGCGAGCAATGCGCAGCCGGTGGCAGCGCAGCTCGCGTCGGCACAGAGCGCGCCGCATTGCAACGTCGCGGCGTGCAGCGCGGCTTTCCGCTCGTTCCGCGCGTCCGATTGCAGCTACCAGCCGACGGAAGGACCGCGCCAAATCTGCACGCGTTCGGCCGGCGCTACGGCGGCGGCGGCGCCGCCGCGCCGGTGGCGGGCCGAACGGACGGCGCGGAATCCCGGCCGGGCGCTTAACGCGCGTGACCGGCACGAGGTCGACGCGATCACCCGCATCGTGCAGCGCATGACGCCCGGCCAACGGGGCGACATCGCGGTGCAGGATTCGCAAGGCCGCATCATCATCGTGCATCCCGAAGGCGCCAGCGCCTATGGCGACGACTACCGATAATTGAGGCGCGCTAACCGGCGATATCGAGCTCCACCGGCGCCAGGCCGGACATGCCGATGGCGCGCGCCGCCGCCGGCGTCAGGTCGATCACGCGGCCGCGCACGAAGGGGCCGCGGTCGTTGATGCGCACCACGACGCTGCGGCCGTTGCGCTTGTTGGTGACGCGCACGCGCGTGCCGAAGGGCAGGCTGCGGTGCGCGGCGGTGAGCGCGCCGGGCGAGACGTGCTCGCCGTCGGCGGTGCGGCCGCCATGCGTGGCGTAGACCGAAGCGATTCCCGACTGCGCATTGGCGGCCGGCGTGAGGGCGAGCAGCAGCGTTGCGCCGCAAAGCGCGGCGCCCAAGCGTGACAACATTGGCGAGTACTCCCCGATTTGATTCCCAATCGAGGCGTGCTCTTAACGGCGCGGTATGCGCTTTAAGGGCGGGAATGAGGTCATTTCGCGGGCGCGGAACCGGCGCGGCGTCACCGTCTTGCGCCGCGCCACCGTCTTGACGCAGTCTTGACGCAACGGGACCGTTAGGACGGTCCGGCAATCGAGGCATCGGCAGAGCACCATGGCATCGTCACGGCCCGGCCAAGCGGCGTCGGTGTTGTTTTATTTTTCGGTGGTGCTGGTCGCCGCCAGCAGCGTGGCGTTCGGGCTCGACTGGATGAAGGCGCCGCTGCCGCCGATGCCGGAAACCGAAGCCTCGGTGCAAGCGGCCAAGCTCGCCGCGCATGTGCCGGCGCCGCGTCCGCTGGTGCTGGCGAAGGCGCCGCGCTCGGTCTATCCGGCGCGGCCGCAAGCGCAGGCGCGCAAACCGGGATCCGCGGTGGCGGCGGTCGATGCCACCGGCAAGCAGCCGGGCGCGGCGGCGACGCCGAGCATCATGGCGCCGGAACCCGCGGCGCAGCCCGCGCCTGCGGCGCAAGCGCAGCCGAAATGCGATATCGCCGCGTGCGGCGCCGCCTATCATTCGTTCCGCGCCATCGACTGCACCTGGCAGCCGTTCGACGGTCCGCGCCGCTTCTGCGACAAGGGCAACCCGCCGCCGCAGCAAGCCACGCTCGAGCAGGGCGTGGCGGTGCAGCCGTCGGAGTTTTCCGACAAGTGCGACATCGAGGCCTGCCGGCGCGCCTTTTTCACCTTCGATCCGACCGACTGCACCTATCAGCCGTCGGACGGTCCGCGCCGGCTCTGCACCAGGGGCACGCCGCCCAAGCCGGCGACGGCGGCGGCGCCGACGGCACCGACACCGCCAACGGCTGCTCCGGCTGCCGCCGCGCCGGTGGCGTCGAACAAGTGCGACATCGAGGCGTGCAAGCAGGCTTATTTAACTTTCAATCCGGCGGACTGCACTTATAAGCCTACACTGTACGGCCCACGCCAACTGTGCACCAAAGGCACGCCGCCGAAGCCGGTTGCCGCGACCGAACCCGTTGCCGCGCCGCCGCCTGCCGCTGTGCCGGCGCCGCCCGTCGCTGCGGAGCCGCCGAAAAACGAGCCGGTGAAACAGCAAGGCGCCGCGCCCGCGACGGCCACACCGCCCGCCGCTCCGCCGCCGCCCACAGTCGCGGCCCCGCCTGCCGCCGCGCCGCCTGCTGCCGCTCCACCGGCAGCCGCCGCAACGCCACCGGCCGCCGCGGCACCGCCCGCTGCTGCCGCCGCGCCGGTGGTGTCGAACAAGTGCGATGTCGAAGCGTGCAAGCAGGCCTACTTCACCTTCAATCCGGCGGACTGCACTTACCAGCCGTCGAGCGGCCTGCGCCAGCTATGCACCAAGGGCACGCCGCCGAAGCCGGAAGCGAAGGCCGAGCCGGCCGCGCCGCCGCCCGCCGCCGCAGCGCCGCCGCCGGCAATACCGGCCGCGCCGTCGGCCGTTGCAGAGCCGTCGAAGAGCGAGCCGGTGACGCACGAAGCGAACGCGCCCGCGACGCCGCCTGCCGCCGCACAGCCGCCCGCAGTCGCGGCGCCGCCTGGCCCTGCCGCTGCGCCGGCAGCGGTCGCAACGCCACCCGCTGACGCCGCGCCGCCCGCGGCTGCTGCGCCGCCCGCCGCGCCGGCGGTGTCGGATAAATGCGACGTGGAAGCCTGCAAGCGCGCCTTCTTCACTTTCAATCCGGCCGACTGCACCTACCAGCCGTCCGACGGTCCGCGCCGGCTCTGCAGCAGGCACGCGCCGGCCAATTCACAGGCCGCGGCACCGCGGGCGCGCGCCCCGCGATCGGAGCCATTTCATCTCCTGCCGCCCGGGCTGGTGCCGTCGGGACGCTGACGCTTTCAGTAAATCACCACGCTCCTGATCGACTTGCCTTCGTGCATCAGGTCGAAGGCGTCATTGATGTTTTCGAGCGGCATGGTGTGGGTGATCAGGTCGTCGATGTTGATCTTGCCGTCCATGTACCAGTCGACGATTTCGTGGCACGTCGGTGCGGCCGCGCGCGCCGCCGAAGGCGGTGCCGCGCCAGACGCGGCCGGTGACCAGCTGGAACGGGCGCGTCGCGATCTCCTGGCCGGAGCCGGCGACGCCGATGATGATGCTTTCGCCCCAGCCGCGGTGACAGCATTCCAGCGCCTGGCGCATGACGTTGACATTGCCGATGCATTCGAACGAGAAGTCGGCGCCGCCGCCGGTCAAGTCGACTATCGCCTGCACCACCTTATCGGTGCCGATTTCGTTCGGGTTGACGAAATGCGTCATGCCGAATTTCTCGGCGATGGCGCGGCGCGCCGGATTGATGTCCACGCCGATGATCTTGTCGGCGCCGACCATCTTGGCGCCCTGGATGACGTTGAGCCCGATGCCGCCGAGACCGAACACCGCCACATTGGCGCCGGGCCAGACTTTCGCGGTGTTGATGACGGCGCCGACGCCGGTGGTAACGCCGCAGCCGATGTAGCAGATCTTGTCGAAGGGCGCGTCCTCGCGCACTTTCGCCACGGCGATCTCCGGCAGCACGGTGAAGTTGGCGAAGGTCGAGCAGCCCATGTAGTGGAACACCGGATCGCCGTCGCAGCGGAAGCGGCTGGTGCCGTCGGGCATCAGCCCTTTTCCTTGCGTGGCGCGGATGGCGGTGCACAGGTTGGAGCGGCGAGAGAGGCAGGTTTTGCACTGGCGGCATTCCGGCGTGTAGAGCGGGATGATGTGGTCGCCCACCTTCACCGAGGTGACGCCGGCGCCCACTTCGCGCACGATCCCGGCGCCCTCGTGGCCGAGGATGGCGGGAAAGATGCCTTCCGGGTCGGCGCCCGACAGCGTGTAGGCGTCAGTGTGGCAGATGCCGGTGGCCATGACCTCGAGCAGCACCTCGCCGGCCTTCGGGCCCTCGATCTCGATGGTCTCGATGGTGAGCGGCTCGCCGGCCTTCCAGGCCACCGCGGCGCGTGTTTGCATGATTTCCTCCGCCTTCTTGCACGCCTTCTATAGCGATTTCGGCGCAAATGAAAACAGCCGGGCCGCGCTGACGCAGCGCGGCCCGGTGCAACCAAACGCGTCGGCGCGGTCTACATGGCGTTGCGCGGCGCGGTCTTGAGCAAGTCGTCGAGTTGCTTCGAATAGAACTTGGCCATGCCGGTGGTGAGATGGCCGCGCGTGTCCTTGCTGGCCGGCACCAGATAGAGGCTGCCGTGCTTCAGCCGCTTGACCGCCGCCGCGGTCAGGCCGGTCTCCGGCGGATTGCGCTCGTCATCGGCGGCGTTGATCACCAGCACGGTCGCCAGGACGCGGTCGAGGCCGCCCGAGGGATCGTAGTCGGCCGAGGAGGCCCAGGCCCACAGGAAATCGTTAGGGTCTGCCTTGATCGGCGCCGTCAGCAGCTTGTCGACGTAGGCGTCGGCCTTGGCGTTGGTCGGCGCGATGTTCTGATAGTTGAGTGTGCCGCCGGCGGTGGCGATGCCGAAGAACGCCGTGGCGATGCGCATGATGCGCGGGTAGCTGGTGTAGTTGCCGTCGGCGTAGCTCGGATCGCGCCGGATGGTCTCGATCATCATCCGCCGCAGCATCCAGTTGCGCGCTGCCATCGGCGTCGGCTGCGAGGCCATGGGCACCACGGCGTCCATGAAGCCGGGATATTTCTCGGCCCACATCCAGGCATGCATGCCGCCCATGGAATGGCCGATGACCAGCCGTAGATGCTTCACGCCGAGCCCTTGCGTGAGCAGCAGATATTGCGCGCTCACCATGTCGTCATAGTCGTATTTGGGGAATTTGGCTTTGAGGCCGTCGGACGGCTTCGCGCTTTTGCCGTGGCCGATGCTGTCGGGGATGACGATGTAGTATTTACTGGCGTCGAGCGGCTGGCCGGGCCCGAACAGCACGCCGGCGAAGACCGGGCGCAGCATGCTGCCGCCCGAGCCGCCGGTGCCGTGCAGGACGAGCACGGGCATGCCCTTGGGATCGCCGACGGTGGTGTAGTGCAGGCGCAGTTCCGGCATCACCTCGCCGGTGTGGAACTTGAAATTATGCGCGATGAAGTCGCCGGTCTTGGGCGCGGGATAATCGGCCGCCATGGCGGTCGAGGCGAATAACCCGAAGGCAAGCGCGGCGAGCGCTTTCAGAAACTGCATGGTGTCTCCCCCTAGTTTCGATTTACGCGGGCCGTGTTCGGTCGCACCGCGCTTAACGCGCTGTGGTGAAATGCTAGGACCGGAGAGGCGGCATGGATAGTGGGGTGGCTAGGTCGGCTGCCATGCGGCCTGCGTCGCGTGGGATTCCTCCCCACGCGCGTGGGCCTCGTCGATCACCTTGCGCAACGCGCGTAGCGCCTCCGGCACGCCCTGGCCGGATTGCGCCGAAAGCACCAGCGGCGTTTTCTTGCAGGCCTTCTTCAGTTTCGCGGTTTGCGTCTTGATAGCCTCCGGCGTCAGCGCGTCGGCTTTCGACAGCGCGACGATTTCCGGCTTGTCGGTGAGGCCCTGGCCGTAAGATTTCAAGTTCGTTGCGCACGATCTTGTAGGCAGCGCCGGGATCCTCGGCGGTGCCGTCGACCAAATGCAGGAGCACGTTGCAACGCTCGGTGTGGCCGAGGAAGCGGTCGCCCAGGCCGGTGCCTTCGTGCGCGCCCTCGATCAGCCCGGGCAAGTCGGCCAGCACGAATTCGCGCTGGTCGACGCGCACCACGCCGAGCTGCGGATGCAGCGTGGTGAACGGGTAGTCGGCGATCTTCGGCTTGGCGGCGCTCACCGCGGCGAGGAAAGTCGACTTGCCGGCATTGGGCAGGCCGATCAGCCCGGCGTCGGCGATCAGCTTCAGCCGCAGGCGGATGGTCATCTCGACGGCCGGCTCGCCGGGATTGGCGCGGCGCGGCGCGCGGTTGGTCGACGACTTGAAATGGGTATTGCCAAAGCCGCCATTGCCGCCGGTCAAAATGGTGACGCGCTGGCCCACTTGCGTGAGATCGGCGAGCAGCGTCTCGCCGTCTTCTTCATAGACTTGCGTGCCGACCGGAACCTTCAGCACCGCATCCTTGCCGCCCGCGCCGTGGCGGTCCTTGCCCATGCCGTTGCCGCCGGCTTTCGCCTTGAAGTGCTGCTGGTAGCGGTAGTCGATCAGCGTGTTGAGCCCGTCGACCGCCTCGACGATGACGTCACCGCCTTTGCCACCATCGCCGCCATTGGGCCCACCGAACTCGATGAACTTCTCGCGCCGGAACGACACGCAGCCGTTACCGCCCGCGCCCGACTGGATATAGATCTTGGCCTCGTCGAGGAATTTCATCGCCGCGATATAGACTATCGCGGGGCGTTCTGCACCTACCGCGCGTGCAGGAAATGCGTGGTGCCGTCCTGTTTGATGCGCTCCAAGAGGTCCACTTCCCACGACAGATAGGCGTTCATCGCCGCCTCGTTGTCGGTGGGCCGCTCGTAGGGCTTCAGCCAGACGTCGAGCGGCTCGTCGGCCATGCGCTCGGCAGTCGAGAGCGGCATCCCGGCGGCGGCCCAGGCGGCGTTGCCGCCTTTGAGCCAATGCACCGGGCATTTTGTGAGCGCCTGGGCGTCATCGACCGCGAGGCTCGCCAACACACCATCCTCGCTGGTGAGGATCACGGTGCCCGTGGGGGCGATCTTTTCGAGCGCGCGGTCGAGGCGCGAGCGGATGGCGAACCAGGCGCCGGGGATGTGACCGCGGCGGTAATGCGGGCTGGTGGAGAGATCGATCACGATGACATTGTCGGCCGAGAGCGGCGTTGAGGGCGGAACCGCCTGGTCTGAGGGCTCACCGAGCAGCACCGGCGCCGGTTTGCCTTTTTCGCCGCCGGCCTCCGGCAGCACATAGACCTCCCGCCAGCCCATCTGCTTGAGCCAGGAGGCGGTCATCAACGCGCGCACTTGCCTGTCGTCGGAGACGACGATGCGGGCGCCGAGGACACCGACATAGATGTCGGTCGCCTGCACCAGTTGCCCGCCGGGCGCGGAGATGGCGCCGGGATAGTGCCCGGCCTGGTATTCGGGGGGGTCGCGCACGTCGAACACATAGGTTGTGGTGTTGATATCCTGGCGCCATTGCTCGACCGTGGCGCGGTCGGTGCGCTTAACGCTGTATTTCGCGGCGACGCCTTCGGCCGCTTGCTTGGCCCAGGCGAGGCCTTGCTCGGAAAACTGCGGCGCGCGGTCGGTTTTGCCGCTGGCGCAGCTCAAGCCTGCGAGGTGCCAGCCCATGGTGCCGTTGCGCAGCGCCACCACCTTGTTGGGAATGCCGGCATTGATCAGCGACTGCGCGCCGATGATGCTGCGGGTGCGGCCGGCGCAATTGACGCAGATGACGGTGTCGGGCGAGGGCGCGATGTCGCGCACGCGCAGCACCAGCTCGGCGCCCGGCACGTTGATGCCGGTGGGAATCGAAATGCGCGTGTATTCGTCGAACGGGCGGCTATCGAGCACCACCAGTTTGCTGCCGTTATGCATCAGCGCGTCGAGCTCCTGGGCACTCACGCTCGGCGTGCCGCTGTCGTGCTCGACGAATTCGCCGAAGGCCTTGCTCGGCACGTGCACGCCGGAAAAGGTGACGAAGCCGACCTGCTCCCAACCCGCCACGCCGCCGTCGAGATAGGACAGTTCGCTGTAGCCGGCGCGCGCCAGGATGGCGGCGGCGCGCTGCGTGAGCCCGTCATTGTCGTCGATCAGCACGATGCGGGTCGCTTTGCGCGGCACAAGCTGCGCGAAACGCAGCTCCAGCCGGCTGAGCGGGACGTTGCGCGCCCACAGCAGATGGTTCTGCGAGAAGGTCAGCTCCTCGCGCACATCGATCAGCGCCAGTTCGCGGCCGTCGTCCAGCATGGCTTTGACGGCGGCGGCGGGGAGGGGACGGAGCTTTGTGCTGTCGAGCATGGTCTCTCCGGTGTCATGCGCGGGCTTGACCGGCGCATCCATCTTTTTGCGTATGAACGATGGATTGCCGGGTCTCGCCGCGTGGCGCAGCGGCCCGGCAATGACGGCAAAAACTACGTCGCCTGCTGCGGCGTCATCTGCTCGACCTCGCCGCTCTTCAGGTCGATCTTGATGCGGTTGATCTTGTCCAGGTTGGTGCCGGTCACCCGCACGAAGCGCGCGTAGTCGG
Source organism: uncultured Pseudomonadota bacterium (assembly GCA_963819955.1). Taxonomy (GTDB): domain Bacteria; phylum Pseudomonadota; class Alphaproteobacteria; order Rhizobiales; family Xanthobacteraceae; genus Pseudolabrys. Next base: position 22,844 of record CAWFYB010000007.1, on the reverse strand, counting down.
GATAGTCGATCGAATGAATGTCGCCGTCCTGATAGATGCCGGCCTTGCCCGGCGTCAGCCGGTACTTGGTCTTGACCTTGAGCTTGGCGTGTTTGGGATCGCTTCCGTTGTCTTCACGCTCCCATTCGGTCATTTCGGTGTATTTGGTGGCCTGGCCGTAGATCGCCCAGGAGGCGCCGTGATCGTGCGGCGGCGAAACCCGCGCCTTGTCGTTGATGTGGGCGAGCACCTGGAAGCCGAGCTTGGGGTCTTCGTAGAGCAGCTTCAGCCCGCGCGGCTGGTCGTCGCCGCAGTATTTACCGATGAAATCGGGGTTGGCGAGCAGCTTTTCGAGGTCGAGGCGCACCTGTTCGCGCCCGGCTGGACTGGGGTCACGGGCAAGGGTGCTGCGGCAGTCGGCGATGAATTGGTCGAGGTCGTAAGCCATGGCGTTCTCCCTGACACAAGCAGCGGAAAAAACCGCCGTCCGTTGTCGCGAAAATAGCATGGAATTCTCCCGGGAATAAATGGCCGGGTCCCCCGATCTAGTCCCCCGAATGCAGCCAAACCGCACGGGAGACCAGCCATGAGCGCGCACCACCACGACGACCATCCCAGCCGCCGCAAGGTGCTGGAATGCATGACCTGGGCCGGCGCCGGGGTGCTGTGGACGGTGGCCGGCGGCGTGCCGGCCTCGCTCGGCATCATCGACGGGGCGCTGGCCGCCGAACCGAAAAGCTTCACCTTCCTGCAGATCAGCGACAGCCATATGGGCTTCGACAAGCCGGCCAATGCGAACGCCAAGGGCACGCTGGAAGAGGCGATCGCGCGGGTGAAGGCGCTGCCGGCCAAGCCGGCTTTCATGATCCACACCGGCGACATTTCGCATCTCTCGAAGCCGTCGGAGTTCGACGACGCCGACTGCATCATCTCGCAGGCCCGTCTCGACGTGCATTACGTGCCGGGCGAGCATGATTTCGTCGATCCGGAGCAGAAGCTCTACCGCGAGCGCTACGGCCGCGGCAGCAAGGGCGCCGGCTGGTACGCGTTCGACGCCAACGGCGTGCACTTCATCGGGCTGGTCAACGTGTTCTACCTCAAAGCCGGCGGGCTCGGCAATCTCGGCGCCGAACAGCTCGAATGGTTGGAGGACGACGTGAAGGGCCGCTCGGCCTCGCAGCCGGTCGTGGTATTTGCCCATATCCCGTTGTGGAGCGTCTATCCGGAATGGGGCTGGAGCACGCAGGACGGCGCACAGGCGCTCTCCTATCTCAAGCGCTTCGGCTCGGTGACGGTGCTCAATGGCCATATCCACCAAGTGATGCAGAAGGTGGAAGGCAACGTCACTTTCCACACGGCGCGCTCGACCGCTTTCCCGCAGCCGGCCCCTGGCACGGCGAAGTCGCCCGGGCCGATGAAGGTGCCGGCCGATCAGCTACGCAAGATGCTCGGCATCGCCAGCGTCACGTTCAAGCAGAACGAGCAGCGCCTCGCCATCATCGACACGCCGCTGAAGAGCTAGTGACATGATCAGAATGGTCGCATTGCTGGCCGCGTTCGCCGCGGCCTGGTCGAGCGTACCAGCGCTCGCCGCGGACGCAGGCGTCAAAATCGCCAATTTCATCTTCAGTCCGCAGCGGCTGACGGTGAAGGCGGGCACCAAGATAACCTGGACCAACGAGGACGACATTCCGCACACGGTGAACGCGTCCAACCAGGCCTTCAAGTCTGGGCCGCTCGACACCGACCAGACATTCTCGTTCACATTCACGACACCGGGCAGCTTTCAGTATTTTTGTGCCTTGCATCCGCGCATGACCGGGACGATCGTGGTGGAGGCGGCGACCGGCAGCAACGCGCCGCGATGACGGCTCAGGACCGCACGGTTGTCACGATGGCGGCGGCAGGCGCGGACGGCGACAAAGCGCAGCGCTTCAGGGCGGCGGCGCTGCCCTATCTCGACGACATCTACACGCTGGCGCGCTATCTGCTGCGCGACGCAACCGATGCCGAGGACGCCGCGCAGGAATGCTATTTGCGCGCCTTCCGCCACTTCGAGACCTTCCGCGGCGGACCGATCAAGCCGTGGCTGCTGGCGATCCTGCGCAATGTCTGCCGCGCCGAATATGCCCGGCGCGGCGCGCTCGCCGCGATGACGGCCGAGAGCCTAGACGCCGCCGCGCAATGCGCGGAGGGGCTGTGGAGCGAGGGCGAGGCTTCGCCGGAAGCCGCGGCGCTGGAACGGCTCGACGGCGAAACCGTGCAGCGGCTGATCGCGCAACTGCGCGACCCGGGCGAGTGGAGTTGCTGTCCTCGTGAGCGGGCTGGAGTGGGTGTCCTCGTCCAACCGGAGACCGTGTCCGCGCATTTGCGCTCGCTGCAGGCCGAGCATCTGACCGATGTGCTGTCGAGCAACCAGCACACCGTCAAGCCGTGGTTTAACGGCCGCATCGATCTCGCGCCGCCGGTCTATGATCTGACTGCGCAAGGCTTCACGCTGATCGGCGCACGGCTCACTATACGACGGCAAGCCGGCGGCGGCGATTGTCTATCGCCGCCGCGTCCACGTGATCAATCTGTTCGTGATGCAGGGCCTGGGCGCGGCGCTGCCGGCGGCCAAGCTCGAGACCGTGCAGGGCTTCAACGTGCTGCGTTGGCGCGACCGCAATTTCAACCTGCTGGCGGTCAGCGATCTCAATCGGGAGGAGCTTGAGGAGTTCCAGGCGAAATTCGAAGCCGCCGCGAAGGCGGCGTGAGCAAAACGATACGCTGGTCGCTGGCAGCGCGCGGTTCTAACGGGCGTCTTGAGCACGTTCCGCGACCTGCGACGCCATGATTTCCGCCTCATCGCCGCCGCCACGAAGGCCTGCGATGACGCCGGCCTGGTCGACCGCGGGCCGGTTCTGGCTGACCTTCCACTTGCCTTCGATGCGGGCAATGGGGATTTCGAGTCCGATAATGCCTTTGATCTGCGCAGCCACGAATGGCTCCGGCGCATCGGAGACGAGCCAAGGATCGGCCCGGGATGCTTCCTTGTGGTTCGTCAGGTCGCCGATCTGACGACGCAACCAGCTCGCGTCGTCGATCACCCGCGGCCGGCCCCAGGCATGCACGGTGATGTAATTCCACGTCGGCACGACTTTGCCCGTTTCGCGTTTGGTCGCATAGAGCGATGGGCTGATGTAGTGCTGCGGCCCTTGGAAGACGACGAGGCATTCCGCGACGGCGGCAAGTTCTTGGACCTGCGGATTGGTGCGTGCGAGATGCGCGCGCAGCGTGCCGCGTTCCGAACCCTCGGCGTTAACGAGGAATGGAATGTGGTTCGCGTACAATCCGCCCGGTCCGGCCGTGATCAAAAGGCCGAGGGAGTGGCTGCGGATCAGCGCGTGCTGAACCGCGAGCCTTTCCTCGCGGAAGTGCGGAGGTTGGTACATGGCTAAGCCCCCAATGCTGCGGCTATGACACCTTCTTCATCCGCCCCCAGCCCTTGATTGCCGACCAGATGCCGCGCTCGAGCCGGAAGCGGTCGATCGGCGCCGAGGAATTGATGGCGCGGATGCGGTAGAGGCCGACTCCGGTCCACTGGAAGCCGCACTTCTCCAGCACCCGGCGCGAGGCCGGGTTGGTGACGCGGCAGCCTGCCTGCAGCGCCTCGTGCGCGAGGTCGGTGAAGGCGTAGTCGATCGCCGCGTGCAGCGCCTCGGTGGCGTAGCCCTTGCCCCAATAGGGCACGCCCAGCCAGTAGCCGAGCTCGGGCGTCTGCTCCTGCGCCGTGATCCCGCAGGCGCCGATCACCGTCTTGTCGCGCAGCGTGACGAGAAACACCGCCTCGCCGCCGCTCCGGTTCGCCCCGCCGATGAATGTCTGCGCATCGGCCAGCCTGTAGGGATGCGGAATGCGCGCCGTGTTCTCGGCGATGCGGCGGTCGTTGGCGAGCCGCGCAACCGTTTTAGCGTCCTCGAGGCGCGGGGCGCGCAGGGCAAGCCGCTTGGTCTCGAGGACGGGGATACTGGCCTCGCGGTGCGGCTCTCTTGGGATGGCTTCGCAGAGTGTCATGACACGGGCTCCATTGTTTCAACGCGACAAGTTGAAAAGCGAAGAGGGGGAGCCGGTCACCCGTCTCCCCCTCTCGGAGCCTTAACGAGCCCCGCCGGTTTGACTGAATGACCGGCGGACCTCGATTTATGTCCACCGTCTTATTCGGCCGCAGCCTCCGTCATCGGAACTACCGACACGTATTTGCGGCCTTTGGTTTTGGTAGCGAACTGAACCTTTCCAGCGACGAGCGCGAACAGCGTATGATCCTTGCCGAGACCCACATTGCGGCCGGGGTGCCATTTGGTGCCGCGCTGGCGGGCGATGATGTTGCCGGCGAGCACGCTCTCGCCGCCGGCCGACTTCAAGCCGAGCCGCCGGCCCGCCGAGTCGCGGCCGTTTCGCGAAGATCCGCCTGCTTTCTTGTGCGCCATGATGGTCTCTCGAATTCTGCTTCAGTTACTACACCGATTCCGTGAAGGAATCATCTCACTTCTTTTTGCCTTTTGTGGCTTTGCCTTTGGCCGCTGTTTTGGCCGGCTTTTTGGCGGTCGGCCTCTTGGCGGTCTTCTTGGCCGGCTTGGCCTCCTCGGCGCCGCCTTCGGCGGCTTCGCCCGCGGCGGCCGGTTCCGGCTTCTTAGCCTCGCGCTTGGGCCGCGGCGGCGGCGTCTGCGCGGGCTTGGCGCCCTCGGTCAGGATCTCGGTGATGCGGATCAGCGAGAACTCGTGGCGGTAGCCGCGCTTGCGGCGCGAATTCTTGCGCCGGCGCTTTTTGAAGGCGATCACCTTGTCGCCGCGCTCGTGCTGCAGCACTTCGCCGGCGACCGTGGCGCCGGCAACCGTCGGCAGACCGAGCTGCGGGGCGTCGCCGCCGAGCAGCAAAACCTCGCCGAACTCAACCACCTCGCCCGGCTCGCCCTTGACGCGGTCGATCCGGATCACGTCTTCCGGGGCAACGCGGTACTGCTTGCCGCCGGCCTTGATGACTGCGAACATCTTTCTGTCCTCGTGTTCGTTTCCGATCTCGGAACTTGCCGGACCGGCTTCTTTCAGTCGGTTTTTTCGTGTGTTTTGAGGGGCTTATAGCCCCGGCAAAAACACGCGGGCCTTTTAAGGCCCGCGTTTCGCGCCTTCATATGCGGAGAAAAGGCCGATCTGTCAAGGAATTGGGCCTTTGGCGGGTGAGAGGCTCACCGCTTACGGCTTGGCGGGGGCGGGGGCGGCAGGGGCGGCACGGGCGGCCGTAAAAGACGTGTCGGTTTCCGGCTGCGCCAGCCGGTAGCCGACGCCCAGTTCGGTCACCAGGATGCGTGGGCTGTCGGGATGCGGCTCGATCTTCTGCCGCAGCTTGCGCACGAAGATGCGCAGGTAATGGGTGTCGTGCAAGTGCGTGGCGCCCCAGACCTCTTTCAACAGGTGCTGATGCGTGACCACGTTGCCGGCGTGCTGTGCCAGCACCTGCAGCAGGCGGTATTCCTTCGGCGTCAGCGCCAGCCGCGTGCCGTTGAGCAGCACGGCGCGGGCGGCGAGGTCGATGGTGAGCGGCCCGACCTTGACCGTGGGCTCGCCGCTGGCCGCGCGCATCTGGCGACGCAGCGCCACGCGCACGCGCGCCATCAGCTCCGCCATGCCGAACGGCTTGACCACGTAGTCGTCGGCGCCGGCTTCCAAGAGCCGCACCTTCTCGGCTTCGGCGGAGCGCACCGACAAGACGATGATCGGCACGCTCGACCAGGAGCGGATGCGCTCGACCACTGCCAGGCCGTCCATGTCGGGCAGGCCGAGATCGACGATGACCAGGTCGAGCGGCCGCAGCGTGGCGGTGCGGATCGCCTCGGCGCCGGTTGCGGCCTCGTGCACGGTAAAGCCGTTGAGCTCGAAACCCGTGCGCAGGAAGCGGCGGATCTGAGTTTCGTCGTCGACGATGAGAACGATGGAGGAAGCTTCAGTCATCTGAGTCGTTTTCCAGTTGTGGGACGGCGGCTTGCATCACCGGCAGTTCGACCGCCACGGTCGAGCCCCGGCCGGGGCCCGCGCTGGCGGCGGTTATCTTGCCGCCATTGGCGGCGATAAAGGCGTTGGCGATCCACAGCCCGAGGCCGGAACCGCTGGTGGTGGTGGCGTGGCGTTCGCCGCGCGCGAAACGTTCCCAGATATGCGCCTGCTCGTCGGCGGTGATGCCGGCGCCTTCGTCGCCGACGCTGACGACCAAGCGGTCGTCGCTCGCATGGGCGGCGACCGTGATCTTCGAGCCGGGCGCGGAGTATTTCACGGCGTTGTCGAAGACCTGCACCAGCGCCTGCTGCACCAGCACCGGGTCGACGCGGACCAGCGGCAGATCGGCCGGCAGATCGAGCGCAACGCGGTGGTCGGTGAGCCGATAGCGGCAGCGCTCGATCGCCGAATTGACGATGTCTTCGGGGTCGGCCCATTCGATGCGCGGCTTGATGCCGTCGCTGCTGATGCGGGTGGCGTCGATCAGGTTCTGGATGTCGTTGTTGAGCCGCTCGGCCTCGTTGCGCACGTCGTTGGCAAGCGCCTTGAGCTTCTTCTCATTGGCGAGCGCAGGCGCCGCGGCGAGCACCGTGGCGGCGCCGAGGATGGAGGCGAGCGGCGTGCGCAGCTCGTGGCTGACCGAGCCGATCAGCGCCTCGCGAAGCTGGTCGGTCTGCGAGCGCATGCGCGCCTCGCTGATGGCGTGCGCGACGTCCAGGCGCTCGAGCGTGGCGGTGGCGTCGGCCAGCACGGCGTCGACGCGGTTGCGCAGCTCGCCGATGCGCTCCTGCGTCTCGCGGCCGAAATTGACGGCGATTACGCCCAGTTCCAGATTGCGCGGCGCCACCGCGCGCACCTGCCAGACCTCGCCGTTGTCGGCGGTCACCGTGACGCCGGCCGCCGGATCGCTGCGGCCGGACGCCGCTTCGGTCACCGCGGTCAGCACCTGCGGCGGAATGGTCGTGCCGGCATACTGGCCGGCGTTCATGCCGGCTTCGTGTGCGGCGGCAAACAGCACGACCTTGCGCTGCATCACCGTGGCGAGATGGTCCTCGATGGCGGCATGGATGTCGGACACGTCGAACGACACCGCCAGCCGCCGCGAGAAGGCGTAAAGGTCGCGCAGGTCGATTTCGCGCTGGCGCGACAGTTCCAGTTGACGCTTGAGCCGGGTGGCGAGCTGGCTCACGACGACCGCGACGATGATGAAAAGGATGAGATTGAGGACCTCGTGCGGGTCCTTGATCTGCAGACTGTAAAGCGGCGGATAGAAGAAGAACGCCGAGGCGAGCACGCCGCAGACCGCGGCGAAGATCGACGAGACGATGCCCCAGCGCGTGGCCGCGATCAGCACCGGCACGAGATAAACCACCGAGCCGCGGTGCAGCCCGCTGACTTCGATGACCGGGATGAGCAAGGCGGTGACGACAGCCACCAGTCCGAAGGTTGCGGCGACGTGGCGCAACTCGCTGCGAACGCGGTCGGAATTCAATGCGCGAAGCATCGATAGCCGGCTGGGCGGCCGTCCTTTTCGGGCGGGGCGATATAGCACCCGCGCGGACCCTTGTCTGGCCGAGCCCGCTTGGTTACATAGCCACCGTCCAATTAGGGCTTTTTCAGGTCCGTTGGGCTCCGGAGAGGTGGCTGAGCGGTTGAAAGCACCGCACTCGAAATGCGGCATACGGGCAACCGTATCGGGGGTTCGAATCCCTCCCTCTCCGCCATCGCTTTAGGCTTTTCCGCAAAACCGACGCTCAGACCGGCCGGCTACGCCAATAGTCGGCGAGGAACGCGTGGCCGAGCACGGCCAAATCGGCGACAAGGCCGAACGAGCCGAGTTAGGCCAAAGCGGGGCTTGTAAAGCCGAGCCGGCGCAAGGCCACGCGCACTTCCGGACAGCTCATGAACAGTCGCCACAAGAGACCGGAGCGGTGGTTCTCGATCATCGCCACGATCGGCCCCTGGTCGATGGCGAGATTGCTGTCGGCGATCCAGCCGCGCGACAGGTTGAAAGCGTCGACGAAGCCGTAGCGGCCCCAGACCTTCTCGCCCAGATCCTCATAGAAATGGCGCAGCGCGGCCATGGATTCCGCCGGCGCATAGGCAATCGCCGACAGCGCCGCGGTCGGCGCGATGACGCCGCGGTCGTGGCGCGGGCAGAAGGCGGCGTAGCCGGCGTCGCCGTCGCAGGCGGTGAGCCCCCAGCAATTGGCGCCGTAGCCGGCAAAGCCGCCCGGATTGGCGATGCAATGCGCGCGGTTGATCAGCGTATGGGCGCGGTTCTGCTCCCAGTAGTCGGCGTAAGCATCGCGCAAGCCGCGCGGGTCGAGCCCGAGGAAGGAGTAATGCGAAAAGAACAGCGGGCCGCCGTAAGCCGGCCCGAGCGGCAGCGCGATGCCGTAATAGCTCTGGCCGTTGCGGAAGGTCGGGCTGTCGGTCCAGCCGCGGTGATAGACCTCGGGTGCGATGGCGTGCGTGGGCGAGGCGGCGGCCAGCACATAGGCGATCAGGCACTCGTTCCATCCGGTGATGGCGTGATCCATCTCCCAGCCGTGGCGCGGGCTCCAATGCCAATAGAGCGCGGTCGCGGCCGTTGCGTGTGCCAGTTCCATTCGACCGCCTGCCAGAGCCGGTCGATCTTCGCGTGCAATTCGGATTCGCGCGCGGCGGCGCCGGCAAAGAATTGCCGCGCGCACAACAGGCCCATCATTAAAAACGAAGTCTCGACCAAGTCGCCGCCGTCGTCCTTGGCGGAGAAGGCGATGGCTGCGCCGGTTGCGCCGTGCAGGAAATGCGGAAAGACGCCGTGAAAGCGCTCGGCGCGCTCCAGAAAGCCGATCATCTGGTGCAGGCGCTCGAGCACCTGCGCGCGGGCTATGAATCCGCGCTCGGCCCCCGCCAGCATGGCCATGATGCCGAAGCCGGTGCCGCCGGTGGTCACCGTCTCCAGGTAATCGTAGCCGGCGACCGGATTGCTGCGCTCGCGCGCCATGCCGCTCGCCGGATGCGCGAAGTCCCAGAAGTAGCCAAGCGTCTGCCGCTGCACCAGGTCGAGCAGTTCGTCGTCGGAGAGACGCGTCGTGCTGGCCGCTTCGCCGATGCCGGTCATGTGTCCGCGCACCATTCGATGCGTGCCGCCGCCAGCGTCTGCGAGCTTGAACCGATCTGAATGATGAATGTTCCCGGCTCGAACACGTGCGCGGGCGCGGCGAGGCGATCGGCACGGAAGAAGCGCAGATCGGAAGCGGCGATCGTGAAGGCAACGCGCTGCTGCTCGCCGGGCGCGAGCATGATCTTACGGAAGCCCTTCAGCTCGCGCAGCGGGCGCGAGCGGCTGGCGACCGGGTCGCCGATGTAAAGCTGCACGATTTCCTCGGCTACGCGCGCACCCGCGTTGCGCACGGCCACGCCGGCGGTGAGCGTGTCGCGCTCGCCCCGCAGCGCCGTCTTGTCGAGATCGAGCGCGCCGTATTCGAACGCGCTGTAGGAAAGGCCGTAGCCGAACGGATAGAGCGGGGTATACGGGCCTTCCAGCCGGCAGGCCGTGGTGAATTTGCGGAACACGCGGACGCCCTGGGCGTCGCGTTCTTCGTCGCCCGCAACGTCGACGCCGATCTTGTCGCGCGGCCGGCCGGTGGGCGGCTCGGCGTAGGTGATCGGGCATTGCCCGGCGCTGCGCGGGAAGCTCATGGCAAGCTTGCCGGACGGGCTAACGGCGCCGAACAAGAGGTCGGCGACGGCGTGGCCGGTCTCGCTGCCGCCGAACCAGGCATGCAGGATGGCGTCGGCGTGACGGTCCTCCCATTCGAGCGCGAGCGGCCGGCCGCTCATGGTCACCAGCACCAGCGGCTTGCCGGTCTCATGCAAAGCGCGCAGCAGGCGCGGCTGGCTGCCGGGCAGGCCGAGCTCCGTGCGGGTCGAAGATTTGCCGCTGTGCTCCTTGGCTTCGCCGACGCAGGCAATGACCAGGTCGGCTTGGCGCGCCAGCGCGACGGCTTCCGCGATCATCTCCTCGGGCGGGCGCGGATCGATGGGCGCGGTCTCGCCGAACACATTGAGCCGCGCCGCGATGTTGCGATCGTCGACGATATTGGCGCCCTTGGCGTAGAGGATTTTCGCGTCCCTGCCGGCGGCGCGCATGCCCTCCAGCAGCGTGACGCTGTCTTGCGGATTCGCCGCCACCGCCCAGGTGCCCTGCATATTGGCGCGGCTGTCGGCCAGCGGCCCGATGACGGCGATGGTGCCGGCCCGCTCGAGCGGCAGCACGCCGTTGTTCTTCAGCAAGACGCATGCGCTTCGCCGCCGCTGCGCGCGCCAGGCGCCGGCTGTCGGGCGTGAGCGTGACTTTCCGCCGACGCGCTTCGTCGAGGCGCCGGTATGGATCGTCGAACAGGCCGAGCCGCTGCTTGGCTTTCAGCACGCGGCGGCAGGCGGCGTCGATCTCGCTCTCGGCAAGGCGGCCCTCCGCCACCAGCACCGGCAGATGCTTGAAATAGCACTCGCTCACCAGGTCGATGTCGACGCCGGCGCTGAAGGCGAGCAAGCGCCGCCTCTTTGGCGTCGGCGGCGACGCCGTGATGCACCAGCTCCAAGATCGCCGTGTAGTCCGACACGATCAGCCCGTCGAAGCCCCATTGGCCGCGCAGCAGATCGCGCAGCAATTCGCGGTGCGCGGTGCAGGGGATGCCGGCGAGATCGTGGAAGCCGACCATGACGGCGCCGACGCCCGCCTCGACCGCCGCCTTGAACGGCGGCAGCACCACATTGTGCATGCGGTAGGGGCTCAAATCGACCGCGTTGTAGTCGCGCCCGCCTTCGGCGAAACCGTAGCCGGCGAAATGCTTGGCGCAGGCCATCACCGTGTCCGGCCGCGTAAGATCGTCTTGCTGATAGCCTTCGACCATCGCTTCGGCGAAAGCCGCGCCCAGCAACGGGTCTTCGCCCGGGCTTTCGGCGCAGCGCCCCCAGCGCGCGTCGCGCGAAACGTCGAGCATCGGCGCCCAGGCAAGCGTAACACCGGCGGCCGCCGCTTCGCTCGCCGCCACGCGCGCGGTGCGGCGCACGAGCTCCATGTCGAAGGAACAGGCGAGCGCCAGCGGCAGCGGAAAGACGGTGCGGTGGCCGTGGATGACGTCGAGGGTGAAGATGAGCGGAATGCGGTGCGGCGATTGCTCGACCGCGATGCTTTGCCACTGGGTCAGTTGCTCGATTCCCGCGCCGGCGGGCAGGAAGCCGACTTCGCCATGCCGAATGCGGCTCTCGATGTTGCCGGCGCCGGCGCCGGCGCCGGCGCCGGTGGTGTCGCCGCCGCCGGGCGCGAGCAGGTTCAATTGCCCCACCTTTTCGGCGAGGCTCATGCGACGGAGCAGGGCGTCGATGAAATCGGACATCGCTTGCCAGGGTAACGCTGTTTTGCAAGCGAAGCGCGTTAAGCCGTCTGCAGCGCCTCGCCCTCGGGAATGTCGGCCGTAACGCGCTTGGTGGAATCGCGTTCGGCGACGAGCGCGTCGACCCTATCGACGATTGCAAGACCCGTCGATTCACTCGGTATCAGAAACAGTCCGGCGCGGCGGGCGGCGGCGCCGATAGAAGGCAGACTGGTCAGCCAGCCGAACAGGATCGCGGTCGCCATCCCCGCCAGCAAGGGCAGGTACCACCAGAAATCGGCCGGCGTCCAGGTCCAGACCAAATAAGCCGCACCGAGGGCGATCACGGTATGCGGGGCGAAGGCCATGATGGCGTTGGCGAGCCCGGTATTGCCGCGGCGCAGCTGCGCGCCCCAGCGGGTGTTGCGGCCGATCAGGATGTTCAGCACGAACCAGCTGTGCGACAGCATGAACACCGGCGCGACCAAAGTGGACAGCAGGCTTTCCAGGAACACGCTGAGGATGAGCTTGCGCGCGCCGCCGTGGCCGCGCACCGCCTCGCGGTCGCGCAGCAGCACGATGAGTGCCATGATCTTCGGCACGTAGAGCAGCAGCATGGCGGCGACGGCGATGCTGACGAAGGCGACCGTGTGCGAGATCGGCCAGGCCAGCACCGGATAACGGCCGACATAGGTGACCGGCGAACGGTCGATATTTGCGGCGTGCGCCGAGAACAGCAGGATCAGCATCAGCCAGAGCGGCGAGGACAAATAGCTCAGCGCGCCGAACGCCATGTGCAGCCGGTTCGGCATGTGCAGGCCTTGCGCGAACAAGAGCCTGATGTGCTGGAGATTGCCCTGGCACCAGCGCCGGTCGCGCTTTAAGTGATCGATCAGCGTCGGCGGCGAGGTTTCGTAGCTGCCCTCGAATTCGGGCGCCATCCACACTTCCCAGCCGGCACGGCGCAACAGCGCCGCCTCGACGAAATCGTGGCTCATGATTTCGCCGCCAAGCGGCGGACGCCCGCGCAGGATCGGCAGGCCGCAGTGCTCCATGAACGGCCGCACGCGGATGATGGCGTTGTGTCCCCAGTAATTGCCGTCCGGTCCCTGCAGCTTGGCGAGGCCGGCCGCGAACATGCGGCCATAGGCCCAGGAGGCGAATTGCTGGCTGCGCGCGAACAGCGATTCGCCGCCGACCAGCAAGGGTGCCGCCTGGATCAGCGCGGTGCGCGGGTTGGCGTCCATGAGGGCGACGAGACGCGCGAGCCTGCGGCCGGTCATAAGGCTGTCGGCGTCGAGCACCACCATGTAGTCGTACATGGCGCCCCAGTTGCGGCAGAAGTCGGCGATGTTGCCGGCCTTGTGGCCGGTGTTATCGGCGCGGTTGCGGTAGAAGATGCGCGCGCAATTGTCTTCGCGCGCACGGCGCCAGGCGGCTTCTTCGGCGGCGCGGCAGGCCGCATCGGTGGAATCGCTGAGCACGAAGAAGTCGAAGGTTTTTTCGGCGCCGGCTTCGCGCAAGGATTCGCGGATGGCCTGGATGCGGGCGAAGACTTCCGTGACGTTCTCATTGTAGACCGGGACGAGCAGCACCGTGCGCGGGCGCTCGTCGCCGACCGGTGTCGTCATCCGCCGCCGGTTCACGCAGCGGCAGGTCGAGACTGCCGGTCCACAGCGCGTGGGCGCCGACGCAGGCGACCCAAAACGAAATCGCGATCAGCGAAAACAACAGGGTGAAGACGCAGATCAGCGCCACTTCGAGCAGCGACACGCCGTCGACGCGAAAGATCGCCAACAGCCGAGTGGCGGCAACGGCGGTGATCGACAGCGCAAGCCCTAAAATCAGCCAGCGCTGAACCGCAACCTCATCTCGGCGCATCGGCGTTCGGCAAGGAAACGGTGGCGGGCTGCACGGCCCGCGGCGGGCGCCGGAGCTCGCTGACGGCGCGCAGGGTCGATGCCAGCATCAGGCGCGGCGTCCAGAAAACCAGGGTCTGGCGCGGCATGGGAGCCGGGCAAAGCGGCGGGGTTGCTTGGTCGAGTATCGGCATCAGCTCAACGCTAGCTGCATTCACGTCTTTTTTGTGTTCGGCCATTTGACTAAAATGCCTTTTTACGGAGGAACTACACCCAACCGCCAGACGTTCGGAATCCCGAAACTGCCCAGCTTTCTCCGTAAATGCATTACAGGGTGAAATGGTTGCAGCCGGGGTGAAAGCAAGTACGCCCGAATGCATATCGGGCAATGGGGATATGCGAATCCAACATGGGGAATAGAACGGTGACCCGCCGCTACCGGAGTCCGGCCGTGGCCAGACTCAATCGTCGCCAATTGCTGCTTGCCGGCGCCTCCTTGGCGCTACCGGCCATCGGTACCCTGACGCCGCATTCTGCCGCCGCCGCCGAGCCCGGCGCGGCCCTGGGACCGCCGCAGCCGTTCGATTTCGCGCGCCTGCAGCAGACCGCCAAGGCATTGGCGGGGAAGGCCTATGTGGCGCCGAAGGCGCCGCCGGCGATCGTCGGCAAGATCGATTTCGACGAGGCCCAGAAAATAAAATTCCGCGCCGGCAAGGCGCTGTTCGGGGGTGGCCCCTCGCCGTTCCCGGTGCGGCTTTTCCATGTCGACCAGTTCAACCAGCAGGGGGTGAAGATCTATGTCGTCGTCGGCGGCACCGCCCGGGAAGTGGTCTATTCGGCGCAGGATTTCGAATATGCCAATCCGGCGATGGCGGCCAAGCTGCCGGCCGATCTCGGCTTTTCCGGCTTCCGGGTGATGGACGGGCCGGACAGCCAGACCGACTGGCTGGCCTTCCAGGGCGCCAGCTATTTCCGCAGCTCGGGTCAGGACAACCAGTACGGCGCCTCGGCGCGCGGCATTGCCGTCAATACCACCGCTTCGACCAAGGAAGAGTTCCCGCGGTTTTCGCATTTCTGGCTGGCCGAGCCCGACCCGCAGCAGCGCGCAATCACCATCTTCGCCCTGCTCGACGGGCCGAGCCTGACCGGTGCCTATAAAATCACCGCGACCAAGCAGACCGGCGCCATCATGCAGATCGAGGCCGATCTGTTCATCCGCCACGACATCGCCCAGCTCGGCATCGCGCCGCTGACCAGCATGTATTGGTTCGGCGAGAACGACCGGCATCAGGCCACTGATTGGCGCCCGGAAATCCACGACAGCGACGGCTTGGCGCTATGGACCGGCAAGGGCGAGCGCATCTGGCGGCCGCTGATCGATCCGCCCACGGTGCTGACCAATTCGTTTCTCGACGAGCACCCCAAGGGCTTCGGCCTGATGCAGCGCGACCGCAGTTTCTCCAACTACCAGGACGACGGCGCCTTCTATGAGCGGCGGCCGAGCATCTGGGTCCAGCCGCTGGGCGAATGGGGTCCGGGCGCCGTGCAGCTCGTCGAGATCCCGACGGAAGACGAGATCCACGACAATATCGTGGCCTATTGGAAGCCGAAGCGGGCGGTGAAGGCCGGCGACGCCATCAAAATGGCCTACAAGCTGTATTGGCAGAACGACAACCCGCATCGGCCGACCGACGTCGCCCGCGTCGTGGCGACCCGCATCGGCCGCGGCGGCGTGCCGGGCAAGCCGGCGCCCACCGACAAGGACAGCTGGAAATTCGTCATCGATTTCATGGGCGGACCGCTGACCGGCATGGCGCCGCGCTTCGACATCAAGCCGGTGGTGAACCTCTCGCGCGGCAAGGTCAGCAATCCTTACGTCGTCAAAATCGTCGGCACCGAGCAGTGGCGGGCGGCCTTCGACGTCTACGCGCCGGGCAAGCAGCAGGTCGATCTGCGCTGCTTCCTGAGTCTCGACGACAAGACGCTGACCGAGACCTGGCTCTATCAGTATTACCCGCCGCACGGCGCGGACCTGAACGCGGCCGGTTCAGGAACGTCCGCCGCTCGCGCGCTTCGCCTCGCTACGGCTGGCGGCGGAGCCGGGGCCGGCGGCCGGCGCGCCGTGGCGCGTGAAGGGCCAGAAGTGGTGCTTCGGCGGCGGCGGCGTGTGGTCGAGCATGGCGCCCATTGGGCGTGCGGATGAGCGTCAGCACGCGGGTGTGGAAGTGCTCGAGCCCGGGCCGGTGGCCGATGCTGACCACCGTCGCGTTGCCGAGCTCGTGGTCGAAGATCGACATCACCCGGCGCTGGCTGACTTCGTCGAGCGCGGAGCTCGCCTCATCCAGGAACACCCAGGCCGGCCGATGCAGCAGCAGCCGCGCGAAGGCGAGCAGCTGTTGCTGGCCGAGCGAGAGGTTCTTGTCGAGCCGGCCCTCGAAATCGAGGCTCGGCAGGAACTCCGCCAGGCCGACCCGCTTCACCACCGCGGTTATTTCGGCGGTCTCGAAGGCGTCCGGCGGATCGGGATAGGTGATGGCCGCGCGCATGGTGCCGAGCGGCAGATAGGGCCGCTGCGGCATGAACAACATGCTCTCCGGGTCGGGCAGGCGGATGGTGCCGCTGCCCCAGGGCCAGAGGCCGGCGAGCGCGCGGAACAGCGTGCTCTTGCCGGCGCCCGATTCGCCGACGATCAGCACGCGGTCGCCAGGCTGGATCTCGACCGTGGCGTCGGAGATGACCACGCGGCCGTCGGACAGCAGCACGCTGACGCCGTCGAAGGCGAGCTTGCCGTCCGGGTGCCTGGTGAGCTTGATGGTGTCGATGGCGTCGTCGATGGCGTCGACCTTGTCGACCGCGGCCTTGAACGCGCTCACGCGATGCAGGGTCGCGCGCCAATCGGCGATCGACGGGAACTGGTCGACGAACCAGCGCAGCGAAGACTGCACCTGGTTGAAGGCGCCGACCACCATCATCAGCCCGCCGATGGTCAGCCCGCCGCTGAAATAGCCCGGCGAGGCGACCACGATCGGCACCACGATGGCGATCCAGCCGTAGCCGGAGGTGATCCAGGTCAGCCGCGACAGCGCGCCGGAAAGCTGGCCCATGGTCGAGATCACGCGCTCGAGCGTGCCGTCGAGCTGGCGCCGCTCGTCGTGCTCGCCGCCGCACAGCGCGATGCTTTCGGCGCTCTCGTTGACGCGCACCAGCGCGAAGCGCAACTCGGCCTCGCGGGCGTAAAGCTCGGCGTTCAGGCCGATCAGCGGCGTGCCGACGCGCCAAGTGAGCAGCGAGCCGATGGCGGCGTAGATGATGGCGCACCACACCATGTAGCCGGGGATGGTGAAGCTTGAGCCGAACAGGTTGAAGATGAGCCGGTCCGACAGCGCCCACAGGATGCTGATGAAGCTGACCAGCAGCAGCGAGGCCTGGAACAGGCCGACGCCGAGGCTGGCCGACAGGTCGGTGAGCTTGCGGGTGTCTTCTTCGATGCGCTGGTCGGGATTGACGCCGATCTGGCCGGCGAGCCCGAGCCGATAGGCGCGGCCCGCCACCAGCCATTCATCCAGCAAATGATGGGTCAGCCATTCGCGCAGGCGGACCTTGAGCATCTGCTGCATCCAGGTCTGTCCGACCACAAGCGCCAAGAGCGCGCCGACGATGCCGAAAAAAATCAACAGCTCGTGCAGCAGGCTGGAAAGGTTGCGCTGCGCCAGCGAGTCGAAGAAGGAGCCGTTCCAGGTATTGAGCCGGATCTGGCCGACCATGTTGCCGATCAGCACCACGGCGATGCCGGCGCCGAGCAGGACGACGCGCAGCCGGTGGCCCGAATGCCAGAGCGCGCGCAGCAGCGTGCGGCTCTCCGATGCCGCGCTTCTTCCTTCGTAGACGGCGGCGGGCGGTTGGAACTCGGGGGGTGTCGCGCCGGCCACATCGGGCCGGCCGCCGATCTCCCCGAGGAGATCGTCGCTTTGTATGTGTGAGTCGGCGTGCGCGCCGTTTGGGCGTTCGTTATGTTGTTGCACGTTGCTTTCGAACGTTGTTGGTCCCCCGCGACCAACATTGCTGCGATGCGCTCGCAGCAGCGACGTGAATCATACAATGATATAGGAAATGCAAGCATTAATCGCAATTAATCGCTAAACGGTCTATGCGCGCGATTTGGAACTTTTTTTGTGCGCAAATGCGAAGTGAATTGCGTTTATGGATGAGTTCCGATGACGGAACAGGTCGATTTCAACGCTTGGATCGCGCGTGTGACGCAGTGCAGCATCGCCGCGATGGAGCGCGCGATCTCTGCGACGCAACTGATTCGCCGGCGCGAAGCCTTCGGCCAGGTCGTGGTGCCTGCGAAAGGCTCAGTGCTGGCTTCGCCCACGATTCGCCGATTGGAATCCGGAGCCCGATTATTTCTTTCACTGGTTGCGCGATTCCGCGCTGGTCATGCGCGTCGTCGCCGATTTGATGCGGGATGCTTCGTCCGATGACGAGCGCGCGCGCTGGCGCGGGCATTTTATGGACTTCGTTGCTTTCAGCCTGGCGCTGAGCGGTCTCGACGGCGCGGAATTTCTTGCAAGCAGTCACTATCGTCAAACGACGCGGCGCGAATTCCGCAAGTTCCTCCGCCCCGATTCCGAAATTCGTGCGCTTGCCGGCGACAAATTGCTCGGCGAGCCCCGCTTCAACCCGGACGGCACCATCGACATCTTCCGCTGGTCGCGTCCGCAATATGACGGGCCGGCGCTGCGCGCGCTGGCGTGCCTCGCCTATCTCGCGGCGGGTGGGCCGCGCAGCGATGCGCTGACGCGGCTGCTGCATCTCGATCTCGATTTCACGTTGCGCCATGCGGGCGCGCGCTGCATCGGACCCTGGGAGGAGCCCGGGCAAAAGGCGCAGCATTACTATGTCGCGCTGGCCCAGCTCGGCGCGCTGGTGCACGGCCGCGCTTTCGCCGCGGATGCCGGCGCGTGGGATAAAGCCGAAAAGAAATTGCGCGCCGGCCTGGAGCGGCATTGGTCGCAGCAGCATCAGGTCTACACGGCGATGTGGCCTGCAAAGGGCAAGCACGCCGACGACTTGATCGACGCGGCGCAATTGCTCGCCGTGCTCGACGCCGATCTGCCGGACGGGCCGCACAGCGCGCTGGACCCGCGCCTGCACAAGACGCAAAGCGCGATCGAGGACTTTTTCGCGCGCGAATTCCCCATCAACCGCGGACGAGCGGCGCCGGCGCTCGGCCGCTACAAGGGCGACCGCTATTTCGGCGGCGGCGCCTGGTATGCGACCACGCTGGCCGCGGCCGCGCTCTATTACCGGCGCGCGCGGCATGGCGGAGCGGACCGCGCCGCGCTGCTTGCGCGCGGCGACGCCTTCATGGCGACGGTGCGCGCGCTGACGCCGGCCGACGGCGCGCTGTCCGAGCAGGTCGACCGGGCAAGCGGCGCGCAGACCTCGGCCCGCCATCTCACCTGGAGTTACGCGGCGTTTATAGCCGCCGCCCGCGCGCGGGCGCGGGCGCGGGATTGATCCTCGTCAAGGCGGGGCGGTTGGCGCGGGCTAGACTTTCAACCTGACCTGCGGCTACTGGAGGAACGCCCCCATGTTCACGCGACGACAAGCCGGCGCCGGCCTCATCTCGGCGGCGGTGCTCGCCGGCACCACCGGTCTGGCGTCGGCCGCGCCGAAGACCGTGACGCTGCCGCCGCCCAAGACGAGCGGCGGCATGCCGCTGATGCAGGCGCTCAAGCTGCGCCATTCGACGCGCGCCTATGCCGAGCGGCCGCTGCCGCCGCAGGTGCTGTCGGATCTCTTGTGGGCGGCCTTCGGCATCAACCGCCCCTCGGGCGACCGCACCGCGCCCTATTGGCGGCACATCATGGTGATCGACGTCTACGCCGCCATGGCCGACGGCGTCTGGTTCTACGACCCCAAGGCGCATGCGCTTGCAGCAGCATTCGCCCGCCGACATCCGCGCCCTGACCGGCATGCAGGATTTCGTCGGCGGCGCGCCGCTCAATCTCATTTACGTGGCGCATGGCGAGCGCATGCACGATGTGTCGCCCGGCGACCGCCGGCTGTTCGCCTCGGTCGACACCGGCTTCATCGGGCAGAACGTCTATCTGTTCTGTGCATCCGAGGGGCTGGCCAGCGTGTTCCGCGGCGCGGTGCCCTACAAGAAGCTGGAAGCGGCGATGCAGCTCGGCAGCGGGCAATTCGTCACCTTCTGCCAGACGGTCGGCTATCCGAAGGCGTGAAGCGTTGCGCAAGGCGCGCGATTGCGGCTAGATGAGCCGCATGAATAGGCGCCGCCCCGCCTTCAAAAGCTCGCCGACGAACCCCGCGCTCGGCGAAATCCAGACCTTGCCCGCGCGCAAGCCGGACATGCCCTATGCGCCGGCCATCCGCGTGACGGCGCCGGGCGATCTGCTGTTCATCTCGGGCGCCACGCCCTCGCCGCTCTACCACAAGCACCCGCACGTGCTCAGCGAACACAATCATCCGGTCACCATCGAGGCGCAGACGCGGCTCGCCATGGAGAACGTCAAGAGCATCCTCGACCACGAGGGCCTGACCTGGACCGACGTGGTGAAGGTGACGAAGTATCTGACCGACATGCGCGACATGGACGGCATGGTGGCGGTGCTGGCGGAATATTTCGGCGACTGGACGCCGGCGAGCACCACGGTTTGCGTCAATCAATTGTCGACACCGGGCGCGCGCGTCGAGCTCGACATGATCGCGAGCTATCCGGAGAAGTAGCTCAAACCCGGCGCAGCACGCTTACCGGCAAATCCCTAAACAGCTCGGCGAGCGGTAGCGTGTGCGTGCGGAGGCGGGGCTCGCTGCCGATCAGATATTCGTAAGGGCCTGCATTGTCCCGCGCGACGGCGCCCTCCCATTGCGAGGGCCATTGCCGCCCGGCGTCGGTGAGCGGACAGAAATGCCGGCCGATGGCGATGACGAGCCGCTGGCGCTTGAGCGTACGCGCGAAGGCGATGACGTGCTCGGCATGGGCACCCGTCACTGCAAGCGCTTCATAAGACCCGTATTGAAAGAGATCGTCGAAGTCGTGCCGCAGCCGCAGCAGCGCGCGCGTCAGCGCGAGCTTGACGCGGCCGTCGGGCCAATGGGCGGCGAGGCCGCGCCAGTCTTGCGTGCCGCCGGCCAGCTCGCGCCGGCGCAGGGCGAAGTCGACGGCGCGGCGGTTGTCGGGATCGACCAATGATAAGTCCCAGAGCTCCGTGCCCTGATAGAAATCCGGCACGCCGGGCGTGAGCGCCTTCAAGGCGAGCTGCGACAAACTGTTGAGGGCGCCGAGCAGCGCGGTGCGTGCGGCGAACGCGGCGAAGGATTCCAAGAAGCGCGCCGAGACATCGGCGTCGAGCAGCTTGCCGACGAAAACCTGCAAGGCTTGCTCGTAAGCCTCGTCCGGGCTGTTCCAGCTGGTCTCCTGCTTGGCCTCGCGCGCCGCCTTCAGCGCATAGGCCTGCATGCGCGCGGTAAAATCCTGGTCGGCCGCGCCCGGCCAGGCGCCGATCAGCGCCTGATAGAGCATATATTCATGACCGATCGAGGGGCTGCGTTTTCCCTCGGCTTGGCTCACCAGCGGCGCGTTCATTTCGCGCCAGCTCTGCACCGCCGCGTCCCATTCCTGCGCCAGCTCCGCCAGCGCCAGAATGCGCATGCGGGCGTCCTCGCCGCGCTTCGTGTCGTGTGTAGATGTGGCAGTCATCCCCGCGGGCGAAGCTTCCGCGCGCTGGCGCTGCAGCGCGTGAAACTCCTCGAGCGACAGCGCGGGCGCCGCCGGCTCGCCGCCCACCTCGTTGAGCGCCAGCAGCCGGTGGTAGCGGTAGAAGGCGGTATCCTCCGCCGCCTTGGCCATCAACGGGCCGGTGAATTGCTGCAGCTTGAGGGCGAAGTTGCGCACGCGCGGCGCGCTGTAGCCGGCATTGGCGGCGAGATCGATCGTGATGGCGTCGCGCAGGAAATCGAAAATCTGCGGATCGGGTCCCTGCCAGCGCGCTCGCGCCCGCGCGATTGCCGCTTCGATCAGCGCGCGGTCGCCCATCGACGCGCCGGCGTCGGTCACGTAGCTACGGTAGACCGGGAATTCGAGCACGTAAAGTTGCAAGGCCGCGCGCAGGCGGTCGATGGTGAAATCGCGGGTGGAGAAATGCCCGGCGGCGATGCGCGCCAGCGCGCCGCACAGCACGGTGAACTCGCTCGCCAGCATGGCATCGATCACCCGCAGCTTGGCGGCGTCGAGGATCCTGGCGAAGCTGCGCTGCTCGCCGGTGAAGGTGCGCCAGCTGCGCTCCAGCCGGTCGAGGCCCCTGCCGTCGAGCAGCACGCGGGAAATGACGTTGAGCCATTCATAGCCGGTGGTGCCGGCGACGCCGGGAAGCTTTGGCATCGGCTCGCCGGGGGCGAGTATCTTCTCCACCACCACATAGAACGGTCCGGCGCGGCGCGTGCGTCCGCGCATTTTGCTGATGAGCCGGTGCAGGCGACGGGTGTATTGCGCCGGGTCGCGCAAGCCGTCGATGTGGTCGAGCCGCAGGCCCTGCAATTGGCCGGCGGCGATCAGGCGCGCCACCAGCGGATGGATGGCGCGGAAGGTCGCCGGATTTTCCACGCGCAGGCCAGCGAGATCGTTGATGTCGAAGAAGCGCCGGTAGTTCACCGCCGACACCGCCACGCGCCAATAGGCGAGGCGGTAGTGCTGGCGCTCGAGCAGCCGGTGCAGGGCGGCGGCGCCGGCTTCGTTGTCGCCTGAATAGGCGATGAGCCCGCGCTCGATGAGCGGCGCGGCGCCCTCGATCGCCGCCAGGTGGCGCTTAAGTTCGGGCGCCTCGCGGTAGGAGGGTGCGCGCGGGTCGCGGAAGTCGTCGGCCAGCGCGATGAGCGCGCGGCCGGCGGGCGTGGCGGCGGCATCGGCCGCCGTCACCAGGGTGCGCAGCATCTCGCCGTAGCGCTGCGGATTGATTGGCAGCTTGTGATCGAAATACCAAGCGGCGAAGCTGCCTGCCTCAGCGTCGTATTTGATCGCCAGCTCGCCGCTCTGCAGCACTTCGCCATAGGGGCGGGCAAGCACCGGCGCCAGCACGCCGGGATGGCGGCGGTGCGGGATGGCGTCCCAGTCGATGTCGAAGCTCGCCGCATAGGGCGAGCGCTGGCCCCATTCCAGCAGGTCGAGCCACCAGGCATTGTCGGCATGGCCGACTCCCATGTGGTTGGGCACGAAATCGAGGATCAGACCGATGTCGTTTTCTTTGAGCGCCGCGGAAAGCCGCGCGAAAGCCGCGTCGCCGCCGAGCTCCGGGTTGAGCCGGTCGTGGTCGACGATGTCGTAGCCGTGCGTGCTGCCGGGGCGGGCCTTGAGGAAGGGCGAGGCGTAGAGATGCGTGATGCCGAGTTGCTTGAGGTAGGGCACCAGCGCGGCGGCGTCGTCGAAGCCGAAGGCCTTGGTGAGCTGCAGCCGGTAGGTGGCGAGCGGCACCGCGGGCGGCATCAGGCGCCTCCGCTTTTATTTTCTGTCATTCCGGGACGCGCCGAAGGCGCGGGCCCGGAATCCAGGGGCGACTTTTGAATGCTTGGCTCCTGGATTCCGGGT